>CAVOMN010000006.1:0-789860 GCA_963697035.1 uncultured Acidobacteriaceae bacterium | reverse complement strand
AATACCGCCAGCGAAAAGGCAGATCCGCCGCCAAAAGCGCTTTAAGGAATACATCGCTGAAGCGAACCATAAAAGAGTTGGAGCACTCCAGTACGCTGAGGCTCCGTACTGCCGTACTTCCGCCAGAAACTGAGCGACGGGCAGAGTCCCGCCTGAGCCAATCAGACCGGCGGCCTGCGCTCCAAAGGACGCGAAGGCGATGAGATAAATTGCTCCCAGCAAGCGCAGAAAAAGCCAACTGCTCAGCCGGTATGTCGGTGGTTCGACCGGAATGCCCCAGAGCCATTTGGTCGCCCAGTAGCCGGCTGAGCGGTTCCGCGCCACCAGGCGATAACCAGCTTCGGTGACGGCTTCGGCTCCGGGAATGTGGTCATAGGCCGAGAGCATCCAACTCTTTCCGGGCGCGAATTCCAACGTGCTGAAAAACGGCATGCGCGGCGCTGCGCACTTCCCCGTTCGGAAAAATAAGCTGAACCGCAGAGGCGAATTGCTTTTGGGGAATATCGGGGAAGCGCGAACCCACTTCCTGGGAAGGCGCGTAAAGTACCCGGTCGGCCGTCAGAATTTTCCAGTGATGGATCCAGGCCTTACAAAAAGAACAGTCTCCATCGAAGACGAGCAGAGGACGGTCCGGACGATTTTCATCCATGGCTTTGCCAGCTTATGCCAAAGCGCAGGATCAGCCAAACTTAAGGCGTCAATTTGCCGATGGAGATAGTTTTGGAGGGGATCCCGAAAGCATCTGCGACGCGGTTGAAAAATGCGAACATGGCAATGACATAGCACCGCCTCGGCAATCTGATCTTCATTCCAACCGCGATCGCGCAGTTTCTGCACGTCTTCCGGGGTCGATCCGGTAGGCCGCCTCGGTGACCAGCTTCACATAGTCCAGCAAGGCGCGCTCCGCCGGAGTCAGGCCGCTTCTCCAGCTTGCCTTCAACGATGGCTTGCACGCATTGATCGTTGGCTCCCTGAACCCGCAGGAAGTAAGCGTGGCTGTCCAGTCAATATGGGCACCGGTTCAAATAGGAGACGTGGCTGGCGATCATCTCTTTATGCCGCCGGGAGAGATGACCTTCGGAGAAATGCACGGTGTTGGAAACTGCACGACTTGCCGCAGAAAATCCGGGCGGCGCCGAAGCACTTGATGATGCCGGTACCTGCTGACGTCCCGAGCCTGCGCGCCAGAATCGTACGCCGCCAGCGTGTCGCCGGTGGCCTCTGCGTCTTCGATGATCCTGATTTTATTGGCTGGCTTCAGAGGGGCTTCTTCTTTGCGAATTCTGTCTTGGTCGCTGCTCATGAGTTCAGGCGTCCTCCGGCGGATGCCGAAAAAATTGGCGTAAAGAAGAATCTATCTATGCTAGTTGTCCGGTGATCCTTCCGCAATAATCGAAAAAGAGTAGAACCTGACGCACTGCTAGTACTTTCATACGATTGACCCTTCGGTTCGAAGCTTAAATAATCGCGGCACTTTTGTGGAGTGGCGGGATTTGTGTGGGTGGTTTTTCAGCGCGGCCCCGTCCCACGATCAGTTCGATTCCAAAATTGAGAGAGCAGAGAATCCATGCTGAATTTAAAAAGAATTGCCTGCTTGTTGGCCGTCACGTTATTGGCCGGAAACGCGATGGCGCAACAGATCACCGCCAGCATTCGCGGCACGGTGGTAGACCCGAGCGGTGCTGTCGTACACAACGCGACTGTGAGCGCTCAGCAGACGGAAACCGGTCTGGTCCGAACGGCGACCACAGACAACAAGGGAGCCTACACCCTGCTCGAGTTACCGGTGGGGCACTATCAGCTACAGGTGGAAGCCAAGGGATTCCAGAAATATGTGCAGCAAGGCATCTCGCTGGATGTGAATGCGACGGCAAGTATTCCGGTGCATCTGCTAGTCGGGGTGGAAACGCAGCAGGTGGAAGTGAATGCCGACGCCCAGCTAATCGAGAATACGGTGACCAATCTCGGCATAACGGTGCAGGACCGCGAGGTTCTCGATCTGCCCCTGAATGGCCGCAATTTTAGCCAGCTCGGCGTGTTGCAGCCGGGAGTGGTTCCGCTGACGCCTGGCCTGGCGGAAGCCGGCGGCGCTCTGCGCGACGGGCAGCCCTATTCGGTGAACGGACAGCGGCCCGAGTCGAACAATTTTTTGATTGATGGCGCGAACAATTTTAACGGCGTGGATGGCGGCTTTGTTCTCAAGCCGCCGATCGATGCGATCAGCGAATTTCGCATTTTGACGCACAGCGCCAATGCGGAATTCGGCGGCGCGTTGGGTTCGACGACCAACATCATCACCCGCTCCGGCACCAACAACTTTCATGGAGCCTTGTGGGAGTTCCTGCGCAACGACGCAGTGGATTCGCGCAACTATTTCGCCCAGAATGTAGAGCCTTTGAAGCAGAATCAGTTCGGCGGAACTTTCGGTGGCCCGATCGTCAAAGACAAGACATTCTTCTTCGGGTTCTACGAAGGCTTCCGCAACCGCCAGGGCGAAACGCAGCTTTCCACGGTTCCGTCAATGTTGCAGCGCCAGGGGAATTTCTCCGAGATGTGCGTCAATGGCTTCGATGGCAACGGCATCTGCAATGACCGGCAACCGCCCAACGCGCCGGGCAGTCCCATCACGCCGGCCAATCAGCCCGTAGATCAGCTCTTCAACATTATTGCGAACGCGCCGATTCCTTACAATCAGCTGCCCAGCGGCATGATTAATCCACTGGCGCAGAGCCTGTTGAGCTTGTTTCCTGAACCAAACGACGGCACCAACTTTCTGAATTCGACGGAAACGCTGCAGCAGAACAGCGATCAGTTTGGCCTGCGCATCGACCACTATCTGACGGCATCGGATACGTTGAACTTCCGCTACTTGTTCAGCAACGGCAACGAACTCGATCCGCTTTCGCCTGCCGGAGCCAGCGTGCCCGGATTTCCGGTTGGCGTCGATCAGCGCGCTCAGAATTTCGTAGTTACCGAAACGCACACCTTTTCGCCTACGGTGATTGGCGTAGCGCGGTTTTCTTTCTTGCGAAATAAGTTTCTGTTCGGGCTGCGCACCGACCACACCAGTCCGGGGGACTTGGGTTTCCAATATGATTCCAGCCTCCCCGCCGGGACTGGGCCACCGTTCATTCAGGTCAACGGTTACACCACGGTCGGCGATCCCATAACCGGCCCGCGCAACAGCTTCGAGGACGCATTCGATTACTCCGGATCGCTCAGTTGGGTAAAGGGCAAGCACGATCTGAAGTTCGGCGCCGGAGGTCAACATCAGGGAACCAACGCGCTGCAGGGCATTGCCAGCAATGGATTCTTTGTGTTTGGGCCGTTTCCCCTCACGGACGCGTTTGCCAGCTATCTGACGGGCGCTCCGGTGGTGTTTCTGCAAGGCCGTGGCGATTTCGATCGCGGCATCCGCGGCAACTCGCTGTACGGCTACGGGCAGGATACCTACAAGATGACCAAGCGCATGACCCTGAACCTTGGCCTTCGCTACGACCTGCCATTTCCCTACACCGAGATTCACAACCGGCAGACTCTGTGGATTCCGGGACGGCAGTCGGTTGTCATGCCGAACGCTCCCGAGGATCTTCTGTATCCCGGCGATCCCGGCGTCCCCCGTGGCTTGATTCCGACGTTTAAGAAAGCTTTCGCTCCGCGTGTCGGCATTGCCTGGGATCCAACCGGTCAGGGTAAATGGCTGGTTACCGCGAACTACGGAATCTTCTACGAACCCTACTATACGGGGCAGGGTGGTCCGCTGCAGTCGCCGATCAGCGCTCCGCCGTACTTGCAGACGGCACAGATCGGCTGTTTCGTAGCGTATTGTCCCGCGCCGAATGCCGGGACGTTCGCCGATCCGTTCGATGGCAACCCGCCCGCGCCAGGTGCCTTTGCCACGCCGCTCACCAATCTCACGCTCACCCCGAACCTGCCGTTGCCGTACACCCAGGATTGGGATTTGAGCGTTCAGCGGTCACTCGGCTCTGACTTCCTCTTTGAAGTCGGATACGTGGGAACAAAGGGAACCAAGCTGCCGCGCTTCATTGAAGGCAATCCAACGGTCTACGTTCCTGGATTCGACAACGAAAATCCGCCGCAGCCTTTGTCCACCAGCAGCAACGCCGACCAGCGCCGCCTTTACTCGGGGTGCACGCTGGCTCAAACCGAAAGCGGCTGTATTTACTCCTCGACCGGCCTGATCGCTGGCATTGCGAACTCCGAGTACAATGCGCTCGAAACCAGTTTGAAGAAGCGCTTTGGACACGGGATTTCGTTCCTCGCTTCTTACACTTGGTCCAAGGACATCGACGACGCGTCTTCATTCAATATGACGGGGTCGGCCTCGAAACCGGTAGCCGGAGAAAACGACCTGGCACAGGATCCGTACAACCTGAAAGCGGAGCGCGGCTTTCCATGTTCGACGCGCGCAACCGCTTCGTCTTCAGCTATGAGTGGGATCTGCCGTTGTGGCGTCAGCCGCGGAATTGGTATCAGCAGGTGGTCGGCAACTGGCAAGTGAATGGCATTGTGACTTTGATGAGCGGTACGCCTTTCACGGTGTTCGATTCCGACGATGTCTCCGAGCAAGGCAGTGCGCCGGAAATTACGGGGTTCTCCGCCAACCGTCCGAACCTGGTTGCCGGCCAGAACCCGAATGCCGGCCCGAAGACCGTCAACGCATGGCTGAACACGGCAGCCTTCCAGCGCATTGTTCCCGACCCGAACTCTCCAGCGCAGCAGTTCGGTTCAGAGGGGCGCAATGTAGCCATCGGTCCGAACTATATGGACTGGGACTTCTCTGCGTTCAAAAACATCAAGGTCACGGAATCGAAGGAATTCCAGTTCCGCGCGGAGTTCTTCAATTTCCTCAACCATGCCAATTTCCGCTTGCCGGACAGCGACATCAGTTCGCCGACCTTCAACCAGATTCTGGCGGCGCAACCGCCCCGCCTGATTCAGTTCGCTCTGAAGTTTTTGTTCTAAGGGTTGTGTGCAACGCGGTTTGGGTTAGGGCACGGCTTCGGCCATGCCGCCCGCAACCATACTCCGGAGGAGAGACTTACATATGCCGCACATTCAATTACCCGAAGGTTTGCCAGGGATCCTTGGTCCCATGGCCTTCAGCCCGGAAACCACGAAGCCGCTGAACGAACTGGCGGAGGTTCTGTTGCGCGGCCCCAATAGCCTTACGCCAGGCGAACGCGAAATGATTGCCACGTTCGTTTCTTCGGAGAACAATTGCTTTTTCTGTCAGACGATTCACGGAGCCGTGGCAGCGCACCATCTCGACGGCAACGAAGCTCTGGTTAAATCCGTCAAGTTGGATTTTGAGGCTGCGCCGGTTTCCGAAAAGATGAAAGCACTTCTAGCAATTGCCGGGCAGGTTCAGAAAGGCGGGAAAAACGTGACCGGGGAATACATTGCCCACGCCCGCCAGCATGGCGCTACCGATAAAGAGATTCACGACACGGTTCTGATCGCCGCCGCCATTTTGTATGTACAACCGTTATGTGGATGGATTGGCCACCTGGGCTCCCACCGATCCTGCCACCTACCGTGAAAACGGCAAACGGCTGGCCGAGCAGGGCTACAATGCTTCTACCGAGATGCTGCAGAAGCAACTTGCTTAGATTGTTCTCCGATCGATCCACAGGTACGACGCTGGCTGGTCGGGATTGTCGCCACGCTGGCAGTTTCCTGGGTCGCCTGCGCCGCATTCATCTGGCACGCCATGCGCCAGCCACCAGAAGTTTTTGGCCGGGTCATGTCCAAACTGCCGGGGCCAGTTCCCTTTCTGCTTTTTCCCTTCGAGACCATGTGGCTGCGGGCACGCGTAGGAACTCTGCACATCGGAGACAACGCCCCGGACTTTTCCATCCTCAGGTTGGATAAGACAGACCGGATCCAACTCTCATCGTTGAACAACAGCAGCCCGTGGTTCTGGTCTTTGGCAGCTACACCTGACCGCCTTTCCGGCGGGAGGCTCCCGCCCTCAACAAGCTCTATGAGCAATACGGCAATCGCGTGGCCTTTCTAGTGGTGTACATTACGGAAGCTCACCCAAGCGACGTCTGGCAGATGCAGAGCAATATTAAAGACAAGGTCGTCTTCGCAAGCCCAAAGAACGAAGAGGAGCGCGCCTTCATCGCCGGAGCCTGTGTGCGCAAACTAGGGCTCAAGTTTCCCGCGCGTGCTCGATGAGTTCGGCAACTCGACGGAGCAGGCCTACACTGGCTGGCCAGACCGGATCTACTTGATCGATTCCCGGGCCACGTCGCCTACAAGAGCAAACCCGGACCTTTCGGGTTCAAGCCGGACGAATTGTCCGCTGCACTGTCACGACTTCCCGCTGGGCAGGCCGCGAAATGACGCGCTCAGCGACGCAGGCGGGCGTTCAGGAAAGACGTTCCAATGGAGTGCTGCGATAGATTCGGTATCCGTACTGGGCGACTTCGAGCCGAAGTTGCGGGCTTTGATCTGCGAGGTACGAGCAGACTGAACCATGTAATACGACCCACACGTCCCGAAAGTTGTGTCTCAGCGAAGCTTGTAGGTTGCCGAGAACCCTCCCCATCACCTCACTGCCAAATGGGTTAAAGAAGAACAGGACCAATTTGTCGTCAGGAAATTCGTATTCAGTCGCGTTTAGGTTGAAGGATTCCTGCGGCAGCCTTTGGTCTTTCGAAAGCGGTGAAAGTTTCTACACGCCTGCTCGTGAAGCTCCTTGCGGAGTTCGATTCCATAGAGTTGCCTGAAACCAAGTTGTGCGGCCATCAACAGCACGCGACCTTTCCCAGAACCAAAGTCAATGAATACCGATTCCCGGCGCACCTCCGCCGCTAGACTTCCCAGGGCCCGGCGGGCCCATCTCGGGCGCGTGGGCTGGTAATAGAAATTAACCTTGTCACTCTGCCACCCCCGGCGCTCTTGCTCGTCTAGTTCAGCCGAGGTGTCTACGTTGTGAGAGAAATCAAACCACCAACTCTCCAGGCCCACAGTCCAATCCGCAAAGCGCTGCACGCCGGGCATTTTCTTGATTGCAGTGCGCCACCCGGTCGGTTTGCGAAGGAGTTGAGTACTAGCCTCTGGCATGGCTTCTCCGAACCCGCTTGAGATGCAAAATCCCTGCGGACGGTTTGGTCACCCCAGCGATTTTTATACGGCGGTAGCGAGGGTTCGTCTCGAATGACGGGTCACCGATGACTTCGTACGAAGGCTGAGTCGCAGGGGTAACTCGTGCTGGTTATTCTGGCCCGCGACTCTACGGCAAATACCGTGGATGATGATCCCGGAATGCTGGAGTTGGTCAGCTAAGCTCTCCGTTGCACGGGATATGAGGTGCAAGGTGTGCAATACGGCATGAAGGCCCTCGAAGTGCTGTCGTCCACGTTTGTGGGAGCCGTTCTCGTCGACCTGCTCATGCGGGAATAGATGGCTTTGAGCTCATTCGCCACATCAGGGGGAACCTTCTCTGAAAGAGTTGCCGATTTCGCCATGACCGCCAAAGCTCTGACCAAGGAAGAGTTGGCATTTCTCAATCGGGAGACCCAAGCCTTTATTCAAAAGAATGGGCCGTGGCAGCGGCAGTTGCTGATCGAAGTCGACCGGTTGATTCAAAGCCGGGAGCTGGCAAAATCGGCAGCCCACTCATAAACCAACTTGCAGCGCTCCGCAGAACGTAAGTGCTTTAGCTTTTGGGGTGGGAGACGGGAATCGAACCCGCAACGTCCGGAGCCACAGTCCGGTGCTCTGCCGGTTGAGCTACTCCCACCGCGCGGTTGATTATAGCAACCGCGCGGACAGTGTCAGAGAGCAAACTGCGACGCGAATCAACGAGGCGATGTGACAGAGAATCGGAAGAGATCTATTCAGCCGCTAGCCGCGGCCCATGCCGACGTATTCGAATCCCATGGCGCGCAGCCGCACGGAGTCGAGCAGGTTCTTTGTGTCTACGATGAGAGGCCGTTTCAGCAGGTGTTTGATGCGGTCGAAATCCAGCCCGCGAAATTCCGGCCAGCCCGTGCCCACCACCAGCGCATCCACGCCTTCGGCGGCGGCATAGGCGGTTCGCAGTAATGTACCGAGCCGTTCAGTTCCAGCCGCGCCTCGGGAATGGCCACTGGATCGTAGGCGCGCACTCGCGCCCCTTGGCCACCAGATTTTGCGCCAGACGCAGCGAAGACGAACCGGCCACGGAATTGGTGTTCGGCTTGAACGCCAACCCCAGGATGCCCACGTCTTTGTTCTGCACCGACTCCATCAGTCAGCGAAATTTTGCTGACCACGTGTTCGGCCTGGCCGTGATTCACTTCGCGCGCGGCCGCGCTAAGAATCTTTAAGCGGCACTCCATTGGCCCGCGCCAACTCCGCCAGCGATTCCATGTCGGTCTCGGCGAACAGGCCGCCCATGCCGGCGCCCGGCTGCAGGCAGCGGGGAGCGATTTTCTTGTCCAGGCCGAGAGCCAGCGCCAGATTGACCGCGTCGGCATTGACCCGCTCGCACAGGTTGGCGACTTCATTGATGAAAGAAATTTTGGTGGCGACAAATGCCGTCGCCGCCTCGCGCACCAGTTCCGCGGTCTCATGGTTGGAGACAATCACCGGAACTCCGCGCATCACCAGCGGATGAAAAATCTGCTTCACCGTCAGCACCGCTTCGTTCGAGGATCGTCCCCAGGATGATGCGGTCCGGCCAGTTGAAATCTTCCACCGCGCAGCCGGGAGTGAAGAACACCGGCTGCGAAACTACGGTCGCCTTGCACCCCAGCTTCTTTGAGCCGGCGCTCGACTTCCCTCGCTGTGCCCACGGAACCGGGGTGACAATCGAAAGCATCGGGGCTTGGGGCAGGCCGCGCCACGCGGATGGCAAGTTCCGCCAGGCCTTGCGGCGAATCCTCGGCCAGAAAAATGAACTGCGCTTTGCGGGCGAAGGATTCGATATCGGTCGAGTACACCAGGCGGCCGCAACGCACGTTGCGTCTGATTACTTCGGTGAGATTCTTCTCAAAGAATGGAACGTTGCCCTGCGCCATCTCCACCATGCGCGAGCTGTCCGGATGGCAGCAGGTTACCGGAGTTCCGAAGTCCGCCAGGCAAGCGGAAATGACCGTTCCCAGGTATCCCGCCCCATACACTCCAATTTGCATGAGTCGTTCCCGTCCTCGCGACGCCGAAAGCTGCTTGTGGTGCGGCGTTCACACTGCCCCCGCAGCAATCCAATCTCTTATGTACGCCCCCGCCGCATGCTGGCGCAACGCACGGGCATACATGTACTTCCGGGAACGGGAACCCGGGCAGCGAGGTGCAAAGGACTCATTAGGTAATCAAGATTCTGGGAACGCAAATGGCGCGCGGCAGGATTTAGAGAGTGTGTGGAGAAACCACGCCGGTGAGGGGAACCGCCGCCACATCCTCCCAGATGGTGTCTTTCTGCTCGCGCACAAAAGTGAGTTCTTTCACTTGCATGCAGCGGCTTCCGTCGTACTCGGCCCAGCGGCGGCTGGCCAGCCGATAGGCCTCTTGCGCCTGCGCTTCGGTACTCATCTTAACAATCGTGAGATGCGGCAGAGTACGGCCATTCTTCTTCCACCGCCAGCGGGCTTTGAGCAGCCAGTTGGTCGTGTAACTCGCGCAGGCGGTAGGCATGCACCACGCGAATGAATACGGTCGGTGTTACGGGAATAAAGGTCTCGACTTCGCCGAGCCTTATTTCAAACGGTTCCACATGGCGGCAAATTTCGGAGACGGCAGCAATGGCGGCAGCTTCCCCTTCGCGCAGGATCCGGGGAGGCAAAACGGTGACATGAGCGGCTAAATGAGGAAAATTCGGATGCAGTTCCTGCCGGATCTGTTTGATCAAAGTCCGCTACCGGATCATTGACATACGCCACGAGGGCATAACGCGAACTCTGCATGACCGAACAAAATTATACTCTCCGCCGCGCGGGCTGGTTGGCCGCCGCGAAGGTCAGCTATAATCGAAGGGAACCGTTTCAGTCGGGGCGTAGCGCAGCCTGGTAGCGCACCTGCCTTGGGCGCAGAATGATTTACTCCAACCGTTCCATTCCTTTTTTGATTTCTATTGTTTCCAACAATTTGGGGAATCTGCTTTTTGTTCAAAGTTAACCCAAATGGTTTGAATCCCTCGCATATTGGCACGGTTTGTGCACGGTCGCTTTTTCCCAAGTCGAAGGGCACATGCAACAGGGCCGATGAAAAAGCAGAGCGCGTCGAACCAGTTCAGGACGAAGGTTTCCAAGGAGCTCTAAGGCAGTTTGGCTGGAAATGGCATTGCGATGGAGCGGCCCGCTGGGAGCCGAGCAAGAGTCGGGCCGGTTAGTCTTTGGACCAAAGATACCCGAATGCCTTAGGCGGAAAACCGCCTACCTTGCAAATAGGCGGAAAACCGCCTAAAATGCTCTCAGGCGAAAAAGCGCCTAAGACCTCTTTAGGCGGAAAAGCGCGTAACAAGCCAATTGACGCGCGGAAAAGAGAACAACATGCAGGCCATTGCACGAACTCCTCTGCAGCTCGGGAATTCCATCCGAGAGCGGCGACGCGAGCTCGGCCTAACACAGGAGCAATTAGCCGCAAAAGCCGGCGTGCGCCAGCGTACAATTTCGGACATTGAGAGGTCAGCCGCAGCCCGCTTCGACACAGTGCTGCGTGCGCTTGCCGCACTTGACCTGGAATTGGTGGTTCGGCCGCGGACCAAGGGCTCATCCCAAGACATTGAGAAACTCTTCTAATGGCCCGCCGAACCTCGCACGACCGTCTAAGAGTCTTTCTCAACAGTCGTCTTGTCGGGCTACTTCGACGCGAGACTTCGGGCGCAATCTCCTTTCAATACGACCGGTCATGGCTGGAGTGGGACTCGGCCCTGCCCGCATCACTCTCCTTGCCTCTACGCGAACAGGCATACCTGGGCGCTCCCGTGCTGGCCGTTTTCGAGAATTTATTGCCGGACAACGATACTCTGCGGCGTCAGATCGCGGCGCGCGCGCACGCCGAAGGAACCGACGCTTATAGCCTGTTGAGGGCGATCGGTCATGACTGTGTGGGTGCGCTACAGTTCCTTCCTGAGGATTCCGAACCCACTCCTGCAGGCGTCATCGATGCCGTACCCGTCAGTGAACGCGAAATCGCTGCCATTCTTCACAATCTAGCAACCGCGCCCCTCGGAATTACGGAAGATGAGAGCTTCCGAATATCTATCGCCGGCGCTCAAGAGAAGACCGCTCTTCTGCGTTGGAACGGCAGATGGTGCAAACCCCGCGGCACAACTGCGACGACGCACATCTTCAAGCCTACGATCGGAAAGCTCCCCAACGGAGTGGACCTCACCTCAAGTGTTGAGAACGAATATCTCTGCCTCAAGATCCTCAATGCTTTGGGTCTACCGGCTGCAAGCGCAGAAATGGAAACGTTCGGAGATAGACGTGTCCTGATTGTTGAGCGTTTCGACCGACTGTGGACTGGCGATCAAAGACTGTTGCGTTTACCGCAAGAGGATTCCTGCCAAGCACTCTCGGTGCCGCCGACCTTGAAATACGAGAGCGATGGCGGTCCAGGCATAACCGACATCCTCAAGATGCTGCGGGGCAGTGATGAACCACTCTCGGATCAGCGCTCATTTCTGAAAGCCAACATCGCCTTCTGGCTCATGGGAGCTACCGACGGACATGCGAAAAACTTCAGCATCTTCCTCTCTCCAGGTGGACGTTTTCGCATGACACCACTCTACGATGTCATTTCAGCTCAGCCTAGCGTCGACTCAAAGCAGATCTTGTGGAAACAGTTTCGGCTGGCCATGGCATTCGGTACAAAGCCGCACTACCAGATCAGGCAGATTGCGCCACGTCACTTTTTTCAGACGGCAGATCAGGCCGGAGTGGGGCAAGAGGTGATTGAATCGGTGGTCCACGAGTTGGTAGAGGGAGGAATTGCTGCGGTTGACTCTGTTGTGTCAAAGCTGCCAAAGAATTTTCCCGATCAGATTGCCTCATCGATCGAAGCGGGAATCAAAGGACGACTTCGCCTCTTGGCGGCGCTGGAAACTCCCAACTCTCAGAAGTAGTAGCATCGCGATCCGAGATTCTTGCCTGTGACTGGACGCACGTGCGGGGATTGCTAGTGATCTGAGGCCAACGCCGGAGCCTCTGCTTTTTTCCTCATGATGTCGGCGATTTCGTCATAGCGCCATGGGCGGAAGTCGTGCGTGTCGACTCCCACATCCATGGAGAGTGAGCGGAGAACGTCGGGTAGACGTCCGCGAGAATGCCCGTAGAGGTGCCAAAACGATCCGCGATTGCTTCGATTCCAGACGCGCAAGGCGTAGTGACAAAGCACAATTGGTTGGCCATTGATCGAAACTTCCGCCAGATTGTCGAGCCAGGAGAATTCTTCTTTCAGCTTGCGAGCCTGTTTGTCATGATTTCCAGGCACGGCGATGATCTTCTTACATCGAATCCGGCGACGGTATTCGAGAATCCGGGCTTGTTTTGGCACGGTTTTGGCACGGTCGAGGCCGGAAATCATGATCCGGAGTGGTCACGAAGTTGGAAAGTGCTTTAGAATCAATTCTGCTAGTCATGTCGGGGCGTAGCGCAGCCTGGTAGCGCACCTGCCTTGGGCGCAGGGGGTCCGCGGTTCAAATCCGCGCGCCCCGACCAAACAACTCTTCAGCGGCCGCACCAATCACCAGTCTGCGGTGCTCGTCTTCTGGCTGGGCTATTTTCGTTTGCGCCAAATTTGTGTCTACCCGGCTTGCCGGGCGGCCATGAATGCCGGGCTCGGAAATCTGGGACAACATCGCCATCACTCATTGAACGGGTTTTGAGTGTAATCGCCGATTACAGCAGCTACGCGTTACCGCTTAGATTCATGCAACAGGACAACGTCAGAGTCCCAGTGACTGCGCAGGACGGCGAGGCTCTTCCCGTCTGGCGACAGACTGAATAACGCGATTTGCTCCGACTTGAAGTTCGTGACCGGATGATCTGCAGAGCCTGCCAGCGGCTGCACCCATACGTTATCCACTTCGTTCTCCCGGCCCACATAAGCCAGGGACTTCCCCTCGGGAGTGAACTGCAGAGAAGTGTCTCGCCACCAGTAATGGCTCCAATAGTGGCTGGCATCGAGTACCCGTGGCGGTTTTGATGATTCGAGTTCAAACAATGCGATCTTTGCTCCTCCCTCCATCGTCTCCGGTAGTTGCCCTTTCTTAAGGGCGGTCGCCAGCGTCTTGCCATCAGGCGAGACGGTCAGCCCGTAGAAGTAACTGTAACCTTGGGGCACGCCAAAGATTGCTTCCGATTTGCTGGAGCCATCCAGGGGCACACGGGAGATGTGGCGTCCAACGTAGTCAACGTAGTACACCCATTTCTGATCGGGCGAGCAAACTGGGAAAACATCATATGCTCCGTCCGTTAATTTTACCGGATTGAAGCCGTCCGCATTGGTTTGCCAGACATTCCACGACGTCGTGTCCTTGAGTTTCAAAGTCAGAACGAGGTGCTTCCCGCCGCAAGAGGAGGGGAAAATAACCGCAGTATTGGAATCCCTCATTAGTTGAGTCTGACTCGTTCCATCAACTCCCAGTTTGAATAGATGGAAAAACTTGCTGAAAAAGAGACTGCCATCAGCGCCCCAACTCAACGCGCTGCTGTCGATCAGTGCATTGGACTCCGAGAGGATGGATCGAGGCTCCCGAAACCCGCCGCCGGCCTTCGAGATAACGGAAACGGTTATGGGACTTCTCGCCTGAACCGTGGCGAGAGTGCCTCCATCGGCGGAAAGTGTAAGAGTCGTATACAGGTTCGTGTCCCGCGTGATCGGCTCTATATCGCCTCCTGCGCTGCGCAATAGTCCAATCTGCCCGTTTGTAGGATGCGCGTCTAATTCCGTGTAACGCGTGAACAGTGTACGGCCATCCGGCGACCAGTGGATTTCCAGAGGGAACTTATCATGGAAAGTAGCGAGGCCATGGGATTCGCCTGTGACCAGATTAGCGATGTCAATCCCGGCGACGTGCTGCTCAGCCTTCCCGAGAGAGTAGGCAACTTCGTCGCCCGTCGGTGACCAAGCCAAGAAGTTAGGATCTTCCGAGGAAAGAGATCCGGTCCGCAAAGCCGCTTCGTTGTTTCCGTCCACGGATGCAGTGAAGATGCGCCACTTGCCGGGCTCCGGATCGTCATAACGCAAGTACGCGATACGCTGCCCATCCGGGGAAAATGTGATCTCGCTGAAGATACCCCGCACGACCACCTGCGGAGCGCCCCCCAATACCGGGGATCGGTAAACGTCTCCGTCCTTGACGAAGTAGATGTAGTTGCCGTCTGGCGAGAATGCGAGACCTCTATAATGCGTAGCCAAGGGTGGAATAACCTGCGTATCGCTACCCGTGGGCACGTTGTAGAGCCAGAGACTCTGTATTCCATTGTCGTCCATTATGCTAAGCACGTACCTACCATCCGGCGAGATGGCCGCCCCTCCCGCTTTACCTGTGTGCGTGACTTGCGTCACGGTGAATTTCTGAAAGGGTATTAGCGCAGGGCGATGCAAGAGAGAATAGACACCGAATCCTGACATGCCGAGCAGGGTCAATACCAAGAAGACTCCCGCTGCGACTTCCCATTTACACCGCTTCGCAGCAGTGATGGCGGAACTCCCGCTCTGGGACCGCTGAGGCGATGTGGCAGTAGCAATAGCGCCGGAGCCCGGCGTCGCCGTTACAGCCGCTGCGTCCGCCGCCGCTGGAGTAATGACTGATTCGGCTGCCTCTACCGGAGGTTGGGAGCGGTCCACTGGGGCAATGAATCGGTAGCCGTGACGCGGCAGGGTCTCGACAAACCGGGGATTGTCGGCAGAATCGCCCAGGGCCTCACGCAGTCGCTTGACGGCCGCATTCAGGCTGTGCTCAAAGTCAACAAAGGTATCGCTTGACCACAGCTTACGCTGCAATTCCTCCCGCGTCACAACCTCGCCCGGCCGCGCCAGCAGCATTCCCATCACTTGCAGGGGCTGCTCCTGAAGCTTGATTTTCACTCCGTTTTTGCGCAGTTCTCCGGCGCGCAGATCCAACTCGAAGACGCCAAAGCGTACCAGGCTGGTGGCGATAGGCATACGGACCAACCCGAGGAATGTGGAGAGTTCTTTCCCCGACAGTTTACTCCCTCGGCGGAACAAAATCTCCTGGGGTCATCAGACCACCGAAGCTTCTTTCGTTCTATCGCTTAGCGTGTGACCTACGTTTATCCTGCCCGTCACCAGCCCGGCATTGCAGTATTTGCCAAAGCAAACGAGAGTGAGTCTGCCCGCACGCGTCCCATCCGGCGCAGCGGGAATTCGTTGAGATCGGATGGGCTTTTATGAAACCGCGACTCACTGCAAAGAGTCCCAAGGAGGGTGTCATGAAACGCAACCTAATCACAATCCTGTCGCTGGTGGTTACGGCGCTGATGTTCAACGCAACCGCCTACGGTCAGTCCTTCCCTGTGTCCGACGTGCAGGCTAATGTGCCCTTCGCCTTCAACGTTGGCACGGCGCGACTGCCGGCCGGCTGCTATGGAATGTTGACTCTGAACCAGCAGGGAATCATGATTCGCAATTGCAAGACCGGCGCGACCGTATTTTCGCTGGTGCAGCGAGAAAGCCCGCAGGACACAACCCGCAAACTGGTTTTCGACTACGTCGGAGGCCAGTACTTCCTAAGCCAGATCTGGGGGGAAACAGGCAGCGGGGGGAGAACCGTCCCCACCTCCAAACTGGAGCGGGAGCTTCAACTCGCGAGCGGCGGACCGGACGCTCGCCAGAAGGTCGTGGTTGCCGTCAAATGAGTACGGTAACCTAAACTACCAAGCCGGAGCCAGCCGCTCCGGCTTTCTTGTGCCCTCGAAGCCTTGGGTGCCCATTGGCCACTCGATGCCCTGCGGTTTTCGTATTTCGCGCAGTCTCGTTCCTAAGTGTCGAAACATCGCCACTACACTCATTACCAGACCCAACCGGGCGTTCTGAGCGTAGTCGCCTGATCTCGACCACTCTCCAACTCCGACAAACGTATGAATCGAAATGGCCCACTGACGCGCCATCCTGCTGATGTCCACCTGCAGAACGCGTTAGCCTTACCTCAGTAACTGGAGACTCCCAGGCCTCTGGTGCCAAGATGACTAAACCCTCGGCAGGAGCCTGTCTATGCGACGCGTCGTCATCTTCTCTTTCCTCTGCAGTCTCGGCCTGTGGGCTCAGAGCGCAACTCAGCCGGTCCCGCAAACTCCCCGTCAGGCCTTGATGGAGATGTTTTTCAGCAAGCAGTCCGGAACCTTTCTCAAGCATTTGCCGGCAGTCACTCGCGCCACCCTCGACAAATCAGGAGCCCTGGCCACCCTGCAGCAGTACTCCATGTTGACCACGCAGCTACCAACCCAGGGGAAAAGCTTTCAGACATTTGAAACTGGGCCGGTAATGTTCTCCGCTGACGATCCCAAGACTGGCCAAAAGATTGAACTCGTTGTTGAGAACGACTCCTTGCACGGCGATCGGGACGACATCGAACTGTCCGTTCGCACCTACAAGAACAACGAGCTGCAAAAAACGCCGTTCATGCCCCGCTTCGTCTTCTCCATGAAAACGGAATCCGGGCTCTGGGCTTTGCGCGAGATTTCCATCGCCATCAAACTGCCACTGGACGATCCCGATCTTTTGAAAAGCATTTCGGATGGAATGAAGGCGCGAGCCGCGGTTGCCGGGCCGCAGATTCACATGCAGGGCGCAGCGCCGGGACAGATTTCCAGTACCACCTTCACGAGCGACACGAACGTTTTGTCGGATGTGCGGAAAATTCTTGCCGCCGAGACTACCTACGCTTCCACGTACTCAGACGTGGGATACACCTGCACGCTTTCCGATCTCGATGGCTTTGGCGCGGCCGAGCCCAACGAACACCAAGCCATGCTCATCGGCAGCGGACTGGCGGCCGGCCGGCATCAGGGGTACGCGTTCTCGCTATCGGGATGCCGCGGCACACCCGCGACCAGCTTCCACCTTACCCTCGCGCCCATCGGAGAGAGCTTCGGGCGTCGCGCATTCTGTGCCGACCAATCCGGAGCGATCCGTTCTTCCCCCGCCAATAGCGCTGCTACGTGCTCCACCACCGGCGCCCCGGTTCCGAACTGAGCGTGATTGCCTGGTGTAGGCCTTGTGAGTGTCTCCCGGCGGAGCGGAATCTGGGAGTTAATGATTGAAATCAGGCGATAGCGTTGCTTGATCCTCGCGGGAACTCATCGTGCCTTAAGCTGCTTTCGCCGCTTTTTCCAACGACTCCCACTCCGAGTCGCTCAAACGCAATTCCGCCGCGGCGACGTTCTCTTCGAGATGTTTCACCCGGGATGTGCCCGGAATCGGCAACATCTCCGGCGAACGCCATAGCAACCAGGCAATGGCAACCTGCGAAATCGTGGCATTGTGGGTTTTCGCCAGCGCATCCAGAATGCTGCCCGGCTTTGTGAGCTTTCCCGCAGCGAGAGGGAACCACGGAATGAATACAATCTTATTCTTCGCGCAATATTTAACCGCGTCTTCGTGCGCCCGGTCGGTAAGGTTGTACTTGTTTTGCACGCTGACCACCGTCACGATCTTTTGCGCCTGTTGAATCTGCGCTACCGACGTCTCCGAGATTCCAATGTGGCGAATCTTGCCTTCTTCCTGCAGCTTTTTCAGTTCCCCCAGCGATTCCTCGACCGGAACTTTGGGATCGAAGCGGTGCAGTTGATAAAGATCGATGCGCTCCACTTTCAGGCGGCGCAGACTCATCTCGACGCATTGCCGCAGATATTCCGCACGCCCGACCTCCGCCCATTTGTTCGGACCCTGGCGCGTAAATCCGCCTTTCGTCGCAATCACCAGACCCTTCGGGTAAGGATGAAGCGCTTCCGCGATCAGGTTCTCGCTCACCTCAGGGCCATAGGCATCCGCGGTGTCGATGAAATTCACACCCAAATCCGGCAAGCGCTTGAGCACACGCTTGCACTCCGATGGATCCGCGGGATCCCCCCAAATTCCTGGCCCGGTAAGCCGCATAGCGCCAAATCCGAGACGGTTAACGTTGAGATCCTTACCAATAGAAACTGTGCCGGCCGCGCTTGCGTTGGGAGTAGTCATACACCCTTGGATTCTCCGATTCGCATTAGGGTTCCAACAAAAAATCGCCCCGTAATAAATCTAAGGTGGAAAAGGTCTCACCGAAGGTTCCGACAGAGCACTCACCACTGCTTCAGCATTTCCAAATGGCCTTCGTAAAATCGCGAAACTCGCGGTCGTTGTGGATGTACTTGTCGGGGATGGCCAGGAAAAGCCCTTCCTTCGGCAGGTGGCGCAGAACCTCCGGCAGTTGCTCGAAGCCAGTTCCGACATTCAGGATCAACCGGGATTTTTCCAGGATTTCCCGGAATACCGGTACCAGTTCAAGCGCCGTGGGACCGATGGATTCCAACGCCATCTCCAGCCCCGCGATGCCCGGGATGTTCAGAACATGCTTGTAGTGCCGATAGCCAGTCGTGTGCAGGTGGAAGATCACGTGCTTCCCCAAATGACGAACCACCTCTCCGTTATTCTCCATAAAGAGGTCGCGATACATGTCGGGTGAGCACATCCCCATGACATCCTCTTGGATCACGATGGTTTTTCCTGGCGCCCAGTAGCCGTAAATGTGACCGTAGCCCCCCAGCTTGGGACCGATGGTCGAATAGTGCATGTCCAGCGCTTTGATCAGCAGGTCGTTCACGCGCGCGGCTGCGTCAACTATGGCCTGCGGATTATCGTGCAAATCGAGGTAGAAATCCTTCATCCCCCGCATGGCTGCCAGCACGTCAGAAGGCCCGCGCAGAATTGAAGGACTAATCCAGCAATCGGAGGGCTGTTGCGTCTGCAATCGTGCGGTTGCCCGCTGCATGCAGTCGAGCCATCCGTTCGTAGCAGGAATGGGAAGATCCGCCAGTTGCTCCGGTGCTTCCACGAAGTGCGCGGGAGCCAGAGATCCCTCTGCGTGCCTCACGGTACAGCCGCAGGCGGCTTCCAGCCACGGAATGCCGCGCCAGGGCGCCGAGAACGGGATAAAGTCATCGCAGGAGACGGACGGGTTCCGCAGGCAGTATTCATATTCGGTCATCAGCCGGTCTTCTGTGACATCGTCTGGTGAAACCGTTGGGCAGGAAAAAGATCGGCGCAGAAAGTTGATGGGCAGGAAGACGCGCTCATCATAAATGCCCACAGGGGGACGGCACGTCTGTTCCTTGTTCCAGAAACTCGCTTGGAAACGCTGGATGCTTTCGAGGAGCTGCGATTCGGTTCGCACGCGATGCCTCCTGCGACTGCTTCGAACCAAAGTCGAGAAGCGAGGCAAACACCGATTAATAATATCATATCATATGATGTAAAAGATATGTGAGGAACGTCATCGTTCGAAGCGCGAACTTGGGCGGCCCAGAGTTTATCTTGTAAGCCGCGAAATTCGTTAAGGGAGTCCCAATGGCCAATGCCTATGTGCAGGTAGTGCTCGCGACATTGTTCAATCTTTGTACGGTTTATTTCGTCAAGAAAGCGAATGGCTTCACCGTCTTATGGCCGACGGTGTGGGCTCTTCTGACCATTGGTCTCACGCAGTGGATGATTAGCCGGGCTATGGCCGGCGGCATGGATATGGCTCTTTCCATCACTGCCGTCGTGGTCTGCGTCATGATCGGTTCCACCCTGATGGGCGTCTTTCTGTTTCATGAAAGCTTGCCAGCCTTAAAAATCCTTGGCTTCGGGCTGGCGGTCGCCGGCGTTGTCGTTGCATCGCTCGCGAAAGCCTGAGGGATACCGCCTTGCAGGCATCCCTTTTTAGAACGTATAGCCGATGGACGCTCCTACCCGCGTGCCGTAGCCTGCACTGAACTCATTATTGTTACGGATCAGATAGAAGTTGGCTTCGGGGCGGACAAAGAAGTTTCCATGCACATAGATCTTGATGCCGCCGCCAAAATGCCCCAGGAAGTGATTGCTGCTCACGTAATCCGTGCAGGTGATGAAATTGCAGTTGTACTGGCCCGAATAGAAGCGAATGCTTTCTGCCCCAATGCCGGCCGTCAGCTCCGCCCCTACCCTCTTGTTAAACCGGGGCGCCCATATCCCGTTAATGTCATAGAAAATCGGCCGGAATGGCTCATAGCCCAGGAAGAGTCCGCGGCCTCCTCTCCACGACATCTCGCCACTAACGCCCAGGTTGTGATGCAAAAGGAAATCCACGCTGAAACTCGGATAGAGGCCGCCCGCCATGCTTTGCGGCGTGTAATTTCCGGTAGCGCTGGAAGCCGAAGGCGACTCGATGGTACCGAAACCGATGGCCACGTCACCTTTGTCCACAAATTGTGCAAACCGGTTTTGCGCAAAAGCGGAACTGGTCAGCAGAAAAATGCCACAGGTCAACCCTACAATCGTAAGCTTGCTCAAGCTATCCTCCGTAAGTTGCACAGATGGGTTAGATGCATTCTCTAACCCGCCTGTGCTTTCGTTGTCGCTCTAAGATGAACGCTTTTTCGAAGTCTTTAGTAATTCAATCAGGATTGAGGCGCTAGACTGTAAAGAAAGGTCAAGTGCGCGTAAAATTTTGAAATCGCAGCTGTTAGGTCCGCGGACGGAGTCGATTGTTCCTCGTTTGTGGGTAAAGCGCGGGATCCCGCCTTGGGGGCGTCGGAAGCGTTCCGTTTATGGACTGCCCTCCGGCAGGCAAAATGCCTTGCATCTGGGGATTGGTTTGCTGAATCAAAAGCACTTTGCTGAAATCATCGCAGCGCGCAACAAATGATCCGGCGGACCAGACTATAAGACTGCAGACTCGTGAAAGACTACGGGGAACGTATTTCGAATGCCTGATGAACGAAAATTAAGAACGTTAGGCTGGATCGCTCTGGCTATTGTTGGACTGCTGAATTCCTCTCTTTTCGCTCAATCGGTTGGCTATTCTGCGACTTCACCATCCTCCTCTGGAGCGGGCAATGCCGCCGCTGCGCTTTCTCAGGGACCGTTCAGCGGTAGCGTTCCGGAAGGCAAAGCTACCGGCGACGTTCTGCCTCTTTCTTTTAAAGACGCCATCGACCGCGGTCTGCGCAATAATCTTGGCCTTTTGCTGCAAGGCGACTCGACGCTGGAGGCCCGGGAAAAAAGTGGCAGGAACTCAGCAATCTGCTGCCGAATTTAAGTGCGGGCATCAGCGAAACGGCTTTGCAGACCAATCTGCAAGCCGAAGGTCTGCGTTTTCCAGGATTTCCCAAGATCATCGGCCCCTATGGGTTCTTCGATGCGCGTGTTTTCGCCAAGCAGTCTTTGTTCGACTTCAATGCGTGGAACCGCGAACGCGGCGCGGCCACCAGTGAACGCGCGGCCGCCTACAGCTATCAGGATGCGCGCAATATGGTCGTGCTCGCGGTCGGCAATGCTTATCTTCTATCTTTAGCCGCAGCTGCCCGGGTGGAAACCGCCCAGGCGCAGCAGCAGACCGCGCAGGCTCTTTACGATAAGGCTTCGGACGAGCAAAAGGCCGGAGTCGTCCCCGCGATTGACGCGCTGCGCGCCCAGGTGGAGCTGCAATCCCGCCAGCAGCAGTGGATCAGCGCGCGCAACGATTACGCCAAGCAGAAGCTGGCGCTGGCGCGGGTCATCGGTTTGCCGCCGGGGCAGGAGCTCAAACTCACCGAGCAGGCTCCCTATTCGCCTTTCACTCCCATGGGCCTCGAGGAAAGCCTGCAGCGTGCCTATTCCACCCGTCCCGACTACCTGGCGGCGGCGCAAAAAGTGCGGGCCGCGGAGTATTTCCGCAAAGCAACCACCGCCGAATATTTCCCCAGCCTGGGGATCAGCGCGGACTACGGCGACATCGGCGTTACGCCTAACAATTCCCATGGCACCTTCACTGCCAGCGGCACCCTGCGGATCCCCATTTTTCTGGGTGGTAAGGTTCACGGCGATGCGCTGCAACAGGATGCCGCCCTCCGCCAGGCCCGGCAACAATTAGAAGATCTGCGCGGACAAATTGACTATCAGGTGCGCACCGCGCTGCTCGATTTGTCTTCCGCTGCCGATCAAGTAGAGGTGGCGCGCAGTTCGGTGAATCTTGCCGAGCAGACGGTAAATCAGGCGAAGGATCGCTTTTCTGCCGGCGTGACCGACAATCTCGAACTGGTGCAGGCTCAGGAATCGCTGGCTTCGGCCAATGAGAGCTATATTTCGAGTCTTTACGCGCACAACGTCGCCAAGATCGCCTTGGTGTATGCCTTGGGCTATGCGGAACAAGGAGTAAAGCAATACTTGCAGACCAGATAATATGAACGAAAATACTGACACGATGGTACGAGACGCCAATCCGGAACCAGCGCCGTCGGCCGCGCCGCAGTCCCGTCAACCCGCCGAAACCGGGAACAGCTGGAAAGGCTTTGAGCGGCGCAATCCGCGGCTTCGGCTGGCTTTGCTGGTGGGTGGTATCGCGCTGGCGGTAGCGGCCCTGCTGGTATGGCGCTACCTTTCCAGTTACGAGTCCACCGATGACGCGCAGGTGACCGGCCATCTGAATAGCATTAGCCCGCGCGTCGGGGGGCAGGTGGAGAAGCTGCTGGTGCGCGACAATCAGTATGTGGAAGCCGGCACGCCGCTGGTGCAGATCGATGCCCGCGACTATCAGGTCGCGCTCGAAAAGGCTCGTGCCGACTATGCCAATTCCCAGGCCATGGTTGGAGCGGCTCGTGTCAATGTCCCGATCACTTCGGTCAGCACAACCAGCCAGATGAGCGCGGCTCAGGCCGACGTGGAAAATGCGCGCGCCGGCATCGCCGCCGCGCGGCAACAGGCGGACGCCGCCGTGGCGCAGGAGCAGGCGGCGGAAGCCAACAATGCTAAGGCCCAAAGCGATCTGGTTCGCTATAAAGAGCTCGTGGACAAGCAGGAAATCTCGCTGCAGCAGTTCGATCAGGCGATAGCCGCTGCCAAGAGCAGTGCGGCTTCCGTGGATGGCGCCAAAGCTTCCTTGTCGGCCACGCAGCAGCAGGTGAAGCAAGCGCAGGCCCACCTGGCGCTAGCCGAAGCCAACTTGCGTTCCGCGGCGACTGCTCCCCAGCAAATCGAAGTAATCCGTTCCCGGGCGCAATCAGCCGAAGCCGAAGCCCAGGGGAAGAAAGCTGCCCTCGACCAGGCCCAGCTCAATCTAGGCTACACCCTGATTGTGGCTCCAGTAAGCGGCATCGTCAGCAACCGAACCGTGGAAGTCGGACAAAATGTACAGCCCGGTCAGGAGTTAATGCAGGTCATCAACCTAGATGACATTTGGGTGGTCGCCAACTTCAAGGAAACCCAACTCCGCAAGATGAAAGTAGGCCAACCGGCAACCATCCACGTTGACACTACCGGCAAGGACTACAACGGTCACGTGGAAAGCATTGCGGGAGCGAGTGGCGCCGTGTTCAGCCTGCTGCCCCCGGAAAATGCCACCGGCAACTACGTCAAGGTGGTACAGCGCGTTCCCGTGAAGATCACCTTCGACCCCGGAGAAACCCGAGAGCACGATCTGCGGCCGGGAATGTCGCTGGAACCCAAAGTGTGGCTGCGCTGAGAGCTAGGGATTTCTCGAACGAGGTTGCCCCATCCTAGCGCGTTTTGTGCGCTAGAGCCTGCCCTAGGCGAAGCCCCGGCGTGGGATTCCACAAAGGCTTCCGCTGCGGTAATTTGCGTCCTCGCGGTCAATTCCGAACTTTGCCTGACAGTCCCGACATGATTTTGAACGTGGTTGGCTGCTTCCGAAGGGAATCGGCGAATCTTTGAAATCTTGCGTTTCCGGGATGTAGGATGTCGCGCATGACGATGACGCGACTTGTTAGGTTGCTCGCCCTACGACTTGGTCTCGCGATTAGCCTTTGCATTTCCGCTTCGGCAAGCGAGCCCAACGTTCTTAAGGTCACCTTCAACGGCTTGGACATCAGCGTCGATCGTACGACGGGGAGCTTGCTGCAGCTTTCCTCTGCGTCAACCGGCGTGATTTTACAGACTCCTCCCGAGACGGCTGGGCTGGTCGATCTCGCGTATCCCCTCGAGTCGTTTACACCCCTGCGACTAGCCTCGCGCTTCTCTCGGGCTGAGGTTGTCCAGGAGAGAAACCAGGTCGTCATCACTTGGAGGGCATTGGGACCCAGTCGCAGTAATTTCACTTTACCCGATGGAAAGGTATATGCCCAAGTCACGATTCGGCCCGCTGACGATGGCAGGTCCGTCATTATGACCTGTCGAGTCGAAAACAATTCGACTGCTTCCGTGCCGCAAGTTTTATTTCCCGACCTTTGGGGGCTGAAGCCATTTGCGGGTTCCGAGGAGACGCATCTGCGCCTGGCGCGGGGAGTCGAGCAGCCTTTCAAGCAGGATCGCGGATGGAAGGTTTACAGTCCGGCAGGATACTACGGCGAGAATGCGCTGCGCTGGCTTGATTATGGAAGTCTGGACGGGGGGTTGAGCGTCTTCCAGAAAAAATGGGGCAGTGCGGATTTTCCCGAGTTGGTTACCCATCGAAGTGAGCAAGATCCTCTCAGCCTGCGTCTGGCATGGGAACACAAGCAGACGGTAGAGCCGGGTCATACGTGGGAGAGCGGTGAATTCTGGTTCACTCCCCACCCGGGTGGATGGGCTAAGGGAATTGAGGTTTATCGCCGCTACGTGGCACAGGTGAATCCGCCGAGGCCGTTGCCGGCTCGCGTCAGAGACGGCCTGGGCTTTCAGACCATATTCTTGACCCAGCCTCAGGAACGAGACCCCGCCAAAGCATACTTTCGATTTGCGGACTTGCCACGAGTTGCGCAGGATGCCGTCCAGCATGGCATTGATGAAGTCGTGTTCTGGTACTACTGCTCGTACTTCGCAATGCCCATTCCATTTCGTCCCGCGCTGGGAACGCGCGAGGAGTTAGTCGAGAACATTCGCAAGGCGAAAGAGATAGGGGTCAACGTGGTGCCATTCGTCAGCGTCCACGAAGCCTTGGCCCGGGACGCCGAACGCCTTTACGGGATCGGTCCGAGTGCGACCAACCACTTGAGAAACTGGGAATCCCATTCTGAGCTGATACCCAATTCCAGCCCCTACTATGTCAAGGGATATGACACCTTGTGGGTGCCCAGCGACAACCAGCCTTGGCTGAAAAACGTTGAGGACGTTTTCGCCGACTGGATTCACGGTGGCACATACTCGTTTAGTTTCGACGAATTTGGAGAGATAACATTCGACGAGTACGGGGCCGATAAATATGACAACAACAAAGCCGAGCTGATGAACCTGGCGGAAAAAGTTCGCGGCTTGGCCCGCACTCAGGATCCGGGATCGACATTTTCCGGGGAGTCGATCAATGCCGACAGTTTCGAAGTGGATGGGAAGGTTCTCGACTATACATGGAATTGGGTCGACTACGTTGACGCCGGCCCGATACTCAACGTCCTTCGCGCGCCTCGCCCGAACTGCAACGTTGACAATTCCGCACTGGACGTTAAGAAAGCATTCAGTGACGGACTTTATATCAATGTGTTGCCCAGGAAGCCCGACGAATCGTATGGATCCGCGCTTATTAGTAGCCAGCCAGATATGGCAACGGCCTTGCAAGAGGCAACATCCCTGCGGAAACAATTTCTTCCATTTTTCGTCGAAGGAACCTTCATCGGCGAGTCCGCGCTCAGCAGGCGGACATCTTTATTTGTCCGGGGATATACGCTCGACAAGAAGCTTTTGGTGATCGTACTAAATGACCAAGCCAGGGCTGAGAAAGTCACAGTGAGGAGCGATCTCAGTCTATGGCTTCCCTCCACTCAATCTTATATCTCCAAACACTACGACTCAGCCGGAAGATTGGTGAAGACGGTGCGCGGTACGGGGCGACAGTGGTCTGCCGGCACTCGTCTGCTGCAACCGAACGAATTGGCCCTGTTCGAAATCGATGGACAATAATGCGGTACCACAACGATCGGAAGCCGCGTGAAGGCTAGGGAATCGTCTCAAGTGGCGAAACATCGCCATGGCGCTCTGCCGGCTGTAGGCATCCCTGCTGAGCTCCCCAAGCAACCTTGGATGATTAATGCTGACAAATCCAATCCCAACGCCTTCCTACTTCACTCCCGCCAGCGCCGTCGCCACTTCCTGAATATCAGGCACAACCGGAATGTCGTAATTCTTGTGCCAGGCCAGCTTGCCTTCGCTGGTCAATGATTGAAATCGCCCGCCCGGTAATGCCCTTGTCTGCCAAATAGACGCCATACTTCGCAGCCACGCGCCCCGCGGATTGAAATCGGCAAGCAGCGGATAACGGATGCCCATCTTCTCGGCATAGGCTTTGTGCGACCAAGTGCTGTCCACGCTTAAACCCAACACCTGCGCGTCGAGTTGTTCGAACTTCTTCATGTCGTTGACCAAGCAAGCGTGTTCGTTGGTGCAGACCGGGCTCCAATCGAGCGGATAGAAAACCAGCACCACGCGCTTCTTTCCGCGGAAGTCGCTCAGTTTCACGTCTTGCTGGCTCTGGTCTTTCAGGGAAAATTCGGGGGCGGGCTGTCCTACTGTCATGGTTGATTCCTCCAGAAGGTATAAACGTCACTCGCTATAGTGACACAAATCTGTGCCCATTCGCGCCCCGGGGTGGGCGCTAACCTTGGCCTGATAGAGTGGCACTGCACGCCCCTCCCAACTTCGACTATTCCCCGGCCTATCACCAAACGGTCTTCCGATCCCACTAATCGCCACGGTGCACTGATCCCATTGCGAATCTCGTTCGTTGTCTTGCGCATGTCGAGCACATCAAGTTTGCCAATGTCGGCACTCAGGTTAGCGCCCAAAACCGGGGCACGAACCTGGGGCACCATCGCTGCACTCTCCCCGGAGGGCCATCAACCAAAGACTACCGGCGTGGCCCCCGAATTCATCTAAACTACTGAACAACTTGCGTGCATTCTTCACATTGCTTTTGCTCGCCCTTCCTCGCCGCGGGCGGATGGCTGGCGTGGGCGATATTGCTGCCTGTTACGCCGGCCGGGCAGAAGTTTGTCCTATTGCGGCCGGGCTTCTCCACCCGCCGCATCGCCCACGAACTGGAAGCGGCTGGAGTGATTCGCAGCGCCGACGCGTTCGTATTTTGGCACTACCTGCATCACCGGCATTCTTTGAAAGCCGGCGAGTATCTTTTCGAGAAGAACGCGGATGAGCGCCAGGTTCACGATCGGCTGGTGCGAGGAGATGTTTATTACCGCGAGGTGGTCGTCCCCGAAGGCTTCACCATCTTCGACATCGCGCGCGCCGTGCAGGACGCCGGACTAGGCTCGAGTCAGGATTTCCTGAACGCGGCCACCAGCCGATACCGCGCTGATTGCCGATCTTGCTCCCGACGCCAAAAGCCTGGAAGGCTACCTCTTCCCGGCAACCTACGAGTTCACCCGCATCCAAACCGACGACGACATGGTTGCCGCCATGGTCAAGGAATTCCGCCGCGTGACCCATGAGATTGGATTGATGCCGGCCTCCGCAGCGCAGGATCACAGCGACAATGACGTTCCCCACATCGTGACCATGGCTTCGATCATCGAAAAAGAAACTGCCGTCGCCGAGGAACGTCCTGTCGTGGCCAGCGTTTACTACAACCGCATGGCCAAGAAGATTGCCTTGCAGGCCGATCCCAGCGTGATCTATGCCGAGTTGCTGCAGGGAACCTATCAGGGCGCGCTGCACCACGCCGACATGCACGACGACTCTCCCTACAACACCTACCGGCATCCAGGCCTTCCGCCGGGGCCCATCGGCAATCCCGGCAAAAGCTCGCTCGAAGCCGCCATGCACCCGGCGCAGACGGACTATTTCTACTTCGTGGCCGACGGCAACGGCCACCACCGCTTTGCCCGCGATCTGGAAGAACACAACCGCAACGTGGCAGCCTACCGCCGCGCCATGCGGGGAAGTAGCAGCCTGCCGGATTCCAAAGCCGTCTTTCGAACCCCACGCCGCCGCTCGAACCCGAATCCATAAATATGCTTTGATGGGCATAAATATGCTAATATGTAAACATGCGAACCACGGTGGATATTCCCGATCTCTCTGTACCGCCGCTTGAAGTCGACGGCCGCTCTACGGGGCTGTTCCGTCAAGGAACTGATTGTGCGTGGTGTCGAAGGGGAATTGAATGGCGGCGACAGAAAAAGAGCTGGCCGGGTCGCGCTGCCTCTTATCGAATCGAACCAAGCCGGGCCGGCTTAAATCTAACCAACCGGGCCATCAATGAAATCCTTTTTCCCTGATGTCAACGTCTGGGTTGCATTGTCGTATCGCGGCCATCAGCACCACTCCGTGGCGGTCTCCTGGTTTGAGGATTTGAATGGCGAGACTGCTTCCTTCTGCCGGGTTACACAACTTAGTTTTTTGCGCCTGGTCAGCCATCCCCGGATTATGGGCGAGGATCTGAAGAGTCAAAGCGAAGCCTGGCAGGCGTACGACCTGCTGCTTAGCGACGAACGCGTCTCCTTTCAATCTTGAAGCGGACCCCGCGCAATTGGAATCGGTCCTCCGAAGGTTGACCACCGGGCAGCATCCTTCATCCAAACAATGGCCGGACGCCTACCTCTCGGCCTTCGCCCAAACCGCCGGACTTATTTTGGTGACTTTTGACCGCGCATTGCATCAAATGACCCACCCCAACTCGCTGCTACTAAGATAGAAGCCCCGCGAGGACCAACTCATCTTGCCATCTATACTCAAAGGTTTACGCCTGAGATTGTTTTCATGACCTTATATCCCCGCTATCGTGCTCTGTTCATCCTTGCTGGCCGTTCTGCCGCTGGCCGGGTGCCTGTTCCGCACCCGCACGGTGGAACGGCAGATGAGCACCGCGCCGCTAAAGACCGCCACGCAGGCCGAACTCATTGACTACATCAATAATCAGGCGGCCAAAATCCGCAGCATGAACGCCACCGTGGATATCGACACCACCGTCGGAGGGGAAAAGAAGGGAAAAGCGACCGACTACACCGAGATTCGCGGATACGTTCTGGCGCGTAAGCCCAGCATGCTGCGCATGATCGGGCTGTTGCCGGTGGTGCGTACTCCGGCCTTCGATATGGTGAGCGACGGCCACAACTTCAAGCTCTGGATTCCTCCCAAGAATCGCTTTGTTGAAGGCCGCAACGATGTTCCCACTCCCAATGCCAAGAACTCGCTGGAGAATCTGCGTCCGCAGCATATTTACGATGCTCTGCTGCTGCGGGAGATCGATCCGGATAAAGGTGAAGTCGCAGTGATGGAGAATGACTTCGAGCTGGTGGCTGGCCCCAAAGGACGCAAGGTGGAACAGCCTGACTATGAGATTGATGTGATTCGCAAGAATGACGACAAGATGGCTGGTTTCTTTCCCGCAAAATCATTTTCAGCCGCACCGACCTGCTGCCGCACCGCCAGATCGTCTACGATCGAGAACGGAAATCAAGCCACCGATTCGCGATACGAGAACTACAAAGACTATGATGGCGTGAACTTTCCCTCGCAGATCGAGATCAAGCGGCCCGCAGGAGGAATACGAATCGTGCTGCACATGGTGAAGCTGCAACTCAACACCACATTGACGGATGAGCAATTCCATCTCGCGCAGCCCCCGGGGGCCGAGGTCATCCATTTGGACCAGCCGCAATAGCAGCCATATGCGGGCCAGACCGGAAGAAGCCAAGAGATAGAAGCAGCCGTTGCCATGATGCCGGGTCGCAGGCTGCCGAAATGCCAGTGCTAAATGCCAGTTGCCAAGGTTGTGCTTAAGCTCATCATGATGAATCGAATGATTGCCGCCAATCTGATCCATCGGCCCATCCGGTCGCTGATCAGCATTGTGGCCGTGGCCCTGGAAGTCACTCTGATTCTGCTGATTGTGGGATTGTCTCTGGGCATGCTGAACGACTCGCGGGCGCGCACAGCGGGCATCGGCGCGGACGTGCTGGTTCTGCCGCCCGGCTCCCAGTTTATTGCTGGACTTACCGGCGCGCCCATGCCGATCAAAATTGGCGACGTTCTGGCCAAGCTTCCGCACGTGGTTTCGGTCGCCCCCGTGGTCACGCAGATTTCCTCCGACCGATTCGCTCGAAATCATTGCCGGCATTGATCTGAACAACTACCCGATGTCGGGCCCCTTCGATTACGTGCAGGGTGGCCCCTTCCAGGGTCCGGACGACGCGCTGGTGGACGATCTCTACGCCCGGACCCACCATGTGAAGGTTGGCGACTCCATTGAGATTCTGCAACCATCAGTTTCGCATCTGCGGAATCGTGGAGGGTGGCAAAGGCGGCGCGCAAGTTCCTGCAGATTAGCATGTTGCAGGATTTGATTGGCGCACAGGGCAAGGCCACCATCTTTTACCTGAAGCTCGACGATCCTAAAAATGCCGATGCCGTGGTGCAGGAGATCAAACATTATCCACGGACTGAGCAGTATGGCGCGGTGCTCCATGGCCAAGTACCTGCCACTCATCACGCCCAGCCACTACCCCGGCCTTTCGAAGTTTCTCGGATGTGTGATCGGAATCTCGATGCTGGTCGGCTTTATCGCCATCTTCCAGGCCATGTACACCGCGGTGATGGAGCGAACCCGGGAGATCGGAATCCTCAAATCCCTCGGCGCCTCCAAGTTCTATATCGTCAACGTCATCGTGCGCGAAACCATCCTGCTGGCCATCGGCGGGATTGTGGTTGGGGTCCTATTCAGCTTGGCCGCGCAGCTGGTGATCAATCGGCGGACAACTGCTGCCTGTCAACGTGAAGTCCGTCTGTGGATCCTGTATGCGACCCTGATCGCCATTTTCGGCGCGATTCTGGGCGCTTTGTATCCTGCCTTCAAGGCAGCGCAGAAAGACCCAATTGACGCCTTGGCCTACGAGTAGCCGCGGGTCGCCGGGCCGCCTTTCGGTTGCACGCAGTGTACCGTTATGGTAACTTTAAAAATTGTCCCGGACATAAGGAAGGGATCAGAGGGCTTAGCTCGCCCGGAAGGGGTGAGTGTCCCAGATTGCTGGCGTAGCTCAGCCGGTAGAGCATCTGATTTGTAATCAGAGGGTCAGGGGTTCGAATCCCTTCGCCAGCTCCAGGTAACGGTTCCGGAACGCAGTATTTGCGCGACGCAGGCGGTGTTGCAGATTTCCTGAAGGCACTCCTTACGGAAGCTTTCCCATTTGCGGTTTGAGGCGCGGACGGGTTTTTGTGCGCGCGCAAGTTCGAGCAAGTGTGCCGCAGCCTGAGCCCTCCGCGTGAATTCCAGTGAAGATCGCCGGGCCAGGAAATGCCCGCGGACCGCGCGTTTCCGCACAGGTGGGTGAGTGGTTAAAGCCGGCAGACTGTAAATCTGCTCCTCCTAGCGAGGTACGAAGGTTCGAATCCTTCCCTGTGCACCAGTGTTGAGCCGTTAAGCGGGCGGGAAGCTGACCCTGAGCTTGTCGAAGGGGAAGCTCGAGAGTCCGCTGGCGAAATCCCGAGCGCAGCGAGGGATCTTGCGTGAAGCGTTTAGTGCTCGCGATGGCCGCATTTGTGGCGCTTGGGGTTCTGGCCTGGACCACGTTGAGCGATCAGCGAGTCCGGCTGGTGACGCTGGCAATCCTGGCCATGTTTGCGCTCAAGACCTGGGTGCGGCGCAAGGAGGTATTGCCCGCGCAGGTCGAGGGCGATGCCGAGTCGGGCAGGCGAAGTTTTACTGAAAGCTGATAGCTGAATGCTGAAGCTTGCTTCTAGCCGATGTAGCTCAGTTGGTAGAGCACTCCCTTGGTAAGGGAGAGGTCATCAGTTCAATCCTGATCATCGGCTCCATGGTTTGAGGGGTGTGGTTTTAGCTGAGAGCTGACGGCTGAATGCTGAGAGCTGGTTTTAGGCGGGAGTAACTCAGTGGTAGAGTCACAGCCTTCCAAGCTGTTGGTCGCGGGTTCGATTCCCGTCTCCCGCTCCAATTTTGCGGTTTTGAAATGGCTATGAGTTTCGAACAGGCGGCCCTCAAGGTTGAGAAGGAAGCGGAGTTTGAGGAACTGAAAGGCTCGATTTCCCGGGTTTTCGGTCGGGAGAAAATTGAGCAGTTCCTGAAGCAGGTTCGCGGCAATAGCCTGCGGGTGCGTGACGTGGATGGCGTCCTGGCGAAGCGGCTGCTCGACAAGGTAGATGATGTCTTGGCCAAGTCGGGAAAGACGGCGCAGGGTTTGTATCAGGCGCTGCCGGTTTCCGATCAGGCGCAGATGCGCGAATTTTATTTGTCCAAGCTGGAAGAAGTAAGTCCAGAGTTGCGGACAAAGTTTCAGAAGCTGTACCAGTATTACTGAGATCGCGCGCTGTGATGCTGAAGGTATCGCTGCGGTAGGTTGGGCAAGAGAAGAGAATTAAGTTATGGAAACCCCAGATTTCGATGTCGTCATCTCTGGCGTACATGTTAATCCGGAAGCTTGGCGGAAAGCAGTCGATGCGACAAGGGTGGAATTGAGTCGTGAACAAAAAGAAGCAGCTCGTAAAATGGGGGTGGCCGATGAAGACTACGCGAGAGGCTTGGTCGCGTCTCAGCTCGGCGAAGAGTTCCAGCGCGGGCGAGGCAAAGTTTTAGGCAAAAGGATTAAAGAAATACTCGAAAGCCTGGGTCAAGAATACACCTTGACGGCAGTTGTCCGGCAAGGTACGGAGTTTCGCTGGATTGCGCGAATTGAAGCGGCGGAAAAGACGGTTGCTGTCGCCCTGCCGTTGGATTTGGTAGACGATCTCGTTGACTCCGGGGCGGCTCAGGAAGTTGAAAGGCTCAGAAATCTTGTGTTATTTGGAGTGGGCCGTCAAGAATTGATTTCTAAGCATTGAGATGAATCTGGCTGGAAGTCTCGTTCATTTTTGGTTGTCTCCGGCGGGATATGACGCCTTGAGCAAAGTTATCCCCGGTGTTGCAGATTTTGAAGCCCTCGTGGTCGAAGAGGACAGTATCGGGTTGTGGATCTGGCGATCAGATGCGGGGCATCAATCGAGGGAGGTAACGTTGTTGAAGTGGGAATATTTCGCGGCGGCGACTTTGGAGTATCAGCCTGAGGTGCCGCAGGAAAAACCGCCGGCAGGGTTTCGGTAGCCGCCGGAGATCGTACGTTAAGGAAAAACGGAAATGGCGAAAGAGAAATTTGATCGTAATAAGCCGCACTGCAACGTAGGGACGATTGGTCACATTGACCATGGCAAGACCACGTTGACGGCGGCGATCACTAAGGTTCTGCAGAAGCACAATCCGAAGATCGTGTTCCGGTCGTTCGATTCGATCGACAACGCTCCGGAAGAAAAGGCCCGCGGCATCACGATCGCGACGGCGCACGTGGAGTATGAGACGGCGAACCGGCACTACGCGCACGTGGATTGCCCGGGCCACGCCGATTACATCAAGAACATGATCACGGGCGCAGCGCAGATGGATGGCGCAATCTTAGTTGTGGCGGCGACCGACGGTCCCATGCCGCAGACGCGCGAGCACGTGCTGCTGGCGCGGCAGGTGGGTGTGCCTTACATCGTGGTCGCGCTGAACAAATGCGACGCGGTGGATGACGCCGAGCTGCTCGACCTGGTGGAGTTGGAAGTCAGAGAGCTGCTGAAGTCGTATCAGTTTCCGGGCGACGATGTGCCGGTGATGCGGCTGTCGGCCTTGGGCGCGCTGAATGGCGAGGCCAAGTGGGAGAAAGCGGTCGACGAGCTGATGGAAGCGGTGGACAAGAGCATACCGCAGCCAGCGCGCGAACTGGATAAGCCCTTCCTCATGCCGATCGAAGATATTTTTTCGATTCAGGGCCGCGGTACGGTGGTGACGGGCAGGATCGAGCGCGGCAAGGTGAAGGTCGGCGAGGAAGTGGAAATCGTCGGCTTCCGCGAGACCCGCAAGACGGTCGTGACGGGCGTCGAAATGTTCAAGAAGCAGCTGGACGAAGGCATGGCGGGCGACAACGCGGGACTTCTGCTGCGCGGCATCGCGAAAGAAGATGTCGAGCGCGGCATGGTGTTGGCGAAGGGCGGATCGATCACGCCGCACACCAAGTTCAAGGCGGAAGTTTATATCTTGACCAAGGAAGAAGGCGGGCGGCACACGCCGTTCTTCAAGGGCTACCGTCCGCAGTTCTACTTGCGCACGACGGACGTGACGGGCGTAGCCGAACTTCCGGCGGGCACGGAGATGGTGATGCCGGGAGACAACGTGCAGTTGGTGATCGAGCTGATCACGCCGGTGGCGATGGAAAAGGGCTTGCGCTTCGCGATTCGCGAAGGCGGGCACACGGTCGGCGCAGGCACCATCAGCGAGATTATTCAGTAGGAAGAAGGATTGTGTAGGGACGGGGCTTGCCCCGTCCGGGCGGAGCAAGCTCCGCCCCCACACGAGCAAGAGAAGGTTGAGGATTTAGGTTATGCCCCGAGAGATCATTACGATGCAGTGCGGTGATTGCAAAGAGCGGAACTATTCGAAGACCAAGAACCGGAAGACGACCCCGGACCGGCTGGAGCTGAAGAAGTTCTGCCGCCGGTGCCGCAAGCACACGCCGCACAAAGAAGTGAAATAGGGATGCGCGCCAAATGCGCGATTTCTGCGCCCGCAAAAAAGCGGTCGCACTGCGCGGCGCGCCTAGGTCCTTCGGCGGCAAAAGAAGCCGCCGCAGGATGACAAGGGAAGTAGGGGCGTAAGCTCAACGGTTAAACTGTCGGTCTCCAAAACCGAACTTGGGGGTTCGAATCCCTCCGCCCCTGCCAGAGTTTTGAGACGGAGTGGAATACGGGTGGGCAGAAAGCCAGGTGCTGGGATGGGAGTAGAGACGAAGAAAATGGCGAATTCAATCGCCGCCGCGGGCGGCAGTTTCGGCGACCGCATCAAGGCCTGGCCGGAGCAGATCAAGACGTTCTACAACGACGTGCGCACCGAGACCAAGAAGGTGACGGCGCCCTCGTTTAAGGAAGTGCAATCCACCACGGTGGTGGTCATTATTTCGGTGTTTTTGTTTGCGGCATTCTTTGAAATTGTGGATCTGATCCTGAGCCATAGTCTGGATGTGCTGTTTCGCTATCTGGTGCGCCACGGCATTTAGCGGCGCGGAAGCTGGAGTTTCGCAACACTATGCAGGACGAAGAAAAAAAACAAGCTGAAGCCGACAGCGGGACGCAACCGCCGAATGCCGAGGGCGCGGCTGTCGCCGAGGCTCCCCGCAATCCCAATATGAAGTGGTACATCATCCACTCCTATTCGGGATTTGAGCGCAAGGTGAAGGAATCGCTGGAGTCGCGGGTCGCGGCTTTCGGACTGCAGGAGAAGATTGGCAAGGTGCTGATCCCGACCGAGTCGGTCACCGAAGTTCGCGGCGGCAAAAAATACACGTCGGAGCGCATGTTCTATCCCGGCTATGTGCTGGTGGAAATGGATATGGACGACCATGTCTGGCATGTGGTGAAGGCCACGCCCCGGGTCACGGGATTTGTCGGCACCGGGCAGCAGCCGACTCCGCTGTCGGAAGAAGAAGTGCAACACATCGTCTATCGCGTGGGCGAATCGAAAGACAAGCCCAAGCTGAAGGTCAAGTTCGAGAAGAACGAGAGCGTGCGCATCACCGAGGGACCGTTCGCGACCTTCACCGGGGTGGTGGACGACGTGAATGAAGACCGCGAGACATTGAAGGTGATGGTGACGATTTTCGGGCGATCCACTCCGGTGGAGTTGGAGTTCGGCCAGGTGGAAAAAGTAGCGTAGCTCGCCTCTGTGAGACTCTGTGTCCTCGGTGGTTTAAGGTCTTAAAACCCTAACCACAGAGGGCACAGAGTTACACAGAGGACTTAAGGGATCAATCGATGGCAAAGAAAGAAACAGGGAAAGTTAAGTTGCAGATCGCGGCGGGCAAGGCGACGCCCGCGCCTCCGGTGGGTCCGGCGCTTGGTCAGGCGCAGATCAACATCATGGAGTTCTGCAAACAGTTCAACGCGCGCACCAGCCAGAAGGAAATGGAGGGGCTGATCATCCCGGTGGTGATCACGGTCTATAGCGACCGCACATTCTCTTTCATCACCAAAACGCCGCCGGCTTCGATTCTGCTCAAGCGCGCCGCTGGCATTGCGAAGGGCTCGGGTACGCCGAACAAAGACAAAGTCGGAAAAGTTTCCGCCAAGCAGGTGGAAGACATTGCCAAGCAGAAGCTGCCGGATTTGAATGCGGCTTCGATTGCGGCCGCGGTCAAGAGCGTGCGCGGCACGGCAAGGTCGATGGGGATTGATGTAGTTGGGTAAGTAGTGTGTAGCGGCGGGGCTTGCCCCCGCCCCGGACGGAGCAAGCTCCGTCCCTACACGTAGGGATGCATGTCACAAGCACTACGGCGGATCGGAGCAGCGATCAGCGGTGGGAGACGAGGAAAGCATGAAAAAAGCAGGCAAGAACGTCACGAAAGCACGGCAGGCGGTCGAAGATCGGCCGTACACCATCCAGGATGCGGTGCCTCTTCTTCAAAAAGTAAAATTCGCAAAATTTGATGAGACCGTAGAAGTCACGCTGCGCCTCGGAGTGGATCCCAAGCACGCCGATCAAATGGTCCGCGGCACTGTGGTCCTGCCGCATGGTCTAGGTAAGTCGAAAAAAGTCCTGGTCATTGCCACCGGCGACAAGCAACGCGAGGCGCAGGAAGCGGGCGCCGATTTCGTGGGCGGCGAAGAGATGGTCGAAAAGATCAACAAAGAGAACTGGACCGACTTCGACGCGCTGATCGCCACCCCCGACGTGATGAAGTCCGTCGGGCGTCTGGGCAAAGTCCTGGGACCGAAGGGTCTGATGCCGAATCCGAAGACGGGCACGGTGACCTTCGATGTAGGCAAGGCCGTGCAGGAAGTGAAAGCCGGCAAAGTGGAATTCCGCACCGACAAGACAGCGCTGGTGCATGTTCCGGTGGGTAAGATTTCTTTTACGCCGGACAAACTGGTCGAGAACGCGACTGTGCTGATCACCAGCGTGATCAAGGCGAAGCCATCGGTCGCCAAGGGAAAATACATCAAGGGCTGCTATTTGAGTTCGACCATGGGCCCGGGGATTGCGCTCGATACCAGCGCGATCGAAACGGCGGCAAAGGTATAGATCGTGTGGCGGCGGGCTCGCCTCGCCCGGACGGAGCAAGCTCCGTCCCCACATAAGATTGAAAGGGATTGAATCATGGCGGTCAGCAAAGCGAAGAAGATCGAGCAAGTAGAAGAGCTGGGGAAAGAGCTGAAAACAGTTTCCAGCATGATTGTCGCCACCTACAGCAAGCTCACGGTGGCCCAGGATTTTGAGCTGCGCAAGACCTTGCGCAGCACCGGCGCCAAGTACCGGGTGGTGAAGAACACGCTGGCCGAGCGGGCCGCGAAGGATACCAAAGTCGAAGAGGCGCTGCAGGATCTCTCCGGCGTGACCTCGATCGCCTACACGGAAGGCGATCCGGTAGCTCTGGCGAAGGCGCTCTCCAAGTACGCCAAGGATAATCCAGAATTTACCTTCAAGGCGGGAGTGGTGGAAGGCCGCGTCATCTCGATCAAGGAGATCGAGTCGCTGGCCACCATGCCCTCGAAGGAAGAGATTTACGCGAAGCTATTGTTCCTGTTGAACTCGCCCGCGCAGCGCCTGGTGACGGTCGCCGGAGCGGTGGGCCGCGACCTGGCGGTGGTCATCAACCAGGGCGTGGAGAAGCAGAAGTTCAAGGAAGCTTAAGGAATTGAGTTGTTCGCGGCCGAGGGTTGCGCGGTTCCGATCCGTCTGCGTTGTCTGGCGCGGCGGCAAAGAATGAGCGCACTGGAAACCCGGCTGAGAGCGGCGAAATAAAAACATAATTCGTAGAGACGTAGCTAGCTACGTCTCTGCAGATAAGAATGGGAGACTTGGACATGGCGGATTTGGCTCAACTGGAAGAATCAATCGTAGGCTTGTCGCTTCTGGAAGCGGCGGAACTGGTCAAGAAACTCGAATCGCGTTTGGGCGTTTCGGCGGCAGCGGCGGCTCCGGTGATGGTGGCCGGCGGCGGGGCAGCGGCCGGCGGCGCGGCTCCGGCTGAGGAAAAGACGGAATTTGCCGTCGTCCTGAAGGAAGTCGGCGCGAATAAGATCAATGTTATCAAAGCGGTGCGTGAAGTCACCAGCCTGGGCCTGAAAGAAGCGAAGGACCTGGTGGACGGCGCCCCAAAGACCATCAAAGAAGGCGTCGGCAAGGACGAAGCGGAAACCATCCGCAAGAAATTCGCCGATGCCGGCGCGACCGTCGAAGTGAAATAACTGGCGTGGGAGGCGGGGAAAATTCCCGCCGGGACGGGGGTATGCACCCGTCCCTCGCGTCCACTTCGGCAAAGCAATCTTTCTCTGGTGAATCGCTGGGAATGGTGTTAGCATCTAAATTAACAGTTCCAGCTTCACTTGATGGCGGCGGCCCTGGTAGGACCCGGGAATCGGCGAGGGGCCGCTGAAACGTTGGCAGACTTGTTCCGCAGATAGCGGGACGGGAACAGGCCTCAAAGACTGGCGCGGAAACATACATTTCAACACAGGCTAGACGCTGCGAATGGCGCCTGCGGGGAGTCATGTCCCTGTGGGCGTACACGTGTCTTTTTTGATTGCCCGCACTTATGAGAATTTAGCGCGACACGCGCCCACTAATTTTGGTTTGCCGCAGCCCCCAGGCTGCGCCTAAGAGTATCGGGAGTTTTCTGAATGGCTAAGAACAACAGCTTTCGCAAGCGTTTTGACTTCTCCAAAATTCCAGCCACGATCCAGATTCCGAATCTGATCGAGGTGCAGAAGCGTTCCTATGACCGCTTCCTGCAAATGGACCGGCTGCCCAGCGAGCGCGATGACTCCGGCTTGCAGGCGGTATTTCAGTCGGTTTTCCCTATCTCCGACTTCCGCAATGTGTCGCAGCTGGAGTTTGTCGACTTCGCCATCGGCAACTGGGAGTGCAAGTGCGGCCACTTGAAAGGCCTGCATCACCTGCGCACCACTTGCAAGAACTGCGGATCCACGGTGATTACCGACCCGTTCCATCCGGGCGAAGTGCTTTGCCAGAAGTGCGGCACCTACAACGCGAATACGCCCGACTTCTGCAACAAGTGCGGCGACCCGGTGGGCCTGCAGCTGAAATACGACGTGGCCGAGTGCGAAGAGCGCGGCATGACCTACTCCGCGCCGCTCAAGGTCACCATGCGGCTGACGATTTACGAGAAGGACGCCGAGACCGGCAACCGCTCGATCCGCGACATTAAAGAGCAGGAAGTGTTTTTCGGCGATGTTCCGCTGATGACGGATAACGGCACGTTCATCATCAATGGGACCGAGCGCGTGATTGTCAGCCAGTTGCACCGCTCGCCCGGCGTGTTTTTCGAGACCGCCAACAACCGCACCTATTTCCTGGGCAAGATCATTCCTTACCGCGGTTCGTGGGTGGAGTTCGAGTACGACCACAAGAACGTGCTCTATGTGCGCATTGACCGCAAGCGCAAGTTCCTGGGAACGATTTTCCTGCGCGCGCTTGGCTTGCGCTCCGGCGAAGACATTCTGCGCACCTTCTACACCGTCGACCGGCTGGTGGTCAAGGATAAGAAGCTTTACTGGACGCTTGATCCGGCCAGCGAAAAGCCCACCAACCTGCTGGGCATGAAACTGGCGCACAGCATCAAGAGCAAATCGGGCGAAGAGGTTGCGCACTCCGGCCGCAAGATCAATGCGCGCGATCCTGAAGGACATCCAGAAGGCGAAGATTTCCGAGATTGAAGTGGATATCTCCGACCTCGAAGGCGCCTGGGTGGCCGGCGATGTGGTGGATACGACCACCGGCGAAATCCTGCTCGAAGCCAACTCTGAACTGACCGCCGACAAGCTGTCGAAGATTCTCGACTCCGGCGTGGTGGAGTTGAGCCTGTTCTTCCCCGAGCGCGACGACGTGGGCACAGTGCTCAGCCAGACCCTGAAGCGCGATGCGGTGAAGACGCCGCAGGAAGCGCTGATCGAAATCTACCGCAAGCTGCGTCCCGGCGATCCGCCGACGCTGGATACGGCGACGGCCTTGTTCCATGGCATGTTCTTCGATCCGCGCAAGTACGACTTCTCGCGCGTGGGCCGGCTGAAGTTCAATATCAAGCTGTTCGAGAAAAACGGCAACGAAAACCTCGACAACCGCACGCTCGAGCCGGAAGATTTCTACGCCACCATCCGCTACCTGCTCAAGCTGCGCAAGAGCATTGGCGCGGTGGACGACATCGATCACCTGGGCAACCGCCGCGTGCGCGCGGTCGGCGAGCTGATGGAGAATCAGTTCCGCATCGGCCTGGTCCGCATGGAACGGGCGATCAAAGAAAAAATGTCGGTGTACCAGGAAATGTCCACCGCCATGCCGCACGACCTGGTGAACGCCAAGCCGGTGATGGCCGCGATTCGCGAGTTCTTTGGTTCGTCGCAGCTCTCGCAGTTCATGGATCAGACCAACCCGCTGTCGGAGATCACCCACAAGCGGCGTCTCTCGGCCCTTGGGCCGGGCGGGCTTGTCGCGTGAGCGCGCGGGATTCGAAGTCCGCGACGTTCACCCCACGCACTACGGCCGCATCTGCCCGATTGAAACGCCGGAAGGTCCGAACATTGGACTGATTTCGTCGCTGAGCTGCTATGCCCGGATTAACGACTACGGCTTCATCGAGTCGCCGTACCGCCGGGTAAAAGCTGGCCGCGTGCTCGACTACGTCACCGTGGTCAACGCGGGCGACAGCGAACTGAAAGTCGGCGACCACATCGAGAAGCACGAGGCGGAGAAGATCAATGCCGAATTGAAAGACCGCAAGAAGAAGGCGATGGAGCTGGAGCCTTATTCCTTCTACCTCTCGGCGTGGGAAGAAGACCGGCACGTGATTGCGCAGGCCAACGTGGAACTGGACGACAAAGGCCGGCTGGTGGGCGATCTGGTCAACGCCCGCAAAGCCGGCAACTTCGTGCTGGTCACGCGCGATGAAGTGGATTACATCGACGTCAGTCCCAAGCAGCTGGTCTCTGTGGCCGCGTCGCTGGTGCCGTTCCTCGAACACGACGACGCCAACCGCGCGCTGATGGGCGCGAACATGCAACGCCAGTCGGTTCCTCTGCTGCGCGCCGAAGCTCCGATTGTCGGCACCGGAATGGAAGGCGTTACCGCGCGCGATTCCGGCGCGGTCATTCTGGCGCGGCGCAATGGCGTCATCGACTCGGTGGACTCCGAGCGCATTATTGTGCGCGTCGAGGGCGAGCACCATCCCGGGCAGCTCTCGCGCGAGGTGGGCAGCGACATTTATCAGCTCACCAAGTTCAAGCGCTCGAACCAGAACACCTGCATCAACCAGAAGCCGATGGTGCAAGAAAGGGCAGCGCGTGGTGAAAGGGCAGGTCATCGCCGACGGACCTTGCACCGATAAGGGCGAGCTGGCGCTGGGCCGCAACGTGCTGGTGGCGTTCATGCCATGGCGCGGCTACAACTTCGAGGACGCGATTCTGGTCTCCGAGAAGCTGGTGAAAGAGGATTACTACACCTCGCTGCACATTGAGGAATTCGAACTGGAGTCGCGCGACACCAAGCTGGGGCCGGAAGAAGTCACTCGCGACATCCCCAACGTCAGCGAGTCCATGCTGCGCAATCTGGATGAAGCGGGCGTGATCCGCATCGGCGCCACCATCAAGCAGGGCGACATCATCGTGGGCAAAGTTACGCCCAAGGGTGAAACCCAGCTGACGCCGGAAGAGAAACTGCTGCGCGCCATCTTCGGCGAAAAGGCCGGCGACGTGCGCGACGCTTCGCTCTACTGCCCGCCGGGCATCGAGGGCGTGATCGTGGACGTGAAGATCTTCTCCCGCAAAGGCCAGGAGAAGGACGAACGCGCCAAGGCGATTGAAGCGACGCAGATTGCGAAACTGGAGAAGAACCTTTCGGACGAAATCCGCATTCTGACCGACGAGCGCCTGAAGCGCCTGGAGAACATTCTGGGCGGCAAGGAAGTGCTCGCCGACTTGCATGACGAGCGCACCAACAAGCGCCTGTTGACCAAGGACACGATTCTCGATCGCGACACGATCGAGCGCATTTCGACCCGCAACCTGAAGCGCATCAAGTATGCCGACAAAGATCCGCGGGTGAATGAGCAGATCGACGAGATCGAGGAGATGACCTCGCGCCAGATCGATGTGCTCAAGAAGATCGTCAACGAGAAGAAAGACAAGCTGACCAAGGGCGACGAACTGCCGCCGGGCGTGATCAAGCTGGTCAAAGTCTATGTCGCCATGAAGCGCAAGCTGAGTGTGGGCGACAAGATGGCCGGCCGTCACGGCAACAAGGGCGTCATTGCCCGCATTCTGCCGGACGAGGACATGCCCTACCTCGACGACGGCACGCCGGTGGAAATCGTGCTCAATCCGCTGGGCGTTCCCTCCCGTATGAACGTGGGACAGATTCTCGAAACCCACCTGGGATGGGCGGGCTGGAAGCTGGGCGAGAAGATCACCAAGATGCTGGCCGAGAACTCGCAGGTGGCCGTCATCCGGCGCGAGTTGAAGGCGTTGTTCAAAGACTCGCAACTGGCGGATATCATCAGCGAACTGAGCGACGAAGAGTTGCCCGCGGTGGCGGAGACGCTCAAAGGCGGCGTGTTCACGGGATCGCCCGTGTTCGACGGAGCGCGCGAAGGCGAAATCAAGGCCCTGCTCGAGCAAGCGGGACTGCCGACCTCAGGCAAGACGTATCTGCACGACGGCATGACCGGAGACAAGTTCGAACAGCCGGTCACGGTGGGCTACATCTACATGCTGAAGCTGTCGCACCTGGTGGACGACAAGATTCACGCGCGTTCCATCGGGCCGTATTCGCTGATCACCCAGCAGCCGTTGGGCGGAAAAGCGCAATTCGGCGGACAGCGTTTCGGAGAAATGGAAGTCTGGGCGCTTGAAGCCTACGGCGCGGCTTTCATCCTGCAGGAGTTGCTGACGGCGAAGTCCGACGACGTGTATGGCCGCACCAAGATTTACGAGGCCATCGTCAAAGGCGAAGCCGCCATGGAGCCGGGCGTGCCGGAATCGTTCAACGTACTGATTCGCGAATTGCAGTCGCTGTGCCTGGATGTGGAGCTGATCAAAGCCGGGGAGAAGAAGCCGGTGCTCGGAACCACGACAGCCGGTGGCAGCGGCAGATTGAACCGGTTTCGTGCTGCACTCTGTGTTGACCGCTGGCTGGCAAAGGCTTCTAAGAGTTGAAGCACGGAGACAGCACAGATTCTGCAGAATGCGGAGTTTGCCGGGTTGAAGAAAATGGCCGGAAGATTAGTCTGGCGCTTTCAGGCTAGTTCGCAGTCGCACGATCCAGTGACTCAGGAGCCGCCAGCGGCAGCGAATGGCCGCAGGAAGTGGAGGACCACCTTGTTCCGTTCGAGCCCCTTTGAAATGGCAAACCCCATTGCTGATTTTGACGCCATCCGCATCAGTCTGGCTTCCCCGGAGAAAATCCGGAGCTGGTCGCATGGCGAAGTCACCAAGCCTGAAACCATTAATTACCGCACTTTTAAACCGGAACGCGATGGACTGTTTTGCGCCCGCATTTTTGGCCCGGTAACCGATTGGGAGTGTCTCTGCGGCAAGTACAAGCGCATGAAGCACCGCGGAGTGATCTGCGACAAGTGCGGCGTGGAAGTCACGCTCTCGAAAGTCCGCCGCGAGCGCCTGGGCCACATCGAGCTGGCTTCGCCCTGCTCGCATGTGTGGTTCTTCAAGGGACTGCCCAGCCGCATCGGGCACCTGCTCGACATCTCGCTGCGCGATCTGGAGTCGGTGCTCTATTTCGAAGCTTACGTCGTGGTCGAGCCCGGCGACGCTCCGGTAAAAGAACACGAAGTCATCAAGGACGAAGCCAAGTACCGCGAACTCGACCAGCAGTACCGCCCCGCCGGTTTCAAGGCGATGATGGGCGCGGAAGCGATCAAAGAACTTCTCAAGCGCGTGGATACCGAAGGACTTTCCACCGAACTGCGCGAGAAGATGAAGAACGAGAGCTCGCTGCAGAAAAAGCTCAAGCATACCAAGCGGCTGAAAGTGGTCGAGGCGTTCCGCAAGAGCGGCAACAAGCCCAATTGGATGATTCTCGACGTGGTCCCGGTCATTCCGCCGGAGCTGCGTCCCCTGGTTCCGCTGGATGGCGGCCGTTTCGCGACCTCCGATTTGAACGATCTCTATCGCCGCGTGATCAACCGCAACAACCGGTTGAAGAAGCTGATGGACCTGCACGCGCCGGAAGTGATCGTGCGCAACGAAAAGCGCATGTTGCAGGAAGCCGTGGACGCGCTATTCGACAACGGACGCCGTGGCCGCGTGCTGCGTGGCGCCAATAACCGTCCGCTGAAGTCGCTGTCCGACACGCTGAAAGGCAAGCAGGGCCGCTTCCGCCAGAACCTGCTGGGCAAGCGCGTGGACTACTCCGGCCGTTCGGTCATCGTGGTCGGTCCCGAACTCAAGCTGCACCAGTGCGGCCTGCCCAAGAAGATGGCGCTCGAGCTGTTCAAGCCGTTTATCTATCACCGGCTGGAGCAGACCGGGCACTGCACCACCATCAAGCAAGCCAAGGAGATGGTGGAACAGCAGGAACCGATCGTTTGGGACATCCTGGAAGAGGTCATCAAAGACCATCCGGTAATGCTGAACCGCGCGCCCACGCTTCACCGCCTGGGCATTCAGGCGTTCGAGCCGGTGCTGGTGGAAGGCAAAGCCATCCGCATTCACCCGCTGGTTTGCACGGCGTTCAATGCCGACTTCGACGGCGACCAGATGGCGGTGCACATTCCGCTGTCTCCGGAAGCGCAGGTCGAAGCCAGCGTGCTGATGCTGTCTTCGCACAACATTCTGTCGCCGGCCTCCGGCCAGCCGATCACCGTGCCCACGCAGGACATGGTGCTTGGCCTCTACTACCTGACCAAAGGCAAGCCGGGCGCCAAGGGCGAAGGCCGCGCGTTCGCCAACATCGAAGAAGTACTGATGGCGGTCGAAGCCGGCGAAGTGGAAACGCTGACTCCGATTCGTCTGCGCTACACCGGCGAAGTGATCGATCTCACTTCGGCCTATGACGATCAGGACGTGATTCACACCGATCCGGTGAATTACGAACGCACGTTCCTGAATACGACCGTGGGACGCGCCATCCTGAACGATCATTTGCCCGAGGGCATGCCGTACATCAACGGGCTGCTCAAGAAAAAGGGCATTGGCCAGCTGGTGAATTACGGCTACCTGCGCTTTGGCCTGGAAACCACGGTCAAGATGCTGGACGAAATCAAGGACCTGGGCTTCCGCTACGCGACTCGCGCCGGATTGTCCATCGGCATCGACGACATGGTCATTCCCGATAACAAGAAGACCTTGGTGCGCGACGCCGAGAAGCAGGTGGTCAGCGTGCAGCAGCAGTATCTGGATGGCGCCATCACCAACGGCGAGCGCTACAACAAGGTCATCGAAATCTGGTCGGCGATCACGGAAAAAGTTGCCGATGAAATGTTCGGCCAGATGCAGCAGCGCGATAAAGAAGGCTTCATCAACCCGATTTACGTCATGGCCGACTCCGGCGCTCGCGGATCGAAACAGCAGATTCGCCAGCTCTCCGGCATGCGCGGCTTGATGGCCAAGCCTTCCGGCGAAATCATCGAGACGCCCATCACGGCGAACTTCCGCGAAGGGCTGACCGTGTTGCAGTACTTCATTTCGACCCACGGCGCGCGTAAAGGCCTGGCGGATACGGCGCTCAAAACGGCCGACTCCGGCTACCTGACCCGCCGCCTGGTGGACGTGGCGCAGGACGTCATCATCAGCGAATACGACTGCGGCACGGTGGACGGCATCTACGTGGCCGGTATCGTCGAAGCCGGCGAAATCATCGAGCCGCTGCGCGACCGCATTGTGGGCCGCGTGTCGCTCGAAAAACTCAAGGACTACGACGGCAACGTGGTCGTGGACCTCAACCAGGAAATCACCGAAGACCTGGCGGGCGCAATGCAGGCCGCGGGCATTGAGCGGGTGAAGATCCGCTCCGTGCTGACCTGCGAATCGAAGCGCGGCGTTTGCGTGATGTGCTACGGCCGCAACCTGGCTTCCGGCCGCCTGGTCGAACTGGGCGAAGCCACCGGCGTCATTGCGGCGCAGTCCATCGGCGAACCGGGAACCCAGCTCACCATGCGTACCTTCCACATCGGCGGTACGGCGTCGCGAGTCTCCGAACAGTCGCGGCTCGATGCCAAGAACATCGGCACGGTGCGCTTCGTCGGCATTGCAAACCGTCAAAGCGAAGTCGGGCGATCTGGTCGTAATGAACCGCCAGGGCTCGATTGCGGTGGTGGACGAAAAGGGCCGCGAGCGCGAGCGCTACTCGGTGGTTTACGGCGCCAAGCTCAAGGTCAACGAAGGCGATCAGGTCACGCAAGGCCAGGTGATGGTCGAGTGGGATCCGTACACCTTCTCCATCCTGACCGAAATCGGCGGCACGGTGCAGTTCAAGGACTTGCAGGAAGGTGTGACGCTTCACGAGGAAGTGGACGAAGTCACCGGCTTGTCGCGTCACGTGGTGGCGGATTCGCCCGACGAGAAGCGGCAGCCCGCGATCGTCATCAAGGGCAAGGCGCAGCAAACGCTACCTGATGCCGTCGCGCGCCCACTTGATGGTGCAGGACGGCGACACCGCTCACCCGGGCGACGTGCTGGCCAAGATCCCGCGCGAGACCACCAAGACGAAGGACATCACCGGCGGTCTGCCGCGCGTGGTCGAACTGTTCGAAGCCCGCAAGCCGCACGAAACCGCGGTCATCAGCGAAATTGATGGCACGGTCAAGTTCGGCGAAGTCTCCAAGGGCCAGCGCAAAATGTATGTGGTCGCCGACAACGGCACGGAGAAAGAATACTCCGTTCCGCGCGGCGTCCACATCAACGTGCAGGAAGGCGAGCGCGTGAAGGCGGGCGAACCGCTGATGGACGGGCCGCTCAACCCGCACGACATTCTGGCCGTCCTCGGAGAAAAGGAACTGCAGTCTTACCTGGTGAACGAAATCCAGGAAGTCTACCGCCTGCAGGGCGTCAACATCAGCGACAAGCACATCGAGGTGATCGTTCGCCAGATGATGCGCTGGCGCAAGGTGGAAGACGTCGGCGACACCAAGTTCCTGCTGGAACAGCAGGTGGACAAGTTCCCCTTCTGCGGAAGAGAACGAGCGTGTGATCGCCCAGGGCGGGCGTCCGGCGACTGGCCGGCCGCTGCTGCTCGGCATCACCAAAGCTTCGCTCTCGACCGACTCGTTCATCTCGGCGGCGTCGTTCCAGGAGACCACGCGCGTGCTCACCGAAGCCTCCATTCAGGGCGAGGTGGATCACCTGCGCGGCCTGAAAGAGAACGTCATCGTGGGACGCCTCATTCCTGCCGGCACCGGCATGGAGTACTACCGCAACGTCCGCCTCTCGCCGGAAATGGAAGAGGCTGCCGCCAAGGTGCAGGAGGAAGTCTCCGCCGCCTACGAAGAGGCCGAGCGCGCGCTCGAGCTGATGCGTACCGAAGGCGAGACCGAAGAACTGGCCGCGGAGTAATTGACAAAACCTGGCAGGGGCGGAGTAATCCGCCCCTTTCATTTTCCTGATGGTCGTTTCCCGGTAAGTTATGCACGCTAACCCCCAGCGATTGCACGATCAGGAACCCGGCCCGATTTCTCTGTTGCGCCCCGTGCCTGCGCGCAATAGGCTGGGGCCAATCATGGTGCGCTTCCTGCGCCTGCTGCGGCTCGCAGTTTGGCGCGCCTTCCAACACGACGCCTTCTCCATCGCCAAGGCTTCGGCATACTCCTCCATTCTCACTTTTTTTCCCGCGCTTCTGGTGGTCGGTTCGATTCTCGCCACTTCGCGCAAGTTTGCCGCCTATCTGCGCGAAATCACCTACGCGCTGGACCGCATCCTGCCCGCGGGCAGCGGTTTGACGCTGGCTTTTCTGAAGAGCGCCAACGCAGCGCCCGGTGGGACTGCTGGTCACCACCTCGCTGCTGACGCTCTGGACCTCTTCCGGCGTCATGATCTCCTGGATGGAAGGCTTCCGCCGCTGTTACGAGCTGCCTAAGATTTGGGGTCTGGTTAAAGGAACGCATCATCTCCTTCGAACTGGTGGTGCTGGCGGGCATCCCGCTGACCTTCGCCACCATTCTGGTGGCTTCCGGCGCCCGCATCGAAACCAAGCTACTGTTTCATCTGAACCATGAAGTTGGCTTTTATGTTCTCCTGCTATGGATCGCGGCCCGCTGGACCATTGCCATCCTGACCAGCATTGCCGTCATCGCGCTGATCTACCACAACGCCGTGCCGCGCACCCAGCCCTGGCATAGCGTGCTGCCCGGCGCGGTTCTGGCCACCGGCATGTGGTTCGCGGCGACCTTGCTGTTTGGCTGGTATTTGCGGCGCTATGCCGACTACAGCATTATGTACGGCTCGCTGGGAGTGGCGCATCGCTCTCCTGGTCTGGATGTACATGATCTCTCTCATCATCCTTGTGGGCGCGGAGTTCAACGCCATGCTTTATCCGCGGACGCAGTTGGGCCGCGAGCTGACGGCGATTTCCACAGCCGCCAAGCCCTGCCCTGCAAATACCCTCCCGGGTCGCCTTCGGATTAAAGCCTTTAACCGCAGAGAGCGCGAAGAATACGCTGAGGCCACGAATTTCCCACGCGCAATACGAAGGCCTTCCAGCAGGTAAAATAAATCTCGATCAACCTAAAACTTATCCTTCTCCGGAGACCGCTTGAAAGACAGCAAACCAGTCCCCGTTCACGGAGATTTCTCTATCCTGCAATCCTCCGTCCGCGGCCCCGGGCCGCCGCGCCAAGATCATTTGCACCATCGGCCCTTCCTGCAACAGCGCCCCCGTGCTTACGCGACCTGATGCGGCTGGGCATGGATGTAGCGCGCCTGAATTTTTCTCACGGCACGCATCAGGACCACGCCCATAACATCGAGCGGCTTGCGCCACACCGCGGAAAAAGAAAATCGCACCATCTGCATTTTGCAGGATCTGCAGGGCCCCAAGATCCGCACCCGGCGGCTCAAAGGCCATGCTCCCGTTCTGTTGAAAGCCGGATCGAAAGTCACCATCACTCCGCGCGATGTGCCGGGCACGGCAGCGCTGCTTTCGACCACCTTTCAGCGGCATGGCGCGGGAAGTGCGTCCGGGCGCGCGCATTCTGCTCTCCGACGGCCTGATTGAACTGCGGGTCACGCGGAGTGCGCGGCGAGGACGTGGAATGCGAGGTGATCAACGGCGGCATCGCTGGGCGAACATCAGGGAATCAACCTGCCCGGAATCGCGCTCTCCATCCCCGCGCTGACCCCCAAAGACCGCGACGACCTGGAATTCGGCTTGAAACACGGCGTGGACGTGGTCGCGCTTTCCTTCGTGCGGTCGGCGGCCGATATCCGCCAGGTGAAAGAAGTTATTCAGGCGCTGCGGCAGCGATGTGCCAGTCATCGCCAAGCTGGAAAAACCGCAGGCGCTGGAGCAGCTGGAAGAAATTCTCGAAGCTGCCGACGGCGTGATGGTGGCGCGCGGCGACCTGGGCGTGGAGATGGCGCCGGAGAAAGTCCCGGTCATCCAGAAGCATGTGATCCGCCGCGCCTCCGACTGGCGCAAGCCGGTGATCATCGCCACCCAGATGCTGGAGTCCATGATCGAGAATCCCCGGCCCACGCGGGCCGAGGCCAGCGATGTGGCCAACGCCATTTTCGACGGCGCCGACGCCGTGATGCTTTCGGCGGAAACAGCAACCGGCCAATATCCGCGCGAGACTGTGGCCATGATGGCCAAGATCGTGGTCGAGGCGGAGAGCAACGTGGGAGAAGCGCCGACGCGCCGGCGAAGTCATCGCCGGCTTTCGATTGCCGAAACGATCTGCGAAGCGATTGCCCATGCCGCCGAAGACCTAGATATGGGCGCGATCGCCATCTTTACCGAAACCGGCAATACCGCGCGCCTGATTTCCAAGTACCGCCCCAAGACGCGCATCTACGCGTTTCACCCATGTGCCGCCGGTGTGCAACCGGATGAATCTGTTTTGGGGGGTGCACCCGCTGCGCCGCGACCAGGCGCGCACGCGCGGAGGACATGGTGCGCGCCGCCGAATCGGAGCTGGTGCGCCGGGGACGGGTGAAGGCTGGTGATGTGTTGGGCGTGGTGGCGGGCACGCAGATGGCTTCCGGTTCGACCAACTTCATGCGATTGCATGGGGTGACCGAGGCGGCGGCGAGGAGAGCGGTGCGGGGGAAGAAGTAACCATTGCGGCTATGGAAATGGTGGACCCGATCTTCGACAGTTCTTGCAATCCGCCCGTCCGCGGATTTCTGCATCATCCCACCAAACCGAACGGAAAAGCTCTAGTTCTCACCCATGGCGCGGGAGCGAATTGCCAGTGCCCGCTTCTCGTGACCATAGCAGAAGCCTTGGCTGGCGCGGGTTTTGTAGTGCTTCGTTGCGATCTCCCGTTTCGCCAGGAGCGCCCATTTGGACCGCCTCATCCCGGAAATGCGGCACGCGATCGGGAAGGTTTGAAGCGCGCCGTCGAGGCAGTGCGCAAGCTGGCTTCCGGCCAAATATTTCTTGGCGGCCATTCGTATGGCGGGCGTCAGGCCACGATGCTTTGCGCGGATGAGCCAGGGCTGGTGGATGGTTTGCTCCTGCTGTCGTATCCACTGCATCCGCCGCGCAAGCCAGAGCAGTTGCGGACGCAGCACTTGCCTAAGCTGCAGACGCCTGCTCTCTTCGTTCATGGCACGCGGGATCCTTTCGGAACGATTGCCGAGATGGAAGCCGCGTTGAAGTTGATTCCCGCCAAGACGCTCTTGCTGCCGGTCGAGAACGCCGGGCATGACCTCGGCTTCAAAGGGAAAACGAGAAGAGGGACTTTGCCGGAGGAAATAGTCCAGGCCTCCCATGCATTCTTCTAACTCTGTCATCCTGAGCGAAGTTGTCATGCGCAAAGCGCAGGACAACGCAGTCGAAGGACCCCATGTTTGTGGCAAGTGGCAATGGCTGGTAAGGGGATTTATACCAATGAAGCGGATGCGACGTAAGAATGCCTCTCGGCTATTGCGTCGCGGTTTGCGGGTCTGGGATCTTTCGACTGCGCGGCGTCTTCGCGTTTGCGAAGACGCCACTCCGCTCAAGATGACAGTGCAGGACAGTGCCCGCTAATTCACCCAGCCCGATTTCGATCCGCCATTCTTCTTGTCATCGTCGGGCGGGATGTAGTTGCCGTGTTCGTCGAAGGTGACGGTGCGGTCATGCTTGCGCATATAGACTTCGAACTTGCGGGCGGCCCGTTTGCGCTTCCAGCGATAATAAGAGTTGCGCAGGCCGAAATACTGTTCCGACGCACCGAAAGCCACTCCGCGCCGGGGCAGAAACTTGACGTAGAGGAACCCGAAAAGCAGTCCACCGAGATGGGCGACGTAGGCAATGTCGCGCGCGCGGCCAGGTCCCGCTGCGTTAATCGCGCTGATCAATTCGATGAAAACCAGCCCCGCTACGAAATACTTCGCCTTGATGGAAAGCGGGATGGGGAAAAGCATGATTTCCTGATTTCCATAGATGAGCCCGAAGGCCATTAATATGCCTAGCACTCCTCCCGATGCACCCACAGTGTTGGTGGCCGGCGAGATTCCACCCAGGCCGGTGTAGGAAACCGCGATGGTGGTCAGCGCCGCTCCCACCACGCAAAAGAAGTAAAATTCCAAGAACTTTCTCTATCCCCAGTCGGTTTCCAGTTGCGCGCCAAACATCCACAGCGCCAGCATGTTGAAAAGGATGTGAAACAGACCAACGTGCAGGAAGGAATAGGTCACCAACTGCCACAGCGCGCCGTGCATCACCCATTGGGGGACCAGCGAGAGAACGTAGAACGCAACATCGCCGAAGCCGTGGGTGAATGCCTGCAGCAGGGTGATGAGCAAAAACACCGCGGCATTGGCTACCACCAGCCACTTCACCGCCCTGGTGAAGGGAGGGAAACTCAGCGAAAAAGTGCGTCCGCGGGGCATGAAAGCAGTTGTCAGTTCTCAGCGGTCAGTTGCCAGTTGGGAGCCGACCGGTATCTCGTTTCATCTTAGCAGGAGAAGCGGTTAGCGCTCTGGTATTGGAACCACCGGGAAGCTCTTATGGCCATTCTTATCGGTGGCGCGCACGGCAAAAATCACGTTGTCTTTCGATTCGGGAAGCGTGACCTGAGTAACGTTTCCCACCGCCTTCACCTGTTCCCATTCCGGACTCGTGGTCGCCCGTTGCAGTACTTCGTATTCCGCTGCCCGTCCGTCGGGCGAAGGATCCCATCGCAAGGTGGAATCGTTCTCCAGTTGCCGGGTCAATAGGCGGACGTTTGCGGGCGGCGCCGGCGCAGACGCTAATGACGCGAGCGTGGCGGCATTCAGGCGCGCGACCTCGGCAACGTAGCTGAAGTCCACAAATTTGGGCAAGTCCCCATACTCGATGCCCTTCTCGGTGCGCACATTCTGATGCTGATGGTTATAGTCCTCGCGATACTCGGTGAAGCGCACCGCGGCATAACCTTCCTGGTTGAACGAGCTGTGATCGCCGCCACGCAGGTAGCGATCCGGACGGAAGACCAACATTGGCCCGATCGGGGAACCGTAGGCATGCCCGGTTTCCGCGATATAGCGGGCGAGCTGGCGCGATGGAGAATCGCTTTCGCCGCCCAACGCGCGAATGCGCGGATTTCGGCATCGCTGCCGGTGACGGGCAGGCCTTCGGAAAACACGCGCACCGCATCCTGGTCCACGCCGGCGAAAGGTTTGTTCCCGCCCACGATATCGTTGTTCAGCGCGGCCTCAATATTCCACCCCAGCGATTTCGCCATTTGCGCGAAGTGATGGCTGCCCACCAGACCCTGTTCCTCCCCGGCGACGGTCAGGAAAATAATGGTTCCGGGAAATTTCATCTGGCTCAGCACGCGGGCGCATTCCAGGCTCACGGCGGTGCCGCTGGCATCGTCGTTGGCGCCGGGAGCTATGCCCTCGGCGTCCAGCGTATCGGAATTCCGCGAATCGTAATGTCCGGTCACCAGCACGATGCGGCTTGCCGCTTTTGGATCGGTCCCCTTCAGAACCGCATAAACATTGGTGATTTCCGTCGGGTCCGGGATGCGGTTCGCCGGCTCGGCGGTGAATGTGTCGGTCTGGACCTCAAGGCAGCCGTTACAATCGCGCGAGTAGCGTTCGAACTCGCTCTTAATCCACTCCTGCGCCGCACCGATTCCGTGATGGGCCGCAATCGCCGCTGGATCTTGCGCGGAAATCGTCTCCCGCGTCCCGAAGCTCACCAGTTGGGTGATGTCCGCTTGGATGCGCTGACTGGAAATCTGCCGCAGCGCCGCGCGAATTGCGGGGTCGGGAGCTTGCATACGGGCGGCCTTTTGTGCCGCCAGCGGCAGCACGAAAAATAACAATCCAACACTCAGCGTGATCGGCGAAAGTCTTTTCATAGCCAAACTTTCATAGCAAAACCCCGGCCGGGCGTATGATCTTCTGTGGCGTCCGTAGCAGAAGAATTCCTCCCGCTTTGCCCGCAAAGCGGAGAGCCTGGCGGAAGCCCTTGACCTGCGCCTCGGGAGAATCTAAATATTATCAGGAGGCTTTTCTATAACGGCAGTCGGCGGAACGGAGGCAATCATGGTTTATTGTCCAGAATGTGAATCAGACCTCGATATTGACGTGGAAGAAATCGATGAGGGAGAAATTGTATCCTGCCCGGAGTGCGGCACCGATTTCGAAGTGGTGACCACCAGTCCCTTGGAACTCAAAGCAGTGGAGGAAGAACCCTACGGCGATGACGACGAGGAAGAAGCCGAGGATGGCGACTATTCCTAGAGGCCTCAATCCCATACCCATGCTTAACCTTCCAGTCCGTTTTCCGCAGAGCCTTTCAAAGCTCCTGCTGGTTCTTCTATGCCTGAGTTCCGTGGGCGCGGTTTCCGGTCGGGCGGCCTCCCCGAAGGAAAAAGGGGAAAAGCCGTACGCGCTGATTTATGGCACGGTGTGGGGTCCGGATGCGCGCCCGCTTTATGGAGTGAAGGTCAGGATTCACCGCACAGACAAGAAAAAGGAGCACTGGGAGCTGTACTCCGATCACGCCGGAGAATTTGCCCAGCGCGTGCCGGTAGGGCCCGGGGACTATCTGATTGGAGTGGACCTGAAAGACTTCAAGAGCCAGCGAAACAGCCCCCTCCGGCTGCCCGAGGACGTAAAAGTTCATATCACTTATGACGAGCGCGAGGACATCGGAGTACATCTAACTTATTAGGACTCCGATCTTGGCTTAAAAAGGACCCCATGCGAAACCATTGCTCTGCGCTCATCCTGCTGCTGCTCTGTTGCCTCGTAATATCGCCTCTTTCACAAGCGAAGGACAAAGGGGAGGTGGGCCGCCTGTTGACTGGCAAAGTGATCGACAAGGCCGATCAGCCATTGACCGACGCGGTGGTGTACCTTACCGACACCCACACCAAGGCAATCAAGACCTACATCTCGGGGCCGGACGGCGTGTTTCGTTTCCCAGGCCTTTCCATGAACGTGGATTACGAGGTTTACGCCCAGTACAAGGGCCGCAAGAGCGACACCAAAACGGTCAGCCAGTTCGACAATCGCAAGCAATTGGGGATTAATTTGCGTATTGATGCGAATTGATCGCTGCGCCCGGCAACGCCTCACGATAAGATTTTTCGCTCCGCAGACCGCGTCTATAATCAGCGTGCTTCATGAGATGGTTCTACCAACTGCGGCTGCGCCTGGAGCGGATCGGCTGGCTTCCCTCCAGCAAGCTGGCGCTCATCGCCTGCTACCTTCTCGGTCTCGATATCTTCCTTTTCCTGCTGCAAAAATTATCCGAGGTATTCGGCGTTTCCTTTGGCAAGAGCTTAGGCGGTTGGGTCAGCGGGCTGAGTGTGGTGGCGATTGTTCTGTTCGCCGTCCTGGCGATGCGCTGGATGAAGGCGAAACTGCTCTGGCGTTTGCGCAACCGGCTGATCGTCACCTACGTTTTTATCGGCGTAATTCCGGTCATTCTTCTGACCACTTTGGCGCTGGGTTCGTTCTACTTACTGGCGCAGCAGTTTTCCACGTTCATCGTAACCACGCGCATGCAGGCGGAATTGGAGAGCCTGCAAGCCGCCAACGCCGCGATCACCCACAATCTTGCCGCCAGGCTGCCGGAGATCACCAGCGGGCGCGGGGGGCTGGATGTCATCTCAGTCGGCCAGATTCGCGCCGGGTGGGGCGTCTACGCATGGCTTGATGGGCGGACTCTCATCAATCGCGGGGAAGCCGGGGCGATGCCGGTCTCGCCGCCCCATTTGCAGGCGTCTTATCGCGGCGTGGTGCGGGATCATGACCGGCTCTTCCTGCGCGCCGCGGAGACCGTGTTGGATGGAGGCCACAAACTCGTGGTGCTGTCGAGCGAGCCACTCGACCAACGATTGCTGGAGGCCTTCGCCACCCGTCTCGGGCAGTTGACGCTGTATGCTTCCGGCTTTCCGGGCAACGAAACCAACCGCAACCAGGTACGGCCTCTGAATGCAAGCGCCGGCGGTGCGAATGCCAAACCCGACTCCGTCTTCAAGCCTGCAGGGTATATCGCTGCCCCTATCACAGCCGGAGTTGAACCGCTATCCACGCACGCCTTCGACGTCCAGGTGCCGTTCATGACGGCGATATTTCTGTCGGATTGGGATACCGGGGCGAATGGCGTTCCGGCCGCCATACACGTACAAACCCGGCTTTCGAAACTTTACGAGTTGCTGTTCGAATCCATGGGGGACTTTGCCCCCAAGGTGGAATTTGGGCTCCTGATGGTGGCCATTGTTTTCGCGATCCTTGAGGTCGTCGCCATGATCATCGGGGTCCGCCTGACCCGCAGCATGACCGGCGCAGTCGCCCGGCTTTACGATGCGACCGGCCATATCAATCGCGGTGAATTCGGTCACCGCATTCCTGTTTATTCCAATGACCAGCTGGCCACGTTGACGAAGTCGTTCAACTCCATGACCGCCTCTCTGGAGAAGCTGATCATCGAGCAAAAAGAAAAGCAGCGCATGGACAACGAGCTGGTCATCGCGCAGGAAGTGCAGTCGCAGCTTTTTCCGCGGCACATTTCCCAGCTGTCCACACTCGAGGTGTTTGGATTCTGCCGTCCGGCTCGGACCGTGAGTGGAGATTACTACGATTTTCTGGCTATGAATTCCGACAAGCTCTTGCTGGCCGTGGGCGACGTCAGCGGGAAGGGAATTGCGGCGGCATTGCTGATGGCTACCATCCATTCCGCGGTTCGCGCCTACAGCCTGGAGGGCATTCCCATATTGCGCGAGCCCGTCGCCGTGGGCACTACGGGGTCGAGCGCGATGCTTGCGCCCACTTTCCCCGGCGTGGAGGTTTCTCCTGGGGCTTTGCTGGCCCTGCTCAATCATCAGCTTTACGACAGCACGCCGGCGGAAAAATACGCTACGCTTTTCCTGGGCATCTATGACAGCCAACAGCGGCGGCTTACCTACAGCAATGCCGGCCACCTGCCGCCGGTGATTCTGGGGACTGACCGGAGCATCCGAAAGCTGCAGCAGGGAGGCACGGTCGTCGGTCTCTTTGATGATCAGAGTTACGATGAAGCGCCGGTCACGCTGCATCGTGGCGATATCTTCCTCGCCTACAGCGACGGAGTGACCGAGCCGGAGAACGACTTTGGGGAATTTGGGGAAGAGCGGCTCATTCAATTGGTATGGGAAAACCGCGGGCTTCCGCTGCCGGAAATCAGCCAGTTGGTGACGGCTGCCGTGCACGACTGGATCGGCGCAGCGGAGCAGCCGGATGACATCACCCTGGTGCTGGCCAGGGCCCGCTAAATTTTGAAAGATCGAGGGCAGCGACTCGACGGTTAAGGAATGTTCCCCAAGAAACATGAATCCCAAGACCGGAATCGCTGCCCTGACGCCCTGCCGACCCGAAGGCAAGCACGCCCAAGGCAGGGCTAACTGAAATTCAAAGTGAAATGGTGCGATCAGCAAAAGGGAAAGCTGGAAATAGAAAGGATCAGCAGAGCAAAACGCAGAGCGAGGACAAAGGCGACGCGGAATCGGCCCGCGTTGCGAGCGCGTGCAAGTCAGCTGGCTTTTCTGAATGTTTTCTCAACGTCGCGCTGGGAAGCGAAATCGTGATCGCCTGAACACTCTGCACCGCAGTCCGAGCTCTCACTGCAACCGGAGACGTTCCGCCATGAAGGGTAAAGTCAGGCAAGTCCACTTGAGGAAGAACCAGGATGATCGCAAAGAGGGCGACTTCAAAAAAAAGTAACGCCAGTTGCCAACGCTTTATGGGGCTCTTCATCAGCACGTCGCTTAACGAAGCCTAGCCTTTAGGGTAGAACAGTGTCAAGACGACCGACCCTGCCCGGAGGCTTTGGTCGCCTACATAGACCTTGTGCTTCGTAAGCTTATGAAATTTCTGCTTGCCCTGCGCCGTTGCCCCGCTAAGATAGCTAAGCAGCCGCAGATGAGCGACTTATAAGCATGACCAAACTCGTGCTCCTTTTGTAACTTGGAAGTTTGCAGCGCCGCGTCTTACAGTTGCTGGGGTTACAGCCTGAACGAAGCTTCGGCCTCTCACTTGCATCTATTCAGGTGGGGCAGCAGTTTTCCCGGGTTTGGTGGGCAAATTTTGGAGTTTTTGGGAATGAAGTACACAGGGCGGATGTTTTGTCTCGGAGCGTTGCTGCTGGCTGCGGTTGGGTTGCCGGCGCAGTCGAATTATGCTCCGGTGGCGACGGCCGTCGTCGCGGCTTCGTCTCCCGACGCCGGCAGCTCATCGGACGATTCGGTTCTGACCATCCGGCAACAGGTCAGCGAAGTGAACGTCCTGTTCATTGCCACTGACCGCCATGGCAAGTTTGTCCGGAACCTGAACCAGGACGATTTCACGATTCTCGATGACAACAAGCCGCCCCAGTCCATCGTTGACTTCCGGCGGGAAACCGACTTGCCCCTGGATCTCGGCCTGCTGGTGGACACCAGCGGGTCCGTGCGCAGCCGCTTTGATTTCGAGCAGTCTTCCGCGCTTAGTTTCCTGCAGCAGACACTGCGTCCCAATTTCGATAAAGCCTTCGTGATGGGCTTTAGCACGCACAACCAAGTCACGCAGGATTTTACCGACAATGTTCAGTTACTGCAGGCGGGGGTTCAGAAGTTACATGCCAGCGGTGGAACCGCGCTCTACGATGCAATTTACCGCGCCTGCCGCGAGAAGCTAGCCAAAGACCAGAGTGATCATCCGGTGCGCCGCGCGATCATCATCATCAGCGACGGCGAAGATAATCAGAGCGAGGTCAGCCGGGCGCAGGCCATCGAAATGGCGCAGCGCTCCGAGGTGATCATCTACGCGATTTCTACCGATGACAGCGGCCTCATCCTGCGGGGTGACAAGGTTTTACAGCAACTGGCCGATGCCACCGGCGGGCGCGCCTTCTTCCCGTACAACACCAAGGACATTACGCACTCTTTTGCGGCCATCGAGGACGAATTGCGCAGCCAGTACATCGTTTCCTACCGGCCGGCGGATTTTGACGCGGACGGACGGTACCGCTCTATCGCGATTAGCGCGGTGAAGAAAGATCTTCAAGTGCGTGCGCGTCGAGGCTACTACGCGCCCCGCCAGTAACTGTCTTCCGGATCGCAACTCTTTCTCCTACTGCCAAAAGTTTGACGACCCCAGCTCGAAGCCGGTGCTACAATTTCTGCAGGCCGTAGCCGAGGCTTGGTCACCAACCGCCACTGGTTTTCCGATGTATCGGGTTCGCTCACAATTCGTGCTGAGCCTGGTGGCGTGCTTCTGCCTTGTGCCCGCGCATCAAACCTTCGCCAGCCAGAGCCATAAACCGCGCAAGGCCGCGGCCATTCAGGAAGCGCCCCCGCCAGACCCGCTTCCCGAGGCCGCGCCCGTTCCCCTGACACTGCAGCAAATGCCTGCCGCGCCGCCACAAGTCAGCTACGACCACGGCCAATTGACCATCATTTCGCAAAATTCCACCCTGGGAGATATTCTGCGCGCAGTACACGATCGCACGGGCGCAGTCCTTGACGTGCCGGGCAATGCGACAGAGCGGGTCGCCGGGCAAATGGGGCCGGGCGCCCCCCGCGACGTGCTGGCCCAGTTGCTTAACGGCACGCATTTCAACTACGTAATCTTGGGGTCGGCGACGGACGGAAGCAAAGTCGAGAAAGTCATCCTGACCACGAAACCGCCCGTCCCTGCGGACAATCCCGGGCAAGCTCCGGCGAACGTGGCGTCGTCTCCCCAAGCCTGCGGGTGGTCAATACGGATTCGGTCAGCAGCCGGCCAGCGATGATGACGATGATTCTCCCGACGCGTCAGCTGACCAGCCCAACCAGCCGCCAACCCAGGCTCCGGTCCGGACGCCCGAGCAGTTGCTGGAGGAATTGCAGCGGCAGCAACAACTACAACAGCAAGCCCAGCCCCAGCCAGGGCAACCGCAGCAAACTCAGCCGGCCGCCCCAGCGCCTCGCGACCGCAACTAAACCGCTAGCAACGACCAATATCCACAAATGATTTCATGGAAGATTGCCGAAACTCCGGCTTTGAAGGGAGACGCGGGGTGGACGGAGACTAGTCTCCGCCGGCGTGGCTTTCGCTGGCAACCAGGGCTGGAACTGCGATGTTACGTGAAGGTGAAGTAGCTGTGCTACGGTTCCCGAATGCCTGTAAAACCGTGATGATGGCGCCATAAGCGGCCATAATACCCAGTCCTACGGACAGTATAGCGGTGGTCAAAAGAATGAATGCGCTCAATAAATTACCCACGTTCGGCCCCAATTCCTGCGCTCAGATGCGTATACCATCCGGCTTCGTTCACGCAATCCTCCAATCTACCCGCGTTGACGCTTGCCGCTATTGGCAACTAAGATACGTGAGTAGAGGTGCGCACCTTCACTCTCCAACATTTCTGTGGACCCGTCCATATTACGGAAGGACATTTTCCGCTTCAGCTAAATGGCCATCACCAGCATTTCCGTTCGCGGGGCGCGCCAGCACAACCTCAAGAACATTGATGTAGAGATTCCGCGCAACACCCTGACGGTCATCACCGGCCTCAGCGGATCGGGCAAGTCTTCGCTGGCCTTTGACACCATATATGCCGAAGGACAAAGGCGTTATGTCGAGACGCTTTCCGCCTACGCTCGCCAGTTTCTGGACCAGATGGAACGCCCCGACGTGGATGCCATTGATGGCCTGAGCCCGTCCATTTCCATCGAGCAGAAGACCACCAGCCGCAGCCCGCGTTCGACCGTGGGAACCATTACGGAGATCTACGACTATCTTCGCCTGCTGTTCGCCTCCATCGGGGTCCCGCACTGTCCCAAATGCGGCCATGCCATCTCTCGCCAGTCGGCCGACCAGATCGTGCAGCGGGTGATGTCGCTGACGCCGGAAGACCGGGTCATGGTCCTGGCGCCGATCGTGCGTGGCCGCAAGGGCGAATTCAAGAAAGAGATGGAAAAGCTGGTGCAGCATGGCTTCACCCGGGCGCGGGTCGATGGCGAGCTGGTCAGCCTGGAAGACGATATCCCGCTCGACAAACGCAAGAACCACACCATTGAAGTGGTCGTGGACCGGCTGCTGGTGAAGCCCGGCATCGAGCATCGCCTGGAGCTGTCGGTAGGTCTCGGCCATGAAGCTGGCGGGAGGCCTGGTGCAGGTCGCCGTGGTCGGAGGAGAAGAGCAGCTTTACTCGGAGCGGCTGGCCTGTCCGGATTGCGGCATTAACGTGCCCCAGCTTGAACCGCGCTCGTTCTCTTTCAACAGCGCTTATGGCGCGTGTCCCGGCTTGCCACGGCCTGGGCAGTCGGTATGATTTCGATCCGGCGAAGGTGATTACCGATTGGTCGAAGCCCTTGCTGGAAGGCGGCCTTGGCCCCGGTTCAGCCTCGCAAAATCTGGCTTCAATCAGCTGCAGATCGTTGCGGCGGCCCATGGCATTGACCTCAAAATTCCCTTTGAAAAGCTGCCGGAGAAAGACCCAGAATCTGCTGCTATATGGCGAGGCCGGGAAAGGCGGGAAGACGGACTTCATCGGAATTCTTGGTTATCTCAAGCAAGCCGTTGATGACTCCACTTCGGAAACCTATCGGGATTTTCTGCTGGAGTACATGTCGGCCACGGAATGCCCGGTGTGCAAGGGCAAGCGGCTGCGCCCCGAGAGTCTGGCTGTCAAAGTGAACGGCATGTCGATCGCGGATTTCACCGCGCTGCCCGTAGTGCGCGCGCTCGATGCCGCAAAAAAGATCAAGCTTACCGGGCCGCGAAGCGATCATTGCCAGCCGCATCGTGTATGAAGATCGTGGAGCGGCTGCAGTTTCTGAATGCAGTGGGACTCGACTACATCTCGCTTGATCGTTCAGCGGCAACGCTCTCGGGAGGCGAAGGCCAGCGCATCCGCCTGGCTACGCAGATTGGCTCGAAGCTGCGCGGCGTGCTGTACGTGCTCGACGAGCCTTCCATTGGCTTGCACCATCGCGACAATGGACGTCTGCTGAAAGCGCTGGAAGAACTTCGCGACTTGGGCAACACCGTCCTGGTGGTTGAGCACGACGAAGAAACCATCCGCCGCGCCGATTATGTGATTGATCTCGGCCCCGGCGCGGGACGCCATGGCGGTGAACTCGTGGCGCACGGCACTCCCGCGGACATCATCAAAATTCCTGCATCCCTCACCGGCGCTTACATCTCCGGCAAAGCCCGCATTGAAATGCGCACCGAGCGCCGGCAACCGAATGGCGCCGGCGTGACCATCCTGGGTGCGCGGGAAAACAATCTGAAGAATCTCGAAGTCACTTTTCCTCTGGGCGTGATGACGGTGGTGACCGGAGTCTCGGGCTCCGGCAAATCCACGCTGGTGAATGACATTCTCTACCGCGCCCTGGCCAAAAAGCTTTACCGCTCGCGCGAAGAACCCGGCGAACACAAAGCCATTTCCGGCGTCGAAAATCTTGACAAGGTCATTCGCATTGACCAGTCGCCGATCGGGCGCTCTCCACGCTCCAATCCCGCGACCTATACCGGAGTGTTCACGCAAATTCGCGACCTCTACGCCATGCTGCCCGAATCGCGCGAACGGGGCTACAAGCCGGGACGCTTTTCCTTCAACGTCTCCGGCGGACGCTGCGAAGCTTGCCAGGGCGAGGGCCAGCGGCGCATCGAAATGAATTTTCTGCCCGATGTGTATGTCTTTGCGAAGTCTGCGGAGGCAAGCGCTACAACCACGAAACGTTATCGGTGAAATACAAAGGCTGTTCTATTGCCGATCTGCTGGAAACGCCGGTCGCGGACGCTCTGCCCATTCTGGAAAACATCCCGCAGGTCCGGCAGAAGTTACAAACGCTGGTGGATGTCGGCCTGGGCTACATTCAGCTTGGGCAATCGGCGGTGACGCTCTCCGGCGGAGAAGCCCAGCGCATCAAGCTGGCGCGCGAGTTGAGCAAACGGCAAACCGGCAAAACACTGTACTTGCTCGACGAGCCCACCACCGGCCTGCACTTTGACGATGTGAAAAAGCTGCTCGATGTGCTGCACCGGCTGACCGACCTGGGCAATACCATCGTCATCATCGAGCACAATCTGGACGTGATTCGCAATGCCGACTGGATCATCGATCTCGGCCCTGAAGGCGGCGAAGAGGGCGGGCGGATCATGGCGCTCGGGCACTCCCGAACAAGTGGCGCGCAACAAGAAGTCTTATACCGGGCAGGCGCTGGCGGAGCGGTTTAACGGGGATGCCAAGACGGCGTAGGATTTCCCGCAACCAGCAAACCCTGAAAGCACAAAGGACGGGAAGGCCTACGAAGGAAAACCGCAGTTCCAGAAGCCGATGCCAAGTCTTTTAAAGCAACCACTTGCACGAAGACTCATAGACTTAGCTTAAAAGCATGACGTGGCCAGGTTCGAAATAGACTCCTGTCCTCTCTCCAGGATGCCTCGTAATCGCGTCAGGATGGCGCAGGAACCAAAATTCCGACCTCGACGGTCGGCAGGGGCCAGCCCGATCCGGTAAGCGGCTGAAATTGAGTTCTGGGGATTGAATATCTTTTAGCTATACATCTGCACAAACGAGTTGCAAACATTTGCGGAGCGCGTAAAAAGGGGCCACCCGTCGAGTGCGGGTCTTGTCGTCATTGCTGATCCGTGGAAATCCGCCCGGGTCCGCGGCGCGCTTTTCCTTACCCCTGCAGCCCGCAAACTTTTCGTGTAAATTTTGAATTGAGTTTCGCGCTTTGTCCTCGCCGCCCAATCCGACTTTTTATCTTCCATCGGGCACGAGTCCGCAACCTGATCCGTTGCCCCCAGTCCGGTCGCTGCCGGACGAAGATCCTCCCTGGAGCGGGTGGGATGTTCTCGGCCTCACCATTCGTAACCGTTCTTTCCGTCATCATATTTTTGTTTGTGACTACCATGGTCGCACAGCGCGTCGTATTCCCCCGCTTGCCCGGGACGGATGTCGCCAAATTTCCCTTGGTGACCGTGATTGCGCAGATGCTGGCGTACTTCGCGGTATTTGCTTTTATGGCCATGCTCGCCAAGCGGAGCGGGGCTCCATCCTTCTGGCCCGCCGTCCGCTGGAATTGGCCCGTCTCGTGGCCACTTTTTCTGGCGGGAGGCGCGGTGATGGCTTTTGCCCTGCAAGGCCTGGCGCATGTCTTGCCCATGCCGAAGGAGCTGCCTATTGACCGCTTTTTCCAAACTCCCTTGAAGCCTGGGCACTGTCATTGTTTGGGATCACCATGGCGCCGCTGTTCGAAGAGCTCTTCTTCCGTGGGTTTCTTTATCCTGTCCTGGTGAGGCGATCTGGCCATCGTCTCCGGCCATCATTCTTACGGCGGCCGGTTTCGGATCTTATCCATGCCCCGCAATTAGGCCATGCCTGGGCGCCGGTCCTGGTGGTTTTTCTGGTGGGGCTAGTGCTGACCATTGCGCGCGCCGTAACCAAATCCGTTGCTTCCGGATTCTCATTCATATGGCCTACAATGGAACCATCAGTTTGCTGCTCTTTTTGGCCAGCGATGGCTTTCGTCATTTGGAAAGACTGAATCAATAATCAATAAGGCTTCTCTTATCGGGGCTAACGGGAAATTTGCTCTGGCGCTCTCCGCGGTCAGACCTTCCGCGAGCTCTGCGGTTGAGAAGATTTGGATTCATAATGGATGGAACCATGGCAGAAACCCCGCAGCAATACATCGCGCGCACCCTAGGTTACGTGGAGGGCAAAGATCCCCTACGCGTACAACAAGTCCACCCCGCAAAAAGCTGGCCGCGATGAACAGGAAGCTCGACAAGAAACGGCTCACGCCAGCCGCCCGCGCCGGGCAAATGGAGCATTGCCGAGATCCTGGCGCACCTTGCCGACGTTGAACTGGTTGCAAGCTGGCGCATGCGGCTTATTCTCGGGCAGAACGGCGCGCCGATTCAGGCTTTCGATCAGGATGTGTGGGCCAGCACCTTCAACTACCGCCGCCGCGATTCCAAGGCTTCGCTGCAAATGTTTAGCGTGCTGCGCGCGAAACAATCTGGCGCTGCTGAAATCCGCTCCCCAAGAACTTGTGGGAAAACTATGGCATGCATCAGGAGCGTGGCAAAGAAACCATCGCGCACATTGTGCGCATGTTTGCCGGACACGACCTGAATCACATCCGTCAGGTCGAGCAGATTGCAAAAGCCCGCAAACCGCCAGCCAAAGGCGCTTATCGCCATGTGTCAAGATTTCCGCCGCTTTTCGCCTATGACGATTGGGCCAACCGGGAAGTATTGGCTTCTCTGCGAGCCGCCGCCACGCCTCCAGAGCGTGCCTGGAATTGATGGCCCACGTCTTCTCCGCGGAGCATGTGTGGCTTGCCCGCCTCCGTCAACAGACGCAACCGTTTCCCGTTTGGCCGGATTTCACTTTGCAACAATGCGAAGCTCAGGCCGCGGACCTCCGAATCCTATGGAAGCACTATCTCGATGCACGCTACGGACGAAGATCTTGCCGCAACATCGCCTACAAGAACACGATTGGCGAATCCTGGAACAGTCGGGTCGCGGATATTCTGACCCATGTCATCATGCATTCGGTGTATCACCGCGGCCAGGTGGCTGCTGTGATGCGTGCTGCCGGATTCGTTCCCGACGTCATCCACGGTATCCGGCAAGGCCTGGTTGAGTAGGCTTTATGCAACCTCGTTCCCCAGGTTTTCCTCTAAACCCAACCCGTGATACTTTGGATTGCCTATGTTGAAGCCATGCTAGAGCGGTCCTCGTTCTTTTTTCCTTCTATGTTCCTGTGCTGGGATGTACTCTTGTGGCCGCAGGCAATCCGAGCCCGCCACGGACCAGGCTGCGCCCGCGGCCGACCAATCCAAGCCAGCGCGGACCAGGTGCAGCCCCAGGCGCGACCGGACCGAGCCAAGGCTCATGCCGGTTGCTGAACGCCAAGCCGCCGGGAAACAGGCCAAAGGAGCCGCCGAGCAACCCAAACCCGAGGTACACCAGCCCAGGCTGCCATCCCTCCCCGCTCCAGTTACCGGTAATGCGGTCGCGGTCCTCCAGTCTCACGGTGCGACTTTGTTGTTTTCCCTCATGGGCATGGGCGCCAAAAAAACCTGGGACGCGGTCACCAATGCCGCGTTCTACCTCGATCCTGACTGGGACCAGTGGTATCCCTCAAACCGGTTCCCGGCACCGCGGGCCGCATTGATGCCTCCGCCATCGGCGTGCGTGGCGGCATCTTTCTTTTGGGGGCGTGGTGGTGGACGACCACAATCGCGGAACCGTCGTGCCCGACGTCAACATCTACGCAGCCTCGCACCGAGACTTGGTCTCGCGGAGCGGACATGCCTATACCGGCGGCCAATTCGGTGATTGGCGTGTATCGCGACCGCTATATCTATTTGCTTGGAGGCCGCTCGAACACTGGTCCTCGTCGCCAACGTGCAAATCTATGATGCCGAAAAAAGCCGCTGGCTGCAAGGTACGCCGCTTCCCGGCGAGCCGGTCTTCGGCCACGCTGGCGCGCTGCTCGATGACATGATTGTTCTTCGTGGACGGCGCTTACAAGAATCCATCTTCCTCCGGGCCGCCTTTTCTGCGCTTCTGATCAATGCTGGATGGGCAAGATTGACCGTCACGATCCCACCAGAATCGAGTGGAGCAAGTTACCCGCCCATCCCGGCACGGCCCGGTTCGGCATTGCGGCGGAGCGTCCGACAAAGACCGCAAAATTTACTTTTCCGGCGGCACCGACAATCCCGCCGGCGATACTGGACGTCGGTTTTGATGGCAAGCCCGCCAGCGCCTTCGCCGATGACTTTTGCCTGGAATCTGCGAGCCGAGAAATGGGAGGTGGTCAACCAAGCCACGCCCGAATCCCACCATGAACAATCGCGGACTCCTGGTGATTCCCGAGGCGCTGGCCATTGCGGGCGGAGTGGAAAAGGGACAGACCGTCACGCGCAGAGTTACTCTGCTTTCCTTGGCGAAGGCGAAATAGGCGTGCCGGCGGTGGTTTAAGATAGGATTTCCGTAACAGGAGAAAACAATGAAAAAACTAACGATTTTACTGTTGCTGTGCGTCTCGTGCCCGCGGCGTTTGCCGACAAAGAAGAAGAAGATCGCGTGCGGGACTCCGGGCAGGTGCTCTCGGAAATTCTGAATATCCCGGATAACATTCCGCAGGACCTGATCGACAAAGCAGAGTGCCTGATCATTCTGCCTTCGGTGAAAAAAGGCGCCTTCGGCGTGGGCGGAAGCTACGGCCGCGGGGTCATGATCTGCCGCAACGGGGCTGCACTACACTGGCCACTGGGGCGCGCCCGCGATGTACGCGCTGGAAGGCATCAGTATTGGCTTCCAATTAGGCGGCCAGGCCACGGACTTTGTGTTGCTGGTGATGAACCCCAAAGGTGCGGATTCGCTGCTGGGCAGCAAAGTGAAATTGGGCGCCGACGCTTCCGCCGCCGCCGGCCCCAAAGGCCGCACTGCGGAGACTGCCACCGACGTGGTGATGAAAGCCGAAATCCTCTCCTACTCGCGGGCCAAAGGATTGTTTGCCGGCGTCTCGCTCGAAGGCTCCACCCTGCGCTCGGATGGCAGCGCCAACGAAAAACTCTATGGCCAGAAACTAACGGCGCGCGAAATCATCCGCGAGCGGCAAGGTGAAGGCTCCCGCCAGCGCGCAACAATTGATTTCGCTCTTGAATAAGAAAAGTCCGAAAAATCTTTCGGACCCGAAGTCCCTGCAGTAGAAATACGATTGTGGGGGGCGGGCGCCCTCGCCCGCCCACACAGTTCATGAAAACCAAACCCCACCTCATTCGCTGCCCCTGGCCGGGCAACGAACTCTCCATCCTCTACCATGACAGCGAGTGGGGAGTGCCAGCGCACGACGACCGCCGGCTGTTTGAGTTTCTGATCCTGGAGGGCGCGCAAGCCGGCTTGAGCTGGGACACAATCCTCAAGAAGCGGGAGAATTACCGCGCGGCTTTCGACCAGTTCGACGCGGAAAAAATTGCTCGCTACGACCGCCGCAAGGTCGAGAGTCTGCTGAAAGACCCGGGCATCATTCGTAATCGGCTAAAAATTGCTTCTGCGGCGCAAAATGCCAAAGCATTCCTGAACATCCAGGAGGAATTCGGCTCCTTCGACCGCTATATCTGGCAATTCGTGGATGGAGAGCCGCGCATGAACCGCTGGCGCTTGTTGAAGCAAATTCCGGCAAGCACGCCGCAATCCGACGCCATGAGCCAAGACTTAAAAAAGCGCGGATTCAACTTTGTCGGCACGACAATCTGCTACGCCTTTATGCAAGCCGTCGGCATGGTGAATGACCATTTGGTGGATTGCTTTCGTTACACTCAACTTAAAAGCTGATAGGTAGACGAATGACTTTGTACCTTAGTGTCCTTCTTGGCTAGTTGAGGCTTGTCCCTTACGGCTTCACGGTAATCATCACCACCCCGTGCGATTCCACAGGTGCAGAAAACTTCCCTGTGAACTTCCCGAGATCTTTGTGCTGCCACAAATCTCGCACGGCTGCACTGAGATGATCGGGATATCCTAGATCTTCCCAGCTCACGCCGATATCCTGCTGAGCGCTCCCGCGATTGAACAGCACCACCGCCCGGCCGCCGTCTTTGAGTTGCTTCACCCACACTTCCAAGTCGCCACTCTTCGCTACCCGTCGACCCTCGCTGCCCAGTGCGTCCTGGTCGACGGCAATCACTTCCTTGTTGGTGAGGATGTCGTGAATTTCCGGCGTCATGCTGCGCAGGTCATTTCCGGCGAGCAGCGGCGCCGCCAGAATCGCCCACAAGCTGAAGTGCGAGCGGTACTCGGGGTTGGTCATGCCGCCATTGCCGACTTCCAGCATGTCAGGATCATTCCAATGTCCCGGCCCCGCGTAGCCTTCCAAGCCAACTTGCAGGTCCAGGACATTCAACAAGCCGCCGCCCTTCTTATTGCCATTCTGAAATTTGTCCGCGATATCGTCGGTCGTACGCCACAGGTTGCCGCCCACTCTTGCTCCCCAGAGGAACGGTTTGTTGGTGCCCCACTCACAGATGCTGAACACAATCGGCCGCCCTGTCGTATCGAGCGCTTGCCGCATCAGGGCATAAGAAGAGGGACCATCCTGGGTTGATGTACTGCACCAATCGAGCTTCAAATAATCCACGCCCCACGCCGCGTACTGCCGCGCATCCTGGAACTCGTAGCCGCGCGCGCCGGGACGCCCCTCGCAGGTGTGAGTGCCGGCGTCCGAGTAAATGCCAAACTTCAATCCCAGCGAATGGATGTAGTCGCCCAGAGCCTTCATCCCCGAAGGAAAGCGTTGCGGATCAGGAATGGTATTGCCTTCTCCGATCACGCTCCTTCAACCAGCAGTCGTCTATGTTCACGTACTGGTAACCGGCATCTTTCATGCCAGATTTCACCATGGCGTCGGCCGTCTGCCGGATCAGATCCTCACTGACATTACAGGCGAACTTGTTCCAGCTATTCCATCCCATGGGAGGAGTGAGCGCCAGAGTGGGCGCGATCACAGAGGGCTTGGGGGAGTCATCGTCGTCGCCGGCCATCGCGACCGCTGAAAGCGATAGGAGTAAGAGCAATGAAACAACGACGGAAAATTTCATGATCTTCATCTGCCTTGATCCTCGTATTCTCGGAATATTCAAATCGGCGGCGATTCTCATTAGCCTTAGCTAAGCCGCTTTGTGGTTTTCTTCTTTTTCGCCGGCTTACGGGATACGGTTTTCTTGGTGGAGGCCTTTTTCGCCGTCGTTTTCTTCGCGACTGTTTTCTTCGCGACTGCTTTTTTCGGCGACCTCTTCGAGGCCGAAGCAATCGCGTTGTTTCCCATCTTCACCACTTCGTCCTTTAACTGAGTGGTCTTAGTCACGATCACTCCAGCGGTGGTCCCAACGGTTCGGGCTAAAGACGTCAGCATACCTTCATTCTTGGTTTCCATATGAGCCAAGCCTCCTCGGCCGTTCAGTGTGGTCTCGAACTCCTGACGGGAAAACCTAACAGCATCGTGTAGGGAAAGTCCAGAAAGATTGACAGAGCCCGATCTCTGGCGGGAAGTTGTCTAAACGAGCGTATACCGTCCCCGTTCAATGACCTTGGCCGCAATCTGCCGCCGCAACCCGATCGTATCGAAGGGTTCATGCTTCAGCAGCCGCCGCAGGATTGCCAATTGCGTCCGCAAAACGTCGCCTTCGGCCGCCGCCGCAATCACCTTTTTTGCCGACGATTCGATCTTTTCCATGGCCTGCGACAGATACAGGCGGGTCATGGCGATGGGAAGCGCATCCAGTTGCCCTTTCTCCGCCATCTTCTGAGTGCGCAACACTGCCGATTCCATGGCATAAATCTCGATCACCATGTCTGCGATCGCGCCCATGATCTCCTGCTGATCCGGCAGGGCTTGCATATATTTCTGTGTCGCTGCGCCGGCCGCGAACAGTGCCAGCTTCTTAGCCTGGGTTATCAACTTCCGCTCTTCCGCCAGAGAACCCTCCGCTTCCGCCCCCACAGAAGGACCGGCGAGCACTTCCTCCATCAATTGTTTGATTGCGGGCATCAGCGGCAACTGCCCGGACATCGCCCGTTTCAACAAAGTCCCCGCGATGATCAACCGGTTGATCTCATTCGTGCCCTCGAATATGCGGTTGATGCGCGCATCCCGGTAGGCCCGCTCAGCCGGATACTCTTCCACGAATCCGTATCCGCCATAGATCTGCACCGTCTCATCCACCACGTAATCCACCATCTCCGATCCCCAGATTTTGGCGATCGAGCACTCCACCGCATACTCTTCAATTGCCTTGCGAGTATCCTTCGCCCGGTCGGTGCTGGTCTTGTCCACTTCCGCGAGCGCCACGTCCATCATTCCCACCGTGCGATACACCAGGGCTTCGCCGACATAGATGAGCGCCGCCATGTTCGCCAGTTTTTCCTGCACTAAACCGAAATCGGCAATCGTCTTTCCAAACGCCTTGCGCTGCTTGGCATAGGTGGACGCATTTTGCAGAGACAAACGCGCCCCGCCCAGGCACATGGCGCCCAGCTTGAACCGTCCGACATTCAGGATGTTGAACGCAATCACATGCCCGCGGCCGATTTCTCCCAGCACGTTCTCCACCGGCACCTGGCAATCATTCAGCACAATCGGGCAAGTGGACGATCCTCGAATCCCCATCTTGTGCTCTTCCGCGCCGACAGAAAATCCCGGAAAATTGCGTTCGACCAAAAACGCGGTGAATTTCTCGCCGTCCACCTTGGCAAAAACCGTGAACAGATCGGCGAAACCGGCGTTGGTGATCCACATCTTTTCGCCATTCAGCAGGTAATGTCTGCCATCCGCCGAAAGTCGAGCCTGCGCGCGGCAATTCAGCGCATCCGATCCCGAAGACGCCTCCGACAAGCGCATAGGCGCCGACCATCTCGCCGCTGGCCAACCGCGGCAGATATTGTCTCTTTTGTTCTTCGGTTCCGAAATAAACGATGGGCAGCGTGCCGATTCCGCTGTGCGCACCCCAGGTCGTGGCAAATCCTGCATATTTTGAAATATGATCGGCAATGACTGCGGCAGTGACTTTGTCCATCTCCAGTCCGCCGTAAGCTTCGGGAATCTCTACGGCGCTCAGCCCCAGTTCACCAGCCTTTCGCAGCAGCTCACGGCTGACGGAGAAATCCTTTGCTCCATCTTTTCAATGTTGGGGATGATCTCGTTGAGGGCAAACTCTTCCGCCGTTTGCGCGATCAGTTGGTGCTGCTCGGTGAAATCTTCGGGCGTGAAGACGTCGCCGGTCTTGCGCTCTTCAACTAAAAAACTGCCACCGGAGATTCTTGCAGTCATGCCAGCCTTCCAAAGGCATTAACCACTAAGGACACTAAGGTTCACGAAGCACGCCGAGGAATTTACCAGGATAAGGGAAGGTTTTCCTTCGTGTACATTAGTGTCGTAAGTGGTTTAACGCCGTTGTTCAATTCAAATTTTCAAATATCCCCGCCGCCCCCATTCCACCACCCACGCACATCGTCACCAGCCCATATCGTGCGTTACGCCGCTTCATCTCGCGGATGATCGTCGCCGTCAACTTCGCCCCTGTGCATCCCAGCGGATGCCCCAGCGCAATCGCTCCGCCATTCAGATTCACTCGCTCCGCATCAAGCCCCGCTTCTTTGATCACTCCCAGCGCCTGCGCCGCAAAAGCTTCGTTCAACTCGATCACATCCATGTCCGCGAGCTTCAGCCCCGCCATCTTCAGCGCCTTCGGAATCGCAAACACCGGCCCCAGCCCCATTTCCTCCGGCTTGTATCCCGCGGTCGCAAACGATACGTAGCGCACCAGCGGCTTGATGCCGAGAGTCTTTCGCCCGCTCTGCCGACATCACCACCGCCGCCGCGGCTCCATCCGACATCTGCGAAGAATTTCCCGCCGTCACCGTACCCTTCGCGTGAAACGCCGGCTTCAGCGCGCCCAGCGCTTCCACCGAAGTATCGGCGCGCGGCCCCTCATCCACTTTGAAGACAATCTCCTGCCGCTTCGGTCTGGTGCCATTGGGTGTGACAAAACTCACCGGTACCGGCACTACTTCATCTTCAAATTTTCCTGCCGCTAATTGCCGCCAGCGCTTTCTGGTGGCTGCGCACGGAAAATTCGTCTGCGGCCTCGCGGGTAATGCCCAGTCTCTTTGCCACGCGCTCCGCCGTCAGACCCATCGAAAGATACGCATCCGGATAATGATCCACCAGCCACGGATTCGGCGAAATCTTGTGCCCCATCATCGGCACCATGCTCATGGACTCCGCGCCGCCCGCCACAATCGCCTCCGCCCCGCCTGCCATAATCCGCTCCGCCGCCATGGCAATCGCCTGCAAGCCAGAAGAGCAGAAGCGGTTGATGGTCATCGCCGAAACTTCTACCGGCAGCCCCGCCCGCAACGACGCAATCCTCGCCACGTTCATTCCTTGCTCCGCCTCGGGCATGGCGCAACCGAAAATTACATCTTCGATCTCGTCGCGCATCCAGCTGTGGCACGCGCTCCAGTGCTCCCTTGATTGCAACCGCGGCCAATTCATCCGGACGCGTCGCCCGCAGCGTTCCCTTGAACGCCCGCCCCACCGGCGTGCGCACCGCCGAAACAATCACAACTTCACGCATATCATCCCTCCCAACCAAACGGTTACATGTTCCTCGTAACGCCGCCTAATTCCTCAGCGTCTTCCCCGTCTTCAGCGTGTGCTGAATCCTCTCCTGCGTCTTCTTCTCCCCGCACAGCGATTTGAACGCCTCCCGCTCCAAATCCAACACATACTGCTCGCTCGTGGGCGAGCCCGGAGTCACATTCCCTCCGCACAGCACCTCGGCGATCTTCGTCCCGAGCTTTACCTCGTAGTCCGTGATGTACTCGCCTTGCCGCATGATGTGCACGCCCAGCTTCAACGCCGCCAGAATATTCTCTCCCGGCGCCAGGAATGTCGTTCCGTCTTCACCGGAGGCTCATATCCCTCCCGCACCAGTTCCAGCGCCCGCTCCTTCGCATCCGCCAATACTCGTCTCCCGGTTCATGGTCACGCGATCCGCACTCCGACAAAAATCCCAGCCCGCGAGCTTCCTGCGCCGATGTCGAAACTTTCGCCATCGCAATCGTCTCAAACGCCTTCTTCATTGCCTCCATTAGTTCTACCGATTCGCCGCGTCCGCCCGGCCGCATCGCTGCCGCGCTGTCCATTGCGCGCAACAGCATTTCCTTGCATCCGCCTCCGCCCGGCAGCAGGCCAACTCCCACTCTCCACCAGTCCCATGTAAAGTTCCGCATGCGGCTGCCGCGCCGCCGCATGCAGTGACATCTCGCATGCCTCCGCCCAACGCCATGCCAAACGGTGCAATCACCACCGGCTTCGGCGAGAACTTGATGGCCTGCGTCATTGCCTGAAACTGCCGCACCGCCAGATCAATCTCATCCCAATCTTCTTCCTGCGCCAGCATGAGCAGGAGCATCAGGTTCGCGCCGGCGGAAAAATTGACGCATCATTGCCGATGACAAAGGCCTCGAAGCCCTCGCCTAATCCTCCCGGCTTCAGAGTCTGTGAGACCAGTGAAACAATATCCGTGCCGATGGCATTCATCTTCGAATGGAACTCGATGCACGCTACGCCGTCTCCCAGGTCCACCAGCGACGCGCCCGGATTCTCCTTCACCACGCCTTTGGATTTCTTCGCCACGCTCGACCGACCAAACGCCTGCCGGCACGGCTACCGGATGTATCTCCCCGCTCCCACATCCCAATACGCGCATCCGGAGCCACTCCCCGGTTCATCCGCATACCACGACTTTTTTCCCGCGGCCATCAGCTTTCTCCGCATTCCCGGCAATCGCACGGCCTTCATTCTTCATGCGTTCGACGGTCGCTTCCACGCCCACCGCATCCCACATCTCAAACGGTCCCATCTCCCAGTTGAAGCCCAGCCGCATGGCGCGATCAATGTCGGCGATAGAATCCGAAATCTCCGGCACCCGGTTCGTCGCATAGTTCCATAAGTCGGCCAATGCAGCCCACAGGAAGTCGCCGGCATTGTCTGCTTTCGCGGCAGCTCCGTCCAAACCAAGCAGCATCTTCACCCGTGGCCCAGTCTGTTCGACATTCTTCGCCAGTTCCAGAGCGGGGAACTTCGGCTTCTGCAGTGGACGATACTCTAGCGTCTTCCAATCCAGCACCCAGCGTTCGTCTTCTTTTCCCTTGCCTGTCGGATCGTCTTGTAGAATCCGCCGCCGGTCTTGTCGCCCAGCCACTTCCGTTCCAGCATCGTCTTAAAGAAGTCTGGCAGCCTTGGAGTGTGGGGCGGACACTCTTGCCCGCCAGCTCTCTCCATGTTCCCCACCACATGCCCCAGCACATCCAGTCCCACCATATCCATCGTCCGAAAGGTTGCCGAGCGCGGCCAGCCGATCATCTGTCCCGGTGAACGCATCCACTTCTTCCATGCTCAACTCCATCTTCCTGCATCAGCCGCATGGTGTTCAACACGGAAAAAACTCCAATACGGTTGGCGATGAAATTCGGCGTGTCCTTCGCCACCACCACGCCCTTACCCAGCCGCACATCGCAGAACCACTCGACTGCATCCTGTACTGCCCGATCTGTCTCCGTCGTCGGAATCATCTCCACCAGCCGCATATACCGCGGCGGATTGAAAAAATGCGTTCCCAGCCAGCAACTCCGGAACTCCGCGCGAAAATCCTTCGGAGATTTTTCCGACCGGCAGCCCGCTCGTGTTCGTGCTGACAATTGTTCCTGGCCGCCGCACCGCCTCGACCTTCTTCAGCAGCTCCCGCTTGATCTCGATGTCCTCCACCACTGCTTCGACAATCCAGTCCACCTCGCTCAGCTTTGCCAGATCATCTTCAAAATTCCCCACCGTTACCAGCCGTGCCAGCGATGGCTCAAAAAACGCCGCAGGCTTCGCCTTCTTCAGCCGCTTCCAATCCGGCGGCAGCAGCTTTATTGCGCGCCGCGCCGGCCGCTCCCGGCTGCACGATATCCAGCAACAGACTAGGCACGCCCGCGTTGGCGAAGTGCGCCGCGATCCGCGCTCCCATGGTTCCAGCACCCAGCACCGCCACTTTATGAATTCGTCTCATCGTTTACGCCCGTTTCGTATTCCTCTGTTACCCCTATGTACTCGGTGGTTCAGGTTCAAGCAACGAGCACTATGGCAATTGATCCACCGCCCAGTCCTTGCCGGTCCGTATCACGATAATCTCAGAAAACCGCCGTCGCATCTTGCCCAGACCCTTCCAGCAGCGCCACGGGAAATGCGTAGCGCCCGGGTTTCAACTTCCTTCCCGCGCTGATCTGGTACGCCGCATTCTCTCCCGGCGAGAAAAACTGCTGCAACTTGCTCTTCCGACGAATGCTTCTTCGCCGCATCGGTCAGCATCATCAATCCGTTTTCCTGATCCTGGGTTTGCCAGGCATGCAGAAAACGGTCGGCCGTGGCCAGCGCCGGAACATAGTCGTTGTCCACTGTGGCGGCCTTAGGCTTCTCCCGGGGACAGTGCCAAACCAGGCGCAAGCACAATAAGGATATTACGATTAAACTCGAGCCGAGAGGAATCAATCCAGGGAGAATTCACGGTTCTCACATTATGCGGGAAGAACAGCCCAAAAACACAACCGGCGCGTGCCGTTTAGATGTGGAGTGAGGATGGCCGGCACGCGCCGCAATCAAGTTGAGTTCAGGCTACGCCGCCCACCACTCCATGTCAAGATAAATCTTTTAGTATTCAATATGATACAAGGATTTAGTAACCACAATCGCGTCCGTTCCGCAATGATCGCCATCACAATACTGAGTGATCTCGCTCACTCCCTCAGACCCTTTGTCTCCCACTACTTACTCCTTCGCATGGGATTGCAAATATTCCTGCGCTCGCTTCACCACGTCGCGCTCCCCTTTGTAAGAGAGCTTCCGCAATACTTCCTCCAGCGGAAGCCAAAGCGCCCGCTTCACTTCGATCCGCATCTCCTCAGCGATACTGTCAATCTCGCCCGACTCGTAACCCAGCAGATAAAAACTGACAATCTTGAAAACCCGCTGCTTATCGCCCCAGGTGCGGACGTAAACGTACTTAATATCGGCCAACTTACTGATGATCCCGGCCGTGATGCCGGTCTCTTCCAGCACCTCCCGGAGCGCCGTGTGTTCCGGGTCTTCGCCCGGATCCACCAGCCCTTTGGGCAAGGCCAGCAGCAATCTTTGTGCGGGGTGCTTCTTGGATTTAGAAACCACAAACGCCTCCCGCTGCGGCTCAATCACCGCCACGGACCATCCCTCGCCCATGCGCCGCACCACTACTCCGCCCGCCGAAATCTCTCTTACCATGCGCCCAAGTTATCAGGATCGGAGAACTTAGTCATGGCTGGCGCCATATTGAAGCAAACTCTGCAATTCCTTGAGAGGCTCGCTTACGAAAACAGGATGCTGACTGGGCCTGTGCGGCACTGTTTTCCCAGCCACCATCTTGGCAAACTCACAGCAAACTCCTTATCATGGGCCGCATCTACTCTGTTAAAGGAAATCCAACCAGATTAAAGTAAAGCACACTTGAGGATCCCATCATGAAGAACACGATCTTTCACCTGCTATGTTCAGCAATTTTGCTGGCCGCGACCGGTTTTGCGCAAAGCCTCCACTCGCGACACCCCCGCGCAACCACCACGGCCCAGGCACCCGCTCAGTTTGCGCCCGGCACAGTCATTCCGGCGGAATTGTCCAAATCCGTGGATGCCAAGAAGCTCAAGGCGGGCGACCAGATTGAAGCCAAGACCGCTGCGGACATGCTGTCCGATGGAAAAATAGTGATGCCCAGGAACACCAAAGTCTTGGGCCACGTGACCAGCGCCAAAGCCCACAGCAAGGATTCCCCCGACTCCACGTCGGAATCGCTTTTGACCGCATGGTCACGAAAGACGGTCGCGAAGTGCCACTTTCCGCGTCGCTGCAGGCGGTTGGGGCTCCGTTAAGTGCGTTCAACACGACTCTCCGACGGGCGGAGCTCCCGGCATGGCTCCCGCTGGCCCAGTTGGGCTTCACCCGGGGCGCGACGGGCGGAGGTTCCATGGGAGGCGGCCAGCGCTCCGGCGCCCCAGAGCCTTCGTCCTATCCCGCAGAGTGGCATGCCAACAGGCCCTTACGGTACGGCTCCCCACATGGCACATCGAGCGGCGCGCTAAGTGCATCCAGCCAGGGTGTGGTCGGATTAAAGGACCTTTGCCTCAACGCCACTCCACAAGCGTTCGTGCTCAGCTCGAGCAACAAAAACGTTCATTTGGACAGTGGAACCCAGCTGATGTTGAAGGTCCAGTAGCGCGGGCTGCCGTGTGGCGCGGGCGCCCTCGCCCGTGAACTGGCGTAGGGACAGCCGCCCTCGGCTGTCCGGCGGAGCGAAGCTCCACAGTTGATTCCGCTATAGAGAGAACTGTCAAACTCCGCTCGCCCTGGCCAGCCGAGCGCGGGTTTGCCCGAGGCGTCTTATTCGTAGCGCAAAGCCTCCATGGGCTCGATTTTGGCCGCGCGCGCAGCCGGCACATAGCTCGCAATCAACGCAATTGCGATGACAGCGCAAGCCGCCGCTGCGAAAGTCACGGGATCGGTCGCTGTCACGCCATACAGATCGCTGGCGATCAGCCGCGTCACCGCGTAGGCCCCAACCAGTCCTATCAGCATCCCGGCCACGGCGAGCTTGAATCCATGCCCCAGCACCAACACCAGGATGTGCCGTTTCTGCGCCCCCAGCGCCATGCGCACGCCCATCTCATGGCTGCGGCGGTACACCAGGTAAGAAATCACCCCATAAAGTCCGACCGCAGCCAGAAAGATTCCTGCTAGTCCCAGCATTCCTACCAGCCCAGCAGACATCCGGTCATCCCACAAGTCGTCATGCACGAGCTGCGTCACAGTGAGCACTTCGGTGATTGGCACATTACTGTCCACCGCATGAATCGTCTTCCGGATTGTTGGAGTCATATCGCGCGGGTCAGAAATGGTCTCGATGATCAGCGTGGCGCCGCTGTTGGGCGCTTGAGCAAACGGAAAATACATGTATGGCTCGGGTGGCTCATGGACGTGAATGATCTTAACGCTTTCTGTTACTCCGATGATCTCGCGGTCCTTTTCATCCACGCGTACATGCTTACCGATAGGATCGTCTTTGGGCCAGAAACGGTGAGCCATCGTTTGGTCAATCAGAACTACCAGTGGTCCGGAGGGCTGATCCGCTGCACTGAAATCACGGCCTTCGAGGATGCGCGTGCCCATCGTCTGGAAATAGCCGAGCCCTACGGCATTGAACTTGATATAAATGCTCTCCTGGCCGGGAGCCATTTCGATTCCAGGGATGGAAACCTTCCACGCCGCGCCTCCTCCAGACCCACTGAGGAGCGCGCGCCAGGCATAACTTACTCGGCGCACCCCGGGTAAAGCCCGCACTTTTTCGGCGAATTCCTGGAACAAGGCGGTGCTTTGCTGCACGTTATAGCCCGCCACGCCCGGAGCAAGATCCACCAACACAAGCTGCTTTCGGGAGTCGAAGCCCAAAGGAATGCGGAGACTGTTGAGTAAACTTCTCAGCAGCAGCCCCGTCGCTGCCAGCAGCACCACGGAAAGCGCGATCTGAGCCACCACCAGCACACTGCGCAGCGGAACGCGCCGCTTGCTTTGTCCCAACGTCTTACTTGTGCCCTTCAGCGAAGAAACCAGATCAGGTTTCGTGATCCCGAGAGCCGGCGCCAAGCCGAACAGCATGGTTGTCACCAGCGCGGTGACCATAGTGAAGATGAGAGTTGGTCCACCTACTCGCATATCCAGCCGCAGCCCAAACGAGGGAAAAGGCATGAACAGGCTCTGAGATCGAATTAAGAGCCACGTCAGCATCAAACCGAGCGCAGCACTCAAAGAAGCGAGCAAGATACTTTCAATCAGCATTTGCCGCAACAACCGGCCGCGTCCGGCGCCCAGCGCGGTTCGGATGGCGAATTCCGAGCGGCGGACTTCCGCCCGCGCCAGCATCAGCCCGGCGACATTGGCGCAGGCGATCAGCAGCACGAACCCAACCACGGACATCAGAAACAAAGCAGGCTTCAGGACTTCGCGCAGCCGCTGTTCCTCCGACTGGATCGTCAGAGTTTGTTTCTTGTCGCTCGCGGGGTAAGCTTCCGCTAAACGCCGTCCGATCGTTTCTATCTCTGCTTGCGCTTGCGCGGCGGTCGCGTTTGTCTGTAATCGTCCCAGCAACTCAAAAGCACGATAGTCACGGTCACGCTGCACAAGTTCAGCGCTGCTGGCTTCTACCGTCACAGGAATCCAGATATCGGTAGGCACGAGTCGCTCCAATCCCCGAAAATCCCGCGGCCCGATTCCGATGACGGTGTACGGCTTCCGATTGAGCCATACTGTTTTGCCAACCAGGGAATGATCGCCTGCAAAATCTTTCTGCCAGAGAGCGTAACTAAGAATTACAACCGGCTCGTTCTCCGGATGCGTTTGAGCCGCGAACACGCGGCCTGCCGCCATCTCGAGTCCCAACACCGAAAAGTAATTCGGCGACACGACGTCCGTAAGAATGAAATCAGAATCGGATCCGACCTTAAGGAATCTCCCCTCCCTTGAGCAGGCGAGGATTCCAGACAAGCTTTTACTTTGCTCGGAAATGTCCTGATAGTCAGGGTAAGAGAAGCCATATTGTCCCTGTGGTGTGGTGCTGATAAGACTGACCAGCCGGTTGGGGTCTTTGCCGGGCAACGACCGAAGAAAGAAGGCTTCCACGATGCTGAACACCGCCGTGTTGAGCCCAATTCCCAAAGTCAGCGAGAGCACGGCCACCACGGTGAACGCACGATTCTTGGCAAAGCCTTTCAGAGCATAACGAATGTCTTGCACCAAGCCTTTCATAGTCGCCTCGCAAAACTACTACCTTCACTTATGCACTCGTCTCGCCAAAGCGCCGAAAACGCAAGTGCCTGTCTCGCTCAGACTTAGCCTCCCAAGCCTTCGCCGCAGACGATCACAACTGTCCATTTTCGAAAATCACTGTCCGGAAGTGGACAGTGCGGGCAAACTGCAACATCAAAGCGTGGGGCTGAGGGCAATTTACGTCAGTGATCGGGATCACTGGTGGTTTCCGCAAAAAGCAGGTTTCTCGACTCCGCGGCGTCGCTCGCAAGCGAGCGCCGCCGCTCCGCTCGAAATGACAAGGATCGGAATGATGTTGACTGGAATGACTAAGGACTAGGGACTTGGCGAGCCGCTGCGTGCGCGCAGCTAGAAGCTAGGAGCTAATAGCTGCTCTACTTCGTAATTCCGCGCTGCGCCACTCCAATGTTGTCGCGCGTACTGTTCTTCACCATGTACATCATCTCGTCGGCCTGGCGGATGATGTCATGCGGCGTCTTCGCGTCATGCGGATAGGTGGCCAGCCCAATCGAGGCGCGCACGTTCAGGTTCAGCCCTTCATCTTTGCAAAACATGCTGGTGCGCAGCGTGTCGCGCATGCGCCGCGCCACCACGACGGCCGCGTCCTTGTCGGTTTGCGGCAGCAGGATGACAAACTCATCTCCGCCGTAACGGAAGGCGTAGTCAATCAAGCGCAACTGCGCCTTGATCAGGTATCCAATCTCCGCCAGCAGCTTGCTTCCCACCAGATGCCCATGCGTGTCATTCACCTGCTTGAAGTGATCGAGATCAATGAACAGCACGGTGAACTCATAATTGAAACGGGAAGAGCGGTAAACCTCGGTCTCCAGCACTTTGTGCAGATGGCGCGCGTTGTACAGTCCGGTCACATCATCGGTGATGGTGAGTTCTTGAATCTTCTCGACGGCTTTCGCATTCTCAATCGCGATGGCAGCGTAATCGCATAGCGCCTGCAGAAAGAACAACTCCTGGTCGCCGAAGCCGTCCATGTTCACGTTGACCAGTTGAATCACGCCCAGCACGCGGTGTTTCGAGCGCAGCGGCACGCAAATAATGGATTGCGTCTCCCATTGCGTCATTTCATCAATCCGCTTGGCAAAGCGCGGGTCGGCCATCACATCGGGCACAATCAGCTTCTCGCCGTGCTTCGCTACCCATCCGGCGATGCCTTCGCCCACTTTAAGCCGCACATTCTTCAGTGACTCCGAGGCATTTCCCACCGCGATGGCAAAGTACAGCTCGTTCAACTCCTCATCGATCATGAGTAGCGACCAGGTGTCAGGACGGAAATATTCCGCCATTTTTTCCATGATGGTCTGCAGAATGGAGTCGAGGTCCAGCGAGGACGTAAGGGCCTTGGCCACGCCGTGGAAGATATTCAATTCCTGCAGCGGCCGGTTACGCGCGGCGCCAGTGCCCTTGCTCATGAGCTGCACCCTCAAAGCGGTTAGGAAGTGCTTGGATTATATGGGGCTTTCCGTAACCTGGGCAATCAACCTTGGTAACCAAGTACCCGCAAAGCTACGGGGATGTCTCTGATTCCAGACATGATCGAGTTGGAATGACGGTTTCGCCGACTCAATTCCTATGGGTCGGCCGGCCACCCGGGAAGGCGCTTCAGAAGCCTCCGCTAAAGTTTTGAGCCAGCTTGACGATAGCGCGAACAGTCGGCTTGGGGCCACCAGTCAGCGCGGGAGGTAATCACTATGACAGTAGGTTCGATTTCGGCCGCAAGCCTTGGGCAGTATGTGCTGGTCTCTGGGACTACCAGCCCGTTGCAGGAGGCGCTGCAATCCTTGCAGGATAGCCTCGCGTCAGGCGACTTGAGCGGCGCACAATCGGCATTCCAGGCGCTGCAGAATCTCTATCAGAACTCCGCCACCGCCAGCGGAAGCACGCTATCCAGCAATTCGCAGTTTGCCAGCGATCTGGCAGCCCTCGGCAGTGCGCTGACCTCGGGCGATCTCTCCGGCGCGCAGTCGGCCTTTGCCACCGTGCAGAGCGATCTGAAAAGCTCGGCATCCCCGGCGCAGGTCAATGAGGCCACCGCCGCATCGCAGTCCGTGCAGTTAGTGGAGGAACTGCTGAGCACGGTCAACTCCTCCCTGAGCGCTTCCGATGCCGGCGGGACGTCGAACCCGGCGAATTCCGTACTGCAGAGTGTGTATGGAGGCCAACTGAACGTTTTCGGTTAAAAGTCTCCGCAACCGCGTCCGCCCTCTCATCGGCCCGCGGCTGGCTTGGCTGAAAGCCACGCCGCGGTTATCAAGCACACGGTAATCAGAGCTAAGAAAACGAGAGGCGTAGCGAAGAAGTATCTCCAGCTCAAAATCGTTAGAGCGAGAGAGCACAGGGCGAGCGCCCACACGCTACTGCGCATGAGCGCCAAAGTTTCTCCGCGAAGACCGCCAAGCTGCCAGGCCAGCACGGCGGCGAATAGAAGAAACACTGTGACGAAGAGTCCCGCCCCAACAAAGAGATCCCAATAACTCCGGCTGAACCCTTGCACGTCAAAGTGAATTGACCGCATTGAGCCAAGAAGTACTTCCACTCCCCATCGGGGATCGGATTGGCGAAAACCACAGGTATGTCCGGCGTCAAAAACCAGCATGAGAACAGCGGCAGTTCGATAGAGCACAGAAGGCTTCATGCTCCTCCGTTTTGCCAGGCCTTGCACTGCGCGGAAGTCTAAGCCGCCCCCGTTGAGTCTGTCAAAGGCACGAGCAGTCTTCACTTCTTATCGCAGCCCCTCCGTCCGGTGCTAAGTTGCAGCGGCGGACGTTGGCATGGTAGAGACGTAGCTTTGCTACGTCTCTACCAACGATGACTTGGCGGCAACACGCAGGAGACCAGACGCCCCCGAAGGCTGCTCCCAGCCTGCTTCGGAGGCGGTCCGGTTTTCCCCCTCAACCATTACCCTCATGCGGCTCCAGTCGTAGGACAGTTCCCTGCCACAATCCAGGCACACGACGTATGTGCCGGCACGGCGGGAGCCCGGATGACAGCGTCCGGACTTGAGGGTAAGGGGAAAGCTGTAATTGCCATGACGGCAGCCAAAGAAGATTTCCGCGAGTTTTGTAAACATGAGACCACCTTTTCCAGAATGCCTGGCAAGACCGCGGAGAACAGTTCAGAACCATCGCCGTTCGCGGATCTCGTCAATTTCTATTGCAGTAGTGACAAGGAAGGCCAAGCCGTTTCAGTGGAAAAGAAAAAAGTATGTAGCCGACGTTTCCGCTTCGCGGGCAGCACCATGCCGTGGAGGCAATATCCCGTCGCTTGGGGCGCGCAAAACGTCGGCCGACGGCGCGTTTCACGGAGTACACTTTCTTGCCTAATTCAAATTCTTGCCTAATTCAAAACTACGGAGCGCACATGACCGACCACTACCATCTACCCGGCTATCTTTACGCGCAGAATTATTCCTCGCTGAAGCAATCGAGTTTCGACCGCAGCGGAGGCAATCACGATAGTTGGGTAGTCCCAACTGGCGGAACGCAGGAGGTCTTTCGCGCCACCGGGCCGGGCGTGATTACGCATATCTGGTTCACGATGGGGCGGGCCGGCGAGCACCATCTAAAAGAAGTCGTGCTGCGCATGTACTGGGACGGGCGGGAAAAGCCCAGCGTGGAAGTCCCCGTGGGAGATTTTTTTGGGCTCAACCTGGGGCAATACAGCCTGTATCAATCGGCATTTCTCAATTGTGCCTCGGTGCGCGCGCTCAATTGCTATTTTGGAATGCCCTTCCGCAAATCCGCGAGAATTACCGTAAGCAACGAGGGTAAGCATGCGATCGGTGATTTTTATTCCAACATTGATTACCAGCTCATGCCGTCACTGCCGGAAGAGATTTTGTATTTTCATGCGCAGTATCGCCAGGCCACACCGACAACCGCATTTGCCAAGGACAGTGAAGACAAGGAGCTAAATCTCGACGGCAAGAACAACTATGTGTTTCTGGAAACGCGCGGACGCGGGCATTTAATGGGCGTGACGCTGGGCGTGTTGCAAAATCGCGATCTGTGGATGGGCGAGGGTGACGATATGACTTTCATTGACGATGAGACCCAGCCCGCCATTACCGGAACCGGTTGTGAGGATTACTTCAACGGCGCACACGATTTCGCAGCGGGACCATTCGCGAATCTGTACCATGGCGCGCATTTGATCAGCTCGCCCGAACTGGCTGGTGGACGATATTGTATGTACCGCTGGCATGCGGATAATCCGATTACGTTTCGGAAGTCTCTAAAGCACACCATCGAAGGTGGGCACGCCAACGATCGCGATGACTGTTACTACTCGGCGGCATATTGGTATCAAGACGAGCCGTACACGAATTTTCCGCCGCTGCCGCCGGTGGAGGAGCGGATACCGCGGCTAAGAATGAAGTAGGACACTATGAGTAGATCCGCGAAAGAGTATGCCTTAGAGGCGGTGGCTGGGCTATTCGTTCATTAGAAACTCGACCTCGTCCGCACCGGGCGGAAGGGAATTTTCACTACCGCTTCGAGCGCAACCGGACTGCCGTTCTTGCTGGCAGGACGGAAGTGCCAGCGCGCCAGAGCTTCCCGGGCATACTGGTCGAGACGATCATCCACGCCGTTGAGCACGCGCACGTCGGTGACCGATCCATCGCTGCCGATCACGGCGTACAACGTGACCGTTCCCTGAATGTGTTCCTTCATCAACTCCAGAGGATAGGCGGGATCGGACATGGCGGTGGCGGCTGGGGCAATCAGTTCGCCTTTGGAATCATTCTTGCCATCCTCGTTCAACTCGGCGAAGTGGATAATCCAGCTCCCACCGGCGGAATTCAGGTTGGGGATGTTCAGTGTCATCGCATAGAACTTGCGGTCGCCGAAGACCTTCTTTTCGACTTCGCTTTCATTGCCGCCGGCGATCGCTTCCCCACCGTGAGGTGTGCCGCTCACTCGTGGCGGAGTCACTTTGGCCATCAGCACGGAGTCTTTTGGCTGGGCCGAAGGCCCCGAACTCGCACCGGAACCATTGCTCGTTCCATGTCCCTGGCCGTTGCCGCCCACGGCGGAAGTCTTCGCGTCCGCGCCCGCACCTACAAACAATCCCGGCGGGACGTCGGTGCTACCACCGTTGCCGCTGCCGGCTGCCGAACCATTGCCCTTGATGTCCGGGGTTCCGGACGCATTCGCTTTTCCTTGTGGAGTGGCGGCGAAACTTCCGCGCCGATTGCCGGCAGGCGGATCTACTGGCGCACTCGCCATGGCGGGATGCACGCTCAGCGCGATTAGGCGGCCTCCGGTACGTGAAACCCCCGTTCCGGATACCGACGGCGGAGGCGGCACGACCGCCGCGGCGCTGCCGAGTCCAGTCTGCGCCGCGGACGCGCGCTGCGGTGCAACGGCCAACTGGGGCGCGGGGGCAATCACCTGCGTCGGCGCAATATTCAGATCTCCTATGCGGCGGGGGGTCGCAGGGTCAACATCCGGCGAGGGTTGAACTGCCGCGGGTTGCAGGCTGCGCATGACATCCCGCGACGACGCCAGTTTCACATCCGGCGGCGGCTCGACCACCTGTGCCGTTAAGGACTGCGCCTTCGACAGGACCGTACGCTCGGTGGCAGTGATCGGCGCCGCGGGCGCCACCTTCGACCAGGCAACGACGTTGGGCAGCGGAACATCGTGGTCCAGCTTCAACTTCGGCGGCGCCACAATGGTTTGCCGGCGGTTGTCGGCTTCCCGTGGCACCGAGATGATGGGTTGCGGCGCGAGGGCCGGATCGCCCTTCACGGACTGCTTGGGACGCATTCCGCCCGTATTGAGCGGCGGCAGCAACTCCGAGGCCCGATAGAAAATGACATCTTCATGGCTAAACACAGGTCGCATAACAACTTGTGGTCGACGGAACCAGATGATGGAGGCTCCCCACAACATCAGAAGCGCGAGCCCGTGATATAGCGTGGACTCACCAAAACGCCGCCAGGGCAGGTAAGACTGGACGAAGACATCCGGCCAGAAGGCTGCCGGCTTCGAAGCCAGGCGAAGCGGAGGATTCTGCTGGGGCCGCAATAGATCCAGCAGGTTACGCCGAAAAACCTGATGCCAGGGCGGGAGCTCGACGAGCAGATGGGGAGCCGTAACAGGACTCTCCCCGAGTTCCACGACGGATTCCACCAGCCCTGAGCCAGTTTCCATGCAATTCACTGCGAATCGGCAAAGCTAAAAGCCGTCCCATGAGTTCGTTCTGGAGGAAAAAACGCAGTGCGCACTGCCGCTGGCAGAGGGCTCCTCTGGGAGAGCTTTCCGCTTATTATAGCTGCCGCGGGACGCTTTCAAGAGGCCATTTGTGCCGGGCGACGGCTTTCCGTGCTCTAATACCGCATTGAGAATGCAAAGACTGGAAAGATAAGGATTTCTCGCAACCCGTCGAAATGACAATCCAATTGGCATTGTGCAATTTACGAAAAATCGGGATGGTCTTCCTCGCCTCCATGCTGGCCAGTTCGATGCTGGCCGCTCAGACCAGCGCGCCTCCGGAGTATTCCGGAATGTACAGCTTCCTCAAGGAAGGTGAGTTCGTGCAGCTTACCGTGGAAGATACCCGCGTGAGCGGCTTCGTTTCCCGCTACGGCGAGGCGGAGAGCGATCACGGCGCGTTCCTGGATCAGTTCTTCAAAGAGGCCAAGCTCGACGACAAGAAGCTGAGTTTCACGACGCAGACGGTGCACGGCGTCTGGTATGAATTCAAAGGCACGATCGAACGCGGAGACGGAAAGAACGTAGGCGACGAAGCCTACTATGTGTTGAAAGGGAAGCTGACGCAGAACACCACCGACGCGGCAAAAAAGACCTCTTCGCAGTCCCGCGAGGTGGTATTCAAGGCGTTCCCGAAGGACCTGGGGGACGAGCCTTCGAAGTAGTTTAGCTGGACACAGTTCGCGCTGCCGCCTCGGCGCGTTCCCGCTCAATGCGTGCGATGGTGGCGCGCAGCCAGTCTCGTACCTGACTCTCCAGTTCAATCTGCGGGCGCTGCCGCTCCATGCTGTGCACGGTCTCACCGTTCGCATTCAGAGGAATGTGATGGCAGGGGATTTTTTCCGCCTGCGCGTCTGCCGGCACAAAGTCATTCAATAAGCACTCCGTACACGGATGCGGCTGTCCGGGATTGTTGAAGTTGATGCAGGCCAGCGAGTCCTGAAAAATGGACATCGGCTTCCACGGCGTGCGCACGTAGCGCCCGTAACCGCCGCTCTCCAGGAAATCCAGCTCAAACTTCAGCACTTCCAGCACGTCACGCTGATCTTTCTCATTGGAATCATTGCAGCTGCAATCGGCCATAAAGCACCTCGATGGGGTGGACTCATCGGGTCCGTAGATCCTCACCCGCTGGCTGTCATTCTTGATCGAGGCGCAAACTGAGGATGTGATTGCCCTTACTGCATTTTGTGACTGCAATCACTAAGCATCGTGACCTCCGGTAATTTGTTCCATTGTGGAACTTAGAGGGCCCGCGTTGTATCCTCGGGGCGTGCCGCGCTCGCCTGCCTCCCAACGTTCGCCGACCACCGGGCTCTTTCTCGGACTCGTCGTCACCCTGGCGGCGGTGGTGGCCTACTCTGCCTACATTACCCGGCAGATTTCCAGCCTGCGGGAGATGCAGAACAACCTGGTGAACCGGAACCGTAAGGATTCATTGCAGCTTCTGCGTATCCAGAGCGACCTGAACTCCCTGGCTCTGGCCATGCGTGACATGCTGGATAACGATGAGCCATATCCCTTGACGGCATGGTCGGCGCAGTTCCAAAGCAAGCGCGAGGATCTGGAAGACGCCCTTGGCCTGGAGGCCCAGGTTGCCACCGTGGACCGCACTCCCGAGCAGAGAAAGTACCTCAGCGATTTTGTGGCGCAGTTTTGGGATGCCGCCGACCGCACCTTCGCGTTGGCGCGCGCGGGCAAACAGGCGGAGGCGCGGGCGCAGATCGAATTGACGTTGCAGGCCCGGCAGGCCACGCTCAGTACGGCGGTGGCTCGCCTGCTGGTGCAGAACAATGCCAGCGAAGAGCAGGCGGCGCAGCAGATTGGGCAGATTTACGACCGGGTGCAGCGGCAGGTCTATTTGTTTCTGACCGCCATCCTGATCGCTATCGTCTTGACCAGTCTTTATGTGATCCGCTCTAACCGGAGGCTGTTCGCGCAGCTTGCCGTGCTTTCCGAGCAGCGCAGCGATCTGGCGCAGAAACTCATTTCGACTCAGGAATCCACACTGCGCCACATCTCGCGCGAACTGCACGATGAGTTTGGCCAGATTCTGACTGCCATGGGATCCATGCTGGGCCGCGCCGGGAAGCACGCTCCGGAAGGGTCATCGTTGCGCACCGACCTCGAAGAAGTTCGCGAAATCGCGCAGAACACCCTGGACAAGGTTCGCAGTCTGTCTCAGGCCTTGCATCCCGTGATGCTGGACGAAGCGGGTCTGGAGAGCACGCTCGACTGGTACCTGCCGGTAGTGGAAAGGCAGTCGGGAATTGGCATAAGCTATGAGAAATTTGGCGAACCCTTTACCATCGAGGGCAACGCTGCCATCCATGTGTACCGGGTGTTGCAGGAGGCATTGAATAATGTGTCCCGGCACGCGGGAGCCAGGCAGGCCTGGGTGCGGCTGCGTTTTCTGCCGCACGCCCTGGAGCTGGAAGTGGAAGATCATGGAAGAGGTCTTACAGCGCAAGCCGCCAAACCCGGAATTGGGATGGTGGCCATGCGCGAGCGCGCTGGATTGCTCGGCGGCACGATCGTTTTCGTGACCCCCGCTCAGGGAGGAACGCTGGTGCGCCTGACTGTGCCACGCGAAACAACGGAGCCGCATGCCGCATAAGATTACGGTGCTATTGGTGGATGACCACGCTTTGGTGCGGCGCGGCTTCCGCCGCATTCTGGAAGACGAACCGGACATCACCGTGGCGGGTGAGGCCAGCGACGGCGAGGAAGCCGTCCGCCTCGCGGCTCAACTGGTCCCGCAAGTGGTCGTAATGGATTGCGCGCTCCCCGGAATCAACGGTCTGGATGCAACCCGCAAAATTCTTGAACTGGTCCCCCAGGCTCGCGTGCTCATGCTGAGTATGCATCCCGAAGAAACCTGGGTGCGGCAAGCGCTGGCGGCGGGCGCGCGTGGCTACATTCTCAAGAACGCGGTGGACCTGGAACTAGGCGCTGCCATCCGGCGGGTGATGGCTGGAGAGAAAGTGCTCGACTCGCAACTCGACCGGCCCGATGCCCTGAAAGGCGAACGCAATGCGGCGCTGACGCAGCGCGAGTTACAGATTCTGCAAATGATCGTGGATGGAAAATCCAACAAGGAAATTGCCACCACATTGGAGCTCAGCGCCAACACCGTCGCGGTGCATCGCGCCAATATGATGGACACCTTGGGAATCCATAAGACCGCCGAACTGGTGGTTTACGCTATTCGCAACGGGCTGGTAAACCTTCCGTGAACCGGCGTGATTTTCTGCAAGGCTTGGGCATGGCGGGTCTGCTTTCGGCTGCCGGTTGGAATTTGCCCCGTGTTCTTGCCGCTCCGCCGGAACCGGACCCCGGTTTTCGTCTCACCGATGTGACCGCCCACGCCGGCCTGCACTTCTCTCACAACAGCGGAGCCTACGGCGGTAAGCTGCTGCCAGAAACTCTAGGTTCAGGATGTGCCTTCCTCGACTACGACGCCGACGGCTGGCAAGACATCCTGCTGGTCAATGGCATGGATTGGCCGGGCCACAAACACCAGCGCACTACGCTGAAGCTCTATCAGAACAATCGCAATGGCACTTTCACGGATGTAACCCGTGCCGCCGGGCTCGATATCGAAATGTACGGTATGGGCGTGGCCGTGGGCGACTACAACAACGACGGCTTTCCTGACATTCTGATCACCTGCGTCGGCCAGAACCGGCTTTTTAAGAACACGGGTAAAGGCACCTTTGTGGATGTCACCAAAGCCAGCGGATTGGGCGGCCGGGAGGCGATGAGCACCTCCGCATTGTGGTTCGACTTTGACCGCGACGGCCTGCTCGATTTGTTCGTTTGCAACTACGTGCGCTGGTCGCCCGATCACGACGTGTTCTGCAGTCTGGATGGAAAACACAAGTCCTACTGCACGCCGGAAGCGTATCGCGGAGAGACTTGTTGGCTGTTTCACAATCGCGGCAACGGAACTTTCGAGGACGTGACGGCGAGCAGCGGAATTTTCGACAGCAGTTCGAAATCGCTGGGTGTGGCCATGCTCGATTACGATCACGATGGATGGCCCGATCTTTTTGTGGCCAATGACACGCAGCCCAACAAGCTCTACCGCAACAATCGTAATGGGACGTTCAAGGATGTGGCGGTCGAGGCCGGGATCGCCTTCAGCGCCGAGGGCAAGGCGCGCGCTGGCATGGGAGTGGATGTGGCCGATCTCGACAATTCCGGTACCACGAGCGTGGCGATCACGAATTTTGACGATGAAATGATCGGGCTGTATCGCTTGTCCAATGGAAATTATTCCGACGTCGCGACGCAGAGCGGGGTGGGAATGGCTTCGCGCGACAAGCTGGGATTCGGCTGCATTTTTCTCGATGCCAATCTGGATGGTGCGCTCGATCTCGCCGTTGCCAACGGCCATATTGACGAAACTGTACGTAATATTCGCGGCAATGTCGGCTACGCTCAATCGCCGGAGCTGTTTTTGAACGACGGCAAGGGCAAGTTTCGCGACGTGGCGGAGCAAATGGGGGCCTCCTTCCGTCTGGCCAAAGTGGGACGCGGCCTGGCCTACGGCGACTTTGACCGCGACGGCGACCTGGATGTGCTGATGACCACCAACAACGGCCCAGCCTACCTTTACCGCAATGATCGACTCGCGGGGAACAAGAGCATCCGGGTGCAGCTTGTGGGTACGAAGTCGAATCGCGACGCGATCGGGGCGTCAGTCCAGGCGTTTGCCGGTGAGTTGGTGCAAACCCGATTGGTGAAAGGTGGTTCCAGCTATTTGTCACAATCCGAGCTGCCGCTAACCTTCGGCCTGGGGAGAAGAGATCAGGTCGAGCGATTGGTGATTCAATGGCCCAGCGGCGCCACCGAAGAATACAAAAATCTGGCTGCCGGGCACGGCTATAAATGCCTTGAATCCAAAGGGATATCGACTCTCTCCGCTTTCTAGTATTTTTTCACTATTGCGCGGTTTTGGGGATGGAGCTACTTTCTATTCAATTCCGTCCTCACTTTTCGGCGCTCTCCGGCCCGCAACTTTGAGAGACGACCCACGCAGGGGGTAGGCAAGGCGCCTACCCCCATAATTTTTGTCTGGCCTTTTCGTCTCGCGGCTTTGAATTTCTTTGAACTCGATTTCCACCCCTGTGATTTTCGTCACCCGGGGCCGTGACTCATCCCACGGCGTATGGCGGTTGCCCTGCATACGCTTAAAGAACAAGGGGGATTCCATGGAAATCCAATATAAATATCAGGCCAGTGCATCCTGGACGTTGCACCGCCACGGTTTCGTAAAGGCGGGCGATGGCGTCCCGTACACGCTGGATTTTTCGGTTCCGCCAGAGTTTGGCGGCGAAGGCGGTATGTGGACACCCGAACATCTTCTGCTCGGCGCGGTGGCGAGTTGCTTTGTGGCAACGTTCCGCGGCATGGCGGAGAAGTCCAATCTGGATTTTCAGACCATTGAGGTTGCCGTCGAAGGCGTGATTGAGAAGAAGGATGGCAGCCTGCGATTCACCAAACTCATTCTTCACCCCGAGGCCCTGATTTGCCGGGAAGAAGACCGGGAGCGCGTTAGCAGGTTGCTGGAAAAAGCTGAGCGGGGATGTCTGATCGCAAAGTCCCTGTCCGCTGCCATTGAGGTCGAGCCTCAGATTTGGGTGGAGACGCCGGCGCCGGTCTAAAAGAATTCTGCGGGTGAAAATCCGGGGCCGCAATCTCCGCCGCGAAAAACCGCATCCAAACTGCAGGTCGTAGCTCCCCTACGTCTGGTCTGCGCCATGCACGTGATCGAAGGGCGGGCGTAGCGGAGCCACGTTTCTAGGCGTGCCAAAGCAGTCTATCCTTCAATAACGAAAAGGTATAATCTTCAAAGATTGCATCTGGGAGGAAGTTTTCTATGAACCCGCGCGCTGGCGCCTTTTGGGGGCGCTTACAGGCCAATCGGCTGCCCTATACCTTGAGCATCCTGGCCACGTTGTCGGTGGGCATCCTGCTGGGAACGCTGATCTCCCACGGAGTCCGGGGAGATGAAACCAAGAAAAGTGATGCCAGCCCATTGGTGGTCCCGGCGCCGCGGCAACTCTCCAGTCAATTTTCCCAGATCGCCAAGCAATTAGAGCCCACGGTGGTCAATATCAATACCGAATCCACCGTCAAGAATCCGCACGGCCGCCGCGGGAATCCCGGGCCGGGAGACGATCAGCAGAGTCCTTTCGATGACTTCTTCGACCGCTTCTTTGGCGGGCAGGGAGGGCAAGGCGGCGATGGTGGCGCGATCCGCGAGCGTTCGCTGGGTTCCGGCGTCATCGTGGACGGCAAGGGCTACATTGTTACCAACCGGCATGTGGTCGAAAAAGCGGACCGCATTCGCGTGCGCTTACAGGATGATCCTGCGACCGTGCTGCACGACGCCAAAGTGATTGGCATGGACCAGGAAACGGACCTGGCGGTTATTAAGATTGATGTGGACCATGCGCTGCCGTCCGCTAAAATTGGCAACTCCGAAGGCATGCAGGTCGGCGATTGGGTTCTCGCGATTGGCAGCCCGTTCGGTCAGATGGGGACGGTTACTGCCGGCATCATTTCCGCCAAAGGCCGCAACATCGTACCGGGCCACTCCTTCCAGAACTTCATTCAGACCGATGCGGCCATCAATCCGGGAAATTCGGGTGGGCCGCTGGTGAATCTGGATGGGGAAGTAATCGGCATTAACACCGCCATCCTCACCGAAACGAATTCCTACGCCGGGGTAGGTTTTGCCCTGCCTTCGAATACGGTGGCCTCGGTTTATAACCAGCTGATTGGTCCCGAACATCGCGTAGCCCGCGGCTCGATCGGCATTCAGTTCAATGCCGAGGACAATCCTGCCATCGCGCGAGTTTACGGCACCGGCTCGGGAATCACGATTGCCGATGTGACGCCCGGCAGCCCGGCGGAGCAGGCCGGGCTGAAGGTCGGTGACACAATTGTTTCGGTGGATGGCAAGGATGTAAAGACGGGCGATGAGCTGGTTGCCGATATAGCCAGCCGTAAACCGGGTACGAAGGTTCCAATCGGCTACATCCGCAATGGCAAGAAAGATGAAGCCATGGTGACCGTGGCAGACCGCGCCAAGCTGTTCGCCTCCCGTCTCGGAGAGGATGATGACAACGGCGAAGACTCCACGCCCAAGCCCAGCAAGCTGGGCATCACGGTGCGCGCGATTACCCCGGATATGGCGGACAAGCTGGAAATCCCTTCCGCCAAAGGCGTCATTGTGATGGATGTGAAGCCGGGATCATTCGCTGACGATATTGATCTGGCGCGGGGTGACGTCATCCTCGAAATTAACAAACAGCCGGTCAATGGCGAAGATCAGTTCAACCGCATTCAGTCCACTCTGAAGAGCGGGCAGGACGTAGTCTTCCTGGTGCGCCGCCGCGGTGCAGGAAAGGACGAGGGAACCATCTTCCTCGCCGGAACGCTACCCTAACTCCATACATAACCAAAGGCTGGCGCCGGGCAGGAACATCCGGTGCTGGTCCTTTGGATGGAAGTCCGTTGCTGGATTCCTGAGTTGTGGGTTTATGCTAGGGAAACGAATTTAGCGCCTTCTTGAGGTGATGTTTTGCTCTGGCCTGCGTCTTCAGGGCGGTTCCTGGCTGTAAGTTCAACGCTCTTGGTGTGGCTGGGAGCGTGCCACGCGCAGGCCAGCAAACCTGCCGCCTCCAAGCCAACCGCAACGGCTTCGAAACCCGCGACTACGCACCACGCTTCCACCCCATCTTCGAAAGGCTCGAGCTCTTCGCATCACACCGTGTCGAGCGCGGGACACAGCAAAACCACCTCCAGAAGCAAGCGCCGCAAGCGTACCGCCAGTTGGCGCAGCCGCGGCCAGCAGAAAATCGATCCGCAGCGCGCCCACGATATCCAAGACGCGCTCATCCGCGAGCACTATCTGGACGGAACCCCCTCCGGCGTCTGGGACGATACCACGCAGAAAGCCATGCAAAAGTATCAAGCCGACCATGGTTGGCAGAGCACCATGACGCCGGATTCGCGCGCGCTGATCAAGCTTGGGCTGGGCCCCGACCATGCCCATTTGCTTAATCCGGAAAGCGCCATGACGATGTCGGGCGGGGGCGATCCGCCGCAGTCTTCCCATGCCGCGTCGCCGGCCGCAAGTTCGCCTTCCACCGCGGCATCGCCCTCGGTTCCAGTTTCCTCGACGCCAGCGCCGGCGCAAAATCCGGCACCAGAACAAGATCAGCCGAAAAAGTAAATTTGCGTGGACGCCCGTCGCTCCATCTGGCTATCCCTTCATCACAGGGTTGGGACAATACGGAAGGGGCAATCCGCTCACGATGGCGCGGGGGTTATCGTCGACCAGAGCCTTGGCCAAGTCCACGCCGAAAATCTCTTCGATTTCTTTCCGGGCGGCGGAGAGCACTGGCACGCGGTGCTTGGTGTCATGGGCATCGCTGGCGAGGACATGCACCGCATCTCGCTTCAGCAACCACTCCGCGGTGCGCCAGGCGCGCTCACCCCACGCACCGGTAACCGCGGAGGCCGTGATCTGCACCACGCATCCCATTTCAACCCACTGCAGTACGCGCTGCGGGGTCCGCTGCAGAATCGGATTGCGTTCGGGATGGGTAATCACGGCGCGGACGCCCCTGTCGCCGAGCTGGCTGAAGCCCTCTTCTACGTGCGCCGGAACACCGTAGTTGCTGAGTTCGACCAGCAGATAGGGTGTGTCTTCAATCGTGTAGTTATGCGGCCGCAGTAGCGCATCCTGCAGGTTGTCGTACGAAAAGTGGAAATCACATCCCAGACTGAGGCGGGGACTCTCGCCTACCGATTCCCGCAGCCGGTCGAGGACGTGGCGTAGATAGTCGCGGTCATAAGCGTAGCGTTCGTTGGCATGCGGGCTGGCGACCATGTGTTCAATGCCGTCGGCGGCTGCCATGCGGCACATTTCCTGGGCGATTTCCCACGACTTCGCGCCGTCGTCTACTTCCGGAAGGATGTGAGAGTGAATATCAATCATGAGCCCAGGCTCCAACCAAGTGCAGCATGCAAACTCTAATGATATCTCTCCCGCATGAATTCGCCGATCGCGGCGTAAGCCTGCGTCAGGGTAGCTTCATCGGGCAGAAAGACGATGCGGAAGTGTTTGGTCCCCGGTTTTTGTCCGAAGCCCGAGCCGTGTACCACCAGCACATGCTTCTGCATCAGCAACTCCTTGACGAAAACCTCGTCGCCCTCGGGGATGTCAATGCGCGGGAAGGCGTAGAAGGCGCCGCGCGGCGCGACCAGGCTCATGCGCGGCATGGAGTTGCAGGACTTCATGGTTAAATCCCGCCGGGCGCGCAGCTTGCGGTTCACCTCGATCAGATGGTCCTGGGGACCCTCGAGCGCAGGCTTAATCGCGTACTGTTCGGGATGGTTGGCAGAGAGACGAGCCCGCAGCAGACGGTGGACTCCCTCAATGTACGGCTTGACCACTGCGGCCTCGCCGCTGACGATCCCCCAGCCGAGCCGCCATCCCGGAGCGAGATAATTTTTCGAGAGGCCGCCAAAAGTCACTATCGGCAAATCGGGCGCCACTGCAGCCATCGAAACTTGCTCGTCGCCATCGAGCAACAACTTGTCATAAATCTCGTCGGCGAAGATCAACAGATTGTGGCGGCGCGCCAGTTCGCCGATCTGCTGCAACATGCGGCGCGAACACACTGCGCCCGTGGGATTGTTGGGGTTGATCAGTACGATGCCGCGGGTCCGCGAAGTGATCTTGCGCCCCAGATCCACCAGGTCGGGCTGCCAGCCGTCGTCTTCGTTCAGAAGATATGTCTTGATGTCGACGCCCAGCTTAGCCTGCACCGCGGAGTAAAGCGGATAGTCAGGACAAGGGGTGAGAATTTCTTCGCCCGGATTGAGCAGCGCGGTCAGGCAGATATCGACCGCTTCGCTCGCGCCTGAGGTGACGAAGACATCCTGCACATTCTTGATGCCCTTGCGCGCCGCCTCGCCGCGGATGGCCTCAAGCGCCTCCGGAATGCCGGGCGAGGGCGCATAGCCGTTCCTGCCGTCCAGCATCGCTTTGTGGACAGCCTCGATCAGATGCGGCGGCGTCTGGAAATCAAAAATGTTGGGATCGCCGACGGTGAGCGGCAGAACCTTGTGCCCCTGCTTGATGACCTGGTCGGCCAGCGGCGCGAGATCGCGAATGGCATAGCGGACGTTGTCGAGGCGACGGGCGGGAGTAATCTCACGGAGCTGGGTCATTGGCATGGCAATTGGCTCATCTTGATTGTACCGAAAGGGAAGAGAAGGTTGGCAGTTCTCTTCTGCCATTGGGTCGTCTGAATTACGGAATCTTCACGTTCTTTGAGAACGTGGTCATGTGGTGATCTTCCGAATCGGTGACCACTTCGCGGATGCGATAGATCCCGGGCTTGAGCTGGAAGGTCATGTCCGCATCGACGCCGGTTTTCAAAAGATCCGGCAGTTGCCCATCGAGAACGTTCACCCGCGCCCGCCGTTGCTGCGAATCCACGAGTTTGTCTTTTTGGTCGAACACCGCAAAGGTGAAGGTCACGGTATTGAGGTTATGCTCTCCCTCTTTGTGAAAATGGAGCGGTGTGGCATCCAGATGCGCGAACAAGGCGAGTTCGCGTTTCTCATCCTTTCCGGCAGAAAGCCGCGCGCTTAATGCCACCGGAAACTGCGTCACATCGGTTTGTGAAAGCACGGCATCGCGGATTTGCTCCTGGGCCTGAGCGTCAGCCTCAGAAATAGCCTGCTGCTTGGCATCGGCTTCGGCCTCTGCTTCATTCTTGGGAGCAAAATAGCCACGCCGGGCTTGAATGCTTACGCCCTTCTCTTTTTCGGCGAGCGTAACCTTCAACGCGTGGAATCGTCCGTCTGGCTTGGTGTCAGTGGGCGCGAAGGCCAAAATGTAATACGCGGGTGATCCGGTCAGCGCGGCGAATCCGGCTTTCAGGTCATTGTTGTTGCGAAAGAATTCGCCGCCCGTGCCTTCCGCCACTTCCGCCAGCACATCGCCGGCAACCGCTTCGCGGTCCGAATCCACCGTGTGCACGGCTCCCATCACCCCAGAGCCCGCCGTTGCCGTGTAGCTGCGGGAGACATCAGCCTCACGCATCAGAAGCGCCAAGCCTTTCGGATCGAGCGAACTGATCACAACTTCCGAGCGCAGAGCATGGTCGATAATCCGGTCCAATTGAGGCTGCTCGCTCTGCGACAGAAAGCCGGGAGAAACCAGAACAACAATTCGCTGACCCGGCATGCGCGCGATGTAATTCACCAGTCGCTCGAGTTCCTGCAGGTTGGAGCGGGCCTGGATTTGAGCCTGCGCCAGAATATTACGCGCCTGCATCTGAACAAAGGCAACGGGATCGGGCACGCCTCTTGGGCAAGTGGGATCATGCGCCATCTCATCGAGCGCAACTTTCCAGGCATCGATGGTTTGGTCATCTTCGAATTTTTCGATTTCCTGCGCCTGATAATCGGAGAGGTCAGGGCACTCGCGAATCCGAGTCAAAGCCCGTGGGCTGCTATGCAGCTTCAAGAGAGCCTCATGAAGCTGCTTCGGATCAGCGGTGAAGTCGGTCAACATTTTTCCGGACGTAGAGATGGCGACGCGATCGTTTGGCCGGAGACTGGCCGCAAGGTAGCGGTCAGCCGCATCTCGCGCCTGCATCATGTCGGTGTCCGAGGTATTCAAATCGTCGAAGTACAGAGCGAGAAATCTCCCGGGCATAGCGGGGGGTAATGCGGTTGAAGGCGCCGTGGCGGAAGCGGGACCACGCGCCGCCGGACTCTCCACCTCAAACTGCGTGATGGCCTGTTCTTTGCCCCTGTCAAAAATACGGAAGTCGTTTTTCGTCAGGCCGTCAACCGGTTTGCCATGCGCGTCGCGCACCACCACCCGGACCACGACCAGATTGCTGCTTATTTTCATCTGAAACGGGGTTGGGTTTGCGGTCGCAGGCGGAGCAGCCTTGTCGTTGGCTTGCGCAGCGGTTGGAGCCGTTGTCTGAGCCGCCAATCGCGTTGAGGTTGCCGTAAAGCCTACCAGCAAAACGCCCAACGCCAAATGCGACGACCAAAGAATGCCGGGATTACGCATGGGATCGCATTCTCACTAAGGAATCTTTACGTCTTTCGAAAAAGTTGTCATCGAGTGTTCTTCCGAATCGGTAACCACCTCGCGGATGCGGTAGATTCCAGGCCTCAACTCAAACGTCATTCCGACGTCCACGCCGGTCTTAAAGAATTCTGGCAGTTGTGTGTCCAGGACATTCACCCGCGCGCGCCTTTGCTGCAGTCCAACCATATTTCCGTTTTCGTCGAAAATGCCGAAGACGAAAGTCAGGGTATTTAGATTGTGCTCGCCTTCTTTGTGAAAATGCAGCGGCCGCGCATCCAGATGGGCAACCAGGGAAAGCTCGCGGGAGTTACCGCTTGCTTGGGAAAGCCCGGCGCCGAGCGCCACCGGCAGTTGTTGTAGTTCTGTAGCGGAAAGTAGAGCATCCTGAATTTGTTTTTCCGCTTCATTGGCTGGACTGGTTGCTCCCTTTGGGGCAAAGTAACCGCGGCGCGCTTGCAGCTGAAATCCGCCGCTCCTCTTCGGGAGACTTACTTTCAAAACGTGGAATCGCCCATCCTGTTTCAGATCTGTGGGATGAAAGGCCAGAATGTAATAGGCTTGCGCGTTTCCGGAAAGCTGATGGAATCCGGCTTTCAAATCGTTGTCATTATGGAAATACTCGCCTCCAGTCCCGTCAGCTACTTCTTGAAGGACCGTCTCCGGTTCGATTAGGAGATCTGGGTCAAGGGTGTCCACAAAATCCGCGGAAGGGGGTGTCTGCTCCTTTGGTAGCGATGTCCCTTCGACTCTATTCATTATGTCAGCCGACGACGGCGGCACAAGCCCTCTGGGGTCCAGCGTGCTGATGACGACCTGCGAGCGCAAGGCGCGATCAATGATTGCGTCTACCTGCGCTTGCTGACTCGCCGACATGAAGCCAGGAGAGACCAGAATGATGCTTCGTTGCCCGGGCATCTGTCCGAGACGCATTACCAATTGATCCAGCGTCTGCAGATTGCGCCAGCTTTGCATGCGCGGGTCTCCGCCATGCTCGTTCGGAGCAATCTTGAAAAGCGCGTCGTGAAGCTGCTTCAAGGCAGACGTAAACTCCACCGTCCCGTTTCCCGAAGTGGTGACGAGGGCAGCGCGGTCGGAGGGCCGGAGATCGGTTTTTAGAAATTGATCGGCGGCGTCGCGGGCGTAGGTGAGAGAGCTCAATGGCGTATCAACGTCATCGAAGAACAGAGCGATGAAGTGAGCAGGAGCTGCGGGCTGAGTGGACGCCTCCTGCGCAGGCGCTTTCATCTCGAACTGCGTGATGCTTTGTTCCCTGCCGTTGTCGAAAAGGCGGAAGTCCTCTTTATGGAGATTTTCGACGGGAATTCCATGAGCATCGTGCACCACGACGTGCAGCACCACCAGGTTCGTGTCCACCCGCAGCTTGTAAACCGGCTGATTCCGATCTTGGTCAGGCGGGGCGCCGCTGCTCTGGGCGGTGATTGGTTGCGAACTTGATAAGAAAACGTAGCTCAGGAGAAAGACGGTCAGCGCAAAGCGCAACCAGCCAGGACGAAAAAGGCTGCCGCGCATCCGCTTGCTCCTCATATTCCCCGGAATTCTATTGCGCTTCCACGCGGCGTGACAACGCCGCCACCCGATGTTCTTCCGAATCCGTTACGACCTCACGTATGGTATAGCTGCCCGGCTTGAGTTGAAAGGTGAGTTTTACGTCGATGCCACTCGCCAGGAGCTTGGGCAGGATGTTGTCCGGCACGTCGACTCTGGCTTGCCGTTGCTGCCCGGCGACAAATTTTCCGCTGCCGTCAAAGACCACGGAAACAAAAGTGACCGTGGTCAGATTGCGCTCTCCCTCGCTATGAAAGCGAAGGGTTTTAGCATCGAGGTGAGTGAGCACCGCCAGCTCATCGTCGCTCGCCGCTTTGGAGACTTCGGTGCGAACATCGATGGGAAGGTCCTGCTGATCGGTCTTGGAGACAACCGCCTGGCGGATTCTTTCTTTTTCCTGAGCGGCGGCGTCCAGCACCGGGCTGGTCACCGGCCGGGTCTCGAGATGGGGCGGTTCCTGCGCGATAGTCGGTTCTTTCGTGGCAAAGTAACCGCGCCGCGCCTGCAACCCGACTCCATGGTGCTTTTCCGTCAGGGTGACCTTTAGCGCATGGAATTTTCCGTCCTGTTTGGCGTCGGTCGGAGAGAAAGCCAGGACGTAGGCTCCCTGTGACCCCGCGAGCGCGCGGAAGCCCGCAGCCAAGTCATTATTGTCGTGAAAGTATTCGCCGCCCGTGCCCTCGGCAACCTCCGCCAGGACGTCCGTCGCGACCATTTCGCGAGTTGTGTCTTGTGCGTGTTGTGCCCCCACCACCCCCGAGTTTGCCATTGGCATGTACCCACTTGTGATATCCGCTTCACGCATCAGCATCGCCAGGCCCCGCGGATCGAGGGCGCTGATCACCACTTGCGCGTGCAACGCGTTGTCAATGATCCGGTCTAACTGATACTGCTCGCTCTGCGACAAGAATCCAGGCGAAACCAAAATTACACTGCGCTGTCCGGGCGCGCGCGCCATAACGTTTACCACCTGCTCCAGTGCCTGCAGCCCGTTTCGCGCCTGAATTTGCGACTCATCCACGATCATCCTTGCTTGATTTCGAAGGTGGCTCTCGAGAATATCCTCCATCGTCGCGACGCATGGACCATTGCATCCCGGCGGCGGATTCTTCGGATCGGGCCAATTGCAACGGTGGATCGCTTCGTCAATGGCCACCTTCCAGGCATCCGAGGTGTTCGGATTATCCTGCTGGCTCATTTCCAGTGCCTGATAGTCGGAGATATCTGGACAATCGGCATGCCGAGCCATATGAGGATGAGGATGCAGCCGCAGGAGCGCCCCATGGAGCTGCTTCAGATCCACCGTGAAATCGGAGAGCATCGCCGATGACGTAAACATTGCGACCCGCTCATCCGGTTGCAGGTTGGCGGTCAGGTAGCGCTCGGCCGCGTCGCGGGCGTCGATGACGTCGGTGTCGGACATGTCCAGGTCGTCGAAGTACAGCGCCAGGAAACGCTGCGCCGGGGCCGGTGTGATGACGCGCGGCGTGCCGGGCTTGAGCGGGGCAACGACCGGAGGGGCAGGAAACGGGGAAACTTCCTCTTCAAACTGCGTGATCGTTTGTTTCTTCCCGCGATCAAAAAGTTCGAAATCCTCTTTCTTCAGACCTTCGACTGGCTTGCCTTGCGCGTCGCGAACTACCACCCGCACTACCACCAGATTGCTGGTGACCTGCATCTGGAATGGGGGTTGATTCTGCGCGCCGGCTTGAGATGAGTTGCCGTTCTGGTTTTGCGCGTCCAGTGAAACGCAAAGGAGCGCAGCCATGACCAGCGGGCCAATCGCGGAGCAGGGAGTCTTAAAGCAACGCACAGCCAAAGCCTTTCACGCGGAAAGTCTAGCAGCCTTGGGCCCCACGGACTTACTCTCTGTCGATCTGCGCCTTTTGCAGCTTGTCGGAATAGTCCACGTAAATGGATTTCCACTCGCTGTAGAAGTCAATCGCACCGATGCCGCCTTCGCGATGTCCATTGCCCGTTGCCTTCACGCCGCCGAACGGCAGATGGACTTCCGCGCCGATAGTAGGCGCGTTGATGTAGGTAATTCCCGCTTGCAGGTCACGCATCGCGGCAAAGGCCCGGTTCACATCTTTCGTATAGAGCGAGGACGACAAGCCATATTCAACGCTGTTGGCAATGGCGATCGCCTGGTCGAGATCTTCGCAAGGAAGAATCGAAACCACCGGCCCAAAAATCTCCTCCTGCGCAATCCGCATCCCGGGATCGACCTCGGCGAAGACAGTCGGTTCCATGAACCAGCCGTACTGGTATTTGTCCTGAGTTAAGCGGTTGCCGCCGCATTTGAGCTTCGCGCCCTCCGCTTTTCCGATCTCGACGTACTTCAGATCGGTCTCCAGTTGGCGTTCATTGATCGCGGGGCCCATCTCGGTCGTCTCATCCAGCCCGTTGCCGACTTTCAGTTTTCGCGCCCGCTCCACATAGCGCTCCACGAACTCGCCATAAACACCTTTCTGAACGATGACGCGGCTGGTCGCGGTGCAACGTTGCCCGGTGGTGCCAAATCCGCCCCACAGTCCGCCTTCGATAGCGAGGTCGAGGTTGGCGTCCTCCAGCACGATCATGGGATTTTTCCCGCCCAGTTCGAGCGAGCAGTGCTTGAAGCTTTGCGCCGCCGTGGTGCCGACAATCCGGCCGACAGCCGAAGAACCGGTGAAGGAAATGGCGCGGATTGCCGGGTGCTCCAATAGCGGCGTGCCCACGCTCGGGCCAAAACCGGTCACAATGTTGATCACGCCCCGGGGGACCCCGGCGTCGCTCAGCGCCCGCACCAGATTGAAGGTGGACAGCGGAGTATCCTGGGCAGGCTTGATGACGCAGGTGTTGCCGCAGACCAGTGCCGGCAGCAGCTTCCACGAGGGAATGGCCATGGGGAAATTCCACGGCGCAATCATGCCGCATACGCCCACCGGCTGCCGCACCGCCATGGCGAATTTGTTGGGCAGCTCCGAGGGCGTTGTCGGGCCAAACATGCGCCGGCCCTCGCCCGCCATGTAGTACGCCGTATCCACCGCTTCCTGCACATCGCCGCGAGTCTCGTTGAGCACTTTGCCCATTTCTCGCGTCATGTCGCGGGCGTAGTCTTCTTTTCGTTCCGCGAGTATTTCGGCGGCGCGATAAACCATCTCGGCGCGGCGCGGCGCCGGCACCAGCCTCCACTTTTCGAAGGCGCGGGTGGCGGCTTCCACCGCCGCATCTACGTCGCTCTTGCCGGATTTTTGAAAGATGCCGACGACATCGCGGGTGTCGGCCGGATTCAGGTTTTCGAAAGTCTCTCCGGTCGAGGATTCGACCCACTCGCCGTCAATGAAGTTCTTGAAAACTTTGGTTTGCGTGCCGCCGCTTCCCAGATCGGGCGGACTCGCAAGAGCGTCAGTAGACATGGGGATTCTCCGCGACTTTCATGCTACAACCCGGTCCTTTGGGCAGCAAGCCGGGGCTCCTGCCGTTGCCATTCTGAGCGGGTTTATCGCAAAGAATCCCTATAAGCGGGCACATCCGCTGCGGAGTAGGGATGTTTCCGCTGCGCGGGATATGCGCTTGTCTTGTTCCGCTCCGCTCAACCTGACAGGCGCCCCAGCAAAACCGCAAGGTTGCAACCTCCCATTTTGGCTTTTTTGGCCGGTTTGTGATGTGCCCCATCGGTTTTTTGCACAGATGTAACCTAGGCGGATGCCCACCCAGACAGTAAACTATGAGGCAACGGGAGTACTGCAACCGCCAGAAAACTACGAACGGGGATACAAACTTGAGCCAAGCGGCGTCAGTCGGCGAAGACAACAGCTACATCCTCACCTTGGAGGAACTCGGGAACCTCACGCAAGAGGGCGGCAAACCTGCTGAAACCCTCATGAATGTGGTTGCCTTGATCGCCCGGCGATTCAATACCGATGTCTGCTCGGCCTATCTGCTGGAGCCCGACCGGGCAAACCTGGTGCTGGCTGCCACCCTGGGCCTGCGTCCGCAGTGCATCGGCACGCTGCGTATGTCACTCCATGAGGGTCTGGCTGGGCTGGTCGCGGAGCAAGTGCGTCCGGTTGCGGTAGAGCAGGTTAAGAACCATCCCCGCTTCAAATATTTTAAGGAAGCGGGAGAAGATGCCTTCCAGTCGTTTTTAGGGGTTCCGCTCATTGACCGCGGAGTGCTGCAAGGCGTTCTGGTGGTGCAGACGGTTGCGCCCCGTGTTTTCAAGGAAGATGAAATCCGCATTCTGAGCGAAACTGCGGCGCAACTCGCGCCCACGGTCAGCGAAGCCCGCACTCTGGATCGTTTCATCGCGCCGGTCCATGAGCGTCTCTGGTTGCTGGCGCGCAACCTGTGGTGGAGTTGGGACCACGATACCAGCAGCCTGTTTCGCGAGTTGGACCCAGTACGCTGGCGGGCGCTGGATCACAACCCGGTGGCGCTGCTGGCCGAAATGCCTTTGGCCACCATCGAGCGGCGCGCCCAGCAATTGGTGCTGCACAGCCGCATCAATTATGCCTACCGCCGCCAGCGCGAATATCTCGAAGCCGACCGCACCTGGGGTGCCATGCACGCCGGCATTCTTCGCACCCGGCCGGTGGCATATTTCTCCGCCGAGTTCGGAATCCACGTTTCGGTTCCGGAATACTCCGGCGGCCTGGGAGTCTTAGCCGGCGATCACATCAAGAGCGCTTCCGACCTGGGCATCCCCTTGATCGGCATCGGTCTGTATTACGGCCAGGGATATTTCCGCCAGCGTCTGGACCACAATGGCTGGCAGCAGGAAGAATACCTGGAAACCGACGTCAGCCAATTGCCCATGGAGCCGGCCATCGGGCAAAACGGCGAGCCGGTCACCATTGAGATTGAAACCCGCAGCGGCCCCATCCGCGCCAAAGTCTGGCGCATGAAAGTCGGGCGCTGCAATTTGTTCCTGCTCGACTCCAACGTGGAAGGCAACGCTCCCGAGGATCGCGAGCTGACTTCCAGGTTGTACGGCGGCGACGGGCGCATCCGTATCCGCCAGGAATTGCTCCTCGGCGTCGGCGGCTTTCGCGCCCTGAAAGCCATGGGCATCACTCCCGGCGTGCTGCACCTGAACGAGGGCCATAGTGGTTTCGCCGTGATCGAAGCCATCCGCAACCGCATTCAGGAAGAGGGATTGAGTTTTGACCAGGCGGCCTCCCGCGTGTCGCGCGAGGTGGTGTTCACCACCCACACTCCCGTGCCCGCCGGCCACGACCGCTTCAATCCTGGCTTGATGGAAGAACATCTCGGTCCTTTGCGCGACGTGCTGGGCATTTCGCACGACGGGTTGATGGCTTTGGGACGCGAAAATCCCGGCAACTCCCACGAAGAATTCTGCATGACCGTGCTGGGACTAAAGCTTTCGCGCCGCGCCAACGCGGTTTCGGCGCTGCACGGCGAAGTCTCCCGCTCCATGTGGACAGTGCTCTATCCCGGCAAGGCCGAAGATGCGGTTCCCATCGGGCACATCACCAACGGCGTGCACGTGCCTTCCTGGTTGTCGCCGCAAATGTTCCGCCTCTATGACCGCCATCTCGGAACCGGCTGGCACGAGCACAGCGCCGAAGCCCGCATCTGGGAAGGCATCGAAAGTGTGGACGATGGCGAGCTCTGGGAGACGCACCTCAGCCTGAAATCGCGGCTGCTGGATTTCGTCCGCCAGCGCGTGGTTGAGCAGGCCGACCGCCGCGGCGAATCCGCCGGAGTTCTGCAAAGACTGAGCCGCGTGCTGACTCCCGATGCTCTCACCATTGGTTTCGCGCGCCGCTTCGCCACCTACAAGCGCGCCGACATGATTTTGGCCGACATCGAACGCCTGGTTTCGATGGTCAATGACGCCAAGCATCCCGTGCAATTCATCTTCGCTGGCAAGGCGCATCCCCGCGACGAACCCGGCAAGCGGGTATTGCAACGCATCGCTCAGTTAACCCGCGATCCTCAATTCGCCGACAAATTCGTCTTCGTGGAAGACTACGACATCAACGTGGGCCGCCACTTCGTGCAAGGTGTCGATGTGTGGCTCAACAATCCACGGCGTCCTTTGGAAGCTTCCGGAACCAGCGGCCAGAAAGTGGTTTTGAACGGTGGCTTGAACCTGTCCGTGCTCGACGGCTGGTGGGCGGAAGCCTACGACGGCTTGAATGGCTTTGCCATCGGCACCGGCCGCACCCATTCGGATATGAATGTTCACGACACCCGCGACGGCGAAGATCTCTACCGCGTGCTGCGCGATGAAGTGATCCCGCTTTACTATAACCGCGACCGCGATGGCCTGCCGCGCGGCTGGATCAAACGCATGAAGCGCACCATCCGCACCCTGGGATGGCGCTTCAACGCCGATCGCATGGTCATGGACTACACCCAGAAATGCTATGTCCCCGCCGCCGGAGGCACTTCCAGCGACATGCGCGTAACGCTGTAGTTTCTGTGCCCCAGAGCCTGCCCTGAGTGGAGTCGAAGGGTTCGCGGCGTTCTTTGCCGCTAACCTGGGGATGTTCACCCATCACAACGCCGGCTCATCCAGTCGTTACATTCCAATCTGTGCCCCAGGTTCGCGGCGTTCTTTGCCGCTAACCTGGGGATGTTCACCCATCACAACGCCGGCTCATCCAGTCGTTACATTCCAATCTGTGCCCCACGTTCGCCGCCCGTCTTTGGCGGCTAACGTGGGAGCGGAGCTCATCCATGACCCAAGGTCTCATCCGTTTCCACGACTCCGGACAATCCCACTTCATCACCTTCAGTTGTCATGACCGCCGCCCTTACCTCACGACTCCCGAAGTCTGCGATCTCTTCCTGCGTTGCCTCGAAGATATGCGCGTCCGCTTCGCCATGTGCATCTACGGATATGTCGTCATGCCCGAGCACGTTCACCTGCTCCTGAACGAGCCACCCGAAGCCAAGCTGTCTGGCGCCATGCACTATCTGAAGTTGTCTTTTTCTAAACGCGGGCGCAGCCAGGCACCTGCGGGCGAGAACGGGGTCTTCTGGCAGAAGCGTTACCACGACCGCAACGTTCGCGACCACCACGAATTCACCACCAAGCTGCGCTATTTGCACCGGAATCCGATGAAGAGGGGACTGGTCGAATCGGCGCTGGACTGGCCATGGAGCAGCTACCGTCACTACGTACTTCGGGAAGAAGGAATCGTGCGGATTGAATCGGAATGGACGGCAAGAAACCGGGAACTAACAACTCACGGAAAGGGACGACGCATATTTCTGAACCCAGGTTAACGCGCAAAGGCAGCGCGTGAACCTGGGGCACACTCGTGCCGATTTCTTCTTTGCATATGTGCCCCAGAGCCTGCCCTGAGCGGAGTCGAAGGGTTCGCGGCGTTCTTTGCCGCTAACCCGGGACCCCTACATCGAGCCCCCCTGTGATCTCCGTCACGGCTGCTCCCCCTCCGTGCGGCTAAAGTTGGATGTTTTAGAGGTCGACCTTTCTCTGTTAAGGTACGGGGACAAAGGACAGCCATGCCATACGACGCGACTCAGATGCAGGACTGGCAGATTTCCGAGGCAGCCGAAGAAAACATGCCCACCCCGCAGGAGTGGCAGGAACGACTTGGGTCTGCAACAAGATGAAGTCATCCCCATGGGCCGGCTGGCCAAGCTGGACTTCCTGAAGATCATTGAGCGGCTGAAGGACCGCCCGGACGGGAAATACATCGAAGTTACCGCCATCACCCCCACCCCCCTAGGTGAGGGAAAAAGCACAACCTCCTGGGTCTGATGGAGGGTTTGGGCAAGCGCGGCAAGAATGTGGGGGGCTGCCTGCGCCAACCCTCCGGCGGCCCCACCATGAATGTCAAGGGGACGGCGGCGGGCGGCGGCAATGCCCTGCTGATCCCCATGACGGAATTCTCCCTGGGCCTCACCGGCGACATCAACGACATTGCCAACGCCCACAACCTGGCCATGGTGGCGCTCACCGCCCGCATGCAGCACGAGCGCAATTATGGCGACGAGCAACTGGCAAAGCTCAGCAAAATGCGCCGCCTGGACGTCGATCCCACGCGCGTGGAAATGGGCTGGGTCATGGATTTCTGCGCCCAGGCGCTGCGCAACATCATCATCGGCATCGGCGGCAAGCAGGACGGCTTCATGATGCAGTCGAAGTTCGCCATCACGGTCAGCTCCGAGCTGATGGCGATTCTGGCCATCGTCACGCGACCTGGCCGACCTGCGCAAGCGCCTGGGTGAGATTACCGTCGCCTACGACAAGCAGGGCAATGCCGGTCACCACCGGCGACCTGGAAGTTGCCGGAGCCATGGCCGCCTGGATGCGCAACACCATCAACCCCACGCTGTGCAGCACGGCGGAATATCAGCCCTGCATGGTGCACGCCGGGCCGTTCGCCAACATCGCCGTGGGGCAGTCCTCGATCATCGGCGACCGGCTGGGCCTGAAGATGTTCGATTACCACGTCACGGAAAGCGGCTTCGCGGCCGACATCGGCTTCGAGAAATTCTGGAACGTCAAGTGCCGTTGCAGCGGGCTGAAGCCGAACGTCTCCGTGCTGACCACCACCATTCGCGCCCTCAAGATGCACGGCGGCGGCCCGCGCGTGGCGCCCGGCTTGCCGCTGCGCCGAGGAGTACACCAAGGAGAACCTGCAGCTTCTGGAAAAGGGCCTGCCCAACCTGCTGCACCACCTCGGCATCATTCGCCGGTCGGGAATCAATCCGGTGGTCTGCATCAACTGTTTCCATACCGACACGAAAGACGAAATCGCGCTGGTGCGGCGGGCGGTGGAAGCCGCGGGCGCGCGGTGCGCCGCTTCCGAGCACTGGGCCAAGGGCGGCGAAGGCGCTCTGGAACTGGCGGACGCGGTGCTCGACGCCTGCAAGGAAGAAGTCAACTTCCAGTACCTGTATCCGCTGGAGATGAAGTTGCGCGACCGCGTGGAGCTGATCGCCAAGGAAGTCTATGGCGCGGATGGCGTGGCGTGGACTCCCGAGGCGGAAGCCAAGTCCAAGCAACTTGGAGGCGGACCCCAAGTTCGCCGATTACGCCACCATGATGGTGAAGACCCACCTGAGCCTGAGCCACGACCCGGCGCTCAAGGGAGTTCCGAAGGGCTGGGTGCTGCCCATTCGCGATGTGCTGGTGTATTCGGGAGCGAAGTTCCTCTGCCCGTGCGCCGGCACCATCAGCCTGATGCCCGGAACGTCTTCCAACCCCGGTTTCCGCCGGTTGGATGTGGATGTGAAAACCGGGAAAGTAAGCGGACTGTTCTAAGCGAGGAGCACTATGTCAGTCATCTTGACTGCTCATTTGTTTCACGGACCTCGGCAAATCCACCCTCAAGCAGATAGAAGAGTTGGCGCACGAAGAGATCCTATGCCGGCGGTGACATTCCTGTTTCACGCCGGAGATCGAGCCGACCACTTCTATATCTGCTCGATGAAGGGCGGGTGCGGCTCAGCACTGGCGGGAATGGCGAACATCGCGTATCGTGGTCAGCGAACCCGGCGACGTGTTGGCTGGTCGATGCTTGGTGGAGAATCGCGGAATACACGGTCTCCGCGGAATGCCTGGGCCCGGTGAGAGTCGTGCGGATTGAGAAACACGTTTGGTTGACCTGCTCGAGAAAGATCCGGCCAGCGGCATGGCGTTCTTCAGTCACCTTGCAGCGACTCATTGGCGCACGGCTGGTCGAGTTCCTACCGCGCCACCGTCTCCGTGCACGGGGAAAGAGCCGCGCAGTCTTACGGATAGCTCCAGCCCTGGCGGCTGGTCTGTGAGGTCACAGTCCGGAGTGAGCCCAATCACAGACTGCCGCCAAACCATGCCTCGAAAATGGGGTTAGTTGCGACGGGTGTCCCCATCGAAAATAACTCCGCCGGTCCGCCAAGCCTGGTAAGCATCCACAGCTGTCCTTCCACGATTCCCGCAAACACCCCACAAGCCAGGCCGAACTTTCTAAGATCGGCTCTGGAAAAGCGCAATTCTTCTGCACCGCGGAACTGGTGCTGGGGCGCGACCACAACGTGAAAGAGGCGGAGACCTTCGTCAAGGAATGCCGCTCGACAGCCAGACGGCATCAAGGTCATCAGCGTCACGGACCTGCCCGGCGGCAATCCCGCGCTGCCGCCGGAGGCCTTTGTCGCCTCTGTCCTCGAACATGGGCCTGACGCCGATTGCCCATCTCACCGGCAAGGACGGAAACCGTTCGTCTCTTGGAAGCCGCCTGCACGCCCTGGCGCGCATGGGCGTGGAAAACATCCTGGCGTTGACCGGCGACGCCCAGAAAGAAGGCTTTGGCGGCAAGTCGAAACCTGTTTACGACCTGGATTCCGTTCTGATCCTCTGGCTGCTGCAAGCCATGCGCAAGGGGCTCGAATACAACCTGGGGCCGCGCACCGTCCACAGCACGCCCTTCGATTTCTTCGCCGGCGCGGTGGTGAATCCCTTCAAGGTCCGCGAGCCCGACCAGATGATGCAGTTTTACAAACTGCAATTGAAGATTGCCGCGGGGGCGCAGTTCATCATCACGCAGTTGGGCTACAACCTGCGCAAGCTCTACGAACTGAAGCAATACATGGACTCGCGAGGGTCTGGGACACATTCCGGTGCTGGCCAACGTCTATGTCCCCACGGCCAAGATCGCGCAGATGATGCAGGCGGGGGAAGTGGCGGGCTGCGTGATTCCCGATGAACTCATCCAGCGGCTGGAAAAAGAAAAGAAGCCGGAACGCCTGGAGCGCGCCGCGCTGATGGTGGCGGCGGTGAAGGATCTGGGCTTTGCCGGAGCGCACATCGGCGGCTTCAACCTTGCGCATAGGGATTTCATGACCATCCGAACGAGCGTGCGCGGCCATCGGCAGCGACTGGCGTGACCGCATGGATGAACTGGTCTTCCCCGTGCCCAATGATTTCTACCTGCTTTCCGCGAACGGAAATGGCTTGAGCGACGGCGACGGCAACTACCAACTCACGCGCATCAAGCCGCACGCCACCGTTCGCGCAGTGGCTCTCGCAAGCAGGTGCACCGAGCACTTCATCGCCGACGGTTCGTTCGGCGCGCGCTTCTTCGGCGCGCCTCAAGCCGAAAGACCAACCGGTAAGAATAATTCCTGGCGGCACGGCCTCTGGTACAAGCTGCTGGAGCCGTCCAGCGCTCTATCGCAAGGCCACGCTGGGATGCAAGAGTTGCGGCGACTGCCTGCAGGATCATCTGGACTACGCCGGCTGCTCCATGCGCTGGTGCTACAAGGAACTGCGCAACGGTCCCTGCGGCGGTTCGCGAATCGATGGCACCTGCGAAGCCCGCCCCGAACAGCCATGCATCTGGAACGTGGTCTACCGGGGCGCGCTGGCGATGGGAGATGATCCCAGAAAGTTTGCCCATACGCTGATCCCGCCGCGCGACTGGTGCCTGGACGGCACCAACGCGCTGGCCAATCGCTTCGCGGCATTGGACAACGTCTGCAAGAGAATTGATTTGGCTCCGGCACGGGAAGAAACCAGAGATTCTTACTGAGGACAAATCTATATGCTGATTATCGGTGAGTTGATTAATTGCACGCGGAAAAAAGTGGGCGAAGCGGCGCGCCAGCGAGATGCCCAGTTCTTCAAGGATCTCGCCCGGAAGCAGGCGGACGCCGGCGCAAGCATGTTGGACGTCAATGGCGGAGTGCCCGACCAGGAAGTCGAGCTGCTAAGCTGGATCGTAGATTTGGCGCAATCGGTGGTGGACATCCCGCTCTGCCTCGATAGTGCCGACCCCAAGGCGCTGAGCAAGGCCCTGCCGCTCTGCAAACAGCGTCCCATGGTCAACTCGATTAGCGATGAGCCGGTGCGCTGGGGCATCCTGCCGGTGCTCAAAGAGCACAAGCCCAAAGTGATTGCGCTTTGCATGTCCGAAGCCGGCCCGCCTTCCGGAGTCGAAGACCGCGTGGCGACCGCCAGCCGCCTGCTCGACCGTCTCACCAAGGAAGGCTTCGCTCTGGATGATCTTTATGTGGACGCATGCGTCATGCCCATCTCCACCAGCCCGGATCAGGGCCTGAAGCTGATGAAAGCGATCGGCGAAATCTCTCAGCGCTACCCCGGCGTGCACTTCAGCGCAGGCGTAAGCAACGTTTCGTTTGGATTGCCGCAGCGGAAACTGGTCAACCAGGCGTATATGCTGTTGCTGATGGCGCACGGTCTGGACGCCGCCATCGTGGATCCCTGCGATCAGCAATTGATCATGAACGTGCTGGCAGCCGAAGCTCTGCTAGGCCGCGACGAATATTGTGGCGAGTATTTGCGTGCCTACCGGCAAGGCAAGCTGGCTCCGGCGGTGCTGGTTCAGGTGTAACAAGGCCGAAGGATAGGTGCGAGGAATGGTGCGCCAGAGCCTGCCCTGAGCTTGTCGAAGGGTTCGCGGCGTTTTTTGCCGCTAACCTGGGGTTCGTTCATCACAGACGACCGCTAACCTGGGGCACCTTTCGCGCAGAACGGACTAAAATAGTCAGACCGTGCGGAGGCCTCCCATGAAGAAGATCGTGATCATCGGCGCAGGCAGCATCATCTTCTCGACCACTGTTCTCAATGACCTTCTGAATACAACGCCGCTTAACGATTCTCATTTTGTTCTCGTCAATCCGAATCTTCCGCGGGCGCAACGAGTCGAGAGCTACGTCAAACGCATCATTGCGCAGAACGGGCTGAAGGCCACCATCACTTCAACCGCCGACCGTCTCGCAGCTTTGGTGGACGCCGATTACGTCATCACCACCATCAAAGTTGGCGGCTCGAAGGCATTCCAGGCGGACTTCGAGATCCCCAAAAAATACGGCATTGATGTCTGCGTCGGCGAATGCGTTGGCCCCGGCGGCGTGTTTCGCGGGCTGCGCACCATTCCCCGGATGGTCGAGATCGCCAGCGACGTCCAGCAAATCTGCCCGAAAGCGGTGCTCCTGAACTACGTAAATCCCATGGCCATGATCTGCATGGCGATCGGCAGAACCACTAGCCTGACGTTCGCTGGACTCTGTCATGGAACCCAGACCACGCTCGATCTGATCTCCCGCTACGTGGGAGTGAAGAAAGAGGAAATCGATTTTCTTGCGGCGGGAATCAATCACATGTCTTGGTTTCTGAAGATTGCAAAGAACGGCCAGGATCTCTACCCGGTTTTCCGCGAGAACATCGATAAGCCCGAGTACTACGTGAACGAAAAGGTTCGCGCCGAGGTCGCGCGGCACTTCGGCTATTTCATGACCGAATCGAGCGGCCACCTCTCCGACTACCTGCCCTGGTTCCGCAAGAACCGCCAGGCGCTCGCGCAATACTGCGACGAGCCGGGCCTCGGCGGCGAAAGCGGTTTCTCCTACGCTTTCCAGAAGATGATGGAAGAGAAATTTTCCGCCACCGATTACCTGCAGTATGAGAGCGGCAGACTCGAGCCGCGCGGTGTGGATTACTGTTCCTGGGTTCTAGAAGCGCTCACCACCGGCAAGTACTTCCGTTTTCAGGGGAACGTGATGAACCAGGGCTTCATCGCCAACCTTCCGCAGAATTGCTGCGTCGAGGTTCCGGTGTTTGCGGACTCAAACGGGCTCCATCCAACCGTTGTCGGAGACCTGCCCCCTGCGCTCGCCGCGATGAACCAGAGCAACATTACGGTGCAGACGCTTGCCGTGGAAGCCGCCCTGACCGGCGACCCTGAGTTGGCCGTAGCCGCCATCGCCATGGACCCGCTGACTTCTTCCGTGCTGACCTTGAAGCAGATCAGGGACATGACTATCGAGTTGTTCGACGCCGGGCAGCAGTTTCTGCCCGAGTTCGGCGCGCACCGCCCGCGCAAGGTTCATGCCATCGCCATTCCCAAGGACACAAAGGCAGTTGATGTGCCGCTGGACCCCGCCCTGGCGGTCGCCAACCGCTTCGGCAAGCTGGTCGAGGCAGGGTGAGTTGCCATGTTCGGTGGTAGTTCGACAGTGCCCCAGGTTCGCGCCCTGGTTTTGGGCGCTAACCTGGGCATAGCAATGCCCTCGCGGGTGCCTCCAGATGATCTATAAACGCATCCGCCGCGTATCTAATTGAGCCCGCTGCAATTGTTAGAACTATATCTAAAAGATATATGCAAATCTAATTCTAGCCCCTGTTGGTTTGCGGGAGTACTCTGGACTGCTGCAGGCTGTCAAATGCGTTTATAAGCCATCCTGGCGCAATTGCGGGGCATTCTACGCGAGGGTTAGACCGTGGTCTGCGCGACTCCAAAAAGCCGCCCGGGTCTGTTTTCAATAGCTTGGAGATAAGTGAATGATAACAAAGGGGCCTCTAGTGAGCGAGCTCTGGGGCGCCAGGCTTACCCGTTCGAAATACTGTCTATCTGCGGGAAGGCGAGCTGTTCCACGAACACATCCTGGAAACTGGGATCGAGATTCAATGCGACGTGCTGAATGCGCTTCCGCAATTCTGCATAAGAACCGTCGCCGCTGCCCAGCTGAAACAACGCCATCTTGGCTCCCAGCAGAGCGGTGTTGCCCGCGGGCTTGGTTTTTTCCGGCGGGAAATCGATCAACCCGATCTTGCGGGCGCTGGCCCGGTTGATGTAGTTGCCGAAAGCGCCCGCCAGATAGATCCGCTTCAGGTCACGCGCGCCCATTTTGCCGGCAAGCATTTGGATGCCGGCGGCGATGGCTGCTTTCGCCAGTTGCAGTTCGCGGACATCATTCTGGGAAATCGCCACCGGCGAGGAGAGCGTCCAGCTTGCCGTGCCATTCGAGAAGCGCCCGGAGGCAGAAATCACATTCAACTCCAATCCCGCCGCAACCGCGTCCACTAAACCGCTGCCACACAGGCCTTGCGGTTCGGCATTGCCCAACACGTGGCAATGAAAGCCGCCGTCCTCGACCGTGACCTCGGAGATCGCTCCCGTGGCAGGCGCGCATCCCCATGGAAATCTTCGCGCCCTCGAAGGCAGGCCCGGCCGCGGTGGAGGCGCAAACCATGGACTGGCGATTGCCGATGACAATTTCGCCATTGGTGCCGAGATCGACTAATCCGATGATCTCTTCACTTTCATGCAGCTTGGTGGCGAGAATTCCGGCGAGGATATCGCTGCCGACAAATCCTCCGAGACAAGGCAGAAAGTGAACCGTGGGATTTCCGGCCAGCTTCCAGCCGAGATCGCGGGCGCTGAATTCCTCCAGCCCCAGCCGCGGAGACTCGAAAGGATAGTGCGACAACGGTTCGGCATCGACTCCGCAAAAAAAATGATGCATCACCGTGTTGCCGACGATCACCACATCGCGGATCTCGGCGCCGGGCTTGCCCGCGGCGGCAAGCAATTGCTGGATCAATCCGCCAATCTGTTCGCGGATTAATTGCTGCAGCCGGGCCTGGCTATGCTCCAGCACGGCGAAGTAGATGCGGCTCATGACATCCGCGCCGTGACGCGCCTGCGCATTCAGCGCCGTCTTTACCGCGAGCACGCCTCCGGTTTTCAAATCCAATAATTGCGCGGCCAGGGTAGTGGTGCCTAAATCCACCGCAATGCCCAGGCCCTCTCTGGGCTGGAACGCGAATGCGGTCTCATCCGCCAGAATGGCCGCGTCCCATTGCCGGAGTTCGATCTCCAGATCGCTCTCTACAAGGCACTGACAAGCCAGCCGCCATCCCTGAGCGATTTCTTCCGCGGAAAGAATTTCCCGCTGCGCGGGGTTGACCTGGGCATTTCCGCTCAGCACGCGAATGCGGCAGCCCCGGCAACGTCCCTGGCCGCCGCAGGGAAACTCGACGCCTTGTTCAAAAAGCAGATCGCGGAGCGGCGTGCCCGGCGCCGCCGTCAGTTCCGCGCGGGTAGGCAGCAGGATGATTCGGCAAACCGAACCTTCAGCCAAGGCGATTCCTCAAGACGTATCTCCAGCGAAAGCGTTCGCGCCGCGCCCAATTCATGACGGTGGTTCTTCCAGGGCAATCACTCCGTCGTCATAGGGTGCGGCGATCCTTCGCCCGGGAGGGACGATCAGGAACTCGTTGTCATCCCAGATGCCATCCACCAGGCGCTGAAACATGCCCATCTGGCCTTGCACCTTTTCGAATTGCCAGTGGCGGGCGTCCGCCTTTTCATGGGCGATACGTTCGAAGCTGCCGTCCGGCTCAATGCCCATTTCGATGAAGGTCATCTTGCCGTAGTTCTTTTCCGGGTTGCCCAGCTCTTCCCACAAATATTTGGCGTTCTCTTCGCCGTATTTGTCGACCATTTCTTCAAAGGTCTGATGGGTTTTGAGCTTGTTCCATACGGTGAGTTGCGTGAGTTCGCCTTTCGCCTCCCCACGCTCGATCCAGCCGGTGGTTTGAAAATATACGCCCGTATTATTCTGGAAATAGTCCAGGTAGCGCTCTTTGCTGCCCAGGAAAAGTGTGATGCAGTCGTGGGCGCGCGGCACCACCATGCGTTTATCGCGGCTGCTGAGTCCCACGAGTCCGTTATTACACAGGCCATAGCCCAGGAGAATGGCGTCGTAGGTGGGATCCGTTACCCGGTCGACGGCAGCCTGCAGGCGAGACTGCATTCCGGGGGCGCCGATATCGTGGAGTGCTTTGGGCAAATACTCCGCGTCCACGGTATGTGGGGAGCGCGCCACTACGGCGTTGAATTCCCGGTAGAAAACCTCACAGCTGATCAGCTTTAGTCTCATGACATGGTACTCGCGTGACCGGAGTGTGGGAACAACTGAGCGAGCGCCCGGATGAACCTGGGATCCGTGCCGCAACAGCCTCCAATGAAATTAGCTCTGACCTCAAGGAGAGCGGAGGCATGCCCAGCGAATGCTTCGGGGGTTATGTTGTACACCACCTGATCGCCGGACAGTTCCGGTAAACCGGCATTCGGTTTGATCCACACCGGCTGCTTGGTGGCAAGCTTGAGGCGGCGGCAAACTCCAACGAAACTTTCGATCCCCTGACCGCAGTTGGCCCCGACGACATCCGCGCCGCGAGCCGTGAGTTCCTGGGCCGCCTGTTCGGGAGTGACTCCGGTCAAAGTATGGTCTTTATTTTTACCAGTATCGAATACCATGCAGACCACAACCGGCAATCTTGTCTCTTTGGCGGCTTCGAGCGCGACGTGGGCCTCCGCCAGGTCCGACATGGTTTCGATCACCAGGCCGTTGGCACCCGCGACGGCCAGCGCCTTCGCCTGTTCGGCAAATGCCACCCGCAATTCGTCTTTGCTGATCTCTCCCGCCATCAGAAACTTGCCGCTTGGTCCAATGGACGCAAAGACATACGCCCGATCACCCGCGGCTTTGCGCGAAATTTCAACACCGGCACGGTTCAGCTCCGCAACTTTAGCCGCCAGGCCTGAGCTCTCTAACGCGATCCGGTTGGCGCGGAAGGTGTTGGTGAGGATGATCCGGCTTCCGGCTTCGACGTAGGATCGCGCCACCTGTTCGACGCGCTCGGGATGAGTGAGATTCCAGCTGTCGGGCATGTCGCCTATGTTCAGGCCCAGCTTGTGCAGTTCGGTTCCCCAGGCGCCATCAGTCAGCACCGGGCCCGTTTCGGTGATAGTTCGGATGAGGGGATGCACCGCGAAACTCACAAGCAATATAGCATTCCCGGAGTTGCCAAAAGCGGCTAGCGGCTAAAGCGAACAAAACAGGAAGGCGCAGGTGTGATCAGCGTCACAGGAGCCAGGTTCTTGAGACTCTATGATAGGCAGGGTGAAATCGCGGGAGCTTTGATCCCAGAGGCGACGGAAGGAATACGGAGGAGAGAATTCTATGGCAGACCTCAAGAAACTGTATGAAGCAGTGCTGAACGGTGACAGCAAGGGTTCGGTAGCCATCACGAAGGAAGCCATTGCCGAAAAGATCGATCCTATGGAGTTGATCACGAAGCACATGATTCCCGCCATGGACGAAGTGGGGCGGCGTTTCGAGTGCTCCGAGTATTTTGTTCCGGAACTGTTGCTGTCGGCGCGCGCCATGAAGAGCGCACTCGCGCTGCTTCGGCCCTTGCTGGCTGCCCAGGGTGCTCAGCCTGTGGGACGGGTGGTGATCGGCACCGTGAAGGGCGATCTGCACGATATCGGCAAGAATCTGGTGGCTTCGATGCTCGAGGGAAGCGGCTTCGACGTGCATGACCTCGGAACCGATGTGTCTCCGGAGAAATTCATCCAGGCGGCGCAGGAGCACAATGCGCAGGTGATCTGTCTTTCCGCGCTCCTTACTGTAACCATGCCCGCGATGAAGACCACGATTACCGCGCTGGACGCGGCCGGCTTGCACGGGAAAGTGAAAGTCATGGTGGGAGGCGCGCCGGTGACCCAGCACTACGCGGATCAGATTGGCGCCGACGGCTTTGGCGAGAACGCGAATAGCGCGGTTACGCTCGCCCGTAAGCTGGTGGCTGTCCCGGTGCCGGCGGTTGTCTAAAGCTGCGAAAGGCGGGACTCGAGGGCGAGGCAGTAGTCAATGACCTCGTCGGCGATGCGCAGGTTGTAACGGTCCCACGAATATCGAGGGGGACGCAGGGCTGCTGTCTTCAGCAGCCCTTTGCGTACCAGCATTCGCTTGAAGAATGCGATGGAGTGGTACAACTCCTGATTGCTGAACACTAAAACAGGAAGCAATTCGCGGAAGATGCGGATCGCCCGGTCGCGATTTCCGGAAGAATATGCACGGTAGATGGCCGCGTAGACCGGGGTCAGGGCGCACTCGGGAATCATGGCATCCACGCCGCGGTCGAGCGCTTCAATCAACTGAGGAACCGCCCAGCCGCCGGAGATATAGAAGTCCGGGCCAAAAGCCTCGCGCACCAAAGTGTACTTCGCGCCAGCCGGGACAGTTTCAATCTTGAGGCCAACCAGAGTTGGAAGCTCATCGCGCAAGCGGCGGATAGTGTCGAGGTCCATTCCGGGACCGTTCCATTGCAGGTCTTGAATGATGAGGGGCGCGGAACTGGCCGCAATAATGGAACGGAAATAGGCGATGAGTTCGCTGGTTTTGCCATAGAGAGAGTTGGGAACCGCGACCAGATAAGCCGTTGCGGCGACCTTTTCGGTAAGCTGCGCAAAAAAGCGGCAGACTTCAGGATCCTCCGAAGTCGCTCCCACGATGAACGGTACGCGCCCGGCAATCGCCCTCGCGGCAATCGTGACGATCTGTTCGCGTTCCTCTTTGCTCAGTGCGACGACTTCACTGGCCATGAGCGGCGCGGTCAGGCCGTTCACTCCGCCGGCAATGCTGTATTCGATCAGCTTGGGCAGGCTCTCGTAGTCAATCGCGCCATCCTCCAGGAACGGGGTCTCGAACAAGGGGACAATGCCTTTGGGCAGCTGAGCAATATGCATGGGATAGAAGGTTCCTTGGTTATGAATTGGCCCTCAGGCCGTTATGAAATTTGCGTTTGCAGAACGGTTCTTGCAGTAGGTTGATGATTGTCATCCGCGGATTGCATCGAGCCAGATTGCGGCGAACGCAGGCTATGCTATCTCCGCAAATCGCCCGCATCGAATGGCCGCGTCTTGCGCAAATCAAACTCACGGCCAGCGAGAAACCATGAAGCCATTCTCCTCAGTTTTCATTCTTCTTGCCAGTGTTATTCCGAGTGCAGCGGCGCCTCTTCCCAAATTGTCCAAGAGTAGGGATCAGGTGGTCGATTCGATTTGTTCCGGCCGCTTACGACGCGCAGCACGTGGGAGGAATTCTCGGCGACCGCATGCGCGTCGTCGTCCCTCATCAGATCTGTTTTCGCCCACCGAGAGGCCGGTCTCCGACGGAAGCAGACCTCTATAATGCAGCCCATGGCGCTGGTTACCTTCCTGAGAGGCGTTAACGTCGGTGGCCATAGGAGCTTTCGCCCCAGCATCCTGGCGAATGAACTGACGGAGTATGGTGCGGTTAACGTTGGAGCGGCAGGCACATTCGTCTTCCGGAAGCGGGTCAGTCAAAGCTTAGTGCGCTCCGAATTGCTCCGCTGCCTGCCGTTTGAATCTGAGGTGATGATCTGCACCGGAAGGAAGCTGATCGCGGCCGCCTCGAACCACCCATTTGGCGGCGAGCCGGATCGTCCCGATACCGTTCGTTTCATCAGTGTGCTGGCGAGGCGGCCCCGAGTGTTGCCCACCATCCCCCTCCGTCTTCCAGCAAACGGCCGGTGGATCGTCAAAATCCTCTCCATACAAGAGAGGTTTGTTTTCGGCGTGTACCGGCGCGAAATGAAAGCCATCCGGTTTCTCGGCCAGATTGACCAGCTCTTTGGAGTGCCTGTCACAACCCGCAACTGGAATACGGTTAGGGCGATTTTGAGGGTGCTCGACGAGAAGAAAAACTTCAAACAGCGTCTCTCCATAACCACGCATCCGCAAACGCTCCTTGGATGCGGCCACTTCGATAACCGCAAGGGACATTTGCCGCATCTGAACCTAACGCATCTGAACCCAGCGTGTCGTGAGGCTGTAGCCGCCAATGTCAATGGGGGCCTTGCTTCGTGCCAAAAGCTTGGCAATCTTGGCAAGAACCTTCTTGGGGGGTGATTATGAAGAGCCTGAAGACTCTCCGGGGGCTGGGAACACTTATCGTGTGTCTCAGCTCATTCGCTCCGCTCTCCGCTTTGCCGCAAAATGAAGCGCCAAGTCAAGCTCAGGCTCAAACCACGGAGCGAGGCGGCCAACGGATGATCCAAACTTTTTGCGGAAGGATTCTCAAATCCAAGGGAGATTTTGTTTTAAAAGATCGAACAAGCGATACCGTATACCGGCTGGATAGCGCCGGTGAGGTGAAACCATATCTTGGCAAGAATGTAAGAGTGACAGGTACGTTCGACGTCGCAAACCGACTTATCCATGTCTCCGATATCGAGGCGGCATCAGCCTCGGATTAAGAGGTTGCCGGCTCGACTCCGGGAATTCGACTCCACGCATTTGGTTCAATCCCTGGGGAGGCCTACGCGAAACCCCGAAATCACAAACATTAGTGATGCAAATCACACAGCGCTGTGCGAAATCCCCCATCTCGGCCAACTGCCAGGCGACCCGCGAAATCCTCGCCAAAAAATAAGTCGCTTATTTTCTTAAGGATGTAGAAAGCTCCCCCTGCAAATCATGGCAGTTCCGATTGGTTCATCAGGTGCCCATACCCGCATTGTCGGTGAGAGCCGGAGACCCAAATGCCGCCGGCTTCCCCACAGGAGGTTTTCGATGCAAGTTCCTTACGGGCTCAATATCCTGGAAAACTGCACGACCTGTACGGCGACGGGAGAACGCCTCTTCTGTAAGCTCTCTCACCACGCGATGGAACGCCTCAATGGAATGAAGGCGACCGCGGTTTATCCCAAAGGAGCCGTACTGTTCCTCGAGGGGCAAAGGTCCCGCGGCGTGTTCGTGCTTTGCGCGGGAAAGGCGAAGCTTTCTACTTGCTCCCGTGAGGGAAAAACCATTATTACCAAAATCTCCGAGGTGGGGGATGTGCTTGGTCTGAGCGCAGTCGTCTCCAACCGTCCCTACGAAGTAACGGCTGAGATGATGGAACCCGGACAAGTCAATTTCATCGCCCGGGAGTCCTTGCTGCAATTTATGAAAGACGACGTGGAAGTGGCCATGCGCGTGGCGGAGCAATTGAGCTCTAATTACTACAGCGCATACGAAGGAATTCGCACCCTCGGCCTGACTTCTTCTCCGTCGGAGAAGTTCGCGAAACTTCTGCTTTCCTGGTCGAGCCGGGCCAGCGCCAACAACGGCGCCCCGCAGTTTAAGATGACACTGACTCACGCGGAGATTGCCGAAGTCATCGGGACGACCCGCGAAACCGTCAGCCGGCTATTTTCGGATTTCAAGAAGAAACAACTGTTGCTCCTCAAAGGCGCGACTCTGATCATCCGCAATAGACCTTCTCTGGAACAAATCGCCCAGGTTTAATGCGGTACGCACAACTGTGCCTAAACCGTTGGTGCGGCGCGGGGCGGCGGTGGCTGCACCGTAAGGACCCTCAGGCAGAGTTCCCCAGGCGCGAACCGCCGAAAATTGTTACAATTCCGCCCGCCGCTGCGCTGGTCGACGACTCACATCTACAGCGCTTTGGGGAGGGGTCTCTTGGCCATTGGAAACGCGGCCGTCGCCGCTCCGGTTCGGGAACAAGCAAGTCCGACGAAGCCGCTCAAGATATTCTTGAGCCGGTATTTCTATTTCTGCATGTCGCTGGCGCTGGCCGGGTTGGTGGTGTGGGGATTCAGCCGCACGGCCGATGCCAACCTGTTCCATGCCAACCCGCCCAGGCCCTTGCTTTTGTGGATGCACGCGACGGCTTTCTCCACGTGGGTGGTCTTCTTCATCCTGCAGTCGGCTTTGGTGCGGGTGCGGAAGGTCAGCGTGCACCGCTTTCTTGGTTGGTTTGGAGCCGGGCTGGCCACGGTGATGGTTCCGTTGGGCTTCACCATCGCAGTGATCATGGCGCGTTTCGATACGGTTGTGCTCCATCAGCAGGGCGCGGATGCTTTCCTGTCGATTCCGTTCGCCGACATGATCATCTTCGCCCCATGCGTAGCCCTGGCAATTTATTGGCGGAAGAAGCCGGAGTACCATCGGCGCCTGCTCTTCATTGCGACTTGCCAACTCATGGATGCTGCCCTGGGCCGCTTCGATTTCTGGTTCGACCACAATCTCTTCTATGTGGGCTTGGACTTTCTGATTGGGCTCGGCATGGTACGCGATCGGGTAGTGGATGGACGCGTCCACAGGGTGTATCTCTACGCGCTGCCCCCAATGATCGTGGTTCAGAGTCTTGCAGTGTATGTCTGGCGAGTCAATCCGGCGTGGTGGCAAGGCATCACCCACGCCATCCTGGGATGGTAATAGCAGAGATCCTGAGCCCGCTCAGGCGACTGTTGCAGACAACGCCATAGCGCTCATTGATCGTCAACGAGTCCTATCGCGATGAGTGCTATGGCAATATCACGCCACGCCGTGCGCCCGATGCGAAGAGTGTGAAAGCCTAGACAACATCGCCGAAGATCAGGCTACGCACGGTGATCGCCACACAAATGATGGCGGGTAGAACAAAGTAGAGACCGCAGATGATCGCTGGCATGGTTCCTCCTTGGGGAACGAAGGTGCATCACATGTCTGGAATACACTCGAACGTAACAAACTGTACAGTTACGTTCGTGACAAGCCGGGTACAGTTACCCCTCGGGACAAGCCCCAAAACGAGGGATGAATTCGTTTGTGCGCATCGGGTGCCGTGCGCGGTTTCGGACTGAGGGAAGGCGGGACGGGATCAACGAGTGAAATCGCGGTTTATCGCCAACAAGCCCGGACTTTTACCCTGCCCCGGTCGGCATTCTCGTTGTTCCTGAGCTGCACTTCTTGCCCAGACCTCGGCTAGCGCAAAAAAAATGCGGAGGTCATCCACTTTGCACAAGGTTGTTCGATTTGCGCCCGAATCGAATTTTCTTTTACAGGAACGTGCCAATTTCCTTCTAGCGATGCAATTGAAAGCGTTATCCTATGCCGTCGGTATTCCGCTTGTCCAAGGGGAGCCGGCAGAGCGAGGAATCATCGTGCGTACCTTCACCAATATTTACCGTACTGCAGGGGTGGTTGCTTTGATTTCGTGGGCTGCAACCGCGTACGCGGCAGATGATACGGCGCGCTTCTACGGCACCTGGGACTCGACCGTCTCGTACAACGGTCAGATGGTTACCATCGTCTCCATACACGACGCCAGCGGATACAAGAATTACGTTCGCCTGCCGACGGGCGACGCCCCCGCGGGCGACGGGACGTTTTCGGCGGCGAATGGCAAGTGGTCTTCGAACGCCGCCGCGCCCAACAATGGCGGCGTCTATCACTTCATTTCCAAGGATATCGTCGTCGCCACGAACGCCATCGGACAGACGGTGACCTGGAAGCGCGAAAAAGAAGTGGCTACCGGTCCGGTGGATGGCAACACCGCAGCCCGCAGGACGACGGGGTATATCCCGCCAAGTGAACGTCCCGGTAACTCGACGACGCCCACCTCCCGCACCGGCGCCATCCCCCGAACCGATCCCCAGTGCCCCGGCGGTTCCTGAATTTCCCGATCCTTCGCTTTCTCCGGGGATGAACGCAGGCATGCAAGCGCTGCAGCGCCGCGACTACAACACTGCCTGGCGCGACTTCATGGCCGAGGCGCAGAAGGGCAGCTCGGACGGGGAAGCGGCAGTGGGTTCGATGCTGTTCCAGAAAACCAATCCGCCGGGGACGGGCTATTACGCGCAGTGCGAAAAGTGGCTGCTGGCTTCGGCCAACCAGGGTAACCAGCACGGCATGGACATGCTGGCGCAATATTATTTCAATGAAGGCAAAAACATTGCCGGAGGAATCAATCCCGGGGTGAACAACGCGCCCATTTCGCCGCAACTGCAGGCGCAAGCCGAGGGCAAGTTCAAGCTGGCGCGGCAATGGTTTGAACGTCGGCCGCGAAGGGTGACGTCTACGCGATGGGCAACCTGGCGATCATGCTCGATGCCGGCGTGGGCGGACCGCAAGATCAGCACGGGCGGCGGAGCTGCGCGAACAGGTGAAGCGCAGGGCCGGACGCGGGCTTTGCCAAGCGGGCGACCGCCGATCCGGGCAATCTCGCGCGGAGCGCATCCTGGCAATCGGGCCACTATGCGGACGCGATCAGGAACGCGCAGGCCGACGCCGCGAACGGAGACGCCAATGCCGAAGCGCTGCTCGGCCGCGCGTACTACGAGGGAGTGGGTGTTCCACGCAACTACGCCATGGCGCTGATGTGGCTGAACAAGGCTGTCGCGCAAGACAATGCCGACGCCATGTTTTTCCTCGGCCTGATGTACGAGCACGGCTACGGCGTCAACCAGGATATCCAGAAGTCGCTGCAGCTCTTTGACCGCGCCGCTGCCATGGGCCAGCGCTACGCGCAGATGGAAGCCAAAGGCATGCGCATGCAAGGCGAATCCAATCGCATTGCAGCTCAGTCGCATGGCGGCGTCATGGACACGGCATGTGAAACTGCGGGCGGAATTCCCGCCCCGGGCGAGTGCATGAAGGGCGGCCGCACCATCGATCCGTTCAATGCGGAGGAAGCGGCTGCGCCATAGCAACTAGCAGTTGGAACAGGCCGGGTGCTCCAAGATGGAAAGGGAAGTCTCCTTTCCGGAGTTATGCTTTTCGCTCACGTCGACCCCCAGCCCTTCCAGTTCACACCACGCCGAAGCTAGCAAGTCAACTCGTGCCAGAGGTCCAGCATCTCAGCACACTCTTCGCGGGTCTCTGGATAGACCGCGGGACGCAGAATCATGCGCGCGCCGGTTTCTTTTCGTACGGCGGCGAGTCGGCGCAGGTATTCCTTCCAGGTTTCATTCTCTTTTGCGGGCAGAGGGCTGAACAGGACAGTTCCGGACTCGCCGCATTTCTGTCAAAGCCAGGTGGCGTCGTACGTCTCAGGATACCCGAGATCAATGCCGCGGACCTGCGGCATTTTGCAGACGATTCGAAGTGAAACTCATGATGCCCGCAATAATGCAAGAACAGGCACTCCAGGGCGCGACGGCACGCTCGGTGTAGGGAAGAACGAATTCACGGACCATGCGCGGTGAAATCATGGTGGCCGTGTCTTCGCTGATACGCACGCCTGCCTTCGAGAAATAAACTCCGTTGGGAGTGGAGTGGCCGTGGGCCATCTCGCCGTCGGTTTCTCCGATGTACGACTTCAGCAGGCGCACGACTTGGAAGTGAATCGTGGCGGTGATGTCGAGCAACTCCCGCACCCAGTCGGGGTCTTCAGCCAGATCGGTAAAAATCTTGTCGCCGTAGAATAAATGCGCCAGGCTGAAGATGCCCTGCGTATCGGGATGATCAGCGAGCACTTCTTTTTCGCCGCTGGCGCGGTGAATCTTATAAAAATCGCGGGCCAGTCCCATCATGCGGCCGTTCTCGATGTCCTGCGAAGGGAAGCGGCGAATCGCTTCGCGGCTGAGCGGATCGCCGGGCCATGGCATCTGGCCTGGCTGCACTTCATAGTTTTGCCCAACCACTCCGGGAACAAAGATGACGCCGAGATTGGGGCGGACGGTGGGAATGCCGTCGGTGGGCCAGTCGAGAAGGGCGCGCGCCCGCCGCATCTCGGCTTCCCACATCAATTGCGGATTCTGGAAGCGCTCGGGATAGTTGTCAGTGTCGTACTGCGGGCCGGTGAAGGCCGGATCAGGATGAGTGACGGGCCCTTCCCGGCCCGAGAAGAGCGGTGCCTCTCGATTTTTTCTGCCAGCATGATTTCTGAGTCCCGCACTCTCAAACCAGCCTCGTTAATCCAGTCGCCTTAATCCAATAACCCGGCGGCGATCATGTGACGGCGCACCTGTTCGCGCTCCACCGGACCAAAAGGTTGAAACGGTTCGGCCAGCACGTCGCGGCAGATTCCTTTGAGCGACACGGCGCACTTCATTCCCGCAGGTAGGAGGAGTCTTCCGGCGCAACCCGATAGACGGTCGAACTGATCTGCATGATACGGCTGTGCAGCTTATTGAGTTCCGGCAAATTGCCCGCCGCCGCGGCTTTATACATGTCCACGTATAGCTTGGGATAAATATTGGCGCCGCCGCACATGCCGCCGTGGCCGCCCAGAAGAACGGCTTCGGCGGTCAGTTCTTCGGGACCGACGAGCAAGGTGAAATCCGGGCGGTCGCGGAAGAGCCACACCAGCTTGTGGAAGTAGATCATGTTGAAACCGCTGTCCTTGAGGCCAATCACGTTGGGCAACTCAGACAGTTTGCGGGCGGTATCGAGCCTGATCACGTGATGCACGTTGGAAGGCGCATTGTAGAGGAAGACAGGCAGCGGCACCTGCGCCGCCAGATGCTGCACGTAGCCGACAAGTTCCGCCTGGCTGTTGGCAAAATAGTACGGCATGGCCAGCACCAGGGCATGCGCGCCCGCGTCCGCGGCGGCGCGCGCCAGATTCACCGACTCCGTCATAGAGGTATCTGTGATGCCCACGATGACCGGAAGACGGTCGGCATTGTGGCGGCAAGTGTTCTGGATCACCTCGCGCCGCGTTTTGTAACTGAGCGCGGCGCCTCCCCGGTGGTGCCGAGGATGAACAAACCGTTCACGCCTCCCGTAATCAGGTGGTCGATGAGTTTTTCGAGGCCGGCAACGTCAAGGGTATCGGGCTCAAGGAGGGGCGTAATCATAGCGATGATCACGCCGCGCAACGGGGCAGGCAATTTGACGGGCATAATTTGGGTTAGAAAATCACCTCGTATTTATCAGACCGTGTCATCACATATCTGTCAAGCGGAGGGCGCCACGGCTTTCTCAGATTCGCTTTCCGGCTGAACCAGTTGACCGTTTTGGTAAACGCCATAACGGGTCGCGGCGGTGACCAGCGCCGTGAGATTTTCTTTCTTGCTGCCCGGCGGGACCATACATCCCGAGCCCAGCACATAACCACCGTGCGGCCCGGCCCCCTCGATGCAGGCCCGCGCTTCGTCAATCACTGGCTGCGGATCTTCGGCCAGAAACGACAGCGTATGCACCCCGCCCATGAGGGCGATGTGCTCGCCGGCACGCTCGCGAATCTGTTTCGCGGTAAAGCGGCCCAAGGGGTCCATGGGGCCGATGCAATCCAGACCGGTGGCGATCAGATCATCAATGACGGGATAGACATTGCCGCAAATATGCGAGTAGATGCGAACTTCGGGATCATAGCGGTGCAATTCGTCGCAGACTTCTTTCATGTGCGGGAAGATGAACTCGCGCCAGTGCTTCGGCGAAATTACGCACATGTTTCCGGTGGAATCGTTCAGGCGGATCATCTTGATTCCCATGTCAATGCTGAACTTGGCGCGCTCGGTGGCGTACTCCACGCCTTTTTCCATCATGGCGTGCAGCAGTTCAGGGGCTTCGACAAGATCGAACAACGATTGCTGGTAACCGCGAAAATAGACGCAGAAGCAAAGAGTGGCGGAGATGGCATCACCGATGATGCCGACGCGGTCGCCGGCGCGGCGGATCATCTCTCGAGCCCGGTCACCACAGCCTAGTTGCTCGTAAAACGACCGGCTGGGGATGGACATCCGCTTCACGTCGTCGAGGCTCTTCACGTAGGGTTCTTCGGCGGGCCAATACTGCATATAGGCCATCCGCCAGGTGTCCTCGAGATGAAACTCGCTGGGATCTTGCAGGCGCGTGGTCAGGCCGCCCTGGATATCGATTTCACCGATGCGGCGGCCGGCCGGGTCTACCTCGAAGACCCGATTGTCTTGTTTCTCGATGCGCCTTGGCGGGAAGTGAAATTGACGAACGGCGTCAACCTGGGTGAGGAGACCTGCGTCCAAAACGACGTTCAGGGCGGTAGCCGGGTCTTGAATTACCTCGAGGATAGGAGTGCCCGTGAGCCGGGCGGCGGAATCCACGAAAATTTTGGGGACCACTGGAACGCGATCCGGCGCGCGGTTGGAGAGCGCGGTGTAGAGCCGCTGAGCTGGGGTCCACATCCCGGGTACAACCTCCTGGCCAGGCAACGGAGAATCCCTTTCCAATTCCAATTCCCAATTCCAACGATCACGTTTGCCAGTGTGACGCCACACCAGCGCGCGAACCTTCTTGCCGAGCCTATAAGCTGACGATTCCCGGCCCAGACATTTCCCAGGCGATGCCCAGCGGAACGAACATGCCAGCCTCTGCCATCGCTTCGACGGATTCAGTCGTTGGAGGCAGCATCTCCGAAGTGCTTTCCGGGCTCACGGCCAGGGATTCTTTAGTTACTTCAGTGAGCTCTTCCCATGGTGCAGCGGTGCAGCTCATAGATACCTCCCGTCCCACATCTCCCTTATAGGCGTTTGAGTTCCTGCCGGGCTGTGATTTTGCTCACAGGAGAGTGTTGGCAGCCTCACAGGCCGTTTTGGGGGGATCTCTGACGAATTGCGGCCGGGAGGTGGGTCCGGTGACGGCGGGTAGGGCGCATCGATTAGAGACAAAAAAAACGGGCCGCTTGGTAGCGGCCCGCGGTTGGAGGTGCGGTTAATTAGAAGGTGAACTTCAGGGCAGCCTGCATCAGGCGAGGTCCGCCGACGCATTCATCCTGGCCGTTGCAAATGGTACTGGTGATTTGCCCGAAGTTGGTACCACCGGCATTGCTGTAATCGGTGTTGCCCGGATTGGAGAACTCGGTGCGGTTGAAGGCGTTGAACATCTCCCAACGGAACTCCACGTTGTAGCGTTCTTTGAACGGGAAGTTCTTGGCCAGGTTCATGTCCCAGTTGTTCCAGCCCGGTCCTTGCATAATGTTACGGCCGATGTCACCGAAGGTGCCGGGAGCGTTGTAGGTAAATGCGGCAGTGTTGAAATACGCATTCAACCAGTGCGACTTGGATCCCTGGTGGACATCGAGAGATTGCCCAGCGACCAGATCTGCGTGGTCACCATCGCGGCTGCCTCCCGCACTGGCGCAGGAAGCATTCTGGTCCCCGCATGAGCCGGGAGCGCCGCTGCCGCCACCCTGAACGGTAAAGCCGGACCCGGAGTGAGCTGTCCAGATTGCGGAAATCTCCCAGCCTCCCACAATCTTACTCGCCACGGTCCCAAGGTTCGAGAATTTGGGCATTTGATAGACAATGGTCGTATTCAGGATCTTGGGGATGTTCAGATCTGAAATTCCATAAGCGGCGCGGGGATTGTAGGGATCATACACAGACCCCGCGTTGGAGATGGACGCCAAGGAACTCATATCCAAGTTCTTTGAGTAGGTGAAGTTGGAAGAGAACTGGAGCCCGTGGCTGAAGCGCTTTTCCACGGAGAACTGAACGGCGTTATAGGAAGCGACTCCGATCGAGTCATAGTCAAGGATGGTTTGGAAGTTCGGAGCCAAAAGGGGCGTGTTGGAAGGAAACACCCCGGGACTCAACTCCAGCGGGAGGTACAAATCGTAGTCATGGCTTCCGATGTAGGCGACGCTAAGCAGGAAGTCATTGCCGAAAGAGTGCTGGACGCTAAGGTTCCAGGACTCCTGCTTGGCAGGCTTAAGGTGTGTGGATTGAAGACAGCCTGCAAGGCTGTGGGCGGCGGGAAAGTCGTGGTGGCCGGAGGATGGTCGTTGGGGCCAGCGAACGGCGGGAACGGATCCACGAAGCCGGTCGGCGCATAGCAACCAAAGGGATCAGTAATGTTAAGTACGCCCGACGGGCACGCCGGCGACGAGGTTATGCTCGGACTATTGTAGGTAAGGTTATAGGCCGGGCTGAAGGGAGCGTTGGCGCTCTGGTGGTTATAGAACGAGTAGTCGTAAGGAATATCCATCAAAGCGAAAGCGCTGCGAACCGTGGTATTGGGCAGCATTTTTGGCGACCAGGCCACGCTGATTCGGGGCAGGAACACGTCATACCGGCTGTTCCAGCCACCAGCGGGGATTCCGGCATCGCCAGGATAGACCAGGCCGGTAGGAGCGAGCGGGAAGCGCGTGCTCTGCTGGCCGGGAACAAAGTCTGCGGTATGTGCCGACGGAAACCGGGGCATTCTGCGGCTCCCAGCGCAGGCCAAGGTTGATGTTCAGATTCGGCTTCAGCTTGATGCTGTCCTGTCCGAAGGCCGCATAGTTGTTGGCAGTGTAGCGGTTGTATTCTCCGCCGGACGCTTGTACTGACGAAGGAAGGCCGAGGAGGAAATCGGCAGGTCCGAAACCCGTCACGTTCCCGCCGAAACTCACGAGCGGATCACCCTCCCAGGTGGCCTGTTCCAACCCGTATTGGGAAAAGAACTGGAAGCCGGTGGTGATGGTGTGCCGTCCGGTAGTGAAGGACACGGTATCAACCAGGTCCCAGTTATGGCGCCCTTGAACGACGGGAATGCCGGAAACACCGAAATATCCGTTGCCGACACCGACATCGCCGATAAAGTTGCTGATCTCGTTGAGATTTGACCCCAGGCTTTGGAACGTCAGCGGACCGCCGCCCACTGCTTTAATTCCTGTCAATGCCGCGCTGTTGTTTTCTCCAAAGCCAAGGCGCAGATCGTTGACCAAGTTGGGACGGATGGTCCAAACATGGCTGACTTCGGCGTTGAGGACTTTGGCCAGCTCGGAGCGGGAGTTACCGCCGCCTGCCAGGTAATTGCCCGCGCCGCTGAACGCTGGGCGATTGTAGTCGTTGTAGAAGAACCTCACGCTGAGAGTTTGCGTGGTATTGATGTTGTAATCGGTGCGCAAGGTGTATTCCGTAATATCTGGGTCGTTCGGAACATTCAGCACATTGACCGAGCCAGAAACCGGTTGCGGAAGGCCCTTCTCCAAATTCAAAGCGAATGGCGAGAAGGTTGTTGGGTCGATCTGATTGCCTAGGTATGCCCCTGCGCCGGTGTCTGCCTGCGTGTCCTGCCAAGTCTGATAGAGCTGGTTGGCGATTTGGCCATTCACCCGATCATTACAAATTCCGGCGGTGAAGCCGGTCTGGCAGATGGAGGAAAAGTCCCCAGCGAGCATCGCCTGGGTGGGAACCAAAGTGCCGCGAGAGCTGGCGCCGGACCGTTGCCGGGTGAGCTGAACGTTGCCAAAAATAAATAATTTGTCCCGGATGATTGGTCCGCCGATGGACCCGCCAAACTGATTGCGTTTCAGTGGGTCAATCTGGCGTGAAATATTCCGTGGCAGTTGAGCACGTTGTTGCGCAGAAAATCGAAGGCGTGCCATGCCATTGGTTGGTGCCAGATCTGGGTGGCGACCTGACGATGGCGCCGGCGGTATAGCCGTACTGGGCGTCAAAGTTGTTGGTGATGACGCGGAACTCCTGTGTGGCATCTGGATTGGGGAAGGGATTGGCCGTCTGGAAGTAGTTATTCATGTGGATAATGCCATCCAGTTGTAGGACACTCCACCCATGCGGCTTCCGTTCACCGAGGCTCCGGTTTCCTTGGGAAAACCGCTGCCCGGACCGGGGGTGGGAATAGGAATGTTCGAGGTATAAGTATCGACCGCGCCGGGGACGGTTGCCACCAGGGCGGCGGGATTGCGGCCATTCAGTGGCAGCTCCTGAACGCTCTTCTGGCCAATGGTTTCTGCAATGGCGCCGGTGGTGGTGTCAATTTGCGTGGCCGCGGCTTCAACCTCTACTTTGGTGGTCTGCGAGCCGATCTTCAGGGTGAAGTTCACGCTGGCCACCTGGTCGGTAGTCAGGGTGATTTTGGTCTGAGTTTGGGTTTCGAAGCCTTCGTGGCTGGCGGAAATCTGATAAAATCCAGCGGCCAGAAATGGAGCTGAATAGTTGCCATCCGAGGTGGTCTGGAGAGTTGTTACCTGACCTGTCTCGGTGTTCTTGATATCCACCCGCGCACCCGCGACTACAGCGCCGGTGGGGTCGGTCACGATTCCGTTGATGGTGCCACGGCCGCCTTGCCCAAAGGCAAGTGAGAGGCAAATGAGTTGAAACAGACAAAGCGCTCCGGCCACAAACAGACGTCTCATAGATTTCTTCTCCTTCGAAGTACGCGGGCGGGTCAGCCATCCTCTTTGACGCGTGTTGCTGAGCCACACATCCCGATGGGTCGAGAGAAATATCATGGGTCGTAGAACACTGTCAATACAAATGTGACACCCGTTCTAGAATACGGAATGATGGCGGTGGGATAGCGACTAACTCTTTTAGTATCAGATTTCCGATAACGGCGGGGAATTAGGCTAGATACGAGAACGCCCCACTGAGATCGCCTTTCCATTCTCCAATACAGAACGATATTCTTTTCGGTGGACAACTGGTCCCCTGCCGTGGCAGAATGCCGAAATTCACCCTTGGGGATGAGATCTGCGGCATCGCTTTCTGATTTCATAATTTTTCCCGGCAAGGCTCACCTGCGCAGCATGAAAAACACACTCAAGCAGATTCTCGCGGACGGTAATCCCGCCATTGGAAGCTGGATTGGCTTTTCGACCCTTACTCGGCTGAGATGGTTGCGGATGTGGGCTTCGACTGGCTCCTGATCGATATGGAGCACTTTCCCATGAGCAAGGAGTCGCTGCGCACCATCCTCATGGCCTGCAAAGGCAGCGTGAGCACGCCGGTGGTGCGGATTCCGACCAACTCGCGGGATTACATCCAGACGGTTCTCGACTTGGGCGCGCTGGGGGTCATGGTTCCCATGATCAATTGCTCGGCCGATGCAAAACTGGCGACCGAGCTTTCCCATTATCCGCCGCCGGGGCGCCGTGGTTTCGGACCGACTCGGGCCAGCCACTACTATCAGGATGGAGGGAAGTACCGGCGGGAAGCGAACGAGGAGATCCTGCTTATTGTGCAGATTGAGACGCCGGAGTCCTTCCGGAATGCGGACGAGATCCTCAACGTGCAGGGAGTGGGAGCCGTCTTCATTGGAAATGGGGATTTGGCGAACTTCATGAACGACGGCGACGCTGGCCCGGAAGCGGTGCAGGACGTGGTTGACCATCTGATTGAGAATGCGGGGAAACGATCCATTCCGGTTGGTCTTCCGACCTGGACCGATGAAGAATGCAGCCACTATGTGCAACGTGGCGCGCAACTTTTTACCATCGGCAGCGATATGAGTTTCCTGGTCAGCGGCGCGCGCAGCGAAATGGCAAAGGTGCGCTCCCTGGTGGAAACGACAAAGCGCCGGCTGGTCGGCTCCAAGAAAAGCTAACCTCGTACAACCTAAAGGTGGGACATGACCCTTTCTCGCTCGCGTCATCCGCTGCGCGAAATCCTTGTCAATGATGCCGGCAATCTCTTTCTTTGCGCTGGCCGGCGGGATCTTCATCGGCTCAACTGGTTGAGAATGGCCTGCTGCATGTTGGCGGATTTCGTTGTGCCAGTGTGAAGGCGGTCAAAAATCGATAGTCTCGATCTCTACACGACCGGCTACTGGAACTACACCGGGTTTCGCATGGAAGTCTGGCGGCGGCTGGGGGTGCCTTTCTGGTATCCGAAGGCACGGGCGTAGTGCGTGTAGCAGGAGAGGGATGGCATCCCGAGCTGGGACGACAACATATCGAGCGCAGCAGGCGGGGGGCGTAGGCCAGTGAAAGCGATGAAAGTGCAGCTCAAGCGAAGCCAGTGGGGCTTGATCCTCACGAGGATGAAGGAAGTGTCCCCAGAAATGCCATTGATCAGGACGACTCAACGGCCTGGACTCCGGCAGGAGGCAAGGCAAGCGGAAAGCTGGTCATCAGTTTTGCCGCACCGGCCCGAGTGAGGAAGATCCGCTTTCTGTCCAATGCCGCCCCGCGCAATACTCCGCGAGACTATTCCGTAGGTCTCATCCTGCCGGACGGATCAGAACGGGAAATCGCTTCCATCAGCGGTCAATACAGCCTGGGAGGGGAGTGGCACGAATTCGCCGTTCCCGGAACGGAAGCCAAAGGCATCTATTTGGATATTCGGTCTTCCAATGACGGGAAACACGAGCCAGTTATCAGCGAATTTGAGGCGGAGGGCCAATTTGTATCTCCCCTCTCCCCGGGCAGTTTCCCTCGCAAGTGACCATCCCGATGGGTGGCTATGCCGGAACAGACCTGTATTTTATTGGCAACGTGGGGTCAGGATTTCCAACTGCACCGGACGTAGAAACGCCGGTCGGCGAATACGTAGTTCGTTATACAAACGGACAGGCTGAAGATGTGCCTTTGATAGCGGGCAAGAATGTCGCCGATCTGCATTATGGACATTTTGTTCCTGGCGCTCAATTCGCCTACGGTCTCAAGCCATATCAACCGGCCTCGGGAGCATTGTCATACCACCTGGAGCAGATGGTGCCGGTCGAAGCCAAGAGCCAATTGATGTTTTTCACTCACCACCTTGGTCATCCGGACTGGCCGGTACAGGCAATCGAGTTCCGTTGCACCCGATCAGGAACGTCGCTGCTCTTAGCGGCTGTGACCTTGCAGCAGTCCGGTCCGCACATCAGTCCGCTTTTCTACAACGGGAAGATGGTGAAGCCTTATCCCGAGGATACTCCCGATGTTCCTCCCTCACCGCTCGACGCTATGAGGGACATGTCGCGCGAGCATTTCGCTGGATGGCGATTGGAAATACGTGACCGATCCGGGGATGAAGGCATTCGCAAACAATTCTTCAGCCCGTCCTACGATGTATCGTCGTGGAAGACCATGGCTGTTCCCTCGCAGTGGTATGTGAAAGGCCTGGATTACAACGGCGTGGTCTGGTTCCGGCGCGAGATTGAGGTTCCGAATTCCTTCGGGCCGGTGGTGGAACTGAATTTCGGCGGTGTGGACTATGAAGCACGCGTCTGGGTGAACGGCGTTTACGTGGGACGGCACATCGGCGCCTATTCGATATTTAAGATCAATGTGACCCCGGCGTTGCACAAAGGAGGCTCGAATCTGGTTGTGGTTCGTGTGGATTGCCCGCTGGATCCCGGTTATGAGAGCGAGAAGACCATCGTCAAGGGCAACACCATGGACGACATCGTCATGCCCTACGGGCAGGAAGGCTCGATGGGAGGAATCTATCGCTCGGTTTCGCTTCGTGCCCGCGGCGACGTGGGCATTGACGATCTCTGGGCGATCGACCGAATTGAGCCAGGACCTGAAACATGCAGACGTGCAGGTGAAGCTGGATCTCGAGAATTCCGCTGCTTCCGGCAAAGCCGAGGTACGGGCGACGCTGACCGAACCGGAACACGCCGGGCGGGCAAGCCCCGCAGCTTCCACGCCATCAAGGAAGTCAAGCTCGACTGGCGGGGACATTCCGTCGAGTTGCCGATGAGCGTGGAGAATCCGCTGCTCTGGTATCCATGGGAGCAGGGGACTCCTTATCTACATCGCTGAAGGTTGAAGTCGTGCAGAACGGCAGGTTCTGGACCAGCCAGTTCATTCGGTCGGCCTGCGGCAAGTCGAGTTCAACGACAAAGATCACTATGTGATCGTGAACCATCACCGCATCTTCCTGAAGGGCGTGCTCGATGACGATATTCATTGGCTGCTCTCTGATGGATCGGCGAGGATATGCCCAGCGAATCAAGATGCAGAAGGACGGCAACATCAACATCATCCGCATGGTCGGCCACCAGTCTTCTCCGGAGATGTATGAACTTGTGCGACCAGATGGGCATGATGATCTGGCAGGAAATGCCGCTGCAATGGGGATATTCGCACACCGAGCCCATTCATCAGGACATTCTGAAGATGTGCTGCGTGAGACCATCGAGCAGACTCGTTCTCACGCTGCGGTGGTGGGTTGGTCGGCTTGGAACGAAGGCGGGCAACCAGAATTCTCTGATCAAATTACGGCCTTGATTCGGGATCTCGATGGCACCCGGCCCATGACCCGCGCCTCCGGACACGGGGAGTTCGATATCCATATCTATCCCAACATGGACGACGGTCTGCAACGGCGCACGGCCTTGTGGACGGGCTATCCACTGAACTTCGCCAGCGAGACAGGATCCTACGGACTCTCTTCGGAGGAAGCGGTCAAAGCCATGGCGGGCGATGACTACTTCCACTTCGATTCGGTGGATCCTATCTGGGACAATTTCGATTCCTACCGCTGGGTGGACGATCCCGTATTCCTGGATGCGCCCAAGCCGGCTGTTTGGCCAATCGAAAAAGATCAAGCAGTACTATCTGGCGAAGATCAAAGCCAGTGAGCGTTTCTACGCGCAATACCATAAATTCCAGTACGAGAATGCGCGCGCCCAGCGCTTTGCTCCGAGCACGGCTCTCATTCATTGCCGCTTTGACGATGCTTATCCGCTGGCTTATTCCGGCGCGCCGGTGAACTTCACCGGCATGCCGAAGCCTGCGTACTTTGCCATGCAGAACGCCAATCGCGCCGGTGCTGCCGATTTTGTTTTTCGATTTCGCAGGGCGCGAAAGATGTTCGCGTGGTTAACGATTACTGGTTCAAATCCTGGAAGAAGCCAAACTGACGTACCGCTTGCGCACGCGCGACGGCAAAGTGGTGAAGGATCTCACGCGAACCTTCGATCTTCCCGCCGATTCGACGATTTCGGTTATCCGCCGAGAGGATACCGGAGATGTTTGGCACGTGCCGGGCGGATTTTTTGCCGATCTCACAGTATACAGCTCCGACGGCAAAGCTGCTGTCGGAGAATCACTACGATTTCACCGATGGGAAGTGCAAACTTCCTGACGTCGGTTTATCCGCTGGCGCCGGAGCGGCCAGCGAATTCCGTGGTGCTCACTGCGGAGCAAGCCACCGAAGCTAAAACGTCAGCAAGAAAAGCCCAGCGAAGGTGGAACCTACAGCCAAGAACTGCTGCAAACAAATCCGCAAGGAGCGAAACCGCAAATCGAATTCGAGGCAAATGTTCCGGAAGACAGCGATTACTACATTCGGGTCTCCGCCAGTTCGGGCAAGCGGCGCACCAATTGGATTTGTCCATTGATGGCAAGAAAGCGGATCTGGAGAGCTACGCGGATATCGAACTCGATGCCAACGATCACCTCACCCGCGACGTGTACAACACGCCGGACATTTCCTGGTATCCGGGATGGCAGATGCATCTGGCCAAGGGCAACACAGACTGGTGTTTACGGTCCAGACTCGAAACCGACGCCTGACCTTTTGCTCGATGCGATTGCGCTGCAGAGTTATAAGGATCTGCCCGATCCGTTTGTTATTCCCGGAATGCGCGACCTCAAGGCGGAAAAGGAACTGGAGCCGGATCCACAATGAACTGCGGGTGAGAGATCGGGCTAGTCCATGGGATACAAACTGCAGCCTCCGTCGACCAGAAGCGTAGCTCCGGTCATGTAGTCGGAAGCGGCGGAGCAAAGGAAGACCATGGCATCGGCGACCGACTCGGCGGTTTGCAGATGGCCGAGAGGAATCGCTTTCTCGGCGCGGCGGCGGTACCCGGGATCGCTATCCCATTGGCTTTTTGCCATGCCGACACCCACAATTCCAGGCCCCAGGGCATTCACCCGGATTCCGTAAGTTGCAAGTTCGCGCGCCATCCCACGCATCAGGGTGCGGACGCCGCTCTTGGTCACGGTATAGGGGATGATCTCCGGCCAGGGGACATCCTGTACCCATGAAGACGTAAATATAATTTTGCCGGCGACTTTTGTGTCCACCATAAGCTTGGCGGCAGCCCGCGCGACCAGGAATGAGCCCCGCAGATTCAATTGGATGATGCGGTCCCAGTCCTGCTCGGTATATTCGAGAATTGGACTGGCATGCACCATGCCGGCGTGACAGAGCGCAATATCGAGCTTCCCCGTGGGCTTTAGAGCCGCTTGCAGCATGGTTTGCACTTGTTCTGAGTTGGTGATGTCAGCGCGGACATAGGAGTAGCGGTCGCTCTGCCAGCCGCGGGCAGCAGCGATGCCCGCCGCTTGATCCTCGGTGAGAACATCGTTGGTGATGACGTATGCGCCGTGCGCCAGCAGAGCATCAACAATCACGAGGCCGATGCCACCGAGTGCCCCGGTAATCACAATGCTTTTTTCTGCCAGACAGTCGTTAGCGAATTTGGACATGATCGAGGATCCCCAGGCGGTGTTTGTCTTCATCGAAGAGCATCAGGCTACAGCGAACAACATGGGAGGGAAGAGAAATCTTTTCATCCAGCACGACCGCGCGCAATGGGGTGACTTTTCCCAAGGCGAATGTTTCCACGACTTGCGACGCGCGATCGTAAGCGATGAGTTCGAGACCGGACGCGCTGAACACGCCGAACGATCCCGTAACCCGCCCATTTTCGATGGCGAGTTTCCGGCCCACCGCTCCGCAATCGTTCGCAGAAACGATTTCTTCCGCGCTGATCGCCGCAATCCGCCATGAGGTGCGCAGTTCGGAGCTCTCCCCGGGCTCGAGCCTGGTGATCGGTCCCATCACTTCGGCTTCGACATGCGGGTCGCAACCGTTGATGCCTCCGGTCATGTCAACGCAATCTCCGTGGATCGTGAACGTGCCCGCACCACTGACCCAAAACGCGGCAGGAGCGCCATCCGGATATGGCGCGCCCGGCGTGACGGGAAATGTCTCCACGAGGACGACTCCCCGCTCCTGGTCGAGCGAGGCGAACCATCCCTGATTGGCTTCTACTGCGAGCTTGGCTACCTGATTGTGGTACCGGAGATGCAACCGCTTGCCAGCTTCGTCGAAGGCAACGGAAGGGTAGGGTTTGTCTCCCAGAGTTTGATGGAAGCCCGCGGCAGGAACAAAAATATCCAGTCCTTTTGTCGCATCCACCTGGGTGACCTGCCAGATCGACCAGCGGACGGTGCGCTTCGAGGTGTTGCGCATGCGGTGATGCAAACGGACGACCGATGTCCCCGGGCTAATCCCGATCTCGCGCTCCAGCGTTACCCCGGAATACTCATCGTGCTGGCTTTTCAGGTTCACGGCGATTTTGTCCTGATTCTGGGACGTTTCACAATCGTAAGGGCCAGAATCGAGAACTGGATCGGGCGGCCCGGGCCACTCCGCGTCGCTCGACCAGCCTTGCGGGCCTGGCCAAACCTTGCTGCCGCCGTAGTTCCGCCATAGCCCGATACCGGCTCCACCGGAATTTAAAGGCGGTTGCTTCCCGAGATGCCGGGGATTTCCATAGAAGACGTTGGTTCCTCCCAGATGCAGTTCCATTACTCGTCCGCCGAGGGAGGGGACGACTGAAAGGGCAACCAACTGATTCGAAATCTGGATTGCGGGCCAGGAGCCGATGGCATACTTCAGAATTTTTACGGCTTCACTCATTCAGTCACAGGGAACGATTGGTTAGTATCCGGGCAAGCGAGCGTTTTGTCAAAGATTTAGAACATTGCCCCACAGTGCAGAACGGCGGTTTGGCATGAAGCCGTGATTGGATGACGGGGTTTGCATCAACAAAATTCATTTTTCATTAGCTCTTGACTCTCCTTTCCGGCGGCTGATAGCCTGCGCACGCTTCTTCTGCAGATATTATCTTCAAACTCCGATACCTCGACGATTCCAACTCTTATGAAAAGTACTCGCAGAGAGTTTCTTCAGACCTCCGCTTTCGCGACCCTGGCCGCTACCCAGCCCCTGCGGGCGGCGATTCCTCCGCCTCCATCTGGATCGCTGGATGCTTTCCAGATTGCCAGCCGTCACACCATCATCAAGGAACTGCCGACTCCCAGTTTCTTCGAGGGAATGCTGCTGGGGAATGGAGATGTGGGTGTCTGCGTAGTGGTGCGGCCGGATGCCCTGGGTCTGCACATCGGCAAGAACGATTGCTGGGACATTCGCCTGAGCGAGGGGTCGGAGGAAGACGCGTTGCCTTTTCCAGAGCTGCTGAAGCTCTGGCAGCGAGCCAGCGACGAGGCCAAGGGGCAGGGTAAGCCCGATATGCAGTTTCTGGAGAGCAGCATTGATTTCTTTCGCGAATATACGAAAAAGCTCGATGTTCCTTATTCGCGGCCGTGGCCACGCCCGTGGCCATGCGGGACGGTTTGGATTCACTGGGACCCGCGCTGGGTGCAGCCGGGGAGACACTCGCTCGACCCGGCCAACGGATCGTTCACGCTTGACCTGCAATGTGCGAACCCGGCGGGAGATTCGCAAACCGCAAAGCTTTCCGGTTTTGTGGACTGGGCCACCGGGTTGGTATCGGTTTCGACGGATACGCCCGTATCCTTCCTGTCATTGAACTACTATCCGCGGATTGACGAAAGCCAGGCGGCAACCGGGCTGGATGGTTCCAAAATCAATTTAAGCGCGTTGCCTCATCCAGAACTGGAAGCGACTAAGCAATCGGGATTCGCGGAGTTTTCCTGCTTTCAGTATTTTCCGGCGATCGGTCCCACGGAAAAGATGCCGGCTCCATCCAACTCCGACAAAGACCGGAACTTCGCGTTGCACGCGAGGCTGGCTGGGAATTGGTCGGTCGAGCCTGGTTCTCCAGCTGGAGAGAAGCAAAAAGCCATCTCGCTCAACGGCCAAGGCGAGCAGCCCCTGCGCCTGGATATCAAACTTGCCACGCCGCGCGACATCCTGCTGGAGCGCCTGGAGCGGGAAGCGGGCGAGCACGATCCCTGGATTCTGATCCCGCAGGACCACGCTTACAGCACGGCCGAACTGGACACCCGTTCATACGCCCGCCAGGAGGTCGAACGCCTGGCAAAAACGCCGCTCAACCAGATCCGGCATGATTCCGACGCGCATTGGCATGAGTTCTGGTCGCACTCCGCGGTCGAGTTGGATGACAAGGAGCTGGAGAGAATCTGGTACCACAACCAGTATTTTCTGGCGTGCTGCTTAAGGCGAGGGAAGACGGCGCCAGGCTTGTTTGCTAACTGGTCTACCGATGACCTCGGCACCTCGTGGCATGGCGACTACCACATGGATTACAACTGCGAGCAGGCGTTCTGGGGTGTTTTCTCCAGCAATCATGTGGAACAGCATTTGCCCTATGTGGAGCTCTGCCAGAACCTGCTGGCGATGTCAGAGAAATTCACTGGCGAAAAGTGTCAGTTGCCGGGCGCGTCTTTCCCGCTGGTGGCGGTTCCGGTGCCAAGCCAGAGCATCTTCATTCAGTCTCCGCCGTGGGTATTTCTCATTAGCAACACTCCGTGGACGGTGCAAAGCCTGTGGTGGCAGTACTTATACACCCAGGATGTGGCGTATTTGCGGCGGGTTTATCCCATCCTGCTGGCGGCGGCGCAATTTCTGGCTGCGTACTTCAAGAAAGGCGATGACGGGAAATATCACATCATCCCCACGGTTTCTCCGGAGAATTGGGGGCTGACGGTTGATTTCAAGCTCAATAAAGACTGCATTATGGATCTCGCCCTGACTCAATTTCTGCTGGATGCAATGATTGAGGCGTCGACCGTGCTCGAGAAAGATGCAGCGGACCGCCCGCGCTGGAAGGAAATCCGGGAGAATCTGGCGGCCTATCCCAAGGGCAAAGGGCCCTACGGAGAAGTGTGGCTGGATGTCGTTGACGCACCGGAAGAGCATGTCTACAACGTGCCAGTGACGCTGGCGCCGGTTTTTCCTGGTGAACAGGTGGGAATTGGACGCGGGACCGAGCACTTGGAACTCGCCCGCAGAACGGCCAAGTTGGTACGACTCGAAGGAGGCAACGATCTGGTGTTTCAACCCCTAATTCGCGCTCGTCTGGGAATGCTCGACCTGAACTGGTTCAAGCGCGAGGTCGCCTATTGCAGCCTTCCCAACGGAACCGCCAACGACCGGGTGCGGCAGGTGGTGGGCCGTTACGACGATTCCACGGACTACGATTTCATGATGCACATGGGCTTTTGGACGGAGAATTTTTCCCTGCCCGCGGTGGTAAACGAATGCATGATGCAGAGCTATACGGGGACGATCCGGCTCTTTCCGAACACGCAGAATCTCGGTCCGGCGCGGTTTGAGCGCCTGCGGGCGGCGGGAGCGTTCCTGGTGAGCGCGGCCTTTGACGGGAAGCAGGTGAAGAATTGTTTGGTGTTCAGCGAAAAAGGGAAGACGGTTCGGATCGCCAATCCGTGGAACGAGAAGAAAGTTAAGGTTTTCCGGGCTGGGGACGGCCAGGCCATTGCGACCCGCTCAGAAGCAGAGGTATTCAGCTTCGACACCAAACCCGGCGAGACATACCGGATCGTGCCGGCTTGACCAAGGTTCGGCTCAGCACGATCCCAGAGAATGCTTGACGACTCGCTCGGAATTCGATATATCTATTTCCGACTATGGCCGAACGATTCAATTCACCTTTACCGTTGTCCTCGGCGGCCTTGCACATCCTTCTCGCTCTAGCCGGGGAAGACCTGCATGGCTACGGCATCATGCAGGAGATCGCCAGGCAATCGGAGGGCATCTACAAACTCGGCCCCGGCACGTTGTACGACAATCTGCAGAAGCTCATCCAGGGTGGATCGGTTGAGGAATTGGGACCCCGCCGGGGAGATGCCGATCCCCGCAGACGCTATTACCGAATCACTGACGCTGGACGCGAGGTCCTCAGGGCCGAGACCACACGCTTAACCCATGTTGTCCGCGAGGCACGGTTGCGGCTGAGACTCCCGAACCCCAGGAGGGTCTGATGCTCAGGCGTCTCTATGGTTGTGCCGTACGTTTGCATCCCCCCAGCTTTCGCCGGCGTTTCGGCGAGGAGATGCTCTACATCTTCGATCAGCAAGGGGGGACGCTGGCGGCACTCGGTGTGACGCTGGACTGCGTGCTTTCGCTCCTAAGACAGTGGACATTACGGCCACACATTGGCACGGAGCTCGCCCCCGCTCCTCTGCTAAGCCCAGCGGCGGACCACGTCCCTTCTTTCGTGTCACTCGATCCGTTTCAGCCTCGCGCGTCAGCCATCATTCCCGGCGCGCTGCTGTCGCTGGTTCTGTTCTACATGACCGTCTTAGCAATCCCTTATAGCTGGATTCATATCTTGGATCTGCGTTTTTTTCCAGAGATCGCCGGCGATCCAACCCAACCGCTAAGCCGGGATTCTAGGAAGTCGCCGCAACACCTGCAGGTCGATGTGATTCCCACCGAGCCGGAAGGTATTCAAAGTAAGACCATCGCATCCAGTAGCCCTCATATTCCTGCTGCGCCCGATCGAACTCGCGGAGTGACGATCTGGCTTGACCCGTATGTCGGAAAATACATCTCCAACCACCCCCCGGCGAGCATTTCGATTCAAATCGAATATGATCCCATCAGGGGTAATCACCTCTCGCTTTCGCTTGCCGCCTCAGGACATTCGGGCCTTGCTCTCGCACCTGTGTCCCGAACGAAGTTCATTATCGAGGGACTTGAGAATAGCTATGTCGACTTCACTGCTGACGCTCAGGGCAAGATTTGTTGCTTGTCTTTCGTTGTAAACGGCAACGCCACCACCGCTCAACGTGAGTAGCTAGCCGTACGAAACCGCCTTGTTGCGTGGTTTCTGTTGTCAATCTGGAACCAGAAGGCCTACCTTCGGAACGGATTCCTATTGAGTGACTTTCATGCGAGTTGTAGTATTAAAAGGACTTTGCAAGGGTGCGTCCGCCGGCAAGACTTCCGGTCATCCCCTTCTTCTACCGGGAAATTCGTGTATCAGAGTGAGACGCGGACGCAGGCATCTTTTCGGGTGTAAAAGTGATTCCAATAAAATGGGGCTCTTTCCACTCTCAGTCGGTGTCTTAACCTAAGTAGCGGATCTCTGTCCGAGCCAGACTTCGTCTATGTGCGCTTTAGAACGGTCCACGATCGAGCTCCCCGAGGCGCCGCCTCAATTCGACATTCCACCTGAAATTCCCACCAAAACGGAAGGCCGATCCAAAACGAGAGTGATTGTTTGGGTGGCGGCCGCGGCTTTGGCCGCTACAGCCATCCTGCTGACTGTTTTCCTCAAGGTTCATAAGCCGACTGGGAACTCGCTGGCGACGGCGACGGTGGAACGCACGCAATTCGTGCGTGTCTTGCGCTTGAAGGGTACGACCGAAGCAGTGCAGTCGCGCACTATCACGGCTCCCATGCTCGCCGGGTCTCAGCTGCAGAGCCTGGTGATCACGCGGCTGGCGGCTTCGGGAGCCAAAATCAAGCGCGGCGATCTGCTGGTGGAGTTCGACCGCCAGGCGCAGATTAAAAACGCGCTGGATAAGCAGGCCGATTATCAGAAATTTGCCAGCCAGGTCTCGGAGAACCAGGCGCAGGAGGATGCGGCCCGCGCCAAGGACGAGACGGAGTTGAAGGCGGCTGAGGATGAACTTAGCAAAGACGATCTCGAGATGCGCAAGAATGAGATTCTCTCGCGGATTGATGCGGAGAAAAACCAGGAGAATCTGGATCAGGCGAAAGCGAATTTGCAGCAGCTAAAGCAAACCTTCGATCTCAAGCGGCGTTCGGCCAAAGCGGCCATCCGTATTCTCGAGTTGCAGCGGGACAAAGCGCAAGAAGACATGTTGCACGCGCAGGCCAATGCGGACCAGATGCAAATCCGTTCGCCCATTGACGGGGTGGTTGTCCTGCATTCCATATGGAAACAGGAAACGCTGGAGCAGCTTCAGGAAGGCGATCAGGTGAAAGCCGGGATTCCTCTCATTGACGTAGTGGATCCTTCCTTGATGCAAGTCAGCGTGCAGGCGAACCAGCAGGATATTGAGGATCTTCGCATTGGGGAAGCGGCGACCGTCAGGCTGGATGCGTATCCGGATATTGCTTTTCTGTCCCGGCTGGAAGCTTTGGCGCCACTGGGTGTCGGGGGAAACTTTTCCGACAAGCTGCACACTTTCACCACGGTATTTTCTATTCAAGGGAACAATCCCAAGCTGATGCCGGATCTCTCCGCCGCAGTAGACGTTGAGCTTGAACAGCACAACGATGTTCTGGTTGCGCCGCGGGAAAGCGTCGTCCTGGAAGGGAAAGTGGAATACGCCTGGGTGAAGACGGCCATGGGCATGCGCAAACAGCCGGTCAAGACCGGCCCTGCGAATGACACACAGGTGGTGATTCTGTCCGGTCTTTCGGCAGGCGACGTTCTGCAACGCAACCCGGCGGCTGCGCAAACCAATGAATAGGGATCATCGCGACTGATATGAATGAGTTTTTCCGTAACGCGATACGCGGGAAGAAAACGAGGCTGGTAGCTATTCTCGTGGTTGGCGTGGCGGCAGTGATCTTCGGCGCCTGGGCAATGTCGCGAGGCACGGTATCGGTACCCACCGCAGCGGTGGAGCGTGGTGAATTCACGGATGCCTTGCCGCTTCGCGGGGAAGTGCAGGCCTTCAAGTCGGTTACGATTTCCGCTCCAGCCGGAGCCGGGGATCTCCGCATCATCACCATCGCGCCCGAAGGGGTGGCAGTGAAGACAGGTGATGTTGTCGTACGGTTCGACACTACGAAGACCGAGCAGGACCTAGCGCAGTATCAGTCGGCGTTGAAATCGTCAGACGCGGAGATCGCGCAGGCGCGGGCGCAGGCCCGCCTAAAACAAGAAGCCGACCAGACAGCCGTGATGTCGGCCCGGTTCGACGTCGAGAAAGCTAAGCTCGACGCCAGCAAGAGTGAAATCCTGGCGGAGATCGACGGAGCGGAAAAGAAACTGCTGGTCGCCGATGCCGAGCAGAAGCTCCGGCAAGCGGACGCACAACTGAAATCGGACCACGACGACAACGCGGCTAAGATTGCGGATACCGAGCAGAAGCGCAAGCAGAACCTTTACAACGTGCAAGTGGCGGAACGCAGCCTGGCGGCTCTTACCTTGCGGGCTCCATCCGGCGGAATCGTCTCGCTGCTGCAGGTGTGGCATCCCAGTGGCGGAATGTCTGTGCTGAAGCCGGGCGAGCAAGCCTGGCCGGGCGCCCCCATCGCCAATCTGCCGGATCTTTCTACCCTGCATGTCACGGTGCGAGTGGATGAGAGTGATCGTGGCAAGCTGCAGAACGGCCAGAAGGTTACGGCGCACTTCGATGCTTTGCCTGACCGGGACTTCACCGGCCAAGTTCGGCAGATCAGCACCACGGCATCGATGGATTTTACCGGAGGCTGGCCTTTCGCCAGAAACTTCGCCGTCGAACTGACGCTGGACCAGTCGGATGCCCGTTTGCGTCCCGGAATGAGCACCAGCGTGCGGGTGATCGTGGACCGGGTGGCCAATGCGGTGATGATTCCTCAGCAAGCCTCCTTCCAGAAGTCGGGACGGACGGTGGCCTACGTTCTGAACGGCACAAAATTCGAGGAACGCCCGATTGCGGTCGGGCGCCGCAGCGGAGATCGTCTGCTGATCGCCAAAGGGCTGCAGCCCGGCGAGAAAGTGGCGCTGCAGGATCCCACGTTGAAGGAGTAAGACAGGTTTCCCATGGAACGGCGGCGAATTTGGCGGATCGGAATTGTGTTGGGCGCGCTGGTGCTCGCCGGGGTCATTGCGGCGGCGCTACGAACCAATATCAAAACCACCGGTTCCGATATTCCTGTCACCAGCGTTAAGCGCGGCGACCTGACTCTGCGCATTCATTCCGTTGGGGAACTTAGCGCCGAGCATTCCGCTTTTCTGACGGCTCCATCCATTGGCGGCGGGTCGTTGCAAATTACCCATCTGGCGCGCACCGGCGCCGTAGTCAAGGCGGGAGACACGGTGGTCGAGTTTGATCCCGGCGAACAGCAGTACGCGCTGGAGCAAAACCGGTCTGACCTGCAGCAGGCGGAGCAGGAAATCGCTAAAGCGGAAGCGGATGCCGATGTGCAAACCGCGCAAGACAAGTCCGCACTTCTGAAAGCCAAATTTGATGTGCGCCGCGCCGAGTTGGACGTGAGCAAGAACGAACTTCTGAGCGCGATTGACGCGCAGAAGAACCAACTTGCCTTGAGCGAAGCTAAACGGGCGCTGCAGCAACTCCAAACCGATATCCAGTCCCATGCCGCATCGAACAAGGCCGGCATCGCGGTCGCCAAAGAGAAAGAGAACAAGGCGGAACTGGCGATGAAACAGGCGCAGCAGAACATCGAAAGCATGAAGGTTCGCACTTCGCTTGCCGGATTGGTGGTGGTAGGAAAGAACGAGAGCGGCCAATTTTTCTTTGGCGGGATGTCGCTTCCCGATTACCACGAAGGCGACCAGGCGCAGAGCGGCGCGGTCATTGCGCGGGTGATTGACCCGGTAGGAATGGAGCTGACGGCGAAAGTGGGGGAGACGGAGCGCGGCAGCCTGCAGATTGGGCAGGCGGCCGAGATCTACCTGGACGCTTTGCCGGGAGCTATGTTTCACGGCAAAATCAAGACGGCCAGCGGGGCGGCCTCGTCGTTCCCCTGGGAAGCAAGTCACAATTTCGAGATCACGGTCGAGATCACGGACAGCGATTCGCGGCTTCGGCCGGGCTACAGCGCGCAGGTGATCTTCCTGGGCCCTCCCCAGAAAAGCGTGCTGTATCTACCCAGCCCGGCTGTGTTTAAGAAAGATGACAAGCGGATTGTCTATGTGAAGAGCGGGAGCGGCTTTGAACCGCGCGAGGTGAAGGTCATCTCAGAAACCGAAGGGCGAGTGCAGATCGACGGCCTAAAAGAGAATACCGAGGTGGCGTTGATCAATCCCGAGGAGCAGGCTAAGAAAGCCTCGAATGGCGGCGGTAGTCCGATTGGCGATAGTGGAGGCACTCCGTAATGAGCTCAGTGACCCTCGGCGTGGCAGCCAGAGTATCCCGCCTTTCCAACATCCGGCGTTGGCTCCCCGACCTGCTCGTGGGTTTCAACAATCTGATGGTGCACCGGCTGCGCTCGCTGCTCACCATGCTGGGAATGATTTTCGGCGTGGCTGCCGTGGTCTCCATGCTTTCGATCGGCGCCGGGGCGCGGCAATCGGCCATGGCGCTGATTGAGCAACTCGGGGTAAATAATTTGATCGTCGAAGCCCGCGAGACCCTGGATTTTCAGGCGCACCGCAAGATGCGGCGAACCTCGCCAGGACTCACATTTCAGGATTACCGGGTGATCGGCAGCAACCTGCCGGACATGGTCGCGTCCACGCCGCGCAAACGCTTCGCTCCGACGAAAGTGCTCCCCAAGCCGCAACAGGAGATTCCGGTTGTCTATGGCGTGAACCCGAGCTATTTGGGGATTGGCGGGTTGCGGGTGGTGGAAGGAAGGTTTTTCGACGCAGCCGAGGAAGACCGGGGATCGCCGGTCTGCGTGTTGGGCGCGGGCGCGCGGTCCGGGCTATTCGGGGCGGCCGACCCAATCGGGCAATATGTAAAGGTCGACGAGCAATGGTTCCACGTGATCGGGGTTGCGGCTCCGCAACTGAGTTCGCAAACCGAGGTCGCCGGTCTGCCGTCGCAAGATCTGAACAACGTAATTTACGTCCCTCTCAATTCGGCCGTCCTGCGCCTGGAGAATAGCTATAGCTGGCTGCGTGACGAGATTGACGGCATTTATTTAAACCTGCGGCCCGGCACGGACATCGTCAACGTGGCCCGTATTGTCCGCACGATTCTGGATGCCTCGCACCACGGGGCCAGCGATTTCAGCGTGATTGTTCCCTCGGAGCTTCTCGCGCAACAGCAGAAGACAGAACGGTTGTTCAACACGGTGATGGTGGCCATCGCCTCGATTTCGCTGCTGGTGGGCGGGATCGGCATTATGAACATTATGCTGGCCAGCATTCTGGAGCGGACACGGGAGATTGGCGTACGTCGCGCGGTGGGTGCCCGGCAATCGGATATTGTTCGTCAGTTCGTGGTGGAAGCCGTGATGATCTCGTTTGTTGGTGGCACTCTCGGGATTGGGCTTGGTTTCGCCATGTCGCGGCTGATCGCGTGGCTTGCGGGTTGGTCGACGGTGGTGACTTTTACGTCCATAGCGTTGGCATTCTTGGTTTCCATCAGTGTGGGTTTGATTTTTGGAACTTACCCGGCCCTCAAAGCGGCCAGACTCGATCCTGTAGAAGCCATTCGTTACGAGTAGTGAACGGGGAATTCGTGGAGAGTGCAAGGATGAGATTCGTCTGCCTTGGTTGTGCCTTGGTGTGTCTGACTATGTTTGCCGCCATTCCCGCGGGCGCGCAAACTCCGCCCGTCGATGCGCCCCAGCCGCAGGTTCGGACAAAAGAAACCTACCGCGGTCTAACCAATCCGCAGGCGGTTGCGGCAGTGCTGCCGGCGGCGCAACACTTGAATGACTATGTGGTGGACGGAAAGCTGACCTTGAGCCTTGAGGATGCGATCACGCTTGCCCTGGAAAACAATACGCAAATAAGAATCAATGAGCTGCAGGTTGAGTACTCGAAGTATTCGTTGCTGGGAAAATTCTCGCCCTTCGACCCCACCACTGCCACCAGCTTTAGCGCACAACGTTCCGTAACCAACGCTTCTTTCGAGCTGCAAGGCGCTGCGACACTCAGCGAACTCAATCAGGTGACACAGTTTACCTATTCGCAAACCTTTGAGACAGGCACGAACGTCCAGGCAGGCTTCAATGCGACCAGATTTTCCACCAACGATACGTTTTATTTCTTCAACCCTTCGATTGTTTCGGGATTGAGTTTCCAGTTCACGCAGCCGCTGCTACGCAATCGCGGATTGTTTGTCAATCGCGCGCCTATCGTAATCGCGCGGCGCAATCTACAGCAATCTCGCGCCAATTTTGAAGCGCAGGTGAACGATGCCATCCTGCAAGCGGTCGGTCAGTATTGGAATGTGATTCAGGCGGCGGGCAATCTCGAAGTGCAGCGCAAAGCGCTGGAAGAAGCGGACGCCAGCTACAAACACGACAAGCGCGCGCTCGAGCTCGGAGCTTTGTCTCCTTTGGATATTTACCGCTCCGAATCCGCGGTGGCATCGCGCCGGGTGGATGTGATTCAGAGCGAGTACGCTTTGAAACAGCAGGAAGATATGCTGCGGCTTACCGTCGGCGCCGACCTCGATCCTTATTTCCGCGCTCTTGACCTGGTTCTCACGGAGAAGGCCGAGCCCAGCGGAGTGATGCTCAGCCTCGATGCCACGACTGCGCTGCAACAGGCCATCGCGCACCGGCCCGAACTGTATCGTGTCGGTCAGGCACTGGCCAATGACGACACTAGCATCCGCGTGGCGCACAATCAGTTGCAGCCGGATTTGAGTCTTACTGGCGCCTATTCCAGTACCGGGCTGGGGGGCAATCAGATCGATCCCAACACCGGTCAGGTGATTGCTCCGGGAGGCTTTGGGCAGTCATTGAACCAGCTGTTTGGATTTGGCTATCCCACGTATGGCTTTACGTTGAGCCTGAATCTGCCGGTTAAGAACCGGGCGGCCCAAGCCCAGCTGGGAGACGCTTTGGTCTCGCGCCGGCAGGATCTCTATACGCGCCGCCAGCTTCAGGAAAATATTACGCTCGACGTAAGCAATGCCATTCATCAGCTAGAGCAGGCGAAACTTTCGGTGGCGGCGGCGAACGTGGCGCTCGATTTAGCCAAGAAAAATCTGGTCGCGGAACAGCGTAAGTACGAATTGGGCGTGGATACTATTTTCTTTGTGCTGGACGCGCAGAATCAACTGGCGCTGGCCGAAGGCAGCCAATTGAGTGCCCAGATCGGCTACCAGCTCTCGGTTGCCGCGGTAGATCATGCGACTGGCGGCTTGCTCGACCACTATCACGTGAAAATCGCAGAACTGAGCCACTGATAAAGGCAGACGGTAGTTTCCCCGTAGGTTTGCTTGGCGGGCTCTGAACTTATCCTAGCGCACAAGCTCCTCGAATCGTTTGTTTCCGATGGGATATTCTCTCCAATCCTTGTAGTCGAAATGCCACCATTCTGTCTCATACACCTGGAAACCCTGTGCTTCCATCGGTGGCGGAGCAGGTCGCGATACCAATGTTGCAGAGAAGTCCCGCCCGGATAGAAGGGGAACGAGCGGTCAGAGAACTCGTCATAGACGCCCGTCATGCGCACGGGTTGACCGGTTTTCAGATCGTACAAAGTCAGATCCACCGCGCAGCCGCGATTGTGCCGTGATCCCTGGGAAGGATCGGCGACGAAGATTCTCATCGTCATCGGGCGTGGCGTCCCAGAACATTTTTGTCACGTACCAGGGGCGGTAGGCGTCGTGAATCAGCAGTCCATAGCCAAGTTGCCGCAGACTGTGATGAGCGCGCACCAGGGCTTCGGCGGCGGGCCGCTGCATGAAGGCTCTGGCCTGCTGGTACATGGGGCTGCTCAGGAAATCATTGGTGGTGGCGTAGCGGATATCGAGCTTAATAGTCGAATCCAGAGATGTGAGTTCCACAAGGTCAGAGGCGCGGGAGGCGCCGTTTTCTTTAGGCGGCTTCTCGCGGAGAGCGGTTTGGCGCAGCTGATCCACAGGCTGGCGTGGCTTGATGCGGAAAATATTGCCATCTTCGGGGCCGACAGCACGGCGCTTGAAGACGACTTCGCCAACCTTTACCTGGGTGGCGATGCCATTCTGGTCGCGCGCGAACACGAAATCTTCGCGGTCGTACAGTCCGCGCGTTGGATAACGGAAGTGATCTCTTGAAATCTGCTGCAACGGCTCGTATTCGTACCATTCGATAAGCGAAGTAAGTTTTCCATCCCGCTCCAGAATGTAAAGCACATCGTGATCCCATCCGTACTCGCCGATCAGGCCCGCCCAATCTTCCGGTGGCGGACCCGGACGAGGATCGTCGGCGCGATTCAGCATCTTGCCGTCAATTTCGATGGCATTGTCTTTAATGACGATCCGCTGGCCGTAACTTAATTTGTCGTCTACGATCAGATCGTTACCTAGCTGGCGAAGTCTGGTTTTGTAACCTCCGCGGCTGGGCAGCAGGAAAAGCTGATCTTCTTCCTCGGTTAATTCGACGCCATCGTCCCCTGCGCCATAGCGGCCAGCCAGCTTGTGGGCGAGAACTCGATCAATTTCCTCAGTGACGGTGGGAGCAGCCACCGGCTGCGTGGACTTTTCCGCAACGCCATGCGCAATGCCTCATGCGCAATGCGTGTGACCAGGGAGTTGGAAGAGTCGAGCGTGGCGATCACCACTACACCCAATTTGGCGTCGGGCAGTGCTTCCAATTCGGTGGCAAAGCCATAAATTGCGCCGCCGTGGCCAACCAGGCGTTGTCCGCTGAAAGACGAAAGCCGGAACCCGAGTCCGAAGCTGGCCGTGTCCCGGGCTTCGGGGAATTGCGGCGTCCACATTTTCTGCAAGGTGGCCGGCTGGATGATTTGGATTTCTCCGGCACGCCCACCTGCCAGCAGGATCGAAGTGAAGCGTCCCAGATCGAGAACGGTGGAGTACAAGCTACCCGCGGGAGTAGTGCCCAGTTGGAAAGTCGGCGCCGGGATCATTTTCCCGTGATAGGTTCGGATGAAAGCTTTCGCCAGATTGCGCTGGATCTCGGGAGTCGGCTCGAAGGCGCTGGAGTGCAGGCCCATCGGCTTTAGCAAAGTATCGCGAGCGAAGTCGACAAACGGCCGGTTCGCTTGACGTTCCAGCACATAGCCAACGGCCGCCACGCCGCCGTTGGAATATTTTGTGCGTTCGCCCGGCGGGTAAACGAGAGTCGTCCCTGCGAGACTCATTACCGTCGCCTTCAAGGTCGGTTCGGTGGGATCGAAGTAATGTCCGATGGGCGGTTCACGCAGCAGTCCGGCGCGGTGGGACATCAGTTCACGCAGCGTGATCGGCTGGCTGTTGAAAGGGTTAGCGGGGCGGAAGTCCGGAATGTATTTGGTGATGGGAGCGTCCAAGTCAAGCTTGCCCTGCTCCACTTGCTGCATGATTGCGATGTCGGTAAACAGCTTGGAGACCGAACCGACGCGATAGACCGTTTCTGCGGTGGCCGGGGCTTTAGCGGCGGGATCGGCGAATCCGAAGCCCTGAGCCCAGACGATCTGCTGATCATCTACGAGCGCAATCGACAGAGCTGGGAGTTGCTTATCATCCAACTCATGCTGAATGAATGAGGCAAGCTTTCCTGCAATCTCCTGGTAGTCGGCGCGGGGAGGGATGGTGGTTTGGGCAAGGGCGGCTTGCGCCGCGAGCAGGAAAGTGCATGCCAGTGGTAGCCAATGGGTCCGGTAGCTGAAGCTCAATCGCATGGAATAATTTTCCTCGAGGCGCAAAATTACCGTTCTCTGACCCGAATGCGTTGTCGAGCAAAAGTCCGTCCGGTTAATATACCGTTTTGTGTCGAGGCCGCACGCGGTACACTCGCCCGAGTGATCCTGAAGTTCACATTGTCGCTGAGTGAATATCTGGAAGAGCAGCGTAGCATTCGCATGCGCATCGCGCCGGGCCGCGTGGTTTTCCGGAATCTCTACGGGTTAGCGGTTTTAGCGGTGGCTCTTGGAACGTATGTTCGCCTTGCCGGTTCAGGCCTCCTGGGGACTGTTCTTTACCTGGCTGCGGGTGGGGTGCTGTTTGAGCGCATGGCGTGGTGGCGGATGCGGGCTACAGCCGCCTATCGGAACGATGCCGGTCTTCGCGAGCCGATCGAAATCAAGATCGAAGAAAGTGAACTGGTGCGCACGACCGCCGCCGGCAGCGCGCCCATCCGCTGGGCGGACATCCTGGCCTGCCGCGAAACGCAGAACTTATTCCTGCTGCAATTAAGACCGGGCGATGTTCTGGCGCTTCCCAAACGCGCCTTCCTGCCCGGCGACCTGTTTCGTTTCCGTGAGCTTCGCCAAAAAGAGCTCATCGTCAAGACGGTGCGCGAAAACCCGGATAGTGGATTGCTGAAATTCGTAGTGGGGTGGGGAATCGTTGTCATCGTATTGATGACGTTGTTTATCGGCGATGTCCACAATTTCCTCAACGACCTGCCGCGCAGCCCGAGAGCGAACCGCACCGTGGCAGAGCAGCCGGCGGAGAAGTCGCCTCCGGCATCGGTCGCGCAGCTGCGCGGACGCGGCACGGTGTATTTGGTCCCGGTGGGGAATTTGAACTCGGTTGCCGTGACGCCGCTGCTGGAGTATTTCCACACCAGCTATCAACTCGAGTTACATCTGTTGCCGGCGATTGCTGCTCCGGACTGGGCGAGGAATCCGGCGCGCAAGCAATATGTGGCGGAAGACCTGCTCACGGCCATCAAGCTGGCTTACCCCAAACTGGCGGCCGATCCTGGCGCCATTCTGATTGGCCTGACGGGGGATGACATTTATATCTCCGAACTGAACTGGAGTTATGCCTTCAGTTTTCGTGATGAGGAGCGCTTTGCGATCATTTCGGCGGCGCGCTTCACCACGGATTCGGACGGCCACCTCATATCGCCGCAGGTGCTTCAGACGCGGGTTCGCAAGGTGCTGGTGCGCGACATAGGAATTTTGCACTATCGCCTGCAGTCCAGCTCCGACTACAACAGCATTTTGTATGAGGATATTGGCGACACCTCCGACCTGGACGATCTCGGCGAGAACTATCTCGAAAGTGACGTACAAGTCCGCGCCGATCTGCATGTGCGGATTGGAGACCCGTGCTTTGTGCTGCGCCATTACACTGCGCCGGAACGAGAACACCCAGAGCAGGGAACTGTAACGGGCTGCAGCGGATGGTACAAGGAAGCCGGGCTCGAAACCGTACAGGTGGATTTGCGCTATGGCCTGCTGCTTGATCAGCGAACGGACTTTTTTGTCCCCGACCGCATTCCCTTGGAATTGACCCGGGTACTACGAACTCAGGATACGGGCGCGCGAGCTTTTGGAATCGGCGGAAACCACAATCTCAACATGTTCCTGGTCGGCGATAAATGGCCGTTTACCTGGATGGACTTAATTCTTGAGCATGGCGGCCGCGCTCACTTCAAGCGGTCAAATTGGGGATTCGGCTACTGGGATGCCCGCTACACCAATCAAGATGCGAAGGGAAGCGAGTTTGCGGGATCGACCATCGAGTGGGCCTGGCCGGGATGGCAGATCAGGAACTGGGGCATGACTTATCAGTTTTCCGCGGGTGGCAGCGCAGAGCAGCCGGGTCAAGGGGCGCTGATGTCGATCCGCGCCTATAACGGGTCCCGGCTCGTGCTCACCCGGGACCCTTCAGGGAATCTTTTGCGCGCCCGATCCCCGGCGGGGAATGAACTGCTATTCAAGTACGACTCGGGAAACAGAGTGATCCAGGCTGAGCAGAAAAACGGGGGCCGCTTCGAATACTCCTACGATGCGGCAGGCCGCCTGATACGGGTCGTGGATGACGCGCAGCGAACGACCGAATACGGCTATGACTCTGCCGGGCGTATGAACCTTATAGCCGAGAACGGGGCGAAGCTTTGTTCCATTGAATACGACCGCGAAGGCTGGGTGAGGTCCGAAACGCTGGCGGACGGGCGAATCTACCGTTTTGAATACATGCGCGGCGGCGATGGGCAGACTTTTTGGGTGAATCTGTTCGACTCGGCGGGACCACTTCGCCGGATTCATAATACTTCCAACGACTATTCGCTTGACGAGCCAATGAAGGGCGAACGGTAAGCAAAACTGACAACCCAATATTCGCGTGTGCGGGTCGGGGGACTGTGATAGGATCATCGGCCAATTTATTCTTTTTGAGGTGCTGGCCATGGCGAGCGACTTGCGCCCTTTGAGTCTCGGCGAATTGCTGGACCGCAGCTTCTTCCTCTATCGCACAAATTTTATGCTTTTTGTCGGCATCATTGCGCTGCCGAATCTGGTGCTGCTCGCGTTTCAGTTGGCCGGTGTGGCCTTCCAAATGCAAGCCGGTTTGCTCGGGCCGCTTCTCAGCGTTTTGTGGACACTGGCCACGCTAATCGTGTCATTGGGAGTTATGGCCGCTTCGCAAGGCGCGACCGTCATTGCAGTGTCCAATGTGCACCTGCAGCGGCCCATTTCCATCGCGGAATCATTCGCGGGTATCAAGGGGCGGATTCTCTATCTCGCTCTGATCATGATTGGTTATGGAATCGGAGTTGGAGTCGGACTTGTTCTGCTTATCGTTCCCGGCATCATCCTCGCCCTGATGTGGGCTCTTACCATACCGGTGGCTGTTCTCGAAGACACGGGATTACGCGATTCGGTCAGCCGGAGCGCGGTGTTGACCAAGGGGCATCGCGGGCGGGTATTTCTCATTTACCTCCTCTTCATCGTGCTCACTTTAGCTGTCTATCTAGCCTGGGAAATACCTGTATTTGCCATCCTCGGGCTGATGATGCGTAACAATCACAATGTCACCGCGGTTCCTATCTGGACGCAAATTGCGATTCCGTTGTGTACGTTTCTCAGTCAATGTCTGGTCGGACCATTACTGACCATCGCGCTTTCGCTGTTCTACTACGACGAGAGAGTGCGGAAGGAAGCCTTCGACTTGCAACACATGATGGCCACGCTGGATAACGCTGAGCGTGGCGCCCTGCCCGCGGTTGGCGTGTAAGTCTTGATGAGACGTTCCTTCGCGATCTGGCTTCTCCTGGCAACCTGTGTGACCGGGGCCGCCCAACCGGCAGACGCGCCGGCGCCGCTCACATTGGACCAGTACATTCAGGCTCTGGACGCTGCGCTGGCAGCGGCACGCCAGATTAAGGAAGAACCGCAAAAGGCAGATGATCTAGTCAAGTCGTTGCCTCCGGCCTGGCAGGTTGAGGTGGACGGCAAGAGCTTTGAAGTATCCAGTGACAGCCTGCGCCGCGATCTTGGAGGATGGCAGAAAAAGCCCGATCAGGCCGCATTCGACCGGGTCATCCGTTATCTCGAGACACTTCGTTATCAGGCGGGTGCGTATGGTACGCCTCTACCCGATATCTCACGTCGTCACGCCTTGCTGAACAACATTCTCGCGCGCAGTGAATTCCGCAACGTCCACGGCGAGACCTGGTTGGACCGTCTCAAACAGCGGCTGACGGAGTTATTGCTCCGGATACTGGGACACGTTATCTCATCCGCGGCTGTTCCAGCCATCAGCAACATTATTGTTTATGGCCTGATTGCTCTCGCGGTATTGGCTCTGGCTTACTGGATGTACCGCTCGGTGCGCGATAGTGCGCGACTGGAAACCCTGATGCCGGTAGCCATGCCGGTGAGTGCAAAGGAGTGGCCGATCTGGATGACCGAGGCCCGGGCGGCGGCCGGGCGGGGCGATTGGCGCGACGCAGTCCACCTGGCGTATTGGGGAGGTATCTCTTTCCTTGAAGCTGGGGGAGCGTGGCGTCCCGACGTTGCCCGGACTCCGCGCGAATATTTGCGGCTGCTTCCCGCGGCGAGCAGCCGTCAGCCATCCTTGCGCGCGCTGACGGTGCGCCTGGAAACCGTCTGGTACGGCATGCAGACCGCTGACGCAGACGCCTTCCAACAAACTTTGGCGGAGCTCGAGAGAATGGGGTGCCCGTGCCGCTAGCCTCCGGTGACCGCAAGATGCTGCTGATCTCGGCGGGAATATTCACGCTCATGCTGGGGGCTGCGCTGTTGCTGGCCCGAGGCGCAAGCTCCGACCAGGACATCCCGAGCGTATATTCAACCGCCTCCGGCGGATGCAAAGCGGCATTGCTGTTACTGCGGGAATCGGGCTATCAAAGCGAGACCTGGGAACAGCCTGCGCGTGACCTTCCGGACGGAAAAGGAAAGACGCTGATTCTTGTGGAACCCTCTGCCTTTCCCTCGCAGGAAGACCGTCAAAAACTTGAACTCTTTCTCAAGAGCGGGGGACGGCTGATTGCGGGGGGACAGTTTGCAGGTTTCTACCTGCCAACGGACGAATCGGCGTCCGACCCGATCTCCGGGAGCGGGCTGAAACGCGTCCCCGCCCTGGCGCTTTCTCCGATCACGCGGGCGGCGCCTGCCATCACCATGGCACCGCGAGGCTACTGGCGTTCCAGCAGTAGCGCGGTGGGTCTGTACGGAGAAACAGACAAGCCGGTCGTCGTCGAGTACAAGGTGGGCGAGGGCGAAGTCTTGTGGCTGGCGGATTCTACTCCGCTCACCAACGCCGGACTTAAGGAGCAAGGCAACCTGGAGTTTTTGCTCGCTACCGTTGGGAGTCCCGAGCAAAACGATGTTTTGTGGGACGAGTATGTCCACGGATATCAGCGGTCGGCGGCCACGACCGGCAGCCAGCGGATTGTTGGCTGGATTGCTCTGCAGTTGGTAGTGTTCGCTGTTGCCATCCTCTTGACCTACTCGCGAAGAAGTGGACCGGTGTGGCTCCCTGAAGGCGAAGTGCGCTTATCGCCCTTGGAATTCGTGAGCACTCTGGGATCGCTTTACGAACATGCCAACGCCGGTGCCGTGGCAGTAGACATTTCTTATCAGCGCTTCCGCTATCAGCTCACCCGCCGATTGGGGCTCTCAGTAAATGCGCCGGTGGATGATCTGGACCGCGCGGTGCGGGAGCGCGGAGCATTGCGGGACGACAATTTCGCCAATACACTGCGGGAGTGCGAGTCCTGCCGCTACGACTCCGCGATTCCTTCGTCGACCACACTTCGCCTGGTTCAGGCGCTTTTTGACTATGCACAACGATTGAAGCTCTCGCGGCCGCCTGCGGCGCGATCAGCGCAAGGGGAGAAGAAAGCATGGAAGCCGTAGTTCGACTGGCACAGCATGTGCGTCAGGAAATGGCCAAAGTGGTGGTCGGCCAGGAAGAATTGAAAACGCAATGCCTAATCGCGCTACTCTCTCAGGGCCACGCCCTGCTCGAAGGCGTGCCCGGCATTGCCAAGACGCTCGCGGTCAAAACTCTTTCCAGAATTCTCGGGATGGATTTTCAGCGGGTGCAGTGCACCTCTGACCTGATGCCGGCCGACATTGTGGGAACCAAAATTCTGAATATGTCGTCCAGCACATTTCAGTTGCATCAGGGTCCGGTGTTCACCAATTTGTTGCTGGTGGACGAAGTCAATCGCATGCCGCCCCGCACCCAGGCGGCTCTGCTCGAATGCATGCAGGAACGTCAGGTCACGATTGATGGCGAGCGGCACGTGCTTTCGCCGAATTTCACCGTCTTTGCCACTCAGAACCCCATCGATTTCGAAGGCACCTATCCTTTGCCCGAGGCGCAGCTCGACCGCTTTCTGGTGAAGATTCGCGTGCCCTATCCGCTGGCGAAAGAAGAGATCCAGTTGTTGCACAATGTACAGGACGGTTTCGATTCCGACCGCCTCGACGAAATTGGCATTGTGTCAGTCGAGAAAGACTGGCTGCAACAGGCGCGGGAAGCGACCCGGGCGGTGAAAGTGCAGGACACGCTTTTCGCCTACATCGTTGAGATCACGCGACGGACTCGTGACTGGCCTGCCCTGTCGTTGGGTTCAAGCCCGCGCGCCGCGGTGAATCTGCTGATATTTTCCAAGTCAGTGGCGGCGCTTGACGGCCGCGACTACCTGATTCCGGATGACGTCAAACAGTCCGCGTTGCCCGTGTTTCGCCACCGTGTCGTGGTAAAGCCGGAAGCCGATCTGGAAGGGGTGACTGCGGATCAGGTGATTCAGGACGTGGTGCGGGCGGTGGAGTTGCCCAAGTGAGCGAATGGTCTGCCATGATTGCGCCGCCGGTCGAGGGCCCTGCCCGGCCTTCCAAGCGGCTGGCATTTTCGTTCGGTTATCGGTTCTTTCTGTTCTTGCTGATCGGCTTCGGATGGCTGGTTCCGGCATTCGTGGACCATCGTTTTGCTTATGCGATGGTCGCATGGGACCTGCTCGTGGTGGCGGCGTGGGTTGCAGATTTGTCATCGCTGCCTAAGCCGGCCCAGCTTCGTGTCCGCCGCAGTTGGCTTACGCCGCTCGCGCTGTCGGTGAGTTCGCAAGCCAAACTCACGGTGCTGAATGGCTCGAACTCAAGCTTGCGTGTCCAGATTCTGGACGCTGTGCCGGCTTCTCTGTGCAGCGAGCCTCCGCAGCTTGAGATTTCGGTTGCGGCGCGGAATGAAGGCGACGCCATCTACTCGGTATTGCCGCGCCAGCGCGGAACCGCCATTGGCTCCAGAGTCTATCTGCGTTACACGGGAGTCTTGCGGATCGCGCAGCGCTGGGCTATCGCTGATTTGCCGCAGGAGCTCACGATCTATCCCAATCTGCACGAGGCCAAACGGCACGCAGTGTATCTCATCCGCAGCCGCCAGTCAGCGCTGGAGAAGCGATTCAGCCGGATTCGCGGAGCGGGCCGCGCCTTCGAGAGCCTACGCGAGTATCGCGAGGGCGACGAGTTTGGCGATATCTGCTGGACGGCTACTGCGCGCCGCGGAAAGCTGGTAACCCGCCTCTACGAAATCGAGAAGAGCCAGACCGTCTGGATCGTGCTGGACACGGGCCGCCTTATGCGGACGCGCGTCGCATCCCTCAGCAAACTGGATCATGCGGTCAATGCCGCGCTGGCGCTTGGCCAGGTGGCTCTCTACACGGGAGACCGGGTCGGTTTGCTGGCTTACGCTCGCAACATTCAGCAGAGAATTCCCGCGACCCGCGGCGCTTCGCACTTACGGCAATTTCTGGAAACGCTGGCGACGGTTCACGAAGATGCCTGGGAAGCAGATCATCTGCTGGCCGCCAGCCGGCTCATGCGCGACCAGAAGCGGCGCAGCTTAGTGGTGTGGATTACCGACCTGGCGGAGACAGCGATGACGCCGGAAGTTATCGAGGCAGCTTCGAAGCTCATGCCCCGGCACTTAGTTTTATTTGTGGTGATTGGGCAGCCTGATCTTCAGGTGGCAGCTTCGCAGCGCCCGGAAAACGCCGGAGAAATGTACCAGATTGTGGCGGCGCAGGAAGTCATCCATCGCCGCGAGCTTTTGCTGGCCCGTCTTCGCGAACGCGGAGCACTGGCGGTGGAGGCCGATTCCGGGGAATTGGCTCCGGTACTGGTGAATTCGTATCTGCAGATCAAACAGAAGAGTCAGCTTTAGCGGAAGTCGTGCCGCCGGCAAACAGATAAGTCAGTAGCAGCACAAAAAGCGCGGCTGCCATGGCGAACTTCAATCCCGTAGCGAGTCCGGTGGGAGACACGAAACCCTCGATGAGTCCGGCGATCACCAGAATGGGGATCGAGCCAAGCAGAAGTTGCACGGCCTCAGTCCCGGCACGAACTAGAGACTCGCGGCGCGGAAGATATCCGGGGAACAGCAAGCCGGAGGCGATGCGCAGACCGGCTCCGCCCGCCAGGAAAATGGCTGGCAACTCCAGCACGCCGTGGGGGGCGACGAACTCCCACAGTTTCAGGCTCATTCCGGAAAGGTGGCAAGCCATTCCGATAACCCCTAGCAGCAGGCCGTTGAACAGCAGCATGTAAATCGTGCCCAGCCCGGCCGTAATGCCCAGGGCGAAGGTCATGAAGCCAACGCTGATGTTGTTGGTCATGATGGCGCTGGAGGCGAGTGGCTTGATGCCGACAATGGAATGTGTCCACATTTCGCGCTTGTTGATGGTCTGCACCATCTGTGGGCCGAGGATGCCAAGCTTGAAGTCGGGGTCCTGGTACGTAAGCGCGGCGCCGACCAGGGCGGAGGCGGCAAAGATCAGGAGAGCCACTTGCACAAAGCGCAGATTGCGCCGGAAGATGCGAGGATAGGTCGAAGCGAAAAAGCCCAAGATGGCCGACGGGCTTGCCTTGTGGGCGGAATAAATAATATTGTGAGCGCGCGCCAGTAGCTGGTTCAGATAGCGGGCAAAATTGACCGAGGCGGGATCTTCGCGCAGCGTGGCCAGGTCCGCGGCGATTTGCCGGTAGAGCAGGCCGAGTTCCTGAAGTTCGCTGCGGCCCAGGCTGCGAAAGCCGCTCTTCGTGCTCTGGTCGAGCAGCTGTTCGAGGCGAATCCAGTACGGCTTGCGTTTTTCTAACCAGCGAGTGGAGATCACTTTGTCATTCCAAGGTTCGATGGACAACCCAACGGAAGACCGCATCACCGAAGACCGGATCATGGTGGATACTCCGGAGCAAATTGCCCTGGAGTTTCCCCTGGCCGGAATCGGCAGCCGCTTCCTCGCCCTGGCTCTGGATACTCTACTTCAAAGCGCGCTCTACCTGGCGGGAATTTTCGCCATGATCGGGACCGCTCGCTACGCGCGCTTGCTGCCCGGTTGGTTCTCCTGGCTGCCGGAATCCTGGGCGCCGGCATTATTGATCCTTTTCGTGTTTTGCATTTACTGGGGATATTTCGCCTTTTTCGAAATCATCTGGAAGGGGCAGACTCCAGGAAAGCGGGCCGCCAAAATCCGGGTCGTCAAGAACACCGGCCGGCCAGCAAATGTATATGAAATTATCGGGCGCAATCTGCTGCGCGGCGTGGATTGGCTTCCGGGCATGTACATCGCCGGTGTCGTCAGCATGATGGTCAGCCGCCGCAACCAGCGCCTGGGGGATTATCTGGTCGGCACTGTTGTGGTTCACGACAGGTGCTCCGAGGACATGCGTCCGGAGTGGGCTTCGCCCGGCGAGCCGCCGGGCTTCGCCAATCCTGAGCTCGCGAAGATTACGCCCGAGGAACTCGTCTTGATCGAAACCTACCTGCAACGCAGGCTAAGCCTGGATTTCGCGGTGCGCGACGCGACCGCGCATCAGATCGCAACCCGCATCACCGCTAAAACCGGAATCGAACGCGGACAAAATCAATCTCTGGATGAGTTTTTGGAAAGCATCGCCAAGCAGGTGAGAGACAGCGCCCGCTTCCGCTAGGCCAGACGTGTTCTAGTCCTGGGCGTGTTCGCGGAAAAAGCTCTCACGATGGGCGCGATCGCGATAAGCTTCGGTTCCGCCGGGGCGTGTGGTGGAGAAGGCCCCAGCCAGATTGCCGCTCTTCAGGCAAGTATTCAAATCGGCGCCGCGAACATATTGGTGAAGAAATCCGGCGTCAAAGCTGTCACCTGCGCCGACGGGATCGATCGCATTCACTGTGAGCGATGGAGCCATGATTCTCTCCGGACCGCGAACTGCCATTGCGCCTCGCTTGCCCAGTTTCACCACAATTAGCGGTACACGCGCGGCGAGTTTTTGAATCGCGGCTTCCACGTTGTCTGTTCCGGTGATCCTTTGCGCCTCGCGCTCGTTGGGCAGGAACACATCCACGTAGGGCAGGACATCGAAAAGATCGGCATCCCATTTGTCTTCGGGATCATCGTTCGTGTCGAGCGAAGTGGTGAGGCCAGCGGCCTTCATCCGCTTAAATAGCTCAGCTGCGCGGGGACGCAGACCCGTTTGCAAGTAGAACGAGGAGTAATGAAAGTGGCGTGAGTCGGCGAGGTAGGCGAGATCGAGATCGTCCCAATTTAGCTCGGCAATCGTGCCGGAATAAGTAAGGATATTGCGCCAGCCCTCATGTTGCAGGATCACGCTCAGCCCGGTTTGCGTCGGACCGGAAACCTGGCGCAAACAGGAAACATCAACCCCGCCCTCGATCAGCCGCGCCAGTGCCATCTGGCCGAGTTGATCGTCGCCGATGCGCGACTGGAAACCTACGCGGCTGCCCAGCACCGCGAGATTGTGCACAAAAATGCCGGAAGATGCGCCGAGGGTCAGCATCATGTTGTTGGCCAGCAGTTCGCGCTCCGGCAAAAGCTGCTCGGGAAGGCCATAGAGAATCAGGTCAAGGTTAAGTTCCCCGGCGACGGTCAGATCAAAACGAGGCATGTGGGAGTCTCTTTCAGCACGGCGCAGCTAGGCTTCATCCGGCGGCAGCTCGAAGTCAATCAGATTGCCACGGAAACCGCGCGTCTTCCAGGCTCCGACGGCGATGCCGATGGCCATCCAGAGCGCGCCAAAAATCATGGCCTTGGTGCTCAAGCTGTACCAGAGAAAGAAGCAAATGACGAAGCCGGCCAGGGGCGGAGCGATTGCCATCAGCAGAAGCAGCGCCGCGCCGCCGACGAAATAAGCCGACGAACCCAAATGTCCAGCGAAAAGAAATACGGCAATGACGAGTCCCGCAAGCGGGGGAGCAACATATTTCGCCAGGATGCTGCCAGACTCGCGGACGTCATATCGAACGAATGCCGCCAGATTGACGCCCATGAATGCGATGAGCGCGCCGAAATTGAGCAAGTTGACCCCGAGTTCAAAGCCGGTGGCCTCACCCGCAATCTTCGGCAGCACATAAGAACCAGCCAGAGCCAGCGCGCCAACAAAAAGCACATTGTTGCGCGGAATTCTGCGTTTGGGCTCAACTGCGCCGAAGAAAGATTTCGGCAGCGCTTCACTTCGCCCCATCCCGAACAGCAAACGTGCCGCTCCAATCTGCGCGCCTAAAGCAGAACCGAAGTTAGCCACCAGGAGCGTGACCCCGACAATGCCCAGGAGCGGGCAGCCAGGCTCGTCCTGCGATGAAAGTGAACGCGGTATCCACGTTGGGAAACGGCTCCGACGCTGGCCAGAGAAGCTGCGGCGGCATACACTTCCATCGCCGAAAGAATTCCGATCACCAGGCAAGTGAGCACGGTCGCCAGCAAAATGTTCCGCCGCGGATTCTCGGCCTCCTCAGACAAAGTGGAGATGCCATCGAAATCCAATGTAAGTGAGAACCGCGACGGAAGTCCCACCCAGCACGGCGCGGGAATCCCACATATTTGGATCGTAAAAAGGATGGGTGAAAAACCCAGGGTTCGGTGTGAGGATGTCCGAAGATGTAGCGCGCCGCCGTCAAAAAGAAGATGACGATGACGACACCCATTGCGGCCGCCAGCCCGGTGTTCACGCGGGCGGAAGTCTTGATTCCCTGGATGTTCAATCCCGTGAAAATTATGACAAAGAAAAGAACCCATCCCATGTACGGGATCGCCGGCGCAAATTCGTGTGCCTGCTGGCTGCACCAGATAGTGCAGATCATGGGATTGAGCAGGTAATCCATCACCATGCTCCAGCCGGTTACGTAGCCGAGCGCAGGATTGATCTCCTGGCCAACGTAAGTGAAAGCGGAACCGGCGCTGGGATAAGCGCGCGCCATGCGGCCATAGCTGAAAGCGGTGAACAGCATGGCAACCATGGCGATTAAGATCGTGGTGACCACATGACCGTGTCCGCGATCGCTCAGCGCCCCGAATACCGACATGGGCGCGGTGGGCTGAATGACGACTACGCCGTAGAGAATCAAATCCCACAGGGTGAGCGTGCGGCGAAGTTGGGGCGCGTTGACGCCGGCATTTTCAGTCGCCATGAATTGCCTTGAGCGGCGCGGATTTGGTCATAGTGTAAGTGAAGGCGAGCAGTGCCATACACGCGCACCCCTTGCACCACGCGATTGATGGCTCCGCTGGGACTTGGCGTATCAGGCTTGAGACCACATTTCAAGGAAAAGAAGAGACCGAGCAACTGGCCGAAGATCACGTCCACCGGCACGCGGTAGTAATCCGACAGTGAGCTATCGAAGGCGAGCACATGCTCGGCGAGGCCCGCCAGATCGCCGACGCCTGCCGCACTCACCGCAACTCTCGCCCGCACCAGCTTCTTTTCGCCAATTTCACGCAGCAGGTCCAATTCGTACTTCCGCTTGCACGGGTCGCTCGAAACAAAACTCACGAATAGAGTTTTGTCATCGAGTACCGACATGGGACCGTGCCGCAGGCCCAGGTCGGATTCCGCAACGGTCCGGATCCGCCCCGCGGTGAGTTCCAGCAGCTTCAGCCCGCACTCGGTCGCAGCCGCTTTCAGCGGGCCCGATCCCACAAAGCAGGCACTGGTAAACTCCTGCGCGGTCAGTTCCGCCGCCCGCTCGGCGGCCAGCGGCAAAAATTTTCTGCCCGCCTCCACCATGCGCGATAAAGCCTTCTCGTACTGCTCCAGGCTGTCGATGTGCGCCAGGCACTGCCCCGCAATCACCTGGTTGGTAAAGGAACTCGTCATGGCCAGGCCGCGGTCGTTGACAGAATCGCCGAGCAGCACGGCCAGGGCATTGCGCTTCCCCTGCACGTCGCGGAACATCTTGCCGCCGGCGCTGCAGGTGATCACCAGATGGCTGACGTTGGGGCAATTTGCCAAAGCCTTCTCCAGCACCACCACGCCTTCCGGGCTGTCTCCCGAGCGGGAGATCGAAACCCACAAGTATTTCCGCCCCGGCTGCACGTAGTCGTTGAAATCGGTGAGCAGATCGGTGCTGGGAACCGCCGTGACCTCGCATTTCCACAGGCGCCGCAGCAGATGTACCAGCGAACGGCCAATGTAGTCGGACGTTCCCGCACCGACTAAACAGACGGCGGGACTGTGCCGCCCGTCTCCGCCGATGCCAACCGACCGTAAAAAGGCCTGGATCTCTGCGCGGCTCTTTTGTACTCGTGCAAAAGTGGACGGCCAGGTCTCGGGTTGCTGCGCGATCTCTTTGGGGGTGTACTGCAACCCACGGCTGGCTTTTTCCTGCTCGGGGAGATTCAACAATTCGGTGAAGCGGCGCAAATCCTGCTCCTTTCCTCGACTGTTCATTTGGCGGTATTCAGTTTGGATTGTCAAGTGCGTTCAGGGACACTACGCGAGAGCGGAGATCGTGAAAGCCGCCCTGCGCATCCCGTTTGGAATCTGGATGAATCGGTGAGATCATGCACCAAGCCAAGGTCGGTGCGCTATGAAACGATTTGCCATTGCTGTTGCGAAACGACTGTTTGTTTCTGTGGTAGCCCTGCTTGCTCTCGTTGCGCTTGGCTTCGCTTATGTATCCACGGTCGGACCATCCCATCTCGCTGCGGCTTGCATTTTGCTGTTGCCGGCGTGGCCTTGGGCGCTGCCTCAGACCTTTGCCGCCGTCTCGCTCTTTTGGTTTCTTACGTCGCGTATTAAGCACTGGCACATTTCCAAAAGAATTCAAAACGCCTGACTGCGGTTGGCTGGCTGCGCCCGACGCTTTGAGTTAATCTACTAGCGCTATGGCAAAGAAGAAAAAAGTGGTTCTCTATTGGCCCGGCGACGGACGGTCTCTGCCCAACGAGCGCGCCCTCCCTAGCATTCGCACCGCAACCGAACAACTGGAGCGTTCGCTGCGCAAGCTTGGACACGAGCCGCAGTTGATTGAAGGCTTCATCTCCAAGCCGCACGAAGCGATCGAAAAGCTTGGACCGATCGATGATCCGATCATCGCGGTGTGCGTGCACTGGTTCTATGCGCCGCACACGACGGACGGTGTTGTGGGCAAGGATTCGCCCTTGCTGTTGGCCAGCAATTTCTCCGGGCAATGGCCGGGATTGGTCGGCCTGCTGAATACCGGAGCGTCGCTGGAAAGTTTGGATCGGCCATTTTCACGTATCTGGACCGACTCCAAGGATTGGGCGTCCGACAAAACGTTCATGGACCGGCTCGCCAAATGGTGCGACACCGGCAAGCTCTCTTATTCGAAAAGTGAAATTTCTTTTGAGCCCAAGGTCTCAAAGAAAGCGGCTGCAATCGCCAAAGGCGTGGCCGAGCAGATTCGCCAGCGGCGGGTATTGATCATGATGCTCGGCGATACTTCGATGGGCATGATCAATGGCTATTTTGGCCCGCGTTTGCTGAATCAATATGGCTTCACCGAGCACAAGATCGATCAGGCGTGGATCATCGATCGCGGGCGACAGATTAAAGTCTTCGCGCATTGATGACGCGCTGAAATTCGTCAAGGACAAAGGCATTGTCTTCCACTGGAAAGAAAACGGCGCCGACGATTTCGACGAGAACGCCACGCGCGAGCAGCTGCGCGACTATCTTGCCGTGCTGGATCTGACCCGCGAATATCATGCCGACTGCATTGGCTGGCAGTATCAGCTAGGCCTGATCCCGCTGCGCCCGCCCTCCGATTTCTCCGAGGGCCTGTTCAATTCAACCTGCCGGCCGGAGTCGGATGGAGACACGATCGTCTGCTCCACCGAAGCCGACCAGGGCAACGCCGTTCCCATGGAGATGATGAAGCGCCTGCTCAAGGCCAAGGGACTTCATCAAGGCGTGTTTTTTCACGATGTACGCTGGGGCGCGGAGTGGGAGGGCCGCTTCATCTGGGTGCTGCTGAACTCCGGTTCCAGCGGAGCCTACGCCTTCAACCAGAACGCGAACACCTTGAAGGGGGTGCATTCTTACCGCCAGCCAGCGGCGTATTTCCCGACTCCGGGCGGAACCTTCACCGGCGAAAGCCTCCCGGGCAAGGTGACCTGGGCGAGAAGTTATATTCGCGGCGGCGTTTTGTGGATGGACATCGGCCGCGGCGAAGTAGTGAAGCTGCCCGAAGCCACGCGCGACGCCTGGTGGAACGGCACTACGCGCGAGTGGCCGTTCATGGCTGCCGACTTGGGAATCTCACGCGATACGCTAATGGCGCACTATCTCTCCAATCACATCGCCGTTTCTTACGGCGATATTTTCGAGGAGATGGTGCAATTGTCAAAGGAACTGGGCTTCCGCGTGAGGATCCTGGCGCATAAGTAAACCTGCGTGTGGCCAGCCGCCCCGGCTGCCCGGTCGAGCGAAAGCTCGACGGTTGTGTGCAGCGGCACTGATCCCAAGGGGCTGCCCTGCCTCTCGTCATTAGGTAGTGACATGTTCCAGCGCCTGCTAATCAGCGAGAATCAGAGACGCGCAAGAGGGAAGGTACTTGTTGTCTGCGGATGCGTTTGGTTTACTCTCACATTCTTCTGGCTTCCGCCGCTCACGCTGATATTCGGCTGGCCGGTCATCTTGATACTCGGCTGGTTTCACCTTCCCGAGAGTTTGTTGGCGATTTTGCTTCACGGTGAGTTTGTCATGTCGGCGGTTATGGCCGCAACGGGGGCAGTGCTCTGGAACAGCGCTGCCAAACAGAGAATCTCTGCCGGTGTGTCTCTCGCCGCGTACTCGGTCGCGACATTAGTGATTTTGGCGACGTTCAACCTGTACGGATGGATTCATTTAACCCACTAGAGCGCGGCAAACTGACGAAACATCCCCATTACACTCATCGATCGCTTCCCAGCATACTGCGAGGCGATTCGCTCGGATAACGGATTGCGTTTACCTCGGCTGAACCGCGTCCTACCATCGTCTTGCAACGATGAAGGACAATCGTCATTATGGAGGCGTGCAAACTGTCTTCGAAGCAGCGGGAGGCATTGAGGGCCTGCGCCGTCTTGCCGGCGCCTGGCATCGCCGGGTCATGGCCGACGAGGTCGTCAGCCATGCGTTTAGCCATGGCTTCCATCCCCAGCACACCGAGCGACTCGCCGCTTACTGGGCCGAGGCGCTTGGCGGCCCTGGCCTGTACTCCGCCTCTTATGGTGACGAGACCTCCGTGGTCAGGACGCACAGCGGCAATGGGGAGCACGACGAAATGGATCGGCGCGCGATTGCCTGCTTCGACCAGGCTCTGGCCGATGCGGGCTTAGCCGACGACGTTACGCTGCGGCAAGTGCTACACGACTACTTCGCTTGGGCGACCACGACAACGATGGCGCGCTACCACCATTCGGCTGACGATGTGCCTGACGGCCTCAGCATCCCGCGCTGGTCCTGGAACGGGCTCCAGGTGTAAGCTGCACGGCTCATCAGCCACACGGTATTGGCCCCCACCGAGCTGTTCCGCCCAAGAGCCCTCCAGGGGAAACTCGCAATGCGCCTGGCCGGTGTACAATATCGGCCGGCGCTGAGAACGAAATTCAGCACCGGCAAATCGAAATTCGTGATGGACGCCAGGAAAGGGACGCGAATGTTTCGCAGCTTGATACTGCTTGCCGTGGTTCTAGGAGCCGCCGTCAATTTACCCGCCGAGGTCAAAGTGGAAAAGACAGAATACAAAGGTTGGCAGAATTGCTACCGCGTCAGCAATGGACAAATCGAGCTCATCGTCACCGGCGATGTCGGCCCGCGCATCATTCGCTTCGGCTTCGTGGGTGGGCAGAATCTTTTCAAGGAGTTTACCGATCAGATTGGAAAGAGCGGGGAAGAAAAATTCCAACTGCGCGGCGGCGACCGCGTCTGGAAGGCTCCGGAGGATCCCATCGCCACCTGGGCTCCGGACAACGTTCCGGTGCAGATCACGCCCACCGCTACGGGCCTGATCGCGCGCGCCCCGGTTGAGCCCGTCAGTTCGCTTCAGAAGGAGATCGAGGTCAGCATGTCGGCTTCGACGAACGAAGTGACCGTCACCCACCGCATTACCAACCGCTCGCTCTATACGTTGGAATTCTCGCCGTGGGCTTTGACCATGATGGCGCAGGGCGGGCAGGAAATTGTGGCGTTTCCGCCGCGCGGCCACCATCCCGCGAATCTGGAGGTGACCAACCCTCTTTCGATGTGGGCCTACACCAACCTCGCCGATCCGCGTTGGAAATTCACCAGGAAATATCTGACCCTTAAGCAGGACCCAAACAATCCCGATCCGCAGAAACTCGGAACCTTTAACCCCGCACTACCTGGGCAGCTTACGTGCTGAATGGCGAAGTCTTCATCAAGCAAGCCGAGGCCGATCCCAGCAAGACTTACCCGGATTTTGGCTGCTCGCTCGAGACTTTCACCAACAACGAATTTATCGAGATCGAAACACTCGGGCCGCTCACCAAAGTGGACCCCGGCAAGACGGTGGAAAATATCGAGCACTGGAGCCTGCACCGCAACGTCAATCTGCCCGCGAAATTTCCGACGACGCCATTGATGCCGCCATCCTGCCGCTGGTGGGCTCCTGGAGCGGCCATTGATGGGGAACGGTCCGGCGCTCTACTCCTTCTATCTAACTGGTTCCAGCCTGATGTCCCTCCGGCCGGTTGATCTGGCCATTATTGCCATCTATTTTGTTCTGGTCCTTGGCCTGGGACTCTACCTTCGCAAGTTCGCGAACACCGGCGAAGAGTTCTTCATGGCCGGTCGCGAGATGACCGCGTGGATCGCCGGGTCTGAGCTTCATCTCCGCCAACCTGGGTTCGCTGGAGATGATGGGCTATGCGGCCGCGACCTATCAATATGGAATCCTGGTCGGCCACGCTTATTGGCTGGCTGCCATTCCGGCGATCTTGTTTCTCTCGCTGGTGATGCTGCCCTTTTATTACATCTGCAAAACGCATTCGGTGCCGGGCTATCTGCAGCTTGCGTTACGGAGAAGGGGCGCGCTCGGTCTCGGCGGTGTCATTCGCGGTGATGACCATTCTGATGAGCGGCATCAACATGTATTCCATGGCCATCATCATGAAAGTCATTCTGGGATGGAATATTCATTTCAGCATCTGGGTCTCTTCGCTGACGGTCGGCATTTACGTGATGGCGGGCGGGCTGCTCTCCGCCATTTTCAACGAAGTGCTGCAGTTCATGCTGATCTGGGCGGGGTGCCTGGTCATTCCGATCGCCGGCTTGATTGAGACCGGCGGCTGGACGGGCATGGTGCAGCGCATCTCGCAAAATTTTCCCGGCCAGGACTTCACCCACATGTGGCGGACCATGGGTTCGTTCACCGGCAATCCCGATGGGCGTGCATTGGACGGGGATGGTCTTCGGCTGGGGCCTAGCGATTTCCTTTGGTTACTGGACGACCGATTTTCTTGTCGTACAGCGCGTGCTGGCAGCGAAAGACCTGCGCTCGGCGCAGATGGGCACGATCATCGGCGGTTTCTTCAAGATGATGGTGCCGCTGATCGTGATTCTGCCGGGCTTGCTGGCGCTGGCCGTACTGCCCTTCAAGCTGATGCCGGAATCCATGGTGAACACGCCGGGCGTGCATACCTATAACGAAGCGCTTCCGCTCATGCTGGCGCGATACTGCGGCCCGGGATTGCTCGGGCTGGGCGTGACCGCGCTCATTGCGGGCTTCATGAGCGGCATGGCGGGAAACGTCAGCGCCTTCGCCACGGTCTGGACCTACGACATTTACAAGCCGCTGATCCGCAAAACCGCCAGCGACGCGCATTATCTGAGCATGGGCCGCTGGTGCACGCTGGTAGGCGTATTCGTCAGCATCGGCACGGCATACCTGGTGATGAATTTTTCCAGCATCATCGTGTATGCGCAGGCGCTGTTTGTCTTTTTCATCGTACCCATGTTCGGGACGGTGGTCTTGGGCATGATGTGGAAGCGGACCACTCCCGCTGCCGGGTTCTGGGGATTGCTGATCGCGATTGTGGTTTTCGTTCGGTACTGTGGCTGTGGGTGAAGCTCGATCCCTCGGCGGTTAGGTATGTCGCGTTCTCTCCCTACGCCAAAGACATGGCGGAGAACCTTTTCCGGGCGATGTGGACCCTGGTGGTCAATGTGGTGGTGACCGTGGGAGTCACGCTGGTCACGACGCCCAAGCCGGAGAAGGAACTGGAAGGTCTGGTGTACGGCCTGACTCCGCTGCCTTCGATGGGCGAAGTGCCATTCTACAAAAGGCCGGTCGCCTGGGCGGCCGTGCTGGCCGTAGCGTTTGTGATTCTGAATATTATTTTCTGGTAAAACAATTCGGTAAGAACCGATGAGCCTCAAGGGAATGTTGTCAATCTGGTTTTTCGTGGGCAGTCTGCTCACGGTGTATGGTCTGCTGATCCTGATCGCCGGGATCCAGGACTACGCGAATCCGGCCGTCGGCTTCGTGTTGCCTGGCCTTCATCTGCAGTTGTGGTGGGGCATCGGCCTGTTGATTCTGGGCTGCATTTACCTGTTCTATTTCCGGCCGGGCGGCCGAAGTAACATGGCGAAATAGCTCGACAAAGATCCGCCGTTCGCGGAATTCACTTAATCAGTTTCAGCAACCCAAATCGCTCCGGCGTGTGGAAGGTATCGCTCATCGGCGGCTGCCAGGTGACTTCTTTGCGGTTGGGGGGCGGTCCCTGGCTGCGGAAGAAATTCACCCGCAACGTATTCCCCGCTGCGGGAGTGACGGCTGTCAATAGCCGCAAACGGAATGCGCATCGCTCCATACCAGATGTGCGCCGCCTGATCGATTCGCGCGGAAACCTGAAAGCCGGAGTTCCAAGTCCAGCCGTCTTCGTGGTGCGGTTTTTCCAGCTTGATGTCCAGATCGATCCACTCGCCCTGCGGCGACAGCTCGAATTCCTTGTAATGCTTGATGTTCTGAAAATCCGAACCGATGAAAGCCTCGGCGACATCCCAGTTCCAGAGTTTGTTGGTCTCGTTCGCCGTATCCGGCGAAGGCTTCAGATATAGCTCTTCGTAGGGGCAGATGAACAGCAGATACAAATTGTCTTTTGTCCAGCGGGAGCGGATTTCCGTGCGATAGCCGGGAACCGGCTTGCCGTCGAGAATCACGGTCCGCAAACACGCGCGGGGCACCGCGCCAGAATGCCGATCCATAGTCGGTTTCAATGGCTACATCCTCCAGCGCGCGTGAACTCTTGATCATAGCCTTGTCGGCAGCGATTGCCGCAACCGCAGTCAGCAGGATCAAAAAGAAAATCTGAGCGATTCGATTCATCGTATTCTTTGTAGAGAGGTAATTAACTATGTCTCGACACGCGCTTCCTACTCGAGTCTTTAAGCCTCACAATACGTTCCTCAACTGGCGGCAGCGCGGGAAAATCCGTGTGAGGTTCCGGTTGGTACCAGTAGGCAACGGAATAAAAGTTATCGGCGCGGTCATCGGCGTGGCCGTGCTCGATCGGTATATTTCAAATATTTGCGGAAGGTAATGGGATTGTCCGCGTGCCAGCGGTAAAGGCAGTAGCGTCCACCCGCGACAAAGCCCGCGTTGTTTACGTCCTTGAGATTAATCAGGTGGGCGCCGTTGTAGAGATTGGCGAATTGGCCGCCGACAAAGCCCCAGGCGCCGTTGAAGTAATCTTCGAGGCCGGTGCCGTTGATCGCCGGTTTCGTTTCGTCGTCCACGAAGATCATGTCGTCGCCTTCGCCCATCCAGTTGTCGTGATTCTGCAGAACGCCGAGGGTTACGCCCATCAAATGACCACGGCCGCGGGCTTCTAGGAAAACATAGTTATTCTTGCCGTCGAGGTTCAGCTCATCCTTCCATTCCGCAAACTTGATGGCCTTATTCGGCGTCATCTGGCGGTATTGAGCGTGGAAGTAAAGGCTGCGCTCAGGCAAAGACGGGACAAGCTGGCAATCAATGTTGGAATAGAACGCTCCCACCCTCTGCTTGCCTTCGTTGGTTACCGTGATCCGCGCCGACTTGCGGAAGGGCATGGCAAAATAACAGTTCAGCGCCTTTACCGATGAGCAATTCAAAAAAGCCGATTGGTAAAGATTGTATTCACCGAGGTTCAACCCAAAAAAATCGCCAACCGGAGTCTCAACGCTGGGTTTATCTTGTCCATCCCAATAGATGCGTAGAACGATCTCCTTCAGGTGGTACGGACTCCTCGCCGCAATCGTGAACCAGATATGAGTGATGACTCCCGGACCGGTCGAGTTGAAGACCTCTTTGGTTTCCCCCGGTTGCACAGGCCAGGCGTCGCGGTTCCCGCCGGCGCGGTCGTAGCTCGATTGCTTCAGCGAAACGTAATCCTGCGCGAGAGCATATTCCGGCAGGTACGTGTCGCCGTGTTTTTCCGGCTGCGTGGTCCTGGCGCTGGCGGCAACCGTAGCGCCGCCGAGCCTGGCTAAACCACCAAAAAATTCTCTCCGGGGCAGATTGCTGAAATCCATCGAGGTCTCCCGTAGAGACGCAACTACGTCTCTATCTCTGTCTATCCGACCTTCAGCATCACGATTCGATCTTCTACCGGCGGTAGAGCCGGGAAATCGGTGTATGGCTCAGCCTGGTACCAGTAGCCGACCGAATAGAAGTTGTCCGCCCGGTTATTGGCGTGGCCGTGCTCAATGGTGTGCTTCAGATATTTGCGGAAGGTGACGGGATTATCCGCATGCCAGCGGTAGAGGCAGTAGCGTCCCCCCGCGAGTTCCGGCGAACTGATCAGGTGGCATCCATTGTACAAATTAGCAAACGCCACCGCGCCGGGATTGCCCCCGAAGTCCCATGCTCCGTTGAAGTAATCTTCGCTGCCGGTTCCGTTAATGACGGGCTTCGTCTCATCGTCTACGAAAATCATGTCATCGCCTTCGCCCATCCAGCGATCCTTGTTCTGCAGTACGCCGAGAGTCACGCCCATGAGATGGCCGCGGCCACGAGTTTCGCAGAAGACGTAATTATCCTTGCCGTCGAGGTTCAATTCTTTATCCTCGCTGGGATAAGACGACAGCTTTGTTGGGCGTCGCTTGCCGGTATTGCGCATGGAAGTAAAGGCTGCGCTCGGGCAAAGAGGGAACAAGTTGATAATCAATGTTGGAATAAAAATCGCCCACCGGCTTCTTGCCCTCATTGGTCACCGTGATCCGCGCCGATTTGCGGAAAGGCATGGCAAAATAGCAATTGAGCGCCTGCACCGAAGAGCAGTTCAGGAACGCGGATTGATAGAGACTGTACTGCCCCAGATTCAGTCCGAAGAAATCACCCACCGGCGTTTCCACACTGGGCTTGTCTTGACCGTCCCAGAAAATGCGCAGAACGATTTCTTTCAGGTGATGAGAACTCTCCGCTGCGATGGTGAACCAGATGTGCGTGATCACGCCCGGGCCGGTCGCGTTGAAAACTTCTTTCGTGGCGCCGGCCGGAACCGGCCAGCTGTCGCCGTTGCCACCGCTGCGGTCATAGCTCGATTGCTTCAGCGAAACATAATCCTGAGCGCACGCATACTCCGGCAAGCGGTACGGGCCGCCCTCAACGTGAGGTGCGCTCTGGCCGTGAGCCGCGACAGCAGCGCCACCCGACGGCCGCACCGCCCAGCATGGCCAGGCGACTCAGAAAATTTCTGCGGATCAAATGATCTTCCGACATGTTTGTTTTTCTCCGACGTCAAAGTGGAATGCAGTGCGAAATCTTAAACGGTAATGGTGACGCCCAACAACCGCGCGGCGTTCTCATAATAAACTTTGCGCAATATGCTATCGGGCAAACCTAGCCCATAAATGCACCATCGGCCCTGCGGAGGCTTGGGCGCCGGCGCGTAATCAAAATATTCGTCTTCAGTCTCGAGCGCGCGGGCATAGATCTCGTAGAGCTTGTCCCCGAAGGCCTGCTGCGGCGTGGTCTTGTCGTGGGGAACGGCGTCAGTTCCGAATAAAATGCGGTCCTGATACTTCTCGAAGAATTTGCGTGAGTTGCGCGGCTGGCGGCCAATCTCGCCGATTCTTGCGGCCAGATCCACGTACATATTCGGAAAGCGGTCCAGGCATTCCGAAACATATCCCAGGTTCTCCGCGTCGTTGCCTACGTGCAGCGAAATGAAATTGGTCTTGGGATGCTTGGCATACATGCGGTTGCGCGCCTCCAGCAACTCGGCATTGCTGGGAAAATCCTTTCCATGAAACGACCAATCGGGATGGTTATTCAACTCCTCAAACCGCTCATTGAAGCGGTCAATGGGCAAAAAGAAGGCCTCGGGGTCGGAGGTGTGAATCGCCACCGGCATGTTCAGCCCTCCGCAGGCTTCCCACATGGGATCAAACCTCGGATCATCCACCTTGACCAGCGGCCCGGTGCCAACGTTTTCCCGCAAATAGAGTCCCAGAATTTTTTCGACCTTCAGACCGTAGGCGCCCGCCGACCGTGCCTGGTGAATCATGTCCGCTTGAAGCTTTGGATACCCGGGCTGGTTGGATTTTTCGAAGTAGGGAGTAGTGAAGACGACGAACCGCCCCGGGTGAGCGGTCTGATAGCGTGCAATGACTTCTTCTAAGCCCTTGCCCCAGCCACCGGTCAGATTGACCATCATCCGCAGATTCTTCCGGTCCATCACCTCGAGCAGTTCTTCGGGCGGCGCGTTATAGGTCATCTCTTCGCCAACGGAAACGCCGTGGTCATCGCCCTTCTGCCAGGTGATATGCGTATGAATGTCAATCATCGGAAATTTGGAGCGCTGCACATCGGTCACCGGCACATGCAACATGCTCTTGGGCTGGAAGTCGTTCAGGTCGAGCGGCATTCCGCCCGTTTTTTTCGGCGGTTCTTTGTTGGAATTATCCGCGGCTTGCGCGGCGGGCATGGCGCCAGCGACCACGGCAGCTCCGATGCCTCCAAGTAGTTGCCGGCGGTTAAGATCAACCATTGAGTCCTCCGAACAGTCTTGAAATTCCGGGCGAAGTCCGCGATCAGCGCGCGGAGCATGTGGCTGCAGTCGGAAGGTACTACGTTAGCACAAAGATCCGGCCTTCATCCTCACTGGTACGTAATCATCACCTTCCCCATCGGCTCGGATTTCGAACCGACCAACTGCACGGCCCGCTTGAAATCTGCCAAAGCAACGTGGTGGGTGATTAAGTCCTGAAATTTCAGCTCGCCCTTCTCCAGAAGTAGCAGGGTTCGCGCCCAGGAATCCTTGGTGTAGCCGCAGACACCAACTACCTGCAGGTCTCCCATCACAAAACGATTGCCGGGAATCGAAGCGGTTTGACCATCCGGCGCGCCGCCAATGAGGATCACCGTTGCACCGCGCCGCGCCAAAGCGAAGCTCAGTTCGGTGGCCTTGGTGCCGCCCGCGCAATTCATCACCACATCCCAGCCCTCCCAGCCACTCATTTGCCGCAGTTCCTCGGGATCGAGGTTCGTAGTGAAGTCGGTCATGCCCGCGCGCAGCGCCATCGGCCTCTGTGTCTCGGATGCGTCAATGCCAAGAATTGCGGAGGGGGAATACAATCCCAGCACGCGCGCCGCCACCTGCCCGATAGGCCCACAGCCGACCACCGCCGCTTTCACCCCGGGCTTTAGCCGCGCTCGTTCAATGGCGCGTACGACCGTGGCTGCCGGTTCGACCATGACTGCTTCTTCCAGCGTCACGTGATCGGCGACTTTATGGCAGGAGCGCGCCGGAGCGGCCACATACTCGGCGAAGCCGCCGTTGTGCGTCATCCCGATTTGCTGATGAGTCTCGCAGAGGTTCCGCTCCCCGGCCAGGCAGTGCTTGCAAATGCCGCAGTCGAGATACCCTTCGACCGAAACCCGGTCGCCGGCCTTCAGGTTTTTCACGTTCTTTCCAACTTCTTCGACGGTGCCGGTCCATTCATGTCCGGGCACTACGGGAAAGCGGATAAATCCTGGCGGCAGCGAGCCGCGCAGTATCTCGAGATCCGTGCCGCAAACTCCGCAGGAGTTGGTGCGGATGACGACTTGATCCGGTCCGCAATCAGGGGTAGGAAGAGTGGTGAGTTCAAACTGAGAAGGTTGGGAAACCACGATCGCTTTCATTCGCAGACAATTTTAACGGAAAATCAAAATTTCATCCGAGAGGCGAGCCCCGCTCCCGAGTCTCCGCGGGCTCGGCTCGCGGTTCTCGGCGAACTCTGCGGTTTAAGATTTTGCTTTTAGACTGCCATGGAGCCAGGAACGAAGACCGGATGGCTCCATTTCTGATATTTTAGGTAGCCTTGGAACCCCGTGCGATCGGATAACGTTGCAAGAGAGGCTGACATGAAGAAGATCCTCAACAATCCTGCCGACTACGTTGATGAAATGCTGGACGGGCTCTGCCGGGCGCACCCTGAGTACTACGTTCGTGCCGGCAGCGGTGGCCGGGTGATCAAGCGGGCAGGGAAGCCGCGGCCCGGAAAAGTCGGTGTGGTTTCCGGCGGAGGCTCAGGCCATTTGCCGGTCTTTACCGGTTACGTCGGCCCGGGCTTGCTCGATGCCTGCGCCATCGGCAATGTTTTCGCGTCTCCCTCCGCCGAGCAAATGGCGGAGGCTATGCGCGCCGCCAATTTTGGCGCGGGCGTGCTGCGTCTCTATGGCAATTACGGCGGAGACGTCATGAACTTCGACATGGCCGGCGAAATGCTTGAGATGGAGGACGTCAAGTCAACCACCGTGCTGCTCACCGATGACGTGGCCAGCGCGCCCAAGGATCAAGCCGCGAAGCGGCGCGGCGTAGCCGGTATCGTCTATGCGTACAAGATCGCCGGAGCGGCTGCGGAGGAAAGTGGAAACGACCTGGCCGTCGTGACCCGCATCGCGCAGAAGGCAGCTGATGCCTGCCGCACCATCGGCGTGGCGCTCTCGCCGTGCACGGTTCCGCAAGCCGGCAAGCCGACATTCTCCGTTGGGGAACATGAAATGGAAATGGGTATGGGCATTCACGGAGAGCCAGGAGTGCAGCGCGGCCCCCTGCAGCCCGCGGATAAGATTGCCGACGAAATGTTCGACCGCATTTTGGCGGATGTATCGCTCGGCCCAAAAGATCGCGTTTCCGTGCTGGTGAACAGCCTTGGCGCCACTCCCCCGGAAGAACTCTACATTCTTTATCGCCGGGTAGCTGCGCGCCTGACCGATCTCAAAGTCGAAATTGCGCATCCCCTGGTCGGGCGGTATGCCACCTCGATGGAGATGGCGGGCGCATCACTCACCCTTTGCCGGCTGGACGAAGAACTGGAACGCCTCCTCAAAGCGCCCGCGGCGTGCGCGTTCTGGAAGGTTTAGTCAGGAGCAAGCTTATGCCGTCCAAGGTTAATCTGAACGATAAATTCGGCTTATTCTCCGAACATTGGCGCCCCAAGGTCGTCGCAGCGCTGAATGGTCAAGAGGTGAAAATCATCAAGGTCAAAGGAGAGTTTCCCTGGCATCATCACGAACATGAAGATGAACTCTTCCTGGTTTGGAAGGGAAAATTTCGGGTGGAGTTCAAGGATCACGTCGTTTCGATGGGACCGGGAGAATGCGTGGTCGTGCCGCACGGCCTGGAACACCGGACCTGCGCGGATGAAGAAGCCCAAATTATATGTTTCGAGCCTGCCGGGGTACGCAATACCGGCAATGTGAGCGATGAAGAATTTACTGCGCCTCTAAGCGCTAAAATCTGACCACCGAAGAGCAACGTCTTAAAAGTTATGGATACGACCCCGGGTTTCACCACAGCAACGTTGGCTCAGGGAGTGCAGCGCATCGCCGCCCGTATGGAAGCGTCGGCGGGTGAACTCAACGCCCTCGATGGAAAACTCGGCGATGGCGATCTCGGCGTCACCATGAGCCGCGGCGCCGCGAACGTCATACAGGCGTTGCCTGGGTTCACCGATGATGTGGGCCAGGCTCTCCTCACCTGCGCACACGCTTTCACCAAAGAGTCAGGCTCCAGCTTTGGCACCCTTTTGGCTTTCGCGCTCATGAGTGTCGCTAAGGCGACCAAGGGCCGCAAGGAAATTCCCTGGTCGGAAATGTCCAGCCTGCTCAGAACTGCATTCGAAACCATGGCGACGCGAGGCAAGGCTTCGCTTGGCGATAAGACGGTTCTGGATGTGCTCGACGCCGCGGCTCGTGCCACTGACGGCCTGAATGATCCCGCGAAAATTCTGCAAGCCGCGCTGAGCGCCACCCAGGAAACCATGGACCGTCTACGAAATAAGCCGGCACAGGTTGGGCGGGCCCGCATCTTTGGTGACCGCTCCATCGGCCTCGACGATCCAGGGATGGTTGTGTTTCGAACCATGCTGCAAGCTTTGATGGATAACGGGAAGTGAGCTTCCAGAATTTGTCCTGCCTCGCACCAAGCTACGGCTGTGCAGAATCGCCGGTTGGTTGTCCGGGTGGCAGTTGGCCCGCTGAGGTGTTCTGCAATTCATTGGCAAGTTGGCTTTCCTTGCGCGCTAGATCGTGCTCGCCCAGCCGGGAGTAAACCCGCGCCAGTTGCACATGAATGGACAGCACCTTAGGGTCCACTCTCTCCAGGCGTTCGAGTAGTGGGCGAGCGTCGGCAAAATTTCCCGTCTCCACGTACACGGTCGCGGCAACATACTGAGCGTGCCGCTCGTTCGGCGCCAATTGCAGCGCACGGCGCACGGCTCGCACGGCTTCCTCGCCACTTCCCTCGGTGGGCGCCAGAATCTGCCCCAGGGTTACCCAGTAAATTGCATTGCTCGGGTGTTCTTTGACCAGCTTATGCAGGATATCGACTGCTCTCGTTGGATCGCCGGTCGAGGCAAAACAAGCGGCCAATAGGAACTCGGCTCGTTCAAAATTCGGAACCTGACGAACCGCCTCTTGAAATTCCTTTTGAGCCTCGTTCATCTTGTTCATGTTGTACTGCGCCAGGCCCAGATCGTAGTGAAACTGCGGTTCGTCGCCAAACTTGCCGCGCACCGCATTCAGGAACTCAATGGCGACCCCATAGTGCTTCCATCCAATCAGCGCTTCTGACAACAAAAGGCTATATTCCGCGGAGTCGGGATCCCGCTGCGAGGCCAGTCCCAGCTCCTGGACGGCGTCTTCGTAGTTATGCTGCTTGAGCAACAGCGTTCCCAGGGCGCCGTGCAGGGGCGCGGAATTAGGATCGGCCGTGGAGGCGGTGCGCAGTACACTTTCCGCCTGCTTGACCTTGCCGGCACGGAACAGATTGGACGCCTGAGCGATGGCGTCCCGGCTGGCATCCGCAAAGCAGCCGGTTGCTAAGGCCAAAACCAGAACGGCCGCTCGAAGCTGTACACGGCGCAGCATAAGCCGTCATTCTACAGCCATCGCGCAATCGAATCCTTCGTGCAACTTCGTGGATCATTATTTCTGCTTGCTGGCCGCTGGTTTGGAACCTGCGTCCGGAAACAGCTATTATTCAGGCATGCAAATCTTCCCAAATGTCCATGAAATCAAGTCGCAGTTTGGCGACCGTTACATTCAGCAATACTTATTCGTAGGAGCAGACAACGTAATCCTGCTTGACTCCGGGGTGGTCACCACCCCCGAGTCCGCGATTTTCCCCTACATGGAGAAAATCGGTGTTCCCGCCAATCGCCTTTCCATGGTCATCGCCCTGCACGCGGACGGAGATCATCATGGCGGCCTGCCAACGGTGAAGGATATCTCGCCGACCACCGCGTTGGCCTGCCATGCCGGCGACCGCGAACTCATCGAGGATCCGGAAAATCTCTACCAGAACCGCTACAACTTTCTGGCCCGCGAGCACGGTCTCGGTTCCAGCCGCGATGGTATGGTCTATTCCCCGAATCGCTGCAAGATTGATGTGCTGCTCAGTGGCGGCCAAACCTTGGACGTTTCCAAGGACTGGAAGCTCAAAGTCTGGCATGTGCCCGGTCATTCGGAAGGACACCTGGCCATCTACGACGAAAAAAATAAAGCGGCATTTACCAGCGACGCCGTCCAGACCGACGGCTACCCCACGATTGACGGCAAGATGGCGTTCGGCCCCACCTACTTCACCGTCGACGCTTACCTGGCTACCATTCACTTCCTGGAGAATCAACCCATCGAGCACATGTTTACCGGACATTGGCCCGCGGCGCATGGGCCGCAAGTGAAAGAGTTCCTCGCCAAAACCCGCAAGTTTGTGGAACGTGCCGATGAATTGATCAAGGAATATCTGAAGACGCATCGCACCGCGACACTGAAGCAAATTGAGCATGATCTCAGCCCGAAATTAGGCTCCTGGCCGAAGGATATGGATGATCTTCTGCAGTACGCTCTGTATGGGCATGTGCAGCGCTTGCAAGAACGAGGGGTAGTGCGGGCCTCGAAGACAATTCCGGTGGAATACAGTTTGGTTTGATTCTGTTAGCCGCGGGAGCTGCCGCTCCGGAGAACTTTCTATTTCTTGGACGAGCCTTCTTTGCCGGCGCTCTCGCCTTCGGTGATCACCATGTAGCGGTTCATGGCTGGTTTCACGATACGGTCTACCGTCTGGCTGGGACGGGGCCACTTAATCTCCACCCACTCGACCTGTCCTTTGCCCGGCTCCAAGAATTTCCCGCGGATCATGGCTCGAGAGGTAGCTTCCGCCCGCGGTCTTGAAATGGGAGAATACTTTGCCGCCCACGCTCCAGCGGATCATGGCTCCCGTCGCTTCCGGGTTCGTTGTCTTCGGGTGGAGGCTCAATCCCAGCCAGTTATTTCCGCTGGCTGCCGTATTCATCAAGATATGCGCCGGCCCGCCATTTTCGGCGAAGACCACGTCGGGATACCCGTCGTTATTCAAATCTCCCACCGCTAATCCCCGCGCGGCGTACTTCTTGGTGAACGCCGCGCCTGCCAAGGCGCTCACGTTTTCCATTTTCGTGCCGGCTGCGTTGTGCATCAGCACAATCGGCTGGTGCCACGTGATCCCGCCATTCCGGCTTTCCACGGAGTCATCGGGATGCCCGTTCACCATGATCAGGTCAGGCCAGCCGTCATTGTCATAGTCGAAGAAACGTGTCCCCCAGGTGCTCATCATGCGCGTGGCCTGGCTGACGCCCATCTTGAGATTGACCTCATCAAACGTTTCCTGCCCGATATTGTGGTACAAGGATGTCGTCTGCGTATCGATGTTTCCCACTACCAGGTCCTGACGGCCGTCTTGGTCGAAGTCTCCCGCGTCTACCCCCATGCCGGAGCGCACCGCACCCTCACTGCTGTAGCCGATGCCGGCCTCGACTCCCATCTCCTCAAATTTCTTGCCGCCGCGATTCACCCACAAGTAGTTCGGCATGATGTCATCGGAGACGAATAAATCCATATAGCCGTCCCCGTTGATGTCGGTGGCGACCGCTCCCCAGGCCTTGCCCGGTTGCAATCCGATTCCTGTGCTGTCGCTCACGTCGGCAAACTTGCCGTTTCCCAGGTTGTGATAAAGCTGGCTGGGCATGGGCTTGAACAGTTTCGGATTGCAGTAGTACGCCTGTTGCTGATCCGGTCCTTTCATGGCGCCACCATACGACTCCGCCGCTGAGCACGACCGCAGGCTCGAATAGTCCACAAATTCGCCCACAAACAGATCGAGCTTGCCGTCGTTGTCGTAATCGAACCAGACCGCACTGCTTCCCCACTGCGTTTCCGCAATCCCGCTGCCGGCGGTCACATCGGTAAATGTCCCGTTCCCGTTGTTGTGGTAAAGCACGCACTTGCCGAAGCCGCTGATAAAGATGTCTTTGTATCCGTCCCCGTCGTAGTCAGCCACTGCAACCCCATGTCCGAAGATGTCCGCGGTCAGGCCGGCCTGTACGGAAACATCCGTATAAGTTCCATTGCCGTTGTTGCGATAAAGCATGGGATGCAGCGGTTTGTCCGGCTTGAAAAAGCTGCTCGTCCCGCCATCCACCAGCAGGATGTCCATCAGTCCATCGTTGTTGTAGTCGAAAATCGCGACCCCGGGGCCAGTGGATTCCGGCAGATAGCGTTTTGGCGACATCCCATTGGTGTGAACCCATGTAATGCCGCTCTCGCTGGGCGGAACTTCACGAAAAATCGGGGAGGGATCGATCGCCACGGCCACCGCCGCCGCGAGCAGCAGTGCCCCTAGTCCCAGCCGATTCCGTAGCCATGCCATAAGCAACTATTCTACAAGAGGGAATTCGGATCACCCCGCCTGTAAAGCGCCCGGCCTTCGGCGTTCTCCAGCGTTTCCTTTGCGAACTCGGCGGTTACGATCTTTAATGATTTACTCGACCATCAACGAAACGCGCCCTTTCGCGTCGCGCTTACGTTTCCGGCTCGCGTAGAATACCGCAGGTAGTCGCCCGCGTTGTTTGTGTCCCCTAGAGTTGCAATGAAAACTCGCCAATCTGCCAAGCAAAGATCCGAATACATTCTGCGGTTATTGCAACAATCGGGAGAAATCTCCGCCGAGCACTTGTGCTCGCAGCTAAAAGTATCGATTGCGACCATCCGGCGCGATCTGGACGAACTCCAGAACCGCGGCATGCTGCGCCGGACCCACGGCGGCGCGGTGAACCTCGCCCCGCTTCTTTACGAGCCCTTTCATGATTCTTCTTTCCGCGAGCAGATGGAGGAGCATGCCACGGAGAAGCGGAGCATCGCCATTGCCGCCGCCGATCTCATCGCGGATGGAGAAACTATTTGTCTCGCCCCTGGCACCACCACCACCGAAGTCGTTCGCAGTCTCCGTCATCGCAAGAACATCACGGTGGTGGTCAACAGTGTGAATATGGCGATGGAGTTGAGCCAGCATCAGGACCTCCAGGTCGTCGTTGTCGGAGGCACGCTTCGTCCTAACTGGTTTTCTCTGGTAGGGCCGCTCACCGAAGCGGCCATGCAGCACATCTTCCCCGACAAGTTGTTTTTGGGGGTGGCGGGGATTCACCCAGAGAAAGGATTGAGCGCCCGCAATGCTGACGCAGCCAGCGCCATCCGGGTAATGATTCGCAACGCCAAGCAAAGGATTGTGGTGGCCGATCACAGCAAGCTGCAGACCGTCTCTACTTACCGCATCTGTGGCATCGAAGATGTGGACCTGCTCATCACCGACTCCGGGGCTGCCGACAACGCGATTGCGCCTTTTGTGGCGCGGGGCCTGCAGGTTCGCCGCGCCTGAGTTGCGGGCGCTCGTAATACTTTGAATGAGACAAATAGTTGCTCGTTTCAGGCAAAAACAATCATTCTTGATTTACAATTGCTGTTTCGGTCTTCCAAAATAGGTGCTTCGCCATGCCCTCCACCGACTGTTTTCTCGGGATCGACATTGGGACTTCGTCCGCCAAGGTAGGGCTTTTTTCCGGAATCGGCGCGTTGTTAGGAATGGCAACCCGCACCTACCCAACGTCAGCACCTCGCGCCGAATGCTTCGAGCAGTCTCCACAGTCCTGGTGGGAGGCAGTGCGGCAGAGTGTCCGCGAAGTTTTGCAAACCCATCCCGGGCAGCGCGTCGCCGCCGTCGGCATGACCAGCCAGATTTGCGCGCCAACTTTTGTGCGGCGTGATGGCGCACCGCTGCGGCCGGCGCTGGTTTATTGGGACACTCGCGCTCACGAATGTGTGGCTGAACTCTATCGGTGCATTTCCCGCGAGCAGTTGGCGGAAGAATTGGGCATCGATCTTCCCCCGTCGCCCACCTGGCCTCTGCCTCGTCTCTTGTGGTTTGAGAAGCACGAAAAAGAAACTCTCACTCAGGCCCACGCACTTCTCCAGCCCAAGGATTACATCAACTTCAAACTTACCGGAGAGTTCGCCACCGACGTCTCCAGCAGCCGGGGCCTGGTGAATCTGAAGACCGGCCGTGTCGCCACCGCAGTCCTCCAATCTCTCGGCCTGCGCACCGATCTTCTGCCACGGCTGACCGAGCCTTACGGCATCGTAGGACGAATCTCCAGTGAGGCTGCGGAAGAAACTGGAATTGAAGCCGGTGTTCCTGTCATGACTGGAATCAACGATTTCAATGCCTCCGCCCTGGGCACCGGCCTGCGAGAGGGCGATAGCTTCAGCATCACTGGGACCAGCGACCACACCGGAACCGTCATCTCTGCAGAGAATCGCAGCTGCCCGCAACTCACCTGCGCTCCTTACATTGCCGGCCTCTACCTGCTCTATGGTGTCTCTTCCTGCGGTGGAGGTTCCTGGGATTGGTTCCGGCGGACCAGCGGCATGGCGTGGGATGATCTGGCCGCCGCGGCGGAAGAAGTGCCAACCGATTCGGAACCATTGTTGTTCCTGCCATACCTGCTCGGCGAACGCGCCCCGGTGTGGGACGCACAAGCCTCCGGCGCTTTCGTTGGGTTGCGAACCCCTCATGGCCATGGCCATATGGCCCGCGCCGTTCTCGAAGGCGTTGCCTTCGGCATGAAGCAGGTGCTGGATCTCGTCGAAAGCACTGCCGGCCGGCCAGGCGCCCAAATGCACATCTCCGGAGGAGCGGCGCGGGTTTCGCTGTGGAACCGGCTCAAAGCCAGTGCCCTGAATCGCCCAATCGCAGTCAATGAAACAAATCTCGTGGCCGCGCGCGGAGCGGCGATGCTGGCTGCGATTGGCTCGGAGCTCTACCCCGATTATGCTTCGGCGATCGCCACCATGAGCGGTGTCGCGCAGCGCGTGTCGCCCGACGAGCAACTGGCAACGCGCTATTCGCGCCTCTTCGAAATATACCGCGAGCTTTATCCAGCGATGAAAGATGTCATGCACAAACTCCACCAACAAATGGTCGAGCTGCCCAAGGACGCCTCATCCCGGCCCAGCGCGGTAATTTTCAGCGCGGGAAAGATCGCGCGCGGATTCATCGCGCATCTCCTCACCCTGGCCGGCTACGACCTGATTTTCGTCGAGAAATCCAGAGCGCTGGCGGAGCTCTTACGGGAGCGCAGAAGTTATCCCATTGAAGTTATGGGCGCCCCGGACAAGAACCTCGTAGTCCAGAATTTTCAGGTATTGGATTCCGATCATCAGGAAGCCATTACGGATGCCATCGTCAACTCATCCATCGTTTTCGTTTCCATCGGGGGCGGAAATCTTCCGCAAATTGCGCCAACTCTAGCCGCGAGTTTTCAAAAGTTAGAGGAAACCGCCCCCGCCAAATATTTGAACGTCGTCCTCTGCGAAAACTACTATCAGCCGGCAAAATGGCTGCGCGGCATGATTGAGGATCGCTTGCCCGAGGCGGATCGTAAATGGTTCCGCGCCCACGTCGGGGTTGCCGAGGCTCTGGTACTGCGCTCTTGCATTGAGCCGACCGCGGAGATGCGCCAGAACGATCCGCTCAGCCTGAAAGTCCAGAATGCCTGGCAGATGCCGCTGGATGCCGACGCTCTGCGCGGAACTCTGCCCCAGATCCCAGGCCTCGATCTGCAGAAAAACTTTCAGGGGCGCCTCACCCAGAAACTATTCACCTACAACGCCATCAACGCTGTGGTCTGTTACCTGGGACACCTGCGCGGGTTCACCGAACTGAGCGATGCCGCCAATGATCCGGAAATTTCGCGGCTGGCCGCTCAAGCCGGGAGGGAAGCCAGCGAAGCCCTCATCCGCCGTTACGGTTTCAATCCTGAGGATCAACGCACCTTCGCCGACGCAGCGCTGGCCAAATATCAGAAAACGGAAATTGTCGATCCCATCGAACGAAATGCGCGCGATCCCATTCGTAAACTGGGTCTGCACGACCGCCTGGTCGGGCCCGCGACTCTTGCGCTGGAGAACGGTGTGTGCCCGGTGGCCCTCGCGCAATCCATTGCCGCCGCTCTTCGCTACCGGTGTGCCAGCGATTCCGCCGCCCTCCGCCTGCAGGAACTCATAAAGACCGAAGGCGTCAAAGCCGCGCTGCAACAAATCTGCGGACTGGAGCCGGATTCCGAACTGGCGCGAATGGTGTTGGAGCAGTATGCCGCCTTGGAAAACGCGGGCAGGAAAACCGCGCCGGTTGCTGCGTCCAAAAAGAATCCTCAAAAGGTGAAAGCATGAGGCGCTCCGCGATCTTCGTTCTGGGGTTGCTCCTGATCGGCTCCTTGTCCGCCGTTGGCCAACAGCGGATCTCACTCTCTGGATACTGGCAGCGCTGGATTGCCGGGCGTTTTTATGATTCCATTCCCGTCCCGTCATCTTATCGGCCGGTGGGAACGGCGCGTCTGGTGCGACCCGTGGATTTCCCCGCAATTTCGGCAGGACAGCGTGTGATCCTCCGCTTCGAAGGCATCGCCGGCAACGGTATTCTCCGCGTCAACGGACAGGAAGCTGGAACTCTCGGTCCTTACATCCGCCACGATTTCGACGTCACCGACTTCGTCAAGGCTGGTCCAAACCAAATCGAGATGGAGATTGCCGACTGGCAGGTTCCCATGGGTCTCGGACCGGCGGCGGCCTGGGAAAGCTCCGGCGGAATTATTTACGATGCCTACGCGGAGATTCGCAGCGATCCCTACATCGAAAATGCTCGCCTGAGCTACACCCTCTCTCCCGATTTCAAGTCCGCCGGCTGCAAGCTGGATGTTTTTGTCCGCGGCGCCTCAGCCCAAGACATCCAGCTCTCCGCCGATCTTCGGGAAAATGACGCCAGCGTATCGCATGTGCAGCAAAGCGCAAACGTGAGAGCCGGGCAAACCGTGGTCTCGCTGCAATGGAGGACCGGCAATGTTCGCCTCTGGTCGCCGCAACATCCGCAGCTCTACACGCTTTCCGTCGCTCTGGAATCCAGCCACGGCCGCGACATTTTTTCCACCGAAACCGGTTTTCGCAGCCTGGTGATCGCGGGCAACAAATTCATCTTGAACGGACATCCCTTCGTCTTCAAAGGCGTGGCGCGCCACAACCTGTATGCCGATCAGGGTTACACCTTGACGAATCGGCAAATTGAGGACGACTTCCGCATGATCAAATCCATGGGGGCGAACTCGGTGCGGCTGGTGCATTACCCGCACGATCCCCGCGATTTGCAGGCGGCGGCTCGCGAAGGAATTTTCGTCAGCGAAGAGTCCGGCCTCACCTGGATCGACTTCCGCAAAGCTCCCCCGTCCACCCTCGAAACCGGCGTCGACAATCTGGAACGCACCGTGCAGCGCGACTGGAACAATCCGGCGCTCTTCGCCATCCTGCTGGCCAACGAAAGCACTCCGACCCTGGAGGTCATGAAAGATGCCCGTCAAAGAATCAAGGCGCTGAAGCCGGATGTGTTTTTCTCCATGCCGGGCCCCAGCGCGCCAGATGACAAACTGGAAACCATGAAGCGCATGTTCGATGACGCCGGTTTCGATTTCTACACGGCTCATCCCTACACCTACCAGGTGAAGACCTTTCAGCGATGTGGTCAAAAGTTTCGGCGACTCCAAGCCGATTATTTTTTCCGAATGGGGTGGCCCCGTCGGCAAACTACCTCGCATGCTGGATGTCGAGGTACGCGCCCTGGGCTCGCTCATTCAGCAAGGCCGCCTTGCCGGTACCTGGTTTTGGGAGTGGGCCGACATGACGCAATACGGCCGCGAAGATATTTCCATGGATGGTCCCACCCTGGTAGAAGGCGTTGTCACCGCCGACCGCCAGGTTCGCGCCGATGTATTTTCGCGGCTGGCGGAACTCTTCCACTACGATCTCGGCGAGCCCGCGCCTCCGCCGCGCACGCCCATCCTTTTGCCGGCGCCGCCAATCACCGCCGATGCGAATAGCACATTCACCGAAATTCCCTTGCAATTGGTCGCGTCGCAGCAAACCGCGGATTGGGACCAATTGCAGTCTCAAGTCGCCGCCTACTGGAAGGAAAACTTCGGCGATTACTTAGAGAAGGCCGGCGGCCACTTCTGGACCTGGGACGCGCCGCAACTCCTCATCGGTCCGATTCCGTTTGAAACTCCACAGATTGAACAGCACACTCGTCCGCTCGTCGTGCTCACCGGCAAGACCGTCGAAATTCCCGTACACGGCTTAGCTGGTCGCCTGCATTTTCTGGGCAACGTCACCGTTCCCGACGGCTACCCGACGCGCGGCGGGACCGGCGAGATCATGGGTAGTTACACCGTCGTTTACAACGATGGAGAGCGGCAGCAAGTCCCGTTGCGCTGGGGACTCGAAGTGACCCGTAGCAACTTCATTGTCTCCTCCACGAAGCTGAATCCGGTGGCTTTGCTCGCTACGCCGGTCATCGACTACGTTAAGGAAGAAAGCTACGAGCAATACCGCACATTTATGTACACACTGCCCGTGAAACCCAAAATGATCGACCGCATCATCGTTACCCTGAAGCCGTTGCCCGCCGAGCGCCCGCTGATCAGCCTTCCCAATCAGACCGGCTCCGGCTATGCAGCCGGCGATACGGCTTTGCTGATCTATGGCATCACTGCGGAACGAAAGCAGTAAACTGAAGTAGCGAATGACCACGCCATCGGACACCGCGCCCAATTCCTTGCAGAAGCTCCAACTCTTCGATTACGCGGGAGTCACGTTGCTGGACAGCCGCTTCAAGAGCCAGCTCGAACACGCCCGCGACGTCTTTTTCAATATTCCGGACGACAATCTCTTACTGGATTTCCGGCAGCGCGCCGGTCTGCCCGCTCCGGGCGTTCCCATGGGTGGTTGGTATCACGGGGAAGACAATGCTTTCGGCCAATATCTCAGCGGCATGGCCCGCATGGCCAAGGCCACCAAGGATGCCGCACTGCTCGACAAGGCCTCCACGTTAATGGAGGGATGGGCAAAAACCATCGAGCCCGACGGTTTCTTTTATCCCTATCCGCGCCATCTCTACACTCCCCACTACATCTATGAGAAGACGGTCTGCGGGTTGGTCGACATGTATGCCTATGGCGGCAACAAGAATGCCATCGGTTATCTCGAACGCATCACCTCATGGGCGGAGAAGAATTTGGATCGCGCTCGCCGGCTGCCTCGTCCCGGCGAAAGGGAATTCAGCGCTGGCGGGCAGGAATGGTACACGTTGCCGGAGAATCTCTACCGCGCGTACCAGTTCACCGGCGATGAGCGCTACAAAAACTTTGGCGATGTTTGGCGCTATGAAGACTATTGGGGCATCTTCAATGGCACCTCCGAAAGCAAGCCCGGATACCGGCATGCCTACAGCCATGTCAACACCTTCAGCAGTGCAGCCATGTCGTACGCGGTCACCTCTGATCCGAAATATCTCGCCACCCTGGTCAACGCGCACGATTGGTTTCAGCGGACGCAGGTTTATGCGACCGGAGGCTTCGGACCGGGAGAAAAGCTCATGCCTCCCGATGGCAGCCTGGGAGGTGCTCTCGACACCCGCGCCGACACCTTCGAAACCACCTGCGGCTCCTGGGCCATTTTCAAGATGTCGCGGTATCTGCTGAGTTTTACCGGCGAAGCCAAATACGGAGACTGGGCTGAAAAAATGCTCTACAACGGCATTGGCGCCGCCCTGCCTCTGCAGCCCGACGGGCGCACCTTCTACTACTCCGATTACCGGGTTGGAGCCGGCCTCAAGGTTTACCGCGACGATCAGTGGTGGAGTTGTTGTTCTGGAACCTATCCCCAGGCCATCGCCGACTACCACAACCTTATTTACTTTCACGACAACAGCAGCCTTTATGTGAACCTTTTTGTGCCGTCGGAGGTTTTCTGGAACGGAGTTCGGTTGACTCAGAACACAAGTTTCCCCGAGTCGCCAACCTCGAATCTCACGATTTATACTCCGGACGCAGCGCGGTTTACGCTGCGTGTCCGTATTCCGGCGTGGTGCTATGGAGCCTCCGTCAGTGTGAATGGAGCCAAGCAGAACGTCGCGTGCAATCCCGGAAGTTGGGCGACGGTTGAACGTAAATGGAATTCTGGCGATCGGGTCTCCATTGATCTGCCAATGCAGCTTGCCTGCGTGCCCGTGGACCCGCAGCATCCCAATCGGGTGGCAACGGTTTACGGGCCAGTGGTGCTGGTGCGGAGAGTCGAAGCGTTGTCTGCCGGTTCGCCCTCCGCGCTTGCCAAACGGACCGAATCTGGTAGTTTTCGTCGGAAGCATTCGGTGGATGACGAGTTCGTGCCCTTCTATTCCGTCGGCTTTCGGGAACCATACCAAATGTATTTTGATTTGTCGTAAACCGGCCTGTCTTAATTGAGATATTGTTTGACCTTGAGGAGAGATGCCAATGCCAGGACAACTCAATCGGCGTGACTTTGTAAAACTGACGGCCGGCGCGGTTTGCGCCGCCGGATTTCTGAATTCTTCCGACGCGTTTGCCGCGAACTCCGACGCCCCCCGCAAGCTGGAGCTCTTCGACTACTCCGGCGTCCAGCTGCTCGACAGCCGCTTCAAGAGCCAATATCAGGCCGCCCGCGATCTCTTCTTCAATATTCCTAATGACAATTTGCTGCTCGGCTTTCGTCAGCGTGCCGGCCTGCCTGCGCCGGGTACGCCGCTCATCGGCTGGTATGGCGGCGAGTGGGACCGATGCCAGCCACAACTCGGTCCACGATCCCGACATCTTTAATGCCTTCGGCCAGTTCATCAGCGGCATGGCGCGCATGTCGAAAGCTACAGGCGACTCCGCCATTCTCGACAAAGCCTCGTTCCTCATTGACGAATGGGCCAAAGCCATGGATCCCGATGGCTATTTCTACTATTCGCGCAAGCCGCAATTCCCGCATTACATCTACGAGAAAACCGTCTGCGGGCTGGTGGATATGTACGCTTACGGCGGCAATAAGAATGCCATTTCGCATCTCGAACGAATCACCGACTGGGCAAACAAAAATCTTGGATCGCACCCGCCGCGTGCCGCAAGTCCGGCGAACGCGGCTTCAGCGCCGACGGAACGGAATGGTACACGTTGTCGGAGAATCTCTACCGCGCCTACCAGCTCACCGGCGATCAGCGCTATATGGACTTTGGCGATGTCTGGCACTACGACAACTATTGGAGCCTGTACAACTCTCCGAATCCCCGGCCCGACTATCGCCATGCCTACAGCCACTGCAACACGCTTAAGCAGCGCGGCCATGTCTTACGCGGTCAGTCCGATCCCAAATATCTCGACACCATCGTCAATGCCCACGATTTCTTTCCAGCGCACCCAGGTCTACGCTACCGGCGGCTTTGGTCCCGACGAAGAATTGATGCCGCCCGATGGTAGCCTCGGCGAATCGCTGGATACCAAATCCGCGACCTTTGAGACCGGCTGTGGTTCCTGGGCCATTTTCAAGTTGTCGCGTTACTTGATGTCCTTCACCGGCCAGGCAAAATACGGCGACTGGGTGGAAAAAATGTTTTATAACGGCATCGGAGGCGGCCTGCCCATGCAGCCCGACGGCCACACTTTTTACTATTCCGACTACCGCGTCGGCGGAGGCACCAAGGTTTATCGCGAGGACCAGAAGTGGTGCTGCTGCTCCGGAACCTATTCTCAAGCCATCGCCGACTATCACAACCTCATTTACCTGCACGACAACGACGCGCTCTACGTGAATCTCTTTGTCCCGTCGGAAGTCACCTGGAAGGGAATCACTCTGACCCAGGAAACCAGCTATCCGGAATCGCAGACTTCCACCCTCACCGTTCGTTCCGAGGGCGCCAAGCAGTTGCCGCTGCGCATCCGTATTCCCGGATGGTGCAAAGGCGCCTCGCTCAGCGTCAACGGCCAGCGCCAAAGCGTTTCGTGCAGTCCGGGAGCCTGGGCAACGCTCGATCGCAAGTGGAGTTCCGGCGACAAGATTTCCATCGAATTGCCCATGGAGATTCTCTACGCGCCTGTGGACGAGCAACATCCCAAGCGCATCGCGCTCGTCTATGGCCCGACAGTTCTGGTGAAACGGCCCAGGCGCTTTTCCGCCGATTCGTTACGCGCTCTCGGCCAGCCCGGTCAGAATCTGAGTTTCAAGCTGCCGTCGTCTGGTGAGGATGAGTTCGTCCCGTTCTATTCGATGGGTTTTCACGAACCCTACGAAATGTATTTCGACATTGCCTGACCTTGGTTGCTTGGAATTGGTGGTTCTTAAAATGACCGGTTGCCCATTTCTCGCGCGCCTTCTGCGCGAGAAGTGGGATGCGCAATCCCGGTTGAGTAATCAAAGCTCAGGAGTAATAGCTCAGTAATAGAAGTCCAGTAATGGAAGTCCAGCAACATGCCCTTTGACCCCGGGATCGGCGTCACTGCACTCACCCACCCACTGGGATTTTCCTACGATCCCGGCAGCTTCGGCCCCTCGCCGGAGCTGCGCTCGCTCGATGCGATTCGCCCCAGCTTGCGTGATCCCAAATGCAGCGGCCCTGATCCCGTCTACGCCATCGCCATGGATGTCGGCCGCCACCCCGACCGTGCCCAACTTCAGCGGCATATGTTGCTTTTCGGCGCGGTCACCTACGCCGCCGGACGCCTCGGAGACGAACCGGTGCGCAGTCAAGGACATGTTCATCGCATCTCGTCCCACAGCGGCTGGTCGCCGCCCGAGATCTACGAAATCTGGAGCGGCACCGCCTGCGTCTACATGCAGGAGCACGCCGCCGCCGATCCCGGCAGATGCTTCGCCATCACCGCCGGCCCCGGTTCGCTCATCGTCGTGCCGCCGGGCTGGGCCCACGCTACCATCAGCGCCGATCCATCCACGCCCATGACGTTTGGCGCGCTCTGCGACCGCGAATATGGCTTCGAGTATGCCGAGGTCCGCAAACGCAAAGGCTTGGCCTGGTACCCGCTCTTGACCGAATCCGGCGAAATTCGCTGGGAGTCGAACCCTTCCTACAATTCCAGTAAGTTGGAAGCTCGCGCTCCCAGTGATTATTCGCAGCTAGGCCTGGCCACGGGCGCCCCCCTCTATGCGCAGACAATTTCCCATCCCGGCCGCCTGCAATGGGTTTCCCAGCCCGGTCTCGCCGCAAAGCTCTGGCAAGACTTCATTCCGTAATCCGGATGGCGCGTTGCTTTTTCGTGCTCCCACTTTCCGCAATGCGTATAATGCTCAGGCGCAATCTAACTCATGCCTGAACAACGACCTCTCCCAGTTCCCCCAGCCGGCGGAATTTTCTCGGCGCCAGCGCAAGTGTGCTGGCCGCCACGGTTGCCGCGCCGCATGTCGCTTCCGCCTCGCTCGATCCCAATCCATCCGGCGCGGCGCCTGCGCCCTCCGGCCCGCCGCGCAAAATTCCCATTGGCGTGTTCGATCCCGTCTTCGAGAAGCTCTTCCTCGATGCCATGATCGAAAAGATCTCCGCCATGGGCATCGAAGCCGTCGAAATCGGCACCGGGGGCTATCCGGGATCGCCACATTGTCCGGTGCAGGAATTGTTAGACGACTCCGGAAAACTGCGCGCCTGGAAGAAAAAATTCGAAGACCGCAATATTCAAGTTGCCACGCTCAGTTGCCACGGCAACCCGCTGCATCCCGATCCCAAACGAGCCCAGGTTGAGTCTGAAACCTTCCGCCGCACCGTCCTCCTCGCCGAAAAACTCGATGTTAAAGTGATCGTCGGCTTCTCCGGATGCCCCGCCGGCAGCCCCACCGACACCATGCCCAACTGGGCAACCTTCCGCTGGCCGCCGGAGTGGGAACAGGTTCTCGACTGGCAATGGAAAGAAAGGGTCATCCCCTATTGGAAGCAGGCCGCGCAGTTCGCCCGCGAGCACGGCATCCATCAATTGGCGTTTGAAATGATCCCCAATATGGTGGTCTACAACCCCGAGACGCTGCTGCGTCTGCGCGAGGCCGTCGGCCCCGAGATTGGCGCCAATTGCGATCTCAGCCATCTCTTCTGGCAGGGCTGCAATCCGGTCGAAGTCATTCATCTGCTCGGCAGGCAGAACGCGCTTTTTCATGCGCACATGAAAGATACGGTCATGTCCGCGGACAACGTGGCCAAATATGGCGTGCTGAATTTCCCCGATGACGACGATCGCTCTCAGGCTTCGGAAACTTTTCGCGCCGTTGGCTACGGCCACAGCGCCACCTGTGGAAAGATATCGTAAAGGCCTATATGGATGTGGGTTATCAAGGCATTCTCAGTATCGAGAACGAAGATCCCATTCTGCCCGGCGAAGTCGGCGTGGAACGTGCCGTCTACGTGCTGAAAAACGTGCGCGATGAACTGCTGTCGCAAACCTAGGGACAGCCGCCCTCGCCTGTCCTGAGAGGTTGTGACTTTTTGAACGATGGGTGCCCCATCCTAGCGCGTTTTGTGCGCTAGGGTGGGATTCCACAAACGCCTGCCCTGAGCGCAGTCGAAAGGGCTGTCCGGCGGGCAATGCTCCGCATTGATTGGACATCAATTTGGAGGGTGGAGCCGGGCTTCAGCCCTGCGCTAAGTGCTCGGAAAAATGAATCTGGGCTTTAGCCCCTCAAATACTCGATCTTCCAAAGGAGACACCGTATGAACCGCCGAACCTTCCTGGGAACCATGACCGCCGCGACCCTTCTCTCCCGCAATTTCTCCTGGGCCGCCGAGCACAAGATTGAAAAAATCGGAATCCAGCTCTACACCCTCCGCGATCTTTTCAATCAGGATTTCCGGGGAACTCTCGACAAGCTCGCCGCCATCGGTTACCGCGAAGTCGAACTGAGTTCGTCCATCAAAGCCTCGCCGAAGGAGCAGAAGGCCGCCTTCGCCCGCCACGGCATCACCGCACCGTCCACCCACCGGGCCTATGAAGAACTCACGGACAAGTGGCCGGGCGTGCTTGAAGAGTGCGCAATGATGGGCAATCGCTACATCGTGATTCCCGGCATCACCGACGAACTCCACAGCAATCCCGACGGCTACAAGATCGCCGCCGATACCTTCAACCATGCCGGAGAAACCAGCAAAAAGGCCGGCATTCAGCTTTGCTTCCACAATCACTGGGCGGAGTTTGTTCCCGACGCTTCCGGCCACAAGCCTTTCGACATTCTGCTGGAACATGGCGACCCGCAACTGCTGAAAATCGAAATGGATCTGGGCTGGAGTTCGGTGGCCGGCATCGATCCGCTGAAGTATTTCGCAAAATATCCTGGGCCGTTTCCCGCTGGTGCATGTAAAAGACTTCAAGAAGCTGCCCGACTCACGACCACGGTTTACAGCGGACACTTTGACGGCGACGAAACCATTGCGGATATGACCTCAGTCGGTTCCGGCATCGTCGACTGGAAGCGCATCTTTGCCCATTCCGAGCAAGCCGGAATCAAACACTACTTCGTGGAGCACGATCAGCCGCAGGATCCGATGGAGGTGGCTCGCGACAGCTACGCGTATCTCGCAAATCTACGCTTCTGATTCCGGATTGGAGTAAATTTGTGAAGGGTTGATCGCTGGCCATAGAACGAAGACATCAAAACCTTCGTGATACTTCGTGGTCTATGAATTTTTCTGCATGATCACGAGTCTTCGACACCTGGAAAGAAGAGGCCTATAGACCATGAACCGCCGGAATTTTTTAGGGAAACGCTACCGGAGCGCCGCCGCGACATTGTTGGCGCGAAATCTCTCCTGGGCCGCGGACCAGCACAGAATCGAGAATATCGGCATCCAGCTCTACACCGTACGCGATGCGCTGGCAGCAGGATCTGGACGGCACGCTGGCCAAAGTCGCCGCCATCGGTTATCGCGAAGTCGAAGGACCGTTGCTCAAAGTATCGCCGCCAGGCGACCAAAGCCGCGCTCGCCCGCCACGGCTTGGTCTGTCCTTCCATTCACCGCGACTACGATCAACTCGGCGACAAATGGGCCGAAGGTTCTCGACTTTTGCAATGCCATCGGCGCGAAGTACGCCGTCATCTCCTGGATCGAAGACAGCGTCCGCAATGCGCCCGATGGATTCAAACGTGCCGCCGAAGACTTCAATCGCGCCGGCGAAATGAGCAAGAAGGCCGGCATCCAATTTGCCTTCCACAACCACTGGATCGATTTCACCCCCACGCCCAAGCGGCAAACTTGAGTACGACATGCTGCTGCGAGGAATGCGACCCCAATCTGGTGAAAATGGAACTCGATATCTGCTGGAGCACGGTCGGCGGCATTGACCCGGTGCAATATTTCGCGAACTACCCCGGTCGCTTTCCCCTGGTGCACGCGAAGGATCTCAAGAAAATTCCCAGCCCCAGGTCGCTCAAGGTTCCAAGATCGACGGCGACGACGTTGTCCCCCTGATGACCGAAGTCGGCAGTGGCGTGATTGACTGGAAGCGGATTTTCGCTCACGCCGAACAAGGCGGCATCAAGCACTATTTCGTGGAACACGACGAGCCCAAAGATCCAATCGCCAGCGCCAGGGCCAGCTACGAGTACCTGGCAAAACTGCGCTTCTAGAGGAACCCGAATCGCTAAGATGTCGCAGTCGCCCTTGGCGCACGGTAATGATTCGTATCAGGGCGCGCATTCATGCGTGCCGCAAATGTCACATGATCAGACTGCCTTTAGGCGCTGAGTCTACAGGGAGAACCCGAAACTGGAGGAGAGCTGACAGAATGAACCGCCGCAATTTTCTCGGAACCATAACCGCCGCCACCGCCGCTGCCATGCTCGGCAAGAATCTTTCCTGGGCCGCCGAGCCTCACAAGACTCGACCGCATCGGCATCGAGGCCTATACCATCCGCGATCTGCTGAAAGCCGACTTCACCGGCACCCTGGAAAAGATCGCCGCCATCGGTTACAAGGAAATCGAATTCGGCCCCACCATCGACGATCCCAAAGCAGCCCGCGCCATGCTCGATCGCCTCGGCATGACCTCGCCCTCCGGCGCATTCGACTACAAAGACATGGTCGAAAAATGGCCTTATGTCTCCGACCATTGCCACATCATGGGCCAGACCTATCTCGTCATTGGTTCCATTGATGGCGCGCTGCGCCGTCAGCCCGATGGCTGGAAGCGCGCCGCCGATTCCTACAACCACACCGGCGAAATCGCCAAGAAAGACGGCATTCAGCTCACCTATCACTGCCATTGGATGGAGTTCGTTCCCCGTCCCGATGGAACCCTGCCCTACGACATCCTGATTCAGAACACCGACCCCAACTTCGTGCAAATGGAAATGGATATGGGCTGGACCAACGTCGGCGGCTCCGATCCGCTGAAATGGTTCGCCAAATATCCCGGGCGCTTTCCCCTGGTCCATGTCAAAGATTTCAAAAAGCTTCCCGACCCGAAGCACGTCTATGACGGCACCTTCGATGGAGACGAAGTCATCCCGGACATGACCGCCGTGGGCCAGGGCGTCATTGACTGGAAGCGCATTTTCAAACATTGCGGAGCAGGCGGGCGTGAAGCACTACTATGTCGAGCACGACAATCCGGCCGATCCCATGGAAGTGGCGCGCGACAGCTACAATTATCTTGCCAAACTGCGCTTCTAAGAAACAAGCATGTCAGTCCGCGCAGGGCGACAGGCAGCCAAAACCGAATCAAGCGGAGACCAACCATGAATCGCCGCAATTTTCTTGGAACGCTAGCCGGTGCCGCCGGCGCCGCTGCTCTCGCGGCAAGTTCTCCTGGGCCGCCGAACCACACAAGATCGCTAAAGTCGGCATCCAGTGTTACAGCGTCCGCGACGTGCTCAATCAGGATTTCGACGGCACCATGGCCAAGCTCGCCTCCTTCGGCTACAAGGAAATCGAACTCGGCTTCTATACCGACAAGCCTGCCAAAGAAATCCGCGCCATCCTGGATCGCTACCACCTGGTTTCACCTTCCGCCGGGCACTATTACAAAGACATCGTCGGCAACTGGCCTGCGCTCGCCGAGCGCTGCCACACCATCGGACACACTTACGTCGTCATCCCGAACGTCGATGACGAATTCTTTCAGCAACCCGAGCCTTATAAGCGCGCCGCCGAATCCTTCAACAAGAGCAGCGCCATCGCGAAAAAAGACGGCATCCAGCTCGCCTATCATTGCCATTGGCGGGAGTTTGTTCCCGATGCCAGCGGCGCTTGCCCTTACGACATCCTGCTCGCCGAGTCTGACCCCGAGTTGCTCAAAATGGAAATGGATCTGGGCTGGACCAGCATCGGCCACGGCGATTGGCAGAAATATTTCGCCAAGTATCCCGGACGCTTTCCGCTGGTGCACGTCAAGGACTTCAGCAAAATTCCCGATAAGAGCGTGGTCTACAGCGGCCACTTCGACGGCGACGAGGTCGTTCCCGACATGACCGACGTCGGTAAGGGTGTCATTGACTGGAAGAAAATCTTCGCCCACTCCGAGCAGGCCGGCATCAAGCATTATTTCGTGGAAAACGACAAGCCGGCTGACCCCATGGAATTTGCCAGGGCCAGCTGCGACTATCTGACTAAACTGAGGTTCTGAGCATCCATGGCCCAGGTCATCCGTTCGCCAAAGGTTTATGACGTCTGCATCGTCGGTTCCGGCGCAGCCGGCGGCACCGCTGCCAAAGTCCTTACCGAAGGCGGACTCAGCGTCGCTCTGCTCGAAGCCGGCCCGCCGCTCAATCCCGAAAAAGACTTCAAAGAACATGTCTGGCCCTATCAGCTTGAGCATCGCGGCGTGGGCGTCGGCGGCAAGCAGGATTACTTCGGCGGCGAATTCCTGGCCCCCAACGGCTTCTGGGAAATTCAGGGCGAGCCTTACACCATGGATGCGGATACGAATTTCCGCTGGTTCCGCTCGCGCATCGTCGGCGGCCGCACCAACCACTGGGGACGCATCGCCCTGCGCTTCGCGCCGGTTGATTTCAAGTGCCGTTCCAATGACGGCATGGGCGACGACTGGCCGATCGGGTACGACGACATCGCGCCCTACTATGACAAGGCCGAAACCTATATCGGCGTCTTTCGGCAGCAAAGAGAATATTCCCAGCGCGCCCGACGGAATTTTTCTGCCTCCGCCCATCCCTCGCTGCTCAGAGATGGTGGTTAAAAAAGCCTGCGATAAGCTCAACATCCTCTGCGTTCCCGCGCGCCTGGCCATCATCACCAAGCCGCTGAACGGACGCCCCGCCTGTCATTATTGCGGCCAGTGTGGCCGCGGCTGCATCTCTGCATCCAACTTCAGCTCCAGCCAGGTGATGATTCCTCCCGCGCAGGCCACCGGCCGCTTGACGCTGATCACCGGGGCGATGGCGCGCGAGGTTATTGTCGGCAAGGATGGCAAAGCCAAAGCTATTTCTTACGTGGACAAAGCTACCCGCACCGAACAGCAAATCCATGCCAGGGCATTTGTCATCGGCGGCGGGTCCTGCGAATCCGCGCGTTTGCTGTTGAACTCGCGCTCCGCGCTCTTTCCCAATGGCCTGGCGAACTCCTCCGGCGCGGTCGGCCGCTATCTGACTGACACTGTGGGCAGCGATGTCACGGGTTACTTTCCCCAGATGGCCAAAGTGCCGCCGCACAATCACGATGGCACCGGCGGCATGCATCTGTATACGCCGTGGTGGAAGTTCGACCGCAAGAACGATTTCCTGCGCGGCTATCACATCGAATTTGGCGGTGGCCGCGACATGCCCATGGTCGGCGACTTCGATCACGTCGCCAGGCAGGCCGAAGGATATGGCGTGTCACTCAAGCGGACGGTGCGCGATCACTACGGAACGATGATTGGCTTCAGCGGCCGTGGCGAGATGATTCCCAACGAAAACTGCTATTGCGACATCGATCCCGACGTCGTCGACCGCTGGGGCGTTCCCGTACTGCGCTTCCACTGGAAGTGGGGCGGCAACGAGATCAGGATGGCGAAAGACATGCAGCAGACCTTCCGCGAGATCATTGAAACCGCGGGGGGAACCGTCGTCGAGAAGAAGTATGAGGAGAGCCGCCCCAACGGAATTTACGATCCCGGCGCGATTATTCACGAAGTCGGCGCGGTCCGCATGGGCGACAATCCCAAGACCTCGCCGTTGAACAAATACTGCCAGGCGCACGACGTGAAAAATCTCTTCGTGACCGACGGCGCCTGCTTTGTCAGCAATGCCGATAAGAATCCGACACTTACCATCATCGCGCTTTCCTGGCGGGCGTCGGAATATCTGATCGAGCAGGCGCGGCAGGGAAGCTTGTAACGGCAATCTGGTGAGAGGCAACCATGTCCATCTCGCGGCGTGACATTCTCAAATCGCTGACCATCGGCGTCGCCGGCTCGGTGCTGCGCGTCATTCCCGTGGAAGCCGCCGACCATGCCCACCACATGGTCGCTTCCGACAAGGCTGCCTCGCCGAAAGGCGCCTACACGCCCAAGTATTTCACGCCGCACGAGTACGAAACCCTGCGTTCACTTTGCCAAACCATCATTCCCGCCGACGCCGAGTGCGGCGGCGCCATTGAAGCTGAGGCTCCCGAGTTCATTGACCTGCTCACCAGCGAAAACACCGACTACCAGCGCGCCCTGGGCGGAGGCCTGTTGTGGCTGGAGCACGCCTGCCTCGACCGTTACGACAAGTCTTACATCGAATGCGCACCCGAGCAGCAGAAGGAAATCCTCGACCTGATCGCTTATCGCGCGAACGCCAAGAGCGATCCCAGCCTGGGCCAGGGCATCGAGTTCTTCGCTTTTCTGCGCAATTTCACCATGGATGGCTTTTTTACCAGCAAGATCGGCACCGAGTACCTCAAATACATCGGCAACACGTTCCTGACGAGCTTTCCGGGATGCCCTCCGGTTCCGGGTCTGTAACGGTCTTTCCTTGGTATAGCTAAAAGTGATACTATCAACAATGGATTGTGCAATGTTTTGCTCACTCTTTCTCGCCGGCATTCACGTTGGTGGGGTTTAGGACATCGCCTAGGATGCCCGCCAGGGCCCCCAGGAAGCCCGCAGAGCGACGATCTTGATCACGGACGGGCCTGAGGTCATCGCGCCAACAGCACGCGTAGAACTGGCAATTTGACTTGAGCCCCGGTGACGGAGAAAACCTGAGCGCTTAGCCGTAAACTATGAGCTATTCTGGATTTCAATGTGCCGGCTGCGGTGAATGGAACCAGACCACGGTGGATGCCTCACTCGGCAAAAGGCAACAGTACGTCGAGGATTGCCAGGTCTGCTGCCGTCCCAACGTGCTCACCGTCGGTTACGACGATGAGGTAGCCGAGTTCGTCATCGTGGCCGAACTGGAATAGCGCTATGCTGCCAACAGCGACGGAGGAAGACAATGTCCATGAGCTACAGTGCGCCCGGGCGGATGGTCGCTCATAACATGGTGACCACGCAATTCGAGCTGGATGGTTTTCGCGTGGTGCGGACTTTGGGCGTGGTGCGCGGCATTGTGGTGCGCTCGCGCTCGATTTTCGGAACCATTGGCGCCAGCCTGCAGACCATTCTCGGCGGCAACATCACTCTTCTGACCAATCTCTGCGAGAAGACTCGTTCCGAAGCCTTCGACCTGATGCTGCAGCACTCCGCCGAACTCGGCGGCAATGCCGTAGTCGGCGCGCGTTACGACGCGACGGAAATCATGCAAGGCGTCACCGAAGTGCTGGCCTACGGCACCGCGGTGTGGGTCGAGCCGGTGAAGTAGCCCCGGCCTTCCGAACTCAATCTTTGTATAACCATGCCGCTGCCAGCGTGGCCATAATGCACCCGCCCCATAGATCGAGCATCGAGCCCAATGGGATCATGCGGTCCATCGGTGCCCAGGTAGCCTCAGAAAAATTCAGCGGGAAGGCGGCAATGTAGCCCACCAGAAGGCCGACTTTCAATGCGGTCCCCGGACCCGCGCCCAACTTCTGGCGCACGGCGGCGTACAGGTAGGCCAGAATCAGGGCGATGACGAAGGTTGTGAAAAACCATTGTTCCCTAAAAAACGGATAGCGGGCGGTCTTCAAATAGAAACCGCTACTCTGCGCCGCCTGGTAGCGCGCCAGGCCGACGATAAAATGCCGGACGACCCGGTCCCAGATTGCCCACACCACACTTCCGGCCAAGCCACCAACAAAAACACGCACCCGATTGATGTTCATGGTTTGCCTCCGGTGAAAAAGTGCCAAGGCTGCAAAGGAGGCCGGATGAGGACGGCTGGGAGTGTACCTCTGTAAGTTTCTCTACGCCAGCAATTTCTCGAGCGCCTGTTGCCGGTGGGCAAAAGTTTGCAGCAGTTGCCGGCGGACGAAGAGCCGATCCGCCAATCTGCCCAGGGCTCCAAAACCAACTTCATAGGTAATCAGGTCGCGGACGATAGTTCCGCTAATGCCGTCGCGGATCTCCGCGGTCAATTCATGGCGATGATGAAAGAATCGGAAGGGGCCGCGCCGTTGTTCGTCGGCGAAGTGGTGATTCCATTCGAATTCCGTGATTTCGGCAATCCACTCGGCGCGAGCGAACAGATGGGGCGACACGCGGAATGAAGTGACGATTTGCGATCCCACTCCGGCCAGGGCTGGGCCATCCGCGGGCGCGCCCGGCGGCGGGATCAGCTTTAGTTCCAACAATTTCGTCCTTGTGGCCGATGGCATGATGCGTGGCAGGTTCTCGGGATTGGCAAAGAAAACGAAGACCTTCTCGAGGGGAAACGGCACCCATTGCTCGAACTGAAGTTGATGAGAACCCATTCGGCCAGTAGGGCGAGAGGAAATCGCTACGGCGCCTTTGCCGTCTCTTCCACCTTGGTGCGCAACTCTTCCACCAGTTGCATCTTCGGCGCATCCAGGCCGGCGGCGCGGCGGCCACGCCATAGCGGAGCGTTATCCGTGCCCAGCGACGAGTCGTAGAGCGCCAGCTCATCCTGAGGGTCGCCCGCGTCAACGGCGGCGATAGGACCCACGGCAGGATCCTGCTGAATCGTACAAGGCGCAGGACTATTGCCCGGCGTGCAGGGGCGCTTCGAACCGGCTTGCACGCGCACTCCGCCCGTGGCATCTAGAAGGCGTCCCTTGCGCACAACGAGGATCAGTTCGGCATCCTCCGGACGGTAGGCAATGGTGTAGCGTCCCCACTTCTCGAGCGCATTCTGCACATCGGTTACGGCTTGACGGTCTTCGGTGGTGATGTGCGGGTTAAGCGGTTCCCGCACCGGATCGCCAAAATAGGTGGTCACCATCACGTATTGAGCGTGCGCCACCAGCTTCGGCAACGGGGTCTTTTCTTTGTTTTTGGCTTTTGCAAAGGGCAGGGAAAGGAACAACAGGGGAAGCAGCACCGCCAGATTACGTCTGCGCATACGACTTTGCCTCGCGCAAAACCGTCAGAGTTCCCAACCCCTCGATTGTACTGCGGCCCGGAATGGTGTGTTTCGATTTATTTGGGCTGGGTGGCGGGACGGTTTCGGGATGGGACGGCTAAACCCATGAACCACGAAGGACGCAGAGGATGCACGGAGTCTTGGCCGGTACCATGCGAACCGGTGTTTTCTGTAGGGGATGCTTTCTCTGCCGAGCGACCTACTGGAAGACTCTTCCGCCGTCCACCACCAGGTTCTGTCCGGTGACCGCGCCCGAGGCTGAGCTGAGAAAGAACATCATCACGGGAGAGACGTGGTGCGACTCGACCAGGAATTTCAGGGACTGAACTTCCAGCAGCATTTTCTTGTCGGCTTCGGTGACATATTTGCGTAACTGCTTCTCGGTCATCACCCAGCCGGGGTTGATCATATTGACGCGGATGCCGTCCGGCCCCAGTTCGCGAGCCAGGGAACGGGTGAAGCCGAGGATGCCGCTCTTGGTGGCGTTGTAAACGGTGAATGGAGCTTCGCCGACCATCCAATTGCAGGTGCCGATGTTGAGAATGCTTTTGCCTTTGCCGGCGAGCAGCAATTCGAGAAACGCCCGTGAAGTCAGCACAAACGAACGCAGATTCAAATGCCACATGCGATCGCACGCTTCCACGGTGATGTCGCGAAAGGCGATGCGGTCGTCGTTGGCCGCGTTGTTGACCAGATAATCTACGGCGCCTTCGCGCTCGCGAACCTGGGCGGCAAAGGCTTTAATTTGTTCGGGTGAGGCCAGATCGGTTTGCACGAAGTGGGCGTTCGGTCCCAACTGCTTTTCGACGGCGTGGCCGCGTTCGGCGTTGCGGGCGCAGAAGTATGTTTTGCAGCCTGCCTCGCAGAGGATGCGGACAAAATCCTGTCCAATGCCCTCGCTGCCGCCAGTGATCACGGCGACACGGCCTTTGAATTCTTCCCACATGATGAGGCTCCTCTGTTCCGTCGCTACGGAGCGATTTTACTTTATCCGGACTAGATAAGACGTGCGCTTGATATTGAGAGTGTAGGGATTCAAAATCCTTAGCGGGATGGAGCCGTGGAATCCCACCTTCGCGCAAAGGGCGCGCGAAGATGGGGCACCCATCGTTCAATTTGAAGCGCTTGCGAGGCAGGCTCTGGGACCTTGTCCGTAGGTCTTGGTGAAGACTTTGTAGAATTGCGCGTAGCTGCCGAAACCGGCGGCATACCCGGCTTCGGCCAGAGTTTTCTGTTCCGGCTGGCGGTAATATTCCCAGAAACGCGAGAGGCGCAAAGAATTCCGGTACTTGCTGAGCGGAACACCGATCTGGCGATGAAAGGTCCGGCTCAAATGGGCTTCGCTTGCCGCACAGGCTTTGGCCAACTGGCCAAGATCCTGCTCCCAGTTGCCTTCGCTGAGCAGCTTGAGCGCACGACGCACCACAGGGTGCAAGGCGACGGCATCGCCTAATACCTTTCCGGTTCGCATGCTGCGCCAGCCGAGCAGCAGCAGGTGATGGAGCCCGGCATTCAATCCGTCGGGGTCGCCGTGTTCGAAAGAAAAATTCGAGCGCACGCCGAAGCCGGCTTCGCGGTTGAGCAGGTCGGGATCCAGGGAGCCGCACATCAGCGAATCCATGGTCTTGCGGATGAGATCGAAGGAATCCGGTTCGAGCACCGTGTTTAAAACGCGGTTGCGCTCATGGCGCCGGCGTTTCAAGCCCTGGTAAGCGCTGGTGCGGCAGGAGCGCGCGATGAGCGAAGGCTTGAACGCGGCCACATAAAATTGGGCGTCATTCGAACGGTCGACCAACTGGTGCTCCTGCTCGGGAAAGAGCCAAAGCAAAGTTCTGGGGTGAAAGGTAAAACGCCGGCCACGCACCACATACGTGATACGGCCGCGCACCACCAGGTTCATCTCAAGTTCGATATGGCGATGGCTTTTGATGGTGGGAGGATTTCTGGTGGACTCTCCGAGAAATAAGAGTCCGTCGTACGCTTTGCCGAGCTTCAGATTTGCCAGCACCCGGACAAAATACGATAACTTTTGGCTGGTTGTCGAGAAGAAATCAAAGCGGGCCGGGATGTATTGTTTAGGTGGGCATGTCTGTCCTTGGACTCGCAGGCCAAGGCGGAGATGCGAGATTGGTTGGTTTTAATCACGACTTAAGCAAGGGTTGTTTTCGATCACCAGGAGGCCGACAATGCCGCAGGGTCCAATATCCGCAGAGCAAATTCGCGAATACCGGGGGCAGGGTTTTGTACTCGTCAGAAAATTCTTCGACCGCGAGGAGATCGAAATGCTGAGCCGGGCGGCGCGGGAGGATCGAGTGCTGGATCAACATTCCCTTAATTCCCGCGATGGCGAAGGCGGGCAGGTGCGGTTGTCGCTGTGGAACCATCCTGGGGACACTCTTTATGGAATGTTTGCGCGCTGCGAGTCGGTGGTGAACTCAGCCGAAAAGATCCTCGACGGCGAGGTCTATCACTATCACTCGAAGATGATTATGAAAGACGCGAAGGTCGGCGGGGCGTGGACCTGGCACCAGGATTACGGCTACTGGTACGAGAACGGCGTGCTGGCGCCCTGGCTGACCAGCGCCTACATTGCGGTGGACCCCGCGACCAAGGAAAACGGCTGCATGCAAGTGATTCCGCGCTCCCACCTGCTGGGACGGGTTGAGCATACTTTGTCGGGAGATCAGGCGGGAGCGAACAAAGATCGTGTGGCCGAGATATTAAAGCGGTTCCCGTTGATGCATGTGGAGATGGATCCAGGCGACACGCTTTTTTTTGATTGCAATCTGTTGCACCGCTCGGATCAAAACCGGTCGGAGAATCCGCGGTGGTCGATGATCTGTTGTTATAACGCGGCGCGGAACGACCCTTACAAAGAATCGCATCATCCGCGTTACACGCGGCTGGCGAAAGTGAGCGACCGGGCCATCAAAGAATCTGGGTTAAGGCGGTTCGGGGACTCGGAAGCGGATGTGTCGTGGTTCAGGCCCGACCAGAAGGCAATCGTCAGGGAGACGTTTCGTCCGAAGTCCTGAGTTCGATTTCGCTGCAAATGGTGGCCGAGGAGCGAAGCAAAATGACCGCAACCAAGAAGACTCCGGTGTTTGTTCCAGGCGCCTTACTTGCGATCGTTCTGTTCTATTTGACGATGCCAAGAGCGGCCGGTGTGCCGCACGCGCCATCCGATCAAGGTTCTCGACGGCCGGTGCTGCGCCTGGTGAAGGCGTATCCGGATCCAGTGATTACGGTCGAATCTCCCGGTGCGGAAGGTATTAAATACGGCTTCGAAGGAGGCAGAGCGTTCAAGATCGGGGACACATATCACCTGATCACGACCGAATCGTCGGGAGAACCACGTTTCGTGAAGACCAGATTGGGCTATTGGACGAGCCGGGATCGCATCCACTGGAAACGGGTCTCGACATTGTTTGAGTCGAACGCGAACCAGTCGGGCAGGGATCTTCACGCGTCGCTTTGGGGACCCATGCTCATCTACAACCCCAAAGAAGACCGCTGGGAGCTGTTTTACGTCGGGTATCTTACGGCGCCGGAAAGTTTCCGGTATCCGCCGGATAGTGCTCCCGAGGACCGCAATCCTTACCTGGAGATGCCGGACGCGGCTCACCGCAATCCGCACATTTTTTATAACTACTCGGGAACGATCTGGCGGGCGGTCTCGCAAACCAAGGGGATGAAGGGGATTGGTGGTCCTTATAAGGACGTTGGAATCATCCTCAAGCCGGGAGCGCAGTCCCAACCCTGGGAAGGCATTCAGGGGACGGATTCGTTCTTTCCCTATCAGGTGAACGATACGTGGTATGGATTCTACGGTTCATGTCACTGTGAAACCTTGCCCGTCACGGCGTGGCAGGTGGGACTGGTATCGGCTCCCGATCTGGCAGGGCCATGGAAAAGGCTGCCGGAAGGAAATCCCGTGGCGATTGATCCGCATTTCGTCGAGAATCCCGTGGTGACTCAAATCGGCGATGGAACATACATTGCGGTTTATAACGGTCCCGTAGGGGAAGCATTCGGGTACACGACATCTCGCGATGGCGTGCACTGGAGTCCGGGAATCAATCTGACGATTCAACCTAAGAAAGGCAATCACTGGGCTGACCCGGTACGAACGCCGTTGGGACTGATCCCGGAATCTGACGGCACGCTGACTCTCTTCTATACCGGCATCAGGAAGGGCTGGAGCGGAGATTTTTTTACCGGCGCGGTCACCGGCGCGGTTGGCTTAGTGACCTTGAAATTGGAATACGAAAAGACTGCGCAATGAGGAATGCATCGATCCGGATCAATGCATGACGGAAAAGATCAATCTTCGTTATGTATTGTTCCTGGCCGCGACCGCCGGCCTGGGCGGGATTCTATTTGGATTTGATATCGCCATCATCACGGGCGCCGGGCCGTTCCTCGCGCAGCATTTCAAGCTGAATGATCTGAGCCTGGGTTGGGCGTTCAGTTCGCTTCTGTTCGGTTGCGTGCTGGGTTCGCGTTTTCGCGGGGCGGATTACCGATCGTCTACGGCCGCAGGAGGATTCTGCTTTGGGTGGCATTGCTGTTTGCCGTGACCTCGGTGGCGACCGGGCTGGCGCCCAGCTTCCGTGCTTTTTCATTGCGCGCGCTTCATCGGGCGGGCTGGCGGTGGGCGGCGCTCTCCATGCTCTCGCCGATGTATGTTGCGGAAGTGTCGCCGCCCTCGCTGCGGGGACGCATGGGGACGCTCTACCAGTTGTCCATTGTAGCGGGGGCGTCCTGATTTCGTATCTGCATCAACTACCTGCATGCGGGATGCCGGACCGCGAACTGGCGCTGGATGTTCATTACCGGCGTGGCTCCCTCGACGGTGTTTTTCATCCTGCTGTTATTTGCGCCGGAGACGCCGCGGTTTCTGTTTATGGCAGGCAAGCCGCAGGAGGCCTCTCGCGATCCTGGAACGAATCGCCGGACGGGAGACCGCCGAATTGCGATAATCGGAAATGCGAAGCCAGCCTGCGGATGAAGACGCGACGCGTGGCGCGCTCTGTTGCAGCCGGGAATTCGCCGCGCGGTGGCGGTCGGATTCTGCCTGGCCATTCTGGTGCACGTTTCCGGCATCAACACCATCATCGACTACGCGCCAGCTATCTTCAAGTCCGCGGGCTGGAAGATCGACGCGGCGCTTGTTTTCCACATTTCATTCGTGGGCGTGACCAACCTGGTGTTCACGCTGGTGGCGTTCTGGGTGATCGACCGCTACGGCCGCAAACCGCTGTATATTGTCGGTTCGCTCGGCATGGCGGTGGCGCTTTTGCTGCTCCTGGCCGTGACGGTGCTTACCGGCCGTTTCCATGGCGCGACTGGTGCTGGTGCTCATCCTCGCCTACCTGGCGTTCTTTGCCTCCTGCATCGGGCCGGTGTTCTGGACGCTGGTGCCGGAGATATTTCCCAACTACATCCGCGGCACCGCCATGACCGTTCCCGTGCTGACCCAGTGGGTCGCCAATGCCGTGGTGGTGCTCTTTTTCCCGGCGGCATTCAACCGGATCGGCAAGGCCGCGACCTTTGGATTCCTCGCCCTGATGGCGCTGGCCCAGGCGATGTTTATGTGGTTCTTTGTGCCGGAAACCAAGAACAAGCCCTTGGAGGAAATCGAAGAGTTTTGGAGGGTTGGCGATTCGCGGGCGCGAGGGCAGGGGCTGCCGGTAGCGGTGCCGACGCCGGAGAGTGAGAGTTGATGGGCTCGGCTTGCACCGCAGGACTTGCGCGATCTTATGGGGTCTACGGGATCGTTTCAAAAACTCTACAGTCCACCCCCTATATCTAATTTCTTAAGGCCGCCGGAATGTAAGATGGCTATTGAGTGCGATGATCATGGCCGCTCATTTCGGCGCTCGACCCTCGCCGTACCGGGCCCGAACAAATCAAGGATGAGGCGGCAGAAGGAAAATAAGATGCGTATTACGGCTATTCGCTCATTACTGCTTTCGTTGGTGTTGCTGATTCTTTCTCACGGCGCAGTGGCGCAGATTGGGATCGGCATATCCGTAGGCTTCGGCCCTCCTCCCATCCCCGTGTACGAGCAGCCGGTTTGTCCCGGGAGATGGCTACTTGTGGACGCCCGGTTTCTGGGCTTATGATGACGTTGATGGCTACTACTGGGTGCCGGGCACCTGGGTTGAGCCACCGCAGGTTGGTTTTCTTTGGACACCGGGCTATTGGGGCTGGGGCGGCAGCGCGTTCTTTTTCCATGAAGGATATTGGGGGCCGCACGTGGGCTTCTATGGCGGAATTAATTATGGCTTCGGCTACGGCGGCGTGGGTTACGAGGGCGGCCGCTGGGAAGGCGATCATTTCGCCTACAACACGTATGTGAATCATGTGAATACGACCATCATTCACAACACCTATAACGTGCGAGTGGTGAATGTAACGGAAAACCGCGTCAGCTATAACGGCGGGGAAGGCGGCATCGACAGGCGTGCGACGGCCCAGGAAGAGTCGTATACGAACGAGCGTCACGTAGGAAGGGTGGCAGCACAGGAGCAGCATATTCAGGAAGCCCGCGGTAATCCTGAACTGCGGGCGACGGCAAATCATGGCAAGCCGCCGATCGCGGCGACGGCCCGGCCGGGCGATTTCAAGAGCAATGTGGTCGCGTCGCGGGAAGCGGGCGGAGAGTATCACGCTCCTCCGGCCAACGCGATGCGCGGCAATGTGCCGCGGCCGGGAAATGGAACTCAGCCCGGCGCGGAGAATCGCCCGGAGAACAACCGGCCGGAAAACAATAACGTGCCGCGGCCGAACACCTATAACCATGCCAGCGAGGTGCAGCAGCACAGCTACACGCCTCCCAATAGCGGAAACGCGAAGGCGGACCAGAAGTATCAGCAGCAACAGCAAAAGCTGGCGGCCAAGCAGGAGCAGGATCACCAGAAGCTGGCGCAGCAGCAAGAGAAAGAGCACCAGCAGGCGCAGAAGAACAATTACAACGACGCGCAGAAACAGCAGATGGAGCAGCGTCACTCTCAGCAAACGCAGCAGATGGAACAGAAGCATGCTGCCCAAGGGCAACACCTGGAACAGCGTCAGGCGTCACGCCAGAACGGACCCCGGCGCTAAGGACAGTCTGGGTCAAGAAAGAGGGAGGGCCTCCGAGTGGGGGCCCTCCCTTTTTGTTTGGCGCTTTGTTCCCGGCACTGCGGTGCCGGGTTTTGCCATGGCGCCGCTCCGCGGCTGAGTGGTCATGAAATTATGACCATGGTATTATTGGCAGGAGGGAGTGTCATGAAGGAGATGGCGGCGGGGGAATTTAAAGCGCGATGCCTGGCGATCATGGATCAGGTTCTGGAGAGTGGCGAGCCGGTGCTCATCACCAAGCATGGCAAGGCGGTAGCCAAGCTGGTTCCGGCGCGGAACGACGCCGATGATGTCTTCGGTTACATGGCGGGCAAGGTGAAGATTGTCGGCGACATCGTGGGGCCGGTGACGCCGCCGGGTGATTGGAAGATGGACGATGAGGAGAACGAGTGATCCTTCTCGATACCCACGTGTTGGTGTGGATGGCGAGTGACCCGAAACGGCTCTCTGCAAGAGCGCGGGAGGCGATCCGCGAGGCGAGGGAGACGACAGGAATTTATGTGGCGGGCATCACGCTCTGGGAGTTGGCTTGGCTGGCGGAAAACGGGCGGCTTCAAATTTCGGGTAGTGTGGAGTCGTTTATTCGGGAGACGGTAGCCCGAGTCATTCTTAAGCCGCTAACCCCGGCCATTGCTGCCCTGGCAGTGCGTTTGCCGGAGAAATATCCGCGGGATCCGGCCGACCGGATCATCGGAGCCACGGCGATTGCCGAAGGCATGCCGCTGGTGACCGCCGATAAACAGATTCGTCAGGCGAAGGTGGCGGAGACGATTTGGTAGGAACGCCGTTGGCCAACAGCGAGGGTGCCCTACCCTTTCGCGGTTTTTGCGAAAGGGTAGGGCCGGTCTCGCGGTTTCCCATTTCTGAACGAGGAACAAATTTTCCCGCGCCATCACGCATCTTTACCATACTGCACAGAGTACATCTCCAAAGTGACCTACCGCCTTCGTCGCTACTATGGGAACAGCCATCTGCACTTCATCACATGCAGCTGTCGTGACCGCCAGCCGTGGCTGGGGAGCGCGTGCCGCCGCGATTTATTTCTCAGCCTCCTGGAGGAGGTTCGCCAGCGCTATTTCTTCGTTGTTGTTGGCTATGTGGTCATGCCCGAGCATTTTCATCTGCTGATCAGCGAACCGGAGGTCGGTACCCCGTCGATCGTGATGCAAGTGCTGAAGCAGCGCTTTGGACATCAAGTTTTGAAAAAGCTGAGACAGTTGAATTTTGAGCCCGAGGCTACAACGGTGTGGCAGCGGCGGTTCTACGATTTCAATGTATGGACTCGGGACAAACGGATTGAGAAGTTGCGGTATATCCATCGCAACCCAGTGAAACGCGGATTCGTGCTGGAACCGGAGCAGTGGGTCGTGGAGCAGTTTTCGCTGGTATGCGTCGGGAGAGATTGGTCCGGTGAAGCTGAATGAATGGGGCCCGGCTGAGTTAGAGATTCGGAAGACGGCTTGAGTGGACGTGGTAAGACCCACCCTTCGACTCCGCTCAGGGCAGGCTCCTTTCGCAAAAAGCGCGAAAGGGTAGGGCACCCTCAGGGTTCTAATGTGTTCTCAATATTGAAAGGGTGCGCCACCCGCCCGATAAGCAAATCCGTCAGGCCAAGGTGATGGAGATGATTTTGGTAGCGTGTTGTAACCCTCGGGGCTCTGCTGGGTTCTCGGCGCGAGCGATCTGCGGTACCCGGTTCCGCACTCGCGAGGTTAGAATCTTGCTGGACGAACTTGGCTGCGCCTTAACCATCCAGCCAGGAACAGTGCTGCAACAACAAAGCTGGCCCTGCGACGGTGAGAATCCAATCCAGTTTGGTAGCGCGGAGAATTGGGCGCGATAAAACCCATGCGATATAGAGCACCCCAGCAGTGGCATAGAACGCCGCGCCGATCCACTCCCAGTGCCACGCCAGCGCTACGAGCAACAATGAAACCAGAAGGCAGGGAGCGAGATGCATAAACAGCGCGACGAGAGGTGTCCCTGATCCCATAATCCCTTGCCAAATTATCACTCACAGAGCAAATGGAACCGAGAAAAGCAACGTATGCAATAGCCAGCGCACGCGGCGCCCAGAACGAGGTCCACCTGGAGGGCCTGAGCCATAACGCCTTTCTTGCCCCAAGGCCCCTATCGCTCACGAATGTGATGAAAGAGCGCAGTCTCAGGCTGAGGCGAGACACTGATCCCGCATCATCCGCAAGGGTGCGCAGTGATCAGAGATACATAGGGAGCAAGGGAGAAACTGTTGCCTGGAGCGCGGGACCAACTACCTAATCCCTACCCGTCCAACTTACTTTTTCCACAAGAAAATGCGCGACCGGCGCGGAGTGCAAGCAAAATCTTAGCGAAACAATAGCGAAAGAACCAAGAGATTTAACGCAACATCTTGTGGTGATCTTTTTGGTTATGCACAAGGAATCGCGCTTTCTCCAACCTGCACTTTAGTAACCATTCTAACCTATAAGTTTCGTCTTGACAATAAAGAACTTAGGGCTATCATGTGGACAAAAGTGGTTGGAAGTGGCCGAGACGGTGGTCGTGGTGGGCGCGGCATAACCAAATTGAGGAGCCAGTGGACTTTAAGACTGACATCCCCCAAAACAGCCCCAACGAACCAAAGACCAGCGGCATTTTGAACGTTTTTACCTCCCTAACAGTAATTGTCGCCGCAAAGCGGCGACCGGACAGCCCGAGGGCGGCTGTCCCCACGTAGGAAATTACATGTTTCGCGGCAATCACCCAACTCGCGTCGACGAAAAAGGACGGCTCAAGGTCCCGGCGGAGTTCAAGCGGGTGATCGACGAGAAGTACGGCACGCAATTCTATATCACGAGTTTAGATGGGAAGGTTGCCCAAATGTATCCCTTCGAGGAGTGGGAGCGGATCGAGCAGAAGCTGGCCGGGCTCTCGACCTACAACCCTACGAAGAAGAAATTTCTGGACCGGGTGAACTACTGGGGCCAGCAGGTGGAGATGGATGGACAGGGGCGGCTGCTGGTGCCGCAACTGTTGCGGGACGCGGCCGGAATCAAAGGCGAAGTTGCGGTGACGGGCAACCTGAACCGGCTGTTAGTGCGGAACCTCGAGGCGTTCCGCAAGGAGATCGAGGAGCAGGCGTTCACGGCTGAGGATGAGAAGACGCTCGACGATCTGGGCATCTAGTCAGCCCCAGCGAACCGAAAAGCGTGGTTCGCCGGGGGCCCCGAGATATGGACGAGGGTTTAACAGACACCCCTCAGGGGGTTGGGCATGGCGGGAAGGAAGCTGGTCATGTTCCGGTTCTTTTAAAAGAAGCGATCGATTTTTTAGCCGTCCGGCGTGGCGGGACCTTTTATCGACGCGACGGTGGGCTTAGGCGGGCACAGTTGGGAAATCGCAAGACGCCTCGGCGCACCGGGTCATTTGATTGGCTTCGATAAGGATCCGGCGGCGCTGGAGATAGCGCGGGAAAAGCTAGAAGCAGGTTCCTCGACTGCGCCTGACGATTCGCAAGGCGAATCATCAGGCTCCGCTCGGGATGACAAGAGAGAAGCAGATTGGCCGGAGATCACGCTGCTGCACGGATCGTTTGCGGAGATTGCGAACGAATCGGGACACAGCGGACGGAATTCTGGCTGACCTGGGCGTGAGCAGTTTGCAGCTCAACGACGCCGCGCGCGGCTTTAGTTTTCAGGCGGAAGGACCGCTCGACATGCGGATGAATCCGCAAGACGGGCGCACCGCCGAACAAGTGGTAAATCAGGTGGACGAGGTCACACTCGCGAATCTGATTTACGAATTCGGTGAGGAAAGGAGGTCGCGGAGAATCGCCAGAGCCATTGTCCGGTCGCGGCCGATATCAACCACTGCGCAACTCGCAGCGGTGATTTCAGCCGCGGCCCGGCCAATGAATCAGGCAGAACGAAGAATTCATCCGGCGACCAGAACCTTTCAAGCTCTCCGAATCTTCGTAAACCATGAACTGGACGACCTGCGGGAGTTGCTGATGCCGGCTCCGCAGGTGCTGAAACCGGGCGGGCGGCTGGTGGTGATCAGTTTCCACTCGCTGGAGGATCGCATCGTGAAAGATGCGATGCGCGAGGGGGCGAAGCTGGGGCAGTACAAGCTGCTGACCAAGAAGCCGGTGACGGCCGGGGAAGAAGAGATCGATCGCAATCCGCGGGCGCGCAGCGCGAAGTTGCGGGCGGCGGAGCGGGTTTAGGTAAACGGATTCCTGGCGCGAGATGACTGCGCTTCGGAATGACAAACATTTAATTGTGGAGGGAAATGCGAATGTACACAGGCACACTGATTGAGGATTTGATGGCGGCGGTGGAACGGGCGGAAGAGCACGTTCAACTGGACTCGGCAAGAGAAGATGGACATCCTGCTGGCGGTCGCGATCTGCGAAATGGTGAAGAGCGACCAGAATATGCTAGGAGCGGCATAATGGCGGCAGCGGCCACGGCGCATTACTGCGGTTCCAGTGGCACGGCGCAAACCGTGCTGGACGGGCACGCCGGAAATTTACTTCGCCAAGGCAATCGACAATTCACGCCTGGTGAAAGTGGAAGATCCGAAACGCGAGCGCGAGATGCGGCAGTTTGGCGTGGCGTCTGGCCTGCTTCTTTCTGCTGGTGATGACTTTTGCCTGGCAGCATTTCAAAGCGATTGAGTATGGATACAAAATTCAAGTCGCTACAGATCCAACGCGACGGTCTGGTGGAAGAGAACCATGCGCTGGAGCTGGAGGAATCGTCGCTGCGCGATCCGCAGCGGATTGACGGTCTGGCGCGGCAGATGGGGCTGCAGTCTCCGCAGGCCGGGCAGGTGATTCGCATGGATAGCGCCGAGTTCCGATTCGGCAACGCCGGTGATGGCGAGCATGGCGCCGGTTGCGGTCATTTCGGTGAGATAGGTTATGAGGGGCCGGGCAGGGTCTCGGCAGAGGTGTTTTGGCGGCGCGCCTGAACTGGCGCGCCGCCATGGTTGTCTAGGAGCGAGGGAGCTTGCGGTGCCGCGGGAAGGAAAAGCAGATTCCTCGCTGCGCTCGGAATGACAACATAGTCGGAATGACAACATGAGAGAGCATCGATCGGCACGGCTGAAGCCGTGCCCTGATACGAATCGCAATCTGAGGAGAGGTTTGATGGCGGGGCCAGCGCGCAATACCAACAATCACCGGCTCTACCTGCTGGGCGCGATGCTGGTTTTTTGGGGCTGGCCATTTGCGCGCGGCTGGTGTATCTGCAGATTTTTTCCTACGGCGAATTCGAGCAGCGCGCGCAGCATCAGCAGCAGCGGACGATTGAGGTCGCGGCGCGGCGGGGCATCATCTACGACCGCGCGCGGGCATGAGCTGGCCATGTCGGTCGCGGTGGAGTCGGCGTTCGCGGTGCCCAGCGAAATCCACGACTGGCGAGCACCCTCTCGCTGATCACGCGCATCACCAAGGACGATCCGCGGGAACTGCTGGCGCAGTGCGAAGGCCACAAGACATTCTGCTGGGTGGCGCGCAAGGCCGACGCCGAAACCGCGGACCGCATCCGCGCGCTAATCTGCGCGGCATTCATTTCCTGAAAGAATCGAAGCGCTTCTATCCCAAGGGCGCACTGGCCGCCCAGGTGATCGGCTATGTGGGCACCGATGACAAAGGCCTGAGCGGAATTGAGCGCGAATTCAACGACGAGATGAGCGGCCAGCCGGGGCAGATGATGATCTCCGTCGACGCGCACAAGAAATGGTTTGGCAGCGTCGAGAAAGCAGCCGGTGCCCGGGGAAAACATTGTCCTGACCATTGACCAGCAAATCCAGTACATCGCGGAGCGCGAGCTGGACGCGGCCATGGAACAGACCCACGCCGAAACGCGGCACGGTGGTGGTGGAGAATCCGCACACCGGAGAAATTCTGGCGCTGGCCAACCGGCCGACCTTCGATCCCAGACAACCCGCGCGAAATCACACCGGAAAAAGCTGATCAACCATGCGGTGAGCGATGCGTATGAGCCGGGATCAACCTTCAAGCTGGTGACCATTGCGGCGGCGCTGGAGGAGAAGCTCACGCGGCCCGATGAAGTCTTCGATTGCCAGATGGGATCGATCGTCATTCAATGGCATGCGAATCCGCGACAGCCAGCCGCATGGCCTGCTTCCGGTCGCCGACATGCTGGCCAAGTCGAGCGATGTAGGCGCGATCAAGATTGCGCTGCGGCTTGGCGACGAACGCTTCTACCAATACATCCGCGGCTTCGGCTTCGGGCAGCAGACCGGCATTGAATTGCCCTGGGAAACCCGCGGACTGAGCAAGCCGCCCAGCCGCTGGTCGAAAGTTTCGATCGCCGCCATCTCCATGGGGCAGGAAATCGGCATCACGCCGCTGCAGTTGGTCGGCCTGATCTCGACCATGGCCAATGATGGTGTGCGGGTGGCGCCCACGGATTGTTGCCGCCACCACCGAGCCGCAGAGCACGCCGCAGACGATTGCGTTTCATCCGCTGGAGCAGCGGCGGGTGATCTCGCCGTTCACCGCGGCAGAGATGCGGCAGATGATGCAAGGTGTGGTGCTGCACGGCACGGGCAAGAAAGCGATTCTCGACGGCTACAGCTCGGCAGGCAAGACCGGCACAGCGCAGAAAATTGATCCCAAGACTAAGGCCTATTCGCACACCAAATACGTAGCATCGTTTGCCGGCTTCGCGCCCGTGAACAATCCGGCGATCACGGTGGCGGTGATTCTGGATTCGGCCGTCGGACTGCACCAGGGCGGGCAGGTTGCGCGCGCCGGTGTTTCAGCGCATGGCGCAGCAGGTGCTGGAATATCTGCATGTGCCGCATGATGTCGAATTGCCCGCGAGCCGCCAGTTGCTGATGGCGGAGAAGCCGGGTGAAAGACGCAGGATCTGGCGGAAGGCTCGCCGGACCATCTCGGCGCTCACTTGACACGAGTGCGGTCGCACGGCGACGCAGGCGCTGCCGACGCTGCGCCGCGCCTGCTGTAGCTGACGTAGCCTGCGCCAGAAAATCCGAATGGCCTGGTGCCCGCCGCATTGCGGGAACGTGAGCCCAATGCCGCAGCGCAGCCCGAGCAAGCTCCGCAAACCACGATGGCGAAGGCGGCTGCCACCCCGGCGCAGCTTCCTTCGCCACGGCACGGTGGTGCTGGATGTCGAGCAGGGCGGCATTGTGGTGCCATCGTTTGTGGGCAAGAGCGTGCGCTCGGCTATCGAGATGGCGCGAACAGAGTGGCCTGGATATGGAGGCGGTGGGCAGTGGCGTGGCCAGGAACAGTATCCGGCGGCCGGATCGCACGTGGCCGCGGGGACCACGGTGACGGTGAAATTTGGACGGTGAAACCTGCGCCGCGATTCCTTTCCTCGACAGTGCTGTTCGAACCGCTTGTGCCATACAATTCAGTCCCAATGAATTTTCAGACACTGCTCGATGGCGCGGAAATCCTGGAGCAGAGCGGGAACCCGACCGTCGGTCGGGGATTGAATACGACTCGCGGCAGGTCAAGCCGGGGGATGTGTTCGTCGCCATGCGCGGCGAGTCGAGCGATGGCAACAAGTTCATCGACAAGGCGATTGCCGCCGGAGCGGTGGCTGTCGTGAGCGACTCGCGCTAGCGGAAAAGCCGCGCGAAGGCGTGGCGTGGGCGCGGGTGCCGCACGGACGCCGCGCGCTGGCGCGTCTGAGCGCCAATTTCTACCGCCGCCCGGCGGAACGGCTGGCCGTCACCGGCGTCACCGGCACCAACGGCAAGAGCACGACGGCATTTCTGGTGGAAGCCATTCTGGCGGCGGCGGGGCGCAAGAGCGCGCTGATCGGAACCATCGAATATCACGTGGCCGGGAAAATTCTGCCCGCGCCGCATACCACGCCCGAGGCGCTCGAGACCTAAATCGCATTGTTGGCGGAGGCGCTGGGCAATGGCGCGACCGAGGCGGTGATGGAAGTTTCCTCGCACGCGCTGGCGCAGCAGCGGGTCTACGGCATTCCTTTCGACACCGCCATCTTCACCAATCTGACGCGCGATCATCTCGACTATCACCACACCATGGAGGAATATTTTGCCGCGAAGCGAGTGTTGTTCGAGGGTTGCGGAACGGACGCGCCGCGCGCAGCGGTGCTCAATACCGACGACGAATATGGACAGAAGCTGGTCGACATTCAGCAAGAAAGCGCAGCGCGGAAGTCCTGACCTATGGGCTGGCGAAAGGCGATTTTCACGCGCGAGAAGGTTGACATCACGCCGCGCGGAACCAGCTTTGATCTGGTCACGCCCAAGGAAACCATCCCGCTGTTTTCCCCGCTGATTGGCAAAGTGAATGTGTACAACATTCTGGCGGCCGCGGGCGCGGCGTACGCGCGGAACTGCAGCGCGGAAGCGATCGCCAAGGGCATTGCCGCGCTCACCCGCGTTCCCGGACGATTTGAGCGCGTGGACTGCAAGCAGCCGTTCACCGTGGTGGTGGACTACGCCCACACCGACGACGCGCTGCGCAATCTGACGGCGCTGGCGCGCGAGTTCGTGCAGCGAGCGGGACAAAAGGGACGAGTGATTACGGTGTTTGGCTGCGGCGGCGACCGCGACCGCGCCAAGCGTCCGCTGATGGGCGAGGCTGCGGGACGAGGCAGCGATTTTGTGGTGCTGACCTCCGACAATCCGCGCAGCGAGGATCCGCTGGCGATCATCAATGACGCCATGGTCGGCCTGCAGCGATCCGGCGCGAAATACAAAGTTGAACCGGACCGGCGCGCGGCCATTGCGCATGGCGATCCGCGAAGCCGGGCCGGGAGACATCGTTCTGCTGGCGGGCAAGGGCCACGAAAAAGTGCAAGTGACCAAAGACGGCCCGATTCCCTTTGACGACGGGGATGTGGCGCGGCAGTTGCTGCGTGAGGCAGGATATGATTGCGAGGCCGCTGCGCGGCTGCCGGACAAATCCATGAAGCTGGCTCTCGACCGCATTGCCGAATTTCTCTCCGCCACCGGCGAGTTCGACCACAAGGCAGTGGCGCAGGCCTATTCCATCGACTCGCGCACCATACAGCGCGGGCGAGCTGTTCTTTGCGGTCAAGGGCGAGCGCCTGGATGGCCATGATTTTGTCGAGCAGGCGCTGGAGAAAGGCGCCGTGGCGGCGGTGGTCCGCAAAGATCAGCTGGCCCGCTATCCCGTGAAGACGCGGCTGCTGGCGGTGGATGACACGCTGGTTGCGCTGCAGACTCTAGCCACCGCGGTTCGCCGCTTGTGGGGCAAGCCGCTGGTCGGCGTGACCGGATCCACGGGCAAGACCACCACCAAAGAAGCCATCGCGCATGTTCTTGCCAGCGCGCTTTCGGGTGCTGAAGTCGGAAGGCAACTTCAATAATCATTTTGGACTTCCGCTGATGCTGCTGAAGCTGGAGCCGGAGCACGACGTCGCAGTGATCGAGATGGGCATGTCGCATGCCGGCGAGATTGCCGCGCTGGCCAAAATCGCGCAGCCGGAAATCGGCGTGGTCACTAACGTTGCGCCGGTGCACCTGGAGTTTTTCAATTCGGTGGCGGACATTGCGCGCGCGAAATATGAACTGATTGAGTCGCTGCCCGCGCACGGGACCGCCATACTGAACGCTGATGACGAATACGTTTCACAGTTTGGCCGCGATTTCCGCGGCAAGGTTGTGCTCTACGGGCTTAAGGCTGCGGCCGACGTGCGGGCGGAGAATATCGAAATGCGGGGCGCGGAAGGGTTCGGCATTCGATGTGGTCGCGGGAGTTGCCGCGAGAAGGCGAGCGTCTGCCGCTGGTGGGCACGCACAACATCTATAACGCGCTGGCGGCGGTCGCGGTGGGGCTGGAGCGCGGGCTTGACGCCCTTCCGAGGCGGTCGCGCGCGCTGGCTTCGCTGGCTCCCGCCGACAAGCGCGGGCAGGTCGTCAAACTGGGTAACATTACGGTCATCAACGATTGCTACAATTCCAATCCAACGGCGTTGGATGCCATGGTGGATGCGCTTGGCGGCGATGCCGGCGAAGCGGCGGATTGTGGTGGCGGGCGAGATGTTGGAACTTGGCCCGGCCGGCGAAGAGCTGCACCGGCAGTCGGGCGAGCATATCGCGGCGAAGAAAATCGACGTGTTGCTGGGGTGCGCGGTCAGGCGCAAGCCATGGTCGAAGCGGCTCGCGCGGCAGGGATGCGAGCCGAGTTTGTGGCCACGCCCGAAGAAGCCGGCGAGTGGCTGGCGCGGGAGACGCGCGACGGAGATGTGGTGCTGCTGAAAGCATCGCGTGGCGTGAAGCTGGAGAAAGCGCTGGAAACCTGGAAGGCGCCGGTCGACAGCGCAGATCCCAGCGGCAGAGCTGACGCCGAGGACCGACGATCCGTATCGGAGGCTGATTGCTTTATTGGCTGCTGTATCTGAAGCTGTTCCATTACTTTCCGCCCTTCCGCATTTTCCGCTATCTGACTTTCCGCACTGCGTTCGCCAGCCTGACCGCGCTGTTCACCGGACTGGTGATTGGGCCGCTGGTCATCAACCGGCTGCGTGAATTTCAAATCGGCCAGTACATTCGCGAAGAAGGCCCGCAGGCGCATCAGAAGAAAGCCGGCACGCCCACCATGGGCGGCCTGCTGATCGTCATTTCCATCGTTGTTCCCACGCTGCTGTGGGCTGACCTGAGCAACCGCTTCGTTTGGATTGCGGTTTTTGCCACCTGCGCCTTTGCCGCCATCGGCTTTGCCGACGACTACACCAAAGTGGCGCACCGGCGAAATCTCGGCCTCACCACGCGGCAAAAGTTGGGACTGCAAATTCTTACCAGCGCGCTGATCGCCATCGCGCTGATTGTCATGCAGACGCGCGGCATGTACTCCACCCGGTTGATGGTGCCGTTTTTCAAGCAATTTCGCCCGGACCTGGTGATTGACAGCCTGCGGCATGCGCCTCATCTGTGGCCGCTGGCCTTCCTTCCGTTCATTGGCTTCGTCATTCTGGTGATCGTGGGATCGAGCAATGCCGTGAACTTGACCGATGGGCTGGACGGCCTGGCCATTGGCTGCACCGTGATCGCAGCCGGCGCGCTCACCGTGTTGACCTACGTCAGCGGCCATGCCACTTTTGCCGCGTATCTGGATCTGCAGCGCATGCCGCAGGTCGGCGAGTTGACGATTTTTTGCGGGGCCATGGTCGGCGGCGCCATCGGATTCCTCTGGTATAACGCGCATCCCGCCGAAGTTTTCATGGGCGATGTCGGGTCGCTGGCGCTGGGCGGGGCCATCGGCACGGTTGCGGTCATCATCAAGCAGGAACTGCTGCTGCCCTTTATTGGCGGGGTGTTTGTGATTGAAGCGCTCTCGGTGATCCTGCAGGTGGGATCGTACAAGCTGCGCAAGAAGCGCATCTTCAAGATGGCGCCGATTCATCATCATTTTGAGTTGCTGGGATGGTCGGAGTCGAAGATCATTGTGCGCTTCTGGATTGCGTCGCTGGTATTTCGCCCTGTTCGCGCTGACCACTTTGAAATTAAGATAGCTTCCTACCACGGAGACACAGAGACACAGAGAAAACGAGCGAAGACTTGATTCGGGAGCTACGCCTCAGTGCCGAAGTTACTTCTGATTTTCTCTGTGTCTCCGTGTCTCTGTGGTAAAAACAAGTTCAATGGAACTGAACGGAAAACGCGTGCTGGTCGTCGGCCTGGGCAAGTCGGGCGTGGCTTCGGCGCTGTTTCTGAAGGCGCACGGGGCGCGCGTCACCGTCTCCGACACCAAGCCACTTGACCAGTTCGGCAAGGAAATTCCCGTTGCTGCTCGATCACGGCATTGCGGTCGAAACCGGCGGCCACGGCGAGCGCACCTTCCAAGAACAGGATTTGATCGTGGTCAGCCCGGGCGTTCCGGTGGATGCGCCGCCGCTGGTGCAGGCGCGCGCGCGCGGCGAAACCGTGATCGGCGAAATCGAGCTGGCGGCGCAGTTTTTTCCCGGGCAGCATCGTCGCCATTACCGGCTCGAATGGCAAGACCACTACCACGGCGCTGGCAGGAGAAATCGTGGCGGCGGGCGGATTTCCGACGCTGGTGGGCGGCAACATCGGAACCCCTGCCATCTCGCTGGTCGAGCGCGCCAACACAGAACACAGTCGCGGTGCTGGAAGTTTCCAGCTTTCAGCTCGAAACCATCCAGACCTTCCGTCCCAAAATTGCTGTTGTGCTGAACGTCACGCCCGACCACCTCGACCGTCATCACACCTTCGCCGCCTATGTGGACGCCAAGGCGCGCATTTTTGAGAATCAGCAGGCCGGATGATTTCGCCGTGCTGAATGCCGACGATCCCAACCTGCGTGGAAATGGCCGAGCCGCACGCGGGCGCAGGTCTTCTGGTTCAGCCGCAAGAAGGAAGTGAAGCAGGGAGCGTGCGTAAGCGAGGGGCGGGTGATGTTTCGATGGGCGCCAAGGCAAGCACGAGATCATGCTGGTCTCCGAGATTCCGCTGAAAGGCGCGCACAACGTGGAAAATGTGCTGGCCGGCGGTGTGCGTGGGCGCGACTGCTGGGCTGCGAGCCGGAAAAAATTCGCGCAGGCAGTGCGCAACTTCAAAGCCGTCGAGCATCGCTTGGAATATGTCGCCACCATTCGCGGCGTGGAGTACTACAACGATTCCAAGGCCACGAATGTGGATGCGACCATCAAAGCGCTGGAATCGTTTCCCGCGAATATTCACCTGATTCTTGGCGGCAAAGACAAGGGCAGCGACTACTCGGTGCTGAATGACCTGCTGAAGCAGCGGGTGAAGCGGGTCTACACCATTGGCGCGGCAGCGGAGAAGATTGAATCGCAGATTGTCAATTCGAAGAGCGGAGGCCCTGAGATCGTTCAGGCGGGCACCCTGGAGTCGGCCGTCAAACGCGCCGCGGCCGTGGCCCAACCGGGCGACGTTGTGCTGCTGGCCCCAGCCTGCGCCAGTTTCGACCAGTTTCGCAACTACGAGCACCGCGGAAAAGTGTTCAAGGAAGCGGTGCGAGAGCTAACCGGCGAGCCATCCCCAGCGTCTTGAACGCGGGGAACCAGCGAAGTAACCTTTCCCCCTAAATCCACAGGAAAAAATCTTCCTCGCCTGCGCGCCTCCGTGGTGAAATGGCCATTCCATGGCAAAGCGTGTCAGTGTCGATGGCTGGATGTTCACCGTAACCCTGCTGCTGGTTTTTGTGGGGCTGGTGATGGTATTCAGCGCCTCGGCGGTCATGGCCAAGGACCGCTACGGATCGGGCTACTACTTTCTGCTGCGGCAAATGGTGCTGGCGCTGGCGGGAATCATCGCCATGGTCGTGGCCATGAAGGTGGACTACCACCGCTACAAGCATCCGGCCGTGGTGTTTTCGGCGCTCGGCCTCACCACGTTTCTGCTGATTTCGGTTTTCTTTCTCGACCGCTCGCACAATACCCATCGCTGGATTCACTGGGCCGGACTGTCTTTCCAGCCTTCCGAACTGGCCAAGCCCGCGCTGATTCTGTTTCTGGCATATTTTCTGGAAAGCCGCACCAAGTCCATGGATGACTGGCGCAACACTCTGCTGCCCGCGATCATTCCGACGCTGGTTTTTCTTGGGCTGATCGTGGCCCAGCCCGACCTGGGCACAGCCATTGCCTGCGCCGCGATTACCGTTTGCATTTTGTTTGTGGGGGGAATTGACCTGCGCTATCTGGCCTATGGTTTCGCCGCTTCGCTGCTGCCGCTTTATCTTTCTGATTTTCCACGTCGCCTATCGTCGCGACCGCATTCTGGCCTTTCTCCATCCCTTTTCCGATCCGCAGAGCGCCGGCTTCCACATCATTCAGTCGCTGATCGCGGTCAGCACCGGCGGCATTACCGGCGTGGGCTGATGGAAGGGAAGCAAAAACTCTTCTATCTGCCCGAGCCGCATACTGACTTTATTTTCTCCGTGATCTGGGAGGAGTTGGGGCTGGTGGGCGCAGTGATCGTGGTTGCGCTGTTTGCGATTTTTCTCTGGCGCGGGGTGCGCACCGGCCTTGCGAACCCAGGATATGTTCGGACGATTTCTGGCGGTCGGCATTACCAGCATGATTGTGGTGCAGGCGTTCATCAACATCAGCGTGGTGCTGGGCCTGATGCCGACCAAGGGCATCCCGCTGCCCTTTATCTCCTACGGCGGGTCGTCGCTGTTCATTACTCTGGCTTGCGTGGGTGTGCTGCTGAACGTCAGCAAGCAGGCGGAATGATTTCCCCTGTGTTCTCCGTGGTTAGGAAATCGTAAACCACAGAGGACACAGGGGCGCATGGGTCCTTCCGCGGCGTAGTTTATAGTCACTGCATGCGTGCCATTCTGGCGGGAGGCGGGACCGGCGGACATGTGATCCCGGCGCTCGCCATCGCCCACGCAACTGCAGAAAACCTATGACGCCGAGATGCTGTTCATTGGGACGGCGCGCGGCATCGAGAACCGGCTGGTTCCGGCGGCTGGGTTTCCCCTGCAGTTGATCGAAGTTGGCGCGCTCAACCGAGTAAGCCTGGCGACGCGGCTTGAAGACTGTTCTTCGGCCTGCCGCGCGCGGTATTTGCCGCGCGCAAGATGCTCTCCGAGTTTCAGCCCGACGTCGTGATCGGGGTGGGCGGATATGCCTCGGGTCCGGCGATGCTGGCGGCCGTGATGAAGGGTATCCCGACGCTGGCCTTTGAGCCCAATGTCGTGCCGGGATTCGCCAATCGCGTGGTGGCGCGCTGGGTTTCGGCGGCGGCGGTGCATTTCGAAGAGACGGCCAAGTATTTTCGCCGCGCGGAAGTGACCGGAGTGCCGGTGCGCAAGGCGTTTCTTCGAGATTGCCGGGAAAGTTTGCCATGCACGAGCCGCCGACGTTGCTGGTGTTCGGCGGCAGCCAGGGAGCGCATGCCATCAATCAGGCGATGATGCAGTGCTTGCCGGAATTGATGAAGCAGGCGCCGGGCATTCACATCATCCATCAGACCGGCGAGCGCGATTATAATGACGCGCAAGCCGCCTATCAGCGCGCGGGCGCATCCGCCGAGGTGTTTCCGCTTCATCAACGATATGCCGGCATTATTTTGCGCGGGCGGATTTGGTGTTGTGCCGCTCGGGAGCGAGCACGGTGGCGGAAATTGCGGCGGCCGGGAAAGCCGGCGATTTTCGTGCCTTTCCCGCGAGCCGCGGACGATCACCAGCGGGTGAATGCGCAGGCGCTGGAGCGGGCCGGCGCGGCGGTGGTGTTGGAAGAAACCAAGCTGGACGATGTCTGGCTGGTGGAAACTGTCAGCACGTCTGCTGGGAGATTCGCACGCCGGTTGAGGCGGATGAGCGAAGCGGCGCGGAGTCTGGCGCATCCGAATGCGGCGCGGGACATTGCGGGGATGGCGGCGCGAGCTGGCAGGAAACGAAAGCTCAGCCGCGGATTGCGCGGATACTCGACGGATTTTGACGAGATTGTTTAATGGTTTATCCGTCTGAATCCGCGATGATCCGCGGCCAATGGTTTGACTTAAATGTTTGCCAAAATCCAGCGCATTCATTTCGTGGGCATCGGCGGCATCGGCATGAGCGGCATTGCCGAGGTGTTGCTGAATCTCGGCTATAAGGTTTCCGGATCGGATCTGAAAAGTTCTGCCGTCACGCAGCGTCTGGCCAGCCTTGGCGCGATTACTTTCGAAGGCCATCGGGCGGAGAACATTGCCGGGGCGGAAGTGGTTGTGACCAGTTCGGCCATCGCGCGCGACAATCCCGAGGTTACCGAAGCACGCAAGCTCCATATTCCCGTGATTCAGCGCGCCGAAATGCTGGCTGAGCTGATGCGGCTGAAGTATGGCATCGCCATCGCCGGCATGCATGGCAAGACCACAACGACGTCCATGGTCGCCGCTGTTCTAGCGGCGGGTGGGCTCGATCCTACCGTGGTGGTCGGCGGCCGCGTGGATGCCATGGGATCGAACGCTCGCCTGGGCAAGTCGCAATATCTGGTTGCCGAAGCCGACGAAAGCGACCGCTCGTTTCTTAAGTTATCCCCAATTCTTTCGGTCGTCACCAATATTGACCGCGAACACATGGACTGCTACCGCAACATGCGCGCGGTGAAACAGGCTTTTCTGGATTTCATGGACCGCGTGCCATTCTATGGCGGAGTGGTTGTCTGCCATGACGATCCGTTGTTGCGCCGCCTGCTGCCGCAGGTGCGGCGGCGGGTGCTGACCTACGGCACGCGGCGAGGGTCGGATTTTCATATCAAATTGCTGGAGGCCAGCTTCGACAGTGAAGAAAACCGGCCGCTCAGCCGCTTCAAAGTTGTGTATCGCGGGCAAGACCTGGGCGAATTCCGCCTGCATGTTCCGGGGACACACAACGTGCTAAATGCCACTGCCGCCATCGCTGTAGGTGTGGGACTTGACATTCCCGTAGAGCAAATTCGCGGCGCGCTGGAGAACTTTCGCGGCGTGGACCGCCGTTTCCAACTGCGGGGCAAAGGCTGCCGGAGTCAGCGTGATTGACGACTACGGCCACCATCCGACGGAAATTCGCGCCACGCTGGCTGCGGCGAGGCAATGCGGCTTTCGCAAGATTCATGTGATCTTCCAGCCGCACCGCTACACGCGCACGCGCGATTTGATGGACGAATTCGCAAACGCATTCAAGGACGCCGACTCCCTGTTTGTGCTCGATATCTACGCCGCCAGTGAGCAGCCGATTGAAGGTATAACGGGCGAAGTTCTGGCGCGGCGATTCATGAAGCGGGAAACCATCGTGCGCGGTATGCCTCTTCATTTGGCGGATGCCGCCGCGCTTGTGACCGCTGCCGCAAGCGAAGGCGACATGATTCTGACTTTGGGCGCAGGCAGCGTTTCGCAGCTCGGGCCGATGATCCTGGAAGAGACTTGCAGTCAACGTGCAGCCGTTGCACCTGCCGGCAGCAGATTCCTCGTCTTCGCTCGAAATGACGGTCCTCGGGCGTGACTGTAATCCGAGCCCGCCTGTGCAAAACCCGGCCATTTTTTTCTAGGTCTCATCCGAAAAAAGCAGTTATATTAATTTTGCTCTCGATTCACCACGACAACTGACCTGAGTTGATGGCTCGGAAATCCGGTTCCACCATCTCGCAGGAAGAGTTGTATTCCCCGGCTGACGAGCCGGTGCGCGAAGAATTGGACGACGCGCGCCTGCTCGACTTGGACGGGGAAGATGAATCGCCTTTTCTGCGCGGGCAAAAGCGTGTCTCCGTCCGCCGCGGATCGCTTCCGAAAAAAACTGCTACTCGCCTGACTTGGGGCGCGATTGCGCTCACCGTCGCTAGTCTTGTGCTGCTTCGGCGTGGCCGCGTCTCTATCACTATGGCGAGCACTCCTGGCGTTTCCGCGTGGAGTCGAGCGACGACATTCAAATCACCGGCTTGGAGAACGTAACCCGCGCGCAAGTGATGGAAGTGATGGGCGGCGACATCGGCCGCAACATCTTTTTTGTTCCGCTGGCCGAGCGGCAGGCGCAGCTGGAGCAGATTCCCTGGGTCGAGTCGGCCAGCGTGATGCGCTTTGTGCCCAACCGCCTGCAGGTGCAGATTCACGAGCGCACGCCGGTTGCTTTCGCGCAGGTCGGCTCCCGCATTCTGCTGATTGATGCCGGCGGCACGCTCATGGAGTTGCCGGGTGCCGGCAAAAAGAAATATTCCTTTCCGGTGATTCTTGGGACCAATCCGGGCGAGCCGCTCTCCACCCGCGCCGCCCGCATGAAAATTTACTCCGATCTTATTAGCCAGCTTGATTCCGGCGGCACGCACTACTCGCAGGACATCAGCGAAGTGGATTTGTCCGATCCCGACGATGTGAAGGTACTGACCAACGATCCGCAGGGCGAGGTGCTGGTGCACCTGGGGCCGGCGAATTATCTGGAGCGCTACAAAGTTTACGTGGCCATGTGCAGCAGTGGCGGCAGCAGTTCGACAAACTGGAGTCGGTGGATCTGCGCTATGACCGGCAGATCATCGTGAATCCGGATTTGCAGGGCGCGGTGAAGCAGCCGCCGCTTTCGCTTTCCGGCCGTCAAGGCCGCGATGGCCGCGGGAGTGAAACCGGCGGCGCTGGTCACGCACGAGAGGATTGCCGTCGAAACCGCTGGCGAAGCCGATTGGGCCGACGGTTGCGCAGAAGCACGCGTGGCGAAGCCGGCGCCGAAGGTCGAGCGCGGCGAAAGCCGTCCGCAAGCCCGGCGGCAAGCGAGGAAGAATGCGTCCGCCGAAGAAAGTGGGCCAAGCATCGACGGCTGCCGCGCACGTTAAACCGCAGCCAACGAAAGCGAGCGCGCCTCGGCTCGCGGCCGTGCAGCACGAGCATCTAGCGGCAAAAAAGAAACCGAGTCCGGCAATCGCGAAAAGCTGAGGGAAACCAGTAGGCATGGGAAATCAGCACGGCAATCTTCTGACCGCGATTGATGTGGGCAGCGCCAAGACCTGCGTGCTGGTGGCGGAGATCACCGATAGCGGCCTGCGCTACCGCGGCCACGGCGATGGCCGAATCGCGCGGCTCGCGCAAAGGCATGATCGTCGAGCTGGAAAAGGCCGTCGGCTCCATCCAGAAAGCGGTGGAGCAGGCGGAAGACGTGGCGGGCGCGCCCATCGAGCATGCGGTGCTGGGCGTGGCCGGGCCGCACGTGCGCGGAGTGAACAGCCATGGCGGCATCAATTTCGGCACGCGGCCGCGCGAGATTGGCCGCGAGGAAATCCGCATGGCGGTGGATAAAGCGCGCGCCATTCCGCTGCCCGCCGACCGCGAAATTCTGCACCTGCTGCCGCAGGAATTCATTCTCGACGAGCAGAGCGGCGTGCACGATCCGCTGGGCATGATGGCCACGCGCCTGGAAGTGCGCGTGCACATGGTCACCGCGGCGGCCAGCGCCACGCAGAACGTCGATTACGGCGGTGAACCGCGCCGGCGTTCATGTTGACGACACTGTTTTCGAGCCGCTGGCCTGCGCCGATTCCGTGCTGCGCTCCGATGAACGCGAGCTCGGCGTCTGCCTGGCCGACATGGGCGCCGGTTCCACCAGCCTGATTGTTTTCCACGAAGGCGCCGTGGCGCATACCGCGGTCATCCCGATTGGCGGCGATCATTTCACCAGCGATCTTTCGGTCGGCCTGTGCACGCCGGTCGCGCGAGGCGGAACGAATCAAGAAAGTTTATGGCAACGCGATTGTCACGCTGATTCCGGAAGGCAACGAGGTGGAAGTTCCTTCGGTCGGCGACCGGCCTTCGCGGCTGATTTCGCAGCGCATGGTGGGAGAAATTCTGGAGCCGCGGGCCCGCGAGCTGTTCGAGATGATGCGCGACAATCTGCGGCACGCGGGCATGCTCGATCTGTGCGCCGGCGGAGTTGTGCTGAGCGGCGGAGCTTCGCGCTTGCCGGGAATCCTGGATATTGCGGAATCGGTTTTGCGGCGGCACAGTGCGGCTGTCGTGGCCGCTGCCGCTGGCGAAGATGCCTTCGCTGCTGGCCGAGCCAGAGTTTGCGACGGTGCTGGGCATGGCGTTGTATGGCCATCGCGCGCGCCTGGCGCGCGGGACAGCAGGAAGATCGCTGGGGATCGCGGCTGAAGGCGGTATTGATTGGCAAGGGAGCGTAATGCTCTTGGTTTGTCGTCCTGAGCGGAGCGATGGATCCCTACAACGCATAGGGAATAATCGGGATTCCTCGCTGCGCTCGGAATGACAACGTATTCGGGACCAGGCAAGCAAATTCACTTTACGGCGGCGCACATGAAAAAAGAGAACGACATTCGCATCAGCTTTAACGAAGAAGCCCGCAACGACGCCAAGATCAAGGTCATCGGCGTGGGCGGCGGCGGCGGCAACGCGGTCAACCGCATGATTGACGCCGGCATGGAAGGCATTGAGTTCATCGCGGCCAACACCGACTTGCAGGCGCTGCGCATGTCGCGCGCGCCGGTGAAGATTCAGCTCGGCGTCAAGCTGACCAACGGCTTGGGCGCCGGCGCCAGCCCCGAAATCGGGCGCAAGGCCGCGCTCGAAGACTCCGACAAAATCATCGAAGCGCTCGAAGGCGCGGATATGGTTTTCGTCACCACCGGCCTGGGCGGCGGCACCGGAACCGGCGCCGCGCCGATCATCGCTTCGCTGGCCAGCGAAATGGGCGCGCTCACCGTCGCGGTCGTCACCAAGCCGTTCGCCTTTGAAGGCAAACGCCGCATGCAGCAGGCCGAGCGCGGCGTCGCCGAGCTGATGGAGTCGGTGGATACGACCATCGTCATCCCCAACGAAAAGCTACTCGCGGTTGCGCAGGACGCCGGCTTCTTCGAGTCCTTCCGCGTGGCCGACGACATTCTGCGGCAAGGCGTGCAGGGCATTTCCGACATCATCACCATTCCCGGCATCATCAACCGCGACTTCGCCGACGTGAAGGCGATCATGGCGGGCATGGGTTATGCCGTGATGGGCGCGGCCACGGCCAGCGGCACGCGGCGCGCGATCGAAGCGGCACAGAAAGCCATTGCTTCTCCGCTGCTCGAAGCCGGCGCGATTGACGGCGCGCGCGGCATTCTCATCAACATTACCGGCTCGGCGTCGCTCAAACTGGCCGAAGTGCAGGAAGCTTGCACCATCATCCAGAGCGCCGCGCATGAAGATGCCAACATTATTTTCGGCGCCGTGCTCGACGACAAGATGAAGGACGCGGTGAAGATCACCGTCATCGCGACCGGATTTAAAGATGGCGAAGGGATGCGACGCCGCCGCGTCGAAACGCATTCGCAATTTACCGGCTCGCGCGTGCGCGAAGTGGACGATGACTTTCCCGAGATGGAGCCGGAACCACCCGCGCCGCCCATGCTGATGGAGCAAGTTGCGCCCGAGCAAGAATCGGGAGGAGTGATCTCGCTCGACACCATGCGTGATGCGATGATCGCCAAAGTGAACTACGAACCCGAGGATCTGGATGTGCCGGCGTTTCTGCGGAAGCGGAACGAAATAATCTAAGCGCGTGAGCGGGTGCCCCATCCTTGCGCGTGCATTTTGCGCGAGGGTGGGATTCCACAACTCTCAACCACGAGAATAGGATTCTCGTTTTTCTTACACAGCGGAGTCTGCGGGCGGCGGGCCACGGCCCGGTGCTTTGCTGAATTGGCTTTCCTTCCGTAAACTGTAAGTACAAACGAAAGGAAACCGAGGCGTGATCGTAGGGGTTCCGAAAGAGAGTTATCCGGGGGAGCGGCGGGTTGCGCTGGTTCCCATGGTTGTGCCGAACCTGATCAAGGCTGGCTTGGAAGTCGTAATCGAAGCGGGCGCGGGTGTGAGCGCCGGGTTTCCTGGATCCTGCCTATGTCGAAAAGGGCGCGAAGATCCTCGCCGACCGCGCGGCCGTATTCAGCGCAGCCGATATTGTCGTTCAGGTATTGTGTTTTGGCTCGAACGATCTCACCGGAGCAGCAGACCTTCCTCTGCTGCGGCGCGGCCAGGTTCTGGTTGGATTCCTGAGGCCGTTGGGGTCGAAAGAAGTTATCCAGGAAATTGCCGCCACCGGCTGCGACCACCTTTTCGGTTGAGTTGGTGCCGCGAACCACGCGGGCGCAGGCCATGGACGCACTCTCTTCCATGGGCACGATCTGCGGATATAAGGCCGTCCTGATCGCCGCCGATACTCTTCCCAAAATTTTTCCGATGCTCACCACCGCGGCGGGAACGATTACCCCGGCACGGGTGTTGATCATTGGCGCCGGTGTGGCCGGACTGCAGGCAATTGCCACCGCGCGGCGGCTGGGAGCGGTTGCCTCAGCTTATGATCTCCGCCCGGCGGCGAAAGAGCAGGTGCAGAGTCTGGGTGGCCGCTTTGTCGAACTTCCCATTGAAGCCAAAGACGCGCAGGATGCGCGCGGCTATGGCAAAGCCCAGGACGAGACTTTCTACGCCCGGCAGCGTGAACTGTTGGGGAAGGTTGTAGCTGAAAGTGATGTTGTGATTGCCGCGGCTGTGGTCCCGGGCAAGAAGTCTCCGGTTCTGGTGACGAAGGAGATGGTGCAGGGCATGGCGCCGGGTTCGGTGATCTTCGACCTGGCGGCGGAGCGCGGCGGAAACTGCGAACTGACGCAATCGGGCAAGACCATCGTTGAGCACGGGGTAACCATCATTGGCCGGATCAATCTGGCCAGCGAAGTGCCTTATCATGCCAGCCAGATGTACGCGCGCAATGTGACGGCTTTTCTTCTGTATCTGGTGAAAGATGGGAAGCTGCAGCTCAACCTGGAGGATGAAATTGTCCGCGAAACTTTGCTCACCCACGGCGGTGAAGTAGTGAATCGCTCGGGTGCGGGAATTCTTTCAACTGCCGGCTTTGCCGGCCAATGGCCAGTGACCAGTGACCAGACTACTCTATCGACTGGATTTGTGTGGTAAATGGCTCGGGAGACCGAGCGCTGAACGAATGTAAAGGAACCATCATGCCAGCGGATTTCATTTCTAATCTCTATGTCTTCATCCTCGCCGGGTTCGTGGGGTTTGAAGTGATCAAACGGGTTTCCCCGCTGCTCCACACCCCCCTGATGTCGCTGACCAACGCCCTCGACGCGATCGTGGTGGTGGCGGCCATCATCATCGCCGGGCGGCATGAGACGCGGCTCACCACGGTGCTGGGCGCGATTGCGGTGGCGGCATCTTTCAGCAATATGGTGGGCGGATTCCTGATTACCGACCGCATGCTGCGCATGTTCAAATCCGGCAGGTCGAAACAATCATGACCGCGCTCGTGCTGCAGCAGTATCTCGATTTCGCCTACATTGTCGCGGTCGTTCTCTTCATTCTTTCCCTCAGGTTTCTGAGTTCGCCGAAGAGTGCGCGCTGGGGCGTCTTGGCGGGAGAGATCGGCGCGGCCATGGCGGTCGTGCGTCACGCTTTTCAACCCCGAGGTGGCGCAATACAAGTGGATCCTCATCCCCCTGATCATCGGCGCCGGAGTCGGCGTCCCCCTGGGCCTGGTGCAGATGACGGCTGTGCCGCAGCGGACGGCCGTAAGCCACGCTTTCGGCGCGCTTTCGGCAGCCTTGATCGGCATCGCCGAATATTATGTGGGCACTGCGCCGGTCACGCGCTTTCAAATGGGCGAGATTGCGCTGGAAGTCATTATCGGGTCGCTCACGTTTACCGGCAGCCTGATTGCCGCGGGAAAGCTGCAGGAAATCCTGCCGCAGCGGCCCATCGTTTATCGCGGGCAGAATATCGTCAGCCTTTCTGTTCTAGGCGGAGCCCTCGGGCTGGCGGTTGCGCTGGTGGTGAATCCAGCGCACGCCATTCTGTTTCCGATCATGGTGATCGTGGCCCTGATTGTGGGCGTGCTGCTGGTCACTCCGATTGGCGGCGCGGACATGCCGACGGTCATCTCGCTGCTGAATTCCTACGCCGGCTTTTCCGCAGCGCTGTTGGGATTTGTTCTGAACAGTAAAGTGCTCGTCGTGGCGGGCGCTCTCGATGGATCTTCCGGATTCATTCTCTCCGTGATCATGTGCAAGGCGATGAATCGTTCCTTCACCAACGTGATGTTTGGAGCCTTCGGACAGGTGCAGGTCTCTGCCGCGGGCGCGAAAGAAGAACGAGTCGTGCGCAGCGCCACTCCCGAAGAAGCGGCGGGCATTCTGGCCGCAGCCAATAAAGTGGTCATCGTTCCTGGATACGGCATGGCCGTGGCGCAGGCGCAGCACAAAGTGCGTGAGCTCTATGATTCGTTGACGAAAAAAGGCATTGACGTGCGCTTTGCGATTCATCCCGTGGCCGGCCGCATGCCCGGCCACATGAATGTCCTGCTCGCCGAAGCCGACGTTCCCTACGACCGGCTCATCGAGATGGACGAAATCAATGGCGACTTCCCACAGACCGATGTGGCTTTGATCATCGGCGCCAATGACGTAACCAATCCCGCGGCGCGCACCGACGCCTCCAGCCCCATCTACGGTATGCCGATTCTCGACGTGGATAAAGCGCACACCGTGATGGTCATCAAGCGCAGCATGAACCCAGGCTTCGCCGGAATTGATAATCCTCTCTACTACCTCGACAAGACGCTCATGCTCTTTGGGGATGCGAAGTCAGTTCGTCAGTGGAATTGTGCACGAGCTGGGGGCGGGGCACTAATTGCGCGTTTTTGCTTTGGACTGTTCGTAGCCGAAGACGAAGAGGAGTGCCCCATCTTTCGCGGCTTCTGCGAAAAGTCGGCGCGCTCGCCCCCATGCCTGATTTGATCCTAGACAACGGTTATTTACGTTCCCCTGGGTCACCCCAGAGAAGCTGAACCGGGCCCGAAAGCTCGATCAAGCAATGCTTGGCGGGTCCCACCGCGAAGTCTGATAGCAGCCTTGCCGACGCCGAATGCTGCACGCCGCCGCAATCCATTTCTGAGATTCGCTTCCCATCATTTAAGATAACCGAGCATCTCCGAAACTCTATAATGGTTACCCTCCCCGACATCCAGACGGCGCTCGGCCGCATTCGCGAATCCATCTACCTTTCGCCGTGCACGCGCTCCGAGACTTTTTCGAAGCTTACCGGCAACACCGTCTGCCTGAAGCTGGATAACCTGCAACGCACGGGGGCGTTCAAAGAGCGCGGCGCGCTGAATAAGTTGCTGACACTGAGTGCGAAAGAGCGCGTCCCGCGGCGTGGCGGCAGCGTCAGCCGGAAATCACGCCCAGGGATTGGCGTATCACGCGGGGCTTCACGGCATTCGCGCGCTGATCTGCATGCCGCTAACCACTCCACTCACCAAGGTTTCCGCCACCAAAAGTTACGGCGCAGATGTCATCTTGCACGGAGCAAATTACGATGAGGCCTACGAGGAGGCAGTGCGGCGCGCCCAGAAAGACCATCTCACTTTCGTTCATGCCTTCGATGATGACGCCGTCATTGCCGGACAGGGAACCATCGGCCTGGAGATTCTCCAGCAGCATCCCGATGTCGAAGCCATTGTCGCGCCCATCGGCGGCGGCGGCCTCATTGGTGGAATCGCCTGCGCAGTAAAAGAAACCAATCCAACAATCCAGATCTTCGGTGTGCAGCCAAGCAAGCTGCCTTCCATGCAGGTCGCTGTCGCCGAAGGCAAGCCGGTCACGTTAAGCCCGGCGGTCACCATTGCCGATGGAATTGCCGTCCGCCGCGCCGGAGACCGCACGCTGCCGCTGGTGCAAAAATACGTGGACCAGATCGTGACCGTGGATGACGAAGAAATCTCCAACGCCATCCTGCTCCTGCTCGAACGCGAGAAGACTCTGGCCGAAGGCGCCGGCGCCGCGGCCATCGCGGCATTGCTCAATCACAAGCTGCCATTGTCGGGAAAGAAAGTCGCGGTTCTGGTCTGCGGCGGGAATATTGATGTCACTCTGCTGTCGCGCATTATCGAGCGCGGTTTGGTCAAAGATGGACGGCTCGTACGCCTTCGCGTCCACCTTCCCGACTATCCTGGCGCCCTGCACCGGCTTACGGCAATCCTGGCGCAGCATCGCGCCAACATTGTCGAAACTTCCTACAACCGCGCCTACTATGGCGTGAACGTCGGCGAGACCGCGATTGACATCACCATGGAAACGCGCGGCCCGGAGCACATTACGGAATTGCTTTCCGCTCTCAGCGCCTCCGGGTACATGCACGAAAGGGTGCTCTGATCGCGGCAAATCTGCTTTTTCGTTAACCAATCTGCAACCATCAGACCATTAAGATTGATCCATAAGTCCATGAAATTGCCGTTGCGAGGGGAAACGTGTCGGTGCACTCATTTCATATTTTGCTGCATGATCCAGGTCAGATCAAGCTTCTGGGATACATCGCGGCATGCTGTACGACGTTGTCGTTCATTCCGCAGATTTCCAAAATCCGCAAGCAAGGCGGCAAAGATCTGTCCTGGGGAATGCTGGGGATTTATTTCGATCGGCCTGAATCTATGGCTATTGTATGGATTCATCCTGCACGCCGCGCCCGATCATCGTTGCCAACGTGGTTTCGATCTTGCTTGTCGGCTTCGCCATCTTGATGAAGGCGATGTTCTCGGAGCCGCCGGCTACTGATTGACGCCGCTGGCGAGAAAGCCGCCGTCCACGACCAGCAGATGGCCAGTGACGAAGCTGGCCGCGTCCGAGGCCAGAAAAACCGCCGCGCCAATCAGTTCTTCAACCTTGCCGAATCGCTGCATCGGCGTGCGCATGAGAAGTTCCTGCCCCCGCGCCGTGCCGTCGAGCAGAGCCGCATTCATGTCGGTGCGAAACACGCCCGGGGCGATGGCATTGACGCAAATCCCGTAGCGAGCCCACTCGATCGCCAACGTCTTCGTCAGAGACGCCACGCCCGCCTTGCTGGCGGAGTATGCCGCGACCTCGTAAAGGGAGACGAAAGAAGTCAACGAAGCGATATTGATGATCCGTCCGTGATTTGCGTTCGATCATCTGGCGCCCGAACACCTGGCAGGCGCGCAGCGTGCCGTTAAGTTCGTCTCCAGAACGCTGTTCCACTCGCTCTCGGGTACATCCACCGTCGGTGTACGCTTGGTGAATCCGGCGGCATTCACCAGAATATCCACGCCGCCAAATTCCTCGCAGACTAGTTTGCAGAAGCCTTGCACGCTTGCCCGGTCGGTCACATCGCACGTAGGCGCGAGCGTCTTGCGGCCCATCGCCTTGATTTCCGCCGCAACCGACTGAACCAAGTCGGCGCGGCGTCCCGTCGCCACCACATTCGCGCCCGCATGCGCCAGCCCCTTAGCCAAAGCAAGGCCAATACCGGAAGTTCCGCCGATCACCACGGCGGTTTTCGAAGAGAGATCGAAGGTTGGATAATTCATCGGTTCAAAAGGTCCTCAAATGCATTTCCCAAATGTAAGATGTTGGGCATTTCGGTTTGGGCTGTGTCTCAAGCGGGGGAGCCTTCGCGCGCGGGCGCGGGCGCCAATTCCGCGTCGGTCTGCAATGAAGGGAACCCGAAATACGCGGCCGCATTGTCAAAGCAGATATGCCGGATCATCTGCCCGACCAGTTCCTTATCGTCTGGCAGTTGCCCACTTTCCATTTCGCTGCCCAGCAGATTGCAGAGCACGCGCCGGAAATATTCGTGCCGCGGATACGACATGAACGAACGCGAATCGGTCAGCATGCCGACAAAGCGCGACAGCAGCCCGCAATTGGAAAGCGCATTGAGCTGCGCCTCGATGCCGTCTTTTTGATCGAGAAACCACCAGGCCCCGCCAAATTGCAATTTTCCCGGAATGCCAGCTTCGGCAAAATTGCCGGCCATGGTCGCGAAAACGTGATTGTCGGTCGGGTTCGCGTTATAAAGGATCATCTTTCGGCAGCAGTTTGTCCTGTTCCAGCCGGTCGAGGTACTTCGCCAGCGACGCCGCGTGCTGCCAGTCTCCGATCGAATCAAATCCCGTATCCTTCCCTAAAGCGCGCATCATTGTGCTGTTTGCGTTGCGATAGGCGCCCAGGTGCAATTGCTTCGTCCATTCCTTGCGGGCATCGAGCTGTCCAAAAAAGATCATCAGAAAACTGGCGAATTGCGCCGACTCCGCGGGCGCCGGCTACGTTTCCGCCGCGAACCTTGGCGAAAATGTTTTCCGCTTCGCTCTTCGTGCAGGGCTCCACGTAACAGTAATCCAGACCGTGGTCCGATAAGCGGCAGCCCTGCTGATGGAAAAATTCGTGCCGCTTCTCCAGAGCATCGAGAAAGCCTGTCAATCCGGCGATTTCCACATTCGCCGCTGCGGCCAGCCGCGCAACCCAGTCGTTGAAGGCCGCTGGATCCTCGGTTTTCAGCGCTCTGTCCGGCCGGAAGGCGGGAAACACCTGCGTGGTCAGCCCCGACGAACGGATTTGCGCGTGGTAGCGCAGCGAATCCACCGGATCGTCGGTGGTGCATATGACGCGCACGGAAAACTTACGCAGGATTCCATGGACCGACAAATCCTCGCTCATCAATTGCCTGTTCGCCTGCTCCCAGATTTTGGGCGCGCTGGTCTCGTCGAGCAACTGGTCGATTCCGAAGTAGCGCTGCAATTCCAGGTGAGTCCAGTGGTAGAGAGGATTGCGCAGAGTGTAGGGTACAGTCCGCGCCCAGGCCAAAAACTTCTCGTAGGGGTCGGCATCGCCCGTGCAGAAGTGCTCGGCAATGCCATTGGCGCGCATGGCGCGCCATTTGTAGTGGTCCCCCTCCAGCCAAATTTCGAACAGGTTTCGGAATCGCCGGTTCTCCGCGATATCGCACGGGGAAAGATGACAATGGTAGTCAAAGATAGGCTGCTGCGCCGCGTATTCGCGATACAAAGCGTTCGCGGTCTTGCTCTGTAGGAGGAAATTCTTTGTGATGAAAGCCATGATGTCTTTCGCGGCTACGATAGGGTACCACGCCAATTCTTGCCGGGCACATGCGGCGAAGACAACCTCGCCAAAGTCAATGATGCTGATGGAAGGGACCAATGGATGGGCAAGAAAATTTCATAGCCTGAAGTCAGGGGCGCATGATTTCCAAGTATCAATAGCAACTAAATTTACCTATTGCAAATTTATATCCTTATAGGCACAATCGCTCCGTTTTGATCTGCGCGTTGCTGAACCACGGGAGATCCGCGAATGAATCGAAAATCTCTTTATACGCTTTGCACTCTGATTTTTCTGGCGCATTCCCTCTTCGCCCAGGACCACACGGCAACCGTTACCGTTCACTGGGACAAGGTGACCGGCGTATCGAAGACCACGCCGACACTGCAGGTCGTGGTGAACCCTCCATTGCGACGCGGCACGCCGGTTCATGACAATGCTTTCCAGGCGCTGCACGAGCTGCAGGCCGACTATGTCCGCTATGTTCCCTGGCTCCCGTATCCAAGACTTGGCGTCGCCGAACTCGACCCGCCCGCCAACGGCAAGACCTCGTGGGACTTTTCTCTCATCGATCCCATGACCATCGATTTTCTAGAGGCTACAAAGGGCCACCCCGTCATTCTCAACTTCAGCACCATTCCGCAGTGGATGTACAAGACCGACAAGCCGGTACCGTATCCCGCCGATCCCAACCAGGTAACTTGGGATTACGAAAAGGGAAGCGACCTGCGCGATCCCAGCGGCAAAGAAGTCGCCGATTATTATGCCCGCCTTCTCTCCTGGTACACGCAAGGGGGTTTTACCGACGAACTTGGCGTTCGTCATGAATCCGGCTATCACTACCAAATTCCCTACTGGGAAGTACTAAACGAGCCGGAGGGGGAACACAATCCTTCACCCGAAGCCTATACACGGCTCTACGATGCGGTTGCTTCCGCCATGCGGGAGGTGCAACCAAACACCAAATTCGTCGGACTTGCATTGGCGTTTCCCGCCGGCAATCCACATTTCTTCGAATATTTTCTCGATCATAAGAATCATCAGCCAGGAATCCCTCTCGACTTCATCTCTTATCACTTTTATGCTTCGCCTTCCTCTGATCAGAGTCCAGAGGTTCAGCAATTTACCTTCTTTGCCCAAGCCGATGGGTTCCTTGACGTGGTGCGTTATATCCAGGCCACTCGTCAAAGGCTATCGCCCGAAACCCGCACAACCATTGATGAAATCGGCGCCATCTCCGCCGATGACGGAGATCAGGGCACTCCCGGCCACAACGTCAAACCCATTCCGAATTCCTATTGGAATCTAGCAGGCGCCATGTACGCGTATATCTTTGGCAAGCTCACCACCATGGGAGTGGAGGTGGCCGGCGAATCGCAGCTGGTGGGATATCCTACCCAGTTTCCCAGCGTGAGCATGGTGGATTGGACGGATGGCAAGCCCAACGCGCGGTTCTGGGTGCTGAAGTTACTGCATGACAACTTTGGTCCCGGCGACAAACTGGTGGACACCGACGCTTCCAGTTCGGCGATTTATTCGCTCGGCGCAGAGACGCCCGGCGGCAAACGGCGCCTCTTACTCGTCAATAAACGCGATCGCAGCTTCGAGATTTCGATTCCGGGAGCGAGCGGCGGACAGATCGAGTACGTGGACCAGAACACGGCTCTTCAGCCTCCCGCCTCCGCCAAGTTAAGCGGTGACAAAATTACTTTAAATGGATTCGGGGTAGCGGCTGTTACTCTGCCCTGACCTCCGCGCCGAACAAAGTAAAATCGGTCAAACTCGGGCGCTGGACGCCGTTCCTTCGGATCGAGGAAGAATGACTTTCGCGATGCAGCCTCGATGCTTGCTACCGTTGAGAAGTTCCAACGATCCTCCATGCGCCTCCGCAATTTGCCGCGAAAGCACTAATCCAATTCCGCTGCCCGAAGGTTTCGTTGTGTAGAAAGGGACAAAAGCGTTGCTTGGATTCAGCAGTCCAGGTCCATTATCCTCGATGGTCAGAATCAGCTGTTTTTCGGTGACATTCCATCCCATGACAACTTCAGGATGAGAGCTGGCCGCCGTGATTGTACTTTCTTTTCTCGCTTGGCTTATGGAATGAACCGGTTCGAGAGCGGCTTCCGCCGCGTTGCGTACCAGGTTGATGAGCATCTGTTCCAGCTGATCAGGATCCACGGTCAATTCCGCGTCCTGTCCTGGGATAACTCTTACCGTTAGCCGGGTTTCCAAGCCGGTAACCCGGCGCACAATTGGTGCCAGCGTCACCTTGCGCAGGGTCGGCGGCGGCATCTGCGCCAGTTGCCGATAGGCTTGCAGAAAACGGTTGAGTGCCGCGGCGCGCGTCTCAATGATTTCCAATCCGCGCTCGAAATCCTGCCGTTCGTCCGCTTCCAATGCAGACTGGGTGACCCGGCTGCTGAGGCTTCCCGCGATGGATTTGATTGAAGCCAGGGAATTGTTCAATTCGTGTCCTAAAACACGGATTAAGCGCTGCCACGCCGTGCGCTCTTCCTCGCGCAGGGCGCGGCTCACGTCGGAGAGAACGACCAGCGTATGCGGGATGCCCCGCTGACGAAACGTGCTGCGGCGAATCAGCCAGCGCGCGTTCGGGCTGCTGAAGGTGAGGGGCAACAGAGTTCCATTCTCACTGGTCAGGCAATCTTTCAGTCCGAGTTCATCGGCGGTGCACCCAAGCAGGCGCACCTCCGGCTGCTGAAGCAGGCGTTCTCCAGCGGGGTTCAATAGGCGAAGGATTCGCTCTGGGTCGAAGGCGAATAAGGGAACTTCTACTTCTTCCACCACACGCCGCAGCAGAGCCGTAGCTTCAATGGAGCCGATGCGTTGATCGGCCAACTCATCGGCCAGCGCATTCACTTCCAGAGAAAGTTCCCCCAGCGCGTCGTTAAACGCGGCGCCGCGTGCGCGAAAAGAATAATCTTCCTCGCGCAGAGCGGAAAGTACATTCGCCAGGGTCTGCAGAGGACGCGTAGTTTGCTCTCGAAGCGCAGCCGCAAGCAGCCACCATGCGAATAACTCCGCCGCAAAGAGGCTGAGTTTGGATTCCAAAGTCCAGGATTGTAGCCAGATGAGGACGCCACTCACCAGCAACCCAGGCGCCGCAACCAGCATTGTGTACAGACCGATGCGCCGTTCATAGCGCAGGCGACGGCGTTTTCGTGGACCACCGCGCGCGCCGGGAGTCGGCTTTCCGCGCGGGCTAAAGCCCATATTTCTCCATCCGGCGGTAGAGCGCGCCACGGCTTAGCCCTAGCGCGTCCGCAGCCTGGCTGATATTTCCCTGGAACCGTTGCAGCGCTTTGCGGATCAGAATCGCTTCCACGCCTTCCAGGCTGAGTTCCTCCAGACTCTGACCTTGGGCCCGGGGAGCGTTCAACCCCAGGTCGGAAGGCTGAATTTCGCTAGTGCGGCACATCAGCACGGCGCGCTCCAGGGTGTGCTCCAATTCGCGCACGTTGCCTGGCCAGGAATATTGTGTCAACAGTTGCAATGCTGCGGCCTCGAACCGTTGCACCGCCCGCCGGTAGCGCGATGCGTAGCGGGAAAGAAAATGCGCCGCCAGCACCGGAATGTCTTCACGCCGTTCACGCAAAGGCGGCAGATGGATTTCGACGGTATTCAGGCGAAACAGCAGATCCTCGCGGAATTCCCCGGAGGCGCATGCTGCGCGCAGGTCGGAATTGGTGGCGGAAATGATACGCACATCCACCCGCCGCGTGCGCGACGATCCCACGCGCTCGATGGCCCCCGACTCCAGCGCGCGCAGCAGTTTGGCTTGCTGGTGGAAGGGCACATTGCCAATCTCATCCAAAAAAATCGTGCCGCCATCGGCTAGTTCAAAACGCCCGATGCGGTCGGCTCGGGCATCGGTGAAAGCTCCTTTTACGTGGCCGAAAAGCTCGCTCTCGAACGTGCCTTCGGGCAGAGCGCCGGTATTCACCGTGACCAGAGACCGGGAGGCGCGCGGCGAAAGCGCGTGCAACGTTTGCGCCACAATTTCTTTTCCCGTGCCGTGCTCTCCCGTAATCAGAACATTCGCGTCCGAGGGGCCAATGCGCGCAATCGCTTCGAGCACGGGTTGCATGGCGGGTGCGGTGGCAATGAATTCGGGACGGCCCGGCGCGCGGAGCAATCGGTTCTCCGCCGCCAGAAGTTCGGCTGAGCGCAATGCGCCATGCAGTTCGATCTGCGTGCGCATGATGGTGAGCAGTCGCTCGTTCTCCCACGGCTTCTGAATGAAATCCCGCGCCCCGCGCCGCATCGCCTCGACCGCCAGCTCCACATTGCCCCACGCCGTCATCACGATGACCGGGATGGTGCTATCCAGCGCCACAATTTCCGAAAGCAAATCGAGGCCTTCCTGGCCGGATGTGGTATCGCGGGTGTAATTCAGGTCAATCAATACAGCATCATATGGACCTGAAGAGAGCATCTCCCGGACTATGGCAGGGGATTGCGCCGTTTCCACTTCGTATCCCTGCGGGCGCAGAAGAAGCTCAAGCGCTTCCAGAATATGCTGCTGGTCATCCGCCGCCAGTACTCGGGGCTTCTGTCCGCGCCGCTTGCCCGCGGGGCTGGATGTCTCAGCCGGCCTGGTGGTAGTTTGCACAATTCGTCACTTGTCTCAGCTTATTGTAGTCATGATGCGGTGTTGGGATTGTGTGAAGCGGACACTCGTATCCGCTACCATAGATACTTCTATTTTTTATTCCGCCCTCAGCGTCTCCACCGGATCCACCGTCGCCGCCCTTCGCGACGGCATATAACTAGCCAGGATCGCAGTCGTAATCAGAATCGCTGTCACCGCGAGATACGTCATCGGGTCCAGCGGACTCACATGAAACAGCAACGATGCCATCAACCGGGTCAGCCCAGCCGCCGCAGCTAGACCACAAACAACTCCGAGGCTGGTAAGAATCAGCCCCTTACGCACGAACATCTTCACCAGCGCATCCCGCTGCGCTCCCAGCGCCATGCGGATGCCAATTTCTTTCCGTCTCTGCGCCACCGAATACGCAATCACGCTGTAGAGTCCGACGATGCCCAGCAGCAATCCAGCGGTGCCCGCGATTCCCAGCATCACCAGCGTGAAAGAAGTTCGTGCCATAGATCGCGTATAGAAATAATCAAGAGTGTATACATCCGAAAGCGGAAGATCGGCGTCCACTAACCATACTGCGCTGCTGATCTCCTTCATCAGACTTTGCGAGCCGGCTCGCGGTGTGCGAATGACGTAGGCGACCGCCCGGCGAACCTCTGCGCCGGGGGCGCCACCCTGGAACGACTTCATCAGCACCGGCCAATACACCGAAGTCGGAGCGTCCTGGTTCACTCCATCATCACGAACGTCGCCCACGACTCCAACGATTTCGCTCCAGTCGTCGGCCAATCCCGCTCGAATTTGTTTACCCAAAGCATTGTTGGGACTTCCCCAGCATTCGCGAGCGAGATTTGCGGAGACCAGTGACCACGGGAAGCTTCTGATATGTGTCTGCCCACGTCAAGTCGCGTCCGGCAACCACCGGAATTCCCAGAGTGTGGAAGAACCTTGGCGAAACAAATCTGAATTGGCGCATCGGCGGAGACCCATTTTCGCTCTCATCGACGTCTTGCCGAAAGATGGCATCACCCCAGTTGTAGCCATCCATCGGCACGCATACGTCAAAGCCACCGATGAAACGCCCGGAATGGCAGCGATCTTTTCCTGGATAGCGTGTTGCATTCTCGTCACCGCCTCCGGCTCTGGAACCGCTGCCTCCGGAATGTTGATGCGGAAGGTTTGCACTGTAGCGGGATCGCTGAAACCCGGATCAACCCGGCTCAAAACACGGAAGGTTCGAATCATCAGGCCAGAGCAAATCAGAAGCACAAACGCCAACCCTACCTGTATCACCACCAAGGAATTGCGCGCGCGGTGCCGTTCCCGCCCCTGGCTCGAAGTCCGGCTATTATCACGCATCCCGGTGGCAACACGTAAACCAGAATATTTCAAAGCTGGAATCACACCCGACAGCAGGCTCGCAAGCAACGACACCAGCAAGGCGAAGATCAATACCGGGACATCGATTCCGATTTCTTGCAAACTCAGCAGTCTTGTCAGGCTAAGCGGAGCAAGCATTTCCAATAGCCGAAGGGTGAGGGCAGCCAGAGCCAGTCCAAACAATCCGCCGAGCAACCCAATCGTGGTGCTTTCCAGCAGAAGGCTGGTTGCGATGCCGGCACGGCTGGCGCCAAGTGCAGAGCGAATGGCTAACTCCTGCTGGCGACCTTCCGCCTGCACCAGCAGCAGATTCGCCACGTTGGCGCAGGCGATCAGCAACACGATGGAGATGCTGCCCATCAGAACCCAAAGAACTCCGCTAATCTCTCCGACTATGTCCTGCTTCAGAGAATGAAGGTCGGGAACAAAACGCTCATCTTCGAAGAGTTTCAGGGTGAGGCCCGGCGGCGGAGCAAAAGAACGTGCGACGATGGGAAGCATCCGTGCTACGTCGGCGTTGGCCGTCGCCAGCGTTGCTCCAGGTTTAAGGCGCGCTATGCCATCGAAATGGAATCCGCCGAGGTAGGTTTTGTTGCGGTCCAGTTGCAAGGGCAGATAAACGGCGGGCCCTTCGGAATCCAGAAAATGAAAATTTCGCGGCATCACACCGATGATCTGGTATAGCTTGCCATCCAGCGTGATGAGCGCGCCCCAGCACGGATTGATTGCCGCCGAACCGCCGCTGCCAGTAACTGTACCCGAGAATCGCGGTGAGCGGCGCGCCTGGGGAATCGTCGCTGCGGCTGAACAGACGGCCGAGCTTCGGAGCCACGCCAAGAATTGAGAGCGTGCCGTCGTTCACTCGCATGGCGCGCAACTGCTCCGGTCCCTGTCCCCCGGTTGCGCTCACGGCATCTCCGCTGAAAAGCCCCACATCCTGAAAGGTGCGGCCTTGCTCGCGATAGATAAAATAGTTCGCGGCAGCCATATTCCAGTCAGAGATCTTCAAGCCAAGCGGGATATGCCACAATCCCACCAGTTGTTCGGGATGCGGATAGGGCAGCGGCTTGAGCAGCACGCCGTCAACGACGCTAAAGATCGCCGTAGTGGCCCCGATACCGATGGCCAGCGTGAGCAGCGTGATCGTCGTAAATCCCGGCGAGCGCCCAAGCCGCCGCAGAACCTGTCTTAGTTGATTTGCGAAATATGCCATTTGCCATAACCTCGCGGGTGCCCCATCCTAATCGCGGTTTTTGCGATTAGGGTGGGGGTTTTCGTTTGGACCGGCACAGTCCGTGTGGGGACGGGTCTTTGACCCGTCCAGCCGAGCCCAGCTCGGCACGCAGTTCCTGTCCGCCTTCGTTGATTTCGAATCTCATCCCTGCATCTCACTCCGCCCTCAACGTCTCCACCGTCGCCGGGTGCCCCATCCTGATCGCGGTTTTTTGCGATTAGGGTGGGGGTGTGGGGCGGACACTCTTGTCCGCCGCTTCTTGACTTCGAGTCCATGTGGGTGCCCCATTTCTCGCGCGTCCTTTGCGCGAGAAGTGGGAAGGCCTCTCGAGCCTCTTCTCCCCCTACTCTGCCCTTAACGTCTCCACCGGATCCACCGTCGCGGGTGCCCCATCCTAATCGCGGTTTTTGCGATTAGGGTGGGGATGTTCACTCCGCTCTTAACGTCTCCACCGGATCCACAGTTGCCGCCCGCCGCGAGGGCACATAACTCGCCAATACCGCGGTCGCAACGAGGACCGCAGTCACCGCACAATAGGTGAGCGGATCCAGCACGCTCACATGAAATAGCAGCGAAGCCATCAGCCGAGTCAGCCCGGCCGCCGCGGCAATGCCACAAGCAACTCCTAAGCCTGTAAGAACGAGCCCCTGCCGCACAAACATCCGCACCAGTGCGTCCCGCTGCGCGCCTAACGCCATGCGGATGCCAATTTCTTTCCTCCGCTGCGCTACCGAATAAGCAATCACGCTGTAGAGGCCCACGATGCCCAGCAGCAATCCTGCCGCGCCCGGCAATGCCCAGCATCACGAGGGTGAACGAAGTGCGGGCCATGGATTTGGTATAGAGGTACCCCAGTGTTTGGATGTCCGAGGGCGAAAGGTTCGCGTCCACCGACCACACCGCGTTGCTGATTTCTCTGATCAGACTCTGCGAACCGGCGCGCGAACTGCGAACCGCGAAGGCCAGATTGCGGTATACCTGTTTCGCGTCGCCATTCATCAGAATGGGCCAGTACACCATGCTCGGAACATCCGCAGTCATGCCGTCATCATGTACGGCGGCGGCGACCCCAACAACTTCTCGCCACTCATCCTTTGAGCTTAGCCGGATTTGTTTGCCCAATGCGTCGGCGGGAGTCTTCCCATATTCATGGGCGAGATTTTCCGAGACGATTGCCACCGGCCGGCGCTCATAGTTGTCCTCCCAGGTGAAGTCGCGGCCGGCAATCAGCGGAGTGCCTAGGGTCTGGAAGAAGCCGGGCGAGACGGCATTGAAGCGCCGAATGGGGGGAAGTCTCCTTCGGACCGCTCGCGGCCCCGTACAAACAAGGGATCTCGCCAGTGAATTCCATCCAATGGGACGCTAGTACCCGCGCCGACAGAAGAAACGCCGGAAATCCCGGCGATCTTGTCCTCAATCGCTTGCTGCATGCGCACAACCGATTCCGGATCGCGAACTTCCGCTTCCGGAATAGACAAACGGAAGGTTTGAACTCCGGCAGGTTCGCTGAATCCGGGATTCACGCGAGTCAGCGCGCGAAAAGTCCGAATCATCAGCCCGGAGCAAACCAGAAGCACGAATGCCAGACCGACCTGCACGACCACCAGGCTGTTGCGGGCGCGATGCCGCTCCCGGCCTTGGCTTGCGGTCCGCCCGCCCTCGCGCAGTCCCGTCACCACCCGCACACCGGCGTACTTGAGCATTGGGATCGATCCCGCCAGCACGCTGGCAAACAATGACACCGCTAAGGTGAACAGCAGAACAGGAGGATTGATGCCGATCTCCTGCAGGCGGGGAAGCCCTTGCGGGGCTAGCGCGACCAGTAGGCGTAGAGCTCCATAGGCCAGTCCTAGGCCGAGCACACTGCCCATCAACCCAATCACCACGCTTTCGAAAAGCAACTCGCCCGCGATGCGGCGGCGGCCCGCGCCCAGCGCGGCCCGAATGGCCAGTTCCTGTTGGCGTCCTTCGGCTCGCACCAGAAGCAGATTGGCTACATTGGCGCAGGCAATCAGCAATACGAAGCCGATACCGCCCATCAGAATCCAGAGCAGACCGCTAACCTCGCCCACCACCTCTTGCTTTAAGGGCACAAGATCGGGCGCGATGCGCGCCTGTTCGAAAAATTGCAGGCTAAGGCCGGGCGGCGGAGCGAAAGATCGTAAGACGATAGCCAGCATGCGTCCCACATCTGCGTTCGCCTGCGCCAGAGTGGCACCAGGCTTCAGCCGCGTGACTCCCAGGTAGTTGAAGCGGCCCAGAAACAGCTTGTTGCGGTCCAGTTGAATCGGCAGGAAAACCGCAGGCGCTTCCCAGTCGAGAAAACGAAAATCTCTCGGCATGACCCCGATGATCTGACGCGGCTGGCCGTCTATCGTGACCATCTGGCCCGTAACATTCGGATTCGATGCGAACTCCCGTTGCCAGTAGCCGTAACTCAACACCACGGTGGAGGAGCTTGATGGCAAGACATCGGAGGCATTGAACAATCGCCCCAGAAAGGGGCTTGCCCCCAGAATCGGAAGGGTTCCGTCACTCACATCCAGAGCGGGCACTTGCTCGGGCAGCGCCTTGCCGGTTACGCTGACCGAGTCGCGGTCGTACAGGCCGATATCCTGAAAGGTCCGGTTCTGTTCGCGATAGACAAAATAAGTTGGCCGGGGCCATTTCCAAACGTTGCGGACCATTGAGTCCGTGCGCCGCATGCCACACGGCCACCAGTTGCTCGGGTGCGGATACGGCAACGGCTTGAGCAGCACGCCATCAATCACGCTGAAGATCGCCGTGTTAGCGCCGATGCCGATGGCCAGCGTGATCAACGTGATCGCCGTAAATCCCGGCGAACGCCCCAGCCGCCGCAGAATTTGCCTCAGTTGGTTTCCGAAATATGCTATTGGCATAAGCCCTCACAAATAAATAGACATTCGTCTATATATAGCTATATGGATTCTCGATTGATCTTTGCAGCCCTCTGTGCTCTCTGTGTCCTCTGTGGTTAAAATGCTTTACCCTACGGGCTCGTCCCGCTCACCTTTCCATTGATTGCATCCTGAATCTGGATTCCATTGTGTTCCAAAGTTGTGCCGGTCGCGCGGTCCAGATCGACCTTGGCTTTTTCGTAGGTAGTCGTTGCGGTGACGAAATCGAGTTGCGCCATGGCCAGATCGTGCTGCGCGCTTAAGGTCTGGAAGCTCGACCCGAGCCCAGGTCTTGTTCTTTTTTCGTGATTTCGAATGTGCGCTGCGCCAGATCCCGCGCCTTGCGAGCAGATGCGACCCGCGCGGCGTTTTGTTCCAATGCATATTGCGCATTACGGACTTCAATGACGAATCTGTTTCTTTAACTGCTCCAGAAGCAGTTCCGACTGGCGATACTCCAGTTCCGAACGGTATTGGTCCGCTTTAGCGACCCGGTTGCGCAATGGAATACTCAGGTTCAATCCGACAAGTAATCCGGAGCGGAATTGTTGTAAGCGTTTAAAATTGTTCCGCCGAAACTTGTCGGCAGAACTGAGCTGACCGGGCCGATGGTGTACGCGGGATTGATCGGTCCCCCCAGGCCGGTGCCTCCGTAGTAGCCTTCCACGACAAACTTGGCAACAGCGCATTGCGCGCCGCTTTGCGGCTGATCTGGTCGTTCACCAGGTTCAGCGCAGATTCAGATAACTCGGGTCGGCTGCTGAGTGCCTCCGCAATGAGATCGGCCAGAGGCTGATTGGATTGGTCATTGATTTCATCCATCGTGTCGGTGGGAATAACCGGCATGGCCTCGAGCACCGGATCGTCCAGACTCTTGGTCAACGCATTCTTGATCAGAGACTCTTGCAGCTCCAGACTGGTCTTCGCGACCGTCAGGTCCTGATCGCTCTTGGAGACGTCAGCCTCCGCCTTCATTTCATCCATCGCCGGGATGCTCTGCAGTTGGAGCTCTTTCTTGGCATTGTCGAGCGATTGTTGAGCGAATGCCAATGACTCTTCGTCTACCTGAGCCTCTTGATAGGCTTTCACCAGATCCCAATACATGTTCGCAATCTGAGTAACCGTTTGAATGACCTGCGCCTTGAAAGCAATGTCGGAAATCTTTTTGTCATTTTTTGCGATGCGCAAGTAGCGCAAATTTGGACCGAGCCCAAATCCCGCGAGCAGTTCCTGGCGAAACTCAATGTGATAGTACGAATTGCAGGGCTGGATTCAGCTGGTTGAATTGGCTGTTTTCCCACTCCCGGATATTCTCGAACACAAAACTAAGAGTAGTGCCGGTGGGAAAGCTTTGCGAATAATTGACGTCGAATTGACCGATATTGTTTTGCAGGGTAGGAGTGCCATAGGTTTGCAGGTTTTGCAACGGCTCGGTTGCGTGCTCCTCGCTGAGGCCCACATTAGCAGGGACGGATCGTAAGAAGAGACTAGCGTTCCCGCGCCCAGGGTTGATAGGACCTGACCATTCGCGCCCGCGCCCGCTCCGCCCGCTCCGCCGGTTGTTCCGCCCGCGCCCGCGCCCGGCGCACCCGTGCCCACGCCGCCCACCCCGCCGCCAAGAGTGTTCTGCACCACGCCGGTATTGACGCCGCGAAAAACGCCGCCTGCCTTGGTGCGCAGAATGTCGGTGTCCGCGATGGGAAGGTTGTAGCGGGCGATCGCGAGGTCGAGATTGTTTTCGAGGGCGAGGCTGATGGTATCTTTCAACGACAAGTAGAGCTTGCCATCCCGAACCAATTGTTCCAGGCGCGGCGAGTTGGCCAGCGACGGCTCCGGCACATGCGAAGGGGCATAGGCGCTGAGAGGATCGTGCGACTTGGGCATCTCCACTTGAAACGAGGCTGAGGTTTGGGCCGAGGCAATCGCCGTGGTGAACGCCAGCAGGCTCGCCAAAAATTGCGTGCGGAAGTTGCGGGCACAGTTCATCGCGTCACCACCTCGCCTTGCACGCCCAGCGTGGGATTGCCGGTGTCGCCAGTCATCCATCCATCGCTCACTTGGATAATGCGGCTGCCATAGGCTGGCGTTGACTTCGGAGTGCGTGACTTGAACGATGGTGGTTCCGTTCTGGTTGAGCTGGCGGAACAGCTCCATGATCTCTTTCGCCTGCGAGGAATGAAGATTGCCCGTGGGCTCATCGGCGAGCAGAAGGGCAGGTTTGTGGATGACGGCGCGCGCAATGCCCACCAGTTGCTGCTGTCCGCCGGATAGCTGGTTGGGGAACAAATCTTTTTTGGCAACGATCTGAAACTGATCAAGGACGTCCGCCACCAGGCTCTGGCGCTGGCTGCGTGGAATGTCTTTATAAGAGAGAGGAAGATCGATGTTCTCCTGCACGGTGAGATCGTCGAGCAGGTGATAGCTTTGAAAGACCATACCCATGTTTCGTCTTGGCGAGTTCAGCGCGCTGCTTGCGCTTCATCTCGTGCACGCCTTGCTCGCGGAACCAGTACTCGCCTTCCCATTGATCATCGAGAAGAGCGAGCACATTGAGGAGCGACGACTTGCCCGCTCCCGACGGCCCCATAATGGTGATGAATTCGCCTTCGCGAATTTCCAGGTTGATGCGGCGCAGGACCCAGGTTTGTCCGGCGGCGGTTTTGTAGCTGCGTTCGACGCGTTTGAGTTGGATCATTTCACTCTCGATTCATGAAGTTTCTAAATTGCAAAAAATAGAGAAGTGTTCCAGTTGGAACATATCGTCATCACAGAAGTGTCATCACGTTTTTCTCGTAAGTCCTTGTGTGTCAACACGGATGCAAATAAGACCAAAGCGCTCTTGGAGCAGCGTCCGTGTCCCATTTTGGGACTCCTATTCATAGCGCAGGGCCTCCATGGGTTCGACCTTTGCGGCGCGGCGGGCGGGGACGTAGCTGGCGGCCAATGCGACCAGGACAAACAGCACCGAAACCGCAATAAAGGTTGCTGGGTCTGTCGGTCGCACTTGGAAGAGCAAGTCTTTCAGCAGGCGTGTCAGCGCAAGCGCGGCGCAGACTCCAAGCAGAACGCCGGCAACCGAAAGGCTAAAACCCTGCCTTACGACGAGAGAGATAATGCCGCGGCGTTGCGCACCCAGCGCCGAGCGGATGCCTAATTCTTTTGTTCTTTGGGCGGTTGAATAGGAGATGACACCGTAAAGTCCGATGACAGCAAGTAGCGCGGCCGCGCCCGCGAATGCTCCGAGTAAGCGCATCATCAGGCGGACTTGCCCTTCGGATTCTGCCACGATGTCATCCATGGTTCTGACATCGGAGACTGGTTGCGCGGGGTCGATGGCGAATACCTGGTTGCGGATTGCGGCCGCTAATAACAGCGGATTACGCTCGGTTCGCACCGCCAACATGGCGGTTTGGGTCGAGCTTTGCGCGCAAGGGAGATAAAATCCCGGGCGCAACTGCTGATCCTTGCCCGCCTGGCTTACGTTGGCAGCGACGCCGACGATTTCGTGGGGATGGGGATCTCTCCCAATCAGCATTTGCTGGCCAATGGGATCGAGTCCGTTGGGATACTCGGGCCAAAGGCGACGGGCCAGGCTTTCGTCAATAATTACAACCGGTGTGGAGTGAGCATCGTCGTGCCCGGTGAACGGTCTTCCCCGTTTCACTGCGATGCCAAGGGTTCGGAAATAATCCGGCGTGATGAGCTGAACGGTGCCGATCGGTCGCTGATTGAGCCTGAGGAGTGGGCCTTTCGCCAACTGCACCGGCATTCCTGCGAAGCCTGTCATGGGAAGCGTCAAGGTCACGGCGGCGGCGCGAACTCCGGGCAGCGATTCGGCACGTTGCACTAAGTCCGCAAAGAAAGCAGCTCTTTTTCCCTGCGTGTCATAGCGTGCCGGCGGTAAAGCGATGCGCATGGTAAGCAAGTGGCTGGGCTGGAAGCCGGGATCGGCCCGGTACAGGTGAGCCAAACTCTCAATCAGAAGCGCCGCGCCGATCAGCAAGGTGATGGATAGCGACACTTGCCCGATCACCAGCAATCCGCGGAAGCCTAAGCGCAGGAAGCGGCTTGAGCCGGGAGCGCCGGGAACATCGGGGCTTCCTCTTAAGACGCCAGTTAAATTTGGCCGCGATGCCGCGAAGGCAGGGACGAGTCCGAACAGGACGCCCGTGCCGAGGGAGAGCAGCAGAGCGAATCCCATGACGCCGCCATCCATGCGGATGTCTCCGGCGCGGGGTAAAAGGGCCCGCGATATATCGACAAAAGTCACATTCCTGACAAGGCGCAAGCTAAGGCCAGCCAGCGTGATGCCCAATGCACCTCCTACTGAAGCCAGGAGGACGCTTTCGGCGAGTAGCTGCCTTACGATTCGGCCGCGTCCCGCGCCAATCGCGGCTCGTACCGCAAACTCCCGCGCGCGAGAGGTTGCGCGAGCCAACAACAGACTGCCAATGTTGGCGCACACGATGAGTAAAACGAGAACGACCGAGCCGAGAAGCATCCATAACTTGGGACGAATATCGGAGATGAGGTCTTCTTTTAACGGCAGCAGATGTTCGGGGGAATCGGGTTTGGCGTCCAGCATGGCGGGGTGGGCCGCGGCATACTGACGATTCAATACGGTCAATTCGGCTTCGGCCTGGCGAATATTCAGAGACGATTGGAGCCGGCCCAGGACCGCGAGCGTGGGACTAAAGGGCCGCGAGCCGGGATCAATCATTGCCTGTTCGGTTGGCTTCGCGACCCATACGTCCAGGCCGGCGAAAGGGAATTGGAATCCTGGCGGCATGACGCCGATGATGGTGTGCGGCGACCCCGCCAGCGTGACCGTTTGGCCGATGATGCGCCGATCTCCAGCAAAGCGCCGCTGCCAGAGTTGCGCGCTGATCAGCGCGACGCCGGGCGCTCCCGGTTTGTCTTCTTCTGGGAGGAAACTGCGGCCTTGCGCCGGGCCGATCCCTAGAATATGGAGAAAATTTGCCGAGACACGCGCGCCTTTGAGCACCTCCGGCTGCTCGATTCCGGAGAGCGCCATATCTTCGGGAACGCAAGCGTAAGCGGCGAGTTCGCTGTAGGAACGAGCCGTTGCTTTGAGTTCTTCAAATCGAACAGGGGTAAATCCACCTGAAACAAGGATTAACTGGTTGGGCTGCCGGTACTGCAACGGCTTGAGCAGCACGGCGTTGATCACAGAGAACATCGCGACGGTCGCGCCGATGCCGAGTGCCATGATCAAGATGGCAAACAGCGCGAAGCCGGGGCTTTGGCGGAGTTGGCGAATCGTATAGCGAAGGTCCTGGAATAGTCCGGTCATATATGCCTCCTATTCATAGCGCAGGGCCACGGTGAGCTCCTGATATCTGTCATCTCGAGCGGAGTCGAGAGACCTGATGTTCTTTGCCCCTCACATCGCCGAGGATTCTGGAAAAAAGCAGGTCCCTCCACTACGCTTGCTGCGCTGCGCTCCGGTCGGGATGACAGATTATTCATAGCGCAGGGCTGATGATGTTGCGATGACAGATCATTCATAGCGCAGGGCCTCCATGGGTTCGACTTTGGCGGCGCGGCGGGCGGGGAGGTAGCTGGCGAGGAGCGCTACCCCGATCAAGAGCCCGGCCACGGCCAGCACGGTCAGCGGATCGGACGGCTTCACCCCAAACAGAAAGCTTCGCAGGTAACGCGTCAGGCCCAACGCTGCTGCCATGCCGATTCCAGCGCCGAGCACGGCCAGCCAGGAACCTTGCCGCATCACCAGACGCAGCACATCTTCCCGCTGGGCTCCCAGCGCCAGCCGAATGCCGATCTCCTGCGTGCGCCGTGTCACCTGATAAGAGAGCAATCCGTAAATGCCGATGCAGGCCACTAACAGCGCAAGGATCGCGAACAGGCTGGAGAGATTGGCGATGAGCCGCTCCTGATAAAGGTTCTGGTCGATCTGCTGTTCCTGCGTTTTCATGCCGGTGATGAGCAGATTAGGGTCGAAGCGAGTTACAGCGGCGCGAATCTCCGGCATCATGGCTTTCGGGTTCATGGCGGTGCGGATTTCGAAGGTAGCGCCATCGTTTCCCAGGACGGCATAAATCGTCGGCATCACATCGTTGCGCAAAGCTTCGTATTTTGCATCGGCAACCACTCCCACCACTTCGTTGACCGGCGAGGTTGGCAGGCCTGTTCGAAAGTGGCGTCCGAGCGGATTTTCGTTTCCAAACATGCGATGCGCCAGGCTCTGATTGACTACTACGGGGAAGTAGGCGTTCAGCTTAGGCGACAAACTCGACTCGATATCCTGCGGATTGAAGCTGCGCCCGGCGAGCAGCGGCATGCGCATGGTCTGGAAAAAATTCGGCGCTGCGGGCAGATAATCGATGTGGAACAGCGGCTCTGTCCCGTGCTCGGCATAGATGTCGCCCTGAATCCCGCCGCCAGTCAGCAGTGGGACCTCCGAGTACGTCACGGCAGTGACACCGGGAAGTTCGGCGAGTTGCGATTGCAGTTGGGTGTGCAGAGCCTGCAGGTCCGTTGCGCCGCCGGTCCGGTAAGTTGTATCCACTCCGAAGATCACCAGGTTCCGCGGATCGAAGCCCGGTTCCACGTGTTTCAAATTTGCCAGCGTGCGGACCATCAGGCCCGCCCCAACCAGAACAACCACGGCCAATGCGGTCTGCGCGGCGACCAGGATGCTGCCGGCTTTGAGCTTTCCACGGCGCACTCCGCCAATGCTTCCGCTGCCTTCTTTCAAAGCCGGCGCCAGACTCATCCGGCTTCGCAAGAGCGCGGGTGCGATGCCGAAGAGCAGGCCGACTCCTGCCGCCGTGAGAAGTGTGAACCCTAGAACACGACCATCGGGATGCACATCGAGCGCAATCGGCATCCACCAGTTCCGCGAGAAGAATGCCGCGAGCGCTTTCGCGCCCAGGTAGCCGAGGAAACAGCCCGCCACACCACCGATGGCCGAGAGCAGCAAGCTCTCAGTGAGAAACTGCCGCAGCAGGCGCGCCTTGGTCGCTCCCAACGCGCTGCGAACCGCGATCTCTTTTTGCCGTTCATTGGCTCGCGCCAAGGTGAGGCCCGCGATGTTGGCACAGGCGATCAGGAGCACCAGTACGACCGCGGCAAACAGTACCAGCAGCGGCTGGGATAAGAAGCGACGCAAGGAAGACAGCCCGTGCGCGACGGTTGGCAGTTCGATATGCGGAGCGTCACTGGTGGAGAAAATTGCTTCGGGGCCTTGCGTGACGCTGGCGGCGAAGATGGTGCTCACCGCCGCGGCGGCTCGCTCCGCACTAATTCCCGGTTTCAGTCTTCCGATTAGTTGCAGCCAGATCGCATTGCCCGTCGTGAACTGAAAAGGATTCGGATCTGTCGTGGGCTGGAGAGATAGGGGAATCCAAAAGTCTTGTGGCACGCCGGGATCGAGATCCAAAGGCGGAGCAACGCCGACGATGGTGAACTGTCTTTTCCCGATCACGATGGGCTTGCCCAGAATCTGGTAGTCGCCGCCCAGCGTCTTGCGCCAAAAAGTGGAGCTTAGCACCACCACAGGAGCCGACCCGGAGTCATCTAACTGGGTCAGCAAACGTCCAAAGAGTGGACGTGTTCCCAACGTCGAGAAGAAATCTCCTGAGACGTACAAGGCGTTGCCGTGTCCAGGATGCCCAGATACATTGATCGCCAGATTGTAGTCCGGAACCGAAGCGAATAGGCCGGAGAAGACCCGCTGTTGCGCGCGGAATTGTTGAAACATTGGGTAGGAAAACGAGCAGGCGGGAGTATCGGTCGCGGGGCATGCAGCCCAGGCGTCACCTGACTCAATCTTCGGCGGCTTTTTCGCGACCCATTTCAAGATCACCAGGCTGGCTGGATCTTTTACCGGCAATGTGCGCAACATGATCGAATTGATCAGGCTGAAGATGGCCGTATTCGCACCGATGCCGAGCGCGAGGGTGATGACGGCAGTCGCGGTGAAGCCGGGGCTCTTGCGCAGCTGGCGGAGCGCATAGCGGAGGTCTTGGAATAGTCCGTTCATACATGCCTCCTATTCATAGCGCAGGGCCACGGTGAGCTCCTGATATCTGTCATCTCGAGCGGAGTCGAGAGACCTGATGTTCTTTGCCCCTCACATCGCCGAGGATTCTGGAGGAAAGCAGGTCCCTCCACTTCGCTTGCTGCGCTGCGCTCCGGTCGGGATGACAGATTATTCATAGCGCAGGGCTGATGATGTTGCGATGACAGATCATTCATAGCGCAGGGCCTCCATGGGTTCGACTTTGGCGGCGCGGCGGGCGGGGAGGTAACTCGCCAGCAGCGCTACTGCGACGAGCAAAATCGAAACCGCTGCGAAGGTTACAAGGTCGGTAGGGCGAATCCCGTAAAGCAGGCTGGAAAGCACTCGCGTTACACCGAACGCCCCTGCCAATCCGATTGCGGCGCCCGTTAGGGTCATGAACAATCCCTGCCTGACGACCATGCTTACGATATTGCCCTTATCCGCCCCCAGCGCCATGCGTACGCCAATCTCGTGGACACGCTGCGATACGGCGAAGGAAATCACGCCATATAAACCTGTCACTGCGAGCACCAACGCCAGCAGGCCCGCAGCGCCCAGTAACAGGCCGGTGGTATGCGCCGGGAACAAGGGCAACGCCATGTAGTCCTGCATGGTCTCTAGGTCCGCTGGGACAAGATTGGGATCAAGCGTCTGAATCTCTCTGCGTACAGCGCCCAGCAATGCTTTGGGGTCCGCCTGTGTGCGAACGACCAGAGTGCGCCGATTCGCGTAGCTGACCGGAAGGTAGAGAAATGGCGTTGGACTTTCGCCCAAGGTGCGGTACTTGCCGGTGCTCGCGATGCCGACAATTTCGCATTGCAAATCGAATACGTGGATAGACATCCCCACTGGATTCTGGCCAGGCCAAAAATGTTGCGCCATCGCCTGGTTGATGACGGCCGCGTGTTTGTCCGTCTCCGTGAAAGCGCGCCCCTGCAGGAGAGGAATGCCCATCGCCGGGAAAAATCCCGCGCTGACATTCATCACGGAGATCGAAAAACCGGATTGTCCGGGAGGTGGTTGGTGTCCATCGATCGTGAACTGCGTGCCGGAGTCGGCTGTACCGAGAGGCAAGTGATCGGTCAAGCCCGCCGCAGCCACACCCGGCAAGCTTGCAACGCGCCGCAGCAGTTCCTGGTAGAGGCTATTGCTTTGGGATTCGCTATAGCCGAGCGTTCCCGGATCGATTTGCGCAATCACAGTGTGACGAGTGTCGAATCCGGGGTCAATCGATTGAGCGTTGATAAGGCTTCGCACGCAGAGTCCGGCGCCGATGAGCAGCACCATGCAGACTGCAACCTGAGCAACCACCAGAAAACTTCTTAGCCGCGAACGGCTCAATCCGGCAACGTACGCTTCGGGTTTCAAAGCCGGGGCAAGTTCAAAACGCGAGCTGCGGACAGCCGGCAGCAGGCCGAACACGACCCCGGTGATGATCGCCAGTAGAAATGCGAAGGTAAGGACGCGCCAATCTACCGGAGCGTCCACCCGGATTGGAAGACTGGCGGGAGTCAAAGCCAGCAGAAACGGCACCAGCCAGGCAGCCAACAAGCAACCCACGCCCCCGCCAGCGGCTGAGAGCAGAATGCTCTCGGTTAATTTCTGGCGAATCAAACGGCCGCGCGTAGCTCCGACAGCCGAACGGATGGCCAATTCGCGGAACTGCGCAACCCCCCTGGCTAACAGTAAATTGGCCACGTTCGCGCAGGCGACCAGCAGCACCATGCCAACCACAACCATCAATAGTGCGGTGAAGGCGCGAACGTAGCCGCGGTATGGCTCCGGAACGAGTTTCACCGGAAAGGTTGCGGCCTGAAGGTTTGCGTGGCTATCCGGATGTTCTCGTTGAAGCGGATAGGACAACGTACTAAGATTGGCTTGCGCTTGCGAGGCACTCATTCCTGCCTTTAGCCGCCCGATTCCGAACAACCAAGAAGAACTTGCCGAAGCGAGGAAATTGTTGTCGTGGGTTACTAGGGGCGTAGCCGCCAGGGGAGCCCAAAAATCGGGCTCGCTGCCGATGATGATGCCAGTAAAGTTTGGCGGGGCGACGCCGATTACGGTGAATTGGGTGCCATTCAAAGTAAGCGTATGTCCGAGCGATTCACGTGCTGCGCCTAGATGCTGCCGCCAGAACGAATAGCTTACGATCACCACTGGATGCGCCGAAGCTACTTGGTCTTCTTCCGCCAGGAAATTGCGCCCCAAAGATGGGTTGATCCCAAGGACAGAAAAGAAGTTGCCGGAGACGAACTGGCCTCTGACCATTTCGCCCGCGCCGGATCTGCTCCAACTGACAGGCATCATTTCGCCGTCAAAGGCCATCAGCGCAGAGAACGCCTGGTTGTGGTCGCGGTAATAGACGTAGTCTGGATAAGAGAGCGGCAGGTAACCTTCCACCCCGGATGCCTTGGTGTCATGGTTCCACAATTCCAGCAGTTGGCCGGATTTCTCGATCGCCGGCGGGCGAAGCAGCAAAGCATTCACAAAAGTGAAAATGGTGGTGTTGGCGCCAATCGCGAGGGCCAGCGAGATTACAACCACAAGAGTGAATGAAGGATTTTTCCGTAGTTGGCGAATCGCATAGCGAAGATCGAGGAATAGTCCAGTCATATCCATACCTCATTCACACTGTGGTCTCGTGATTACATCTATCATCTCGAGCGGTGGAGGCGAGAGACCTGCTGTTCCTTCGCACCGGCGCGGCACAGGACGCCCTGGAAAGCAGGTCCCTCCACTGCGCTTGCTGCGCTGCGCTTCGGTCGGGATGACGAACTTTATTCATAGCGCAGGGCCTCCATGGGATCGAGCTTTGGCGGCGCGGCGGGCGGGCAAGAACGCGGCGATACCACCCACGAGCGCAACGCAGCATGTCGCCAGCGCGAAGCTACCGGGTCGAAGGGAGATACCTGATACAACATCGAACCCAGCAGGCGCGCGCATAGGAGGGCAAGCGGAAAACCTGCCGCCACGCCGATGGAACTGATCAACAAACTCTCGCGCATAATCATCCAGAGGACTTGGCGAGGTTGTGCGCCGAATGCCATGCGCATGCCGATCTCAGCGGTGCGGCGCGTAGTGCGATAGGACAATGTGCCGTAGAGGCCAGTCGCGACCAGCAAGGCAGCCAGGCCGCCGAAGAATCCGCCCAGCCAGCCAAACATCTTTCCCCAGGTATAGGACTGCTCGAACTGGGCTGCTAGGGTCAGGGGTTTTTCCAGCGGAACATTCGGATCAATTTCGCGAACCGCTCTCCGGATTGCCGGCAGCAAGTCGAGGGGGTAGCCGTCGGTGCGGACCACCAGGTGCATGGTGTCTCCCGGACTCAGGCCGCGCATCGCAGGGTAGTAGGCCGTAGGGATCGGGGTTTCATCGACGCCGCTGTACTTGCTGTCCTTGACCACGCCGATGATCTGGCTACCGTCAACCTCGTGGCCGAGAGGATTTGTTTTTGGCAGGTACTGCTTCGCAAAGGTTTCGTTGACCACGACTACCGGCGGTGAACCGGGTGCGTCGGCGTCCGAGATATCGCGGCCCTCGAGGATGGGAACGCCGAGCACGCGGAAATAGCCGGGCCCAACTCGATTGCTGCGGACGGTGTCCTGGGTGCTAACGCCGTCCACCGTGACATTGTTATTGTCAGACCAACCCGATCCCAGACGATTCCCCATCATGGTCGCGCCCTTCACTCCTGGCAGCGCGCGAATGCGATCGAGCAGAGTGCGGTAGAAGATGAAAGTCTGCGCGCTAGTGTGGGCGCTCTGGGGAGTGGTCCCGAAAACCAGCAGGCCATCGGTACGCATCCCGAGGTCCTGGGTCTCATAGTTGCGCAGCGTGCGCAGCAATAGGCCAGCAACCACGAGCAGCAACAGGCAAATTGCCACTTGCGACGACATGAGCAGCTTGCCGCCCAAGCCGCGGCGGTTCTGGGTGATGCTGGTTGCGGTTGCTCGCAACACGCCTGAAACTGGAGCCCGCAACGCAATCCACAACGGAGCCAAGACCAAAGGCGAGCGCAGTGGCTACCGAAACACCCAGAGTGAATAAGAGAACGTTCAGATCAGGATCGAGCCCGCTCTCGATTCCAGACCAATCGGCGAGCGCGCGGGTGGCAAAATTGCAAAGAACCAGCCCAGGCTGGCTCCCGCTGCTACCAGCAGCAAACTTTCAGAGAAAAGCTGGCGAAACAAGTGTGCCTTGCCGGCGCCAATTGCGATCTTAAGGCCGAACTCGCGCTGCCTCGCCTCGTTGCGCGCCATGAGCAGCAGGGCAACGTTGGTGCACGCAATCATCAGCACCAGGAACACCAGGCCCATCAGGATCTGCACGGGTTCGCGAAACGCCTGGTTATAGACTTGAATTCCTTTGGCAGGAGCAAAGTCGAGCAGCGGCTTCCACTGTTTGGGATCAATCGCTCCAATGCCAGTTTTCGCGGCTTCCCCAAAAGTGGATTGCAACGCATACTGCGCCTGCTGGGGCGTGACCTGCGCCCGGAGGCGCGCCATCAGCGGCAGACACCACCAGCGGGGTGTGCCGTAAAGCGAGTTCCGGTCGGCAGGGATACCCCAGGCATTCAACTCAGGCCGGATCTGCAACGGGATCCAGAAGGCAGTGGAACTCCCAGGTTCCACTCCCTGGAAGCCTCGTGCGGCGACGCCGACGATGGTGAATGGGACGCCCTTGACGTAGAACGTCTCTCCCAGAACGGAAGGACTGCCGGCAAAACGCCGGGCCCAGTAGCCGTAGCTGAGCACGACGACTGGCGAATGACTTTTCTCGTCATCCAGAGTGAAACCGCGGCCGCGCGAGATTCCGGCAGTCAGGCCGGAGAAAAAGTTTCCGCTAACCTCGTCGCCCTCGGCTTCCTCCGGCGTGGCTCCATAGCGCACGGCCACCTTTCCGATATTGAGCGGCACATACGCGATCACGTCGTCAAAGACGTCGTGGCGCTGGCGAAGCGCCTCGAAGACGGGCTCGGAGAACGAAACATTGGGATTACCAGTGCCACCGGCTCCCGGCGGCTGGTATTGGCCTTGCGCCTCGTGCATGTAGAACAAACGCTGCGGTTCTCGCACCGGCAACATGCGCAACAAAATGGCATTCATCACGCTGAAGACGGCGGTATTCGCACCCATGCCGAGAGCCAGTGTGAGGATTGCGACGACCGCGAAGCCGGGACTTTTCCATAGTTGACGCAGAGCGTGACGAAGGTCTTGGTATAGTCCGATCATGGCTGCCTCTCAGTCTTCGCGGGCGAGGGCGCCCGCGCCACACGCGGGATGGAAGGTCTATTCATAGCGGAGAGCCTCCATGGGATCGACTTTGGCGGCGCGGCGGGCGGGAAGGTAGCTGGCGGCCAAAGCTGCTGTTGCGACTACCAGCACAGCAATGGCAAGAATTGGAAGGGAGTGAGGGCCTACACCATAGAGCAGCGAACCGATAGAGCGAACTGCAAACCATGCCCCCAACACACCCAAAGCAACTCCGATGCAGATTAACCGCGCGGATTGGCCGAGGACCATTCCCAGCACATTGGCCCGAGACGCGCCCAGCGCGATGCGGATTCCAATCTCGTGCGTACGCAGCATCATCATGTAGGCGACTACTCCATAGATTCCGATCCAAGCCAGAATCAGCGCCAGGCCGCCAAAGCCACTGAAGACTTCCACGTTGAATTTGCGGGAAGTCAGCGAATCGGAGAGTACGGATTCCATGGTGCGCACATTCTGCACGACGGCTTGACTGTCGAGTCTGGCGACTTCCTCTCTCAGCGCGCTGGGCAGCGGGACGAGCGAGCCGCGCGATCGAACAACCAATGTCATTTCGGCGGGAGCTATCGGCAGCGGGTCGGCCATCTGCGCGGAACACATGTACAGTTCCGGTGAGGTTGGTGTCTCCAGGCTGCGATGCCGCACGCTCCCGGCGATTCCCACAATGGTGAACCACCATGGGAGGTCTTTATTTTCAGGGCGTCCCCACTTGACGCGGTGACCGATGGGGTTTTCTCCGGGAAAATAGCGGCGTGCAAATGCGTCGTTGATGATGGCCACGGGTTCAGCACCAGGTGTGTCGTAGCTTTCGAAAAATCTGCCGGAAGCCAGCGGAATTCCCATTGCTTCAAAATAGCCGGGACTCACAAGGCGCTGATCGCTGGCTTGGAAATCACTGGCCGCTACAGGATGGCCCTCGACCGAAAAAATTATCCCCCAACTCGAGCCACCAATCGGCAAGTTGCTGGTGAGACCGGCGGAGGTTACGTCCGGCAAACTTCGAACTTCGTCCAACAACTTTCCATAGAAGGAAAGTTCCTGCTGAGCATTCAAATGCTGCTCCTCGGCAAGCGACAGATCCGCCGTGATGAGGCGTTCCGGATTAAAGCCTGGATCCACGGTCATCACCTTCCACAAACTGCGTGTTAAAAGTCCGGCGCCGGTCATCAATACCACCGCCAGCATCATTTCAATAACCACAAAAACACGTAATGTGTTGCCAGTACGGCGGTCTCCTGTGTCCAATCCGCTGCGTGTGCCACTATTTAGGGTCGACGCTGTTTCGCCATGGGCCAATTGCACAGCCGGAGCCAACGCGAACAGCACAGTGCTGAGGATGACTGCCAGCAAAGAAAAAGCCAGAACCCGCCAATCTATCGAGATTTGGTCAAGACGAGGCAAGTCAACCGGCATAACACGCAGGAATGGAATCGCGAGCGACGACAGCACAAGTCCGAGCATTCCGCCTAGCGCAGCCAGGACAGCGCCTTCTGTCAATAACTGGGCCAGCAGCTTTCGTCGGCTTGCCCCTAACGCGACCCGCACAGCAATCTCATGACGACGTCCTGACGCCCGCGCCAGCAACAGCATGGCGACGTTCGAACACACAATCATCAGCAGCAACCCGACCGCACTGAAAATGGCAATCAGTGCGGGGCGAGCATTTCCGACCATCTCTTCTCCAATGGGCACCAGCCTTATGCCCGAACCCGAATTCGTTACGGGATACTGCCGCTCCAGACCGGAGGCGATACCGTTCATTTCCGTTTGCGCTTGCTTCAAACTAACGCCATCGCGAAGGCGTGCTACCACGCCGTATTCATGTCCGTTCCTCCCCTCTGCCCATCGTCCGGCAGTCATTGCCAATGGAACCCAAATCTCAAATTTCGCGACCGGAAAACCGAAGTCAGCTGGCATTACGCCAATCACCGTATAAATCTGGCCGTCGAGAGTGATCGTTTGGCCGGCAAGTCGCGTTTGCCTGCCGAACTTCCGATTCCAAAGAGCGGCACTTAAGACCGCGACGTGATCCTCGCCTGGTTTGTCTTCCTCGGAGTTGAAGGTGCGGCCGACCTGGGGACGTGAGCCGAGTAGATTAAAAAATCCTGCTTGTACTTGAAGAGCGGTTACTGTTTCTGTTGTGCCCGCAGCGGTCATGTTGTAGCGGCCGCCGTCCACCAGAACCATTTGTTTGAACACATGATTCTGATGCTGCCAGTCGCTAAAGTTCGCAGCGGCAATCGTCATGCGACCCGATTGGTAGCTGCCCGTGTATTGTCGCTTGGTCTCCCAAATAATCACGACCCGGTCCGGATTGGAATAGGGCAACGGGCGGAGCAGGGCGGCACTGAAAATACTGAACACTGCGGTGTTTGCCCCTATCCCGAGCGCCAGCGTAACGATCGCGATGATGGTCAACGCGCGATTTCTCGCAAGTTGGCGCAAAGCGTAGCGGACATCTTGGAATAGTCCGGTCATGTTCTTTCCTCATTGCTGCGCTGCGTCTGTGTCTGGTGGTCCCACTTCTCGCAACGGCGGCGAGAAGTGGGGTACCCGTTGCGGAGTTCCGAAAGGCAGGTCCCTCCACTTTGCTCGCTTAGCTCCGCTACGGTCGGGATGACAGTTTTACTCATAGCGCAGAGCCTCCATGGGCTCGGTTTTGGCGGCGCGGCGGGCGGGGAGGTAGCTGGCGGCAAGCGCGATCAGTATCTCGATAACACCAACTAACACGAAAGTTGCCGGATCGGTCGGTCGCACTCCATACAGATACGCTGCCAGCAATCTCGTTATTCCAAAAGCAGCGGCAGCTCCGGCCGCTATTCCGAGCAGGATATCCTTCGCGTTTTGCCGCAGAACCAATCCCACGACTTGCCGCCGTCCGGCGCCCAGCGCCATGCGAATGCCGATTTCGTGGGTGCGTTGCGCCACCCAGTGCGAAGCCACCCCGTAAATTCCGACCGCCGCCAGCAAAATGGCGATTGCGGCAAAGCCGCCAATCAGTTGCAGCAAGAATCGCCGGTCCGCCATGTCTGTTTCTGTCAACTGATCTGCGGTTTGGACGCTGTCAATGGGCTGGTCCGGGTCCACGCGCCAGATTTCCTTCTTAATCGCTGGAATCAAAGAAGCCGGGTCGGACGCGGTGCGGAGCACCAAGTCCATATCGGTGGAGGGACGCTGCGTGTACGGCAGGAATATTTCAGGGAACGGAGTGTCAGCGCGGCTCGATTGGCGGACATCGCCGACGATGCCGACGATCTGAATCGTTTTCCAAACGATATGCTGGCTGCTTCCTCCTACGAACCGAAAGCCCTCAATGATTTTGCCCACGGGATTTTCATTGGGCCAATACTTCTCGGTCAGCGTACGGTTGACGATGGCAACGAAAGGTGACTGCGCGGTGTCTCCCGTGGCAAATTCTCTGCCGTACAAGAGCGGAATGGCCATGGTCCGAAAATATTGAGGACTGACACCGGTGTAAATGCTCAACCCCTCGACGGGGCGGGGGCCGGGAATTCTAAAGCTGTTGTGCCCCCATGATGGCACTAGCGGCAGGTTTTCCGTCACTCCAGCCGAAAGGACTGACGGAAGCGTCGCAATCCCCTGTAAAGCCTGCTGAAAGAAGGCAGTTTGTTTTTCATCGGATGAGTATTTCGTTTGGCTTAAAGGTACGTGCACAGTCAGCAGATGCTGCGTGGGGAACCCCAGATCGGTGTTGAGCAGGTCCACCAGACTTCTTATCATCAGCCCGGCGCCGGCGAGTAACACAAATGACAACGCAACCTCGATGCTGAGAAGCGTGCCACGCATTCCACTTGCGTTTTTAGTCACAGTGCTTCGCGCCGGTTGAGCGGCTCTCCACGCCGGGTATGCTCCGGCTAGAAGGCTGGCAAGCAGCGACAGCGCCACGCTGAAAATCGACACGGTTCCGTTCATGTGCAATCCAGCATCCTGAATCCGCGTAAAGAAAGACGTGCGTTGCGGAATCACTGAGGCAAGAAGCGGAAGCGCTAGGTAGGCCAAGAACGTTCCAAGTGCGCCGCCGCCAGCCGCGAGCAATAAACTCTTAGTGAGCAGTTGACGAAGCATTCGTCTGCGTGGCGCCCCCACGGCGAGACGAATTGCGATCTCGTGTTCTCGCGCGATGCCGTCGGCCAACAGCAAATTCGCAACATTGCTGCACGCGATCAGAAGTACGAATGCCACCGCGCCCAAGAGAACGAAAAGGATTTGCCGAACATCGGAAACGGCAAAATGACGAATCGAGTCCAGTTGCATGCGCTGAACCCAGTGTGTCCCGGGGTAGGCAGTCGACAATCGTCCCGTGATTCCATTCATGTCCACCGACGCCTCTTGCAGGTTCACGCCGGGCCGGAGGCGTCCCATTACTCTGAGATATCTCCAGCCGCGCTCAGGATTGGGATTCAGAGGCACGAAGATATCGGGAGCGGCATCGCCCCCGAAACGGCGCGGGGGAAAGCGGAAGTCTGGTTGCAGCACGCCGACGACCGTGAAGGCGCGGTTGTCGAGGTAAATTACGCGGTCAACTATGCTCCTATCGCCCCCAAAACGTCTTTGCCACAGACCGTAACTGACCACGGCCGCATATTGGTCATCCTGCTGGTTTAGACCGCGACCCAATAGAGTGCGAGTTCCCAAAAGCTCGAAAAGGTTCGTTGTGGTAGAAAGGGCGCTGACTGCTTCGGGTTCGGTCGTGCCGGTCAGGTTAAAAGATTCTTGCGAGAATGCTGCGAGCCCGGCAAATGTGCGGTTCTGTTCCCGCCAATCTTCAAAGTCTGGCCAGGACGACGAGACCTGGGAACTGTTGGTGCCGACATCGATAGGAAACAGCATGTATAGGCGGTCGGGCCGCGCGTAGGGAAGGGCCTGCAACAGGACCGCGTCGAGCACGCTGAAAACCAGAACGTTCCCGCCAATTCCCAGTGCTAGCGTAACGATCGCGATGATGGTCAACGCGCGATTTCTCGCAAGTTGGCGCAAAGCGTAGCGGACATCTTGGAATAATCCGGTCATGTTCTTTCCTCATTGCTGCGCTGCGTCGGTGTCCGATGGTCCCACTTCTCGCAACGGCGGCGAGAAGTGGGGTAGCCGTTGCGGAGTTCCGAAGGGCAGGTCCCTCCACTTCGCTCGCTTCGCTCCGCTACGGTCGGGATGACAATTTATCCCGCTCATGCACTCACGTTTTCCATCAGCTTCTTCAGCTCCTCTTCGGCGACGACTTTGCCGTCGAAGAGATGGACTTCACGCTGGGCGTGCTTGGCGAAGCGGGGATCGTGCGTGACCATGCAGATCGTCGCGCCTTCGTTGTGCAGGTCGCGCAGCAACTCCATGACGGCTTCGCCGTTGCGCGAGTCGAGGTTGCCGGTGGGCTCGTCGGCCAGAAGGATGGACGGTTTTCCGCCGAGGGCTCGGGCCACGGCGACGCGCTGCTGCTGACCTCCGGAGAGCTGCGAGGGATAGTGACGCAGGCGATGCGCCATGCCGACGCGTTCGAGGGCTTCCATCACACGCTTTTTACGGTCGACGGAGGGCATCTTTTGGCGATAGGTGAGCGGCAGCTCGACGTTTTCATATACGGTGAGATCGCCGATGAGATTGAAACTCTGGAAGATGAAGCCGATTTCCTGATTGCGGATGCGGGAGCGCTCGGCGAAGTCGAGATTCTCGGCGGGTTTGCTGTTCAAGGAATATTTGCCGTCGGTCGGCGTATCGAGCAGGCCGATGATGGAGAGCAACGTGGACTTGCCGCAGTCCGGATGGCCCGGACATGGCGACGTACTCGCCCTTGGCGATGGACAGGTGCACGCCGGAAAGCGCGTGAGTTTCGATTTCATCGGTATAGAAAATTTTGGTTAGACCTTCGATGTTGATGAGTGGCTCGCCGTTTTGCGTCATGTGTGTGCCTTTCGTTATCTAATGAACTGCTCGTAGCCTAATCTCGTCTGTCATCTCGAGCGGAGCGGAATGATTCGCTTTGCGGATCATTCCGTGCAGTCGAGAGACCTGCTGTTTCGCAAATATGCTGAGGCCACCGCCCAAAGCAGGTCCCTCCACTGCGCTTGCTCCGCTGCGCTCCGGTCGGGACGACAAATTACGTGCGGGCCTCCGCGGCAGCCGAGCGGACAGATCACTCATAGCGCAGGGCCTCCATGGGCTCGATGTTGGCGGCGCGGCGGGCGGGAAGGCAGCAGGCCATCAGTGCCGCGCCAATCAAGAGCAGGATCACAGCGGCGAAAGTCAGCGGATCGGTGGCCGTCACGCCAAAGAGCAGCGATTCCATAGTGCGCGTAAGTGCCAGCGCGCCGACAACCCCGACGACGACACCAACGAGGATGGTGCGCAATCCCTGGCCCAAGATCATCGTCAGAACGTCACCGGGGCGGGCGCCCAGAGCTATACGCACCCCAATCTCTCGCGTGCGGCGGCTGACCGAATAGGCCATCACCCCAAAAACGCCTGCCGTGGCCAGCAGTAGCGCGACGATTCCAAAGAAGCCGATGAGAACCAAGTTAAATTTCCGCGAACCCAACGAAGCAGAATAAACCTCGGAAAACGTACGGAACGTCGGCGGAATCTCCGGGTTGAGATCATGAAGGATTCCGCGCGCCGCCGAAGTGACCAGCCCCGTATCGGCATCGCTCAGCATGGTTACGGTGATGGCAGAACGTGGTCGCTGAAGTAGGTCGACATAAACGGTAGGACGCACTGGGGCGTCGAGGCCATACTGGTGAACGTCGCCTACGATGCCAACGATGGTAACCAATCGTAAGTCGCCGTCCATGCCGCCGAGTTCTATCGTGTGGCCGATGGGATCCTGCCCAGGCCAGCGCTGGCGCGCCAACGATTCGCTGATGACAGCAACGTGCGGAGAGTCCGCACCGTCGCGTGCGTCAAACATGCGCCCGCGCAGCAGTGGAATTCCGAGAACCTGGAAGTAGCCATCCGTCGCCACGCAGAAATCAGCCTGGCCGAGCCGCTCTTTTTGTTGAAAGAAAACCTCGAGTTGGCGGACCAACTCGTCCAAGTTACCGGTATTTCGGGGGATCTCGTTCTGCGTCATGAGCACAAATGTGCCATCCGGGAGACCGCCCTCTTCCATAGGAAGGCGGCTCGCAGCGCCCACCTTGCGCACACCAGGAATCTGGTGGAGACGGTCGAGCAGATTTGCGAAGAAAACCGCGGCGCGGCTCTTTCCCCGCGGGTCGTTCCATTCGACCCCGGGAACCGCAACATCCATGGCGACAATTTTGTCCACGCGGAATCCTGGATCGACGGCGAGCACCTTCAGCAGGCTGCGCCCGAGCAATCCGGCGCCTACCACGAGAACCAGTGTGATGGCGATCTGCGCCGCCACGATTCCCCGGCCAACCCGCTGACTGCTTTGCGTACCCGCCTGTCCGCGCCCGCCCTCCCCGAGGCCTTCGCGCACGTTGGCTGAGGTCCCACGAACGGCGGTAAACACTCCTAATCCGACTGCGACCGCAGTGCAGAGCACAAGGGCAAATACAAGGATCGGACCATTGATCGAAACGCTCTCCAGACGGGGGAGATTTTCCGGGGCGAGCGCAACTAATCCGGCCACGCCCGCAAATGCTCCCAGGACCCCAAGGCCGCCAGCCACGAGCGCAAGCAGGGACGCTTCGGTGAGAAATTGGCGAATCAGGCGCCCGCGCGGCGCACCCAGCGCACTGCGAATGGCGAGCTCCCGCTCTCTCGCCGAGGCTTGCGCGAGCAGCAGGTTCGCCACGTTTGCGCACGCTACCAGTAAAAGGAATCCAACGGCGCCAAGCAAGATTAGGAGCGCCGGACGCGCTTGGCCCGTGATGGACTCCTGCAATGGGATGACCGCCGCATCGTTGAGCAGAAAGTCGCCTTGCTCGCTCGACGTGTCGTGAATGCGGCGGGCGATAGCGCCAAGGTCGGCATTTGCCTGGGCAAGGGTAACGCCGTCCCGTAGGCGACCAACCGCCAGATAGTTATGCGCGGTCCGGCTGGGTGTTTCGCCGTCCAGGTCTGTCGGAAGCCATAATTGGGCATCGGACGGGAAGCGAAAGTCACCGGGGATGACGCCGATCACGGAGAAAATCTTATTATCAATCTTCAGGTGTAACTGCGAAAGATCCTGGCAAGCTCCCAGATGTTGCTTCCAATATCCATAACTGACCAGGGCAACGGCTGCGGAGCCTTGGCCGGCGTCGGTAGGGATGAAAGCTCGTCCCATGATGGGCTGAATGCGGAAGACATTGAAAAAGCCCGGTGAGACACGGGCGATCATGGAGCGGGTCGGTTGCGAAACGCCTGCAACGGTATCGATGTACGCGCTGTATTTTGCGATTGCCTGAAAGCTGCGGTTCTGGTCGCGAAAATCAGCAAAATTTGGGTCGGCTAGGTGCATCCGGCCACCACCGGGATTCACCTCAAAGATGGCGGTGATGCGGCCCGGATCGCGGTACGGCAGAGGCCGCAGCAACACGCCGTATACCACGCTGAAAATCGCGGTCGTCGCGCCGATGCCGAGCGCCAGTGTAATGATCGCCACGGCGGTGAAGCCGGGATTCTTGGCGAACTGCCGGATTGCGTAGCGAAGGTCGTGAAGTAAGCTCGTCATGGCTTTGCCTCATTCACGTTGTGCGTGCCTCGCGGCCTGACGGCCGCTCTGGTGAAGATAGGTGATTTACTAGCACGTGAAGTCGTGCCGCTCCCAGTCGAACAGCAGATTCCTCGCTGCGCTCGGAATGACAACATTTTGAGAGCACGTGAAAATATTCGTTCATGCGATTTACCTCTCCAGCTGAATGCGATCTGTACTGTCATAGCGCGACATGTCGGAAAGAATGACGGTGTCGCCTTCGTGCAGGCCTTCAAGAATCTGAATGGAGTTGACAGAAGCGCTGCCGACTTTGACTGGCACACGCACGGCTCCCTTGTTGTCGGGATCAACCTTAAACAAGCTGATGGTACTGTTTGCCTGGCCAAATGCGGGACGTCCGACGTAGAGCACGTCATCCAGCTTCTGCAAATCAATGGTGCCATCTACGCTCAGGTCCGGGCGCGCTCCTTGGGGAAGATCGCCGATGAGCCTTACGTCCACGGTGACGGTTCCGTTTTGGACGGCCGGGTCCACGCGGCTGACGGTGCCGGGAATCAGGCCGTTGTGCGTGTCGATGGAAGCAACTTGGCCAATCTGTACGTCGCGGGCCTGGGTCTCGGCGATTTTCAACTCCGCCATGAGATGATTTGGCTGCACAACTTTTGCGAGCATCGTACCGGGCGTCACATGCTGGCCGACTTGCAGCGGAAGATCCACCAGAACTCCATCAATGCCGGCGCGGACCTTCAACTCATCCAGACGTTTTGCTTTGAGGTCGGCCAGGGCGCGCATCTGGTCAACCTTGGCCTGCTGCTCCGCCATTTGCGTGGCGATGGCATCTTCATTGGCGGTTAGCATCTCTGTTTCAAGATTGTTCCGCGTGGTAAGTTCGTCGGCCTTATCTTTTGAGGTCTTGTATTCCATGCCGGACTTCACCCCTAGATCGTAGAGTGCCTTGTCGGTCGCGGCCTGGCGCTGCGCCTGAGCATAGTCAGCTGTGACGGTAGCGGCGCTGGCTTTCTGCGTCATAAGGTCACTTTCCAGTTTGACGCGCTGACTCTGGTAGGCGGCCTGGGCAGCTTTCCATTGCAGTTGAGCGTCCAGGGCCTCCTGCTCGACCTGAGGGTTGCTCATCTCCAGCAGAATGGTGTTGGACTTTACCAGCGTGCCGGGCAAAATGAGGATGCGGACGACCGTAGCTTCCGTTTCGGCGGGAATTTGGCGGATCGCCTCCTGGCTCGGGGTAAGCGTGCCGAGGCCGTGAACCTGGACCACCATGGGGCCGCGTTTGACCGTATCCGGCCACAGGGTTCCCCACTCGACAGCGGGTGCTGCAGGTTTTAGCCGGGAGACTCCGATCGTGGCGGCCACAATGACAAGTACGGCTACAGCCGACAGGATGATCTGACGGCGGCGCTTCTGAACTTTTAGGTCTGGTCGGGCGATGTCCATGACACCGTTACTAAGGGCACGCCGGGTACCACACCCCAGGTTCCATTTAAGTGAATGATTATAAGCATGTTAGGGTAGTTTTGTGCTTTGGGCGACAGCCCGCGAATCGTCCACTTATGGACAGAGGTGTCCATTTTCGGACAGTCAAGCCCAGGCGTTCCTCACAAGGAGGAGCATAAAATATTTCGTAGAATGGAACATCATGTGAGGCGACTGAAAATAAAGTTGCCAACTATTTCGCGATTGTCGGATACTCGGCTTCCGGGATTTTACGGAAGTCTGGTGTCCTGGAAGGAGCAAGCCATTTGAATATGCGTCAGGTGAATCTCGAGTACGGGAACGATCTCTGGCCATTCGAGGTTCCCGAAGATGCCGTCGTGGTGGATGATGTTCCCGCCGCGCAGGTTCGTGCGCCCCTGTCCGATCCGGTTACAGCTCTTCATGAGGCTTTAGCGCAGCCCATGGGCATTGAGCCTCTGGACCGCTTGATTGACCGCAACACCAAGGTCTCCATCACGGTGAATGACTGGATGGGAGGAAGTTTCTATGCGCTTCCTGTGGTTCTCGATGTGCTGCACCGCAAAGGGATCAAGGACGAAGACCTCCGCATCATGATTGCCGGGGGCACGCATGCCAAGGTGACGCGCAATCAGCTTTATGTCTCGAACATGGGCCGCTGGATTACCGGGAATAAGCCGCCTTTCCCAGAGGCATTCCGTATTTTGCCGCCGGAGATCATTGAGACCTGGAGCCATCCCGGCAACGACCGCATCGAACGCCACGATGCGGCCGATCTTGATTCCATGGTGAATCTCGGTCCGACGAAGCACGGCGGCCTGGTGGAAGTGAACAAAATCCTGAATGATTCGGACGTCGTGATTCACCTGGGCTGGGGACCACTGCCCTTGTCGCCGTGGGGAGGCTTTTTGGGGGGAGGACTTTTGGGGCTGACCAGCGCGCGCTCCATTCTGGGGCATCATTCGCCCGATGTCGTGAATCATCCGAGGAGCACGCATGGAGACGCGGACAAGCAGAAGTATGGGGATCACAAATCCGCGCTGATGGAGAAGATCGAACAGAACACGCGCGCCAAGTTTTTTCTGATTGATCCGTATTTCAACGCGCGTGGCCAGTTTGCCGGAAGATGGTGGGCGGGAAGATGGAAGCCGCTGCGCGATTCCCAGGTTGCGTATGCCCGCGAAGATTTTACCGTGAAGCTGCCGCGCAGCGCCGATGTTGTAATTATGGACTGTCCACCGTGGATGTTTCACGGCGCGACCAGCAATCCCTTGCTTGCCATGTCTCACGTGACCAGCGTGCTGCGCGGCTTCTTGCCGCCAAATCCACTACTCCGCAAGGGCGGGGCCGTCATCTGCGTAACGCCTTGCGATGGAACTCTGGATGACTGGTACCGTCCATCGGATCGTGAGGCAATGATGTTGTACGCGAAGTGCGGGCGGGACATCAATGAGTTGTTCGATCGTTACTCCGAGGATTTTCTGAACCGGCCGGAGTACATCTATAAGTACCAACACTGCTATGGTCACCATCCGCTGCACGCGTTCTGGCTGCTGGCGGCGGAGCAGTACGCGTTCGACCAATCTTGCAAGGTAATTTTTGCGGGCGCGAAGGACGCACCGACCCTACGGCAAATGGGCATCGAGGTGACGCCCGATCTCAAGAGTGCATGGAAGCTCGCGACCGGGGCTTTGGCCAAGAACCAACCCGACGTAACCGTGCTCTCCCACTGTCCAAAAAGGTTTGGACTGACGTTTGACGTTGGGCAGGGCTGACCGTTGATGGGTTCAGCTTTTGTTCGCGAGGAGAAAGGTATCTTTGAATATGTCTGCCAAAACAAAGAAGACTCCCATGGTGAGCACCGTGGAAAAATCTCAGCTCACGCAATTCCTGGGGGTGGATTTTTCCGTGCTGTTGCCACGCGAGCGCAGCGAGTGTGTAGAGATCCTGCTGGAGAAGTATCCGCCGGGACTGGCGTTTCCCATTCATCAACACAAAGAGTGCGAGCAAACATATTTTGTGGTGGAAGGCGAAGCCGAAGTCACGCTGGCAGGGCAGGTGCACAAGTTAGGCAAAGGCGGAGTGGTGTACATTCCGCGGCTGACCGATCATGCCGTCAAGAATTCCGGAAATTCGGACCTGCGCTATATTGTCGTCGAGACCTATCCGGAGGGTTACTTGCCGAACGAGCCGACCTGGGATTCTCACATGGCCGTGCTGGAGAAGCACTATGGAGCGCCGAGCACCGGACACAAGGCCAAGGTCTAAGTCGAAGCACGAAGGATACGGCATGGATATTCCAGTCAACCAATTCGAGACTTACGTAGACGGGCTTGATCATTCCGAAGATCTGGTCTTCGACAAAAATGGCGTGTTATGGGCCGGGGGAGAACTCGGACAGGTGTACCGGATTCCGGAAAAAGGCCGGTTTGAGGAAGTGGCGAACATTGGCGGGTTCTGCCTGGGCATGACCTTTTCCGCCGCCGATGATCTCTATATTTGCAATGTAAAGCTGGCATCGGTGATTAAGGTGAAGAAAGATGGCACGTCGAGCCTGTTTGCCGATTCCGCCGGAAATTACAAGTTGAGGGTTCCCAATTACAGCGTCTTCGATTCGGCTGGAAATTTGTATGTCTCCGACTCCGGCACCTGGATGAAAGACAGCGGTTGCATTGTGCGCTTCAATCCGGAGGGCAAGGGAGAGATTTTCCTGGAAGGGCCGCAGCCGTTTCCCAATGGACTTGCGATGAGCGCCGATGAGCGCTTCTTATTCGTCGCGCAAAGCCATACCGACGATGTGCTGCAAGTGGAAATCCGTGCGGACGGAACCGCCGGGCACCGCGAAGTATATGTGCGCGGCATGGAAAGAGTTCCCGACGGCTTGGCCTTCGATGTGGAAGGCAATCTCTATGTGAGTTGCTACGCCTCGGACAACATCTACAAAGTCACACCAGACCGCAAGGTCACGGTGCTATCGTACGATCCGCTGGGAACCACGCTGGCGCGGCCCACCAACATCGCATTTGGCGGGAAGAATCACGATGAATTGTTTGTGGCGAATCTCGGCCGCTGGCACATCAACCACGTGAAGCTTGGCATCAAGGGCCAGCCGTTGGCAAATCAGAAGTAGAAATCAAAGACTACGCCGACAAAAATCCTCCATCCACTGCGATGGTGTGCCCGGTCACCATATTGGAGCAGTCTGCAGCGAGGAAGATGGCAGCTCCAACGATTTCCTCCGGTTGGCCTTTGCGTCCCGCTGGTGTGCGATCCATAAAGTATTTGAGCGACTCGGAATCGGAACGCGCTTTGGCCACCAGCGGCGTCTCAAACAACGACGGTGCAATTCCGTTCACCTGCACGTTGTATTGTGCCAGCTCGACGGCGAAGCCGCGGGTCAATTGCACGACGCCGCCTTTGCTTGCCAAATAAGCGATGCTGCCGGGATAGGCGATGAATCCGCCGATGGAGGCGATATTGATGATTTTGCCCGACCGCCGTTCGGCCATGTGCCGCCCCGTGATCTGGCTGCACAAAAACACACCCTTGAGATTAACGTTGATGATGGTGTCCCAATCTTCTTCCTTATAGTCGAGCGCCGTGCCCCGGATGGCGCGGCCTGCGTTGTTCACCAGCACGTCAATTTTGTTGTGCTCGGCGAGCAGGCCGGACACCGCGCGCTCGATATCCTTCTTGCTGCCGACATCCATCTGGGTGGCGTGGGCGTCGCCGCCAGATTCTTTGATGGAGGCTGTGGTCTCGTTTGCTTTGTCCAGGAAAATATCAGCCACAATGACTTTGCATCCGGCGCCGGCCAAGCCGATGCAAAGAGCCTGCCCTAAGCCACTGCCCCCGCCGGTAACGAGGGCAGTCTTGCCATCCAGCCGGAAAAGATCGGTCGCCATAAGGTTTTCTTTTATCCTTGCAGGATTTCGAGCACTTCGTGGTCCGGTCCGTGGAAGTAGCAGAAGCGCACGCCGGCGAAATACGGATGCGTTTTCGCGATGGTGACCGGAGTGGAAAGGAATTTCACGCCCTTGGCCTCGAGATCACGCTTTACCTTTTCGATGTCGCTCACCTGAAAACAGATATGCTGCCAGCCGCCGTCATTGGCTTTGGCGTTTGCCGGAACCGGTGTGCCTTTGGGATGCACGTACTGGAAAGTCTCAATCATGCCATTGTTGTTGGGCAGCTTGAAAAATGTCGCCAGGACTTTGGTCCCTGGCAGGCCGACGCCGCGCGAGAATTCGTCGTCTTCGATCTCGGTCTCAAGCGCGATCTCGAGCCCCAGCACCCCATGGTAAAACGCCTTTGTTTTTTCCTTCTCGGAAACAATCAAATTGAAGTGATGCAATCCCTGAAACATGAACGTATTCTCCTTTAAATATTTTCGACAAATCTTTCGTCTGGCAAAATCAAAGGTTCCACTATACCTATGGGGTGAACAAACTTCAACGAAGTTTGTCAGGCTGAATGTCATTCAAAGTGAAAGGCTTAGGGGGCGTCCTCTTCTTGTGGGGGTATGATGGTTTTGATCGCGCCGAGTGGCGCACAAACCCAGTCTAGTTGGGAGACACATGTTGAGGAAGCCTTTGATCGCTTTCACCCTGGCAGGGTTCCTTTTCTTAGTTGCAGTAACTCCGGTCCGCGCCCAGTGGGGAAGCGTAGGCGCCGTGCGCGTCGAAGCTTCCCGAGCGGAGCAAGTCACATTTTCGAGCCGCGATGCAAATGTGGTGATTCAGGTGCTCGCTCCCGACCTTATGAGAATCAGAATGACCGTGGGCAAGCCAGCGGGACCTGACTATTCCTGGGCGGTCATCAAGAAGGACTGGCCGCCGGTGGACGTGAAATTCTCCGGCGATAAAGGAATGAAGATCATCAGGACTTCCGCTCTCGAAGCCCGGGTGCAACTCTCTCCCTTCGAGATTTCCTTCTACGATCCTAATGGACGGCTGATTTCCGGAGACGCTCGCGCGATGGGATGGGATGGCAGCCGGGTGCGGGCGTGGAAAAGCATGCCCCCGGATGAACATTATTTTGGCCTGGGAGAGAAAGCCGGGGCGCTGGATAAGCGTGGACATGCTTATGTAATGTGGAACAGTGACCCTGCCGGCTACGATGCATTGACCGATCCCATGTATCAAACCGTGCCATTTTTTCTTGGCATCTGCGGCGGCAAGGCGTACGGAATTTTTTTCGATAACACATACCGCTCGACGTTCGACATGGGTGCGGAGTCAGCCGAATCCTATTCGTTCGGCGCGGACGGTGGAGAGATGAATTACTACTTTTTCGCCGGTCCCGATCCCAAGCAAATCATCAGCCGCTATACCGAGTTGGTTGGCCGCGCGCCCTTGCCTCCCATCTGGACTCTGGGCTATTTGCAGAGTAGCGCTTACTACTACCCAGAAAGTACAGTTCGTTTTGTGGCGGAGAATTTTCGGCGCCGTCACATCCCCTGCGACGCAATTTTCCTGGATACGATTCACATGGATGGGGACCGGGTGTTTACCTGGGACCGGAAAGCGTTTCCCGACCCGCCCAGGATGATCTCCGATCTGCGCAAGGATGGGTTTCGGCTGTTTGCCATTATTGACCCAGGAATAAAAGCCGAAAAAGGATATTGGGTTTATGACCAGGGTCTAGCGGGGAACTACTTTCTCAAGCGAAAAAATGGGGACCTCTACATTGGGGAAATCTGGCCCGGCAAATCGGCATTTCCGGATTTCACTTCGGAGAAAACTCGCGCCTGGTGGGGTTCGCTATTTGAAGGATTTACCAAAGATGGCCTCTCTGGATTTCTCACTGACATGGACGAGCCCACGGTGGACGCTTTGCCGATGGACACTGGATGGAGCCCCACTCCATTTCCTCCCGATGTGGTTCACGAGGACCATGGACTCGAAACTCCCGATGCAAAGAATCACAATGTATATGGTCTGCTGATGACGGAAGCTACGCGGGAAGGCTTGTTGCAGTTGCGTCCCAACGAACGGCCATTCGTGATCACGCGCGCCACCTATGCCGGTGGCCAGCGTTACGCCGCGCAATGGACGGGCGACAATGTGGGCACCTGGGAAGATCTCCGCACCAGCTTGCGGACTGTGATGGGCGCAGGCATTTCCGGTCTGCCATTCTTTGGTTCCGATGTCGGCGGCTTTATCGGTTCTCCCAGTCCGGAGCTCTACACACGCTGGCTCGAGGCGGGAGTCTTCCATCCTTTATTCATCACTCATTCGGGAAACGAGAACCACACTTTGGATCCGTGGTCTTTTGGGGAAGAGCTGGAGGCAATTAATCGTCGTACCCTTGATCTGCGTTATCGCTTGCTGCCGTATCTTTACAACTCCTTTTATGAGTCCACACAAACCGGCCTGCCGATCATGCGTGCCTTGGTACTGGATTTTCCTGGTGACACAAGAGTCATGGACCTGACGGCGGATTCCCGGACCAATGAGTTTCTATTTGGCAACGATTTACTGGTTGCCCCGGTGGTGAATGACGGCGAAACCGAAAGAAGCGTCTATTTGCCCGCGGATACTTGGTACGACTTTTGGAGCGGCAAGCGCTACACCGGACCAATCTCGATTGTGGTGGATGCTCCACTCGGGTTCATCCCTATGTTCGCGCGCGCCGGTGGCGTCATTCCTATGCAACAGATCGTGGAGCATACGGGACAGGCTCCGATTGATCCTCTGACCTTTGAAATCTATCCTTCGGCGAACAGCACGCGTCGCTACTATGAAGACGATGGAAACACGATGGCGTATCAGCAAGGGAAATACTTGCTGCAAAGTGTGCAAGTACAAGATGACGGTGCGCAGGTGCGGGTAAATATCTCGGCCCGCGAAGGAAGCTTCGTGCCCGCGGAGCGCTCGGTGGTGCTCAAAGTCCATGGCGTAGCGAAACCTCCGCAGACGATTACGGTTGAGGGAAGGACGCTGCAACTTGGGTCTGATCCGGAGGTGTTGACATCCTTGGCTGAGGGCGCGGAGTACGAAACGACGACGGGCACGGTGTGGATTAAAACGGCAGACAAAAAAGGCGGGCTTGACGTGAACGTCACAAAGTAGCGGGTGTCGCTTGGGCGATTTCCCCTGCCTGCAATGCCTGCAAACGCTTTGGAGTCATGATGAGCAGGATGCGAAGATCAATAAGAGCGTGCAGAATCACAGGAAACAGGAGGCTGCCAGTCTCGACGTACAAGCCACAGAAAACCGCTCCGAGGATTCCAGTTCCGAGTACGCCTTTCCAACCTTGGTAAAAGTGACATAGACCAAAGACGACCGAAGCCAGAACAACCCGCTCCACGATGCCAAGACCGGGTAAATTGACCGCGATGTAATACAGGAGAAATCCACGAAACACGAGTTCCTCAGAGACCCCAGCGCCCACGCTGATAACGGCAAACCAGGAACGCTCGGCGGAAGGAAACGGGAGCATCGCGCCGACCATCTTTAGTGTCGCTTTCAGAAGCTTGTCTCCTTTTACCCGCAGGAGTAACAGCGCAACTACCGCGGCGGGCAGGAAGCCTGCGAGAAAAGGACCGACCAGTTGCCAGGAAGTGGGCCTGCATAACCCAAGATTCTTCGCCGGAATCGATACCAGTTGCCAGAAGGCCAAAACCAGGGCGATCGCCAATACCTGGTGTGTGGCCACCATGCGATAGAAGCGCAGTTTGGCATCGGCGACCCCCGCCGCAACCTGGCTTTTCAGTTTGTTGTATAGGCGGTCACCCAGCCACGGTTCTACGAGGATTACGTAAGCCACAAGAAGGTGCGAAAACAGATGAAACGTCATCGGCACCTCGCTCTACGAAGGCGGCAACAGCATGCCTTTTTCCAGGTGACGGATCACGTGCGCGTAAGAAGCGGCATGAGGATCGTGCGTGACCATCACAATGGTCTTGTGGAAATCTTCGTTGAGCCGTTTAAGGATTTCCAGCACTTCGGTAGCCGAGTGACTGTCGAGATCTCCGGTAGGTTCGTCGGCGAGTAACAGAGTTGGATCGCTGACGATCGCACGCGCGATGGCCACCCGCTGTTCCTGTCCTCCGGAGAGCTGTTTTGGGAGATGGTTGACGCGCTCCTCCAAGCCGACCAGCTTCAATGCGGTCAAGACGTGGTCCCGCCGCTGTTGTGCGTTGAGCTTGGTCAGCAAAAGAGGCAGTTCAACATTTTCGAAAGCGGTGAGAACCGGAATCAGATTGAAAGTCTGAAAGACGTAGCCGATGTGCGTGTTGCGCCAGCGGGCGGATTGCGAATCGCTGAAGCGAAAAATATTTTCGCCGAGAACCAGCAATTCGCCGGATGTTGGCCGGTCGATGGCGGCGATCATATTCAGCAATGTCGTCTTACCCGAACCGGACGGGCCCATTAAAGCGAGAAATTCGCCGCCAGCGATCTCGATGGAGACATTGTCCAGCGCTTTCACTTCGAAGGCATCCCGCTTGAACACCTTACTGACGTTATGGACTTGCACAACCTTGGTCTGCGTAGCAGTCTGCGGAAGAGTAGTAGCGGTGCTCATGATTGTCCCTTGATCTTGATTTTGTCCCCGTCTTTCAAATCCTGCGGCGCAGTGGTGATCACATCTTCGCCGCCATTCAGCCCCTGCACCAGCATGCCGCCGCTGCGCTGCGCTAGAACTTTGACCTCGCGCGCCGTAGCCTTGCCGTCAAATGCCAGCAAGACAATTTTCTTGCCATCGCGATCGCGAACTGCCGCGGTTGGCACAAAAATCCCCTCGGGCTGCGCGGCTGTAGGTTTCGTTTCGTCCGCCAGGAACTTCACCGTGGCGTTCATGTCTGGCCGCAGATGCGAATCTGGATTGAGAATCTGCACCTTCACTTGCACCGTGGCCTTGGCACGATTAGCTTGGGGCGAGATCTCCGCGATAATGCCATTCCACTTCAGATCGGGATAGGCATCCACGGTGACCACTCCCTTTTGTTTAGGGCCAAGCTTGGCAAAATCATCCTGCGCGATATCGAGTTCCACTTGCAGATCGTTCAGGTCCGCTAGAGAAACGACCATGCCTTGCGGTCCGCCCTCAGCCGTGCTGGCAAATCCGGACGTCACCAGTTCACCTTTTTCGGCGGAACGTTCAAGAATGGTCCCCGTCACTGGCGCCCGAATCACAGTGGCATCGAGCAAAGACTTGGCATAATCCGCCTGCCCTTGCGCCTGTTCCAGAGCTCCGCGGGCGCGGGCGACTTCCTCTTTTCGGGGACCAAGTTTGGCCAACTGGAAACTCTTATCCAGAGAATTTGCCCGTTGCTGGTCAGCCTCAAACTTCGCCGTGGCGTCATCCAAAGCCTGCTTCGAGAGCACACCTTGCGTTGCAAGATCGCGGGTGCGATCCAGCGTGATCTTGTCATCGGCCAGTGTCGCCCGCGCTTCATCGAGATTGTGCTGCGCTTGCTGAATTTCTTCCGGACGAGATCCGTTTTGCAGTTCCTCCAGATAGGCTTTGGCGTTTTCGGCAGCGCCTCTAGCCTGCTCATACTGGGCGCGGAATTCGTCATCCTCGAGGCGCACCAGAACCTGGCCTTCTTTGACCTTGTCTCCCTTTTCCACGCCGATCCACTTCACCCGGCCAGTGACTTTGGAATTCAGATTGATTTTGTGGTGAGCGACGATATATCCGCTAGCCGAGAGAACCACGCCGCCGACATCATTGCTGGGCGCCGCAGCGCGTACTACCTCTACCTCCGGCGCATCATGCGAGAGCAGACGATAGGTCATCGTGAGCAGGCCGAGCAATACCAGTACCCCGATTCCGATCAGGATGTAGCGCCGCGCCCAGACGGGGGGCTCGCCTTCGCCGCTGGCGCGTGCGCTGCGGTCAATTCGCAGGCTCTGCAAGTCTTCGTGTTTGGTGTCAATCGGCATAGACGTAACAACGTACTTTGCGGATGATTTGTTCCCGTAGTCGTCTAGCTTAGTCACGCAATGCGGCCAATATCTCCCGGCGGGCGGCGTGCCACGCCGGAGCGAATCCGCCGAGCACTCCCATGATGAGTGCGAACACGACGGCACTGACAATTACCACTGGGGTCATTTGCAAACTGAATACGACCTCACTGAAGGTTACTTGATTCTGGGTGCCTGTCGTCATGCCGTTAAAGGGCAACATCAATAAGATGCCCAGGGCTGCCCCCAGCAGAGACAACAACAACGATTCCAGCATGAATGACGTCAGAATGCTGGGACGCGAAAATCCGATGACACGCAGCGTAGCGATTTCGCGTCCCCGATAAGCCACGGCCGCGTACATGGTGTTGGCCGCGGCAAAGCAGGAGCCAACGGCCATAATGAACGCGACAATCCAGCCCACGATCTTGATCGGCGCTCCTGACTTGGTTTGGGAAGCGTAGTAGTCCGGCTCCAGCAGGCCATTGAGTTCCAGCCGCTGGTCGTCATTGGCGCGGTTTTTCAACGCCTGCGCCGCAACTGGATCGGCCGCCCGCACCAGCACTGAGGAGTACACGGTGCGCTCGAAATCCGTGACCAACTGGTTGATGTCGCCCCAGATCTCGGACCCATGCGCCGTCCCGCTGGCGTCGAAGATGCCTACAATCGGCCAATCACCTTTGCCGATATGCACCGTGTCGCCGATGTTGGCATGCTCAAATCGTTGGTTGATAGAACTACTGACGACCACTTCGCGCTGCCCGGGTGTGAACCAGCGCCCGGCGACCAGATGAATCTGCGGCCGCATTTCGATTCCCAGCGGAGTGAGGAATCGCGTGGTAACGTTGGTTTCGCCGGTTCCGCCCTTGCGCGGCAGTACAACTACCAGAATGTCTTCGCCCGAAACCAGAGGCTCCCCCTTGCTATTCTTGGCCACGCCGGGGAGATTCTTCAATATCTCCACCGCATCCCGCGAGACGCCCCCAGCCGCGAGCTCTGAGTCCGATCCTTTGCGCAGCATCAGCACATTCAGAGGATCGCCCGTGCTGCCAAAGCGCGGCCCAGTCCGGCCAGCAGAGCCATGATGAAAACCGCGGTGGCCACCGTGAGCGCAATTCCCAGGGCGGTCATGATGGTCAGGCTCTTGCGCAGCCGCAGATTGCGCACGTTATAGCTGAGGGGGATTGCCATTCTTCTTTCGTCCTTTAACTCATCCAATGTGCCGCAAGCCATCCACGATATTGATCTTCGCCGCGTGATATGAAGGCACGAAAGAGCTGGCGAATCCTACCACTGCAGCAATGCAAAGAGCCGCCAAGATCGTCAGCGGAGTGACCTTCATGCCGGTGAAATAGCCACCCTGCGCCGCCATCCCAGTCACAATGAAGTAGCAGAGCATTGAACCGATCAGCCCACCCACCAGCGCAAGCGAAACCGCCTCGCCCACGAACAATCCCAGAATGCTGTTCCGGGTGAAACCCAGAGTCTTCAGTACCGCAACTTCCCGGGTACGTTCGCGAATAGACATCGCCATCGTATTCGCCGATACCAGCAGAATTGTGAACACCACCGCGAGGCAAATGCTCATGATGAAGGCCTTGATGTTGCCCAGCATCCCGATGAAGCCCAACTGGAAAGCGTGTTCGCTCTCACTTTTGGTCGGCCTGTCGGCGTTGCGAAACTCTTCGTCAACCGCCTGCGCCACGCGGGAAACGGAAGCAGGTGAATCGGCCAGGACCGCGAAGAAGCCCTCGCTGCCTTTGAGCTTTGGAAAGCCTTCATCGATATAGTCTTTGTTGAAATAAATCGATTGCGTCGGATCCGGCGGCGTAAAGATTCCTCGGATCGTTAGTTCCAGGTTCACGGGAAAAATCTTGCCCGTGATATTCAAACGGTCGCCGATCTTCCAGCCAAATTTGTTGGCCAGGCCAACGTCAACAATGGCGCCTGCGCGGTCATGCTGCCAGGCTTCGAGTTGGTCGGCGGGCATCTTGAACTCCGGGTAGACCTTGAATAGCTCTTGCGGGTCGGTGCCGAACTGGGCGAAGTAGTGTTCCGGTTTGTCGTCCATGTATTGGCCGCCAAACCATTGCTCGTTCACCACTTCCTTCACGCCCGGGATGGCTTGAATCTTTCTGCCGGTAGTAGCTGGGCAGATTGAAGACCAGCGATACCTTATGCCGCACAATCAGGCGCTGGGCCGATTGTTCGGTGGGCTTGCTGTCATAAAAGCTGCGCCAGATCGTGATCAGGAAGGTAAGCAAAAGCAACGATCCGCCGATGCTGAGCACGGTCAGCACACTGCGGCGCTTATTGCGAAAAGCGTTTTTACGGACAAAACGGGTCAGGGTCATTCGCGCACTCCACGGAACCCAGCGGGCCAACGTTAGGACAAGGATAACCGATTGGCATCTGCCTCACAACCAGCCTAACTATAAGAACCGGAGTGCCTTAGGGATACTCCGGTTGCTCAATGGTCGCTTCTGCGCTTTGCCTCGGGGCGAGAGATGATGGCGCAAGTGGGGACTACAGTTCTCAGAAATCGAGAACCGCCCCGTCCGCGGCCTTCGCGTCTGAATTCAGAATGACTTCCTGTTTGAAGGGATGTTTGGCGGCTTCTTTCTCGTTCACTTCTATTCCCAATCCCACTGCCTCTGGAATGGCCCAATACCCTTTCGTCGATTTCAGAGAATGTTGGACCACGTCCCAGCGCCATGGAACATCGGTCAGCATATCTTCTTGAATAAGGAAGTTCGGCGTGGCCAGCGCGAAGTGCAATGCAACCGCATTGGCAATCGGGCCGAGCGGATTATGCGGCGCCACTCCCATGTAATAGGCTTCGGCGGTCGCGGCGATTTTCCGGGCTTCCCACAGGCCGCCGCAGTGGCAAAGATCCGGCTGAATCACGTGACAGGCCTGCAGCTCAAACACTCTGCGGAACTCGTGGCGTGTCACCAGACGCTCACCGGTTGCGATGGGAACATTTACCGCGCGGCGCACCTGCGCCAGAGCATCGATATTTTCCGGAGCCACAGGCTCTTCGCAGAAAAACGGCCGGAAATCCTTAATCGCGTCGATATATTGAATCGCCATGGCTGGCGACGTTCGGCCATGAAAATCAATCATGATGTCAATGCAGTCGCCGAGCGCGAGCCGCAACTGCTCGATGGCTTTGGAAAACTTCTTGGTGTACGACGCCCCCATCAGGGGCTCCGAGTAGGGGACGCAAACCACCTTTAGAGCGGTATATCCTTTCTCGACGACCTTGTGAGCGAGCTCCACCAGTGGAGCGGGATCGAAAGTGTGATAAACGGCATTGCTCTCGCCACCGCCCAAGTGCGTGTACATCCGGACCCGGTCGCGCACGTTACCGCCCAGGAGTTTATAAACGGGCACATTCAGCGATTTGCCCAAAATATCCCATAGAGCGTGTTCGATGCCGCTGACGGCGCTCATGCCGACGATGCCTCCGCGGAAAAACGGCATCCGGTACATCTTTTGGTAAAGGTGCTCGATGCGGGTAGGATCTTCGCCGACGAGCAACGGCGACAGATCCTCCACCGCTCCCACCACGGCACGCGTTTTCTGCTCCAGGCTTGCTTCGCCCCACCCGTACAAGCCAGGTTGATCCGTCTCCACTTTGACCAGAACCCAATTGCGAAGCTGCGCGTTGACGACGACGGTCTTTAGTTTGGTAACTTTCATCTCGCTCCTAACAGGTTCCCGAGTGTTTTCGTCCAGCCCGGATCTCAGCCGGCGATCACAAGCTCCTTCTCGATTTCTTCCAGGCTCTTGCCCTTGGTCTCGGGAACAAACCTCAAGACAAAAAGAAAACCGGCGAAGCAAACGCCGGCGAATACCCAGAATGTCCCGGTAAGCCCGATCGCGCCGTTCAACAACGGAAAAGTAAAGGTGACCGCAAAACAAGCGATCCACAGAGCCGAAACGGCGATAGACACCGCCGTACCCCTGATTTGATTGGGAAAAATCTCGGCAATCAGAACCCAGGTGATGGGAGCCAGCGAGATGCCGTAACATCCGATGGCGCCTAGCGTCAGCAATAGCGGCGGCAAGTCCCTGCAGACGGAAATGATAGGACAGTCCAATCAGTAGATGGAGCACGCCGACCGAGATACAGCCAAAGAGCATCAACGGCCGCCTGCCGAATTTGTCCACCAAAACGAATGCGATCAGAGTAGTGGCGAGGCCGATGGCGCCGGTGGCGACGATGTTCAGCATGACCCCACTCACCCCGTAGCCCGCAGCCCGGTAGATCTCTTCCGCATAATTGAAGATGACGTTGATGCCGCAGAATTGCTGCAAGACAGCCAGGAAAACTCCGATGCCGACGATCTTGGCGATATGTGAGCGCAGCAATTCGCGCCACGGGCTGCGTCCGCCAAAATCCTGCTCGGAGGTCTCGCGGATTTCTTTCAGCGCCAGTCCCGCATAATCGTCGCCACCGATTTTGGACAATGTCTTTCTGGCTTCGCCGCTTTGGTCGTTGACCGCAAGCCAGCGAGGGCTTTCCGGAAGGAACAGAGCCCCCAGAAAGAAGATGGCGGCTGGAACCGCTACCGCGCTGAACATCCAGCGCCAACCGTATTGGCCATTCCAGGAGAGCCGGATCATTTCATCGGTGGCGGTGTTCGGGACTTCTTGCGCGATGAGCCAGTTGACGACTTGAGCCACCACGACTCCGGTACCGATGCCCAATTGATAAATAGCTACCAGTCGCCCTCGCCAGGGAGCGGGGCTCACTTCGGAAATGTAAGTGGGCGAGAGGTTGGATGCGACGCCGATGGCCACTCCGCCCGCGATTCGCCAGGTTACAAACAGATTGAATGTGTTCGACCACCCGGTGAGGATCGAAGAAACCGCAAATAGAAGCGCTGCGGCAATCAGCATTTTCTTGCGGCCGATGCGATCGCTCAGCGCTCCGGAGATCATGGATCCAGCAGGCAGCCGAGCAGCGCGCAGCTATTCGCCCAGCCGACAAGCTGGGCACTGGTTAATCCAAAATAGCGCTCGTAAAAGGGTTTGGCTCCTCCAATGACCACCCAGTCATAGCCGAACAGCAAGCCGCCCAGTGCGGCAACGAGCGTGATGAGAAGCACGTAGCCCGCATTGAAATGAGCGGTTACGTTGACTGCCGGGCGAGCTGTGATCTGCGGTTCCAATTATCGGGTGATATGATGAATGTGAATATTACCATGACGACCCTGCTTTGTCGGCAGGAGAAGGTCTTGCGCATAGTACCAAAGCGGCGCAAAGATCCCCGGTCTGGAAGCTGATTTCAACAAAGCAGGTATGTGCACCGGTCCGGAATCGGTGGTTGGGTGATTTGAGCTCACCCGGGATAACAGGACCAGAATGACAGGAAAAGAGGCGAGGAAATGTTCACCCGTCGCGAATTCATCCGGCCGCTGGGGCTTGCCGCCGTGGCTGCCGTTCTACCACATGAGGCAGTTGGGAGCGCAGCGCCAGCAGCTTCCGGGATTGTGACCCGGTCGAGGGTCAATCTCAACGGGACGTGGCAACGTTATGTAAATGGCGAGTATTACGAAAGCGTCGAAGTGCCGTCCTCGCAGCATCCTTTTGGCTATTCCCAGCTTAAACGAACATTTCTCATGCCTCAGCTCGCGCCGGGCGAACGCGCCATTGTGCACTTCGAGGCCATAACCTATTACGGCCGCGCCTTCATCAATGGAAACGAACTTGGGGTTTTGGGTCCATATACGCCATTTGAATTTGATGCCACACCGCACTTGCAACTGGGCAGCAACGAACTCGCTGTAGCCCTTTGTGATCTCGAAGCTGAGCCAGGCGGCGCGGGAACAGACCAACTGGAGTTGGGCATCAACCCGGGCTGGGAAGCGTACGGCGGAATTATTCGGGACGCTTACATAGAGGTCCGCCACGCCGCGTACATCGAGAATGTCCGCTTCGCCTATGGGATCGCCGCGCCCTATGCCTCGGCGAAATGCCGTGTGACCGTATTTATTTCGGCCAGCGGAGCGAGTTCGGGCGCCTTGCGGGTTTCGCTTCTTGAGGGCGAAGTCGAAGTTGCCTCGGTCGAACGAGCGGTAGGTGTTCCGGAGGGACAAAGTGAAGCCGAGGTTTCGTTCGAGCTGAAGAATCCGGCGCTATGGTCGCCGTTGCGCCCGAATCTCTATCGCCTGGTAACACAACTGCGATGCGGATCAGCAGTTGATGAATACTCGTGCCGCACCGGCTTCCGGCACACCGAAGCCCGGGGATCAAATTTCTACCTGAATGGAGAGAAGATCAAGCTGCACGGCTTGTCGTGGCTGGGAACATGGAAGGATCAAGGATTCACGCTAACCTGCAAACAAATGGAGCTCGATATGCGAGGCATGAAGGAGATGGGATGCAATTTCGTGCGCCTTCATCTTTTTCCGCAAGACCGCTCCATGGTGGAGCTTGCAGATGAGCTCGGCATGTTCGTTTGCGAGGAGCCGGGATATTGGCAGGTTGATTTCACCAAAATGCGGCGGTCGTCGATTGATTTAGGGTTGGACATCCTGGCGCGTACCGTCCGCCGCGACTGGAACTCGCCGTCTGTGTTCGCGTGGCTGCTGAGCAACGAATCCGAACTCACGGCCGAGTATCTGAAGGAAGGCAACGATCTTTGCCGCAAACTGGATCCCATCGGCCGGTTTGTTTCCTGCGCCAATGATCACTCGCCGGCGAAAGTAAAGCCGATGTTCGACGCTGCCGGGCTCGATTTCTACAGCGCTCATCCCTATGATTGCGACCCTTCCGATTTCGACAAAGCGTGCGAGGGCTTTGGTGCCAGCAAGCCGCTGATCTTCGATGAATGGGGAGGACGCGCCATCGGGCAGTCGCAAATCATTCTGCAAGAGCAATGTGATCGTATTCTTCAATTGATGGAAGAAGAAAAACTAGCCGGCGAGATGTTTTTCTCGTGGAATGACTTTCCGGAATTTTCGCGAATTGATGGGGAGATGGTAGATGGCGTTTGCGAATCGGGCATTGTGAGCGAAAGCCGCGAGCAGCGCGAGCAAGTGTTCTCGCAGATCTCTTTGCTTTTCCAGGGCCGTTATCAGCAAGTGAATACCGGTAATCTTCCCCTCGTCATCGAACCGCTGCGCCGGACTCCATGGACCTCAGGACATCGCTTTGTCCCCATTGAATTGCAAACGCTTGCTGACGGAGAACAAGCAAAGCAAAGCTGGGCAGCGCTGGAGCAGAGGATCGCGAAAAACTGGGATTCGAGCTGGCTTACGCACAATCAGTGGAAACGATCCGGCCAGAGATTCCGGTTCTGGAAAGCTATCCCGGTTGAACTATTGGGCGTGGAATTTCGTCCTCCAGTGGTGGATGGCTATGTCCGTCCGCTCGTAGTGACGCCGGAAGTTCCGCAAGTTGAAGTTCCTATCGGGCAGAAGTGTTCCAGATTGCACATTCTCGGGCAGGTGACCCTGCCAACCGGGTTCCCGACTTCGGGAAAACCTGGCGAAGTTGCGGCGGAGTATGTGGTCAAATACGCTGGCGGGCGAATCCAGCGTGTGCCGCTGCGCAACGGATTCGAAGTCTGCAGCGGCAACCTCGTGTTTCAAGCTTCGCGCATCGCGCCGGGGGCATCCATTGCGCAACGCGCTCTCACTTTTATTCGAGATTTTTCGCGGGAACGCTACCAGGTGCTGCTGCTCTCCATCCAGACGGAAAAAACCGCGGTCGAATCCATCACGCTCTCGATTCCGGCGGAACAGTCGCCCATGCTGCTTTTTGCAATCAACGCGGAACTCTTGGCAGCCTAGAGCGACGAGGTTGGTCAGGAGGGGATGGTCAAAGGCTGGCGGTCTTCATGACCAAGCCTGCTGCGGATGCCGGTCGCCGATACTGCAATTACTTTCTCCATATATTTTTTGGCGGCACTGGGATTCCGGTTGGCTATGGCCTCGAGCACATCCCGATGGAGCGGCAAAGACGCGGAAAAGTGCTCATCGCTGATCGATGTGATGGCGAAACTGATGCGCAGCAGGACCCGGCTGAGTTTGCCGACGTGGGTCAACAATTCATTGTGAGCCGCCTCTTGAATAGCGTCATGGAACTTGAGGTCAGCCACATTGTATCCCTCCCAATTGTTGCTGTTGCGACGCATGTCCTCCCAAGCCGAGCGAATCTGTTCAATGTCTTCCGGGGTGGCTCTTGAAGCCGCAAGCTCTGCCACAGTAGGTTCAAAAATTCGACGGAGCTCGCAAATGTTGTCAAAAAAATGTTCATCGAACCCGGTCTCGGAGATCCATTCCAGAATCTGCGGGTCCAATAGGTTCCAATCTTTGCGAGGACGCACGCGAGTTCCGGTCTTGGGGCCTACTTCGAGCAGGCCCTTCGCCGCGAGGACTTTTATGGATTCGCGCAGAATGGAGCGGCTAACCTGCAACTGATTTCCGAGATCCGCCTCGTTAGGAAGAGTGGCTTTGTCCCCTTTTAGAATCTTGAGGGCGAGGTGACGAACGACCTTGTCGTGTAAGGATTCTCTTCGGATCATCTTTAGACTCGTTGCATTGCAATCATACACATGTGAGTAATTGACCTGAATCATAATCAAACTGCGATTTGTCCCCGAGCGTCCGTTCCGCTATACGGACGCCAAATCATAGTATGAAATTATTAGCTTGACAATCATCATATTAGCATACTAATTTCGTGCCCGCAGAGAAGGTTCGCTCTTCGTCTGGCTGTTCGCGCACGAAAGTTCTCTAGTTCGTACATAAACGCGTCGCATTGAAACAAAGCGTGATGGTCGTGGTGCCTTGGACAGGGTCTAGGGCGCGGAAAGGTATCGAAAAATGGCGTCACTCAAGAAGAACGTGGTTTTGGCGGCTTTATTCATTGCCCTTGGGGCAGCTGGCCTCTTCGCCCAGACTGGGCGTGCCAACATCAGTGGGACGGTTACAGATTCCCAGGGCGCGGTCGTTTCGGGAGCTACCGTCACGGCGACGAACGCCGCGACCGGTGTGGTCGCTCCAGCCACAACCAACGGATCGGGCGTTTACCAATTTCGCAGGTGGTACCGGGGGTTTACACAATTAAGGTCGAAAAAGAGGGCTTCGGGGCGCAGCAGCAGGAGAACGTAACCTTGGCGGCCGAGCAAAATTACGGCGCAAACTTTTCTTTGCAGCCTGGTAAGGTGAGCGAGAAGGTCACGGTCGAGGCTGGCGCCGAACTGGTTCATACCGAGACGGCCGAATTGAGCCAGACCATCAATGAGCACGCCATCACCGAACTCCCGTTGAATGGCCGCAACCCGGCCGATCTTGTACTCCTGACACCAGGCACGGTGAATTTGTTCGCCGGCATTCCCGGCCAAGGCGTGCAGACCTATACGACATTTCCCACGGAAGCCGCAGCTTCCACCAATGGCGGACGGCAGGGCAGCACGTTATACCTCCTGGATGGAGCCTATAACGAGGACAATTACCAGCTCGCGGCGGCGCCCTTTCCCAACCCGGACGCGACCCAGGAATTTACGGTTATCGGCAACAACTTCGATCCTCGCTATGGCTTTGCCCCCGGCGGCGTGGTCAGTATCGTGACCAAGTCGGGCACCAATGACTGGCATGGCGATGCGTTCGAGTTCTACCGCAACGGCGGGTTTAACGCGAAGGACTATTTCACTCACCTAACCAACGAAATCCACCGCAACCAGTTTGGGGCCTCGATGGGCGGCCCCGTCGTCAAGGATAAGCTCTTCGTCTTCGGAAACTACCAAGGCACGCGGCAGAGCATTTTCAATGCCGGCAGCAACGGATATGTGTGGACGCCCGCGATGCTCAACGGCGATTTCTCGGCATACTGCCAAAGTGGCTTCGACGCCCAAGGGCTGTGCAAAGATCGGGACTCGACCGGCACGAAGGTGACCGATCAGATCTATGTTGCCAATGGGAACGGTTACCCGCAAGGTGGCGTGCCGCTAAGCGTAATGCAAGGTCACCCGGCGAACGCGCAGGGCGTTGGCGGCCTGTACTATCCAAATAACCAGATTGATCCCACAACCTTTAGCACGGGAGCAGTAAAGCTGGCGCAAGTTCTGCAGACCGGCCTAACCCGCACAGAATCAATATGGCAGCATTCAACGGCGCCGGATATCCCACCCTGAATAACTATAACGAGTTCACCGGTCGCGTCGACTACAACCTGAATGACCACAACCGTATCAGCGGGCGGGTGTTCGACAACTTCTTTAACCAGCCCGAATTCTGGGGCGGCAACCCCGTCGCTTCGAACCGGTCGTGGATTGTGAACTGGCAGAGCTATGCCGGAACCTGGACCTGGACGATTAACCCCCAGATGGTCAACAGCGTAACAGGCTCTTACACGCGCATGTTCGACCACAGCAACAGCGGCATTAATCAGGCGAATGGCGGAAAAGGGTTGTGCTTCTCGCAATTCGTCACTATCGCGGACCAGCCCGCTACACCGGACTGCTCGATTGAGGGTTTGGGTATTAATGGCGGGTATCAAAGCAGCGGAGGTTACCCGGGAATTGGCAGAACTATAACGGGTTGAACCGCTACACCTGGGGAATCACGGACAACTTAAGCATCGCCAAGGGAAAGCACTTGCTTGTCGTCGGAGTCGACGTATTACAACAGTATTGGCAGGAAGCTACGGACTGGGCAGCGCTTCCGATCATCAGCTTTAACGGCGGTCCACAGGGGCAATTTACTGGCAACGGCTTCTCCGATTTTCTGCTTGGAGATATGTCATCCATCTACCAGGACGGCGGAGCCACCCAGATTACTCATGCCTGGTTAATCGAGCCGTACGTCGCCGACCAGATCAAGGTGAAACCGAACCTCACGCTGTCGCTTGGCTTGCGCTACGAGCCCTGGATCGGGCCAACGACACCGAACGGGCGCATTTCCTTCTTCGTGCCGGGTAAACAAAGCACGCGTTATCCTGGCGCTCCAGAGGGTATGCTCTTCCCCGGCGATGCAGGCGTTCCGAGCAGCGGGACCCCAAGCGATTACAAGAAATTTTGGGATCCCCGCGTCGGATTGGCCTGGCAGCCGAAGGCGTTGCCCAATACCTCACTTCGTGCAGCTTTCGGCATGTACGCCACGCCGATTGACGATTCTTCCTATAACCACGCCTCGGAATTGGCGCCGTTCAGCCCGTCTTTCAGTTGGGGCACGGCGACGAGCGGGAGTATCAATGGAACCCCGTATACCATCGGGATCATTCCGTTTGATAAGCCATGGTCGGTGTACACACCAACCAGCGGCAGCGATCCGTTCCCGCCCTTTGCCTCTGCAGGCTTTGCACCGGGATCGAGCTTTAATTTTGCCCCCTTCGAGCCAATCGGTATCCAGACCGCGTTTTCCCTCAATTACGATACCGGCCGGACCTACACCTGGAACGCAAGCCTTGAGCACCAATTCGGTACGAATTGGCTGGCCAAAGCCGCGTATGTGGCCAGCGAGTCTGATCACCAATCGTTCCAGAATGAAACCAATCCTGGGTTACCGATTTGTGGTCCGGTCAATGCGCCAACTTGTTTAGCGGTTACTTCTAATCCTCGTATCAACCCAAACTTCGGATCGGTAGACGTCTATTACTCCGAAGCGACCGCGAGCTATGAGTCTGGGCAATTCACATTGGAACGCCGCATGTCTCATGGCCTGCAGTTCACCGCTAACTACACCTACTCGCACACAATTGACATTGCATCCACCGGCACAGGGATCAACGGCGGTTACCCTGACGATCCCGGCTGCGTAAGATGCAATCGCGGAAACTCCTACATCGACACCCCGCAGGTGTTTGTGGCGAATTTCATCTACGAAACTCCATCGCCAGGAGGATGGAACAGGGCAGCCAAGTTAGCGCTGGGTGGATGGCAACTGAGCGGTATTTATCGGGCGCAGTCGGGCATCCCCTTCACCCTCTATTGCGGCTGCACTTCCTCGTGGCAGGATGCAGGCGGAGACTGGGCGCAGTTTGCATCCGGGGTGTCCCAAATTACTACTCACCCCCAGGGGTTCCAGAGCCACCCGCTAAACGGCGGCCTCACCGGCTACCTGGACTTGACCAATTTCAATACCGCCGGACCACCACAAGGATCCTCCGGGAATGTTGGGAGGAACCCAACCGGAGCTTTCGGCCCAGGCGTCAATACATGGGACCTTGGTATGAGCAAGAATTTCCGGTTCACGGAGCGTTATCGCTTCCAGTTCCGCACCGAGATGTTCAATGCCTTCAACCGGGTTACCTTCGGTCAACCGTATAACAACACTGCGGGCGGCGCCAACTTCGGGCTCATCTACTACACCAATGGTGCTTACCCGTCGCGCGTGATCCAGCTTGCCGGGAAGTTGTATTTCTAAACTCGAATGGACAGGCGGTGCGCCGCCTGTCCGTTCATCATTTCTGGAGAAACGTTGTCGCCTGTTTCAGCTTGACGCCTGCCTTCCTTGGATGAAGGCAGGCAGTTTTTTGTGCCCGCGAATTTCCCAACTCCATATACTGAGGGCTCAATGGCTCAACCTGATTCGCAGATAAGCGGACGTTCGCTGGTGACATTGAACGGTGCGTGGGAACGCCGCGTTCATAACAAGCTCATAGACACGGTTGTGGTGCCCTCGTCACTCCGTCCGCGTGGCGTTTATGGCCTTCGGCGAACCTTCCTTCTTCCGCAGCTTTCCCACCATGAGCGAGCGATCTTGCATTTTGACGGCATCACCTACTTTGGACGGGTATTTGTGAATGGTCATGAGCTGGGGACCATTGCTCCCTACGTGCCGCACGAATTTGATTTCAGCACCCATGCCCAAGATGGCAAGAACATGGTCGAGGTGGCCATCGTGGATGCTTGTCCTGAGCCCGATGGCAGCGGCAAAGACGCGCTCGATCTCGGAGTGACTACCGGCTGGGAATGTTATGGCGGCATTATCCGGGACGTGTGGGCGGAAATACGGCCGTCGGCTTACGTAGACAATGTCCGGTTCGGCTATCAATTGAAGAATAACTACGGCGTTGCGTCATGCCAGGCTCTCATCCTGGTTGACTCTGCCCAGGCCGGATCTGCCGATTGCGAACTGGCTTTGCACTTCGGGCAGAGCGAGGTTACGCGAGGGAAGAACACGGCGCAGTTGAAAGCCGGCATCAACGAGATTCCCATTAACTTTGAAGTAAATGCTCCTGGGCTTTGGTCGCCGGACGAACCTAATCTTTACCACTTGCAAGCCGTGGTGAACACGGAGGCGGGAGAACATCGTTGGCAATGCCGCACTGGTTTTCGCGAAGTTTCGATCCGCGGAAACAGGTTCGAACTGAACGGCCAGGCGATCGCGCTGCGAGGCATCTGCCGCATGGAGCTGTGGAAAGATCAGGGGTTCACCATGAGCCAGCAGCAGCGTGAGCAGGATATGCGCGGCATCAAGAAGATGGGGGCCAACTTTGTCCGTTTGCAGCCGTTTCCTCATGACCGCGGGATTATTGATCTGGCCGATGAGCTGGGATTGCTGGTGAGCGAAGAGCCGGGCTACTGGTGGGCGGATTTCCGAAAATGTCCCCGGTCTTTTATCGATCTCGGCCTGAATGTGCTCGAAAGAAATATTCGCCGCGACTGGAATTCTCCCTCCGTCATGTTTTGGCTGCTGGGCAATGAGAGCTATTTCACAGTGAGCTATTTGAAAGAGGGCAAAGCGCTATGCAACCGAGTGGATCCGCTCCAGCGTCCGGTCTCCATCGCCCACGAGAATGCCGAGCCGGCGGAGGCCAAGAAGCTGTTCGACGATGCGGGAATGGATTTCTACGACTGGCATGCCTACGCATATTCCAGGGATAAGTTCGACAAGCTGCCGGAGATTTTCGGCTCGAGTAAGCCGCTCACGTTTACGGAATGGGGATGGGAAGACATTGGCAATGGAGACATTTTCTATGAGCGCTTTTTCGACAAGCTCCTGGCTCAAGTCGAAGCTGGAAATGTTGCCGGATACATGTTTTTCGATTGGAACGACTATCCGCAATTCACGCGTGAAGACTGGGCGACCCAGGGTCGCGGCACTCTGATCTCCGGCGTGGTCAATGAGGCGCGAGAAATTCGGCAGCCCATCTACTCGCGGTTGGCCGGATTGTTTGCTGGCAGGGAAGAACTGCCAGACACCCGGGCGCCGGAACGCCCTACGGTACTGCCGTTAAAGACGATGCCATTCTTACCCGGAAGCCGCTTCGAGGTTGTGGACCTTCAGGCGATTGCTGAAGGAGACAGAGGTCTGAAGGCCTGGGCAGGATTCGAATCGGCCATGGCAAAATTCTGGCCAAGCATGCACTATGCCCGCAACCAATGGAAGCGGACCGGCGGGAAATTCCTGCTGTGGCGCGAGCCCGAGGTTAGGGTTGCTCAGGCCACGTTTCGCATCCCGGTGGTCGGCGATTATGTGCGCCCGGTATTTTTGAGCGCAGAAGTTCCCGGGATCACCATCCCGATTGACCGGGAATGTACGACACTGCATATTCTTGGTCAGGTGACTTTTCCCTCTGGGTATCCCGTTGTTGGACATTACGGCGAAGAGGTCGCGATGTACTCGCTGGAGTATGCCAACGGCAAAACGCAGAATCTGCCAGTTCGGAACGGCATTGAAGTTGCGCAGGCGAACCGGATTTATCTGGCCTCGCGAATCACTCCGATTACCACCGCCGCGCAACCCGCCTTGGAGTTTGTGAAGGATATTGTGCGAGAACACTATCAACTGCTGTTGTGGTCGGTTCCGGTCGAACCGGGCACGAAATTGACTGGAGTCCACTGCAAACTGAATGCCCAACAACCGGCGCTCGCCATCTTTGCCATCACAACCGAGCAGACGTCCGATCACGCATAGCTGCTCGAAACTGTTGCGCCGCGTTTGCTGCGTTCCGCGGTGATTCGCTCGAGGTATCCATCTTCACGTAAGGCTTGCATGGGGTCTTCCGGCAAACCATGACTGCGCCTCCAGTCGCGAAGAGCCGGCCGCACGTCGTGCCAAAATGCCTGGCGCAGGCACTCTTCGGCCTCAACCAAAGAACAACTTTGCTGTGATTCGGCCAGTCGCTCGTGATCCACCAGCGCCGCTTTGGTGTAGAGTTCCTGGGCGGTGGAAACGGTCTGAATCATGGCTTCAATTTTGCCCTTAAGATTGTGGCTTTGGTCCACCATGTAGGCAATTTCGGCTGTGCCGCCCTGCGCTTCGTAGCTTTGTATTTCGTAAAAGATACGGAAGACCTGATATGGGTCAATCGAGCCCAGCGTCAAATCGTCATCGGCATAGCGGCGGTCATTGAAGTGAAACCCGCCCAGCATGTGGTGATGCAGCAGCCAGGCCACGATTTGCTCGACGTTCTGCGCCTGATAATGATGCCCGGTGTCAACCAGCACTAACGCCTGAGGCCCCGCTGCCTTGGCCAGCAGGAAAGCCATTCCCCAATCCGCGATGTCGGTGTGATAAAACGCGGGCTCGAATGGCTTGTACTCGATGAGCAAACGCTGTTGCGGAGAGAGTCGAGTGTGGACTTCCTTCAGCGCTTCTTCAAACCAGCCAATTCGGTTGCGGATGCTTTGTGTCCCCGGATAGTTGGAACCATCCGCAAACCAGGGCGAGACATCGCGACACTTGAGAGCGTCGGCGATCGCCACGCAATCCAGAATATGACCCAGGGCGCGTTTGCGAATCGCGGGGTCCGGATTGCCGACCGACCCGTATTTGTACTCCTGATCCTGAAACACGTTGGGGTTGATCGACCCGGGCTGCACACCATACTTTGCCGCAAGTTTCTTCACTTGAGCAACGTCAGGCAGACCTTTCGGCAAATCCCACTGAACATGCAAAGCGACGGTCGGGCAAGCGCCAGTGAGAGCGTGAACTTCACCCGCGTCGCTGAACTTGTCTTCCAATGTCGTGGCCGCGGCAGCCTGAAGAAATTTCCCAAAGCGAGTTCCCGTATTGGCAAATCCCCAGGAGGGGAGCTCAATTCTGAATCTGTCTAATGCGCGAAAAATGAGATCCTCGGATTTTGCTGCCATGTCGAATTCTCCCCCAGTAATTCTATTATGATGACGTTGTTCGGCTAGCGAGTGCCCGCCAGATTCAGTTCGACTGCATTTCTCGTGAACGCGCCCGACAAGAGTTCAGCCCAGCCGGCGACCGCGGAAGAGGTTACGCCAATGTCTTCCGCGAACTTGCCGGCAAGCGAAGCCAGTTGAATGGCAAAGTTGCCGACCGTGGCGCTCTCAGTGGAACCCGGGAACCACCTTCAATCCGGTGGCCTTGGCCGTAAGCTGATTCAATAACAAGTTCTTACTTCCCCCGCCCACGATGTAAAGCCTCTCCAATTTCTTTCCGGTGACGGTTTCTAAATCGCACAAAACAGCGGCGTAACGTTGCGCAAGACTATGAAAAATCAGGTTCGCCATTCCCGGAGCTCCGGAGGGATCTGTCGAAATCGTGCGCTTGCCCGCCGCGGTCAGCTGTGTATTGATGCGCTCCGGCATATTGCCGGGCAACACAAGATTCGGGTCGTCCACGTCGAGCAAACTTTCGGGCGAAGGCATATCCGCGCAGGACTCGATGAGCTGTTCGATGGTCCATGCTCTCCCCTCAAGCTTCCATTGTTCCAGGCATTGCTGCAGCAACCACATGCCACTCACGTTCTTAAGGAAGTATGTCTTTCCGCCGACTGCCGCCTTCATTGCTGAAGTTTTTGATTCGCGCCGCATCGCAGATGCAGGGAGCATCGAGTACAGTTCCTACCAGCGACCAGGTCCCCGAGCTGATGAACGCCCAATCGTCTCCCTGGGCTGGAATTCCTGCAATGGCAGAGGCCGTATCGTGGCATGCCGGAGCGATGAGGGCGGCCTCATGGAGCGCGGGCAGGGAAGCGAGTGGCCCGTTGATCTTGCCTACCTGTGCTCCTGGCTGAACCAGTGGCGGAGCTGCATTCAGGTCCAGGCCGGCGCTCCGGAAAACCTCGCTGCACCAGGTCCGCTCGTCCGCGTGGATGAGCTGGGTATGCGTTGCATTGGTGTATTCGGAGATCCTGTTTCCACCCGAGCGGCTGAGTACAAATTCAGGCAAGTTTATCCACGGAGCACTTTGCGGGATGGCTGTGAAGCCGTCAGCAAACAGCTGGTAGAGCGTATTAAAAGGGAGGACCTGGACGCCAGTCAGCCGGTAAAGGCGATCGGCGGAAATCCGCGCGTGCACTTGCTTTAGCGCTTCAACATTCCGTTCATCGCGATAGCAATACGGATCGGAAAGCGGGTTGCCGTCCATACCCAGCCGCACGTAGTCTACCGCCCAGCCATCTACGCCGATGGAAGCGATTCCTTCGGGAGCGAGTTCAGCGCACCGGCGAAGGGCCTGTTCGACGCCAGCCAGAATCTTTTTTAAATCCCAGCGCAGGCTGCCCATTGCCCGCACGGCGCCGTTCGAAAAACGGTCAACTACTTGAATCCATGGCTCCCCATGGACCCAGCGCAGCAGGGAAGTCCGGCAACTCTCGGCGCCCAAGTCAATCGCGACCAGCGCGCGATTTTCACCATCCCCGCCGACCGGCCTGCCATCAGATTTCCCTTGCTCAATCGGCTGGGGCACGGCCCTCTCCAGAAGGAATTGCGACAAAAAAAGCTCGGCACACATCATAGCGCAATGATGCAATAGAGCAACTGTTTCTCTTAAGAAAATGAATACGAACTGATTTTCGGATTACTTCAGTGAAACAGCCAGTTTCTCGAGCCGAAGCGGCTGGAACCAATTTGTGTTCCACATAGTTGTAAGGAGGGACGCGCTGGCCGCTGAGAATCGCCAGGCCGAGGTGAATGAGCCAGGGCCATAGGTATGGGCCTGGTGGGAAACGGAGGCAATCAATGGGCTGTCGGGTAGCGCCATCTCTTCCAATGCTTCGGGAATGCAATCCTGGCCAACAATGGCCGCATATTTCTCCCACTTCAGTTCGCGGATGGCGCGTACCGCGCCGAGAGCGCTGGTGTCGGTGGCGGCGGCAATCAGAATGCCCCGGTCTTTGGGATGGCGGCGGATAAAATCCAGCACAAGCCGGTAACTCTTTTCTCGCATGCCCCGCGCATCCATGCGGACGAGGTTGGCTTCGGAAAGGCTTGGCAGATTCGAGCGGATCGCTTCCAGGGCGCCTGTGATGCGGCTCTGCACCACTACGCCCGCCTCTTCGATGTCGAGTCCCAGCACCCAGCGCGCCTTGCCACCCCAGACTTTCTTAGCGTGCTGAGCCAGATACTCGCCGGCTTCGAATCCCACGCGGAAGTTGTCCACGCCAAAAAAGGTGGCGTGCGGATGAGGGATTTCGACGGCGATCAGCGGGATACCCGCGGCATGCGATCTTGTCCGCTACGACCGGGGCAACATGTTGGTCAATTTGAAACTCCAGAATAAGATCTGGCCGGCTGCGTACGAACTCATCAGCATTGCGCAGCGCAGTTGCGCCGTCATACCGGTTGTCGAGAATGGAGAGATCAACTCCCGCGGAAGACGCGGCGAGTCGAAGGCTCTCGGTAACCGCCTCCGAGAAGGGCATTTCCGCCGATTGGCTGCCGAAACAAAAACGGGCTTTCTTGGGACGAGACACCAGCCGGTATTGGCCATCCTGCGACTGCGCCACGTAGCCGCGATGGACTAAGGTCTTAAGGATGCGATAAACCGTGGTTTTGGAGATCGCGCTGCGCTGGTAGATCTCCTCCAGGGTTACCGGGCCGCGCTGATTTTGCAGGAGTTCCAAAACGTCCAGCGCCTTCGACAACACCGGAATCAGATAAAGCCGCTTGGGGGCCGATTTCGTCAATTTCACCTTGCCTGAAAACCTAAATGAGTTTCCGGAAAAGACTCCGGCGCCGACTACTCCTACTCGAGGTAGAAGACTTCTTTCATCATAGCGAACCGTTCGCCCGGCTTCAGATCTGGCACCGCTTCGAAATATTTCGCCATTTCCGCCTGCCATCGCAGATTTACCGGGTCACGCGCCAGTTGGTCCCATGCCGCATCGAAATTCTCGACTTGCATCACCAGAAAAAGGTCCTGTCCACGCCGAAAAATGGAATAGTCCGAAATGCCGGCATGTCTTATCTTGGCCAGCAATTCCGGCCATACCTGCTGATGTGATCGCTCGTATTCTTCAATGTCTGTCGGGCTTCAGACGCAAACGAAACGCCATTCTGGGCATGGACTCTCCGAGACGCGAGAAGGACGAGACAACAGAGAGTTGCGGACCGTCTGATTGTGCAGGCGATTCTTCCGTTTTTGCAATAGGGAAATAAACTTGCTATTGACAGGCCCAATTCGCCGCAGATAGAGTTCAGCGGCTCGCTAATTCCTGAAGGCCGTCACGCCTCAGGATTCGGATCGCGGGAATGACTCGGTGAGCTACGCGCATGAGTGAAGACGATAACAAGAACCGACTGAAAGTTGGACTCTTTGGGATTGGGCTCGACCAGTACTGGCCTCAGTTTGCCGGTCTGGAGAATCGCCTTAAAGGCTATGTTGACCAAACCGCCGGCCAGCTGGGAAGAAGCGGCGTCCAGGTGATCAATCTCGGGTTGATTGACACGCCAGAAAAGGCACTGGCTGCCGGCCACGGCTTCCGCCAGGCGGATGTTGACCTGATTTTTCTCTTGGTCACAACCTATGCGCTTTCTTCAACCGTACTCCCGGTGGTGCGCCGAGCCAAAGTTCCCGTCATCCTCCTGAATCTTAGTCCGGCCGCCGCCATTGACTATCAATGGTTCAACCGCCTTGGTAACCGAACAAAGATGACAGGAGAGTGGCTAGCCTATTGCCAGGCATGTTCCGTGCCGGAGATCGCCAACGTCTTTAATCGCAGCAAGATTCCATTCTTCCAGGTTACCGGAATGCTGCAGAACGATCCGGTCGCTTGGGTGGAGATCGAAGAATGGCTGGCTGCGGCACAAGTTGCGCACGCCATGGAGCACAATCGCCTGGGAGTCATGGGGCATTATTACGGTGGCATGCTCGATATTTACTCCGACCTTACCCAGCAGTGCTCATTTTTTGGCGGGCACATTGAGATCGTGGAAGTGGACGAGTTGGCTTCCTTGCGGCAAGAAGTGAAGCAAGAGGAAATCGCTGGCCGAGTCGAGGAATTCAAATCAGTCTTCGATGTGCAGCCGGATTGTGCGAATGAAGAACTGGAGCGCGCCGCCCGCACTTCTATTGCTTTGGATCGGCTGGTCGATATTCACAAGCTGGGATCGCTTGCCTACTATTACCAGGGAACGGGAAGCGTCGAAAATGAAGACGCAATCAGCTCCATTATCCTTGGAACCAGTTTGCTGACGGCGCGTGGAATCCCGGTCGCTGGCGAATTGGAGATTAAGAACGTACAGGCCATGAAGATCGTGGACTGTTTCGGCGCGGGCGGTTCGTTCACCGAATTCTATGCGATGGATTACACCGCTGATGTTGTTCTGATGGGGCACGACGGACCGGGGCATGTGGCAATTGCCGAGGGAAAAACCAAAGTGAGGCCGCTGCAGGTCTATCACGGGAAAGTCGGCCGCGGATTGTCCGTGGAAATGTCCGTTAAACATGGCCCGGTGACGATGTTGTCGGTGGTTCAGACTGCGGACGGGAAGCTGAATCTGCAGGTTGCCGAGGGCGATAGCATCCCCGGCCCGATCCTGGAAATCGGCAATACCAACAGCCGATACCGGTTTCCGATGGGCGCGCGGAATTTCGTGACAGAGTGGAGCCGGCACGGACCCGCGCACCACTGTGCGGTCGGTGTGGGGCATCTTGGGAGTAAATTGGAAAAGTTAGCGGCGCTGTTGGGCATGGAATGTGTTCGGGTGTGTTGAGCTCCATTGTGTGCGCTGGCCCACCAAAGCGAATCTATCGTGATTGAATTCTGAGGACTAGATGAATCCAAATCCGGCAATCGGCGTGGTCTATCACTGGCTGGGCGGCCTGGCGTCCGGCAGCTTTTACGTACCCTTCCGCGGCGTGAAGCGCTGGGCGTGGGAAACCTACTGGCTGGTGGGCGGAGTCTTCAGTTGGATCTTCGCTCCCTGGTTCCTCGCTTTGCTGATGACCCGCGATCTCATGCAGGTGCTGCACGAAGCCCCCGCCAGCAGCTTGTTCTGGGCCTACATCTTCGGTGTGCTCTGGGGACTCGGCGGCCTTACCTTCGGCCTGACCATGCGCTATCTCGGCATGTCGCTGGGCATGGCGATGGTGCTCGGCTACACCGCCGCCTTCGGAACGCTGGTGCCGCCCGATTTTCCGCGGCGAGTTCATGACCGAGGTTGTGCATACCACGCTCGGGACTGGTGATTCTTGCCGGCATCGCCATTTGCCTCGTCGGCATTGCCTTTCGCGGGCGCGGCGGGAGTCGCCAAGGAACGCGCCATGTCCGAGGAGCAGAAGCGCGCCTCCATCAAGGAATTCGCTCTCAAGAAGGGAATCATCGTAGCCACCTTCTCCGGCGTTATGAGCGCCTGCTTCGCCTACGGCCTCGCTGCCGGCGACCCCATCAAGGCCATCACCATGCAGCACGGCACCGCCACGCTGTGGCAGGGCCTTCCCGTGCTGGTGGTTGTGCTGGCCGGCGGGTTCACCACGAATTTCATCTGGTGCCTGATCCTTAACATCCGCAATCGCACCGGCTACCAGTACTTCACCTCGGAGATTCGCGGCGAATCGCCGGACCGCAACTCAGGACACATCCTCGAAAACGCCACCGACGCTCCCGCCGAGGAGATGGCGGTTGCGGTCGCCGTTGCGCAACAGACCGGCGAGCGGGCGCCCATGCTGGCAAATTATTTCTTCTCCGCCCTCGCCGGCACCACCTGGTACTTCCAGTTTTTCTTCTACACCATGGGCGAAACTCAGATGGGCCGCTACAAGTTCTCCAGTTGGACGCTGCACATGGCCAGCATCATCATCTTCAGCAGCTTATGGGGCATCGGTCTGAAAGAATGGAGAGGCGCAGGCGCACGCGCTGGCTGGCGGCTGGCTATGGCTTTGCTGCTGCTGGTGGGATCGACCGTTGTCGTCGGCTATGGAAACTATCTCGGGCTGGCGCGCTAGCCTGTCCGACGCCAGCATCTTCTGTAGAGAACGCTAGCCGCATCTCTATAGATGTCAGAGCTTATTCAGTCCGTCGAGCGCCGCAACTTTATAGGCTTCGGCCAATGTGGGATAGTTGAACACCGTGTCCCTGAAATATTCGATGCTCGCGCCCAGGCTGAGCACGGCTTGGCCGATATGCACGATTTCCGCCGCGCGGTCGCCAATCACGTGGACGCCGAGCAGCTTCAAAGAATCCGTACTGAACAGCAGCTTCAACATGCCGTGCTCGTCGCCCAGCATTTGCCCTTTGGCCAGCTCCGCATAACGCGCTAGCCCAACTTCGTAGGGGACTTTCTTCTGCGTCAACTGTTCTTCCGTATAGCCGACCATGGAAACTTCAGGAATGGTATAGATGCCATAGGGAATCAGGTTGGGCAGCATTCTGCCCGGCTTACCGAACATGTGGCAACTGGCCAGGCGGCCTTGCTCCATGGACGTACTAGCCAGAGCAGGGAATCCAATCACATCTCCGGCGGCATAGATGTGGGGCACGGCGGTCTGAAAGTTTTCGTTTACCGTTAATTTGCCGCGGCCGTCGGCTTGCAATCCCGCAGCCTGGATGTTCGCCTGATCGCTGTTCGCCTGCCGCCCCACGGTGTACAACAGGCACTCGCCATGGACCGTCTTGCCGCTTTCGAGTTTCGCAAAGACACGGTCCCGCTCCTGATCAAATCCGACCTGAACGACTTTCTCCCCGAGGCGGAACACCGTACCCATCTGCCGCAACTGGAAACACAGGCTCTCGACGATCTCGCGATCCACAAAATCCAGCAGTGTGGGGTGCTGATCGAGCAGCGTCACTTCGACGCCCAGCGCTGCGAACATCGAGGCGTATTCCAGCCCAATGATGCCTGCGCCGACCACCACGAGATCGCGCGGTACATCCTCCAGGCTGTGCAACTGATCCGAATCGAAAATTCGTTTGCCATCAATCCCGATTTCGGAGCTGTGAGCCGGCCGCGTGCCGCACGCGATCAGGATATTCTGCCCTCGCACCAACTGCGATCCTTCGTCACTTTTGACTTCGATGGTGTGCGGATCGACAAAGCTGGCATCGCCTTCCAAAGTCGTGACATGGTTTCGCCGCAGTTGCGCCTTGATTACTTCAATCTCGCGGGCCATCACCGCCTCGGCACGGAAAACCAAATCCGACATCGCGATCCGGTCTTTCAGTACGTAACCGCGCCCGTAGAACGAACGTTGCCGCAAGCCGCTGAGGTACAGACACCGCCTCGCGCAAGGTCTTGCTGGGGATGGTCCCGGTATGAACGCAGACCCCGCCCATGGTCTTCTTGCGGTCTATGATGGCGACTTTTTTTCGCAGCTTAGTGGCGCAGATCGCGCCCTTTTGCCCCGCCGGCCCGCTGCCGATGACTACCAGGTCGTATTCATTAGCTTCCATGCAGGTCTGTGAACCCTCGCGACTGTTGTATCAAATGTTGCTTTCCGCTTGCATCATCTCTCATCCCAGTAATCAACAGGCTGTAACCCTAACAAACAAAAGGAGTTATAGCCGCGCAGAGAGGCTCCGCGACCTTCATCTGCCCTAAGACGAACCGCCACATCTTGATGCTACGTATAATTGAAATGTGCTACGGTGATTTCGAACAAAATCTGCACTGGAGGGAGCTCGCCATGGGAAACCTCAGCCGGATTGGCGTCTCCATCGATTCCGAATTGCTTCGCCGCTTCGACGCATACATTGCGGATAAAGGATACGAGAATCGCTCCGAAGCTTTTCGGGACCTGATTCGTGACCGGTTGGTAACGGCGGTTGCGGTCGCTCCCCATGCCTTGGTCGTCGGAACGGTCACCCTTATTTACGATCACCACACTCGCCTTTTGCCCGAAAAACTCACCGATCTTCAGCACGAATATCACGACGTTGTAATCTCCACGCTGCATGCTCATCTGGACCACGACACCTGCCTGGAAGTGATTCTGCTACGTGGCAAGTCGAAGCATGTCCAGTCCCTGGCCGACCGCCTGATCAGCACCAAAGGTGTGCAGCATGGCAGGCTGGTGATGAGTTCGTCGGAAGTCGTTCCCATCCTCCCCACGACCATCGCCATAAACGATGAGTCACCATGTAGCACGATATTGAATAGTGTTACCATCCTTTTTTTGTCGGCCTCCAAGCAACTAATAAAATCTTAGTGTCGCCAGACGAACCATGTCTCGCAGTAGCACGAATATGAGAAACGTAACATGAAAGCCGAGGCCATCTTCTTCTTCCGGGATTGCTTTTGCTGCTATCCTCCGCTTCGTTTGCTCAGAAGATTGTCTTGGACGGCCAGGTCATCGATCCCACAAGGCCTGGTTTGCCCGGAGCCCTGATTCAACTTTCCGTCGCGCGGCCAAGTCGTTGGCCGCGCCACGCCGGCTCCGATGGACACTTCCGGGTAACATCCCCTTCGTCCGGGAAGCTTAAAGTTCAGGTACTAGCTCCCGGATTTCGCCCGAGTCATTCAAACGTGTATTGGCGGAGATCTGGAGATTCGCCGCTCGAATTCAGATGCTGATCGCATCTCAAGCGATACAGTCACGGTCACGGCGGATGTCAGACGAGATCGATGTGGTCTGTCTCCCGATCCGGCGGAGAAAGTTTTCGTGCGCCACGGACCTGCTCGATGCCAATCCCGGGCGCCCAGGAGCGCCGGTCTCCATTCCTGGATATCCGATTGAGACCGCATCCAGAGGAATCAAGGCGCCACAATATTTTGCGCCCGGCGTGGCTGGGGACCATGGCGAACCCATCGCCCAGTACATTGCCGTTGGCAGCTACCTGGTTCCCAATAATCTGTCCGCCAACGCGCATGGCAACGGTTACGCCGACCCGAATATTTTTATCCCTGAAGCTCTCGAAAGCGTTCAGGTCGATGGCGGCGCCTTTAATGTCCGCGAGGGAATCATTCGGTAAATCTGGCCGCGACCTATGGGCTGCGCGAACGGCTGGATCCCTTTCTCACCGTCACTGGAGACAACCGCGATATCGATGTGGTGAGCTGGCATGACCCGTCGGCCGATTCCTGGGTGCATTCAGTGCGTCGTATGGCAATGGGTTTCTCGACCGGCTGGAGCATCGGCAACAATATAAGCTCAATGGCGAGCGCATCTTTATCGCCGGGAACCACCGCATCAGTTTATTTGGTATTGGATACTATGGACCGCTCATTATGTGCCTGGCCTGGTTCCGATCTTTTCCTCTAGATACGGCCGGTGCTAATGTCCCAAACTTCGGCGACACGATCGATCCCCGGCAGAAAGGATCAAACCCACACTGCGCTGGTGGCTGTGAATGACGATGTGGAAGTTGAGTGACAAGCAACAGCTACAACTTTCAGGTTTTTTCCGCACCTACAATCTGTCTCTTTATGCCGGACTTCGGGCAAGGCCTCATCCGGCAGAGCGAGTTTCGTACTGTGGCGGAAGCAATGCCAAGTATGTCTACAAGATGAGCCAGCATTTCTCCTTGCTCGTTGGCTTTGACTACGAGCGAGAAGCGCCGCGGCGCGACGATCTGGACCACTATGGATTTTTTGATCCGAGGAACCCCGTCTACTATGGGCCGTTTACGTCGGTAGATGGCAACAACGTGACGATCAGTTCGCTGACTCCTTATGTCGCCGCGGAAGGCGCGCTCGCCCGTTACTTTCGCTATTATCTCGGGTGGCGTCGCGATGAAATCGACATCAATAACCAAGATTTGCTGCACTTGGAGAACTCATTTCAAAAATGGACCGGAGTGAACTCGCCCAAGGCAACTCTCTCCTTTCTTCTTAAAAACACGTGGTATGTTCCGCTCATCTCGTTCAGTTTTGGCCAATCCTTCTTTACCGAAGATCCAAGGATCGGAACTGGAACAGCTCCCGGGTTCGCTGGTTGCGACGGCACATTCGTGCCAACTGGTCGCAAGTAAGACGATCCATAAGACGGATCTGAAATTGACTTTGGGTCATGTAACCAGTAGTGCGGAACTCGCCAAAATCGATCCCGATACTGGCCTGCAAGAAAATCATGGGACCAGGCAGGCTTCGATTTTTGACAGTGACCGTGCGCCGGAAGTTTTCCCGGGGTCCTCTGTGGCCACTTTCTCGAAAGCCGATGCGCGAGATCTGGATCCGGCGAGCCGTCCCCGAGGCGCCGCGCACGCTCTTTGATCGTGCTGGGAACGGATGGAGACGCTTCCATTCCATTTGCAGGCGCGAGGTGAATTTGAATATGTAGGGACGAAGCCTCTGGGCACCGGATGCTTGCCCGACACTTCGGCCGAATGCACTGGCACTCCGGTCAAAGAATTTCGGGGAGCGATAGTTCGGCCCTTCATAAGGGCCGGATCAACGTGGGTCTCAATTTCCTGGTTGCCGCGGTATACAGCGGGCAAACAACTGAAAGCTTTTTTCCGTCCGCTATTTCGGAAGTCGTCGGAGTGCGAATCCCTTCCTTACCAGCCTCACTCTGACCTACAAGTTTGGCCACTGAACCACGCGAATCCCCACCTGCCTGATGAGGGCTCCCCTTCTTGTCGTGAGGAGATAAAGTAAATTATCAAGATCAAAAGCGTCTCGCTTCTGAGCGACATGGAGAGGCCACGTGAAAGCATTAGTCAAAAGCAAAGCTGAGCGCGGGCTGTGGCTGGAGGAAGTGCCTGAACCGGGCATCGGCATCAACGATGTCAAAATTCGTGTGCTGGCCACCGGCATCTGTGGAACCGATCTACATATCTACGAGTGGGACGCATGGGCGCAAAAGACAATTCCCGGTGCCACTGGTCATTGGGCATGAGTTCGTGGGAGAAATCGTTGAGGTTGGAGCCAACGTAACCGACTTTCATCCTGGGGATCGCGTCAGCGGGGAAGGACACGTAGTTTGTGGCCGTTGCCGAAATTGCCTGGCTGGCCGCCGTCACTTGTGTGCTCACACGCAAGGTGTTGGCGTGAATCGTTCCGGCGCGTTCGCCGAATACATTGTCTTGCCCATGACGAACATCTGGCGCCATGCCGCGGACGTGCCGCTGGAAGTGGCTGCGATTTTTGATCCCTTCGGCAATGCTGTGCACACGGCGCTCGCGTTTCCGGTTCTCGGGGAGGATGTGCTCGTCACCGGTGCGGGTCCAATTGGCATCATGGCGGCTGCCGTCGTGGCTCATGCCGGCGCTCGCTATGTCGTGATCACCGACCCCAACCCGTATCGTCGCGAGCTGGCAGTAGTTGCGGCAGGCGTCACCCGCGCGATTGATCCACCGTGAGACAACCCTCGCCCAGGTGCAGGCTGAACTCGGCATGCAGGAGGGTTTCGATGTTGGCTTGGAGATGTCCGGGAATGGCAACGCGTTTCCGCGACATGTTGAACAGCATGAGTCATGGCGGGAAATTGCAATGCTCGGCATTCCTTCTCCTTCAGAGATGGCGATTGACTGGAATAAAGTGATCTTCAACCAGTTGACGATTCGCGGGGTGTACGGCCGCGAGATGTATGAAACCTGGTACAAAATGACGGTGATGCTGCAATCGGGCCTGAATATTCGTAAGCTCATTACCCACCGGTTCTCGTGGCGCGATTATGAGAAGGGTTTTGAAGCCATGCGCTCGGGAAATTCCGGTAAAGTGGTTCTGGATTGGCAGGACGTGGGGTAGGGCGGGTGATGAACAAGCAGGTATGAGCGTATGGTGGAGACCTACGATATCCGATTGTTCTCTAAATATCTCCCCTTGGTTGGCGATACAGAGAGAATATCCGCAAACTCACCAAACATCCGGCGCCTATCCTCAAGGTGCCTCGGACCACAGAATGTTTTCAATATGAGGTTGTAGAAATAGTCTGACTTGGGAGAGCGCCTGCGAGATTCGGCATAGAAGCAAAGCGTCATCGCAGAGGGCACGGAGTACCGCAGAGAAAATTCGAGAAGAATTTATGATCACGCAAACGGCACCCCGAAAACAACTGGTTTATCTCACTCAGCAACTCGATGTGCTGAAGGCCAACGGAACCTATTTCAAGCTACGCGTTCTGGAGGATGAGCAAGCGGCCGTCTGCACTTACGACGGCAAGCGGGTCATCAATCTCGCTTCCAATAACTACCTCGGGCTAGCCAATCATCCCAAACTGCGTGAGGCCGCAATTGCTGCCACCGAGAAATACGGGGTCGGTTCGGGCGCCGTGCGCACCATCGCCGGAACCATGCGAATTCACCTTGAGCTTGAAGAGAAGATTGCGCGCTTCAAGAATGTTGAGGCCTGTGTGGTCTTCCAGTCTGGATTTGCGGCCAACGCAGGCACCGTGTCTGCCATTCTTGGGAAACAAGACTTCATCATTTCCGATGAACTGAATCATGCCAGCATCATTGATGGGGCGCGCCTGTCGCGGGCGAAAATCAAAGTTTTCCGCCACAAGGATATCCACCATGCGGAGGAATTGCTAAAGGAAATTGAGCATGAGCCTGGCCATAAGCTGCTTATCACCGACGGGGTCTTCTCCATGGATGGGGATATCGGTCCGGTAGATAAGCTTAGCGATATGGCGGAGAAATATGGCGCCATCATGATGGTGGATGATGCCCACGCTTCTGGCGTCCTTGGCCGCAACGGTCGCGGCAGCGTGGACCATTTTCATTGTCACGGCCGGGTGGATGTTCAAGTGGGCACGCTTTCCAAGGCAATCGGCTCCTTGGGCGGATATGTTTGCGGTTCGCGCGATCTGATCGAGTATCTTTACCACCGCGCCCGGCCTTTTCTGTTTTCCACCTCGCATCCGCCGTCAGTCGCTGCCACCTGTATTGCGGCATTCGATCTTTTGGAGAACGAACCAGAGCGCATTGTCCGGCTTTGGAATAATACCCGTTATTTCAAGGCGCAGCTTGCGGCGGCTGGATTTGACATCGGCGGAAAATCGACACCAGCCAGCGAGACACCAATTACTCCCATCATCATCGGCGACGGCAAACGCACCATGGAGTTCAGTAAGGCGCTCTTCAATGCGGGCGTCATGGCTACCGGCATCGCTTTTCCCACCGTGCCGGAGGGCAAGGCGCGCATCCGGACGATTGTGACCAGTGAGCACACGCCCGGCCAGCTCGACCAGGCCCTGGAAATACTCGTGAGTACAGCAAAACAAGTCGGCGTGCTCTAACCTCGACCCTACTTCGGGGAGACTGGCACACCGCCTGGAAACAGTGTGCTCCTGACACGCCTTCGCTCTTATCGAGGGCATCGGGCGGGAATCCCACAATTCATGTCGGGAACTAACGCGGCGAACGGCTGGCGCTTGACGGAGCTTTCCCCCGAGTTCCCCGTCAAGCGGGCCGTGACCGGTGTTTGCTACAAACCCCATGGCGCCAGAAACACCGGCCAAGCTTGCAACCGAACTAATTCGAGTGATGGAAGGCGAAGTAGTAGCCGATGACCGCCGCTGCGGCGCCGATGGGCAGCGTCACTTCACCGATATGCTGGGCAGGGCAATTGGTGTGGCCAGCCGGAACCGCCGACCAGCATCACGGTGCCGAAGCCCGCCACCACCGTGCCGGCAATGCCGTCCACCAGGGCGAGGGTGTGATGCCCAGACTTGGCGGGAGCCGGGTTGGACGTCAGCGAGTTGCCGGCTTGACCATCCGGGTCATCGGAGAGCACTGCCACTCCAGCGCAGAGCGCGGGATTTGTGAGGCTTGTGCTCTCAAATTGGTTCGAGTCATCGCGGAAATCGAGTGGCATCTCATGGTCGTAATCTCCTTGGAAGTTTTCGTAAAAGCCGAGAGCGCGTGCCTGGGATCGTTTGGGGGGACGTCACCACCCTCCCCTGCCTTCTACTGGTAAAAGCGGAAAATCGTGGCAGTCGGGCTCACAAAACTTTTCCGGTAAACGACAGAAACCGGGCGGGACGCGGCGTGCCCCCCATTTGTTGCATTGACTCGCTCCGCAAGGTCGGCTATGTTACCGCCCATGAATAGGTTAGAGAGTGAGCCCGGGGCTGAATCCCTCCCATCGGTAGGTGACTTGCTGGCGCAATGGCGCGCCGGAAACCAGCAGGCCCTGCAGGCTCTAATGCCTATTGTTTACAATGAATTGCATGCTCAGGCGCACCGCTATTTGCGGGCCGAGCGGCCCGGGCACACCTTGCAAAGCACCGCGCTGGTCCACGAGGCCTACCTGCGCCTTATGGATCAAAAGCCGGTGGCGACGGAAAACCGGGCGCATTTTGTGGCGATTGCCGCCCGCCTGATGCGGCAGATTCTGGTGGACTACGCCCGCCAGCGCCGCGCCGCCAAGCGCGGTCCCGACTGCAAAGTCGAGTTCGACGAGAATCTCGAGATCCCGCAGAAGCAAGGCGTAGATGTTTTGGCGCTCGACGATGCCCTGAACCAGCTTTCGAGGCGCGACGCACAGCAGGGAAAAATTGTCGAGCTGCGTTTTTTTGGCGGCCTGACCGTGGAAGAAACCGCCGAGGCGCTCGAGGTTTCCCCGGCAACCGTGAAACGTGATTGGGTGATGGCCAAGGCGTGGTTGACCCGCGAAGTAGGAAGAGGCAGCGGTGGAAAAGACCAGGCAATGGGAGAAGGTTAAAGAGCTGTTCCAGGCCGTGCTGGATCGCGACCCGGAGCAGCGCGATGCCTTCCTGCAGCAGGCCTGCGGCACGGACCAATCCCTGATGGTGGAAATCGAATCGCTGCTTTCGGCGCACGCGCAGGCCGCGCCGCTATCGCAATCTCCCTTTCCGAGTGAACTTCTCGAAGACGCCAAGCCCCCGGAATTCATTGGTCCGTATCATCTGCTCAGGAAAATCGGCGGTGGCGGCATGGGGCAGGTCTGGCTGGCGGAGCAAACCGCGCCTATCAAGCGGCAAGTCGCGCTCAAGCTGATTCGCGCCGGCATGTATGACAGCTCGCTGCTGCGCCGCTTCCAGGCAGAGCGGCAATCGCTGGCGCTGATGGATCATCCGGCGATCGCCAAAGTCTTCGACGCCGGCGCCACTCCCGATGGCCAGCCCTATTTTGTGATGGAGTATGTGCCCGGCGAACCCATCACCGAGTATTGCGATGAAAAGAAGCTGAGCATCCGCCAACGCCTGGAACTATTCGTTAAGGCCTGCGACGGAGTGCAGCACGCGCACCAGAAAGCCATCATTCATCGCGATCTCAAGCCCGCCAACATTCTGGTGGTGGAAGTGGATGGCAAGCCGGTGCCGCGGATCATTGACTTCGGGCTGGCAAAAGCGGCCACGCCGCTGGCCACCGGCGAGACGCTGTACACGCAGGCTGGGGTTATTCGTCGGAACTCCGGGATACATGAGCCCCGAGCAGGCCGACCCAGGCATTGCCGATGTGGACACGCGCACCGATGTCTATTCGCTCGGCGTGATTCTCTACGAGGTGCTGACAGGAGCGCTGCCCTTCGACAGCAAGGAGTGGCAGAAGCAGCCGCTGCATGAAGTGCTGCGGCAACTGCGCGATCAGGATGCGCCGCGCCCCAGCACCAAAGTTGGAGGGAAAGACTCGGCCGAAGCCGCGACGATGCGCGCCAGCGAGCCGCGGCAACTGGCCAGTTTGCTGCAAGGCGATCTCGATTGCATCACACTCAAGGCGATCGAGAAGGACCGCGCGCGGCGCTATGGAACGCCTTCGGAGCTGGCAGCCGATATCGAGCGATACCTGCAGCATGAGCCAGTGCGGGCAAGACCGGCCAGCGTCGGCTATCGGCTGCAAAAATATATTCGTCGTCACGTGGTTGCGGTGAGCGTCGCCGCCGGCTTGCTCATTCTGCTGGCGGGTTTTGCCGGTCTGGAAGCGGTGCAGTTGCGGCGCATTACGCAGGAACGCGACCGGGCTGCGCGCGAACGCGACCGTGCCAACCGCATCACGGACTTCATGTCGGGGATGTTCAAAGTTTCCGATCCGAGTGAAGCCCGCGGCAACAGCATCACCGCGCGGGAAATTCTCGACAAGGCGTCGAAGAATATTGACACCGGCCTGGCGAAAGATCCTGAAACTCAGGCTCAGATGGCGTTGGTCATGGGCAAAGTGTATGGCAGCTTGGGGCTGTACGCGCGGGCGCAGTTGCTGCTGCAAGAGGCCGTGGATGTGCGGCGGAAAGCGTTCGGAGCGGACAATCCGGACACGCTGAAAGCGCAAACCGAACTGGCCTGGATTATACGTCTGCAGGGTCAGCTTCCCCAGGCGGAGACCATGCTGCGGCAAACACTGGACGCGCAAAAGCGGGTTCTGGGGAACGACCACGCCGACACCATCAAGACCACCAGCAATCTGGCTGTGGTGTTAAGCGATGAAGGGCGCTTTCCCGAGGCCGAGGTGATGTTCCGCGTCGTGTTCGATGGACGGATGCGCACTATGGGTCCGAACAGTCCGGATACCATCATCGCCATGAATAATTTGGCGACGATTTTATTTAACGAGCACAAATACGCCGACGCGGAAAGGATTTACCGGCAGGTGCTGGAAATCCGGCAGCACACTCTGGGGCCAGATCATCCTTTCACGCTGCTTTCGATGAACAACCTGGCAGTGGCTTTGCACAGCGAGGGCAACTACGCCGAAGCAAAAAAGCTCAAGCAGCAGACTGTCGATATTCGCCGCCGCATCTTGGGACCGGAGCATCCCGATACCCTTTTATCAATGAGCAATCTGGCGGACACGCTGATGGCGATGAAAGATTACGCAGGCGCGGAGGCGCTGCTGCGTCAGGCGCTCGAGGTGCAAAAGCGAGTGCTCGGTCCGGAGAATCCGCAGACGATTATTTCCATGACCAATCTGGCGGAGGCGTTGAGCAAGGAAGGCAAGTATCCGGAAGCCGAGAGTCTGCTGCGCCCCGCGCTTGAGGCGCAGAAAAAAGTGCTGGGGCCAGACCATCCGAATACGGTGAATTCGATGTACAGCCTGGCGTGTCTCGACGCGCTTGAAGGTGAGCGCACCGCGGCGTTGGCCATGCTAAATGACACGCTCGCTCACAACATGCCGGCATGGATGGCGAAGGGCATGGACAAAGATCCGGATTTGAATCTGCTGCACGGCGACCCGCGATTTGTAGCCCTGGTGAAGCGAGCGGGAGAAGGGCGGAAAGCGAAATAAGATGCATCGGATGGAAACCCGCAGTCCGCCGACATCGAGGGGCCCCGTTGGATTCGGAAAATCTTGTTCTACCGCGGGAATTGCCTCGAATTCGGGAAAGCGAAATAAAGAAAAGCGGGAGGGTCTCCGAGACCGCCCTATCTTAATTGCCTCTGCCAGGCATGCCGCGTGCATACATTCATGGAGTAGCGAAACGTTCCAATCGGAACATTTCTTCACGTGTGAGCTATTCGGGTTTCGCCACCCGCATGAAGAGCTTGTCCCAGCGATGATGCCTTCCGGAGGGGACGGGGCGGTAGCCGGGGAACGTCTGGCCGAGCGCTTCGAAGTTGGACATCTTGTCCACGTCAAACCAGCGCCATGCGGGAAGACGTCCGTGGCTGCTCTCGCCTCCAGTCTGGAAAGCGAGGAGACGCGGGTTGCCATTCTGCAGACCGTAGTCATGCGGCTCGACGATGCGAATGAATCCGCCGTAGAGGAAGCGCACCTGATGGCGGGCTTCGATGGCGGCGCAAAGCGGTTCGTGCAGGCACAATGAGACGTTGGGCCCAGGCGGCGCGGAAGATTTTGACGAGCCTTTCACCAGGTAGAGCCCGGGGTTTGGGACAAGCTTGAGTTTGGGCATGGCGGGAGTTTGGATGCGAAGAATGTACAAGAAGTCCACGGCGGGAAGCAAACGGGGAGGCTTGTAAAAAGATGCGGCCCTGGCGGGCCGCTTTGGTTATGCGCGCTGCGAACTGTTCGTCTACATCACGAGGGTGATGGCGATACGCACCCCTGGGTGGACGGGGTCGAAGAGATAGTAACCGTCGTCCACGTAGTCGATATAGCAGTCGTCGTCGTAGGACCAGCCGACGGGCCACGGGTCGATAAATTCGAACCAGTAGCCGCTGTATTGAAAACGCGAGCGGTTGTCGACGATTACAGGATGACCGACGTGGAAGTGATGCTCATGTCCGAAGTGAGCGCTGAATTTGTCGTCCGGAATGCGGTGCTGGTCGGCTCCTGAAGACGCGGACCGTTGGTCTGGTTCGCGAGGCTGCTGGCTTTGCGCGATTCGGGCATTGTCCCGGGAATGCTTAGAGTCTTCTTTTTGGGCGCGCTTGGCGCTGTCCTGCGCCTGTTTGGCTTGTTGCTGCGCTTGCTCCGCCTGATCTTTCTGAGCTTGCTTCTGCTGGTCTTTCTGAGCTTGCTGCGCTTGTTTAGCTTCGTCCTGCGCGCTCTTGGAGTCTGGCTGAGCCTGCTTGTCGTTCGCCTGATTCTCTTTCGTTTGGCTCGGCTGCTGGTGCGCGGGTCTGGCTTCCTTGGGGGGCGGGGTGGGTTTCGCTTCTTTCTGTTCCTGAGCGGGCGGTTTGTCTTCAGGCTTCTGATCCTGGGCCCGCGTGATTGTAGTAGCGCCGAATGCAAACACTGCTACGGTGGCAGTCGTTAGTGCGGTTTTCATTACGAATCGTTTCATTACGCCTCCATGACGCGTGGCGTGTCGGCGAGATTGTACGCATTCAAATCTGTACTGTGATGTGCGGAATGCAGTGCGGGCTGCCGGGGTACGGAATGGGCGGGAGGAGATTACGGTCAAGACCGTAGTCTTACCGGTGGAGGGCGCGGGAGGAGACTATTTTTTCACTGCGGCCAGAATTTCTTTCTGATTGGCGAGGATTTGATTCAGCGCGGACTGATTCTTTTTGATCGCGGCCTGGTTGGTCAGGATGGTGGCCTGATTCTTGCGGATGGCTGATTGGTTGGCGAGAATGGCTTTCTGGTTTTTCACGATCGTCGACTGATTCGCGAGAATGTTTTTTTGATTGGAAAGCACCTTGGTGTCTGGCATTTTATCTCCTCGGAAATTGAAATGAGCGACAGTCTATCATCCATGACACCTCGCGACGAAGAAACACCCCGCGCTTGTGGCGCACGCTGTCCGGTGGTAGCTTGCTGGTAAGCGGCGCGGGAGGAGTCTTTTATGCTGGAAGTGAAATCCATTGGCATGGGTCATCTGGAAACCTACCTCAAGGAATTGCAGGAGGCGTCGGCAGCGCTGCACTTAAATTTCATGGTGCCGGAATTTGATCCGGCGGATGAGCAAGCACGGCAGGATGCGATCGCGCGCATGGAGGCCATGGTGGAGGAGCGGGTGGCGCCGTGGAAGAACAATCCCACGGTGCGCGGCCTGGCGGAGGAAACCAAACGGCGCTTTCGCGATGAGATGCTGAAGAAGGGCAAGTCCGCGTGATGGCCCGCCGGTTGTGGCCTTTGGCCGCGACTCCGTCGCGCTTGCATTCCTGACCGTGACTGCGCAGAATTAGTTCCGCCTTGGCTGTCATCTCCATTCCGGGCGCCACTGATCACAAGGCGTGGAAGCTCTGGCGGGTTGTCGTCCTGCTGGGCATTTCCGTTTTCATCAACTATATCGATCGCGGAAGCCTCTCCGTGGCAGCCCCGCTGCTGAAAAGCGAGTTGGGGCTGTCGGCCTCAAAACTGGGAGTATTGCTCTCGGCGTTTTTCTGGACCTACACCGCATGCCAACTGTTTGCCGGATGGCTGGCGGATCGTTGCGAAGTTGGCTGGGTCATGGCGGGAGGCTTCTTTCTCTGGTCGGTCGCCACTACTGTTACCGGCGTGCTCCACGGCTTCGCCCTGTTGCTAATTGCTCGGCTCGTTCTAGGGGTGGGCGAATCGGTCTCATTTCCCGCGTGCTCGAACATACTGGCGCGTTACTTTCCGGAAGAGAAGCGCGGCTTCGCAAACTCGGTGGTCGTCTTTGGTTTTGCCAGCGGACCTGCCTTCAGCATGTTCCTGGGAGGGATGGCGATGGCACGGTTTGGGTGGCGTCCATCCTTTGTCGCCGTCGGGTTGCTCAGTCTTTTGTGGCTGCCGCCCTGGCTGATCTGGATGCCGCGCGGGAAGGCGGCCAGTGCCGGCCCGGCGATCGCTGCTCCGCGCACGCGAGAAATTTTGCGGCAACGCTCGGCATGGGGAACATTCGCCGGATTATTTTGCACCAACTATCTTTCCTATTTCCTGTTGACCTGGATGCCGTTTTATCTGGTGCGGGAGCGGAATTTCTCCCTCGAGCAGATGGCCAAGATTGCCGGGGCCTGCTATCTTTCCGCCGCCGTGATCGCGCTGATTTGCGGCCGGCTATCCGACTGGTTGATCGGGAACGGCGCGAGTGCGACGGTGGTGCGCAAGGCATTTGCCGCGGCAGGCATGGTGCTTGCAGCCATCGCGCTGATCGGTTGCGTAGCCGGTGGCGCAACCCTCTCGGTCGCCATGCTGGTGATGGCAACGGCTTCGTACGGCATCTGCTGCTCCAACGTATGGGCCATCACGCAGACTTTGGCGGGTCCGGCCGCGGCTGGGCGATGGACCGGGCTGCAGAACTTCGTGGGAAATTTCGCCGGAGTGATCGCTCCCGCCCTCACCGGGTTGGTGGTGGACCGCAGCGGACATTTTTTCTGGGCGTTTGCCATTGCCGCATGTGTGACGTCGCTCGGCGCGCTCGCGTATGCGTTTGCGATCGGCGCGGTTAAGCCGGTGGAGTGGAGGCTTGAGCGCATCCCGGAGGGCGGCATATTGTGAGGTGGCATGCTCTCCGGTGATGACAGGGATTCTTCGACTTCGCGCAGGATGACAAATCAAGCTATTTTGGTTTGGTGATCGCGCCTTCCGCCGCTGACGAGACCAGCGCCGCATACTTGGCAAAAACTCCCGTGGGATAGCGCGGCTTGGGCGGCTTCCAGTTGGCCATGCGCTGCTTGATTTCGGCGTCGCTGATTTCGATTTCGAGCAGGCGCTGGTTCACGTCGATGTGAATCATGTCGCCTTCGCGGACGGCGGCGATGGGCCCGCCCAGCGCGGCTTCCGGCGAGACGTGGCCCATCATCAGACCGTGGGTTGCGCCGCTGAAGCGGCCGTCGGTGAGCAGGGCGACGGAGCCGCCCAGGCCTTCGCCGACCAGCGCGCCGGTTACGCTGAGCATCTCGCGCATGCCCGGCCCGCCTTTCGGGCCTTCGTTGCGGATCACCACCACGTCGCCCGATTTGATTTTCTTGGAGGTCACCGCGGCCATGGCATCTTCTTCGCAATCGAAGACGCGCGCGGGGCCGCGATGGCTGAGCCGCTCGTGGCCGCTGATTTTCGCCACGCAGCCTTCGGGAGAGAGATTGCCTTTCAGGATGACCAGGCCGCCAGTCTTCTTTAAGGGATGATCCAGCGGCGCGATCACCGGCTGGCCGGGAGTTTCTTTCGCCTGATTCGCTTCTTCGGCGAAGGTCTTTCCGGTGACGGTGAGCGCGGAGCCATCGGCGAGCTTGCCGTCGAGCAGGCGCTTGGCGATGACCGGAATGCCTCCGGCCTTGTCCACATCGGCGGCGACATATTTTCCGGAGGGTTTCAGGTCCGCCAGGATCGGCGTGCGCTCGCTGACTTTCTGGAAGTCGTCAATCTGCAAGGGAAGTCCGGCCTCGCGCGAGATGGCGAGCAGGTGCAGCACGGCGTTGGTCGAGCCGCCGGTGCAGGCTACTCCCGCGATGGCATTTTCGAATGCGGCGCGAGTGAGAATGTTGCGCGGCAGAATTCCTTGCTTCAGAACATTCATGATGACCTCGCCGCAGCGGAAAGCGATTTCATCTTTGCGCGGGTCCATGGCGGGGACGCCGTTGAAACCCATCGGCGATAGGCCGATCAACTCCATCACCGTGGACATGGTGTTGGCGGTGTACTGGCCGCCGCAGGCGCCGGAGCTGGGGCATGCGACATTTTCCAGTTCGAGCAACTCGGCATCGGTCATTTTTCCGGCGGCATTTGCGCCCACGGCTTCGAACACATCCTGAATGGTGACGTCTTTCCCTTTGTAAACCCCTGGGGCAATGGTGCCGCCGTAGAGCACGAGGCCGGGAAGATTCAGGCGGGCCAGCGCCATGGCGGCGGCGGGAATCGTCTTGTCGCAGCCGACTACGCAGACCACGGCGTCGAACATTTGGCCGCGGCAGACCAGTTCGATAGAGTCGGCAATGACCTCGCGGCTGACCAGCGAGGCGCGCATGCCCTCGGTGCCCATGGTCTCGCCGTCGGAAATCGCGATGGTGTTGAACTCCATGGGCGTGCCGCCGGCGGCGCGAATGCCTTCCTTCACCTTTGCCGCCAGCCGGCGCAGGTGAAAGTTGCAGGGCATGGTTTCGATCCAGGTGTTGGCCACGCCGATGATGCGGACGGCTGAGGTCCTGGTCGGTGAATCCGATGGCTTTGAACATGGCGCGGGCCGGAGCCTGGTCGCGCCCGTCGGTGATGCCACGACTGCGGTGTTTGAGGTCCATGGATTACAAGAATACGCCAAAAAAGGTTACGACATGGGGCGGGAAGATGACAAAGGGGAGGGAATCTTGCTCAAGCAATGAGGCGCCGAGGGTGCCCCGTTCAAGCTCTGCTTGAGCGGGGGTTTTCATGTTCATCCATCACAGATTACAAAGCTACTGACAACTAAACTCTCCCCATGCCTTGGAGACTGAAACGCTTCCAGGAATCCCGCCAACTTCATTTCCTGACTTTCAGTTGTTACAAACGCCGACCAAAATTCCAAACCGTCGAATCCCGCACCACTTTCGAATCCGCCCTAGAACGTGTCCGGCAAAACTACCAACTCTGTGTCTACGGCTACGTGATCATGCCTGAACATGTGCACATGCTGGTGGACGAGCCCGAGCGAAGCACTCTGGCGCAAGCCATCAAATCTCTAAAGCAAGGAGTCGCACGCCGATTGGCCCTACGCGCCGAAGAACCGTTCTGGTTGGAGCGCTACTACGACTTCAATATATGGAGCGAACGTAAGTTCGTGGAGAAACTTCGTTATATTCATCGCAATCCCGTAGAGCGCGGGCTGGTCACGAAGCCGGAGGATTGGCAGTGGAGCAGTTTCCGTCACTATCTGACCGGAGAGTCGGGTACCGTAGAGATCGAATCGCATTGGACCGCACGGCGTCGTGAGCGGGAGGGGATCTTTCCCACGTTTCGGATTCGTCCAACCGGGAAAATCCCCGCCCAAGCGAAGCTTGGACGGGGCACCCTCGAGAGCTGATGCGCATGAAATCGGGGGCTGTGCGCCACCCGCTTTTGGACGGGAATTGACTAAGTCGTACAATCGGGTGCGGAAGTGTCAACGAAAGCGTAGGGTCGCATGGAAGACAAAGAACTGGATAAGGCGTTAGAAGATTTCGTCAAACTGGTCAAACAATCCAATGAAAAGAGCGGCGCGATGGCTGTGCCCTGGGGTACAGCACTGCTTGGGATTGCAGTTCGGAAACTTGACCGAACGAGCAAACGACTCGCGTGGGTCAATATTGGACTAACAGTTGTGTTGGCGATCATAGGAATGGTTCAGGTATGTCTTATGTTGCACGGACATTAACTTCGCCGGGTGCCCCGTCCAAGCTCCGCTTGGGCGGGGATTTTGACGTCCGTCCGGGACTAATTTGTTACAAGCACAAAAATTGACATCATTCGGTGCTATAATCTGTGCTTGGAGTCTCTATGAGAACCACCCTTGCGCTGGATGACGAGCTCGTACGCATCGCCCAGGAGTTCACTGGAGTGGCGGAGAAAACGGCGTTGATTCGTGAAGCTCTCAAGGCCCTCATCGAGCGCGAAAGCGCTCGCAGATTGGCCTCCTTGGGAGGCACCATGCCCCAATTGAAGAGCATTCCGCGCCGCCGAGCGAAGCTGAATTGATTCTCGCGGATACGTCCGTCTGGATCGATCACCTTCGTTCGGGAAACAAAGACCTGCGCGAGCACCTTAACCAGGGCGACATTGCGATCCATCCCTTCGTCATTGCGGAGCTTGCGCTTGGGTCTTTGCGGGAACGCGCCCAGACGCTTGCCTTACTCGATCTTTTGCCACAGGTGCGCGTGGCGCAACTGCGCGAAGTGCGGCTAACCATTGAAGCTCGCCGTCTGTACAGCCTTGGCATCGGTCTGACCGAAGCACACCTGATAGCCTCCGTTTTTCTCAATTCGCCCACGCTCCTGTGGACGAGAGATAAGCCATTTCGCAAGGTTGCCGAAGCTCTCGGCATTCATGCCAGCCTGGGCTAGAAATGGCTCCCTGCCGTGGTGTGCACCTTATCCCACCGCCAGTAACCTGCCGCGCTCTAACCGCCCTATAGCTTTTGGCAAATCCCGCACAATTTCTGAAGAAAAGGCGAAAGAGCGCCGAAGCGCCGCCGTAAGCCGCGCGGTATCAATAGTTTGACTGTCATCACATTTCCGCCAGCACACTATGTTCCAGTTGGAACACTAGGCGCATTCGCTTTGGCTTACGCCCGGGCGGCGCGGGCGGTTTCGTCGGTGGGGTGGCTGGTGCTCACGGAAGATGGCGGATGGCCTGCGGCTCCGGGCCAAGTTCGCCGCGTGCTCGGCGATGCTTTCGGCGGGGGCGATGCGGACATCGTTGACATCCATGATCGCGTACCAGTCGCGGCGCAGTTGTCCAGTCTGCTTGGCGTTCACGTCGAGCAGCAGGGTGACCTTGTAATCTCGTCCGGGCCGGTCTCGGCGTGGACGTAGGTGATGTCAAGAGCGCGCCGGGAGACAGCCGTCAGGATGCGCATCAGGGTGCCTTGTGTGTTGCGATAGTGGATGTGAAAGGCTTGCATTGTTTTCTCTCCTGTCTTAACTGCCGGGCTTCGCTCGGCCGGACGGGCGAGGACGCCCGCCCCTCCATAACCAGATCATTCGTCTTCGAACACCATTTCCGACAACGCTGCGCCCGCCGGGACCATAGGAAACACGTTGGCCTCGCGCTGGCAGTCGAAAACCAAGAGCTCGGGCTTGGACGATTTCAAAAATGTGTCGAGCACGTCGCCGGTTTCTTGCGAGACCGGGAACTGGCGCATGGTTTCTTCTCCCAGATTCGGAGCGCGTCAATTTTGTAAGCCTTGGCAATCTCGACGAAATCCGGATTGTCGCTCAGATCGGTTTCGGCGTAGTTGCGCTGATAAAAAAGCTGCTGCCATTGCCGCACCATGCCGAGGAATTTGTTGTCCACGATCACCATCTTGATGGGCAGCTTGAGGCGCTGCACGGTGGCGAGCTCCTGAATGTTCATCTGGAAGCCGCCGTCCCCGGAGACGCAGACGACCGTTGTCTCGGGCTTGGCCAGCTGCACGCCGATCGCGGCAGGCAGAGCGAAGCCCATCGCGCCGAGGCCGCCGGAGGTGATGAAGCCGCGCGGAGAATTGGAGTGGTAGCGCTGCGCCGCCCACATCTGGTGCTGGCCGACGTCGGCGAGAACCACGCTGTCTTTGGGCAGGCGGCTGAAAAGCTCGTCCAGAAAACGGATGGTGGGTTGCGCCAGGCCGCGCGGATCAAGCTCGGCGCGATCAGGGCCGCAGGCGATGGCGCGCCAGCCGCTCCAGTTGGGCAGCGCGACTTTGCGGACGGCATCGTGGAACAGCGGGATGGTTTGGGCCAGGTCGCCGATGACCGGCAGGTCGCAGGAGCGCACGCGGTCGAGCTGCGCAGGATCAATTTCAAAGTGCACGATGCGGGCGTCGGGCGCAAAGCGCGAGAAGTCGCCGGTGACGCGGTCGTCCAAGCGCGCGCCGAAGACCATGAGCAGATCGGTTTCGTGCAGCGCCATGTTGGCGGCGCGTGTGCCGTGCATGCCCACCATTCCGAGGTAGTACGAAGCATCGGGCTCGACCGCGCCCAGGCCGTGAACCGTGGCGAATGCCGGAACGTTCAGATAGTCGAGCAGAGCGCGCAGCTCGGTGATTGCGCCGGAAAGTTTCGCTCCGGCGCCGATGAGAGCGACGGGCTTCTTGGACAGTTTCGAGCAGCGCGATCAGAGTCTTGGTGAAATCCTGGATCGGCCGTCTCGTCCGCCATGCGAGGCCGCGGCGTGAACTTCACCGGGCCGGAGAATTCCATCTTTGCTTTCATCAGGTCGGTGGGAATGTCCACCATGACCGGGCCGGGACGGCCGCTGCGCGCCCAGTAGAAAGCTTCGGCGATGACGGCGGGAATTTCTTCGATGGTCTTGACCAGGCGGCTCCACTTGGTGAGCGAGAGCGTCATGCCGAAGACGTCGGTTTCCTGAAAAGCGTCGGTGCCGATGAGCGTGCTGCGCACCTGGCCGGTGATGCAGACCAGGGGAACGGAATCCATTTTGGCGTCGGCGATGCCGGTGACGAGGTTGGTAGCGCCGGGGCCGCTGGTGGCCATGGCGACGCCGGTTTTACCGGTGGCGCGGGCATAGCCTTCGGCGGCGAAGACCGCGCCCTGCTCGTGGCGAGTGAGAATGTGGCGCACGCCGCTGCCATCGAGCGCGTCGTAGAGCGGCATGATGGCGCCGCCGGGATAACCGAAAACCAAGTCCACGCCTTCGGCACGGAGACATTGCAGAACGATTTCAGCTCCGCGCATCTGGGTGACTTCGGTTTGCGTCGCGCTAGGCATTGACCACCTGCGGTTTGGGCGCCTCGGGGGCTTTCTTGCCGCCCTTGGGCAGCCACGACATCATGCCGCGCAACTCGGCGCCGACTTTTTCCACCTGGAGATTCTTTTCGTTCTCGCGCAGCTCGTTGAAGTTCTTGCAGCCGTTCTTGTTCTCGGCGATCCATTCCTTGGCGAACTGGCCGCTCTGAATTTCGGAGAGAATCTTTTTCATGGTCGCGCGGGCTTCGTCGGGGACGACGCGTGGTCCGCGGGTCAGGTCGCCATATTCGGCGGTGTTCGAAATCGAATAGCGCATGCGGTTGAGGCCGCCTTCGTAGATCAGGTCCACGATCAGCTTTACTTCGTGGATGCACTCGAAGTAGGCAATCTCGGGCGCGTAGCCGGCTTCGACCAAGGTTTCGAAACCTTTCTTCATCAGCGAAGTCAGGCCGCCGCAGAGCACAACCTGCTCGCCGAAGAGGTCGCTCTCGGTTTCCTCGCGGAAGCTGGTTTGCAGGACGCCGGCGCGCGTGGCGCCGATGCCGTAGGCGTAGGCGAGACCCAATTCTTTGGCTTTGCCGCTGGCATCCTGGTGAATGGCGAGCAGAGCCGGGACGCCGCCGCCCTGGGTATAGACGCTGCGCACCAGGTGTCCGGGGCCCTTGGGGGCAACCATCAGGACATCTACATCGGCAGGAGGAACGATGGTCTTGAAATGAATGCTGAAGCCGTGAGAGAAGCTCGAGTACTTTGCCGGGCTGAGCGCCGGCTTGACGGCGGACTCGAAAAAGTCTCCCATGGTTTCGTCGGGAGTGAGGATCTGGATCCAGTCGGCGCGCTTGGCGGCTTCGGCTGGAGGGACCACGGTCATGCCGTCGGCCGCAGCCACTTTGGCGCTCTGGCGTTGCGGGTCGAGGCCAACGATCACGTTGTAGCCGCTGTCGCGTAGGTTCTGTGCCTGGGCATGGCCCTGGCTTCCGTAGCCCATGACGGCGATGGTTTTGCCCTGAAGGGCGGCGGGTTTTACGTCACGTTCGTAAAAAACAGTGGCCACGAAGATCTCCTGGAGTTGGGGTCAACTGAGCAGTCGAATCGGCAGCTGGCGCTCAGTTCGGACCGGCCCGTCGGTTACGTACCGACCGGTCGGTTGGTACTGCAATGGTAGCTTTTGGGGAGGGGCGAGTCAAGGGAAAATGTCTTTTTGGGGTGCTGAGGCAGCCTGTCGGCAAAGGCGCGACCCGCTTTCGATTCTGAAAAGTGGTAGACTTCAGCGCCATGTTGACGATCTCAACTCTATCTGCCCGTAAGGCCAGAAGATGGATCGCTGTTTGGTCATTGGTCATGACCCTTCTGGGAATCACAGCGAGGGCTCAGTCGACCGCCGGGGCGGCTACAAGGTCGAGGAAAACTTATTGGGAACGTTTTATTGGAGCGATAACTACCCTTCGCCGCGAACCATCAGTGCCGACGGCCGCCACGTCGCCTACTCCGCTGCCTACAAAAAAGACTGCCCTGATATTTCGGTGTATTGCATCTTCGTGGACGGCAAAGCGATTGCATTGCCACAGGGAGCAGAATTAGGCAGCCTGGCCCTGAGCCCCGATGGCACGCGAACGGCATATGTCGTGTACGGGCCAGGAAAGAGGGGAGCCCGGCTGGTCTTGGACGGCAAAGAAGGACCAGAGTTTCGCTCCTACAAGTACGGTAACGTTTTTGCCGATAGCTTGATCTTCAGCCCGGATGGGAAACGCTTTGCATTTGTGGCCAAGAAGGAGCCCTACCCACCCCACGCGTCCTCCCGCGTCATCCTAGACGGGGAGGCGGGGGCGGAATACGAGCAAGTTGCGAACGTGACCTTCAGTCCAGACAGCGAGCGCGTGGCATATGCAGGGAAGACGGGCAAGCACTGGACGCCAGTCGTGGACGGTCGCCCTGGCTCCGAGTGCGACGAAATCGTCGGCCCGATCTTTAGCCCCGACAGCAGACGGGTAATGTATGCATGCAAGCTTTACAAGAAGTGGTCGGTGGTCACAGACGGGCAGGCAAGTCCGGTCTACGACGATTTCGTGGCCGGATCTATCGACGCGAATGCAATCACTGTCAACGCGGACTTTAGTCCCAAAGAGCACCTGTTCGTGGCCGGATCTGTTGGGCGGGATCAACTTTATACCGCCGCGGACTTTAGTCCCGACAGCGAGCACCTGGCGTATGCGGCCAAACGGAACGGCAAGTGGGTGATGGTGGTGGACGGCAAAGCGGGCGACGAGTATGAACAAATCGGGATAGGCTCCCCTGCATTCAGCCCTGACGGCAAGCGCATGGCGTTTTTAGCTCGAACGGACCGCTCCCTTGAGCCGTGGAGGGCGGTTGCAGATGGTCAGGTGGGAACGGTGTTTTTCCTTATCTTCCACCCCGGTTTCAGTCCCGATGGCAAGCATTTGGTCTATGTGGCCAGAAAGAGTCTTTTCCCTAAATCCTGGACTTTGGTGGTGGATGGCAAGCCGGGCCCGGAATACTGGGATATCGGCATCTACTCTTACAGTCCGGATGGGAAGCATCTGGCCTACACGGCAAAGATGCGCCAGCCGGTGATCCCTTTCAAGGAAGACCGGTGGTCGGTGATTTTGGACGGTCAGGTTGGAGCGGAATACAGCCAAATCCTTCCGGGCACACTGCGTTTCGGCCCTGACGGCGCGCTGGAGTTTCTTGCGGTTCAGGAACAAGGCCACTCCTTAAGCGAAAGTCATGGCTCGCTCTATCGCGTCAGATACACGCCAACGCAGTAGGATGGGAGCACCTAAAGTCTTTGGATTGCGGCAGGCACGCGCGGTCGTCATCCAGTGACGCCAGCCCACTCGGCATATTGACGCGCCCCTGGTTCATGGATGTCTCAGAAATCTGAGGTAGAAAGCGGCAAACCCCAAGACAATGCCAATATTCACTGTCAGCCGTTCCCAGAATCGGTTTCTGAGGAACCCGACATCTACCGCGGCTATAACGGCTGCCATTGTCACCACGAAAAGCACGACTGCTACCTGTCTGCTCATTTCGGTTCCTTGTGTTCCTCTTCCTGCTAAATCACGATCCTTCGATCTCATCGAGCGATACCTCATCATCGCGTCGGCTGGCGGCCAATGCAATCCCGGTTTGGCCTGAGGTCCCTCGACTTTGCTCGGGATTTCAGCCTCAAGCCAGAACCGGTTTGAGCGGGCCACCGGCGGGAGATGGGGAGAGCAACAGATTCCTCCCTGCGGTCGGAATGACAAGATTCAAGGGGGATCTACACTTGCCAGCCTCCAAGGGCTGAACGCGGCTGGCGCTTGGGAATGGACCGCTAAAAACTAAAACCGGAGTTGAGCGGGTCACCGGACGGTCGGGAGATTCCTCGGAATGACAAAGGCAAAACTTTATTAAAGCAAAAGCCCCGAGCAATGCCCGGGGCTTTGAGATACCAGACGACGTTTGCCAAGCACCTTAATGATAAATCAGCTGGGGACATTGTCAACGAACTTTGATGTCGAGTAACCCGAGGAGGGCAAGGGAGTCGAACCCTAGTGGCTGCAAAGCCACTCGACATTTGGCAAACGCCGTCCAGTACCCACTGGCAATACCCTCCTAAACGCCGCTCGCCGTGACCGTTCTAGGGCCCCTTGTCGCGCGAGAATGCGATGTCGGATCGATTATTTTGGGAACAGTGCCAATACGGGAAAGCATGGGCGTAGCCCAAGCCGAGCTCTTGAATTTCCTCTGGGTCTCGGAGTGCGCCCCGATGGTGATAGCTGGTTGGCATTCGACGAGATAAGTCTATATTCTGTCCGCCAATGGTTCGTGAAGCCACAGCACATCCCCGGCAGGAAATTCTGCGCGCTGCCGCTCGCTTGTTTCAGCAGCGCGGCTATGACGCAACCTCGATGAGCGATGTGGCGGCGGCGCTTAAACTCAGCAAGGGCGGGCTCTACCATCATTTTAAGAGCAAAGACGAAATTCTGTTCCACCTGATGAATCATGCCATGGACATCAGCCAGGAGCAGGTGATTGACAGGGTGCGCGGAATTCCCGAACCGGAGGAGCGATTACGCACGCTGATCCGGCTGCACATTGGGGTGGTGCTGCGTGAGCGCGACCGCGAGATCACGGTGATGCTGCATGAGAATCATCCTTTGCCGCCAGCGCTGCGGCGGCGCATCAATGCGCGCAAAAAAGATTACGTGCATTTTGTGGAGAGCATCATTGCCGAGGTGCAAACGGCGCGCGGGGCCAAGGGAACGGTGAGTCCGCGGGCCGCGGCGTTTGCCTTGATGGGGATGATCAACTGGATTTACCAGTGGTACCGCCCGGCGGGATCGCTGCGCGAAGAAGATTTGGTGCGGCAGTACACGGAGATTTTCTTTGCGGGGGCGTTGGGGTAGGTTTGCCCCATCCTTACGACAAAACTGTCATCTTGAGCGAAGTTGTCATGCGCAAAGCGCATGGCAACGCAGTCGAAAGACCCGGTGGTGGCCGGACCGCGACGACGGCTTAAATAGGAATTTTCTTCAGATTGGGAATGATTTCGTGCGAATGCCTTTCGGGGTTCGTGCTGCTGTATGCGGGTATGGGGTCCTTCGACTGCGTTCGGCTGGGGCCTCACTTGCTCAGGATGACATGAGGTATGCCGGGCACAGAGTCACTGCGTTTGCCAGCTCTTGCCGCCGTCGGTCGTAGTCCAGACATTGCCTTCTGAAGTGGTCAGTTTGCCGTGCTGAGCGTCGCTGAAGTCAATGCTTACAACATCCGCAGTTAGAGCAACGCCATTTACAGTCGGTTTGACTTGCGTCCAGTGCATGCCGAGATCGGTGGAGTGATAGAGCGCACCAGATTTTCCTCCCGCCCAGACTTCGCCCCCGATCCCCGCGACCGCTCGGAACACTACATTGTTGGCCACGCTAACTACCGTCCAAGAGCCACCTTCGCCGATTGAACGTAGCAATGTTGTGCCGTCGGAAGAGATGGTCCACCGGCTTGGGAGGTAGTTGGAGGATACGCGGGCCAGCGCTACTTCCTGTCTGGCGGCAACCTCGTTACTCTCGGCGGAAGTTTTCCGGCCTGCGAAAGCGGAAAGGGAATTCAAACTCTTGCCTGTGGCCGCCGCCGCATTTGCAGGAGGAGGCGTCGCGGCGGGCTGATTTTCTTTCTGGGGCGCAGGAGGGCCGCCTGGCCCGCGAAGGCGGCGCTCGCTACTTGACCGGCGTTGGGACGAGACTGGAGGGGAAGTTCCTCTTGCGGTTTAGCGGCAACCGCTGCCGTCTCGGTTGAGTCGAGGACCGTGACTTGCTGTGTGCTTGGCGGTATTTTCACCACCGGACGCGACATGAGGCCACCTACTACCGATCCAGCCCCTCCGACCGCCCCAAATTTCTTCTCCACTAATTGCGACGGGTTATCCCGGGGAACAGCGCCGGCGGAATCTTTATCCACGCGGCTTTCAACCTTCGATTTCGGCGGAGCCTGAAGCCTGGCTTCCAGCTGAACTTCCGCGGGAGGCGTGGAGGTTGGTGGCTCCGCTTTCATCAGTTCCGTGGCCGGAGCCTGACCGAGGTTCGCGTCCGGTGCCGTTTGTTTGGCGGCAAGTTGCACCGGGCCTTTCTCGTGAGATTGGTAATGCAGCAAAGCGACGCCAACCACTACACAGGCCGCAACCGCTCCCCAGCTTAAGAGCAGCCGGCTCGTCCAGGGCGATTTTCGTACGGGGCGCACTGGCGCCGATGCCGCTGGTACGGCTGCCATGGCCGCCACATGCTCCATCACAAGCTCCGGTTGCGTCAGTGAGACAATCTCGCGGCAATCGGCGCAGCTGGACAAATGCTCAAACACCTGCAGGCGCTCCCGCCCGATCAGCGCGTTCTCGGTGAACGCGGTAAGCAAGTCTGGGTCGGGATGCACCTCTGGCTTTGCCCCCGCCTGCAGGCGCTCTCGCACGATTTTTGGAAGCTGCTCCATAAATTGCCTTGTTGCCACCATGCACCAAGGGCGTGACGCCCTCGGGAGAGCCGGCGATGCCGGCGATACGCCAAGCGTAGCTGCAACTATCCGTCTCCGGCTTGCGGTTCGACCTCCTTCTTAGAGAACGCTGTTGGATCGTTTTTTTGCGCCAGATGTTGGCGAATATTTATCTGCAGGTCGCGCACATCAACTTCCATGGATTCTTCAGCCTGGCGGCGGCTCATGCCCTGCCTGGTCAAAGCGGAGACAATCTGCTTGCGCAACGCTTTGGCCAGCTTATCCAACTTGCGGCTGATGGTGGACTCGTGGACCCGCAACAGGCGCGCGATTTCCGCCAACGTGCGGCCGTCGAGATAATACGACGCCAGCAGATAACGATCTTCTGGCGCGAGAGAAGCCAATGCTTCGTCGGTCGCGGCCTTCACGCTGGGGCTCGACTGCGATGGCAGGCTGCGGATCGGAAGCGGCGAAGTTGTGTTCCGTCTTCCTCTTTCTCCTCCAAACTCACCAGGCGGCGCTGACGGCGAAAGCGGTTGATGTACTCCTGCGCCATCACTGTGCGTAGCCAGCCCTCGAGCGATCCGCGGCCGGTGTAGGAAGCCAGCTTGCAATTGCGCCGGCCGTCGCGCGTCTCGGTGCCGTAGAGATCGGCATAAAGGGAGTCGGCTAGTTCATGCGCCGCGGAGCCTTCGCGTGTGATTTGCCCGGCAATGTCGTAGAGCTTGAGGCGGAAGCGGGTCAGGAAGGCGTCCCAGGCCCTTTCGTTGCCCAGAGCGCAGGCCCGGGCGAGGGCGAGATCTTCGACGCGCAGGCTGCCAAAAAGCTGATGCAGCTCCCCAGGAGTGGGATTGGTCAAGTACCTGGCAGCGATTTCCTTCAGAATCTCTGTAAAGTGCTCACGGCTAAGCCCAAAGGCTTCCCCGCCGCTTTTCTGGTAGAGGTTCGCGACCACGGACTCCAGTCCCGAAGAGATCCCCACAACGGGTTGGACACCAGGCGTGGTCATGGATGAGCCAGCACCTCGGATCGTATCAATTTTTGTCTGCAAGAGGCGCAGATTCTGCGTTCTCACTATAGCGCTGGCGTCCTGGCAGGCTGGGGTTGGGTCGACTGAGGTGGTGGGCCGGCGGGACGCCAGGCGCTACAGGAGAAAATATGACGATCAAATTGTGGTTACCGCTTGCGGCCTGTGCCGCGACGGCTGCGATGGCATGGTTCCCGCGAATCACGGCGCGGGCCGGGGAAGTGTCCGCAACCGCCGGTTACAAGGTGCTGGATCCGATCCGGCACGGAAATCTTACGGTGTTTCCCGTGGTGGCAGCGACTTCGCACGATACCCACGAGTTTCTGACGCTGGATGAGGGGGTGCGATCGGGCCAGGTAGTGGTCACGGAGTATGGCAATGTGCAGCCGTTAATGCGGCGGCGGGAGGGTGCGGTTCCGCGCGCGGGCGGAGCGCAGGTGAACCAGCTGGTGCTGGTCAATAACTCGAAGCAGCCGCTAATTCTGCTGGCCGGGGAAATCGTAACCGGCGGGAAACAAGACCGGGTGATCGGCAAAGACCGGATTGTCCCGGCGGAAAGCGATCCTATTGACTTAAGCGTTTTCTGCGTAGAGCCGGGGCGCTGGACGGCGACTTCTGCCAAGTTTGGTTCGATGGGATCGGCGATGGCACAGCCCGCGGTACGGGCAAAAGCCATGGCCGCGAAAGACCAGCAGCAGGTCTGGGAGCAGGTGAGAAAACAGCAGGAGGAAATGGCTTCGAACTTGGAAACTGCAGGCATCGGCGGAACGGCTGGTAGCGCTGGGCTCCCGCTGGCTTCCGAGGCCGTGAATGTGCGGGGCACGACTTCCTATGCCCGCGTGATGGACAATGCTGCAGTCAAGCAGCAAGTGGATGCGGTCGCCGAGCCGATCCAACGCAGCTACGTGAGCCTGATCCACGAACTGCGCGATAAGAACGCGGTGGGTGTGGTGGTAGCTGTGAACGGCGAAATCATCTGGGCGGACATTTTTGCCAGCACCAACCTGCTGGAAAAGTACTGGCCCAAGCTGGTGCGTTCCTATGCGGCGGAAGCCATTGTGACCAAGACCGGCAGCAGCGACGTCGGCGTCAGAGCCGCGCAGGAGTTCCTGGAAAATGTGGAAGGACGGCGCGAGACCGTGGAAAGCGAGCCGGGATTGTATCGTCACACCGAAATCACCGGGGACGGGTTCAAGGCGTTTGAGCTGACTTCGCTATTACCGAAGACTGGCTTTGACTTGCACGTGGCGAAAATGGCGGAGGAATGAAAAGCACTTTCTGGGCGGCTGGGCTCTGCGTTGGACTGGACAGGGCCCAGTGGGCAGGGTCCCAAAGGACCAGCACATCCGCGCCGCGTGAGTGCAATGCGCGAGCAAAAGTCACAAGCTTCAGGCCTGCAATTTCGGCGAACGCGAGCAGGTACGCATCCGCCCAAAACTTGGGCGAGCGGGCTCTTGAGTCGCGAATATGCGCGAAAGTGTTTTTCAAGGCCCTCAGGTTCCGGAAGGAGCTGCCGCCCAAAGAGAGTCCGTGCGCCAACTTATTTTGCACGGTGTACGGATTTCGGTGCTCGATATCAGGCGCTCGCAACCAAAGGTCGTGCGCTAGTTCCTTGAGCCGCCGGTAGAGGGGCGCAGGGATATCGATGGTGCTTCCGACCTTCTCGGCTTTCATCTCGCCAAGTATGCCAAAATATGGAAGATCCGCTGCGGGTCTCCGTTCTTTTCGTAATTCGCGATCTTGGGCCCATCGTAAGCTCAAGCCAGCGGGTAGTATCTTGACCTCCGGGTCCCTTATCGAGGAAAAACTCATGAAATCTTCTCCTGCGCGTCTATTTGTATTGGTAGGACTGCTGTCTGCCCTCGCCATGGCCGGTGAGTCCGGCTATCACATCACGACGACTTACCAGGTCGGAGGTGACGGTGGCTGGGATTACCTGACTCTGGACTCGGCATCGCGCCACTTCTACATTTCCCGCGGCACGCATGTGATGGTCATTGACGCCGATACCGGCAAGCCGGTCGGCGATATTCCGGACACGCAAGGGGTGCACGGCATTGCGCTGGCTCCGGAGCTTGGTCGAGGCTTTACCAGCAATGGCCGGGAAGGGACGGTCACGATTTTTGACCTGAACACGCTGAAGCCGATCAGCAAGGTGAAGGCTGGAGATAATCCCGATGCCATCCTCTATGATCCGGCCAGTAAACGGGTTTTTACGTTTAATGGGAGAAGTCACGACTCGACAGCGATTGACGCCGCCAACGGAAACGTCGCTGGCACCATCAAACTGGACGGCAAACCCGAATCTGCGGTGAGCGATGGCAAAGGGGAGATATTCGTTAACATTGAGGACAAGAGCGAACTGGTGGCAATCGATCCGGCAAAACTTGAAGTCAAAAAGACCTGGTCGCTTGTCGCCGGGATGCGAGTCTCCCTCGGGCCTTGCCATTGACCGCAAAAATCGCCGTTTGTTTGCCGGCTGCGAAAATCAAGGTGATGGCGGTTGTAGATGCTGACAGCGGCAAAGTGATTGCGACTCCAGCCATCGGAAAAGGCGTGGACGCGACGCGCTTCGATCCGGCGACCGGCTTGGCTTTCGCTTCCTGCGGCGAGCAGGCAGTTCTGACGGTGATTCACGAAGATTCGCCGGACAAATTCAGCGTGCTGGAAAATGTGCCCACGCAGCAGGGCGCGCGCACCATGGAGCTGGACGAGAAGACGCATGAGGTGTTTCTGGTCACGGCGAAATTTGGTCCGCCGGCCGCACCAACGGCGGATCGGCCGCATCCCTGGCCAACCAATTTTGCCGGATAGTTTTGTGGTGCTGGTTTTGAGTAAATGAGCCGTACGAAAGCTTTGCACAAATCATTCGCGGTTGATTTGACTGGTTACTCCGGACTGCATGAGAATGTCCTCGAAACATGGCGCGGGCCACCGTGATGCTTTAGCATTGTGCTTTTTCGGGTCCGCGCTGGTTTCGGGATACTCCGTCCTCACTCACGAAGAAATCGTTGATTTGCTGTGGAACGATCAGATTCAGCCGCTGCTGCTGAAGCGCTTTCCGGGCTTCGACTCCGGTGACCTGCGCAAGGCCCACGGCTATGCCTATGGCGGCTCGGTCATGCAGGACATGGGCTACTATCCGTTTGGCAATAAGTTCTTCAGCGACCTGGTGCACTATGTGCGCAGCGGCGATTTTGTGGAGGCATTGCTGAAGGATTCATCCGACGTCAACGAGTATGCTTTCGCGCTGGGTGCGTTAGCGCACTATGCGTCCGACAACTGTGGCCACCCCACCATCAATCGCGTCGCGGGGATCGAATTTCCCAAGCTGCGCGCCAAGTACGGAGACGAAGTTACCTACGCCGACGATCCCAAGGCCATATCCGCACCGAGTTTGGTTTCGACATGGTGCAAGTCGCCAAGAATCGCTACACCTCCGATAACTATCACGATTTTATTGGCTTTGAAGTATCGAAGCCTTTGCTGGAACGAGCGTTTCAGGAAACCTATGGGCTTAAGCTTGACGACCTCTTTGACGTGGATCTGGCCATCGGCAGCTACCGCAGAGCGGTCAGCAAACTTGTTCCGCAGATGACCCGAATCGCTTTACTGTCGCGCCACGACGAGATCGTGAAAGACACGCCAAACTTCAGCAAAAAGAAGTTCCTCTACTATTTGTCGCGCGCGGATTACGACAAGCAGTGGGGGACGGCTTACCGCAAGCCGGGGATCGGGGCCAGGATTCTGGCTTTTTTCCTGAAAATTATCCCCAAGGTGGGCCGTTCAGCGCGATGAACTTCAAGATTCCCACTAAGCAGACCGAAGACATGTACATCCGCAGCGTGGATCAGACGGTGGAAGAATATTCCCGGCTGCTGCAAAAAGAAAAACAGCGCGACCTCGATCCTGCCTAACATGGACTTCGATACTGGCCGCCCCACGCGGGCAGCGGAATATACGCTGGCCGACAAAACGTATGCCCGCCTAGTGAATGAACTCTCGAAGCGTGGATTGCCGTCGACTCCCCCAGCGGTGCGTGACGACGTGCTCCACTTCTACGTGAACCTGAATGCGCCCATTGCCACCAAGAAAGATAAGAAAGCCTGGCGGCAACTGCTAGAGCAATTGTCGAATCTCAGCCGGCAGAATTCACAGACGAATCTCGCGCCTGCGCCCGCACCGGTCCACTAAAAGTAACCGAATCGCTTGCCTGACTCCTGTACACTAGAACATTTTGTAGGGGTTTAGCGGTTGTAGGAGTTTACCGGGGCAGGTTTCCATGAGCACTGCTGACGATAAGTTTTACCGCGCAAGAATCAGCCGCCGCGAGGATTTCGGCAACGACCTGTGGATGGTGCGTCTTCAGCCTCCCGGCGAATTCAAGTTCGCCGCAGGCCAGTATGCGACGCTAGGCGTGCAGGGTCCGGAGAGGCGATCGGAGCGTCCGTATTCCATCGTTTCGTCGCCATACGAACGGGAAATCGAATTCTTCTTTGAGCTCGTCCCCAATGGAGAACTCACACCCCTGCTCTACAAGCTGCGGCCGGGCGACGAACTGCTCATGCGTAAAGTCGCGAAGGGGCGCTTCACGCTGGATACGGCCAGCGGTCACCGCAATCATTTATTGATTTCCACCGTGACCGGGGTGGCGCCCTTCGTGAGCTATGCCCGCACGCTTTACCGAGATTGGAAAGACGGAAAATTCCGCGGCGAACATACGCTTTTCCTGCATCAACGGCGCCAGCCGCTCCTGGGAATACGGCTACCACCATGAATTGTTGAGAGTCGCCAGAGAAACGCCCTGGTTCAAATATGTGCCCACGGTAAGCCGCCCTTGGGAAGACGAGAATTGGCCAGGCGAGAAAGGGGCGGGTAGACGATCTGATTCGCAAATACACCGATGAGTGGGGTCTCGACGGCACAAACACGACGGGCTATCATCTGCGGGCATCCGCAGATGATCGAAAACGCCAAGGGAATCTTAAAGCGAATCGGCTTTACCAAAGAACATTTGAAAGAAGAGGTTTACTGGATTCCCGATAAACATGCTGTCCCGAAACCGGTTGTTGTGTAGTTGACGCGCGCCCTGTGTGTTGCAGCGGGCCGCCTGTGCAAAAAGGCTTATCGGATCGAAAGTAGTCAGGGTAACCATTCCGGAGCAAGGTTTTTCAGTTCGTGGTTTAGTCCCTGCAAGGACAACGAATTGAACGAAGCTCGGCTAAACAAACCGACAGGTTACCGCGAGTGCCCCGCGAGGATTACCCGCGAGCAAGCCAGCTATTACCTAAGTGACATTTACAGTGAGTGGGAGTGAGCCTAATATCCCACTCGTGGTTTGGCAGTTCTGGGGGAGGGCTGCCGAGGCGTCCTGAACTCAAGTTCAGGGCGCTTTTTTGTTGGCTTTAAGCCTATCGCTCGTAGCGGTTAGCCAAACCGTCTCAATCCGCGCCGTTCAAGCTCGCGGCTAAGTGCCAATGGCTGATAGCTTTCGTGGCCTTTGCGACTTCTCGCGCCGCGCTGCATCCAAGAGAAATGCTAGGATAGTAGGCGATTGAGGCGGTCTTTTTGAGCGAACTCGAAGACCCGCACTCCGATTGGCTTCGCGAATATTTCAGGGAGGAATGATGGCGAGTAATGCGATTTTCGAGGTAAATGATTCCAATTTTGACCAGGACGTTCTGAAGTCCGAGCAGCCGGTATTGGTGGATTTTTGGGCGGCCTGGTGCGGTCCCTGCCGCGCCATCGCTCCGATTGTGGACGAACTGGCGCAGCATTTTCAGGGCAAGATTAAAGTGGGGAAAATGGATGTGGACCGCAACAGCGCCACGCCTATGCGCTACAAAGTGACAGGTATCCCCACGCTGCTGGTATTCAAAGGTGGCCAGGTGGTGGAGCAGTTAGTTGGGTACCGGCCGAAAGAAGCGATCCAGCAGGCGCTCGAAAAGCATATTGGGTGAGTTAGCTTTCAGCTTTAGCTTCAGTCTCGTAGTTAGCTTTGAATTCTCAAAACGTCCGGCGATCTGCTGGACGTTTTGTTTTTGAATCGAAGTGAGCAAATGCTTGAGCTGAGAGCTGATAGGCGGCAAATTTGTTAATACTTCCGCAACACCCCGATCACTCTTCCCTGAATCTGCACTGCAGCCGCCGCCACGATGATGGGCTGCATGGCGGCGTTGGAAGGCTGCAGGCGCACCTTGTCACCCTCGCGATAGAAGCGCTTCAGGGTGGCATCGGTGCCGTCCACCAGTGCGACCACGATATCTCCGTTGTGGGCGGTCTTTGCTCTTCTCCACCAAAACGTAATCGCCGTCGAGAATGTGTTCGTCCTGCATGGATTCGCCGCGTACTTCCAGCACGAAAACTTCCTTCGAGCGGACGAAATCGGCCAGTGAAATGGTCTGCGGATTCTCCACTGCTTCGATCGGCTGACCGGCGGCAATGCGACCCAGCAGCGGCAGAACCATCGTGGTGTTCACTGACATGGCCTGCTTGAGCCGGCCCTTTGGGGGCAGCAGATCGATCGAACGGCTGCGGTTGTAGTCGCGCGTGAGCAGCCCTTTCTTTTCCAGATTGGTGATGTGCTTGTGCACCGTGGCCAATGAATTCAGGCCAAGGCCTTCGCCAATTTCTTCGAATGAAGGGGAGTAGCCATGCTTCTGTACGAAGTCAGAGATGAAGTCGTAGACCTGCCGCTGTCGCCTGGTGATTGCCATGGCCGAATTGTTGGCGAATGGAAGGCGAATGTCAAGCAGATAATGAAATAACCAGCTGATTGGTAGGCCGCGAGGGCTGTTGTTTCTTGTTTATGGTGGCGTCCGTTGAGATCACAATTTGTGATCTCAAGATTCGCGCCCGCGCAAGCAGCAAGTATAAACTCTAGAGCAGAAGTCGTAACCTTTTTTGGCGAGACGCTGTTCCGAAATGGGGAAACAGGTTTTGAGGTCGTAGTTACGAAGTCCGCACCCCCGCCAAGTGTGAAGATATCTCCCAAGTCTATGGAACATTCCGCGGGCCTTTGTGCCGATTGCGAGTATGCCCGGCTGATTCGATCCGATCGCAAATCAAAGTTTCTGCTATGTGAGCGTTCTTTCGCCGATCCTTCCTTTGCCAAATACCCGCGTCTTCCCATGTTGGCCTGCAGCGGGTATGCAAAGACGTCACGCGAGAACTGCGACTAACGAATGACGGCACGTTATGTCACAATAAGCTCAGCATGACGGCGATTCCCGAATTCCGCGCACCTTCGGCCGGGGAGCGCATCTTCAACCGCATTTTCGGATTTCTGGTCAGGATCGGTCTGGGGTTTTCCTACAATTACCTTTTGCAGGTGCGGGGGCGAAAGAGCGGGAAGATTTATTCGACTCCGGTCAACCTGATGGAGCTGGGCGGCAAGAAGTTCCTGGTGGCGCCGCGGGGACGAACGCAATGGGTGCGCAATGCCGAGGCAGCAGGTGAGGTTACGTTAAGCAAGGGAAGCAGCCGGCAGAGCTTCCGGCTGCGGCCGATTTCAGATGCGGAGAAGCCGGAGATCTTGAAGACTTATCTCGATACCTTTCGCACTGCGGTGCAACGATATTTTCCCGTTCCAGCGGGCTCACCCGCGCAGGAATTTAGCGGCATCGTCCAGAACTATCCTGTGTTTGAATTGCTTCCCGCTTAGGGCTACTCGAGTACGCTGTCATCCAACTTCTTGCGACCCCAATCCGCGGCGGCCTGGAGGAAAGCGAGTATGAGTGGATGAGGGATGCCCGGCTTCGAGGAACGTTGCGGCTGAAATAAGGTGGCCACGTAGAAGCGGTGTGCCGGGGACTCGATGGCGCGGATTTCCCCGTGCGGCCCGCGCGCCACGATGGGGAGGCCGGCTTCGACCGGAACCCATTCAAATTCTGGATTAACTTCGAAGTTGCAAAAGAACTCTTCCGCGATCTTCTCCTGCGAGTAAAAGGACTGTAAGTAGGACCCTGGCCGCAGCCGGATTTCCGGCACCAGGCCAGAGAGTTTCGGAGCGCCAGACACGCGATCCGGTACTGCACACTCCACGGGATAGATCACAATATTCTTCGAACCGGAATTGTTTTCGGCGGAGTCGGCGTCCATGATGCCGCAGACATTACGCGCCAGCTCAAGGAGAGCGTACTGAAAGCCTCCGCAAGTGCCGAGATAAGGCCAGTCGCGCTCGCGGGCGAACCTGATACCGTTCAACATGCCATCGAAGTTTTTGTAGGGGCTGCCGGGCGATCCCCAAAGACCATCGAAGCCCTCCAGCATTTTTGCCGCACTTGGTTCGGCGAGACAGGGCGTAGGAATCCATTGCGACTCGACCAGCAGACCCAACTTTGCGGCGGCGTGCTGTAAGGAATCGTTAGTGGCGTGATGCGAAGGGTATTCAGGGTTGAAGTCACCCAAAATGCCGATACGAACCGCATCGCTCATTCCGCCATTCTAGTCGAGATAATTTGCCGATGGTCAGGTAAAGAGGAAGTGTTCAGAGGTATCCGGTAGGGTTCTTACTCGGGTGCACCGGTCTCCTGTATGACTTTGGTCACCCCGATAGTCCGTTACCGCATTGCGGGTACCAGCGCTGGACCCTAGAATTTTGGGTGGGTTCGTGCGCCCAACGGTCGTACGTTCCAAGACCCTCCATGCCAGAAATGAATCATCATTCCGACCGGGCTGAGACTGCCAAGCTGGTCGAGCAAGCGGAAAAGCTTCTGCAAAAGGGAAGGACGGCGGACGCCCTGGATGCGTATCTGCGCGTCGTAGCCGTGGATCTGGCTAACGACGTTGCCCGTCAGATGGCGGCTGATCTCTGCCTCTCCATGCAGCGCGTCCCGGAAGCCGTGAACCTGCTGGGGGAGATGTTCGAGCGCCAGATTCAAGCCGGCGATGCGACGCGAGCCAGCCTTACCTATAAGAAACTAAGCCGTTATGCCAAGCCGACGTGGCAACAAAGAGTGCGTTTCGGCCAACTGCTTGAGAGCTCCAATCGCAGGCTGGCCCTCGAAACCTATGAAAATGCTTTGGAAGAACTGATTCAGCAACCCGACAAATCCAACGCGCTGAATGTATTGAAGCAAATCGTGGCTCTCGACAGCAGTGAGAAGAACCAGCTTCGCCTGGGCGAGTTGTCCTCGCAGGCTGGCGACAAGGATGGAGCGGCAGCCGCATTTCTGAAATTGGGACAGTTGACGGAATCTCAGGGTCAGGATCCAACCCCATACTTTGAGCGGGCCTACTCGGAGAACTCACGGGATCGTGAGATCGCCTTGGCCTACGGGAAAAGCCTACTGAAGCAGGGGCAAGCGGGCGCCGCTATCTTTGTTCTTGAGCCTCACCTGAATACGACCCCGCCTTCGCGGGAGATACGCGAAAACTATGGCAAGGCGTTGCTGGCGGCTGGCCGCTTAAGTGAGGCGGAGGTGTTCCTATGGGAGGTGTTCGAAAACAATCCGTCCCGTTTGCAGGATGTTGCCGACCTGATTGGATTGCTCATTGATGCTCATCAGGATGCCGATGCGGTCGTTCTGGCCCGCAAGCTTGAACAAGTACAGCGCCGCCGTGGAGAGCGGAAATCGTTTGCTGCCATGATGCAGGATCTGGCCGCGGCGCACCGTCCGTCGCCTGAAGTACTGGAGTTCATGGGAGAGGTGTTCAACGCCTCGAACCGGGAAAGCGATTATTCGCAGACATTGATCAAGTTATTCGACCTGTACTGCGGGTTGGGTAATTACCTCAAGGCAGCGGACTGTCTGGACCGGGCGGCCGAGGTGGACGCTTACGAGCCCGGCCATCAAACGCGCCTGGAGATGCTCCGCGGCAAGATAGACGAAAACCGCTACAAGGTGATTGCGTCGCGTTTTTCCGGCATGGGGAAGTCGGCGCCGGAGCCGGCGCACAGCGAGGTGCAACCGGTGATGGGGGCCGCCGCGCTGCAGGATCTCATTTTGCAAGCCGAGATCCTGGTGCAATACGGAATGCGCGCCAAGGCGTTGGAGCGGGTGCAGCGCATTCAGGAATTGTTTCCCCATGAGGAGGAACGCAACGAGGATTTGCAGCGCCTCTACATGGCAGTTGGGTGGGCGCCGCGATATGCAGCAACCGCGGCTCCGGTAAAGGATTCCCCGGTTACGGCCCCTGCGCCGGCCGCGGCCGCAACATATGCGTCCGAAACTGCGGACGTTAACAGCCTGACCCGGGTTACCGAGATTTCGCGCAAACTGAACCGGCAAGGCAACGCGGAGGCAGCGATGTCGGTCGCGGCCAATGAGATTGGAGCGCAGTGGAACGTCAGCCGTTGCATCGTCGCCTTGCGCAAACCGGGCTTGCCGCCTACGGCCCTCACCGAATATTGTGCGCCGGGGGTGCAGGCGGGAACACCGAATTTGCAGGACCAGATTGTCGCCATTGCTCAGGATCAAGCTATCAGCAGAGGAGCGCTGATTGCGCCCAATATTCAGGTTGTAGCGGAATTGGCTCCGGTGCGGGAAGCACTGAATGGGATGGGAGTCAGCGCTCTGCTGGCTTTGCCATTGAGCGACGGCAAAGATCAAATGGGTATTCTTCTCCTGTTGCACGGCGCTCCACGCGCTTGGCATTCCAACGACGTCATGGTACTGCGTACCATTAGCGAGCAGATTGTGATTGCTCTTAACAACGCGGGGCTGCGGCGGCTGGTAAAGAATCTTTCTGTGACCGATGAAGGTTCGGGGTTGCTGAAGCGCGCGTCCTATTTGGATTTATTGATGTCGGAAACGAGGCGGGCCCTCCAGCAAAGGGTTCCCTTGACGGTGCTCTTGATGCAGTTCGGCAAGAGTGGTCCGTTGCTCAAGGAATTCGGTGAGGCCGCGGTGGATACCGTCATGCAACAGTTGGGACGCCTCTGCACCGCAAACATCCGGCAGAACGATTTGGCTATTCGCTATGACACAACCACCGTAGCCCTGGTGCTTGGCGCTGTCGGTGAGAAGGGCGCAGTCTCGGCGGTGAATCATCTGCGCAAACTGATCGGCGAAGTGCGCATGCCAGGCCGCGAAGAACCGGTTTCGTTCGCCTGCGGTGTGGCCGAAGCGGCGCTTCGCCCGGAGTTCGATCCCGTAGACGTCGTCACAGAAGTCATTAACCGCGTAGAACACGCGCTGGATTCGGCCGTCGCAGAGGGCGGCGGCAAAGTGGTCGCTCTCGCATCCTCGCTGGCGACCGCGGCAGTGGCCTAGGCTCGTCAAATTCTTAGCGACGGATTTACACTCATAAGCGGAAATTCCTACTACAGAGGCACAGAGACACGGAGAAGAGCCAAAGCTGCGTTTGTATTTCTCTGTGCCTCCGAGTCTCTGTGGTAGAAAAGAGATCCGCGTTCATTCGCGCAAATCGGTGGCGAACTTGACGTTATGACCTTTTCCAATCTTCTCCTCGAAAAGAAAAGCGCTATCGCCTACCTTACCGTGAACCGGCCGAAGGTGCTGAATGCGCTGAATATTGCGACGATCGAAGAGCTGGGCGCGGCGTTTGCGGAAATCAAGTCGGACATCAGTGTGCGTCTGGTCATTCTGACTGGCGCGGGGGAAAGGGCGTTTGTCGCAGGTGCGGATATCAGTGAGCTGACCACTCTTGACGAGGCCGGCGGCAAAGAATTCGCGCGGCGCGGGCAGGCGGTATTCGATTCCATCGAGAACCTTGGCAAACCGGTTATCGCCTGCGTCAACGGCTTCGCGCTTGGCGGTGGATGCGAAATGGCTATGGCGTGCACCATCCGCCTGGCCAGCGAGAATGCGAAGTTTGGCCAACCGGAGGTGAAACTGGGAGTCATCCCCGGTTATGGAGGGACGCAGCGTTTGCCCAGGCTGATTGGCAAGGGCAGGGCGATGCAACTCGTGCTTACCGGCGACATCATCACGGCGCAGGAAGCGCTGCGCATCGGGCTGGCGAATGAGGTGGTCCCGCAGGCAGATTTGCTTGCGCGTGCGGAAGCGATTGCACAGAAGATATTAGCCAACGGTCCGGTGGCGGTTCATTATGCAATGCAAGCAGTGAATCAGGGGGTGGAGATGACTTTGCCTCGAGGGTTGGACTTGGAGGCGGATTTGTTCAGCGCGTGTTGCCGGACGGAAGACAAGCAGGAAGGGACCGCGGCGTTTCTTGAGAAGCGGGCCGCACGGTTCGAGGGAAAGTAAATGCTTGGCCGGGGATCGCGCGGATTCGCTATATGATGCGGTTGACGAATCCAACATGAAGACAAAAGACGCAAGCGTGACCAAGGAGCGAGTCCCACGACCGCCTCTTCCTGCTCTGGAAGGCAAGCTTAATGCTGCAGGCGTACGATTTGGAATTGTTGTCTCCCGCTTCAACGCCTTCATCACCGAGCGTCTCCTGCACGCAACAATGGACGGGCTCTTGCGCTCGGGTGCAAAAGAAAAAGACATCAAACTTGTCCGTGTGCCTGGTTCGTTTGAAATTCCTTCTGCGGCAAGAACTCTGGCGGAGACACGAAAATATGACGCCATCATTTGTCTCGGTTGCTTATTGCGCGGGGATACGGCGCACTACGACGTCATTGTGAACGAAGTGGCGCGCGGCGTGGGACAGTCAGCACAAGAAACCGGCGTGCCCCATTCTTTCGGGGTACTCACCTGCGAGACGCTGGAGCAGGCAATCGACCGCGCGGGATTGAAAATGGGTAACAAAGGATTTGAGGCCGCGCTGGCGGCGGTGGAGATGGCGAATCTTAAGAAAGCTATCGGCTCTCAGCCGTCAGCTGTCAGCAAAAAGCAGATTCCTCGCTCCGCTCGGAATGACAAAGGTGGGAAATCCATTGCCGGGAAGAAAAGCGCCCGGAAAACCTAGGAATCTTGCGGTTGGGTTCCTGTAAACTGATGGCTGAAAGCTGACGCTGAAAGCTCCCATGGGCACCCGCCGCAAATCCCGCGAACTCGCGCTGCAGATGCTTTTCCAGGCTGACATGGGAAAGCAGCCGCCCGAGGATGTTCGCCGCACCTTCTGGCGGGAACGGGGTACCATCGGCGCCGACGAGCGTGGGTTTGCGGAAGATCTTTTTCGTGTGGCTAGCGACCGCAACGCAGAAATCGACGGATTAATTGAACGCCATGCCGAACACTGGCGCATGGATCGCATGGCGGCGGTGGACCGCAATCTGCTTCGCGCCTCGGTGGCGGAGCTTCTGGGATTTCCTTCTACGCCACGGGCGATCGTCATCAACGAAGCACTGGAAATTGCCCGCAAATTTTCCTCGCCTGAATCGGTGCAGTTTATCAACGGAGTACTGGATAGCGTGGGTCGCGAGTTGGAAAAGGCGAACGCCAAGGTTTAACGGGCTGCACTACGGAGCGACGGCGACCAGATCCGGATTGCAGGCGAACGCCACCGCGCCGCTGCCATTTTGGCCAGCGGCGGTAACTCCAATCGCATTGCCTACCCTAAACGTTGCGCTGTCCGCTGCGGTGATGGTGAAAACTCCGTTGTTTCCCGCATTGGCCAATCCGGTGATGGTAATTCTACGTCCCACCTGGAGTCCCGGTCCCGAAGTCAAAGTGTAGGTGTAAGTGGTAGTAGCGCCATTCTGCGAAGCCGCCGAAATGTTGACCACGCTCTGAGTGGGAAAGCTTACGTTGGCGCACAATCCGGATTGAAGATTGGTGACGTCCGTGGGGAAAGAAATCTGGCTCACGTCAGCGCCACCGACCGTATCAAGCAAATGGATGGTGCCGTCGCTCGCTCCCACGTAGAGCTGGGTTCCATCGGGGGTGAGGGAAGCCTGCAGGGGAAGGACATTGCCGGTGAGCGCAATGGCGGAAGTCGTACGAGCCGCAATATTAAAGACCAGAACGCTGCCCGAACTTGCGGTCAACAAATAGGCGGTTGAGCCGTCCGTCGAAACGATCAGCTGGGTGGGAACAAAGTTGCCTTGACCGAGGTTGACGAAGGATGAAGTGGTGCTGATCTGGGGCGAGCAGCCGTCGGTGCTGATGTTACTGGCAGTGAGAATGTCGACGCCCGGTGAGTCTATCCCCAATACATGAATGCCATCCGGGATCGCCCGCAAGAAAGCCGGTGGGGCGGGAGTTGCAATCGGCGGCTGAGCGGCCGCGTCATCGCAGGTGCGCCGCACCATGACCCCCGCGGGGTCGCCTCCGGCCACATAAGCGAACGCGCCATCCGCAAGGAAGGTGACATCGTTCGCCGGAGCGCTTAGCGGAATGGTCTTTAAGGCGTCGAGTTTGGAATACACATAGAGTGTTCCGCCAGCCACGATGTAAGCCTTAAGTCCGTCGGATGAGAATGCCGCCGCGGTTGCTCCCGCAATATTCAAAACAACATTGCTGGTCGCGCCGCAACCGCCACTCGAACCGCCGCTGGTTGCGGCCGCCGGATTACAACTGAACAAAAAGATCTGGTTCGGAGTCTCCGCCGTGTCAGAAACCACCACGGTTCCCCCATCCGGCGAAACCGCCAGCACCTTACCGACGATCGACGAGAACGCAGAGGCAGACTTCCCGCTGGTATTGAGAACCATGAGCCCTCTGGTGCCAAGTTCTCCGGTATCGGTCCCCAGGTAGGCGGTTGTTCCCGTTCCATTAAAGATGAGGGAGTTGGGCGTAGCAGGAAGCGCAACCGCTGTTCCCGTTGTAGAGGTCGGAACTCCCGAGGTGATGGTGGTTGTGATGGGAACGATTTCGCTGATACAACCGTCGGTGCCTTTGCACCCCGTCGTCGTCACCCAGACGGTGGCTGTGGTCGCCCCGGTCGTTGTGGACGTCGGAGGACCAGCCAATATGCTGATGGGATCGGGTGGATAGATAGGACGGGTGGGAAAAATATTGATGTTGCAGTTCGGCGGCGTGCAACTGGCTATCACCGCCGCTCCCCCGCCCGCCGAAGAAGCTGTTGCCGTGAAATTGCTGGTCGCACCCAGCGTGCAGTTGGACGAACTGGTGCTCACGGAAGCGGGAGCCGAGGAGCACCAGGTCAGGAAGTTGCCGTTGATCACGTTCCCCAGGGTGTCGGTAACGGTGGCTGTGATTGCCGTCGTAGTGCCTCTGGCGACCGATAGGTTATTTCCGGCGCCGCTCGTCGGCGCCAAGCTGATGGATTGCACCAGGCATGTAGTAAAGGTCAAAGGCACACTGGATACGCCGTCAATGCTGGCCGTCACCGGGGTGGTTCCTGGGACATTGGCGGTTAGTGTGGCCTGGCCCGGCTGCAGCCCGTTGACTGTGTTGGCGAGCGTTGCAGCCGTGATAGTCACCACGCTGCCGTTGATGGCCTGCCAGGTGAACGGGCCGACCGTAGAAGTGATATCCAGGCCGGGGGCGGGCCCGCCCGCACGGCTGTAGGCCGTTGCCTGATAGTTGTAGATTTGTCCTTTCGAGAAACAGGAAGAGGACTGGGGAAGAGCTTGTCCTGGTAAGGCGCTTACCGCGACGCTGTCAATGTGTTGATGCACATAGACCGTGGTCACCGGGCTGCTAACCCCTTGCGCAACAGCCGTCACCTGGGCGGTGCCAACCTGTCCGGGCGTACAGACGGTCGGTGCGGTGAGCGAATCCCACGAGCCTGCGCACGCCTGTCCGGCGGATGCGATGGTCAGCACCGCCGGATTGCTCGATTCGTAGGCGATCGGTTCGGTCAGCGCGCTGCTGGAAGCGCCAGTTGCAGTGGCGCTAAAGGCCAAGGTTTGTCCCAACTCCAGGGAACCGGAGGGATTGGGCGTCAGGGTAACCTTGGTTGGAGTCGCGAAATTGGTGGTGCTGCTAATGGGATTGCTGCTGCCGCAGCCTGCCCAGCACCCGGCGACGGCTATAAGAATGATTGCTCGGACCAGCGGAACCAACCTACCCATGCACCCTCCTCGCCGCCCGTTTTCCCAAGCGGCGAGCCCGTGTTTCCACAAAGCTGTCAGTGTAGAGGCTATCAATTTTTTCAGCAAGTTGAGGCGTTTAGCAGGCGTGAGGCTGAGTGAAGCGAGGCCGGGAGTCTGCCGCCGAAATCCTGGGTGGAGCGAAGATTTCTTCTTCTCGAGAAGGTTCATTTGTTCCATGAATCCGGTTTTTCCATGGGATGCGGCAAACGACCGTTGACGATGTGTGAAGGGTGTTGCTATATTTGTAAGGTTCCGCGAGTTCACTTTGGCTTGTCTGTAGGTATGTGGTCTTTCCTGCTGCGCGCGTAAGCGTGTGGAAAGCCCAGAAAAGCGCAGCTAAGCTCTTGAAACACACGTTTCCGGGCAGGGCATCAAGCGCCGGAAGCGTCCTCGCTGAAACGCTTCGCGACACCTTCCGCCCTGTCAAAAGCAAGCGGGAAGCTATGTGAGGCGGTGCTGACGAAACGGAGCATCTCCCGGAAGCGCTTTGAGCCGGGCCTGGTGCCACCGTCGTCCGCGTTAGTCTGAATCGAAAGTTTCCCGCCGGGAAGTTTGCGGGAAGTATGGTCGGCAATGACGCTGGCCAGCCCCTGAAATCAGGGAAAAGCAGAAGCGGCGCTCTCGCGCTTCCACGCGGTCGAATGCGCGGAAGGAGAACGCGGCTGAGGAGCAACGAACAGTGCCGACTTTCAATCAACTGGTGCGCTCGGGCCGCAAGCGGACACGCTACAAGACAGCCAGTCCGGCGCTGCAAGGCCTGCCCACAGAAGCGCGGAGTTTGCACGCGTGTGTACACCCAAACGCCCAAGAAGCCGAACTCGGCGCTGCGCAAAGTGGCCCGCGTGCGGCTCACCAATGGAATCGAAGTTACGACGTATATCCCCGGCGTCGGCCACAACCTGCAGGAGCACTCCATCGTGCTGGTGCGCGGCGGCCGTGTGAAGGATTTGCCGGGTGTGCGTTATCACGTGATTCGCGGCACGCTGGACGCAGTTGGCGTGGCCAATCGCAAGCAGGGACGATCGAAGTACGGCGCCAAGAGACCGAAGTAGTCGTTGGCCGTCATCTGGTCGTTGGCAAAACAGATTCCTCGCGCAAAAGGCGCGCTTCGGAATGACAAGGATTTGAGGGTTGGTTAGCCGTTGGCCGAGAGCTGACGGCTGAAAGCTGATAGCTAGAAGCTAGCAGCCAGGAGCTAGTAGCTGAGATGCCTCGAAAAGGACATATCGCCAAGCGGACGGTGGAAGTCGATCCGGTGTATGGATCGGACCTGGTCACCAAGTTCGTCAACTCCATGATGTGGGCAAGGCAAGAAAAGCACCGCCGAGGGCATCTTCTATGAAGCCCTGACCCGCCTGCAGGCCAAGGGCGGAGACGAGGCATCTGAAGCTGTTCAAGAAGGCGGTGGAAAACGCCAAGCCGCTGCTCGAAGTGAAGACCCGCCGCGTGGGCGGCGCCAACTATCAGGTGCCGGTCGAAGTCAATCCTGACCGGCGCACCTCGCTGGCCATTCGCTGGCTGATTACGTATTCCCGCGGACGCGGCGAAAAGGGAATGATCGACAAGTTAAGCAACGAATTGCTCGACGCCGCCAATGGCCGCGGAGCCGCGATCAAGAAGAAAGAAGATGTGCACCGCATGGCGGAAGCCAATAAGGCGTTTGCGCATTACCGGTGGTAAGCTGCAGGCAGAGACGTTGCAAGCAACGTCTCTACAGAAGCAAATGAAATTCATGTAGAGGCGTAGCTTTGCTACGTCTCCTTCGAGCCCCAGAAAGTCATAGAGAAATACAGTGCCCAGAACAGTCCCATTAACGCGTTGCAGAAATATCGGCATCATGGCCCACATTGATGCCGGTAAGACCACTACGACGGAGCGCATCCTGTTCTATACCGGCACGCACGCACCGCATCGGAGAGGTCCACGAAGGCACTGCGACCATGGACTGGATGGAGCAGGAGCAGGAGCGCGGCATCACCATTACCTCCGCCGCCACTACCTGCACCTGGCGCGACATCCGCATCAACATCATCGATACCCCCGGCCACGTGGACTTTACAGCCGAAGTCGAGCGGTCTCTGCGCGTGCTCGACGGCGCGGTTGCGGTGTTTGACGCAGTGCATGGCGTACAGCCGCAATCGGAAAAAGTCTGGCGGCAAGCCGATAAGTACGGCGTTCCGCGCATTTGCTTCATCAACAAGATCGACAAGATGGGCGCCGATTTCGAGCACGCCGTCGATACCCTCCGCAAGCGCCTCAATGCCAAGCCGGTCGCGATTCAGATTCCCATCGGACAGGAAGCCAAGTTTGTCGGCGTGGTCGATCTGATCGCCATGAAGGCGATCGTCTGGAACGACGAGACCATGGGCGCGGAGTACATCACCGAAGAGATTCCCGAGAACCTGAAGAAGAAAGCGGAAGCCTTCCATGCGCAACTGGTCGAAACCGTCGCCGAAAATGACGACGACATGCTGCACAAGTTCCTGGAAGGCGAAGCGATTTCGGCCGATGAGATTAAGGCTTCGCTGCGCAAGTCAACCATCGCGCTGAAGGTTTTCCCGGTGGTGGTAGGGACCGCATTCAAGAACAAAGGTATTCAGCCGCTGCTCGATGCAGTGGTGGATTTCCTGCCTTCGCCGCTCGATACAACGGAAATTCATGGCATCAACCCGGAGAATGGCGAGACCATTACCCGCAAGGCTGACGACAAAGAGCCGTTCTCGGCTTTGGCTTTCAAGATCATGGCCGATCCGTTTGTCGGCCAGTTGACGTTTATTCGCGTTTACTCCGGGCAGTTGCAGTCCGGCCATGCGGTGCTGAATTCCCGCACCCAGCGCACCGAGCGCATTGGCCGCCTGCTGAAGATGCACGCCAATAAGCGCGAAGATATTACCGAGATCCTTGCGGGCGATATCTGCGCCGCGGTTGGCTTGAAAAACGTCTCCACCGGCGACACCATCTGCGACGAAAAGCATCCCATCACGCTCGAATCGATTACTTTTGCGGTGCCTGTGATTTCCGTCGCGGTCGAGCCCAAGACTAAAGCCGATCAGGAAAAGATGGGCCTGGCGCTGGCCAAGCTAGCGCAGGAAGATCCCACCTTCAAAGTTCACACCGACCCCGACAGCGGGCAGACCATTATCAGCGGCATGGGCGAGTTGCATCTCGAAATCATCGTTGACCGCATGATGCGCGAGTACAAGGTCGAGGCCAACGTCGGCAAGCCGCAGGTGGCCTACCGCGAGACCATCCGCAGGCACGCGGAAGCCGAGGGCAAATACATCCGCCAGACCGGCGGCCGCGGCCAGTACGGGCACGCGAAAATTTATCTCGACCCGCAACCGCCGGGGACGGGCTACGAATTCGTCAACGACATTGTGGGCGGTTCGGTGCCCAAGGAATTCATTAAGCCGATCGATCAGGGCATTAAAGAGGCGCTCGAAGGCGGCATTCTGGCCGGCTATCCCATGGTGGATGTGAAGGCCACGCTGTACGACGGCAGCTATCACGACGTCGATTCGAACGAAATGGCATTCAAGATTGCCGGTTCGATGGCGTTCAAAGAGGCCGCGCGCAAGGCTTCTCCGGTGCTTCTTGGAGCCGGTGATGGCGGTCGAAGTTGTGACCCCGGAAGATTACGCGGGCGCGATTATGGGCGACCTGAGTTCGCGCCGCGGCCGGATTGAAGGCATGGAGCATCGTGCCGGGTCGCAGGTGATCAAAGGCCATTGTGCCGCTGGCGGAGATGTTTGGTTATGCGACGCACATGCGCTCTTCGACCCAGGGCCGGGCGGAGTACTCGATGCACTTTGCCCGCTACGAGGAGGCGCCGCGCTCGGTCGCGGAGGAAATCATCGCCAAGGTGCAAGGGGCGGCGAAATAAATCGTGTGGGGACGGGGCTTGCCCCGTCCGGTGTGGAGTCAATCGGGCGGAGCAAGCTCCGCCGCTACACAAAAAAGCTGGGAACTCACAGCTAAGAGCTAGAGGCTAAACATGGCGAAAGAGAAATTTGATCGCAATAAGCCGCACTGCAACGTAGGGACGATTGGTCACATTGACCATGGCAAGACCACGTTGACGGCGGCGATCACTAAGGTTTGCAGAAGCACAATCCGAAGATCGTGTTCCGGTCGTTCGATTCGATCGATAACGCTCCGGAAGAAAAGGCCCGCGGCATCACGATCGCGACGGCGCACGTGGAGTATGAGACGGCGAACCGGCACTACGCGCACGTGGATTGCCCGGGCCACGCCGATTACATCAAGAACATGATCACGGGCGCAGCGCAGATGGATGGCGCAATCTTAGTTGTGGCGGCGACCGACGGTCCCATGCCGCAGACGCGCGAGCACGTGCTGCTGGCGCGGCAGGTGGGTGTGCCTTACATCGTGGTCGCGCTGAACAAATGCGACGCGGTGGATGACGCCGAGCTGCTCGATCTGGTGGAGTTGGAAGTCAGCGAGCTGCTGAAGTCGTATCAGTTTCCGGGCGACGATGTGCCGGTGGTGCGGCTGTCGGCCTTGGGCGCGCTGAATGGCGAGGCCAAGTGGGAGAAAGCGGTCGACGAGCTGATGGAAGCGGTGGACAAGAGCATACCGCAGCCAGCGCGCGAACTGGATAAGCCCTTCCTCATGCCGATCGAAGATATTTTTTCGATTCAGGGCCGCGGTACGGTGGTGACGGGCAGGATCGAGCGCGGCAAGGTGAAGGTCGGCGAGGAAGTGGAAATCGTCGGCTTCCGCGAGACCCGCAAGACGGTCGTGACGGGCGTCGAAATGTTCAAGAAGCAGCTGGACGAAGGCATGGCGGGCGACAATGCGGGACTTCTGCTGCGCGGCATCGCGAAAGAAGATGTCGAGCGCGGCATGGTGTTGGCGAAGGGCGGATCGATCACGCCGCACACCAAGTTCAAGGCGGAAGTTTATATCTTGACCAAGGAAGAAGGCGGGCGGCACACGCCGTTCTTCAAGGGCTACCGGCCGCAGTTCTACTTGCGCACGACGGACGTGACGGGCGTAGCCGAACTTCCGGCGGGCACGGAGATGGTGATGCCGGGAGACAACGTGCAGTTGGTGATTGAGCTGATCACGCCGGTGGCGATGGAAAAGGGCTTGCGCTTCGCGATTCGCGAAGGCGGGCACACGGTCGGCGCAGGCACCATCAGCGAGATTATTCAGTAGGAAGACAAGCAGTCAGAAGTGGGACGGAGGAATGCCGAAGTAAAGCCGTTTCAGTTCTGCATTCTAACTCCGACCTCCGCATTTGAAATCAGCGGCTTGCAGCTTGCCATCAGCTCTTTCCTTCCGGAAAGCCGGAAGGGGTTAGAGAGCCCCTAAAGTGATAGGCAACGAGAAAATTCGCATCCGGTTAAAGGCGTACGACTACCGCATCCTGGACCAGTCCACGGGTGAGATTGTCGAGACGGCGCGGCGCACGGGCGCGCAGATTGCTGGGCCGATTCCATTGCCCACGATGAAGAACAAATACTGCGTGCTGCGGTCGCCCCACGTGGACAAGAAGTCGCGCGAGCAGTTTGAGATCCGCACCCACAAGCGGCTGCTGGATATTCTCGACCCCACGCCGCAAACGGTGGACGCGCTGATGAAGCTCGATCTCCCGGCGGGTGTGGACGTGGAGATTAAGGCATTCGGCAAAGAGCATAAGTAGATCGTGTAGGGACGGGGCTTGCCCCGTCCGGGAGAATTAAGTCCGGGCGGAGCAAGCTCCGCCGCTACACGGCTGGCGGAGCTGGAAATTATGGCAAAGGTAGCAGGCATTCTCGGCAAGAAGGTCGGCATGACGCAACTCTTCGATTCGAAGGGCGATGTGCGTCCGGCGACCGTGCTGCAGGCGGGGCCTTGTGTGGTCACGCAGCATAAAACCGAAACCCGTGACGGTTACTCCGCGGCGCAACTTGGGGCTGGTCGAGTTCGTAAAGGAATCGAAGCTGACCAAGGCGATGCGCGGGCATCTGGGCAAGAACAATCTGCCGCCGGTTCGGTTCGTGCGTGAAGTGCCGATCGAGGTCGAACAAAAGGGCGAAGCGGATGGCGACGGCGTAAAGGCCGGCGAGCGCGTTCTGGTAGATATCTTTGACGGCGAGAAATTTGTCGATATCGTCGGCATCAGCAAGGGCCGCGGTTTTCAGGGCGTGGTCAAGCGGCATCACTTCGGGGGCGGTCCGAAATCTCATGGTTCGATGTTTCAGATTACCGGTTCGATCGGCTCGTCGGCATTCCCCTCGCGCGTTTTTAAAGGCATGCGCATGTCGGGACATATGGGGAACGTCCGCATCACCATGCGCAATGCGCGCGTGCTGGGCGTGGACAAAGAAGACAATCTGCTGGTGGTAGAAGGCGGAGTGCCCGGACCGAACGGCGGCTATGTGGTGATCACCAAGGCCAAGAAACCGCCGAGAGAGCGGCGTGGATTTGCGGGGGCGGCGACGGTCGATCCTTTGAAAGCGGCCAAGCGGGCGGCGAAGAAAGCGTAGCAGGGATGGTGTAGTGACGGGGCTTGCCCCGTCCGGCGGAGCAAGTTCGGCCGCCACACAAGAGAAACATATGGCAACGATTGACATTCACGATTTGAGCGGCGCCAAGGTGGGCAGCTTTGACCTGGCCGACGAAATTTTCGGCGCGGTCAATGAAGACCTGCTGTGGGAGGCGGTGAAGCACTACCGCGCTTCGCAGCGGGCGGGCACGCATGCCACCAAGAACAAGAAGTTGGTGTCGGGCGCCGGAAAAAAACTCTGGAAACAAAAAGGCACGGGCCGGGCCCGCGTGGGCTCCATCCGTTCGCCACTGTGGCGGCATGGTGGCACGGTGCATGGTCCCCAGCCCCGCTCCTATGATTATGCATTTCCCCGCAAGAAGTTGCTGGGCGCGCTGCGTTCGGCGTTGGCGGCCAAATTTGCCGACGGGAAATTGATTGTGGTCAATGCCTTTGATGTGAAGGAATCGAAGACCAAGCCCTTTCGGGCGGCGCTCGATGCCCTCAAAGTGGACAAGACGGTGTTGCTGGTCGAGGTTGCGCAGCACGGTAACCGCAACCTGGAGTTGAGCTCGCGCAATATCGACGGCCTGGAGTTGGTGGCGGGAAATGAAGTTCATCCCTATCACCTGCTCCGTTATGATCGGGTGATTTTTTCCCAGCCGGCGATTGAGAAGCTGCAGTTATCGTTGAAGAATTCGGCCTCCAAGCGGCAGCACGAGAAGGCTGATGCCGAGAAGCCCAAAGCGTCCAAGCGGGTTGCGCGGCGGCGTCCCCGTCATGAAAAAGCGGCGGAGGTGGCCTGATGAAAACGTCTTACCAGATCATTCGCAAGCCGGTCATTACGGAAAAGGGCTTGGCCATCAAGGAAAACCAGAACACGCTGGTCTTTCAAGTGGCGCCCAAGGCAACCAAAACCGAGATCAAGGAAGCGGTGCAGACGATTTTCAAGGTTAAGGTGCATTCGGTGCGCACCGCCATGTATCCCGGGAAAGAGCGGCGGCGGGGCAAGTTTGCCGGCTACCGTCCGGATTGGAAGAAGGCTTATGTGCGGCTGAAGTCCGGCGAGAAGATGCCGGAGTACGCGCAGAACTTGTAAGGCAGCCATCGGCTCTCCGCCGTCAGCTTTCCATGAGAAGCGGCGGCAAGAAGAAGTTACTGAGAGCTGAGCGCTGAAAGCTGAGAGCTTTTATGCCGATAAAGACTTATAGACCGACGACTCAGACGCTGCGTTACCGCACCACGCTGGTCAATGACGACATTACTTCGACGCAGCCGCATAAGCCGTTGCTCGAGCCAAAGAAGCGCACCGGAGGGCGCCGCAATTCGGGCGACACCACCATGCGGTTCATCGGGGGCGGGCACAAGCGCAAACTCCGCATTATTGATTTCAAGCGCGACAAGATTGGGATTCCGGCCACGGTTGCGACCATTGAGTATGACCCCAACCGCTCGGCGCGTATCGCTCTGCTGAGCTATGCGGATGGCGAGAAGCGTTACATCCTGCAGCCGGATGGATTGAAGGTTGGACAGAAAGTGGTCAGCGGACCGGACGCGGATATTTTGGTGGGCAACACCTTGCCGCTGAAGAACATTCCGCCAGGCACGACGATTCACAATATCGAACTCAAGCCAGGCAAGGGTGCGCAGATGGTGCGCTCGGCGGGCGGAGCGGCGCAGTTGGTGGCGAAAGAAGGCGAGTACGCGCTGGTGAAGTTGCCTTCCGGCGAAACCCGCAAAGTCGCGCAGGATTGCATGGCGACCATCGGGCAAGTCGGCAATACCGATCACGAGAACGTCACCATCGGCAAGGCGGGCCGGTCGCGCTGGCTGGGATGGCGTCCACACAACCGTGGCGTTTCTATGAACCCGGTGGATCATCCGCATGGCGGCGGTGAAGGCAAGACTTCCGGCGGACGGCATCCGGTGACCCCGTGGGGCCAGCCGACGCGCGGCTACAAGACGCGCAACAACAAGCGGACCGACGCATTTATCGTGAGCAAGGGCAAGAAGTAGCGCTGTAGAGACGTAGCTCTGCTACGTCTGAGACGTTGCAAGCAACGCCTCTACGAGAGGATTTATGGCACGTTCAACCAAAAAAGGGCCGTTCGTCGATGGCTACCTGCAGACGCGGGTCGAAGGCATGAATTCGCGCAACGAGAAAAAAGTCTTGCGCACCTGGTCGCGGCGCTCGACGGTGATCCCCGAGTTTGTCGGGCACACCATTGCGGTGCACAACGGTAAAAAGTTTATTCCGGTGTACATCACGGAAAACATGGTGGGCCACAAGCTGGGCGAGTTCAGTTTTACTCGCACCTTCAAGGCGCACTCCATGAAGGCGGCGACGGAAGTAGCGGCCAAGCCTGCGGGCATTCCCGGCGGCCCGGGAGCGATTGCTCCCGCCGCAGGAGCCGCGGCACCGGCGCCGAAGGCGTAGAAAAGCTTTCAGCCTTCAGCTCTCGGCTTTCAGCTAAGAGTTCAATCGAAGGCGGAAGGTAACTGAGAGCTGACGGCTGATAGCTGACAGCAGAGAGAGCAACATGGAATTTCGAGCTCAAGCCCGGTTCATGCGTGTCTCGCCGCAGAAGGCGCGGCTGGTGCTGGACCTGATCAAGGGACGCAAGGTGGAAGACGCGCTTAATACTCTGGCTTTCACCAAGAAGCGCGTGGCAGCAACCGTCGAAAAGCTGCTGCGCTCCGCTCTCGAAAACGCGAATTACCTGAGCGCCGAGAAAGACATCGACGTGGATGTGGACAATCTCTACGTCAAGCACGCCGTGGCCAACGACGGTCCGCGCATGAAGCGCATCCGTCCGGCGCCTATGGGTCGCGCCTTCCGCTATGTGCGGCGCATCGCGCATATCGAACTGGTGCTGGCGGAGCGGAATAAAAACACCGAAGGGCTCGCGAGCCGGCTGGAAGGCGAATCGGCCAGCGCGAAGCCGGCCAAGGCCAAAGCCCGGCGGCAGGCGCCGGCCAAAAAGAAATCGGCCGGAAAGAAGAAAGCGGTAGGGACGAAATAGATTGTATGGATGCGGGGCTTGCCCCGCGTGGACGGAGCAAGCTCCGTCCCCACACCGGCAGGACTAGGAGACACGATGGGTCAGAAGGTACATCCTTACGGATTCCGCCTCGGTTACACCAAGCCGTGGAAGTCGCGCTGGTTTGTCGAGAAGGATTACGACAAGCTGCTGCTCGAAGACGTCAAGCTGAAGGCGGAGCTGAAGGACAAGCTCAAGTCGGCGGGCGTGAGCTCGATCGAAGTCGAGCGCCCGGGCAACAAGCTGCGGGTCATCATCAAGACGGCGCGGCCGGGAATCATCATCGGGCGTAAAGGCGCGGAGATCGACAAACTGAAGCAGGATGTGCAGAAGCGCACCTCGCGCGAGGTCTACATCGATATCCAGGAAGTGCACAAGCCGGAGCTCGATGCCCAACTGGTTTCGGAATCGATTGCGCTGCAACTGGAAAAGCGTGTCGGCTTCCGCCGCGCCATGCGCAAGGCGGTGGACTCGGCGCTGCGCTTTGGCTGCAAGGGAATTAAAGTCCGGGTAAGCGGGCGTCTGAACGGCAATGAAATCGCGCGCTCCGAGTGGTATCTGCAGGGCCGTCTGCCGCTGCACACGCTTGCGGGCCGACATCGATTATGGTTTTACCGAAGCCCGCACCACTTACGGCGTGATTGGAGTGAAGTGCTGGGTGTACAAGGGCGAAATTCTGCCGACCAAGAAGCGCGAGCCGCAGCAGGCGGGCGCGTTCTAGGGAAGGCTTAGAGCGTTAGATAGTAAGAATGAAGAAGTCAGCAAAATTCTGCAGTTTAGAATTCTTACCGTTGCTAGCATTGAAGAGAGCTGATTTTTATGTTGATGCCAAAAAAAGTGAAGTACCGCAAGCAGCAGCGCGGGCGCATGACCGGCAAGGCCTGGCGCGGCAGCACGCTGGCTTTCGGCGACTTTGGATTGAAAGTGCTGGAGCCGGGCTGGATTACCGACCGGCAGATCGAGGCCAGCCGCGTGGCCATGACTCGCTTCATCAAGCGCGGCGGCAAGATCTGGATTCGCCTGTTTCCCGACAAGCCGGTCACCAAGAAGCCGGCCGAAACCCGTATGGGTAAAGGCAAGGGCGCGCCCGACCACTGGGTGGCGGTGGTGAAGCCGGGCAAGATTTTGTTCGAGATGGAAGGCGTCACGGCGGCAGGATGCGGCCGAGGCCATGCGTTTGGCGTCGCACAAGCTGGCGCTGCGCACCTCGTTCGTGAAGCGGCAGTCGGCGGCGCACTAAGAAAGCCATCCGCTATCGGCTCTCAGTAAGACGGGAGCGCTGACAGCGGAGAGCTGAAAACTGAGAGCTTATTTATGAAGGCAGAAAAAGTCCGGAACCTGACCGACGAGGAATTGCGTCACCAGGAGAGCGAACTCAACGACCAGCTCTTCAAGCTGAAATTTCAGCTGAATATGGGGCAGACCGAGAGCTTGAAAAAGATTCGCGGCTTGCGCAAAGATATTGCGCGGGTCAAGACCATCGCGCGCGAGCGTGAGATTGCCGCCGCCGCAACGGAGAAAAAGTAATGGCTGAAACCGCAACCGCCGCACCCGGAAACAAGCTGCAGGGACGGCGTAAGGAAGTCGTAGGCGAAGTGGTCTCCGACCGCATGCACAAGACCATTGTGGTGGAAGTGGTGCGCAAGAAGTCGCATCCGTTTTATTTCCGCGTGGTCGCCAAGGACAAGAAGTTCTACGCCCACGACGAAAAAAACGAAGCTCACACCGGCGATGTTGTGCGGCTGGAGGAGACGCGGCCGCTCTCCAAGCTGAAGCGCTGGCGGCTGAAGGAAATCGTTCGCAAGGCGGCGCTGGTGCCGGAAGTGGCGGCGGTGGCTGCAGTGGATGTGAAGTAGGCGAGGCGGAACGGGGAGACCGAATTATGGCCGTGATGATGAGAAGCATGCTGGAGGTCGCCGATAATTCCGGCGCCCGTAAGCTGCAGATGATTCTGCCGCTGGGCGGCTCCACCGGACTGAATGCTGGCCTGGGAGACGTGATCACCGCCAGCGTGAAAGAGGCTTCGCCGGACGGGCAGACGAAAAAGGGCACGGTGGTCAAGGCGGTGATTGTGCGCACTCGCAAAGAGCACCGGCGGCGTGACGGCACTTATATCCGCTTCGACCAGAACGCGGCGGTGCTGATCAACGAGGCTGGCGAGCCGGTGGGAACGCGCGTCTTCGGGCCGGTGGCCCGCGAACTGCGCGAAAAGAAATTCTTGAAGATTGTTTCGCTGGCGCCGGAAGTTCTGTAGGTTTTTTGGTGGAGACGTAGCTGAGCTGCTACTCTAGAAGCTCGGGAAGAAGTTTGGAAGGCATAGCGATGAAAACAGTAACGACAGCCCATAAGCGAGTGGATATCCGGCGCAATGACACGGTGAAGGTCATGGCCGGCCGGGATAAAGGCAAAGAAGGCCGCGTTCTGCGCGTGTTTCCCGACGACGCCAAGCTGCTGGTCGAGCACGTCATGATGGTGAAGAAGCATGTGCGTCCCAATCCGCAGCGCAATATCAAGGGCGGAATTGCCGAGCAGGAAAGCCGGATTTCGATCTCCAATGTGCAGTTGGTGTGCTCTTCCTGCGGGCCGGTACGAATCGGCCACGAAGAGCGCGGCGGCCGCAAGGTGCGGGTGTGCAAGAAGTGCGATACGACGTTGGATAAATAGCTGTCAGTTTTCAACCGTCGCTATCGGCGATGCTACACGAGTGGTTTGCAGGGGCTCACGAACCGGAATGGCTCTTATTGAGAGCTGGCAGCTGACAGCTTCTTCCGAAACCGTGAGAAAAAGTTAGCAGCGAAATAATGGCAAAAGATAAAGCACCGGATAAAGACAAAGACAAGAAGGGCCAGAAGCCGGCAGCACAGGAAGCGAAAGCTCCCGCCGAAGCAGCGCGTCATAGCGCGAAGGAAACGCCGCGCCTGAAACAGCGCTTCCTGAAGGAAGTGGCTCCTGTCGCTGATGAAGGAATTGGACCGCAAGAACCCCATGGCAGTGCCGCATCTGCATAAGATCGTAGTCAACATGGGTGTCGGTGAGGCCACGCAGAATGCCAAGGTGCTCGACCCCGCGGTCAGCGAGTTGACCCAGATCACCGGCCAAAAACCGGTCACCACCCGCGCCAAGAAATCCATTGCCGCCTTCAAGGTGCGCGAGGGGCAGGCGATTGGCGCCATGGTCACATTGCGTGGCGACCGCATGTATGAGTTTTTCGACCGGCTGGTGAATGTGGTTCTGCCCCGTGTGCGCGACTTTCGCGGGGTTTCTACCAAGTCCTTTGACGGCCGCGGCAACTATACGCTGGGATTGCACGACCAGCTGATTTTCCCGGAGATTGACTATGCCCGGGTGGATAAGCTGAAAGGCATGAACGTCACTATTGTGACCACGGCGCGCAGTGATGAGGAAAGCCGGTCGCTGTTGAAGCATCTGGGCAAGCCGTTTAGGCTAGCTCGGCTAGCTAAGGGTGCCTTGGGGGTTAAGGAGTTAAATTGGCAACCACAGCAAAACGAGTTAAAGGACGCGAAAGAAACCCAAGTTCTCCACGCGCAAGCACAACCGCTGCAAGATCTGCGGGCGGCCGCGGGCTTACCTGCGAAAGTTTGGCATCTGCCGTCTGTGCTTCCGCGGTCTGGCATTACGCGGAGAGATTCCTGGAGTTTCGAAGTCGTCCTGGTAGAGATTTCCTCACTCTGAGATTTCGCAAACCACGCGAAATTCCGGTAGAACTCGGGGCACCCACTGCGGTGGGGATGGAGAAGCAAACGATGAATTTGACCGATCCGGTCGCAGACATGCTGACGCGCATCCGCAATGCGGCGAGCGCGCGGCACCAGAAGGTGGATGTTCCCGCTTCCAAACTGAAGACGGAGATTGCCCGCATCCTGAAAGAAGAGGGATATATCTCCAACTATAAGGCGGTGGAAGAAGAAGGCCACAAGATCGTCCGCATTTATCTGAAGTACAGTGGCGGCAACGAATCCACCATTTCCAATCTGGCGCGCGTTTCGCGGCCGGGCTGCCGGGTTTATGTGCGGCGCAGCGAGATTCCCCGCGTGCTCGGCGGCATGGGGATCAATATCCTCACGACCCCTCGTGGCGTGATGACCGGGCGGCAGGCGCGCAAGCAGGGTTTAGGCGGAGAAGTACTCTGCGAGGTTTGGTAACCATGATTCCGTAGAGACGTAGCTCGGCTACGTCTCAGACGTTGCAAGCAACGTCTCTACAGCTAAGGGCTAAAGCTTATGTCACGAATTGGACGAAAACCGATCCCGCTCCCCAAGGGAGTGACGGTCAAAATCGAAAACGATGCGGTCGCGGTGCAAGGCCCGAAAGGCAAGCTGGAAACCCGGTTGCCTGCGGGCATCCGCGTGGAGCAGCAGGACGGCAATCTGGTGGCTCTGCGCGAGAATGACTCCCAGGCTGCGGTGCATGGTCTGGCGCGGGCGCTGGTGAATAATGCGGTCGAAGGCGTCACCAAGGGCTGGAACCGCGAACTGGAAATTGTGGGCATCGGGTACCGCGCCGAACTGAAGGGTAAAGGCATGGTGGTTTTTACCCTGGGATACTCGCATCCCATTGAATACCCCCTGCCTTCCGGAATTGAAGTGGCGGTGGATCCGAAGCAGACCAAGCTGACGGTGAGCGGAATTGACCGCCAGAAAGTGGGGCAGGTAGCCGCCGAAATGCGCAGCCTGCGTCCACCCGATCCCTACAAGAACAAGGGCGTGCGCTATGCGGGCGAGCGCTTGAAGAAGAAGGTGGGCAAGACGGGAGCGAAATAGCTGTCGGCTCTCAGCTGTCGGCAGTCAGCCAAACCGCCGACGTTCACTGAGAGCTGGAAGCTCGAAGGCTGAGGGCGACAAGCATGCTTACGCAATTATCGAAAAACCAAACCCGGCGGCACGTGCACGAGCGCATCCGCAAGAAGATCCAGGGCACGGAAGAACGGCCGCGTTTGAATGTGTACCGTTCGCTGAACCATATTTATGTGCAGCTGATTGACGACCACAAGGGCGCTACGCTAGTCTCCGCCAATTCGGCGGAAGGCAAGAAGGGCGAACGACGGATCGGCGGCAATCTGGCGGCAGCCAAAGCGGTAGGCAAGGCGATTGCCGAACGCGCCCAGGCCAAGGGGATTTCCAAAGTGGTATTCGACCGCGGCGGCTACCTGTACCATGGGCGCATCAAAGCTCTCGCCGATGCGGCGCGCGAAGCGGGATTGAAATTCTGAAGGCAGTTTTCAGCTCTCAGCAAAATCTGCAAGCGGATTGGCTGAAGGCTGATAGCTGATAGCTGAAAACTAGGTTTAAAACATGCCAACAGTCATTAAGAAACTCGATGCCGGCGCCTACCAGTTGAAAGACCAGGTGGTTGCCATCAACCGTGTCACGAAAGTAGTCAAAGGCGGCAAGAACCTGTCGTTCGCCGCGCTCGTCGTCGTGGGGATCCCAGCGCTGCCGTCGTCGGATACGGCTCGGGGAAAGCAAAAGAAGTTCCCCAGGCGATCCGCAAGGGAATTGAGTCGGCCAAAAAGAACCTGATGCGGGTGAACCTGACCCAGACCAGTATTCCGCATCTGTCGCTCGGCCGCTTCGGTTCGGGCCGGGTGCTGCTCAAGCCGGCGCCGGAAGGCACAGGGCGTAATCGCCGGCGGCGCGGTGCGCGCGGTCATGACGTCCGCGGGGATCCAGAACGTGCTGACCAAATCCATCGGCACCACCAACCCGCATAACGTGATCAAGGCGACTTTCGACGCGCTCAAGCGGCTGAAGAACAGAAGCGATGTCGCAGCCATGCGGGGCAAGAGCGAAGCGGAATTGTAAGCGCCGGGGACAGATTTTATGACGAAAGCGGTAACCAAGCAGGGCGGCAAGCTGCACCTCAAGTGGGTGCGGTCCGCGATTTGTGCGCCGGTAAAGCAGAAGCGTGTGGTGAAAGGTTTGGGCTTTACCCGGCTGAACCAGGTGATTGAGCGTCCGGACACCGCCGCCATTCGCGGCATGGTGGCCAAGGTGCCCCATCTGGTGGAGATTGTGCAATAAAAAAGCCGTCAGCCTTCAGCCCTCAGCCAAAATCTGGAGCTGAAAACTGAAAGCTGAGCGCTGAAAGCTTACTTATGAATCTTTCGAATGTTCGAGCACCCAAGAAGGCAGCGGAGAACAAGAAGCGCGTGGGGCGCGGCATGGGTTCCGGCATGGGCAAGACCTCCGCGCGTGGCCATAAGGGCCAGCGCTCGCGCAGCGGTTCGCGCATGATGCGCGGCTTTGAAGGTGGCCAGATGCCGCTGCACCGCCGCATGCCCAAGCGGGGCTTCACCAATATCTTCCGCAAGGAATTCAACATCGTCAGCCTGGAACGGCTCGCTGCGCTCGGCGAAGACACCATTACGCCCGAAGTGCTGCGCAAGGCGGGCGTGATCAAGACCAAGCATCCGGTCAAGATTCTGGGCGATGGCGAACTCTCTTCCGCGCTCACCGTGCATGCCCACAAGTTTTCCAAGTCGGCGCAGGAAAAAATCACCAAGGCCGGCGGCAAATTCGAGGTGTTGCAGTAATGTGGGAGAAGTTCTCCAACATCTTTCGCATTCCTGACCTGCGCCGGCGCATCGGGTTCACGCTGGCCATGCTGGCGATTTACCGCCTGGGCGGGCATATTCCCACTCCCGGCATCAATGCCGACAAGCTGCAACAGTATTTCCAGCAGAACCAGGGAAGCTTTCTCGGCTTCGTGGATCTTTTTTCCGGTAACCAGCTGCGCCGGCTGACCATCTTTGCTCTGGGCATCATGCCCTACATCACGGCGTCCATCATTCTGCAGTTGCTGACTGTGGTCTATGAGCCGCTGGCCAAGCTGCAGAAAGAAGGCGAACTCGGGCGCAAGAAGATTACCCAGTGGACCCGCTACATCACCTTTGGCTTGAGTGCCATCCAGTCCTTCGGCATCGCTATCAGCCTGCAGCGCGGCGGCGGCGATTTTGTGGTTAATCCGGGGCCCGGTTTTGTCCTGATGGCTATGCTTACCCTCACCACGGGAAGTGTGTTCATCATGTGGCTGGGCGAGCAGATCACCGAACGCGGCATTGGCAATGGCATGTCGCTGCTCATCTTCGCCGGCATCGTGGTCGGGCTGCCGCGCGGTATCGCCGAGCTTTATGACAAAGTGAAGAACGATGCCTGGGGCTCATTTACGGCTCCGGCTGTGCTGCTTCTGATCGCGATGATGATTGCTGTGGTCGCCTTCATCGTGTACGTGGAGCGCAGCGAACGCCGCATCCCGGTGCAATACGCCAAGCGCGTCGTCGGACGCAAGGTCATGGGCGGGCAATCGACTCACTTGCCGCTGCGGGTGAATGCGGGCGGCGTGATGCCGGTGATCTTTGCCTCCTCCATCCTTACGCTGCCGCAAATGCTGGGCCAAGGGCTTAAAGGCAACCGCTATTTCGGCCCCATGATGCAGGCCCTGGGATGGGGCGAGCCGTTGTACACCTTGCTGTACGCGCTGGGGATCATCTTTTTTGCTTACTTCTATGTGTCCATTGTCTTCAATCCCAACGAGGTTGCCGACAACATGCGGAAGTACGGCGGGTTTATCCCCGGCATTCGTCCGGGACGGCGCACCGCGGATCACATCAACGAGATTCTGACCCGCATCACGCTGGTCGGCGCCCTCTATCTGATCTTGATTTCGTTTCTTCCGGAGTGGCTGATGGTTGGCATCCACCTGAACCACCTGCCGGGAGCGCTGGGAACATTCTTTGAACGGTTGCCCACCTGGATGACTCAACGGCTTGGGGATCACGTTTTACTTTGGCGGAACCTCGCTGCTGATTGTGGTCGGTGTTGCCATGGACACGGTGACACAGATTGAAGCGCAGCTGGTCATGCGCCACTACGATGGATTCAGCCCGCGCAGTGGGCGCATCCGCGGCCGCCGTTCGTGGACCTAAGTTTTTTGGCGGAGCCTGTAGGTATTTGCCCAGGGGATTGCGGTAACGCCAGTTGTCTCGGCCGGGATAGGACTGGATTGGGAGCAGCTCGGGACCAGTTCCATGGCAGAACAAGCCTCGCGGAGTGTCGGACCGATTGTTTTGCTGGGATCGCCGGGCGCTGGTAAGGGCACGCAGGCCAAGCGAATTGCCGCGCGCTATGTCATCCCGCAGATTTCCACTGGCGATCTGCTGCGGGAGAATGTGCAGCGTGAGACGGCGTTGGGCGTGCAGGCCCGCGACGCTATGGCGCGAGGCGAGCTGGTTTCCGACAACCTGGTCTGCGACATGGTGAAGGACCGGCTGCGCGGTCAGGACTGCGAGCCAGGTTTTATTCTGGATGGTTTTCCACGCACCGCGGCTCAGGCCGGATGGCTGGATGCGTTCCTGGAGCATGAGTTCTTTGACAATTCGCGCGCGGGTAAGTGCCGCCCGATTGTGATCCTGATTGACGTGGATTATAATCAGTTGTTGCTCCGGCTCACCGGACGAAGAACTTGTCTCGCCAACGGACACATTTATAACGTCCATTTCCAGCCTCCCCGTGAGGATGAAGTTTGCGATCTTGACGGTTCCAAGCTGGTAATCCGCAACGATGACCGTGAGGAAGTGATCCGGGAACGTTTGACTGCCTATGAACGGCAGACCCGCCCGGTGGCCGAGTATTACCATCTGCAGGGGCGTTTGTTTACGGTGGATGGGAGTTTGCCGGCGGACACGGTGACCGAGAGAGTGTTTCAGGAGATCGAAAGCCACAGCGGTATGGCCTAGCGGCACGCGCGGAATATGGCGATTGTTTGCAAATCGGCGGCAGAAATAGAAAAGATGCGGCGCAGTGGCCGCATTGTCCGCGAAGTGCTGGACTACGTTCGCACGCTGGTGGCGCCCGGGGTTACCACCATGGACTTGGAGCGCGCCGCCGAGCAGAAGATGAAGGAACTGGGCGCGAAGCCCGCCTTTAAAGGCTATTACGAATATCCATGCGTGCTGTGCACTTCGGTCAATGAAGAAATTGTTCATGGCATCCCGTCGGAAAAGCGGGTGCTGAAGGCCGGGCGACATTGTTTCCATTGACTGTGGCGTGGTGGTGGATGGCTACTACGGCGACGCGGCGATCACGGTTCCGGTGGATGGATCGCTCAGCGAAGAGCGCCGCAAGCTGCTCGAAGTGACCGAGGCTTCACTGTACAAGGGCATCGAGCAGGCCCGGATTGGCAACACGGTTGGCGATGTGGGCGCGGCAGTGCAGGCCCATGTGGAAGCCAACGGGTTCAGCGTAGTGCGCGAATTTGTGGGGCACGGCATTGGCACCAAGTTGCACGAAGAACCGCAGGTGCCGAATTTTGGATCGCGTGGTCACGGCGCACGTTTGCGCGAGGGCATGGTCCTGGCGATTGAGCCCATGGTGAATTGTGGCGATCCGGGAGCCCGCGTGCTGGAAGACAAATGGACGGCGGTAACTGCCGATGGCAGCAGCAGCGCCCATTTTGAGCATTGCGTGGCGGTGACGAAAGATGGTCCGGTGATTTTGACGCAGTGAGAGCTTCTAGCTTCTGGCTTCTAGCTAAGAGCAGGACGCAAAGAGACTTGGCTAGTAGCTAGCAGCTTTCTTAAGGAGTCAATGAGCAAAGAAGACGCGATTGAAGTTGAGGCGTCGAGCGGGCGTGACCCTGAGCAACGCGAAGGGGTGAGCCCGCTGCCGAAATCCCGAGCTTAAGCGAGGGATCTCTGAATCACGGCAACAAAGGAGCGGATGAGCAAAGAAGACGCGATTGAAGTGATGGCGGTGGTTCTCGAACCCCTGCCCAATGCGATGTTCCGGGTGGAACTGGAAAACAAGCATCAGGTGCTGGCCCACGTTTCCGGCAAGATGCGCAAGAACTTCATCCGCATTCTTCCGGGCGATAAAGTTGCCGTCGAGCTTTCGCCCTACGATCTGAATCGCGGGCGCATCGTGTACAGATACAAATGAATTTTCTCGCGCAGCTGATTTTATTTTAGCTGAGAGCTGAAAGCTGAGAGCTTCTTTTATGAAAGTTCGGGCATCGGTAAAGAAAATTTGCGACAAGTGCAAGGTCATCCACCGCAAAGGTGTGGTGCGGGTGATCTGCGTGAATTCCAAACACAAGCAGCGGCAAGGTTAAGGATAGAGGAGCACTATGGCACGTATCGCAGGCGTCGATCTTCCGCGCAACAAGCACGCGAATATCGCGCTCACTTACATTTACGGCATTGGCCATCCCCGCGCCGCCCGCATTCTGGAGGCGGCCAAAGTGGACGGCATGAAGAAGGTGCAGGATCTGGGCGAGGATGAAGTCAACCGCATCCGCCAGGTCATTGAGGCCGAGGGTTTGGTGGAAGGCGATCTGCGCAAGGAAGTTTCGATGAACATCAAGCGGCTCATCGAAATCGGCTCCTACCGCGGCTACCGCCACCGCCGCAACCTGCCCGTCCGCGGGCAACGCACCCACACTAACGCGCGCACCCGCAAGGGCCCGCGCAAAGGCACAGTCGCGCAGAAGAAGAAAGCGACGGCAAAAACTTAAAAGCAGCTGCTAGCTTCTAGCGTCTAGCTAGGAGCTAATAGCTAGGAGCTAGAAGCTACTATGGCTAAACCAGCGGCAGCAGGCGGCGCAGCGGCGCCGGATAAAGATAAAAAAGGCAAGAAGAAAACCTTCAAAAAGAAGGAGCGCAAGCACGTGCCGTTTGGCATCGTGCACATCCAGGCTTCGTTCAACAACACGATCGTGACCATCTCCGATCCCGCGGGGAACGTGCTGTCCTGGAAGAGCTCCGGCTCGCTTGGTTTTCGCGGCTCCCGCAAAGGGACGCCATTTGCCGCGCAGCAGGCCGCCTCGAACGCCGCCAACATGGCGCGCGATCACGGCGTGCGTACCGTGGAGGTGCGGGTGAGCGGTCCGGGGTCGGGTCGCGAGTCGGCGATTCGCGCCCTTGCCGCGGCCGGAATTGAAGTCCGCAACATTAAAGATTCCACCCCCATTCCGCACAACGGCTGCCGTCCGCCGAAGCGGAGAAGGGTTTAGGAGCAGTGGTTAGTGATCAGTGACTGGTGGCCAGTCGTTGATCGAATTACTAACCACTAACAACTAGCCAGTGACTTTTGTCCAGGACGAAGGGTGAAGCCAAACCCGTAAACTGGTCTTGAGCCGCTAAGCGGGCGTCTGAGCCCGCTGGCGAAATCCTGACACCGTAGCCGAAGGCGAGGTGGAAGGAACTACGAAGGAGAAGAAACTTGGCCCGTTATACCGATCCTGTTTGTCGTCTCTGCCGCCGCGAGGGCATGAAGCTGTTCCTCAAAGGCGCCAAATGTTTTAGCGATAAATGCCCCATCGAAAAACGCAACTTTGCCCCTGGCCAGCATGGCAAGGACCGCAAGGCGAAAATCGTGGGCTATGGCCTGCAGTTGCGCGAAAAGCAGAAAACCAAGCGCATGTATTTCACCCAGGAAGGCCAGTTCCGCAACTACTTTGAGAAAGCCGCCCGCGGCAAAGGCGTGACCGGCGAAATGCTCCTGCAGCAGCTCGAGCGGCGCCTGGATAACGTTGTCTATCGCCTCGGTTTTGGCATGTCGCGCCGTCAGGCTCGTCAGCTGGTGCGCCATGGCCACGTCCATGTGAACGGACACAAGGTGAATATCCCTTCCTACGAAGTGAGCGTGGGCGAGGAGATCACGATCCGCGAGAGCAGCCGCAAACTGGCGGTGCTCGAGCAGTCGAAGGAATTTGCCAGCCACCAGAATGCGCCGGGCTGGCTGGAGATTGACCGCGAGAATTTCAAGGGCCGCATTCTTTCGCTGCCCAAGCGCGACGAGATCCAGATGCCCGTGAACGAGCAGCTGATCGTGGAGTTGTATAGTAAGTAAAGTTTGTGTAGGACCGGGGCTTGCCCCGGTCAGCCGAGCGAAGCTCGGCAGGTTTTGCGGCTATGTGGAAGTGGCGGGGCAAGTCCCGCGGCCACACAAGCCATCGGGTCCAGTACTTTTCGAGCCAGATCAGCCTTTCCTGATGATGACCTGAAGCCTGGACCGCTTCAGCGAATCGGGATTGAGCCAAACGGCCGAAGGAGAAACAATGGGAGTTATAGCAACCTTAAATCCGCAACCACACTTCGAGACTGTTGCTGTCCCCACAGCTGTAGGTCCGATCAATTCAGAGTCGAATTGTGTGTGCGGTCGTGGGCCGAACGAGCCGCACCACCACGCGATAGAGACTGGCGGGTTGTTCTCGCTGAAAAGCAATAGCTAAGACTAACGACCGATTTCTTGGCCTTTACCATCTCGCGCCGATCAGCCCGCGGTAGCGTTTGATCCGAACGTTGTCAATGAAACAAGGCCGGTTCGGAGAGCCACCGCGGAGCCACATGGCCGAAGGAGAAACACATGCTTTGGAAGGGCTTTCAAAAACCGAAACGTCTCGCAGTTGATACCTCCACCCTCACCGACAAATACGGCATCTTCTGGGCGCAGCCGTTTGAACGCGGCTTCGGCACCACCGTCGGCAACGCTCTGCGTCGCGTGCTGTTGAGTTCGATTGAAGGCGCGGCCATCACCGCGGTGAAGATGGAAGGCGTGCTGCACGAATTTCAATCCATCACTGGCGTAGTCGAAGACGCGACCGACATCATCCTCAACCTGAAGCAGATTCCCTTCAAGTTGAGTGGCGACGCCCCCAAGGCCATCTACCTGCGCGCCGACCAGCCGGGCGTGGTCACCTCCGGCATGATCGAAGCCGACGCCGACGTCGAAGTACTGGACAAAGACGTCTACATCGCCACCGTCAGCGAAGGTGGCAAGCTCGACATGGAAATGCGCCTCAAGCGCGGCCGCGGCTACGTCTCCGCCGACAAGAATTTCGACGAGGATCTCGGCATCGGCTTCATTCCGATTGATTCGGTGCACTCGCCGGTACGGAAATGCAACTACTCGGTCGAAGCCGCGCGTCTCGGCCAGATTACCGACTACGACAAGCTGACTCTCGAAGTGTGGACCAACGGCTCGATTCTCCCAGCGGATGCGATTGGCCTGGCGGCCAAGCTGCTGAAGGACCACATGAATATCTTCATCAACTTCGAAGAAGATATCGAGACCTCGACCGCCTCCGACGACCGCAAGCCGGAGATCAAAAACGAAAACCTGAACCGCTCCGTCGAAGAGCTGGAGCTTTCGGTTCGCAGCTACAACTGCCTGAAGAACGCAAACATCCAGTCCATTGGCGAGTTGGTGCAGAAGACCGAAGCCGAGATGCTCAAGACCAAAAATTTCGGCCGCAAGTCGCTGAACGAAATCAAGGAAATTCTGGGAACGATGGGTCTGAGCCTGGGCATGAAGATTGACGAGCATGGCAACGCCGTGCCCGGACCGACCTCGAACCAGGTGCTGCCGGCCTCGGCCTACGGCGACAACGATCTGTAAGACGTGCTCATGTAGGGGCGGATCCTAGACCCGTCCCTGACAAAATTGTCATTCCGAGCGGAGCGAGGAATCTGCTTTTTCCCTGCCGCAGGATCAAAAAGGACTCGAACCATGCGTCACAAAGTAGCCGGCTTCAAACTCGGACGTACCACCAGCCACCGCCGCTCCCTGCTGCGCAATCTGGTGACCTCGCTCATTCTGGAAGAGCGCATCGAAACCACCATTCCCAAGGCCAAGGCCATGCGTCCCATCGCCGAAAAGATGATCACCCTCGGCAAGCGCGGCGACCTCGCCGCGCGCCGCCAGGCTCATGCCTATCTCATGACCAGCGCCGCCGTGGACCGTCTGTTTGAAACCGTGGGCCCGCGCTTCGGCGACCGCGAAGGCGGATTCACTCGCATGATTCGCGCGGGATGGCAAAAAGGCGACGGCGCCGACAAGGCTTTCGTCGAACTGCTGGGCAGCGAAAAACTGCAGGAAGAAAAACGCGAAAAGCGCGCCGAAGCCCGCGCCAAGCGCGCCGCCGAAACCAAAAAAGCCATGGAAGAGTCGGAAGCCGAAGTCCAGGCCAGCGGCGGTACAGGCCCCTCCGATGAGGGCGAGGGCAAAAGCAAAGACAAAGAGTAAATACGAGCAAATCAGGCGCTGCTTTTTATAGCTGTGCGCCGTTTTTTTCTGCGATCCGGTTCAAATACAAACTGTTACCATCCAAATCGTTGAACAGGATTGGCTGAGACGGGAAATGCGATTCGCAGATCACGTCTCGCCAGTCGGCTGAACTTACGTGCGCCGCGAGTGGAACTCCACGAACGCGCGTTCCAGAGCCAAGTATCCCTCGCACCAGATCCTCGGCCGCGAGTTCCTCATAAGCAAGTACAACGGTATTACGCGATACGCCGAGCAATGTTGCTGCCATCCGGGTGGACGGTAACCTCGATCCAGGGGGAATAGCTCCGTCCATGATCGCCCGCTTCACAACTTTGTATAGCTGCAGGTACAGAGGCGTCCGGGATTCGCGATCCCACGTGACCGGCGGAAGCAGCCATCTTTGTCCAGTACCATGTCCAGTACTTTCCTTCAAAGTGGTACCCCACGAATACAAAAAGTGGACCTTGCTATCTTCTTGATCTGGGATACTCTCGACCGCAGGGAGGTGTCAAATGATTTCAGGTGGCAATGCTACGGTGTTCGTATCCAACATGGACGCGGCGGTGCGTTTCTACACTGAGGTGCTTGGGTTGAAACTCACCAACCGCTTCGGTGATCACTGGGCTACGGTCGATGCAGGAAGAAGCCTCACCATTGGTTTGCATCCAGCGAGCCCAAAGCACCCAGCGCCAGGAACGAAAGGCGGCATAATGATCGGGCTGGAGATCAATGAGCCTATTCGAGACGTAATAAAAAACTTGCAGACGAAAGGGGTGCGCTTCAGCGGGACGGTCGCGACAGAAGCAGGCGGGTCTTTTATCGACTTCGAAGATCCCGACGGAAACCCATTCTATCTTTGGGAAATGAACCGGAGCATAGTCACAGAGAGTAAAGAGGAGATACAGGTTTCAGCGAAGTAGTACTTATCGGGGGACGCATTCCAGCATGCGAACATTTCTGGCGGTCATCGGGACGCTCCTGCTGGCGGCGTTTGCCGCGGCGCAAGAGCACGTCTCTTTTCCCACCCAGGATGGCGGCCTCATCTACGCCGATCTCTACGGCCAGGGCGCCCGCGGAGTCGTCCTCGCGCACGGTGGCCAATTTAACAAAGAAAGCTGGAAGCCGCAGGCCGAAGCGCTGGCCAATGCAGGCTTTCGCGTGTTGGCCTTCGATTTCCGCGGCTATGGCCAATCGCAAGGCCCGGGCCAGGCCGATCTCATGAGCGCTCCGCTTCACCTAGATGTCTTGGCCGCGGTTCGCTATCTGCACAGCCACGGCGCGCAATCCGTATCCATCGTAGGCGGCAGCATGGGCGGTGGCGCTGCCGCCGACGCCACCGCCGTGGCTAAACCGGGGGAGATTGACCGCATCGTAGAACTCGGCTCGGCCACGTGGAATTTGCCCGCCGAAAAAATTAAAGGGCGCAAACTGATCATCGTCGCCCGCGAAGACGCCAACGAAGATGGGCCACGGTTGCCTAACATTCAGCGCAATTTCGACAAAATGCCCGAGCCCAAACAGCTCATCATCCTCGACGGTTCCGCGCACGCGCAGTTCCTATTTCAAACCGACCAGGGAGAGCGCGTCATACAGGAGATTCTGCGATTTCTTTCGGCGCCATAGGACTGCCGCGATTCTGCCAGCATGCCCGCATCACCACCGTAACCCCCCTCATCCCTCCGTGCGGCGCTACACTTGCCTAGGGCATGGAATACTCGCGCAACCAAATCGTCATTGCGGCCGGGGCTGGAGTCTTGGTCGTATTGATTTTTTTCGGCTACCTGATCTGGCTGAACAATCAAGGCCCGGTGCTTTCGCGCTCCGAAGACCGCGATCCGCTCTCCGGCGTTCCTAACTCAATTTCCATGAATCCGCTGCGCGACCGCTCCTCGGAGCGGGTTGCTGCCGAGTTCATCCGCGCCATGCGGGATGGCAAGTGCCGCGAGCAGCTTGCCGATTGGGAACACGACTACCGCAAGAAGTACGCGGCGTTTATCTGCGACTCGGAGGCGAAGCATCCTTTGCGCTCCTGGAAAATTGCCGATTGGGAGGACCGTCCGCCGTTGCGCATCCTGCAATATCGCGGCAATCGCCTCACCGCCCCCGGCCAGTCCAGCACCTATCAGGAGCTGTTCTCCGTTACCCTCGAAAACAAAGACGGCGATTGGGTGGTGACCAAGTACGACGCAATGTACTAGCTAGAAAGCCCGCGTGGGACAGCCGCCCTCGGCTGTCCGGCGGAGCGAAGCTCGCCATGTTTCCCGGTTCAGCTCGCGAGAAAGCGGATACACGGCGAGCTGTGCTCGCCCGGACAGCCGAGGGCGGCTGTCCCCACGCAAGGAGTTCCGGCTCAGCCGAGCTTCATCTTTCCTGTGATACAAATTTCCCATGCCAGAGCAATTCGTCTCCCGAGAGACGGGAAGGCTCCCGCAACATCTATGCCTTCGGCCTGACCGCCCTGTTTAACGACACGGCCAGCGAAATGGCCTACTGGGTTCTGCCGGCGTTTCTGGCATCCATCGGAGCGGGGCCGGCGCAGCTCGGAATCATTGAAGGCATTGCCGAGAGCGTTGCCTCCTTCGTTCAGCTTTTTTCCGGATATGTGGCCGACCGCATCCCGCGCCGCAAGCCCATTGTGGTCGCCGGATATTTCGCCGCCAACGCAGTCAAGCCGCTGCTGGCGCTGGTGACTTCCTGGTGGCAAGTGCTCGCGATTCGTTTCACCGACCGCTTTGCCAAAGGCGTGCGCGGCGCTCCTCGCGACGTCATGGTGGCCGAATCGGTTCCCGCATCGCGCATTGGTTCCGCCTACGGGCTGATCCAGGCGATGGACTCCGCCGGAGCGGTCTTAGGCCCACTCGCTGCGCTGTGGCTGCTGCGCTATTACGGCCTGCGCGGAGTTTTCTGGGCGGCCGCCGTTCCCGGCTTTCTTTGTTTTGCCATCGCGCTGATCGGAATCAAGGAGGTCCGCAAAGCCAGGACGTCAGAACAGTCCGCAAACGCGAAGCCTGCGCCGCAGCTTACGGGAATCCAATCTTTCGTTTTGCCCGGAGCTTTCTACTACGTGCTCTTTGCCGTCACGCTGTTCTCGGTCGGCAACTCCAGCGACATGTTTCTCGGTGCTGCGCGCGCAGAGCATCGGCATCCCTCCCTCGCACGCGCCACTGCTCGGCCTGGTCTTCAACATCATGTTCACGCTATTCTCCTGGCCGGCAGGCCATCTCAGCGACCGCATCTCGCGCCGCGGAATCGCCGCCGCCGGATATATCGTCTTCGCGGCCGTTTATTTCGTGTTTGGCTTGGCTCCATCCCACTTGGCGATCTGGATCGCCATGGCTACGTATGGTCTCTTCTATGCACTAACCAATCCGGTGCTGAAGGCTCTGGTGGTGGAAAGTGTTTCCCCTGACACTCGCGGCCGCGCTCTCGGAGTGTTTGCCTTCGTCACCAGCGTGGCCATGCTGCTCTCCAGCCTGCTCACGGGAGAACTGTGGAAACACTACGGGCCGCGAGTTCCGTTTTATTTGTCCGCCGGAATTGCCGCCGTCGCGGCAGTCATGCTGATGGCATCGCGCCGAAGACAAAGACCGGCAAATTCCTAGCCAGCTTCGGATGCGCGTCGCTGGCGGAGGGTAAAAGTGGCCACAAACCGGATGAATGCCGTCTTTCGGCGCATGGCATCGATCGGTCTTGTTTTTGTAATCGTGATGGTCCTCATCACTGTATGGCTGGCGCACCGGCCACCAACAACCAATTGCAACGATCGGAGTTGGCTCAACTCAAGTGACAGTGTTTTCGCAACTAGAGTTGTTATCGAGCCTTGGTATGGCCGTCACAACGTCTATGGCGTCTTCGTGATTCCAAGTCAGTATCGCGACAAGGATTATTCGACGACTGTTATAGTCCGGGGGGTGAAGGAACCTTCCGATCTCAGCCCGCGTTTAACGAGAGAACACGGGATCATCATCGCCGGCGTCCCGGACCGTTACGTGAGGCATTCGCATATTCGCTCACGAATCGCGCTGTGGTTTCTCTTGACCGGTCATTTCGGCGATATACGGTCGACGTGCAATTGGGCGCTCGTCTTCACAGAAAAAAAGTCAGCGAACCAAAAAAGTTCGGAATCAGCCGGACCTGTTACGGAATTTTGAACGCTATGACCTGTACTAAACAGTTCACAGTGCTGTGCGATATTTTGAAAGTGGTTTTCCCGAGGGGAGGCTGGCCCACCCTGTGGTTTCGATCTCCCTGACGCCCAAGTCTAACGAGGTTGCCCCACTCTTTGCGATTTTCAAAGAGTGGGGATCGATGCTGCCGATCCAGCGAAGCCTTGCCGCTCGACCCGCCTCATCTCCGTCCGCCGCGGCCTCGTTCACCCAGACCGGACCCGCCTCGCCGTAAGCGTACCAACGAGAACTGCTCCACTTCCATTGCTCCGGCTCCAACACCAGCCTTCGCGCCACCGGATTGCGATGCATGTAGTTCAGCTCTGAACCTGCTTGGCCTCCGACTTCACCACAAAATCGTAAAAGCGCTTCTGCCAGATGTGCTCGTCCTCCAGCGCTTCTTGCCACAGCTGCCCTTGGGCCGGCTGGCCCCGCCGGCGCCCCTCTCCCAGCACATTCCGCGCAAAGCGCTGCTTCAGCACCTGCATCACGGTCGAAGGCGTACCCCGATCCGGCTCGCTGATCAGCAGGTGCACATGTTCGGGCATCACCACATAACCCACTACAATGAAACCGTAACGCCGCCGCACTTGCTCCAAAATTCTGAGAAGTAAGTCGCGCCGCTGTGGGCTGGTCAGCAGCGGCCGCCGGTGATAGCAGCTGGTAGTGATGAAGTGGAAATATCCGCTGCCGTAGTAGCGGTGCAGGCGCGTCGGCATGGCCCCAGCTTAGGGGAGGAGTGGGGCCGGGTCTGTGACGGATGAACATGGCTTTGGTCGCCTGACGACTTGATCGAGCGAAACAAACCCAACCGCGGGGTGCCGGCCGCGCCGTATCCCACTCTTTGAAAATCGCAAAGAGTGGGGCAACCTCAGCTAAACTACAAGTCGAGAGAGATCAAGACCAAGGGTGGGCCAGCCCTCTGGACTCCGCTCCCACATACCAGGCTACTCATGGATTGGGCGCTTCATCAGCAGCAAGTGCGCTTCGATATTCGCGCAGAACGTGCCGAATATGAGTATCTATCCAAGCATCCGGCGAGAGTGCTTCAGGACCGACTTGCGCGGCGCGGGGGTGGCGACCGGACAAAAGAAATTCCTATCGCCGAGTGGGAGAGAGTCTACCGAAAAGATGCACAGACGCGGATACTGCTGCATCAGGCAAGAGTTCTAGGCTGGGGAAAAGAGAAAAGGCTTTACTATGCTCACAAGCTATCATGAGATCATCTGTCGCCTGTCGTAAGATCACCATTACACTCATTGACTGAGTTCTGAACGCGGTAGCTTGATTACGCACTCGGTCGCAAAACACGCACTCCGAACCTTTTCGTTGATATAGCGCGACGAACCAGCCTCCGGGCAGTACCTCTACGGCAACCGTCGCCGTCCTCGCAGAACCATCCACAAGAAAACCTGCATACACAGCGCGGCGAAGCTATCCAGCACCACATCCTGCCAGCGTCCGGTGCGCGACGGCAAAAACGTCTGGTGCCATTCATCCAGGCTGGCGACCAGTGCTGTCATGAAGAACGCGATCCGCGACCACCGCATCGACCAGGCCGGGGAGCTAGCGAACGGCAATGTCGCCCGCCAGGCGCGAAACAACAGCCAGCTCAACAGTCGCGTATCCCACGAAGTGTCCGGTCTTGCGGATGTAGTGGTGCCAGGTCAGAAACTGAAAGGGATCGATCCGGAAAAGAAAATGCAAGAGCGGATACAGCAGGATCGGCCGGTATTGTCCGCGCCGCCAAGGTCGGTGGACTCGAGCACGATCACCACCAACCAAATAATGGCCGGCAAGCCAGGCTTCCCAGATTTGCTTGCGGGAAGGAGTTCAAGCGCCGATCCCTTCCGCCGCCTACTCTGCCGCATAGTTCGGCGCCTCGCGGGTGATCATCACGTCGTGCACATGGCTCTCGCGCAAGCCGGCCACGCTGATGCGCACAAAGCGCGTCTTCTGCAACAACTCGGGAATGGTCGAGCAACCGCAATAGCCCATGCCCGATTTCAACCCGCCCACCATCTGGTGCACAATCATGGCCACCGAGCCGCGATAGGGAACGCGCCCCTCAATGCCTTCCGGCACCAGCTTGGCCAGACGGTTGGCGTCGTCGCCCGAGCCCGGCATCGCCGTGGAAGCCTCGCCCTCCGCGCTCTGAAAGTAGCGCTCGCTCGATCCCTGCGCCATCGCCCCAATCGAGCCCATGCCGCGATACGACTTGAAACTGCGGCCTTGATACAGAATCATCTCGCCGGGACTTTCGTCCGTGCCCGCGAACATGGAGCCGATCATCACTACGCCGGCACCCGCCGCCAGCGCCTTGCTGATGTCGCCGGAGTACTTGATACCGCCATCGGCAATAATGGGAACCTGCGCGTCCTTCGTGGCGCGATAAGCCTCGGCAATCGCGGTGATCTGTGGCACGCCCGCCCCGGTCACTACTCGCGTCGTACAAATCGAGCCCGGGCCAATTCCCACTTTAATGGCATCCGCCCCGGCGCGCGCCAGTGCGCATGCGCCGTCGAAGGTGCCTACGTTGCCGGCAATCAGATCCACTTCCGGCAACTTCGCCTTGACTGCCTTGATCGCCTCCAGCACGCGCGTGGAGTGGCCATGAGCGCTGTCGATGGCCAGCACATCCACTTTGTTTTTCATCAACTCCTGCGCCCGCTCCAGAAAGTCTCCGGTAGCTCCGATGGCCGCGCCCGCGCGCAGGCGGCCCGTGCGAATCTTTCGCCGCGTTCGGATACTTCAGCTTCTTCTGAATGTCTTTTACCGTGATCAGGCCCTTTAGGTTGTACTGGTCATCCACCACCAGCAATTTTTCCACGCGATGCTCGTGCAGAATTTTTTCCGCTTCTTCCAGCGTGGTGCCCACCGGAACCGTGATCAGGTTCTCCTTGGTCATCACTTTCTGGATGGGCACATCGAAGCGGGTCTCAAAGCGCAAATCGCGATTGGTGAGAATCCCCACCAGCTTGCCGGATTTCGTGATCGGCACGCCGGAGATTTTGTACTTGCGCATCACTTCCAGCGCGTCGGAGACCTTGGCTTCCGGGCGACATGGTGACCGGGTCCACGATCATCCCGCTCTCCGAGCGCTTCACTTTGTCCACTTCATTGGCCTGCTGCTCGATGGTCAGATTGCGATGAATAATGCCCAGCCCGCCCTGCTGCGCCAGCGCAATTGCCATGTGCGACTCGGTGACCGTATCCATGGCGGCGCTGATGATGGGAATATTCAGCGCGATGTTCCGCGTAAGTTGTGTCTGCGTGCTGGCCTGCGCCGGAATCACGTCGGAATGCGCCGGCAGCAGCAACACGTCATCGAAGGTAAGCGCCTCGGGAACGGGAAAATGAATCATAAGTATTCTCGGCGAAGAGTAATTTCTATTTTAGAGAGGAGGGGAGAAGGTGGCAAATAGGGCAACCCCGCTTGCGGAGTCGCGGCTATCTATTCGGTATTCCGCAGGTTCACCGCTTCCTCAATCTCCTTGCGGTGCGCCTCGTACCAGCCGGTCCACTCATCGTTCAGAAAGTGGCTGCGCTGCAATTCGTCATTCGACTGCGTTTCACATCCGTGCACAAATAAAGCGGTCGCCTCGACGAACGCATAGCTGAATTCATCCCCCAGCCCGGGATACAACTGGTTGAGCACGCCTACATCGGCGGCTTTTCCAGCCTCAATCGCCTGCCGGTCATAAGCCAGGATGCTCTGCAGATTTGGATAATCGGCGGGAGCGTCATGCGGGGTTGCATTGAGCATGTCGGTGGCTTGTTTTGAGAACTCCAGGGCAAGCATGAATTTCATAATCGTTTCCTTCAGCCCCAATCGCGCTTGCTTCCTGGCGGCTTGCTCCGCCTCATTCTCCCGGAGGCCCTCCGGCGATGTCGTCACCCATGCGGCGTCGAGCCGGCGCAGCTGAAGATGCGCCTTGGAGAAAAAGAATGTCCCCACGTTCGGCGGGGAATCGGCGGGCAGCGAGGTGACATCGAGTTCATGGAACCACTCGCGCGCCGGCGTCGGCGGCTGTGGCTCGGTCGCCAAGGTGGCGTACAGCGGCAGCTCGGCGCCATTCACTTCGACCGAATCGAGGCGCACCCCAATTTCGAAGTAACCAAGCGGGTTGGGATGATCCACAAAGCGCACCAGCCGCCCGCGGACGCGCGCGCCGCGCGGCGCTAGAACGATTTTGCCCTTGCCCCGTATCGGCGACCGAAGCACAGCTTCGATCGCATCGCCGGCAGCCGCAGTCGCCGGAATCGATCGGGGTAACGATCCGGCAGTCAAAGGCAAGCCCCGCGGGTAGCGGATTTGAAGGCGGCGCGGCAGTCGCCGGCGTGACCGCAGCCGCGCGAGCCATCGCATCGTCGAACCGCAGAATACTCGTGCTGCCGTATTCACGGCAGCTGGAGTACGAGATGGTGTCAGTGCCTTCCCTGCCAAAGGGTCAATTACCTGCAGAGTGGTCTCGCGCGGCAGCAGAACGTCATGTCCGTGAATATCCAGCCGGGTGTATTCAATATGGCTGCGCGCCTGGCACATGTGCGTGCTTTCCGGAAGCTCGGCGGTGCGGACCGCGAGTTCCACGAGGTCGGAGGTCTGCGCGTCCAGAGAAAAAGAGCCATCGTATGCGGTAACCACAAACCCCGCGCCAGTTTCCGCGTGGTAACCACTCACCCTCTGCGGGACTTCGTAGCGGTACTCGAAGAGCGTCCGGCCATCGCTAGTCCGTTCGCCCTGGAACTTCACGGTCGCGGAACCGCCGAAGATGCCGGTAAGAAAAATTCCGAAATCCCCGCTCCCGAAGGCGCCCGGACCGAGAAAGCGGCGAATTTCGTCGTCGGAAAACCGCGGCGCGCCCGGCCAGGAGTGAATTTCATGATTGTCCGCAATGGCCACATCGAGCCGCAGCCGGTCCCACGAACTGAGCGGTGGTTTCTGTTTTTGAGCCTCAAACGCCGCAATGACGGAGGCGCAGGATTGTTTCTCCGGAAAAGTTGCGCGATACATCCGGCGCGAAATGTTCTGCACGCAAGTATAGCGAGGTTGGCGGTGGATATCGGCCAGAAGGCGCGTGCGGGCGGAATTGAAGACAGTTGCGGGCGTCGGACTAGTTTGGGCGTGCGCTGTAGCCAAGACCACCATCACGCCCAGCAAAAGCACGGCGGCGATCCCGTGCAGCGGTTCTCCGGCCGCGCCGCTTTTCTTGGCTGGCATTATTGCGTTAGCAAAATCAACTGCGTTCCCTTATCCAGGTGCACGTTGCCCTTGGCGGAACTGATGACCGAGGCATCCGCCGATGTGCTCAGTGCAAGTCCCTTCAACCCAACCACGCCCCGGCTATCGGCACTGAGCGCGTTGGGATCGTGTTCTCCCGGCATGGCCGCTCCGGAGTCGGGATTCGAAACCTGCGGCGGCTCACTGGGCGGCGGCCCTGGGCTGCCACGCGGCGGCGGTACGCCGCTCGCAGACCCAGCCGCTGGTATGCCGGGGCCCGGCGAAACCATCGAATCATCCATCGCCGCAGGCGCTTTTGTTAACGGCCTGCCGATGGCCCGCAGCGTGGCATGCAACGGCAGTTCGCGGCCATCGGCGGTGAGCGCGCGATCGAAAGTGATCTCCACCATGGCGCCGGCCGAGTCCTTACTCTTCGCCTTGAGGTTGCTGATGTGCCCTTCGATCCGTGTATCTCGCGCCAGCACGATACCGCCGGGCAACCTCGATGCCGCAGTCGTCTTTGCTTCGACCTTGTCGCCGACTTTGTTTTTCTTCGCGTCCACCGATTTCGACAATTCAGCGGGGATTGCGACCCCCTCCACTACCGGCAACGCCGCCGGCTTTTCCGGCGGAGCGGCTGCCGTGGGATTGGCCGGCGGGGAATCCCGCGCCACTGGAGACGGAGCCGAAATTTCGTAAGCTTGCTGGGTTTTGTCTTGGGCAGGTTCGGCCGGCGCCTGAGTGGCTGTAGTTGCAGGCGCGGCGGGAGCCGGAGCGGGCGCAGGCGCTGGTTGCTGTTTCTCTGGGTTCGACGCGACCCGTTTCTCCTTTTCCGCCACTGGAGGGGTCGTGATCCAGGTGGAATCGAACTGTGGGAGACGCAAATTCTCCCGCACAAAAAAGAACACGCCTACATTTCGCGGAGGCGCGGTGGGAAAATCGGCCAGCTCATCTGCCGGCGCCGGGATAGCGGAGTCCAACAGGCCGAGAATATAAGTGCCATGGTTGTAAGCGAACGAGTCCACAGGCGGCGCGGCTTGATCTTCCAAAGTGGCGTAAAGCGGCAGCTTGGCTCCATTCACCTCGATGGATTCCAGATGCACGCCGACTTCAAAGTAATCGAGCTAGCTCTTATGATCCGCCAGCCGCACCAGGCGTCCGTGGATGCGCGCGCCGCGCGGCGCCAGGATGCTCTTGTCTTTGCCACGCAGCGGCGAGCGCAGGATGCCTTCGATGGGCAGACCGGCAGAGGAGCCGGAATCGATTGGTGTCACTATGCGGCAATTGAACGTAAGGCCCGGTGGAAACGGACTGCGGGGAGGCGTATTCGCCGCCGGTACTGACACGCTGGGAACGGCGCTTGCCGGAGCAGATTCCAGCCCGTCAAACCGCAACACCGAGGTGCTGCCGTACTCGTGGCAACTCGAGTAGGAGGTCGTAGCCACGGCCTCCCTTCCGCTGCGGTACACCATCCGCAAATCCGTTTCGTTGGGGAATCAACACCTCGCGGCCATGAATCTCCGTGCGCCCATATTGATTTCGCTGATGGCCTGGCAGGCGCTGGTTGCCTTCCGGCAGCTCCGCTGTCCTTACCTGAGCTGAATGAGATCGGCGGTTTGCGGATCGAGTAAAAATCACCCGGAATAGGCGGTGGTCAGCTCCGCCGGCGGCACCACGATCTGTATCGGCTGGCGCGCTTGGGTAACGGTAAAGGCGTACTCGAATAGGGTTTCGTCCATTGACCATGCGCTCCGCTCCCAAATTTTACCGTGGCCGAGCCGCCAAATATTCCGGTGATAAAGTTCCGGAAATCCCCGTTTCCGAAAGGTCCGTTGCTGACCAGCTTACGGATTTCCTCTTCATTGAATCTGGGAGCGTCGGGCCAGGAATGAATTTCCTTGTCGTCTGGCAACGGCGACGTCGAGCTGCAACCGGTCCCAGGACAAGTCGTGCAGCTCCTGTTTCCGCTTTTCCCGTTTGGCGAGAATGGTGGCGCAACGTCTGAGCTTCCGCTGGAGTCTGCCCGGTAGAAATGGCGCACAATGTTTTGCTCACAGGTGTAGCGCGGCATGCGGACGGCATCGGCCAGCAAGCGGGTGCGGGCGCGCTGAAAAACGGCAGCCGGATCGGGCCGGGACGCGGAACTCTGCGCCCACGCCGGAGTGGCAAGGATCAGCAGGCCCATGAACACCGATCGAATCACCACATCCAAAATGTCTCCATGAGGAAAGTTCCAGTCTGGTTCGTTGGGCCCGGAATTTTTACTGTTCAGTTTGTACGTCTACTACTATAGTAGGAGATAGTCAAGTTGCTCATTCGCTTTCCGATTCGATCGAGGTCACCTCTACGGGATCGCTCCAGATGAGACGCTCACTCCTCACTCCTTCGCGCCTGCTTCTCTTGTCGCTGGCCGCGCTGCTTTTCGCACTGTACGCCCAGGCGGGCAACAAGCCAACCGGACCGGCGACGCAAGCTGAGCAGAATGGCAGCCAGCCTCCACCGCTGGCGGATTCCGCCTCCGCCCAGAGTGCGGCGCAATTTCAGTTGCGAGTGGAGAGCAACCTCGTGGTGGTGCGCGTGGTGGTGCGCGATTCGCAGGGACGCCCCTTGGGCAATCTGAAGAAGGAGAATTTTAGCCTCTTCGACAATGGCGAGGAGCAGAAGATATCCCAATTCTCGGTGGAGGCTGGGTCCGCGGGGTCTCCGGCGCCGTCTGCGCCTGGATCGGCCGCGGAGTCAAAACAACCGGTCGTGGCTGCTCCTCCCCGGTACCGCGGGAGATTGCGTTTTACTTCGACGATCTGAATATGGCGTTGGATGAGATCGACAGCGCTCGCGATGCCGCGGACGGTTATCTGGCAAAAAGTCTGAAGCCCCCTGACCGCGCCGCGATCTTCACTTCTTCCGGCAAAGTCCACACCGACTTCACATCCGATTTGAATACGCTGCACGATGCGCTTACGCGAGTCGTTCCGCTTCCCAACCAGAAGGGCTGTCCGGAGATTTCCGACTATCAGGCAGAACGAATCGTGGATCACGAAGATGGAGACGCTACTGGCCTCGCGGTCAGCGATTTGAAGAATCGTTGCCACGCCTGCCCTCCGGCCGGCACTTCATCGCTGGGTAAACCGGGTGATCCGCTACCCGACTGTCCTCCTCCAGATGTGCTTGTCGCATATGTGACGCACGACGCCGAGGTTATCCTGACCCAGGCGCGGCAGCGTTCGCAGCGCAGCGTAGGAATGCTGAACGCCGTCGTGCTGGGCATGGCACGCATGTCCGGGCAAAAAGAAATCATCCTGACCTCGCCGGGTTTCATTTCGGAACATCTACAAGACGAACTCAACGGCGTCATAGATCATGCGCTCAATTCCCAGATCGTCATCAGCTCGCTCGATCCAAAAGGGTTGCCGCTGCTTATGCCGGGAAGCGACGTCTCCACAACCATCGATCCCCAGTCCATCAGCCTGATGAATTCCTTCGCCGGATCGCGTGAGCTTTACGCCAGCGCTGTCCTGGCGCAAATTGCCGAGGAGACGGGCGGCGACTTCTTCCATCACAACAATGACCTCAAGGCTGGATTCGCCAGGTTGGGCGAAGAGCCGGTTTCTTATATGCTCGCCTTTGCCCCCAGCAATCTCGATGGCAAATTCCACAAGCTGCAAGTGAAGCTGATCCAAGCGAAAGGCACGCTGCAAGCGCGCCGCGGGTACTTCGCCATTCGCCAGGAGCACGACGAAAAAACGCAGGAAGCCGAAGAAAAAGACCGATTCCGCCAGTTGGTGGCTTCGCGAGAAGAATTTCATCAACTCACCGTCGCGGTCAGCACTCAGATCGAGCCGTCGGCGGGAGAATCGAAAGAGCTGGCCGTGCTGGTCAAGCTGGATCTGAATTCAGTGCGCTTCCGAAAGGATGGCGACCGCAACGTCAACCTGTTGATTTTTGTCGCGGGAATCTACGACGGCGACGGCAAATGGGTAACCGGGGAACAGAAACAGTTTGATCTCAAGCTGCCCGACGACCAGCTAAAGGATATGCGCGCCAAAGGGGTCGCCATACGAAATACCTTCCAGCTCAAGCCCGGAACTTATCTTTTGCGCGAGGTAGTCCAGGATTCGGAAGATCACCATCTGGCTGCAGTGAACCAGAGCGTGCAGGTTCCGTAAGATGCTGGCGTCGTCTTTAATTTCTGCCTCTTCGACCTCGGGTATTGCCGTTTGTTCCGCTTTTCTACGCCTTTGCCCGGTTTGTCTTTTGGTTCCTCGGCAGCGTATATTGATGTTTGGAAACTGTTGTGTAGTACCGAGCAATTGGCGAAACACACCAGTGGGCGCAAGCCCACTTTTTAGTTTCCGGGTACTTTTCGGGGCGTCTGCAGCAGTCGCAAACGATTGATTTAATGGCATTTGCTGCCGATCGAGTGCGCGAGATTGCGGAGCGGGTGGCCGCTTCCAGTGGACTGGAACTGGTCGACGTCGAACTGCGCGGCGGCGGCAAAGCGCGCATGTTGCGGATTGTGATTGATAAGCCCGCCGGGGTCACGCACGAGGATTGCGCGAACCTTAGCCGCGAGGTCAGCACGATTCTCGACGTGGAAGATGTGGTGCCGGGCAGTTCGTATTTGCTGGAAGTTTCTTCTCCGGGATTGGACCGGGAGTTGTTCCGGGCGGCGGATTATGAGCGCTTCACCGGGAGCCTGGTGAAGCTGACGACGCGCCAGCCGGTGAATGGCAACCGGCATTTTGAAGGGCGGCTGGAGAAATTTTCAGGAGGGCCGGCTGACGCTGGCCTTGAGCCCGGCGCGAAAGAAAGTGAAATTGGCGGCGGACGTCAGACGAAGCTCGAGATTGAGCTGGCGAACGTGGAGAAGGCGAACCTGGTGCCAGAGATTTGAAAGCTGGTTGATGATCTTGATAACGGAATACTTTTATGGCAAGCGAGCTCTACAACACAATTGACGCACTCAGCCGCGAAAAAGGCATTGACCCGCGCATCGTAGTTGGCGCGGTGGAAGACGCCATTGTTGTGGCTACGCGCAAGTACTACAAGACGCAGGAAAATCTGCGCGCCGAGCTCGACAAGGAAACCGGCAAGATTCGCGCCTTCGCGGTTCGCACCGTGGTAGAGACGCCGGAGCAGGTGGAAGATCCTCTGTTACAGATCACCGTGGAGGATGCGCAAGAAAGTTGACCCGGCGCTGGAAGTGGGCGGGGAGTTGCAGATTCCCGAAGCCCACCGAGGGAATTCTCGGCCGCATTGCCGCGCAACTGGCGAAGCAGGTCATCTTCCAGAAGGTGCGCGAGGCCGAACGCGATACGGTTTACAACGAATACATTGGCCGCGTCGGCGAGATCGTCAACGCCACGGTGAAGCGCATCGAAGGCCCCGACATGATTTTCGATCTCGGCAAAGCCGAGTCGCGCATGCCCCGCAAAGAGCAGTCACGGCTGGAATCCTTCGCCATCGGCGAGCGGGTGCGGGTGGTGATTGCGCGGGTGGAAAAGGCTTCGAAAGGCCCGGCGGTCGTGGTGTCCCGCGCCGCGCCGGAGCTGGTGCAGCATCTGTTCCAGACCGAGGTTCCGGAAATTTACGACGGCACCGTGGTCATCCGCGCCATCGCGCGCGAGGCCGGCGAGCGCACCAAGATTGCCGTCATGTCGAAAGACAAAGACGTGGACGCGGTGGGCGCCTGCGTGGGCATGAAGGGCATGCGGGTGCAGTCCATCATCCGCGAACTGCGGGGCGAGAAGATTGACATCATCGAGTACCACGAAGACGCGGTCACCTTCGCCGAAAAGGCGTTGCAGCCGGCCAAAGTCAGCCGCGTGACTGTGCTCGACTCCGCCGATAAACATCTGGAAGTCGTGGTGGATGACAGCCAGCTTTCGCTGGCCATTGGGAAGAAGGGACAGAATGTCCGGCTGGCGGCCAAGCTGCTGGGCTGGAAGATTGACATCAAGAGCGAGGAAGAGAAGCGGCAGGAAGTGGAGCAGCAGATGTCGGCCATGCTGCCGCCGGCAACCACTCCGCTCGAGAGCGTGCCCGGCCTGGGCGAAGGCCTCATTGAGAAACTGAGCGCCGCCGGTATTACGACGGTCGAGGCGCTGGCGGACATGACGCCGGAGCAACTTGAAGCCATCGAGGGAATCGGCCCCAAGACGGTGGAAAAAATCAGCCTGGCGGTCAATAATTATTTCTCCAGCCTGGAAGGCGGAGTGGTCGAAGGCTGCGCCGGAAGCGGCTGGGGAAGCGCTTGCCGAAGGCGAGGTCGGCGCCGGAAGAAGCGGCCGCTGCGGAACCGGTGGCCGGAGGAAGCCGAGCGCAGAGGCGCCAGCGGAACCGAAGGCGGCGGCTCCGGCTGCGGAAGCCGCTCCGAAGAGCCGGCAGGCGCGGATGCCGGGGCGACAGAATTCAGAGCAGCCCGGAACGACGGAGAATATCGAGTGAGCCTGGCGCGCTTCGGCCGACGGCTGAAGTAGCGGTGACGCAAATCGATACCGTGAGGTTGACATGAAGACTTAGCGGGAGAATTCCGGAGGAACAAAAAGGCGGATGAGCAAGATTCGAATCAACGATCTGGCCAGGGAGCTGGAAGTCAAAAGCAAAGCGATTCTCGATGTGCTGACTGAGGTTGGCGTCACCGAGAAGAAGACCCATTCCAGTTCTGTTGAAGATTTCGAAGCCGACAAAGTGCGGGCTCACTTCCGCAAGGCGGGCGAGTCGCCGAGTGCGAGCAAGGCGCAGCGCGCCAGCCGCGGCGACGGCGACGAAATCAAGACCAAGATTGATCTTTCGCACATCTCCAAGCCAGGCGATGTTCTGAATCTTTTGCGCAGCCAGCAGGCGCAGGCTCACGCACCGGCTGCCACCTGCGGTTCCGTCCAGTCCGTCGCGGCCTGCTCGCCAGCGCCCCGGTTGAAGCGCAAGCGGCCGCTCCGCCGGTGTCCGCTGCTCCCAGCATAGTCAGGCCGATCGCGCCCGCAGCGCCCAAGCCTCCAGTAGCTGCGCCGCCGCCCGCTTGTTAGTTCCGGTGCAACCACCGCCGCGTCCGGTGTCGTGGCGCCGCCTCCGGTTGCCGCAGCCGCCGGCTCAAGCCTGCGCCGCCTGCAGCTGCTCCGCCGCACTGCCACGGTGGCTGCCGCCATCCGCGCAAGCGGCTGCGCCGTCGGTTGTGCCGCGGCCGCAGACGCCGATTGCGGTGCGTCCTGCCGTCTCCCGAGCCGCCGTTCGCCGCGCATGATCGTGCCGCAGACGGGGCCGCGTCCGGTTTACTTCGGCGCCGCCGGCGCGTCCGGCTCAGCCCGCAGGCGCGGCCGCGCCTCGGCCTGCTCCGGGACGTCCGGTTCCCGGGCAGCCGATTTTTCAGCGCCCGCGTCCCGGGCGCGCCCATTGCGCGTCCGCCGGTGCGTCCCGGCGAGCGGCGTCCCATGCATCCGACGCGGCAAGCGCCCGCCGGCGCGCGGCCGATTGGAGTCGGCCCCGGCGCGCCGCCTCCGGGTCCAACCCGTCCTGGCAGCCGTCCTGGCGGTCCCGCGCGCCGTCCCGGCCAGCGCTATGTTCCGCGCGGAGTAAAAGAAGGCCCGATGAAGGGCTACACGCCGCCGCCGCGCATGGTGGTGTCGAACGAGCCGCAGCCGATCACGCGCAGCATCACCATCACCGAAGGCATCAGCGTAAAAGATCTGGCGGAGAAGCTGGAAATTCGCGCCAAGGATCTGATCGCGCGCCTGCTGGGGCGCGGCGTATTCGCCACCGTCAATCAGTCTCTCGATACCGAACTGGCCACCGAGATGGCGCGCTTCTTCGGCGCGGAGAGCAACGTCATCAGCTTCGAAGAGCAGACGGCCAAGGAAATTTCCTCCGGCGCGACCGGCGAGGAAGGCGCGGCGGTCGAAACTGTAACCCGGCCTCCCGTGGTCACCATCATGGGCCACGTGGATCACGGCAAGACCACGCTGCTCGATTCCATTCGCCTGACCAATGTTGCCGGCGGCGAAGCCGGCGGCATTACGCAGCACATCGGCGCGTACAAGGTCACGATTCAGGACAAGGAATCGCCGGCCTATGGGCGGCAGATTGTGTTCCTCGATACGCCGGGCCACGAAGCCTTCACCCGCATGCGCGCACGCGGCGCGAAAGCTACCGACATCGTGGTGCTGGTGGTGGCCGCCGATGACGGCGTTATGCCGCAAACGCTCGAAGCCATTGATCACGCGCACGCCGCGGAAGTGCCGATCATTGTGGCGGTGAACAAAATTGACAAGCCCGACGCGTTGCCCGATCGGGTGAAGAAGCAACTGGCGGATCGCGGCCTGATGCCGGAAGCCTGGGGCGGCACGACGGTATTCGTGGATGTTTCCGCCAAGCAGAAAACCAATCTCAATCTGCTGATGGAAATGATTTGCCTGGTGGCGGACTTGCAGGAACTCAGGGCGACACCCGAGCGGCCGGCGAGCGGCGTGGTGCTCGAAGCCAAGCTCGATCGCGGACGCGGTCCGGTGGCCACGGTGCTGGTGCAGAACGGCACCCTGCGCACCAGCGACAATTTTGTTGTGGGCAACGTCTACGGCAAAGTTCGCGCCATGTTCGACGATCGCGGCAACCCCTTGCAGGAAGCGCCGCCCTCCACGCCGGTTGAGATTCTCGGCATGGAAGGCTTGCCGCAGGCGGGCGATCAGTTTGTAGTGGTCGCCGACCGCGACAAAGCGCGCGGCATCTCCGAATATCGCGAACAGAAGGCCCGCGAAATCATGCTGGCCAAGAGCTCGCGAGTTTCGCTGGAAGGCCTGGCGGAGCAGCTCAAGACCGCCGGCATCAAGGAACTGAACGTCATCCTGAAAGCCGACGTGGGCGGTTCGGTGGAAGTGCTCACCGATCTGCTGGGCCAAGCTGTCGAACGACAAAGTGCGGCTCAAGCTGCTGCACTCCGGCGTAGGCGCGATCACCGAAACCGATGTGCTGCTGGCCTCGGCGTCGAACGCCATCATCATCGGCTTCAATGTGCGGCCGGAGCGCAAGGCGCAGGAACTTGGCGGAGCAGGAAAAAGTGGACATCCGCCTGCACTCGATCATTTACGAGCTGCAGGATGAAATCAAGCGCGCCATGAGCGGCCTGCTGGAGCCGACCATCAAGGAAACCTACCAGGGCCGCGCCGAGGTGCTGGAAACCTTCCGCATTCCGAAAGTGGGCACGATTGCCGGCTGCCGCGTGGCCGATGGGCACGATCAAGCGCGACTCCGAAGTGCGCCTGCTGCGCGACAATGTGGTCGTCTTCACCGGCAAAGTCGGCTCGCTGCGCCGCTTCAAAGACGACGCCAGCGAAGTCACCAATGGCATGGAGTGCGGCATCTCCATCGCCAACTACGGCGACATCAAAGCAGGCGACGTGATCGAAGCCTTCGTCACGGAGAAGGTCGCGGCGGAAGTGATTGCGTAAAACCAGGTCTCAGCTTTCAGCTATCGGCCCTCAGCTAGCCCTGTGTTTTTCAACTGAAAGCTGAAAGCTGACGGCTGAAAGCTCATGATTGCCTTTCTCACCCTGGAGCTGCGCATTGAAGCGGCGCAGTCGCTCAAAGACAAACGGCAAGTGGTGCGGAGTTTGAAAGACCGTCTGCGGGCACACTTCAACGTAAGCGTGGCTGAGCTTGAGGCCAGCGGGTTGTGGAATCGTGCGACGATTGGGGTGGTCAGCGTCTCCGATTCGCGCGATTATCTGGATGGGCTCATGAAAAATGTGGAGCGCCATGCCACGCGCGTCGCCAACAACTGCGGCGCCGATGTCGCGGATTCGTTTGTGGAGTTTTTGTAAGTCCTTTCTATTCTTATTAACCACAGAGGACACGGAGGAACACAGAGAATTTTTTGTTTCCTCTGTGCTCCCCTGTGTCCTCTGTGGTAATTCGGAATCTGAACTTGATTAATGGGAAGTGATCACTTCCACTGCGGGCGCGAGCCTTGGGCCAACCAAGTGGCGCGTCGGGCCCGCTTTAAGATGTTCGTGGCAGGAGCCCGATAGCTCTGCACCCACGGCCGCGAGGTGTCTAGAACTGCGCGGCTGAAAACATCCAGGCCTATTTTTAGACTAGCAAATTGGAGGGGGTAAATGGGACATGCTTGCCAACATTTATATTTCCCGGCGAATGAGAGACTTAGGCGAATATCGAGGCTTTAGGGGCTTGACAAGCCTTTTCCCGAATTGGGAATGGAAAGTCAAAAGCCTTCGACCGCGGAGATCGCGGAGCAATGCGCGCAGAGGGCGCAAAGGATGATCGTACACTTGGAGTTCAAGGACATCGGTGAGATGATTGCACCGCGAAATCATTAGAAGCGTATTGAGACTTCAAAACGGAGAAATGGAATGGCTCAACTAGTGGTGATTTACAAGACACCGAAAGATGCAGCGGCTTTTGACAAACATTACGTTGAGACCCACATTCCAATCGCCAAGAAACTACCTGGGCTCAGAAAGTATCAAATCAGCCAAGGCCCCGTGACAGCGCCCGGCGGGCCGTCCGGAGTGCATCTGGTTGCGACGTTGCAGTTTGACAATGTGGCGGCGATTCAAAAGGCGTTTGCGAGCGCCGAAGGACAGGCCGCTGCCGCCGACCTGAAGAACCTGAGTTCCGCGGATCTGCTGATTTTTGACGCCAGGGAAGTCTGATCCGGCCGACCGCGCATCGGATGTCCCTCTTCCGACCCTGTCCCTCCTCCGGCCCGCCCCAAAACCCCCTTTTTCTGATATCCTCTTTCGTTTTACGACGAGGTAGGTGTGGAGAAGCGCGGGGCCAAGTACCATCGCGAGCGTCTGGCTGAGGCGTTGCGCGAGGAGATAGAAACCCTTGTGGAGGGGGAACTGGCCGACCCGCGCATTGGACTGGTGAGCGTGAGCAGCGTGGCGCTGGCGGACGATTCCCGCTCGGCGCGCGTGTTCGTCACCGTGGAGGGTGACGATACCGAGGCGGCGCGTTCGCTGGAAGGCCTGACGACGGCCGTGGGATATATTCGCCGGCAAGTGGCCGAGCGGCTGCATCTGCGGCGTCCGCCGGAGTTGTATTTTCAGGTGGACCGGTTCGGGCAACACGAGGCCAGAGTCGAAGAACTGTTAAGCCGCACGAAAAAAAAGACAGCGATAGCCAGCGCCCCCAGGGCGTGATGGGTTCGAGCGCAGGCCTTCGTGCGGATCCCAACCCTAGCGCACAAAGCCGCGCTAGGATGGCAGTCGGACCGCATCGTTAGACAGATAAAGCCAGCGCAGGAGGGAAACCGGGCCCCCATGCTGAAGGAAGTTCTCAAGCAGATCGAGCAACGCGACCGCTTTCTGCTCACTTCCCATGCGCGTCCCGATGGCGATGCCGTCGGCTCGGCCTTGGCCTGCTGCCAGATTCTGCGCTCCCTGGGCAAAGAAGCCGAAGTCGTGCTGCGCGAAGGGGTGCCGCGCATCTACCAGATGCTGCCCTTTGCCGACAGGGTGGTGCAGGCGGAACGGGTCAACGGAAATTACGAAGCGGCCATCATTCTGGAGTGCGAGAGCGTGCAGCGCACGCGGCTGGAAGGCCTGGAGAACCGCTTTCTCATCAGCATTGATCATCATTTGAGCGGCCGCCCGTTCGCCGCACGTGAACTGGATCGATCCGGAGGCGGTGGCGACGGCGGAGATGGTTTATCGCCTGGCCGCGGCGGTGGGAGCGGAGATTTCTCCCGAAGTCGCCACCTGTCTGTACACCGCTTTGCTAACCGATACAGGATCGTTCATGTTCGCCGGCACGAACGAGCATACCTTCTGCGCTGGCGCGCGAGCTGGTGCGGGCCGGAGCCGACCCGGTGGCAGTGCGCGCGCAACATTTATTTCGGACACTCGACGGCCAAGATGCGGCTGCTGGGCGCGGCATCTGTCGAATCTGCGGCGCGAGGGCTCACTGGCCATGATCTGGGTGACCCAGGAGCAGATGGAGCGCTTCGGAGCGCGAAAGAAGAAGATTGCGAAGGTCTGGTCAACTATGCGCTGGCCATCCGCGATGTTGAGGTGGCGGTGTTTCTGCGGGAACTTCCGGACGGACGTTATCGCGTGAGCCTGCGCAGCAAAGGCGGATTGAATGTAGCGGCCGTGGCGGAGCGCTTCGGCGGCGGCGGCCACGAGTGCGCCAGCGGCTTCTCGCTGGAAGGGCCGCTGGAAAAGGCGATGGAGAGGATATTGGGGGAGATCAGGGCGTAGTGGGGATAAGAGTGTCAGTCTTATCGTGACGCTAATGATCTGACTACCGACTAGCGACGTTGAGTTCGGATGCCGATGGATTGACTGGGTGCATTCGGATTCGAGCCATGAAAGCCCCGAACGAATATGCGGCAGCGGAATAAAAAGGCATGGTTACAATGAGCTGGGCGAGACAGTGATTTTGTGGAAGGCAACTCGTCCCGAAGAAGTGACCTAGCCGCGAAATTCCAAGATCAGGCATGATTACGGGACCAATCGGCATAAAGGCAACCGCGAGAACAAGCGATAGTGCGGGCACTGTCCATGTCCACAACATCACTTGGTGCCGCATGCGCCGTCCCAGCAAGAATCCGCATGTAAGTCCCAAGAGAATCTGGGTCGGGAAGAACGGTGTTTCGGTCAGTATCCAATTTGCCGCTCTGAAGCTTACCGCCGGATGTATCTGGTGAAGGAATGCAATTAGGGTAAAGGCCATGAAGGGCGCCACGGCAAAGGGAATGCCTAACCAACTCACCGTTAGATGGGCGAGAAAATATCCGACATTCTTCATTTACCCGCCGGATTATAGATTATTGCCTGCGTCATGAGCCGCCCGTTTCATATTAGGCAATATCTATAGTTGCGGCTCTATCCGCGCGAAATTTAGGACGGTGCCGTCGCCCTGTCGGCGACTGGACAGCCGAGGGCGGCTGTCCCCACGTGGTTCGGAATTCCCACCCCTTCGACAAGCTCAGGGCGGCTCTGAATTTCGCAAAGAACACGAAATTTAGGATGGGGCAACCTGCGCACCGCACATGGATCCAGTGATCGCTCCGAGGTCCGTGGAATCCCACCTTTCGCAAAAATCGCGAAAGATGGGGCACACGTCGTTCGAAAGGATCACATCTCTCAGGAGTATCCGCGCCACAAGCCTGTTGCTTCGCCGTGTTCCCCGGTTTGCCTCCTGGCGGAGCGAAGCACTACACTCCGAATTCGTGCAATCCGGCGCGGACGCGCTGCCTGCTACGGGAGCCCTGGTGGAAATTCTCGATCTCCGGCACTTTTCTTCGACTGGACCTGCGTCCTTTGCTGGAGGATGAGACGCAGAAGTGGGCGCGGTTGCTGTCGTGGGATTATCGCCGTCGGCGGAGATGATTCTGCGCTATGCCGACACCAAAATTCTGCCCGGTTACGCGGCGGTAGAGCGGGGCAGCCTTTGCGGGTACGCATTCTTTGTGTACGAGGGCAACAAAGGAGTGATTGGCGACCTCTTTGTGGCCAACGGAGGGAGGCTAACGGCGCCGCGTGAAGTTGAGTCGCAGCTGCTGACGCATGTCATTGAAACTCTGCAGCAATCGCCGGGGATTCACCGCGTGGAAGCCCAGTTTCTGCTGCATGAGTCGGGAGAAGTGGCGGAGTCGTTCACCAGCCAGGGATTTCAGCGGCATCAGCGATTGTTCATGACCTTGCCGCTGAATGCGCAAAATCCGGCACACGGGCAAACCGGGCCGGAGATTGAGATCCGGCGCTGGAACGAGCAGGATTACCAGGCGGCTGCGGGACTGATCACGGTGGCGTACCGCGGGCATGTGGATTCGCAGATCAACGATCAATACCGGAGCCTGAGCGGCTCGCTGCGCTTTTTGAACAACATTGTGCGCTTTCCAGGGTGCGGGACGTTCGATCCCGACGCTTCGTTTGTGGCGATGCACAAACGGGCGCGAAGCATGGTAGGCGTAATCTTGTGCTCCCGCGTGCGCCACGATGTGGGCCATGTAACTCAGGTGTGCGTGCTGCCGGAGTTCCGCTCGCAGCGGCTGGGGGAGACTTTGCTAGCGGCCACCATGACCAATCTGCGGCAAAGGAAGTTTTCTCTCCTCTCGCTCACGGTGACTCAGGCCAACAGCCGCGCCGTGGACCTCTACCGGCGCCTGGGATTCGATACGAAACGGGTGTTCGATGCGTTTGTGTGGGAGGGGTAAAGGCAGTGGCCAGGGACTAGTTGCTAGTGATTAGAGAGAGCCGAAGTCTCCCTCAATCGCGTTGCATTGGGCAAACATTCTCGTTCACCCAAATCACCAATCACCAATCACTAATCACGAATCACTAATCACGAATCACTAATCACTAGCCACTGAAGCTACCTTCTCAGCAGCAACATCAGCCAGCCGGCGACGAATACTCCACCGACGAACATGGCAAAGCAGTACAGGCCGTAACGGACCTGTTCGCGGACGCCGCTGCGTTGCGTAATGGCGAAGACGATGGAGGCGAAGAGCGCGAACAGAACGGCGGCGGTGAAGTGCGAGGGCGCTAGAACGACGGCGAGAGGAGCGAAGGCGTCCGGCATCATCATCATTATTGCTTCTTTCCGATGGCGATGTGGTAGGCGTCGGCGACGCTGATGAAATTCAGCAGGCCGGCGACGATAATGAATTTGGTGCCGTAGTCGGCGGTAGCGTGCGCGATGGCGGGTGCGCCCCAGTCCATGGCGCGGCTCATGATGTAGAGCGCTCCGGCGCCGACATCGCCGACAAAGCCGAGAATGTCGAGGATGTCGCCGCTGTTGGGGGCATAGACATGGCCCTCCATCAGCAGGCCGAGAACGAACATGGTGCCGATCGAGGCCATGAGCAGCAGGCCGCGAATCCAGCGCTTCTGAATGAGGTGACCGGCGCCGGGAATCAGCCAGGCCGACCGCCGGAGCGACCACCGACATCGCGGTGAACGGGCGGCGAGGCTTGCGCTTGTTTTGACCGAGGAGGTATTTGCCATTCAGATGATCACAATCTCACGTTGAATTTTACCGGTTACTTCGGCGGCTTTGGGGCGGACCAGCACATTGATCTCGCTGCGCACGCCGAACTCGGGAAGATAGATGCCGGGCTCGATGGAGAAACAGGAGTTGGGCAGAATGCGGCGCTCGTCATGAATTTCGAGATCGTCCATGTTGGCGCCGTTGGCATGAATTTCGGTGCCGATGGAGTGCCCGGTGCGGTGAATAAAATACTGCCCGTAGCCGGCCTGCTTGATGTGGCCGCGAACCGCGCGATCCACTTCCCAGCCGGCGATGGCGCGTTTGGCGGTCACGGCGTCCTGCACGGTCTTTGACGCCGGCATCGCGCGCGTCGCGGACAATCTGGAAAATCTCGCGCATGCGGTCCGACGGCGCTTTGCCGATGAAGCCAGTCCAGGTGATGTCGTAGTAAACCGCGTCGGGAGTATTTTTTTTCGCCCAAACGTCGAGCAACACAAAATCGCCCTCGCGGATGGGCGCAGACGTGCCGGCATTCGGCTCGTAGTGCGGGTTGCCGCTGTTGGCATTGACCGCGACGATGGGCGGATCGTCGGTGACCAGGTTCTCGCGGCGGAAGGCTTCCATGAACCACTGCTGAATTTCGTACTCGGTCGTGCCGCCTTTGCGGACGCGGCGGCCGATCTCCTGGAAGGCGGCGGCGGTGATGGCGTCCACGGCGTCGCGGGCGGCGAAGTGGGTTTTGATCTGCTCTTCGGTCCAGGTGGCTTCGAATTGCGCCACCAGATCGCCCGAGCTGAGGACGTTTTTGCCCAGTCCGCGAATCAGTTCGAGGGTGCCGCCGTCCACCAGCGAAATGTAGAAAACCAGATTATTGGGCGAGTACTGCATGGCGATGTCGCGGTGGTCCTTGAGCATCGCCTTGACGCCGTCGAACAGCTCCTGCCATGCCGCGTATTCCTGCTTGCGGCCGGGGAGGGAATCGAGATGCCCGGCCTCGATCTTGTGCACCAGCTTCACGGGCTCGCCTTGCGCGGGGATCAGGTAGAACCAGCGGCGCGTGACCATGAGACTGGCGGGCAATCCCAGAATGCGGTAGGCGATGGGATCGCGATGATGATGGTCGTAGAAAAGCCAGCCGTCGATGTTGCGCTCGCGCAGTGCGGCCTGAATGGCGGAGAGGTCCATGGGTGAAGGACTATTCTAGCAATGTTCCTGGGTTGGCGTTCGAGAGATCATTGTGATATCATGATATCAATAAGAGGCGTCCCTTCATGGCCCAATTCGTAGTTCGTAACATCGCCGATTCGGTGAAAGCGCGCTTGCAACGCCGTGCCCGGAGGAATGGGCGCAGCATGGAAGAGGAAGTTCGGGACATTCTCCGTGTGGCGGTGAACGATGAAGATCTTCCGGCCACAGGGTTGGGGACGGAAATATCGAGTTTGTTCGCCAAAGGTGGCCTTGACTTCGATCTGCCGGAGTTAAGGGGTCACAGCATCACGCCGGCATCGTTTGAGGAGTGATCACGAAAATGATCGCCTGAGACGTCGTTGTCCGAAAAATGATCGTCCTCGACACCAACGTTCTTTCGGCGCTGATGCGCCAAACGCCGGATCCGCAAGTGATCGCGTGGCTCGACCGGCAGCCGCGGAGTTCCATCTGGACCACTTCGATCACGCTGCTTGAAGTCCGCTTCGGTCTGCGGATTATGGCTGCGGGCAAGCGGCGATCCTTACTCATGACGGCATTCGCAGCCGTCCTGGAAAAACTCGGCCATCGCGTGATTCCATTCGACGTTGCCGCAGCTGAGCAAGCTGGAGATCTGATGGCTTCGCGGCACAAGACGGGGCAGCCGGTTGAGCTGCGCGACACGATGATTGCAGGGATTGTGCTGGCGCAGCGCGCCACGCTCGCGACCCGCCACACCGCGCATTTTAAGGACATTGATGTGGCTGTGATTGATCCCTGGATGGGATAGCTGTCGTCTTTAGTATTTCTATCCCGCCTGAGGTTTTAATCGGTGGGCGAAATTGCGCCCCATGGGCGAGGAATTCGGAGTGAACCAGATTAACGGTGCGGTTGAAGCCGTACCCCGATACGAAATTGCCTTTCAGGCTGCCGGCTTATCCGCCGGTCTAAACGTCTTGTCGTAGATCCACAGCAGCACCGCAGTGAGCATGCCTACGCCGGTAACGGCCCACCAGATGCGCTGCCGGTTGGTGCGCTACTTCGCCGAAATGACGCATTAGCATTCCGCCGAACCAGCCGCCGATCAGCGAGCCGATGCCAATCGGCAGGAAGGCGAAACCCATGTAGGTGCCTTGCTGTCCGGGAGGAGCGAGGCGGGAGATGTATTCGTAGTAGCGCGGCGACTGAGTAATTTCGCCGAGCGAAACGACGAACAGAGTCGACAGATCACTCCCGGGCACTGTCGGCTGCGCGATGCAGAATGATCCAGGCGAGCGACGAAATCAGCGTGCCCAGCGATGACGGCGCGGAAGGCGGGCATGCTTCTGGGTCAGTAAGCTGACCAGCATTTGCAGGAAATCACGGTCAGCGGGCCGGTGACCAGCATCAATTCGGTGGCGCTCGGATTGATGTAATCGTGAATGTAGATGGGCAGAATGATGTACTGCTGCCAGAAGACGATCCAGTAGCCGGAAAATATCAGCAGAAAAATGCATGAAGCGCCGGATCGGCAGATCGACGGTGAAGGAAATTGCTTGCGCGGCCTAGCGACCGAACGCTGACGGTACTTCGCAGTTTCGACTTCGGAGCGGCGCGGCTCCTTGAAGAAGATCAGCACGGCGAAGAACATGCGAAGACGCTGACGGCGGCGACGAGGAATACCTTTTAAACGCGCATGTGCTGGTGCATCCAGGAGGCGAGATAGGGCCCGGCCGCCCAGCCGATGTTTACCAGAGTGTAGTAGATCGAATAGCCGATGGAGCGGACGTTTTCCTTAGAGGCTCGCGCCGTCGTGCCGACCACGCATGGTTTGACCAGCGCGATGCCGAGCGCGGGCAACATCAGGACGAGCGGCGACGAGAACGATCAGGGGAATGGCGTTGCGCAGTGGCGGCCAGCCACGGGGCACCGATGGAGCCGATCAGGAAATAGGCGCAGCTGAGAATCAAGTATGCGAGCGAAAGGGCGCGGCGGAAGCCCAGACGGTCGGCGAGCGTGCCTCCGAAGATGGCGAGGAACCAGACCAGTCCGCCGAACAGGCCGGTCAGCGTGCTGGCCGCTCTCGCCGGAAGTTCAGACGCTTCATGCAGGTAGCGGGCAAGCGAGGCAAAGGCCGCGTAGTAAGACAGGCGCTCGAAGATTTCGCTGATATTCGCGACCCAGAAGGGCCGCTCGAAGCCGGTGCGGATTTCGTGGAAGCGCTGGGATAGCGACAAACCTGGCTCCTGATGCTACAACGGCGAGGCGATTTCTCAGTTCTGCAGCCGACAATCCCGCGACGCGAATCACTTTCTTCCGGCTAGTTTGGCCGGAGGCTATGGTAATAGAAGAGCGAGGGACACTCAAAAGATTCGCAAGAAACGCAATGCATGCCTCGTTCGCTTTACCCTCGACCGGGGGCGCGGTGAGAGCAATTTTTAGCGCTCCGTCGAACTCTCCGATGATGGCGTTTTGGCGGGCGCGGGGCTGAACTTTGACTGTGAACGTCGCGCCTGCGGCAGTCTCACGGATTTCCATCATGGGAAATGTGGGCTCACGAATGTTTGTGGCGTCCGGAGCGGCATCTCGCTACAATAGCCGTCTATGGCCGCTTCGCCCTTGCCTGACCCGATTCTCGATTTGCTCAAGCGTGCCCGCACCATCGCCGTTGTCGGGCTTTCGGACAGCCCGCTGCGCCCGAGTCATGGCGTATCCGCTTACATGCAGATTCACGGCTACCACATTATTCCGGTAAATCCGAAGATCAGCGAAGCCCTGGGCGAGAAAGCTTATCCTACGCTGCTCGATATTCCGGAGAGAATCGATATTGTGAACATCTTTCGCCGGCCGGAATTTGTGGAGGAAGTTGTGGACCAGGCCATTCACCGCCGGGTTCCCGCCATCTGGATGCAGGAGCAAGTCATCCACGAGCGGGCCGCCGAAAAGGCACGCAGAGCTGGGATTTTCGTGATCATGGACCGCTGCATTCTGAAAGAACACAAGCTGCGGCTAGGCTGATCTTTTGGGCTTTACCATTCTTCTCTCTTCTGTACAATTTAAAAGTACAAGTCATGGTGCGCGTGGGGCCGCGGTTGGAGGTTTTATGTCCCGTCGTATCTTCGCAGTCTATTTAGCGGGTTTTCTCTTCGCCGCACTGCCTTTCAGCAACGCTAAGAACAAAGACAAAAAGAAATTGCTTCTACCGGATGATGTTCTCCAGGCGCATAGTGTGCTGGTTGCAGTCGATCCGGCGGAGGGGATTTCGCTCGATCATCCGAACGACAACCCTATCGCCCGCCAGGATGTCGAAAACGCGATCATGACGTGGGGCCGGTTCAATCTGGTGATGGAGGCTCGCAGCGCCGACCTGATTCTCATTGTTCACCGGGGAACCGGAAAAACGGTGGCGCCGATCGTGCGTGGCGGCCCGGTGGACGACCGTCCGGTGATCGCGGAATCAACCGGCGATGCGGACGGTCAGTCAACTCGAATCGGCATTCAACATGGCAACAGACCACGGGATCTCAGCGATCCGGACGCGAACACCGGGCCTCACGTCGGCGAACAAATTGGGGCATCGCAGGACATGTTAACGGTGTATCGAGGCCGGCAGGACTTTGAGGGCCAAAGTGCCGATGTCTTGGGCGAGGCGCCGCTCTGGCGCTATATCGCGAAGGATGCTCTGCATTCCCCGGATGTGCCGGCGGTGAGCCAATTCCGCAAGGCCATCGAAGAAGCCGAGGCCCAGGCGCAAAATCGCACGAAGAAGGGCCCGTAAAAATCCCCGTCGGCTTCGGGTGTAAAGGCATGGGTTCCTTTCGTCCCCGTGCCCGTGGTCTGTCAGGCCGTTGGGATGATCGAATAAGAACAAGCCTCAGGTCTTTTCCGGGCCTTCTTGCTGCCCGCGACGTCGTTTGATTTCCTGCATCCGCTCGCGAATTCTTTTTTCCACGCCCTCGTTGGTGGGATGGTAGTAAGTGCGGTTGCGCAGATTGTCGGGAAGGCACTGCATGTCGGCGACTTTGCTTTCGACATCGTGGGCATACTGATAACCCTGCGCCGTAGCCCAGACCTTTCATCAGGGCAGTGGGCGCATTGCGCAGATGCAGCGGGACGGACTCGGCGGCGGTGCGTTCGACATCCTGCTGCACGTCGCTGTAAGCGGTGTAGAGCGCGTTGGACTTGGGCGCGAGAGCCAGATAAACGACCGCTTGCGCCAGCGCCAGATTGCCTTCCGGCATGCCGATGAAATCCACGGCATCGCGCGCGGCCATGCAGAGCGAAAGCGCATTCGGTTCGGCCAGGCCGATGTCTTCGACCGCCATGCGGACGACACGCCGCGCAACGTAGAGGGGATCTTCGCCAGCTTCGAGCATTCGCCCCAGCCAGTAAAGTGACGCGTCAGGATCGCTGTTACGCACCGATTTGTGCAGCGCGGAGATCAGGTTGTAGTGTTCTTCTCCGGTCTTGTCGTAGAGCAGGATGCGTTTTTGCAAGGCGTCCTGAACGATGGCATCGGTAATTTCCGCGCCAACTTCTTTTCCGGCTTGCCCGCGCGCGCAGCGAGGCGGCGACTTCCAGCACGTTGTATGCGCTGCGGGCATCGCCGCTGGAGTAAGCCGCGATCTTGGCGCAGCACCTCGCCGGAAGCGCTGAGTTTCATGGCACCGAGGCCGCGTTCTTCATCGGCCAGGGCCCGCTTGAGAAGCGCAACAATCTGTTCTCCGGTGAGCGGCTTGAGCACGTACACCCGGCTGCGCGACAGGCAGCGCGGAGTTGATTTCGAACGAAGGATTCTCCGTGGTGGCGCCAATCAGCCGGATGTTGCCCTTCTCCACGTGGGGAAGAAAAGCATCCTGCTGCGCCTTGTTGAAGCGGTGAATTTCGTCAATGAAAACGATGGTGCGAGTGCCGTATTGCCGAGCGCGTTCGGCGTCGGCCATGACCTGCTTGATTTCTTTGATTCCGGTGAGCACGGCCGAGAACTCGACGAATTCAGCTTTGGTGACGTGCGCGATGATCTGCGCCAGGGTCGTTTTGCCGGTGCCTGGAGGCCCCCAGAAGATGAGCGAGCCGAGATCATCGCGCTCAATCTGCGTGCGCAGCGGTTTGCCGGGCGCGACCAGATGTTCCTGACCGATGAATTCGTCGAGGGTGCGCGGACGCATACGGTCGGCCAGCGGACGAGTGCGGTCAGCGGGTTGCTCGGGATGCGGAGTGGCTTCGAATAGGCCCATGGCGGCGTTTCATCCTGAGGAAGCGGAATCCCGCATCACAGCATTCTGCCGCGCCGCTTCGTACAGCACGATACTCGCCGCGACCCCCGCGTTGAGCGACTCTACGCTCGCCGAATGGGGGATGGCGACCAACTCGTCCATTTGCGCCAGCAGTTCGCGCGGCAGGCCTGCGCCTTCGCTGCCGATAAAAATTGCCAGAGGCCCGTCGAGCCTGGCGTCCGGCAGGGGCGTTCCTTTGTGGGATGAGGTTGCGATCAGGCGCAGCTTATCTTTGCGCATCTCGCTTAAGGCTTCGGGCAACTTGGTGCGCACAAAAGGCAGACGAAACACCGAGCCTGCCGACGCCCGAATAACCTTGGAGTTGTAGGGGCTCACGGTGCCTTCTCCCAGGATGGCGCCCGCCGCTCCAAAGGCTTCGGCGGAGCGCAGGATGGTGCCGAGATTGCCGGGATCCTGCACGCCCACGATCACCACCAGCGGACCGTTCTGTGCCTTAGCCAAAAGATCGGGCAGAGAGAAGTCTTTCAACCGCACCAACGCGGCGACGCCTTGCGGGGTCTCGCTGGGAACAACCTCGGCAAACAGCTTGTCGGGCAAAAGCAACGTGTCAACGCGGTTTCCAATTTGCGGCAACAGGCGCTCCGCCTTGGTTTCCGCCGAGCTGCTGAAGAAGACCGCACCCAGCCTCAGACCGCTGCGGATGGCTTCCTCGACGATCCGCAGGCCCTCGACGGCACAATCGCCCTCCGCAGTTAACTCCGCGCGGGCGAAGGAGCGCCGCAGCTCTTTTACGAGGGCATTGTGGCGCCCCTCAATGGGGCGCAGCCGGTGATTTGCCCGGTTGCCGCGATCGGTTCGAATGTCCATTGCCATGTTGGGACATGATAACCCGCACGGCTCGCGACCACCGAATGCGCTCGCGTAGTATCGGTTCATGAGGAAAACGCCGCGGCACGGGTTCGATCACCTTTATCATTAGCAACTATCATGAGCAACGTAGTGGTGGGAGGGAAGATGGACGCAGATGTGCGCGAAATGGCGACGCGAAGTTTCGGATATGGCCGATGGGATGCCCCATATTGGTTTATCGGCCCGGAGCAGGGGCAGGGGCGCGTCGAGGAAAACGATCTCAAGCAGCGCGTAAAAGCCTGGTCGCTGTTTGGAAAATATGAGCTGGACGATTGCCGGGCCTTTCATGCGCAAATCCGCGCGACCCGCTGGCACCGCGACAAGCCGGCGCTTCAGCCTACGTGGAGGCCGCTGATGATCCTACTTATGGCTTTCTTGGGCAAGTCCACCGACAACGAAGCCCTTCGCACATATCAGCGCGATCGCTGGGGAAGCCGGAGCGGGGAGACGTGCGTCATCGAACTGTCCGGTCTGGCGGCCTCAAGTTTGAAAGTGGAAAGACCTCGCGAGATTTTTCGAGAAGAGCGCATTAAGGTCATCAAGCAGAGGATGGGCGAAAATCAGCCGAAGCTGGTGGTCATGTATGGAGTGGGCGAACTTGATGCGTGGAAGGAAATCTCTGGCTGTGCTTTTGAGAAGCCTGGCATAGAAAAACGTGGCTCGACGATCTTTTCCTTGCATCAGCACCCGGTTGCGCCTGGCCTTAAAAACTCGCAGTGGGAGCAAGCGGGGATAGAGTTGCGTGAACTCGCATTGGCACCCGTCAATTCCCGGGAAATCCAGCCTGGAACTGATCTCTCCTCGGCTTGTGGCCGCGGCTCGTGGTATGTTAAGTTTCGCAGTTTTAACATCCATTTCTGCTGTCCAGGGAAGGACCCTTAGTGCGTCCGGAATTTGTCAAGATTAACTGCGATAAGCCCGAGGCCTTCGCTCATCCGGTATGCGGCGGACCAGATTCGCGCCGGCCAGGTCTTGGGCATGCCCACCGATACGTTTTATGGCCTGGCTGCCGATCCCTACAACCTGCGCGCGGTGGAGCGCGTGTATGAGATCAAGTCGCGCTCGCGCCACAAGCCGTTATCGCTCTTGATTGAGAGCGTGGACCAGGCGGAAGAACTCTCGCAGCCCTTGCCGGAAGAGTTCTACGCCCTGGCGCGGCGCTACTGGCCGGGGCCGCTGACCATTATCGTGAAAGCCTCGTCCAGCCTGCCGCTGAAGGTGACGGCGAATACCGGCAATGTGGCGCTGCGCGTGCCCAACGCACAGATTCCGCTGGCGGTCGTGCAAGCCGCCAAGATTCCCATCACCGCGACGTCCGCCAATTTAAGCGGAGAATCCGAATGCACCACCGCGATGGGAGTGCGCGACCAGCTGCAGGACCGCATTACCATCATTGTGGATGGCGGGACCTCGCCGCGCGAAGTGGCTTCCACCATCGTGGACCTCACCGATGAGGAAGCGCGCTGGCGCGTCTGCGCGAAGGCGCCATCCCTGCATCGGACATTTCGCAGTTCTTCGCGCAAGGATGAAGAATGCCGCAGTCCGGCCGCGCCGCAAGGCGCATCCTGTGCTTTGGCTGCTGATACTGGCGGCTACGGCGGCGGTCCTCTCTCTGGGTTTTATCTCCGGCGGAATCGTTCGTGAAGCGGGGATCGGAAGAGCTCCGCCCGGCCGATGCCATCGTAGTTTTCGGCGCAGCGGAATATTCGGGCCGCCCCTCTCCGGTGTTGCGCGCCCGGCTCGATCATGCTCTGGAACTCTACCAGCGGAAGCTTGCGCCGGTGATCATCACGACCGGCGGCTCTGGCGGCGACCCGAGCTACAACGAAGGCCAGGTGGGCCACGACTACTTGATGCAGCGCGGCGTGCCCGAAACCGGACTGATTGCGGAAACCCAAGGAACCAATACGGCGGAGTCCGCGGAACGCGTGGGCGTGATCATGCGCGCCAACCATCTGCATAGCTGCCTTGCGGTCAGCGACGAGTATCACGTATTCCGCATCCGCAAATTGTTGGAGCACGAAGGAGTGCAAGTGTACGTGGCGCCCCGGCCGGATTCCCGCCCGCATGGCGACTTGCCGCGCGCCTTGGCGGTGCTGCGCGAGGCAACCAGCTACTTGCTGTGGCGGCTGCACATCCCGGCGTGATTGGAATCCTACCAGCCCATACTTCTTCTCAGTTCGGTGATGTGGGCCACGTGGTGGCGGCCATGCCAGGCGTAGAGCGCCAGATTTTTCTCCAGAGGCACAACCCCTAGTTCGGGATGGCGGAAAGTTCGTTTCCATTGTTCCGGCGTGAGGGAACGCAGTAGGTACACGAATCGAGTGTGCAAGGAATCCAGAAGCAGCAACGAAGTTTCGAGAGAGGTGCTTTGGTTGTCCGGCAATTCGGCCCAGCGATCTTCCGCATAGGGTTTGATGGTGGGATTGTCTTCGGTGATCGCCAGCTTGAAACGCACGTAGGCATTCATGTGGCTATCGGGCACATGATGCACCACTTGGCGGACAGTCCAGCCGCCATCGCGATAGGGAGTTTCGATTTGCTGCGGCGAGAGTCCCGCGACGGCGGCGCGTAAAGCGGCGGGGGCGTGCTCGATTTCTTCGATCAGCTGTTGGCGCCGCTCATCGCTGGGCGGGCCATCGTAAACAAATTTGCCGATGGGATAGCGGGAATCGCTCATGTGGGTTCTCCGGTTGGCAAGTGAGAAGAGCTTGAACGCACGAAGTCGCGCGAAGCAACTGCAAGAAAAAATCTTCGTGATACTTCGTGTCCTGGCTAGTGAATCACCTTATCTTAGCAGCGCCAGAATCCTCACCGGACTGCCAGAACCGCCTTCCAGTTTCATGGGAGCGACCACGACGATCGCACCACTTGCTGGGAACGCGATCCAGTTTGGCTACGTTTTCCAGTTGGTAGACGCTGTGCGACAGGGTGTATTGGTGCACCGGAAAATCAGGAGAGGGGCCGTAGTCGATGCTCAGGGTATCGATTCCCAAGTCCGAAGATACTGCGGCCTTCGACCAGGAATCTTGCCGTGTCCAAGGAATATCCAGGGAAGTGCATGGCACCTTTGCTGTCCGCGTTGCGGAAATCTTTTGGCGAATTCCAGCGCGCGCCCCAGCCGGTTCGCGCCATGACAATCGCGCCGGCAGGGATCTGTCCGTGGACATGTTCCCAATCGCGCAATGTCCTCCACGGAGATCTGATAGTCGGGATTGCCCTTCACTTTCGCGCTGACGTCGAGCACCACCAAAGGACCGATCAGCCGCTCGGGGGGGATTGTGTCCACTGTCCACAGGCCGCGGGCAAAATGAGCGGGTGCGTCAATGTGGGTGCCAAAATGTTCGGGCAAAGAGATCGAGCGGGCGAAATACTTGTCCTTCTCGATGGTAGCCACCGTTTTGGCGGAGAAAAGGAGACTTGGCGGAGGCTTCAAACGCCGGCGCTTGGGCGTTTATCGGGTGGGTTAGGTCCACGACCGCCGCGAAATCCGCTAGGCTCTGCCGTGCGCGGCGCGATGCTGCTGGCCAAATAGGAACAGAGCTAAGGCCAGTGCATATCCGATGACCAGAGGATGTTTTTTCATCTTGCGATTTGGGTCTTCTCTTATTGCTGAACCCGGGGATATAAGGTCCGGGAAGCCAATATTGTTTAGATGCGGCTGAAACGATCATGCATTTCGTTTTTATTGTCTCGCTGCGGAAATCTAACTTCAAGGAACCGGGGGACATGGCCCAGCAGAACGAGGGAAGCTAGATGAAAAGATAAGAAGTTAACCCATGAGTGCGGCGAGCGCGACCGCTACGCAGGTGCTCAGAAAATTGACCCAATCGTTACTCAATAACTTCCGGCGTTCGAGCGACGCACCCATGTAGCTGTCCGCAGTCATGCCGCCGACCGCCGCGATCAGCGAAGGGCCGAGCCATTTGCCAGGAAATAAACCGCTCAAGAAACAAACCAGACTAACCAACGCGGCAGCCGCGATGCCCGCCAGGTGTTCCCGACAAGGCTGACGCCGCCGTCCGCCCCTGCTGGGACCAGTTGCCAGGTGGTGATCAGGTGGGCTTCGGCGGCGCTGGCCTGGCCCATCTCACTGGAAACGGTATCCGCGGCTGCTTCTGAAAGCGCAGCGGCCAGGCCAGCAGATAGATGACGCGGTCGGGATGAAGACATGAAGCAGCGCGCAAAGCGCCGCCATACCGATGTTGGCCAGTACCTGCGTGGCGCGCCGGCCGTCCCGTTTCTCCGCGATCCCTAATCGCTGCTTCTGTTGATATCCCCAACGAGTAGTAATCCAGGTCAATATGAACACCGATACCAGCGCGAGAAATCCCGCGGGCCCGGCACCGAGATAGAGCAGGAAGCAAACCACTGCACCGGCGACCGCGCCCCCGTTGGTGACTCCGCGCAGCCATCGGGCGAGCAAGAGTGAATCCGACAGTCGTCGCTGCGCGATTCCAGACTCGCGCGCAGGAGGCATGGAGAGCGTCCACAGTAAAAGAGTCGAGGCCAGGTCGATCACGCTTTTTGAACATTACACATGGTAGCCATGCATACCACTAATAGTGGGTTTGTCAATGTACCCCATTCGTCGTGCTTTCCATCCGGATGACCCTGCGCTTCCCGCTTCTGCATCAAAGACTTGCGTTGTACTCTAAACACAGCCGTCTTCAGTGGCGGCGCTCACTTGTGGAGTGAACTATGGCGTCCTCCGTTTGGTCTGGCTATCTTACCTTTGGATTGATCTCCATGCCGGTGCGTCTTTTCTCCGGCGCGCGCAGTTCGGGCATCTCCTTCAACATGCTGCATCGCGACGACCTTTCCCGCCTGAAGCAACAATATGTCTGCCTGGCGGATGGAAAGGTCGTGGATCGCAGCGAAATCGTGAAGGGCTACGAATACCGCAAAGACGAATATGTGGTGATCGAGCCGGAAGAGATCAAAAAGATTGAGCCGCAGACCGCCAAGACCATGGAGATTCTGGAGTTTGTGAAGGAGAGCGAAGTCGACCCTGTGTATTTCGAGTCCTCCTACTACATGCTTCCGGAAGAAGCCGGACGCAGGCCTTACGCGCTGCTGACCAAGGCTCTGGAAGAAAGCGAATATGTCGCCATTGCCAAGCTCACCATGCACAATCGCGAGTACACAGTGTTTCTGCGGCCGACGCAAGGCGGCATGATGCTGCACACCATGTATTACGAAGAGGAAGTACGCAAGGTGGAAGGGTTCGGCGCGCCGGACGTTGAACTGAAAGACGCGGAAGTCAAAGTGGCGCATCAGTTGATCGAAGCGCTGGCCGCGGAATGGGATCCGGAAAAATATCACGACACCTTTCAGGACAACGTGAAGAAACTGATCGAGACCAAGCTGGAAGGCGGCAAGATCGCGGAAGTCGAAAAGCCCAAGAAGCTTGCGCCGGTGGTGGACTTGATGTCGGCCCTGAAACAGAGCCTGGCGGAGATGGAAGGCAAGAAGAAGCCGGCGGCGCAGCCAAAGTCGGCACCCCCGGCAACGCGGCAGCGGGCAAATCACGCCGGGGAAGGTAGTGAGGACTAGCATTTGGCAATTAGCATTTAGCCCTAGTCAGCTGTTCATCCGGCATCTCTAACCTTCAGCTCTCATACTTTTCTCATCCTGCGATGCCCTGGTTTCAGCAAGCAACCCTCGGTGACACCTGACCGCGTCAAGTGCTAAGTGCTAGATAGCGAAGTGCCAGGCCGATGCTGCCTTCCGCCCTAGCGCATCTGGCCGCAAGCCATTAGAATGGAAAATCTTCCAGGATCGCTACGATTGATGGCATTTTTCCCTTGGGATACAGATGACTTTGGTTCGGTGGGACGCTTCCTGGCCTTGCTGGCGGTCTGGTTCTCGGCGCGGAAGCAGCTGCGGGGATATCTACCGGCCGATTGCCATTCCCATCAACCCGTCCCGCCGAGCCCGGCGGCTCTGCACTATGTTCTTTCGCTCAGCACCAATGGAGTTTGCCCTCCTCAGACTGAACGAACCCTGTGGCCAGGGCGCCAGCACCCGCATTGATGTTTCCGGGGACACGCAGCGTCGCATGCGGCGCAGGTTGGGCTGAATCCGGTGCATGCCGTCGTTACACCGAATGGTTCCAGCGTTTATGTGGCGAACCAGATGGAAGACACGGTTTCTTTCTACAGTCCGACGAACGTGGCGCCGGTTTCCAGCGTGAGCCTGCCCGCAGGCTCGGCCCCGGTATTTTTGAGCGCGACCGACAACACATCGGTTTATGTGGCCAATTCCGGCATCGAATACCGTCTCCGACATTTCGACCGCGAACGAAGTCGTGGTCCGGACGATCGAACGTCGGGCCAACCCCGGTCGCGCTGGCCGAGCTGCCCAATGCGCAAAAAGTCTATGTGGCGAACCGGGGCAGCGGCGACCAATCCGGTGAATGGTTCGGTTCAGGTGATCAATGCCGTGGACGGTTCGGTGAACCCGATTGCCAATTCTTCCTGGAATTCGCCGGTTTGGGTGGTGGCGCGCGTGGATAATGCCAGGGTCTACGCGCTGGACCAGGGAACGGGATTGGTTTCGGCGATCGACACTTCTTCGGACACGGTGGTGGGACCGCTGCGGTGCAGCCGGGAGCGAATTTCATGTTGTATGACCGCAACCTCAGCCGGCTTTATGTCACGAACCCGGTGGCTCAGTCGCTCACCGTGCTGAACGCCTCGAGTGACGCGATTGACCGTGCTGGGCAGGTCAGCTTCGCGGCCTCGGCGGCGAGCAATGCGCCTGTCCCAACGGATGCACTCCCCTTTCGGTGGCCGCTTTGCCCGACGGCAGCAGGGTATATGTGGTCAGTTATCAGACCTCGTCGACATGCACGCGAGCCTGCGGACACGAACCGCTGGGCTGCATTGCCGCGCAGGTGACGGTGATCCAGGCCCCCAATCTCACGCGTCACGAAAAGCATTCCCATCACTTTGCCGGATAACGTTCCGAACCCACCGACGACCAAGCCCGATACTCCCGTCATTGCGACCTGCAATGCTGCCCGATTCCGCGTATTTACAGCAGCGTCCGCGGACAGCACGCGAGTCTATGTGTCGTATTGCGATGCGGGAGCAACGGCCGTGATTCGCACCACGCCGGACACCTCCCCTGGAAGCACAAAATGGCGGGGATTATCTGGTCAACAATCTGATCGCACCCGTCAGCGCCAACCCTGCGCCCAGCTCCCGGGCAGCAACCACCACCGCAAACCCCGTGTTCGTTCGTGCAAGGACCGTAGTTGTCGAATGTGATAGAAACTGGGAGACCAAAGCGTTTTCTACGCGGGAGGTTATGCGGAGGCGCGCTTGCTTCTTCGACCTGCCGGTTGTAACGCAACGCCACATTCATGAATACCGAGCCGCTCTCGGTTTCGAAGCAAAGCACCATGGCTTCGGTGTCCTCGGTGCCGTGGGGACCCTGTTCGGCGGTGTGGAGCACGGGCGGATGAACCCGGAAATGGAACCCTTGATCGTTGAGCGTGGTGATGGCGTTGCCGATTACCTGATTGGCAAGTTCGCAAACGGTTTCCCGCACCAAGGAGTCGGATTCGGGCACTTGGGAGCCAGCAAACTGGCTGGCCACGCGGACTGCGGTCGCGGATCGAGATCGAAAATAACTCTGCCTTCGATATCGCCGGTCAGCCATACCATGGCGGCGACGCCTTTGCGGCGGTAAGTTTCATCCTCCATGGAGAGATTGCCGATGACGATCGGGGATTGCAGGCCTTGGGACAGCACGGCGTCGGCGGCGTTGATGAAGGGCTGAATCAGTTCCATTTTCATGTTAGGCTCCCGAGCCTGCGGCCTGGGCCACTACGCCAGTCTTCTCCCATGACGTACTTCATGACTTCGTACAATACTTCCGGCTTCACCGGTTTCTGCACGAAATGGCGCGCGCCGCGCTGCAATGCGGCCACGATGTTCTCCTGATAGCCGACCGAAGAAACCATGACGATGCGCGCCTCGGGATGCTTATGCACGATCTTCTCCGCGGCCTCAATGCCTTCCATCTGCGGCATGGTGATATCCATGAGGACGATGTCGGGCTGGGTGCGGTCGTATTCACTGATCGCGGCCATGCCGTCGCTGGCTTCGCCCGCCAATTGCCCGCCGAATGTTTCGATGATGCGGGCGAGATTTTTGCGGGCAAACACGGAATCATCCACCACCAGATAGCGGACCGGTTGCCCATCCTTACGGCGTCGTACCGGCGCAAACTGTTCCATACTGCTTCCTCCTGCCAATTCATTTTACCGGCCGATCGTACCGCGGCCGGGTTCGGAGCTAATTCTTCCCGTGCCTGCCGCCAAGCCGTGGTTGAGTGCCGACTGCCGGCGCAGTGTTCGTTTTTGCCTTCTACGGCGCACTCCGCGATCAGAGTCTGGCGCCAGCGCATCCAAACCCAACGACCTGAGCAGCGTGACCACGTTCGATGGCGGCTTTGGGCATGCCATAGACCACGCAGGTTTCTTCACTCTGCGCGATGGTGAGTCCTCCGGCAGTCTTGGACCTCGCCCATTCCGCGGGCGCCGTCATCTCCCATGCCGGTCATCAAGACCGCGATGCTTCTGACGCCGCATTCCTGAGCCACGCTGCGAAAAAGCACATCCACGGATGGACGGTGACCATTGACGTGTGGGTCATCGCTGAGCACGGCAATTTCCTCCCGGAACAGCCGCTTTACCTTGAGATGGCGGTTGCCGGGACAGATCAGAGCGCAGCCCGCCCGCAGCACGTCGCCGGATTGCGCTTCCTTCACCCGGATAGAGCAGATTTCATCCATCGCGGCGGGAGCAAACTTATCGGTAAAGCCCTCGGGCATGTGCTGCACGATCAGGATGGCGGCAGGGAAATCCGCCGGCAATTGCGGCAAGAGATATTGCAAGGCCTGCGGCCCCCCGGTCGAAACTCCCATGGCGACGATCCGGCGAGGGTCGGCTGGCTGCGGTTCGGAGAAGATTTTTGGCGAACGCCGGGCGGCTCCGGCACCGGTCCGGATGCCCCGGGAATGGGCGGCCGCCTTGACCTTGGCGATGAGTTCCTCCGCGATCATGCGGCATGCGCGCCGCCACATCGGCCGGCTTGGCGACGAAATCAAAGGCCCCGAGCGAGAGCGCTCGTAAGGTCTGAGTGGCTCCTTCGGTGGTGTGAGAACTGACCACGATGACGGGAATGCCATGGCGAGATTTGATTTCCCGCAAGGTGTCGAGCCCGCTCAGTCCCGGCATCTCCAGGTCAAGAGTTATGACTTGCGGCTTCAGTTCTTCAATCTTCTTAAGGCCAAAAGTGCCGTCCATGGCCGTTCCCACAACTTCGATGGAATCGTTGGTTCGCAGGATCTGCGGAATCAACTTGCGCATGAGCGCGGAATCGTCGACGACCAGCACGCGAACTGGAGGCGTCATTGCGCACCTCCTGCAGATGCAGTGGCCAGCTGGTCGCGCTCTGCCTGCAAGAGCAGCAGTCCCGCAGGCCGTGTCTCCGTTGCTGGATTCGCGCTGGGTTGAAACGCTCGACCACCGCCGCGAGATTCAGGATCAAACCACGCGTCCATCGCCCAGGATGGAGGCGCCACTGACCAGGTCGGTGTCCACGGTCTCATCATCGACGGCTTTAATGACCAATTCCTCTTCGCCTTCCAGCGCGTCCACGATCAATCCCAATTTGCGGTCGCCCGCGGCGATGACCAGGATGAAAATTTTGCTCGCGGATGCTTGCTATCGCCGGTGCGCACCCGCCCCAGGCGCACCAGCTGCAGAGCCTGGCCGCGCAGCTGCATAACTTCACGCTCATCTACGTGGTGCAGATCGGACTCCCGGGCGCGGGCGATTTCGTCCACTGCGTTCAGCGGAATCGCGTATAGGCGCTTCTCCACCCGGAAAAGCAGAGCGTCTTGATGATGGCCAGGGTGAGGGGAAGTTTCAGGCGAAAGATGGTGCCCATGGCCGGGGCGATTCACGATCTCTACCGCGCCCTTAAGGCGTTGCAGAACACTGCTTGAACGATATCCAACCCGACCCCACGCCCGGAAATTTCGTTGATCTCGCTGGGCAGTGCTGAACCCGGGACGGAACACCAGGGCCAGAATCTCGGTTTCACTCAGGGCCAGACTCTGCTCCATCGCTAACAATTGCTGTTCGATGGCCTTGGCTTTCACGCGCTGCAGATCGATGCCGCGGCCGTCGTCACTTACTTCGATTATCACCTGGTTGCCCTGATGGTAAGCCTTCAGACCAACCGTGCCGCAGGCAGGCTTGCCAGCGCGCACCCTCTCGTCGGCTGTTTCGAGTCCGTGGCTTACGGCATTGCGAATCAGATGGGTGAGAGGTTCGGCAATAGTGTCCAGCAAACTCCGGTCGAGGTCCGTATCCTCGCCGCTGACGGCCAGTTCCGCCTGTTTCCCGCACTGGCGGGAGATATCCCGGACAATGCGCGGAAAACGCCGGAAGAGTTGCTCGACCGGCATCATGCGGACTTTCATAACGGAGTGCTGGAGATCATTCAAAATGCGCGACTGGAAGGCCAGAGAATCGGCCAGTCGGCCGCGCAGGGGATCCTTAGGATAGCGGCGGGTGAATTCGACCAGGATTTGCTGCAGCATGGACTTCCCGATAATGAGCTCACCCACCAGATTCAGAACATTATCAATGCGTTTGGCGTCCACCCGGAGGGTATCTTCCGTGGCCGCCAGGCTGGCAGGCGCCTTGTGATCGCTCTCCGATTCCGTCGCCGAAGCAGACGCGGCGTCTGGAGCCGGCAGCCTTTCGGCCTTGTCCTTCTCATCCCGAATCTGGCTCGTACTGTCCACTTCCTGGCCTTTTAGCTCCTGGACTTCAACGTTGGCGGTTACGGTGGGGATGTGGCATTGCGCGGCGATTTGCGCGGCGGAACGGTCCTTGGCCAGCACGAACCCCAGCTGTTTGGTGGACTGAGGAAGCCCGCTTTCTTGGGGAGCGATGCAGCACCTGGCCCATTCCAGAAAGCGCATTGAGAGCGAGTTGGCGTGCCGCGATGGGCATGGCGCACAGCGGATCGAGATGGATGGTGAGTTGGTATACGCGCCTCCCCAGGCGGAGCGCATTCTGAATATTCAACCGGTCGCTTTCACTCCATGCGGCTGTAGCGCGGCTTCCCGAGCGACATATTCTTCTTCTTTGGTTCCGTAGTGGATCGGTCCTTTGTGTCCTGCACCAAGTGACGGACCATCTTGCGGAGTGGCTCAGAGGATGGCAGAGCGAGGTTGCCGCGATAGGACACCAGCATAGCCTCGAAGGCGTCCGCGGCGGTGAAAGCAAGCTCAGAAAGGGAAATAGGCGCTGCGGCATGCTCCAGCGCAAGAGCATCTTCGAGTTCGTGAGCCAGTTCGCTCAATTCGTGGAAGCCACAGGCGGCCGCATCTCCTTTCAGGGTGTGCACGGTGCGGCGGAGGTTGCGGACCGTTTCCATGTCCCCGGGGTGCTTCTCCAGGTTGAGCGCGTCATCATTCAAGGCCTGCAGTAATTCCTGAGAGGTCTCAAAGAAGAGTTGCCGCAGTTCCGCGCCGCGTTCGTCGGAAAATTGAGTCACTCGGCCTCCTCAATACGCTGGTAAGCCGTCCCGTGGTCGCGGTGAATCATCGTGAACTGGTCACTCAAGCCGCGCAGGCTCTCGGCGTGGCCAAGAAAAATGTAGCCGCCGGGATTCAGGCAGCGGCGGAATTTCTCGACCAGGCGGGTCTGTTCAGCCTGGTCGAAATACATCATTACGTTGCGGCAGAAGATGGCATCGTTCCCCTGGGGAAGGAACTGAGTTTTCAGATTGTGAAAGTCGAAGTAAACCAGATCCTTCAGACTTTGCTTGACCGCATAGCGCTCCCCCACCTTGTCGAAATAACGGAGACGGTAGCTATAGTCCACGGGCGTCATCTGGTGCTCCGCATAGATGCCTTCCTGTCCGGCGCGCAACACGGAGTAGTTGACGTCGCTGGCCAGAATCTCCACGTTCCAGGGGGGCGGAATGGTTTGCCGGGTGCGTCCCGCAGCTAGTGACGCCGCGTGGCGCAGGCAGTAGCTGCCGATCGCATCGGTCACCAGCATGGCAATGGTGTACGGTTCCTGGCCGGTCGAACAACCTGCGCTCCAGACGCGCAAGGTGTAATTCCCCTGCTCCTGCTTTTTCCTCAAAAGATCGGTAAGAATGTGTTTGTGGAACAGCACCAGCTGCGGCAGATTGCGGAAGAAGCTGGTCTCGTTGACTGTCAGGTCTTCCAGCAAACGGGACAGTTCCAGACGTCCGCCCGCACTCACTAACAGGCGGTAGTAGCTGTAGAAGGATTCCGCGCGGCATTCTCTCAACCTGCCCTGCAGCCGGTTCTGCAGAAAATCCATGCGGCGCTCGTCGAAGTACATGCCGCATTCCTGGTAGACCAGGGCCTGCAACATCTTTAGCTCGGAGCCGCTGAGACGGATTGCCAGGCCCGGAGAACTCATGCGTTCCTTCCCGCCGAGGCTGCCAGTGCGGCGTCTGCATTTTGCAGTTCGGCCGAAGCGCTCCCCGGCACGTTAAGCTCCAGCAAACGCTTCATATCCAGCAGCACGATGAGACGTCCGCGAAATCTTCCCAGACCGGTTACACAATTCTGCCCGCCGTCCTGGAAAACGACGGTCGAGGGCTGCACGTCGCTATCCGGAAGCTTGAGCACCTCGGAGGCTGAATCCACCATCAGGCCACACAGCCGGCCTTTGTGCTCAACCACCAGGATGCGATTGCGTTTGCTCGAAACGATTTCCTTCTGCCCCAGCCGTTTCCGCAGATCAATCACCGAGACGATCTTGCCTCGCAGATTAATCACCCCTTCCATGGATGCGGGGGCGTCCGGAACGGGAGTAATTTCGGGTACACGCACAATTTCGTGCACCGAAGCGATCGGCACGCCGTAGGTTTCGCGCCCTACCTGAAAACCGATGATGTGCAACTCACGACTCATGCTGGATTCCGGATTCCTAGCCGCGCCCGCTTGCCGCCGCTTGCCGCTTGCTGATTTTGGCCTTCGAGCCGGTTGTGCTTTCCCGGCGTTTGGTCTCCGGCTCGTTGTCCTCAAGTTCGAAGCGGTCCATGGAGTCCAGAAGATTGCGCGACATCTTGGACATTTGGTCGGCCGAAGCAGCCAGCTGCGTGGAACTGGAGGTGGTTTGCTGCACCAGTTCCCGCATCCGCTCCATGGCCCGGACTACGGCCTGCGCCCCGGCGGCTTGTTCTTCCACGGCGGAGTTGTTCTCGTGGGTGATTTCGTTGAGCCGGGTGGTGGCTCGCGCTATCAGCGAAGAGCCGTGCGACTGCTCGTTGGTGGCCGCACCGATCTCCTGCGCGAACTTGTAGACTTCCGTCACTACATTGGATATCTTGCGCAGCGCTCCGTTCAGGTCCTGCCCGAGGGCCAGCCCTTCTTTGACGATGCCGGTGCTCTGGTCCATGTTTTCCACGGCTTTGCGCGCTTCTTTCTGAATGCTTTCGATGAGCTCCGAGATTTCCTTGGTGGACTGGGCGGACTTCTCGGCGAGCTTGCGGACTTCGTCGGCGACCACGGCAAAACCCAACCCGTGTTCTCCGGCGCGCGCCGCCTCGATGGCGGCATTGAGCGCCAGCAGATTGGTCTGCTCGGCGAGATCGTCGATCACTTCAATGATCTTGCCAATGTCGTTGGCGCGCTGTCCCAGCACGTCAATGATCTAGCCCTGAGGAGCGGATCGTATTGTTAATCTTGTTTAGGCCATCGGTCGCCTTTTCCATGGTGCCGATGCCGCTTTGCACCTCTTCGCGCGACCGGTTCGAGATGTCCAGCAACACTTTGGCGGTATCGGCCACGCGCTGGATAGAGGCCACCATTTCATCGATCGAGGCCGAGGTTTCGCTGACGCTCGACGCTTGCACCTGCGTGCTCTTCACCATGTTCTGTACGTTCACGCTCATTTCGTGCATGGTGCTGGTTACTTCATCAATGGCGGAAGAGGTCTGCAGACTGATTTTGGCGGACTCATCGGAGGCTCCGGCAACTTCGTTGGCGGCGCCTGCCACTTGCAAGGCGGCATCCCGCCCATTGCGGACCAGAGCCCTTAGTCCTTCAGTCATACGCGTAAAGGCGTTGCCCAGAGTGTCGTTCTTGGATCGGGGCTCGGCAGCAACCGCCAGATTGCCTTCGGCAATGGCCTCAGAAACATCGGCCATCTCTTTGAGGTACGTGACCATGCCGGAAAAAGTGCGCGCGAGGCCTCCGATTTCGTCATCCCGTTGAATATAGATCTGGTGCTCCAGGTCACCGCTCTCGCCGATCTGCTGGGCCACGCTCATCAAGTTGGTCAGCGGCTCAGTAATGGACTTCGCGGTGGTGAAGGCCACGGCTACACCCAGAATCAGGGCGACAAGGGTGCTGAGCAATGCGACGCTGACCGTAAACTTGCCTGCGGTTTCGTCAGACTGGCGCCGTTCTTCCAGGACTTTCTCATTTTCCTGGTCGGCCTGGTCCAGAAATTCGTTGGTGGCTTTCATGTACGACGAGGCGTCTTTCTGCAAATAAAAGATTTGCAGTTCCGCGACGGTGGCGTTGCCGGCATCCACATCCCGCCGCTTTACGATCAGGGGCTCGGAGAAATTCTTCACCCAGCTCTGTTCCGATTGCTGCACCCGGGCAAGAGCGGCGCGTTGTTGCTCGGAGTTGGCAATGTTCTCGGTGGTGGCCAGCTTGTCGTTGAGATCTTGAATGCCCTTTTCGATGGCATCCATCTCGCGGGTATCACCGCTCAACAGGTAGTTGGTCAGGTTGAGCCGGTTCTCCATCATCTGAAAACGGATCTAGTTGGTGGCCTGCGAGAGTTCCAGCGCGGTCGAGGCAGCGGCCTTTGCGGCATGCTCCCGCTGCACCGCCAGATGTTGATTAGAAACAACACAATGACCATCGCCAGCACTGCGCCAAAGCTCAAATAGAGTCGCTTGCCAATCGTCATCACTGACTCCTTCGCGGCCGCTTCTCCGGGAGGCGCCTCTTCTCTTCGCGTTTGCCAGGTGCATAGGCTCTGGCAGCTAAACACACGAAAGAGGGCTAGGCTTGCTCTTGCACGTGCAACACCCTTGCCAGCCAAGAAAGCCTCTCATATCCGCGCTTCATATCCCTGTAAACCTCTATGTTTTAATGACTTATGTAACCAGTCACGGGCATCGGACTAGGAAGCGGCACGGCTTAAAATCGTCTCAGCCAAAACACTTTTGTCTCAACGTGAGATCGAGGGTGCATCCTTCAGGGTCGCGATTTTTCGAGATCTTAAGGCAGTTTGCAGCTAGGCACCTTGGGTCTTTTTCGCTTGACTCAAATTGAGATCGTCACTATTTTTCCTGTAGATTCAATTACTTGTGATCGCCATGACGCTGGGGATGTTCCCGCCAGATTATGCCAGCCGGAGAAATGCCGCTGCAGGAAGAAATGGCTTCTCTCAACGTCCAGCCTCTTTTCCAGGACATACAGCGGTCAGCGGTCCAGGCTCCATCGTCTCAGAGCCGAGGCTTCGCCAGTACTGGAATCGCTGGCCCAGCGGCTGCGCAGTGCGTTGGGAACCGGGACTGGTGACGGTTCTGCTGCGCCGGGGCGCCAGCTTTAGCCTGAATGCGGTAGCGGCTGAATCGCAGGCTGCGGCTGAGGTGGCCCGGGCTCGGTCATGACCGAGGCGGAATGCAGTTTGCCGCCGATTTAGCCGGACAGCGCTTTCTGGACGCGGGCGGACCCATTGAAGCTGTTGTCGAACCCTCCAGCCACTCTTTGGGCGATCTCGCTCCAGCCGGGAACCTGATCGCTGCGCCTTTCCGCACGGCCCAGTCCGCAGGGTGCAGTTCTGGTTTATCCGCGCGCCAGTCGACCGCATTACGCGCAGAAGAAGGAGATTGACCTTACCGCAACCGCAACCAATTTTGCGGCGCTGGCGATTGCCAGCAGCGAGCACACGACCGTTGCCCAGGCACAAACTCATGAACTGCACCAGCTTATGGACAGTGCGCTGAGCTCTGTCGGCTGGCACCCTCGATCGATGTATGCAACGGCTTGCCTTGCAGGCCGCTGACTTTCTGGGTTTTCGGCCGCGCGTTTGTCGGCCTGCACGGAAGCAGGAGTATTTCATATTCGCTGGGAGGCTGACGAGGGACAGACCCATCCATTGCAACTTGAAGTGCCGGAAGGGCCCGTTTGCCCGTGCGCTGGACAATGGGGAAGTGTTTTGGTCGGAAGAGCACAACCGGGCGGCAAATCTCGACTTTGGGCCGCTTTCGCGCTTCCGAGCCAAGCAAATCCTTACGGTCCCGCTGTTGGGCCGGGAAGGAAGTGTACTCAGGAGTCTTGGGGGCATTTGATCGCCTGGATCGGGGCGGATATCTCGCCAGAAGACTTCCGCCGCGCCAAGGCCTTGGCCGCTCAGGCCGCGATGGCGCTACGAGGCTGCTCTGCCCCGGATGTTGCTGAGGAGCGGCAACGACATCGCGGCGAAACGCTCACCGCGCTCGCGGCTCGAGATGAGTTCCTCGCAACGGCTTTCGGAGTTTGCGAAAGGCTTTGTGGGCCGTGCGGCCAGCGTCTGATAGGCGCAAAGGCTGGTGCGCTGGCCCTTAAGCAAGAGCCAGGCTGGGAAGTACTCTGGCCTACAAAGCCTTGGCGAGACCGACGAGCCGAGGCATTCCCAATGCCGCCGCTTCAGCTATGCCCTTTCGGAAGTTCTTCGCGCGAACGCAGAACCGCTTGTTCTCGCCACTGCCGCAGATCTTTTCGGAGAGGAGTTAGGCGCGTCTCTGGGCTGGAAAGAATGCGCTCTGGTGCGGCTGAACTGAATCCCGCCGGCGACTTGATCGGCGTCCTTTGCCTGGCGAACTATGGACCATGGCGTGGCAGCGAGGAGCAAACCGGAGTTCCTGCAAACGATTTCCGGCCCCGCCGCCCAAGCTTTGGAGAATGCACGGCTTTTTACCCGCATGGAGCACGCCAACCGGCACTGGATGGAGATTTTCGATGCCATCAGCGATTTCATCGTGGCCCATGACAGTGCCGACAACATCCTGCGGGTTAACCGCTCTCTGGCCGACTTTATCGGAGTGCCGCCTCGGGAACTGATCGGGGTCAACATGTGCGCTTTGTTGGCCATGGAGAGCGCTGCGCCGCTGCGCGCCTGCCCGTTCTGCCGCGGCTCCGAGCGATGGCAACCGATGAATATGTCCATCCCGTGCTGGGCAGCACATTTCTGGTTTCCACCTCGCAGGTGCATGGCGACAACAGTGAAGGGCTGCAGACCGATCCACGTGCTCAAGGACATCACCGACCGCCGCGAGGCCGAGCGCCGCTATCGCGAGCTGTTCGGCAACATCCAGGAAGGACTGTTTTTCTCGACTCCGGAAGGCGCGTTCATTGAGGTCAACGATGCCCTGGTGCGCATGCTGGGGTACGCCAGCCGGGATGAACTTCTGCAAGTGGACGTGCGCACCCAGGTGTTCAGCTCCGCCGAGCACTATCGCAATTTGCCCGGCCCATGCTGGAAGCGGGAGTCGTGCGCAGCCACGAAGAGGCGCTGCGCCGCAAGGATGGCTCCACGGTTTACGTTATGGTCAATGCTTTCGCGGTGCGCGACGCCAAGAACAATGTCACCCAGTTCCGCGGTCTGATGCTCGACATCACCGATCTAAAAGCCTATCAAGCCGAACTGCAGAGAGAGCGCGACTTTTCGGGAAAGATTCTGAACAACACCCAAAGCCTAATTCTGGTGGCGGATATGGCCGGAGTGGTGAGCTATGCCAACCGGCGCTGGCGCGACATGGGCTACGAACAGAAGCAGGTTTTGGGTGCGCAGTTGGAAAATCTGGTAGCACCAGCCCGGCGGCAGGTTTTCAACGACGCTTTCGGAGCGATTCTGGCCGGACATCAGGTGGACAATCTCGATCTGCAAGTTTTGCGCGGGGATGGGCGTGTGGGACAATTCTCGGTGAATCTGAGTCCGATGCGCGACGAGCAAGGCAACGTGACCAGCATCGTGGTGGTGATGAGCGACATTACCGATGCCGCCACATTGCAGGCCAAGCTCATGCATGCCGAGAAGATGGCGGCCGTGGGGCAATTGGTTTCCGGAGTAGCGCACGAGGTGAACAATCCCCTCACTGCCATCCTCGGATTCGCCGATTTGCTCATGGAAAATGAAGAACTGCCGGAGAGCGCGCGCAAAGACCTGCGGGTCATTCTGCAGGAAGCCCAGCGCACCAAGCAGATCGTGCAAAATCTGCTGAGTTTCGCGCGGCAAATGCCGCCGCAGCGGCGGCCGGTGGAGCTGAACTCGATCCTGCGGCGCACGGTGCAGTTGCGCGCCTACGACTTCCAGAGCCACGGCGTGGAAGTGATTGAGGAACTGGACCAGGACCTGCCCTACGTCATTGGAGATTCGCAGCAATTGCAGCAGGTTTTCCTGAACATCGTGAACAACGCTTATGACGCGGTGAAGGAGACGGGGCGTCCGCCGCGTATTGAAGTCAAAACTACGCACCGCAACGGAGTGGTCGAAGTTGCGTTTCGCGATAACGGGCATGGGATTTCCTTCCCGGATCGGATTTTTGATCCCTTTTTCACCACCAAAGAAGTTGGCAAGGGAACCGGTCTAGGTCTGAGCATCTGCTATGGCATTGTGCGCGAGCATGGAGGCGAGATTCTCTGCCACAACAACGCCGGCCCGGCGGGCGGCGCGACGTTTGTGGTGCGCTTCCCGGCGGCTTCAGAATCCGCTTCGGGCGCAGCCGCAGGAGTGACCCCACGATGACATCATCTCTCTCACAACCCACTGCTTTGCCGGTTCTGGTGATTGAGGATGAGCCCGCCGTGATGGCCTACGTGCGGGCTGCGCTTGAACGGAGCGGCTACTCGGTGGTCTGCACGGAATCCGGAGTCGAAGCTCTGAAGCTGCTCGAATCCGCGGAGTTCATGGGGGTTGTTTCGGATATGCGTACGCCGGGGGGCGTGGATGGCGGCGATGTCTATGCCTGGATTTCTCAAGCATCGGCCCGAGTTGGCTTCCCGCCTGGTTTTTATCACGGGGGACATTGCCAATGAAGAGACCGCGACCACGCTGCAGAAAACCGGCGCGCCATGCGTGGAAAAACCATTCCGAGTGACAGCAATTCATTTCTGTAATCGAAAAAACCATGGGGAAGGCGCCATGAGCGAAGACTTACGCATTCGATTGCTTATCGTGGACGATGAGCAGAGTATCCGCAGACTATGCATGACTGTGGGCGAGGCGCTGGGCTTCGCCTGCATGGAGGCGGAGAGTGGAGACTCCGCGCTTACGCTTGCTGGAAGAGCAATCCGCGCACATGATCCTCACGGACCTGGTCATGCCGAATATGTCGGGTCTGGAGTTTCTGGAGAAAGTGAAGAAGCTGCTTGCCCCGCACCGAGGTTGCGGTCATGACAGGCCATGGGTCGGTCGAAACTGCGGTGCAGGCCATGAAGTTAGGCGCCTACGACTACATCAGCAAGCCCTTTGCCCCGCTGGAGGAACTGCGCCTGTTTCTGCGGCGGATGGGAGAGAAAGTCAGGCTGGTGGAGGAAAATCAATTTCTGCGCGAGCGCGTCGATACTGAGACCGGCTGCATGGAATTGTGGGCGCTTCGGCCAAGATTCAGGACGTACTGCGCATGATTTCGCGGCTGAAGGATACGCGTACGCCGGTGCTTGATCACGGGAGAAAGCGGCACCGGCAAAGAACTGGTAGCGCGTGCCATCCATTTCCGCGGCTCATTTGCCGATCGGCCTTTTGTCGCAGTGGATTGCGGTTCGCTGGTGCCGACGCTTATCGAAAGCGAATTATTTGGCTACGAGAAAGGCGCCTTCACCGGCGCGCTACGTTCCAAGACTGGCCTGTTTCAGTCGGCCAGCGGGGGCACGATCTTTCTCGACGAAATTGGCGAACTGCCGCTGGAGATGCAGGCTAAGTTGTTGCGCGTGCTGCAGGAGAAAGAAGTCCGGCCAGTAGGCAGCAACCACAAGGTGAAAGTGGATGTGCGGGTCATTGCCGCCACCAATCGAGATCTGGAAATGGAATATCGCAAAGGCACGTTTCGCAAGGATCTCTACTTCCGTCTCAATGTGGTCACGGTGTATGTGCCGGCTCTGCGTGAACGGCGCTCCGACATTCCACTGCTGGCCGGTTGGTTCCTCGACCGTTATGCTCCCGGTGCGTCGATTCAAATCACGCAGTCGGCTACCAAATGCCTGTTGCAATACGAGTGGCCTGGCAATGTACGCGAACTGGAGAATTGCATCGAACGCGCCGTGGCACTGGGCGATCGGAAGGTCATTGAGGTCAGCGACTTACCGCCATCGCTTGCATCGGCGTCCGTCCCGGGCTCGCCGGAGATCATACCGTCCGCGACTTCGCTCAGCTCCACTGACCTGGAAGACATTGAACGGATCACCATTCAACGGGTCTTTGAGCAGGTGAACGGCGATAAGGCCCGCGCGAGGAAAATGCTTGGAATAAGCCGCGCTACGCTCTACCGCAAGCTGAAGCGTTACAACATTGGTGGGTCCCAAACACTGCCTGCGGCCAGTCATCGTTTGCAGTGACGGTGTCGGTTATACGAAACCTTCGATGCCACCGCAGGTGAGACAGTGACTCACTTTGAGACGCGAGTGACCTCTGCGATACTTCGCGTTGACCTGCAAAGAGAATTTAACATCTACATTATCAATGACATAGATGGATTGCCGGGATGGTCTGAATTTGGTGCCCGTCGTGCATACTTCCCTTGCGATGCGGTCTGGGCATTTCCTAGAACCCGTGCTAACCGGCAGGCTTCCAGGGACCCAGGCTGCGTTGAGTCTTAGAATCGAGGTTACGGCGTTGCTCAGACAGGGTACGGCTCGCGCACGATCTTCAGCGGAGACGCACCACCGCCAAGCTGGCACGATTTTTTCCCGACGCAACTCCGGTGCGAATTCCGGTGCAGTTGACCAGGGTTGCGGGCGAAGATAACGCCTTCAGCGAAAGCACGGTCATTGAATTCGGGACACCGAACGAAGTGTTGTTTGCGTCGACTTTGCCCTTGGAGTTTGCCGACCGGCTCAGGGTACGGAACTCCGATGGCACGCTGGATGCGGAAGCCTGCGTGGTAGCGGTGCAATATCATGCAGGACTCACTGCGGTAGCCGCTCGCTTTTCGCAGCCGGTCGCCAACTGGATTGTAAAGTCATGACCAATCTATCTTCCAACCATGAAGCGGGGGCCGACTGGAGTTCTTTGCAGCTCCTACACAAGTTGTACGGGGCTCTGGCACAGGAATTCTCGATTGAACTCTCGTCCTGCGACGAACTGGAGAATCCCGATGGCGAGGGCTCGCAGGAATCTTTGGCGGCAGCGCATGTGTGGTTTACCAGCGCGGATGAACTCATTGCCGTGCATCAATTGCGGCAATTCCTGCAGACCAGCCCATTGGCCGACGAAGCCAGCCTGCGAGCGGCTCTGGCGTACTCGCTGCATAAGCGCGAGCACACCGATTCGGACCGCGATAAGACCGATTTCTTGCTGGTACAATTGTTTTCAGTTTGTGCGCCGTCCCTGTTGGAAGACAGCGACGTAACCTTCGATTTTGTGGCGGGCACTCTTGAGCCCGTGTTGGGCGCACGAGATTTCGCTCCATTCGAAAGTCTGCAAGGACTCGACGAAGTGATTCAGATGGCGGGTGCATGTCACCGCTTGCAAGACCTTTTGCCAGCGGCGTCATCGAGAAGGGCAGGCAACTCAAACTCGGCGCCGCCCACAACTATTTCGAGCCGGCAGCGCTGGTGGCCTTTACGCGCTTCAACTTCCTATTGCGGCGCTGTTTCTTCCGTACTATGCACCGCGATCTGAATGCTATTCTGGACGGGCTGCGAACCCTGGAACTGCGTGGCGTGGAGTTCTGGATTGCCGCGGCGCCGAACTTTCCGGAGAAGAGCCGGTAGGTCGGTTGCGCATGATCTGCCAATCCTGGAAGGCGATGTTCCAGGCGGAATATTCGTTTGGCCAGCCTTTACGCATGTTGGTGGATCTTCGCGCCGCGGTGGATGCCGCATTGGCGAATGGCGGCGAACAAGCCAGGGAAGCGACGCGTACTGAAGCCGCGTGCCGGCCGAGCACGGCCTGGCCAAGCGCGCGATGGCCGCTGCAGCTTCGGGAGAAGCCTCGGGAGAGACCGACACCGGGTGATCTCTCGACCCAAGAAAACGAGTCCGGCTCGCGAAGAGAACTCCGAGTTGTAAGAAACCCAAGACGGAAAAGGAACCCTTGGATCAAGCTACCGTATTGATCGTCTCTGACGATGCGGAATTTTCCCGCGCCATCACGGGACGCTGGCAGTCAGAACGGACCACGCCCGACGTTTACGCTGATGAGCGGCGATCTTTGCCAGGCGCTGGATGACGATGGATTCGATGTCGCCATTGTGGGCGGAGTGCGTCGCGAAGAACTGTCCGCGGTACTCAAAGCACTCGATCCCGTTGCCAAACCGGTATTGCTGCTGTGCGATGAAACTCAAAGCATGAGGCAAGTACGCGGCACGCAGCCCCGCATTCTGGCGCTGCGCCAGCAGGAGGGATGGCTGGACGCGGCGGTGCTGATCGTTTCCGAAGCCCTGCGCCGCAGCGAAGCGGTGAACGCCTGCGGCGCGCCGAGCAGGAAAATGCGCTGTTGCAGCAGCATGCCACGCTGGGCAATTACATGCGGGAGATGCTGCACAACCTGAACAATGCGCTGACTTCGGTGCTGGGCAATTCGGAACTGCTGCTGCTCGAACCCGGTACGCTATCCGCAACCTCACAGTCGCAGATCGAAACCATCCGCAACATGGCGTTACGCATGCACGAAATTTTGCACCGCTTTGCCTCGCTGGAAAAAGAGATGAAAGTTGTAGCGAAGCAAACGGAAAGAGAAAGTAAGGCGAAAACGCGGTCGGCCGGGGCGGCGTACTAAGTTCCGGATTCTCCTGTCTCTCAGTTGCCTCTCGCAATTCTGGCCGCTACACCAGGCCCACGCCAGCCTTCTTACAAGCCCGGATCAAATCTTCGTCCAAAGTGGCGAGTGGCAACGTCGCATCCAGCGCGAGATGGAGATAACTGCGTCGTAAGCGGTCAGGCCGTGCTCGCGACTGAGGCTCCGGATTCTATTGAAGACGGTGCCAGCGTCGAACCGTTCCAATTCAATGGAGAGCAGGGCCAGGACTTCCAGGAAACTCTGCGCCAGTTTTTTAGAAATGCGCTTGCGCTTTTCTCCGGCAAGCAAAGCATTCAGCACTTCATGGGGCCAGAATGAGGGAGCAAGCGCCGTGTGGCCTTGTCTGAACATATCGGCGACCTGTTCGGCCATGGCGCCATTCTCGTCGGCGAAACACCAAGACAGGACAGTTGAGGCGTCTATAACGAAACGGCTCACCGGCGTCCCTCATTGATAAGGTCTATGATCTTAAGCCCGCGCAGAGAGATTTTGTGGCGTTTCCCGAACGTTGCCAGCCGATCTACCGCCCAAGCCGCAGAGCCAGTGCGGGCGGACATGCGCTCCTTCAGCAGTTCGCCGAGCAGCCGGGAAACGCTGGTGTCGCGCCGGGCGGCTTCAATGCGCGCCCACTGGGCGACGTCTTCTTCAAGGGTCACGGGGACGCTGCGGAGGCGAGTAGAAGATACAATAATGGTGTAACACTGATTTCTTGTCGTTTGGAAACAACCATTATCCCGAAATTCAGCGCTTCTCAGTAGAGATTCTTCCGCAAACGCCAGAAAGGGGAATGCAGCGATCTAATTCGACGCAACTAGGCAAACAAAAATTCCTTCGTCCTCAACTCCTTGATCCTATCCCTTAGTTTTGCTGCTTTCTCGAACTCAAAGCGCTTGGCGGCTTCGCGCATATCGCTTTCGAGTTTCACGATGTAGGCGTCCAGTTCTTCCTGGGATTTGAATTCCGGCATGCCCTCAGCTTCGGCGGTCAGGTCGGTGTAATCGGCTTCAATAATGCCGGCCAGCGACATCTCCAGCGGGCGAACGATTGACTCCGGCGTAATTCCATTGGCTTCGTTGTAAGCCACCTGGATGGCGCGGCGGCGGTCGGTTTCGTCGAGGGCTTTCTTCATGGAGTCGGTCCGGCGGTCGGCGTAAAGAATGGCGCGGCCGTTCAGATTGCGGGCGCAGCGTCCGATGGTCTGGATCAGCGATCCGGCCGAGCGCAGGAAACCTTCCTTGTCGGCATCGAGGATCGCTACCAGCGAGACTTCGGGCAGATCTAGCCCTTCGCGCAGATAGATTGATGCCGATCAATACATCGAATTCGCCTTTGCGCAGATCGCGCAGAATCTTCACCCGCTCCAGGGTTTCGATTTCGGAGTGCATGTAGCGGCACTTGACGCCGACTTCGGCATAGTATTCGGCTAAGTCCTCGGCCATGCGCTTGGTGAGCGTAGTGACCAGCACCCGCTCGCCGCGAGCCACGCGCTCGCGGATTTCGTGCAGCAGGTCGTCAATCTGCCCCTTCACCGGACGGATTTCGACTGGCGGATCCACCAGGCCCGTCGGACGGATGATCTGCTCGATCACCACGCCGGCGGATTTCGTCAGCTCATACGGCCCCGGCGTCGCCGAAACGTAGATCATCTGATTCATGCGGTGCTCAAATTCCTCAAACGTGAGCGGACGATTGTCGAGCGCCGAGGGCAGGCGGAAGCCGTATTCGACCAGCGTCTCCTTGCGCGAGCGGTCGCCGTGATACATGCCGTGCAGCTGCGGCACCGTTTGATGCGACTCGTCAATGAACATCAGGTAGTCGCGGGGAAAATAATCCAGCAACGTGGGCGGCGGCTCACCGGGCAGGCGTCCGGTAAAGTGGCGCGAATAATTCTCAATGCCATGGCAAAAGCCCATGGACTTGATCATCTCCAGGTCATACATGGTGCGCTGGTGAACGCGCTGCGCCTCGACCACGCGGCCTTGCTTTTCCAGTTCCGCCTCCCACCAGGTCAGCTCTTCCTTGATGGTCTTCACCGCCTGCGCGCGAGTCTCTTCTTTCATTACGTAATGCGTCTTGGGATAGATGGGCAGGCGGACATATTTCTGCTTCACCGTGCCGAAGAGCGGATCAATTTGCGAGAGCGAATCCACTTCGTCGCCGAAGAGCTCCACGCGATACGCCATGTCGTCGTATGTAGGGAAGATTTCGATGACGTCGCCGCGCACACGGAAAGTGCCGCGGCGGAAGTCGCCATCGGTGCGCTCGTAGAGAATTTCGACCAGTTTGCGAGTGATGTCCTCGCGTTTGATCTTCTGGCCTCTTTCGAGAAACAGCAGCATGCCGTAGTAGGCTTCGGGCGAGCCCAGGCCGTAGATGCAACTCACCGACGAAACAATCAGCACGTCGCGCCGCTCGAATAACGACCGCGTCGCCGATAAACGCAGCTTATCGAGTTCGTCGTTAATAGTCGCTTCCTTTTCGATATACAGGTCGGCAGCGGGGACATAAGCCTCGGGCTGGTAATAGTCGTAGTAGGAAACGAAGTATTCGATCGCATTGTGGGGGAAGAAATTCTTGAACTCGTGGTATAGCTGTGCCGCCAGAGTCTTGTTGTGCGCCATGACCAGTGCTGGGCGGTTCACCTGCTCGATCACCTTAGCCATGGTGTAGGTTTTGCCCGATCCGGTCACGCCGAGCAGCACCTGATGCTCTTCGCGGTCGGATAGACCCCTGGTCAGCGATGCGATGGCCGTCGCCTGATCGCCGCGCGGTTCGTAATTGCTGACAAGCCTGAAGTCCACAGGAACAGCCCTTAGCCTTAAAGCCGTTAGCCTTAGATCGAAACGGCCTACAGTCATGAATTTCAGAGGCTGGGTATCTTTTCATTATAACGCTGAACGAGATGGCGCCTGGAGAGACGGGAACACGCGGACATACGCTCCAGAAAAGAGGTTGTCGTGGAAAGCTTGCGAACTCTGCTAAGGCTGAGGCAGCTTGAAGTCAACCGTGATTTCAGTTTGAAACTCCGCTGGCTGTCCATTGACTTCGTACGGTTTATATTTCCACTGGCGAACTGCGGCAGCAGCGGCGCTGGCGAACGGAGACTTGCCGCTGAGGACTTTGAGGCCGGAAGCGCTGCCATCTTTGCCGATGGTGGCCTGGAGTTCTACAGAGCCTTCAATGCGCTGCTGTAGAGCTGAGGCCGGATACACAGGCTCTGCTTTCTCAATGAGGAGTCCGGCAGCAACATCAGGGGCTAGATGCAAAGCCTTCGGAGAGGAGTTGGCAGTGTCGTCGGCCGGTCCTGGGGTGCCTGGTGACGGGCTGGCGGCTGTTGTCGAGGTCGAAGCCTTGAGGGTCTCGAGACTTGGCGTTTGGCTCGTAACCGGAGCCGCAGTCTGGCTCTCCGTAGCCGTGTTCGCCGTGCTTTGTGACGGCGCCCCCGCAGGCTGGGCTACCGGTTGAGCTGCCGACGGACGCGCCGGTGGTTGAGGCGCAAGATATTTCTGCACCAGCGGGAGATTTGCGACTAAAGGCTCCAGTTGGGGCCAAGCGTAATAGAGTGCACCGGCAGACCCGAGCACGAGGACGGCGGCGATCAAGAAATTCTTTTTACTGTTGGTTTGCTTAGACTCCTTAACTTCAGCGCCAGCGAATGGACCGCTCGGCAACTCATCGTTCCCGGCGGCTACCGATTGAGCAAAGGGTTCCTGCTGGGAAGACCGTGACTCTCGATCAGCTTTCTTCGGAGCCGGCATTTCCGACTCGTCGATCACGGATTCATGAGCAGTGGATTTATCGTCTGCCGTAGGGTCGCTCAAAGGGGTGCTTATTTTGGCGGGAGCCGCAGCGCTTGCGGCACTGCCTGCCAAACTTTGCACTCCCATTGGTTCCAGCGAAGATTTTGCCTGCGCAGGTTGCCAAATATTACCTTGAGATCCGCTTCCCGAAGATGATGGCAGGTGAGTAGGATCCGGCATCGATTCAAGCAGGGCAGCTTCGGCTGGCTCTAGTTCGGGGAATTGTTCCTCTTGCAGCTCAAGCGCCCCGCTGGCGATAGAGGAAGCCGAAAACGCGGATAAGACTGGCGGTTCAGGCGCAGGCACGGCAGAACTCGCATTAAACTTGGCAGCCGAGGCTGGCGCGGTGTTAGGTTTTGCGGCCTCTGCTTTGCGCAACAAGCCCTTGGCGGTCCGGAGGGTTCCCTTGGACTGCTCCGCATGAATGGGCTTGGTCAGCACCAGATTCGCCCCAATGCGAAATGCCTTGGCAATGCCGCCTTGCCCCTGCGCCAGGCCAACGGCCAAAGACCCGCTGTTCGAACTCGAGTTCCGGGCCGTTTTGAAAAGAAGAATCGCGTTCTGCTCGTTGTCGCAATCCACTACCAGCGCATCGTAGTGCTGATTCGTGAGTTGCTTCACCGCGATGAAGGGTTCGGCGCAGGCTTCGACCTGGAACTCCAGTTCGCGCAGAATCTGGCTGACTACGCGGGATGCTTTTTCGTCAGTGGAAAAAAGTAACGCCTGATAGACCATACCAAAGTCATCGTAGGTAACCCCAGCCACCCCAGCAAGTTACCGAGGTACTTAAATTGGAGATCATTGCCCTGATTCGACTTGATGCAGTTGGCGGTGAGGCCGATGCGTACAATTGCGGCCATGCGCTTGCCCCTTTGGCTCAAGATTGTGTGGACGGTTTGCATTGCCGTTTGGATTCCACTTTATTGGAAGCAATACGGCGCACAGAATTTTTTGTATTTCTGCGATCTGGGGAATCTGTTTGTTTTGGCGGCGCTGTGGCTGGAAAGCCGACTGATTTTTTCTGCCCAGGCGACAGGGTTATTGTTGTTCCAGACGCTCTATTCGATTGATCTGGGCGGAGCCTTGTTGACCGGCCGGCACCTCATCGGCGGCAGCGAGTACATGTTTGATCCACACCTCTCGTTGTTTGTGCGGTTACTTAGTCTTTTTCACCTTGTGATGCCGCCGCTGCTGCTGTGGGCGATCTGGCGTTTGGGCTATGACGCGCGTGGCTGGAAGTATCAGACAGCGCTCACCTGGATTGTGGTGCCGGTGAGTTATTTCTGGCGTCCGCAGTTCGATGTGAATTTTGCCCGGGGATTGTTCTTGCGAGAGCAGCATCTCGTACCTCGCTGGCTATATTTGATGACGTATTTGGTTGTGGTGCCGCTGGCGGTGTATTGGCCGACGCATCGATGGCTGAGTCTTATCTTTGGCCGGAAAGTTGATCCCGGCGAACCGCCGGTGTCTAATGTTGACTCATGAACCGGTGCGCTGTCTTCGTCTTACTCGTCGTCCCACTCCTGTCCCTACCTTGTATGTCTGGCGGGAATATTTCGCTGAAACAGCTGCACATTAACTCCCGCTGGGATGGGTTGGGTCTGCCCGCTGCCTCCGACCTTATGATTGTCAAGAAAGGCGATAAGTTTCGCCTTGACGGCAAAACGATACCCCCGGAGTTAATTGACAATCTGATCAAAGCTCTGGGTGAGGATGAAATCGTCGAGCCAGATCTTGTGAATCTTGGTATTACACAAGAGTGGTTGACGAGAATGATGCAAGGACCTGGCACAGAGTACTAGGGCGGTCCGCAGGTTCACGGCGCCAATCAGGCAGTTCTCTACAGAGAGAAATTTGAAGACCCCGCGTTCGTGGCGCCACTGGTCTCTCGTGTTTACAGATCGGGATTTCACACCGACGACTATCCGTCGGTTCAAGTGCAACTTTCATTTGAAGACGGTTCTATCACTACACTATCCTCCAACTCACAGCAACCATTCATGCTGCCGTGGAAAATCGAGTCAGACGGTGCTACCCATGAGACTTTTAATGCCAACATTTCGCGCGCACTCGCAGCGTTGCTGCCAAAGAAGACTGTCAATCGCCCTCGAATTTCCGGTGAAGGGCTGCAGGAAATCGTAAGAAAGTCTGTTGATCGAGCCGTTGAGCCTCAGCTCAACCTTCTCGACGCGGACAACCGCGCGGGGGACGCGCTCGCTCAGCTAAGGCAGCACTACACGTTGATCGACGCAGAAATTAATGAGTTCCATCACCCAGAGTATGGCACCGAGTGGAGCGGCAAGCAGCCGCACGAAACCAACCTACACGTTGTACTCCGCAAGCCGACGTTCCCTGCAAGTGTCACCGAATCTCTCGTGCTGCGATATGTTGACGGGAAGGTGGAGGGGGCGGCAGATTCTTGAGCACTGCGGGCCAATATGAGGATCTTGCATTATCGGTACCTTGGTTCAACGCGTTCATCCAGGATCATCCCAAAGTCCCAGTACGGATTTCTTATGTCCACGACCAGTCGTTCGGCGAAAAAGCGATGCGTACCTTCACCGAGGACATGAAAGCTCGTGGCAGAGATGACGTCGTTGAAGAGGTAAGGAAGCAGCAAGCTCAGATAGTGTTGCTCATGGTTGGGAATACTTATGCAGAATCCTATTGGTTGATCTTTCCTAGTAAGCAGATGATACTGTGGCGATATCAAGGGCCATCAGGATTATTGAAGTGGACCGCCGCGGATTTCCCAGCCGGGGAGTGCGCAAACTACCGAGTTAACTACGGAGGTTGCTCGGGACGAGAGATAACCTCGGATGGTACGTTGGTCGCGGGGCAGGCCCTTAGCAATCAATGACAGCTCGGGACCGCTCGGCTACTTGGTCCTCACGACCGCCAGTGCCTCTTTCGTCGCCTCCAGCAGCGCCTCCGCCCCGACCGGGCTTCCCGTCGCATGCTCCATCCACAAATCCGGAGTGACGCGGCCCATGACCGCCATGCGCTCGAACTCCGGCCCGATGGCTCCGGTCTTCTTCATCTGCTCTTCGATCTGAAACGCGATCAGGTGCCCGATCGGATAATCCGGCAGATACATGAATGAATCAATCATGTGCGAGTAGACGCCGAGCAGCACGACATCTTTCTTGCGGAATACCGGCGCGTAGTAACGGTTCCAGATGTCTTTCGCAATTTCGACCACGGCATGGTTGAGTTCGGCGGGCGTGGCCTGCGGGTGATCGTACATCCAGTGCCAGACCGCCATATCCACCAGCGCGACGCCGGAAATTTCGTAGGTGCCCCAGAAATCGTTGAGCGTTTTTCCGCCTGCGCTGCGTGCATCGGGCGCAGGCAAGCCGAGCAGTTCGAGATCATGTCCCTGGAACACAAATGCAAATGCCTCGGTGAACGCCGTGTTGGGCACGCCCTGCAGCAGCGTGTGATCCACATCGTTCAGCGAAAACGTCTGCTCGACGGTGTGGCCCATTTCGTGGACGGCGACGTTGAAGCCTTTGTAGTCCATGCCGTTCTTGCCGATGCGGGTGCGCAGGTGCGCTTTCTCGGCGCGCATGCCGGCGCCCATGGCGTGGCCCGCGCCGCGCGAAGGGTCCACCGCGATATGCTGCGGCCAGATATTGCGCCCGCTCCGGCGAGAATCCCAGCTTCATCAGCAGATTGGGAATGTCCTGGTGATAGGCCTCAGCAGTCGGATATTTCTTCCCGACCATCGCGTCGAGCTGCGCTTCGGTATATTGGCTGCCGGGACGGAAGCCGTTGTACCAGATGTCGAAAGGCTCGAGCGGCCGGCCCAGCCGTGACTGAATCAGCTTGCGCGACTTGCGCGACCAGCGGCGAACGTCACCACCTGCTCCAACATCGCCTTGACGCGCGCTTCGGGAATTTCGCGGTCTTCGTCGAAACGGCGCGCAATGTGCGTGGGCTCGGTCGGCGAATAGGGATCGGCCTTCTTCACGGCGAAGAAATGTCTTTTGCAGCATCGGCGTAGCGCGTGTCCGGCTCGCGCGTCGCGCTGACCTGCGCCGGCGGAGCCGCATCTCGGAATCCCTCACCGCGGCGGGCGTGACCTCATTGCTATAAGGATTCCAATCCACGCCGGGATTATTAATCACCGACCTGCGGAATGGTCTGCGTGACGATGCGCTCCATCACCTGCTGGATCATGCGCTGCTTCGCCAGGCCATTCTCTTTGTCGGGATAGTCGGCCTTGATTTCGTCGCGCAGGTTCCAGTGGCTGAGCAGCCGCATCTTCGGCGGAAACAGGCGCTGGCCCTGCGGCGTCAGCAAGTGATGCATCCAGATGTTGTATTCGGCGATGTATTTGTTCGGACTCGGCATCGGCCTGCGCGATGGCCAGGCTGACGTCGGCCGGAATGCGTTTCGAGAAGCGCTGCGCCAGCCGAGCTTCCGCCCACTGGCGGCGGCTCCAGCCGGGGCCGTCCTTCAGCCGCTCATCCAGCGTGGTAAGCGGAAAATTCAGCAGCACCGTGAACGCCAGCTTGTTGGCGAAGAAATCATCGAGCACATGCGCGGAAGGATCGTAGCCGCCAATGACCTCGTCGAAGGGCAGAATCGGGCCGCGATCGAGATCCAGCTGCTGGCGGAACTCGCGGTTGATCTCGTGCATGTGGCCGTCGAGCTGCTCGAACAGACTCTCGAAGCGGTCGAACATGGTGTCGAGCGTGGCCTGATCGCCGGCGAAGTTGGTGCGGACGAAATCTTCAAACTCGGCGGCATCGCCGTCTTCCGTGCGCCAGAATTCTGAAACCTGATGCAGACCGCGTTGCAATCGTGCACGCTGGCCTTCGCCGTATTTGGCGATGAGTTCTTTCTCCAGCGTGTCCGAAGATGCTTTCATCCATGGAAAGCTGACGACGGAACCTTGAGGTGCTTCAAGGGAAACGGGATTCATGGGTTTCTCCTGGGCTGCGGCGCTTGCCGTCATGGCCAGACACAACGCGGCATGGTAGAAATTTCTTAGGAATGGCATGCGCGATGTTGCCTGATCCTTCAGGCCCAAAGGCCGTCAGGATGACAACTTTGTTAAACCCGTCAGGCTATCGCCCCTTGGGGCGATAAATATCCGTGCTGGTGCCGAAGAAAACTTCGGCGGCTTCCATCACGGTTTCGGAGAGCGTCGGATGCGGATGGATGGTCAGCGCGATATCCTTCGCCAACGCGCCCATTTCAATCGCCAGCACGCCCTCGGCAATCATCTCGCCCGCGCTCACGCCAACGATGCCAACGCCCAGCACCCGCTCGGTCTGCGGATCGATGACCAGCTTGGTCATGCCTTCCGCGCGGTCGAGTGTGATGGCGCGGCCGGAGGCCGCCCAGGGAAACTTCGCGACCTTCACCTCGCGATTTTCCTTTTGCGCCTGCGTTTCGGTCGAGCCCGCACCAGGCGATTTCCGGATCGGTGAACACCACCGCCGGAATGGCATTCGGTTCAAATGCGACCTTGTGTCCGGCAATGGCCTCGACCGCGGTTCGTCCTTCGTGCGACGCTTTGTGGGCCAGCATCGGCTCGCCGGCCACGTCGCCGATGGCATAAATCGCGGGGTCGTCGGTTTGCAGCTGGTTGTTCACTTGAATGAATCCGCGCTGTCCGACTTGGACTTTCGTTTTGTCGAGGCCTGCGATTTCCGAATTCGGCTTGCGCCCCACCGACACCAGAACCTTGTCGAAGAGCTTTTCCGGTTCCTTGACATCAGGCCCTTTAAAGCGTAACCCGAATTCCGTTCGGCTTCGGCCTTCACCGATTCCACCGTGGTGTTCAGCATGATGGAGTCGAAAATCTTCTCCATGCGCTTGTGCAGAGGCAGAACCAGGTCGCGATCCGCGCCAGGCAGCAGTCCGGGCAGCATCTCTACCACCGAAACTTTCGTGCCCAGCGCCGCATAGACCGTGCCAAGCTCCAGGCCAATGTACCCGCCGCCGACCACCAGCAGACTGCCGGGCACATCGCTCAGGTCGAGCGCGCCGGTGGAGTCCATCATGCGCGGCGTGTCCAGCTTGAGCGTGGGAATCACCGCCGGCCGCGAGCCGGTCGCCAGAATGATCCGGTCGAAGCTGCAGCGACTCTTCGCCGCCGTCAGCTTTTTTCACCCGCAGAGTATTCGAGTTTTCAAATCCGGCAGTGCCGCGAACGAACTCTACTTTGCGTTGCTTGGCCAGCAGACCCAGCCCGCCGGTAAGCTTATTGACCACGCCTTCTTTAAACGAGCGCAGGCGGGCGACATCAATTTTCGGCTCGGCGAATTCGATCCCCCAAGTTCTTGGCGTGGCGCGATTCGTTGATCACCTGCGCCACGTGCAGCAACGCCTTCGAAGGAATGCAGCCGCGATAAAGGCAAACGCCGCCAGGGTTCGCCTCAGGATCAATCAGCGTGACTTTCAGCCCAAGATCGGCGGCAAGAAACGCGGCGGCATATCCGCCCGGTCCGCCGCCTACGACCGCAATATGCAAGTTGGAAGTTTCAGTCATGAGTTTTGATGAACTGCAAAGCCTGTCATGTTGAGCGTAGCCGGCGCAGTCGAAACATCCCTACGGCGAAGCAGAATTGCAGTAGGGATTCCTCCGCCTTCGCTCGCGCTCAGGGTCGGAATGACAACCTTATCCCTGCACCGACAGCAGGAATGGCTGTTCAAACGCTTCCGCAATCCAGCGCAGGAAGCGTGCCGCGTCGGCGCCATCAATCAGGCGATGGTCATAGGACAACGAAATCGGCAGCACCTGGCGCGGCTCGAATTTGCCTTCCATCCATACCGGCGCCATGGCCGAGCGCGACAACCCCAGAATCGCAACCTCCGGATAATTCACAATCGGCGAAAATCCCGTGCCGCCGATGCCGCCCAGATTGGTGATGGTAAACGTCCCGCCTTCCATGTCTTGCGGCGTCAGCTTCTTCTCCCGCGCTTTCTGCGAGCATTGCGTTAGCTCCGCCGCCAGTTCGACGATATTTTTCTTGTCCACGTCGCGAATCACCGGCACCAGCAGGCCGCGATCGGTGTCAACCGCCACGCCAATGTGGATGTACTGCTTGTAGATAATTTCCTCTTTCGCCATGTCGATGCTGGCGTTGAACTGCGGGAAGATTTTCAGCGCCGAAGCGCAGACTTTCAGCGCAATCGCGGTGACCGTCATCTTGCCGCCGGCTTCTTCCGCTTTCGGGGCAAACTTCGCGCGCAGTTGCTCTAGTTCGGTGATGTCGGCCTGATCGTATTGCGTGACGCGAGGAACGGTGATCCAGGCTTCCCACAGATGCTCCGCAGTTTTCCGCCGCACTCCACGCATGGAAACGCGCTCGATTTTCCCCCAGCGGCTGAAGTCGGGCAGCTCAGATGCCATGAACTTCGCATCCCGCGGCGCAGGAGCAGACGCGGCATTCACAATCAGGCTCTTGGCATGGGCTTTGATGTCATCCTTGCTGATGCGTCCGCCCGGCCCAGACCCTTTTACAGCATGAATATCCACGCCGAGTTCGCGCGCCAGCCGCCGCACATGCGGAGCCGCCGGCACCGGATCACCGTGCTCCACGCCGGCGACTTTTCCAAGCTGCTCCGGCATTGTAAAATCGGCTTTTTGCGGCAATGGCTGATCCGGCGGAAGCGCCTCTTCTTCGGTTTTGCCTTCGGCGCGGATCGCCGCCTGAAAGGCAAGGCGCGCGCCCTGTTGTCCGGAGGTGTGCTCCACCGGAGCGTAGCTGGTGGACTGCGGCTCGCTGGCTCCGCCCTCCAGGGTGAAAACCACCTGGCCGACTTTGATTTTCTCCCCTTCCTTAACGCGGACGTCCTTCACTACGCCATTCACCGAAGAAGGAACCTCAACCACGGCTTTGTCGGTTTCCAACTCCATTACGGGCTGGCCTTCCGATACTTTCGCGCCCGGAGAGATCATCAACCGCACCAAATCGCCCTGGGCAATGTTTTCGCCAAGTTCGGGCAATTTGAATTCGCTGGGGCCGCTGGCTCCATCGCTGGCGCGCCGTCCCACGGACCGGGAGGGAGGGCTATCCGGTTTGGGAGTTTCTGTCACTGCGGCGGGAGCGGACTTTGCAGGGGCCGGTGTTGCGGGTGCAGACGATTGCGAGGCTGCAGCTGCTTCGGCCTTCGGCGGCTTGGGAGTTGACGCTGGAGACGGTTTAGCGCCGGCTCCATTCTCCACCGTAAAAATCACCTGGCCTACTTTGACCTTCTGGCCTTCTTTGACGCGGATCTCCTGTACGGTTCCGCTTACCGAAGACGGAACTTCGACGATGGCCTTGTCGGTCTCCAGTTCCATGACCGGCTGGCCTTCGCTGACGCTGGCGCCAGGCGAAATCATCAGGCGGACAAGGTCGCCCTGCTCAATGTTTTCGCCCAGTTCGGGTAGCTTAAATTCTGTCACGCAGACTTTCTCCCTCGTTCTTTCTTCCTTCGGTAGCGGCCGTCGCGCTCAACTAATTGCCGGATTCGGTTTTTCCGGATCGATGCCCAGGTCTTCAAGGCCTGCTGTACGGCTTCCTGCTTCATTTGCTTCTCGGCCGCGAGAGCATTCAAGGTGGCCAGCACAATGTGCTTCGCATCCACCTCGAAAAAATCGCGCAGGGACGCGCGGTTCTCGCTGCGGCCGAAGCCATCGGTGCCCAGCGACACCAGCCGCCGCGGCACCCATTGCGCAATGGACTCCGGCAGCACCTTCATATAGTCCGATGCCGCGACAAATACGCCGGGCGCATCTTTCAGTTGTTGGGTGACGAAAGGCACGCGCGGTTTGGCGCCAGGATGCAGCATGTTCCAGCGCTCGCAGTCGTTGCCATCGCGATAGAGCTGCTTGTAGCTGGTCACGCTCCACACGTCGGCCGCGACTCCGTATTGCTCCTCCAGGATTTGCTGCGCCTTGAGCACTTCGAACATGATGGAACCGCTGCCGAAGAGCTGGGCACGCAGTTTGGCGTCTTTCTTTTCCGAAGTCTTGAAGCGATATAAACCCTTGAGAATTCCCTCGCGAACATCTTTGCCTTCCGGCATTGCGGGCATGGGCAGAGGCTCGTTGCCGACGGTCAGGTAATAGAAGATGGACTCCTGGTCCACGTACATGCGCTTGATGCCATCCTGAATGATGATGGCAATTTCGTAAGCGAATGCGGGATCGTAGGCCAGCAGATTCGGTACCGATAACGCGAGCACGTGGCTGTGGCCATCCTGGTGCTGCAAGCCTTCGCCGGCCAGAGTGGTGCGCCCGGCAGTTCCGCCGAGCAGGAAGCCGCGCATGCGCTGGTCGGCCGCTGCCCAGATCAAATCGCCGATCCGCTGGAAACCGAACATCGAGTAGTAAATAAAAAACGGGATCGTATTGATCCCGTGATTGGAATACGCGGTTCCGGCGGCGATAAACGAACTCATCGAGCCGGCTTCGGTGATGCCCTCCTCAAGAATCTGTCCGTTCTTGGCTTCCTTGTAATAGAGCAGCGTGCCATATCGACCGGCTCATACAGCTGGCCGACGCTGGAGTAAATGCCCACCTGGCGGAACAACGCTTCCATGCCGAAGGTGCGGGCTTCGTCAGGAATGATGGGCACGACCAGCTTGCCAATTTCCGGATCGCGCAGCAATTTCGAGAGCAGGCGCACGAACACCATGGTCGTGGAAACTTCGCGGCCTTCGGTGCCTTTGTAGAACTCTTCGAAGTGCGACTCGGAAACCGGCTGGATCGGCGTGGCGCGGACTTTGCGCTCCGGCATGTAGCCGCCCAGCTGCTTGCGGCGCTCCTGCATGTAACGAATTTCCGGGCTGTCGTCCGGCGGACGATAAAACGGCGCATCGTGCAGTTCCTCGTCGGGGATCGGAATCCCGAAGCGCGAGCGGAAGATGCGCAGCTCTTCTTCGTTCAGCTTCTTCTGCTGGTGGGTGATGTTCTTGCCTTCGCCGGCTTCGCCCAGACCGTAGCCCTTGATGGTCTTGGCCAGAATGACGGTGGGCGATCCCTTGTGCTCGACCGCCGCTTTGTAGGCGGCATGAACCTTGAGCGGATCGTGTCCGCCCAGCGGATGCGCGAGAGTTGCTCGTCGGAGAAGATGCTCGACCATCTTCAGCAGGCGCGGATCGGTGCCGAAGAAGTTCTGCCGGAAGTAAGCTCCGCTCTCGACGAAATACTTCTGGAACTGGCCGTCGGTGACTTCGCCCATGCGCTTGACCAGCAGGCCGTCGCGATCGTTTTCGATCACGCTGTCCCAGTCGCTGCCCCAGATGACCTTGATGACGTTCCATCCGGCGCCGCGGAAAATGGCTTCCAGTTCCTGAATGATCTTGCCATTGCCGCGCACCGGCCCGTCCAGCCGCTGCAAGTTGCAATTGATCACGAAGATCAGATTGTCGAGCTTTTCGCGGGAAGCCAGGGTGATGGAGCCCAGCGACTCCGGCTCGTCCATTTCGCCGTCGCCCAGGAACGCCCAGACCTTGCCGCTGGCGGCCTTCTTCAGCCCGCGATCTTCCAGATAGCGCATGAAGCGGGCATGATAGATCGCCTGAATCGGTCCCAATCCCATCGAAACGGTGGGAAATTCCCAGAAATCCGGCATCAGCCAGGGGTGGGGATAGGAACTGAGAGCCCGCCGCCCGGCTTCAATTCGCGGCGGAAGTTCTGCAGCTTCTCCTTGGGGATGCGGCCTTCGAGAAAGGCGCGGGAATACATGCCGGGCGCGGCATGGCCCTGGAAGTAGACAACATCGCGGTCGCCGTCCGCGGTCTCGGGCACGCAGAAAATGGTTGAACGCCACTTCATAAAGCGTGGCGGCCGAGGCGTAAGTGGAGATATGGCCGCCGATGCCCTCCTGCATCTTGTTGGCGCGGACCACCATGGCCATCGCGTTCCAGCGCACCAGGCTCTTGATACGGCGCTCCATCGCCTGGCTGCCGGGAAACGACGGCTGCTGCCGGGTGGGAATCGTATTCACGTAAGGCGTGGTGGCCGTGAAGGGCAGATTGACGCCGGCGGCGCGCCGGGCGTGCAGCGACAGCTGCTGCAACAGCCGTCCCGCCCGCTCCGGGCCTCCAGCGGATAAAACATAATCCAGGGAATCGATCCACTCCCGGGTCTCCAGCACTTCGGATCCATTGGAAGTGAAGGGGTCTCAGGCGCTTAGAGTCTCTGCCACGTCTGTTTTCTCTCCACACTGTGGATGCAAACATTCCATGATAGACAATAATGCGGAATTTTGCTGGCGGAGTCCCTGAAGAGCCTGCTCAGAGCGCTTCTCGGGTCGCCAATAGACGGACAAGTGTTGCCGCAATTCCTCGAAAACCGAATCGGGAGCTGAAGCGGCATCATCCAAGGCTGTGATTGCATCCATACAGGATCGTGGCCGAGCTAAATTCCACAAGCCGCCCGCTCTTGACAATTCACTAGATCAGACAGGAGAATCCTCATGCCCAAGAAAGAAACCGCCGGCAATAATGGCGGGGCGGTCAGCGCCCAGCCTCGTTTTCACCAAAAAGCCCGCGAAATCCAGCCCTACGGCACCGTTACCCATGCTCTGCCTCTGGAGCTGGAAGAACCCGTCCGCCTGGAAATGACGGAGAAACTGAACCAGTTCCTGGCCGATACCATGACGCTTCGCGATCTCTACAAGAAATCGCATTGGCAGGTCGCCGGCCCGACCTTCTATCAACTCCATTTGCTTTTCGACAAGCACTATGGCGAACAAGACGAACTCGTGGATACGATTGCCGAGCGTATTCAGTTGCTCGGCGGAATCAGCCTTGCCATGGCTCACGACGTCGCGGAAACCACGCAGATCGAGCGGCCACCGCGGGGCCGGGAAGAAGTCCCGGTGCAAATCTCCCGCCTGCTGGATGCCCACCAGATCATCATTGCGGAATGCCGGGAGCTGGCTGAACGTGCAGACCGTCTTGGCGACGACGGAACCAATGATCTTGCCGTCAGCGATGTTTTACGCACCAATGAACTGCAGGTATGGTTCATTAGCGAGCATCTAGTCAACATGCCTTTGGTGGAAGTCAAAGACCGAGTTGCATAGCTCGCGAGGTGTTGAGAAGTGATGAGGAGATACGGCATGGGGTTCAGGTTTCGGACGCCGCATGCCGTTTTTTCGTTTTGCGCTATTTGACTTGCGAAGCCTTTCCCAGAGCTATACCATCTTCGGCAAGGGAAATCCCAGGCTTGGCGGCATCCCCGGGTTGCCGTCGCAGGTCCGCTGTTGAAGCGGGGGAAGTGCTTTTCGAACATATCCGATAAAGCGCGCTCCGCAGTTTTTTAGATGTTTAATTACGAATTCCGGACAGCGTGGTAACGGGTTGATTCGCCTGGATTCCCCGAGGTTGAGACGTCGGCCTTTCTTCCGGCTGGCGAGGGGGGCTCCATGTTTTCAGGTGGAACCAATTTCCGCGCACTGCGCGAGCAACTCGGTATGACCATGCGGGATGTGGAAAACGCCAGCATGCGAATCGCTGTCAAGCACGGAAATGACGAGTTCGCGCTACCTCCCAGCCGTCTCTCCGATATCGAAACCAAAGGGGTTGTCCCTAGCATCTATAGGCTTTACTCGCTTTCCATTATCTACCGCCGGGACATTGGCGAACTCTTTTCCTGGTACGGGATTGAACTCAACGGCGTCGCCGAGGATATAGATTTGGTCGCCCCTCCCCGCTCGCATCTTTCCGAGACCTTGACAACGGTTTCCTCGGTTCACGTGCCTATGAGGCTGGATCCGAGTTTCGATCACCGCTACACCTCAAACATCGGGCGCATGGTGGAGCAATGGGGGGCTGTACCTTTAGCTTATCTGGCGCAGTTCGCGAATTGCCAGTTTACCTACGGATATGTAGGAAGCGAGGATCTGACCATGTATCCGCTTTTGCCGCCGGGAACATTCGTGCAGGTGGACGAATCCAAAGACACGGTTTGTCCTGGGGGCTGGCGGAGCGAGTACGAACGCCCCATCTACTTCGTCGAAACCCGCAACGGGCATATTTGTTCATGGTGCACCCTGGTGGGGGACGAGATTATCCTGCAGTCGCATCCCTTGTCGCCGGTTCCGGCGCGGATGTTCAAATACCCGCAAGAAGCCGATGTGGTTGGACAGGTGGTGGGGGTGGCTATGAGACTAGGTGAGTGGCAGCCAATTGATTCCGCACCAGGCACGAAAGAGCGTCGAGCACTGAATTAAGGTGTTCCTCTGACCCCGCACCGGGGTTCGGGGGTAGAAGTCCCGGATCGCGTTTCAATCTGGCTAGATACTGCGCCGGCGTTATCTGTTCCGAAAAGCTGGATCGTTCTACATCCCGCAACAAAAGTTCAATCGGCGTAGCCAGTACCGTCGAAATCAACAAACGATGTTCTTCCTCGATCGCCTTTTTGGCTGCCGATTCCCCGTGCACCCGAGCCAATCCCCAGTGATTATAATTTCCAAGCGGGGTACGCAAGCCGGCAACATATTCCAATTTCCGCAAACTTCCAGAAATTGAATCGAGGGTGGTGATGCGCAGGTCCTCTTGGGCTGAGTGCAGCGTCATAAGTCCAATGTCATCAATCTGATGGCGGCATTACGTCGGTTATCTAGTAACCTCGCCGTAATCCAAACATTATCACGGTCTAATCTTCGTTGGAAAGGATTTTGTACCGTGAAAAAACTCATTGTTTGGATGTTCGCACTGATCACCTTAGTAAGTGTTGCTGCTCCTGTTTCGAAGGCCGATGGCTGGCCGGAATGCACGCCTTCCTGCCACTGCTAGTAAAAGAAAATAAAGTGGTTGTGGGCTACCGTCCAAAGAGGTATATTGCGATCCGGTGGCCCTATGATCTTTAGGGAACTTGTCTGGAATTACCTGCTGATTGCCCCCCGCCTTCTGCTATTGGTAGTTCTTGCGGCTTTAGTTCGCGGCCGCCTTTATCGACAGTTCCCGATTTTTTTTGGCTACATCATAAGTGAAATATTGCAAGCTGCGGTAATGATTCCACTGCTCAAGTTCTCCTTCAAGAGCAAGGAATATGAGATTGCTTACTTCATTACCCTTACGGTAAGTACGTCTTTCCGCTTCGGTATTATTCATGAAATCTTCGCTCACCTCTTCCGGAATTACGAGATTTTCCGGGGCGTCGCCAAGCCCATGTTTCGCTGGGCGACTGTAGCCTTCCTGCTGGTTGGTCTGTTGGCGGCATTCGCAGGAGGTATGAATGGCGGCGATTTCCTGTACCTGATCCGCATATTCGATCGAACCGCAAGCGTTTTGCAGTGTGGTTTGCTGATGACCTTGTTCGTGTTCTCAGCCCAGCTGGGCTTGTCCTGGCGGAGTAACGTATTTGGCATTGCGCTCGCACTGGGAATCAACGCCAGCGCCGATTTAGCTGCTTCAGCAATTCGATCCCAGACCGGACTGGCGTATCAGACATCGCTCAACTATTTCGTAATGGTGGCGTATCACTGCTGTGTGCTGATCTGGATCCTTTACCTGCTTGCGCCCGAGCGGAGCTACGCACCCAAGGCCCTGCCGCAGCACGATCTGGAAAGCTGGAATATGGAACTGGAGCGCCTGCTGAAACCGTGATCATCACGCTCATTCTCGTAGTGGGAGCCGCACTCTCTCTGGTGTTTATGCTGTGGGCGGCGAAGGGCCGCAGCGCGGCCATCAGCCGTGTGGAAGACTTGCCCCGGCGCATTCGTCCCGTGGATATTCAGGCTTTCCGCCTTTTGGTGGATCCCAGCGAGACGCAATTCCTGCGGGCCACGCTTTCCGGTGGGGATTTTAGAAGAATCCAGCGCCAGCGCTTGCGCGTCGCTGTGCAATACATATCCTGTGCAGCGCAGAACGCCGCCGTGCTGGTACGGATCGGGGAATCGGCTCGCCGCAGCCCGGATCCGTCCATTGCCGAAGCTGGCGAAAAACTGGTGAATACCGCCATCCGCCTGCGGATTTTTTCCTTTCAGGCGATGCTGAAGCTGTACCTCGAGATGATCATGCCCGGCCTCCGCGTTTCTGCCGGGGACCTGGCCGAAAGTTACGAACGAATGACAAGTTTGGTGTTCCTCCTGGGTCGCTTGCAGCGTCCCGCGAATGGCATTCCGGCAGCGATCTAGCCTCTCGGCTCCTCTCTTTCCTTCCAACCTAGACCTCAATACGCTCTTTGGCATCCAACCGGCTGCCGTTTGACTTCTGGGTCAGAAGCTTCCAGGATTTCAGCAAAGGTTGGTTGTCCGTCAGGAGCAGGAATGGAAAAAATCTCGGGCCAACGGAAGGCTATTCCCCGGTGGGTGTTGATCGCCGGCATCGTTTTAGTGTTCCTAATCGCCGCCAGTTTCGTGGGGGCCATTTTTGCGCGGCCCTGGCTCCACGCTCGCGCCTTGGATATGCTGCGCAGCCGTTTTGAAGGGCAAGCGGAAATTGGCGACTTTCATATATCTTTCTTTCCTCTTCCCCGCATCACGGGCTCAAAAATCCTCATCCGGCATCATGGCCGAACTGACGTTCCGCCCCTGATCGAGATCAGCGAATTCTCAGCCACGGCGAGTGTAGGCGGGCTCTTTGAACGCCCGGTGCATATTCATTCGGTTCACCTACAGGGCTTGACGATTCATTTCCCGCCGAAAGAAGAACGCGGGGAGGCGACTGATTCCAAGACCAAGGATATCCCAGTTTTGGTTGACGAGTTGGTCTCCGACGACGCCGAACTCGACATGTTGCCGGGAAATCCCGACAAGCCGATTCATCAGTTCCTGATTCATCAGCTAGTGATGCACCACATTGGACGCGGCCAGCCGGCGCCGTTCGAGGCGTATCTCAAGAATGCGGCCCCCCCTGGAGAGATTCACGTTAAGGGCAAGTTTGGTCCGTGGCAGCCGAAGGATCCCCGCACGACGCCGGTTTCGGCAAACTATACCTTCAGTAATGCAGACCTGTCGGTCTTCAAGGGAATTTCCGGAATTCTCTCTTCGACCGGCACCTTCGGTGGCCCGCTGGAAGATTTGCGGGTTGAAGGACAAACCACGACTCCGGATTTTGCCGTCACTAGCGGCGGGCATCCTATGATGCTCAAGACAGAATTCAGCGCCACGGTTGACGGCACCAACGGGGACACATTGTTGCATCCTGTGGTTGCGCGCTTAGGCGGCTCGACGCTGGTTTGCAACGGCAGCGTGGTTCGCGCGCCCAACGGCAAGGGAAAGGAAGTCTTGCTTGAGGTGACCGCCACCAATGCCAGAATTCAGGACATGCTGCGGTTAGCGGTCCCCACCACCAAGTCGCCCATGACCGGAGTGGTGAATCTGAAGACGAAATTCGACTTGCCGGCCGCGAGTGAAGGAGGCGGCGGAGTAGTGGACAGGTTGAAACTGCAAGGCCGCTTCGGAGTCGGAGAAGTTCAGTTCACCGATCCAGGTGTGCGCGCAAGAGTTGAGAACCTCAGCGACCGGGCGCAAGGACGTCCCAACGATCAGCATGAAGATGATCCACTGTCTCAACTGACAGGGGACTTCGCCCTGGGAGGTGGCATCATCACCCTCAGAAATCTGGGCTTCAGTGTTGCTGGAGCAAAAGTCCGCCTGGATGGTACCTACGGTCTGCGCAGTGAAGACCTCGATTTCCATGGGAAAGCCTATCTTGAAGCGAAACCGTCGCAAATGATTACCGGCTTCAAATCTGTGCTGCTGAAGCCGTTCGACAGTTTCTTCCGTAAGGAGGGGGTCACTGAGATTCCAATCAAAGTGACGGGGAAGCGGGAGCATCCTTCATTCGGGTTGGACTTCCATCACAAAGACGAAAAGGAGAATAAGAAACCGTCCTGATTGCGCGTCTTGCCGCGCGTCATTCGTCAATCCACGTGCTCGCCTTCCTCGACGAACCCGTGTTCTGGAGGCGGCAGTCTATCCCCGGGACGCGCCCAGAAAACGTAAAGAGTTGGCCACAGGATAACGCTGACGAACAATTCGACGATCAGACCACCAACAATGACGATGGCGAACGGCCGCTGTGAGTCGGAGCCGATGTCATGAGACATGGCCGCGGGCAGCAATCCCAGAGTGGCCACCAGCATGGTCATCATGATGGGACGCAGGCGTAACCCGGCGCCTTCCCGAGCTGCCTCGCGAACCGGGAGTCCGCGCACCCGAAGCTGATTGATGTATTCAATCATGATGACGCCAATTTCCACGGAAACGCCAATCAACGCCAGAAAACCAAGGCCGGACGAAACGCTGAAGTGCGTTCCGGTCAACAGCAGGCTGAAAAATCCGCCGAGCGGTGAAAGACCAACGACCGCCAGAATCAAGCCCACCCACTTCCAGGAGCCGAAAGCCGAGTAAAGAATGAATGCCATGAGCAATACAGTTACGGGCACGATAACGGCGAGGCGGCGGTTGGCGCGCTGCTGGCTTTCGTATTCCCCCGTCCAGTCGAGGTGATATCCCTCCGGCAACTGCACTTTGCGGCGGACTTCTTCGATGGCTTGGCGTACCGTGCTGCCCAGGTCGCGTCCGCGCACGCTGTACTTGATGGCGATGTAGCGGGAGTTGCCCTCGCGATAAATGGTGGACGCACCGTCGTCTAAACTGATTTGGCAAAGCTGGCTCAGCGAGACGCGCTCGCCGGATGGGGCGAGAATGCGAATATTCGCAATATCGTCAACCGTTTTGCGATAGCGTTCCTGATAGCGCACGGTCAGATCGTAGCGCTGCTCTCCAATCAAAATCTGGCTAACCGCTTTGCCGCCCACTGCAGTTTCCACCGCGTCCTGAATATCGCTTACATTGATGCCGAATCGGTCCGCTGCAGCACGATTCACGACCAGGTTGACGTTCGGCTGGCCACGAACCTGGAATGTGCCGAGGTCGGCCACTCCTGGAATCTGGCCCATCACGGTCTGCATCTCTTCGGCTTTTTGCTCCAATGTCTTGAGATCGCGGCCAAAAAGCTTGACCGCCAGCTCGCCTTTCACTCCACTCACCGCTTCTTCCACGTTGTCGGAAATAGGCTGGGAAAAATTCCAGTCCACGCCGGGGAACTGATCGAGCGCCTTGTCCATGGCACCAATCAAATCATCCTTCGTGGGGAACTGCTTACGCCATTGCGAGCGCGGCAACAGGTCCACAAAGAACTCGGTGTTGTAAAAACCGCTGGCATCGCTGCCGTCATCCGGACGCCCGACCTGACTGACGACTTGCTTAACTTCAGGAAAATCGGCGAGAACCAGGCGGGCTTGATTCGCTAAGGTAATGCCCGCAGTTGGTCCCGTGCTGGGAGCGAGCGTGCCGCGTACCCATATGGCGCCTTCATCCAGGTGCGGCAAAAATTCGGAGCCGATAATGCCGCTGAAGGCCATGAAAATCATCAGGGCGGCGGCGAGTAATCCGGCGCTCAAGGTGAACTTCATGTGCTCGAAGCACCACCCTAATGTGGCGGAATAGGCACTATTCAGCTTGTCAAGGAGCGGGTTTTTCCATTCATGAATCCTTTCTTTGAACAGCATGCTGCACAGGACCGGCGCGATGAGCAGCGCAAAAATGAGCGCGCCGAGCAGCGCGAAAGCCACGGTCCAAGCCATGGGCCGGAAAAGACGCCCCTCGACCCGTTGCAAGGTGAAAATCGGGAGGTATGCCACGATGATGATGATGCGTGCAAAAAACACGGGTCTTTGCACTTCGTGAGCCGCCACCGCGATGGTTTCCATGAAAGACCTCTTCGCATTGCCGAACGCGGTATGACGAAGGATGTTTTCCACCATCACCACCGAGCCGTCCACCACCATGCCAAAATCGAGCGCTCCCAATGAGAGCAGGTTGGCTGGAATATGCTGCAAGTCGAGCAGGATAGCGGCGAACAGAAGAGAAAAAGGAATAGTGACGGTGACGATCAGGGCACTGCGCACATTGCCCAGAAAGAGAAACAGAATCAGCGTCACCAGAAGAACGCCATCCGTCAGGTTACGAAGAACCGTGTGAGTGGTGTAATGGACCAGGTCGCTGCGGTCGAGATGTGGAACAAACTTGACACCCGGGGGCAGCAGCCCGCTATTGAGCTGCGCAATCTTCTGGTGCAGGGCGTCGAGCGTAGCGTCGGCCTCGGCGCCTTTACGCAACAGGACAATTCCTTCAACCACATCGTTGTCGTTAATGATGGTGCCGTCCTGCCGCCGAATGGTTTTGCCCAGCTGGCCCAAACGCACTTTTGGCGCCTGCGTGGCATTCGCAAGATCCCGCACGCGTACCGGTGTACCGTCCTGTACTTTCACGACGGTGGCGGCAATGTCGCCAGTGGTCTGCATCAAACCGACCGCACGGACGTTCAGGGCCTGCTGACCGCGCTCTATGAATCCGCCCCCTGCATTCGTATTATTGGCTGCAATTGCCTGCTCGACCTGGGTGAGCGATAGCCCATAGGAAACCAGCTTGTTAGGGTCAATCTGCACCTGATATTCGCGGGTTGGACCGCCAAAGGGGTTCACATCCACCACGTTAGGAACAGACTTCAACTGGTTCACCACGAACCAGTCGTTGAGAGTCTTCAGTTCCATTACGTCGTACTTCGGGTTGGTGCTTTGCAGCGTGTAGAACATGATCTGACCGGTGGGGCTATAGTCCGGTCCAAGGGACGGGTTCACGCCGTTTGGCAGAGTTACATTCTGCAGCCGTTGGATAACCTCCTCACGCGCATCGAATGTCGTGACATCATCGTCGTAAATGATGGTGATAATGGACAAGCCAGCCAGAGAAACCGAGCGCAGATGAGTTAGGTGCGCCACGCCGTTAAGATCCACTTCGAGCGGGACTGTGATCTGCTGTTCAACCTCTTCGGCGGCGTGGCCCGGCCACTGAGTAATGACTTGGGTGTAGGTATCGGCGACGTCCGGATACGCTTCGATAGGCAGATTGTGGAAGGAGATAATGCCCCAGACGAAAAGCACCAACGCTCCGCCTAGCACCAGCAGGCGATTTCGCAAGGCGAAGTCAATCAGCGCCCGGATCATTCTTTCTGCTCCGCCATCGCGGTAGAGAATCGCAGCGCCTCGGCGATCACTTCGTCTCCGGGATGCAAGCCATCCTGTAAGGCCTGGTAGCCGTCCGCCACAGACCCCGCAGTGTGCACTTCAACACGCCGGAAGCGATTCGTCGCTTCCTTGCGAAAAACCCAATCCTTGTCCTGCAACCGCATCACTGCCGTACCGGGGACGACTACGCGGTTGTGCAGTTTGCGGGAACGGAACGTAGCGGTGGCAAACATTCCGGGACGCAAGGACCCATCGGCATTTGACAGCACGATGCGTACTTTGGCCGTTCGGGTGTTCGGGTCAAGTACGCTGGAAATGTTTGTAACCTTTCCATGAAACACGCGATCGGGATACGCGTTGAGACGAATCTCGGCAGCGTCACTTGTGTGAACCTCGCCGAGATCATTTTCGAATACATCGCAGAGCACCCAGATTTGCGAGAGATCAGCGATGGTAAGAAGATTGGGTGTATTGTCCAGGCTCTTAATGCCTTCAAATCCAGCCACGTTCTGCTCCACAATGGTCCCCGAGACCGGCGCGCGCAACTCGATCAGTGAGCCGGGATGCTCGGGATCGCCGCCCAACGCGCGCACATGCTCGGCCGCCGTTTGCACGTCCACCTTGGCTTTCTCATCCGCGTCTTTGGCTGACTCCAGATCCTTCGCAGCCATGGCGCCGTGGGAATACAGTTCGTTGGTTCGGTCCAATGCTTTGCGGGAAAGTTCTTCGTCAGCCCGGGCCTTCTGATAGTCGGCGACCGCACTGGCCAAGTCTGGACTGAAGATTGCGAGCAGCATCTGACCTCTTCTTACGAAGTCTCCCAGACGCACCTTCAAGTCAACCACCCGCCCCGAACCTAGTGAGGTCACGTGAATTGTGCGAGTAATGTCAGGATTCACGGTTCCATTGACGGTGAGCTCGGTAGGCAGGGCGCGCAAATCTGCCTTCGCGAGCTTGAAAAGCTCCGGGTGGTCCAAGTCATAAACTCCGGGCTCGAGCGTGATTTGGGTTTTGGTTGGCGCAGCTGCGGTGTCCCGTGAGCAGGACGCACCTGCCAGCGCGAAGCAGAGAGTAAACGCCATTGCTGCGCCTCTGGAAATATTCCTGGAGAGCGTCTTGTAGTCCATATGCGGTTCTCCTGTCCCGCGGCTCGTATTCACTGCCCATATATCGCCGCAAGTCTAAGGCATTAGGCCGATAGCAAGGAACTCTGCCATCAGGTCACACCCTAGCCCTGCATCGCAGCTTCGCATGGGATGTCTTCACATTGGAGTTTCGCCGGAGTTTTGCGGAAACCTAACGGCGAAGAACCTAACTGAGGCGGGAACCCGGAGGGGAGCGGCCCGTACCAATGGGCGCATGGACCTCTTCGGGTAAGGGAACAAGAGTCGCAAGGATCTTTCCGCAGACTTGGTCGTCGAAGCAAAGCGTTGCGGCAATTGCCAGGTGCGCCGGCGCAGGGACGCCACCCATCAGGTTGAGCGACGACTTACCGGCAGCGGGCTTCGCAGCTCGTTTGGAAGAAGTGGATTCTTCCATCTCCGGGCGCATAGTGTGCAAATCGTCGGTGGCGGATACCACCGGAAAAAGCAACATCAAAGCACAGCTCAGCACCAACAGGCAGCGCAGAGAACTGAGACGGTGTGAACCCGAAGGGGAAAGTGTTTCGCACCGCCAAACCCAGAGCGCGGGCACGGCGAGCAGCAGCCAAACCAAGTTGAGAAAAAGTTCCATTCTAATGAATTAGGGGTCTTTCGACCGGGAACCCGCCTCCTGGGGTCAGAACCTCTGCACCCCCTGAAAAGGCAAGTCTTGCAGGATACAGAAGGGAAGTCAACGTGACCGCGGTTTAGAACTGGTCTTGGACGAACTCAGTTCCTGGTCCCCAATTGACCCCCGGCCACGAGGCGGACAAAGGCAGCAAACTGTTTGACGTCTTCTTCAGTAGTGTCAAACGAACACATCCAGCGGACGACGGATTGAACGTCGTCCCATACGTAAAAGAAGTAACGTTTTTGCAACCTTGCAATCGCACTCTGCGGAATTCGGGCAAACACGCCATTCCCCTCGACCTTATAAACGACCTTCACTCCGGGAATGCTTCGGACTTCTTTCTCCAACAGTTTGGCCATACGGTTGGCGTGTCGCGCATTCTTCAACCATAGGCCCCTCGAAAGAAGAGCCTCGAATTGGGCGGAGACAAAGCGCATCTTTGACGCAAGCTGCATCCCTTGCTTGCGCAAGTACTGAAAATTGGCGGCCAGCTTAGCGTCGAAAAACACAACAGCCTCCGCGCCCAACGCGCCATTCTTTGTGCCTCCGAACGATAGAACATCCACGCCGAGGTCGCGAGTGGCCTGCCGCAGATTCAGGCCAAGGCTGGCGCAGGCGTTCGCCAGACGCGCGCCATCCATGTGCAAAAACATGCCGCGGCGGTGGGCAAAACGGGCTAAGGTCTTGATCTCCGGCGCTTGGTACACCGTTCCCACTTCAGTGGCCTGGGTAATCGAAATGACGCGCGGTTGCACGTGGTGCTGGTCCCCAAGGCCGTAACAGGCGTGCTCCACACTTGCGACGGTCAGCTTGCCGTCAGTTGTCGGAACCGGAAGTAGTTTACAGCCGGTGAACTTTTCAGGCGCACCACATTCATCAGCATAGACATGCGCCGCCTCGCCGCAAATCACGGCATGATAGGAATCCGTCAGCGCTGCCAGACTCAGGACGTTGGCTGCGGTTCCATTGAAAACAAAAAACACCTGTGTCCCCACGCCAAAATGACGCTGAAAGATCCGGGTCACGCGCCTTGTGCAGGAGTCATCTCCGTAGCCGACCGCGTGCCCCAGGTTGACCGCCATCAAGGCTTGCAAGACTTTGGGATGAACGGCGGCATTGTTGTCGCTGGCGAAGCTGCGCGCTGGCTTCATGTCGAGAACAATGTAGCAGAGAGACTAGGACTGTCCCAATTGGGGGTGCCCAATAACGGTGGACCATTCGGCGCGTATTATTTAGAGTCCTCTAACCCTGCGGAGGTATCTAAAGTCATTAAATAGAACTGTTAGAGCGCGTGAAGGGTCGTCTCACCCCCTTGGCCTGTCAACAATCGCAATGGTAGGGTACTAGTAGGGTACTAGAAGATGAGAATAGAGCGCTTACAAAGGGATGCGAGTGCGTGCGCGAGACTGTCTCGCCGCGTTTCGCTGACGTTGCTGTCGATGGCAATTGCCTTCAGCGCCGCGTGTGGTGGCGGCTCGGCCAGTAACCAACCGCAGGGGCCGGCCGGGGTCCCAGTCAAAGTGCAAGTCGTTGCTTCCGCCCCAGTCAGCGACACTGCGGAATATGTTGCCACGTTGAAGTCGCGGGATTCCGCGATCATCATGCCTGAGGTGGAGGGGCGCGTCACCCGGATTTACGTTCACTCCGGCGAACGCGTGAGCCCGGGTGCTTCGTTGATGCAGATCGATCCCGCCAAGCAGCAGGCTACGGTCACCAGCCAGGAGGGCTCGCGGGCCGCGCAGGAGGCGAGCTTGCAATATGCCGAGCAGCAATTCAATCGCACCAGCAGTTTGTATGATGCGCAGGTGGTCAGCAAGCAAGAACTCGACCAGGCAAAATCTGCGCTCGATGCCGCCCAGGCCCAACTGAAAGCGCTGGACGCGCAGCTCCAGCAGCAACAAGTGCAACTTCGCTACTATCTGGTGACCGCGCCCGCTGGCGGTATTGTTGGAGACATTCCTATCCGTGTAGGAGATCGCGTAACCACCACCACAGTTCTGACCACGGTGGACACGCCCGGCAGCTTGGAGGCTTATATCTATGTGCCGGTAGAGCGCGCCCCGCAACTCAAGATGAACCTACCTGTGCAGATTGTCGACGGTGCCGGCAACGTCGTGGCCGATAGCCACGTCAGCTTTATCTCTCCGGAGGTGGATAATTCAACCCAATCCGTGCTGGTAAAGGCCAGTGTCACTAACCATCAGGATAAACTTCGCACTCTGCAATTTGTGCGCGCGCGCGTAATTTGGGGGACGCATCCGCAGCCGGTGATTCCGGTTCTTGGCCGTGTCGCGGGTAGGCGGTCAATACTTTGCGTTTGTGGCGGAAGAGCAAAAAGGCATGCTGGTGGCGCATCAGAAACCACTGCGTTTGGGGGATATGGTAGGCAATGACTATGCCGTACTGGACGGAGTCAAGCCAGGCGACAAAGTCGTGGTCTCGGGGACGCAGTTTCTGGTGGATGGCGTGCCCGTGATTCCACAAGGCTAAGAAACGCAACACGCTTTCCAGGCATTCCAATTCAGTTTACCGCGGCATACTTTTGTTTTGACGGATTCATTTCATGTTTGTTGATTTCTTCATACGACGGCCAGTGTTTGCCACAGTCTGCGCGCTGCTGATTATTTTGGCAGGAGCTGTCGTTATTCCCTCGTTGCCGGTCGCACAATTCCCCAACCTTGCGCCGCCGCAAATTTCGGTGACCAGCGCCTATATCGGCGCCAGCGCGCAAACCGTCGAGACCGCTGTCACGATTCCATTGGAAGAACAGATCAACGGCGCGGAAGGGATGAAGTACATCACTTCCAGCAGCGGGAACGACGGCACGAGCTCGATCATCGCCACCTTCGATCTGAACCGCGATCCTGATCTGGCTGCGGTGGACATTCAGAATCGCGTCAACACCGCTCAGGGCCGGCTGCCGAACGCGGTCAAAGCCACCGGCATCACGATCACGAAGGCTTCCAACCAACTTTGTGTTTGGCGCGGCGGTGTATTCCGAGGATGGCCGCTACGATCCGCTGTTCATGAGCAACTACCTCGACGTTTACGTCAAGGACGCGCTCAAGCGCGTGCCGGGCGTAGCCGACGTCATCATCTTTGGCGAGCGCAAATATTCCATGCGGCTTTGGCTCGATCCGCAACGCATGGCCAGCCGCGGCCTGACGGCCACCGACGCAGTTACCGCCCTGCAGGAGCAAAACGTCGAAGTTGCCGCCGGACAAGTAGGCCAGCCGCCGATACAGGCCGGACAGCAATTTCAAATCAGCGTGCGCGCCATCGGGCGGCTTAGCTGAACCGGCGCAGTTCGACAACATCATTCTAAAAACCAACAACGACGGGACCCTCGTCCGCCTCAAGGATGTGGGCCACGCCGAACTGGGCGCCGAAGATTACGGTTCCGAACTTGAGTTCGATGGCCGCGAAGCGGTGGGCATTGGACTGACGCAGCTTTCCAACGCCAACGCAATCGAAGTGGATCGGCTGGCCATTCAGGAACTGGATCGCCTCTCCAAGCGCTTTCCGCCGGGCATGAAGTATCACCTGGCATTCGATACGACTGACGCGGTCAGCGAATCCATCAACGATGTGCTGAGCACGCTGATTGAGGCCATCGTGCTGGTCATCCTGGTAATTTTCATCTTTCTGGAAGACTGGCGCAGCACAATCATTCCTGTCGGTCACAATTCCCGTTTCTCTGATCGGAACATTTGCCTTTATCAAGCTGCTGGGGTTCTCTATCAATACGCTCACGCTGTTCGGGATCACGCTGGCCACCGGGTTGGTGGTGGATGACGCCATTGTGGTCATCGAAAATATCGAGCGCCACCTTCAGGAGGGAGAGAAAGGACCCCACAAAGCTGCGTCCGTCGCCATGGGAGAAGTCGCCGGCGCTGTGATCGCGACCTCGCTGGTATTGGTGGCGGTTTTCGTGCCCGTTGCTTTCTTCCCCGGGACGACCGGAATTCTTTTCCGCCAGTTTGCCTTGACCATCGCGTTTTCGATTTCGATCTCCGCCTTCAACGCGCTGACTTTGACGCCGGCACTTTCCGCGCTCTTGCTAGGCCGCGCCCATGGTGAGAAGAACTGGCTTTTCCGGGGTGTGGATCGGGTGATTGCCGGCCTCAATGATGGCTACCGGCGGGCACTGCGCGGCTTCCTGCGTTTTCGCTTAGTGGCTGTGATTTTGTTTTTCGCTGGATTGGGCTGACCTATCTGGTTTTGCAGCGGGTGCCCACGGGATTTGTTCCCAACGAGGATCAAGGATATTTCATCATTGTGATCCAGGCGCCCGCGGGAGCCTCGTTGGAGTACACCAAGAAAATCGGCGAGCAGGTCAATGCGGTCCTGCGCCAACAGAAAGAAGTGGAAAGCGTATTCGCGATTTCGGGGTTCAGCTTTAGCGGAACCGCCGGTAACCGGGCCCTTGTCTTCGCCACCATGCGACCGTACTCCAAGCGCAGGGGCGATGAGCATACCGCGGCCGCGGTGATCAATCGCATTCGGGGCCCGCTATTTGGGATTTCGGGAGCCTTGGTGTTTCCATTCCCTCCGCCAGCGGTGCAGGGCCTTGGCCAATTTGGCGGCTTTCAATACGAACTGCAGGACCAGGGCGGACACACTCTGGAGGAACTGGCCAACGCAACCCAAGCCATGGTGCGGCAGGGAAACTCTCCCGGCACCGGCCTGACAGGTCTTCTTTCGACTTATACCGCCAACGATCCGCAATTCCTGTCACCATTGACCGCGAAAAAGCCAAAAGTTTGCACGTACCCTTGCAGCAGATTACCGATACCCTTGGCGTGTACATGGGCTCAGCCTATGTGAACGATTTCGATTTCAATAACCGCTCCTACCGGGTCTATATCCAGGCCGATAAGCAATTCCGGTCGCACGCAAAGAACATCGAGGAATTCTATGTACGTTCCGATAGCGGCGCGATGATTCCGCTAGACAATCTGCTGACCATCACCCAGACGACTACTCCCCAGGTCATCAGCCACTACAACCTGTTCCGCGCGGCGGAAATTGATGGATCGGCCGCTCCTGGATTCAGTTCAGGGCAGGCGATTGCAGCTATGGAGAACCTCAGCAAGAAGGTTCTTCCGCAAGGCTTTTCTTATGAGTGGACGGGGTTGTCACTGGAAGAGCTATCTTCCGGCCGTACGACGATCATTTTGTTTGGTCTGGGCACGCTGGTGGTTTACCTCACATTGTCCGCGCAATATGAGAGTTTCGTATTGCCCTTCATTGTATTGCTGGCTGTCCCCATGGCCTTATTGGGAGCGCTTTCAGCCCAGTGGATTCGCGGCCTGGAGAACGATGTCTATTGCCAGATTGGGCTGGTCATGCTGGTTGGGCTGTCCAGCAAGAATGCGATCTTGATTGTCGAGTTTGCCGAGCAACTGCGTGAGCGTGGCTTGCCACTTCTGGAGGCGACGGTCGAAGCGGCGAGAATCCGCCTCCGGCCCATTCTCATGACTTCCTTCGCGTTCATCCTGGGGGTATTGCCGCTAGTCCTCGCGAAAGGTGCGGGCGAACAGGGGCGCCATTCCGTTGGCACAACTGTGTTCGGCGGGATGATCATGTCCACCGTCCTCAATCTTTTCTTTATCCCGGTGCTCTATCTGATCATCGAGGGATGGCGTGAGGGCGGCGAGGCCTGAGCCGCAGCGATTTGCGCGCCGGCACGCTGGACGCTGTACCCAATTGGCGGATGCTCCGGCGATCCGGGAACGGCGCCCGCAAGACGACCCCGCCAACTCTCAAGTTAGATTTACTGCCACTGGATTCACCATGGCGTCGACTTCATCAATCTCGGCAATGCTGCCGACGATCAGTTCGACTTCGCTCAAATGAAGCAAGTCGAGGCGCTACCTGCAAAAAGATGGCGCGGATCCGGCGATTCACTCAATCGTGGACGGCATGCACCAAGCTCTTCCGGCGGTATTGCTTCCGAGCACACCATGGCCATTGGAATCGCTGGAGAAGAGATCGAACGTCAAACCTACCAGGACTTGGGCGGTCCGCTACCGGCTGCCTACCAATGCGGGAGCCGCGAAATCTGCGATGACGGATGTGTACGGATATTTGCTTGGCGACCGTAAATTTCTCGGGGTGCGCGGCTGGGAACCATCACTTTTGATTTCAAGCGGCTCGACGAAAGGGCAATCTCTTCGCCCACTGTGGTGCGGTTTGCTCCGGCATTTGTCCACGATTGTTTCGGACAGAACCGTCAATAACGTCGCCATCACTTAATTTGAAGATTGCGGGCCGGGATCATGGCCTATAGAATGCGCGAGATGCAAGGGATCGTTTAACGTTCGAGCGTCAATCTCATTTTGGAGACTGCATGAAGCTGAATGGAACTTTGATCAAGAGCGCCATCGTCGCCGCGCTTGGTGGACTGGTGTTCGGTTTCGATACGGCCGTGATCTCGGGCACGACCGATACCCTGACGCAACTTGTTCGCCCTTTCGGCTTTTTTGAGGCGTCACCGTGGCGAGCGCGTTGTTAGGAACGGTTTTCGGCGCCATGCTGGCCGGTATTCCGGGCGAAAGCTATGGGAGGCGCGACAGTCTGCGGATCACTGGCGTTCTCTATCTCGTTTCCGCGCTGGGCTGCGCGCTGGCCGTGGGATTGGGATTCTCTGATCCTCTTCCGTTTCATCGGAGGACTTGGCATTGGCGCTTCGTCGGTGCTGGGCCCCATGTATATCGCGGAAATAGCGCCCGCGAGGCTGCGGGGCGCCTGGTGGGGACTCTTTCAGTTCAACATCGTTTTCGGGATTTTGTTGGCCTATTTTTCCAACTACGTGATCGTCCGGCAAATCGTGCGGCACTACGGAATGGCGCTGGGAGTTTGGGGTTGCCACCATGCCGGCGGCCGCGTTCTTCGTGCTGCTGTTTGTGATTCCCCGCAGCCCGCGCTGGCTGGTCAAGAAAGGACGCGTGGAAGAAGCCAGAACAGTACTGCAACTCATTGGCGAACAGAACTATGAGGAGGAATTGCAGGAGATTGTGGAATCCATCCGCGACGAGCAGCAGCAAACCGGAGAGATTCTATTTACGGCCAAGCACCGGCTGCCGATTTTCCTGGCAGTCAGCATCGGGATTTTCAACCAACTCTCCGGCATCAATGCGATTCTTTACTACCTGCCCGATATCTTCATGCACGCTGGCTTCAGCAAGGTTTCGAGCAACCTGCAGGCCGTGGTTATTGGCGGGACGAATCTGCTTTTCACGGTGATTGCGATGTCGGTCATCGACAAAATTGGCCGCAAGATTCTGCTGCTGATTGGCGCAGCGGGAACGGCTTCGTGTCTGGCTGGCGTGGCGGCCGATGTTCTTCACCGCAATCAGCACGAAAGCTGGCTGCTCTGGTTGCTGGTCGCATTTATCGCATTTTTCGCCTTTTCGCAAGGCGCGGTAATTTGGGTTTATCTCGGCGAAGTCTTTCCGAACGCGGTGCGTGCCAAAGGGCAGAGTCTGGGCAGTTTCTCGCACTGGATGATGAATACCATTATTTCGCTGGTATTCCCGGTCATGGCGGCCTCTTCGGGCGCCTATCCATTCATTTTCTTCGCCGCGATGACTGCGCTGCAATTCTTCGTGGTCTTGTTCGTCTTCCCTGAAACCAAGGGATTTCGCTGGAGGCGATGCAAAAGAAGCTGGGAATCAGCTAGCTCTGGAATGCAGCTCCCCGCGAAGACAAGCTAGGTGGCGGATCAGGCACCTCTCGGCACTTTCCGGTATATGGAAGCGCCCGCGAATGCGGCAGAATAGTGTTTTAGGAAGTGCCCTGCCAATAAGCCGCGGCGTCTACTCAATTACGAGAACAAAGGATCAAAGCCCATGCCAAATTCCTAGTCCCCGTTTCCATTCTCTTATTAGCCACCTGCCTTGCCGCGCAACAGGACAACGCTCCGATCGAACCGATGGACCAGACTCCGGTCTTTCGGGTGAAGGTCATCTCACGCACCACCAAAGCGGTCAATTATCGCCATCGCGGCGGCTCGACGACTGTCGACTTCAAGGGCACCGACCTGCTGCCCGAGGCCAACGGCAAAGCCAAAGTCAACAGCAAAGCCGGACGCCTGCAGATCAATGCCGACTTTTCTCATCTTGCCCGCAGCCACTAAGTTTGGCGCCGCAGTATCTGACTTATGTGCTCTGGGCCATCACGCCTGAAGGACGTCCGGTGAACCTTGGCGAAATTGTTCCGAAGGATGGCAAAGCCGGATTCGAAGTGACCACCGACCTCCAGGCCTTCGGTTTGATCCTGACTGCCGAACCCTATTTTGCAGTGACCCGGCCCAGCAATCTTGTGGTTGCGGAAAATGTGATCCTGCAGCAGACCGAGGGCATGGAACTGCCGATTGACGCCAAGTTCGACATGCTCGAGGGCGGACAATACACGATTGACGTTTCAGCGGATCAACTTCCGGCGACCACATCGGACCCCAATACTCAGCTGGATCTTCTGGAGGCGCGCAATGCGGTGGCCATCGCCAAGGCCGCCGGAGCCGAGCAGTACGCAGCGGATAGCTTGAGTAAGGCGCAGAGTCTTCTGGCGCAGGCGGAAGACTACCTGCGCAGAAAACAGGGCAGAACGCCTATTGGCAGTGTATCCCGAGGAGCCGTGCAGGCCGCGGAAGATGCGCGTCTGCTTACCCTGCAACGCAAGGAACAGGAACGGATCGCGGCGGAAAAGCGGGCCACCGAGGAGCGTCGTGCTAAGGCGGAAGCTGACGCAAAAGCCGCTGCCGCTGCCGAGGCGGCAGGCGAAAGCGCAGGCTGAGGAAGATGCCCGCAAACGTGCGCAGGCGGAGGCCGATCGCGCCGCAGCGGAGAAGGCGCAAGCTGAGGCCGCCAAGAATCAGGCCGCAGCGGAAGCCGCGCAGGCAGCGGCATTGGCAGAGCAGCAGAAGGCGCAGGCTGCAGCCGAGCAAGCCAGGTTAGCGGCGGAAGACGCCATCCGCCAGAAAGAAGAAATGCGGGCCCGCCTGCTCAAGCAGCTCAACCAGGTGCTTGAGACAAAAGACACCCCCCGCGGTTTGGTCGTGAGCATGCCCGATGTTCTTTTCGCCATCGGAAAATACGAATTAGTGCCGGCAGCTCGCGAAAGGCTCGCCCGAATCTCGGGAATTGTTCTGGCTTATCCCGACCTCAAACTGGAGATTGACGGCTATACCGACAACACCGGGAGCGACGAGTTCAATCAGTCATTGTCTGAAAAGCGCGCTGCCACCGTGCGCGACTACCTGACAGACTCCGGAGTTTCCATCAACAATGTTTTCGCCCGCGGTTTTGGAAAGGAAAATCCTGTCGCATCGAACGATACGTTCCGCCGGACGCAAGCTCAACCGCCGCGTCGAGTTGATTGTGTCCGGAGACGTGATCGGATCGGCGGTGGGCGCCGGTGCATCTACTCCCGACTCCACTCCCAATACCCAAAGCCCGCAGCCAGCCGCGCCCCCTGCCAATCCACCGCAGTGAAAGGTGCCTAGGCTTTACCCTGCCTTGCTCTGTTGCTGAAGATGTCGGGAAAGATATTCCTAGCTGGAGCCAGTGCAGTTATTACTCCATCGTTGTGGACCCTGGGAAGTTGGTGTCTTCAGAGTCATCCACGCGGACCAATTCGCTTCCATCGGTTGACAGGAAACCAGCGTTTAGCTCTTGCGAACTCCGCTAACAGTCCTGGAACTTGCCCGCACGCCGGACGCGCCCCACACTCAAATCCCACAAATTTCGGCCTTTCGTGTAAATTACGAGCGCGACCTGAACTATCGTGGTAGCTTCTTAGGGCGCTACGCGGGTTAGCAAACGCAACATGGATTCAGGGAGATCAAGATGAGCTCGCCAGACCAGACTTCGAGACGCTACTTGATGCTTACAGCGTGTGCCGGAACATTCGCCTTCGGCACCCTGGTTGTTTTTCTGGGATCGACTTTGCCCGAACTACGGGCGAAGCTGAACTTTGGCATGGAGAAAAGCGGCACGCTTTTCAGTTTGCTGTTTCTTCCGCAGGTGCCGATGGCGATTTTCGCCGGACCAATCATTGACCGCTTTGGGAAGAAGCCGGTGCTGGTCACCGGTTCGCTGCTGGCCGCAATTGTTCTCGCCGTGATTGGTTTCGCCCCGACCTACGCGATGCTGGCCGCGTCTGATCTCGATTCTTGGGCTGGGGGCCAGTTGTATCAACAGCGGGGCCAACACGCTGGTTCCGGATTTGTACCCGGAGAACCCTTCTTCGGCGCTCAATATCGCTTCGGCGTCGTTCAGTCTGGGGACAGTTGGAGTTCCTCTGATTGCGTTGCTTGCCGAGCGGTTCAGCCTGAGCTCAGCTTTACTTCTCGTGGCTGCGTTGAATCTGATTCCCGGGCTGCTGGGCCTCACGCAGAGTTTCCCGCCGGCACTCTCGCAGGGCGGACTGGACTGGAAGGTGATTGGTCGCGCGCTGGTGAATCCGGCCATCATGCTTCTGGCGCTCGTGTTTATGCTGTACTCATCGCTTGAAGTTTCTACCGGCGGATGGATGCGCAACTATCTGGAACAGGCATTCAGTGTCTCCCCATCCGAGTCGAAAAAAATCCTGGCCATATTTTTCGCGCTCATGATGGTGGGCCGGCTGATTGGCAGCGCGCTCACCAAGACCATGCGCGGATCGGTGCTGGTGTTGGCGTGTACGGTCGGCGCGGTTGGCGGCCTGGTGTTACTGGCGCTGGCGTGGAATGTCCAGGTGGCGATCGCGGCGGCAGTGATCTGTGGCCTCTGCTATGCGCCGATTTTCCCCACCGCCGCGGGCATCGCCAGCACTTATTTCCCGGAAATCTTTGGCACCATATTCGGGGTGCTCATGGGCTGCGCCTTCGTCGGCAACATTACTTTGCCTGCGGCGATCGGCTTTGTCGCCAAGAATTCGCCGGTTCGAACCGGGATTTGGCTGATCGCGGGGAGCGCGTTCATCTTGTTCATTGTGCAAGCTATCTTTGTCCGGCAGGAGCGGGGGCACGCAGCTGAAATTGCCGCTCCGCTGAAATGAAGCGTGGTTGCGCGATCTTGAAACGGAATTCTGTATTGTGCTACGGTGCTTGTGGGTTTGAGTGGAGGCGGCTACTGCAGGATCTGTCTCCACCCGAATCGCAGTGACCTCCAGGAGAACGATGGCTTTCCGTAACGCGCTTTGCAGGTTCTTCCTCGTATCGTTCTTATTTCTTCCAGCGCTGACCGCATTCGCCCAACAAGGCAAAAACTGGGGCAATGTGCCTCCGCCCAGTCCGATGGTAAAGCGCGGGCAGACGCTGTTTGTCGCCAACTGTTCGTTCTGCCATGGCGCCGACGGCGCCGGGAAAACCGGTCCAGATCTCCTCCGCTCACCTTTGGTCAATCACGATGAAGGGGGAAAGCAGATTGAAGTGGTGGTTCATGGCGGCCGCGGCAATGGAAAGATGCCGCCCTTCCCTTCGCTCACCGATAACCAGATTTCCGATATCGCAGCGTTTCCTCACTACCAAATCAATTCCGTAGTGGCCCGGTTTTCCTACAAGATTCAAGGGCTGCTCACCGGAGATCCGAAAGCAGGAGAGGCGTACTTTAATGGCGCAGGCAAATGCAGCACCTGCCACTCGCCTACCGGCGATCTTGCCGGGATCGCCAAAAAACTTCAGCCGCCCGCTCTGGAACATCTCTTTGTCGCGGGAGAGGATGACGATCACCCTGTCCAGGTTTCAGCGACCGTGACGTTGCCTTCCGGACAATCGGTGTCCGGTCCGCTGGAGCATCTGGATGAGTTCAACGTTGCGCTGCGGGATTCCGATGGCCGCTACTATTCGTGGCTTCGCGACGGCGTCAAAGTCGAAGTCCACGATCCTCTCGCGGCGCATCACGAATTGCTGCACAAGTTGACCGACGCTGACATTCACAACCTGCTCGCCTATTTGGAAACCCTGAAATGAATTTGGGCAAATTGCTGCTTGCATTTCGTTCTCTTGCCGCTGCCGCTGGTCGCGCAGGGCATCGATCCTTCGCTTCTACTGCATCCCCCGTCTGATACCTGGCCTACCTACAACGGGGACTACAGCGGCCGCCGCTTCAGCACCCTCACCCAGATCAATTCCTCGAATGTGGGCGGATTGCAGACTGCAATGGATCCATCGCGTGGCGAATTCCGATATTCCGGGCTTCGGCAGCGGCATCAAATCAACGCCGCTGTTGGTCCACGGAATCCTCTACTTCTCCATGCCCGATAATGTATGGGCCGTGGATGCCCGCTCCGGAAATCTGATCTGGCATTATCAGTATCCTCCGAATGAGAGTATCGCCACCGGCAGCCGGGGGTCGCGGTTTATCACGATGCCGTCTTGTTCGAGATCGTCGCGATTGCAATCTGGTTTCGTTAAACGCTTATACCGGCGAGCTGAAATGGAAGCAGCCCATCGCCGACATGATGCTTGGCTATTTTTGCACTCCGGCGCCCGATCCTCATCCATAATCACCTGATCGTCGGCGTGGGCGGCGACTCGCTGGATAATCCCGGCTATCTGGAATCCCGCGATCCGGAAACGGGCAAGCTGCAATGGCGCTGGAATACCGAGCCCGAAACCCGGCGAACCGGGCTCCGAGACCTGGCCCGACTCGGATTCCATGTCTCACGGCGGCGGCATGACCTGGATACCTGGCACCTACGATCCCGAATTGAACCTGATCTACTGGGGCACCGGCAATCCCAACCCGGTGCATGCCGGAGAGGGTCGTAAAGGCGCCAATCTTTGGACCAGTTGCATCGTGGCGCTCAACCCAGACACCGGCAAGCTGGTCTGGTACTTCCAGCCCACACCGCACGACACGCACGACTAGGACGCAACGCAGACTCCGATTCTGATTGATGGCGAATTTCAAGGACGTCCGCGCAAGCTGCTGGCTCAAGCCAACCGCAACGGCTATTTCTTCTTGCTGGATCGCACCAATGGCGAGCATCTGCTGACCGTCGCCGTTTGTTCCCGCGAATTGGGCCAGCGGCATTGATTCCCACGGCGTTCCCATCCCCAATCCAAAGAAGGATCCTTCGCACGATGGCGTGCTGGTGTTGCCGGAGTCCGGCGGCGCCACCAATTGGTATCCGCCCACCTTCGATCCTGATACTTCGCTTTTTTATGTAAACGCCAGCGAGACCTACAGCATTTTTTACCTGACGGCTGAAGGCAAAGGCGAGGGTTTTGCCGGGCGGGATGAAGGCTTCCCGGGCAAGGGCATGATCAAAGCCATTGACTATCAAACCGGCAAGATTCGCTGGAGCCATGATCTGTACGGCACGCCTGGCACCGGCATGTTGAGCACAGCTGGCAAGCTCTTGTTCGCGGGAGACGATTCGGGTAACTTTATGGCGATTGATCCCGCGACCGGACGTACGCTCTGGCACGTTTCCGTGGGAGGAAATGTTCACAATGGCCCCATCACTTATGAACTCGATGGCCGTCAATATGTTTTAGTGGGAGCGGGCAGTTCGCTGATTGCGTTTGCGCTGCCCGCCAACAAATGAGGACAACTCAATGAAGCTCGGACTGTTCACCGTACTCTTCAATCAAATCAGCCTTGATGAAGTCATTCGCAAGGTGAAGCCGCTTGGTATTCAGGCACTCGAATTCGGCGCTGGCGGATATGCAACGCCGAAACACATTGATCTGGGGCTGCTCAATAATCGCCAGGCAGCGAAAGATTTTGTCACCAAACTGGACGGCGAAGGAATCGAGATCAGCGCGCTGAACTGCGCCGGAAATGTGCTTCATCCCAACCGCGAGACCGCGGAGGCCCATATTAAGGCCTTCGAGAACGGCATCAAGTTCGCCGAAATGCTTGGCGTCCGCACGGTCATCAATTTTTCCGGCTGTCCAGGTGACTGCGAAACCGCAAAATATCCTAGCTTTCGTCTGCATCAGTTGGCCCCCTGATTTCACCGAAATTCTCAAGTGGCAGTGGGAAGAAAAAGTTCTGCCGTACTGGACGAAGCAGATCAAATTTGCCGAGGATCATGGCGTGCGTGTCGCGCTCGAAATGCACCCGGGCTTTGTCGTCTATAACCCTGAGACATTGCTCAAGCTGCGCGAGCAAGTCGGACCGAACTTGGCAGCAACTTCGATCCCAGTCATCTCTTCTGGCAAGGAGCCGATCCCGTTGCGGCGGTTCGCGCCCTTGGGCCGGCAATCTTCCATGTGCATGCCAAGGACACGAAAGTCTACTCGGCAAACGCGACTGTCAACGGAACCCTCGACGCCAAGCCCTATCAGGACGAACTGCATCGCTGCTGGCTCTTTCGTACCGTGGGTTATGGCCATGACGCGGACTTCTGGGGCGATTTCATCTCCACGCTGCAAATGATCGGCTATGATCACGTGCTTTCCATTGAGCACGAGGACAGCCTGATTTCTCTCGACGGCGGTCTCGCCAAAGCGGCCCAATTCCTGAATCAGTGGATTATCGGAGAAAAGCTCAAAGATATCTGGTGGGCATAACGCCAATAGAAATGGCGGAAGCGAGTGGGAGTCGAACCCACCGTCGCCGTCTTGCGACGACGACCACCGGTTTTGAAGACCGGGGCAATCACCGGATCACATGCGCTTCCGTGCAAGTCTACTGAAAGACTCGCTCGGATCTACTCTGTCAGATAGAAACGCCGTGCTTGAGTCGACTCGTGAGCCTCGCCCTACTTCGGCTGCGGCACAATCCGTATGTACGGTTTGGGCGATTTCCAGCCGCCCGGATAGAGTTTCTGCGCCTCTTCGTTGGAAATTGCGCCGCCGAGAATCACGTCCTCCCCGGGCTTCCAATTCACCGGCGTGGAGACGCGATGCTTGGCCGTGAGCTGGATCGAATCGAGAGCACGCAGAATCTCATCGAAATTGCGTCCCGTGCTCATGGGATAGCTCAACATCAGCTTGATTTTCTTGTCTGGGCCGATGATGAATACCGTGCGCACGGTGGCATTGTCGTTGGGCGTGCGGCCTTCGGAGGTGGTGCCGCTTTCTGCCGGCAGCATGTCATACAGCTTGGCAATCTTGAGTTCCGGGTCGCCGATCATCGGGTAGGTCACTTTGTGGCCCTGGGTTTCTTCAATGTCGCCGCCCACTTGCCATGGCTGGTCACGGGGTCCACGCTAAGTCCGATGATTTTCGTGTTGCGCTTGGCGAATTCCGGTTGTAGTCCGGCCATATAGCCGAGTTCGGTGGTGCACACCGGGGTGAAATCTTTAGGATGGGAAAACAAAATCGCCCAGCCATTGCCGATCCAGTCGTGAAAATCGATGGTTCCCTGGGTGGTTTCGGCAGTGAAATTGGGTGCGGTTTCATTGATGCGTAAGGACACGATTCATCTCCTCATATTCTCTTAAATTTTGAATTTGAATTCGCTGAATGGCGCCGGGCGGGATCGAAAACTGCTTTGCGCTAGCCGCACACCGGCGCCTGGCTACAACAGCACAGCGCACTCGGCATGGGGCACAAAGCTCATCGCCAGCTAAGCATACCCGGCGCTCATAAGTCCAGTCAATGCGCCGTTGCCAACTCCCCCTGGCTCATTTCCCCGACATAGCTCACCCGCCAGATGGAGTTCGATGCCGTCGTCGGTGACCAGCAGCGAGCCATCAGGAGCCACGGCCACGCCCACCGGCCGTCCCCAGACATGCCCGTTGTCCACGACAAAGCCGGTGAGAAATTCCTCGTATTCGCCGCTGGCATGTCCGGTCTGGTGGAGGGGCACGCGAATGACTTCATATCCCGCGCGCACGCCCTTGTTCCACGAGCCGTGCTCGGAGGCGAAAATGTCGCCGCGATATTCGGCGGGGAACTGCTTGCCCTCGTAAAACGTCAGTTGCAGCGAAGCGTTGTGCGGCTGCAGCAGTACGTCCGGCGTGATCGACTTTATCCTTCAACTCCGGATGCTTGCCCTCATGCCGCGGATCCTGATGGCCGCCCATGTACCACCACGGCCAGCCGTAGAATCCGCCATCCTGCACGTGGGTGATGTAGTCCGGCACCAGGTTATCGCCCAGGGCGTCGCGTTCGTTGACCGAGCACCATAGCTCGCCCGTCTTGGGATTCATGGCCAGCCCGCCGCCGGCGTTGCGAATGCCGTAGGCGTAAACGCGCATAGCCGGAACCGTCGGGATTGAATTCCAGAATGTCGGCGCGATTCTTCTCCGCAGGATGGGTGTCGGGATCATCCACGTTGGACGCCGAGCCCACGCCGACGAACATCTTCTTGCCGTCGAGCGAGAATACGGTGTCGCGCGTCCAGTGTCCGCCGCCTGCGGGCACATCGGCAATGTGCTGCGCCGCGCCGCGCGCTTTCATGTCGCCATTCTGGTAGGGAAAGCGCACGACCGCATTGGTGTCTGCCGACATATACCCATTGCGGATTGGGCCCCGGCGGATAAAAGGCGATGCCATAAGGCTGATTCAGTCCGGACGCGAAAACCTCAACCTGCTCCGGCAGTGCCCGCGCTCGTGATGCCGCGAAAAACTTTGATGTCGCCCGGCATCGCTCTCCGCCACAAAAAAATCGCCATTGGGGGCGGTGACGATCAAACGCGGACCGTTGAGCCCGCTGGCGTACTGCTCGACTTTGAATCCTGCCGGCGCTTGCGGCCACGCGTTGGCCGGGCGAGGCGCAACTTGAGGACCATTGCCTGCCGACTTGGTGGCGAACGGAGCGGGCAGGTCCTGCACCGTAATGTGGCGCATATTTCCCGGCTTCTCGAAACGGTAGTCGGTGAAGGGAGCTGGCGGCGGCGGCCCGGCGCTGGCATCTGCGACCGACGGCGCCACGACGCTGGCTCGCCGCGACCGGTCCCGAGCCTGGGAGCGATTTCACGTAGGACACGATCTGCCAACGCTGCTCAGCCGGCAACTGCTCCCAGGACGGCATGCCGTTGTTCAGGTCCCCCTTGGTGATGAACCAGAAAATCTCTCCATCACTCGCGGACTGCACCGATCCTTTCGCAAGACGAAGGAATATTGGCGGTGCCGTGTCCAGCGGGTCCGTGGCATGAGCTGCAATTCGTCGCGTAGACCTTTGCCCCGGAAGCGACGCGTCCGGCTGCCCGGCATAGGGATTTTTCTTCGCTTTGGCGGACGCCGGAGCATCATGAAATGTCTGGCTTGCCGCCGGCAAAGAAAGCAATACAGTGATAACATCAGGACGCCACAACGCGGCCCATGGCTTCGGCTTTCAAGATTGCCTCCTGCGCGATGGTCTCGCTTTGTTAGCTCGCTTCTTACCGATGACGCAACGTATATCGCGAGCAGCATTCATAGATGACACAATCCGGGTTTGCGCTGCAATTCCTGCGAAATCTTGTCTGAACTTCCGACAGGTAGCCGCTGTCGGTCGCAACTTCGGCAGCGCTACAATACGTTCACCATGGTGGCAGAATCGCGACGCTTCCGCTTCGTGCAATTGGATGTCTTCGCGTCTCAACATTTTGCCGGCAATCCGCTGGCTGTTTTTTTCGATGGCCGGGGACTCACGGACGAGGAAATGCAATCCATCGCCCGCGAGATGAACCTCTCGGAAACCACCTTCATTCTGCCGCGCGACCCGGCGCTGGAAAGAGAGCGCGGCATTCGGGTGCGCATCTTTACGGTGCAGGAAGAGCTGCCCTTTGCCGGCCATCCTACGCTGGGAACTGCATTCGCGCTGCGCGGGTACCACCGAGGCCGAAGAGATCACGCTCGACTTGAATGCGGGCCGAGTGCCGGTCCGCTTCGAGGAAATTTCGGGCCAGCCGGCTTTTGGGGAAATGACGCAGCTGGATCCGAAGTTTGGCCCACAGCATGATCGCGAAGCCGTGGTGCGCGCGGCTGGATTGCGCGACGGCGATATCGATCCATCGCTTCCGGTAGAAACGATTTCGACCGGCGTGCCCTTTACCATCGTTCCGCTGCGCGGGCTTGCAGGTTATGCGGCGACCTGCGCGTGGATCTGGAAAGCTCCGCGGAATATCTTGGCAACAGGCCGGCGGCAAGTTTTTTTATTTTGTTACCCGCGAAACCTCCGATCCCGCCGCCCGCTTGCATGCCCGCATGATGTTCTACAACGGCGAAGACCCGGCCACCGGCTCAGCGGCGGGATGCGCTGCGGCCTGGATGGTGGCGCATGGCGTAGCCCGGCCGGATGAGCGCGTGTTGATCGAACAAGGCATCGAGATGCAGCGGCCCAGCCACATTTTCGTGCGCGCTTCGCGCCGTGATAATCGAGTGGTAAACGTCCGGGTCGGCGGAAACGCGGTGCAGGTTCTGCGCGGCGAACTTTCTCTTGTAGATCCGGAATCGCGTGAAGCGCACGAGCAATGGCTCATCCACACTGCGAGAAAATTTTCAATAGCGCTAATCTCCCATTGGCATCGGCGGTACTTTACATTCCTCGCGCATGTGCCGTTACGATGCAAGTCGCTCTTAAATTCTCCGACATTAAAAAGTTTTCGGATATTCCCCCGGCAGCCGGCGCTGTTGGCCGTCCGCCATTTTCGGAAACTGGATGAAGCCAAAACGAACCATTCTGTGCGTCGACGATAACGAACAATCCCTTTCCATCCGCAAGGTCATGCTGGAAACCCGCGGCTATCGCGTGGTGGCCTTCACGCGCGGCGAAGAAGCTCTGGAACGTTTCCACAAGGGCGGCGTGGATCTGGTGATCACCGATCTCGTTATGCCCGGGCCTGGATGGTGCGCAGCTGATCGACAGTGTTAAAGAAATCTCGCCCGAGTACCCCCGCAATTCTGCTTTCGAGCAAAGTCCAAAGCTACGATGGCGATGCGCGCGCGCCGATGTTTTTCTTGCCAAGGGCATGTTTGCGCCTGCGGAATTGCTGGAGCGCGTGCGCATGCTGCTGGTGCGCAAGCGCGGTCCGAAGCGCGCATCTCATGCGCGCCCAGCCGTCCTCCACGCAAATCGGCGCGGCGTAACAGCTTGCTTTCAGCCCAGCCGCGGGCTTTCGTGTAAGATCGAAAGCTCTGCATGGGCGCATTTATTGAAGCCGTGGAACTGCGCAAAACCTACCGTGTGGGCAAGATTGAAGTGCCTGCCCTGCGCGGCATCTCCTTTAGCGTGCAAAAGGGAGAGTTCGTCAGCGTCGTTGGTCCTTCGGGCAGCGGGAAGTCCACTCTTTTTTACCTGCTGGGAGGCTTGGCGCAGGCCGACGGCGGCCATGTCCGTCGTGGACGGAGACGATTTCGCCCAGCTTTCCGACTCCGAACTCACCCGCATGCGCAAGCGCAAGATCGGCTTCGTTTTTCAGAAATTCAATCTTCTGCCCACCCTGGATGCCCGTTCCAATATTGATATTGCGCTCGACATTGCCGGAAACGGCAACCGGGACCAGGCCTACTTCGAGAAGATTGTTGGCCTGCTGGGACTTGCAGGACCGCCTGACCATCGCCCCTCGGAGCTTTCCGGCGGACAACAGCAGCGGGTGGCGCTGGCGCGGGCGCTGATCAACAAGCCGGCGATCGTGCTGGCCGATGAGCCAACGGGAAATCTCGACTCCACAGAATTCCGAAATCGTGCTCGGCATGTTGCGGCATTCGAATCGTGAACTGGGTCAGACCGTGCTGATGATCACTCACAACCCCGCCGCGGCAAGCTACGGCGACCGCATCATCCATATGCGGGACGGTGAAATCGTGCCGCCGGAGAAAGATCCGCAGTGGACCGGCCGCACGACATAGAGTTGACCACGGCGGGTGAGATGATGCCTCGTAACGGCTGGGCACGCCCGTTTTGCGTTCCGTCAACCACGACTTGTCTCTCTGGCCGCACTCGCGATGCCAGCTGGCACCCACGCGCAGTAGCTGTCGCAATTCTTGCCGGCAGCCATCGTCTCGGAGATGCTCTGCACCCGTCGCGTGACTTCGGAGAGGGACTCCGGGCATCGGTTGCCTAAGATGGCGCATTTTGCGATCCGACTCGCTCGATCCGCACGAGATATAGAACGCGCAGGTGGCGAATGTCCGGCGGAATATCGAATAGCTGCGCTGCGGGAATAGCCTGCTGGACTGTCTTGTCATCCTACCGGCTCAGCCAACGACACTCGATCATCCGAGGCTTCCTCGGACTCTTCATCGGCCATCGCACTATCACGAGGCGTTCTCGAACCCTGAAAATCCGGCCCAATTCGAAACGCTGCGGACGACATCCACCGTCGCCTGCAGAGCTCGATTCGGTAGCCGCCCGATTTCAACGGGCGGATGCTCGACCGAGAGCCGCCATCCTGCCCGCATGTCCATCATCTGGAGCGCGCACCGCAAGGCTTGTCGGCAGGCGGCGGGTAGGCACCGTTCGGGAACAGCCATACCGGTGGAAGTCCTGCAACCATTGCAAGGAGGAGCGCAGGTCGCTTCGCCTATAAAAGCTTTGGAGCGACATCCGCAACCAGATCATCGCCTAAAGACAAAGAGGCCATGAGGAGAGACTGGAAGGCCTCGTACTGAACCTCATTGATGCCGCGACCATTTTGGTTGTTTATAATCAACTTCTCGGGCGGGAGTAACTCAGTGGTAGAGTGCGACCTTGCCAAGGTCGAAGTCGCGGGTTCAAATCCCGTCTCCCGCTCCAGATTTTAGATTTTCCCGTTGACCTTCTTTCCATACCACTCTGGTTTACAAGCGGGCACAACACCGGCATGCGTTTGCCAGTCATCTGAAGGCCTTTTAGGCGTGCTATGAAGCTGATTCCGGCGCTGCTCTGCTGTTTTTTGAGTGTGCCTGTGGGTTTCGGCTGCGCCTCCGCGACCGGACCGGTCCCTCCGGATGTGTTTCTTGTCACCATCGACACCCTGCGGGCTGACCACGTGCACTGTTACGGCGATGAAAATATCCTGACACCCGCGCTGGATAAGCTGGCCAAGGACGGAATTCGTTTTACCCAGGCGTTCACTCCGAGTCCGCTCACCAATACCTCTCACACGACGATTTTGACCGGGCTGCTGCCGAGCCCTCACGGGGTAAGGGATTTTGGCGCCCCCCTCGACCCATCGCATAGGACGTTAGCGGAACTGCTCAAACTTCAGGGCTATAAAACAGCCGCTTTTATTGGCGCGGTTGTCCTGGACAGCAAGACCTTGGCTCCTGGTCTCGACCAGGGCTTCGATTTCTATGACAACTTCCCCGCCCATCCGGCAGGTGCTTCGCGATGGGGACGGGTCGAACGCCGCGGCATGGACGTGGTCCACCATGCGGAGACATGGCTCAGCGCGCATCCCGCGGGACCGCATTTCGTTTGGGTCCATCTCTATGACCCGCACGATCCATATGAGCCACCTCCTCCATATTCCGAAATATATAAGGACAGGCTATACGACGGCGAGATCGCCTATGCCGACTCAGCACTGGGCAACTTGATTGCCTATCTACAACAGGTGAAACGTTACCAGCAATCGCTAATCATTGTCGTGGGCGATCACGGCGAAGGCCTGGGCGAGCATAACGAACAAACTCACGGCATTTTTCTGTACGACTCGACGACCCATGTTCCGTTGATCGTAAAGTTGCCCGGGGACGTGCATCATACTGTGGCCATCGAAGTCCAGGTGCGTACGACGGACATCCTGCCCACTGTGCTGGACGTTCTCCATCTGCCGCCAGCCATGCCCCTGGACGGCGCTTCCCTGGTGCCCTATTTCAGCGGAGATGAAACGTCCGGGCGGACGCTATTTGGCGAAACCGATTACCCGCTGAGTTTTGGCTGGGCTCCGCTACGTTCTGTGCGCGACGGCGGGTTCAAGTTTATCGAGGCTCCGCGGCCCGAGCTTTATGATCTCGGCGCTGATCCAAGAGAGATGAATTCGCTCTATGAGGCGCGCAGTTCCACCGTCATCAAGATGCAAGGGCAACTAGCGGCGCTCCGCCAAGGCTACCCAGCATTTGCGGCGCTCGGCAAGGGAACTGCATTGCCCGACCCAAAGGACAAGATTGCTGAGCAGAACCTTTTGCATGCCGCGCTTCTTGCGAAGGATGATTTGCGGATCGCTGACGCCCAGGCCAGTCTCGAAAAAGTTCTGCAGATGGATCCGCAGTCACTTTCAGCTCTTACGCAGCTGGGAGAAATTGAGTTGAATGCCGGTAACTACGGCCGTGCCGCGGAAGACTTAAGACGGGCGGTCGCATTAAAGCCAGATGATGCTATGAATGCCTTCAACTATGGGAAAGCCTTGCATCTAGCCGGGGACGACAAGGGCGCCGTTGGGTCTCTGCAAGCTAGTTTGAAGGCCAATCCCAGCCAGTATCAAGCCCGCTTTTTGCTGGGCGAGATCTATTTTCGCTTACACGACAATAAAGATGCCCAGGACCAATTGGAGGCCGCACTCCTGCTGCAGCCTTCCGTCGAGGCGACCTTGAAGCTGGCCGAATTAATGATTGCCCAAGCTCGATACTCTGAAGCCGTCGAAGCTCTAACCCCAATCACCGCACAAGCCAGCCACAACGCGCAGCTCTATGACATGCTGGCGGCCGCGTATACCGGTCTGCATAAGAAAGAGGCTGCACAAAAGGCACAACAACGGGCAGACTTCCTGCGCGCAAACAATGGAAAACGCTGAACCTGCAAAACCTCAATTGCGTCCCATCTGAGCCGCCTTAGCTTGCTCTCGCGTTGCATCTTGCGTCCGGCCCAAGTGCTCATAAACTTGCGCCAAAACGGAGTGCAGCGCGGCAAATTGTGGCAAGCGTTCGGACGCAATCTCCAGATGAATCGCCGAAGTCTTGAAGTCGCCAATTTTGAAAAGGCTGAACCCCATAAGATAGTGGGGCCACGCATAATCCGGCTGCAGTTCGATTGCCTTGCGCAAATGCTCGATTGCCTCGGCATAATGTTCTTGCTCCGCCAACGCCATTCCCAATCCACACTGCGCCAGATAAGCATTCGCATGTTGCGCCAGAATTTCGCGAAAGACCGGCGCGGCTTCTCCTGGCTTGCCTTCATCCAGGATGAGCATGGCATGCTGCGCCTGGTTGGCGACCGCAATCGAGTCTTTAGGATCCCGTCCAGAGGCCGCTGTATCCGCACTTGATGTTGTCCTCTGCAATCCGACATATCCCAGTGAGGCTAGCTTTTGCACCTCGCTCGCCGTTAGACCAGCGCTGGTCGTCTTTCCGGCTTCATTTCCGAGATGGTCGTCGAATGCCTTTAACTGGGCGCCCAGAGTCTGAAGAATGGCAGGTGAATTGAGCGCCAGATTACGAGTTTCCTTCGCGTCAGCCGAGAGATCATAAAGTTCAGGTTGCGGAGCGCGAACATACAGATACTTTCCGGAACGCCATGCTTCCAACCTGCTCCACCCAAAGGCTTCTTGCGGGAAATCGCTTCGCGAATATACGGGCGGGATGGCTCCGAAACCCGCTCCGGCAGCTCGGATCAGCGACTGCCCTTGCATTTGCGAGGGAACCGGAAGGTGTGCGATCTGGAGAATCGTCGGCGCAATGTCCAGCAGGCGCACCTGGGTCTCCACTCGCTTTCCCGCCATGATGTTCTGCGGCAGCTTCACCAGCAACGGAACGTGAATTGTCTCCTCATAAAGAAAGACTCCGTGAGTATCTTCGCCGTGCGCTCCCAGGCTCTCACCGTGATCCGCAGCGACTACAATCAGAGCACCGCTGTCGATGCCACGACCGTGTAGCGCCGTCACAAGCTTACCGAACGCTACGTCGTCGGCAGCGATGGTGCCGTCGTAGGACCTAGCCGCGGAGCTGTGCACATCACAAAGGCTTACCCACAAGAAGAAAGGCTGATGTGGATTCTGGTTTAGCCACTTCGTTGCCCGTCCGGCAACTTCATCAGCCGCCCGTTCGACTCGATTCGGAAGGGCTTCTTGTGACGGTGTATCTTGGAATCCCGCATCGTAGAGATCGAAGCCGCGCTCAAAGCCCTGAGCCGAACCATTCCGCGGATCCAGCAAAATCGAGCCAACGAAAGCGGCCGTTCGGTAACCGTGTTCGTGCAGCAAGTCCGGAAGATACGGAAGCGCCGCCGCAAGCGGCATCATCCCTAATTCGCTCACGTGGTGGGTTTGCGGGTATGTTCCCGAAAGAATGGTAGCGTGTGACACAACAGTCAGCGGGGCCTGCGAATAGGCGCGTTCGAAGACCACGCTCTCTTTCGCCAGTCTGTCTAGATTGGGCGTCAGCCCGCGAGACGAGCCCAGAAATCCCGTCCGGTCAGTTCGCACGGAACTAAGCGTAACGAGAATGATGTTTGGCTGGGTCGAAGCCAAAGATCCGAGCGGAACTCCCACGAACAGCACTGCGAGAAGAGCAATCAAAAAGCGGGACCGTAACATGGCAACAAGTCTAATCTTTCATGGGCGCCGCAGAAAGATTGTCGTATTAAGGGCTCTTCGGGGTGTCTCTGCAGGTAGCTCTGCTTGACATGATCGGCCAGCGAAGCCAGAATCGTCGCTTATGTTTCACCGCAGGCGAAGAGGTGACCTCTGAAGAAGGCCGCTTGGCTGTTGGCCGCGTTGCTCTTCGCCGTCGTCCTCTTAGCCTCGTGCCGGCGCGCGGGTAGCGATCGACATGCCGGCCAGAAGCTCATCATCCTTGGCATAGACGGTATGGACCCGCAACTCCTGAAGCAATTCATGCGGGCGGGCAAGATGCCCAATTTTTCGAAGCTAGCATCGCACGGATCGTTCCGGCTGCTCACCACCAGCATTCCACCGCAGAGCCCCGTAGCGTGGTCCAACCTGATTACCGGAATGAACGCTGGCGGCCACGGGATTTTTGATTTCATCCATCGCGACCCGAAAACTCTGGAACCTTATTTCTCGACGTCGCGCGTCGAGGGCCCCAGGCACGGGATCCACCTCGGTAGTTGGGTCATTCCTTTGGGCGGCGGTACAGCCGAGCAACTGCGGCATGGGCGAGCTTTCTGGGAAATCCTTGATCAGCATGGAGTGCCCAATAGCATTTTTCGTATCCCGGCCAATTTCCCGCCGGTGTCCGCGAAAGGCGAAACCCTCTCTGGCATGGGAACGCCCGATCTGCGCGGCACTTACGGCACGTTTTCTTTTTACACGGATGATCCTACAGCCACGAGCGGCGCAGTCGAGGGCGGACAGATTATTCCGGTTCAAGTGCAAAATTCCCAGGTCAAAGCCGATCTCTTCGGTCCTAATAACACGTTCCGTAAGGGGTCGCCAGTCTCCACCGAGCCATTCTCCGTAGCAATTGATCCTCTCGAATCAGTCGCCCGCGTGGCCGTGCAAGGACAGGAATTCGTGCTGCGCGAGGGCGAATGGAGCGATTGGGTACGCATTGAGTTTCACTTGTTTCCGCTGTTCGGCAATGTGAAAGGTATGTGCCGTTTCTACTTGAAGCAGGCCCATCCACGCTTTCAGCTCTACGTTTCGCCCATCAACATTGATCCCGTCGATCCAGCGCTCCCCATCTCAACCCCCTCCAACTATTCACGCATGCTCTACGATGAAGCAGGCGAGTTCTATACTCAGGGGATTGCGGAGGACACCAAAGCTCTTTCCGCGGGTGTGCTGGACGACAACGAATATCTGGCACAGGCGCGCACAGTCTTGGCCGAACACCGGCAAATTTTTGATATTGAGTTTCCGAAATTCCATCAAGGTGTCTTCTTCTTCTACTTCTCCAGCCTCGATCTCAACTCGCACATGTTCTGGCGCTTGATGGACCCAAAGCATCCCGGATACCAGGCTGATCTCGCTGCTCAGAACGGCTCCGCGATCGCAGACTTCTATCGGCAGATAGACCAGGTGCTTGGTGAGGTGTTGCCCACCCTCGATGACCACACCACCTTGCTGGTTCTTTCCGATCACGGCTTTGCTCCTTACTATCGTTCCTTCAATCTGAACACATGGTTGCTAAACAACGGCTACATGAAGTTGAACGATGGTGAAAGTGCAAATTCGAATGAGCCGTTCGCGAACGTGGATTGGAGCCGCACACTTGCCTACGCACTAGGCCTGAATGGCCTCTACATCAATTTGAGTGGCCGCGAGCGCGACGGAGTAGTTCAGGCCGGAGCAGTCGACGCGCTTGTGCGCGAAATCAAAGAGAAACTATTGAGCGTTAAAGATCCCAAATCCGGGCTTCCTGTGATTACACGCGTAGATATAGCCGGCGAAGTTTACCAGGGGCCATATTCACACTCCGGGCCCGACCTTCTCGTTGGCTACAATCGGGGCTATCGCGCCGGATGGCAGACGATCCTTGGGGCTTTCCCGCCCGACATTCTCGAGGACAACATGAATCCCTGGAGCGGCGACCACTGCATGGATTACACACTGGTTCCGGGCGTGCTGTTGAGCAACCGGAACATCGCCGCTGACCATCCGGCGCTCACCGACATAGCCCCAACGATTCTCGCGGAGTTTGGAATCGCCCGGCCAGACGATATGATAGGGCAATCGATTTTCCAGCTCCATCGCGCGGTGCATTAGGAGCCGAAAGCATATCGGGAGGATGAATGTTCGGTTCCCACAAAGTGAAGATTGAAGGAGATTTGCTGGACAAAGTGAAGCAGTGTGCGGAGGCGGGAGGCTATGCGTCCGTAGACGAATTCGTGACCCACGTGCTGGAAAGGGAAATCAAGAAGCTGATGCCAGCTGGGGACGGTGCCGCTTCCAAGGAGCTCGTGAAGAAACGTCTGCAAGGGCTCGGATACATCGAGTAGCATGAGCATTATCGCTCTCATTGATCGCGCTGCTGCGGTTAATTTTCATGGACGCGCTTTTCGCCGCTGGCATAAATTTCTTGCGAATTGATATCCCTGTCGGGTTGGTCGTGACGGTTTCTGCAGTCATTGGGCTGCTGATGGTCCTGGTGTTTCGCTACACTTCTAACCAGTCCGCAATTCGCTTGGCAAAGGACGCGCTCAAAGCCAACCTGCTGGCAGTACGATTGTTTCAAGACCAGATTCCCGTCGTTCTGCGTTCTTACGTCCGCATGTTGGCTGGCACGGGCAGATATCTAAAGCTGGCGTTCAAGCCTTTGCTGTTCGTAATTCTTCCGTTGATTCTCCTGATTTCCCAGTTAGATCGTTATCTGGGTTTTGCGCCGATAGCGCCCGGGCATGAATTCCTCATCAAGGTGTGCGCCGCAAATCCTGATAATTTGGATGCCTTATCGCTGCAACTGCCGCCGGAGATGATGACAACGGCTCCGCCTGTGCACATCGCGGCCGATAACGAGGTCGTCTGGCGTGTTGTCGCGGAGAAAGATGGGAACTACTCCATCAAGGTTGGCGTTCCTGGGAATATGTCTTCAAAACAGGCGGTGGTTTCGTCGGAAGTAGCGCGACTCTCACCAGTTCGCCTTCGCGGACAATTCTGGAATCGTCTGTTCTTTTCCAGTGAACCAGCCTTGCCGGATAACAGTCCAATGCAAGCCGTCGAGGTGAGATACCTTGCCCGCAGCATTCACTTCGCCTGGCTCGATTGGAACTGGATTTGGCTGTTCTTTGTTCTGTCCCTGGTGGCGGGCTTTTTCTTTAAGACAGTCTTGAGAATTGAGATATGAAGCGCAGCTCCGGTTTCCCGGCGAGATACCCGCGGCATTTGGCCGTCACGGTGTTTCTCGTTCTCTCGATACTGTTGCTGTACCCGCCGCGCAGCGCGGCCTATGCTGGTCCGGGCGCGGGCTTCGCCGTACTGTCTTCCTTCTGGACCCTGTTTATCGCGTTCCTCTATTCCGCCTACGCCTTCCTCACCTGGCCATTCCGGTTCTTATTCCGTTGGTTGCGTCACCGCACCGCGTATAAAAAAGCGCAAATCAAGCGGGCGGTCATACTCGGTTTCGATGGCATGGACCCCGAGTTGACCGACCGGTTCATCCGCGAGGGAAGACTCCCCAATCTCGCGCGTCTGCGCGATCGGGGAACGTTTCGAAAACTACGAACCACGTACCCCCCGATTTCCCCGGTAGCCTGGTCCACTTTCATGACTGGGGTCAATCCCGGCAAGCACAACATCTACGATTTTCTGGCCCGCGATCTTCGTAACTATCTGCCATTTCTGTCCTCTGCCGAAATCGGCGCATCGAAGCGAAGTCTCAAGATTGGCAAATACAAAATCCCCTTGGGCAAGCCCCAGATCAAGGGAATGCGCCGCGGAATACCCTTCTGGCACTGGTTGGGAAAAGCGGGCATCTTCTGTTCGGTGATTCGCGTGCCGGTGACCTTTCCCCCTGAAAAATTTCCCGGCGTGCTCCTCTCCGGCATGTGCGTGCCCGACTTGAAAGGCAGCCAGGGTACTTTCTGCCTCTGCACTACTCGAAGCGACAATGGAAGATTTCGTGAAGGTGGAGTGCGAATTCCAATCGAGCGCCACGGCACATCATTCCGTTCCTACATTCCGGGTCCTGACGATCCCTTAAGCCCCGACGCTGGAAAAGAACTTCGGATGAAGTTCGAAATCCGGACGGATGCCTCTAGGAGTCAGGCACGTATTACCGCGGATTCGCAAAGTTTTACCATCAAGGTTGGAGAATACTCTCCGTGGATTCCGCTGAAATTCAAAGCTGCCCTGGGATTGAGTGCCCGCGGAATCTGCCGCTTCTTTCTCAAAGAAATCTCGCCTGAAGTGGAAGTGTATGTCACCCCTGTGAACATTGATCCGGGCAAGCCGGATCTGCCGATTTCCCATCCTGTGACCTATTCGATCTACCTGGCAAAGCTCCTGGGTCCATACGCGACCCTCGGTCTTGCCGAGGACACCTGGGCCCTTAACGAAGAAGTCCTCGACGATCGGGCTTTTCTCGCCCAGTGTTACGCCAATCATGAGGATCGCGAGCGCATGCTCTTCGATGCGCTGGAAAAAACTCAGCAAGGCCTCTGTGCCTGCGTTTTCGATACCACTGACCGGGTGCAGCACATGTTCTGGCGATATCTGGATGATGACCATCCTTCCGCTCGTGGCATACCTCAAGATCAGCGCCCACAGATCATTCAGGAACTGTATCGTCGAATGGATGACCTCATCGGACAAGTGTTAAAGCAAATCAAGGATGACACGTTGCTTCTCGTTGTCTCAGACCACGGTTTCAAGTCATTCGCGCGCTGCCTCAATCTGAATGCCTGGCTTCATCAAAATGGATACCTTTCGTTGAAGCCTGGCAAAAGCGAGAGCGGCGACTGGTTCGAAGACGTGGATTGGTCCCGCACCCGCGCCTACACCATGGGCCTGAATGGGCTCTACCTGAATCTCGCCCAGCGGGAGCGCGAAGGCATCGTTCAACCCGGCCCTGACGCTGACGCGCTCAAGCAAGAGCTGCGCAGCAAGCTGAACGGGCTGCTTGACCCCGCATCCGGACGTGTGGGGATCACCGGAGTCTTCGATGCCGAGACCACGTACTCCGGCCCGTATGTGGAGAATGCGCCCGATCTGATTGTCGGCTATGGCAACGGATTCCGTGCTTCTTGGGATTCGGTCATGGGCAAAGTTACAGGTCAGGTTTTCGAGGACAATCTCAAAGCCTGGAGTGGCGACCACTGCGTTGATCCGCGGCTGGTTCCAGGTGTGCTTTTCTCCAATCAGAAGATCGCCGACGAAAAGCCTGCGATCGTAGATGTTGCTCCCACAATCTTAAAGCTCTTCGGCCTCAATTTGCCCGCTCAGTTCGATGGCAAGCCGTGGAGCGTGACCGTGAAAACCAACTAGGAAACCAGAGAAATTCATGATAACGATTGTTTCCGGCCTGCCTCGCTCCGGCACATCGCTGATGATGCAGATGCTGGCCGCGGGCGGCATGACTCTGCTGACCGATTCCGAACGCAAACCAGACGCCGATAATCCACGCGGCTATTGCGAATGGGAACCCATCAAGCTCCTGCCGAAACAGCCGCACCAAATTGACAAAGCGGAAGGCAAGGCAGTGAAAGTAATCTCGCAGCTTCTCATGTCCCTGCCTCAAGGGCGCGTCTACAAGGTCATTTTCATGGTGCGCCCATTCTCGGAAATGCTCGTCTCGCAGGACGAAATGCTCCGCCGCCGCGGGAAGTCTGACTCCATCAGCCACCAGGTCATGACCGCGGCCTTGAAAGAACACTTGGAGGAACTCAGCGCATGGCTCGACAAACGGTCCGACATCTCGGTTTACCGCCTGGGATATCGCCGGACCATCAGCGATCCAGCTGGCAGTTCTACTGCGGTCAGAGACTTTCTTGCGCTGGATCTGGACGTGAACGCCATGGCACAGAGAGTCGATGAATCGCTGTATCGCAATCGATGCCCGTGAACTGCTCAACGCAAGCGATTTGTTGTCCAGTGCAAACGCACTCGCAGCGTTGCACTCATTAAGGTTCACCGTCTACAATCTTAAAAACGCAGTATCGGAAATGCATTGCTCCAACCAGTTGCCTCAAAAGACATATGCTTGGTAACAGTCGCGATGTGGCGGTGTAGCTCAGGTGGTTAGAGCGACGGTCTCATAATCCGTAGGTCGTAGGTTCGAGTCCTACCGCCGCCACCAATGCCCTCAATAACTTGCAGGAGATCGGGCGGAACCTCCATTTCGGCTGGTTGCGCGGAACGTGCGGATTGGTGCGGGGTTGTTTCCGCCTTTTCGGCCGACCGCGTCAAGCCTCGCGTAGCAAACGTCGGTGCCGGGAATGAGGTGGCCGTAAATATCGATTGTCACTTGGATCGAGCTGTGTCCCATCTGTTCTTTCACGTAGACCGATCGAGGCTCCGTTTTGGAGGAGCAGCGACCCGAAGGTATGCCGTAGATCGTGCAGGCGAATCCTGCGATGCCGGCCTTGGCCAGTACGGGGAGGAATACGCCATCGTAGAGGTTATCAGGATCGACAATCGTCCCCTGGGACGACCGAAAAACCAGTTCGTTGGAGATGTCGGTCTTCCCTTTTAGGTAAGCCTCTAACAGACGCTGGTCTCGAAGTTCGACGAGGGCACTTCTGAGTTCGCGGAACAGAGCCACCCGTCTCGCTTTCTTGCTTTTCGTTGTCGTGTGCTCGCGGTGCACGTAGTTGTGCTGCACCCGAGTGAAGCGTGCCGAAGGGTTGTCATCGCCAGCGAGTTGGATGTCGCCCCACTGGAGGGCCACGAGTTCACGGCGGCGCAGCCCGGCCCGCACGGCCGTCAAGAACAGGGGATAGTAGTCCGGGAAGATCTCCTGAGCAGCCTTCAGGACTGCTGAACCTCCGTGGGGGTGAGCGCGGCGCCCTTGGATTCGGACGTCTTAGCTGGGCGCGTGAAACGGCCAAACGGGCCGCTGAGTTGGACTCAACCAGCCCCTCCTCGATGGCATAATTGAACAGGCATTCTCAAGAAATCGCCGACAAGAATTGCGCCGTCCACACGTCACAATCTCAAAATACCCTCACTCATAGCAATCGAAAGCAATTTTGCAGATTTAGATCAATCCCGCTTCGAGCAGGTTTACGTTTCCAATCGGCTCGGTCACCGAGGGCGTTTAAGGTGGGATTGGAGTGTCAGATCATAGAATCTCGCTCGCAGCTACACATGCCATCGTTCTGCGAAACACCGCCGTCCCGCTCAAAGGGGTGGTGCAACAGTTCGAGGAGGCGCGAAACTCCAGCGGCGTCAAGCAAGTGAACCGGCGAAACACTGTGGCGAAATATTGGGATGAGCTAAAGCCATAACGCATGGCCACATTCGTCACCGTCTCGCGCTCGTCCAACAGCGACCGCTTGGCGGCTTCAACTTTGCTGCGAATGATGAATTCGTGCGGCCCGATTCCCATCTCGGCCTTGAACCTGGCTTTGAAGCGCGAAAGCGACAGATCAATCTTTTCCGCCAGGTCCTCCAGGGAAAATTCTTCCTCCGGGTAGGAGCAGATCAGTTGTGCAATCTGGGTGATCTCCGCCGAGCAGTTGCGTCTTTGGTGATGATTGGCGGAATCTAGAACTTCAAGAATACAGCGCAGTAACTGGCTCACTAGCGCCACTCGCTTCAACGCGTTCGGTGGCTGGTCATAAATCTCGAAAAGGTGCCGGAAGATGTGTCGCAGCACAGGCCGACTAGGGAAATGCCGCTCCAGTAAGTGCGACAACCTGGACACAATTACTGCGCTATCAGTAGAGGGCAGAGTCAACAACGATCCACCCTTCTTCGGCAAGCGCACGATCAATGAGTACATCGCCCCGCAACCTTCTGGTTGCCCAGCCGTGTCGTTAGGTTCGCCGGGAGTTGTAACGAAAACATCGCCGCCCACGAGCCGGTACTCGCGCCCACCGGCCGAGTAAGTCTGATAACCTCTCGCGAGATAACAGATTTCCACCACTCCCGGGTGACAACGGTTCGTCAGCCCTGGCCGGAGGGCATAAAATTTATAGCGACCCAACGACTGAACTTCGGGTATACCGAGGTCCGTAAAATCAACGATGTGGCGCTCGTTGGCCTGGGGCTGCATAAAGATTCTCTTCGGAAGTCAGCAAAAATCGAGTTAGCCAGCGCGAGCTACGCACTGGTAGATACTTTCAGAATCGTTTTTTCTTTCGAATCGAGCGCACAATGGCACTGTACTGATCGCCGCGAAAGGTCGAGCGCCCAAGTTCGACAGCGCGGCCATCTTCGGCAAACGTTTTTCGATCGACCACGAGCACGACCGCATTCTTCGGCAACGCCAACAATTTCCTGAGTTTTGAGGTTGGAGCCTCGGCGGAAATCTCCTCGATACAGTTGTCAAGCCTCAGCCCGTAGGACTCTTCGAGGATCTGGTACAAGGAGTTCTTCGCAAGATCGAACCGCTCAAGCCCCGGGCACAACCGCTCAGGAATGCGAGCCAATTCGAGTGCCAACGGCACTCCGTCGTTCAGCCGGAGGCGCAGGATCTCGTACACCTTCTGTTGATCTCTTAGTTCGAAGAAGTCGCGCACCGACTGCTCCGGGACAGTCAGGCCGAGAGACATAAGGCGCGATTCCGGGCGTCCGCCGCGGGCGCGAATTTCCTCGCTGAAACTCCGCAGTTCTTGTTGCTGTTTCCGTACTCTGGTGGGAGTAACGACCGTTCCTCGCCCTCGTCGTGACTCGATTAATCCCTCACGATCCAGCAGCCCCATGGCCTGTCGGAGGGTCATCCGGCTGATGGCGAATTGTTCGCACAAGACACGCTCAGGAGGTAGCAGGTACCCCGCAGGGAATGTACCGCGCTTCAGCAGTTCCCCTAGTCCATCGGCGATCTGTAAATAAATGGGAGTGGGGGATTCCTTATCTAGCCGAATCGAGGAGAAAGGTGCAACATTTGGTGTAGACATTCTATGTTATCGATTCGATCTTTAGACTAGTTGTATAGACATTAAGTCTATACATATTGCTTATCGCGTGCTACGCTTGTCAAGCGATTTCTTGACCGTCTGCATTTTGTGGGCTGGCAGTTCGTCCTGTTGGAGCCGCGACTCCGAGGCTGGACGGACTCGGACGAGCCGTAGAGGGGGCTGTCAAATCTCGCTCTCGACCTGCTGGTCGCGAACCTGATGGGAGCGTTACCTTGGGGAAAGGAGAGGCGCTTCTGGCCCGCCCGTGCGGCGGATCTGGGGGCTCTCGATTGTACATTCCGCGATCGTTCTTTGTGGAATTTCGACGAGGTTTCGAGAATGATACCAACCGACGTCACCGGCGTCACTCGCTCAATCCGAGGACGACTGTTAGTTTCCTGCCAAGCCCCGGAAGGCGATGCCTTTCATGATCCACAACTGATGTCGCGTTTTGCAGCGGCGGCGGTGGCCGGCGGTGCGGCGGGGATTCGTGCCAATGGGCCTGCCGATATTCGTGCCATCCGCAACGTGACCGGGGTGCCGATCATCGGCATCGAAAAGACCGTGCATCACGATGGTCTTCAACTCATCACGCCCTCCTTCGAATCGGCCAGGGCGCTGGTAGAGGCGGGTGCTGACATGGTGGCTCTGGATTGCAGTGAACGCGGCCAGCATGCGGGAGCGCTGGGGCGGATCCGTGAAATTAAAGTCCAGCTGCGTGTTCCAGTGCTTGCCGACGTAGCCAGCGTCGGACAGGCGATTCGCGCTGTGGACGCGGGCGCGGACTTCGTCCTGTCTACACTTCGCGGCTATACGGTTGAAACACAGAATGTGCTGGACTTTGATCCGATGTTTATCGCGGAACTGGTCCAGGCCTCCAGCGTCCCAGTCATTGCAGAAGGACGCATAGCCTCGCCTGAGCAGGCGCGGCAGGCAATCACAGCGGGCGCACTGGCCGTTGTAGTGGGCACGGCCATCACGCGCCCCGCCGAGATCGCCCGCAACTTTGCGGCAGTCGTCGAAAGCGAATACTCTCGCCGCCATACTATTCGACACACGATTGGTATGGATCTCGGAGGGACTCAGACCAAGTATGGCATTGCAAGTTCGGACGGCACTTTGCTCTTCAAAGCTGCCGTGGAGACCCCCGCCAGGTCCGGCCCCGGCGCGCTGCTCGATCATCTAAAGCACGTGGCTCAAAGCGCAACGAGAAAAGCTGCCGAACTTGGATGTGAACCGCTTGCACTCGGCATCGTCACCGCTGGCTGGGTCGATGCTGACACGGGCCGCGTCGCTTTCGCGACGGACAACTTGCCAGGCTGGACCGGCACCCGGGTAGGGGAAGCGCTTGCGTTAACCTCCGGCCTGCCGGTGACCGTCGAGAACGACGCTAATGCTCTGGCAGTTGGTGAAAAGCATTTTGGGGCCGCAAAGCACTTTCGCGACTTTGCATGCATTACGCTGGGAACGGGTTTGGGCGCTGGTTGTTATGTGGGCGGAAGGTTGAATCGTGGCGCCCACTATTTCGCCAACGCCCTAGGCCATATTCCTTCAGTCGCGACTGGCGAACTTTGTTCCTGCGGCGTGCGAGGCTGCTTGGAGCCCTATGTGAATGCCGCGGCATTGGTACGCTATGCCGGCAACTCACAGCTCACCGCAGAGCAAGTGATTGCTGCCGCCAACACGGGTGAACAGCGAGCCATCGAGGCGATTCGGACGCTGACTCGCTACCTCGCCCGAGGCTGCGCTGCGCTCGTTTCGCTTCTTGATCCTGAAGCCCTGATTCTGGGCGGCGGTCTGGTCGAAAATAATCCGCTTCTGATTTCCGTGCTCTCGGACGAATTGGCGCAACTCGTTCGTCCCTGGGAAAACCGCGCTCTTCGAATTATGCCCTCTCAGCTCGGCTATTATGGCGGCGTGCTGGGAGCAGCCGCGCTCGCCTTCGAGCGTACGCGTGACTCGCAGCCTGCGAGTCATCTCCGGGTGGCGGCCGATGTACATGCTTGTTAGGACATGGTTCGACTTCGATCAGGGGACTCCGCCGCTACATTCAATTATGGTCAGACGGCAATACCAGAGGACGCCGACGGGAGGTCCTCACCCGCCTATCATAAAAACTCTGACCCATCGGCCGGCAAAGAGAAGTCCTCCGGAAGCCGCCTTCAAGAACCCTACTCCCCCAGCGCCCGCCGCAAGTTCCCCTTCGCGGCCAAAATTCGTCTCTTAGCCTCCCGCGCATCAACGCCCAGCTTCAGCATCAGCAGCGCCACCCGCAGACTGTGGCCGGCACGCCGCGGAACGTCTCTCACCGCGGACAACTCTTTGCCGCTCGCAGCTGCCAGGATACGCAGCCCGCGATCCGCCAGCTTCTTGTTGGTCAACGCTACGTCGATCATCAAGTTTTCGTACACGTGCCCGAGCCGCACCATCGCTGCGGTAGACAGCATGTTCAGGACCATTTTTTGCGACGTTCCCGCCTTCAGCCGCGTCGAACCCGTCAGCACTTCGGGTCCCACTTCCGGCTCGATGGCAATCTTTGCAAATCGCGCCAGTGGCGTATCGCGGTTTGCGGTTATCGCCACCGTGGTTGCCCCACGCCTTCGGGCATACTTCAAAGCCCCCAGCACGTAGGGTGTAGTTCCGCTTGCTGCTATGCCCACGACCACGTCGTTTTTCGACAATCCCGTCCGCTTCAAATCGCGCTCGCCATCGGCGGCGGAATCTTCTGCGCCTTCTCCTCCGTTGGTCACTGCACGCCTTCCGCCGGCGATGATCGCTTGCACCAACCTCGGCGAAGTTCCAAACGTTGGCGGGCACTCCGACGCATCCAGAATGGCAAGACGCCCGCTGGTTCCCGCTCCAACATACAGCAGCCTCCCGCCGTTCCGCATGCCGCACACGATCGCATCAGTCGCGCGCGCAATGGCTCGAATCTCTCGTCCCACCGCAACGGCCACCTTACGATCTTCCCGGTTCATCAATCGCAGAATTTCCATCGCCGTCATACGGTCGAGATTCTTCGACGTTGGATTCCGCTGCTCCGTACGCCTGCGTTCTTCGGGGTGGGAAGGCATCGCTTCATGTCTCATCGTATGAATGAAATCGTGTCTCGACGGGCCTTGCGGTTCTGCATTGCGCGCTGCACGCGGCGCTATCTTGCTCACGTAACGACCTCCCCTAGATAGTTCCGCACCGTAGTGCAAAAGGAAGCCAGGTGTCTCACTGACGCCGTTGCTCCCCATTCAAATTGTCTACTTCGAAGCTCAAGTACCAGCCAGCCCCGCGAACAAACCATGACTTCCGTATTTTGACCACAAATCATTAGCCAAGGCTTTGGCAATGGTGTCCTCGTTATTCAACCAAGTGCCGGGTATACTCCTGCTCCCATTGGCAGAGCGCATACGACTTGTTTATTCGACTACGGACCATGAGCACGCGCAACATTCGCGTGATCAGCGAACGTTCGCCGCCGCCGACTCGGTTGTGCTGCAATCTTGCCTACCACTTAAAGGTAAGAATGCGCTTTCAATGCAAGATGACGATACGAAATCACACACCCAAGGAACCCAAACTTAGATTGTGAAATCGTTTGACATTCCACAGTACGTGCGAATAGAACCAGGTTGCGCAGATATGAATAGGAATCGCTGCGAACACGAACGAGGGAACGGAGTTCATCCTGGAATCGGCGGACAGATGGGATTAGCAAGCGCTTGCGTACCAGGGGAGACAGATGACTAAGCCACATGTTTCACGCCGGACTTTTATCCGCGGGACAGTGGGCGTAGCCGGCGCAACACTGGCCGCCGCTCCAGCTCTGCTGGGCGCTGCCCGCGCGAGCGCAGAAACTCCGGAACAAGAAAGCTCTCCCACGAACTCCGGCGAATGCTCGATAAACCGGTTGGAGAAGGCCAGCAAGGGATACAAGCCGCGCTTCCCCGGACCGCGGTGGCATTTGGTCTACGGCTCCTACAGCGGAGTGGAAGAATTCGCGCTGGACGAATTGCAGAAGATGACTCAGCGCTACGTACCTTATGTCATTGAGATACGGCATGCGGCGGAGGAGTTGGATCGAGACGCGAATCACATTCTGGTAGGAACAGCTGCGAACAATCCCCGAATTGCCGAGCTTGCACAAACAGGCGCTTTCAGATCGCCAACTGAGCTGCAAGGCTACAGCAGCACCTGCTTCAGGTCTCCCTGGAACGCCGGAAAGAAGGCTGTGGTGATTGCGGGAACAGATGCGGCCGGTGTTTTGTATGGCGTGGTTGATTTTAATAAGAGGCTTGCTAGTGTTACGCCGGATGATCCGAAAGAGATGCGGCAAACGCTGGATAATCTCCCAGAATTCAGCGCACAGGATGCTCCGCTGATCGAGAATCGCGGCATTTGGTCGTGGGGATACGTTATCTATGATTACCGGCGTTTTCTCGACAATATGGCCCGGCTCAAGATGAACCGGCTGGTCTTTTGGAATGATGTACCGCCCGTGAACTGCCAGCACGTCATTGACTACGCGCATTCCCGGGGAATCAAAGTAGTTCTTGCTTTTTCCTGGGGATATGACCTTGACACACTCGATCCCACCAGCAGCGCAGACCGGCAAGTGGTCAAGGAAGACGTCCTATGCCAGATTGGCCAGTACTACCAGCATCTCGGCATGGACGCGATTCACTTTCAGTGCTTTACGGAAACAAATAACAAAGAAATCGGAGGCAGTCCGATCGCAGTTCTTGCGCGGGATTGGGTCAACGATATTGCCCATGCTGTACTGGATCGTTATCCCGAGATGAAGATCGAGTGGGGGCTGCAAGCCTCATCGATCCTCGAGAACTATAAATATCTGGAAAGTCTCGATCCTCGGGTTGCGATCGTCTGGGACGACGCCGGTGTGATTCCTTATGCCTATGATCCGGCGACGGCCAGCAGCGCGGACGATTTCCCGGCGATGCTGAATAGCCCCACTGCTACGCGGGAATACTCAAAGAAGCTTGCGACGTTTCGCGACCACAGCGAGTTCGCGATGGTGGCTAAAGGCTGGATTCAGATGCGGTGGCGCACTGAGTCGGAACATCATGGGCCCTTTATTATGGGCGAGCGAGCGGCGAGCTTCATCCGAAATCGCTTTCGCGAACGGCAACCACGCTGGGACTTCGTCAACAATTTGTGGTTGCAAAACTATCCGGAAGCACTGCGTTTCTACCAGGAAGTGCGCGACTGCACCTCCTCGAAGATGACCGTTCTCGCATTAATCGAGGATGGATTGTTTGAAGAGAAGATTCAGTTGAGCGCGGCGTTGTTCGCCGAGATGATTTGGAATCCTCGCCGAAGTAGTAAAGATGTCTTGGAACAGGCTACAAATCCGTATTATGCGGAAATCGAGTGATGTGGTGGTTGCAAATCGTTTGGATTCATCAAAGATCCACGTTACCTGCTCCCCAGAAATTGGTCTATTGAAAATGTGCTTCTCCATTTAGGATGACCCGCCCAGGGTCATTGAGAATTGGCCGACCGGGGTCAATGAGTGAGATGGCGATTTAACTACAGCAATCCTCTTGGACCACCTCCAACTCTAAGACTTTCATTGACTTGCCCGTTCTATCGACGTAACATTCGCCACTATTGTTCCGAGACCATCTCGCATTTAGCGCATCGCCCAAACTCGGGGCGGCGGACAGATTGGGCCGCTGTTCTTGAAGTCAAAAAGGAGATCACGGATGGTGACCTCAAAATACGTCTGGCGCGGAGTTTTAATTGTCGTCCTCAGTGTCGCACTCGCTACGCCCGCTCGGGCAAACACCTTGCCAAGTGCAGCGGAAGTCATCGGTGGAATTGTGGCGGCCACCGCGGCCATCGCGGTAGTCATCATTGTTGTGCTCTTGCACGAATCGAAAAAAGACAGGACGATTATCGGGTGTGTCAGCTCGACAGGAAGCGGGATGACTATCGCCGACGAAAAAGGCAAGCAAGTTTACTCGCTATCTGGCAACACTGTAGGCATTACTCCGGGCGAGCGCATGAGCTTAAAGGGTAAGAAGGCCAAGTCGAAGGCCACTAACCAAACGCTTGTGTGGGTGGCGACTGGCGTAACCAAGGACTTCGGCGTCTGTCAGCCCTAAGCGTCGGCGTAAGTATGGATTCGTGAGGGCGGGTGGCCCGCATCTGCGCGTGAGTATAACCCTGAAAAGGATTGGAAGCCTTGAATCCTCGGTGCCCCACATTTCGATTTTGAAATGTGGGACCCGGCTTGAAGCCACGGACTTTTCCTAAAAAGGCCAACCGCACCCGCCCAGTTTCCCCACTCAGATTCTGAGTTCGGAGAAGTGGTTAGGTCCCGCATCTCGAAAAGCATGCGATGTGGGGCACCTGTGATCTTTCAATACGTTGTTCCCCTTTAACAGGAAGGTTTTCTGATTTCAGCCTACAGAGACGGTTGCTGTCAGGAAGGTCGAGATTCAACTAGGGACGGCTTTGTGTAGGAACTTCACGGGTTTTCGCCGTTCCGCGCGCTCCTGGCCCGGCGTTGCCCGCTGTCGGATCGTGCCTGCGGCGTGTCGATGACGAGTTCCGAAAGGGCACAACGTCTTGATCATCTACAGGCACCCGACGGCCCGGTGCCAATGAGTGAAATGGGTTTTGTCGCCAACTGCGAGTCAGGGTGCCAGGCCGACGTTCCATCCCCAACTGCTCGTGCTACCCAGAAGGGCGTTTGCCGGGGCCAATCCGGAGGACGGAGAACTGCGCGCTCAACTGAGGCGACGTCCGTTGACCTACCTGATACACTTTTGCCAATTCGGCTTATGCTGAACCAGATTTCTTGATCGGTACCTTGAAGCGAGGTTTGCCATGAGAAATTTGACGCTACTGCTCGTTATCTGTGCCGCCACGGCGGCGCCGTCTGCGCTGGCGCAGGATTCACTTGCCGCGATTCGCGCCGCCTGCGCAGCGGATGCACAGAAATTTTGCGCGGCAGTGCAACCGGGTGGAGGCCGAATCGTGGCCTGCCTCAAAGAGCACAAGGACTCGCTGTCCGATAGGTGCAAACAAGGCCGCCGGGCTGGCTGCGAACCCAAGTAGCAGTTCTGCGCCCGAGCGCCTCTAGCTCAGCGCCTGCTTCGGAAACCCCGGCTCCTGAGGCTCCCGGCCGCCTCGCCCAGCGTGCCGGTGCTGCGCCGAAAGCTGCGGCTGCGACCAGTACGGCCTCCGGCTCCTACCTGCGCATGAAGCAAGTCCAAATCATCGCCCCTGTCGTCGATCCGAAACTAGGCAATGGCAAGGACCCAGTGAACTTGCCCGTGCTGGATCTGTTGATTCCTTCTACGTGGGACTTCAAGAGCAACGTAGCCTTCAATACCACATCGGGATGTATTTCCGACAGTTTTTCGGTGTCCTGGGAGGCCAAAAGTGCGGACGGTTCCATCGCCTTCCAAGGCGCCCCCGATTCCAGTTGGCAATACGCGGATGATCCCGCAGCATTGCGCAATCTGACGGATCCCAGCCGACGCCAGATCAACCCGCAGGGCAAGCCATGCCCGGTGAAGAAGCCCATGAAGGCTGAAGATTATTTTCGCCAAAGCGTGCTTACCGTGTTCCCAAGCGGCAGTACCGTGGTCTCGGTTGAGCCGTTTCCTGAACTCAACCAGATGGCCCGCAAGCAATTGGGGTTACCGCCGGATGATGCCGGCAAAGCGGGCGACAGTCGAACCGATGCTATTCGCGCACGCGTCGAATTCCAGAAAGACGGCAAGGCCATGGAGGATTGGGTGGCGATGGTCGTCCTAACCCGGACTTTTCGCCAGGGTCGAGGTGCATTTTACGATTGCCATGCGATGGACGTCATGGCCTTGCGTGCGCTGAAAGGCAAACTCGATGCCAATGACAAACTGTTCAAAGTAATGATCAGTTCCCTTCGGCCGGAGGCGAAATGGCAGGACTATTCGAATGGATGGCTTGCCTGGCGTTACCAGGTAGAAGCGAAAAAAGAAGCCCAGATCGACGCGATCATTGCCAATTTTCAAAACCAGGTCGCACAGACCCTCACCGAGGTCACTGCCAATCAACAACGTGGTTCCTTAAACGCCGCTTATGGAGCGGACCAAGGCATCCGCGGTGTGCAAACGTTCCGCAATCCTGCGACCGGAGCCACCATGGAGCTTAGCAACCAATACGATCACGCCTGGTTGAACGGATCAAACGAATACGTCATGAGCGATGACCCGAACTTCAATCCTAACGGGCAAGTCTCGGGAGACTGGAACCAACTGCAGGCGGTGCGGCCACAGCCCTAGGAGAGCGAGTCGTAAGAACCTCGCAGGCGTCACCACATTTGCGACTGGCGTCATCTCGTCGACCGCTTACGAGCGGCGCAACAAGGTCACCGGACAGGTGCGGCTTCGCGTTCTTACCCGCGAATCTGCCGCCATTTCAGCGGCTGTACTGATTTCTCTGTTTCTCCGCGTGCCGTTCCAGTCCTAGCTGAATCAGCTTCTCGATCAGTTGCGGATAGGCAACTCCGCTCGCCGCCCACAACTTGGGATACATGCTGATCGAGGTAAACCCCGGCATGGTGTTGATCTCGTTCAGGTAGATCTTCCGTGTCTTTGGATCCATCAGAAAATCCACTCGCGCCAGGCCCGCACAATCCACCGCTTTGAAGGAGGCGACTGCAAGTTGTCTCACTCTCCGGGCCTCACCCTTGCTCAGCTTCGCCGGAATGATCAGCGCTGAGCCTTCATCCAAATACTTCGCCTTGTAGTCGTAAAATTCCGTGCTGGGCACAATTTCGCCCGGCACGGATGCCTCCGCCCGGTCATTGCCCAGCACGGAGCATTCAATTTCGCGAGCCTTCTGCTTCTTGCCGCCCACTCCCTGCTCGATCACGATTTTGCGGTCGAATTTCGCGGCTTCCGTGATTGCTGGCCCCAGTTCTTTGCGGTCGTGCGCCTTCGATATCCCCACCGACGACCCCAGGTTCGCCGGCTTCACAAACACCGGATACTTCAACTTGCTCTCCACCAGCTTCTGCACCTTTTTCGGAGCGTCCTCCCATTCCGATCGCAGGCACGTCACGTGCTTCACAATCGGCAAGCCGGCGGCGCGGAAGAGCGACTTCATCACGTCTTTGTCCATGCCCGCGGCCGAGCCCAGCACCCCCGCTCCCACATAGGGAAGGTCCGCCAACTCCAGTAAGCCTTGGATCGTCCCATCCTCGCCAAACGTTCCGTGCAGCACAGGAAAGATCACATCCACGTTAATTGCCCGGTCGGCCGCGCGCCGGGTCAACCCGGCCGCCGCTGCGTCGCTCTGAAACGGGCTCAGCGAGCCGGCATGGTGTGGTTCCGGAGGCACTACCACCGCTTCCCCCGCGCCAGCACGGTGGCTCCTGCGGTGGCCTCGGGATCGCCCGCCCGCAAATGTTCGTGTCTGCTGCCCTCGCTCGCGGAGTCTCCTCGCAACAGCTTCTCGGCATCTGCCGCCGTCACCCAGCGCCCTTCTTTCGTAATGCCTATAGGCACAACTTCATACTTACTTTTATCGATGGCATCGAACACCGATGCCGCCGAGAGCAAAGAAATCTCATGTTCCCCGCTCCGCCCGCCAAACAAAATGCCCACCCGCAGTTTCTTCATAATCACCAGTCTGGACGGCCTCGGCCCTTTGCGTCAATCTCCGAAATGGTTCCCGCCGCCTGAAACAAAATATTCATCTACGCGGTCAAGCCCAACACTAGCCCAACCCAACCAGCAAGGCTTAATATGCAACCTAGAGACTGGCCGCTCAGGAGGCTGCATGCGTAACTTCGTCCTCGGAGTCCTGATTACAATTCTGATTCTTGTTCTCGCTGGACTAGGCTTCGCGCTGCTCGGCTATATGCCCTCCAATGCCGATGCCACACCGCCTCACTGGGAAATGCGCATTGCCATGAACGCGCTCGACGCCTCCATGGACCGCCATGCCCCGCGCATGACCAATCCCTTGCCCGCTACCGACGAAAACCTGATAGATGGCATGAAGGTCTACACCATGAATTGCTCCACCTGCCATGGTACCCTCGACAACAAACGCAGTCCGCTTGAGCATTCCTTCTATCCTCCGGCTCCGCAGTTCGTTTTCGATCCGCCCGACGATCCCGAGTGGCACCTTTTCTATGCCATCTCGACCGGCGTCCGTTACACCGGTATGCCTGCCTGGAACAGCGCGCTCAGCGAGCAGGACCGCTGGAAGGTCACGGCGTTTCTATCGCATCTGCAAAAACTTCCGCCCGCGGTGCAGGACTATTGGAAAAAATCTTTCGGCGTGGGGCCTCAGGGCGGAACCATGGACGATAAGGACATGAAGGATATGGGGAAAGACAAAGCTGGCAAACCGTGACGAAATGCGCGACCGGAGTAACTTGCTAGGTCGCCCGCCCACTCCCGCAAACGATATAATCTATGTTTGCGTGTAGCCCGCCAGCCGTTACGGGAACGCGCGGAAGGAAATCATGCCGACTGACGTCATCATGCCCCAGATGGGCGAATCTGTCTTCGAGGGCACCATTACCAAATGGCTGAAGAAGCCTGGCGACAAGGTCCAGCGCGACGAGCCGCTGTTCGAGATCTCTACCGACAAAGTGGATGCCGAAATCCCGGCGCCTGCCTCCGGCGTTCTGCAGGAGATCAAGGTCGCCGAAGGCGCGACCGTTCAGGTCAACACCGTGGTCGGCACCATTTCCGCGGACGGAACTGCTGTTGCGAAGTCGGCCCCCGTCAAGGCTGTTACTGCGCCCGCTAAGCCCGCAGCGCCACCCACCCCAGCGCCTTCTGCGGAGCCTGCTCCCTCCGCCAATAAAGAATCCGCAAATAAAGAAGAGGAAGACGATCATCTCCGTTCCTCTCCGCTCGTCCGCAAAATCGCCCGCGAGCACAATGTCAACCTCTCGCAAGTTTCCGGCACCGGCCTGGGCGGACGCATCACCAAGCAGGACATCATGGCCTTCGTCGAAAGTCATGAAGCTGCACCGGCCGCGACACCAGCGTTGTCGAGCCCGCCTGCACCGAAACAAGGTGGGGAAACAGCTCAACCCGCTGCACCAGCCGCTCGTCCCGCTGCTGCCGCAATTCCCGGCGACCTGGTTCCCATGACCCAGATGCGCAAGATCATCGCCCAGCGCATGATCGAGTCGCGCCGCACCAGCGCCCACGTGCACTGCATGTTTCAAGTGGACCTGTCGCCCATCGTGCGCTTGCGCAACAAAAGCAAAGCGTCCTTCGAGCAGCGCCACGGGGCGCGCCTTACCTTCATGCCGTTTTTTGTTCGGGCTGCCATCATCGCGCTGCAGCAGTTCCCCATCGTCAATGCTTCCGTCGAGGGGGAGAGCATCCGCTACCATCGCAACATCAATATTGGCATCGCCGTCGCACTCGACTGGGGCCTGATTGTTCCCGTACTCAAAAACGCCGGCGATCTCAACTTCCTCGGTCTGCAGCGCGGCATCGCCGATCTCGGCGAACGTGCTCGCACCAAAAAGCTGAAACCCGATGACGTGGACGGCGCAACCTTTACCATCACCAACCCCGGTCAGTTCGGCGCCGTGTTCGGTCTGCCCATCATCAATCAGCCCAACGCCGCCATCATGGGCGTTGGCGGGATTAGCAAAACTCCACTCGTCGTGACCGACGCCGACGGCAACGATTCCATCGCCATCCGTTCCATCGTCAATCTCACCCTCGGCTACGACCACCGCATCATTGATGGAGCGGTCGCCGATCAATTCATGGCCTTCGTCAAGAAGACCCTGGAAAACTGGAGTGAAGACATAGGCTAAGCCCGGCAAAAACCTGAGAACCGGGAACCGACAACTGGCAGCTGATTTTTGTCACCGGATTCCCAGCCGTTCATGCATCGTGATTACGATGCTGATGGCGACCGAGATGGCTGCATTCACCAGCCTTTCATACACGCCTCTCCGGACGTCGCTGCGTTCCAACTCCGAAAGGCGCTCTTCGGCCCGGCTCATTCTTCCCGGCTGCGCGCTGCCGATCAGCATTTCCATTTTTGCTTCGAGGCGTGCCAGCTTCTCCAGCACTTCGCATTGGAAGTCGTTGTCCGTCACCCGCACCACCAGCGGTTGCTTCCCGCTTCCGCGATGCGCATAGCGGCCCGCTATTTCGTCCTGGTATTGTCGCTCATAAGTGGATAATCAACATGCAGCGCGTTCGAATATCGTGAATATCTAGGCGGGGCGGAGGCGTCGTACGGCCTCAGAAAGATCGTCTGTACCCGCGCCAGCCGCGGCAGAGTGAATGTCTCCGTCCCAAATCGCCCTACCAGATTGCGGTCTGTTCGCCGGTCCCCAGCCCGTAGTCACTCCATCTCACTTCAAATCCGCCGCCGCTCGGTGGCGGCCCGCCCGCGTCTACGCTGATCGTCGTCGAACTCACCGCTGTGATTTCGGCCGCCGTCAGATCCGCCAGGAAAACGGTGCCCACTTGCGTGTTGGCCACAGCGGCGACATCTAACTCGGCTCCAACGAGGTCGCCATCTTCGCTGGCTTCGTATTGAAATGCCAGCGCTGGCAGATACTTCATCCGCGAACTTGATCTTGTACCGGCTGCGCTCTCCTTCCACATCTCACAGCATCCATCTTCACTTCCCGCACAATCGCCGGGAACGATCGCTCCCCGCGACGCCGCATTCACCTGCAACGCGTCCCCGGGAAAAATATCGGCCGCGCCGCCGGGCAGAAAATCGCTCCACGTGTCGTATTCGCCCTGCCCACGCGATCGCCGGTCGCGCCTCCCAGAATCGCCAGCGCTGCATTCTCACAATCCACCGCCGTGCGGGCCACGGGCTCTTTCACATGCCGCAACACGCTGCGAATTCCGTCGTCTCCGCCGTTGTGCCTGCGCCGCGATGCTCGCCGGATTCGTCACTCGCGTCACCGCCCGACCTCGTCCCCCGATACCGCACCTGAATCAGCTGATTCGGCGCAGGCACATACGCAGTAAAGAAATCCAGCGCCGGCCCGGACGTAATATTGCACTCCGCTCCATCCGACAATGCTCCCACCAGCAGCGTGTTGTAACTCTGCCCCGGCAGAGCGCTGCGCACTTCCGTGTCGGCCGCCTGAATCAACCGCGTGAACGCGATTGCGCACTGCATGCTCTCCGCATTTACCAGCGCATAAGTGCAATAGCCGGGAGCGCTCGAAATCACGCTGTCATACAAGCACAGTCGAAGGCGCCACCTGCGTCGCCGGATTCGTTGGGTCAATCTCATGCACTTCCAGCACCACCCGCACATCCGCCGAAACCGCGCCCCGCCCACGCCGCTGCCCGCCGGATGCGCCGCCGAATGAAACGTCTGCTCCCGCCGGAACATTTCCAGCGAATACAGCCGCGTCGTCAGCACATAGTGATGCCCGGCCACCGTGTTGAACACTGCGCCCGTCGCACGCCATTCACCAGCGCTTGAATATTCGACTGCGCTCCATTCGGCGTAACCTGAAATCCCGCGAAGCACCGGCAATCGAAACCGTTCCGGGATACAAACCGCCCAACACTCCGTTCGATGCCGCGCTAAAACTCACATCTCCGTGCTGCAGCACAGTCGCCCCGCCCAATTCAATGCTGTTCGACGAACTGCCACCGTGGTCGCGCCATCCACGCCGCGTTCCGCCTGCAATCTGCAGTTGCCCCGTTTTCACCGCTACCGCGTGCGCCGGGTCCGTAACGCCCATCTCGTCACATCCAGCCCTGGCTCCGGGATACTCTTCATCGAACACGTGACGGCTGGTTTCCGGAACGGCGTCTGCGACAAATAAAATTTCAGCGTCAGCCCGTCGCCGACGAAGTAGTCTTTCACGTAAGCCTCCGGCTCAATCTCTCCCACCACGGTCACGTCATTGACCAACCCATCCACCGGCAGCAGATTCAATCCTTGCGGGGAAAAATTCGTGATCCGTTTCGTTCAGCGTGTAGACCGCCGCGCCCACCGGCGCAAACATCAATGCGCCATTCATCGCGCGGTAGAGCCGCCCTGGCACTGCAACGCGAAGCGCAAGCGCATGTTGCTGACCAGGTCATCTGCGGATCGGGCATGTACGACGCCAGCACATCCACATCCTGCACCGCCGCTCGTATCGAAAACTCCCGGCAGCAAATCCTGCGTCAATTGCCGCGAGCGCGTTTCCTGCGGTTCTCGCCACAAAAGGGGAGCGGATACGGCAACCGCTTCGCGATCCAACACCGACTTCATCGCTCAACGCCACCAGGTTGTAGCGATAAACCGGCCCCGTCTCCCCCCATCCCAGGTACTCGTATGCCGGACGCCTCGCTAAGTACCCGGTAAACACATCCTGTCCGTTGCGTCTTCGCCAAAGTAATCCGCGCGCCATTCGCCGGCGCCACGAACTCCGGCCCATCGGCCAACAGGCTGCACTGCAGCTCCGCAGGCACATTCAGCTTTCGCACCACTTGCGGCGGCTTCATCCCATCAATCGCCATGGAGTAGTCAATCGCCCCGTTGCCGTCGAGATTGTCAATCTGCAATTTCATAATTTCGTGTCATCCTGAGCGAGCGTGCCGATTCGTTCCGAATCAGGTTCACGCAGCCGTTTTTTAGAGCGTTAACCCGGCGTGGACGCTCTTCATCGGTTCTGTCGCTGATCGTAATGCTCTACTCCCTAGTACACCGCCGCCATCGCCGCCGGAAAATAGCTCCGATAGCAAACCACCGTCTGCCCATCGTTCTCATCGCTATGCGGCAATGCGCCTGAAAGCCGCTCGCAACGCCACCGCCGAAATCGGCTTCAGAATCTCCACATCCTCCTCCCGCTGAAACACTTTTACCGCTCCTGTCTGCGTCGGAGCACTCAGACTCAATCGCATCGACGTCTGAATCGAAGTCGTCGGACTCAGCCGCGGATAATGAAAGCAAATCCGCCCGCCCGCCTCCTCCTCCGCCACGAAGAGCGCCGACCACTCCTGAAAAAACGATCCACCCTCGCGGTCCACAAATGCCATTACTTTCTGCACACCCATTCCGGCGGCTGGCGCGCCTCCTAGCAGCGCTTGCCCGAGCACCAGCGCCGTAGTCGTCTTCTCCACCACCCGCCCCAGATTGAATGTCACCCGCCGGATGTAATTCGCATCCCGGTTCACTGCCACCGGATCGCTCGACATACGCCGCCGAGATCCCGGTGCCCACATATCCCACTCTGCTGCGGCGTAGTCCGCATCCACCGCGATCATGTCGCCCACCGAAAACGTCCCCACCGCTCCCGCTCCCACCACGATCTCGCTTGCCGTCGATCCCGCCAGCACGATGCACTTCCGCCACCGGCGTTCCGCCCGAAGGCTGCGCGTTCGCATTCGGATCGGACGCCAGCACATTCATGTGCTCCGATCCTCCCGCCAGCGCCATCTGCAACTTGCCCCACTCGCGGAATTCAAACTCCACTCGGGCATCCAGCGGCCCGTGGAACTGCGCCGCCGGCGCGCCCCGCACGCCGCCCGCAGGGCTCCGTCACCGTCGCACAGAAGCGCTGGAAATCATCGATCCATCCCAGATCAATCCATGGCGCCGGTGGCTGATCCAGCGGAAACATTCCATATTTCCCAGGATCAAAAATCGCTCGGCGTCTCCGTCGCCCGGTTCATCGGCGCAAAATATGCCCGCATCCGCCGCGTGATCGGAACCATTGCCGCTCGTACTGGCGCCGTGCTCATAGGAAAGTCACCTCAGGAAAGAAAAACACTTTCAAACTCGCGCTGCGCTCCAGCCGCACCCCTTCGGTCCACCGCGGCAGCTTCTGATTCGGAGGCGCTTCGCTGCCCGCCACTTTTCCCAGCACCGGCGCCGTCCACAAGATGTTCGTCCCCAGGTCCACGCTCGGCGCTTGCGTGTAGTCCCGCTTCGCGGTGTGCTGCGGCTGGCAAATGTCAAGCAGCTCCGTGTCCAGCGCCGCCAGCGTTCGTCCGCGATCCACGCCGCTCTCCACCGTTCCAAAGGTGTGATAGGAAATCACGCATTCCATCTCCATCAGCTCGCGGCTGCCCGTTTGCCGCGCCGCCACCTGCGCCGCGCCCCACTCGATATAGAACGCATCCGGCAACGGGACAATCGGAATCACCAATTCGTTCTCCGCCACCATCACCGCCGGACGCGTCGCTCCGCTCAACGTCACCGTCCTGCTGCGGATTCAACGCCGCCAGCCGCTGCTGCAGCGCCATATAGAAACTGTCTTTTGTAAATTGCATAATTAGCTCTTAGCTTCTAGCCTAGCGGCGATTTCGCACGCAGCGTCAGCCTCAGTTCCCGGCTGCTGCTTGCGCTCTGGGTTATTTCGTCATCCCGATGCTAGCAGAGGAGCTTGCAGCTTAGCGCCTCCCACTCCACCCCACCACCCGGTACAAATATGCCATCCCCGCGAAATACTCGGTTGTGATTCCCTCGATGTGAAGCAACCCCCCGTCGTGCGATAATTCCCAGCGCGCTATCGAACATCGCATGCGCCGATGCCACATTCTGCTGCCACGATCTCATCCGCCACCGCGCTTCCCGACAGCAGAAATTTCCAGCCGCCTCCGCGGTCCGCTGTTCGACGTCGGCAAATTCCTCACCACCACCGGAGAAAATTCACTTCCTCCATGCCCGGATCCACCAGCCCCAGTTGTGCGCTCGGATCGTTCGGCATTGCCACCAGCGGAAACACCAGGCTGACTTCATCTCCGCCCAGCGCACGCAACATCGCGTCCGCCGCCCGCAACAGCGCATCGCCACTCTATTCCCGTGCGTTCCCATGGTCAACCCACCTTCTGCGCCACATACGGCGCCAGCAGCGAGCGCGTGGTGTCATCCACCAGGCTGTCGGAAAAATATTGCAGCTGCGTGCGGTCCATTTGCCCCGCCTTCACATTCAGCCCAGGCGTCGCCTGCGCGTTGCGCACAATCTGCGCGCACGCCACCTTCACCGTATCCGGAATCGTAGCCAGCCCCGCCGTGTAAACCACGTCCAGTTCGCTGAACCACAATCCCCATGCGGACTCATCGGCAACATCAGTTCGCCGGTGCTCACATCGAAATCGATCGTTGTCGGATCAATCGCGTTCCACGTTCCCGGCAGCCCAAACATCAACGCCACATCCACGCTCAAGTCGTCGCCAGACCATTCCCCGCGACGCGGAATGGTGTATCGCCCTTGCGCCGACACAATCGGCGATCGTCGCCGGCGCCAGCGCCGCCAGCGGACGTATAGCTCAGCCGCACCGTATTCCGGCCCGCCGGCATTCGCCGTCCGTTCTTCGTACTGCGCCACCGCCAGTGTGGTTCGCCGGCAATGCGCGTCAATCACCGCCGACGCGCCGGTACCCACGCCGCCAGCGTCGTCGCCGCATCTAGCCCATACGTTTCGTATTCCGTTGGAGATAGATAGTTCATAAGACTCCAGTCTTCGAGTGGCTCAGTCGCCTGTCGTCGGTGTGTCCTGCAAGACGAAGTGGCTTGTGACACGCTGCATCACGAGCCACTGACGACCAACGACTAGCCACTGTCTTCCTACCGATCCACTTTCACTTCGTAGTGCGCATACGACGCGCCCTTCACCACCACGCCGCCGAACTTCACCACCACCATCTGCGAAGTCAGCGCGCTCGGCAGCCCCAGCTTGAACACCCGCGGATTCGGATCCGTCAGCCAGTGGTACTCGATCAGGTCCTCCGTCACGATGTACGCCGGCAGTACCGCAGTCCCGCTGCCCGGTGTTCCCGTGTATCCCAGCGACCATTCCGGAATCAGCGGCAAATCGCCCGCCTGCGTCGACAGCGTCTTCACCCGCAGCCCGGCCGTGATCTCGACGGTCGAAAGCACCACGTTGAACTCCGCCTTCATTTCCCGGTCGATCAGGTCCAGCAGCACCGGGTTGGCGTAAATCGCCGTCGGCCGCACCGCAAACGACGAATTCGCCACCATCTGCGCCACCGTGCTCTTCAATCCGTCCACGATGCTGGCGCTCGTGCCGATCGTGACCGTGTTTCCACCCGCCTCGATCTGTCCGATCGCGCCGAAGTACTGCGCGGTCGTCGGAGTGCTCAGCGACGTGTCCGTTGCCGTTCCACAACGCCACGTCGTGCGTGCGCATGCACCCCTTCCACCGAGTCCGCCAGATCCTTGGCTTGCAAATAGGCAAACTGGCTCTGTTGCGCTCCCACTTCCATGTCGAAGAGGTTGTAGTTGATTTGCGAAACCAGCGCCTTCAGCGGTACCGCGCGCTCCACCCGCGTCGGCGATGCCCACCACCGGCACGATGTTCCGCGGATCCATGAAAGCCTGCGCCGCCGTCAGCGCCGGAATTGCGCGGTCTCTTCAAAGAATCGCGAAGGATGCCCGGTCGCCGGCACCTGCTTGACTCTCTGTCCAAATGCGCCCCGCCGCCGCACGATGTCAGTAATTTCCGTTTGATAACGATTGACTTCGATCGCGCCCGGCCCCAGAAAATCCGCCGCCGCATGCAAATCAAGAAATTGTGCGTTCATGTTTTCTCCTATCAGTGATTTATGATTTCGTAACGCCGGCGTGTCGCCGGCTTCTACTTCATCCACAAAAAAAGGCCCGGCCGAAGCCGCGCCATCTGAGAACTGGTAGCTGATAACCGGGAACTGAAAATCTCCGGAACCACCTACTCGATCATCCCCGCCCGCGCCATCTCCGCTTTCACCGCAATCCGCTGCTCAATGCTCAAGGGCAGCAGAATCTTGTCCAGCGCTCCCGCCTCCAGCGTTTCCGCATTTTCGCCATGTTTGCTCAACAACGCCGTGACCATCGGCGAAAGCGTCTTCCGGCTCATGCGGGACGCCTGCGCCTTCAGATCCTCATTGGCTCTTTCCAATTCCGCAACGCGCTCCTGAAGTTGTTTCCCCACCTTTGTTCCATCTTGCGAACTTTCTCCGCCCGCGGTCAGCCCGTCTTCCACCGCGGCCACAATCCGGTCCACTTTGGCATTCAGCGCTTCCTGCTGCGCATCCAGCTTTCCCAGGACCCGGTCCAACGTTTCCGCCGCGCTTGCCAGACGCTCCGGCGGTTGCCGCCAATTGCTCCGTCATTTCATCGCTCATGATTGCTCCTTATCTATGATTGAGTCCGCGCGGGCCGGCCCGCGCGGAACTCTTCATCAAGCTGCCGCCGTCACATCTCAGGGGAGGGCGCGGCCGCCAGCTCGTGAAACCCTGGGGTTCACTCCATCTCGATCCACGTCTCGCCGTACGCCGCTTTGTCCCGCCGCAGGATCGCCGCCCCGGTAAACGTCACATGCGTGAGCGTCCACACCGCTGCGCGCGCATCCGCCACCCGCGCATTGGTGATCTCATACGACATGCCCAAAAGTCCCGGACTCCTTTCCGATGCCGCCTCCATCGCCCGCCCAACTTTTTCAATCTCCCGCACGATCTCCGGAAAATCCTTTGCGAACAAATGTCCGCCCAGCTCAATCTTCTTCCCCACAATTTCCGCGCGTGTGATGACTCCCACCTTCCGCCGCGCATCATGCCGGTCGAGCGATGGAGCATAGTCCAGCGCCATGCCCAGCAGGGAAGCCAACCCCTCCTCCGCCGCCGCGCGTGTCAGCACCACCCGATGCCCGCGTGCCCCCGCCGGCGGCCTGTCCGATCCACATCCACCAGCGTCAATACACCGCGAAAACCCTCCCGGTTCGGATGCCCATCCACTACCGGCATCTCAATTGCCATGGATTCCAATTGGATATTCAATGCTTTCCTCCTCAGAACTGAAAATTGCGAACTAAGAACTGGCAACTGAATCGTGCACCGGCAACTCCGGCAATCCCCTCATCCGTCTCACTTCGTTCACCGTCAAAACTCCCGTCTGCAACAGGATCTGCTGAATCTGCGCCTCTTCCAGCGGATCCGTTGTGTCCATCTCCGCAAACGCAAATTCCAGGTCATGCCACCCCAGCCGCTTGCAGATCGCATCGCGGGTCAAGTGCTCCGCCAGCAGCCGCGCCGTCGGCACAATCGCCGAACGGAATGCCTGATCGTTCATCTCTTCGGCCGTCGAGCGGTTCACATCCCGCTCAATCCCCAGCATCTGCGGCGGCAGATCGAACGCATTGGCAATAATCCGCAGCAGAAATTCCTGCCACTGCAATCGCAAGTCCGCGTCGGTCCCTCCGCCGAAGCGCAAGACTTCCGGCTTGGTTTCCACCGAAAGAATCGGAACCCGGCCCGTGCCCTCAATCTCGTCCTGCCACCACCGGATCAGCCGCTCATGCTTCTCGGGCGACAAATCCTGCAGCCACAGCGCATACTCCACCACCGAATTCGACGCCAGGCGCGAGGCATAGCGGTGCGCGCCCAGGAACGCGTTCACCGCCTCAAACGCCACCTCCAGTCGCCCCAATCCAAACGGCGTGTGCGTCCGCGGATTCAGCCGCAGATAAATCAAATCTTCATCGTTGAGCGCGATGTTCCCCTTCGGTCCCATCTGTCCCGTCACCTGCTCATACCGCGGCGCGTCCGGCTGCCCATTCCAATTCGCATTGATGCGAATCGTCGCCCCGTCCACCGGCCACAACGTCAACGGCCGCAGCGGATCGCCCGTCGCCTCGATTTCGATCGCCCCAAACCCACCGACGATCACGTCCTCGAGCACTTGCTCCACCAGGGACCGGAACGAGTCCTCAGGATTGGGCGTCCACAAATTCTCTGTCAGGATGCGCGCTCGCTCCGCTCCATCCGCAATGCCTTCCAGCGACAATCCCTGCCTCGGCTGAATCCGCCAGCGCATCCCCGCGATCCGGTCTTTGATCGTGTTGATCGCTTTCCGGGCCACTGGCGTCTCGCCGAGCCGGCGCAGGTTCACCGCTGTCGGCTTCGGCACCACATTTGCCGGCGTGCTGTAAGTGTTTAGAATCGAAGGCAGCGCCATCGTTCTGCGCTTCGGTTCACTCTCCGAGAGCAACGACACTCCCGCCATCCGGCGCATTGCGCCGCGCAACTTCTCTGTAATGTTCATAATTTTTTGTGTGGCGCGGACACTCTTGTCCGCGTTCGATCATGTGGCGCGGGCGCCCTCGCCCGCGAACTACAACAACAATGGGTGCCCCACCCTAGCGCGTTTTGTGCGCTAGGATGGGATTCCACAAATGCCTATGTCGAGTGACGTAAACATTTCGTGAATGCGAACTATGTGTACGGCCCACAATTCCATCTCACGCCCTCAACTCCTGTCTCACTTCCGCCGCAATCCCCGCCATCTCCCCGACCGCCGCAACCCGAATCCGATTCTCCTCCATCGTCCCAATCGCAAACCCAATCTCTTCCTCACTCCGGTCCAACTCGTCGTCCACCACCACGGTTAACCTGGCGTGAGTCTTGTGCGCGTCATAAATATCCTGGGCAATTCCCGGAAACCGCGCCGCCAGCCCCAACCCGGCCTTCACATCGGTCTTCAACGAAACCGCATGCAGGAACTTGATTTCCTCCGCTAGCCCATATCCAAAATCAAAACTCTGCGGATCGCCCTTCTTCCCCGTGTACTCCGCCACGCGGATCCCCGTCTGCAGCAACTCCAACACGCCTGCCGCCGCAAACGCATCTCTCATCCCGCCCAAAATCACCTGCCGCGGCGAAACGCCAACTCGCCGTAACCCCGCCCGGCCGTGCAAATAAAGCTTCACCAGAGCGGACAGCTCTTTCGCCGGATCCTCCGTCAGGCACCCCTTTGCCTGCGAAGCCTGCACCTGATTGGAAAATAAATCCTGCACCTTCCGCAGCAACAAATCCCAACCCTGCGTTTCCTGTAACTCTCTCTGCAATTGCATTCCCAACCCGGTCAGCACTTCCAAATCCGCTTCCGGATCAATACACCGCACTCGTGACCAATCGTCCGTAATCCGCACCGCCTTGAATTCGCCGGAGCCCATTTCACGCAGCAGCACTCCAATATTGACGAACTCCTCCTTCACCGCGTCTGGCACATACCGCAGCAAGAAAAATTCGAGCTGTTTCAAGTCAGCCATTGGAAATTAGCGACCGGGACCACGAGGGTGCCCCACCCTAACCCGCCTTTGGTTAGGGCGGGATCCGGCTTCCCGAATTCTCCTCCGGATACCTGTGGTCGAACTCGTCACGCTTCTTCTCTCCAATTCGGAAATGGCTGTCGCTGCGACATTCGGAAAAGCGAAATCAACTCCCGCACCATCTTCCTCCGCTCAATCAGCTGTTCCGCCAGGCGCTCCAGGCTGCCCCACTCTCCGCCGTACCACTCCGGAGGAATCTCTCCCGCCAAATCCCAAATCCGTTGCTCCGGCATCTTCTCAATCGTCGACAGCCACGGCTCGAACGCATCCCACCCCTGCACACTCTCGTACACCTCGTTCCGTGAAAACACCCCGCGCAGCGGATGATCCGGAAACGTCCACTCCCCCGCATTGAAGCAATATCCTTGGTCAATAAACGACACCGTATATTTCTGCTCGCGCAGCCGTCTCCAGAACGCCGCCTGCCGCCCATTCGCATTGCCCGTCCATTTATCCAGCGCCAGCATGCCCGCGAATGTTTCCAGGTTTCTCACCTTCCCCAGCATCGTCATGGGGAAATAATCGAACACCTGCCCTTCCAGCGGACTCACCACATACCGCGATCCAAATTGCAGCCCCGCTTCGCAGCGGATCGTATTCCCCGCCAGCTCAATTCTCAACTCCGGCGTATGTTCGATCAGCCAGTCGCTCGCTTCCACCACATCGGTCACCGGAACCGGCAAGCCTGCCGCCTCCGCCAGGCGTGTCGCCAGCATCTCATTCGCCAGAACCCGCAAATGCTGCGGATTATTCCTGAACTTCACCACATAAAAATGTCCATCCGCGCAGCGCATCAAATGTCCCTGCGCCCCACCCCGCATCCGCCGCACATGTTGTACTGCCACGACCGCCAAGCGTCACTCGCCTCATGGAGATTGTCATCCCGAGGCGCCGCCTTTGGCGCCGAGGGACCTGGGCGCGCCGCGCGATGCCCTCGCGCTTTCTGCGAAGGCAAAAAACGCGCGTTTGGCGCGCATCCCTTTTCACTGATCCTGCAAAGCTTTCCATCCTACCCCGCCGCCATTCCCCCGCGCTGTGACATCTGAACATCCGCGCTCGCCGCCCGCACCAGACTCGCCAGCTCCAGCATTCCCGCCCGCGAGACGCGCCCCGCCACTTTCCGCCGCGCTCCGAGCGCAATTGCCATGGCCATCACGCAATCGTCATGCGCTCCCGCCGACGCTCCCGAGTTCCCATCCGCCAGCCTCACAAACGTCCGGCACTCGTTCAGCAGCCGCGTGCTTCGGAACAGCCCCGGCTCCGTTGCCAGTACCGCCGCCAGATTCTCCAGCATTGCCGGTCGCGACACCGCCGACGTCAGCCACCCATCCTGTCCGCCTTCCTGAAACACATTCACCGCATTCTCCGCCCGCAAGTGCGCCAGCACCCCATATCCATGATTATTCCGCTCGACCACCAGCAGCGCGTCGTTGTACTTCCGCGCCAGCTCCATCAGCCTTGCCGCCAGCTCCCGCGGCGGAAAATGTCCATGCAACTCGGCGCACTGCAATCCCGTCCGCCGCTCGATCACCTGGGCGCAGGAATAATCTCCCTCCGACCCACCCCCCGCCGGATCGACGCCCATAATGTATTGTTTCCCTGCCTGCGGCGGCAGCCACAGCGCGATCCGCCCATTCTCCCGCACTTCCACCGGCTCAAAGCAGCTTGCCAGTGCTTCCTCGATCGCTTCCATCTCGAACACGCACTCTCCCGACGCCCGAAAGCACGTCACCGGATCTTCCGCATATTCCTGCGCCGCCAGCCCGCGCAACTGTGCCCGATTCCTTCGCCGCCACAAAATCTGTCCCGCATCCAATCCAAATCGCTTGACCAACTCCTGTTCTTCTTCGCTGAATTCTTGACTGCTTACGTGGAGACAGCCGCCCTCGGCTGTCCGATTTCTTCCGGTCTCTTCTTCCTCTGTGCTCCCCTGTGTCCCCTGTGGTTGAGTTGCGTAGGGGCGTCCGCGCTCGTCCGCCCGCTTTTGTTCCACCCGATACCCCTCATCCCACCACCAGGGGAAAAAATGCTTCGTGTATCCGGTCTCCTCCGCCCGCTGCCACTCTCCGTAAAAAACTCCGCCCGCCCCATTCGGCGTGGACTCCAGCACAATCTCTCCATCCTCCGGCACCGCCGCCCGCAACGAAGCCAGCGTTTCCTCCCCGTCGCGGGGCCAACGGGCAACCTCCGAGCAATGCAAATGATGGATGGTCATCCCGCGCCCCGCGTTCGGATCCGCCGCCGTCGCCACCCGGTACTCGCTGTCGAGCCGGGGAAACACAAGCTGGCGGATGTTCGCGCGCGATGTCACCAGCGCGCCCTGCTGCAGCTTCTTGGGCAGGTTCTCCCAGAAGCGCCGCACGATCAAAAAAATCTCCTCCGCTGAATCCTGCGAGTGCGCCACTTGCACCGTCAGCGTCCCCGGCTGCGTGATGGTTTGCATAAAAAATCTGGCCGCGACATAAGTCGTCATGCCCATCTGCCGCGCCTTCAGCACAATATTTCGCTGGCTGCAATTTTTCGCATACTCCCGCTGCGCCCGGTTCGGAACCAGTTTCACCAGCCTTTTATTTTTGTTCCGCACCTTCAGCAGCCCGCGGATCAACAGGTCGCGAATCTGCTCTTCCTTATTCGCGGCACGGTCCAGCACTTCGCCCAGCCGCCGCAACAGCAAAATATCTTCCATCACTTCAAATCTCCCTTTTAACCTTGTCATCCTGAGCAAGCCGCGCGAAGTGTCGCGTTCTTGGCGACACATAGATCGCGCGTTTGGCTCGCTTCCTTATTCTTTTTGTTGCCCCCTTGCCAGGTGCCTAATGCTTCATCCGCCCCGCCGTCTCCGGAACCAGCGCCATCGGCCCAATCTCCCACCCCGTTCCAAAAGCCGTCTGGTCAATGCCCATCAAGTCAATCTCGTACTCGGAGCTGAGCGCCGCTCCCTGATCCACCACCGGCGACGCTTCCGTCGGCCGCACATCGACCGCTGCTCCCGAAGCCGCGTCCGCGTAATAAGTTGTCCCCGCGTTCGCCTGCGTGCTGAGCAAATAGCTCACCAGTTGCGTATTCGACATCAGCGTCGCCCCTGACTGTTTCAGGGTGTCAATCATCAGGGCCACCTGGTACGGAGTCAGTTCATTCCAGTGCCAAAAAATTCCGACCGGCACACCCCACACCGCCGACTTGAACACGATCGCGCGAAAGCGGTTGGCAAACTGCTGGTCCGTCAATCCCTGAAAAAATGGCACCATCCCTTGGCTCAAAATGTTCTGCACGTCATATCCGCTTGCCAGCACGGTCGCCGCATTCGGCGAAGGTTGCATTGTCCCCGACCCGCGGGCTCCCGCATACCCCGCCGCCACCGCAATCGCTTCCGTCGAAGTATCCTCATAGCTTCCCGGATACACATACACGCGGTTCGACGGCAGTCCCGTCAAATTCGCATTCATCCACGCCAGCGACCAGTTCATCTCATCCGTCATCAGCCGCGTCTTGTCCAGCAGCAGCGTATACGGTGCGCTCATGATGTCTTGCGGCGCCACATCCGCCAGATCCTCCGACTTCGCGGCCGTCTTCAAATTCGGATCGGCCGTCACCGCGAACACCCCCCGCTGATTCAGCGTCGCCATCACTCCCCCCAGTGTGTCTAATCCCGTCGGCGTCCCCCCTGGCGGCACTGCCGTCAGATTGAAACTCACATCCGCCGCCGCATCGCCCGGCGCCGTAATCGTCAGCGTCTTGCTCGCAATCGAAAGCGTCACGCTCGAGGCCGCGGTCCCCGTGTACTGGATCGTGAACCCGTTCAGAAACACAAAATACTGGTGCGACACCGAATGGCAATTCACATCCCACCCGGCGTTGATCCATGACTGAATCGTCGGCACCAGCGTGTTCGACAGGTCGTATCCCGTCACCACCGCAATGCTCAGCGGAACGCTCTTTGCCCGGATCATCGGCAGCAGCGGCGCCAGATACTCATGCGGACCGTCCAGCAATCCCGGATCGTCAAACGTAAGCGTGATCCGCGCCGGATATCGCATGAATCCCCGCACATTCGGCGGCGTGTCTGCCGCCAGGTTGTTGCCCGCCATCAATCGGCCCAGGGGTTCCGCTCACATCCGTCGAAATTCCCGTAGCCAGGTTGTTCGCATAAAAATGACAATGCGAATACGTCACTGCGGCCGTGTTATCCACCAATCCATAGGTCCGGTTCGCATACGCCCGGCAATTCTTCAATTCGTAAGCCGTTCCCGACCCATCAAACTCGTATCCTTTATAGTTCCGGTGCGCATCCGTGTTATAGAGATGAATGTCCGAAGGCGTCCCCAGGGCATGCACATAGAATCCGATCGGCACCGTGGCATTCGGCACCTGGCTGTCCGCTGACATGTTCGCTAGCCAGATGTGATCGCTCGTTCCTTGCACCTGCACTCCATACCCGTCGTACCAATCCAGCCTGATGTGCTGAATCTCGAGATATGTCTGGTTATTGACATTGATCAGCGACTGCCCGCTCAAAATCATCGGCGTCACTGACCCGTAATGCGTCACCGGATTTCCGCTCGCCGACCATACATACAAATTCTGTGCGACCGGGTCGTAGTACCAATCACGGTCGTTCGCCAAGGCGCTCTGCGAAATCTGGGCGTTTCCCCAAAGCGTGCCGAACTGCACAAACTTCAGTTGCGAAATTGCCTGCGCCGCCGCTCAACGTGATCTGCCAGACGTTCCCCGCCGTATTCGTCCACTGCGAGCTCGTTGTCGTGTAATATCCCGTGAACTCCGGCGGCCTCCCATTTCCATAGGCGTCGAACTTGATCAAATTTCCCGCCGTCCCGCTCGAGGGCGGCGTCAGCGTCTCATTCCAAACGCTGTCTCGCTTAAAAAGAATCACGTCCCCCGGACTAAACGTCGAGATGCCGACCTTCAGCAGCGTCCGCCACGGCGTCAGCGGCGTAAGCCCGTCATTCCCATTGCTTCCCGCCGGATCCACATAATACGTAGTTGCCGAAGCCACGGTCGCTGTCAGCACCACCATCGCCATCCATCTTGTTATCGCCATTCGCATATGTGTGTTGGTCTGTATCAGGGCGCGGCTTCAGCCGTGCCACATTTTGCACACAAAAGAAAAACGCCCCGCAGGGCGCTCTTCATTTGTGTTCCTCTGTGATGCAGTCTTCACGTATTGGTCAGACAGCCGAAAAGCGATCGGCACCGAAGGCCAAGAGCTAACGGCGAACGACCAACGGCCGCTTTACCTACTGCACCGTACCCACCAAAGCACTCGGCGCCGATGGCACAATCTGAAACGTCCCCTGGCACTTCGTCCAATCGCTCGAAACGAAGTTGCCAGATCCATCCCTCCCCACCGCCGTCACGGCCAGAACTCTTTGCCCAAATCCCGACGTCTGAAACGTCCCGCTGATTGCCGTGCACTTTTCCGCTCGCATTCGCCGGATTCGCCACCGTCGCGATCAGCGCCGGCGTCCCACTCGAAGCATCATCCATTTCAAAATGATCCAGGCAATTCGTCGTCGCCGTCGCACTGCACAACGTCAGCCCGGTGTAGTCATAATTCCAGGTGAGCGTCACCGTCGCAGCCCGCGCGCCCACCGCCATGAACAGAAACACTGCCGCCACTATCAGTCGCTTCACGATCTCCTCCTTAAATCTTTAAATCTTTCGCCCCACAAAAAAGGAGCCGATTCCCATCGGCTCCCTCTAGTCTTCAACTGACAACTGCGAAAACTGATAACCGAAAACTGCGAACCAAGAACTGCGAACCAAGAACTGAATTTCACAAACCGGCGCGTACCGGCTCTAACCCGCCTTTATCGTATGCGTTGTGCCCCAGAGCCTGCCCTGAGCTGGTCGAAGGGTTCACGCCCTGCCTTTGGGCGTTAACCTGGGAACCGCGAGCCACTACTCACTGGATATACAAAGACGGCACATTCGCAAACGCCGCCGAGTCCGTAGGAATCGTGATCCCGCTATTTAGCGTCCCCCCCGAAGTCACCGTCTCCGCCGTGTTCGACACAAAAGTCGGCATCGTCGAGGCTCCCAAAGTTGCGCACCCGGTGGTCGCGCTGGCCGTGATCGCGATGTAATACTTTCCCGGCAGTGCGGTCCCGCTGCTCGCCCAGTTGATCGTCTTCGTCCCTGTCGACGTGAATCCCAGGGTCGCTGCCGATGTGTTTCCAATGCGCACCACAATATTTCCCGAAGTATTCAAAATTCCCAGATCGTAAGTGCAGCTTCCCGTATCCGCTGCCACAACGCCAACCGTAACTTTGGTGGTCGTGATCGGATACGGCACCGTGAATCCCCACAACTGCGCCTTGCCGCTTGTCGAGTTGAACGAAACGCTCGTCGCGCCCGTCGTCCAGAACGATGTCGCCAGCGGCGCCGTCAATCCCGTGTTCACAAACGCTGTCGTGGCAATTTTCGTGGAGTTGTCTCCCCCCGTCGCCGTCGGCGCGGTTGGCGTCCCAGTCAACGCCGCGGAAGCCAGTGGCGCATATCCTTGTGCCTGCACATACGCTGTGGTCGCAATCTTTGTTGAGTTATCCGCGGTCGAAGGCGTCGGCGCGGTCGGCGTCCCTGTAAACGCAGGAGACGCAGTCGGCGCGCCGCCACCGTATTCGTCCCGAACAGAAATACCGTATAAGCTCCCGCCGCTCCATGCGTGCTCATCACCTGCCGATCACCTGCCCGCTCGCCGGATAACCCGCGCCTACATCATGACAGCCTCCTGCCACGCTGCTGCTGATCTGCACATAGTCTCCGGCCGTCGTCGCGTTGTCGAACGCGCATCGCGCCGTTCCTCCGGTCGCAATCAGCGCATTTCCCGTCGTTCCCGCTCCTCCCATCACCACTCCCATCACGCCCTGGGTGTCCGTTGTCGCCGTAATCACCGCTGTGGCCGGATCTCCCGTCAGCTTTACCAGATCATTGATCGTTGTACCGGTCGTACTTGCATTCGGCACCGAAACCAAAACGCGGGACTCGACACCGATGTCCCGAAATATCCATTGGCGATTCTGTAGTCCGCCGCGCCCAGGTCCCGGTTGTTGTCGGTCAGAGGTTTTAAGTTAAATGCCGAGATCGATTCCCCAGCGCAGCGCCGCCCTGCAGCCAGAATCCCAACCCGCGCTGAGTCCCTGTCCCCAATGCATCCGCGCCTAGATAGTAGTAGCTGTCCGTCGCATCGTATCCCAGCCGCATCCGCTCATAATTCGACGCGTCCCTATAGGTTCCGTAAATCCGCAGTTCCTGCGGCGTCGTCCCGTTCCGCTCCTCCAGCACGTTCGCCACATTGGTTCCGTTGGCGTCGCTGTTGAAGACGTTCGTCAGTCCCAGTTGCACCGCCTGCCCATTGTTGTCGATCACCTTTGGGCAGTGGCAGGTGGTGTCAAACCAGAACAATCCAAAATTCGCCAATCCCGTCGGGGGAGCGTCTCCGCCAACTGCACCACATCCGCCGTGCCGCAATTTGCATTCCCGTTTGCCTGTATCCCGGTCGCGAAACTTCCGCTGCATTGCGTGGGCGTCGCCGCCAGCGCCGTCGCTCTGCTGGTTTGCCGGTGATCCCACCCGCTCACGGTCAAATTCCCGTCCATCTGCACGTTGGTCTTGAATTCCTTCAACGATGCCGTCAGCCGCTCCAGCCAGTTGGTGCCATCCCCCACGTTTCCGATGTAATTGGACAATGACACCGGCGCTCCAAAAGTGATTCCCGATGTGCCAGATTACCGTCACCGCGGTCATATCCAATGTAGGAGTCGTTAGGATCGTTGCCGGGCCGGTTGTTCGCGGTCGCAATCGTCTTCGCGAAGTTCGAATCCGAAAGCGTGATGATGTGGCTCGGTGCCGAACCCACCGTACAGAAATTCATTCTTCCCTTGAGATTAAGATTTACCCCGTCCGTCGTTGTTCTTCTTTGTCATCACCATCATGGCCTGTCTGGGTATCGCTGTACGGTGAGGACTGACAGCTCACCCACGCCGGTGTCCAATGTCCTGCCGTCGGACAATTCTGCGCGATGATCGCCGGCGACGCGCTTCCCAGAACCGAAACCGTCTCATCTGTAAGAACATCCAGGATCGCCGTTGCCCCCGCCGAAAGACTGTTCGTATCCGCCAGTGACCCCAGGATCAGACTTCCAGGCCAATAACCCAGCAGCGGAAGATAGACTGGCGCCGCCACCGTGTACGGACTCAGTGCGGTCTGGGTATCGGTAAATGTGCAAATCCCGCTGCCGCACGCCGAACTCCTCGCCACCGCTGCCGCAACCGCAAAATCCCCCGTACCATTGGGCGTCTGCAGCTGCCCGCTTCCCGGATTGGTCACCCGCAGCACATCCAAACTCGCCGCCCCTGCAATATCCGGAATCGTGATCGTGATATTCCCAGATCCGTTGCTCAGCGCGTTTCCCACCAGGAGCGGATTCGACGCTCCATAGGTCGTGCTGTGCGCCACGATGTAATACCGGTAGTCCGTGGTTCCCGTGTTGGCAAACTGCGGCATCAGTCCTTGGGGACCCGTGCCTCCATGGATTTCTATCCGTCCGCCCTGTACGATGATGCCCGCCTGTCCGATCCCGCCCACCGGATTCGTGCAGTTCCCCACCTCTTCGTAGACGTTGTCCACCACCGTGCCTTGCAACCCCCCATGCGCCAGACCGGTTCGAAGCCCATATTGTGAATACCCCTGGATCACACTGTCTGATACGCGCAGCGAATTCCCGCTCTCCCAGTCAATCCCATTCGCTACGCATCCCAGCGAAAGATTCAGGTTCTTCAGCCAACCCACCGCGAACGTCGTTCCACCTCCCGGCGCATAGATCACCGGATTGCACACCGTGGAATTGCACAACACGCCATCCGTCCCAAACGTCTGCCCCAATCCTGTATCCAGCCCATCCAATAGAAATGCCTGGTCATCGTCCACCTGCACATAGCTGCTGAACGTTGCTCCCGTCGCCGGCACCCGTGTGGATACATTGAATACCCGCGTCTTCTGTGCGTTCACTTCCAGAAACGGATGCTGCCCGCTCACTACCATCGCCCGTCCGCGTGGGCTCACCACCGTAATATCCGAATACGAATTGGAATTTGCCGGGTCGCCGGCGTAAATGCAGGTATCGCTCATCTGGCAGTCCACAATCGATCCGGAAAAATCCACTTCAAGGTTGGACGCCCGTATCGAAACCCGCGCATAAGCGGTAAACTCACCGGGCGGAACAATCACCTTGCCCGACTGCGAGAAACTGGTCGGGTTCGCCGGCGTAAACCGCGCCCCGATCAGCGCCTCCTGCAATCCCGCCGAAGCGCTGCCCACCGTGTATCCCGCCGTATGCGCGTTCACGGTGGTGAACTGCAATGTTCCCGCCGACCCGTTCCCCGCGCATGTTCCACCCGTCACGATCGCAGCCTCGGCCGTTCCAGTGCCCGCGATGTAAACGTAGTACTGTGGCTCCGTCCCCGTCACTCCCGGAGGACACGCCGACAGCGTCACCGTCTTCGCTCCTGCGCTGCTCAAGTCCGCCGACGGGCTTTGCGTCCAGTTGAAATCGCTCGCATACTTGATCGCCTGCATTCCCGATGTAACTCCGCCCCCGGGCAAAGGTTCATATTGCCCCAGCGACGCCACGTAGGTGATGACCTGATTGTTTGCTGGCGCTGTCGTGCTCACCGGCACGCCCTGGATTCGAACCGCATTGCCGCTTGCTCCGCATGCGCCCCATGACTGGTTGCCGAGCAGGCAGGTCGTGCTCGTCGCGCTTCCCGTTCCCAGTTCCGACGGCGGCACCAGTCCCGCCACCACGTCTGCCTTCGATGCCATCCCTGTATCCACGTAGTGTTTGGTAGCGGCCTGGAACAGCGCCACTGGATCTCCAGGCAACGTAAGCGGCCCGGTCATCGTGTCGCCCGCTTTGCTCACGAACGATCCGCTTCCCGAGGAACTCACCGCTCCATCCACATAGGCTTTGTTCGCCGCATCGCTAGACAAGACTGGCGTCGGCAGTGCCGGCGCCACGGCGAACGTCTTCGCTCCAGTTACGGTCTCGCTGCCCGCCAGGTGGACGACCGCCGCATCGTTGGCTTTACTTGCCACCGCCGCACTCACATACTGCTGCGAGGCCAACTGCGCCACGTTCCCCGTCACCCCCAGCGCAGTCCGCACCTGAGAAATCGTCGCGGGAGAAGTCGCCGGCACCGCCCAATATTCGGTCTTCACCGTCCCGTCGTTGAGTTGGTAGACGACTGTGTACAAAGTCTCTGCCGGAGTCGCACCCACATTCGGAACCAAAGCAACCGATAGCGCTCCGCCGCTTCCCAAGGTCGCAGTTGCCGTCCCCGCAGCCACCGTCTGCCCGCCCGCGGTGGTAAACGCAGGCCAAAAAATCAGTAGCACTCCGCCCGCGGGATTCCCATCGCCCCGGTACACCGTGTCGCTTACCGTAGTGGTCGCCGGACCCTGGGCTTGTACCCGCGCAGCCATAATCATGATTGCCAGCAGCCAATAAAAAAGCCGCCCCATAGGGCGGCACCCGTCAAACATAACTCCTCCACTTCAACTAAGAACTAAGAAATAAGAACTGAGAACCGGGAACTAAGAACTGAAAAACTTCACTCTGTCTTGCCCGCCAATCGCTGCGCCAGAAAATTCTCCACGCTCTGCACATAGACGGGGGCGAAGTCCACCACCGGCCGCCTTGCTTCAATCAGGTCCATGGCATCCCGCAGCTTCCAACCCATCGCTCCCAGAATCGCCAAAGTCATCATCGGGGCGCGATGCACCCCCGCCGCGCAATGGATCAGCAGCCGTTGACCATCTCCATCCAGCGCCGCCTCGGCAAAGTCCACTCCCCGCTCAAAAACCTCCGGCGGCTTGGGCTGAAAATCGTCGTCAATCGGATTCCACAGCACCTCGATGGCGAACGGCTCGGCAATCTCCGTGTCGTCAAACTCCATCTGCATATCGATGATGTGCGTCACTCCCGCCCGCGCCACCGCCGCCATGTTTTCCGCGTTCCAGATTCCACCCCCCACCGCAATCCGGCCCGTCACCCAGGTCATGTCCATTCCCAAAGTCCCGTCTCGCTCGCTTTCTTTATAGTGCGGGCGCCCCCGCCCGCGTTCCAAATGCCTTGCCTATGCGATGCCGCCAACACGGCTCGCCGCCGTTCGCCCACGAATCTGTCTTCATTCTACGGCATTGCCTGCGGGCGCCGCTCCCGCCGCGGGATGTGGTTTCGCCTCCGCTTTCCATCGGCCGGTTCTTCGGGAACGCCCAGCCGCCGCAACAAAGTGCCGCCAGCGAATCTCTCCAGCGGCATCGTCTCTTCGCCCGCCGCCGGATACAGTCCGATCATCTCGAACAGGTATTTCATCCCGGTATAGTGGCCCTTCTCCGACTTCTTCAATCGCGCTTTCGACCATGCCCACCGCCCCGTTTCCCACCAGATCGCTGATCTGCCGGCGGATCTCCGCCAAGTCCGATCGCCTTCTTTCCGCGCGCCTTCCCGCAGCGGCGCTTTCGCTCGGCTCTCGTCTTTCGGTTTCGCTCTCTTCTTGTCATCACCGCGGTCCGCCTCGTCCGCTTGCGCCGGCAAAAAATAAGGCGCGCTTGGCGGCGCGCCCTTTGGTCTTTCTCAATCTCTAAATCCAGAATAGCAAATTCGCTGCGGAAATGGGACATGGTCTCGCAACTTTTTATTCCCTCTGGACAGAATCACTTGCGGATTTTCGTCCGATTTTTCCCTCTTGACAGTTGTGGGCCCGTGGCGACATCTCTGCCGGCAAACGAATCAGCAAAAGTCCAGAATCCAGAAAAATTTCCTCAACCGGTCCAGCGCTTCCGGGAAGCGCCGCCCCACCGTGCGCCGCCAGCAGCCCAGCAGCACGCGCCGTTTCGCTCTGGGTGTAGTCCTGCAGCACGATCTTCGCGATCAGCTTTGCTCGAACCCGCCCAGTTCGGCCAGGCCACTCGCCACATCGTGCACGAAAATCACCGCATCCTCAAACGTGCCGACCCGGTAGGAGGTCACCCGGGTCCGGAAAAACTCCCTTCCCAGCAGCGACGGCAGCCGTCCCACTTCCACCGACATAGCGCTGATAACGCCTCAGCATGCGCAGCGTCCGTTCCCGGTAGAGCCACAAATCGGGATTGGCGCGATCCACGCTGGCTCGGCCTCGATCAGACTGCCATCTTCCGGTTCTGGCGGCGGTGCCAGCAGGGAAGCCGGCAACGCTCCCGGCACCCCGCCATCGTCCGCAAGCGCAAATGGAATGCGCTCATGCCTTCCTCCGTTCCCGCAAAACGCCGGCTCAGCACTTCCAAGGGAAGCGCCTCAATCCTGGATTTACCGGCAAACGCGGCCGGCTGGTCGACCTTTCGCGAGCTGGCACGTCCAGTATCTCCGGTCGCAGCGCGCGCAATAGATCGCCTGCGCTCCCTTGCGCCGCAACCACAACCCCCCGCAACGTTCACAGTACTTCAGTTCCAACTGGATCATTTCCGGATCCGTTGCTTTTCATGATTGCCTCCACAGCTTTCAGCTCTCCTCGGGCGGTCAACCCTCCACCCGTCGCGCGACGACTCAGCAGACGACTGAAAGCAACCATGACAGCAAATAAAAAAGCCCTGTGCCGATTGCTCGGCCACAGGGCTCGTTTCTCTTACGATGACCTGTTGGGATTATTTAGTTATGAATGCCTTGCTAGCGCTTCGGATGGGGAACTATCGGCCTGGCCTGACCTAGGAAACTGTCGGCTCATGCTGGCGGAAATAGCCCTCCTCATAGCCGGATTTCAGCACGCGGCCATTCTGCACCACGACGCTGAGCCGGCCCGTAAAATGGAGCTCACCGCAATAGCCGCTCCATGGCGGAGGAAAGCATTTCCGCGGCCCGCACCTTGCGGCGGAATTCCACGAATTGTTCTCCTCGTTCTCGGATTGTGAATTGCTTAACATAGTGTTCGAATGAAACGTCGAAGTGGGTATAAAGGCGCTCATCGTATAGCCCCTGATTCTCAAAGTCAAGAAATTTATTTCCTTTCAGATGTTGTGATTGTGCTAACAATAGCCCATCGCTATACAACGCTGGTACATTTCCTGTGGAAATCGGCCATGGGCGCGGCATTTGTTCTTATTTCGTAACAAGAATGCAAAAACAATTCTTGCCCCTGCCAGGTGCGGTTAAATGGCTGACAGAAATTTACAGGATTCCTTCGTCCGTGCACGCGTACGCGCGCCGCGCCCTTTGCGCGCAGCCGTGGCTTTTAGCTGGCAGCGAGAACTGTTGCTTGGGCGGCCGCGCCGCGAAACCGCGGTCAAGAATTCCATTTCCTCTCAGATGTTCGTCTTATGCTGTGAATAGCAATACGCTATACATGCGGTGCTATACTTTGGGCATGAAGTTCCGCGCCCTGCAGGAAAATCTCCGCAAAGCTCTGCGGGAGCGCATCGAGGAAGGCGAACTTGACCGGTCTGGGCCTGGCCAGCGAAACCGGCTTCCGGCAGGCGCACATTTCCAACTTCCTCAACCGCAAGCGTGGCCTGAGCGTCGAAGGCATGGACAAAGTTTTGAGCGTGCAGCGCCTGTCGGTCCTGGATCTGCTCGACCCCGGCGAGATCAACAAGCGCGCCAGCATCGCTCCCCCCAGCGAGGACGCCTTCGAGAACGTTCTCCTGGTGGACGGCCCGGTCGCGGCCCGCCAGCCCCTTATCACTCAGCATGAAGGTCAAGGACATTCTGAAGTTCAAGAAAGAGTTTCCTGCGAAACTGCGCCCCGAGATGGAGGGCGACCGCGAGCACTGGGAGCGTTTTGTGATCATCCGCGCCGACGGCCGCGAAGGCATGAGCATGTATCCTCGCCTGCTGCCCGGCGCCACCGTCCTGATCGACCGCCACTACAATTCCCTCAAGCCTTATCGCAAGGGCGAATCCAATATGTACGCGGTAGCCAGCGACGGCGACTGCACCGTGAAATATGTGGAGCAGTTGCCGGCAGACCAGCTGGTCCTGCGGCCCCACAATCACGCCTATCCGGTTGAAGTCATGACCATGGAAGCCGGGCAAGTCAGGTCCATGACTATCTGATCGGCCGCATCTGCTACGTGGGCATCGAAACCTAGAGTCCGTGCCCTCAACGGGCGGCGGTGGCGGCTATCACCAGGTCGATATCCTGAGTGGAGCGCGGCGTGCCGTAGTACGCTGCGGCAAAAGAACCGGTCAGCATATAAGCAATGCCCGCCTGATCAAAGGCCGCGGTGATTCTTTTGAAGACATCGAGATTACTCATTGCTTAGGCAAGGGCAGGGCCGCGGGAAGGAATGCGAGGCGCAATAACTCACGCGCAACCTGGCTTTCCGGCCAATCGGGATGCTCCCGCCGGATGTTGGCACGACTCAGTTCACGGGCAAACAGGCTCATATCGAGGGCGAGAAGCAAACGCCGCTCGCCCGACATGGATTGATGAATTTTAAACTGAAGCGCTTGCGCAGCGGGCCGTGTATCCGTCAAAGCCACGGATGAATGTTAGCACGCGAGCGCGGGTTCTCCTTTGCCGCCTATTGAACCGTCGCTGTGGTCAGACTGACCGGCACGGTTCCAGCGGGAGTTGCCGAACCCGAGAACTGGGTCAACGCTCCGGTGGAAGAGTTGATGGTGAAGCCGGTAATGGTGTTGTCGTTAGGATTGGACGCGTAGAGGAATGAGCCCGAGGGATCAATCGTCAGGTACCATGGCGCGACGGTCGCCGGAAAGGGTGAATTGTTGAGCGCGGTCAACGCTCCAGTGGTCGGATCAACGCTGTAACCTGAAATGCTCGTCTCCCCGCTATTGGCTACGTAGAGATATTTTCCGGATGGGGTAGCGGCAATGCCTGCCGGCTGGCTTCCGGCCGCCAAGGCTGGTGCGATCGGAAACAGCCCGCCAGTCCCGCCGATAATTGACAATGAAGCCACCGAGTTTGCGGTCGCGCTGTTCTCGCTGACGTACAAAGACTGCCCGATCGTGGCTAGCCCCAGGGGCTCGCCGAAGGCCACGGTGGTAAAGGGCGAAAAGCCCGGTGCCGGAGTCAGCGCGCCTGAACTGCTATTCAGCGTGAACGCCGAAACTCCTCCCAGCACGCCGCTGCCAAAGTCCGAGACGTATACGAATTGGTTGCTAGGATCCACCACTACATTCGCCGGTTCGATGCTGGTAGGGAACGGGGAATTGGCGATAACGGAGAGCGTTCCGTCTGAGTTGGTCGTGAAACCAGCTACGTCATTGTTGGTTAAGTCCGTGGCGTAAAGGAACTTTCCGGCGGAATCCATGGCTAATCCGGCGGCGAACTGAGTGGTTGTGTTCCCGGTCGGCGCCGATCCCACGGTGTACGGCGAACCGTTGATTTGAGAGAGAACTCCCGTGGAACTGATGGAAAAGACATCCACCTGGTTCATGTAGGTATCGGAGACATACAGGAATGTCCCGCCTGGGTTCGCCACGATGCCTTGACTTAACGAGGGCCCTGAGACACTCGTCGCCGTGCCCAGCGCTCCGGTCGTTGTGTTAATGCTGAACGACCACACCGTGTTGTTGCTGGTAGCGAACAGATACTCGTTGCTGCCGCCGGGCGGGGGCGCAGGCCCTGCGCCAGAGGTGGTCAGCTTGCAAGCTACGAGGGTGAGCATGGCTCCCAGCAAAACGACGGCCGGGGCGAACTTCTTGAGCTTAATCATCCTGAACTTCCTTCCCGGAACGAAAAACGCACGCGCTCCGGAGTAACTTTCTATCGCGATTCTATCTAAAGGCTTCACGCGAAACAGTACTAACACATGCACTTACAGGTAACTTAAGTACCGGGTAACCATGCGGCTCATTTCTCACGCGAAGATCGTTTGCGGGTGAATTCCTGAGCGGAAGTTGGAGACTTCGGGTTTGACAATTCAGAAGCAATCGCTATGATTCGTTGGCACTTGCCGTCGAAAGCGGCAGGCAAGGGAAGGATCCCAGGTGAGTGACCATCCCGAAGTCGTCGCCGCCATTCAGGCCGGAGATGTGGAGAGCCTGCGCATTTTGCTGACCGAGGACCCTTCTCGATCCTCAGCTCGCGATGAGGCCGGAATTTCCGCCATCATGCACGCGCTCTACCGCCGCCGCAGCGACATGGTGGATTTGCTGCTGGCCGCCGGCCCACACCTGGACATCTTTGAGGCTTGTAGTCTGGGCCGGGGGCAAGTGGCTGGCGAATTGTTGGACCAGCACCCCGGTTTGGCCAGCGAGTGGTCGGCGGATGGATTTACCGCGCTGCATTTCGCCTGTTTTTTCGCGCACCCGGAGATCGCTGCCGCTCTACTCGGCGCGTGGCGCCGATCCCAACGCGGCCGCACTCAATCCCATGAAGGTGACGCCGTTGCACAGCGCCGCGGCGGCGCGCCATCTGCCCATGTTGACTCTTCTCCTCGCGCAGGGCGCTTCGCCGAACGTTCACCAGCAGGGAGGATGGACTCCCTTACACTCCGCGGCCCAGCAGGGAGATAAGGCGATGGCCGAGTTGCTGCTGCAACATGGCGCGGATCGAAGCGCCCGCAGTGAAGATGGGACCACGGCAGCGGAGATGGCGCAGAAGAGTGGGCATGACGAGATTGCGAAATTGCTGGAGTAGCTCTTACCGCTGGGACGGGATCCCAGGTTAGCGGCAAAAACCGCCGCGAACCTGGGGCACACCGCCGCGAACCTGGGGCACACCGCCGCCGAAGTCACCCGGCCTGATATCATCGAAATTCTGCACGGGTTGGCAGAAATAATGGACGAAGACGAAGAGATTCTTAATATCCAAGGTTCAGCGGAGGGAAGCATGGAGACACCTGGCACAACGGCGGGCGCGCGGCGCGACGAAGATATTGCACTCGACCTGATGAGATTCGTGGCCATGACCACCGGCTATGGCAGGACTAGTTCGACGGGCGTGGGCTTTCAGGGCAGCGGCAGCGCCGCCAAGCCGGAGGAGTATGCCGGACATCTGCTGGAGCTCTACGGCAAGTGCCTGGACGCGGTGGGCGGGAAGAAGTAGGCCGCGGCCTTCCTGTCCCATCCTCTCGCACAATGCGCCACGAGGATGGGGCAAGGCATTCGCAATTTGTGATCCCGAACACTGCATTCATATCCTTTTAACCTTCTTTTGATCCTGCATTTACAACTACCGTTCGCGGCTCTCCTAGAATTTTTTCCGCGGTCCCAAGGAGGCCGTAAAAATGTATTTGCGAAAGTCTGCCCTGGCCGCGCTGTTGACGGCTTCTCTTCTCCCACTTTCCCTGCCCGCGTATGCCGGTGACGATGGCGGCGGCCGCCACGTTAAACACGTGCTGCTGATCAGCGTGGATGGTTTACACGCCCTCGATCTTTCCAATTATGTAGCGGCGCATCCTGATTCGACCCTGGCCTGGCTCAGCCACCACGGCGTCACTTACAGCAGCGCAGCCACCTCGCAGCCCTCGGACTCGTTCCCCGGATTGGCGGCGCTGGTGACCGGCGGATCGCCGACCACAACCGGACTTTGGTATGACGACACGTACAACCGCGCTCTTTCCCCGCCGGCGATGACCGACGGGTTGGGAAATCCCGGTGGCCCCTGCCCCGGCAAGATCGGCACCAACGTGGCGTGGGATGAAGCGGTGGACATCGATTTGACCAAACTGGATGGCGGCGGGGGACTGAATCCCGCGTACCTGGTGCGTGATCCCAAGCAGAATTGCGCGACCCTGATGCCCCATAACTACTTGCGGGTGAACACTATCTTCGAAGTGGTGAAGCAGAACGGTGGAACGACGGCGTGGACCGATAAACATCCGTCGTATGAATGGACCAACGGGCCGAGTGGCCGGGGCGTGGATGACTTCTACGGACCGGAAATCAACTCGATTCCCGTGCCTCTGCCGCAGTTTGCCGGATGCAGTCCGGTGCCGGCTCCGGATAGCACGCCGGATGATGGCTGGACAACGGATCTGAAAAATATCCAATGTTACGATTCGCTGCACGTGCAGGCGGTGCTCAACCAGATTGACGGCTATACGCACGACCGCAGCCGCTGGGTGGGCGTTCCGACGCTGTTTGGAACCAACTTCCAGGCAGTGAGCGTTGGCGAAAAGCTGAAAGGCGCGGGCTATGCCGATGTGCTGGGCACACCCTCGGCGGGGCTGGCCAGCGAACTCGACTTCGTGGACCAGTCGCTCGGCCAATTTGTGGCGGAACTCAAAAAGCAGGGGATTTACGACGACACGCTCATCATCGTCGGGGCCAAGCACGGACAGTCGCCGATCGATATCAACAAACGGGTGGGAATTGGCGGCGGACAGCCGGCAGCAACAATCGGACCCGCCGACGCTTTCGATATCTCCGACGACGGCTCGCTGATCTGGCTTACCGATTTCTCGCAGACATCGAGCGTAGTCGCCACGCTCAGCGAACCGACGAATCAGACAGCGCTGGGCATTCAGGAAATCTTCGCTGGGCAGTCGCTGATCAACAAATTCAACGATCCCACCAAAGATCCGCGCACCCCGGATATCGTGTTGAAGGTGAACACGGGCGTGATCTTTACCGGCGGCTCGAAGATTGCCGAGCACGGCGGACTGAATGAAGATGACGTTCATGCAGCGTTGCTGGTTTCGAATCCGGAGCTGCGGCACAGCATCGTCTCGGTTCCGGTGAGCAACCAGCAGGTGGCCCCGACCATCATTCAAGCTCTGGGCTTCAATCCTAATCAGCTGCAGGCGGTGCGGCAGGATGCGGTCGGCCTGCTGCCTTTCCTGTTCGAACAGCAGCATTAAAAAGCCGGCTGACTATAAGCACGGACGGCAAGCCACGTTTGGGCTTGCCGTTCTTGCTTTCGGCGGTAACGTTCAGGGATGAGGCTCAAAGGGGATGCTGACCTCGGCGGTGGTGCGAGCGGGCCCGGTGGAATATTTCCACTTGGTGACGGCCGCGATGGCAGCATCCCCCAGCACGGGATTGCCACCGAGCAGTTCGGCGTTCTCCACGCTGCCGTTGGGCGCGATGGTGACCCGCAGGCGTACGGTGCCGCCGATGGAGCGCTTTTGCAGCGCTTCGGGATATTCCGGCTCGACACGGGTGAGCAGTTTTCTTTCAGGGTCGCTGATGGAGCCTCCGACGCGCCAGAATTTTCACGCCCGGAGTGCTGGCGCCGAGGCTTACGTATCCGATGGCGCCTTTGGTTTGGGAGACGTACAGCACGACGTCTTCATCCGAAGCCAGGGCTTTGGGCATGGAGCCTCGTCCGGTGACCACCAGGGCGCGATAGTAGGTCTGCAATTCGCTGTCGCTTTGGTCAAGGTATTGCCGCAGAAAAACTTCGTGGGCGGCGCCACCCTTCTCGAAAACCGGCTCCACGCGGATTCCCCCCAGGCGGCTTTTTTCCGCCAGGAATACGCTCCTGAGTTCGCGGGGAGAGATCGAATCCGCGGCGAAGCTGGAGTTGGCGATGACTTTCACATCGCCGGCCCAACTGCGCTTCGCCTGGCCGCCAAGACGGCAAAGGCAGCCAGCGCAATCAGGAGCGGCCGGCCTTTATGAGTTTTCTCATGCGCACCTTCATTTCAGAAGTTCACTCCTGAGCGCAGAACAAGAAGATTGGTCCTGGCATGCAGACCATTGGGTTGGAGCGGGATAAAAGCCGTGGGCTGAGAAAACGTCGCCGTAGCCGTTGATGAAGTGGCCTTCAATTTTGAAATTCCACCAGCGCTTGATATCGAAGCGCGTAGTCACGGTCTGGTCGTAGATATGATTGGCATCAGGATCGCTGGGGACATCGGGATGATCGATGTGGAAGCGGGAATTGTAAGTGCCCAGCTCGATGCGTTTCGAAATCCGGTAGGCAATGGAGGCAAATCCGGATTTGTTGCTTTCTCCCTGGTAGAGCGTGAGCCGGGAAGGGAGGGGTCGAAACCGTAAGCCGCATGGAGCGAGAATTCCCGGCGGAATTCTGCGGCTGAAGTGCCAACGGCTGTGCCGGATAATCGGCGTACCCGGCGACGATGTAGTCGGGATCGGGAGGAGATCGTGTAGTCGCCGCGTAAGACCGAAGCCGGAGGTAGTGCCCGGTACGGCTCTCGCTAAGGCTGATGGCTGGAAGCGCCCAACGTCAAGCCCGGAAACAGGAGTGGTCCAGCGCACGTCGCCGCCTTCCATATGGCCGGAATCCCGGTCGATGGGAAATCCGTAGTCGCGGAGAGAAAGTAAATGCCGCCGGATTTGTCGAAGGAACGAAGGCCCCAATAGCCGGTGTAATTCAAAGTCCCCGGCCGAGCCTAGCGGAATGCGGCCATAGATGTCAGCGCCGGTGTGGGCGAGCGTAGCGCTACGCAAGTCCAGAGGATAAACCGACTGCGGCAGGATGGCCCAGGTGTGGAGAAACTCGTCATCCTGGGTGTCGTTATAAAGACCCAGCGTGGTCTTCACCTTTCCGATGCGCACCCCGAACCAGTCGGCGAAGCGGTAGTCGCCGTAAGCCCAATCCAGGATCGGGATGGCCGCCGCCCAGTTGGCCAATGTTGCGGTCATAGACTTGGGCCCCGATGCGGAAATGATCGGTGACGTGGTTGACATGTTGAGGCCACCATCGGTGAAGGCGCCGCTGCCCGAACTGGTGTTCATGGTCAGGAGGTTGTTCTGGCCGCTGTAGGCGAAGCCCTGCGAGGCGAAGCCATGGACTTGCACCTCGCGGTCGAAGAGCTTGAACTCCTGGGCTTTAAGGTTCGGAGCCAAGCCAAACAATGTAAGGACGCAGAGAACGATTCGAATGAGCATAGAGCTTCGTTGATGTTTATCGGCAGAGCGAGGAGCAAGCCCAGTGCGGCCGACGCTGGGTTTGGAGAACGTTCGGACATTGGCCTTTGATAATTTCCAGCTTCCGGCGACCCGAGCGCGCCCGGCGCCTTTTCGGCCGGCGCGGAGGGATGGCCTGCTGCTAAACTCGCTGCGCCATGATCAATCGCCGGACATTTTTGGGAAACATTGCGGGCGCGACGGCTGGTTTGTGGGTGGGCGTGGCGTGGCCGCAAGGCATGACTGCCGATGCCAGCAGCGCCGCTGGCGGAGGGTTTTGCGCAGCCGCCGGATTCGGCGCGGCCCTGGGTGTATTGGTTCTGGTGTAACGGCAATGTGACGAAGGCGGGCATCACCGCGGATCTGGAAGCCATGCAACGGGTGGGCATCGGCGGGGTGCTCATGTTGGAGGTGGATCCGGCGGTGCCCCCAGGTTCCGACGCCGTTTGGCAGCGAGGCATGGCGTGACATGTTTCATTTTGCCTGTGAAGAATCAAGCCGGCTGGGACTGGAAGTGAACTTATACAACGCGGCGGGTGGGCGGGCAGCGGAGGACCGTGGATTACGCCGGAACTCTCGATGCAGAAGGTGGTTTGGTCGGAACTGGCGATTGGCGGTCCCAAGCGCTTTGAGGGCGAGTTGCCGGAGCCAGAGAAGGTGAAGGACTACTACCGCGAGATTGCGGTGCTGGCGTTTCCTACGCCGGGAGATGACGCATACCGGATTAAGGACATCGCCTTCAAGGCGGGATTCGAGACGGCTTCGATCCCCTATGACACGCCCTTTGGGTATCCGCCGCTGCCGATTGCGTTTCCCACGCTGCCGCCGGAGTCGCAGATTGAGCAAGAAACAGATTCTCGATTTGACGGCCGATTGCAAGAACGGCCGTCTGGCGTGGAATGTGCCCGCAGGTCAATGGACGGTGCTGCGTTTCGGTTGCACGACCACGGGTGTGGATAACCATCCGACGCCGAAGGCGGGGCGCGGACTGGAATGCGACAAGCTGAGCAAAGAGGCGATGGACGCGCACTTCGCGAATTTTCTGGGGAAGATGGTTTCGGACTTGGGGCCTCTGACAGGGAAGACGCTGGTCGCGACGCATATCGATAGCTGGGAATCGGGCGGGCAGAACTGGACGGCGAAATTTGCGGAGGAATTCCGGAAACGCCGCGGGTATGACCTGACGCCGTTTCTTCCGGCGATGACGGGGCGAGTGGTGGGCGATCTGGAAACGTCGGAGCGCTTCTTGTGGGATTTGCGGAAGACGATTTCCGATCTGCTGGTGGAGAACTATGCGGGGCATCTGCGCGAGCTGGCGCATGAGCACGGCATGCGGCTCACGATTGAGGGATATGACGGCGATCCGGCGGACGAAATGCGTTATGCCTCGCAAGCCGACGAACCGCAGGGCGAGTTCTGGCTGGGGCGCGATTATTTTCCGCAGGTGTTTCGCTCGTGGCAGTGGTGCTCGAACATGGTTTCGGCGGCGCATGTGTATGGGAAGAGAATTATTGCGGCGGAGTCGTTTACGTCCATGCCGGGAGAGGATTGGAAGGCGCATCCGGCTTCGATCAAGCCATTGGGCGATTGGGCGCTGTGCGCGGGCATCAACCGGATTGTGTTTCATCGCTATGCCATGCAGCCCTGGCTTGACCGCGCGCCGGGAATGACCATGGGTCCGTTTGGCGTGCACTACGAGCGCACGCAGACCTGGTGGGAGCAGACGAAGGGTTGGCACGAGTACCTGACGCGCTGCCAGTTCTTGTTGCGGCAGGGATGGTTCGTCGCCGACCTCTGCTACTTGCAGCCGGAAGGCGCGCCCATGCGGTTTCGTCCGCCGGGAGTGGACATGCACAGCGCCGATCCGCCGACGGCGCCGGGGTACAACTTTGACGGCTGCACGCCGGAAGTGGTGCTGACGCGGATGAAGATCGAGGATGGGCACATCGTGCTGCCCGATGGCATGAGTTATCGCGCGCTGGTGTTGCCGGAGCCGGGAAGCATGCCCGGCGCAGGAACGATGACGCCGCAGCTACTACAGAAGATCGCGGAGTTGGTGAATGACGGAATGCTGTTGATTGGGCCGCGGCCCACGCGGTCGCCGAGTCTGACAGGGTATCCCGAGTGCGACCGGGAGCTGGAGAAGATTGCCGATGCGCTGTGGGGAGATTGCGATGGCGTGAAGGTCACCGAACACCGCTACGGGAAGGGCCGCGTGGTCTGGGGAAAGACGCCGCAGGACGTACTCGCGGCGATGGGCGTGGCCCGCGACTTCTTCACGGATAGCGAGGCGACGACGGCGTTCCGCTATATCCATCGGCGGGCGGAAGATGGAACGGATTATTACTTCGTCGCAAATAAGAGAAATATTCCGGTCGAGGAAATCTGCAATTTTCGCGTGGACGGGTGGCGGCCGGAATTATGGTGGCCGGAGACCGGTCAAGTCGAACTGCCCGCGATGTACGAACGCACGCCAAGCGGCATACGCATGGCGGTTCGGTTGCCGGAAAGCGGTTCGGTGTTTGTGGTGTTTCGCGCGGGGAATCCGGATCGAAACCGACCGCGTCATTCTGGCTACCTGCGTATGGCAAAGAGCTAAACGCAGCCGGAGAGCACATCCATTGACCCGCGCGGGGCCGATGGCAGATTCGAGATTTTGGTTTGGGCAGCCGGGGCAATATCGTTACGACCGCCGAGTGGCGAAGTTCTTTGCGCGAAATACCGTTGCGACTTGCCGGAACCTGTGCCGTGGCCGGGCCGTGGGAAGTGCGGTTCGCGCCGGATTGGGGAGCGCCGCGAGCGCATTGAACTCCCCAAGCTCATTTCGTGGAGCGAGCATTCCGATCCTGGCATCCGTTATTTTTCCGGAACAGCCACTTACCGCAAAGACATTGAATTCCGGCAGCGATGCTGGCGAGAGAATTGCCGTCTGCTTCTGGATTTGGGCGAGGTGCAAGTCATTGCGAGTGTGACGCTTGAACGGAAAGTCTCTCGGCGATCGGTGGAAGCCGCCATTTCGATGGACATTAACGGGGCGGCGCGCGCCGGGAACGAATTCTCTCGAATTGATGGTCATCAATTTGTGGCCGAACCGGCTGATTGGCGACGCGAATCTTCCGGAAGATTGCGAATGGGTAAAAGTCCCTTCGGCGGCACCATGCTGAAAGAGTGGCCATCGTGGCTGCTGGAGGAAAGCCCAGCCCGACCGGGCGTTTCACCTTTACGACCTACCGGCCGTGGGAAAAAGACGCTGAGTTATTAAAATCCGGATTACTGGGGCCGGTGATGTTGCGGGTGGGGGCGAAGATCAAGCTCCCGGGGTGAGAGTCGCGAGGAATCCATTAAGCCGAACGCCTTGTACGGGCATGAACCCTGCGATCGGAATGCGGCCCCTTGCGGCTAAGGCGGCCGTTGCCCATGAGTTCGAAACAAAGCTTGCGCGCCGCCCGGGGTTCTTCAATATGCGTGAGGAACAAGGAGCGCAGCGGGGTGCGAGGCATACTTCCTCGCAGGTACTTATCGTAAAGATCGCTGCCCAAGGTGTAGCCGAGTTTTTGGGCGACCTGCCCATACTTGGCGTCGTCGCCCGGCGCGGGGGATTCCATCCGGTGGTCGCTGGCCGCGAGCGGTCCCGGAAAATCATGACTCACGGCGGTACGCGCGGGATAGAGTACTCGCGATCCGAAGTAGGCGAATGCGTGCTCCAGGGTGTGCAGGTAAAAGCGATCCTCCGCAGGGGCGGAGTCTTCGGCATGGGCCGCAGGCAATCCGCGGCAAGCGTGGTGCAAAAAGCGGGCCGCTTCTTCGGCGGCGAATACCATCTGGAACTCGCGCACGTAGAAGGCGTTCACGCGCGGCAGGTAGGCGCAGCCGCGAGCTTCAATCTTTTCCAACAGCATCGTCTGCTCCGCTTCGCTCGCGGTCTCGCGCGCTAACAAGCGGCGCAATTGCGAGTCCGGAAGGTTGCTGAAGACCTCGGGCAGCATGTCCACCAGGAACTTCGGCTGGCTGTGGTTGTGCGAGGAGTAGCGATTGATGCCGAGAAAGCGCAGCAAGCTGTCGATCAAGTTGTAGATGGTTGGGGCATGATCGGGACCGTCCTCTTCATTGCGCCCCCAGCGGCTCAAATGCAGACGATAGTTCTCGTATTTTTCGAGCGGCGTGGAATTGAAGACGCAAACCGTATCTTCGGTGACACGCACGGCCTGCACCTGCTCCTGCTGCTCGCCAGCGGCCTGCCAGTACAGTGCGTCCACGTTCTGCAGCACGGTGAGAATGTTCTGTTCGGGCAACTGCTGGCGCAGCGACCGGGGAAGATGCGCGGGGGCCAGGTGCGATTCGCCGAACAATACGCAGATGACGGCATTGGGATGCTGGGCGCGAATTTCTTCGATCTTGTGGGCGGCGTGGCGGTCGCGGGCGCCAATCTTGCGCAGATCTTCCCGCGGCATGCAGTCGAGGCCGTAGATGCCCTCGGCGTGTTGGCGCGCCGTGACCAGCAGTTCGTAGAAGGGAGACCAGTCGTATCCCCAGTCGAGGTCGAAGCGGATTCGGCGCCGCAACTCAGTTTCGTCAATTTCGCGCCGCCACCATTCATCCAGGATGTGCTGATCACGGGCGAAGATGGTTTCGACTCCCAGGACGACTGGGCGGTCGCCGGGCTGGGCGCGTTCTTCCAGAAGTTTGGCGGCAAAGCGCTGGCATGCGGGCAGGGCGTGATAGTCGCCAATCAGAATCACATCGGCCGCACCGGCTAGCGCCTTCATTTCCCCGGGATGAATCACCGACTGATAGGAGCGATAGGCGCTGCTGAAATCCCGCAAATATTTCCGCTGATTGCTGTGATCGGTGGCGCGAATTTCGCGCTCCACTCCGGCCAGAGCGTGTAACTGCGCTTCACTGCGGCGGGATCGTAAATTAGCGGCGGATGCCATGTTCTGCTCTTGAGCTTCCAGTTGTTAGCTAAAAGCCAAAGGCTAATAGCTAGCGGCTGCGTAACTGCTCCTTGACTGCCTTCTGCGCACTCCCTATGCTCAGAAGCTTGCCGTAACCAAGACGCGCCGCCGGGAGATGCCGTTGCCGAAATCTGCCCCTGAAAATGCGCCGCAGCAAAGTTTGCCGCCACGCACGCTCACTGTCGCCACTACCGGCGCCAGCGGATCGTTGTTTCTGCGGCACCTCTTGCTTGCCGTCGAGCGCGATGCGCGGGTGCGGACGGTCAACTTCATCGCCTCCGACAGCGCGCTGCGTGTTCTGGCCGAAGAGCTTGGCCTGCGTGGCCGCGCTAATCTCATCGGCCAGGTTCTGGGGAAATCCCAGTCATCGCGCAAAATTCAGCTGCAATCAAACAGCGACATCGGCGCCAACATTGCCAGCGGCTCCTATCCCACCGATGCCATGGTGGTGATCCCCTGCAGCATGGGGACGCTGGCGCGCATCGCCAACGGCATCGCTGCGCAACTCATCGAGCGCGCCGCCGACGTTTGCCTGAAAGAGAAGCGTCCGCTGGTGCTGTGCGTGCGCGAGACGCCGCTCAATAAAATCCATATCCGCAACCTGTACCGCGCGGCCGACGCCGGAGCGACGATCTTTCCGCTCATCCCTGCGTATTACTATCGGCCCGCCAGCCTTGATGCCTTGGCTCACGAGTTCGCTTGCCGCGTGCTGGCCCATATTGGCCTGCCCCAATTAGATGCGTATCGCTGGAAGGGCTGAGCACTCAACCACTTGGCGATTGCCGTATGTTGGGGAGAATCTAAGTGTAGGAAGTTGAGGGGGTTGCAACTAGATGACTGCCGGACATGACCGCAGGGGTGGCTAAAGCTTGACGCAAGAAGATTCGACCAGGTTTCGACCAGGCGCCAGTGAGTTGACGATGATTCTGGCCTCTGCCTCTCCTCGGCGCCAGGAGTTGCTGCGCAATGCGGGAATTGCGTTCACGGTGCAACCTGCCGATGTTCCAGAATCTCCGCTCGAGGGAGAATCGCCCAAGACTTGTGCCGAGCGCCTGGCGCGAGAGAAGGCACTGGCCGTTTTTCGCCAGCAGCCTGAAGCTGTTGTGCTTGGCGCCGACACCGTGGTGTTCGTGGATGGCCAGATTCTGGGCAAGCCTCGTGATGCTGAGGACGCTTTCCGCATGCTGCGCCTCCTGTCGGGACGCACCCATCAAGTGATTACGGGAGTGTGCTTGTTAGGTCCAGAACCGAGAATGGTGAGCCAGAAACTGAAATCGGGCTGCGAGGACGTCCGCTCTGAAAGTACCCTGGTTACGATGGAAGTGCTGATTGAAGAAGAGATCCGCGCATACGTAGCCAGCGGAGAACCCATGGACAAAGCTGGCGCTTACGCGATTCAGGGATTGGCGTCCCGCTGGATTTCGAGGATTGAAGGCGACTATTTCAACGTGGTGGGATTGCCGGTCGCGCTGGTCTACAGGATGCTGCAACTTCGCGACCTTCACGCCGGCCACTGAATAAAAATGGTAGGATTCGCTCTCGGCTGCGTAGAGCGTGTTTGACGATGGGTCTGGCCACAGGGGCTAAAGCCCGCATATTTTGCCGCTTTGTTCGGCACAGCTGAAGCTGTGCCCTGATACGAACCCTTTTTAAGAAACATGCTCTAATCTTCGCGGGAGCCGGGAGGGCTTGCGATGCAAAAAGATCGAGTTCGCTATCTGCTTCTGTACATCATTGCAGGATTGGTTCTCATCGTGGTCGCGCCGCTGACAGCGTTTGCAAAAAAGCAATCCAGAACCTACCCGGAAGAAGGCAAAGTGATCGGGACCAGCATCAATCAGGTGGAACGTACTCGGACATATCGGGTCGTGACCGACACAAGGACCTATGAATTAGACTGCGGCAAACACCCCGAGTTGTTTTCTTCGACGCCCGGGGAGTGCGGAGGCGACAAGAAGCTGCAGATTGGCGATGTCGTCCATTTCCGCATCGAGAAAGGGCGGGCCTATATTCCCGTACCCGCAACCGTGGAACCTAGCGGGGAGCAGGCAATGCGCATACTGCACGAAGAGATACGGAGCAGCCCGGCGGATCACCCCGCCCCACAGCCAGCGAAAAGTGGAGATGGGAAACAATGAAACGGGTCAGGCGCTCCATTGCAATCCATGCGCGCAAACGATGTTGGACGGTCACGCTAGTTCTTGCATTGACGGCTCTGACTGGGGGAGCTTATGCGAAAAAACAGCCCAAGACCTACCCGGAACAGGGCAAGGTTACGGCAACTTCCGTCAACCAGGTTCCCTACCGCCAGACCTTCAGCGGCCCGAATGGAACTAGCTCGGTAAAGCGGATACGGACGACAAGAACTTACACTGTGGTAACGGACGCCAGAACTTTTGAACTCGATTGCGGCAAGACTCCGCCATTGTTCTCCTCCACTCCGGGAGAGTGCGGAGGGGACAAAAAAATCCAAATTGGAGACGTGATTCACTTCCGCATCGAGAAGGGGTGGGCCTACCTACCCGCTCCCGAAGCCTCAGACCCGGCTTATGAGGAGAAATTGCGCATTCTGGACGAACAGATGAAAGCGGTCGAAACGGCAAGTCCATCCACTGAATCCGGGAAGAACTGATGCGAAGGGCCGGGGCGGACACAGACCAAAAAGGCAAGGTACAGTCCTAGCTACGACCGCAGTGCAGCGTAACTAGGATTTCTTCTCCTCAGACTTGGGCTCTTTCTTGTCGTCATCTTTGATGGCTGATTTGAAGTTGCGAATGCCTTCGCCGAGCCCTTTGCCCAAGTCGGCAAACTTGCTGGGGCCGAAAAGCAGCAATGCGATGCCGACGATCAACAGAATGTGCAACGGTTGAAAAAGTCCCTCACCCATAATGCCTCCAGTGACGCGCCCGAGGGATGCACACAGCAACCCCTGTGGAAATTCTAGGCTTCCCGGGAGCAGGAGTCAAAGAGCCTCAGGCCCCCCGGATTAGTGCAGCCAGCAAGGCGGCGCGCCGGGGTAATTCGGAAAGCACAACGAATTCGTGCTGGGCGTGCGCTCCTTCGCCGACGCCGCCTAGGCCATCCAGGGTTGGAATTCCCAGCGCCGCGGTGAAGTTCCCATCCGAACCGCCACCGACTGCAGCTTCTTCCAACTTCCAGCCGAGTTGCTTAGCGATGTCAGCCGCTTTGCGGTAGAGATCGGCTACGCTCGGAGTTCGTTCCATCGGCGGGCGATTGATTTCTCCGGACATGGCGAGTTTGCACTTGCGGTTGAAGGGCTTGAGCGAAAGGAGTTGGCGGTCAATGCCAGCGGCATCTTTCGCGCGGGCGATGCGCACGTCCAGGCGCGCGGTGGCTTCCGCGGGAACCACGTTGACTCGCGTGCCGCCCTGGATCAAGCCGACGTTCAAGGTGAGGCCGCGTTTCACGTCCACCAGTTTGGAGATCTCCGCAATCTGGCGCGCCAGTTCGACAATGGCGCTTTGGCCTTTTTCGAAATCCAGACCGGAGTGGGCCGCGACTCCGCTCACTTTCAGACGTGTATTCACCGACTCCTTTGCGGGCGGTTTTGACGGCGCCGTGCGAGCCATACGACGGCTCGAGCACCAGCACGGCCGCCGATTTTTTTGCCAGACTTTCGGTGATCGGCCGCGAGGATGGGCTGCCGACCTCCTCGTCGGAAACCAGAAGCACGGTGAGCGGACGCGCCATCTCGGCATGGCCGTCGAGCAGGCTGCCGACTGCCGCCAGCATCAGCGCGATGCCCGCTTTCATGTCGAGCACGCCCGGTCCCGACATGCGGCCATCGGCCACGCGGCACGGCATGGTGGTCAGAGTTCCCAGCGGATAGACGGTGTCGCAGTGGCCCAATAGCAGAATCGGTTTGCCACCGCGCCGGCCGGCGAAGTCTACCTGCAGGTGATCGCCGAATTCGGCGGATTTGTGGAATTTTGCATGGCCGCCCAGATGCTTCAAACTTCGCCGCCACAAACGCGCTCAGGTGGTCCACGGCGGCTTTGTTATCGCTGGGAGATTCGATCTCTACCATCTGGCGAAGGATCGCTATCGATTGCGTCTTTCCGCTCTTCGAAGTAGCGCAGTTCGTCTGCGGACTGCGCCGCCGGAACCTGCATGGTTGGTTTCTGCTGGCGCTTTACCGTGGTTTTCTTCTTTGCTTTGTTCCCGCGTGCTTTCTTTGCTGGCATCGGCCTTCCTGTCTTTGGCGTCATGATTTCTGTTGTGTTCCGCGGTCGCCGAGGTATTTCTCCGCGATCCCGGTGGTGAAAGGTTTTTCGATTGCAGCGATTCCACAGAGCTTTTGACGGCTGAGCGCACTGAGATTTCGCGGAGTCCGCCGAGCAGGCTCAGAAAAACAAAATGTCAGGAGGCGATCTTCGTATCCGCGCAACCCATGGTGAAGCGTGCGGTACAGTATAATCTTCGCTCGATAGTTAAGTTCAAAATGACGGTTCAGCCTGACGGTTCAGAGATGACAACAACCATGACGGACCCTGAGCAAGCCGAGGCGCCAGCGCCGGAGAAAACCGTGCTCGATATCATCGATATCCAGAAAATTCTGCCTCACCGGTTTCCCTTTCTGCTGATTGACCGCGTGATCGAGATCGAGCGGAGGCGGCGCATTGTGGCGCTCAAGAATGTCACCATCAACGAGCCTTTTTTTGCCGGGCCACTTTCCCAACTTGCCGATTATGCCGGGCGTGCTGATCGTGGAAGCGATCGCCCAGGCCGGGGGCGCGCTGTTGCTGACCGAAATTGAAGACCGCGCCAATAAGCTGATCATGTTTACCGGCATCGAGCGCGCGAAATTCCGCCGGCCGGTGGTTCCGGGGGACCAGTTGCGCATTGAGGTCGAACTGAAAGCCTGGCGCGTCGTAGGGCCCATGGTCGCGGTGCGCATGGAGGGTCTGGTTACAGTGGATGGGCAGCGGGTCGCCGAAGCCAGCGTGAAGTGCCAACTGGTGGATAGCTCCCGCGGACGGCGGACCTTGAGCGGAACCGAGGGAGATCGGAGAGATTCCTGGGCAGCTGACGTTCGTGAACCTCCAGCGTCTTCCGAATGAGATGATCCATCCCACAGCCTGTCGTCGATCCCGCGGCCAAGATTCATCCTTCCTGCAAAATTGGGCCCTATTGCGTGGTCGGACCGGAAGTCGAACTCGGCGAAGCATGCGAGCTAATTTCGCAAGTCACCATTCAAGGTCCATCAAAGATCGGCGCCCACAACATCTTCTATCCATTTTGCGCGGTCGGGATGGCTCCGCAGGACCTCAGTTATAAAGGCGAGCCTACGCGGCTCGAAATGGGCGATCACAATGTGGTTCGCGAGTGCGTCACCATCAGCCGCGGAACGGTGAAAGGCGGAGGGCTGACCCGCTTGGCAGTCATACGCTGATCATGGCTTACTCCCACATTGCGCATGACTGCGTGATTGGCGACCACGTCATTATGGCGAATGGCGCTACGATTGGTGGACACGTGATTGTCGAAGAGTGGGCGACGGTGGGCGCGCTATGTCCGGTGCATCATTTTGTCCGCATCGGGAAGTATTCGTTCATCGGCGGGGGGACGACGATCACTAGGGATGTTTTGCCATTTTCTAAAACGGTGGCAGCCCGCGACACCCATGCTTATGGAATTAATGCGGTGGGATTGGAGCGGCGCGGATTCAGCCCGGAGCGCATCCGCAAGATTCACCATGCCTACAAAGTGTTGCTCGCCTCGAAACTCAACACCAGCCAGGCGCTGGAGAAACTGAAGTCCGAGCCCGACAGCGGGGAAGATGTGGATATGCTGATCGAGTTCATCGAGAGCTCGGAGCGCGGAGTGATTAAGTAAGTGGCTAGTGATTAGTGGCTAGTCACGCGGCCGATTATTTCTCTAGCCACTAATCACTAGTCCACTAGCCACTATGAGCCCCAATCCGCAAACTCGGCCTCATCGCCGGCAACGGCCGATTCCCATTTCTGGTGCTCGATGCGGCTCGCGCGCCAGGGATTTGAGGTTATCGTCGCCGCCATCAAAGAAGAAACTTCCCCGGAAATTGCTTCCCGAGGCGCCGCGGCAGTTCACTGGCTATCGCTGGGCGAGCTTTCGAAATTGATTGAGACATTCAAGAAAGAAGGTGTGAGCCGCGCCATCATGGCGGGGCAAGTTAAGCACAAGCAAATTTTCTCCAGCATCCGGCCGGACTGGCGGCTGGCCAAACTGCTGTTATCGCTCGGTACGCGCAATACCGATTCGCTGCTGGGCGCCGTCGCCAAAGTCTTAGCGGATGAAGGCATCACGCTGGAGAACTCCACGGCCTTCCTCGAACCTTTGCTCGCCAAAGCCGGCGTGCTGACGAAACGTGCTGCCGACAGAGCAGGAAACGAAAAACATCGCCTACGGGCGTTCTGTCGCGCGCCATCTTGCGCAATACGACATTGGGCAGACGGTGGTAATCGCTGAAAACGCCTGCGTGGCGGTCGAAGCCATGGAAGGCACTGATGCCACGATCGAGCGAGCGGGGCAGATCATGGCGTCGCTCGATGCGGAAGCCTCCACCTTGAGCCGCGCCTTAACAGTTGTAAAAATTGCCAAACCGAATCAGGACATGCGCTTCGATGTGCCGGTAGTGGGCGTGAAGACAATCGAGGTGATGCAGAGAGCGGGCGCGACTTGTCTGGCGCTGGATGCGGGGAAATGTCTGCTGCTCGACGGTGAAGCAATTATCAAAGCCGCGGATGAGGCTGAAATCACCGTCTGCGCCGATCCCGCAGGCTAATCAGGGGGCGTACTCATGTCCGAATCTGCACGCCTTGCCGATCAAATCCGCCGCGCCTTCGAAGGCGAAGCCTGGCATGGCGACTCTGTGCTTGAAATGCTGGCTGGCGTGGATGCCAAGACCGCGGCTGCGCGACCCATTGCGCAGCGCTCACAGCATTTGGGAACTGGTGCTGCACATCGCCGCCTGGGACAGAATCGTCATCCGCCGCGCAGGCGGCGAGGCGGCGGATCCCACCGAAGAAGAAAATTTTCCACCGGTCAAAGACGACAGCGAAGCCGCCTGGCAGAAAACGCTTGCGTCTCTACAAAGCACCCATACAGAGCTGGTCAGCACCGTTGCTGCCTTCCCCGACTCCCGCTTGCAGGGGCAGGTGCCTGGAAAAATGCAGGATTACTACACGTTTTATTACATGTTCAGCGGGATCGTGCAGCACGAGCTGTATCACGCGGGGCAGATCGCTTTGCTGAAAAAACTTCAAATGAATTGACTTCGATTTTCGAAGCACGATTTGTCCAAGCGCCAGCTCTCATGAAGCCAGCTCTCTCATGAAGAATGATCATCTCATCAACGTCGCGGTTATCGGTGTGGGCGCTTTCGGACGCAACCATGCCCGCGTCTATCACCAGCTGGCTCAGCAAGGGGAACCGGTGCGCCTGCTGGGAGTAGTGGATCAGGACTTAGCACGCGCGGACGGGTGGCGCAGGAATTCGGCTGCCGTGCTTTTGGATCCATCGAACAATTCCTGACCACACACAGCGAAATTCAGGCAGCTTCGGTCGCTGTGCCCACGATCCATCATCTAGATGTCGCGCGTGAGTTGATGGAAGCGGGCGTGGATGTGCTCATCGAGAAACCGCTGGCGCCCTCGCTTGCCGACGCCGATGAATTAATTCAGCTTGCGAAGCGCCATGATCGCGTCGGGCAGGTAGGACACCTCGAGACGATTCAATCCCGCGGTGCAGGCAACGCTTCCGCTGGTTACGCAGCCCATGTTTTTCGAAGTGCATCGCCTCAGCGTGTTTACTCCACGCTCGCTTGATGTGGACGTGGTGCTCGATCTGATGATTCATGATCTCGACGTGGTTCTCTGCTTTGCGAATTCGCCAATTAAGGAAATTCGCGCGGTCGGCCTGCCGATTCTCTCTTCCAAAGTGGATATCGCTAACGTTCGCATGGAATTTGAGTCTGGATGTGTCGCGAATTTCACCGCCAGCCGCGTTTCCACCGAGCAGGTGCGCAAACTGCGGTTCTTCCAGCCGAGGCAATATGTCTCGCTCGACTATAGCCGGCAGGATGTCCTGGTGTTCGCGGTCGGGGAAGATGAAGAAAGCGGAACGCCATCGGTAAACCCGCAGATCAAAGTTGTTAAGCCGGCCATTGTTTCCGAAGAGCCGCTCCATGCCGAGCTCAAGTCTTTCCTTGGACGCCGTGCGCACGCGCAGCCAGCCGATGGTATCGCTGGACGACGGCCGGCGCGCCCTGGCCCTTGCTTGGATGTGGTATCCACGATCGGCGCACATAGCGAAAGGGTTAACCTCGAGCCGGCTGTTTCCGGCATCATTCCGGCAGCTAGTGATCCTAAGCTACTTGCCTGATTCCAGTCGTTTACACTTCTTGACGGACAGCAATCCGAATTCGATGTACCCTCTGCATTGGCGGTCCGGATACGATTCGCCAAGTGTGCTCTATAAGTTGTTCGCCGATTGTCCGGGAAAGATGCGAAAATGAGAGGACGTGGCCGAGAATTGATGAGGCGACATGCGAAGGATATGTTTCGCCTTTGCCCGGAGTAAGTTTTTTCGTTCTAGCAACTTAAGGCGACCATGCTACGAGTCTAATCGCTTAAAGCCACGTTTTCGATGCCAGCCACAGAAATTCCGCCACGGAGTCCAGCTGCTTCACCAGCCTCAGGTGCAGCTTGCCGACAGCACAGATCTCTACGATGCACGCCGCTGGGAGTCTGCTTACCGGGAGATGCATGACGTTCCGACGATCCTGGTGCAGTTGCAGGATGATTTGTCGCGCTCGCGCAAGCGGGAAGCCTTCTGGATGTCGGTGGTGGTGCATCTGGTTGTTGTCATCTTGATTTGGAATTCGCCCAAGTTTGCCAAGTTCTTTCCGTCGCACAATTTGGTGGTGAATCCCGAATGACTGGATGAGGCAAAAGGATCTGACTTATCTGGAGTTGCCGCCTGACCTGCAGAAGCTGCAGCAAGCGTCCCAATACCAACATCATTTCCGATAAGGACCGGATCGCGACTTCCCGCAAGCCGCACCTTGATCCCAAGGAATTGCGAAAAATTCTAGACAGCGCCCGCCCGGGCGCGCCCGGGCCCGAGCGGCTCCTCCGCAACCGCAGCCCGCGGCTCCGGCCCCGCCGGCAGGGGCACAGACCGCGCCCGCGCAGCAGCCTGCACCGCAAGCTCCGCCAGCGGGCGCAGGCTGACCCGAACCAGATGGCGCAGTTGCAGACTCCCTCTACAGCCGCGGCTCGCCCCAGTTTCAATACGGGACCGATGAGTGTGGGCACAGCCATCGCGGAGGCCGCCCGCGCCGCCGTCGCCAACCGGGGCGGCTACGGAGGCGGCGATGGGGACTACGGATTAGGCCAGGGCAGGCAGCCGACCGCAGGCAGTAGGCCCGCTGGATGTTCTCAGCGACACCATGGGGGTGGATTTTGGTCCCTATCTGGCCCGGGTCCTGCATGATGTCAAAGCAGAACTGGTATCAACCTGATCCCCGAGTCCGGCCATGATGAAAAAGGGGAAGGTTTCCATAGAGTTTGCCATTCTGAAGGACGGCAAAGTTGCCGGCATGCAGCTGCGCTGGCACGTCCGGCGATGTGGCCCTAGATCGAGCGGCATGGGGCGGCATCACCGCTTCCAATCCGTTTCCGCCGCTTCCCAGCGAGTTTGGCGGGCAGTATCTCACTCTGCGGTTCCATTTCTATTACAACCCCGACAAGTCCGACCTGCAGTAGCCATCCAAACAACCCAACGCCGCGTAGTTCTATCTTAGGGCTATCCGAGCCTGGGGCTATTCGAAAGTACACGCTCAGGTCTGAGTGGAGGACGGAATGCTAAACCCTTGAGTTGCCCTGCGAATTTTCCGCTTTACGCAAATTGACAAACTAGAGACAAAAACCCTCGGAGATGAGTTTATAATTCGTCTCCCGAGACCGAAACGAGTGTCACGGTTCTCGACGCCAGGCCAGCCGAACCCGTCCGAGGTGAGAAAGGCCAATCACCCGGCTTGCCAGTGTCCCCCGCGACGTACAGGCCCGCTACTCCCCAGGTTCGGAAAAGGCTTTCGCCATGAAATCGCCTCGCGGTTTGTTGCTGACAGGTTTCCTCTTCTGTTTTGGTTTTGCATACTGCAATCGCGCAGCATCGCCGGCAGCACCGGAATCACAGCCCAGGCGCTGCGGTTTCCGGAGATGAGGCCACGATTCCCGGACCTCTGCGATCATTCTTGCGCATGGCGGGAATCAGCCAGAAGGCGGCCGTGCACGAGGTGCTTCCGCTGCTGGCCCGCAACGTGGTGATTGATGGATACCACGGTCCGCAGGACCGGCCGGGAAGGCCAACTGAGTTCCTGATTCTGCTGATGCGGTATGTGCAGCAAGCGCGGGAATTGCAGGCGCTTGGCTGGGCCGGAAGGCGAAATTCGCGTCAGCAATTGCGACGAAGCTGCGCCGCTGCTGGCCGTTCTAGGTTATCGCTTCCACCAGGAGTGCGCGAAAGATCCTTCACTCGAGGCTGCCAACTCGGAGCGCGCATTTCTGACCATCGATTCCGGTTTCCCTTTGTCGGAATTGGAGGAGAGCCTGCGCGCGGGCAAGACTATTCAAATATCCCTTTCCGGCCACGAAGGTTCCGGTATTGTTCACCCAGAACGATTGGGCGGAAAACGATAAGAATGCCGGCACCGGGCGCAACGCCGATATCGTCGAGTTGCTTATGCGAAATCGCAATCTGGCTCGCCTGTATTGGGCGATGTCCCGCATTGATGTCTGAGACCGCCAATTCCTTGCACCAGTCTCCTGGACTGGGCAAGCTTCTTCCCAGCGCTCCCGCGCTCGATTTTTACGGGAGTCAAATTTGTATTCGCTCAGGACGGGTGATTGGTGCCGGGAGGTTCAGCCTCGGAGTCCGCCTGGAAGGAATTGGTGGGCGCCAGCCCGGAGTCCTCCGGCGAGTTTGTAACGGAGTTGCTGGCCAAAGATGCGGGCTGGGCGGCCGCTTATTACGACACCCTTTCCCGTGTCAGCCGTACGCGGCAAGCGTATTTCGCCGATCCTCACCGCTTGCAGACCTTCTACCGCGCGCTGCGCGGCAAGGATCTCTCTCCCAGCCCGACCCGCCCGGTATTTCGTCCGGCGCCAGGTTTGCTGCTGCTGGTCACCAATCTGCAACTTGATCCGGATGGGCAGCCCCACGTGCCCGGCGGTCTGGCGGTCTGGAAAGACATTATTCACCGCAAGGGCGAACCGAAGCTGGTCGCGAATGGAGCGCGCGCGCCAAAGGCTGGAAGAGTCCCGAGCAACTGATGGAGGCCCTGGTGGCCTTCTCCCGCGTGGGGGATGAGCAAAGCCCGCTGCAGATCTATCTCGCCTTGTCGGAGATGGACCGGGTTCGCGCGGCAGACCAGCGCCTAAGTCCGCAAACCGTTGCGTTGCTGGCCGATAAGTTCCCTCGCTTTAGCAATCAATATCTTTTCTTTTCGGAATTTCATGAACTGAACAATGAGTCCATCGCCGACTTTCTGAAACTGGCGGATGAGTTAGACCATATTCATAACGTAGCTCTGCGGGCCAATGCGGTTGGTATATTCCAGGCCAATACCGGCTTGTGGCAGATTCTGGCGCGGCAAGGACAGATTCCCAGCGCCGAATTGAACCAATCCTGGCAAGCGGCGATTCATCCCTTTGCGGGGATTGTTTCCTCCGAGCAGCTGTTCGACGCTGGCCGCACCTCGCTGCGCGAGCTTTATCACCGCGTTACCGGAAAGCATGATTTTTCGCAGGATGATGTCGTGGAGTTGCTGGCCGGGCCCGGGCAGGTCAGCGCAGACGGCCGCCGGGTGCGGCAGGAATTGGCAATCCGCATTCGCGCCGTGCTCACCGGACAGCGGCTAGCCTCGCTGGACACTCTGTTTGCTTTGGGAGACGGCCTGAATCAAATGGCCAAAGGGCAGCCGCTGGCCAACGTGTTGATCCCGATGGCCAGCGAACTGAAGGAATTTGAACTGCCCCGGACCCTATTCACCGCCGGCGAACGCACCGAATGGGCGCCCGGAGTGCCTACCAATGCGCACACCGCGTTGCAGACGCGAACCGACCTGGCGAAAATCATCAAATCCTCGCCTTCGCCGAAAGAACTGACGGAAGCGCGCGGCCTGCTTACGCCGTTCCTGCGCGACACCCTGGTGGGCTTGAACTATGCCTACTATGAGCCGCCGGGCGCGCAGATGCTGCACAACAATCCGGTTTTCGTCCGCTCGCATGATTTCTCCGGGACAGATGACCGCGGGGGCGAGCAATCCTGGCAGATTGCCTCCTTGTTCGGTTCGGGGCTGCCGGCGGCCGGCGGCGCTCATCTGGCGGGCTCGTTGGCGGACCTGCCTTTCGTGCTGGCGCGAGTGGAGCAGGACTTCATTGTTCCGGAAAACGTGCAGGCGCTGATCTGGCCGCAGGTGGTGCCCAGTCTGTTGACCAGCGCCGTGCTGCCACGCTGGTGGCGGGTGACGCCGCAACGAACTGCATGCCGTGACCCTGTACCAGCGTACCGGAGAAGAACTACTGGCCGCGGCCGCGGAGAACGAAAAACTGCGGCCGATGGTCATGGAGATTCTTTCCGACCGCATGTTCCCGCAAGGATCGGAGTCGGTGGAAAAGGCTCTGGCCGCGGACAACCTGCAGCAAGTGATGGCCGAAGTGTCCCCGGGGAGACCTTCTATCTTGGCGGCGGAATTCCGGCGGAGATTTCCCGACCAGAATGACTACTGGCGGGCCGCGGGCAGGGAACTGGATGATCTTGCGCACCGCTATCCGGCCGAGACCAGCTGGGAGCGGCTGTCGGAAGATTTTGGCGTGCCCCACCCGGCGCTGGAGGACACTTACAGCCGCGAACTGCTGGACGTGAAGCCCTTTCCCGCATTCATGGGTTATGCCAGCCGCTTGCTGGCGGAATCCTGGGATTCCAACAATCTCTACTGGGCTCGCTTGGCCGACGAAAAGGGTATCTCGCCGGTCATGCTGAACCTGCTGGTGCCGGAATTGACGCGCCGCATGGTGGAAAAAATCTTTGCTTCCCATTTTGAAGACTGGCCGGCGCTGCTTACTGCCATGCGGGAAACCGGCGAGGAATTTCGCCAGGGGAAATTTGCTTCGCTGACGTTGATGGGCCCGAGCTAGGATTCAATCGCGCTCGATTGACTGGCGTTGGATTGTCCGTATATTTCTCCGTTCGCGGGGCTGAATTGGGACGGAGTGGGACCAATGACAAAACGATATCTTGCTTCTTCTATTCTCTTTTCGTTTCTTGCTGGGCGGGCCGGCGCGTTCGGATGCGGGCCCAGGAGAATCGACGCCAACATTCAGGTCAAGGTCGAACTGGTGCAGTTGAACGTCGCAGTCATGGACCACAAGGGCAGCTATATTACCGGGCTGCAATCCTCGCGACTTCGTGGTCATGGAGGACGGCATCCGGCAAAAAATTGCCACCTTCGCCGAAGGCAACGAAGCCACCCGAACGTTGATCGAAGGACCGGAAGACCGCCAAAGCCGTGGCCCGCCGACGGCGGCGGCGCTGCGCCAGCCCCCGATGGCAGCTCCGGCCTGCGCTCCGCCATGATGGGCGCCAATGTCTTCGTTCTGTTCGACACCAGCAACTACATGTACCGCGGCTTCGTGTTTGCCCAGGATGCCATCGCCGATTTTGTCCGCTCGCTCGAAGGCCCCGACCGCATCGCTTTCTACTCCTACAGCCGCGATCTTTCCCGCGCCGCCATGCTGACCCCCGACCGGACGCAAGTGCTGCGCGGCGTGCGTTCCACAGTCGCCGGAGACGATGCCGCGCTGTACAATGCCCTGCTGCTTACCGTGAAAGATGCCGGCCAGATCAGCGGCCGAAAAGTCGTGGTGGTCTTCTCCAACGGCCCGGACAACTCCAGCATGGTGCCGCCGGAAGACGTGGCCGAGTTGGCGCAGTCGAAGGGCATTCCGATCTACATGATCAGCACGCGCGAAGCCAAGCTGGAGCCGGTTTCCGCCACCGTTTTCGAGCGCATGGCCGCGGCCACGGGCGGCGAAGCCTACTTCGCCAAGACCTGGAGAGATCAGCAGAAGGCGTTCGCCGCGATCCGCAACGATCTGGCCCATCTCTACACCATCAGCTACTATCCGCAGCCCAATCCCAACCACGGCTGGCGCGCCATCACCGTGAAAATTCCCGGTGAGCGCGGGAAGAGTGTTCGCATCCGCACCCGGGATGGTTACCGTCCACTGCCGAACGTGGCGCCACCACCGGAGCGAGCATCGGTGAATCCATAAGGCTGCAAGAGTTTTCGAGGCCCGTTACCAGACCCGGCATTGGTCTTTTCTCACCATGGGCGAGCCCGGCTTGCAGGCGAATGCCTGCCCGAATTCCGGCATATTTGAGACCACTCCATTGACTCGATAGCGCTCCGGAGAATGCGAGTCCGCAGATGTCTCTGACCCGCTCGGTTTCTTCTCGCGTATTGGTGCACCAGCTTTGCCGTAGCTTATAAAGAACCGCTGCTCCGGCCGTGAAGCCGTCGATCGGATCTAAGTTCTTACCTTTGGATGCCTCATGCCACGCCATGTAAGCGAGCATCAAGTCCGCCCAGGTCGGCCACATTCTCACCCAGTGTGAGTTGCCCGTTGACTTTGATATCGTCTATCGCTGTGTAGTGGGAATATTGGCTGGCGATGCAGGCAGCGCGCTTTTCGAACTGCCGGCCATCATCCGGCGTCCACCAGTCGTGCAGGTTGCCCTGTGCATCGAATTTGCGGCCTTCATCGTCGAAGGCATGGGTCAGTTCGTGGCCAATGGTGGCGCCGGTATCCCCATAGTTTGCCGCATCATCCGCGTTCGGATCAAAGAGTGGCGGCTGCAATGTTCCGGCCGGAAAATTGATGTCGTTCAACTGCTCGTCATAGTAGGCGTTCACCGTAGGCGGAGTCATATCCCACTCCGTGCGGTCCACGGGCCTGCCGATCTTGCCTAGCTGGCGCTGAAATTCAAATTCGCGGGCGCGCCGGACATTACCCAGTTCATCGTCGCGGGAAATCCGCAGCGCGCTGTAATCCCGCCACTTGTCCGGATATCCAATCCGGTTCACCACCGCATGCAGCTTTTCGAGGGCGTGCTGTTTCGTGGGTTCCGTCATCCAAGGCAGCGATTCGATGTCCTTCTGCATGGCATCTTCAATCTGTTTCACCATGGCGAGGGCATGCTGCTTGGCTTCTGCACCGAACACCCGCTCTACGTAAGCCTGGCCGAGGGCTTCTCCCAGATCGTCGTCCGTCGAACCCACGCAGCGCTTCCAGCGTGGAGCAATCTGCTTGGCGCCCTGCAGAGTCCTGCCGTAGAAATCAAAATCCGCACTCACAAATGCCGAGGGAAGGTAAGCGGCGTACGCGTGCGCCAGATGCCAATACAGATAAGCCTTCCAGCTGGCCAGATCTTCTTTCTTGAGCTGCGCATTCATGGTCTTGAAGAAGCCGGGATCGGCTACATTCAGCGAGTGTGAGCGCAGGCAGTCCGACTTTCTCGAAGTAAACGTTCCACTGGAAATTCGGAGCCAGCGCCTCCAGGTCGGCACGGCTCATCTTGTGGTACACATTCCGCGGATCGCGCCGGTCCATGCGGCTCATCGATCCTTTAGCCAGAGCGGTTTCGATGCGCATCACCGCATGCGATTCGTCCTCGGCGAGACCCGGGGCGTCACCCAGCAGATCGAAGACGCGGCGCACATGAGCCACGTACGCCTTGCGCAACTTGCTGTTCTTGCTGTCTTCAAGCAGATAGAAATCGCGGTCGGGCAGGCTTAGCCCACCCTGATCCACTTCGGCGATGACCTGCTCGGAATTCTTATAATCCTGATCGGAACGGAAATCGAACAGCACGTCGTCGTAAATCATGGTCGCTGCGAGAGCCGCGATGTCATCCTTCGATCGCAGGCGGTCGATTGCTTGAATCTGCGGTTTGAGCGGAGCGAGTTCCTCTTCGTTAATGGATTTCTCATCCATGCAGGCGGCGTAGTAGTCGCCGATTTTCTGAGTGACGGGATTGCGGTCGGCGGTAGGTTCCGCGGCCTTTTCCAGAATGTCCCGCAGAACCATTAGATTCTCATCCTGCAGTTTTCCGGAAACGCCCCAACTTGTCTGGTCTGGCGGAATGGGATTTTTCTTTAGCCAGTCACCGCAGGAATAGGCGTAAAAATCTGTGCACGGATTCACGCTCTTATCGAGCGAAGTCACGTCGACAACAGGATCAGTCTTCTTGACATCGGTCTGGGCAGCCACTCCTCCAATCATCACCAGCCCAGCCAAACAAAGGAATTGCACGCGGGACATTTTTCCTCCCAGCCGTAAGATGACTCGATCAGAGGCTGCGATGGTATGCCATTTTCACCAGAGTTCTTTCCGCGAAAGGCACATAAAGCAATCCGGCAGTCGCGGCGAATGCGGCGCCGAAGCCGATCTCCTGGGCTGGTGAGAAACGGCGCTACCGCCCAAAGCTGATCCAGAGCCAGAACAAAGGGAAACATACGCAGAAATTTATCTCCCAGCCGCCGATGATCAAAAATTGCCGATGACAGCAAAAAGAAACGAAGGGAATTCCGACCCCGGTGGTCACGACAACGGCAGCCTGAATGACGAATCCCCAGCCCGGCAGGAAACTCTCCGTAACCAGAAAGACATAGCGCAACAAGAACAACGCCACGACATAGAAGGCCAAATACATGACTTGGATCAGTCCGAACAGCGCGCGCGTTACGCCTCGCCGGGGCAGCGGCACTTCGAGTTCAGGGTGAACGGTGGCGGATGTCTCATCCGGAGTGTTCGCAGCGTGGGCGGCGTTTTTGGGCGCTGCAACATCCGGTTCGAGTGGCGCGAGAAATCTGTAGCCGCGGCGCGCAATCGTCTCCACGTAGCGTGGGCTGGAAGCCGAATCTCCCAACGCTTCGCGAACTTTCTTGATGGCAGTATTCAGGCTGTGGTCGAAGTCAACAAACGTGTCCGCTGCCCACAACTTTTGGCGGACTTCTTCGCGCGTCACCACTTCGCCCGGCCGCTCCAGCAGAGGGCGAGAATCTGAAAAGGCTGTTCCTGCAGACGAACCCGGCGTCCGCTCTTGCGCAATTCTCCCGCGGAAAGGTCGGCTTCAAAAACGCCAAAACGAACAATTCGCCCTGCGGAACTGGATGGCGGCGTCGGCATGGAGGATTACGGGCGTAGTGTAGCATTCAGACACCGGGTCGAAGATTGAAGTTGCGGTCCACATCGCGCGCGGATATTCTGCTAATGCCGCAATACTTATATTGAATGTCGCGCGCCCGGATTCCCACCCTCAAGCAGAAATCAAGATCCCTGGCCAGGCTGGATCGCCTTCCGTGGGCGGCCGGGAAGTCCTTGATTGCATTCGGCGTGCGAATCGGGGTCCGGGCAAGCACCAGCGCATTGCTCGAGCAGGTTTTTCCATTCCTACCGGCAGGCTGGAAGGCTGCATCGTCTCTCGCGGTTGATCGCTTATATTCCCTTTGTCACGATGCCGATGCATCACGCCCCAAGCCAGCCGGGTCTTACGTCCTGTATGGCGATACCAGAACCTTGGTAAAAACGAACGATCCGCGATTGTTGATCGATACCTTGGAACACAATCTCAACTTCCACGTGGCGAAGATGTCGCCACACCTGTTCTTTGTCCATTCCGGGGTTATCGGATGGAAAGGACGCGCGGTGGTGTTTCCGGGCGGAAGTTTCAGCGGCAAGAGCGCTCTGGCGAAAGAGTTCTTGTTACTGGGCGCGGAATACTATTCGGATGAGTTTGCCGTGTTCGACAGCCACGGCCACGTCCATGCTTTTCCCCGAAGACTCTGTATACGAGACGAAAACAGGCGGCAAACCATGGTTCACGTATCCGCACTGGGGGCAAAGGTCGGAACGAGACCGTTGCCCATGGCGATCCTGGTCATGACCCGCTATAAGCGCGGCGCCACGTTCCGGCCCAAAATCACGACCGAAGGGGAGGCATTGCTGGAGCTGTTGGGAAACTCGCTTTCCGCCCGCCGGTACCCCGAACAGGCCCTAACCGTCTTCGAAAAGGCCGTTCGTGGGGCGCTGGTCCTGGATGGAATTCGGGGTGACGCGAAAGTAACCGCTGAATCAATCTTAGGAATACTTGACCGCCTCAGATGAGTGTAGTCTGGTTCAATTCTACGGTGGTACCCACACGAGGAGAGAAGGACACATGGAAATGCAGTTCCAGGAATCATTCACACCGAAGCGGAAAGAAGCCCTCGTTCGCCAACTCACCGACGAGTTTGTGGTCTACGAGAAGGAAACCCAGCACGCCCATTGTCTGAACAAGACGGCCGGGGACGTTTGGCTGCTTTGCGACGGCAAGACCACGATTGCCGAGATGACTCAGAAGTTCGGCAGTGAAGCTGTGTACATGTCGCTGCAGCGCTTGGAGAAAGCGGGACTTCTGGAAGCCGGGCTTCCGGCCTCTGAAGCGGCAAATCTCGCTCGCCGGGATATGATGCGAAAGGTCGGTATTGCCGCAGCGATTGCAATACCGGTTATTTTCTCGGTATCGGTTCCTACGCCCGCTCAAGCCGCGTCCTAATGATGAAGAGATAAGAAGCGTTGTTCTATAACCGTGGAATGCGTGGCCCTGCGCACAGGGCGGGAGCGACCCAGGCTACTCTTTTGGCCGGATGTTGGCGGAAATCGCCGCCGAAACTAGAAGCTTCCGTCGAACTCGAAGATGCCGCCCTGCAGTTTTTGCTGGAATCTGGCGCAGGTGCGCTGCTTTGGTGGCGGCTGCGCAATTCCGATCTCCCGCTCCCCTCGCCTGCAAGAGGTCAAAGAGACTTATCTCGCCTACTGCATTCACGCGGCCCATCATGAGCAAGAAGTGCGCGAGATTTTCCAGATCTTTCGCGACGCCGGGATCGAGCCGATTCTTATAAAGGGATGGGCGGTGGGCAGGTTGTATGCCGAGGCCGGTCTACGCCCCGCCGGCGATATCGACCTCTGTGTGGCAGCGCATCAACTGGATGCAGCTGAGGCGTTGCTGAACCGCGCCGAAAATCAGCACTACCACGTTGATCTGGGACACGACGAAATCAGCAAGTTTGGCGGCCCGTCGTTTGAAGAGCTACGGACGAGTTCCGGTTTGGTGGATCTCGATGGAACCCGGGTGCGAGTCCTGGCTGCCGAGGACAACTTGCGCATCTTGTGTTTGCATTTGCTGAAGCACGGCGCATGGCGCCCCCTCTGGTTGTGTGATATCGCCGCATCCCTGGAGTCGCCGGCCAGCCAACTTTGATTGGGACCGTTGCCTGGGAGACAACAAACGTCATGCGCGCTGGATTCTTTGCGCAATCGGGTTGGCCCAGCAAATTCTAGGCGCAACTGCCACCGATGTGCCGAATCAAGGTACCGCTCTGCCTACCTGGCTGATTCCCACCGTCCTGTGGCAATGGACACAGCCTCGTCCCGCCAGTATTCGGCCCATGAAAGATGAGTTCGGTAGGCTGCTGTTCCACCCTGGCAATTTGGCACGGAACCTTCGTCGCCGTTGGCGCAACCCCATTCAGGCAACAGTGGAGGCTGACGGCGAGTTCAGCGAATGGCCGAGATTTCCCCTGCAACTGAAAGACGGCATCATGAGAGCGATTCATTTTCTGCCACAGCTTCCCAAGTCGTTGTCCAGATAGCCAGACTTGCGCCCGGCGCTACAATGTCTTCGTGCCGCCTCGCATCCACGACCGCCGTTCGGCAAATCGCGAATCCTTACCGCCGAAGCCACCGGCGTCATCATCATCGCGGTGCTGGTTCTGGTCATCAACTGTCATCCGCTACTGGCACAACATTCCCTGGAGCGCGCGCTGACCGTGCCTTCCGATCCCTTGCTCGTCGTTGTACTTGGCCCAACCGGGAGCGGCAAAACAGCGCTTTCGCTCGCTCTCGCGGAGCGATTCCATGGCGAGATCGTGAACTGCGATTCGGTTGCCATGTATCGCGAGTTCGAAATCGGCACCGCCAAGCCCAGCGCTGCCGAGAGAGCAAGCGTGCGCCGCATCATCTTGCTCGATTACGTCGAACCAACGGCCTACATTACCGCGGGCGAATATGCCCGCCAGGCGCGTGAATCTTGTCGGAAATCAACTCGCGAGGGAAGATTGCCGATCGTCGTGGGAGGAACCGGTCTCTATCTTCGCGCTTTGCTCGACGGTCTTTTCCCGGGCCGCAGCGTTCTGAGGAACTCCGCGAACGGCTTGCGAGAGCGCACTGAGGAAAAAGGTTCGAGCCATCTCCATCGCATATTGACATCGCCTCGACCCGGCGGCCGCAGAGAAAATTCATGCCAATGACACGCCTAAGCTCATTCGCGCCATCGAAGTCTGCCTCGCCTCGACGCCAGCCGATGACCGAAGCCTGGAGAACAAGGCCGCGACGCCACTGCAAGGTTTTCGCATTCTGCGGCTGGGTCTGAATCCCGACCGCAATGCACTTTACGAGCGCCTCAATCGGCGGGCGCAGCGCATGTTGGACGACGGGTTGGTCGAGGAAACCAGAGATCTCCTGGGAAAATACGGAACTGCGGCGGCTGCCTTTGAACTCCCTTGGCTACAAACAAGCGGTGCAGTTGCTCCGCGGCGAGATAGACCGTCGCCGCGGCGCTGGCCGCTATCCAGCAGGCACATCGCAACTACGCCAAGCGCCAGATGACCTGGTTTCGGCGCGAGACGGACGTCATCTGGCTCCGCGGTTTTGGCGACGAAGAAACGATCCAGCAGGCCGCCATGCAACAAATTGAGAACCGTTCAGTCTGGTTCCTGACCGCGGATGCCCGACCCTGTGGTGAAATCTTTATCTTCCTGCTATCGTCTGCAAATGCGGCAAAGATGCGCTTGTCTGCTGGCGCTTGTCCTACTGTCTTTCTTCCTGCTCTCCGCCAAGTTGCAAAGAAAAGTATCAGACGCCTCGTCCCGTTCACCTCGATCGCAGCGGCGAAAAGTGGGCCGAGAAAACTCTAAAAAAGCTCTCGCTCGAAGAAAAAGTCGGCCAGGTTTTCATGGTCTGGGTCCGCGCGCAATTTCTGAACGTGAACAGCCCCGCCTATCTTCAGTTGCGCGACGCTGATGAACAAATATCACGTCGGGCTCGTTTCTCATGACCGTTCCCTACGATCCGCCATTCCTCTACCGCAATCAGCCGTTTGAAGCTGCGGACCTGCTCAATCGCCTGCAACAGGATTCGCAACTCCCGCTGCTCATTGCCGCCGACTTTGAGCGCGGAGTTTCCATGCGGCTTGCATGGCGCGACCGAATTTCCCCACGCTATGGCTTTTGGGGCAACCGGCAAGCCCGAATATGCCGAGGACTTTGGCCGCATCACCGCGCGAGGAGTCTCGCGCCATCGGCGTGCAATGGAATTTTCTGCCGATTGTGGACGTGAATTCCAACCCCGCTAATCCCATCATCAATACGCGTTCTTTCGGCGAAGATCCGCAGCAAGTCAGCGATTTTGCGGATGCCTACATTCGCGGCGCCCGTGCCGGTGGATTGCTGACCACTGCCAAACATTTTCCCGGCCATGGCGACACGGCCACCGACTCTCATCTCGGGCTTGGCGGAAGTGACCGGCGATCTTGCCCGCCTTAACGCGGTCGAACTGCCGCCCTTCCGCAGCGCTATTGCGGCCGGCGTGGACTCCGTCATGGTCGCCCATGTCACGGTGCCCGCTCTCGAACCCGACCTAACCGCGTGGCTTCAACTTCGCCGGCTGTTGTCACCGACCTGCTGAAACACCAGCTCGGTTTCCAGGGATTCGTCGTCACCGACGCACTGGATATGGCCGGCCTCACCCGTCTCTACGCCAACAACATCGGCCGCGCTGCCGTGGACGCCTTCAAAGCTGGCAACGATGTCCTGATCATCCCTGCCGATCTTGATGCCTCTTACAAAGCCATGCTGCAGGCCGTGCAGAGCGGCGAAATCCCGCAAGCCCGGCTGGATGCCTCCGTTCTGAAAATACTGAAAGCAAAAGCCTCTGTTGGGCTTAACCAGGCCCGCCTGGTGGACCTCAATCAGCTCGACGACGATCGTCGGCAAGCCCGAAAATCTCGCCCTCGGCCAACAGATCGCCGATGACGCCATCACCTTGGTCCGCGACAATGGCAAAGTTCTTCCGCTGAAGAAATCTGGAACCTCGGCCCGCGCCTTCCGTATCAACCCTTGCCGGAGGTGCATAACCATCTGGTTGTGGTTATTCTTACGGACGATGTGCGCACCGAAGCCGGACGCGAGCTGGAACGCCAAATTCGCCTGCGTGTGCCCGACGTTCACGTGATCTACGTGGATCCGCGGATCGCTGCCGCGATGTCAGGCGATGTGCTCAAGGCTGTGGACGAGGCGCAGGCTGTGGTCGCCGCCGTCTATGTGATTCCTACGGCGGGAAAAGCGTGCCGAGCGCGAATGGTTCGGCCAACTCCGTGGCCCTAGCCGATGCCAGCGGATCTATTGCTGCAAAATATTCTCGACCATGGCGCCGGAAAAACTATTGTGCTTGCCATGGGAAGCCCATATCTGGCCAAGGACTTTCCCGGCATTGCAGAGTTATATTTGCGCGTTCTCCAACGTTACTGTTTCGGAAGTTGCTGCAGTGAAAGCCTTGTTTGGTGAGATTCCGATTCACGGCCATCTGCCGGTGACCATTCCAAATATTGCCGCGCGCGGCTCTGGAATCGAGCGGCCCGCAAATCATCCCAGGGAGGTATTCCCCATGCAAATCCCTAAAAACTAAGCCTTGAAACCCGCCTCGCCATCGCCGTTGGTCTTTATGGTGTGCCTTGCCAGGTTGGCTTGCAGCATTAACGTCAAAAAGGATAGCTCGGGCGAAGACAAGAAAGTCGATATTGATACGCCCATTGGCGGCATTCATGTGGACAAAAGCGCGCGATGTCCGCGACACCGGGCTTGCCGTTTATCCCGGCGCACGCATTAAGCCCAAAGAATCATCCAATGACAGATAAGGATGCCAATGTGGATATTTCTTTCCTGGGCTATGGCGTGAAAGTCGTGGCGATCGAGTACCAATCCGACGATGCGCCAGATAAAGTCATTCGCCTTTTACAAAGAGCAGCTCAAGAAGTATGGCAACGTTCTCGAATGCCATACCACCGGTCACCAACGTCCAGATGGACCACGAAAAGCGATTCCGAAGAAGTTGACCTGCGATTCCCATACCGGCAAAGACAATCGAATTGAAAGTAGGCAGTCACGAGAAATCAGCATGTCGTCGCGATTGATCCGGATGGCAAAGGCTCCAGCTTCGCCCTGGTGTACGTGCGCACGAATCAAGGGACCACGATCTGAGAAGTGAGCCTGACTTCCTTATCAGTCGCGGCATGACGATGCCGCTCTGGCGGTCCAATACATTGCGCTTTCTTTAGTTGTCCTGCCTTGCCTCTCGCGCCTGCAGTGCTGTACCTTGAAATCCGGTGGAACATCCCTGCTATCGGTGCGGCGCGGCGGTCGAGGACGGCACCGCCTTCTGCCGCCACTGCAATGCTCCGCAAATTCGGGTGGCTTCCGCTGCCGCCAGTTGAAGCCGCCTTGGCTCCCGATGCCGTGGCGAATCAGCCGCCTGCTTACGGCGGCATTCCGTCGAGCGTGGCATCGCCTGGCCGCATGCCCTGCGCTCCGCGGCCCAAGCGGGATGATTGCTGCCACTCTTGATGGCGGTTCCGCTGGGAGCCTCTTTCGGCCTGGGAATGCTCGCCGCCGGTTTCCTGGCCGTTCTCTTCTACCGCCGCCGGGTCTTCCATGCCAATCTCACTTCCGGCCTTAGGGATACGTCTGGGCGCGCTCAGCGGGCTATTTGGTTTCGGCATTTTTGCCGTCATCAGCGCTCTGGAAGCCGCGATTTTTCGTTCGGGAGGCGAACTCCGGCCGCGCTCATGCAAGCAGTCGAACAAGCCGCCGCGCGTAACTCGGATCCCCAGAGCTCAACAAATGCTGCAATATCTGAAGACTCCTCAAGGACTGGTAGTGGTCATGATCCTGGGTCTGATAGTGATGTTTTTCCTTTTCCTGATCCTGTCCAGTCTGGGCGGTGTGTCTGGGCGCGGTCACGCTGCGGAGAAAGAATGAACGGGGCTGACTTCGCGTCGCTTGCCTTGCCCCACACCGCTCTCGCCCGCGTATCATTCAGCGTTCATGCCTGCGAAATCTTCTATCCCACCCTCATGAGCCGCGTGAGAAGACTCAACTCATGTCTGAGTCGGAAATCGAGCGCACTCTGGTCCGCCTGGCCCACGAAATCATGGAGAAAAATAACGGCGCCGCCGATCTCGGCCTGGTGGGATCCGCAAGCGCGGGGTGCCGCTGGCGCAGCGTTTGGCGCAACTCATCGAGCGCATCGAAAAGAGCCCGGTGCCGGTGGGCACGCTCGACGTTACTGCTCATCGCGACGACCTATCCCTCCGGGAGCCCAGGCCGGCAGCGCAAAAAGCGGAAATAGGATTCTCCGTCACCGGGAAAAACATCATTCTGGTGGATGACGTGCTTTACACCGGCCGAACGACGCGCGCCGCCATGGACGCCCTATTCCGCCAGGGCCGTCCCAAGAAGGTTCAGCTCTGCGTGTTGATTGACCGCGGCCACCGCGAATTGCCCATCGAAGCCACCTTTGTCGGACGCAAAGCACAAACCACATATCAGGAAATGATCAAGGTGCAATTGCGCGAAGTGGACGACGTGGATAAGGTTCTGCTGGTAGAAAAACGAGCACTAGATCGTTGGCCGCGAGACACAAAGTTCCCGTGCCGCTTACAATGACGGCACGCCACACCCAATCTGCGAACCAGCCAAAAGCGACGCGCGGCTCTCTGCTCGGCATGGAGCATGCCGAGCCCGCGCAGATTCTCAGTCTGTTGCAGCTTGCCCGGCGCATGAATCCGCTCAAGCCGCGGCCTCTGCTGCGCGGTAAGCGCGTGCTGCTGCTTTTCTACGAAGCCTCGACGCGAACCCGCAGCTCGTTTGAAATTGCCGCCAAGTCGCTGGGCGCCATGACTACGCTGGTTCTTTCCAGTGGATCGAGCATCGAGAAGGGCGAGTCGTTGCTCGACACGGCTTACACTCTGCGGGCGGTCGGCGCGGATGTGATCGTCATTCGCCATCCCCGCGCCGGCGCGCCGCATTTGATGGCCGCGCATTTGGATATCCCGGTCATCAACGCGGGCGACGGCATGCATGAGCATCCTTCGCAGGCGTTGCTCGACGCCTACACCATTCTGCGCCACAAAAAGAAGCTCAAAGGACTACAGGTCGCGATTGTCGGCGACATCTATCACAGCCGTGTCGCCCGCTCCGCGGTTCATCTTGCTCAGCAAGTTCGGCGCGAAGATCACGCTCTGCGGTCCGCCGGAATTTCTACCCGACCTCGCCACTAGCTGGCGCCCGGCCTGCACATCAGCCGGACCGCCGAAGAAGCGGTGCACGGCGCCGATGTCGTCATGGTTTTGCGCGTACAAAAAGAGCGTCTCGCCGGACAGAAAATCAGCCTGCAAGATTATGTCGCGCGTTACCAGATGACCATGGCGCGCCTCAAGCTGGCGAAGAAAGACGCTATACTCATGCATCCCGGACCGATTATCCGTGGGCTGGAGTTGACCTGGGAGGTCGCCGACTGCCCGCAATCGGCGATTGTGGAAGAAGTTCGCAACGGCGTGCCGGTGCGCATGGCGATTCTGGCGAAGGCGTTGGGGAAAGTGAGATGAAGATTCATTGCACCACAGAGATACAGAGTCACGGAGACACAGATCAGCGTTTTGAAATAGGAATCAGACTCTCTCCGTGTCTTGGTGTCTCCGTGGTAAGAAATTCTTATGCAGGAAGTTACCTGAATCAGAAAAAAAGTCAACAGTCTGCTGATTCGAGGCGGCCGCGTTATTGATCCCGCGGCAAAGATCGACGCACCCATGGACGTCCTGCTGCGCGACGGCCGCGTAGCCGAGGTTGCCCCGCCAGGCAAGATCCGCGGCAGCGCCAGCGAAAAGTTCGATGCGCGCGGGCTGATCGTCGCGCCTGGTTTCATTGACATCCACGTTCACCTGCGCGAACCCGGCCAAAGCTATAAGGAATCCATTGCCACGGGCACTGCCGCCGCCGCGGCGGGAGGGTTCACTTCCGTCTGCTGCATGCCCAACACGCAACCGGTGGTGGACTCAACCGAACTGGGTGACCTGGATTCAGCAGCCGCAGCATGGCGCGGTGGTGAATGTTTTCCCCATCGCGCGCCGCGACGAAGGCCAGCAAGGGCGCAGCTCTCACCGATTTTGGCGCCCTGCAACGCGCCGGAGCGGTCGCCGTAACCGACGATGGCAAGCCCATTCTCGAGCGACGGCATCATGCGCGAAACCCTGCGCTTGGCAGCAGAAATCAATTTGCCCGTCATCCAGCACGCCGAAGATACGCGTGAAACCGAAGGCTGCTTCGATGCATGACGGGCCGACCGCTTTTCGCCTTGGATTGCGTGGCATGAAATCCTCAGCGGAGTCTTCCGTGGTCGAGCGCGACGTGCAACTAGCGCAACAATTCATGGGCGCGCGATTGCATGTGGCGCATCTTTCGACCGCCGATGCGCTCAAAGCTGTGCGCCGAGGCAAGCGCAGCAAAGTGCGTGTGACCTGCGAAGTCACGCCCGCATCACTTCACGCTGACCGACGCCGACGTGCGGTGACTATGATGCCAACTTCAAGATGAATCCGCCATTGCGCTCGGCGTCGGACGTTGAGGCGATCCTGGTGGCGCTGGCCGACGGCACCGATCGATGCCATCGCCACCGACCACGCTCCTCATGCCATGCATGAGAAGTGCGTTGAGTTTGAGCGCGCCGCCTTCGGCATCACCGGGCTGGAGACTGCGGTCGGCCTGGCCATCACGCGCCTGCATCGTGAACACAAAATTCCGCTGACGTGCGTATCGTCGAGCTCTTCACCGCCGGCCCGGCGCGCGTGCTGGATCTGCATGGACGCGGCACCCTCGCCCGCGGCAGCCACGCCGACGTGACGATTCTTCGATCCCAATGCGCGCTGGACATTCGACGCAGCGAAGTCCCTCTCCAAATCGCACAATACTCCCGTTCGATGGCTGGCAGTTCACGGGAAAGATGATGGCGACCATCGTCGGCGGGAATATCGTCTATCGAGCAGAATAGCCCTTGTTGAATCCCTACGGTTCTACTCTGGTAGCTTCAGAAGTATAAGTACAAGAGTGTAAATAAGTGCCGCAGTTTCTGCGTCTTGCGTATTTTTTGAATGCCGCGCCCATGGCGGCATTTGACGCTATCCTTCGCCAATTATTCCCGGTACGAAAGTGCTATTGAGGGCATTGTACTTCCGGGTAAGAATGCAACATGAAAAAGACAATTGTTGTATTCCTGCTTTGTATCTCCTCAGCTGCTTTCGCAAGAGATTCCGGCAAAAAGCGTCCCAAGGCTCAACGGCACCACCCGCCTTATGCGGGCAAAAGGGGCATGTTCCGCTTTAAACGCCTGTAACCCCGGTCGCGAAGGAGCAAAGCCTAAGGATATTCGACTCCTCTAGGCCGAGCAAAGCTCGGCGGCAGTTGCAGCAGTTCGTTACAAATTTCCGCTCAATTTACGTCCAAATCGGTACAACTGCGCAGAAGCTATCTGATTCGCCATATTCCGCACATCGCGCTGTGATTACCGTCACAGTTGCTACCCATGCCACGGAACATACTGAAAGTAACCCCGGCGCTCGCCTACGTGGCCAGTCTCCCGCGCGCTGAGCGGTGTTCGTGTGGTGGAGTGAAACGCTACGAAGGGACTTATGCCTGTAACCAAGCAGCAAGCGCTCGATTATCATTCCAGCGGGCGGCCGGGAAAGATTGAAGTTACTCCCACCAAGCCTTGCCGGACGCAACGTGACCTGAGCCTCGCCTACACGCCCGGTGTTGCCGATCCTTGCCTGGAGATTCAGAAGAATCCTCACGACGCTTTCAAGTACACCGCGCGGGGAAATCTGGTGGCTGTGGTTAGCAATGGAACCGCGGTACTCGGGCTGGGCGATATTGGCGCGCTTGCTGGCAAACCGGTCATGGAAGGCAAGGGCGTGCTGTTCAAACGCTTTGCCGATGTCGATGTCTTCGATATTGAAGTCAACAGCCATGATCCCGATGACGTCATCAAGCTATGCCAACTGCTCGAGCCGACTTTCGGCGGCATCAACCTGGAAGACATCAAAGCGCCGGAATGCTTCTACATCGAGGAGACTCTGAAGAAGACGATGCACATTCCGGTCTTTCACGACGACCAGCACGGCACCGCCATCATTTCCGGCGCGGCGCTGCTGAATGCGCTGGAGGTTGCAGACAAGAAAATTGGCGAAGTGCGCATCGTGATCAACGGCGCCGGCGCCGCGGGCATTGCCTGCGCCGAGCACTATGTCCGCCTGGGCGCGAAGCGGGAAAACATCACCTTTGCGACACCAAGGGAGTGGTCTACAAGGGCCGTCGCGAAGGCATGAATCCTTATAAGGAGCGCTTCGCTCATGACACGACAGCTGCGCACCTTGGCGCAGGCGCTGGAAGGCGCGGACGTGTTCGCCGGCCTGTCCGTCAAAGGAGCTGTGACGCCGGAATGGTGCGCAGCATGGCGCCGATCGTCCCATTATTTTTGCCATGGCGAATCCCGATCCCGAGATCACGTACGAAGAAGCCAAGGCGTGCCGCGACGACCTCATCATGGCCACCGGCCGCTCCGATTATCCCAACCAGGTAAATAATGTTCTTGGGTTTCCCTTTATTTTTCGCGGGGCGCTGGATGTTCATGCCACCGCGATCAACGAAGAAATGAAGTTGGCGGCTACGCATGCGCTGGCCGATCTGGCCAAGGAAGACGTTCCTGATTCGGTTTGCCGTGCCTACGGCGTCGAGCGCCTGCATTTTGGCGCCGACTACCTGATCCCGAAGCCTTTGATCCTCGCGTGTTGATCTGGGAGGCCTCGGCGGTGGCGGAAGCCGCCATGCAGCTCCGGAGTAGCCCAGGAGCCAGTCAACATTGAAGTCTATCGCGAGCAACTGGAGCGGCGGCTGGGCAAGGCCCACGCCATCTCGCGCATGATGATTCACAAAGCGCAGGCGAAACCCAAACAGGTTGTCTTCCCTGAAGGCGAGAACGACAAAATTCTGCGCGCCTGCCACAACCTGGTGGAAGAAAGAATCGCGTTGCCGATCCTGCTGGGCAATGCGGAAACCATCCGGGCTAAAGAAGAAGGAACTAGAGCTGGATCTCAGGGATGTGCGCATGGTCGACCCCGCGAAATCGCCGCTGCGGGCGAAGCTACATTCAGGAACTGTTTCGCCTGCGGCAGCGCCGGGGAGTAACGCTCTCCGAGGCGCGCGCGCTCATCAACAATCCCAAACATTTTCGGCTCGATGATGGTGCATATGGGAGACGCAGACGCGCTGGTGGCTGGCGTGACCCAACATTTTCCAGACACGATCCGCCCGGCACTGCAAATCGTGCGCATGCGCGAAGGCCTGCACAAAGTTTCGGGCTGCTACCCGCTGGTTACGCGCAGCGGAGATATGTACTTTCTGGCCGATACCAGCGTCAACATCGAGCCGACCGCGGAAGATCTTGGTGGAGATCGCTCTCTGTACCGCCGACGTGGCGCGGCGCTTTGACGTGGTGCCGCGGGTGGCCATGCTTTCGTTCTCCACGTTTCGGCAGCACGGCGCATCCGCAATGCGACAAGGTGCGCAAAGCGGTGGAGTTGCTGCACAAAGCCGACCCGACGCTCATTGTGGATGGAGAAATCAAGGCCGACGTGGCGGTTTCACCGGAGCGTGCTGGAGCAAACTTATCCCTTCAGCGCGCTAAAAGGCGGCGCCAACGTGCTGATCTTTCCCGATCTCGACTCGGCCAACATTGCTTACAAGTTGCTGCTGAAGATCGGCGGCGCGGAGACGCTGGGCGCCGTTCTGATGGGCATGAGCAAGCCGGTGCATTTGCTGACCCGAGGCACGCAAGTGGAGGAGATCGTCAACGTGGCAGCCATCGCCGTGGTGGATGCGCAGAAGAGTGAAGGTGCGCCGCGAAAGGTCTCGCCCGGGGAATTGGTTGCGGTAGGGAAGTGACGGACAACTGGAATATCGTGTAGTGCTAATTTAGTACGTATAAACACGTAAATTTATCTTTAGAATGTGTGAGATACGAAAAGTTTGCACTAAAGCGGGGCAGTGTAGTCACTCCACTGTCCGTTTCCGGACAACAATGTCCACGAATGGACAGTCAGAGTCTGTTCGCAAAGCAGCGAAAACGCCAGAAATCCTTCGAGATCAGTGACTTGCGTGTCGAGTCTAGTTTGGCGGAAAGATTGCCATCATTACAGTGTTGGGCTTTGTAATCATTGCCGGATGCTCGCGTCCGTAAGGAGGCGTCATGGGCAGTCTTTGGCAGGATCTGCGTTATGCCGTGCGGGTGCTGGGCAAGAATCCGGGTTTCACGGCGACCGTCATTGTTACCCTCGCGTTAGGTATAGGAGCCAACACAGCAATCTTCAGCCTGGCGAATGCTTTGCTGTTCAAGAACCTTCCCGTCAGAGATCCGCGGCAGCTTGTGATCCTCACCTGGGCCGGCAAAGCAGCCGGAAAGCCTCATATTTACCGGAAACAGCAATCCTACCGACCCGCGGTCTGGACGGGATCTCATGAATGTTTTTACTTACTCAGATCTTTAAAGCAATTCAAAGCCGGACTCAGCGATTCTCAGACGTGTTTGCATTTGCCCCATTGCTGCGAATGAACGTCAGCGACCGAGGTTCAGGACACAGCGGGATTGCAGTGGCAGTTTCCGGGAACTTACTTTTCGGCTCTGGGCATTCAAGCTGCTGCAGGCCGCCTGCTGGTGGAAAGTGATGACCAAGCGAATGCGCCTTGTGCTGCCGCCATCAGTTATCGCTTCTGGCAGACAGCGTTCGGAGGGGATCCTTCCGTTCCAGGCAGAACGCTGGTTATAATAATACCCCATGCACCATCGTTGGCGTCACGCCGAAGGATTTTCAGGGGCTGCAATACTTCGGTTTCATCAGCGCGCCCGACGTGACCGTCCCGATGATGCAAGGGGAACACATCGGCCGCTGGGAGTTGGGGGGCAAGTTGCCTCTCCTAACCGCTGATAACCGCTGGGGATTGCAGATCATGGCGCGGCTGAAACCTGGCGTTTCCGAGCAACAGGCGCAGCTTGAAACCAACAGCATTCTTCCAGGGAATGCTGACCCCGGAGTGGACGACCATTGCCAAGGAGGCGGTCTCCCGGAAATCGTTTTGTCTGCCAGGCAGCAAAGGGCCAAACTTCATGGCCCAATTCTTTGCCAAGCCCGTGACCATCCTGATGGTGGTTGTTACTCTTCTGTTGATGATCGCGTGTGCGAACGTTGCCAGTCTCTTTCTGGCGCGGGGGCGGCCCGCGGCACAAGGAATTCACCGTCCGTTTGGCGCTAGGTTCCAGACGCGGGAGACTCGATCCGCCAGTTGGTTACAGAGAGCGTGGTTCTGGTCTCACTCGGCGGCGCAGCGGGGTTCCTGCTGGCGTGGTGGGCCAGCCGCTACATGCTGGCATTCCTACCCAGCTCCTCATTCATCAACCTCGGATTGAATGTGAGCCCCGACCTGAGGGTTTTCGGCTTTCACTGCCGGGCTTTCCCTTTTCAGCGGCATCGTGTTTGGCTCTAGGCCCGGCAGCGCGGGCAACCGAGAATTGAACTCTCCGCAGACTTGAAGGGGAGCACGTCGAGCCGGCACGCGTCAGGCAAGGGCCGGCTGTGGTCACGGAAGCTCCTGGTCGCCTTCCAACTCGCCATCTCGCTTCTTGCTGGTTGTTGTCGCGGGGCTGATGGTTCGAACCCTTCAGAATCTCAAGTCTGCTGACCTGGGATTTGATCCTCGGAATGTTCTGGTGTTCAGTCTCACCCCGATCGGCCAATGGATACACTCAGGAGAAAAGCTCTACCCTCTTTTACAATCGCCTCCTGGACCGGCTCAACGCGATTCCCGGAGTTGTCTCCGCCAGCGCATCGAGTGACGTCCTGATCAGCGACGTGGCCATGGCCGGTTGGAATGCCATCGAAGTCGAAGGAGCGACCTCGATCCAGTAAGCGAATGAGCACCAGCATCGAACTACATTCGCCGCACTTCTTTGAGACGATGGGTATTCCCCTGCTGGCCGGCCGCGGACCGCAAACCGGGGACACGGCGAGCCGGCCCAAGGTCGCAACGATAAATGAAACGTTTGCCCGCAAGTATTTCCCGGACATGTCGCCGATCGGAAGAAGATTCCGCTGGCAGGGTGGAAAAGACTGGATCGAAGTAGTGGGCATTGTCGGAGACGTAAAGTTTTCCAGCGTCCGCGCCGAGCCTCCGCCCGTTGCGTATATTCCATTCCTGCAGAGTCCGTGGATTTTGACATGACCTTCGAGGTTCGCACGGCCGCCAGCGCGCCACGGTCGCGAAGGAAATCTATTCAGTGGTGCGCGCCCTTGACCCGAACTTGCCTGTGGTTGAGATGAGGACCCAAGAACAGCAGATCAACAGCTCGCTGAGCACGGAGCGACTTTTCGCCCAGCTTGGCCGGCTCTTTGGCGCGCTCGGCCTCGCGCTCGCCTGCGTTGGCTCTGTATGGGATCATGGCTTACAACGTGAGCCCGCAGAACCGCCGAAATCGGCATTCGCATGGCTCTAGGCGCGGATCGCAAGAGAGATTCTGTGGCTTGTACTCAGGCAGAGCCTCGTTCTTGGTGTTGGGTGGCCTTGGCGCAGGATGTCTGCTGGCTCTGGGACGACTCGCTTGATCGCAAGTCAGCTGTACGGCGTCGCTCCGACAAATCGCAATCACGCTCGGCGCGAGCATGCTTTTGCTCTTCCTAGTGGCGACTCTTGGCAGCTTGGATACCCGCGCGCCGCGCGACCAAGATCGATCCCATGGTGGCGCTGCGATATGAGTAGAGCGACGCGCGCGGTGATCTGGATCGCCGCGACAACACTTGTGACCTCGATCATTGGGACCAGAGGTCGCGGAGGACATGCTGACGAACTTTGGAGTCGTCATGACAAATGCTTTTGTGGAATTGTGTGATCGCATCGGAAGTCTTGCCAGAAACTTTCTGTGGACTCTATGGCAGGATCTCCGTTATGCCGTGCATACGCTTACGAGAGCACGAGCGTTTAGCATTGTTGCCGTTGTTTCGCTGGCGCTTGGTATTGGCGCGAATACGGCTCTTTTCAGCCTGATGAATGTAATGCTCTTGCGGGCCCTGCCGGTTAAGAATGCCGAGCGATTGGTCGAGTTCGGCAGGGTGGACGGGCAGACCATTATGACAAACCTGCCCTACTCAGTATTCAAGTATCTCCAGCATGATCGTACCGTGCTGGAGGATGTCTTCGCGGTTTATCCGTCAGAGAGAGTTTTCCGCGTAGGCCCTGCGGCACCAGAGAGGGTCTATTGCGATGTCGTATCCGGCTCGTTCTTCCAGGCTCTCGGGATCAAGGCGCTGATCGGGCGCGCTATCTTTCCCGATAACGAAGGCACCGGTGCTGACCGTGCGATAGTTCTGAGCTATGGCTTCTGGGCCCGTCGCTTTGGGCAGAATCCGTCAATCATCGGGACGACGGCGCGTGTAAATGGCGAGTTGCTGACCATCGTTGGCGTGATGCCAAGAGAGTTTTTTGGGGTGGATCGCTCCGAGGTTCCCGATTTGTGGGTGCCGTTTGCGGCCACAGTTCAACCGCTGGACCAAACGTGGGTGCTGGGTCACTTGAAAGCGGGTATCTCGACGACGCAGGCGCGCACGGCGCTGGCACCGTTATTCGCTCAGGCACTGGAGTCTTTCGGCAATGAATCGAAAGAATGGCCCGGGCATGAGCGCGAGTCATTCCTGTCGCAGACACTTTTGATTAGCCGCGCAACCAACGGAACCGCCGGGCTGCGCTGGACCTACTGGGAATATTCCAACACGTTGAAAATTCTGATCGGACTCACTGGACTGATACTGCTGATTGCTTGCGCAAACCTGGCCAATTTGGTGATGGCTAGATCCGTCGCTCGGTCTCGCGAGATCGGCATTCGCCTCGCAGTTGGCGCGGGGCGCTGGCGTATCGTGCGTCAGTCGTTAACGGAGAATCTTCTCCTTGCACTCGCCGGGGGCGCGTTGGGATTGTTGGTCGCGGCTTGGGGTCATCGCCTGATGCTCGGGTTCCTGGTGAACACAGTTGCCCTCGAATTCCTGCTCGATTATCGCGTATTGGGCTTTGGCTTAGCGCTTTCGCTAGTAACCGCGCTGCTGTTCGGTCTGGGGCCTGCGATCCGTGCGACTCGCACCGACCCTGCAGCAGTCATCCATGCCGAACACTCGCGACATGGCCCGGCGAACATCCCTTTTGCCAAGGTGTTGCTCGTGGTGCAAGTAGGGCTCTCGCTTGTGCTGCTGGTGGGCGCGGGGTTATTCGCGCGCAGCTTGGGAAATCTTGGCACCACTGACCTCGGACTGGCTCGCGAGAAGCTGCTACTGATGAATGTTCATGGTTCAAGCGAAAGTCCTCAACAACTGCAGCAATTCTGGACGCAACTTACCGACAGGGTGTCGGGTCTGCCGGGAGTGCGTGGCATGGCGCTGGCGGGAAACGCCGTCTTCGGCAATGGAGGCTGGAATCAGACATTATGGATTGCCGGGTCCGGGCAGCTTGTAGATGCCCAAGTGAACGACAACAATGTTGGCCCGGGCTTTTTCGCTACGGTGGCTATCCCCGTGCTGATGGGCCGTGAATTCGGACAACTGGATCGCGAAAATAGCCCCAAGGTCGCAGTGGTCAATCAGTCCTTTGCGCGCCGGTTTTTCGGGACTGCAAACCCCGTGGGTCAACGTTTTGGTGACAACGGCCCCAGTTCGGCAAACCGGTACGAAATCGTCGGCGTGGTGGGCGATGCCAAGTACGGGAGTGTGCGCGATGTGGCCGAACCCATGGTTTTTCGCCCGATTTTGCAGGAACCCGTGAGCGCATCGTATGTCCTACATGTTCGCGCCGCGGCGGAACCAACCTCGCTCGCGCCTTCCATCGTCCGACAAATTCACATGATTGACGGCGAAGCCCTGGTCACCGATGTCAGAACTCTGCCGGAAGTGATCCAAAGCCAACTTCGCCAGGATCGTATGTTTTCCACATTGTCCGGGTTCTTTGCATTGCTTGCGGTGCTCCTTGGGTGCGTCGGCATTTACGGAGTGGTGGCCTATCAGGTGGAGCGCCGCACCGCGGAAATCGGTGTCCGCATCGCACTGGGTGCACGGCGCGGGGACGTGGTGTGGCTAATTATGCGGGAGACGATGATGGTGCTTCTAGGCGGTATCCTCATCGGACTCCCAGTCACTATCGCAGCCGCTCAGTTGGTGAGGCGATTGATATTTGGCGTCGGGCCGCAAGATCCTGTCGCCATTGCTGGCGCCACGGCCACGTTGATTGTCGCGGGAGCCTTGGCTGGTTTTTGGCCGGCGCGCCGCGCCGCACACACAGATCCGATGGCTGCGCTCAGACGCGAGTAGCGAGCTAACGTCTATGCCGAGCAAATCCGCACTTACTTGATCTCCAGCGCCTGCTGCAACTTGAAGGTCAAGGCGGCCTCGGCGGGCAGAACGATTTCCTTGTTTCCCGTTGCCGCTCCGCCTGCGGTGCCGGCGCCGCCGCCCGCAAGCGCTCCGATAGCGGCCCCTTTGCCGCCTCCGGCAATTCCGCCGATGATGGCTCCTAAGGCCGCTCCGCCTCCCGCCATGATTCCGGTTCGTTTGCCTTTGCCCTTGATGACGCGAACGATGGAAGCGGTTTGAATCGGCTGATCTGCGCCGTTCACACTGATAGACGTGAGTTGCACTTGCAGGCGCGCACCACCGGCGAAGTGTCCCAGAGGTTGCGCATCCACGACGGTGCCCGAGGCGCTGGCGCCTGCAGGCAGCGCAACTGTGCCGCTTACTTCGACAGGATTCGCCAGGGTTGCGGAGAAGCTCTGACCAGGCCTGCTGATCTTGGAACCGACGGCCTGGCCGAGGCGTACCGTCAGCTCAGTACCCGCGGGAACCGTCATCGGTCCGGCCTTGGTTTCCTGCGCGGTGGGCGCGGACGAGTTGTTGGGCGCGGGGCTGGCAGCGCTGGTGTTGTCGCTGGCGTTACTACTGTTGCCGGATCCATTCGGGCTGTTGGCTCCGGTAGGCTTGCTGCTGCAAGCGAGTGCGAAAAGCAGATAGAGACCGAGAATCAGCATGAGGCTACGCGAGCGCATAATTTCCCCCAAGTATGTCTTGCATAAAGAGTAAGGCGTGTGAACGGATTTTCACAAGTAGGTTTGCATGAACGAAAACCTTTAAGTGCAGGCAGTGCCTCGAACTAAATCTTGCGGGGCGGCACAGCCACGGTAATGGAGATAGACGGTTCGGTGCCAGCGGAAAAATCAAGCTCGAGATCGTCGCCGCCGTTGCCAGGTTCCGCAGGCGCTTTGCTCTTTTCCTGGTCCGGCTTGTCTTCATCCTTCTCTTTTTTCTCCAGGAATTTAGCGGTATTCAGCAACGGGCGGCCGAGCGATGGATTGTAGCTGCTCCACGCGCCTTCGGCTCCAGCCTCGCGTTCGAAGTGGGCGCGCATGCTCTCCAGCTTGGAGTCGAGATCGTCGAGATAGTGCAGCATGAGCGCTTCCGGGAACATGGGCAACTTGGGCGAGCCGAATTCATATTGGCCGTGGTGGCTGATGATCAAGTGCTCGATTAGAGATTTGAGTTCATCCGGGAATCCGGGCACCTGAGCGATTTTGCCCTGAAGCATTTCCAACTCAATCACCATATGACCGAGCAACTGGCCACGCGTGGTGTAGGAAAACGAGCGGTTGTAGGTCAGCTCGTGAATTTTGCCAATGTCATGCAGGAAAATACCGGTGAACAGAAGGTCGCGATTGATCTGCGGATAGTTCTGGCAGAGCAAATCGGCGGACCTGCAAAGCGAAACCACATGATCCAGCAGGCCTCCGATGTAAGCATGATGCAGCGTCTTCGCGGCGGGAGCATTGCGATAGGCCTCGGCGATTTGCTGATCGGACATGAAAGCTCCAAGCAGTGCCTTGAGATAAGGATTCTGCAGCCCGGCGACATAGCCGGCCAGGGCTTGCCAGAGCTGTCCAATATCTTTGGTGGTCTTAGGCAGGTAGTCGGCGAAATCAATCTCAGAATCACCCAGCGGACGCAGCTTGTGAATGGTGAGCTGGAAGCGGTTTCTGTATTTATTGATGAGGCCTTTTACCTTGATGAAATCATCCTGCTCAAAGACGTCGAGGGCCTCTTCGACGTTGTCCCACATTTTGGCTTCGAGCTGGCCGCTGCGGTCGCCCAGGGTAAGCGCGAGATAAGGCTCCCCGGTTTTCTTGGGTTTGACTTGCTTGGAGACCACGACGAAGCTGGAGGTGATAACTTTATTGTCGTGCTGCACACAATCGCAGATGAAGAAGTCCTTCATGCGTAGGGGAATTTCAGAGGATTATCGCAGGATATAACGCTGCGCGCCACCCAGACAGTCTTTCCTGCCTTACGAAGCACATCTTCAACGTCTAGAAAATCCCTAACTTTTTCTTCTTCTTGGTGAGCTTCTTGGCCTTGGCCTCGGTCTGGGTTGTTTCGATGGGGACCGTTTCCTTGCCCGTGGCTCCGGTATCTGCATACCCGGCTTTGGGAGGCGGAATAAAGGCTTCCTCCCGCAGCCTGGCAAGATATTCGCGGAGCGCGGGCTGGAGCTTCTCCATGTAAAGGGCGTTCTCCACCTGAGGCTCGACCTCTTTGAAGGAGGGAATGCCCGCGGTCTGGTGCTCCGTTACCTTCATGATGATGAAACCTTGTTTGGTCTGGTCCACGTCCGAGATGTCCCCGGCTTTCATGGCGAAGACTTTATCCTCAAATACCTTGGCAAGAGTGCCGCGTTGGAAGTCGCCCAAATCGCCGCCCTGCGCCGGCGGTTGGGCCGTCGGAGTTCTTTTTGGCGATGTCTTCGAAGCTTGCGCCCTTGCGAATCTGGGCGAGCAGGTCCTCAGCCTTCGCGCGGGCTGCTGCCAGAGCCTCTTTTTCATCGACGTCCTTCTTCGGGGCGATGAGGATCTCACTCAGGCGAACTTGCTCGGGGTGCTGCAGCTCGTTCTTGTGCTCGTCGTAATAACGTTGCTCATCGTCTTTGGTGATGCTTTGTCCAAGACGTGAGCCAACTTCCCGTCCAATTACCTGTTGCATGATGATCTCATTGCGCCGGTTCTGCTTGAAGTCCTCGAAGGAGACACCCTGCGCGGTGGCCGCCTTCTCCAGATCGTCCATGGAGTCGAGCTTCATTTCCTTGCGCATGTTATCGAGCCACTTGATGAGCTCGGTGTCCCCGGTGATGCCCAGGTCGGCGCCCTTCTCCAGGAGCAGTTGGTGATCAATCAGGTCGCGCAGAATATCCTTTTCCCGTTCTTTGTAGAGCGCGTCTGCGTGGGCGGGATCCTGCTGCTGAACTTCCTGCCGGAGCGCCTCCTGGCTATGCTTGTAGTCGGAGAGCGTAATGATCCGGTTGTTGACGCGGGCGATGATCTCCTCAACCACCGTGTTGGCGGAGAAAGCGAGAGCGGCGGCGCAACAAAACAACAGAAGCCAGGGAAGTAACTTTTTCATAGACATTTCTGAAGCCATCCTACGTCCCCGGAGCCCGCGGACTGCCGGAGCAAAACAACAGTATAAATTGTACCCCCGCCCGAATGCGGCGGGTAGCCTCATGCTGTTATGATGCGGTTTTTCTTCCTACTGCAGATTGGCCCATAGGATTGAGGCGCGGGAGGTGGAAGTGGTCCGAGGATTCTGGTACGTCGTGGTGATCGTTGTCTGTTTGGGGGTGTGTATTCCGGCGAATCCGCAAAAGAAAAGCTCCTCGGCTCCGGACCTGGCACAGCTGGAAAAAATGAGCCGCCGCTTTGCGCCGACACCGTTACGGGTGGAGACGGGCACCCTCTCCTTGGGAGACCGTCAGGCGTTGGTAAAGCTGATTGAAGCTGCGCGCCTGCTCGATGATATTTTCCTGCAACAGCTATGGAGCGGCAACCAGGCTCTCTACGTGCGGCTGCAAAAAGACAAAACACCGCTGGGCGAAGCCCGCCTGCATTATTTCTGGCTCAATAAGGGACCGTGGTCAGGTATTGACGACAACCGGGCCTTCTTGCCCGGCGTGGCGGAACACAAGCTTCCCGGGGCGAATTTCTATCCGGAGAACATGACCAACCAGGATTTCGAGCAGTGGGTGGCATTGCTTCCGGCGAAAGATCAGGAGCAGGCAAAGAGCTTCTTCACCGTTATCCGGCGGAAGAAAGACGGCGGCAACGCTTCGGATCTGCTGGCCGTTCCTTACAGCGAGGCGTACAAGGATGACCTGGCTCGTGCCGCCGGGCTGCTGCGGGAAGCCGCTGCCCTGACCGAGAATGAATCGCTCAAGAAGTTCCTTAGTTTGCGGGCGGATGCTTTTCTGTCCAACGATTACTACGAGAGCGATCTTGCCTGGATGGATTTAGATGCTCCGCTCGACATCACGATTGGTCCATATGAAACCTACAACGACGAGCTTTTTGGTTACAAGGCGGCGTTTGAGGCGTACGTGAATCTGCGCGACGACGCGGAAACAACAAAGCTCTCGGCGTTCGCGCAACACTTACAGGAAATCGAAGATCATCTCCCATTGGATGCCCAGTATCGCAACCCCAAGCTGGGAGCGGCCGCGCCTATCCGCGTCGTGGATGAAATCCTGAGTGCGGGGGATGGCGCCCATGGCGTCCAAACTGCGGCCTACAACTTGCCGAATGACGATCGTGTAGTGCAGCAAAAAGGAAGCAAGCGGGTAATGTTGAAGAATGTACAGGAGGCAAAATTCCGCAGTGTGTTGCTGCCCATTGCGCGCCGAACGCTGGAGCGCAATGCCATGGTAGACGTGAGTTTTGAGTCGTTCTTCACTCATATCCTGGCTCACGAGCTCATGCATGGGCTGGGTCCGCATCAAATCAAGGTGCAGGGCCGCGATACCACTCCGCGGGAAGAATTGAAGGAACTGTACGCGCCGCTCGAGGAGGCAAAAGCGGATATCACTGGCCTGTTTGCATTGCAGTACATGATGGATCATGCAAAAGAGATGGGATTGGGGCCGGTGCTATCGTCGGATGAAGCCGCGCAACGGCAGCTCTATACCACCTACCTGGCTTCGACCTTTCGCAGCCTGCGCTTTGGGTTGAACGAAGCCCACGGCAAAGGTACGGCCGTGCAGTTCAATTTCCTCTTGGATAAGGGAGCCTTTATCCATCATGAAGATGGAACCTACGCCGTGGATATGGGAAAAATCGCGAGCGCTGTCGCGGAACTCGATCATGAGCTGCTCACCCTGGAGGCCGAAGGCGACTATGCGGGAGCGAAGAAGATGCTCGATGAGTTAGGTGTAATACGACCGCCCATGCGAAAGACCTTGGAGGGATTGCAAGATGTGCCTACCGACATCGAGCCACTTTTCGTAACTGCGGACGAATTGGCTCCGCTAACCCCGGAGAAGCCCGTCGCCAGGGCAGAGCGGGCCAAAGGAAAAGCGCAAAGGCGCTAAGTGTTTTCCGGGCTGGCCGCGTTTGCGTCGCGCACCAAAGCGAGTGTGGTTACGTCGTTATGTGTGGGTGCCGTCCCCATGAACTGGCGCACCCCATCGAGTATGCTGAGGCAAATTTCCTTGGCCATGGGGCCGCGCGACCGCCGAAAAATCTCCTTGACCCGGTCGAGTCCAAATTCGTGGCGGCGCCGTTTGGCTTCGATGACACCCCGCGAGGCGAGAAGGAGCACGGCGCTGGGAGCCAGCGCGACCATCGGTGCATCGCAGGTAGCGTGCGAAAACAGGCCAAGGGGCAGCCCTGTGGCCGCGAGTTCGGCAATGCCAGTGGTGTCGCGCACTAAGCCAGGCGTATGGCCGGCGTTGAAGTAGCAGAGGACGCCGAGATTCTCGTTATAGCAGCCGGCGAAGGCAGGACAGCTATGAACCCCTTGCGCAGAATCCAGAATTGTGCGATTGAGTTGCAGGCAAAGCTCCACCATGGCGTCGGATTCGTTGAGATCATCCGCCGCAAACAAGCGGCTTCCTGCAGTGCGAAAAGTGTTTTGCGCGTGCGAGAGGATGGACCGCGTGTCTTCCAGCCCGCCGGCTACGTCGAGCAGACCGAACAGAACCCGCTGGGGATGAACCCGGATAAAATCGTAGAAATCGCCTGCCTGGCGCTGGCCATAATAAACCGCTGCGATCTCGGCGCCGTGAAGTTGAGGAACATCGGCGCCGACCGGCTCATACGGAGCTGGCAGGGAAGGTTGGTCGCGAGTGATCGGCAAACGCAGCATAGTCCGCCAGTGAAGCTAGCATGATAGCCCGAGACGGGAAAATGAGCTACGACGCTAGTTTCCGTACTTGTCCGCAAGATATCTGCCGACCTCCGTCTGGAGCTGGCCGTAGTCAGAGTGAATGGTCATGCGCAACGCGACTTCTGTCGAACTGCCGTCGGCAAGTCTCTGCAGGATGCGCTGCAGTTCGCCGGTGCTGTACGTGTCGTCAATAAACTGAATGGCAGCAAGCGATTCGTCGTAGGCCAGCCTGGCTTCCGCGGGTGAGAAGCGCATAAAGCTGCCCTCCAGGGCGTTGAATGGAATTTCCCGCTCGCCATGAAACAGCTCAGCCAGCTGATGGCCATTGCTGAGAGATTTTGGCTCCAACGCCTGTGCAATGCCTTCGTGCAACCATTGAGGGCACCTGCCGTTAGAAATCTGGTTGATGAAAGAGTGCGCCAATTCATGTTTGAGCACGCGCGCCAGTTCCGGCGTGACGGAGTTCATTCCTTCGATGGGGATGCGCAGTTTGCCATCGTTGATGGCCCCGCTCCATGAGGGTGCCTGAGTCACGTCAAAGAAAGCGTGGCCGGTGTAAAGAATGACTGCGATGCTTCCCCGAGGCGCGGCGCCGAGTTCACGGACCAGATCGTCGTAGGAAGATTCGAGACTCGCGACCAATTCGCGGCGCAATGCTTCAGAGCTTTGTTGCCCCTCGTAGTGCAAGGTGAAGTGGCTGCTTTCGCGCTTGCTGAAATCCGCTTCGGCGGAAGCATCGCGCTGCGCTTTGGCCAGCAGTTGCTGGACCGCGGAATCAGGACGCAGTTGCAGAGAGCGCTTCCAGGTACGGACAGCGTCGGCGGTGTGATCGGCGGCAAACTGGGCGTACCCCAGGACGTCGAGAGCATCCGGAGAATCGGGGACGATACGTGCTGCATGCTCGGCGTAGGACAAAGCAGCCGTGGGAGTGCCCGTCCGCACCAACAGCGCCGCCAGGTAGTTCAGAATTGTGGGGTTCTCGGAATCATAGCGTAAGGCAGCTTCAAAATAGCCGCGCGCTTTGGGATAGTTGCCGCGGTCGAACTCGAATTTGCCGGCCACGAAATATCCGGCGGCTGCAGTTGCCGGGGCTCCCTGTTCCAGTGCCTGCAAGGCATCGAGATCTACCTGGCCATCGTGCACAATCTTGTCGAAGAGACCGGGATCGCTTTTTAAGCTGCCCGCGGGAGCAAAATCCGGAACGTCATGTGTGTTGCCGGAACCGCTGCCCGAAGAAGCAAACTGCGGCGCAACACCACCGGCTTCAATGTGATCAACCAGAGCCTTGGGGATGGCGTAGGAGTCATCGCCGAGATCATACTCAACGTGTGTGCCGGTGTCGCGCACGTGATCAGCCCAAATGGCGCGTCCGTTCTTGAGATGAATGACCTCGGCCGGCGCGCACGCCACCAGGCATGCTGCGACAATCGAAGCCCATAGATAAGTAAGGGATAAGCGCACTGCAGCGAATTCTAGAGGAGCAGCCGTCGAAGCGCAGGTGACAAAAGTAATCCGTTGCCAGCGGTGAAAACCTCATTTGGAGCTGGCTTCTTCGAATCCCGGACTTACATTGGGATCGGGCAGATCTTTGTACCTTTGTAATGAGACCGCGTCCAGAACAAGAGCGGAAACTGCTTGAGACTCCTTTCCACTGAATACTAAGTGATGCATGCCCTTGGACAGATGCATGTGCCAGCCGGGATACCACGAAAGCTCGGGAACCGGATGAACCTCGCGTGTGATGCGCTGCGTGGCATCGAGTCCGGGATAATTCTCCAGTGTGGCCTGGACGCCGTCCACAGAGAGTCCTAACTGGCGCGCAGCGCTGCCAGAATTAGCCGATAGGCGAATGAAATAATTACCGTCCTCCCGCACGTTGGCCGCGAACTCGAAACGGAGATCGCCGCCATCGGTTGAAGCGCCCAGCGTGACCTTGCTGTACCCGCTCGACAGGCCGGATTGCTTAACCATTCCGGTCGTTTTTGTTGCCTGCTCCGCGTGTAGAACAGTTGCATTCACCGGCAGAGTTGGGGCTGGCGGATAAACCGAGGTGAAAAACCGCTGAATCTCCTCTTCGTTCAAATCGTAATGATTTTCTGAGAGCAACGTTCCCTCCGCGTCGCGGATGGTCAAATCAGCCAAGAAACCGCCGGGCACATGCCACAGGTCTCCGGACTCTTGACCGCTTAGCACGGGCAGAGCGGAATCTCGCGGCAGATCAAAGTTGCGAGTCAGCTCTTTTAATATTTTTCCCTCTTGATTGCGTAAACGGTAACTCAATTGAAGATTCTTCCAGGAGCGGAACCAGTATTCGTTGACCACGCGAACGTCTTCCACTCCGGTGTAGTTGAAGAACAAAATGGGCAAGACCTGTTGGTTGGCCTGCTGGATGCCGTAATAACCGGGTTTGGCATGCCCGGCAAATGTGACTGCGGCTCCGGAATAGCCGAGCGGAATCGCGTCGTCGAAGCGGCAGTCAATCGCAGCGGTAGAGGGCGCGAAGCGCTGGGCTCGCGCGTTCTCAAAAAAGAATTTGCCATATTGCGCAATGTAGCGGGCGCTGGGCTTCATCTTACTCAGGATGTACTGCCGGATTTTTTCCGTGGGCCACTCGACCGCGGGGGGAATATCCAAAAAGAGCGGGCTGTCCTGCCTGCGGAACGTGCTGAGATTTCCCCAAAGCGATTCGGCCGAGTCGAACTGCAGATAGTTGTCGCCGGCAATCTGCTGGAGATCGGCCAGCGGCGCCATGCCGTAGGAGCCTGTTTCACTGACGAAACCCAGCTTCAATCCCGTCCACAAAGGAGTCCGCCGGGAAATTGTGTCGTCGGATGTGGGATAGATGTGAATGTCGAAGTCCCCATTCCCTGAAGCCCGCGAAAGCGGGCGAGTGCCATCCATTTGCTGAATGAGTGCCGTCACTCGCGCCGAAAACTCTTCCTGCCCGCCTTCATTCCAAGCCGACCATCCGGCGACAGAGGCATGTGGCCGGGTCTGCACCATCGTATCCCGCACGACGGTGAGCACATCCTGACGGATCGTTTCGGTGTGCGAGTATCCCCACTGCAGGGGCATTTCCTGCCAGATCAGCATGCCCATTTCGTCGCACAATTCGTAAAGCTCGGGCGGAGCCTGGTGCGAAATCAGGCGGATGATGTTTAGATTCGCGTCCTTCTGCATTTGAATGCGCTGCGTGTAGCCGCGGCGGTCCATCAGGGAGCGCCAGTGGACGTCGTCATTCACCATGCCTTTCAAAAACATGCGATGGTGATTCACCAGCAGATAATGTTCACGGTCGTTGAACTCAATCTGCCGCAGGCCCACCAGCATGAATTGACGATCCAGGATCTCGTTGCCGCGCCGGACGGTGACTTCGAGAGTGTGGAGGTACGGCGTTCCCTGTTCCCAGGGATACCAGAGCAATGGATTCTCGACGGGGAGTTGGAGTTCGAGCGGAATCTGGCTCGCGCTCAGCCCGACTGGAAGCGTAGTGGTGAAGCTGCGCGCCCGAACTCCGGCTCGTTCCGGTTCGACGAGAGTTGCGGTGACATCCACGTCTCCGGGCGGCGCCTGGTTCTCGAGCGAAAGCCTTACTTTCAAATCCGCATGCTTGAGGTCTGGAGCGAGTTCAGTGACAGTCCACAGATCGCGAACCCCGACATCGCCGCGGCCACGCAAGCTGACCGGCCGGTAAATGCCTCCCATGCTGCCCTCCTGGTCATAGGGCATGATGAGGTCATCCGCGCTGTTTCCCTTGATAAGGGTTTTCTGCTCGGGATATCCAGGGTCTAACGGGCAATCAACCCGCACCACGACGAAGTTCTTGCCGCCCTTATGTAAGGCGCCCGTCACATTGATGTCGAACGATGTATAGGCGCCGATATGCCGCCCTACGTAAACTCCATTTACCCAGACGCGGGCCTCATAGTCCACTGCTCCAAAATTCAATTCGGCCACGCTGCCAGGAAACGAGGCGGGCACTTCGATTTCATGCCGGAACCAAACCACTCCGTGATAGTCGAGTCCCTTTACGTACCACTGAGATGGGACGGCCATAGTCTTCCATTGCGAAACATCGTAGGAGCCAAGGAAGTATTGCTTGCGGATTCCTTCATTGCCGGGATCGGTCGTGTACAGCCAATCGCCATCGAGGGAAATTTCGCGAGAGCGATCTCTCAATGCGTCGAGCGGGGAAGGTTTGGCGGGCGGCGTGACCTCCGGATAGGGCTTGACCATCTTTCCGCCGTAATACAGCGCGTTCATCGCCGGGCCGGACTGATGCAAGGTCACGGCAGCCAGCAGCAGCATGGCTTCGGGACGGGTGCAGCGCAAAGTGATGGATTGAATCGGCCAGTCGGGATGACCAAGGCGGTGGGTAAACATCATCAACTGGTTTTTCTGTTCGACATCCACCATTTGCTCGAGGTGGTAGGCGCCCTTGCCTTGCTTGGGATCATGCGGCCTCAGCGTAAAGGCGACTTCCGCCTCCGGGACAAAATGACCATATTGCACATCCGCTACATTCTTGCCCGCGATAAGCGCGATTTCTTCGGTCTCGCCATTCGCGTAGTGAACCAGATATTTGCCAACGGGAGTTTCAACACCAGGGGCGGTCGTGAAACCCGAGCCAACGTTGCCGATGAAATGCAGTTCGTCCCCGGTATATCCTCCCATCGCGAGCGTCACCTCGGGCGGATATTTGGGCAGAACCGGCGGCGAGTCAAAGTCGCCCCGAGCCTCGAACTCGTGAATAATCGGCGAGTGCTTGCCATCCTGGGTGGAGCGAATCTCTAAGTAAATTCCTTTCGCCTCGATGCCGCCTGCAACAAACTCACGCCAAGTATCTCCCGGCGAAAGATCGTCACTCAAGGATACGAGCTGCTGCTTCGATCCATCGGGGAGAATCAGGCCGACGGAATAATCGCGGGGAACGGTGCGAGGCGAGTCATCGAGCAGAAAGCGAATGCGGTCCACGCGCGCAGGGGCGGCGAAGATGATGGAAACATTTCCCGAGGTTTTCCCCTCAGCCGCTTGCCAATAAGTATTGTTGTCGCCATCGTTCAGATGGGTGGCGCTGCCGGCCGGGCTGTCATTGAATCCCGTGTCGGCGGGCTGTTCCGTATCGGCGCTAGCTCGGCCGCCGGCTTCACTGCTGGAAATGTCGTCGCCCAGATCAGGACGCCACGCCGCTCCCGCCACGCGAACCATGCCGGTTTCCTGTGGATACCAGAAGGGCACGCCCTTTCTTTTCCAGATGTCCATGCGCAGCGATTCATTGCTCCATTTGCCTAGCTCGTAGAGATCGAGACTCGAATCGTTTTGCACAGACTTCACATTCGCGCAGCGGAAGCCACCAATCCGCACCAGTCCTCTCTCGACCTGCTGGGCGAGAGAGGTTGCCGTGGCTGTAAGCAGCCATGCGAGGCTGACGATCACGAAGCAGGCACGCGCAGTAGAAAATAGCCGCCCCTGTCTATCATTCGTTTCGTATCGTGAGACGTTGTTTTTCACATCGCCTTTCGGTCGCAAGCTCAATGCTCCATCCTTGATTACATCGAATCTGAGGATCTGTCGATGGAAGCATGCATGATTGCGGCTAGCCTTCCGTACTTGTTTGACAAGTGCAACTTGAGCCTTGATACTACCCTGCACCAGTTAATATTTGCTGCCTGTATTCTCTCTGGCTACTCAATCCGTGAACTCAGCGGGCATGGCTCTTGCGGGGACGGAAGTCCCGCAGGGTGACCTTCGAGAGAGCCATGTCCGTCGTAAAAAGGAACGGGAAAGAAGTCGACACAACATGCGAATCACCAAAGTTGAAACCATTGCGTACAACAATGTCACCCAGGTTCATGCGGGGGGAATCGGTTGGTTGTGGGTGCGGATCCACACCGACTCCGGCGTCTATGGAACAGGTGAGACTTTCCCCAGCCCCGCCGCCGAAAAGGCCGTTGTCTTGAAAGACTACGCTCCGATTCTGCTGGGCCGCGATCCCCGTGACATTGAGCGGCTGTGGCTCGACCTCCTCACGCATGTTCAATACCGTGGCTGGGCCGGCGCCGAGATGCGAGCATTGAGCGCAGTTGATGTTGCACTTTGGGACTTGCTCGGCAAGTCCACTGGGCTGCCAACCTACATCTTGCTGGGAGGGCAGTGCTGGGATTCGATTCCGGTCTATAACACCTGCTATGACGATGGCTACGATTTCAACAAACAGCCAGTCGAACTAGCTAAGGAATTGATGAAGTCGGGCATCACCGCCATGAAGATCTGGCCTTTCGACAATGCCGCCATAAAAAATCGGGGTCAATCTCTCACTTCCGAAGACATGGCCGAGGGAATCAGCCCGGTACGCCGCATTCGTGAGGCAGTCGGCGACAGCATGCGCATCATGGTGGAATTCCACGGATTCTGGAATCTGCAATGCGCGGTGGAGATTGCTCACGCGCTGGAACCCTACAATGTGACCTGGCTGGAAGAAATGCTTCCCCAAGACAACCTAGCTGCGTATGAAACTCTGGCCCGGCAAGTAAAGCAACCGCTTTGCGTCAGCGAACGACTCATGACACGCTGGGGATATCGTGAATTGCTGGAGCATAGGGCAGCGTCCATCATCATGCCGGACCTGGCGTGGTGCGGTGGTCTGAGCGAAGCCAAAAAGATCGCAGTGGCCGCGCACACGCAATATTTGCCGGTGGCTTACCATAATTGTGGTGGACCGATTACGCACTTCGCCTCCTGGCACCTTGCCATGGCGACTCCAAATTTGAAAATCCTTGAATCTGTCCGCCGCCACTATAACGACCGCTACCTGCCCGTGGCCACAACCACTGGAGTTCCGCAGAAAGGCCGTCTCGGGATCCCTCCCGGGCCCGGGCTCGGGGTGGAAATCAAAGAGGAGCTTTTGCGCAGCGGAAGAGTACAAATAGAAAGCGTGGATGAGAAAAATGTAGACAAGTCCCTGGCTTCCTGGGACCGGGGAGAATCTGTAAGTCCGAAAGACGGGAAATGAAAGCCATTGTCTATCACGGAAGAAAAGATCTTCGCTACGAGGACTTTCCTGAAGCCTCGCCTGCACCGAATGAAGTTATCGTCAAGGTTAAGTATGCGGGCATGTGCCACACTGATTTCAACGAAGTCGAAAACGGCCCAATCTTCGTGGCCGCGACTCCACATGTGCGCACCGGAAGGCAGATTCCGATTGTGCTTGGGCACGAGTTCTCCGGTCAGGTCGTGGATAAGGGGCGGCAAGCCGCTAAAGTAAACGTGGGCGATCGGGTTGCGGTAAACGCAGTGGATGGGTGCGGAGAATGCGACTACTGCCGAAAGGGCGAGCCGGCGTTGTGTCCCTCGGCTGCTTACATCGGGTTTAGCAGGGACGGTGGCTTCGCGGAATTCGTCGCGGTGAAGGCGGAATGCTGTCATCCGCTGCGCGATGAAGTTTCCTATCGTGAGGCGGTCTTGGCAGAGCCCCTTTCGGTGGCAGTACATGCAGTTCGGCGGGTACGTTTGGAAGTGGGAACTGATGTTGCCATTGTAGGCGGCGGAACGCTCGGATTGTGTCTGCTACAGGTCGTCCGGGCGGCCGGTGCCAGGGATGTCTTTGTCATCGAACACTCAGAATCCAAGCGCAGGTTCTGTGAAGCTCTGGGCGGCAGATTCTTGAATTCCAAAGCGGATGCGAACTTCCGGCAAGAGATCCTGGAGCGGACACAGGGCCACGGTGTGGGAATCTCGTTTGAATGTGCGGGTGCAGCGTCTGCCTTGGAAACTGCTGTTGATGTCACTCGCTCAGGAGGTGTGATTTGTGCCACCGGCATCTACCCGGGACCATTTCCTTTGGATTTCAACAAAGTTTTGGGCGGGGAAAAGTCCATTGTTTCATCACTGGCGTACGGCACAGAGTACCCGGCCACCATCGCCATGCTGGCTGACGGCAGGTTGCGTGCCGCACCTCTGATAACCAATTGTGTCCCGTTGTCGCAGGGTTGCGAGCACATTCGCGACTTTGAAGCGCGGGGCGCCACCGATATCAAGACACTGCTGGAAATTGACCGCACGGTATAATTTTGAGCTCTGCTCTACTAATCTTCTCACACCTGGGACCCAAGCAATGAAGATATATCGCACTGCGAGTGGTTTAGTCGCCGAACACCAAAATCGTTTCTATTCCATCCTCCGCAGTCTCTTTGGACAGTCTGATTGCCCGCGACGATCTTGAACAGCATTTAACGAAAACTATTTCGGACTGGACACCTGCTGACGAGGGCGCCCTCAAAGAACTACTCGCCCCCGTTGGCAGTCAAGAGGTCTGGGCGGCGGGCGTCACGTACTATCGGAGCCGCACGGCACGCATGGAGGAATCGGCGCAAGGCGGCAGTTTTTACGACCGCGTTTATGACGCAGACCGGCCCGAGCTTTTCTTCAAAGCGACGCCCTATCGCGTAGTTGGATCCGGCCAGAAAGTAGCGATTCGCGGTGATTCGAAATGGTCAGTTCCTGAACCTGAGTTGGCCTTATTGATAACCCCGAATGCGAAAATCGTGGGCTACACCGTGGCCAATGACATGAGTTCACGTGACATCGAAGGCGAGAACCCGCTCTACTTGCCCCAGGCCAAGACCTATGACGGAAGCTGCGCGCTTGGACCGGGGATCCTAGTCTCTTCAAAGGAACCCGATCCTGCCTCAGAGATTCGCATGGACATACTCCGGGCGGGGGAAATGGCCTACTCTGGCAAGACGCCTCTTTCCGCTAGAAAACGAACCTCAGAGTCGCTGGTCTCATATTTGTACCGTCATTGCAGCTTTCCCAGTGGGTGTTTCCTGATGACCGGTACCGGTATCGTTCCGGAGGACAACTTTACCTTACAGCACGGGGATGAAATCAGAATTGCGATCGAAGGAATTGGAACCTTGGTCAATTATGTCGAGTAAAACCTGATATTAGTGACGGGCTCAGCGGGCAACTTCGGTCGCGTCCCTGATCTCACGGGAAACGCTGGAGCCGGGGAAACGCGCGTCATAGCCCAATTCTGCAGAGAGGCGGGAAGCCGCCTTCAGAAGATGCTCCTTGAAGGAAACCAGATTTTCGCCACGAAGACGCTGAATTGGCATGGAGATGCTCATGGCAGCCACTGGCTGGCGAGTATGGTTCTTCACCACCGCGCCCATGCAGACGACTCCGACCTCATTTTCCTCGAAATCGTAAGCGACGCCATCCTGCCGCACCTTCTGCAGATGCTCCTTGAGCCGTTGCTTGTCGGTGATGGTATGCGCGGTAATGGCTTCCAGCGTGTCGAATTTATCGTACAGTTCATCGAATTCCTGGTCAGGCATCGTCGCCAATAGAGCCTTGCCGAGCGAGGTGCAATGCGCAGGTACTCGGTTTCCAATAGCCTCGCTCATCCGCAGCCTTTCCATAGACTCGAATTTGAGCGACATAGAGAACTTCAGTCCCTTCGAGGACAGCCAGGTTTGCAGTCTCGCGGCACGTGTTCACTAGCTCCCGCAGAATGGGCATGCCGTGGCGCACCAGCAAGTTTTGCTTAACCAGCAGGTCGCTCCAACGCAGGATTCTAGCTCCCAGCGCATAGTTCGTAGTGCTCGGATCAAACCAAACCAAGTCAAACTCGCGCAGGGTCGCGAGCAGGCGGTGAACCGTGCTCTTGCCCATCTTGAGTTCTTTGCTGAGGACCGCAATGCTGGTCCCGCTTTGATGGCGGCCTACCGTATCGAGTAGCCGCAGCGCCTTTGCCAACGACTTGACGGGATATTTTGCGGGTATATTACCGCCAATGATTCCACGTGTTGCTGTCGAGGTTGGCTTCATTGTGCATGAATGGTTGGGCTACTGCTTAGTAGCCCCAACGCGGAACATCATCATAGCATGTGGAATAATTCGCGGGCACTCTAGATGCTGGCCCCGTCGGAAATCGAAGCCCGCCCTGAACGATGGGTGCGTTGGTCCCCCAGCGCCGCTGGTTTTTTAAGCGCTGCGCCAATAGAATAGCGTTCGTTATCCTGGAACGGTTCCTATCCATGCGGTGGTGGTTGATACTGGGGTTGGCCGTATTCTTCGGCGCGAATCCGGCACGGTGCGCTCAGCTTTCCGGAGATCCCCAGGCGGGCGGAGCTTCCCCGAACCAAACATCGGTTGCCACTCCGCAAGCTGGCACTGGCACGAGCCTATCGCTGCAAGCCAAAGCCGCCTTCGACCGGGGGGACTTCACACAGGCGCGCGATCTATTGTTGCGTGCTGTCAAAGCCAGTCCCCGGGATGCGTCCTTATGGTTTTATCTGGGCGCGGCTTGCAGCGAACTCAATGACCTCGACCAGGCGATCTCTGCCTTCGAACGTGCACATTCGCTGGCCCCACGCCAAGCCGACACCGATTTTAATCTGGGACTGCTGTACTGGAAGAGCGGTGATGTCGGCAAGGCCAAGCAAGCCTATCGAGGCGGCTTAGCGCTAAATCCGAAAGAACCGAGTGCCCTGCAGAACTATGCGCTTCTTTTGATGAAGACGGGCGAGTACAAGGATGCGATTGCCCCTCTGACCAAACTGAAGAACATCCCAAGCCTCTCCCTGCCTGCGCGGGTAAGCCTCATCGAGTGCTACATAAAAACCGAGCAGCCCGGTTTGGCCGACCGTGAAGCCGATGAATTATTGCAGGCCGGCATCGCCGGACCCGCTGATCAGACGAAACTAGCCGGCATCTTTTTGGAAAACGGCGCAACTCAAACTGCTGTGCGGCTCTTGGTTCATAGTTTGCAACTGGATCCCGATCAGGATCGGGCTAGCGCCACTCTGGGCGTCATCTACATGAGGCAAGAGAAATTTGCCGAGTCGGCTCCTTTGCTCGAGGCGGGCGGTGCAACTGCAACCGAACTCGGCGGAATATGCAATGGCGTTCGCGGAGACGCTGTTTCTCTGGAATCACACGCCGGCACTTCTGGCTTTTTTGAAGTCCGTGGAATCGAAGTTTTCCGCTCTTCCTGAGTTCCAATTCGCGCTTGGAGTGGCCTCTTTCGAAACCAGCCACTATACTGACGCCGCAACGGTTCTGGAGGCCCTGCTCCGCTCAAATCCGCGGCGTCAGGACCAGGTGGAGTTCTGGCTAGGAAATTCCTACCTGGCGCTCGGCCAGCAGGAAAATGCAGAAAAAGCCTACCGCAAGGCCATCGAAATTAATCCCAAGAATCCCGCGTACTGACGAATCGTTCGCGACCCTGTTACGGCGGGAAGGCCCGGAAAGACTGGACGAGGCCATCACGCAACTGAAGCGCGCCTACCAATATGATCCGAACGATCCGCGCGTCAGCTTACAACTCGCCCTTTGTTACGAGTCCAAGGACAACCTGGCGGAAGCGGCAACGTTACTCGAGAAAACGGTGCAAGGGGACTCCACCTTGGTTGCGGCTCATATTGCGCTGGCGCGGATTGATTCCCGGTTGGGGAAAAAGAGTGACGCAGAGCATGAGAAAGAGATCGTCAAGACCTTGCAGGACCAACTACAGCAGCAGAAAATGAAATCCACCACTTCGCTGCCCAACCCCCGGATGAACAGCCTTAGCCTTGCAGAAACTGCCTTGGCTATCCGGAACGTTACAAATCTCCGACTGGGGCCGTCCGAGAAAGCTTCCAGCTATTTCAGGCCGAGCCCGCCGTTAAAGTTCTGGATCACCCCATAGCACTCGCAAGCCACCTCTTCCAGGCTTTTGCGGTTTATTATTTTGACCGTGCCGCGAACATTTTCGATCAGCCCGGCATTTTCCAGAACCCCGGCGGCCAAACTTACGCTGGGCCGTCCTGTCCCCAGCATTTGTGCCAGGAATTCGTGTGTTAAGGGAAGCGAAGGGCGAGTCCACGCGGTCCTGGCACATGAGCAGCCAGCGCACCAGGCGTTGTTCGATCTCATGCAGGCGGTTGCATAGCGGCGAGTTGAGCAACCTGCATCCCGTGCATCAGGGCGAAGCGCATGAGTTCGGAACGGAGGATCGGGGCAACGGGCAGAATTTCCTGAAAAGCCTCCGCCCTTATCCGCAATCCGCCCCCTGACATTTGCATGATCGCTCGGAATGTCTCGCGCTGCAGCCCCATAGTCAGCGACATTCCGACCATGCCTTCCTTGCCGACGATGCCCACTTCGACGCTTCTGCCGTCACGGCTTAGCGCCACCCGGGAGGTCATGCCCTCATTGAGAAAATATGTGAAATCAATTTTCTCCCCGGGTTCGTGGAGGACCCGGTATTGCGGCAGATCCACCGGCTCCAGGCACGGTCGAAGCAGATCGTATTCCACATCCGGCAGGGATAACAGGATTACGTTACTGCACTGACTTCCCCGACGCATCGGAGCGGGCGCCCGGGGGTAACGGTGTTCGTTTAGCAGGGCGTGCTATTTTTTTTACGATTGCGGTTTCCCTCACTAAACTTCCCATGTCCAGTTCGATGCGACATGCCGTCGTTCTTCAATTCAAAGAAGCTGTAGCCCAGGCCACGATCAAGGGGACGATTCAATAAAATTGACAGGAGAATATAAGGCGAAGCTAATCTTTTCTGTCATTGACACAGGCTCGGATAAGCATGTTCTTCCTACTCAGCTGCTTTCTGTCTTGTCCAGCTTCTTGTTTTCGAAGCCGCTCATTTTTGGCATTCAAAATGTGATTGAGCTCTTCGACCAGGGCGAGAAACTTTCGTTGATCCTGCTCCACAGCGATAAGTGAGCAGAGTTTTTCAATGCGATCACTTTCGGGGTCGCGCATAGTGAATCGGCAGTATTACAACGTTGACACGCTTCGGTATGTTCGATGTCGAACGCTACGGGGATTAGGAAATACACTATTTGATGGGCTGGGACCCCATTCTTCGCGGGGGGCTTTGGCGTGGAGGGTCGGTTGTGAACGAGCCATGCCTGGTCACGGTGGCTCTCAGAGAGTTCCGGGGGATCGAAATATGTTTTTACTGGGTCGTCTTGGCTTCCGACACCGGCTTGTCAAACAGCTTGGGATCCACTGTCGGATTGATCTGGATCGCATCATATTGCGCCGTGCTGGAATCCTCGCCGTTTTGTTTAGTCTTACGCAAATAAGGCAGGGTCAGACCGTCGTTGGTTCTTCCAGTCGCTCATGTCAGTCTGCGCCTGCACGGGTCCGGATTGTCCGATCGTGCGATAGGATTCACGCAGACACTCGTCCGCTTTGCGGATCGAGATAACAGCGCATAGCGACACCCTCCCCGCTGACGTCGAGGATCAGTGCATTGATGTCACCGATCTTTTCCGTACCGGCCGCGCCGAAGAAGAACGCAGGATCGCTGGCGTGTTGGCCGATATAAATCAGATCCCGCTTGATCTGGCCCAGAATTCGTCCTTCTGCGAGTCAGGCATATCCCGCACTCCCATGCCTCCAGCCGCCATGAACGATGCCGCCGGAGAAACCACCACCGTAAAGCCTCCCATCGGACCTTGCGCTTCAACCTGTAAATGGTCAGGGAAAACGACCGTGCTTTTCATGGACAGGGGAATTCCCCCTGCGGTGTCTTTCTGGGTCAGCGTGTAGGTGCTGGCAATGGCTTTGATAGATTGCAGCTTTTCTTCTCCGTCCCAATGCCGCAGCCAGCTTTGACCGCCAGGGCCTTGCCCTCAGGATTGGAAGGCGATGGTTTGGCTTCCGGTCCCTGCGCTTCGCCCGGAGGAGGCGGAATGGTGATGTCCACATTCGTTACCGGACCGAGCGAAGAAAGCGGTTTGTCGAATTGCGACGCATTGCCCACAACCAAAACCGCGAACTGATCCTTGTGCACGTACTTTGTCGCCACACGAGCGACATCGGCCGTCGTCACTTTCTCGACGCCCGCCTGGAAGCGCTCCAGGAAATCCGCGGGATACCCGTAGAACTCATACGCCATGCGCTCGCGCAGAACCTTTTCCGGCGAATCGAAGTTGAACACAAAAGAATTGAGAATTGCATCCTTAGCGCGCTTGGTTTCATCTTCCGTGATGGGCTTCTGACTGAGATCGTCAATCTGTTCATTCAGCGCCTGTATGGCTTCGACCGTGCTCTCGCTCTTGGTGCCCATGGCGAGCCGCAAAATTCCGGCATGGTCGAAGGCAGTGCCAATGCCGCCTCCGACGGAATACGCGAGACCTTTCAAGTGCGGATGTTGACCATGAGCCGCGAAGCGAAGCCGCCGCTCGAACGCCTCATTGAAGACCTGAATTGCGTAATAGTCCGGATTGTCTGCGCTCCGTGCCGAGTTCCACCATCCGGATGTTGCTTTGGTTTACGTCGGATTTGCTCACGAAGTAATAGCCCGGCTTTGCGGGAGCAAAGTCGATTTGTGCCGGTTCTCAACTCCGGTGCCTTTTTCCCATGATCCGAAAGCTTCACGCAGCCTGGACTCCATGGCGGCGGAATCAAAATCGCCCACCAGGCCCAGAATGATGTTGTTAGGAGCGACATGTGCGCGATGCCAGTCCAGCATATCCTGCCGCGTGACCGCAGCCACGGTGGCATATTCCGCTTCGCGCGCATAGGGATTGTCCGCGCCGTATGCCAGCTTGGTGGACTCTCGGCTGGCGATTTCACCCACTTCGTCATTGCGGCGGGCAATCGAGTCGGCGGCTTCATGTTTCGCCAGGTCAAGCTTGTCTTCGCGGAATTCCGGTTGTCGTAGAAGCTCCGTGAAAACCTTGAACACATCGTCGAAATCGGCCTTCAGGCATGACAGCGAGATCGTCGTAGAGTCCGAGTCTCCATCGGTTTCTACCTTCGCCGCACGTACTTCGAGGTAGTCGTCCAACTGATCGCCGGTTTGACTCTTGGTTCCTCCGGTGCGCCACACTTCGCCGTAAAGATCCGAGCATTCCAGCTTTTGCCGCTGGTTCCGAACGCGAACCGCCACGAATCCGCGCCACTCCATCAATCACCGGCAGTTCGTGGTCCTCCTGCAGGAAAATCACCATGCCGTTTGGCAACTCGATCCGCTTCGGCTCCTGAGGATGAAACGGCGGCAGCGGTGCAATCTTGATCTGGTTCCAATCCGTGGCTTGTGCACTGGCGGCCGGGACTGCAACGCCCGTGAGGAGCGCTGAGGTCAGTATGAGGAGTATCAGGCGTTGCCGTTTCATTGCGCGCCTCCTCTATTCGCGGAAGCGGGGGAGGCCGTTTCGATAATCCCCACAGTACGATTGGTGGCGACGAAAACCTGATTGGCTACGCGCCGGATATCTGCCTTGCTCACCTTGTCGATGCGATCCACTTGGCGAAACAATTCGCGCCAATCACCGTAGCGTGCCTGATAGATGCCGAGTTGCTGTGCCAGGCCTTCGTTATCCGCTAGCCCACGAATCAAGTTTGCTTTTGCCCGTGTCTTGATCATCTTCAATTCGTCATCACTGATGTCTTCGGTTTTCAGCTTGTCCATTTCTGCGTGGATGGCGGTCGCCGCTTCTTCCGGCTTGTGGCCGGGCATGAGAAAGGCATAGAAAGGCGAACAATTGCGGATACTTGTTACCGGGGAATCCGGCGAAACCCTCGGCGGCAGCGGCGATTTTCTTGTCGCGGACGAGGGTTCGGTACAGCCGGGAAGTGCGGCCCTCGACATCAAATCCACAATAGCGTCGTAAACCGCGTCGTCCGGGCTGCGATAATCCGGACGATGGTAGCCTTCCAGGTAAAGCGGCTGCGCTGCTTCGCGCAGCACCACTCGTCGCTCAGAGTTCTGGGCTGGCTCGGTGGTGGTTCGCTCATCCGGTTTTTCATGAGAGGGGATCCGAGCGAAATATTTTTCGATCATGGGCATGGCCTCCGAAGCTTTCACATCCCCGGCCACGGTTACTACCATGTTCGAAGGTATGTAGTATTCATCGAAAAATTTTTGCGCATCGGAGGCAGAGAACGTATTCAGATCCGACATCCAGCCTACCGTTGGCCGGTGATACGGGTGAGCCTGGTAAGCCGCGCTCAGGAACTGCTCCACCAGTCTTCCCACCGGATTGCTGTCGGTCCGCAGACGGCGTTCTTCGATTACCACATCCCGTTCCTTGTAGAACTCACGCATTACAGGATGCAAGAAACGCTCTGACTCCAGGTACGCCCACAGCTCCAGGCGGTTTTGCGGCAGAGAATAGAAGTAGTTAGTTTCGTCATCGTTGGTCGAAGCATTTACGCCTTGGGCGCCATTGCGCTCTAGAATCTCGTCAAACGCGCCCTCCACCACATACTGCTGAGCATCCTTGATCGCCCCCTGCCACTCTTTTTTGAGGGCTTTGACTTTTTTATCGTCCCGTCCCACCGGCTTGTCGCGCTCGTCGATATAAGCTGCGTAAATTTTCTCGACCTTGGCCAGCGCGACTTTTTCAGCGGGATAATTCTTGGTGCCAATCTTGTCCGTTCCCTTGAAGGCCATGTGCTCGAACATATGGGCCAAGCCGGTCTCGCCCATCGGGTCCTGCACCGAGCCGGCATCTACGTGAGTGTAGAAGGAGAAGACCGGAGCCTCGGGCCGGGAGCAAATAATGACGGTCAAGCCATTGGGCAGCGCTTTGACGGTTACCCGCTTTTCAAACGAAGCCAGATCCTGAGCTGCCGCCAGCGGCGTCAAAGCAAGCACGAATATGAAGGTTTGCAACCCACGGTATTTCATCGAACCTCCGCCACCATCAGGGAGAGCATCAAAGCAGAACTTGAACTTACGTGGGATACGGGGAAGTTGTCAAACCGCGTTTCCCAAGCGAAACTTGAACAGGAGGCTGACGTGAGCAAGCCGCAGCTCGTTGAAATCGAGGGCAAAACCCTCAGCTTGACCAACCTAGATAAAGTTCTTTATCCCGCCACTGGCTTTACCAAAGGACAAGTGATCGATTATTACGCTCGTATTGGTCCTGTGCTGCTGCCGCATCTGACCAATCACCCACTAACCCTGAAGCGCTATCCCGAGGGTTGGACCAGCCGTTTTTTTTCGAGAAGAATGCCACTCAGCATCGGCCCGCCTGGGTAAAAACTGTCCCCGTTTGGAGCGAGGGCAATCAACGCGACGTTAACTATATTCTGGCCAATGATCTCGCGACCCTTGTGTGGATCGCCAATCTTGCCTCCATTGAGCTGCACCCATCACTTTCACTAGCCAAAGATATTTCCTGCCCCACCATGATTATCTTTGATCTCGATCCCGGTCCGCCGGCGAACATCGTGCAATGTTGCCAGGTAGGAGTCTGGTTGCGCGCGATCTTTGACCATTTCAAGCTGCAGAGTTTCGCCAAGACCTCAGGTTCCAAAGGGCTTGCAGATTTACGTCCCTCTGCACACTCCAACGAATTATGAGGCCACGAAAAGCTTTGCCCATGCTCTCGCGCGGCTGCTGGAGCAAGAGCATCCCGAACTCGTCGTCTCCGACATGAAAAAGCAGCTCCGCACCGGCAAAGTCCTGGTGGACTGGAGCCAGAACGACGAGCATAAGACCACGGTCAGCATTTATTCTTTGCGGGCACGCGAACATCCCACCGTTTCCAACCCGGTGAAATGGGAAGAAGTCGAACAAGCGCTCACGAAAAAAGATGCTAGCCTGCTGGTATTCGAAGCTGCAGCAAGTGCTTGAACGCGTGAAAAGTTGGGAGATCTGTTTGAGCCCGTGCTCAAGCTGAAGCAAAAGCTACCGCGGTTTCCGGAGGCGGACAAGCGGCCGACAACCGGAAGAGGGCATCGAACTCGCCGCTCAGGCGGAGACGAAACGCAAGCCGCGAACGAAGAAGACGTCCCCAAAATCGGCGGCCAGCAAAAAGCGCCGGAGGGTATAATGCCTCACTCAGTTCGCTGGGAAGGCATTCGCCATGTCCCAACTTTTTGTCGGCACTTCCGGATGGGCTTATCCAAGCTGGAAGCCCGAGTTCTATCCCGCGAAATTGACGCAGAAGAATTTTCTTCTGCACTACGCGGCCCAGCTCAACACGGTCGAAGTCAATTTTACCTTTCGCCAATTAGTGAAAGAAACCACCATCAAGAAATGGATTGCTGAAACTCCCGCCGGCTTCCGCTTTGGAGTCAAAGCTCACCAGGTCATTACGCACATCAAGCGGCTGAAAAACACGCAGGATTTCTTGCCGCGTTTTCTGAACACGATTGAGCCGTTGGCAAGCGCAGAAAAGCTGGGCCCGGTTTTGTTCCAGCTCCCGCCGAACCTGAAAGCCGATGCCGCCGTACTCGAAGAATTTCTTGCGATCTTGCCGCGTGGCGTTCCGTCCGCTTTCGAATTCCGACATGATTCCTGGTTCAGCGATTCCATTTTCGATCTCCTCAAGAAAAACAACCGGGCCTTGTGCGTCGCCGAAACCGAGGAACGCGAGACGCCGGACTTCGTCACCGCCGACTTCTGTTACTACCGCTATCGCAAACCTGAATATTCCGCGGACGAACGCAAGACGATGGTGTGCCGCATTCACGAGCACTTAGGGCAGGGAAGAAACGTGTTTGCCTATTTCAAGCACGAGGAAACGCCGCAGGGTGCGATTTATGCAGTAGAAGTGCTAAGGGAAGTGACGGACGCCCGCAAGACGTAGCTAAGCTAGGTCTCTACAAAAACATGCGCAAGTAGAAACGTTGCTTGCAATGTTTCTGCCTGCATCTCAACCGGTACTTTCCCCCAGTGTCCGATAACAGGCATAATTGGTAAAGAATGGCACAAGCTTCGAACTCGAATCTGCTCGGTTCGTTTCTCGAGTATCTAACCGTAGAAAAAGGCCTCAGCCAACTTACTGTTGCGGCCTATGCGACCGATCTTTTTCAGTTCGAGAGGTTTCTGCAGAAACGCGAGGGCACATTGTTGAGCGCTAGCCGCTCGGACGTGGGCGATTTCATGGCACACTTGTCCGAACGTGGCATCGATCCACGCTCACGAGCTAGGAAGCTATCGGCTCTACGACATTGCTACCGGTGGCTGCTGTTAGACGAACTGGTTGAAGAAGATCCTACGCTCAGGATTCCATCACCTCAACAATGGAAAGTTCTTCCCAAAGCGCTTGCGCGAGAGGAAATCGGAGCGATTCTTCGGGAATTAAAGCCCGCCTCAGATACTCCGGTTGCAAGAGCTATCGTTGCTCGTGATCATGCCATGTTCGAAGTTTTTTATGCGGGAGCGTTACGCGTTTCGGAAATGGTTGGTGTCAGGCTGGAAGACCTTAAATTGGAGCTTGGGTATCTCTTGGTGTGCGGAAAAGGTGATAAGGAAAGGATTGTTCCGATTGGCCGTTCCGCACAAGATGCACTCCGCGCATATTTAGCTCATGCGCGTCCTTTGCTCGATTCCCGCAAGAACTCGCCATGGCTGTTCATCAGTCGGCGTTCGAAGGAACTTACGCGTCAGAGAGTCTGGCAAGTTGTTTCGCTGGCTTCTAGGGTAATTGGAAGACACGCCAGTCCGCATATGCTGCGCCACAGTTGTGCCACGCATATGGTCGAAAACGGGGCCGATCTGCGGACCGTGCAAACCATCTTGGGACACTCAGACATTTCGACGACTGAAGTCTATACCCATGTTGCCCAAGACCGATTGAAAGCTGTTTACCAAAGATTTCACCCCAGGGCAAAGGGACACAAGTGAGAGACCGAATCAATCCAGAACCGAAAAGTCCGGGCTCCGCAGCACTGCAGAAGCTAATAGAGCGGTTTATTTCGTCGAAAGAAGCTGCAAACGCCTCACCCCATACGCGAAAGGCCTACAGTTGTGACCTTCGGGCTTTTGCGGCTCACGTTGGCTCAAGAGAACTGCGCAATTTGGATCATAACCATATTCGAGCCTTCTTGTCGGCTCTTTATGACAAGGGCGTCAGCAAAGTGTCTGTTGCCCGGTCTCTAGCTGCGGTCCGCTCATTCTATCGTTGGTTGGCGGACGAGGGAGTGATAGAGAAAAATCCAGCCGCGGTGGTTTCGCCCCCGCGTTTGCCGAAAAAGTTGCCGCGTGTCCCAACAATAGAAGAAATGAATGCTGTATGTGACGGTGGAATGCCAGTCGAGGCCTCCTTCCCACAGCGCGATCAGTTGATGTTTGAATTGCTCTACGGATGCGGCATCCGGAATTCTGAATTAGTCAGCATTAACCTTGACGACATTCATTTCAGTCAAAGGCTCATCCTCATTCATGGTAAAGGCAAGAAACAACGACTCGTACCCTTTGGCGAGGCTGCTGACGATGCGTTAAAGGTGTACCAAGCCGCGCGTACAGAAATTCTGGTTAACCTAAAACGGAGTTCTACCGCCCTCCTTATCAACCGACGCGGCGGCCGTCTCACCACCCGCAGCGTCGGAAGAATCATAAAGAAGATCGCGGTCGCGAAGGGGCTTTCTCCAGACGTTCACCCCCATACTTTGCGCCATGCCTTCGGGACCCATTTGCTGGAGGAAGGCGCCGACCTCCGCGCCATCCAGGAGATGCTCGGCCACGAGCGCCTTTCCACCACGCAACGTTACACGCACCTCTCCATGAAGCACGTACTCGAGGTCTACGACCAGACCCACCCCCGCGCCAAATAAATTGGCGGCGAAAGCTTAATTACTTCCGTAATTTGGCGCGGTGACTCTTTCCCTTCACCATGGAAAGCTGAGCGAAAAGACCGGTGACCCGGGGAGTGCCTCGGTTTTCGCCGGACGGAACTTACGCGCAAGCAGGGAAATGGGCCTATGAAAAGAGTAAATCCAGAGTTGTGGCTGCTGTTGTTTCTCGTAGCCATTGCTGCCATCTTGAACTTCCTGGTCGCGTCTCAACCCATGACCTTGATGTTCTATTTCCTGCCGACACTTTACTCCGCCTATCGCTTCGGACGCCGCCATGCTACGCTCACGGCCGTTGCCAGCGTAGTGCTGGTTGTGTTGCTCACCTACGTAAATCCGAGAGTCTTGATACGGCCGGTCAATCTTCCCATCGATTCCCGCTGGTTCGACCTCACCATTTGGGGCGGAATTCTGGTGGTCTCTAGCTACGCCATGGGCACGCTCTACGAGCGCAATGAGAAGAACTTGCGTGAGGTGAGAAACGGTTACGAGGGAATCCTGGTGATTCTCCGACAATTTCTGAGCAATCAAACTTATAGCGAGAGCCGTCCCTTCCGCATTTCGGTCTACGCCACGCAAATTGCAAAAGCGTTAGGCCTGGACTCTGAGAGTACCGAGGATCTCCGCACCGCGACGTTATTGCAAAACTTGAATGAAGTCGGCATCACCAACGAAATTCTCTACAAGGCCGCGGATCTCACTCACGAAGATGTGGCTAACGGCATGCGCAAACGAGGTAAGGCCGCGGTTCAGACTATGGGAGGCTCCTTGCGGCGTGCCATCCCGATTCTGGTGGCCGGTCAGCAATTGATAAAGAGCGGAGGCGCAGCCGCCGACGCGCCCGTCGAAGTGCAGATTCTCGTTCTGGCCGAAAACTATGAACTCCTGGTGAATGGACCGGGCCGCAAACTCTCGCCGGAAGAGGCGCAGGAAGCAATCCTGACGAGTTCAGCCGATAAGTATGACTCTTTGATCGTGGATGCTTTCAGTAAAGCATTCGGCAAACAAGCCAAAGCGGCCACGGTTTAATCGTTAGCAGGTGCTCCACCCGTGTCAGAGTGCTTCCTTGCGGCGGAAAGTTCCTCCCACATTCCCACGACCCGAGCTCTTCAGCTCCGCAGTAAGCTGTCCATAAGCCTCTTCGGACGCCTGACTTTCCGGGGGCGGATAGATGGGCTCGCCGAACTTCATTGTCAGCGGCGCAAACCTGGGTAAGCCTTTGCCCCGCGGCCAAGCGTCAAAGAATCCCTCAATCGCTACCGGAACAATGGGAACTTGTAAATGAACGGAGAGAATCGCTGCACCTTTCTTGAAGATCTTCGGCGTCCCGTCAATCGACTCTTTCGCCCTCGGGATAGAGAATCAGCACCCGGCCATGCCGCAGACCAAAAGCGCCCGCTCGCATCGCCGGAACCAGGTTGGCGTCAGGGTCCAGTACCACAACGCGCAACTGGCGGGCCAAGCCGCGCATGAAGCCTGTGCCAAAAACTTCGCTTGTGCCCAAAGAAAAAGTATCGCGGAAAAAAGTCCACGGAAGCAGGCTGCCCAGAACCGCCGGATCGAGATAGCTCTGGTGATTAGAAGAAAGAATGAACGGACCGCGCGCTGGCAGTTTTTCCAGCCCCGCTGAAACGCAAATGAAAGCGGTCAAGAGCAAAAACCTGAATCAGCCGGCTGAAGCCGAACCAGAACAGTTCAGCCATCGGCCGCGGTTTGGCCAAAGCCAGTACTTCGGGGTCGGTGGGCTCCTCTTTCAGGATTGCTCCCCAGCCGGCAAACTGCGCGCGGCCATCAGGCCTCGCGCCCGTCGCGCCGTCCAACACGGCATCCACCAGTTCGCGGACTGTATAGATTTCCGCCAACCGTGACTCTTCCACATCTCCGCCCAACTCCTCCTCTAATTCGGAAAGCAGCTCCACTCGCTGCATCGAATCAAGTCCCAAATCCAATTCCAGGTTTTGCGTCGGCAGGATCACCTCGGGAGCGTTCCGCGCCACATCCCGGATAACCTTGATCGCTTTTTGCACGGCGGGTTGATCCAGCCAGGCTACATCTTCCGCGGCTTACATTCCCCTTATGTGAAGAAATGTCCTTTCTTCCCAGGGTTGTCCCGCACACGCTTTTCAATCTCAAACCGCTTCAACTTGCGGGTAGTTGTACGCGGCAGATCGTCTTGCCAGATCTCATAATCAGCAATCCGCTTGGTCGAAGCCAGTTGCGCCGAGAGACTCTCGATGTCGAAGCGAATCACTTCCTTCATGTTGACGATCTTGCGCTCCTTCAGCACCTCGAAATTGGGAACGATCACCGCATACAGCCGATCGGATCGGGGATCATCCGGCGGTCCCTCGAATCCCAGAACACAAATCTCCTTAATGTAGGGACTCTGGACATAGTGCGCTTCCACCTCCTCGGGATAAATATTCTTACCGTTGCTGAGGATGATGATCTCTTTCTGCCGCCCGGTGATAAACAGATTGCCGTGCGCGTCGAGATAACCGAGGTCGCCGGTATGGAGCCACCCATCTTTCAACGCCTCCACCGTGGCGTCGGCACGGTTCCAGTAGCCCTTCATGACAATTGGCCCGCGAATCAGAATCTCACCGGCAGCGGGACCATCCTCCCGAGGCTGCGCATCGGCGATCTTCGCTTCAATTCCCGGCAGCGGCGGGCCCACTGAACCAATCACATTCTTATGCGGCTCGACCATAAAAGCCGCACCGGTCGTCTCCGTCAACCCATAAGCCTGCAAGACATCAATTCCCAGCGCATGAAAGTCGCGCCCAACCTGTGGATCGAAGCGCGAGCCTCCGGTGATCAGATACCGCATCTTGTTGCCGAATGTTTGGTGAACCCTGCCGAACAAGAATGGTCCCGCATTGATCCCGATCTTGCGTAGCATTTCGTTCAATTTCATCAAGGCGCGCAGGATCTTCAGCGTCACCGTCCCGCGTTTCGCGGCCTCTTTAAAAATGCGCTCGTGAATCAGATTGAAAAATTGCGGCACCACGGCGAACGCCGTAATCTCCCGTTCCCGCAGCGCCCTTAGCAGTTCGGTGGTGTTCAGCGTTTCCAGATAGACCACGCGGGCGCCGCGCACCAGCGGCAGCAGCAGGTTGGCCATCTGCGACAATACGTGAAAAAGGGGCAGCACACCCAGCACAGCATCGTCGGGGCCAATTTGAATCCGGTTAAATACAGCGTCAACTTCTCCCAGCAAATTGGCGTGCGTAAGCATCACGCCCTTGGGATCCGCCGTAGTTCCCGAGGTGTAGAGCAGGGAAGCCAATCCGTCGGCGGAGGTCGCGACCGCCGAGAAGTTGCCTGGCCCGGTTTGGCAAATCTCATCGAAAGTCGCGGTCGCAGACGCGGTGCGGACGCCCCCGCCCGCAGCTGAGTCAGTCAGCACAATCCGGGCAGCCAATCCCTGGGTCGCTTCCTCAATTACGCTCAAATGCTTCTGATCACAGAAGATCAAAGAACTCCCGCTATCCTTCAGCAACTTGGTTACCTGCTCGGTGTGGAGCGCCGTATCCAGCGCAACAGTGGCGCATTCGGCCGCAATGATACCTAAATAAACCGCTACCCAACGCGGATGATTGTCGGCAAAAATGGCACAACGCGATCCCGGCGTGAAGTTGTTCTCATTGATCCAGCGCCCGATCGATTCCGCCATGCGGCGGACTTCCGCAAACGTGTAGCTTTCCACGTGCTCTCGGCGCTGAATCTCTAGCGCGACATTTCCCGGCCAGCGCTCGGCGCATCCGCGAAACTGATCGTAAAAAGTGGACATGGGTACCAAACAAAGGCAGCGGGAAAATATACCTGAAAACTCGGCGTATCGCTGGCCTAATTCAGGAGGCCTAAACCCCACGTGATCATAAGTTGGAATACTTCCAGGGAATGATCCGCGACCCGGCTCGTTCGTGCTGCTTCGAAATGTCAGAAAAGCAGGCGAGACTCCCGGTTGCCTGCCCGGCGACTTACCTCGTTTCCCTGCATCTAATATGCTAGGCTTTAAAGTCAGTTGCAGTTAGAGGCTTGCTGGCTTGTACCGCCTGCGCTTTGGTAGCACCGAAGGGATTTTCATTTGATTGATAAGGTAATCGCCAAGGTCTTTGGAACCAAGAATGACCGCGAAATCAAGCGCCTGATGCCCCGCGTCCAGGCTATCAGCGCGCTTGAACCCGAGATGCAAAAGCTCTCCGACGATCAGTTGCGTGCCAAGACCGACGAATTTCGGCAGCGCATCCAGGAGAGACTGAGCTCGCATTCCCGACGAACCGGGCGCTGATCCCGACCGGCTTAAGCAACTGGACGATGACCGCCGCAAGGCCACCAATGAAGTGCTGGACGAAGTCCTGGTCGAAGCCTTCGCCGTTGTCCGCGAGGCGGGCCGCCGCATCCTGAACATGCGGCACTTTGACGTGCAGTTGATCGGTGGCATGGTCCTGCACGAGGGCACGATTTCTGAAATGAAGACGGGCGAAGGCAAGACGCTGGTCGCGACCTTGCCGGTTTACCTCAACGCGCTCGGCGGACGCGGTGTGCACGTCATTACCGTTAACGATTACCTGGCCAAGCGCGACTCGGAATGGATGGGCCAGCTCTATCGCTTCCTCGGCCTGACCGTCGGCGTCATCGTACATGATCTCGACGACAAGCAGCGCAAAGAGGCCTATGCAGCCGACGTCACCTACGGCACCAATAACGAATTCGGATTCGATTACCTGCGCGACAACATGAAGTTTGATCTGCACGATTGCGTGCAGCGCGGCCACAACTACGCCATCGTGGATGAAGTTGACTCCATCCTGATTGATGAAGCCCGTACTCCGCTCATCATTTCAGGCGCCAGCGAAGAGTCCACCGACAAGTACGCCAAGGTAAACCGCATCATTCCCAAGCTCGAAAAGGGCGAAGAGATTGATGGGCCCTCCGGGCGAACCGGCGACCCTTACCGGCGATTACGTGGTGGATGAAAAGCACCGCAGCATCACCGTGACCGACGAGGGCTGGGAAAAAGTCGAGCAGTTGCTCGGCATCGGCAATATCGCCGATCCCGAGAATTGGGATCTCAAGCACCACGTTGAAATCGCCATCAAGGCCAATTCACTTTATCACCGCGATGTAGAGTATGTGGTGAAAGAAGGCGAAGTCATCATTGTGGACGAATTCACCGGCCGTCTCATGCCGGGGCGCCGCTGGTCCGATGGTTTGCACCAGGCAGTTGAAGCCAAAGAAGGCGTCAAGATCGAGCGGGAGAATCAAACCCTCGCGACCATCACGTTCCAGAACTATTTCCGCATGTATAAGAAGTTGGCGGGCATGACCGGAACTGCGGAAACCGAAGCCACCGAATTCAGCAAGATTTACAACCTGGATGTGCGGGTCATTCCCACCAACAAACCCATGCTGCGCCTGGAAAATCCAGACGTGGTGTACCGCACCGAAAAAGAAAAGTTCTTTGCCGTCTCCGACGAAGTACAGAAGCTGCACGCCACCGGCCAGCCCGTACTCGTCGGCACCACTTCCATTGAGAAGTCGGAACGTCTTTCAGAGCTCCTCAAGAAAAAAGGTGTGAAGCACTGGGTATTGAACGCCAAGCAGCACGAGCGCGAAGCCGAAATCGTGGCCCAGGCCGGGCGCAAAAGCATGGTCACCATCGCCACCAACATGGCCGGCCGCGGCACCGACATTCTGCTCGGCGGTAATCCTGAGTTCATGGCCAAGCGCGAGTGCCTCAAGAAAGGCTTGGCGCAACCGCTGCGGGCCGCGCAAGGCAAAATTCAGATTGATGTCGATGAGACCAAGAGCACCGTTTGGTACTACGAGAATCTCGAGTACCGCGTTGCCACCGACCAATGGACGGCAATTTTCAATCGCTTCAAGCAGGAAACGGATCGCGAACATGGCGAGGTTACCGCCGCGGGTGGCTTACACATTCTGGGTACTGAACGCCACGAATCGCGCCGCATTGACAACCAGCTTCGTGGCCGCGCCGGCCGCCAGGGCGATCCCGGTTCCTCGCGTTTCTATCTCTCCCTCGAAGATGACCTCATGCGGATCTTCGCCAAAGAGTGGGTCTCGAAGCTGCTGCAGCGGCTCGGGATGGAAGAAGGCATTCCGATTGAATCGCGGCTGATCAGCCGCCGCATCGAGTCGGCGCAGGAGACGGTCGAGGCGCAGAACTTCGAATCCCGCAAACATCTCCTCGAGTACGACGATGTCATGAACAAGCAGCGTGAGGCGGTCTATGGCCTGCGCCGCCAGCTGCTCGAAGGCGTCGAGCAAAAAGAGCTGATCCTCGAGGACTATGTCTCCGGCATCCTCAGTGACTTGATGGACGAATTCTGTGGCATCAAAGTTCATCCCGATGATTGGAATATCAAGGGTCTGAAGGATGCCGTCTTCACCCGCTTCGGCGTGGATATACTCGCCGAGGGCATTCAGCCGCAAGCTCTGAATCGCCAGGAACTGGGCGACGCGATTTTCGAAAAGCTGAAAGCCCGCTACGATGCCAAAGAAAAACTCATAGGTCCGGACGCCATGCGTTACCACGAGCGCATGATCATGCTGAGCGTGCTCGATGCGCAGTGGAAAGATCATCTGCGCGACATGGATCACCTGAAAGAGGGCATCGGTTTGCGCGGCTATGGGCAGCATGATCCGCTGGTCGAATACAAGCGTGAATCCTTCGACATGTTCGAAGCCATGATGCAGCGCTTCCAGGAAGAGACCACGCGTTATCTCTACCTGATGCAAATCCTCGAACGGCCTTCTGAGCCGCAATTGACTGTCGCTCCGCCGCGTGACAGCGGCGAGCCTAGTGCCAGTGCCCTGATCTCCGGAGCGGATGGAACTGACGGCAACGGCCGCCGACCTCCCCGCGCCGTCGCCACGTCCGTGGATGATTTGGAGGAGGCCTTCCAGCGCAAGAAGCGCAAAGAACTGGAACAGGCTCGCATGGCGGGTTCCGGCGACCGCCAGCAAGTCCAGCAAGTGGTGCGGGGAGAAAAAATTGGCCGCAACGATCCCTGCCCATGCGGCTCCGGCAAGAAATACAAAAAGTGCTGCGGCGCCAAAGGCTGAGTGCCGCCAAGCTCACCTCTGCAACTTTAGTCCATGAGTGGCATCCAAATAGCTATAAGTATCGCGACACGACCTAATTAGGGATGTTGGGTGAGAATCGGCTCATCCGCCGGGCGTGTTCAAGACTCTGAGGATGGCATGATTGCTCTTCGTTCGGTTCGTTTAATTGAGGATCATTCGGAACAGCTGGCTGGTCGCCTGGTGACTAAGCTGCAAACTTCGTCTGAGACTACCGGCATGCGCAAAGTGCCGTTGGAGGAATTGCGCGAGCGCTCCCACGAGATTCTGCGTCATCTCAGCGAATGGCTGCTTACCAAGTCGGAAGCCGATATCCAGCAGCGATACTTTCAAATCGGAGAACGCCGTGCGGCCCCAGGGCGTTCCCCTCGGTGACTTCTGCCGCGCCCTGGTGCTAACCAAGCATCACGTCTGGGATTTTCTCCAACAGCAGGGCTTTTTGCGGGGGCCAGTTGAGCTCTACGGGGAGATCGAATTGCTTCAGTTGCTGGATCTCTTCTTCGAGAGCGCCCTTTGTTACGCTGCGGAAGGGTTCGAGCATTACGCGGGTGGGCAACGCGCCCTCGTCGAAAAATCGGCATCAGGGCGCTCGCGTCCGCAAGCAGCCAGGTTCTGAAAACATTACGCGATTATGGCTGCCCTGGTTTCGCCAGCACAAACGACATCACCACGATGTCATTCGGCTGCAGCCCTACCGGAATCATAGTCAGCAGCGAGTATTCAGCGGTTTCGAATTTCTTCCTGGGCACGCGCCGCTGAATCACGGTTACGTCTCCCGATTCCGAATCCAGAACGAGCAGATAATTCTGACTTTGCGAAAGCGCCAGCCCGTCGGGATGGCTGCCAACCGGAGAAATGGACGGCCGAATCAATGTGCCGGAATCAATATCGTAGACCGCGATCGAGTTCGATCCCGAATCGCTCACATAGAGCCGTGAATTATCGGGTGTCACCAAACCGCGTACCGGATGCGTGCCGATCAAATGACTCTCGCCGACCTCATTAGTCGAAGTTTCGATGATCGAAATGCTGTCGGAGTCTGAATTGCAAACCATCAGCTCTCCGCCATCAGGTTTCAAAGCAAGGTTTGCCGGTGATTTCCCCACGTCGAGCAAGGCCAGCAGTTTGTCGCTCTTCAAATCAATGGATGCCACCTGGCCTGAACCCGTGCAGGCTACAAAGGCTTTGCTGCTGTCGGGAAGAATCGCGATATCCCCAGGCCGCTCGCAAGCTGCGACCGTGCTCCGCACCTTCAGCCCGGCAACATCGATCAGCGATACTGTTCCATCGTCACGGTTGCTCACTACCACCGTGCCGCCATCCGGCGAAACCCGCGCCAAGCCGGGAGAAATTCCCACCCGGATATTGCCCGTAACCGCCCGCTTCTCCAGATCGATCACGGAGACGTTGTTCGAGCCTGAATTGGCCACATAACCTCGTTTGCCGTCCTGGGAGATGCTGATTAAATGCGGCGCCGCATGCACCCCGATCGTCGCCACCACTACATTGCGCTCGGCGTCGATGATGCTGACGTTATCCGACCCGGTATTCACCACGTAGATCTCGTTCTTCCGTTTATTGGCCGCGACTGCCGTGGGCTCGCGGCCGACGGCAATCGTTTTTGCCAGTTCGAAGGTGCGGAGATCAATCACCGTGACTGAATCGCTTTTGCCGTTGGTCACGTAGGCATATTCACGGTAGCGGGGAGGATAGACGGGAAACTGCGGCAGCCGGAAGTACCACCAGCCCGTTGCCAGGAGCAGAATGGGCAGAACCACAATCAAAAGGAGTTTTCGCAAAACCCGGCCTTCATCAAAAACCAAGACTATCAGAGTGATTTGGGAAATTAGTAAAGGTGAAAGTCGATACTAACGTCGATCTGTTTTTTCGGGTATGCCGGAAGCACTTGGCACATTAATCGAACATGTGGGGCGGCCAAGGCTACCGCGGGTGTCAAAGGGGCGTTGGAAGAAACCCCTTGGCCATAGAGGAAGCCTCCTGCAATTAGCAAGACCGCCGCCACAACTGCTGCGCGAGTCTCCATGCCATCACGCAACAGTGTATAGCGGACGCCGTGTTGGGGCAAAGGCCCGCGTGTCAGCTGACTCAGGAGCGGCCAATCAAAAATCGCCATCATGGCAAGCGCAGTTTCAATAAGCTCTGCGGATCCAGATAAACGCCTTCCCACCGCACCGCGATATGCAGATGCGGTCCGGTCGCCCTCCCTGTTCCGCCGCTGAGTCCAATCTCTTGCCCGCGCGCCACATGGTCGCCTGCCTTGACCTTGAACTCCAGGAGGTGGAGATAGAGCGTGAGCAGGCCTTGCCCATGGTCCAGGATCACGCAATTGCCCTCGAAATAGAGGGGTTGCGCCAGGAGCACCGTGCCGGCATTCAGGGCGGCCACCGGCGTACCCTGCGGTACCGCGTAGTCGAGGCCCTGGTGAACGCTCTTGGTCTCACCGTTGAACACGCGCCGCGTGCCGAACACATCCGATACCCGTGCTGTCACTGGCGGACGGAATTCTCCCGCCCACTCCCGCGCAGGATCGAAGTGCCGAAAGACATCCTGTTTGAGGGTTTTCTCCTGATTGATCTGCTGCAACTGCTGTGCGCTCGGCTCGGTGAATTGCTTTGACACGGTTACCGCGATGGTCGGATATTTTGCCTGGCCAACTACAATTTTTTTCTCGAACGAAATTTTCTCCTCGTCCGCCAACCCCGCGAGTTGCAGGGTGTAGCTTCCGGGCTTTGCCTCGAGACTCACGCCAGCGATTCCGTACCACGTCTTGCTCGGCGCATCCCACGAAAAAAACACATCGTGCCCCATCCAGATTCCGGTGAGGGCACGGAGCCGTTTCGGGGGCATCGCCTGGAATACAACTGGCGACCCGTTCACCAGCCTTACTGGTTGCCAGCGGACAGACCAGGAGGGCTTGCTATTTGTCGTGGTCTTTGCGGGAGAAGTATCGCCACGGGAAAACCTTGGCATCAATAGCAAAAGCAAGAGAACCATGGCTCCCCAATAGGCCGGTCTCCTGATCTCAGGCAAAATCTGTGTCACATGAATAGCCTAGCATCCAAGCCAACAGCGGACGTCATGAATCCGTGCAGTTTAGGGGAGTTGGTTGTCTCGAATCGATTCCGGTAGAATACGCTGCGGTAAGCCCGACCTCGCTGCTCAAACGAAGGAGAACACCTTGGCGACCACTGCGACTTCCGGCACTCAGGCTCCGCAGCTTCCCCACCACAAAGTGAAATTCAAGAAAGCTGGTCAGCGCGCTTGCAACGAGAAGAACGAAAAGGGCAAGTTCTGCGGGGGACATCTCAAGCACTGGTTCTACACCACCGACGTGCTGGAACAGAAATGCGGAGACGTGGAAAAAGCCTGGGGCAAGGACGCCGAAGTCTATCGCTGCGAACACTGCAAGACGCTGTACCTGCCGAATGCTGAGGAAGCCGACGGCCTGAATGTTGCCGGACCGGGCCAGATTTCCATTTTCGGACTGACACTTCCGCCCAAGGAAAAATAGCCTCAGCGTTCTTTCGGCGCCTGGCGCGCAATTGAGCGGACCGGGCCGGAGACCGCTTGTGGACTCGATCCTGCCGCACTTGCAACCGATTGCAAAGTGAACGGCAGCGAACTGGCTCCTGCGAGCGAAGCGCTGCCCAGCACGGCGATTGCCCCCTGTGCGCTATTCGTAGCCGGCCGGAAGGAGACCAGGCCGTTCCCATCCGATTGGGCGGGAATCTGCGACGAAGAGAGGATCACGGGCATGGGGTTGCCGGTGATGCTGGTGTCCCCAAGCCAGAATGCGGGCGCATTCGCAGGCAAACGCTCCACCACCGATTGAAAATTGACCGTGGCTCCCAGCACTGGGGCGGTTCCGGTTGCGTTCGTTACCTGAAACACCACCGGCGCGAAGCTTTGAGCAGTCGAAATAAGCTGCGGGTTTCCCGAAACCGGCAACAACTGGAGTCCCGAAGCGGGTACGGCAGTCGCATGAAAATTAAGACAGGGGGCGTCCACCGGCTGATTTTTTATGCACGCGGAAACCTGTAAGTCTCCTGCGAGACTGGAAACCTGCAGAGTGTTGCTAGCGTATCCAGTGTTGTTCGCGGTAGCTGAGGCCGAAGTGAGCAGCCCTGCTCCTTTCAGCACCTGAAAATCAACCGTGGTGCCGGCGAGCGGGTTGCCGTTCGAGAGCACGCGGGCTGTGAGCGGCAGGGTCAAAGTGGCTCCCTGGGCAATCCATACGGATTGCGGCACCAGGGCGATATCGAGCGCGGACGACGTGCCGAATAGAGTGGCCTGCACTTCCTGTGCCGGATTGTAGGAGGCGGGGGCAAGTTCAGCGGTGATTGTGCTGGTAACGGGTGCAACTGCTGTCGCAAAGGTAGAGGCGAACCCGCTTTGATCGCTGGAAATGGTGCAACTGCTGGCGCCGCTGCAAGCCGCCAGGCCCGCCGCTGGGGCGGCGATCAGGAAGATGCTGGCCCCTGCCACGGGAGTGACTCCGTCCGCGGCGAGCACTTGCACGACAATAGGGCTCGCGGCCTGCCCGCCAACTGGAGCTGCCTGGCTGGCGCCCCCCACCAGCCGGATCGTGTCACTCGGGCCCGCGCCGAAGGTGATGGCGCCGGTCATAGTCGATGCGCCTCCCGTAGCAGGATCGGTCAAAGCGATGTTCTGCACGCCATCTTGCACGGCGGGAGACGTTAATAGCATTTGGCTGGCGGAAATTCCACAGTGGAGGTGCGCTGCTTCCTCCAATGCTCACCGTATCGCCGCTGCGAAATCCCAAGCCCCGGATAGCCAGTGGCGTCTGGCCTCCGGCGCTCGCACGCGTCGGGTTAACGCTGTCTCCGTAAAAGACATGAGCGTGGTAGCGGAAATCGGGGCGGCCATCGCCACGAGTATCGGCGATCCCGATGCGAAAATTCGTGCTTACGTTGATAGATGCGTCGAGGCGGGTTTCTCCCGGAATCAACGTATTCAAGGCGGGTGCGCTCACCGAAGCCGAATCGGTTTGCGGCGCAGCTAGCGACCAGATGCCCACCACGGGTTGCGCTTTGACGTTCGAAGCCGCGCCGAATTCGTCGAGCGCCGCGGCCGAAACTGAGAGAGTTCGGTTCGCTTGTGCCGGGAACCAGAAATAGTCGGTGTCGCCGTACGGGCTCAGCGATCCCATCCAGTCTCCGGAGCCCGGAACGGCAGCGGGGGCGGCATAGCTTGTTGATCCGAAAGAGTCGGGAGTCGAGACCGCACTGCCCACCATCAGATGTCCTGACTGCACTCCTGTCCCAGATTGCCCGCACAAAAACACGATTATTTCCTGAGGGTTGCACCTGCCAGCCGCCAGTAGGGCTGCATTCCTCGCGGACCAAATCGGATCTACCGGCTCGACGGTCAACTGAAACTGGCCCACGTCCGGTGCCATCGGGAATCTGCAATCCGGCAAGGTCGAAGAATCCTTCGAGAGTGGGATCGTTGGAGCCGAATTCGTCATCGGGCTCGCCTGCGCTGTTCGGTTGAGCCAGTTACCGGGTTCCCCGCATTTCCGCGAAACAAGAAAGCCAGAAACCGACGCCGTGGCGTAAGTTCTTGATGGAGTTCCGGTTGCCGGGTCCACCCAGCGGGCGACCACATTAACTCCCTGCATTGGCTGTGCCGGCTGCCCGCTTGCGTCGGAAAAGTAGACGGTGCCATGAATGCGGACAGTCTGAGCGGAGAAAACTTGTTTGCCAGGAAAACTCGATTGGTTCTGGGCGGTCACGGGATACAGGCGAGACAGCGCGGCCTGATCGTCCATCTTCGGTTGCGCCGGATCCACGGTCGCGGGATAGCACTTGGCAACCGGAACACAAAACGCAGGATCAACTGCATGCATGACGGGAAATCCCGCATAGTCGGGCGCAGCCGCGGCCGGGTTTCCCGTGACAACATTGATATTCACTTGCGACCAATCCAGCCCGAGGACCCGGCCCAGGGTCCGCACAAGATGGTATTGCAAGTCCGGAAGCTGAGCGGAAGTCTGCGCGCAGTTGCCATTCAGGATGACCAACGCGTGAGCCAAGTGGGCATCTGCAGTCAGATTGTCGGGTCCGCCCAGAACCGAATAGCTGGAGCAGAACGACGGATTGCTTGCCCCCTGTCCCATCAGTGCGTCGGTGATGGCGCCGCCGGCGTCGTACACGATAGCTACAGGTTGGCTGATGGCTGTAGGTTGAATGTCGGGCGGCAAGTTGACGGTGCCGTCGGGATTCGCCGAACGTTGCTTCCATTCACGTCTTCGGCAAGCTGTCCCGGCATGGGTGGCTGAAATGGCAGCGGTTGCAATTGAGGTCCAGCGGCTCAGGGCGGTTGCAACGAACGCATCCGCGCTCGGCCCGGGAAGCTGGATGCTCAGATCCCCTGATCGGTGTAGTAATTGATTGCTCCCTGCGCCCATGTGAGCGGGGTTCCCGCGGATCCTGGATTGAAGTAGTCCACGCCAGCCACATAGCGCGGCCCACCGGCCTGAGCCGAGAGCGGGCAGAAAAAGTAATAAATACGCCACCCTCTCAGTGCGGATGCGGCCGAATTGCACAAGACCTAGCACGCTTTTAAGGCCTCCCCATCTGCCGAATCGCGCGCACGAAAACCTTGGGTGTGATTGCGGTTCCGCTGGAGGGGCGGTACGACTGCGAAGGCGGCCACAGCGTGCTCACTCGGGCTGGGCGGCAGAATAATCTGCCCGTTGCGGTCAACGCTGAAGCGGCCCTGGGTCCGCCCACCGGACTAGTCAATCCCAAACGGCTTGGGGAATAGAGGAACAGCATCACTCGCTCACCCGGACTGATAACTCTCGCCGGCATCCCACAAACCAGCCCATTCGCTGACGGTAAACGTTTGCCCCGTCCGCACCCCGCGAACGGCCTGCTCCACGCGGAAAGTAATTCGCATGGGGCCAATTTGGCCAGGGGTGACGGCAACCGCTCGGAACAGAAGTAACCGTTCCGCTGAAGATGTAGCCGGAGCTGTGGGTAATTGGGTGAGGTTCGGCACTGCCGCAAGTCCGGCTAATCGCGGACTTTGTGCGGCGGCCGCCGCAGCCAGAAAAACATCGAAAGAGAAGCTGTATTGCGATCGAAAGATGCTTTCACGGGGAGCCTCACAGGCGCGGATTGAGGCCAGACGTTGACGGGAGAGGCTTGATTCTAGCGATGCCTCCGTTTTGACGGTAGGTCAGACATCACCAAGGGGTGTGATGTCTGAACAATGGGACGCGAGGATCCTTGGCCGCTCACCCTGCGGCCACGATTCTGGCTTGCCGCCGGTTGTATTTAAGAACGGAGAGGTTGGCCCCAGTCAGCAGCAGCAATCCCGAAAGAAATGCCCAGAACATCATGCTTACCGAGACCGCGAATGGGCCGTAAATTTCCTGAAAATTGAGACGCGGCAACGCCAGAATGTAGCCGTACTTGAGCGCTTCCGAGAGCAATCCCGCGATGACCGCAGCCGGGAGAACGGCGCGCGCCGGAACTCTGCCATTGGGCAAGAGCCAATAGATGAGGAAGAAAATCATGATGCTGGCAACGATTGCGGTTGCTTTCATCACCACAAATCCCACGAAGCGCACCAGAAACATTCCATGGCCGCGCAAAAGAGTCTCGAGCAGCGAAACATTTTCCGCGGTGAGCGCGATAGAAAGCAGAGCCAGGACGCCGCTGGCGAACGTCAAGCCCAGCGAAATAAGCTGGTTGCCGATGTAGGAGCGGTTATTGGGGAATCCCCAAATGCGGTTTAGAGCGACTTCCAGAGGCATGAATACGCCAGTGGAAGTGATCAGGAGGATCAGCAGGGAAAGAATCTGCACCCGCTGCCGGGCTCCAGCGAGCGCGGTGAGATTACGGATGAGAAAATCCTGCCCGGCTGGCAGGTAATCGCGCAGAAGCTCGACCACCACGTCATACATGACGCGCGAGTGAAAAACTCGCCGGATGAGCGTCATCAAAAGCACCACAAAAGGAAAGAAAGACAGGATGGCGTTGGCCGCCACCGAAAACGCAAACGTGTGCACCTCAGTTCGTAGCAGATATCTCACGGTGGACGCAATTGCCCCGGAGCCGATCCCACTCCCTCGGGGCGTGTTCATCACCGGCGGCGTCTTGGATGGGGGTTGCGGCATCGAATATCTCCCATGATATCAAATATTTGCAGCCTGCTTACCCCGCAGCGATGGCCACACCGATGATCTCTGTAAATGCTCGATTCGTCTCCCGGACGGCGGGGCATCAATAGCTGAAAAATTTCTTCTCTTGCCAGAAAACGTGTTCATGAATATTATCTTCTGCTCGCTGGGCACAACCAGCAGAGATCGTCATAGTTTTGGTTGATGTTTCGTGGATAGCAGTTCAAAACCCGCGCAATCACCAAGGGCTCCGGAGCTTCGCGCCGTCGTTTCTGCCGACGCCGTGCAACTCCGGAGCCTCTAGTGTTTGCGCTGGCTTGGGCGAAAACGAAATGCGGCCAGTTGTGCTTCACCGTTTTCCGAGGGGGGAGTTTGAGGCGCGAGCTTCGCGGAAGATGGGAAAAACCTAAATCACAGAGCAGAGGCGAAAGGAGTTTTTGTGAGAGAGAAGGGAACAGTGAAGTGGTTCAACGGGGCTAAGGGCTACGGATTTATCCAGCGCTCCACGGGGGAAGATGTATTCGTCCACTTTTCCGCCATTCAGGAGAATGGCTACCGCACGCTGAACGAGGGCGAAACCGTGGAGTTCGATCTTCTGAAGGGACCGAAAGGGTTCCAGGCTGCCAACGTCGTTCGGGCCTAATGCCTCGCTAATAGCCAACCCTTCCGGCTTCCCCTGGGAGGGTTGGTTATTTGGGAGGGCGATTGTGGAACTCTCGTCTGTCGCCCAGGTTGTCAACGTCCAAGCTGTCGAACTGCCCCACTCAAGCCAAAACCGGGATTGAATGAGCGACCCTACGGATGAGTCAGGTGTGTGCTGCTCTGCGCCGGGTTGCGACTCAAACTAGCTATTGGGAACGTTCCGCCGACAACTAACATTGCTTAGCGAGATTTGTGTAAGCCCAGAACATCTCCTACTACAATTACATGACCACCTGGATTCTCGACAAGTTTTACTCCCGGAACAACACATCCTTTGCGCAGAGGATAATAACAGCACGGTTCTTTGTCTTTGAACGCGAAACCTACGAGTAAATTGGTTTTGGTTCGACCCCCGTCGTACGAGTTGACAGCAAGGTTGATTACGAGGGAGTCAGAAGCAGCGAGGCCTAGCTTTTGTAGATTCTTATGGATATTTTCCGGTTCACAATATGGGAATCCGACTTCGTTTGCCTCGACTACCAACGAGCAGTTTTTGAGAGTTTTTGCCAAGCTGAAGCCATAGTCCTCCAATGCGAAAGCGATCTCCCATACTGCGGGCTGGGTATATTTTAATAGCGTGCCTAATGAATCAAGAAGCTTGCTTCCGTGACGTTGTTCATCGCTCGGCGCAACGACAAGAAATGAAAAAGTTATCCAAAAGGGGTTGATCTCAAGGGGTTTGTCGCCCTCCTTTTGTCTCAGATATTTCATGGCGGGTCGGGGTTCGGTAGTTTGAGGTTTGTGTTTGAACCAGCCCATGATTAAAATTTCTCCTGTGTTTACCCACACTCAGTCTTGCCGGTCGCAGCTGGCCCATTCAAACCTTCTCTTGCGTGCTTGGGCTTTGCGCCCTTCATCCCGCGTGAGCGGTGCGACGTTTAGTTTTTTCGTTGTCTTTGGCCGCGACTAACTCATCAAATCCCGCTATGGCAATAGGTTCCTTTCCTGGAAATTGTGCTACAAGAGTTAGATTACCGCCAGTTGCCTCTACGTAATTCCGCAGAGTGGAAAGCAGCAAGTCACTGCGCTTCTCCAGGCGCGAGACTCCGTCCTGGCCCATATTGAGTGTGCGGGCCAGAGTTTTTTGAGTCTTGTTAACCGCCAGCCTGAGTTCTCGTAGAGACATTTCGCGTGCCACCAATTCGCGGGTACGGGCCTTGATCTTGTCCCGCCGCTTGGGACTGATCTCTTTAAGTTTTTGCTCTAAAGTCTTCATCGCTGCTTGGCCCCCTTTTTCTCGGATACCCGCGCTTTTTGAGATGCAAGGTGTCGATCAAACCTCGCATCTGCCCGTTTGATTAATTGCTGATAAAAACGCTTCTCGCTGCCACCCGATTTATCTCCTGCGACGAGCAGTATGGCTTTTTGCTCGGGATCGAAGGCGAATGCGACTCGCCAAACCCCGTTGGCCGCTCTAAACCTCAGCTCCTTCATGTTGTCGTGCCTGGAGCCATGGAGGGTATCGGCAGTCGGACGCTTGAGCAGCGGCCCGAATTCTTTCAACAAAGTTGCGTGCGCCAGCAGCTCATCTTGAACCTCTGGGTCAAGCGCATCAAATTCAGGCTCGAATTCGGCGTGGAAAAATACTTGCCACGGCACCCATGTAGTATGCATTGAACGACATATGTTGTCAAATGCATATAACGGGAAGTTGCGGGTGGGTTCCAGAACTCTCGAGCGAATGGGATTCGATTTTGTTATCCGACATCAAAGCTTCTGGAGGCGCAATCCAAAGGACAAAGGCCGTGGCTTCGAGCCGGGTCCCACCCTCCGAAAACCGCGGAGGGTGGGGCACCCTAAGATGGAAGGAGAGTGTTCCTCTCTAGAAATGCTTCGCAAAGCATGGTAGCTAGCTGCGAGCTTCATGCTCGCGTCAGCGGAGCTCCAGCGATACCAGGTCGCCATCGGCTTTCCCACCTGTCTTGTAGTTCACCTCCGCGGGAACATTTTTCCAGTTGCAGGAGAACGCATCGGCCCCTATGACCTGGAGCGCCCGGTAGTCCTCCGTCCGAAGTCTCACGGTTTTTCTTCCATTCGAAATACTTACGATGGCTGCGGGCGACTGCGAACAGTCAACACTGATCAGGTTGCCTCGCAAGAACTCAGTCTTGCGCAGGTCGGGCCCAGGCTCTGGAGGGGGCGTTGCCTGCTCTCCACTGGTGGCGTCATCATCGGTGTTGTTGAAGATGACCGCCGGTTGCGAAGCTTCGGCTTCTGTCTTTTTCTGAGGTGCAACCCCATACTTTTTCAGCATGGGCAAGTCGTTCAAGTCTTTTTGCGCGGCACTGGCGATTTCGGAATCACGGCTATCTTTCAAACGGTTGAGTAATGCCGTCGCATTATCCCACTTCTTTCCGGCTAGATAGATACTGGCCAGGTTCAGCAAATAGCTTTCGTTGCGCGGGCTCAATTGAATTGCCGGATGCATGCTAGCGGCCGCAGCGCTCATTCCGCCGCCTTGCAGCTGCGCCATGGCCAGCATGTTATACGCTTCGGCAAAGTCAGGATTCCAGTCGAGTACGGTGTGCAGGTCCTGCATCATGTTGGCAATCCCTTGCATGGGATTTCCGGTATTGGCCGCTTGCTGAAATTTCGCCAGCGCAAGGTAATAACGCGTCCAGGGATCGGCCGCATCCACGCCAGTCGCGCTGGCAAGCTCCTCGAACGCTTCGTCGTATTCCAGTTTTTGCATGTGAACCCAGGCTAGAGCGCGATGCCCAATCGCCGTTTCCTGCTTGGGCAGTATCATCAGACTTTGAAGCTCATTTACAGCTTGCTCACGATGTTCGGGAACGCGGATCGCGAACTCATCCACGCGAGCCTTCGCCTCGAATTCCGGTAGTCGGCGGAGGCTGGTGCCCACGTCGAGCGGCGAGAGGGGGGCAGGCAAATCGTGGACGGGGTTGCGAGCTGTCGCGGGAACTGCCACCTGCGAGTTCTGCTGCAGTTGCAACGCTGCGGCGATGGCATGGAAATAGTCTTTTAAGGATTGTTCGAATTGGTCCGGAGACACGCCATAAGCCTGATGAATTGCCTCGGCGATTGGAAGGTTTCTTGCTTCCACCAATCCCATGTAGGTTCCGGTTTCGGAAAGCTTGTCTTGGCTGAGCAGGTAGTGCATCAGGATCCACGACTGGGCGCTGAATATCGGCGGCATGGCTTTATCATCGCCCGATCTCTCGGCGCACAATTCCGCAAGAGGCTGCCAAGCCGTGCTCGTGAGTTGTGCGATAAACGATGCGGGATCGGAGCCGATGCTGGCTTGTGTATCGCTGAGCCGCAGGCTGGAGAAATACTTTGCCAGGCCTTCATCGAACCAGGCCTGAGTGGGCGGATAGTTGTAGTTCAGATAAACGCGGGCCAATGGCTCAGAAACCGTACGCCAGCTCTGATCGTCCGATAAGTCGAGCCCAATGAAGTTGCGGTCCTCGCCGGGCAGAAAGAATCCCGATGTAGCAACGGCTTGGCCGTTGTGCGCAGGCGCGAACTGGACGTACTCTTCGCGGGTATTGAAAGCAATGATGTCGAGCGGTTCAGGCATGACCAGCTTCGTTCTCTGCAGCAATTGCGCGAAGATGGCGCGCATCTGCTCCATGCGCAGCAGAACTTCGTTAGCTTTCTTCTCGTCGGCGTCGGTGAGAACGGAGAAATGAGAGGAGCTGACGAGCAACCAATGCGGCTTAGCCTCACTCGCGGGAGCGGCAAACACGGCGGTGCTGATGTAGGACACAAAGACTAGAGCAAGTATGCCTCGCAGGTAGGAATGCGCGCGGAACATGGCGTGAGCCGGGTGCGGTTGACCTGAGAACGATGCTACCACGCTGGGCAGATTCTAAGTGCCAACCAGTTTCTTGAGTGCCCAGTCCGCACTCTCCGCGACGATGGGATCCTCCTCGGTGCGGAGCCTTTCCAGAGCGGGCCGAAACCTCTGGTCTTTGCTGTTGCCCATGGCGATCGCAGCATTGCGCCGCAGGCCGCTGCGCTTGGTCCGCCGGATGGGTGAGCCGCGAAATTTCTCGCGGAATTTGTCCACGCTGATTTCCGCCAGCCAATCCAAGGCGGGATTGACGAACCCTTCTCGCGGCTGAAACTCCGCCGCCGTCGTAATGGGAGCTTTGCGGTTCCACGGGCAAACATCCTGGCAGATGTCACAGCCGAAGACATGCCGCCCCATGCCTTCGCGCAGATTCTCCGGGATTGCGCCTCGCTTTTCGATCGTCAGGTACGAAATGCAGCGCTTGGAGTCGATCTGATAAGGAGCGACGATTGCGTCCGTAGGGCAGGCGTCAATGCAGCGGGTGCAGGTGCCGCAGCGGTCGGGCGCGGGCAGGCTAGGGGGAATTTCAAGCGAAGTGAGAATCACACCCAGAAACAACCACGAGCCAACTTTCTGATTGATGATGCAAGTGTTCTTGCCAATCCACCCCACCCCGGCATATTTCGCATAAATGCGTTCGACCAGTGGGCCGGTGTCCACGTAGCAGCGGGTCTGTAGCGCGGCTTCCTCTGTCACATTCCGCAATCCAGCTTTCGACCTGGCGCAGCTTGCGCATCACCGCATCGTGATAGTCCTCTTTGCCCCACGCATAGCGCGAAATCCATCCGTGACTTGTATCGTCAAGCTGGGTGGAGTAGGGTTCGGCCGTGTTGTAGTTGATGGCGCACACGATGACGCTGCGCGCCCAGGGAACCGCAGAGCGCAGTGAAGCTCGCTTCAAAGCGCCGGCCTCGTCGCGGGCTTCCAGATATTTCATTTCCCCGGCATGGCCGGAGGCGATCCACTGCGGAAAATAATCCAGCTCGGGAAAATCATGAACGGGGGCGATGCCGGCGAGGTCGAAACCCGCGTCCAGGGCTGATTGCTTGATTTGTGCGGCGAGTTGCATTCGGTTCCAAGGCCATCATAAACGGAGGGTGCGTTTCATGTTCATGCGTCACTGCAATCGCCCATACGCTCTGTCATCCTGAGCGGAGGCACTGCTTCGCGAAGCGAAGCAGTAACGGAGTCGAAGGCCCCCATACCGGCATGCGCGAGCAGAAACGTTAAGAGGAATTTCGCAGGACAGGCAGCCCTAGACGGAACTCCCTGAGAAGCTGCGGCTGGGACGAGCGGGCATGGGGTCCTTCGACTGCGTGAGTCGTTCGCAAAAGCAAACGACCAGCTTCGCTCAGGATGACAAATGTTAGTTAGACGCCCAGCTTCTTCACTTCCTCGTTGTAGTACTTGCGGTAGAGGATGTCCCACTCCTGGCTGCCTTCGAGGATGGTGCGCTTCTGGCTTTCGATTTTCAGGCGGGCCGACTGGTCAATTCTGCGCTTCCTGATTGAGCAACTCTTCCAGCACTTTGCGCGCTTCCAGGCGGATGGTGTTGCGGTCTTCGATAAACTCTACGTCATTGGCTTCCGCCAACGCGTCCGTCACCACGTGCGCAATCTTGTTCACTTTGTCGCGGCTGATTCTCACAGCACCGCCTTGTATTTGCGCACCAGTTCGCTCTTCACTTTGCGGAACATTTCCTGGTAGTTGGCGCCGGTCTTCATCATCTCGTCGGAATACGCTTCGAGGATGACGCGCACCTCGTCATTGATGCGGTCCTCGAGCGTCATCTCTTCGAGAATGGCGGCGTGCACTTTCTCGGTGACCGCGGGCACCGACTTGGCTTCAATAAATTCGCCAGCGATCAGTTTTTTTGTGAGTTCGCGGGCCAGATAGCCCACATATTCTTTCGAAAGCAGCATGATGCGGATTCGAGCCTTATGCGAAAAAAGGACCTGTGCGAAACAGGTAGTGTAGCACAGAAGCTCTCTAGCCGCTAGCTGCTAGCAGCTAGAAGCGTTTCGCCAAAAGTCATACAATGCAGAATTAGCCATCGCCGTCATGCCCGCCACTTCCGATAATCTCGCGACACTCAAAGATGACATGATCGCCTTCATCGAAGGCCACGGCATGCGCCGTTTCCAGGGCTACGTGGACTACGAAGAAGTGCCCAGCGTCATGTGGAAGCCGGAAGGAAATCCCGACGGCTGGAAGGATTTCGTCGAGCTGGCCAAGGCTGCCAACGCGCCGTTCCTGACCATGGATTCCTGGACCCTGCAGCGCGAGGACTTCGACGAACTCCTCGAGCGCATGAAGAATGCCGAGTTCGCCAGCGAAGAAGACATGGAAGAGGCGCGCTGGCTGCGCACCTATCTCGGCAAAACCGGCTTTGTGCAGCTCGGCTTCGCGCACCAGGGCGTCATGATGGTGTATGAGTCCTCCACCGAATGGTACGACCGCTATCAGCGGGTGCTTGAATTGACCGAAGACTTCGGCGGCATCCCCATGGACGAGCCCGGCCCCGACGACGAAAGCTAGCTGCATGGAGTGTGTGGAGACGGGCGTTCCTTCGGATTCGCTCAGGGACAGGCTCTCGCCCGTCCAGGCCGAGCTTCGCTCGGCTGCTGCGCCAATCGCGCCAATCATGAAGTGGATCCCCAAATCCGCAGAGCCGGCGCAGATAGACCTTCTCGCCGCGGAGTTGCGCTCCAGGGCCAGCCCGGCTTCGGCAATTTGTTCAGCTGCGAACTCTGGCGCGCCTCTTGCTCACGCGCGACATTTCGGACGCCGAATCCGCCGCGCGCTTTCTCTCTCCCTCGCTCGCTCATCTTCACTCTCCCTATTTGATGAGCGGCATGAAGGCGGCGGTCGACCGGCTCGATGCCGCCATCGAGCGCAAAGAAACCATCCTCATCTACGGCGACTACGACGTGGACGGCACCACCGCCATCGTCATCCTGAAGACTGCCATCGAACTCTGCGGCGGCACCGCCGACTTCCATGTCCCGCACCGCATTCGCGACGGCTACGACATGCGCGACGACGTCATCGAGCGCGCCGCGGCCGCCGGCATCCGGCTGATCATCAGCGTGGACATGGGCATTCGCGCCTTTGCCCCGGCGGAAACAGCGCAGCGCCTGGGCGTGGACCTGATCGTCACCGATCACCATCTGCCCGGCCCCGATGGCGTGCCCAAGGCTCTGGCGGTAGTGAATCCCAATCAGGCGGGCTGCGACTATCCCTGCAAAGCGCTGTGCGGCGCGGGCGTGGCTTTCAAGCTGGCGCAAGGCCTGCATCGAGCGGCGCCGCGCCGGCGATCAATCCCGGCTGCTGATGTCGTTCATGAAAGTGGTTGCCATCGCGACCATCGCCGATTCTGTGCCCCTCAGCGGAGAGAATCGGGTCTTCGCCAAGCTCGGACTGGAAGCGCTGCGCACAGCGGTCAATCCCGGGCTGAAGGCGTTGCTGGATGTTGCGCAACTGGGCGGACGCCCGCTGACCTCCGGCGAAGTGGCGTTCCGCATCGCTCCGCGCATCAATGCCGCCGGCCGCATGGACGTTGCCCGCGATGTGATCGAGCTGTTCAGCGTAAAAGATGCAGCTCGCGCGCGCGAACTGGCCGCCCGGCTCGACCAACTCAATGCCGAGCGCCAGGAAGAAGAGCGGCGGATCGTGCAGGCCATCGAAGCCCGCATCGAAGAAGATCCCGCATTGCGCGACGCTTTCTGCATGGTGATTGATGGCGAGGGCTGGCACCGCGGCGTCATCGGCATTACCGCCACGCGGGTGGTCGAGCGCTATGGCCGCCCGGCGCTGGTGATTTCGCGCGATGGCGAAGAAGCTCACGGCTCCGGCCGCTCCATCCGGCCATTTCATTTGCTGAATGCGTTGGAGTCCTGCTCCGCAGTTGTTCACCCGCTTTGGCGGACATTCCCACGCCGTTGGATTTTCTCTGCCCTCGGAGCGTGTGCCCGAGTTGCGCGCTCATCTCGATCGCATACGCCCGCGCCTGCCTGACTCTGGCCGACTTCGAGCCCGCCTTGCAATTCGATGCCGAGCTGCCGCTCGACCAAATCACTCCCGAGTTATTTCAGTTGTTGCAGCGGCTGGAACCCTTCGGCAGCCGCAATCCCGAACCGGTTTTCGTCGCCAACAACGTGCGCTTGCTGGCGCCAGCGCGCGTGATGAAAGAAAAGCACATCAAACTGAAACTAGCCGAAAGCCGCGAACCAGGAACTGCGAACGGACATTCCCATCGCGCCTGGAACGCCCTCGGCTGGCGCATGGCCGAGCGCTGGGCGCAGGCGCAACTCCTCCCCGGCGATGTGTTGGACATCGCCTTCACCCTTGATCACAACGACCATCCGGATTTCGGCGGACTGGAACTGTCGCTGAAAGATTTCAAGAGCCAGAAGACAACCACACAGAACAGAGATCGCAGAGAAACAAGCAATCACGCAGTGAACTTAGGGACAGCGGGCGCCCCATCCTAGCCGCGTTCTTTGCGGAGCCTTCTCTGAGCGGAGTCGAAGGGCGGCATTCCACGGTGCTCGCCACGATAGGATTTTCTAACGACCTTCTATTTCCTCTTCTTTCCCGCCGTCATCGCTTTTCGTAATACCCGGTTCATCTGCGTCTGGTATCCAGGCCCTTGCGACTTGAACCAATCCACCACCTCGATATCCACTCGCAGACAAATCCTCTGCTTGCGTGCGCGGTTCCACCGGGCTTCCGCACGCGCCTCGTCGTCTCCCGCCCGGGACAAAAACTCATCCTCTACAGATCCCTGCTCTACCGAGCCGTGCAGGTCGGCAATTTTTCTCGCTCGCAGCGGTTTTCGCTTTGTTTTCTTACGCTTGGCTGTCATCACAATAGTGTATGCCCGCAAGCGTGATGACGATATGTTCCAGTTGGAACACTCACCACAAATGGTAGTACCCATCTTTCCGGCCGATCTCGACCGGCATCCCAAACAGCTTCGATAAAGGTTCGGCCTGCAGCATGTCTTCTTTTGCGCCGTCCGCGACGATTCGTCCCTTCGACATCAGCACCACGCGCTTGATTTCGGGAACGATGTCGGCCAGGTCATGGGTCACCAGAATGATGCCAATGCCAGAATTGGCCAGCCGGCTCATGGTCTGCCGCAGGCCGTGCTGCGCGTAAAAGTCGAGAGAGTTGCTGGGCTCGTCAAACAGCAAAGCCTGTGGCCGATGCACCAGCGCCCGCGCGATCAAAATGCGCTTGGCTTCTCCGGAGGACATTTCGCACACCGGCCGGCCGGCCAGATGAGGGACCTCCAACTGGGCGAGAACATTCTCCGCCAGCTCGCGCTGCCCGGGCTCGACCAGGTGATTGGGAAAGAGATGGCTGCTGCTGAAAAATCCGGAGAGCACAATGTCGCGCCCCACCGACTGCGGATCGCACCAGGCCATCAGGTCGTTGGAGACAATCCCCAGCAAGGTGCGCAGCTCGAACACATTCCAGCGCTCGCGCCCCAGAATGCTGATGCGCGAACCCTCGCGTACCACGGGATAACATTCGCGGGTGATGGTCTTAATGAGAGTGGATTTACCGCACCCGTTCGGCCCCAGGATGGCAACGTGCTCGTTCCCGTGGATGCGGAGGTTGAAGTCATCGAGCACGACCGCGCCGCCGCGCATGACCTGGACATTCTTGAGCTCCAGCAAGGGAGCCGCAACTGGATTCATGGCCTTTCAGTGTAAAGGACAGACAACCTCTGACGTACACTTGTCTCAGATGCCGGTAACGATTTCCCGACTTCGCCGCTGGTTTGCGGTCGCCGCGATTGCCGCATTGGTCATCGTGGCGGGCACGTATTTCTATTCCCGGCATCGCGGGCAGAATGCGCTTAAGGAGGTGCCGGGAAAAATTGGAGCGGATATCCGGCAAAGTGCCCAGGGATATACCTACTCTCAGTCGGCGAAAGGGCGCACGCTCTTCAAGATTCAGGCCGCGAAAGCCGACTTTAAGCTCGATGGCCGCGCCGAGTTGCGGGATGTCGCGATTACCCTCTATGGCCGGGAAGCGAACCGCTTCGACCAGATATATGGTGCGGATTTCGAGTATGACTCAAAATCACAGGAAGTGACAGCACAGGGGGAAGTGCAGATTGATCTCGAAGCCAACCCTGCCGGACTCACCAGTCCCGACCAAAGCCCGCCCAAAGAACTAAAGGATCCAATTCACCTGAAGACCAGCGGTCTGGTTTTCAACCAGAAGACCGGCGACGCCCACACCAAGGAGAAAGTTGATTTCAACATTTCGCAAGCCAGTGGCTCGGCCGTCGGCGTGAGTTACGTTTCCGAGAGTGGCACGTTGACGCTCAATTCCCAGGTGGAAGTGGCGTTAGCCGGACCCAATCCTGCGAAGATGACTGCGGCCCATGGAGTCATTACCAAAGACCCGCGTGTCGTCATTCTTCAGACCATCGATGCCCACCAAGGTCAGCAGCATGCCGAGGCCGACAGCGCGACACTGTTCCTGAGCCCCGACGACACCCTTAATCGTATTCTCGCGTCGGGCAATGTGCGAATGGAGGTTGCGGGCAAGCAACCTACCCACATTCAATCGGATCAGCTGGAACTTCTGCTTGACGACCAGGGCAACGATCTGCGAACCGCAACTTTTTCCGGGAAGGTCGATCTGCAAGGCGAGGGAAGCAGTCCCGCCAATGGGCACGCGGAGCGGGTGATTGCAACCTTTGTCGGGAAGAGCGTGTTGAGCAAAGTGCACGCCGAGGAGAATGTGCGGCTGATCCAGCCGCCCCAGCCTTCGACGCCCCCCGCGCGAGCGCAAACTGCGAATTGGACGCTCCGGCGGTGGACTTTCTGGTCGCGGCAGGGAAACGGCTTACCGAGCTGTGACCTCCGGGGCAGCACAAATCCGTGTCGTGCCTTCCGCTCCAAATGCAGGACAAACACTGGTCACTGCTGGAAAGTTCACCGCGCAGTTTGATGCTCTGGGCCAACTCGCCTCGGTTCATGGCGCACCCGGCGCGCGCATTGTTAACGCCACTCCAGGCCAACCCGACCGGGTCAGCACCAGCCTTTCAGTGGACGCCAGCTTTCCCCGGGCCAGGGCATGGAAACCGCGGTGCAGCAAGGCAATGTCGTGTTTACCGAGGCGACCGCAAAGTGTGGGCGGATCGCGCCAATTACACGCCCGGAAACCAGATTCTCGAAACTTTCCGGTTCGCCGCGAGTGGTGGACCAGAATATGACCACCACCGCCCGGGTGATTCGCCTGAATCGGGCTACCGGCGAAGGCTTTGCCGAGGGCGAGGTCAAGACCACTTACAACGATCTTAAGCCTCAGCCCAGCGGAGCTTTGCTGGCGTCTTCCAGTCCGATTCACGTGACCGCTCGCTCCATGACCATCCATCGCAACCCTGCGATTGCGCTCTACACCGGAGAGGCACGGCTTTGGCAGAATGCCAATGTGGTTGCGGCACCTACCATTGAGTTCGACCGGAACCACCGCTCCATTGCGGCCCACGGATCGGCCACTCAACCCGTTTCCACGGTGTTGGTCGAAACCGGAAAGCAGGGGCAAGTTCTACCCGATAACGGTCACTTCCAGCCAGTTGACTTATGTGGATGCGGATCGCAAGGCGCACTATGGCGGGGGTGTTACTGCCAAGGCCGAGGATTTCACCCTCACCTCCAACAGATGGATGTCTTTCCTCAAGGCGCGGAGACCAATCTTCGATCGGACAGACTTGCTGGATCGCCGGGTATTGGGCGATGCGGGAAAACTCGACCATATTGTCGCTCAAGGCAAGGTGGTGGTGACGCAACCCACCCGGCGGGCAACCGGCGACCAGCTCACTTACACGGCGCGGACGACAAGTTCGTCCTGACGGGCGGACCGCCTAGCATTTTTGATGCCGAACGGGGCAAGATTACCGGGGTTTCGTTGACTTTATTTAGGGGCGATGATAGGGTGCTGGTTGAAGGAACCGATACCTCCCCGAGTGTAACGCAAACACGAGTGGCACGATAAATGCGTACCCTGGCCACCGACGAAATCGGCAAATCCTACCGCGGCCGCCGGGTGGTGAATGGTGTCAGCCTTCGCGTGGAGCAGGGCGAAGTTGTTGGTTTACTTGGCCCTAACGGCGCCGGCAAGACCACCACGTTTTACGCCATCGTCGGCTTAGTCCCCCCCGACACGGGCCGGGTCCTGATCGACGAGGAAGACATCACCGACGTGCCCATGTATTTGCGGGCGCGCCAGTACGGCATCAGCTATCTCCCCCAGGAAGCGTCGGTATTTCGCAAGCTCACGGTTGAGGAAAACATCCTCGCCGTGCTGGAGGCGCAGCCCATCTCCTGGCACGAGCGCCGGGAGAGGATGGAGAAGCTGATTGACCAGTTAGGGCTGGAACATATCCGCCAGAACCGCGGATATGCGCTTTCCGGAGGCGAGCGGCGCAGGGTGGAGATTGCCCGGGCCTTGTGCATCAACCCGGCGTTTATCCTGCTGGATGAGCCGTTTTCCGGGATTGACCCCATTGCGGTGCTGGATTTGCAGAAGATTATCGGAGATTTGAAGGCGAGCGGCATTGGCGTGCTGATTACCGACCACAATGTGCGGGAAACGCTTTCGGTCACCGACCGGGCCTACATCATTGAAGGAGGCCGCATCTTCCGTCACGGCATCCCCGAGCAATTGGCCGGCGATCCCGAAGTACGGCGGGTGTATTTAGGCGAGAGTTTCTCGCTGGTGTGAAGGATCAGCTTTCAGCCTACCAGCTTCTAGCCAGAACGTTCAGTGGAGGATTCTGCTAAAGCTAGATAGTCACGACAGCGACCAACGACGTTATGGTCTTACTCCAACCCAGACTGAATCTGAAGGTCTCGCAGCGGCAGATCCTGACCCCGGGACTGGTGCAGATGGTCAGCGTCTTGCGCTCAACAAGCTTGAGCTCACGGACATGATCACTGCGGAGATGGTGGAGAATCCCGTCCTCGAAGAACTGGAAGATTCGGTTCCCATTACTCGACGATGTCGGCCGCCGCGAGGAAGACCGCGACCGTCCGGCCGCCGAAGAAACTGCCACGCCCGCCGAAGAGAAGAAAGATCCCTTCGAAGAAATCGATTTTGGCTCCTTTTTCCAGGATTATCTCGATCCCGGCTATCGCAGCTCGCGCGAGATGGAAGACATCGAGCGCCCGTCGTTCGAGAATTTCCTTTCCAAGCCCGAGCAATCTCACCGATCACCTGTCATGGCAGTTGGGATCCATTCCATCAGTCCCGGAAGTGCGGGAAGCGGCTGAAACGATCATTGGCAATCTGAACGAAGACGGCTATCTGATCGCCAGCGACGAAGAGTTACTGGGGGTCGCGCCGCCTTCTTCTCCGGAAGCGGATGCCGCCATGGCGGACAATGTGGTGAAGGCTGCCGCCGCGCTCGGGCTGGGAGAGATCGAAGAAATCCGGCGAAGATGCCATTCCTGCGCCGGAGTCGTCGGAAGAATTGGGGCCGAGCTTCGGCGGCCGCGAGTTTGGAGAGCGGCATCCGCCAGGTGCCGCGGCTGCGGTTGCTCCGGCGGTTCAAGCTGCATCGGCGATCCGGTGCGCCGGCTGGCCGAGCCAGCTTCGATCCGGCTCGCGTCCGGCAGCCCGCATTCCAGGTGAACTTCACCCGCGAACATTTGCACGAAGCGCTGGAAGTGGTTCGCCAGTTGGACCCTCCGGGCGTAGCTTGCCGCGATCTGCGCGAGTGCCTGCTCTATCAACTGCGCTATCACCAGAAGCTGGCTCTCAGCAAGAACGGCGACGGCGCCGCAGCGCGACAGGTGATCAGCGGACGCCATCGCCATCGTGGACCAGCATCTGCGCGCGGTGCAGAATAAGCAATACAAAGAAATTGCGCGCGCCATCGGCCGCCCCGTCGAAGCCATTCCGGCCGCGCTGGACTACATTCGCACGCTCGATCCTCGTCCCGGCGCGCGCTACAACAATGTGCAGCCGCGGCTCATCGAGCCCGATGTCGCCTTCGTCAAGCATGGCGACGAGTGGCTGGTCATGATGAATGACGACGGCGTTCCGCAACTTCGCCTGAATCCCGACCTACAAGCGCCTGCTCAGCCGCGACACCGCAGGACAAAGACACCCGCAACTACGTGAAAGAACGCTACAAGAGCGCCATCCAGCTCATCAAGAACATCGAGCAGCGCAAGCAGACCATCACCAAAGTCTGCTATTGCATCGTGGCCCGCCAGCAGGATTTTCTGGAAAAAGGCATTGACCAACTCAAACCCATGATGATCAAGGAGGTGGCCGAAGAAATCGGCGTGCATCCTTCCACCGTAAGCCGGGCGGTTGCCAGCAAATATGCCCACACCCCCCAGGGCGTATTCGAGCTGCGCTACTTCTTCAGCGAGAGCGTGAACGGTCCCGAGGGCGGCGGCACTTCGCTGCTCATCCTCAAGCGGCGCGTCAAGAAACTCATTGAAGAAGAAGACCCCGCCAGGCCGCTGACCGACGAGCAGATCACCCGCATCCTGCAATCGCAGGGGATTCAGGTGACCCGCCGCACGGTGGCGAAATACCGGGAAGACATGCGCATCCCGAGCACCCATCAACGCAGAGTGAAGAAGTAGTGCAGAAGTAAGAGATCAGAGTGAACAGAGCAGGCGCGGATGAGATTGCAGCGCCTGAAGGTCAGGAGAGCATTTCAGTTATTTATTCTTCCTTCTACATTCTGCCGTCTGAATAATGCAGTGCCCGATTGTTTCAGACCGACTTTCACGAGGGGGCGCTCATGAACGTGGAATACACCGGCAGACAATGCGAAATCACTCCGACCATCCGCAAAGAAGTTGAAACCGGCCTGGCAAAAATCCGCAAAATCCTAGGCGACAATTCGAAACCAAAGTGATCCTGGCCGTCGAGAAACATCGCCATAAAGCCGAAATCACCATCAACCCGCGCAATGGCCCGCTGGTCGGGCTCGCCCAGGCCGAACGATATGTCTTCCGCCATCGGCGAAGCTTTCGAGCATCTGCAAAAACAGGCGGTTAAATACAAGACGCGCTGGCGCAGCAAGAAGCGCCACGCGCAGAAGAATCACGAAAAAAAGTGGAATGGCAAAGCCTCACCGGAAGATATAAAGGGCGCCGTCGGGCTAACGGAAGCTACCGCAGTCTCGGTGGTGGTGCACCGTTTCCCGGCTGTCGCCAAGACCACGGATGTTCATCTCGTCCATTCGGATGACTCCGTCGCTCTGCGACCCATGACTCTGGAAGAAGCCATCAAAGAAGCCCATTTCCGCGACCGTGACGTGTTCGTCTTCCGCGACCCCAAGGGCAAAGTGATGGTGCTGCACCGCACTCGCGACGGCAAGATGGAGTTGATCGAAGCACCATAAGGCCGGCAGTTGGCCATTAGCACTTGGCAGTGAGCAGCGCTTGCACGGATGGATCATATGTGGCGCGGGCGATCCGTGCGGGAATCCTGTCAACGCTTTGCCGGACGACAAACGGCAATGCTGTTGGGAAAATAGTGCGCATTTCAACTTGCCATGAATGAAATCATCCGCCTCTTCCAGGCTTTCCTCGCGCCCGCGCTCTTTGTCTCCGCCATCTCGCTCCTGATCCTGTCAATCAACGTCCGCTTGATGGGCATGGTCAGCCGCCTGCGGCAGTACATTCACGCCAAACATGCTGCCACCAAGAACGACCGTCTGCAGGAGGCCGAGGCCTACACGGCACAAATCCAGGCAATCGAACAACGCGCTGAAATGATCCGCCGCTGCTTTCTTCTTTCGTTGATCGCACTGGCGGGGACCATTGCGTCCTGCCTATTGCTGGGGCTTGGCCTGTACTGGAAGGCTGCGGCGCTGGCCGCAGCGATTATTTTTGTGGCGGCATTGGTATGCCTGCTGCTGGCGGCCTTCTACTACATTCGCGAAGTGATGGTCGCTTTAAGTTCGGTGCGCGAGGAAGCGCGCGACTCCCGCTTCATGGACCTGGGCGCTCCACCTGAAATCCGTAGTCGCGACCAACTCTGATCTCTTTTGCGGCCTAGCTTGCGTGTTTAAGTTGCCGGCGCAAGGTTTCCACGATCAGGCCGGCCAACGCATAGGTAGCGGCGTTGGCAAAGAGCACCAGGTAAACGCTCAGCGGATAAGAACGAAGAAGCGCAATTGGCTGAGTTAAGCATGCGATGGCATAGACAATTGGCTCTATGGGATTGTCCTTGCTGCGCCATGCGAAATACAGCGCCCAGCAACTGGCAACGAGAAAGCCCACGCACGCCCATGCCGCAATCCGGTATTTCATGCAGTCACTCCTAACGTTCCCTAGCCAATAGTCTCACCAATTCCCCCAAACTCCTATCAGTAGAGTTTGATGTGCGCTACCGTGGCAACTCCTCCATCTTCCATTTGCGAGCCAGCTGCTCTAAATCCTGTAGAACCTTCTCGATGTCCTTCATCCGCTTGGTAATCCCGTAGGTGACCGACGGTGGAATGATCGGTTCATAGTGGCGGAAGACAAATCCCTTTTCTTCCAGACCGCGCAGCCGTTCCGCCAACACCCGCGATGAAATGCCGGCCACCTGCTTTTGCAGCACCCCGAAACGCGCCGGGCCGTTGGTGCTCAGCGCCCATAGAATATGCAGCGTCCACGGCCTGGTGAGCAATTCCAGTAAGCCATGAATCGGACATGGGCTGGATGATTGAGCCGCACGGCGCATATAAGAAAATCCTCACTAACTTACTCCAGAGTATCTAATATACTTATAATTGTCAATTACTTTTTGTAACCAATATCAGGCTGGCTTCATCTACTCCCAGCAGCTAGACATTTCAACCCGAAGGAGCAAGTTCATGGCCAGTAATTCAGCTTCAATCCGGTCTCAAGCGTCCACCTATCTGCCAGATGCGGAGTCGAAAGAAAGTACGTTGTCACATCCGACCTTGGTTCTCGGCGGACGTGTGTTGTTTTCTCTCATCTTCGTATTTGCCTCGCTAGGGCATTTTTCTCATCAGGAGATCGCCTTTGCCGCGCAACAAGGCGTACCTCTGGCTTCGATTGCGGTCCCATTTTCGGGGGTGATGGCTCTGCTGGGCGGATTGAGTGTATTGCTGGGCTACAAAGCGAAATGGGGGGCGTGGCTGCTGGTTGCCTTCCTGGTTCCCGTCACCCTCATGCTGCATCACTTCTGGGCGGTGAAAGATCCGATGATGGCGCAAATGCAAATGGCGATGTTCATGAAGAACGTTTCGATCATGGGAGGCGCATTGCTGATTTCGCAGTTTGGCGCGGGCCCGCTGAGTCTTGACTCGTGGCGGTCGAACCGCTGAGCCAGCATTCGGCGATGCGAAAAAGCCCTTGGGGCCGAAGCTCCAAGGGCTTGATTGCGGTGATACGCGAGGTTCCTGTCAACGCCCGTCGTGGTCATGATCGTTGCCGCCGGCAAACAGGTCCGACATCACCTTGGATGCCTGGTCGCAAGCATGATTCAGGCAGGGAAGCCCGAAGCCGGACTCGATTGACTTGAGCAGCGAGAACGAAGTATAGCGCTGACCGCTCTGCGCGCCGTGGACGCCGTAGTTCGTGTCCACGACCAGCACCACCTGGTTGATGTTCGGCGCCAGGCTGTAGTCATTTTCGTCCCAGGTCAGGACGATGGCGCTGCGGCCTTCTTTCCACGCCGGGGAGTTGTGAATCGCGGTAACGATGCGCTGCACGGTGACGTCGCCTTGGTAGATCAGCGCCGGGTTAAGACCGGCCTGCGTGCCATTGTCGTTCGGATCAGAGTTGCAGAAAGCGCCGGCATTGCTGCGGCCGTGCTGGTCGTTGCACTGATTGGGCACGATGAAAGAATAGTTCGGCACATGACCTGCGCCCAGGTCGGCGTACAAGCCGCGCGCTCCGTCAAACGGAACGATATTCTTCAGGCTGCTGTGCGGATTCTCGCCTTCCTGCACGCTGCGGAAATAGGCGAACGGGTCGTGCTTGACGGCGTAGAGGTTCACTAAGTCGCTCTGTGATAGTGGCGGCGTTTGGAGCTGGCAGGATCTTCGTGAAGTCTGTCTGATCCGTGAATACGCCGTCGCTGGCATCTACCGTATCAGCGCCGCTCAGGGGCAGGCTTTCCTGGTAGCTTTTCCAGCTCAGTCCGCGTTCCGCCAACTGATCGGCAATGGTCTTGCCCACGGTGTTCGGATTTGCCAGGTAAGACGCTACGCCATCAATGTTGTTTTCTCCCGGAGGCCCGGTAGTCTCGTTGGTGAAGTCAACGGCCGGCGTGGGCGCATCGGTTCCGGAGCCATAAATCGGGCAGATGTTTCCGAACAATCCGTTGTCCAGTGACGCGGTGCCCAGGGTCAGGTTGTTCGTGCAGGTGGCGTTGTGCCAATCCGGAGAGTTGTCGTTCAGCACGCCGAAGTTTGAGCCGCCATTCACCTCCAGATAGTTGGTCAAGCTGGGATGGGCGACGGCAAAATAATTCGTGGCCAGATTTGCGGACTTGGCATATTGATTGACGAAGGGTTCATTGGGATTGTTTAACACCTGGTTGTAGCCATGATTCTCCATCATGATGAAGAACACATGGTCCAGATGGGGAACGCCTCTGGGAGTGGGTCCCTCCTGCGCGCAGAGCGTGCCCACCAAAGCAGTGGCGAATAGACCGAAAAGTACGGCCTTTTGTCTCATGTAATCACCTTTCTTTTTTCGCTGGGATAGAAGTTGTCTGGCCACACACGTATCCTCGTAAGGGTGCGGCTTCGATGATGAGACTTTAGTGGGGTCTTGTTACTGTGCGGTTAAACGTTGATGAAGATTCGGTGACGACCTGGTCCAAACTGTGGAGGTTTTCCCGTGGCAAGTCCATTAGCGGCCCATTGCACCGGGATCGAGGCTAGTTATCGGCGGCGGCGGTCGCGACGTAGAATCATCCGTTTCGCTGGCTGAATGGGGGCTATCGTTCGTCGCGTTGCCGAGTGCTTGCCCCCCTGACCGGGTAGTCCGCTCCGTTTTTTTGCGAGACAAACTCCGCCAGACACGGAAGGGCAACCGACGGAGGTACAAATCAGGTTTGCAGCGGTCCGGTGGTCTGGAGACAATGATCGAGAACTAGCGGCCCGGGCTAACGTCCCCAGACGAAGCTGCTGCTCAATTCCCCGCCATCCATTCTGCCGTGAAAATCCACTGCCTCTACTTCGTGGCGATCCTCACTCAAACGGATCTCGGCCAGACCGTGCACGTCTCCGTGGTCCGCACTATCGATGCGCATTCGGAGGGTAAGGTCGCGGTCGCCTCTGAGGCCAACGATCTGTCCATAGAAAGCAATGCGAAATTCGTGGACCCCTCTTAACACCAACATGGGGCGCTCAAGCGTGTCCAGATAAACGCTCTCCAGGTGAATATGGCGGAAACGTCCACCGTCGAAGGCGCCCGCTCCCGGAGTATCCACCTTTACACGCGGATAGTCGGCGATCGGCGCATCGTCCCTGCGGTCGTCGCGTCCACCTGGGTTGCCAGCATACTCGTTAGTTTCAAAGCGGACGATCCGCCGTTGCCCGGGGTCCACCTGGCAATATCCTCTGGAGGGATTCCCATCGCGCGGCCTCGCCTCCCAACGCAGGATGTAGGTGCCGTCGTCCACGTTCTCTCCCCGCCTGACGTCCACATCCGATCGTGATACGTGCATCGCGACGGCAGCCTGCGTCTGGCAGGATTTCTCCATATCGTGATCGTCGAAGGCCTGCGCTTGGATTGCGGGCATTAACGCCCAGACCATTGCCAGCAGAAACACCCATACACCATATGTTTTCAATGTCATGTCCTCGTCCTTCTGTCGCAGGACGAGTCCATACCCCAAGACCACTCGCCCCAAGCATTGCGACTTTGATATGCAAACTGCGGATTATGCCAACTATAGACTGCCGGCTTGCTCGAAGGGTAGAAAATTTGGAGACGAGAATTCCCGGAATTACTGTCTGCTTTCCGGTTCGGAATGTTCTTCCGGGTCAATACTTTGGTCAAGATAGATCCAGAGCACGCGGGAGAAAAGCGTGATAGCGGGCGCCATCGGCAGAAAAACAATGACGGCCCAAATTGTGTCCTTGGTAATCCACCATCCCGTCGTTAGCCAAAATAGGGCGGCAAGCGACGCGATGATCACTACCGACAACCCGTAGCTGATATACATCGCGCCCAGAAAATATCCTGGCTCGCGGTCGAACTTGAGGTTGCACAACGGGCAGCGTTCATGCATCTTGGGCAGCCCACGGAAAATCGAGTAGCGAAAGATTCTTCCCGCACGGCACCGCGGACAGCGTTGCCGTAGAATACTTCTGATCGTGGAAAGCTTGGTAGCAGGTTCCATCCGGGCAGGCGCAAGTCCTACCTCGATCAGAATACTCGCTGCTGGAACCCGTTACCAACCTGGCCGTGGCAACGCGTCAGATTTCGGGCTGAGTTCCTAGAAGGTTCATATGCGCGAATCACGGGATCGAGAATTAGGCCTTGGCCGCAAGATCACGCGGCGCGATTTTTTGAATGGAGTGGCGCTGACTGTCGGCGCAAAGGCGTTTCCCACCGGCCTTGCCGCGTTCGAGGTTTCGAGCCCAGACAATCCGCAAAACTCCGCCGATTACTATCCTCCGGCACTTACGGGATTGCGCGGCAGCCATCCCGGCGCGTTCGAAACCGCGCACAGCCTGCGCGACGGAACTTTTTGGGATCACGCCGGCAAACCAACCGATACGGGCGAGGTCTACGACTTAGTAGTCGTGGGCGGAGGCATCAGCGGTCTTTCCGCGGCACACTTTTTCCGCAAAGCGGCGGGGCCTAAGGCGCGCGTTCTCATCCTCGAAAATCATGACGACTTCGGCGGACACGCGAAACGCAACGAGTTTCGCGGTTCCGGGCGCCTGCTGCTTGGCTACGGCGGCACGTTCTCGATTGAGAGTCCCGCCCCGTATAGTGCGGTGGCCAAGGGCGTAATTGAGGAACTTGGAATCGACGTTCCCTCCTACTCTCAACATGTGAACAAGGGGCTGTATCGTTCCCTGGGCCTGAGGCCGAAGATTTTCTTCGATCGCGAAACCTTTGGCGCCGACAAACTGGTCGTGGATCCCCATCCCATCATCAGCAGCGAGACTGGAGAACGCTTCCCGGGTAGCTCGGAGGACGTCGCCAAATTCATGGAGGAAGCTCCGCTGACGGATGCTGCCAAACGCGATCTGCAGCGTCTGTTCAACGAACCAAAGGATCATCTCGCCGGCTTCACTTCCCTCGAGAAGAAGGCGCGGCTGGCGAGAATGAGCTATGCGAAGTTTCTTGAGGATGTCGTCCTGATCGACCGGCAAGTGATCCAGCTCTACCAGGCCATCACCCAGCCGGTCTTCGGGCTGGGGATCGACGCGGTTTCCGCGCAAGATGCTTGGGGCCTTGGTTATCCGGGCTTTCAAGCTATGAATCTTGACCCTGCTCCGGGTCGAGGGATGAATCGCGATGCCATTCCTAACGCCGAGGCCGATCAATATTTCTTTCACTTTCCGGATGGCAACGCATCAATCGCCCGCCTGCTGGCACGCAAACTGGTCCCGCAGGCCATCCCCGGCAACTCATCCAGCGACGTTGTCCTGGCGCGCGCCGACTACGCTCAACTTGACCAGCCGGGTTCGCGGGTGCGCATCCGGCTGAACAGTACTGCGGTGCGTGTCCAACACCGGGGCGATCCAGCCACCGCCCGGGAGGTTGAAGTGACGTACGCCCAGCGAGGCAAGGTGTATACAGTTCGCGCTGCGCATTGCATCCTGGCCTGCTGGCATGTGGTGATCCCCTACCTTTGCGACGAGCTGCCGCAGAAGCAGAAGGACGCGCTGTCGTCCGCTGCGAAAGTGCCATTGCTTTATACCAATGTCGCGCTTCGGAACTGGACAGCGTTCCAAAAACTTGGTGTCAGTTCGGTCTATGCGCCCGGGGGGTATCACAGCGAGGTGACGCTGGATCTGCCAGTCAGCATCGGAGGATACGAATGCCCGCGCAAGTCCGAGGAACCGATTGTTGTCCACATGATGAAGACGCCATGTAAACCGGGCTTGCCCGCCCGCGATCAGCACCGCCTGGGCCGCTTCGAGCTATTCACTACGCCTTTCGAAACCATGGAGCGCAATATTCGCGACCAGTTGGCCCGTACGCTCGGGGCGGGCGGATTTGATCCTGCGCGAGACATCACGGCCATCACAGTGAATCGCTGGCCACACGGCTACGCCTACGAATACAACTCTCTCTGGGATGACTTCTGGCTCAACGGCGGCGAGACGCCCTGCGAAGTTGCCCGCAAACCCTTCGGCCGTATCGCCATCGCCAATGCCGATGCGGGCGCCTACGCCTATACGGACTGCGCGATTGATCAGGCGTGGCGGGCGGTGGGAGAGATCACGAAGGCGTAACAAGCCGGCTGCGGCTCTCATCCATCTGAAAATATGGTAGATATTAGTTCCGATGGTAGTACATTTAAGAATATAATAGTGTACATATTTGGAGTACGCTGATGGCAACCGCAATTGTTCCCGATATCGGTTTGGATCTTCGAAAGCTGCCTGACCTGACCGACCCTGCAACCCGCAAACGTCTCAGTCCGGCCGCGCTGGAAGCATTTTTCAAGATTGTCGAGACTTGGCATTTGAAGAACGAGGATGCAATGGCATTACTCGGCGGCATTTCGAATGGCCGCTATTTCCAGCTCAAGAGAAGCCATAAAGGCGTGTTGACGCAGGACGAGCTTACTCGCGTTTCTTTTCTGATCGGTATTTTCAAAGCGCTGAATATTCTGTTCAACCGAAAGTTGGCGAACCAGTGGGTATCGCGGCCGAACAACAATCCCATGTTCCGCAATGCTCCGCCGCTAAACGCGATGACGCAAGGAATTCCGTACCTCTTGTATGTCCGCCGGTTGCTAGACAGCCGTCGCGGTGGAATGTAGGACGTTGCTCAGCACGCGTGCAATTGACCAGCGCGACACGCATCGCCTGATCCCCGCGCGGTTTGCCGAGGACGGCGCGTCCGTTCTAACCCGCCTGACCGACAATGCGAAGCTTCTCGACGGCATCTTTGAACTGGATAACGCTACCAACGATCGTTTGCTGGCGGAATCGGGGCGGCTGCCGGGTGTAGATGCAAGGGAGCTGGTGTTTGGCATTCCTTCCTACCGCGTCATTAACGCCGCATTTTGCCACGCGAGGCCGGACGGATCGCGCTTTAATTCTCCCGACCGCGGCGCATGGTACGCGTCTCTTGAACTTGCAACCGCGCAAGCCGAAGCCGCATATCACCGTCAGCTGTGGCTTCGGGAGACAAACTGGGCGGAAGAGGAAAGCGCGGATTATGCGGAGTACCTGGCCGACTTTCGCGCCGAATTCCATGATCTTCGGCATTCCAGCGCACGGAAAGTGAATAGGCATGACGACTACCTTTCGCCAGACAGTTACAAGGCTTCGCAGGCACTTGCGGCGGGGCTACTCCAAGGAGGATCGGCCGGAGTCGTTTATCCCAGCGTGCGCCGCGCAGGAGGAACCTGCATCGTCTGCTTTCGGCCAGTACTTGTGACCAACGTGCGCAAAGGAAGCACGTTTACGTGCACTTCAGAGAGGTTTATCACGCCCTGGCGGCGGAAAAAGAAGTGAGGCTACGGAGCTTTGATATGCCTTCAGTTTCCAATGCGGAATCTGACAGCTGATTACTAGTGAATCGTCTTCGTCTTCCGCGACATGTAATCCATCAGCAGATACTGCCCCAGCGTGTAGGGCGTGGTGAAGTAAGCTTTGCCGCGGCACATCTCGGTGACTTTCTGCACGAACTGCACCAGGCCGTAATCGGATGCCAGCATGAACGTATTGATCATCACGCCCGCGCGCTTGCATTTGGCGACCTCTTCCAGCGTCTGGCTCACCACCAGCGGATCGAGGCCGAAGGCATTCTTGTAGATGCGGCCATCTTCCATCGTCAGCGCCGAAGGCTTGCCGTCGGTGATCATGACGATCTGCTTCATGTCTTTGCGCTGGCGCTGCAAAATCCGCTGCGCCAGCCGCAAGCCTTCGCGCGTGTTGGTGTAATAGGGGCCAACCTTCACCCGCGCCAATTGCGACAGCGGGACTTCCTCGGCAGAATCGTGAAACAAAATCAGCGAAAGCGAATCGCCCGGATACTGCGTGCGAATCAGTTGCGACAGCGCCATGGCGACTTTTTTTGCCGGAGTGAAGCGGTCTTCGCCATACAGAATCATGGAGTGCGAGCAATCCAGCATGAGCACCGTCGCACAGGAAGACTGATACTCGCACTGATGCACCTGCAGATCGGAATACTCGATGTTCAGCGGCAGATTCAGGCCTTCGCGCTGAATGGCGCTGGATAATGTCGCCGTGATGTCGAGATTCAGCACGTCGCCAAACTCATAGGTCCGCGACGACCCGCTGGTTTCGATGCCGGTGGCCATATCGCGCGTATCGTGGCGGCCAAAGCTTGACTTGCCGAGCGACCCCATCAGATCGCGCAGCGTCTTGTAGCCCAGGAAATCCAGGCTCTTGTCGGTGATCTCAAACTTGGCCTGTTGCTGCGCCTCACCCATCTGCCCGCCCACGCCCGACTGCTGCGAAGGATCGTGCGGTTGGTCGATGCTGATGTAGTTCTCCTGCTCCATGCGCTCGATCAACTGCTCGATCAGTTCATCGAGCGAGCCATCCGCCTGCATCTGCTGCAGGCGTTCGCGCATTTCGTCACTTAGCAGGTCGCCGCGGCGCAGCGCTTCTTCGATGGCTTGCCGCAAGTCGTCCAGGGTCTGCTCGCCATCAGATGAGCGGATCGTACATGTAGTTGTCGAATCCGCTTTGCAGCAGGTAATCCGCCAGCGCGCCGAGCAGATCCTCCATGCTCATCTCGCCCGCCGGATCGGGAACGTATTTGCTGTAGCGGATGCGTTTCATAAAAACAGCCTTCGGCTCTCAGCCGTCAGCTTTCAGCGCAAATCAATCGCGGTTTTGCTGACGGCTGACAGCGGATAGCTAATTAAACGTCCTTCTCTGCCGGTACGGAGTCTCCTCGCGTTCGAACGGGTTCTCGCCGCGCTTCGGCTGTTTTTCTCCCGCGGTGAACACGCGCTCTTCATTGCGCCCGATGCGCTTGTGGGCGTGCAGGCCTTCCAGATACAAACTCTGCCGCCGAGACCAGCGATTCCACGCTGTCCTTTCGGCCCGACTCCGACTTTGACCAGCTTGTCCATCAAGCCCTGAATGCCGCGCAGCGCCTTCAGCGCATCGCCGCGGCGGCGGTGTCGGCCAGTTGAATTTCCCCGCCCAGATCGAACCACTGCACGATCTGCTGCATATCCGCGCCCTTGAAGTATTCGTCGTAAGTCTTGGCGATTGCGGTGCGAATCAGTTCGCGGCCCACGTGGTCCGCGCCTTTCATTTCGCCTTCGTATTCCAGTTCCAGCTTGCCGGTGATCGCCGGCAGCGCGGCGTAAACATCGCCAATGCGCGGCACCACCAACTTCTCGTCGTGATGGATTGCCCGCCGCTCCGCATTCGACACCACATTCTCCATGCAGGAAATCGGCAGCCGCTGGCTTACGCCCGAGCGTTTATCGATCTTCTTGTCCTCGCGCGCGCGTGAACGCGATTCGCTCAATCACCTCGCGCACATACTTTGGCATCGTGCAGCTTGCGGCCATCGCGCTGCGTCCACGCCTCTTGCGTGGTGATGGCAATTCCTTCCTCCACCGTGGCGGGATAATGGGTGCGAATCTCCGATCCAATGCGGTCCTTCAGCGGCGTGATGATTTTTCCGCGCGCCGTGTAGTCCTCGGGATTGGCGCTGAACACCAACGCCACATCCAGCGGCAGGCGGATGGGATATCCCTTAATCTGCACGTCGCCTTCCTGCATGATGTTGAACAATCCCACCTGAATCTTGCCCGCCAGATCCGGCAGCTCGTTGATGGCGAAGATGCCGCGATTGGCGCGAGGCAGCAGGCCATAGTGCACCGTCATCTCGCTGCTCAGATGATGCCCGCCGCGCGCCGCTTTGATGGGATCAATGTCGCCGATCAGGTCCGCGATCGTGACGTCTGGCGTGGCGAGCTTTTCCACGTAGCGCTCCTCCGCATCGACAGATAGGCGATGGCAGTAGCATCGCCGCACTCCGCGATCAGTTCACGGCAGCGGCGGCAAATCGGCGCATAAGGATTGTCATGGATTTCGCAGCCCGCGATGTAAGGCATCTGCGGATCGAGCAGCGTGGTCAGAGCGCGCGAAGAATGCGGCTCTTCGCCTGCCCGCGCAGTCCCAGCAGAATAAAATTGTGGCGCGAAAGAACCGCATTGATGATCTGCGGAACCACGGTATCGTCATAGCCGACGATGCCGGGAAAAATCGGCCCGTCCTGCCGCAGCCGCTTTACCAGATTGTCGCGCAACTCATCTTTTACGTGGCGAGACTGCAAGCGTGATTCGGAGAAGGAGCTGGAGCGTAAATCGCCCAGGGTCTGCGGAAAACTCATGTGAAACACTCCACAAAAAACTGCGGTTGAAAACGATTATACGCCGCCCGCCTGCATCCTTCGATGCGGCGCGGCTTACGACAGCGAACCGGAAGTTCACGAAATATTCGGCAGTAATGAAAGCAGAGGGCCGTCTTAAATCGGCATGGCCATTGCCGCCGGCCTTCTGCCGCACCTGAACACTGCGCCTTATTGTGGGAAGAATGGTTTCGAAGTAGGCAATCACCGCGCGCAGCCTCTCAGCCTCCGATTTCATGCCTAGCAACGTCTGCTTGAAATCGAGATCCAGTGGAAGAGGACCAGCCAAACGGAAGGAAAGCTGGTCAGGCGATTCTGCTTCTTCCGGCCGTCGCTCCCGCCAGGGACATGAGCTCCGCTTGCAATTTCACTGCTTGCGCGACTTCCGTTGCGGTTGCCCCGCCCGGCTCGTCTTCCAGGTAAAGGACTTCCGCCTGGATAAACGACCGTTCCTGATTGACATGCATCACCTCGAAGCGCCGCCCGCCTCGGGTCAGGATATCGCTGCGCCCATCGGGATACTGCTTCACCACCGTCACAATCGCGGCAGTGCAGCCGATTTCGGCGATGCCGTCTTCCTTTGCCCGCACCACGCCGAATGGTTTTTTCTGCTGCACGCATTCCGCCGTCATCTCGCGATAGCGCGGCTCAAAAATGTGCAAGGGCAGGGAAGTGCCAGGCAACAAGACCACATCGAGGGGGAACAGGGGGAGAAGACTCACGCGGCCTCCGGGGACATGGCGAACTTCTCTGATTGTACGCGCTTGACTTGTCCCGCTCCGAGAGTTTAGAAGCTCGACATGGCCTCTGAAAAATTGTCTGGCAAAGTCGCGGTCGTCACCGGCGCGTCTATGGGCATTGGCGAGGCGATCGCCAAAGTTTTCGCCGACCGCGGCGCCAGCGTCGTCTTGCTCTCTCGCGACGCCTGGGCGCTCCGAAGCCGCGCGCACCCGCATCGGGCATCCCGAGCGCACCCTGGCCCTGGCCTGCGACGTTCGTCACCGCGATGAAATCGACCGCGCGATCGAGCTCACCGTGCAGCGCTTCGGCCGCGTTGATGTCTGGATCAACAATGCCGGCCACGGCATCCTCGATTCCGCCGCTCAAGTGGATATCGCCCTTGTCCGCGACACTTTCGATACCAATTTCTTCGGCGCTCTTATTGCCATGCAAGCGGTGATTCCCATCATGCGAAAACAATCTTCGGGAGCGATCATCAACATTTCCAGCGTTGCCGGTCATATTCCGTTGCCGTTCCACTCGATTTATAGCGCGACCAAGTTTGCGTCTGAACGCCATGGGAAAGCTGCGCGGGTTGAGCTGAAAAGCGCGGGTATCCACGTGATGACCGTCTGCCCGGGCTATGTGCGCACCGATTTCAGCGCGAATGCCCTCAAAGGAAACGAGCAGAAGCGAGTGAGGCCAAGTTCGGTTCGGGGAATCAGCGCGGAGCGCGTGGCGTATGCGGTTTTGCGAGGTTACGAAAAAAAGAAACGCGAAGTCATCGTTCCCTGGACCATGCATCCGATGGTCAAGCTCTATCAACTTTTTCCGGGATTGGTGGAGTGGTCTATGGCGAGGATGGCGGAGCCGTCGCGAAGTTCGAAGATTTATCCTAGGCTTGCCAGCATGGCTTCCATCTCCGACTGCGCGTGGCCGTTACCGGTTCTTCGCGCCGAGGCGATTCCATCCACCAGCATTTTCTTCGCGTCGTCGCTGCGCCCGGCTTTATCCAAGGTCTGCGCCGCCATAAAGTACCCGACGCTGTAGTCGGGATGGGCGGACAACAACTTCCCGAATTCCTCCATCGCCCGTTCGACTTCGCCCGTCTTGGAGTACTCCATAGCCAAGCCATAGCGCGCGAAATGCGTCACCTGGATTCTGCGTCAGAATTTCGTTCAGCATTGCGATGCGATCCATAGAGTTGCTCTCGCCTCCGCTCTCCTCGATGGTCAATAGTACAATGGCGGCCAGAAATTATTGGAAGGCCCAACTCGATTCAACTTCTCTGATTTACGTTGTCGAATACCTGCAATCCACGCGTCAATCTTGACAGCGCCGCTCTTCCAGGTTCGCTTCATGCTTTCAAGATACTGCAAGACGACCTCGTTCTCGCCCCGATCGAGGAGCGCTTGGGCCAGCAGCATAGGTGGCCCCGCCTCGCTCATGGCGGCTTCCGGCATCGTAGCGGATTTCAATAGGTAGGCTTTAGCTGACGTCATGTCACCGGCGCGAAGGGCAACGCGCCCCAGCACGTCGTTAGCTTCGTGGATCATCTCAGATCCCGTCGCGGTTTCCGAAACGGCATAGCCGCCCGGTTCATTTGCCAGTTCGAGAGCCCGCTTCGCGTATCGGTTTGCCGACGCATCATCTTTCACGTCGATTGCCAGATTGGCTAGGAGTGGCAACAGCAGCGCAAGTTTTGCCGGCTCGAGCGTCATCTGGTCGATATGCTGGAACAGGTCGTACACCTTTTTCTCAGCCACGCTCCGTTGATCGTCTGTTTCCGCGGTCAATGCTTCCATACTTAGAACCTGCAACAGCGACATCAGGCAGTAGGGATTGTTAGGCTGAATCGCGACCGCGCGTGTTGCAGCATCCTCTGCCATGTCAAGGTACTTAGGTTTCACCACACGGGCGGATAACGGCGGAGCCGTCGACGGCCCAGGCATCGGGGTTGAGAGCACGATTGCCGCGGAGGAGAGTAAATTCGTGTCCTGGGAAGAACTTAATATGTTCTGAGCATGCTGCGAGAACGCATGATCGCTTCCACTAGCCAGTGACATCGCATACAACCAACCGAGCTCCCACCGCGAGCGGCTGTCATCTGGAAAATCGGTCTCGGCAGACTCCAACGTCCGTTCTGAAAAAGAGGGATCCCCTTCGGCGCAGAACCATGCTGCGTTCAGAAACATTTGACTTTCCCGGGCGTCGACGTTGATTGCGTGCTGCCAAGCTTGTTCGGCCAGTCTTAACCCTTCGGGGTCGGCCATCGAACCTTTGCCGCTGATCTTGAACTCATCGAGTTGAAAAATGTCTTCTGCCGAGGGCCGGTTTTCGATAACCCATAAGATATGACGGCGACGCGCTGCAATGATCTGCTGTTTGCTCATACGCAAATCGGCGCTCGACGAATAGTATGCGAGCAGCGATAGACGAGCGGGCCAATCGCTAGAATCTAACTTCAATTTTGCTTCCGCCGCACGGACCTCGGACGGAGAAAACAGCTTCCCCTCCTGGAAAGCGGTCTCGGTGGTTTCCCGCTCGTTCGGCTCCGGAACTCCACTCTCGGCGGCGCTTGCAACCAGAGTCCCTCGCAACACGCCCGTGCCCCGCGTGAAGGTTGGACGGCCGATCTCTACGTACACCGGCCCCCTCGCCAGTTGCTCGGGAGGTATTTGAACCTCAATCGTGATGGGGCTTCGCCCGGTTTGGGCCGCAATGCCGATTCGGCCCGGCAGCCCATGGCCCGCCGCTGCGCTCACGTCAACGAAAAGAGTGGTGTCTCGATCCCATGTGCAGACGACGCGGAAATTTCCGGCTACCGCCTTAGCGGCGAATTCCGTCTTAACCGAAACTTTTGAAAGATCCCATGAAAATGTCGCCGTGGCTCTTTGCTGACCGGCAGTGTCGGGCGAAAACCGCAGCACGGTCGGTTGGGGCAAGTTGATTCGAGGCGACTGCGCATCCCCGGCTATCGCCAGGACCAAGCTGCAGCCCAGGACCAGCGCTTTCGTTCCTTGGTTCAATCTTGCCACTCTGGCTGTGCATTCTACCGCGTTCATCTTTGCCGACTCGCGGGCGATGAGCAAAACATAGCGGAATGGTGAGTTCCTTTAATCGGTGTTGCCATATCGCTGTGTAGAATACTCTTTTCATCCTTAACCAAGGAGTCCGCGTTTGGCCTGTCCCTACTTCATGCCCACGCACAAATCCGAAAACGCCGCCTGGCCTCATCCAACACGCCTTCCGCTCGGCGCGGGATGGAGCGGCCAATGCTGCGCTCCCGGCAACGAAGGCACGCTGCCATCCGACCAATGCCTCAGAGACCATTGCAACTTGGGCTACGCAACCGGTTGCTCGCAGTTTCCCCAAGCATCGCGTCGCCGATGCCATCCGTTTCTCCATTGCCTGTGACCGCGGTTCACAGCTTGATCTATGGTTCGTCTGCGAACTCGGGCATCGTCCCGCCGATCACGGCCAGCTGCAATACGACGTTGCCGGCGCGCGCTGGCTATCGGTCCACCCAAATCCCTGCACCCAGAAAATGGCGGAGTGCTATATGGAATCCTATTTGCAACGCAGAACTCCATCGTCCGAACCTGTGTCGAGCCCAACCGCATGAACCCAAACCATACGCTCACTCCTCGCCCTGTCCGCGATTCGCAATCGGAGATGAATGAAATCGTTCTCCCCAATGACGCGAATCCGCTGAATGCCTTGCTCGGCGGCCGCCTCATGCACTGGATTGATCTTGCCGGCGCGCTGGCCGCCCACCGCCACTCGCGCACCTATGTGGTCACGGCGTCGGTGGACCACATGGATTTTCTGGTTCCCGTCCACGTGGGAGATCTGGTCATTTTGCGCGCGTCGGTGAATCGTGTATTCCATACCTCCATGGAAGTCGGAGTCAAAGCCTGGGTTGAGAACTACATTTCCGAAGATTCCCAACATGTCAGCTCCGCCTACTTAACGTTTGTCGCGGTGGATAAGGAAGGCCATCGTCTGCCGGTTCCTCCTGTAATCCCGGAGACGGAAGAGCAGAAACGCCGCTATGAAGATGCCGGTCGCCGTCGTGAGATTCGCCGCGAGCACCTGGAACGCCGCCGCAGCCGGTCCTAAGCGTCGCCCGGTTGCAGTGTGACGGAGATCACAATCCGCCAACCGGCCTATCTGGCATAATTTGGCGTCTGTTGGACTTCAACTATGGACAGCGCGCTTCTGGTTCATCGCCTGCATTTTGCCTTTACCATCACTTTCCATTACCTGTTTCCGCAACTCACCATGGGCATTGCTCCGCTCATTGTGGTGCTCAAGACCCTTGCTCTCCGCCGCAAAGACGAGGTCTACAACCAGGCCGCACGCTTTTGGGCCCGCATCTTCGGCATCAATTTTGTTATCGGCGTGGTCACCGGTATTCCGATGGAATTTCAGTTCGGCACCAACTGGTCGGTCTTCTCGCGCTTCGCCGGAGGCGTGATCGGCCAGACTCTAGCGATGGAAGGGATGTTTGCCTTTTTCCTGGAGTCCGCATTCCTGGGCTTGTTCCTCTACGGCGAAAAGCGCCTCAGCCCGCGCGCCCATTGGTGGTCCGCTGTTGCGGTTTTCCTAGGCTCGTGGCTTTCGGGATTCTTCATCATCGCCACCGACGCCTGGATGCAGCATCCGGTGGGCTACGCTTTCGCGCCCGATGGGTCGGCCCAGCTCACCAGCTTCTGGCAGTTGGTGCTCAATCCCTGGGCATGGTGGCAATATGCCCACAATATGAGCGGCGCCGGAATCACCGGATCGTTTCGTCATGGCTTCCGTGGGCGCCTTCTACCTGCTGGCGGGCAAATATACGGATCATGCCAGGAAGTTCGTGAAGGTCGGAGTCATCGCTGGCTGCGTCTTCAGCATCGTGCAGTTATTTCCGACCGGCGATGGCCAGGGCCGCATGATCGCCCGCAATCAGCCGGCAACCCTGGCTGCCATGGAAGCGCTTTTCAATGGCCAGCCAGGGGCGCCGCTCGTTCTGATTGGCCAGCCTGACGTGGCGCAGCGCAAGATTGACAATCCTATCGTCATCCCCAACATGCTCAGCTTTCTTACCTACCGGCGATGGAAAGCTGAAGTGCGGGGGCTGAATTCGTTTCCCCCTGACCAGTGGCCGGACAACCTGCCGCTGCTCTACTTCAGCTACCACATCATGGTTGGGCTGGGAACCATTTTCATCGCCATCATGGTGATATCTGTTTTTCTGCTGTGGCGCGGCAAGCTTTTTAACGCGCGCTGGATGCTATGGATTCTCCTGCTGAGTCTGCCGTTTCCCTACATCGCCAACACCGCCGGTTGGATGACCGCTGAACTCGGCCGGCAGCCCTGGTTGGTCTATGGCTTGATGCGCACTGCCGACGGGTTACTCGAAAACCGTCTCCGCCGGCAACGGCATGTTTACCCTGCTGGGTTTTATGGGTATGTATACCGTGCTGGGAATCTTATTCCTGTTCCTGGTTCGGCGCGAGATTGAGCATGGCCCTGCGGCCGCTGTTGTGGTGGTTCACTAGAGGACTTATGCCAACGCTCTGGTTCATGATCGTTGCCGTCATGCTGGCGGCTTATGTGGTGCTCGATGGCTTCGATTTGGGCGCGGGCATCATCTATCTCTTTGCCGCAAAAACGCATGACGAGCGCCGCACCATGCTGCGCTCCATCGGCCCGGTTTGGGACGGCAATGAAGTCTGGCTGCTCGCCACCGGAGGAACTCTGTACTTTGCCTTCCCTCAGCTTTACGCCTCCGGTTTCAGCGGATTCTATCTTCCGCTGATGATGGTGCTTTGGCTACTCATGCTGCGGGCCATCGGCATCGAATTCCGCACCCACGTGGATGACCCGGTGTGGCAATCGTTTTTCGATTTCGTTTTCTTTGCCTCCAGCGCTCTGCTAACCATCTTCTTTGGCGCTGCGCTGGGGAATGTGATCCGCGGCGTGCCTCTGCAAGCAGACGGCTACTTTTTTGAACCGCTGTGGACCAACTTTCGCGTGGGAACACAAAACGGCATCCTTGATTGGTATACGGTGATGGCGGGAGTCGTTGCCTTGGTCACGCTTACGGTTCACGGTCGTTGTATGTCGTGACCAAAACGGAAGGCGATCTGGCGCGCCGCGCCCGCGGCTTTGCGCTTGGCCTATGGCCAGTTCAAGTCCTGCTGACTGTTGCTGAGCCTGGTCGCTACTTATTACGTCCGCCCGCGGGTGATGGACAACTATCGGAATTATCCCGTCGGCTTGCTGGTGCCGGTGCTGGTACTGGCGAGTCTTGGGCTGGTTTTTTGGTGGACGCGCAACAACAAAGAAAAGCCGGCTTTTGTTGCCTCCGGCCGTCTACATCACGATGATGCTGGTCGGCGCGGTCTTCGCACTTTATCCGCTGGTGCTGCCTGCCAGCACCGATCCCGCCTACAGCCTCACCATCTACAACTCCGCCGCGGGACATCACGGTCTGGTGGTGGGCCTAACCTGGTGGCTGCTCGGCGCCGTGATCGCGGTCGGCTACTTCGTCTTCATCTATCGCATGTTCCGCGGCAAAGTGCAGCTTGAGGGCGGAGGATATTAAGGCAATCAGCGCTTCAGGGGGATGTTTGCAGCGGCATCCGGCGGCGCGCTTAGCTGTAAAACCCTCGCTTTGCGCAGCACTTGGCCTCCGTGTGCATTCGCCGGGATCTCGGCGTCTTTACGGTCACGGCGAACGTAGCGCGCAAGAGCCGTTTCCATCTGAGATTGTATTCCCACGCCCGCCTCAAACTGTACCCTCTGCAGCGCGTCTTTTCTGGCTTCCCGGGACGGATAGCCGCGAAGCGGCGCGTTTCGTTGGGTCCCGATCCGCTGCACTGCGTGGTCGATGACCGCACTGATTTCGGCAGCGTAATCTGGTTTCCGGCCCTCGCGCAGACGACGCTTGGCTTGGCCAGGGGAAAACCACGTGGGATTGCGTCCGAACTCCTGTGGCGGATCCAGCCTTAAAACTTGGCAGAGGTGAGCGTTTACCAGCAAATCCCTGGCGTTCGCCGTAGAATTCCGCGTATCGCTGCGGGCGCGAACAACATAGCAGGCAAATGACGCTTCCTCGATGCGGCCATGCACCCCGGCTTCTTCGAACGCCTCGATCGCGGCCGCCTGGGCATGAGTCAGCCCCGGCTCCGTGCTGCCCTTGGGAAAAGTCCAGCGACCGGCGCGCGTTTGTACCAGCAGGAACCCAATCTCCGACGCGCCGGCGCGGTAGCAAACCGCCGCGACCTGCTCGCAGCGCCGCAGCTTGTGCAATTGCGACAGCCGGATGAACTTTTCAGATGCAGCACTCATATCGCACCAGATTGCCCGATGCGAGCCGCATTTGCCTAGAACCCAGTGTGGTTCCGGGGAGAGTCGTCATCCCCGGCCCAGTGGCTGGAAGGGAAGTGCTGACTACTACTTCTTGTCGTCGCTGGCCGCCGGGGTGCTATCACCCGTGCTAGCAGCTGGAGTACTGGCAGAGGGAGCATCAGGCGCCGGAGTTTTGGCCGCCGACTTCTCTTTGATGGACAGCAGTTCGACCTCAAAGATCAACGTCGAGTTGGGGCCAAGCTCTGCGCTCATGGCGTGGTCACCATAGGCGAGGTCCGCTGGCACGAAGAGTTGCCACTTCGATCCTACCGGCATAAGAGGCAGAGCTTCCTGCCAGCCCTTGATAACACCATTCACCGGAAAGGTGACCGGCTGGCCGCGCTTGTATGAACTGTCAAACTCGGTTCCGCTTACCAGCGTGCCGCGATAATTGCAAACCACCGAGTCGCTCGATGTTGGCTTAGGGCCCGTTCCCGCGGTAAGGATCTTATACTGCAGTCCGCTGGGCAGGGTGACCACGCCATCCTTCGCCTTGTTAGCCGCAAGAAAATCCTCGCCGGCCTTTTTATTGGCGTCGCCCTCCTGCTTCATCTTGGCCTGTTGTTGCTGGCGTAATTCATTCTGGGCCTGGGTCAGCACCGCTTTCGCCTCTTCATCGGTGAGCAGTGGCTTGGCGCCCGTCATCGCGTCTTTCATGCCGCGAGCCAAAATGTCGGGATCAATATCCACGGGTTGACTTTTTACGCCGGCACCTATGTTCATCCCCAAAGCGTAGCTGAGCTTCGCTTTCTGCGTGGTGAGGGCCAGGGGTGCTGCCGGTTTCTTGGCCGTGGTTGCAGTATGGGGCTTTGCGGCGGACGTCGATGGAGTCTTGGCCACGGGCGTCGTGGGGTTCGCCGCGGGAGTCTGCTGGGCTTGGATAGTTCCCAACATCATTCCGGCAGCCAATAGGGTGAGGGAGGTGAAAGATTTTTGCATATGCCATTGTCCCATTGCAGGAGCATATGGGCAAACCGGAGGCTCATGATCCCTGCTCGCGTCTCTGGGAATCTCTCTACGTACTTGTGTCTCGACGGCGGGCGCGACAGTATCTTGTTTTGATACGCGACTTCCCCGGACGACAAGGATCCATGCCTTGGAAAACTTATATTGCCTGCGCTGCAACTGCGAGATCGAGGCAGGACAGAAATCCGTCGCGGTGTACATGTTCGCCCAGACGGTGGGTGTGCGTCCGCGGCAAAAGTCGGCGGCCCGCCGCATCTGCTTCTGTCCGCAGTGTTCCGTGTCCCTGGCTATGGGCCCGCCGCCCGAAGGTGCACTCAACGTTGCCGCATGGCAAATGATCCGCGAATTGGTAGGTGCCCATCCGGCGCTGAACGACGCGGCTTGGGAAAGCCTGCGAGGCGTCGTAGGTCTTTTGCCCGAGAACGAAACCTGCCGCGACGATTCTTCCCGTGCCACCGGCACCGGCGGCTACTTCGAGTTCTAGTCTTCTTATCTAAGCCCAGAACGTCCGGTCGAGGGTACGGTACTGGATGGCCTCTGCGATGTGTTTCGGCGCGATGCTGGCAGCGCCTTCCAGGTCAGCCACTGTTCGGGCAACTTTCAGGATGCGATCGTGGGCGCGCGCGGTCAAACCTTGCTGGGTCATGGCTCGCTCCAACAAGCGTTCGCAATCGGCGGACAGCTCACAACAAGCCCGAATGTGGCGGGGTCCCATCTGGGAGTTGCAATAGAGCTTTTCGCGTCGGCTGCCGGTGAATCTCTGGATCTGAATCTCCCGTGCCCGCAGCACCCGTTCGCGAATCGCCGCCGAGTCTTCGGGGTCGGCTCCCGCCCGCATCTCTTTATAGTTCACCGCCGGCACGTCAATATGGATATCAATGCGGTCGAGCAGCGGCCCGGAGATTTTCGACATGTAGCGCTGAATCATCGGCGAAGTGCAATGGCATTCACGGCTGCGGTCGTTGAAGTAGCCGCACGGACACGGATTCATTGCTGCCGCCAACATAAAGCGCGCCGGGAAGGTCAGCGACATGGCGGCTCTGGCGATGCACACCGTCCCGTCTTCCAGCGGTTGGCGCATGACTTCGAGCACGTTGCGCGGAAATTCCGGCAGCTCGTCCAGGAATAAGACGCCGTTGTGTGCCAGGGAAACCTCTCCCGGACGTGGCACCGCGCCGCCGCCGATCAGCCCCGCATCCGAAATCGTATGGTGCGGCGCGCGAAAGGGCCGCACCCCTACCAGCCCAACGCCCGCGTCGAGCACACCGGCGACGCTGTGAATCTTGGTCGTCTCCAGGGCTTCTTCGAAAGTAAAAGGAGGCAGGATGGTTGGCATGCGCTTGGCCAGCATCGTCTTGCCAGATCCCGGAGGCCCAATCATCAAAATGTTGTGCCCGCCGGCGCAAGCAACTTCCAAGGCGCGCTTCGCGGTCTGCTGCCCGCGCACATCTTTGAAGTCCACCAGGTAGTTCTGGGATTCGCTAAGCAGATGATCGCTATCCACTTTGAGCGGAGCGATCCCGTTGCCGCTGTTCACAAAATGAATAACGTCAATCAGCGACTTGACCGGATAAACCTCGACGCCGCCCACCATGGCAGCCTCGCGCGCATTCAGCTCCGGCACCACCAGCCGGGAAATCTTGCGGCCTCGGGCTTCGATGGCAATTGGCAGAGCGCCACGAACTCCCCGGACCCCACCGTCCAGCGAAAGCTCGCCCACAAAAAGACAATCCGGCACGTCTTTCTTATTGAGGCCGCCATAGGCGCCGACAATCGCCAGTGCCATCGGCAAGTCGAAGCCCGAACCCTCCTTGCGGATGTCGGCGGGCGCCAGGTTAATGGTGATGTTGGTGGGCGGGATGTCATACCCGCAGTTCTTCAGCGCGGCGCGCACCCGGTCGCGGCTCTCGCGCACTGCCGCGTCGGGCAAGCCAACGGTGTGGAAATGGTCTTCGGGAGTCTTAATCCCGGAAACATCCACCTCAACCTCAATGATGCTGGCATCAATGCCATACACCGCGGCGCTAAGTGTTTTATAGAGCATGGAGGATGACAGCTGACCCCGCCCATCGCGTTGATCCGGACCTGACTGATTCCGTCTCCGAGAGAATAGAAGCGGAGAACAATCGCTCACCCTAAAGGAAGAACTGCAGGAAAACTGTGATGGACGAACGTCGGCGGTGTGATATCCGGACTTGCTTCGTTTACTGGAAAAGCCTAGCGCTCGACTGCCATTGCGACTGCATTTCCGCCGCCGAGGCATAACGCGGCAATGCCTCGATGCACATCCCGCCGGATCATCTCATAGATAAGCGTCACCAAAACCCGCGCGCCACTGGCGCCAATCGGATGGCCGAGGGCTACCGCTCCGCCATTGACGTTCACTTTGGCCGGATCAAGCTCCAGTTCCCGCATTACGCCGAGGGCCTGCACCGAGAAAGCCTCGTTAAGCTCGTAGAGACCCACGTCGTCTTTCTTCCAGCCGGTCTTGTCCCAGATCTTGCGGACCGCACCAACCGGCGCCATCATGACCCAGGCAGGATCAATACCGCTGGTAGCTTGAGCCACAATCCTTACGATCCCCTGCGCGCCCAGTTTCCGGGCGTGATCGGCGCTTGTGACAACCACGGCCGCCGCTCCGTCGTTCACTCCCGGGGCGTTGCCGGCCGTAACCGTTCCATCTTTCTTGAATGCCGGTTTTAGGGAGCGAAGGATTTCAATCGTTGTGTCCTCACGTGGCCCCTCGTCCTTGGCGAACAGCACCGGCGTTTCGCCCTTCTTCTTTGCCGGCAGTTCGACGGGGACGATCTGCGATTGAAATCGGCCCTCGTTCATCGCCGCAAGCGCTTTGCGATGCGAGTTGAGCGCAAACTGATCTTGCTCTTCGCGCGTGATGCCATATTTCTCCGCGACATTCTCCCCCGTGATGCCCATGTGGTAGTTGTTGAAGATGTCCCATAGTCCGTCGTGCACCATCGCATCAACGATCTGTCCGTTCCCCAAACGGTATCCTTTTCGCGCTTGCGGCAAAAGATAAGGCGCGTTCGTCATCGATTCCATCCCACCAGCTAGCACGATCGTGCTATTCCCGGTTTGAATTGCCTGCGCAGCGAGCGCGATTGCTTTGAGTCCGGAGCCGCAAACTTTGTTTACAGTCATGGCACCTACCTCCGGCGGCAGTCCACCGAAGATTGCAGCTTGTCGTGCCGGATTCTGTCCGAGTCCTGCGGAGACCACGTTCCCCATGATGCATTCATCCACTTGTTTAGGGTCGAGCTTGGCGCGTTTCACCGCTTCGCGCACCACCACGGCGCCCAACTGCGGCGCGCTGAGATCGGAGAGACTTCCCTGAAATTTGCCAACCGGAGTGCGGCAAGCGGAAATAATGACAACCTCATCCAAAGCAGCCATTGACGTGCCTCCGCGATGATTTTGGGTGCTCTTAGATTATAGTTCCCCGTGAACATTGCGTTCGAGAATTCTCCACTTTGCAAGACTTAGAGAAGCAATCTCGTGCTGGCAGTTTTTCCCGTGCAGAAATGTATCGCATGAAGAACTCGGCGGTTTTTTCTCCGCAGAACATCGTCGCGATGCGTTCGGGCGACAAGAATTTCTTCTCAGAATCGTCGGCGTGACTTTGGTGCATCGGTCATATGCGCGTTCACGCATCATTTTTTTCTTGACTTCATTTTTTATTAACTCTATACATTCAATCAGTCGCAACAAAACACCGTTGCATTATCCATGAACAATGGAAGGGAGAATAGATCCATGGCAACCAAGAAGAAAGCCGCGAAGAAGAAAAAGAAACACTAACTCTTCGCCATTAGGCAAAAACAAGAGGGGACGCGAAAAGCGTCCCCTAAGTTTTTGTTGGCAGAAATTGGAAACTGAAATCTTCCCCTAACCGCGCGGTCTCATGATCTGCGCGTCCTTCTCGAACGGACCGGTTCCGCGCTTTTTCCTGCTTGGGCCACAAAGACTCGCTTCTCAGTGGCGGGACACAAATTGCGATACGGACAGAAATTGCAGTGGAAGGCCTTGTTCGGTCGAAAGTCTCCCGCAGCGATGCAGTGTGCGACCTCCTCCACCTTCAGTCGTGCCTCATCCAACTGCGCCTGGCTCCGCCTGGTGATGATCGAGGCATTTTCCTGAAGGTTGTACAGGACCAGCGCGTCCACGTCGTACCCCCACTTCGCCCGGGCGGCCATCGCGTAGATGGAAAGTTGCAGGCTCTCATCGGCATCCTCTTGCGATTTCGGCTTTCCCGTTTTGTAGTCGGTCACCATAATCCGCCCGTTGCGGTCGCGGTCCATGCGGTCAATCCGGCCTGCCACCGTCGCCGTGCCTACGGGCATTTCGAACCATTCCTCGGTATGCAGCACTTCCGGCATGCCCCGGCTTTGGCATTGGTTCACAAACTCGCGCAACTGCTCCACGCCCTGGTTCTCATACAACTCATGCTGATAGCGATCCTGAATGCCGGCCGCAGCGAGATCCGTCACGGAACAACTCAATCAGCCCCTCTACGGTCATGGGACGCTCCATCCGCATCGGCGTCGTAGTAGGTCTTCAGCACCCGGTGCATCGCGGCTCCATACTGCAATGCGGCAGGGACATCGCGCGGAATCTTCCACTCCCGCTCCAATTTGAAGCGCAACGGACAAATCTCATAAGTCTCTACCGCCGAGGCGCTCAACCGCTCGCTCAGGTTCGAAGACGGGGGCCGCTGCAACCACTGGCTGGCCCGAGACTCCAGCGGCGTCGCCTCCACGGCCGCTTCAGCGAAGAGATCCCCGGCAAAAGCCCGAGCATCCCGTCTGCGGAACCATTGCCGGATGCCCGTGTTCCCCAGCAACTCGCGCAGATATCCCGGCGGAGTCGGATCTTTCCTCCCCCGTCCCTGCTGCGCATACATGGTCAGCGAATCGCGCGCCCGCGTCATCGCCACGTAGAACAGCCGCCGCTCCTCCTGGTCATGCAAGGTTTGCCCGTCGTTTCTGCGCTAACGATTCGTCTTCCCGCAACTCGGCCGGAAATTCGAACAAGGGCGCCTTGTAGGAGCAGGGAAACGAACTTGGAAGTGGCGCGCAGGATGAAAACGTGATCCCACTCCAGGCCTTTCGCGGTATGCGCGGTCATCAGCGCAACCGCGTCTTCCTCGCGCGATGTCAGTGCGAATGCCGCCGCCCGCCTCGCGAAAGTAATCGAGATATTCCAGCAGCTCCGCCAGTTCTTTGGTCTTGGTGATCGCCTTCTCTTCCCATCCGGCAATGAAGTCGAGCACCGGCATGCAGAGGTCGTGACGCTGTGTCGAACGCAAATCGCCGGACAACGATCTGCGCCGCGGCCCGGCTTTTGGCATTCCCACGTTGGATCTCCTCGCGCACTTCCCGGAGCGCGTTCAGCACGCCCGTGCCGCCTTCGATCTGTCCCAGCACGGCGGCGATACCTGTGTTCTGGGGCGCATCTCTCGGCAGCGACTTCATGCCCGCCCGCAACTCTTCCGGATCAATGTCAAACTGCGGCAGAGCCGCCACCCGGAAAAGGCTGGCCCCGTCGTTCTCCGAAACGATTGCACCCAGGCAGGCCAGCAGGTCCCGGACTTCCGGCGTGTCCATCACATCCATATTCTCGATGGAAAAAGGAATGCCTTGCGCCGCCAACTCCTCAGCCACCCGGTCGCGATGTCCGTGCAGGCGATAGAGCACGGCAATCTGCTCCCACTTGCAGCGTGACTCGCGGCGCCGTTCCCGGATCGCGGCCACCACGTCCACGTTCTCGACTTCCTTGCCGACAGAAATCACCGCCTCGGTGGGCACGTTTGCCGGCTGCTTGCCTTCCCTTATCACATCTTCATCCCGCGCGGAGACCAAGGGAGAACGCTTTGCGGAGAAAGCCGCTCCCTCGCCGGAAAAAGCCTCCGGATTTTTCTCAATGACCGCGAATGCGGACTGCAGGATTGCCGTCGTCGAACGGCGGTTCTTTTCCAGCTTCACCAGTTTCGTCCCCGGGAAATGCCTCTGAAATAAGTCCGAAAGCAGCGCTGGAAGCGCCGCGGAACTGATAGATCGCCTGGTCGGGATCGCCGACCGCGAAAACATTGCGCTGCTCTCCCGCCAGCATTCTCAGAATTTTGACCTGGGCATAGTTGGCGTCCTGAAATTCGTCCACCAGGATGAAGCGGCTTGTTCCTGAGCTGTCTCCAGCTGCTGGGGGTCCTGCAACAACTCGTAAGCCCCGGTGATCATGTGGCCGAAGGTGCCCAGGTTCTCTTCCCTCAGCATCCGCTCCACCGTAGCAAACACCTGCGCAATCTCCTGGCAGCGGCTCAGTACTTCCTCATCGGTTAGAGCTTCGGCGTCTTTTTTCTTGGCGCACCCGCGGGAGCGGCAATTCCCCGCGCTCCAGTCGCTTCGACGTACTCGGCATATTTCTCGGGCCCGACCAAGTTCGTCCTGGCAACGGCGCATGAAATCGAGCAAATCATTCAGGAACTTTCCCAGATCCGCGGCCCGCACGAAATGCTTCAGGTGCAGTTCGCGAATACGCCGCCGCAGGAAAATCCACAGGTCTTTTTCGTCGAGCACACCGAATTGCTTTCCGGCGCTACTCAGCAGCTGGTTGCAATAATCGTGAAAGGTTCGCACCTGCAAGCCGGCGAGGTCTGTACCTTTGAGTTCCCGCCGCACGCGCTCGCTCATCTCCTGGGCGGCGTTCTTGGTGTACGTGACCGCGAGAATTTCATCCGGACGGGCATGTCCCTCGCCGATCAGGTGCGCGATGCGCCGGGTAAGAACCGTAGTCTTCCCTGTGCCCGCGCCGGCCACCACCAGCATTGGACCGCTTACATGTTCGATGGCTTCGCGCTGGCGCTCGTCGGGTACGAACGCCCGGGGTGAAGCGATGGACTCAAAACTGCCATTGGATGGAGCTTACCAGAGAGCGCTGAGGATATTCAGGGGCGGTCAACCATCCACTTAGAGTAGCTCTGCTACGTCTGGCAGAAGGCAGACACATAACTTGCGTCTCGGCGCGAATCGGCAACACGTAAGGAAGCTACGTCTCTACGAAAGTTCCGATATCACTACCGCCAACGCGGCAACCGCCGCTGTCTCCGCCCGCAGAATGGTATTTACCCAGCGAAGCCGAATCCAGCCCGTCTTGCGGAAGAGATCGAATTCATACTCTGTCCACCCGCCTTCCGGCCCGAAGGCGAGCACGACCTCCCCATCCGGCGAATGCGGCGCAGGGCTTTCTTCAGCGGCATCTCGTCTTCGGCTTCGGCCAACATGATGCGCGTTGCTCCAGGCAGTAGCACGGCTTCCTTTAGATTCATCGGCAGGGAAACCTCTGGTGGCGCAATCCGCCGCGCCTGCTCCGCCGCCTGCCGGGCAATTTTCTGCCAGCGTTCCGTGCGCTTGGGCGCCGCTTCGACGAGATGGGCCTGAGTCCGGCGGGCGATCATCGGAATGATGCGCGTAGCTCCCAGTTCGGTGCACTTTTCAATCGCCCAGGCCATATGGTCAAACTTGAAGATGGAGAGAATCACCGTCACCCGGAGCGGCGCGGCCACCGCAACCTCGGGGCCCAGTTCGAACTCCACTCGCTCATCGGCAATATTTACCACGCGACCCCGGCGCACCCCAGAGCGAGTGCTGACATCGAATTCCTGCCCAACCCGCGCCCGCAATACGCGGACAAGGTGCTCCGCATGAGAACCGACCAGGGCGGCACGATTCCCCGAAACCTCATCGGCGATCCAACGGCGGCGGGTCATAAGACGGAAGTTACTTCAACCTTGAGGAGAAAAACAGAGACAGAGTCTTGCGGGAACCTAGAAGGCAAACTACACAAACATATCTTTCATCTTGTCCATGAGAGTGCGGCGCTGCGGCTTGTTCTCAACCGGGCTCGTTCCTTCCAACTCTTCCAGTAACTCGCGCTGACGCTTGCTCAGCTTACCCGGAGTCTGCACCCGAACCTCGACGTACAAGTCTCCCTTGCCACGGCTATTGAATACCGGCACGCCTTTATTGCGGATGCGGAACGCCGTGCCCGACTGCGTTCCTTCCGGCACTTTCAACATCTGTGAGCCCTCTAGGGTGGGACTCTCAATCTCCGTGCCCAGTGCTGCCTGAGTAAATGAGACCGGGACCACGCAATGCAGATCGTTTCCTTCCCGCTCAAAGAAGGCATGCTCTTTCACGTGCAGAACGATGTATAGATCGCCCGCCGGCCCGCCATGCACGCCACTCTCTCCCAATCCCGGCATAACGGATGCGCGTGCCGTCCTCGACCCCCGCAGGAACCTTGCGTCCACCGTTCTTTGCCGCAGTGTTCTTCCCGCACCTTTGCACTTCGGACAAGGATCGGTAATGACTGCGCCGGCGCCCTGGCAAGTCGGACAAGTCCGCGCAATGCTAAAAAAGCCCTGCTGATAACGTACCTGCCCGCGTCCACCGCAAGCCCGGCAAGCTACCGGCGCTTTGCCCTCGGCTCCCCCCGAGCCATGACACGTCTCGCAAGCTTCGTGGCGGCGCACGGTCACCTGGCTTTCGGTGCCGAAAACCGCTTCTTCGAATTCCAAGGTCAGGTCTTCGCGCAGATCGGCGCCCCGCTGCGCGCGGCTGCGGCCCCGTCCGCCCTGACCAAACATCTCTCCGAAGCCAAAGAACTCACCGAAAATCTCGCCGAAATCCTGGAACGGAGTTGCCTTCAAAACCTCCGCCGCCCGTGCTGCCAACTCCCGCATGACCAAAGCGGTCGTACATGGCGCGCTTGTCGCTATCGGCCAGAATGGCGTAGGCTTCGCTGGCTTCCTTGAACTTTTCCTCCGCGTCAGGGTTATTCGGATTGCGGTCGGGATGGAACTGCAGCGCCAGTTTGCGATAGGCGCTCTTAATTTCCTGATCGGTGGCGCCACGGGCCACGCCCAGAATTTCGTAGTAGTCGCGTTTTACGTTGCTGGCCAGAATTGTCCTTCCAGACTTTCGTGTCAAGCTCTTGCCTTGCCTCAGTGCTTGGGATTGCGCGCTACTTTGACCATCGCCGGACGCAGCAGCCGTTCCTTCAATTTGTAACCGCGCTGCAATTCGCTCCAGAATCTTCATGATCCTCAGCCTCGGTACGTGTCCACCATCTCCACCGCTTCATGAACATGCGGATTGAACTGCTCTCCCTTGGCCGCCACTGGACGCACGCCGAGTTTCTGCAGCGCATCATGCAGTTGCTTGTGGATCAGTTCAACCCCACCGCGCAAATCCGACTGGACCCCCGGCGCCACCTGCAACGCGCGGTCAAAGCTATCCAGGACAGGCAGGATTGCTTTCACCGCATCCGCCACCGCGAACTCACGGAACTCCTGCTGCTCCCGCGCCGCGCGCTTGCGCGCGTTTTCGAACTCGGCCTGCAAGCGAGCCAAGCGATCTAGCAGCGTGTCGCGCTCCGCCTTCAACTTTTGCAACTCTGCATCGCGGCCCGCCGCCTCTTCTCCAGCAGCACGCTTGTCCGCTCAAGTCATCTGAGGCAGGCAATTCTCGCTCCGCATCCAGGATTGGATCCATCTCCGGTTTTCCGTTGCCTCTAGCCATAGACTTATTTGTCCGCTTAATCCGATTCATTCAGAACTTTGTCGAACAACCGTGCTATGTAGGAAACGGCTGTCATGGTGTGCTGATAATCAATCCGAGTAGGTCCGATCACCGCCAGAGATCCCATTACTTCCCCGCCCACCCGAGCCGGCGCGCCGATCAGTACGAAATTTTGCATCGAAGGCAGTGCTTCATCCAAGCCAATTACCACCCGTACAGCTTCCTGCTTGGCATCCAGATATGCTCCGAGCAGCTCCACAATTTTCTGCTTCTCTTCCAGGGTTCTCAGCAACTCGCGCAGCCGCTGGCGATCCTGATCGCTGGTAACCAGATTAGATGCGCCTTCCACAAACACCGCTTCAACGCCCTCGTCGCTGGTCAACGCGCCTTGCCGATACAGTTGCTCGAGTGAAGCCATCAGGCGGTCATATTCGCTGCGCTCCTGCTCCAGCCGCCGCGCCAGCTCCGACGCGCATGGCCTCCATGGTCCAGCCGCGAAAATTCGCATTGATAAAATTCGCCGCCTCGTCCAGTTCGACCTGCGGCAGGTCCATGCGCAAAACCCGGTCCCGTACCACGCCCGATTTCGTTACCACCACTGCCAGAACCTTCTGATCGCCCAACCGCGAAAAATACACGTGTTCCAGTGCGTTCTTGGGTCCGGCCATTGCCACAGCTACGCCCACGTTGCGCGAAATGAGGGATAGCACATGCGAGGTCCGCTCCATGAATTCCTGCACATCTGTAATGCCGTGCAGCGAGTCCTGAATAATATCCTCATCTCGATGCGACAGCCGGGCCTTACCGGTAAGCTGCTCAACGTAATATCGGTAAGCCTCGGAACTCGGAACGCGTCCCGCGGAAGTATGCGGTTGCTCGAGGAATCCCGCATCAACCAGGTCCGCCATCACGTTGCGGATGGTCGCCGGACTCAGCCCTTCGCGGTTGGAGCGCGAAAGCGTGCGCGAACCTACTGGCTCACCCGTGGCAATAAAAGTCTCCACGATCGCCGTCAGGATCTCCCGCTCGCGGTCGCCGATGGGTGCCGCACCCGGCATGCTTCTCCTTCTGGTACTTCCGGCCGTCGCTTCCCCTGTCTAATTCGATTCGCCAATTACACATTTAGATTCAATGACTTGGGACAGGATCGGCAGGCCAGAGTCATAATTGATTCTAGGAACGGCAGCTTGCCCTGTCAAGCAATAGCACAGAGACGCAGGGAAGGCTAACCGGGATCGGAATTCAGCCCGAAACCGTGCCATGCCTTCGTTCGAAGGCGCCGAATGAACTTCGGCTCACTGAATCTGTATCACGCTCTCGGGCGAGCTGGCCCGGATCTCCTCCACCCGCGCCACTACTTTGCGGGCAAAATCATAGAGCGATTTGGCGAGCGGAGAATTTTCTCCCTCCAGCACTGCTGGCTTCCCGGTATCCCCGGCTTTGCGGAGTTCCGGATCGAGCGCAACATTTCCCAGGAATGGTACGCCGAACTGCTGCGCGGTCTTCTCCGCTCCACCGCGGGAAAAAATATCAACTTCATGCTGGCAGTGGGGGCAGACGAAATAGCTCATGTTCTCCACCATGCCCACCAGATCTACCTTCATCTGGCGAAACATTTCGATGGCCTTGCGCGCATCCTGCAGCGCAACGTCCGATGGCGTGGAAACCACCACCGCCCCGTCAATGGCACAGTCTGAATCAATGAAACGCCACGTCGCCTGTACCGGGCGGTAAATCCACTACCAGATAATCCAGGTCTCCCCATTGCACCGAACCCAGAGAATTGACGAATGATCGAGTGCAGCATCGGCCCGCGCCAAATCACCGGCTTGTCTCCCGGATTGAGAAATCCGACGGAAATCACCTTCAGCCCATGAACTCGAATAGGATCGATTTTGCCTTCGGGATTCGCCTGCGGCTGCGCATTGACCCCCAGCATCAACGGAACGTTGGGGCCGTACACGTCGGCATCAAGCAGCCCAACCTTGTAGCCCAGTTGCACCAGCGCGATCGCTAGATTGACGGAAAGCGTGGTTTTGCCCACTCCGCCCTTGCCTGAACCGACCGCGATAATCGAATCCACTCCGGGCAAAGGCTGCGGCCCTGCGGGGGCTGTCCGGGATGCGCATGGCTGTGGGAACTCACTGGAACCACCTTTCGGACAGGGCACTTCTGGGCGTTTCGACAATCTCGATTATAGAGAGCATGCCTCTGCGTGTGTGGCGCGGGTGTCCTCGCCCATCAAACCTTCGCAGAAATGTAGCTCGTCAACGTCTTATCGTGATCAAACCGAGCGGCGGATGAATTTCGCGGAGCGAGCCTTATCCGCAGTCGAAGCATCCTTAACCTCTGCCACTCACGTCCCCAGCACCCACGCAATAATCGTCTCTCCGGTCGCTCCGGTGCCTTCCAGCTCTTTCAGTAACTCCGCTTCCAAATCCCCCGGGTCAGGATGCATTTCGCAAGCCTCGACCTGGTTATCCGTGGCCCCGTTGAAGCATAAATCGCAAACGATCAGATCTTTTTCGTTCTCGTCTGACTTCACCGGTGGTCCAAAGGTGCGGCAAAGCACAGGGCGATATTCGTAGATCTCGCAGGTGCCATTCTCCGGGTGCAAGGCAGGGCAGGGGACGTCGTTGGCGAAATCATCCCAGCGCTTGGAATCTTCGTCGGTCTCCGCTTCCGCAAGGATGCCGGTCGCAGGATCGCCAGGGAAGTCCGGAGAAAGCCTGGCCACAGTGGCGCTCGCACGAGTGCGAATCCGCGCGGCGAGTTCAGGATCCTTGCGTTCCAGTTCCGCCATCCCCGCAGTAGCCGGACGGCGTCCAGTTGGTTAATGGCGAACACTCCCACACAGCAGTTCGAGCAGCCCGGCTTACACGCCAGCCACTGGCCGCTGCGCCGCGCCGAATCGGCCAGCGCGGCGTTCACAATCTGGACTAACTGTTGGTCCCGGGAGGGTAGAGAGTGGCAAGGCATCCCGTTAGCATACCGGATCGCTGGCCGCGCTTCATATTCTGAAACGTTGCCGCACGGCCTGCTAGGCGGTCACTCTCACCGTGATCAGCTCCGCGTGGGAGCCGATGGTCTTGATGGCATCTTCGGCGGTGAATCTTCCCATCACTAATGCCAGCTTACGGTTGGGCGTCATCTGCATGCGGTCGACTCGCTGCACATAGGAAGGAGCACGAGTGCCGCCGCGGTTTACTTTTACGACGAATTTGAGATTTGTCATATTTTTTTGTTCGTACAATTCTATCCAACGTATCTCGATGCAACTACCGTTCAATCCCGTGATTCTCGTCCGATTCGGAAGATCCCGTGTCATCGATACTGCCATGGAACAGCGCGGCTTGCGCTTCCGCATCTTCCCGCAACTGACGCATCTCGTCATCCTCGCTGATTCCAGGTTTTTCCTGTTTGCGCTGGTTTCTGCGTTCGGTTTTTTCCCGTTGTTTTTGCTGTCTGGCTTGTTCCTTCTGACGTTTGTTAAACGTCGAGCGGCTTCTTGGCATCCACTCGTCCTCCTGTGTTTTGTTTCCCTGTCTAACAAATTATGATTTCTACTTCCCCGCGAATGACGTCCTACCAGCGCGGCTCACGGGGTTGGCGCGCATGGCCCCGATAGTCATCGCGGTCGCGGCCCCCGCCGCCGGCAAAGCGCTGTCCGCCACTCTTGGGCCGATCCGTCTTAGGCTTGGCTTCGTTGATCTTAAGGGCACGGCCGCCCAGGGCGGTTCCATTTAGCGCGCCGATCGCCTTGTCTGCCTCGCCCGCGTTGGTCATTTCGACGAACGCGAAGCCGCGCGCCTGGCCAGTTTCACGATCCGTAACAATGCTAACCTTCTGAACCTCGCCATGCTCCTGAAAGAGGGTTCGCAACTCAGCTTCCGTCGTGCTATGCGGGAGATTGCCTACGTAAAGGTTCTTCATTGCATTTCCTCAGTGTGGAACTCGGCGCCGGCCGCAAGTTCGGCCTTCCTGCGCTGGCGATCCTGTTTTTCCGGATCCCGCGCAGGCAACGGCTCCGTGCGCAACGCCAGCGAGCGGGCATTGCTAAGGTACCGCGCCGCGGCAATCCGCCGGCACGCCGCGAGAATTCCCCACGATTCGCCCGGCACGGCAGAAACCGAACCCGCCAGGCTTGCTTCCGCCAGCGGCATGACTTCTCTAATTTCAATGATCGGGATCCGTCCATCCAGGGAGGCCGCGAGATACTCGGGCTTTCCCACAAGAAAAGCCATCACTTGCGCCGGTATGGCCCCGCGAATGTCATCACAGAATCTTTGCAAATCCTGAGATTCGTCCTCCACGTGAAAAAGAACAAGGTTGTACAGGTCGGGTCTCCACCAACCGCGCGCCTCGAACAGATCGGCAGCGCAGTCCACTTCCATGCCAAGATTGCGCATGGTTTCGGCGCGAATGTCCCGTTTTGCGCGGCATGTATCCACCAACAGGACCCGCTTCTTTTTCACGGGAACGGCCAGAGAACTCACGCTCGGCAAAGCCACAGAGGACGCGATCATGCGCTCCTCGTTTCCGGTTTGCCGCCGGCCGCCGAATCCTTCTTCGCTTCCAAAGCCGCCAGCAGTTTCCGGGCTCTCTGCCGCCGCGCAATCTTTTGTTTCCTCTCGCGGTGAAATCTGGACTTATCGCCGTTGATCCCTGACATATTTCAACTCCTAGTGCCCAATTTGACGTAGATGCGCTTAGGTGCCGCTGCCAACGATGCCCAGAGTACGGTGCCCGGCGAAGGTTTCCCTTATCAATCAGGTTGTTGAAAACGCAAGCGCACGCGAAAACGCCTTCCGGTTACGTCTCAATCGCGAAGGCGCGGTGTTTTGTCTCTTCGAGGTTAAGAATTGAAGGATGCTATAGAGCGCGTTGGTGCTTACGATCTATAACTCTCACTAAATTCATATTACTCTCTATTTCGAGAAAGCCCTAATTTCATGCTGCGAGACCAGCTGCCAGTCGCCCTACACGCATGATTATGAAGCGATTGCGCCTCCTCCCGCTATTTGCTTGCTAAGCGCACTGGCTGCGCGTACGATCCAGCAGTACGTTAGACCGAATCGGTCGTGAGCAGTTCTCGCCTCAACAGCCCGTAACCGCGCAAGTTTCCGACTCCCTCCAGCGTAAATACACAAAAAGGAACACAAGTACAACATGGAACAAGGAACAGTAAAGTGGTTCAACGATGCCAAGGGCTACGGCTTTATTAGCCGCCAGTCGGGTGAAGATGTTTTCGTGCATTTCTCAGCCATCCAGGCAGGCGGTTTCAAGAGCCTGCAAGAGGGCCAGACGGTGCAGTTTGAAGTGACCAAGGGCCCCAAGGGTTGGCAAGCCGAGAACGTCCAGGCACTCTAGACTTTCAGGTTTGACTTAAAGAGGCGAATCGCCATGCGATTCGCCTCTTTGCTTTTTGAGGCTTCGGATCTGAGGGAGTATTGCAGTTGAGAATACTGTTCCAGTTTTTCAATCGCCTGTGCCCATGCTTGCCGGGTGTTGGTAAACCTGGGACCCGGCCCGGAGCAACTGACCGTGCGGCCACGGGCCCGTTGATGTGAGCGATTGGACCGGCTATCGGCCGAAGATTTACGACGTTTCGCGGGCGAGGGCCCCGCTCGACTTCGCCCAGGGCAAGCCCGCGCAGTCCGGATTTTATTCTTCGCGCAACGCCACCATTGGATCGACCCGGGTTGCTCTCCATGCGGGAAGGGAACAGGCGATGAGGCCAGCCAGTAAGACGAATGCGGCCGTCGCCGCGTAGGTCAGCGGATCTGTGCCAGCCACGCCGAAGAGAAAATAGCGGATGAGACGGGCGGAGGCTGCAGCGGCAAAGACGCCAATCACAATCGAACCGAGGATGAGCCTTCCGCCTTGCAGAAGAACCAGGGACATGACGTCGCCTCGTTTGGCGCCTAGCGCCAGACGAATGCCGAATTCACGAGTTCGCCGGGCGCTGAGATAAGACAGCACGCCGTACAACCCGGCTGCCGCGAGGATGAGTGCCAACCCGCCGAATGCCAGCAGCAGATTGGAGAGGAAGCCCTCTTCGGCAAAATTAGAGACGAATGCGTCATCTGCGGTCTCGATGTTGTTCAGCACAAAATTCCCATCCAGGCGGCGGAGAGCGGTCATGATCGCGGGGATCAGGGTGTGGGGTTCGACCGCCGTACGCACCACGATGCCCGCGGGGAGCGGGAAAGGGAATGCTTCGTAAAATTGAGGCAGGGAAACGAAGAGCAAGGGAACCGGAGGCTCGTTGTCCGCTTCGAACTTCATGTTGCCAACAACACCGATGACCTCGAAGGGCTTCTTCAAAGTCTTCACGCCCGAAAGATATTGATGAAGCGGATCCTTCCCAGGCAAGCAGAGGGCAGCGGCGGCCTCATTCATGATCACCACGCCCGGAGCGTTCTTGTTGTCGGTGGAAGAAAAATCCCGTCCGCGCAGCAGTGGAATCTCCAGAGTGCGGAAATATCCCGGACCGACGATTTGTGTGGAAAGATTTGAACAATCCCAATTTGAGGTTGTGGAATCGCCGTGTTCGCCCCGGCCAAACAAACCCCCGACTCTTAAGGCGGCGGATTCGACTCCCGGAATCTGACTGAGACTTTCCTGCATGGGGCGCAGGAGCGCTGCGCCTTGGGCTTTGTCATAGCCGTACCGGGACCAATCGAGCCAGGCGCTTAGTAGGTGATCGGTGTTGTAGCCCAGGTTGACGCGGGCGCGGTTCTGCAAAGTCCGGAGCAGAAGTCCAGCGCCGCTTAATAGAGCAAACGATATTGCAATCTGGAAGGCGACCAAGACCGCCTGAGCGGGAATCCCGCGCACAAGGCTGGTGGTGACGGTGCGGTGTTCGCCCTTCAACGACTCAAGCAAGGCGGCGCTGGCCTCGCGCCAGGTAGTAAGAAGACTGAGAGTCATCGCTACTAATAATGAAATGGCAGAGATGAAGCCGCAGACGCGCAGGTTGAGGATGGAACCGGTGCCGGCGGAGGCGAGACTCGAAATGGATGACGGAGCAGACGCCAGCAGCAAGCGCGATATCCAGAAAGCAAGAAGAATCCCTACGGTGGCTCCGCCTGCGGCGAGCAGGATTCCTTCCATGAAGCGCTGGCGGAGGAGTTGGAGGCGTGAGGCTCCCAAAGCCAGGCGAATTGCGGTTTCCTTCTGCCGTTGAGCCGAGCGTGCAAGCAGCAGTCCGGCAACATCCACGCAAGCAATGAGCAAGACGAGCGATGCGGCTCCTAGCAGCAGCCAGGATAGATGAATTTCGTCCGGAGCAAAGTGTTTCTCCGCGGGTTTCAGAATGCCCCACGGGCGCTGCCACTCGATGTAGTCGCCGGGTTCTTTTGAAGACGGCGGGGGTGGGGCGGCGACAGTTTTTTCTCCTTCCATTCCCTCAAAGAGATGAATGATCCGTCCAGCGCCGAGGGCCGAATCCACGGCTTCAAGTTTCGATTGGGCTTGTGGGAGAGGAACATTATCCGCGAGCCGGCCGAGCACAAAGAGCATTGGGTTCGTCTCACGGTCCAATTCAGTCGCAAGTATGGGAGAAGCCTGCGTAGCCATGGACATGGGGATCCAAAGCTCAGCGGCGCGGTCGAAGTCTTTTAGATCGGGAGGCGCGATGCCAATCACCGTGTAGGCATGGCCATCGAGACGAATCGAGGAGCCGATTACATTTCGCGCGCCCAGGCTGCGTCGCCAGAGCCGGTCGCTGAGGACCATTACCGGGTTTGAACCGCGGGCTCCATCATCGTCGTCCGAGATCAAGCGGCCTTGCTCGGCATTCAGGCCTAGTACATGGAAGAAGTTTCCCGTGACGGCCCGGCCAAAGATCTCATGCGCCTGACTGTTTTCCGCCGAAAAATCACTTTGGATGACGCGGTGGGCAGCCAGATCGGCGAAGCCTTTCATTTCATCGCGATATTGTTTGTAGATTGGGTAAGAAACACCGTTGGATGGATTCGATCCTTTGTGCGCGATCGTCTGAACTTCGACCAGCCGTTGCGGGGTTCTCCCCGGGAGCGGCTTAAAGAGGACGGCATCCACCAGCGAGAAAACCGCGGCGTTGACGGCGATGCCGAGCGCCAGCGCAAGGATGAGGACGAAGGTCGAGCCGGGATTGTTTCTTAGGCTGCGCAGTGCGTTACGAAGATCATGTGTGAGATTGCCCATCGGCGCTCCTTCAATAATACGGCGATACCAAAACCACGCTCTCGATCTGAGAGGAGGTTGCATTCGGAGGACCGAAACGCTTAGCTTGTATACGACTGAAAATTAACATGTTAGCTGTCTGCCGAACTCTGGACGCTGTCCGAAAATGGACAGATGCGTCCGGAATTGAACAACCCATCCCGAAGCCAGGTTAGTCCGGCAAGACGCTGGCGCTATCGCTGGTCGCAGGGATTAAGGTGCTGGTTTACGAATTGAGCACCTCCCAAGAAGTTCTTGACCTCCCCATGCTTTCTCGCTAAATTAACAAGTTCCACGGATATTAATTGGTTTCAGGGCTGTCCCGGACGGACCTCCGCAGGCAATTGGGCCAATCCTAAAGAATTAAGAAGAGAAGAAACTTTCGGCTCCGGCGGAGCATCTATTGTAAGTAGCGGACGCTTTCCACGTACAACCCATCTAAATTCAGTGACTTAGGTGGCCAAGCGCGAGTTTTGCCCTGCCGCCGAGCAAGAGATTCATAGTAAGGAGAGAGGACTCATGAAGCGCTCAGACCGTGTTTTCGATGCTTTACATACTTTGCGGAACCGTTATATGCTCTGTCAGCTTGCCTCCAAGGCTACGCGTAAGTTTCACAAGCCTAATACCCGAATCCAGGAAACGATGAATGAGGTTTTGGAGCGGATTGCCAGCTCGGAGCGGCAAGCGATTCTAGCGGAACCGGAAAACTTCAAAGAGGCACAACGGCGGGCTGCCTAACCAGCCCCGCCGTCCTGCCCCGCGCTGTAAGTCTTCCCTTGTATTTGACCCCCCTTTGAAAAATTCCCTCGCAGGTGACCAAAAAAATGACCATTGCTGAACTTAAAGAAAAAAATATTACGGAGCTGACCAAGATCGCCCGGACCTTGGATCTGCCCGGCGCCAGCGGACTGCGCAAGCAGGACCTCATCTTCAAAATTCTGCAGGCGCAGAGCGAAAAAGAAGGCCACATTTTGCCGAAGGCGTGCTGGAAATTCTGCCCGATGGCTACGGATTTTTGCGCTCTCCGGACTACAACTACTTGCCCGGCCCGGATGACATTTATGTTTCGCCGTCGCAGATCCGCAAGTTCGATCTGAAGACCGGCGACACCATCAGCGGACAGGTGCGGCCTCCGCATGAAGGCGAAAAATATTTTGCGCTGGTGAAGATTGAGGCGGTCAACTTCGAATCGCCGGATGAAGCGCGCAACAAGATTCTGTTCGATAACCTGACCCCGCTGTATCCGCAGGAGCGGTTGAAGCTGGAGACCGCCCGCGAGAACATCAGCGCGCGCGTCATGGATTTGCTGACCCCGCTTGGCAAAGGGCAGCGCGGACTGATTGTTTCTCCGCCACGCGCGGGCAAGACCATGCTGCTGCAGAATGTGGCGAACTCGATTACGACGAACCACCCGGAAGTGGTGTTGATGGTGCTGCTGATTGATGAGCGCCCAGAAGAAGTAACGGATATGCAGCGCTCGGTAAAAGGCGAAGTGATTTCTTCGACCTTCGATGAACCGGCGGCGCGGCACGTGCAAGTGGCCGAGATGGTGATCGAGAAGGCGAAGCGGCTAGTCGAGCACAAGCGCGATGTGGTGATTCTGCTGGATTCGATTACCCGTTTGGCGCGTGCCTATAACACGATTGTTCCGCCCAGCGGCAAAGTGCTTTCTGGTGGCGTGGATTCGAATGCTCTGCAGCGGCCTAAGCGGTTCTTTGGCTCGGCGCGGAATATTGAAGAAGGTGGATCACTGACCATTATCGCGACCGCGCTGATCGATACCGGCTCGCGCATGGATGACGTGATCTTCGAAGAATTCAAAGGCACGGGCAATAGCGAAATCATCCTGGAGCGCAAGCTGGTGGATAAGCGGACCTTCCCGGCCATTGATATTCAGCGCTCGGGTACGCGAAAAGAAGAGCTGCTGATCCCGAAAGAAGATCTGCAACGGGTCTGGGTGCTGCGCAAAGTTCTGAACCCGCTCTCGCCGGTTGAGGCGATGGAACTGCTAATTGATAAGCTGAGCAAGACGAAGTCGAATGGCGAGTTCCTGTCGAACATGAGTTCGCTGTAGCCGCCGGCGTTCAGCCCTTTGCGGGAAACATCTCTTCAAACTGCCGTCGAAATCGCTCCGCCATATAGTGGCAGACTTCCCACAAGTCTGCCGCGGGCTTGCGCGAACCGGGTGCGGTCTGCATGTAGTTGGGCGGGCCGAATTCCGGGTCAAACGTAAGATACTCCGCGCCCGCGGCCGCGCGGGTCTCAGCAATAGCCTTCCACCAGGCTTCGTGAGCTTGCACGTGTGCCGACCACTCCGGCGCCCGCGGATCGTTTACTTGCGGTCCTTCCTCATACCCCACTCGCCCATGAATATGTCTCGACCGCGCGATGCATAACTCCATTGCGCTCGCGAGTGCGGGGTCGGACGATAAGAGGCGCTCACAAACGCAGACGAAGTGGCTGAAATCAGCGGTGATGTGCAGATCGGGGAATTCTCGGAGCATGGTAGCGGTGCTCCATGGATTAAAGAAAGCGCGGCCGCGGTGAGTTTCGTGGTTGATGGGAATGCCTGCTGACCGTTCGACGTCGAGAGCGGCACCGAAAAAGGCCCGCTGTTCCTCGAATGTCCAAAAATCGCGGCCGCTGTGAGCCGTGATTTCGACTGCGTCGCAAGCTATCGCTGCCTCGATCTGGGAGCGCAATGAGGCGACATGATCATTCCCGTCGGTGAATACCATGGCGAAGAAGTCCAGGCCGGATTCACGGAGCAATTTTCGCATGTCGGCCGGTGTGCGATCGGTGGGAACACCCATTTCGATTCCGTGGTAACCAGCTGCCGAGATCCGGCGGACCTGCTCCTCGATACCGCCTTCCATTCCCCATGTTGCCTTAATGAGTTTTAATCGCATATCGGTGTTGGTTCATCCTTAAAAATTTTGTTGCCTTGCAAAATGAAATCTTCGCGGGCGGGGCGCCCGCGCTGCACAGGATTAATCCGGCAACTCTCCGGGCAGCACATCAATTTTCCAATAAAGATTCGGCATGCGTTTCTCCACGGGAGGCAACGGCTCGAATTTCTTGTGCGGCTCGGTCTGGTACCAGTAGGCGGTGCTGGAGAAATCGTCACTCCGGGAATTGGCGTGGCCGTGCTCGATGCCGCCCAGGAGCGACTTAGTGAAATAGATGGGATCCTGAATATGGAAGCGGTACATGGTGTGAAAGCCGGTGGCGTCTTCGTTGCCCTTGCGCGAGTAGCCGATGAATGGATAGTTGAATTCGTCCTGGAATCCCCAGGCATTTCCAAAATAGTCTTCCAGGCCGGTGCCGTGGATTGCGGGCGGCCATTTCTCGCCGTCCACAAACCACATATCATCGCCCTCGCCCCACCATCCGGTCGAGAAGCCTTGAACGTTCAGCACGACGCCGACCACCTGCCCTTTGCCGGTCGCATCAATAAAGATGTAGTTGTTGTCGCCGCTGGGATGCAGTCGGTGAGTCTGCTCGGTAGGGATGGCTTTCGTGGGATTTTCCCGCCGCCAGGTGGCGTGGAACCGCCCTTTGTCCGCGACCACTGCGGCCGAGGGATAGACCTCGTAGTCCACTTGATAAAAAAGGTACTGCACATCCTGAGAGCCCTCATTGGAGACGGTAATGTGCGCCTTGGTGCCAAAAGGCATAGGAAAATAGCAGTTGAGCGCTTTGCCTTGCACGGTGAGCGGCATGGAATGCCAGGAATGATACATGCCGAACCCCGTGCCGAAGAAATCACCGACCGGCACTTCGACGCTCGGGTCGGTTTCGCCGTCCCAGTACATGCGCAGCACCAGTTCGCGCAGATGATATTTGCTGGGCGACATGATGGTCATCCAGATATGGCGGATGGAGCCGGCTCCATCCGTATCGAGCAAGCTGAGAGTTTGCCCCGCTTTTATGGGGACCGCGTCTATGTAGCCCCCATCGCGGTTGAAGCTGGAAGCACGTTTGGTGACGGCATCGCGCAAAGTCGAAATGCCGCCGAGCGGACCGTCACTTTGGGCTGCCGCGGGGAGCCAGACAAAGCAAAGAAACAGCGGAAGAAGGCGGTTACGAATCATGAATCGGCTCCTGTCCGGTGGGAAAGTGCCAAACGAAGATGCGGACAGGGAAATATATCGTGTTCGCGGCTTCCCCGCTCGTTTTTGAAAATTGTGCGAAGATTATTATTAAGGGAAGCGGCATCCGGATAGAGCAATCCCCCGGCCAAACGATATCAAAACCTACGATGATTGAGACCGATTTCAGCGGCCCGCCCATCCTGAAATTGCTGCGGGCAGATGGACTTTTGCGCACAGATCACGCCCGCGCGATCCCTTTGACCGGCGGCGTTTCCTCCGATGTTTTTCTGGTGGAAGACGGGCCGCGGAAGTTTGTGGTCAAGCAGGCTTTAGCCAAAATCAAAGTGCACGACCTGTGGCAAGCCGATATTTCGCGTAATCGGACAGAGTTCGAGTACCTGAATTTTGTCGGGCGTGTCTTGCCAGAAGCGGTTCCCAAAGTCTTTGCCGCTGGTGACGGCTATTTCACCATGGAGTATTTGGGGGAAGGGTTCGCGAATTGGAAGCAGATGCTGCTTTTGGGCCAATGTCGATGCCGCAGCATGCGGCGCAAGCGGGACGAACCTTGGGACTGATTCACCGCGTGTCTTCGGCGGGCAACGCGGAGGCGGCGCGGACTTTCGATACCACCGAGAACTTTCACCAACTGCGCAGCGATCCCTATCTGGTTACCACCGGGCAGCGGCATCCCGAACTCAGAGAATATTTCGAACGCGAGACGATTCCGCTCTGGAGAGCACGCGAGAATGCCTGGTGCATGGGGATTACAGCCCGAAAAACATACTGATCGGCAACGGCCGCCAGGTGATTCTGGACTGCGAAGTGGCATGGTATGGCGACCCCTCGTTTGATTTGGGTTTTCTACTGAATCACTTCCTGTTGAAAAGTCTGCACCACGCACCAGCAGATGCCGGACTCGCCAAAATGGTGAGCGGAGGCAGTATCGCGCCTATTTTCCGAGAGGCGTTTTGACGGAGGAGAAACAGACAAGACTTCGATCGCCGCACCGCTCATTTGCTGCTCTCTTCTGCTGGCGAGGATTGATGGCAAGTCTCCGGCTGGATATTTGCGCAGCGAAGAGAAAAAGGGACTTTGTCCGAAAATTTGTGGCGGAGACTTCTGGCGGCGCCCGATCGTTACTCTTGCCGAACTTTCGCGCGCTGGTTTACGGCCGTGCCGAACAAATGAAGAATAACTGAAACGATCACGGGAGCACGATGAAAATTCGTGAGGTCTCGGCATTCCAAATTTTTGATTCCCGCGGCAATCCCACAGTTGAAGCCGAAGTCGTCCTGGCGGATGGCTTCGCACGGCCATGGGTTGGTGCCCTCGGGCGCTTCTACCGGCCAGTACGAAGCACTGGAACTGCGCGATCAGAATGCGTGCCGCTTCCGTGGAAAGTCCGTGGACCGGGCGATCGCGAATGTGAACGGTGAAATTGCGCAGCGCGGTCATGGCATGGATGCCGGCGATCAGAAGGCTATTGATCGCGCGCTGATCGATCTCGACGGCACGCCGAATAAATCTCGCCTTGGAGCCAACGCCATCCTGGCGGTTTCGCTGGCTGTAGCCAACGCGGCCGCTGCCGAAAGGGCATGCCGCTTTTCGAATCGCTGGGCGGGCCGGAGGCCACCTTACTGCCGTTGCCGGAGATTCAAATCATCGGCGGCGGAGCCCACGCCGATTGGCGAACCGATGTGCAGGATTTTCTGGTGATTGCCAGCGGAGCGCAGACTTATCCGGAAACTCTGGAAATCACTTTTAATATTTATCAGGCCGCGAAAGAAGTTTTGCGCGAACGTAAGAAATATTTTGGCATCGCCGACGAAGGAGGCTTTTGGCCGGAGTTTGCCACCAACGAGGAGATTCTCCAGCGTCATGGTCGAGGCGATTCAGCGGGCAGGCTATACGCCCGGGGAAGGAGGCGGCGATTTCCCTGGATATCGCCGCCAGCGATCTTTTCGAGAAGCAACCGGAAATACCACTTCCGGCACGAAGGCCGCGAATTCACCTCCGAACAATTTGTCGGATCTTGATGGTGCGCTGGTGCGAATACTATCCCGATTCTGTCTATCGAAGACCCGATGGCGGACACCGATTGGGTGGGATGGCGAAAGATCCACGCGATCTCTTGGACACAAAATTCAACTCATCGGAGACGATCTCTTTACCACCAATCTTGAACGCATAAAGCAAAGGCATAGAAGAAGGAGTAGCCAATGCGGTACTGATCAAGTTAAATCAAATCGGCACGGTGAGCGAAACGCTTGGACGCCATTCGGCTTACCCAAAAGGCCAGTTGGCTGCCAGTCGTTAGTGGGCGCTCGGGCGAAACCGAAGATGCTTTTATCAGTCATTTGGCAGTAGCCACCGACGCCGGACAACTTAAAGCTGGCTCCTTTGCCCGCAGCGAACGTATGGTTAAGTGGAATGAGGTCTTGCGGATTGAGAGGATGCTTGGAGAGCGTGCCCGGTTTGAAGGGGCCAGAATTTTTTCCGGGATTCTGAAATAATACAAGATTGACACCGATCGAGTGGCCACCTGTTCACCCGCCGTGTCGTTTACTGGAACTGTCGAGAGCCGGGATAAAGCTGCAAGCTATTTTGTCGAGCCGGCGCGGGGAAAATCCCTGCAGGAAGATATTAATAGTTTCATATGATCATACGCTAATAGATGCGCAGCGCGGTGTGTCTTTTCTGGCGCACGATTTGCAAATCGACATTGTTCCCGATTCGCACCTGTTCCCATACCAGGAATTTCAACTTAAGTTATTGATAACTAAATGGCATTGGTGGGATGCCTGTGACCCCGATCACCACGCGAAATTTTCCTATGTTCCGAAAGTAATCAAACTGATTTCAGTACTGGTTCCGAAATGTCTTGACAACGTTTGTTCACCGTTAGTAGTTTGCGCACAGCTTTAAGTGAAGCTCGGTTTGGCTCGACTTGAGCCACCCACGCGGCTTGCGTTGGTAAGTGGGTCGTAAACCAAAGGCAGTAGTGGAAGCGCCCTCGGGAAAATCCTCTGGCGCAGAAAGGTATCGAACTAATGGCACCATTTACGAAGAACGTTCGGTTGAATCAACTATTCACGAACAACTTCACGACGATGCTGGCAATGGCCGCATTGTTTCTCATGATTGGCGCACAGGGCCTATTCGCCCAGAGCGGCCGCGCTAACATCAGCGGGACGGTAACAGACGCTCAAGGCGCGGTAATTGCCGGAGCAACGGTAACGGCGACCAATACCGCGACCGGCGTGGCTATTCCGACGACCACCAACGGTCGCGGGCATCTCAATTCTCCAGGTCATCCCCGGCGTCTATAACATTAAGGTGGAAAAGGAAGGCTTTGGCCCGCAGGCAAAAGAAAACATCACTCTGATGGCCGAGCAGAATTTTGGGGCAGACTTCTCGTTGCAGCCCGGCAAAGTCACCGAGAAAGTTACGGTCGAAGCTGGCGCTGAGTTGGTTCACACCGAAACCGCGGAGCTGAGCCAGACCATTAATGAGAAGACCATTCAGGAGCTGCCGATCAACGGCCGCAACCCAGCTTCGCTGGTTTTACTTACCCCTGGCACGCTGAACCTTTGAATGCCGCGCCTGGGAGTGGGCAGCGACGTTGAAGGCGGCGGCACAGCAGCAATTTACCACGCACCCCTCGGACACCGCAATGTCACCGAATGGCGGACGCATCCGGCAGCATGTACTACATGCTGGATGGCGCTTATAACCTGGACAACTACTTCCTGGCGGCTGCGCCTTTCCCGAATCCGGAAGCCACCCAGGAATTCACCGTGATCAGCAACAACTTCGATCCCCGCTATGGTTTTACCGCGGGCGGCGTAGTCAGCATCGTCACCAAATCAGGCACTAACGATTGGCATGGCGATGCTTTTGATTTCTTCCGTAACGGCGGGTTCAACGCGAAAGATTACTTCACACACACCACCAACAAGATCCACCGCAACCAGTTTGGCGGTTCGCTGGGCGGCCCGATCGTTAAAGATAAGTTTTTCATCTTTGGCAACTATCAAGGTACGCGGCAGAGCATGAGCACCACCACCGGCACCGGGTTCATTCCGACTTCTGCCATGGTCAACAATGGCGACTTTCTCGGCGTTTGCGTGCTCGGCTTTGTCAGCGGAATTTGCCAGGACCAGCATATGGGCCCAGATCCTAACGGCTCAAGTCTGCCGCAAATTCCTTATGTAGACCACCAGATCTATGGCGCAAACATTCTTGGCTATTCGAATGGTGGTGTTCCGCTAAGGGATTTGACGACAGCCGGGGCTTACACCGGCGCTCCCAACAGCCCTTACGGGGCTTACTATCCGGGCAACCAGATCAATCCCGCGACCTTTAGTCCAGGTGCGGTGAATCTGGTCAACGTTTTGGATTCTGGTCTGACGCCGGTCAACGCGTTCGGCAGCCTCCTGGGAACCTCCGTATTCCAGCATCAACAACTACAACGAAGAGACGGTGCGCGGCGACTACAACCTGAACGACAAGAACCGGATCAGCGCCCGCATGTTCATCAACTACTTCAACCAGCCGCCGGTCGGCGGCCAAAACGCCGTCCAATCCAACCGGTCCTGGATCAACCACTGGCAGAGCTATGCCGGCACCTGGACCTGGACGATCAGTCCGCACATCGTGAATAGCGCCACGGGCTCCTATTCCCGTATGTATGACGCCAGCAACAGCGGCCTGAAGTATGCGTCCCAGGGCGGCAAGGGCGCTTGCTATTCGGAATTCATTGCCATCTCCGATCCCAGCACGACCCCTGCTCCATCGAGTTAGCTGCAGTTGAATGGCGGCTACCAGAGTACCGGTGGGGCGCCTTACAATCTGCAGAACTTCAACGGTATCAACCGCTGGACGGGCGGATTCTCGGACAGCTTGAGCATTTCCAAAGGCAAGCACCTGATCGTAGCCGGTGTGGATTTCCTGAAGCAATACTGGTACGAGAACACCGACTGGACGGCGCTGGCTCTGGCGTGGTTTGGCGGTGGCCAGAACGGCCAATTCACGGGTAACGGTTTCTCCGACTATCTGCTGGGCGATATGAACGGCTTCCAGCAGGGCGGAGGAGAATCCAACATTATTCATGCGACCATGATCGCGCCGTATGTGGCCGACCAGGTCAAAGTGACTTCCCACTTAACTCTTTCGGCTGGATTGCGCTGGGAGCCCTGGCTGTCACCAGTGGTTTCCGCTGGACGTATTGCCTACTACGTTCCGGGCCAGCAAAGCACCCGCTATCCGCTGGCGCCCGCTGGAATGATCTTCCCAGGGGACGCGGGCGTACCGTCGGCCGGTGGACCGAGCGATTATCACCGCTATTTCGATCCTCGCTTTGGACTTGCCTGGCAGCCGAAGGCACTGCCCAACACTTCTATCCGCGCGGCGTTCGGCATGTACGCCAGCCCGATGGAGTACGGTTCCTACAACCACGTGTCGGATGTGGCGCCTTTCAGCAATCAGTACGTCGAGAACTCAAACTCACCAACCGGGGTCGGTAGCAACCTCTACCCGATCATTCCCTTTGACAATCCCTGGTCGACCTTTGTACCAACGGGTGGTACCAATCCGTTCCCGGGAGCATTCGCCAATCCTGGAACGTCTCCTGGACCCAGCGCGACCTTCGTGTTGCCGGTCTCGCTCGGTCCCGTCTACCCGAAGAACTACACCAACGGCCGGACCTACACTTGGAACACCAGCATCGAGCATCAGTTCGGCAACAACTGGCTAGCCAAGGCTGCCTATGTGGCCAGCGAATCTGACCACGTGCCCTATCAGGAGAACATTGATATTGGCCAGCCGATTTGCGGTCCGGTCAGCCTGACTTGCGCGGCAGTCACGTCAAATGTCGGGATAATTAACCCGGCACTCTTCTCGGGGGTCACCGAGTATTTGTCCAACTCAACCACCAGTTACCAGTCGGGTCAGTTCACGTTGGAAAAGCGCTTCAATCATGGCTTGCAATTCACCGCGAACTACACCTATGAGAAGGCCATTGACGAACTGCCGAACGGCACAGGTCTCAACGGCTCCTCTCCAGATGATCCCGGCTGCTTGAAATGCAACCGGTCAAACTCCTACTTTGATGTGCCGCAGATCCTGGTGCTCAGTTTTGTGTACGAGACTCCTTCGTTGTCCGGCTGGAATCGTGCTACCAAGCTGGCTCTGGGCGGATGGGAAGTGGGCAGCGTCTGGCAGGCGCACTCCGGTCTCCCCTTCACTGTCTATTGCGGCTGCACCTCATCGTGGCAGCTTACCGGCAGCGACTGGGCCGAGTTGGCCAGTCCGACCACCAAACCTAGAACCCATCCGGGCAGCCTGCAGTGGACCCAAGGTGGATTGCTCGGGTATATGAATATCGCCGATTACACTCAGGGTTCACCAAACGCATGGCAGGGAACTCCTGGCAACGCGGGCAGAAACCCGACAGGGTTGTTTGGACCGGGCGTGAATACCTGGGACTTCAACCTCAGCAAGAACTTCCGGTTCACGGAAAGGTACCGCTTCCAGTTCCGCTGGGAGATGTACAACGCCTTCAACCGGACCACATTCGCTTATGGCAACCAGTCTGTCTCAGTCTGGAGCGGGCAGTTTTGGCCTGATCAACTCGACAGACGCCAACTTCCCCTCACGCGTGATGCAGGCTGCAGGGAAGTTCTTCTTCTAACTTGAACCTGATAGGAGGGCAGCTCTCTGGCTGCCCTCCTATTTTTTTCTCTAAACCTTTTTTGTCAGAACCGTTGAGATCCAAACTCAGGTTTAGATCCCTGGATTTTCAACCTCGGTTGCTTCCGCAGGACAATCTTTAGTCATAAATAAAGTCTTCATTGGCACGTGCTCACTCTTGCCGCGCTGATGCACGGCTCCTAGTTCGAGATGGAAAGCGCTTCGCCTCGGTTATACTTGTGTTATTCGGAGAGGTCGGCGGGCGAGAAAATCGCGGGATCGATAGCAAGAAGGATTGCCAGCGGTCCGCCGCTGAAGGAACAATGGCTAAAGGCTTCCGGTTGCGGGTTCTGCTGCTGACGTGCGCCCTGCAGGTCTTCTGTTGCGCAGAAACTGCTAAGCCTGACATCCCAACGCAAGCTGCCGCTCTCGCCAAGGCCGGCAAGGTGGATCAAGCCGAGGCGATGCTGCGCTCAGCCTCGGCGGCCGAGCCCGATTCGGCAACCCTGCATGCGGCGCTGGGTGAGTTGCTCCTCAAGGAGCACAAATTCGAAGATTCGGTGATGGAACTGGGGACGGCTGCCCAGCAAAAGCCGGATTCGCGCGAATACAACCTGCTGGCGGCGGAGGCTCTAATCGGGTGGAAGCGGTATCCCATTGCCGTGGAGTTCCTAAAGGCGGTGCAGCCGCGTTTTGGCAATGATGCGCGCTTTCACTACGAGCTTGGCCTTGCATATTACTTTCAAAGCAATATGAATGCAGCGGTTCCCGAACTGGAAGCGGCCGTACGTCTTTCCCCTACCCTTGAACGGGCGAGGTTTCTGTTGGCGAACTGCCTGCTGGTAAGTGGCGACACGGAGAGAGCCCTTGCCATATTGCGCAAGTTGGCTAAGGAACACCCCGACAACGCCTTCTACTGGGCCACCCTGGGGGAGAAACTGGGGCATGTCAACACCGGGGGCACTCCGGAAGAGGCGGTTCGCGCCGTTCGCCGGGCCCTGACGCTGGCGCCCGATGATTCTTACACCCAATTCCTTGCAGCCACTGTTTTCACGGAAACGGGGAACTACACCAGTGCCCGCCCTCTGTTGGAACATCTGGAACAATTAGCTCCCCAGGCATTGGATGTGCACGCGCTGCTGGCTCGGGTGTATGCGCGCTTGGGAGAGCGTGAACTGGCGCAGAAAGAGACCGCTGCCGTGGAGAAGCTTCAGAAGGAAGAAGAGGCCCGTCATTTCTCCTCTACCGGGGGGGAGAACAGCGGCCAGGAACAGCCGTAGCCGCCGGGCTTCGATACAAGGAGGGCTCTCATTCGTAGAACGTGGTTCCTGTTGTTGCTGTGCACCTGTGGTGGGGTGTCAATTCTGCTGGCCGCAGCGACCATTGTGGCGGGCCCATTGCCTCCGATTTTCCGGGAGGTGCCGCCCAGTGAGAGTGGAATCCGATGGGTGCACACCAACGCCAAGTCCGTCCACAGCTATTTGCCGGAAACCAGCGGCACCGGCGTTGCCATTTTTGACTACGACAATGACGGCTGGATGGACATATTGGTAGTCGATTCCGGATCCAGCATCTTCTACACGCCGAAGACTCCCTTGCACCCCGTGCTCTATCACAATAACCATGACGGTACGTACACGGATGTGTCCCAAAAGGCGGGCCTCAACGCTGATCTGTTTGGCATGGGGGTGGCGATTGGGGATTACGACGGAGACGGCTTTCAAGACATCTTCATCACTGGGTTCGGCAAGTGCGTGCTCTACCACAACAACGGGAATGGCACCTTTACGGACGTCACGGCGGCGAGCGGGATTGCGCCGACGCAGTGGGGCACCAGCGCCGTGTGGTTCGACTACGATAACGACGGCAAACTGGACTTGTTTGTCGGGGAGTTCGCCGACTATTCGAAACTCAAAATCTGCGGCCCGGCTGAGTCCTATGGCAACTCGGGTCATGCCATGGGAGAACAACCCGGATTCTATTGCTGTCCAAGGGTTCTGAAGCCGATGCCCAGCCAGTTGTATCGAAACCTCGGGAATGGACAATTTGCGGACGTGAGCGCGAGCACCGGTATCGGGTCGAAGACGGGCAAGGCGTGGGGAGCGGTCGCCACTGACGTCAACGGCGACGGCTTTATGGATTTGGTGGTGTCGAATGACACCATGCCTGACAATCTTTGGGTCAACCGTTCGGGCCAAAAGTTCGAAGACATCGGTTCAGCGGCAGGCATCGCCTACAGCGATGAAGGTATCGCGCGATCGGGCATGGGGGTGGACGCGGCGGATTTCGACCAGGACGGCCGGCAGGACCTGATTATCGCAAACATTGATACGCAGACCGCTTCCGTCTACCACAATATTGGGCAGGAGATGTTTGACGACGTGAACCTCCAGATGGGAGTCCGGCAGGCGACCTGGATGATGAGCGGATGGGGACTGCGTTTCTTTGACTATGACAATGACGGCTGGCCCGACCTCATTCTCTCCAATGGATACCCCAACGACCTGATCGAGACGCAGAATGCCAGGACTACCTATCGGGAGCCGATTTTGCTTATGCATAACATCATGGGCAAGACGATGGAGAATGTCAGCCGCCTTGCCGGGCCCGCTTTTACGAAGCGGTATTCCGCCCGAGGTCTCGCCGTCGGCGACCTGAACAACGATGGCTATCCCGACGTTGTTTTCACGGAGAATGGTGGCCCGGTTCATGTGCTGATGAATTCCGCGCAAAGCGGAAATCATTGGCTCGGCTTGACCCTGCGCGCAAAGACCACGAATCCCGCCGCCACGGGCGCCATGATCCGCTGGAGTGTGGGCGGCCGAGTATTCTCCCGGCTGAAAACCGCCGGCGGCAGTTATCTGTCAAGCCAGGATCCGCGAGAAATTCTGGGCGCCGGCAAAGGTGAGATTGACTGGGTGGAAGTAAAGTGGCCGAAACCCAGTCAGAGTGTAGATCGGATCGTTAAGCCGGCTATGAATCGGTACATGGCAGTGAGCGAAGGTCAGTCGCCGTTGAACAAAAAGACCCCGTAGCCTCGAAACTGGCTGAACTTGCTGCGCTTGACTTCTTCCCCGGGAATGCCGGTTAGTGACGCTGAATGAGCAACGCTCAATAATCTACGAGCTGGGCTCGGTAATTTTCAGTGTCTGATTGCTGTGAAGGCCTTCCGTCAAGACCTGGGTCCGCCCTGACGGCCACTTGACTTCGATACGGTCGACCTTTACGGCTTCTCCCAACCCAAAGTAGAGGGGCAGAACGCTCTGTGCTAGGTATCCCGCCTTGCCGTCGTTGTACCGGGTAAAAGTGCGGTTGCCCGCGTGGACGCGAACTGTAGCCCCGAGCCCGTTGCGGTTTGAGCTCGTCCCCTGCAGGACCACCTTAAGCCAGTGAATCTGCTTAACCTGGGCCAGGTTGCTGATCAGAACCATCGGTTCCGAATTGAAGTCGTTGGTCACAATATCGAGGTCGCCATCATCGTCAAGATCGAACATGACTGACGACCGAGACGAACGGGTAGCCCGAATATTGACGGTTCCGGAATCGTGACCCGTGCAGGCCTGAGCAGCTTGCCCAGTGTGGGGCTTGGCGCAATCATAGGAAAACCAAAAGGTGTGGCTGTCCAGGCGCGGTTCAATCCCTAAGATGAACTCCGAATCCAAGAACTTCACTCCCCGATTATTCAGCAGCATTGAATTGATGCCGTAACGGAATGGAAACCCCATGCCTGCAGTGACAAACACGTCTTCCCAGCCATCCGCATTCACGTCTCCGACGCTAATTCCCCACGGCCAGTACGTCTCGAGTCCCAGACGGTCTGATATCTCTTCGAACTTGCCCTTTCCCAGATTGTGATAGAAGGCATTTCCGAAGATGCTCTTTTCTCCGCCCATGCGGCCCATGTCCTCCGGCATCCCCCCCCGGAGATAGTCGCTCGTGTAGGTCACATCAGACTTTAGCTTCTCGTCGCCAGGACCGATCTCATGGCTCATGTCGGAATGCATGTCGGTGACCAGCAGGTCCATCAGTCCATCATTGTCAAAGTCGAAGAACTTGACGCCCATTGCTCCCCATGGTGTTTTTGGGAAATACTGGTCTGTTTTATCCGCAAACTTCTTGCCGCCCTGATTCTCGAAGTAGTGGTTGTCCCCCTGCATGTTTGCAAAGTAAATCCCCGGGTAGCCATCGCCATTTAGGTCGGCAAAGGTGGCATCCCCAGTCCAACTGTGGGTCAGGAGGCCGACTTCGGCGGTCACATCGCGGAATTTGCCGTGCCCAAGATTCTTATAAAGGACGGAGTGTTCGAATCGCTCCGGATGAAGGTGGCCATGGAATGCATCCGCTAGCCCAACGTACTCGCCATCGGGACCTTTCTCATCACTGGTGTACCTGCCGACATTGCAGATCAGGAGATCCACCAGCCCATCGTTATCGTAGTCGAGGAACATCGCGCCGGAGGAATGAGCCACTACGGAAATTCCAGACTCTGCTGTGATGTCTTTGAAATGTCCATGCCCGTCGTTCTTGAAAAGGAAAACTCCACCGCGGACGGTGGTAATGACGAGATCCTGGGTGCCGTCATTTTCGATGTCTCCAAAAGCCGCGCCCACACTTACCAGACCGGAAAGAGAGATTCCGCCCGCTTCCGCGGTAATATTTTTGAATTTGCCATGTCCCAGATTCTTCCACAGCTCGTTTCCACCGACTTGATTCAGAAACAGGATGTCATATAATCCATCGCCATCCACATCGGCGGCCGCAACGGCGCTGCCGTGATCGTAGTGCGTAGGTTTCCAGTTCTGAAGCTCATCGGACACGGCCTGGTGGCGAAAGGTGATGCCGCTCCCCTTTACTTCGTCGGTGAAGTGAAAACCATAGAAAACCTTGAATTGATTCTCCGTCGCCAACTGTGCCTTCTTGCGCTGGGCGAGCGTACCGGTGCCGATATCATTGGGGGGGAACGAATAATTGCCTATTACGGGAGACTGTGCGAAGCCATCGGTTCCACCCAAAAAGCAAACAAGGCAAAAAAACTGGACTAAAGCGAGGGAAATAGGAAACCGCAGCCTTCGCATTTCGCGGAATCTCCTAACTTGTGGGGATTTCTGCATATCTTACACCCGTCTTAGGGTTGGTGCCAATTTTGCGGGCTCACCGGGTGGCCGGGCAGCGTGTGCCTCGGATCCAGCCTAACTCCAATGGCGGGCATTCCTGTCTAAACCGCCCTGCAAACTTTCTCATCGGGGTGTTGCTCTTGGCAGGTGGACTATGAGCTTCTGGGATGCGATCATAGCGGGAATTCATCATGAAAGCTGAACCGACGGGTTGGGCCATTCCCTCCAGGAAGCTCTTGTCTCGCAGCGTCATGCGGACGGTGCTTGTCGCTTTTTCCACCCTGCTTTTTGTAGCCTGTGCGCAAGCCTGGCAGGCCGAACCCGCCAAAGAGATCGGCGTGAGCATCATTGTGGTGGACTCCGAGAGTGCCGCGCGGGAGTTAATGGTGCAACTCAACGGCGGCGCGGATTTTGCCACGGTGGCCAAACAAAAATCCACCGATCCTACCGCCAGCGACGGTGGATACATGGGCCAGTTGGATCCCTCCACATTACGAAATGAATTGCGGGAAGTGCTGGCCGGCATGAAAGCTGGGCAAATTGCGGGACCAGTCAAGATGGGAGAAAGCTTTGCCATCGTGAAGGTTTTATCGGATGTTGAAATGGGGCATTTAGAGAACCCTTCGGCGGCGAAGACTTTCACTATGCAGGCTTCGGGCCATGTCCGTTTGCCTCCGGAGGTCTCCGGAATGGTAGATGCGGATGCGGCGCTAAACAGTTTCTCCAAGCCCCACGACTGGAACCGCGATCTGCAGAAAATCTGCCAGGCGCGCACGCAGTCGCTGGCCCTGGCGATCAGCCGATTAGAGAAGCTGCTTAGCCCGATTGATCTTGACAACGTGGACATTGTCGAAGCACCCGATGAGGTGCAGGCTTTCAATGCCCTGGGCAATCTCTACGCATACAAGGGGGAAATGGACAAGGCGGTTACCTATTTCGAGCGTGGTTTTCGTGTCGCGCAGTCCCAAGTCCCACGAATTGTGCCCATGGAAGAAGAAGTCCTCGGAATCGCCTACCTGCACGCCGGCGAATTGGCGAACGACACTTACCGATCTCCGGGAGACCGTTGTATTCTTCCGCTACACCCCGGCGTCTCTTACAGAAACACTGGCTATCTTGAGAAGGCCGCTGAGGCCTTTTCCAGGTATCTCGAGCGGGACTCGAATGCCCTGGACGTGAAGTATCTGCTCAACCTCACCTACATGATGTTGGGCAAGTACCCTGACGGTGTTCCCGCGCAATATCTGATACCTCCGTCCACCTTTAAGTCGGAAGAAGACGTGGTGCACTTCACCGATGTTGCGCCGCAAGCCGGACTGAGCCTTTTCTCGATGTCGGGCGGGATCGTTGTGGATGATTTTGAAAACAATGGCTTATTGGACATCGTTACCTCCACTTCCAATTTTTGCGGCAGCATGCACTACTTCCACAACAACGGGGATGGAACTTTTTCTGACCGCTCGCAAAAGTCCGGCCTCAGCAGCCAACTGGGCGGATTGAACATGATCCAGGCTGACTACAACAACGACGGCTGTATGGACATTCTGGTGATGCGGGGTGGCTGGGAAATGCCGATGCGGCCATCCTTGCTGCGCAACAATTGCAACGGGACCTTTACCGACGTGACTCGTGAAGCTGGTTTATTGGAACCGGTGGCCACGCAAGCCGGAGTCTGGGCGGACATTGATAACGATGGGTACGTTGACCTCTTTTTGGGCAGCGAAAATGGCTCTCCGCATCTGTACCACAACGAGCGCAATGGCACTTTTAAAGATATTACCCATTCCGCTGGTGTTGACCGCAACGCCTTCAACAAAGGCATCGTGAGCGGTGACTACGACAACGATGGATACATGGACTTCTACGTATCGAATTTTGTGGGCGACCATCTTCTGTATCACAACAACCACAATCTCACCTTTACCGAAGTCGGCCAGAAGGCAGGTGTCACCGCTCCCCGGCGCAGTTTTGGAGCGGCGTTCATGGACTACGACAATGATGGCTGGCCCGATTTGTTCGTAACCAGTTATTACGTCTCCGTGGATGAGACCGTGCGCTCGATGCTGGGAGAGCCGAACAATGCGGAAACTGCGAAAATGTACCGGAACATGCACGACGGAACCTTTAAGGACATGAGCGCCGAGCTTGGTCTGGACAAGGTATACATGCCGATGGGCATGAATTTTGGCGACGTGGACAATGACGGCTATTTGGACCTTTATTTGGGAGTTGGAGCTCCTTCTTACGCGTCCATTCTTCCCAAGGTCATGCTGCGCAATGAAGAAGGCAAGAAGTTCGTGGACATCAGTTACTCCTCGGGAACGGCCGACCTCCACAAAGGCCACGGTGTAGCTTTTGCTGACCTGGACAATGACGGCGACGAAGATCTCATCACCATCATCGGCGGGGCCACGCCCGGTGATGCCCATGCACTGCGGATGTTTGAGAATCCCGGCAATGGCAATGACTGGATCACTCTTAAGCTGGTTGGAGTAAAGAGTAATCGCGCCGCGCTCGGCGCGCGGATCAAGGTTACGGTGGAGAACGAAGGCCGCGAGCCTCGGTCGATCTACCGCACGGTTAGTAGCGGAGGGTCGTTCGGTGCTTCTCCGCTTCAGCAACATATTGGTCTGGGCAAATCCGCGAAAATTGACACTGTCGAAGTATGGTGGCCAGCCAGCAACACGCGGCAGGTTTTCAGCAACGTGGATAAGAACCAGTTTCTGCAGATCAAGGAATTCGCCAAGAACTACACCAAACTGGAGCGAAAATCATTCCGGTTGGGCGGCATGAAGCTGGGGTCTACCCGGGCCACCGCGCAAGCTCTTCCGAATGCTGAGAATGCTGGCGCCAGCCGGTAAGCGCGGCTATCATTGATAGGACGCTGGGGTGTGATAATTGATGAAACAGCTCCTGCTGCTTTCGTTGCTGTTGCTCACGGTTCAGAGCTGGGCTGCGCAGCGCTATAAAGTGAATGGAGTTGTCCTGAAAGTAGATCCGCCCCAGAATACCTTGACCGTTTCTTGCCGAAGTATCCCGGGTTACATGGACGCGATGGTCATGCCCTACACCGTCCGCGATTCTAAGCTGCTGAACGGTCTGGAGCGCGGCTCGATGGTTGAATTTACGCTCTTCGTGGATGGCATGACGTCCTATATCGAAAGCCTGAGCAAGACGGGTTTTCAAAGCGTGGAGGTCGAGCCGCTACAGGCTCGCAGGCTAAAGATTATTCAGAATGTAATGGACCCCTCTTCCAACAAGGCTCTGCTTGTCGGGCAGAAGGTCCCCGACTTTACTCTCCGCGATCAGAATCGTCAGGCCGTCTCTTTGGCGAAGCAATCCGGCAAAGTAGTTGTGGCTACCTTCATCTACACGCGCTGTCCGAATCCCAGCTATTGTTTTCGGCTCTCCAACAATTTGGGACAATTACAGAAGCGCTTCAATGATCGGATGGGGCGGGACCTGATCCTGCTCAGCATCATCATTGATCCGGAGCACGACCAGCCGGATACGCTTCAAAACTACGGTAAAACCTGGAAGGCTGATGCCACGGCTTGGCACTTTCTCGACGGCCCTGTGCCGGAAACCCAAAGAATCTGCCGCCTTTTTGGTATGGATTTTTGGTTAGATGACGGGTTTTATACTCACAGTTTTCATACCGTGGTGATTGACCGACAGGGGAAACTCGCCGCCAACCTGGAAGGCAATCAATTCACGTCGCAGCAGTTAGGGGATCTCGTGGGCACAATGCTAGGTCTCGCCAATTAGAGAATTCACATTTTTCCGCGGAATCCCACGAGAGACGGCTACTTCAGCTCGTTTCACGTGTCCGGAATTCAATTAAATTGTTGCCAGAGCCTCTTTTTCCGGCATGCTTCGAATTTTGGAAGAAGTTCCGAAAATATTCGACACCGGCTTCGCCTGCGATTACAATGCCCAGTGCTGAAATCCTCAATCCAAAGCACGGTCAACCCCAAGCAAGCTCAAAGCAACCTTCCCAAAGGTAAGGTGAGATGATCAATCGCCGCAATTTTCTCAGCACCCTGGGCGCATCAGCGGTTCTTGGTGCGGTTCCTGCATTAGCAACGCAATCCGCGCCCGTGATGATCGGCTCTCGTAAACGCGTTCAGCTCAATGGCGAATGGGAGTTGCGCCTCGATGGCCAGCCCTACGATGTGGTCGAGGTTCCGTCGTCGTTGCATCCGACGGGCTTTTACACGTTGGGCAGGAGCTTTGCCTTGCCCCGGTTGGGACGTGGTGAGCGCGTGTTCGTGCACTTTGATGCCATCACTTATTGCGGCCGCCTGAGTGTTAACGGCAAGCCCATGGGGAAGATGGGGCCCTATGTTCCTTACGAGTTTGAGTTCACCTCCTCGGCAAAAGAAGGGGACAACCAGGTGGAGGTGGAGATCGCGGATGTGACGGCGTGGCCGGACGGAACAGGCAAAGATGAGATTGCCATCGGCGTGAATCCTGGCTGGGAAGCGTATGGCGGCATTATTCGCGACGTCTGGGCAGAGATTCGCCCCGTGTCGTTTATCGAGAACGTCCGCTTAGCCTATAAGCTGAGCCCCGACTACGGGAAGGTGACGCTGCAGCCGCGGGTGATGGTATCGAGTACAGAAGCCGGCAGCGGGACGGTGGAAGTTGTTCTGAAGCATCGCGGCGTTGAAGTCGGACGCTCCAGCAAACCCGCGCGGCTGAAGGCTGGCGCGAATGACATTGAGCTGGAATTTGAGCTGAAAGATCCATGTCTGTGGTCTCCGGAAGAGCCCAATCTGTATGAGCTCTCGGCACACCTTAAATCGGGCACCGTGGAGGACAGCTGGACATGCAATACCGGTTTCCGTGATCTTCGCGTGGAAGGACGTGAGTTCCGGCTGAATGGGAAAAGGCTGGTGCTGTGCGGCGTCGCCCGCCATGACATGTGGAAGGAGCAGGGCTTCACCTTGACCCGGCAGCAGCAAGAGATGGACATGCGGATGATCAAGATGCTGGGATGCAACTACATCCGGCTGGTGCACTATCCGCATGACCGCAGGATCGTGGAACTGGCGGAAGAGCTGGGCATGCTGGTGAGCGAAGAGCCCGGCTACTGGAACATGGACTTCAACACCATGCCGCGGAGCGAAGTCGAGCTGGGTTTTCAGATTCTGGAGACAACCATTCGACGCGATTGGAATTCCCCAGCCGTCGGGATCTGGCTGCTTTCGAACGAGTGCACTCTGACCACGGAAGTCCTGAAGGAAGGGAAAGAGCGTTGCAATCGGCTTGATCCCATCGGCGCGGCTGGTTTCCGCCGCGAACAGCATGAGCGCGAAGAAGTCGAAGCAGATGTTCGTGGATGCCGGCATGGACTTCTTTGACCAGCATCCCTACACCTTCGACGTGGAGGATTTCAAGAAGGAAGCGGACTACGACGGGCCAAGCAAGCCGCTGACGTTCACCGAATGGGGCGGCAAGGCGATCGGGCAGATGGAGATTGTCATGAGCCACACGGTGGACCGCTTGCTCGACCTGGTGGAATCGGGCGAGCTGTCGGGACACGTGTTCTGGTCGTGGCAGGATATGCGGCAATACAGCCGTATCGATGGCGAAATGCGCGACGGCATTCTGGAGTCAGGCGTGGTGACGGAAGGCCGGGAAGTGCGGGATGAGGTGTATCGCGAACTGGCCCGCCTGTACGAAGGCAGCGACGTCACGAAGATGAGTTGCCCGACACCCGGCCGGAAATCGTGCCACTACGCTGGGCGCCTTGGTCGAAGAAGAACACGTTCGAGGTAGTGGACCTGCAGCCATTGGCGGAGGGTGCGGATGCCGACCGTGCCTGGAGCAGCTTCAAGGACCACATGGCCAAGTACTGGGCGGGGGTGGCGCGAGAGCAATGGAAGAAAACCGGAGAAGACTTCCTGCTTTGGCAAGGCAGCAAGGTTGAGATTTCCGGAGTTGGGCTTCCAGATGCCGGTGGTAAATAAGCTGGTTCGGCCGCTGGTTGTGACCCCGGAAGTGCCGGAAATCGTGATTCCTGTCGGCCGGCAATGCCAAAAGCTGCACATTCTAGGCCAAGTGACTTTTGGTAAAGGCTATCCGGTGCGGGGAAAGATGGCGACAAAGTTGCCAGCTACACGCTGGAATACGCCGATGGCACGACGCAGGAAATTCCCGCTGCGCAACGGATATGAAGTGGTGCAAGGCAACATCATCACGGATGCGACGCGGCTCGGCGCGGAGCCGACGGAAGCCCAGCGGGCACTGCTTTTCATGAAGGATCTGGCCCGGGAACAATATCAGATTCTGCTGTATTCGATTCCGGTCGAAGGCAAGAGTGTAACGAAGCTTCGCTGTAAGCTAAATGCGGGCAGCCGCCGCTCGGCATTTTTGCGGTCACGACGGAACGGTCCTGACCGCTGCTTTGACTCGTGGTCTGCTTCGGCGGTCAACGGCAATGTTGTAGAACTGCGCACGCAGATGCGCTTCGAGGAGAATGATGGCAAAAATGGACTCGCTCAATCCGACGCGGACGGTGGTGGATCTGAACGGCGATTGGGAGCGGTACATTCACGACAAGTTGGTGGAGATCGTTCGAGTTCCATCTTCATTGCGCCCTCTCGGCATTTACCGGTTGCAGCGCAGCTTCCTCATGCCGCGGCTGGCGACCGGACAACGAGGCATTCTTCATTTTGACGCCATCACTTATTACGGCCGCGTGTTTGTCAACGGGCACGAACTGGGCAGCATGATTCCGTACGTGCCCTTTGAATTCGATTTCACCCAGTATTCGCAGGAAGGCCGCAACACCGTCGCGGTCGAGATTACGGATGCCGCGCCTGCCCCTGACGGTGCCGGCAAGGATGAGGTAGCTTTTGGTTTTTCCGGCGGATGGGAATCCTACGGCGGAATCATTCGAGATGCTTATGTGGAGGTCCGTGCAGGAGCGTTTGTGGATGCGGTCCGCTTTGCCTATCAACTTAGCGCTGGCTATGCGAACGCATCCTGCACCACGAAAGTTTTTGTTGCATCTTCGGCTACGACTCTCCGGCGATTGTGAGTTGGTGCTGTACTGGGGACCTACGGAGGTCGCGCGCGCCAGCAAGAGCATGTCATTCGCGTCGGGCACGACGGAGGTGGAACTGGCTTTCGACGTGAAGGATGTCGCGCTATGGGCGCCCGAGGAACCGAACCTCTACGAACTGAAGGCTCACGTGAAAACGCCGTTGGGCGAGGATCAGTGGTCTTGCAAGACGGGCTTCCGCGAGATCAAGACGCAAGGGCGTGATTTCCAGTTGAACGGAAAGAGGCTCGTGTTGAATGGCGTTTGCCGCCACGACATGTGGAAGGATCAAGGTTTCACACTGACGCATCAGCAGCAAGAGCAAGACATGCGCATGATCAAGGCCATGGGATGCTAATTTCGTCCGTCTGGTGCATTATCCGCATGACCACCGCATTGTCCGGCTGGCTGACGAGATCGGGCTTGCTGGTCAGTGAAGAGCCGGGTTTCTGGAATATGGATTTCGACACACTACCGGCCAGCGAGGTGGATCTTGGTCTTGCAACATTATGGAAGGCGCGATCCGGCGCGATTGGAATTCGCCGGCTGTCGGCATCTGGCTGCTGGGCAACGAGTGCAAATTTCCGGTCAGTTATCTGAAGCGCGGCAAGGCGACTGTGCGACAAGCTGGACCCGATCCATCGCCTGGTATCGGTGGCGCACACCTACGGCAACTTTGCCGAAGTGAAAAAGACCTTTGACGACGGCGGGTTGGACTTCTATGACTGGCACGCTTATGAATATCAGGACGACAAGTTCATCAAGCTGCCGGAGAAATTCGGGCCCAGCAAGCCTTTAACCCTTACGGAGTGGGGATGGGAAGACGCGGGGCACGGCGACATCTTCTACGAACTGGATTTTGACGGACTGCTGGATCAAGTGGAAGCAGGCAAGATTGCTGGACACTCCTTCTGGAGTTGGAATGACATGCGGCAATACACGCGCGAAGACTGGCCCACGCATAATGGGATTCTGCTCTCGGGCGCAGTGACGGAAAACCGCGAACTTCGCGAGCCGATCTACTCGCGCCTGGCCGGCTCTGTTCGCCGGAAGAAGAGAACTGGCGCGCCATCCCTTACCGCATGAGGCTACTGTGCTCCCGCTGAAGACGGTGCCGTTCACGCCGGGAAGCAGCTTCCAGGTTGTGGACCTGCAGCCGATGGCAGAGTCCTCCACCGGGCAGCAGACCTGGGCGGGATTTGAATCCACGATGGGAAAATTCTGGCAGACGTCCAGCTTTGCCGATGACCAATGGAAGAGAACTGGGGGCGCTTTCTCGCTCTGGCGCGAGCCGAGTGTTGAAATTGGTGGTGCAACCTTCCGCTCGCCGCTGGTGAACGACTATGTGAGGCCCCTGGTCCTGACGGCGGACGCTCCAGAGATTACGATTCCGGTCGGTCAGGAATGCACGATGCTCCACATCCTGGGCCAGGTGACTTTTCCTTGGGGATATCCGGTGAGCGGAAAGCATGGCGACGAGGTCGCAGTTTATTCGCTGCAATACGAAAGCGGAAAGACCCAGGAACTGCCGGTGCGGAACGGGATTGAAGTGGCACAGGCCAACCGGATTTACGTAGCCACCCGGGTTACTCCAGTTGCTACGGCGGCGCAACCGGCCCTTCATTTTGTGAAAGATGTTGTCCGCGAGCAATACCAGGTGTTGCTGTGGTCCGTGCCAATTGAACGCGGCAGCAAACTGACAGGCCTGCGATGCAAGCTGAATGCGCAGCAATCGCCTTTGGCAATTTTTGCAATCACAACTGAGCAAGCGGGATAATCCAAATTTGACGGCGCGCTGAGTTCTCCGTCCCGAATCAGCCCCGTAACCAAGTCCAAACTGATTAGCAGGAGTGTTTCATTGAAAAAACCGGAGATCCAACTCGTCTCTCGTGCTTCAGTAACTTATAACGATGTAATTGGCCATGCCAGGAATTCGCGGGGGGCTCGCCTGAAGATGCTTTGGATGTTAATCCCCATGCTTTCTCTGCTCGGTTTCAGCGAGGCCGGAAGCCAGCCCGTGAAGAATGGAGGGTTCGAAGCCGCATCGCCGACCGAGTCTTGGCGGATTGAGCCCGACGAAGCCAAACAGTCATTTTCGATCAGTCTCGACAAGTCGGAAGCCAAAGAAGGCGCCCAATCCTTGCTGGTTTCGGCGGATCATCCGGTGCAGCTTACCCTTCGCCAGGAAGTATTTCTCCCGATCGGAACTCTGTGGAGGCTGACGGGATGGGTGAAGTCCAGCGCGTCGGCGGTTGCGGCAAGCGATAACCCGTGGGCGAATACCAAGCCCGGGCCGCGCATTGGAATTGGCGCGCAGGTTGGCGATCAGGGTTATGGCGAGTTAACCGCGAATTCAGGCGAGTGGCAGCAGGAGAGCTTCTTATTTCGTGTCCCGTCGCCCGGAAGAGTATTGGTTGCGTTGAATGTGTTGAATAACCAGAGCGGCAAAGTGTGGCTGGACGATATCCGACTAGAGCGTGTGCCGGAGTCGCTGGAAGAGCAATCGGTCACGATCTCCGATACGCGGCTCAGCAAGCGTCCAATTGACGCTAAGCAGGGTGGACAGTTCATCGAACCGCTGTGCGATGTGATCCCTTCGATGCTGGCGCAACAGGTGCGGTCCACCAGTTTTGAAGAGGAAACGCCGTGGAATCAGGCTTACAAGAAAGAAATTGATAAGCCGTACCGGCCCTGGTACCCCGATGGCAGCGTGCACGTGGCGACGTATTCGTACGACACAGAGGATCCATTCAACGGGAAGCGTTCGCAGAAAATCGAATTACCCATCGCAAAGACCTGGGCTGGAATCTCGCAGGATGGTTTTTATCTGGAACAGGGACATTCTTATCGCTTGCGGTTACATATGCGCAGCCGGGGAAATGTGCGCGTCCGCGCCTCTCTGCACGGGGACGGCGGGGTCGTCGCGGGGCCGACTTCTCTCGGCAAGGCGGGCGCCGACTGGGGCCCCGGAGAAGCGCTTTTGACCGCCAGACACAGCGTACGGAACGCCACACTGACCATCGAATTTGAGGGTCCAGGAGCGTTGTGGCTGGATCGCGTGTACTTGATCGATAAGGCCGCCGTGCTGGGCCTGTGGCGCCCCGATGTGGTGAATGCGTTGAAGGCGATGAACGCGGCGATTGTCCGCTTTGGCGGAAGCGCAATTGAGCCCTTTGAATGGACCGACACTATAGGCGACTGGGATACGAGGGTGCCTTTCTCCGATGATCCATGGGGAGGCTTGCAGGACAATTTCGTCGGACCGGAAGAGTTTGTGCAGTTGGTGAAATATGTTGGCGACGAGCCATTGGTTTGCCTGCGTTGGACGGGTAAGACCCCGCAGGACGCGGCCAACGAAGTGGAATATTTCAATGGCAGCCCAGATAGCGAATGGGGTCGCAAGCGTGCCAAGAACGGCCATCGCGAGCCCTACCATGTGAAGTACTGGGAGGTCGGGAATGAGGTAGGGGGCGCGGGATACGATGCTTCGCTGGCTGGATTTGCCGCCGCTATGCGCAAAGTGGACGCCTCCATCAAGGTTCTGACTTCCTATCCCAGTGCGAATACCGTACGGTTGGCAGGCAGCGAGATTGATTTCCTTTCGCCGCACCACTATTCGGTAGGTGACCTCAACGGAAACGAGGATGATCTGAAACGCTTGCAGAAAGAAATCCAGGAGGATGGAAGGGGCAAAGACATCCGGCTCTCGATCACCGAATGGAACGCGACCGGGGGAGATTGGGGATTGACACGCGGAATGCTGCAAACCCTGGGGAACGGCCTGACCGCGGCGCGCTATCAGAACATGCTGCACCGCTACGCCGACCTGGTGGAGATAGCGAATCTGTCCAATATGTCAACTAGTTTTGGCGGGGGACAGTTTCAAACCGGACCGGGCTGGATGTACGAAATCCCCAGCTACTACGGGCAAGGACTTTATCAGCGCGCGGCCGGCACGTTCCCTCTGAAGATTGAAAGAAGCGGCCCGCTTTCGTTTTATCTGAAAGAGCCGGACCTCGATGCAACCGTGGGTCCGGATGGAAAAACGCTGCGCATTTACGCGGTGAATTCGACGGCCGAGACACGCCCGGTTCGTTTTCATCTGAATCCCGGATTGGGGTCAGTGCAAGGGGGCCAAGCCTATGTGGTTGGCGACAGCGAGCCGACGGCGGATTCAGAGGCGATGAATTCCCACGACGAGCCCCATCGGATCGGGGTAAAGACGGAGAAAACCAGCCTCAGCGGAAGCGACTTCAAGTATGAGTTTGCGCCGTTTACGGTTACCCTCCTCGAACTCGAATTGCAGGGAAAGAACTGATACTATTCACCGGGCGCAGGCGGAATCGGGGACTCACCCGCTTACTGGCGCGGCGACGCAGACTGCGGCGTTCTAAGGAGGGCTCCAAACCTTGTTAATGAAACTGAGCTCGTTCGATTTAGCGATCATCATCTCCTACTTTGTCATGGTTTTGGGAGTTGGGTATTTTCTCAAAGGCAAGATCAAGACCTCCTCAGATTTTCTTCTGACCGACCGGACGCTCTCTCATTGGATTACCGGCATCGCCTTCATGTCTGCGAACCTCGGGTCCCTGGAGATCATGGGCCACATCGCCAACGGGGCGAAATATGGCATGCGCACCAATCACTGGTACTGGATTGGAGCCATCCCGGCGATGGTTTTTTGCGGGCTGTTCATGGTGCGCTACTACTACTCGAACGGCATTCGCAGCGTGCCGGAATATTTGCGCATGCGCTATGACTATCGCGCCCATCTCATGAATGCGGTGAGCTTTGCGTTTGTCACCATCCTGATGTCAGGCATCAACATGTTTGCGTTTGCGGTGCTGTTTCACGCGATGCTGGGATGGTCATTCACCGTCAGCGTTGCGCTTTCCGGAATTATCGTGCTCTTGTACACGTTCTGGGGAGGGCTGGCTTCGTCCATATGGAACGAAGTGCTGCAATTTTTCTTAATCGTCTTTGGATTCCTCCCGCTCACTTTCATCGGACTGCGGGAAGTTGGAGGATGGCATGGCTTGATAGCGCGGCTACCGGATCAATACGCTCACACCTGGAAAGGCATGGGCAGCGCGGGCGATCCTCTGGGCGTCGCTTGGTGGGTGATGGTGATCGGCATCGGTTTAACTGCGGCCCCAGCCTACTGGTGCACGGACTTTCTGCTGGTGCAGCGTGCTCTGGCCGCGAAAAATCTGGATTCGGCGCGCAAGACGCCCTTGGTGGCGGCTATCCCGAAAATGCTTTTTCCGGCAATCGTGACGTTGCTCGGCATGCTGGCGCTGGCTGTCGGGCCAGATGTCGTCAAGAGCAACTACAATCTGGCGCTGCCTATGTTGCTGGGCAGATACTACGGCAGCGGGATGTTGGGTCTTGGGCTCACCGCTCTGCTGGCCAGTTTCATGTCCGGCATGGCGGGAAATATCACGGCGTTTAACACCGTATTTACCTACGATCTGTACCAGACCTATATGGTCAAAGGCCGGCCGGATTCGCACTATCTGGCGGTCGGCAAGTGGGCCACGGTTTGGGGAACACTGCTGAGTTGCGGCTCCGCGTACATTGCGCTGAATTTCGATAATTTGATGGACTACATGCAGTTGATCGGAGCGCTCTCCATCGCACCTTTCTTCATCGTGTTTTTTCTGGGCATGTTCTGGAAGAGGGTTTCAGCCACCGCAGGCTTTATCGGCATATTGACGGGAATGATTGCGTGCTTTAGCGAGTACTTCCTCTATAGGATTCATGTTCTGAATTTCAAGACGCCAATGGCCTCGAACGTATGGACTTCGGTGTGGGCTTTTTGCGGGGGGTTGAGCGGTATCTTGATTGCGACCTTCCTTACCAAGGCTCCCGACCCCAAAACGCTCAATGGGCTCACCTATGACAGTGCGGCACGTATAGAAAAATCTGGGCCGTGGTACACGACGCCCGAATTTTACGCGGTGGTGGTTCTGGCGGGATTTGTATATCTGAATATCAAGTTTTTTTAAGCAACCAATCCAAGCGACGGGAAGGTTATGTCGGACCAAGTCAAAGTGTTTGAAAAAAGCTACACGGCCACGGATGAAGTGGCAATCCACTTTATGGGGCCTGAAATTACTCCGGTTCTCTCTACCCCGTCCATGATCAACTGGATGGAGCACACTTGCCGGGACAATGTGAGTTCCATGCTGGAGCCGGGACACGATACGGTGGGCATGACGGTTGATGTAAAGCACCTTGCAGCAACGCCCGTTGGCATGAAGGTCCGGGTGGTCTCGAAGCTGATCAAAACCGAAGGGCGCATCTTCACTTTTGAGGTCGAGGCCTTCGACGAAGTGGATAAGATTGGCGAAGGCCTACACAAGCGCGCGTCCGTGAATGTCGCTAAGTTTGAGTCGCGGTTGGCTGCGAAAAAACAGCGGGTTGGGAATGCTGGTTGAATTTGAACAGTCAGGCGGAATCGGCATTCTGCGTTTGCGCCGTCCCGAAAGCGCCAACGCGTTAAACGGCGAACTCCTGCGGCAAATTCATAAACTGCAGTTCGCCTTGCGCCGGGACCGTCGTGTTCGCGTAGTGATCACAGTGGGTGAAGGCAAAGGCTTTTGTGCCGGTTCGGATCTTACAGAGCAGGCGAAGCTCTCTCCTCTCCAAGCGGAGAAATCACAGCTACTTGAGGCCAAAATCTGCCGGGAATTTTTGCGGTTACCGCAGCCAACCATTGCGGGAGTCCACGGATATGCGCTTGGCGGCGGTCTCTGCCTGGCGATGCATCATGATTTTCAAATCGCGGCAGCGGATGCCCGGCTCGGCTTGCCAGAAGTAAAACTGGGATGGAATCCAACCTTTGGTATTCAGCGCCTGTGCCAACTTGTTGGTACCGCCGTTGCGAACCGCTGGTTGATGCTGGGCGCGGAAATCCCCGCTGCGGAAGCCGCACGCCAAGGAATGATATCACCAGATCGTGCCCCGCGGCGAAGACGTTCTGGCGGCGTGCCGCAAGCTTGCCGAAAAATTTCTGGAGATCCCGGCTGCCGGGCTGGCTACGATTAAGCAATCGGTTTGGGCTGCTGAGGGTGCACAACTGGTGCGGGCGGACAGGCGCGATGCCCGCTTGTACAGGCAGTGCCTGGCTTCGTCCGAAGCACAGGCCAGCACACAAAGATATGGGAAGCCCGGCAAATAAAGGCTCGGAACTAGTTTGGTGCATTTGAACATGAATACCGTAACCGGTCTGCGTACCATCCCGACATTCCTTGAGTTTCACGCGACGACGCGGCCGGATACCACGGCGGTCACCGCGGAAAGTAATGCCGGGATCGTGCAATCCCTCACCTGGTCGGAATTGCGAGCGATGGTGAACCGGTCGGGGAATTGGTTTGCAGCGCAAGGACTGCAGAAAGGCGATGCGGTTGTTCTGCACATCCCGAACAGTCTTGAGTTTTACATTCTGTGGCTGGCCGCGTGCTACACCGGCGTGGTTTCGGTGCCGGTGGATCCACGTTCGTCGATTCCGGAGCTGCACTACATCGTGAACCACGCGGACGCTCGTCTGGTAATTACATTAGAAGAGACGCTCGCTCCGGCGCGAACCGCTTGCGAGGGCTGCGCCAAGGTTCCGCAAGTGGTAACTACGTCGCTCGCGAGAAGGTTTTCCGAATCGGAATTGGGCGCCGGAATCCTTGCCCAACCGGACGCCCCGCTTCAGCACAAGGCGCTCGCTTTGGATGTTGCGGGCATGCTCTATACCTCAGGCACGACGGGCAAGCCGAAAGGCGTAATGCTGACTCACGCCGCATATCTTTATGGTGCGGAGATTTTCGCGCGGAGCACGGGCCTGACGCTCCAATGACCGGCATATTATCCCTTTGCCGCTGCATCACGCAGCCGCGCAATGCCATGCGATGACGCCTTCGTTGGTAGCCGGAGCGAGCATTATTCTCGTCGAACGCTTCAGCGCCAGTCGGTTTCTGGAGAAGGCGGCGCAGTATCAGGCCACGCGGGCTGCCTTATTTGGCGCGCCATTGCGGATGTTGCTTAGCCATCACGCCAAAGTGCCATTGCCGCCCAATCCGCTTCAGCTGATTACCTTCGCTCAGAACCTGGCTCCGGAAGAAATGAAAGAGTGGGAGACAAAATTCCGCATCCCGTTGCTCCAGCTTTGGGGGATGACGGAAACGACCGGCTTGCCACTGATGACCCCACTAAATGGTCCGCGTAACACCATGTGTATGGGGCTGCCAGTCGCGGGTTATGAGGTCAAGATTGTCGATGAGAAGGGGAGCGAGGTTCCCCCAGGAACCTCAGGAGAGATTGTGGTGCGGGTTGATCCGGGATGGAATTCCACTTCGGGGTACTACAAGAACCCCGCAGCAACCGCAGAACTCATTCGTGACGGCTGGTTGTACACGGGCGACCGCGCTATGCAGGATGGAAAAGGCGAGTTTCATTTTCTCGGCCGCTTCAAAGAGATGATCAAACGCTCGGGCGAAAATATCTCGCCGATGGAAATTGAGGAGACGTTGAAAGAACATCCCGATGTGTTGGATGCGGCGGTGGTTGGGATACCGGATGCGCTTCGCGACGAGAAAGTTGTGGCATTCCTCATCGCCCGGCCCGGGAGCCAAGGGTCGACACAGGCTGTCCAGGAGTGGTGCAAGCAGCGGCTTTCCGCCTTCAAAATTCCAGAAGACTTCGAATGGTGCGAAGAGTTTCCACGGACCTCTGTGGGCAAACTGCAGCGCCATTTGCTGAAGGAACCCTACCTGCGCAGGCGGGCGGGTGAGTAAGTGAATGTCGCCGATTAGGCGATGGTATTCCCATCGCAGTGCCGAACGCATAAACGCTATCATCTAAATTAAGAGCTTCGATGTCTGAAACCTTCCAAATCCCTGGGTCCACGATTCCTGTCATTGCGAAGCCTGACGTATGCGTAGTCGGAGGCGGCGCGGCCGGTTTGGCTGCAGCCATCGGTGCTTCCCGCTGCGGGCTGAAGGTGTTGCTGATCGAGAAATATGGATTCTGTGGAGGCGCAACTGTCGCTGGATTGAGCGGAAGCATTTGCGGACTTTACAGCAGCGGGAATCGTCCGGAGCGTATTGTCTTTGGCTTCGCCAGCGAATTCCATGATCGCATGGAAACGCTGGGCGGAGTACGTGGTCCAGTTCCGTTCGGAAGGACGATGCTGGTTCCCGCACGACAGTTTTGCGTGGAAGGAACTGGCAGACTGCTACCTGCGCAGCGAAGGCGTTGACGTTTTGTATCATACCAATTTGATCTCTGCTTACGCGGCGGACAATCGCGTCGAGACCCTGCTGGTGCGCTGTATGGAAGGGCTGCGAGCCATTCAGCCCAAGATGGTCATCGACGCCTCGGGTGACGCGGAGGTGGTGTACAGTATCGGGACGCCGACCACCATGGGCAAAGAACGGCGTGGTGCAATCGCCGACCATGATTTTCCGGTTGGGCGGAGTGGATATGGATGTGTTCCTGAAACTCGATCCCCGCAGTATTGATGCGCAAGTGACCGAAGCGGACAAATCTGGCGCTTACCGGCTTCCCCGCCACCATGTTTATATCTTTCCTTTGCCCAATGGACATGAAGTATTCTGCAACATGACGCGCATTACCTATCCGGATGGTTCGGTTCCCGTGGGAATTTCCAGCAAGGACATGACTTTCGCCGAGATGGAAGGGCGCATTCAGGCGCGCAGTTATGCGAAGTTCCTGAAGGACAAAGTTGCAGGTTTTCAACATTCCTATTTAGTGGATACCGGTGCTCAGGTGGGCATCCGGCAAAGCCGCTCGCTGGTGGGCAAGGCGCGGCTGATGAATGACGATGTGTTGAGCGCGCGAAAGGTGAAAGGCGCAGTGACTTTTTCCGCCTGGCCGATTGAAGCGCATGGCGCGGCCGAATTAAAGATTGTTTATCTGGAAGAAGACACGTATGACATTCCGTTTGAGAGCGCTGATTCCGCCGCAACGGAGAAAATCTGCTGGTCGCCGGGCGCTGCCTGTCCGCCGAGCACGAGGCGATGGCGTCGGCGCGAGTCACCGCGCAGTGTTTTGGCATGGGTTACGGCGCGGGAGCGGCGAGCGCTCTCGATGCTCAAGGAAAGATTCCGTCGCAGCAACTCACAGGCGTAGATGTCGAGAACTGGATGCACGCAACAGCATTTGAAAACAGCCAGGGAGGCTTAATGTTGCGAAGTAACTTCGAAAGAGGAAGCACACGATGGGCGGTGCGGCGGGCGCAGTGGATTGCCATGGGCATTCCCGAAGAAGATTTCATGAAGCCGAAGATTGCGGTGGTGAATTCTTCTTCGACGCTCTCGGTGTGCTATATCCACCTCGACGAAGTTTCCCGCACGGTGCAGAAGGCAATCCGCGATGCTGGCGGCTTGCCCTTTGAGATTCGCACCGCCGCTCCGTCAGATTTTGTGACTTCGGCTGGCCTGAAAGCGCGCTATCTGATGCCGACGCGCGACTTGGTGGTCAACGACATCGAAGTAATGGTCGAGGGCGCCTGCCTTGACGGCATGGTGCTGCTGTCCTCCTGCGACAAGACCACGCCGGCGCATTTATGGCCGCGGCCCGGCTGAATATTCCGTCGATCGTTGTGCCATGTGGCTATCAACTCGGTGGCCAATGCGGTGGCCACGATGTGGACATTGAGGAAGTCTACAAAGCGGTTGGAACAGTAGCCACCGGCCACATGAGCGTGGATGACCTGGAATGCTGGACCCAGGTCGCGATTCAGGGACCCGGCGTCTGCGCTGGCCTGGCGACCGCGAACTCGATGCACGTAATGGCGGAGGCTCTGGGCATGGCGTTGCCCGGAACTACGCCGATTCGAGCAGGCAGCGATCGTCTTTATGAAGTTGCGCGACGGGCTGGAGCGACCATCCTGGACCTGATTGCGAATGATCTGAGGCCACGCAAGATTCTCACAGCCGCTGCCTTGCGGAACGCGGTTCGCGTTGCAATTTCCATTGGCGCGTCGGTCAATGTAGTTCGTCATCTGACGGCTATTGCGACCGAAGGCGAACTTGATCTTGATGTGATTGGGCTTGTTTGAGACCCTCGGCAAAGAATTGAAGCAGATTACTCAGATCAAGCCAAACGGCCCGGATCGCATCGAGGCCTTCGATGCGGCGGGCGGCACCAGGGCGGTCCAGTATCAGATCCGCGAGAAGCTGGAAACAGAAGCGATGACGGTATCGGGCAAGCCGCTAAGCGAAATCCTCAAAGAGCCTATCAAGATTGATGAAGCGGTGATCCGTCCCATGAACAAGCCATTTCGTCCAGAACCGGGGCTTGTGATTTTGCGGGGCAATCTGGCTCCGCATGGGGCGATCATGAAGATCTCTGCGGTTCCGGGCGCGATGCGAAAGTTTTCCGGGCCGGCGCGAATTTTCGACGATGAAGATGTGGCCATTCGTGAGCTGGGCGCGGGCAAGATCCGCGCGGGGATGTCGTCGTTTTGCGTATGATGGGACCGTTTGGCGGGCCGGGCACGGTATTCGCGTGCAGCTTTATGGCCGCCCTGGTCGGAGCGGGTCTCGGGGATCAGGTAGCGGTAGTGACGGACGGAGAATTGTCTGGCCTGAACCGCGGTATCACCGTGGGCCAGGTTATGCCGGAAGCCGCGCGAGGCGGACCGTTGGCTGTGATTCGCGAAGGGGAGACGATCCGTCTCGACATTGATGCTCGCCGGATCGATGTCGACGTTGCCGATCTCGACAAGCGCGTCCGCGAATGGAAGTTACCGGAGCGAAAGCTTAAGCCCAGTTGGCTTTCGATCTATTCGGAAATCGTCCAGCCGATTGAGAATGGCGCCGTCTTGGGACATAGAGATTCGATTGCTAAGAAAGCTTTGGCATAGGTTCTAGGCGACAGCTGTGTTGGGAGATGAGAGCCGATGGTTCGACTGGCATGCGTAGGCGGTTTTCTCGGGGCCGGCAAGACGACAGCGCTCATCGAAGCGGCGCGAAATCTAATCGCACGCGGATTGAAGGTCGGAGTCATTACCAACGACCAGGGCAGCCATTTGGTGGATACCGCAATGGTGCGCCGCCTCGGCTTGCAGACCGAAGAAATTACTGGGGGTGTTTCTGCTGCCGTTTCACGGAATTTGTGAAGCACGCTACCCGGCTGGTGGGACAGCATCGCCCGGACATTATTCTTGCCGAGGCGGTGGGGAGCTGCACCGATCTGGCTGCGACCGTGTACGAACCTTTACAGCGATTCCATGCGTCGGAATTTGTATTGGCGCCGCTCTCGGTTTTCGTCGAACCCGATCGCATCCGGGAGATGCTTGGTTCCGCCAGCCAGTTTGAAGAAAGTGTTCGCTACCTGTTTGAGAAACAGTTGGAGGAAGCCGAGCTCATTATTCTCAACAAGACTGATTTGCTAAGGCCAGCGGAAGCGGCGGATTTAAGAGCGCGAGTTCAGCAGGTTGCCGGGAGACATTCCGGTGAATCTGATAAGCGCGAAAACAGGTGCGGGCGTCAGCCAGTGGGTCGATCAGCTTTTGGCGGAACGGAACCCCGGTAGAAACGAATCTCGAGCTCGACTACGAAATCTACGGTCAGGCTGAAGCCTCGCTGGGATGGCTGAATGCCACGGTGGACCTGGGAGCCGACAAGGAGTTCTCACCGGCCGAACTAGGTGAATCCTTTGTGGGCAAGATTCAGGCGCAGTGCCGGGCCGCCGGAAGGGCGATCGCACATTTGAAGATTCTGTTTGCTACGGCGGAGGGAAGCGACCGGATCGCACTCACCACTAGTTTCAATCACGCTATATGGGACGGGGAACGGCGTCTTGATATTGCCCGGGAAGCATCGGCCATCATCAATGCGCGAATTGCGACCACTCCTGCTGAACTGCGGTGGATGGTGGAAGATGCGGTCCTGGCTACCGCGCGGGAACTGGGTGTTTCGGCGACCTTTCTGGACATGGAATCGTTTGCTCCCGCGCCTCCCCAGCGTCCGGTAGTACAGGGTGCGAACTAGCGTGGATCCGAATCGGCCGCGAATGAGGAATCATGACGAACGATCAAGACAAGAATAAAGGCAAAGACAAATCCAAGGGCATCAATCGCAGAAAATTCCTGGTTTCAACCTCCGCGGCCGCGCTAGGGGCGGCGACGTTCACGCAGGGAAAAGAATTACCCGCGGCCAAAGGCCCTCAGGCATTTCGTTCGCATGCCGGTTCCGTCATCCCTTATTCCAGGCAAGAGCTGATGCAGCAGGGTAAGAAGCAAAGAGTCTTCACCGGAGAACATCTTTCCGAGGTTGCCTTCCCCCTGGGGGGCATAGGAACCGGAACCGTTTCTCTCGGCGGACGTGGCCAGTTAAGAGACTGGGAGATATTCAACCGTCCCGGTAAAGGAAAAATTTTGCCGTTTAGCTTTGTTGCGCTGTGGGCACGGCCAGAAGGTGAGGCGGCCACCCTCAAAGTGGTGGAAAGCGTGTTGATGCCGCCTTTTCGGGGTGCGGGCGGGTTTCATCGCGATTCGGCCGAAGGCCTGCCGCGGTTTAAAGAAGCGCGCTTCAGCGGCACCTACCCATTCGCCCGGGTTGATTTTGAAGATGATACGGTGCCCGTCCAGGTTTCGCTGGAGGCTTTCAGTCCGTTCATCCCGCTAAACGTGGATGACTCGAGTTTGCCCGTCGCGGTATTTCAATATCATCTTCGCTCTCTCAGCAAGAAGCCTGTGGATCTGGCCCTGGCGTTTTCTTTGTTAAATGCCGTCGGCTACGACGGGAAAGCGGACCTGGACGGCACGAGGCACGCGGGATTTGGGCAGAATCTGACGAGGATTCGTCAAGAAGATGCGGCGGGAGTAAAGATCAACGGTTTGGATATGACGTCCGCGAAATATGGTGAGGATGATGTTAGTTACGGTTCGATGGCCTTGCTTACAACTTCTCCGGACGTGACCGCGAAGACGTCCTGGGCGCATGGCGACTGGTGGGATCCATTTCAGAAGTGGTACGACGAATTTGCCGCTAAGGGCGAAGTGCATGATTCTGCCGCACCGGAGCCGTCCGAGGACGGCAGGTCAAACTATGCGACGCTGGCTCCACGTTTGCGGCTGGCGCCCGGCGAGTCGAAGACAGTTACATTTCTTCTGGCCTGGTATTTTCCCGTCCGCGAAAATTACTGGAATGATGAGAAGGAGGTGAAGGGGAAGAAACTCCGCAACTACTATGGCACTCGATTCAAGAGTGCATGGGAGGTGGGCAGTCACACGGCTTCGCGGCTCAAGGAACTGGAACATAACACGCGCACTTTCGACGACGTTTTCTATTCCACCAGCCTTCCCGGATACGTGTTGGAGGCGGTATCCAGCCAGGCTGCCATCATTCGCACCAACACTTGCATGCTGCTGGAGGGCAAGCAATTTTTCGCCTTTGAAGGTTGTGACGATAATGCAGGATGCTGTCCGATGAATTGCACGCATGTGTGGAACTATGAACAAGCGCTGGCTTGCTTGTATCCCGACCTGGAGCGCTCCATGCGTCACACAGATTTCATCTACAACATTCGCCCCGATAACAGTATGGGGTTTCGCACTCTCGTTCCGCTCGGTCGAGCGCAAGTGGATTACATGCCCGCCGCCGATGGCCAGATGGGTTGCATCATGAAGCTGTACCGAGAGTGGCAGATTTCTGGAGACGACGAGTTTCTAAAACAACTTTGGCCGGGGGCTAAGCGAGCGCTCGAATTTTCATGGACCCACTGGGATGCCGACAAAGACGGACTCTTTGAAGGCCAGCAGCACAATACTTATGACATCGAGTTCTATGGCCCGAATCCCATGATGAGCACCCTGTATCACGGTGCATTGCGAGCCGGGGAACTGATGGCTACTGCGGTGGGAGATGCGGAGGCCGCCGAGTCTTACCGGCAGGTGCGCGAGAAGGGAGTGAAGAATCTCGAGCAGCTATGGAACGGGGAGTTTTACGTCCAGAACGTTCCCCCCGCGGACAAGATTCGTCCCATGGAGAAATATTCCGACGCGAACTGGTTTAAGGACACGGTACAGAACGGGCAGATTAGCTATCAGTTCGGCGAAGGGTGTTTGTCAGATCAGCTTCTCGGCGCGTGGATGGCGACCGTGTTGGGTCTGGACCCAGGATGGTCCCCGGATCGCATGCGTAAGACATTGCAATCCATCTATCGCTACAACTTCCGCAACAATTTTTATGATCATCCCAACACCCAGCGCATTTACGCTCTGAATGACGAGAAAGGACTGCTGCTGTGCAGTTGGCCGAAAGGCGGCCGCCCCGCGCTGCCATTTCCTTATTCGGACGAAGTGTGGACGGGAATTGAGTTCCAAGTGGCCGCGCACATGATGTACGCGGGACTGGTGGAAGAAGGCCTCGCCATCGTCAAAGGGGTTGTGGATCGTTATGACGGAATCCGGCGCAATCCCTGGAACGAAATTGAGTGCGGCAATCACTATGCACGGGCATTGGCGAGTTGGTCGGTTTTGCTGGCGCTTTCCGGTTATCGGTATTCCGCCAAAGAGCAGCGGATGAGTTTTGCCCCGCTGCTGAATGCGGATAATTTCCAGTGCTTTTTTGCGGCAGGGGCCGGCTGGGGATCGTACAGCCAGAAGCTGCAGGCGGGCACGCTGACCGCTAAAATTGAAGTTCATCATGGCGAGGTGCCGTTGCGTTATTTCGGCCTTCGAAACGATACAGGCGCCGCCTTCGCCCTCACGAATCTCAGTAGGCGCGGAAGGAAGCCCAATTTCCGGCCACAAACTGCAGGCGAAAGGAACGGAATTTGCTTCTGGATTTTGGTAATCCGGTAGTCGATGACGCGCCGGAAGAGCCCTCTATTTGAGCCTTTCGCCAAGTCCACGGGGCACTCCGTAAATTTGCCCTGTGAATGAACGCGGATCCGCACGGCATAGCTTTACGGAATACGCTCCAATGCGCTCCGATTGCGTTGACACCACTTTGGCCCCCTGCTAACCTAACGGGTGCTTGCAAGCGCAGTCCGGCGCCAGGCCGGCTAGATGTATGTGTGCCCTCTCACCAAGCCCGCAGCATGAAAAACACGAAAACGTACGCGCTGCTGCCGTTCTTGGCTGGCTACACAGTCCGGTCTTTTCGGACTCTATGCCGGATGCCGATCTGCGCGCTCTATTCCAGAATTGACGCGTCATGGGCGCGGAAAGGTAGAAGATCATGGCAACACTCGTGAATGAACTTCCAGTGGCAATCGGAGAAACCAAGCTGCTCATCAACAACCGCTGGGTGAACAGCCGTTCCGGCAAGACGTTCCCGACAATCAATCCCTCAACCGGTGAGGAAATTTGCCAGGTCGCCGAAGCCGATGAGGCCGATGTCAATGAAGCTGTAAAAGCGGCTCGCCACGCGTTTGAAAAAGGTCCATGGCGGAAGATGTCGGCCGCGGAACGCGGACGTCTTCTGTACAAGCTGGCGGACTTGGTGGAAAAGCACGCCGACGAACTGGCGCGTCTGGAAGCTCTCGACAATGGCAAGCCTTACAGCGTTGCCAAAGCCGCTGACCTGACCTTGTCGATCGCCTCGTATCGCTACTACGCGGGATGGGCCGACAAGGTCCAGGGCAAGACGATCCCAGTGGCCGGAAACTACTTCAACTACACCAAGCTCGAACCGGTAGGCGTGGTCGGGCAGATCATTCCCTGGAATTTCCCGCTTCTGATGCAAGCCTGGAAACTGGCTCCGGCACTGGCCACGGGCAACACGATCGTGATGAAGCCTGCCGAGCAGACTCCACTGACTGCGCTGCGCATCGGCGAATTGATTCTGGAAGCTGGTTTCCCCGAAGGCGTGGTGAATATGTTGCCGGGTTACGGTCCCACTGCCGGGGCGGCGATCGCCAACCACATGGACATCGACAAAGTTGCGTTCACCGGGTCCACGGAAGTCGGCAAGATCGTGATGAAGGCCGCGGCCAACAGCAACCTGAAACGCGTATCGCTGGAACTCGGCGGCAAGAGTCCCAACATCGTGTTTGCCGATGCCGACATGGACGAGGCTGTGGAAGGCTGCCACTTTGCTCTGTTCTTCAATCAGGGCCAATGCTGCTGCGCCGGTTCCCGCTTGTTTGTTGAAGCCAAGTGCTACGACGAATTTGTGGAGAAGCAGCCTTGCCCGCGCGAAGAAGCGCAAAGTCGGCGATCCGTTCGATCCCGATACCGAGCAGGGTCCGCAGATTGATTCGGATCAGTTCGACAAGATCATGGGCTACATCGATGCGGGCAAGAAGGAAGGCGCGACCCTGCTGCAGGGCGGTAAGCGCCATGGCTCGAAAGGCTACTTCATCGAACCCACCGTGTTCGTGGACGTGAAGGATGACATGACCATCGCCAAGGAAGAGATTTTTGGCCCGGTCATGAGCATCATCAAGTTCAATAGTCTTGATGAAGTGATTGATCGCGCCAACCGGACCGCATACGGCCTGGCCGCGGCGGTGTGGACCAAGGACATCGGCAAGGCCCACGCCATTGCCAATAACGTGCGCGCGGGTACGGTCTGGGTCAACTGCTACGACGTGTTCGATCCGGGCGCCCCTTGGGGTGGTTTCAAGCAGTCCGGCATCGGGCGCGAAATGGGCGAATACGGATTGTCGCAGTACAGCGAAGTCAAATCTGTAATCATTAAGCTGTAACTGAAAAGCGGGGGTACAGCCGAGAGCAGCCGCAGTACGGCCGCCGCCAAGCAAAATTCAACGTGTTGGAGGTTTCGTGCCAAGGCAACTCGAAGGTGACGTGAAATCTGGTGGACGCCTGATGAGGGCGTCCACTTTTTTTGGCATGGAGTTAAGAAGGGGTTCGCTTTTTTTTTTTGTTCTTCTCTTCCTTGCCGCCAGTTTTGCGCAAGATGCAGACAAAGTAATCCGCACCCCTCCGTCCCCGGCGTCCCCACGCATCAATGGGCCGGAGATTTACGGCTCTCATCCGGGGCACCCGTTCCTCTACCGGATTCCCGCGACTGGCTCAAGGCCAATCAAGTTTTCAGCCAAGGGCCTGCCAAAGGGACTGACGCTCGATTCCGAAACCGGCATTATTTCTGGTTCCGTCAAAAGCGCTGGAACCTATGTGACCCACCTCCATGCGAGCAACCCGCAAGGCAAGGCTGACCGTTCCCTTCGCATCGTGATTGGCGATACGTTGGCTTTGACTCCGCCCATGGGGTGGAGCACCTGGTACATGGCCTATACCGACCTCAGTCAAAAGATGGTGCTGGCGCAGGCAGCCGCTATGGTTTCCAGCGGACTTGCGGATCACGGCTATTCCTACGTCAATATTGACGATGGCTGGAACCGGAAGTCTGATGCAAAGGACGCTTCGATTGGCCCGCCCACTCGCGATGCGCAGGGCAATTTGCTGACGAATGTGAATTTCCCTGACCTGAAGGCTATGACTGACGAATTGCACAGCCAGGGACTGAAGGGCGGAATCTATATTTCTCCCGGGCCGCGGACGTGTGGGGGATTTGAAGGCAGCTATCAGCATGAAGAACAGGATGCGCGCCAGTTTGCGGCGTGGGGCTTTGACTTCCTTAAGTATGATTTGTGTTCCTACGAAGGGCTGATGAAAGATCGCCACAGCAACGATGAGGCGAAGAAGCCTTATCAGCTCATGGGGTCGATTCTTGCCAAACTGAACCGCGATTTTGTTTTCAATCTTTGCGAGTATGGCTGGGGCGACGTTTCGCAATGGGGACGTGAGGTAGGGGGAAACTTCTGGCGCACCACCGACGACGTGGGCTCCGGCCTTGATGGCTCCTTGTGGAAGAGCATGGATGCTTATGGCTTCGGCGAAGCTGGCTTGGAAAAGTACGCCGGCCCGGGTGGCTGGAACGATCCCGGATAACATTCTCGTGGGCAAGATTATCTGGAAAGACAAGCTTGTCCCTACTCCGTCTGACGGCCGAACGAGCAGTACACCTGGGTGACGTTGTGGAGCATTCTGGACGCGCCGCTGGTCTTCGGCGGCGACATGACTCAACTCGATGACTTCACTTTGAATCTCCTGACCAATGATGAAGTGATTGCGGTCAATCAGGACGTTCTCGGCAAACAGGCCGTCCCGGTTTCAAAGTCCGGCAACCTGGAGGTTTGGGTAAACCGCTCGAAGATGGTTCAAAAGCAGTCGGGCTCTTTAATCGCGGGAAGAGGATGGCGACGTTACGTGTGAAGTGGTCCGATCTCTCGCTTCAGGGCGAACATCGAGTTCGAGATCTTATGGAGACAAAAAGATCTAGGTGCGTTTAAGGATGAGTTCCATTTGAAAGTCGGAGCGCACGGCGCGGAACTGATCAAATCCGCTACTTTGATAATCGGAATCGATTCCGAAATTCATTGACAGGTGAGCTGTCCCCATGATAGCGTACAGTTTTCATTAGGCCGCGTGTCTGGACAATTGTGTCGCAAGGAGGTATTTACGAACAAGTTGCAGAATCTCTGCGGGTGTGATTCCGCCCATGATTACGCCGTTCGCGGCGGACGACAAAATTGACTTTAAAGGTCTGGCCAACGAAGCCCGTTATCTGAAGAAGAGCGGCTGTGCGGGCATGGTCATTGGCGGCAGCATGGGCGAAGGCGCCGGCATGTCTGCCGAAGAGCTGGCGGAAGCTATTCGGGTAACGATCGAAGCCACGGAAGGCACTCTGCATGTGTTTGGCGGTGTTATTGCCGATACTTCCAGGGAAGGCGTTCGGCTGGCTAAAGCAATTGCAGGCGTGCCGGCGCCGTCGGCTCTGCAGGTTCCTCCGCCGCATTTTTATCCCACGGGCGACACCTCTATTCTGGCCGAGTACTACGGATCTCTGACCGGAGGTTCTGGTTTGCCGCTGATTATCTATAACGTGATGCCCACGGCGCAGGCCGCAGTGGAGTCGCTGGAAAAAATTATTGACGCAAATCCCATGCATTATCGCCGTCAAACAGAGCGGCCGCAATATTCATACTCTGGCGGCGCTTCTGGCCACGGTGCACAAGAAAGTAAAGTTGTTCTCGGCGATTGACGACATGATTTTTCCGTCATTTGTGTTGGGCGTGGACGGAACTATTTCAGGTACTTCCGCCATTTTTCCGGCGGAAACCGTGCAGATGCGCAATGCCGTTCTCGCTGGGCGATTCGACCGCGCCCTTTCCTTACATAACCGTATGGCTCCGGTTTGGAGCGCCGTGGATAGCGTCCTGGTTTGCCCGAATGCGAAATATGCCATTACGTTGATGGGCGACGCGGGTGCTAAAGCCGCGGCGGCCTTAACCTAGCCTACTGGCGCAGTCGCCAAAAATATTGAAGCGGCTCTACGAGACTGCGGTTTCCTGAATGGCAACCATGTTCCTCGTCCGAATTGGCCGGCGTGCAGGCGGGCGCGCGGTGAGGCGGCTCTCAGGTCTGTGCCTCTCGCGGTTGGTCGATCTGCGCTTCCTCAGCGTTTGGCGCAGTTCTCGGTTTCCGATCTGGCGCGCCTGCGCAATTACGAGTCGCAACGCGCCTCCAGTTACGACCGCAGCGGAGGAAATGACGATTCGTAGCGAACTCAAATCCGGCCAGGAGCTCACTCTATTCAATGAAACTGGACCGGCCGAAATCCGCCACATCTGGATCACGGTCGATGATCCGGAAGCCTATCATCTCAAAAAGATCGTCCTTCGCATGTATTGGGACGGCGAGAAAAACCCCCAGCGTGGAAGTTCCGTCTGGGTGATTTCTTTGGCCTCGGTCTGGGTACCTATACGGTTTTTAATTCTGCCGCAGTCGTGGTCGCTCCTGATAAAGCGCTGAATGCGTATTTCCCCATGCCGTTTGGGCACTCGGGCAAGATTACGGTCACCAATGAAGGCAGCAAAGACGCGGGAGATTTTTACTGGAATATCGATTGGGTGCGCGTGCCGTCGCTTCCGCCGATACCGCATATTTCCACGCGCAATATCGGCAATGCACCCCTTGCAAGGGCTGGTATCACGGCGATTTCTACGGCAATAATTTCCACGAGGCGCATCAGGATCCGCGCTGGAAGAACGTCTCTGGGGACGGCAACTACACGTTTCTCGAAGCCAAAGGAGAAGGCCAGTTTGTGGGTGTCACTCTTTCGGTCTTTGAGAACCAGTGGGGCGGATGGAACGAAGGCGACGAAATGTTCTGGATCGACGGCGAAAAAGATCCGCGCATTCATGGTACCGGCGGCGAAGACTACTTCAACGGCGCCTGGGGATTTAGTTCGTTATACTCGTTTCCGCTGATTGGGCTGACGGAGTTTCATGGCTGGGAGCCGGGCTCACGTTTTTCGCATTACCGGTGGCATCTGGAAGCGCCGGTTCGCTTTCATAAAGCGTTCCGGGCCCCATCGAAGACGGTCACGCCAACCTTCGCTCCGACAACCTGTTCTCGGTAGCGTACTGGTATCAGATGGAGCCGCACGCGGACTTTCCACCGCTGCCTCCGGTGGAGTCGCGCATTCCGAAAATTTATTTTGTTGGTGGACCCGGGCAAGATCCAAATATGAAGTAGGAAGTTCGAGTCTTGGGGTGCTGTTTTAATCCAATTCTATTTCTTGAGAGAGTGACTGTGACTACAAATTGCTAACCAAAGGTTTAATTGCGGATATCGTTACTCCGCTTTCGCTGGGGGAGAAGTTGATTTGGATGCCCTGCGCAAAGAGGCAAAGCTGCTGGATGGCTCTCCGTGAACGGGCTTTGCGTTGGTGGCGTGCTCAGTGGTCTGGAAGGAGCGCTGCCGGAAGAACTTTCGGCAGTGCTTCGGCGATGCGCGGTACCAAGCAAGAAGCCGCTGTTTGCGGTGATTTTGCCTGACACCACGCTGGAAGCGCTGGAAATGACGCGCGCCGTTGTTGACGCCGGGGCGGAAGCTGTTCTGATGGCGCAACCGCACTACCTTTCTTTGCCCAGCGAAGAGGGCGTGATCGAGATGTTTGCTGATGTAAAGAAGACGACGAAGGTTCCGGTGCTGCTTGCCGATTGTTTTCCTGGCGGAATTGTTGGGGTGGCAGCGACGAAGACTTTGGCCCGGAGAGCGCCTGATCGATGGCGTCTGGCAGGCAGCGGACATTCATGTTCTCGTTGACCTGTTGTATTCCCAACTTGAGCGTTCCGGTGTATTCCGGTATCGAAGACCTGCACTATGTGGCCTATGTTCTCGGCGCGCAGGGCGTGATCTCCGACCTGGGCACCGCGTTTCCTGCCGAGGCCAGCGAGCGTTTACAGTGCGTTCGCCAATGGGAGACATTCGGATGCCACGCCGCGCATGAACGGTTGGTCCGCTTATGGCGCGCGCTCGGCCATGGTCCGGAGAGCGAAGGCCGCGTGCGGTCTAGCTATCGAAGCGCAAGGACGCAAAGTCGGATCGGCGCCCAGTCCGTACAACAAGATTCCATCCGGAGCCAGCATGAGGTTCGAAACGCCATGGGACACGAAGGCTTGCAACTGGCGTAGCAGGGCAGTCGCACACCAGCGACAAATAACATGCCACGCGGTGAGAAGCCCAGTCACTAAGAAATCAGAATATCGCGCATTTTTGAACGCCGCAGAATCCCATCTGGATTTCTGCGGCATTCTTTTGCAATCTTCACAGTGATCACTTGGAGGGGAAAATTGATATCTGCATTTTTCGTAGTGCATTCTCTGCTGTTTTTGATCGCGCTTTTCAGTGCTTGCCGCTTTCGGCACGCGGTGCGCCTTTCCAAATTGCTCCGCGCGTTGAACGGAATTTCTCCACTCATTGGCTTTACATGCCAAAAGATATTGCCGGCGGAGAAGGTCCTGACCTGAAAGATGCCGGCTTCGACCATGTTTCCGTACCACATGCCAATATCATTACGCCGGGGGAGACTTTTGATCCCGACATCTTTCGCTTTGTCTCCTGGTACCGCAAACATTTCCGGCCTGAAGATTCCTGGAAAGGCAAACTGGTCACCGCCCGTTTTCAAGGCGTGATGACGGTGGCTGATGTCTACCTGAACGGAAAGCATCTGGCCCAGCACAAAGGCGGATACACGTCATTCGATGTGGATCTTGACGCCAGCCTTAAAGTTTGGCGCGGACAACGTTATCGCCGTCCGGGTGGATTCGCGGGAACGCAAGGACGTCCCGCCGGAGGGTGCGCCGAAGTTTTACGGGTTTCTCGCTTTTGGTGGAATTCAAAGAGATGTTCAGCTCATGGTCCGAGACAAACTTGCATATTGAGCGCGCGTACTACGTAACCAACCGTATCCAGCCGGATGCAGCGGAAGGTGCGACCATCACCGTACGCAACGATCGCTCATCGCAGCACAGGTGGCGGTGCGGGTCCGGATTCTCGACGATCAGGGCAGAGAAGTAGCTTCGGCAACGGCCCAATGCGAATCTCACTGCGGGCGAAGACGAAGGAAGTTCACGCGGATGTTGCGTCCATTTCCGATCCCTAAGCTTTGGGATCCAGACCATCCCAATCGCTATATCGCGGTAGCGGAAGTTGGCGACGGCTCAATTACCACCGATCGCGCGGCTACCTGGATTGGTCTGCGCCAGTTCGATTGGAATGATAATGGGCTGCTGGTTAATGGACATCTCGCTGAAGATTCGTGGCATGAACCGCCATCAGACGCAACTTTTCATTGGAGGGTCAGTGCCGAATCGCCTGCAGCGGCGCGATGCCCAGATTCTCAAGTACGGGCTTGGGATTGAACATGGTGCGGTCTTCGCACTACCCTCCCGACCCGGAGTTTCTCGACGAATGTGACCGTATTGGCCTGCTGGTCATGGATGAATTCCCGGACTGGCAATACGTTGGCCAGAACGCGGAATGGCAACAAAACGCCATTGACATGGCGCATGACATGATCCTGCGCGACCGCAATCATCCTTCCATTATCTTGTGGGGAGTTCATGCCAATGAGGGGTCGGTCCACGAGAACGATGACCGCGAATTCTATGCCAAGACGTATGGATTGGTTCGGGACCTCGATCCGACGCGCCGTCCGGCGGGAGCGCGCGAAAGCAGCGGCTGGCATGGCAAGCTCGTGCCCGAGGAAGTTCTTGACGGTCAACGATTATTCCTCTGCTGGACACTTGGCCGCAGCCCGTCACCGGCCAGCCCTGGCTGATCACGGAATACGGAGACGCGGAGCAGTTTCCGATCTGGCAAGATGAAAGCGATCTTTTGCGTTTTGCCCTGCGATGGGCGCGGCAGATGAACAGCACGTATGCCCACCTCGAACTTGCCGGAAGTGTGGGTTGGGCCGCGTTCGATTACGCGTCGCCCGAATTCAATACTCCCTGGGCGGTGACCGCCTATCATTGTCTGGATGATGTGTACCGTTTGCCCAAAGGCTTTGGCGGATACGTGGTAGAGAGCCAGAAAGATCCCGATTTGTATGGCGCGGTGGTGCACATATCTTGAGTTATTGGAGACGCAGCGACACGGCGCTATGGGTGGCCAGCAACGCGGATGAAGTTGAAATTCTCGTAAACGGCAAATCCATCGGCCGCCAGCGGCCTTCGGAATACACCAGCCTGCCGCATCCGCTCTTCAAATTCGCTTTAGGGAAAGCTTTTGAGAAGGGAACCGTCGAGGCCGTTGCCTACCGTCATGGAGAGGTGGCTGCCCGCGAGCAAATGCGGACACCTGAGGATGCGAGCGCGTTGCAGGTGGTCGCCGATGACCCCGCCATTATAGGCGACGGCGCCGATTTGACCAGAGTCGTGGTTTACGCCCTTGATGCGAATGGCACCATCGCACCTTACGAAGACCGGCGGATCGACATCGAAGTCGAGAACGGACGGCTGCTCGGCATGAGTCCGGTTCACCTGGAAGGCGGCCGGATCGCATTTTATGTGCAGGCGCGTGAAGACGAAACCGAGCCGATCACCGTGCACGTCAGCGCCAATGGACTGACCTCCTCGCAAACCAGTGTCGCGGTGCAGTCTTTGCCGGATAGCACCCTTGCGTTCGGGCCGTTCGATTTGCAACGGAATCAGGATCTCGAGTTCCACGCAAGTCGAAGATAAGCAATTCGCAGAAAGAATGCACAGCAGTGTTCGCGCGAGTCTCCCGGGGCCAGCAGCTCCGGGGGCGGCGCTCCGTGGTCTATAATTCGTGCGGTCCTAAAAATCTAAAACCTTAGTGGGAAATGATACGGGCCGCTGCTTTTCTGAAAGGAGATCTATGTCATCCATCCTTCAACGTTACAGCCTGAGGCAAGGCTTTCCTTATTTCTCTTTTTCGCGCCTGCTGATGGTCCTTTTTGTCGGTCTATTAGGCGTCCGCTTATATGCACAGGATGTTCTTCCCGAACGTGCGCTGAAAGAACTGCAGAAGTTGCCAACCAGCGCGCAGACTGCGATCAAACAGTTGGCGTCTCTGAATGAGCTGCCTTCGCCGCAGTGGAAGATGCATCCTGCCGACATTGCCCACGGCGAGGCGGTTGATCTTGACGATTCTTCCTGGGAAGTAGCCAAGGTTCACTCCGAAGGTCCCAGAGAAGGCGTTTGGTACCGGGCGTCGGTCGAAGTGCCGAAAGACGTCAATGGATACGACGTGACCGGCGCGAAAATCTGGTTTGAGTTCAATATTGATATTGGAGGAGGCTCGGGCGCGGAAATCATCTACTTCAACGGACGTCGCGTCGCCATGGGTGAAGACCTGGAGCCGATGGTGCTCTTGGATCAAGCCAAGCCGGGAGACAAGGTTCTGGTCGCGGTGAAGTTGCCGCCGAGCCCCGAGCCGAAAACCTTCGACGGTTCCGACCTGAGGATCGAAGCGGCAGCCGGGCGTCCCGATCCCGAGATGCTGTGGAAAGAGCTTTTCTCGGCCGGTGGTCTGGCTCCTACCATGGGCGAAGACGGAGCCGAGGTTCTCAAACAGGTCGAAGCCGCGTCGAGCGCCGTGAATTTTGACGCGCTGCACCAGGGCGATCAGAAAACTTTCGATGCCTCCTTAACGAAGGCTAGCGACGGCGCTTGCGCGTGATCAATCCACAGTTGAAAAAGTTCTCTCAGCAGCTGACCGGCAATTCCCACATTGACGCCGCCTGGTTGTGGCCGTGGACCGAGACGGTGGACGTCGTCCGCCGGACGTTTGGCACGACGTTGCAGCTGATGGATGAATATCCGCAACTGCACTATGCCCAGTCCGCAGCGCAGTACAGCGAGTGGATGGAGCAAAAATATCCTGCGATGTTCAAGGAAATCCAGGAACGAGCTGCAAGCAGAATCGCTGGGAGGCGGTCGGCGGAATGTGGGTCGAGCCCGACCTGAATATGCCCGACGGCGAATCGCTGGTCCGCCAGCTGCTGGTCGGCAAACGCTACTTCAAGGAAAAATACGGCGCAGGATGTCCGCATCGGCTGGAATCCCGATTCTTTCGGCTACAACTGGCAGTTGCCGCAAATCTATAAGAAGTCCGGCGTGGATTATTTTGTCACGCAAAAAATGAGCTGGAACGACACCAACAAGCTCCCGTTGAAGCTATTCTGGTGGCAATCTCCCGATGGCAGCCGGGTTCTGGCCTATTTTCCCATCGGCTACAGCGAGGAAAATCGAGCCGCTGACGCATGGCCTATGACCTGGGCAACGGAGTCACGCTTAACTCCTGGATTGACAGAGAGTTGCAGCTCTTCGGAGACGGCGATCACGGCGGCGGCCCGACGCGCACCATTCTGGACCGCGGAATTCGCTGGGCCGATCCGAAAGTTAGTTTTCCCGGCGCTCAATTTCGGCAGCGCGCAGGGCTTCTTCGATCAGGTGGAGCCTAAACTCGACACCGCGAATGCTCCGGTTTGGAACTACAAGTCTGTGGCTGCGAACGGAGCGAAACTGCCGCCGTCGCAGCTGATGGAAAGATTGAGCTTCCCGTCTGGAACGACGAGCTGTATTTGGAATATCCATCGCGGCGTCTTCACTACGCAGTCCAATCACAAGCGGAACATGCGCGAGAGTGAAGAGTGGCTGCTGAATGCGGAAAAATATTCGTCGCTGGCCTGGCTGCAGGGAGACCGCCTATCCCGGCGAGGAATTTAACTACGCCTGGAAAAAAGTTCTGTTCAATCAATTCCACGATCTGGCGGCCGGTTCAGGCATCGGCGTGATTTACAAGGATGCGCAGCACGATTATGACGTCGTCCACTGGACGGCGGAGGAGGCCGACAGAAAGGCGCTGCACACCATCGGCAGCGAGGTCAACACCAAATCGGCAAGCGGCGGCGTTCCGGTCATGCTCTGGAATCCGCTCGGCTGGGAACGATCTAAGGACCTGGTTACCGTCAACGTGCAGATGCCGCAGAAAGCGGCGGGTGGTGTTTCGGTGCTGGATGCGCAGGGAAAGCCGTTGCCCGTGCAGCTATTGTCGAGCAAGGCCCGAGACCAACAGCTATAAGCTGCTGGTTGAAGCGAGAGAATGTGCCGTCGCTGGGCTATAGCGTCCTGCATGTCGTGCCGGGCACCCGCCCGGTGCCGACGGATTTGAAAGCGCAGGGTTACACGCTGGAAAATTCGCTGATGAGGGTGACGGTCGATCCGCAGACCGGATGCATCACCAGCCTCTTCGACAAGAAGTCGAATTTCGAGTCGCTGGCCGCGGGAGCTTGCGGCAACGAACTGATCGCGTTCCAGGACAACCCGAAAGAATACGACGCCTGGAACATTGATGCGGATTTCGAAAAAGTCTTCACGAAACTGGATCACGCCGATTCCGTGGAACTGGTCGAAAAAGGCCCGGTGCGCGCCACCATTCGAGTGACCCACAGCTGGCAGAGCTCGAAATTCGTGCAGGACATCACCCTCTACGCAGGACTGGACCGGGTGGATGTGGTCAACGACATTGACTGGCACGAAACCCATGTTCTGCTGAAAGCCGCGTTTCCGCTGGCCGCTTCGAGCGATGAGGCGACTTACGAGATTCCTTATGGAACCATTCAGCGGCCCACCACGCGCAACAACAGCTGGGAAGCGGCCAAGTTTGAAGTTCCGGCGCTGCGCTGGGCCGATCTGGGCGACGGCAAACATGGCTTCAGCCTGATCAATGAATCGAAGTACGGATACGACGGCAAAGGCAACGTGTTGCGCATCTCGTTGCTGCGCTCGCCGACTTCGCCCGACCCCGATGCCGACCGCGGGCACCATCATTTCGCATACTCGCTCTATCCGCATTCGGGAGACTGGAAGCAGGCGCTCACCGTGCGGCGTGGCTACGAATTCAATTACAAACTGAACGCCATGCAGGTGGAAGCGCATGATGGAAAGATGCCGGCGCGAACATTCTTTCGTGAGCACCGGCGCGGATAACGTTGTGCTGACCGCCGTGAAGAAAACGGAGGATGGCGATGCGTTGCTGTTCCGTTTCTACGAGTGGGCAGGCAAGAACGGCGATGTTGACCTGACGGTTCCGGAAGGAGCGCTCTCGGCCAAGCTGGCAAACCTGATGGAAGAGCCATCAGGCGATGATCTGCCGATGAACAGCAACAAGATCATCACTGTGCCGGTTCATCCCTATGAAATCGTTTCCGTTCGGGTGGCTTACGCGCCGCACCAATAAAGATCGCAAACCTGAGGCAAACGAAAAGGCGGCCGCGCGGCCGCCTTTTATTTATTACGAATGTAAACCCTATACGGTTGACGCGGTACTTCTCGCGGCACTCGTTGCACAGCGCCCACAACCATAGTGACCAGATCATCCATCTGCTGCTGATAGATGGCAGTCTAGCGTCATGGTGGGCTGGCGCATGCGCGCGTTGGGCAAAATGCCGCGCCGCACGAACACGCGCTTCTCAATGTGCACCGCGACCTCCAGGTGCTGCATGGCAAAGGAGAGATAAGGCACAAGCTGATAGAACAGCGCCTTGGCTTCTTCCTTTTGCCCCTGCTTGTATAGCTCGTAAACCCGCACATATACGTCGAGGCAAGCCGCTCCCGGCATGACCGCGGAGGCGCCATGCGCTAAACCATCCATCATAGCGATGCCGCCCAGACCGTAAATGATCTGGACCTGCCCTTTGCTCTGCTCGATGATCTCCGCGCTCTTTGTTCCGGGCAGAAGCACTTCCAGCTTGGCGAACATGAAGTTAGGATGCTGCTTGGCCAGTTCCACAAAGATCTTGGCGGGCAGGCCGGAACCGGTGAAATCCGCATCTTGCAGCATGACCGGGATATTCACGGAATCGCAAATGCGGCTGTAAAAGGCGATCATTTCGGAGGCGGGAAGCGGGGAAGTTCGCGGAGCGTTGATCATCAAACAATCAGCCCCGACTTTTTCCGCGTAGCGGGAAAACTCAATCGTGCTCTGGGTCGAGCCGCAACTGGTGGCGGCAATCGCAGGCACGCGCTTTCGTGTCTGGTCCACCAGCACATCTACCCAGTGGTAACGCTCTTTGTCGGAGAGTTTGTAGAATTCGCCGCCGTAACCAGGTCCGCAGACTGCCGCAGCTCCGGCCTCGATCGCCCAGTCGATCTGACGCCGTAACGAATCATCATCAATGGATTCGTCTTCCCGGAAGGTCGTTGCCATCACGGGCGTAATGCCATTCAATCGCAACATGAATTGTCCTTGTGATTCCAAAATTTGCCGGTGAACTCTGCCTCCGGCGGTCCAACCCCACACTACCCAAGCTATAACTATATCGGATGCCCTGGGCAGATTCAATGCGCTTCGCGACGTGATGGCTCCCTGCAAACAATTGCAATCACTGCGCTTTCTGCGCTTCAGCATTTTTTTCGGTTTGCCTTCCGATCAGGCTCATTCGCAGCGTCGAGCGAATGTGTTCCCCGGTATGCAATACCTTGCCATCGCCGTAATTGGTAACGTACTCGCCGAGCGGCGCCGTGCTGCCGCCGTACCAATCGTTGACGTAGACCGCCACACGGTCCGAGTTCAAGCGAAACACGCAGGTGTTGGCGTGCCGTCGGAGTGGATGGCCCAGCCACGGCCCGCCGATCCCTTATCGACGCCTTCCGTGATGTTGCGCTTGGTGCTGCGGAAATCGTTGCTGCCCATGGAGAATCATCTTCGGAATAAGGCCAGGTGGGAATGACGAAAGGCTGGTTTGCCAGTGTGCGCCTGAACGTCGCCGGAGAGCGCACCAATATGATCTTCGGGATACCATGTCCATTCGCCGGTGCGTTTCCACGATAGGTGATCCATCCAAACCGGGACTCCGAATTCAAGCCCGATTTCGATGGCATGCAGTCTCGGGACCATCGTATTGGAAGTCGTAGGAAACCGTCAGGTCCCCGTTGGGAGTGAGTGTGGTGGTGTAGGTTCCGACAAGTTCAGGATAGTGCCCCTGCGCCGTGATCGTGATGTTGCCATCGTTTTCGGAAATATCCACAGGACGGTCGAGAGTCCAGGTGCGCGGATTGGGAAACGCCGGCAGCCCGCCACGGATGGGCAGGATGTGGATTTGCGGCTGATCGTAAAGCGTGACGCGCGTTGTTCAGCACGAAATAATCGAGGAGGCCGCGCTCGCTGGCAATTCCGGCAGAAAATCCATCGCCAGCGATTCTCGGCGTAATGCCAGAAAGCCATTCCTGATCGTAACGCCGCAAGGGGGATGCGTTTGCCGGCGCCGTCGGCCATGGCAGGCGCCTTGCCGAGTCTGAACCGCAAAAACGTTGACCTCGTCGTCCCCGTGCATGAAACGAAGTTGCAGTTCGCTGCCGGGTTGGATCGGGCAGACGTTACGGAATTTCCAGCGTGCCGGAACTTTGCGGCGCGAATGTCAGCATTGCGCGGTGCCTTGCTGATCGCCCAGTTGCCACTTCACTTGGCAGTTCAGAAAGATTGGTAAAGAAATACTTGTTCTCCACCGGAACTCTGTAGCGCTCCGGAAGTCGGAACCGCCAACTCCCTCACGCCGACTTTGATGGGAGAATACAGATTCTTGATGTGCCAGAATTCCGGCTTGCGCCGCCGCCAGCCATCAATCACTCCCCAGGGAGCATCGCCAACCAGTCCTTTGCCATCCTGATGGTAGATGCGATCCACGCCGTGACCTTCATCGTGGCCGCGGCCGTATTCCGATCCCGCGTCCCGGGACCAGAAACATGTCATCGGACCACGCCCAAATAAAGCTGGCCTGCACGACTTTGCTCTTCCAGAATGCATCCATCACATCCACCAGCGGAGCCACGTAGTAGTCGCGCAGTCCTGGATCGCGCCACAATGCCGCACCATCGCCTCTGGCCCCAAATACCCTGGAAGATTGCGATGCTTTCGTCCCAGAGAACCGGCTTGTCCTTGTTGTCCATGGAGTGGATTCCAGCCACACTCATCGGATTGTGGCGAATGATGAAATCCACATTGTTGGTCCAGCTTCCCATCACCGGCCGGCTCGGATCGTGTGCGCGAATCTCTCGTACATCGAGGTCGAGCGTCGGGCCCCAGTCGCTTTCATTGCCGCCTGACCAGTAAGCCACCGAGGGATGGCTCATGTCGCGCTCGACCATTTCCGCGGCAATTTGCCGTGTAAATGCGCCCCAGCGCAGATCGTAAGCATTTCCCACCCAGCAAAAGGGAGCTTCCTCTTCGAGATAAATGCCCAATTCGTCGGCGATGTCGTCTAATTCAGGAATGGGAATGTAATGCGAGGTTCGCAGCGAATCGATGTTGGCTTCCTTCATCAATTCCATGTCGCGCCGTTCGATGGCCGGAGTGACTGCGCGACCCAGCAGCGGATCGGAGTCGTGGTGCGCTGTGCCCTTGAGTTTGACGGACACGCCGTCGATGACCAATGCAGTCTTGTCGACGCGCGTGTCGCGGAAGCCTACTTTCTTGGTCACGCGTTCAATTTCGGACCCGTTGCGCGAGATCACCGTTTCGAGCGTGTAGAGATTGGGATGCTCAGCGCTCCATTGAGCGGCGAAGCAACATGCAGTTTGATCGTCTGATCTTTTTTCGACCACGCCGGGAGGTCCATGGTGATCGGATCGCTGCTGACGACAGCATTCGTTATCCTGAATCAAATTCAAGCGCAAAGTTGCGCCGGAGAGTGGCGAACCAGACTCATTTTCCACGGAAATTTCCGTGACCAAGTCAGCGTTCTTGTGCTCAGAATCAAACTCCGCGTGCGACTGTTCGCGCTGCACGTGGACCGCTGGAACCGCAAAAACTCTGGCCCGCCGGAAGATGCCGGCCAGCGAAAAGTCTGCATACATGCTCATGTGGTCCATCTTGGAGGCTTCGCGTCTCCTGGCTCACGCGGACTGCGACTACGTTGTCGCCACCGGGCGTTCGCGGCGTCGGTTACGTCCAGTTGAAAGGGCGTTGCTCCGCCCATATGCGAGCCAACACGGCGGCCGTTCCACCAGACCTCCGCACCGCTGTAAACGCCATCGAAAGCGATCCGGATCCGGCGCCCTTTCCAGTCGGCCGGGTATTTGTACTTGCCTGCGATATCCACCCTGGCCCTTTTCCGCCTGATAGCCCTGCATCACCCAGTGCGCGGGCACATCAATTGGTCCCCAGGAGGAATCATCGAACTTTGCCTGTTCGAAGCCTGCCGGAGGATCGGGCATGAACCGCCATTTTCCATCCAATTCGACTGTGGGATCTGGTGACGGCGAGGGAACCAGTCCTTCATGAATGTCACCCACGTCCACCACTTTGCGTATGGTTTCGCCGGCCGATACAGCGCTAAAGTTGACTGGGCCGGCAAGGCCCACGGGCATGGCAATGGTGAAGTCGCCAAGGTCGCCGGGCATGGCAGAGGCCTTCCATGGTTTGCCGCCAGCGCGGCCGGAAGCCTGAACCTCGGCTTTGAGTCCCTTTGCGCCGAACCCGTCGGTCAACGCACCGATGATGTTGCCTCGAGCGTCTCCCGCGGATGTCCAGCCATCCGGGTGTATTTTTCGAATAGACTTCAATCTCGGTGATGTGCGCTTTGGTATCCAGCCCGCTCAAGCGCAGCTTTTCAATTGTGTGTTCCGGCACCCGCTGATAAATGGTCACGGGAATCGGAGACTTTCCGTCTCCGATTTCGGCGAGATCATGCCAGGATCCGCCCTCATAAATCTTCCGCCTTGAGATGAGTAAGATCCGGCGCACCATGGCGAGACTCCCAGCGGTGAATGACGAATTCACGGATGATGACTGGGTCTTTCCAGGAAAGCACAATCCACGAGGGATTGGCGGCCGAACCGGACGATTCCCAGTCGGTATCCAAAGAACCGTCCACAGCTTGCCGCGCGGTCTGGCCGTTCGCCTCATCGGAAGCGGTAACGCTGCTGGTCTTTGCAACATTGGGTTGCTTTGGGCGTAGGCCAGATTCCGAGAAGGAGAAGGGGAGTGATCCAAATTAGACGAGAAATCATGGCATCCGGAATATAAGGGCTTGATGATTACTTTTCAACCCTTATCGTTTTACTTCGGAACAACTTCCGGAAAGTGCGCACCCTGTTCACCAGCATGTTCGCGCGGATGGTGAACCGAGATGATGCTGCGCATGGAGTACAATGCTCAACGTGCGCGGCGGAGTTTTCCCGCTCGTCCGCCGGCGATTTTTACTCATCAGGAGATCTTGCGTTCCGTGAGAAAACCCGCAGTGGTGTTGGCCGCTGTTGTCTGCATGTCCTCCAGTCTTTTTGCCCAGTGCAGTGCTTCAACACAGTCCGCAGCAAATTCATTGGGATCGGCAAACCTTTTCCATCGGGGGCAAGGATGTTGTCTTGATCGGCGGCTCCATGCACTATTTCCGAATCCCGCGGGCAGAGTGGGCAGCGACCTTCGAAAGAATGCGGGAGGATGGGTTCAATATCGTGGATGTCTACATCCCCTGGTTTATCCACGAACCCGAAGAGAACAAATTCGATTTCGATAACCTCCAAAGCTTTCTCGACCTGGCACATAAGTATGGTTTGTACGTCGTAGCCCGGCCCGGCCCGTACATTAATAGTGAAACCGACCAGGGAGCGTTTCCGCGATGGCTCTCCGGGAAAGGAGTGGGATTCCGTAGAAACACCGAATTAGACCGCAAATGGAGCAAGCACTGGTATGACGCGATGATGCCCCTTCTGGCTCGCAATCAAATCACCCATGGCGGCCCGGTCATCATGGTGCAGATCGAGAACGAATACGGCCATCCGCAATACATACCGGTTGACGAGAAGAAAGATTTCGTGCCGCTTTCTCTATCAAACTACCGCGGCCTATGGATTCGATGTTCCGCTTGATGGGCAATGATATGCAGTTCGCACAGGACGATCCGGGCGATCCCATCCTCGCGAAAATCTATGGCACGGTGGACGCTTACTTCGGATCCTACCAAGAGCTCGAGCAGATGTTGACCAAGCAACGCCAGCTCAATCTCAACACGTCCGCTGGGCTGCGCCGAGTATGGCCTCGACGGCGCAGAAGCGACGGTGCGAACTATGCTGGGCCTGGGAACCGACTACCTCGATGAATACCTGTTCCGCGGTGGCTCGCAGTTTGCATACGCGGCCAAAGGATATGAGTTCGCCGGATACAGCGCGGATGCCATTGTCGAGGAAGGCGGATATATCCTTCCCAAGTACCGCGCGATGAAGACGAATGCTCTTTTCCTGCGGCAATTCGGATCGACCATCGCGCGCGCGGAAGCGGCCGCCGAACCCGCCACGGTGGATGATCCTGAGGTTTGGATCAAGCAACGGAATAAAGGCGACCAGGGCCTTCTATTTGTGCGTTCGGACATGCGCGGAGTCAGCGACCTCACGCTGGCCCTGAAATCTGTGAGCCAGCAGCATATTACCTATCACGATCCTAAGTCGGGACGAGGCGTGGGTAATCCCGCAATATTCGACTTTATTGCTGCACAGGGAACAGACGCGTCTCTTGGTTCTGAATTTGCCGGTAAAGGATCAAACCACGTTGGTCTACTCCACCGCCGACTTGTTGGGCCGCTACGCCTACCCGAGACCGCACCTGGCTGGTGTTCTATGGCAATCCGGGCGAGGAAGGGGAAGCGGCATTCTCATTTGCCTCGAAGCCTGCCGACCTAGGCCGGATGCGCTCTGGGATGAGGCCAAACACGAAGCGATCGTCCGACTGAGTTTCGGCAGTGAAGATCAGGTTGTTCCCGTGGGCGGTGGAGTTTCGCTGTTGGTGCTTTCGCGGGAACGTGCCTATCGGGCTAAGGAATTGGCCGTCGGAGGCGAACCTGTGTTGGTGGTTTCAGGCGCAGATGACTCGGTATATGACTTGCGGGCCGCGAGTGAAACTCTGCACCTAGAATTGCGCCAGCCGATTGGACCGATCACAGTGTCTGGCGGCCGCGAAACTCGCGGAGCCAAGCAGGGCGAATGCGTTGTCCCAGTCCTGCCGAATCGCGAGCACAACAATTGAATGCCAACATTCCGGTTTCGAGGTTAGCTTGCGATGGTACCATCCGGTTCACAAAATCTTGGACTGGATTTGCCCCGGCGATGACCAAAGACCCTCAGCGAGTTGGTTTCGCTTCCCGAAGCCGGCATCTGGAAGAAGGGCATTACGCGTTATCGCGCAAATTTCCGGTCCGCGCGAGCGCACTCCACTTCGTTTCTTCACTGACGACTACAAACTCGTCTATATGAACGGCCAGTTTGTTCCCGAGGCCTCGAACCGCGCAAAGGAAACACTGGTTGTCAGCCACTACTGTCCAGCCCAGAAGACTTGCACGGCCGATATTTATTATGTGGACACCGGCCGTCCCAAGGAAGATCTTGGGTTGTGGCGTTGGATGAAAAAAGGGATTCAATCGGCTGGCTGGCTGGATGGCAACACCGAAATTCCTCTGCATGTCGGAGTGGCAGGCCCAGTTTGCCGGATTAGATCGACATCGGCCATACGCCGGCGGAAAAAGCGGCTTGTCTGTTCTCGAATATTCTTTTCCGCGCCCCGCTCCCAGCGATCTGGAGGCAGTATGGCGGGCCTTCATGCCAGAACTGCCGGGGCTGGTTTATCTGAATGGGGTTTACGTGGAACATCACGAACCAGGCAGGAGCCCAACATTGGCCGTCCAGGAATCTATTTGCCGCCTTCCATTTTGAAAGAAGATAATAAGTTGCTTTTTGTCGCGCTCGAACCGACTTCCGCCGAATCTTCCTCTTCCGGCTATTCGGGCGGAGTCCGATAGTGTTCGTAAAAGAGCGCCGGTAGTGCTGCAGTTTGCGGGAAGCGTGGACACTCCATAGCTCGTAGGATAAGTCTGTAAGGCTGAATCTGCAGCGACGCCATCGTGCTTCGCACGCGGTGAAATCATCTTCAAATCTGTTTGGAATTGCGAATTAGTGAGGTCCTTATGTTGCTCAAGATGCCGCGGTATTTGTGATCTTGCTTTTGCTTGCCGGTTGTTCAGGCCCGCCGAATCCCGCGCAACCTCCACTCCCTCTCAACCCCAGGCAGTTACGATTGGCGGAGAGCCAGTTGTTACGCTGGAACGGCAGCGTTCGCCATCTTCAAACTCGCCACAGTTTCTTTCCGTGCAGGTGCTGCCGGGCAGAGGGATGAACGTCTTCCAGGTCAGAGCTTACTTGCCCAGCAAGGGCGATATCAACCTCATCGCTTCTCCACCGTTAGAGGAAGCCGCCAAGACCCTCAACACAGGCGCGGAAGATCTCTACGACTTGAAGTCCGCCACGATGGGTGGCGCCATTCTTCTGCCGTATGCAAATCGCATTCGCGGCAAGCTTTCTGCGGACGGAAACAATATCGTGACGCAGATCAATGGCAAGACCATCTCGTTGCCCGCCAATATGCAGGCCAAGCATCCCAACCCTGAAAAAGTGGCGATTCACGGTCTCATCATGGATGCCAAGTTTCAGGATGTGAACGTGACCAACAGGAACGATGGATCCAGTGTAAGCGCCGTCCTGCATGGCGGAAATTTTGATGGCCGTTGGTTCTCCAAGACCGATGTCAACATCACTACCAGCCTTGCCGCTGACGCCGTAGAGCTAAACGTGCAGGTGAAGAACGTGGGAGACGAACCGCTCCCCGTCGGAGTGGGCTGGCATCCCTATTTCGTTTTCCCCAGTGGCGACCGTACGCAAGGGCGGCTGCACATTCCGGCGAAAAGACGCGCCCTTGTCAACAACTATGAAGATGTATTTCCCGATCGGCAAGACTGAAGCGGTCGCGGGCACGCCCTACGATTTCACCGCGGCCAAGGGCGCGCCGCTGGGCACAAAGTTTCTTGACGACAGTTTCATTGACCTCGACCGCCAGCCCGATGGCAGCGTGGTTGCCGAGATCACCGATCCCCAGGCCATGTATGGTCTGAAGGTGATCGCGCTCTCCAAAGAGATTCACGCAATGCAAGCCTACTCTCCACCGGAGAAAGGTTTCTTAGCGCTAGAGCCGCAATTTAACTATGTGGATCCCTACGGCAAAGAGTGGGGCAAGACAGCCACCGGCATGGTGGTCTTGAAACCCGGTGAGTCGGTCACCTATCGTGTGCGGCTGGAATTGTTTACTCCGAACTAGAGCAATCTGGTTTCACAAGCTTAGTTGTCAGGCAGGTCATCCTGTATTGAGGTGAAGAAATGCGTTTGATTCAGTTCGGATCGCGTGGTCAGGAAAAGGCTGGAATCTTATCCTCGGATGGCAAGAGAAAAGATATATCCGCGTTCTTCGGCAAATGGGACAGTGAATTTTTCCGCAACGGCGGGCTCACCCGTTTGGCTGGCTTCTTAAAATCCGATCAGGCGCGTTCACTGCCCGATGTCCCGGAGACGGCTCGCTGGGGAGCGCCCGTTGCCCGACCCGCGCAAAATTGTCTGCATCGGGCTGAACTATTCCGACCATGCCGCGGAAACCGGCGCTAAGATTCCGCAGGAGCCCATCCTTTTCATGAAGGCGCCAAACACGTGGGTTGGTCCCTTTGACGATGTCGAGATTCCCAAGGACAGCCAGAAGACTGATTGGGAGGTCGAACTCGGTGTCGTGATCGGCAAAGAGGCGCGTTATCTCAGTTCGAAGGAACAAGCGGCCGATTATGTCGCGGGCTATTGTATCTCCAACGACGTTTCTGAGAGGGCGTTCCAGATCGAACACGGCGGCCAATGGACCAAGGGCAAGAGTTGTGACACCTTCAGTCCCCTCGGCCCATGGCTCGTGACTCCGCGATGAGGTCTCCGACGTGGGATCGCTCCGCATGTCGCTGCGCGTGAATGGAGAACTGCGGCAGAACGGAAGCACCTCGAAGATGATCTTCGGTGTGCCGCACCTCGTTTGGTACATCTCGCAGTTCATGACCCTTGAGCCGGGCGATTTGATCTCCACCGGCACCCCGCCAGGCGTTGGCATGGGCATGAAGCCGCCACAATTCCTCAAAGTTGGCGACGTGATGGAACTTGAGATCGAAGGGTTAGGGAAACAAAAGCAGAAATGCGTGCCGCATCGGCCGTAACCGCCGGCCCAAATTCGATGACCTCGGACGGCCAGATTATTTCTTCGAATTCTGGTCTTTCTTGTTTTTGTGAAACCATCCAGTAAGCTTTTTCATGACCGAGGTTTTTTGTTCGGCGCCGGTTGCGGGCCTTCTGCGTGACCTCTTCGGCGTGGACTTTGCTCGCCGATTTTCCCTGCAGCTTTGACTTGAGCGCACTGCCAATCTGGCTGCCGATTTGCCCGGTCAGCATGCCTTTCACATCAGGAACAAAACTCGGGTTGGAGGTGGTTCCGCGAATGAAAAATGGAATACTCTCTCCCTTGTCACCCAGGCCCACCAGTTTGGTAATGGCGGTGGCGACCGCCCCATTTAAATTGGCGGTCATCTGGTAATTCAGCGCTCCTCCAGGGCTGATGGTCCCGCTCCCGGTCAGAACGCCCAGCGCCGGAATCGTGAGATTCACTTTTTCCGTGCGCACGCCGTCCGGCGCCACGCGCGCATCCGTGCTCAGATTCTGAATCGAAGTGTCAGCGCCGGTTTTTGCTCCGCTTAGCTTGGAGATGGAAGAGAGTTTCGATCCAAGATCGAAATCCCGCCAGCTTCGAGTTAGACAGGCGAATCGGGCCCGGCAATTACCGGGCCCGACGCCGGACCGGTAATGGCGAGATTCGCCGAAAGCGTACCGCCGCTCAGCCGCGATCCCGAAGGCAACACCACACCAAGCGCAGGCAGCATTGCTTCGAGATCGTCTACCGGCATGTTCTGCGCATTCGAGCTTCATGTCGAGCGTTGCGGTCTGCGCCTTGGATTTGGTAATTGCCGGTCAACTGGGCGACCGCCCTTCCCATGGAAATATCGCTCTCACTAATGGTTCCGCTCTGGCTGTGGAGTTGGTGCGCGAGCGCATACTTCAGTTGAACCGGCCGTGCCCGCGGGTCCGCCGCTCTGCACCAGTTGTAGTTTTTGCGCCTGCAGCGTGCCCGAAGTCTGCACCGCCTGTCCGTCCGAGCTGACTGTTCCGTCGAAATCCGCCATCCGGAAATTCCGGGAGAAAGCTCGCCAATTCCGGAAGCCGCCAGATCCAGACTCTTCACACTGACCTTGCGCCTGAAAAGGGGTTAAGGATGTGTCGCTGGAGTTGATCGGCCCGGCGTTGCCGTCGAGCTTGAGTGTCCCGCCGTTGGGCAGAAACCCGGACAAAGTAAAAGGGAACTGCGCGCCGAAAGAGAAGTTCCGCACCGCAATGTTCACGTTGTCATAGACATGAGTTTGCCCCGTGTCGGCGTGGCCCACTGTGATGCCGTCCATCTTTGATGTCCAGCTTTTTGACGGCTAGATCGGCTGTGGCAGGCTGCTGCATTCACGGGGCCGGGCGCCGCGGCACGGGGAGGCACCGGGGGCGGAGCTTGCCACTGGAGTCGGATTGGCAGCCCCTATGGTCGAAAAATTCCACGTTCCCGGAAGCCGAACGCAACAACGTGATTTCGGGATGGTCCAGAGTGAGTTCGGTGACATGCAGGCTCTTGGAAAAGATCAGCGGGAAGATTTCCACGCCAACTTTCAACGACTTGGCCCGAACGAAAGGATTCTGGCTGAAAGCTGGGTCGTCGGCGATGGCGAGATCCTGCGCCGAAACGCTGCCTGCCAAAAGAGACAGGCTCAAATTGCCCAGCGTGACCTGGCGGCCGAGAGCCGCTGAAAGCGAGGATTCCAGCTTGGGCCGAAAGCTATTGGCATTCAACCCGAAAGGCAGTGCGATTACGGCGACAACAATGACGCCCAGAACGATTCCAGCGATACGCAGCTTGTGCTTCATGACCCTGATCTCCCGCGCCAGAGGCTCAACTTGCAGGAGTGAGAATCATACCTGTGGAGGTCCGCCAAGGGTAGGCGAATTTCAAGCGGCGTTCATTTCATCTATTGTGTTCCCATAGGAGTCTGCTAAGTTCTATTGCTATCCCATAGGTGAATCATGGGCGATACGGCCAAGACCGACAGCACTAAACCCAGCGACTACAAAACCGATGTCCTGCAGGGCACCCTTTCCCTGATGGTGCTGACGACTCTCCAAGCCATGGGGCCGCTGCATGGCTATGGCATTGCCCGCCGCATCGAGCAAACCAGCGGCGACCGTCTGTCTCTCAACTACGGAACCTTCTATCCCGCGCTGCTCAAGCTGGAGCAGGAGGGCTACATCGCCTCCGAATGGGGCGTTTCCGAGAACAATCGCAAGGCGAAATACTACCGCCTCACCCGCGCCGGCCGGAAGAAGCTGGAAAAGGAAACCCGGGAATGGGAAGAGACCGCCGCCATGATGGCGCGGTTCTTGTCCCCGGCGAAGGAGCCGTCATGAGATAGCTTCGTGTTTTGGCGGTGCGTTTTGGCGAATTGTTTCACCGCAAGCGCCGGGATCAGGAGTTGGCGGACGAGATCGAAGCCCACGTGCAGATGCACACTGAAGACAATCTACGTGCGGGCATGACTCCGTTCGAAGCGCGCCGCCAGGCGCTGATCAAGTTCGGTGGCATGGAATCCACGGTTGAAGCTTATCGCGAGCGCCGCGGGTTCTCGTTTGGCGGAACTGTAATTCAGGACTTGCGCTATGCCGTGCGGCAACTGAAGAAAAGTCCGGGGTTCACTGCCGCCGTGGCGTTGTCGCTTGCCCTCGGGATTGGCGCCAACACTGCGATCTTCAGCCTGATTGATGCGGTCATGCTGAAGTTCCTGCCAGTGAGGAATCCGGAGCAGCTGGTTTTCCTCAAATGCACTTCTCCGCGTATGACCGACTACATGCAAGTAGCCACCGCAGTAGGTCCGACTGGAAAAGTTACAAGCGAGCTTTTTTCATATCTGACTTTCAAAGACCTGCTCGCCAATCGCAGCGTTCTCTCGAGCGCGTTTGCGTTTAAGGAAGCCGGCAAGATCAATTTCAATGCGGATGGTCAAGCAGGATTGGCGGTGGGGGAATTCGCCTCTGGCGATTATTTCGCTGGCCTGGGAGTAGGTGCCGCGGCGGGACGCCTTCCTACGGATTTCGATGACAGGCCGGATTCTCCTCCAACGACCGTGATTAGTTATGGATATTGGGAGCGCCGGTTTGGAAGAAATCCCTCGGTGGTAGGGAAAACAATCACTATCAACGGAGCATCGTTCACGATTATTGGTGTAACGTCGCCGAAGTTTTTCGGACTGCGTCCAGGGACGGCGACGGACGTTTGGATGCCTCTGAGTACGCAGCCTGAAGTTGAGCCGGGCCTGGGAAAAGGCCGGTCGAAATTCCTGCAGCGAGACGATTGGTGGTTGCAGGTCGTACTGCGCCTGCGGCCGGAAGTTAGCCAACAACGAGCACTAGCCCAGCTCGACGTTATCTTTAAGCGGAGCATTATTGGTCCGGATTCCAAGGCACAGTCACCCGCTCAAAGCGAATTGCCGTCTCTGGAGTTTGATCCCGCGGGGAAGGGGTTCCAAGAGCTACGCACCAAGTTCTCCCAGCCGCTGTTTATCCTGATGGGTGCCGTCGGGCTTGTTTTGCTAATCGCTTGCGCCAACGTGGCGAATCTTCTTCTGGCACGTGCCACTGCGCGAAACAGGGAATTTGCGGTGCGGCTCGCCGTAGGGGCGGCTAGAATGCGGCTAATCCGGCAAGTTCTTACCGAAAGCATACTGCTTGCTTCAATCGGAGGAGCATTCGGTCTTCTGCTGGCGTACTTCGCGGTCCGTGTTGTGCTCGCGTTTATGTCCACTGGCCGGGTGCCGATCAGCCTGAATTTTCAGCCTGATTTGCGCGTACTTGGGTTCACGGCAGGTGTTTCCTTGGCCACGGGAATTCTCTTCGGGCTCGTTCCGGCTTTGCGGGGCACCCGGCTCAACCTGACGACTGTATTGAAAGAGAGCTCAAGAGAATCGGACGCGAAGGAGCGGCGCGCGCGGATAGGGCTAGGAAGGATACTGGTGGTCTCCCAGGTGGCAATTTCATTGCTGTTGCTGGCGGGAGCCGGTCTATTCGTCCGCACGCTCGCCAACTTGGAGGATGCCAATATTGGATTTGACCGGCAAGGTCTTCTTCTTTTCGGAATCGATCCTACGCAGAATGGCTACGAAGGTGAAAGGCTCAAGGGTTTTTATCAAACGTTACAAGAGCGGATCAAAACGCTCCCCGGCGTCCGCTCTACTAGCTTCTCTGACACCTCGCTGGTCGGTGACTATGCCTTAATGCGTGGTCCGCTCCTGACTGACGGATACGCTGGCGACGTGAACAGGGCCCCGGATGCCTCCGAAATGGCCTACGAAAGCGAGGTTGGACCAGACTTTTTTGAAACTATGGGCATCCCGGTTCTACGTGGACGGCCAATCGAAGAAAGATACCAGAGCGGACAAGCCGAAAATTGCGGTGGTCAATGAAGCATTCACCCGGAAGTACTTTGGCAACTCCAGCCCAATCGGTCACCGGATTGGGTTCGGCGTCGCGGACGCTGAAATTGTTGGTGTGGCGGCAGATACGACAGTCGAGAACCTTCGCAAAGGAATAGGGCCCACAGTTTTCATGCCGTTTCTACAAGACCTGAATTTCGGTGCGGTCATTTTTGCGGTACGCACCGCAGGCGATCCCAAAGCCATAATTCCTGGCGTTAGACTCGCAGTGCAGACTCTCGATCCGAACCTGCCGCTTTCAGATGTTAGAACCCAAGTCGAGCAGATTGACCAGACTCTCTTTCAAGAGCGCCTCTTCGCCAAGCTGTCGAGCTTCTTCGGATTGCTGGCGTTGACTCTCGCCTGCATCGGGCTCTACGGAATCATGTCGTACGCAGTGGCTCGCCGTACCAATGAGATCGGCATCCGCATGGCGCTGGGGGCTAGACAAGCGGACATTCTTCGCAAAGTCTTGCGGGAGGCGTTCGGGTTGGTCTTGGTGGGTATAGCCATCGGAATCCCAATTGCTCTCGGAGCCTTGCGGCTGATTTCCAGCATGTTGTTCGGGCTGAAGTCGACCGATCCGTTAACCCTAGCAGGGGCAATTGTATTCATGCTGGTAGTTGCGGCTATCGCGGGCTATTTGCCGGCGAGACGGGCGTCTCGCGTCGATCCCATGGTGGCCCTGCGCTACGAGTGATTCTTCTTACCTAACCGCTGCGTGCTGTGGCGCTGATTTCATCACCGCGAGCGCCTGCTCCAGATCGGCGATCAGGTCGTCCGCATTCTCCACGCCGACCGAAAGCCGGATCAACTGCTCGCTGATGCCCATCTTCTGCCGTTGTTCGGCCGGGATCATGGCATGGGACGTGAGCACGGGAATGCTGACCAGCGAATCCACTCCGCCCAGGCTGGGAGCGAGCGTGAATAGATGCAATGCTTCGGTCACGCGGCAAGCGTCTTCGCCGGTGCCCTCCACTTCAAAGCTGAGCATGCCACCGCCGCCGCGCATCTGTTCCATGGCAAGCGCACGCTGCGGATGAGTTTCGAGAAAAGGATAATTCACCTGCCGCACCTTGGGATGCCGAGCCAGGAACTGCGCGACGCGTAGCGCGCTCTCATTCTGCCGTTGGACCCGGACCGCCAGGGTCTTGATGCCACGCAACAAAAGCCACGCCGCATGGGGATCGAGAATTCCACCCAGAGTCGTTCGAGCTTCGTGAATTTTCTTGATCAGGTCGCGTCGCCCCGCCACTACGCCGCAAATCAGGTCTGAATGTCCGCCAAAATACTTGGTGCCGGAGTGCATCACCAGATCAATGCCGAGGTCCCCGGGCCGCTGATTGATAGGTGTGGCAAAGGTTCCATCCACTGCGGTGATGAGTGTCGTGTCTCTTACCCAGCGCCGCCATTTTCTTCAGATCCACAATCCGCAGAGTCGGATTTGTCGGCGACTCCAGATAGAGCAGTTTTGTATTAGGCCGGATCGCCTCGCGTGTTGATCGAAATCATTGGTATCCACAAACGTGGTTTCAACGCCGAACTTGGGCAGCCATGCGCCGAGAAATTTCGACGCTCCGCCGTAGACATCGCGCTGGGCCACGATGTGGTCGCCGCTTTTTAGCAAAGCAAAAATGCAAGTCGTGATCGCCGCCATGCCGGAGGCGAATAGCAATGCGCCGTCCGCTGCCCTCCAGTTCAGCCATGGCGGCCTCGGCCGCAGTGATCGTCGGATTACCATAGCGCGTATAGAATTGGTCGCTGCCCGTGGCACGAAGCTGCTGTTCGTTGTCGGTGACTTCGAACGTGGAGGTCTGGTAGATCGGCGTGGAGAGCGGGCCATTCTTCTTGCTTAGGTCATTCGCGCCCCGGACGGCCTCTGTTTCCGGGCGATGCTTGTGCGGTTTCATCTTCACTCCTGCCGTAAAGTCTCGTGAATCGTACCCCATCAAACCTATTCAGATTAGCTTCCACTGCCGCCGCGGGCAAGCGCAATGTCATTGATAACGGCTTCCCGGCCAGAGGCATTTATAATCCATAACTCTATGGAAACAGGCTTGAAGAACCGGGTCGCGATCGTGGCCGCTTCCAGTCAAGGCATTGGACGAGCAACGGCGGAAGCCTTCGCCGCCGAGGGCTGCCGCGTGGCTATGTGCGCCCGCAACCCCGAAACTCTGCAAGCTGCAGCAGATCAGATCGCGAGGCAATACGGTGTGGAGGTTTTTGCTCAGCCCTTCGACGTAACCGATCCGGATGCCGTCCATACCTTCGTCAAGGAAGTCGCGGAACGATTTGGTTCGGTGGACATTTGTGTGACCAATGCCGGGCGGGCCTCCGGCAAAAGGTTTTCTCGACGCTACCCTCGACGAATGGCGAAAAGCGGTGAACCAGAATTTTCTCAGCACGGTCTATTTTGCGCCGGAAGTCATTCCCCACATGCAGCGCAAGCAAGTGGGGACGGATTATCACCATCACCTCCATTACTACAAAGCAGCCAGTCGTGACCTCGTGCTTTCCAATGCGGTGCGAGCTACTGTCGTAGGCCTGGTAAGAGTCTTTCCAACGAATTTGGCAAGGATGGAATTCTAGTGAATAACGTTGGCCCGGGTTTCACAGCCACCGATCGCCTGAATCACCTCGCAAAGGCCAGCTCCTCGGCCTGGGGAAAAGCGAGAAGGAAATTTTCGAGCAACTGGGCCTGCCGACATACCGCTCAATCGTGTGGGGGAGCCGCGCGAGATTGCGGATGCAATCGTATGGCTGGCTTCCGAGCGCGCTTCCTTCGTTACCGGCCAAACGATCCTGGTTGACGGGGGCACGTACAAAGGACTTTGATAAGGACTTTAAAGGACGCATCGAATGGAAAAAAGCAAGCCTGTACCAAAAAATCAGAAGAAAATCGAAAAGCTTCCAAGCGCACAGAGGCAAGTCCGCAAAAGCCCGGCTGCAACATGTGGTCTGGGAATCCTTGGAACTCGAACAGGTCAACCCTCTTTTTCTGCGCCACTATGTGGTGGGCAAGAACGTGATGTTGTCACGAATCTTCCTGCAGAAGGGAAGCTGGTTCCTCTGCACACCACCACAACGAACAGATCTCTTATGTGCTGGAAGGCGAGCTGAAGTTCTGGATCGAGCGCAAAGGAAGATTATCGTCGACCTCCGGCGAAGTGTTGCTGATCCCGCCACACATGCCGCACCAGGTGGAAGCCCTGGAGGACACGTTGAGCCTGGATATTTTCGATCCTCCGCGCGCCGATTGGATCGACAAGACCGACGATTACCTGCGGCGGCGAAATAGCGATTTTTCGTAACGTTGGTGCGCCGTCGGAATTGCCGCTCTGTTATTCTGAAGGGTCACTTCTCACAAGGCAATTCGCGCGGATGACGAACCTTACAACTGTGGAACCAAAAGCCTCGAGCGGCACGTGTCGCAAATGAACTGCATTGGCTGCGGCGCGGTGCAGGAGCGCCTCAGCGGCGCCCTGCGCTGCCCCAAGTGCGGCGACTTGCTGGAAATCTCTTTCCCGGGCTGGAAAGCCGGCCGGGGCCGGGGCCTGGACTGCGTCCGAACTCAAGGCTCTTTGGCGTCAACGGCGGACCTCCCGCTCTGAATGTCGATCAAAGCGGCGTCTGGCGCTTTCGCGAAGTTCTGCCTGCCCTGGCTCAGGGCCATCCGGCCATCACTCTGCGCGAAGGAAATACCCCGCTCTATGAGATCTCGTCCTGTGGACGCATTGCCGGAGTGCAGCATCTTTACGCCAAACACCAGGGCATGAATCCCACCGGATCGTTCAAAGATACCGGCATGACGGTGGCCGCCTCTTTCGCCCGGCAGGATGGTTTCCGCTGGGTAGCCTGCGCCTCCACGGGCAACACTTCCGCGTCCATGGCGGCCTATGCCGCGCGCGGTGGGCATGCGCAGTCTGGTTCTTGATTCCCGATGGCAAAGTTTCCTGGAGCAAGCTTTCGCAGTCGCTCGACTATGGCGCGATAACCTGCCAGCTCAAAACGGACTTCGATGGCTGCATGCGCGTGCTGAATGAAGTGGTGCAGCGCATGCCGGTCTATCTGCTGAACTCGGTGAATCCCTACCGTCTCGAGGGACAGAAGACGGCCGCGATTGAATTGCTGGAGCAGTTGGATTGGCAATCGCCGGATCACGTGATTGTGCCGGGTGGAAATCTCGGCAACTCTTCGGCGCTGGGCAAGGCCTTTCATGGAGATGAAAGAGCTCGGCCTGATTTCACCAGCTTGCCAAGACTCTCGGTGATTCAAGCAGAAGGCGCGAATGCTTTGGTGCGAACGCTGCGCGAGAACAACGGGCGGGAACTGATTTCCGTGCAAGCCGAAACCATGGCCACGGCCATCCGCATTGGCCATCCAGCATCCTGGAAGAAGGCGGTTCGAGCGCTTGAGGCTACCGGCGGCACGGTCGAGCAAGTCAGTGAAATTGAGATCGCTCAAGCGAAGGCGGAGATTGGAGCGGAGGGCATAGGTTGTGAGCCCGCCTCGGCCGTGACTCTTGCGGGCCTGAAGAAATTGAGTCAAGCAAGGCTTCGTGAAACCATCGGAAAGCGTGGTATTGATCCTGACCGGCCATCTCGCTCAAAGATCCCGACTTCACTCTCAAGTTTCATCGCGGCGACCTCTTTGCCGGAACTGCGCAAGAAAAGGAAGCTGCCGTTCTCGCCCCCCAACAGCGCGCGCCGATCGTGCTCGATGCTAGCGCTGACGCCGTCGTGAACACACTGGAGCAGGCGGAAAAGGGCGCCCCGCTCTAAGTAACATGCCCGCCACGAAACGAATCACTCCAAAAAGAAGTCGTTGGACCTGGTTCTTCCGGCGACCTCGGCGAATCTAGGGCCGGGTTTCGATGCCGCAGCCATTGCTCTCGGCCTGTTTCTAAAAATCAATGCTCAGGCCGCTGCCGAATTCTCCGTCAAAGCGACGGGCCGCGATGCGGAAATCTGCGGCCGGCTCGAAAACCATCTCATCCTGACGACCTACCGCGAAGTTTTGAGGCGGCAGAGGCCAAATCTATCAGTGCCGCTTGCGCTGCGTTTGGACAATCAAATTCCCATCGGCAAAGGTTGTGGTTCTTCTGCTTCGGCGCGATCTGGCCGGAATCGCTCTGGCGGTTCACTTTGGCGGATTGCGCTGGAACGACAGCCGCATCATCGGTGAAGCCTCATGCCGCGAGCATCATCCGGATAATGCAGCTGCTTGCTGGATGGGCGGGCTCGCCGTGGCCCGCATGTCGGGCGACAGCGAAGCCCAGATCGCATGCGTCACGCCGAAAGGGAAGTGGCCGCTGCTGCTGGCGATTCCGCCTGAGCCTCTGTCCACCGAAGAAGCGCGCCGCGTCTTACCCGCGCAATACTCTCGCGCCGACGCCGTCGTCAACATTCAAAATTCCATGCTGCTGCTGGCGGCATTTGTTCAGGGACGCAGAGACTTACTGCCAGCCGCTCTGGAAGATCGAATCCACCAGCCCTATCGGGCCACGCTGTGTCCCTTGCTGCCCGCGTTACAAAAACTGGCGGGCACTGCGGGCATTCTCGGGGCCGTATTAAGCGGAGCAGGTCCTTCTGTGTTGGTCTTTCTGGATCCTAAAGCCAATGCAGGCAAGGTGCGGTCCAAAATTGCGGCGCAGCTGCTTTCGAGCCGATTGAAGGCCGAACTGATTCCAACCTCCATCCACATGCTTGGGGCGGGCGGGGAAAAAGGCTGGAAGAACAGAAAGAGCCGATAGGTCCGCCGCTATTGGCAATTCGTTGTAGTGTTCCAGTTGGAACATATCGTCATCACTAAAGTGTGATGACAGCTATCTATTTGAATTTGCGAGGGATACGGGCAAATCAAAGCCCGGTTTCGCTTTTTCTTCATTTTGCGAAATAAAGTTAGAGACTTTGGGGGTAGCATTCGTGGAATCCCACTCTAGTCGCAAAATGCGCGACTAGAATGGGGCACCCATCGTTCGAAAAGGCGCAGGCACCCATCGAAGCAATTTTCTTACATTCCGGGGAATTTCATCCCCGCCAGCTTTCGCGCGAAGCTTGCCTTACCCATCTGCTTGAACATCTTCCGCATCTGGGCATACTGACGCAGCAGGTTATTCACTTCTTGAACACTGGTTCCCGAGCCGCGCGCAATGCGCTTGCGCCGGCTCCCATTCATCACCTCATGGTGCATGCGTTCATGGGTGGTCATCGAGTTGATGATGGCTTCGACGCGGTTGATCTGCTTTTCATCCACTTTGTCCGCCGCTTTTTGCAATCCGGCAAAAGGTCCGACACTGGGCAACATTCCCATTATGTTCTGAATTGAGCCCATCTTCTTGACTTGCCGCAACTGGTCGCGGAAATCTTCGAGCGAGAATCCGTCGCCGGCGAGCGCGCGGCTGGCCATCTCCTGGGCTTTTTTCTTGTCAATGCCCTGTTCAGCTTTTTCGATGAGCGACATGATGTCGCCCATACCGAGAATGCGGGAGACGATGCGATCGGGATGAAAGGGCTCGAGCGCGTCGTATTTTTCGCCTACGCCGATGAACTTGATCGGTTGCCCAGTGACCTGACGAATCGAAAGCGCCGCGCCGCCGCGTGCGTCGCCATCCATCTTGGTGAGAACTACTCCGGTTAAGGACAGCTTTTTGTGGAACTCTTCCGCCGAACGCACCGCATCCTGTCCGGTCATGGCGTCTGCAACGAAGAGAATCTCCTGCGGATTGAGCAGGCGCTTAAGGGACTGCATTTCGTCCATGAGTTGATCGTCAATGTGCAGACGGCCGGCGGTATCTACGATGAGGACATCGCATCCCGAATTGACGGCCTCGCGCCGCGCTTCTTTGGCTAGCCGTTCGACCGTCGCCGTATTGGCCTCGCCGACTTCGCCTTCATAAATGTTAGCTTTCAGCGCCTGCGCGACCACTCTCAACTGCTCACGCGCAGCTGGGCGATAGACGTCCACGGAAACCAGCAAGGGCCGATGGCCGCCATTCTTCAACCAATTCGCCAGTTTGCCGGAGGTCGTGGTTTTGCCGGAACCTTGCAGGCCCGCCATCAGCACCACCGTCGGCGGCTGGGAAGCGAACTTCACACGGGCCGTGTCGTGCCCGAGGATTTCGACGAGCTCGTCGCGCACAATCTTGATGACTTGTTCGCCCGGCGAAAGCGCCGTCAGCACTTCCTGGCCTACCGCCTTGGCCTGCACCTGGTCGATAAATTGTTTAACGACTTTAAAGTTGACGTCGGCTTCAAGCAGCGCCAGGCGGATTTCGCGCAGCGCTTCCTGAATGTTCTCTTCGCTGAGGACGGCTTGCCCGCGCAGGCTCTTGAAGGCGCGTTGAAGTTTTTCTTGTAGATTCTCAAACATACGATGCTCTATTTTAACAGCCCGACGGGGCGCTCATTGCCGTACTATCATCCCGCCGGTTCCCGAACCCTTATGAACGACATCAGGACGACCTCTCCGGAGCAACGAAGTGGACGTCTAATTGCGCCGCTTTGGCACACCTTGGTCATCGTCCTGATCTTGCTTGGGTTCTCCGCCCTAGGCGCCCGCTCCCACAGTGCATTCGGCACAAGGCGACACGGTCACGTCGTCGGCTATCTCATCGCCGCGACGTTTGAATGGGCGATGGTCGGGCTGGTGTGGCTCGGACTAAAGCTGCACGGCAACCGGCTGTCGAGCCTGCTTGGTGAAAGGTGGTCACGCTGGAGCAGAGTGCTCCGCGATCTGGGCCTTGCCTTCATCTTCCTGGTGGTTTCCAACATTATTCTGGGCGTTCTTGCTCATTGGCTGAAGGCCACGCCGAACCAGGCGATCCGCGGACTCTTTCCCCAAGGAATGGCGGAGACCATAACTTTCATCTTCCTCGCCCTGACGGCGGGAATCTGCGAGGAGATCATTTGCCGCGGCTATTTACAACAGCAGTTTGCCGCGCTGACCAAGAGCGCAAGCGCTGGGGTGCTTATCCAGGGAATAATTTTCGGCGCAGCACACGGTTACCAGGGGCCGAGATACATGATCATGATCTCCGTATACGGCTGTTTGTTCGGAGGGATGGCTCACTGGCGCCGCAGTCTTCTCCCTGGCATGGTCGCCCATTTTCTGCAGGATGGACTTCTCGGGCTGCTTGTAGGCCGCGCCATGAAGCACACAGCGTTGCTTTGCTTTCTCCTATCTTGATGGCCTTCCGCTTACCGAAGTGCATGGCCGCCGGATTCTTGAGTCACTCTAAGACCTTGAAAAACCGCATCTGACGCGGTCTCGGCCTCGTTTCCCCTGGTTGATCGTTCCACCCAGTGCAGTACAGGTACCAAAGTTACTGGTGCCATTACCCGACTGCTGTGACAATTTGTGTCAACGCGAAATGGGCTGCCTCTCCCCCGGTTAAACGGCCACAATTCCGCGTGAATTAAGGAAGTCAACGGTAGTTCTCTGCCGCTTAGATAGGAGATCGTGGTATGTCTCAACGGCTGGGTGATCTTCTCGTTAAAGAGAAGGTCATATCCACGGAGCAGTTAGAACAGGCGACGAAGATCCAGAAGGAAAGCAACTGCCGCCTGGGCTCCGCTTTGGTGAAGCTCGGTTTTCTGAGCGATGAAGACGTCACCAATTTCCTGTCAAGACAGTATGGTGTTCCCGCCATCAATCTCTCCTACTTCGAGATTGATCCCTCGGTCGTAAAGCTCATTCCGTTTGAAACCGCGAAGCGCTATCAGATTCTGCCGCTCAGCCGGGTTGGCGCGTCCTTGACCATCGCCATGGTGGATCCCACCAATGTCTTCGCGATGGATGACATCAAATTCATGACTGGCTTCAATATCGAGCCGGTCGTGGCCTCGGAGAGCTCGATTCTGGAGGGCATCGAGAAAGCCTACGGCACCACCCATCAGGAAGATCTCGAGCAAGTCATGCAGTCGATGACGGAGATGGGTGATGCCGACGTTGAACTGCAGGCCGAGCAGGAAGAGTTGGGACTGGCCGATCTGGAGAAGGCAGCCGACGAAGCCCCCATCGTGAAGCTGGTGAACCTGGTGCTGACCGACGCGGTAAAACGCGGGGCCAGCGACATTCACATGGAGCCTTACGAGAAAGAGTTCCGGGTACGTTTTCGCATTGACGGAATTCTGCAGTCGATCATGACGCCGCCGCTGAAGTTAAAAGATGCGATTACCTCGCGCGTCAAAATTATGTCCAAGCTCGACATCAGCGAGAAGCGCTTGCCGCAGGACGGCCGAATCATGCTGAAAATGGCCCTCGGCGGGCGCAAGAAGCAGTTGGACTTCCGCGTCAGTACCTTGCCCACATTGTGGGGCGAAAAAATCGTGATGCGGCTCCTGGACAAGGAAAACCTCAGACTGGATATGACCAAACTGGGTTTCGAGGCGGAGTCGCTGGTCAAGTTTGAGAAAGCCATTCTGAAGCCTTATGGCATGGTGCTGGTAACCGGTCCGACGGGATCGGGCAAGACTAACACGCTCTATTCCGCAATTTCGCGGCTGAATACGCCCGATACCAACATCATGACGGCCGAAGATCCGGTCGAATTTCAGCTGGGCGGGGTCAACCAGGTTCAGATGAAAGAGCAGATTGGCCTGAACTTCGCAACGTCATTGCGCGCCTTTCTGCGGCAGGACCCCAATATTATTCTGGTCGGCGAAATCCGCGATTTTGAAACTGCGGAAATCGCGATCAAGGCTGCGCTCACCGGACACCTTGTGCTCTCGACGCTTCACACGAACGGCGCTCCCGAAACCATTACCCGATTGATGAATATGGGCATTGAGCCCTTCCTGGTGGCCACGTCGGTTCATCTCATCTGCGCGCAGAGGCTGGTGCGGCGCATTTGCCAGGAGTGCGCGGAAGTGGTCGAAATGCCGGTACAGGCCTTGATTGAGGAGGGTTACAACCCGGAAGAGGCTAAGACGGTGAAGATCCGCAAGGGGCGGGGCTGCGGTACCTGCGGCAACACGGGATACAAAGGCCGTACCGGTTTGTACGAAGTGATGGAAGTAGACGACGACATTCGGGAGTTGGTGCTGGTAGGCGCGTCCGCAGTGGAACTGAAGAAGCGTGCCATCGAGCGCGGCATGATCACGTTGCGCCGCAGCGGATTGATCAAAGTTGCGGCTGGTTTTACGACATTGGAAGAAGTAGCTCGCGAAACGATTCACTAGTCCGGAAGGAAAAGGAAAAGAAACCTATGGCGCTTACATTGAGCGATTTGTTGAAACGAATGTTGGAGATGGGAGGCAGCGATCTCCACGTTACCACCAATACCCCGCCGCAGATCCGCGTGCACGGCCACCTTGTGCCGCTGGATTTGCCCCAATTGACGCCGTCCGAAACCAAGCAATTGGCGTACAGCGTCATGACGGACGCTCAAAAGCACCGCTTCGAAGAAACTTTCGAACTCGACTTCTCGTTCGGTCTAAAAGGCTTGGCCCGTTTCCGTGCCAACGTGTTTAACCAGCGCGGAGCCACGGCCGCGGTTCTCCGCGTCATTCCCTTCGAGATTAAATCGTTCAACCAGCTCGGGCTTCCGGCGGTGGTGACGAAGCTGTGCGACAAGCCGCGTGGTTTGGTCTTGGTGACCGGACCGACGGGCTCCGGGAAGTCCACGACTTTGGCCGCCATGATTGACAAGATCAATGCCGAGCGGCACGAGCACATCCTCACCATCGAGGATCCGATTGAATTCGTCCACATGAACAAGAATTGCGTGGTCAATCAGCGTGAATTGCATGCGGACACCAAGAGCTTCAGTGACGCTCTGCGCGCCGCGCTTCGTGAAGATCCCGACGTAGTGCTGATCGGCGAAATGCGCGATCTCGAGACGATTGAATCGGCCCTGCGTATCGCGGAAACCGGCCACCTGACCTTCGGTACTCTGCATACCAACTCGGCGATCTCCACCATCACTCGTATCATCGACGTTTTTCCGGCGCACCAGCAGCCGCAGATCCGCGCCCAGTTGTCTCTTGTGTTGGAAGGCATTCTTTGCCAAAGCCTCCTGCCCAAGTCCGACAACCGGGGCCGCGTCATGGCGATGGAGGTATTGGTGCCCAACGCCGCGGTGCGCAATCTGATTCGTGAGGACAAGATTCACCAGATTTATTCCTCCATGCAATCCGGCCAGGACAAGTTCGGCATGCAGACGTTCAACCAGGCGTTGGCGACGGCATATTTCCAGAAACAGATCACGCTGGAAACCGCGCTCATGCGCTCCAGCAATCAGGATGAGTTGCAGGAAATGATCAACCGTGGCGCCAGCCTCCTGAGCCGCGGGACGCCTGCGGCCTCCATGGCAAAAGGGGCGACGCCGGGCAAACGGTAAGGCCGCGTTAAGAAATCATGTTTCGTGGCACGGACAAAGCACAAGAAGCGAAGCGGTAAAGCCGGAGCGAGCAAGAAGTAACCCGGTGCAACATCGTGTAATGAGGAGAATTTACCATGCCAGTTTTTACATTTTCGGGCAAGACGGCGGAAGGCCAGAAGGTTAACGGCGAACGCACGGCAACCAATAAACAGGCGCTGATCACCCAATTGCGCCGCGAGCACATCACGCCCGGACCGGTTCGCGAGAAGGGCAAGGAATTCGCCATGCCCACGTTTGGCTCCGGCAAAGTCGGAACCAAGGACATCGCGATCTTCTTTCGCCAGTTCTCCGTCATGATTGACGCCGGCTTACCGCTGGTGCAGTGTCTGGAAATCCTGGCGGCGAATCAGGAGAATCCGGTGTTTCAAAAGACGCTCACCGGGGTTCGTACCACCGTCGAAGGCGGTGCCACGTTGGCGAACGCCATGCGCCAGTATCCCAAGATCTTCGACGATCTGACGACCAACATGATTGAAGCCGGTGAAACCGGCGGTATTCTTGACATCATCCTGCAGCGCCTGGCGCTCTATGTCGAAAAAGCCGTCCGCTTGCGCGCCGCGGTGAAATCCGCCCTCATCTATCCGATCGCCGTTGTCAGCCTGGCCTTTCTAATCGTGGGCGCACTGCTGAAATGGGTCGTGCCGATTTTCGCCAACTTGTTCGTCGGCCTGGGCGTGACCTTGCCTCTGCCCACCCGTATCGTGATGGGCTTGAGCCGTTTTGTCGGACAGTTCTGGTGGTTCTTTTTCGTCGCTCTTGCCGGCTTGGTGATTGGCATCAAGCAAATCCGCAAGGATCCACGGGGCCGCTACTACTTCGACATGATGTTGCTAAAGTTACCGATCCTGGGGATTTTGCTGCGCAAGATTGCAGTGGCGCGCTTCACCCGAACCCTGGGCACTTTGATTACCTCCGGTGTGCCGATTCTTGAAGGCCTGTCGATTACCGCCCGGACCTCAGGAAATGCGGTGCTGGAAGAAGCCTTGATGAAAGTGCGCAAGGCCATCGAAGAAGGCCGCACGATTGTCGACCCACTCCGCGAATGCGGCGTCTTTCCCAACATGGTGACGCAGATGATCGGTGTCGGTGAAGCGACCGGAGCCATGGACTCGATGCTGCAGAAGATCGCCGACTTCTACGAAGAAGAAGTGGATAGCGCCACCAAAGACATGCTGGCTATGTTGGAGCCGGTCATCATCGCTCTTCTGGGCATCATGGTAGGTGGCATCGTGATCTCTCTGTACATGCCGCTGTTCGCCATGATCGGCAAGTTGGCGGGATAATTCAAACGATTCGCGCGGGGATCGCACGGCGGCCTGGGGCCGCAGCGGTCTCCGCCATGAATTAATCTTCGACTCCATGCCGGACTCGGTTTGAGAGCCTGAACACAAGCAAGCGGAATCTGGATTCGACATGTACTCCCTGTTCGATGAGCGGTCGTGGCTGGCGTGGCTGGTCAAGGTTCGCATCATCATTCTCACATTCTTGCTGGGCATTGAGCTGGCGATTGCCCGCCTCACGCCGTCTCCTCTGCCGTTGCGTTTGTTCACGCAGACCATGCTGCTGTGGTACACCACCTCAATCTTCTTTCTGGTACTCCTTTCTTTTTGGGAAGAGCAGCGTGTTCAGTCCCTCCTACAGGTGCTTACCGACCTGTGCATGGTCACGCTGGTGGTCTATGCCACGGGGGGAGTAGACAGCTCCCTGAATTTTCTATATCCGCTGGTCATTATTGTGGCCTGCGTCCTGTTGCCACGCTTGTGGGCGTACCTGACCGCGGCGTTTGCCTTCATTTTGTATGGGACGATCCTAGAGTTAACCTACTTCGAGATCGTTCCTTCGTATTCCACTACACACCCCGGCCTGCGTACGTTGCAAGCCATCATTCTGGTAAATCTTTTTGCCTTCCTGGCGGTGGCTTATCTGGCCGCATTGCTATCTACCAAATTGCGCCAGGTGGACGTAAGGTTAAAACACACCAGCGGCGCCTTGCGGAATTTGCAGGCGCTTCACGAAAGCATTATTCAGGCGGTCAGTGGCGGGCTCATCACGACGGGCCTCGAGGGCCACATTACGCTGGTCAATCCGGCGGCCCAGACGTTGCTCGAGCGGACGGAACAGCAATTGATCGGCCGCAACATTCAGGAGTTTTTTATGGAGCCGTTGCCCCAGCCCGGTTCGGAACGGCCCCATAGCGAGGTGCGCTCAGCCATCCGAGCGAACTTTAACAAGACTTTCCGGATCATGGTTTCGGACCTCTCCCGGGCAGATCACGGCGCGGTCGGATACGTCTATACGCTCGACGATCTCACCGACATCCGGCGCCTGGAACGCGAGGTTCGCATGCAGGATCGCCTAGCCGCCGTCGGACGACTGGCTGCCGCCATCGCGCATGAGATTCGCAATCCGCTGACCTCTATCGCGGGATCGGTCGGCTTGCTCACCGCCGTCCCGGATTTGAGCGAGGAACACCGTCAGTTGCTGCAGATTGTGACGCGCGAGTCCGAAAGGCTGAACGGCATCATCACCGATTTCCTGGCCTACTCCCGTGGCAAGCAATATCGCTTTGTGGAAGTGGATCTGGTCCCGCTCCTGGAGGATACACTCACCCTGCTTGAGCATCGCCTGACGGCGGAGAACGCCGGAATTCATGTGGAACGCCAATTCGAAGCCGGACAGGCCTGGACCCTCGCGGATGGAGACAAGCTTAAACAGGTTTTCTGGAACTTTTGCGAAAATGCGGTGCGCGCCATGCGCGCGGGCGGCGGCGCACTGCGGGTTCGACTGCAGGCGGAAAACAACGACTGGCAGATCATCTTCGCGGATACCGGGCCAGGCATGAGGCCGCAGTTGGTGGAAAAAATCTTCGAGCCATTTCAGTCGGAATTCGAGGGAGGCACGGGATTGGGTCTAGCGATCGTTTATCAAATTGTGCAGGCGCATGAAGGAAAGGTGTGGGCACGTTCCAAACTGGGGCAAGGCAGCGAATTCGTGTTGCGGTTGCGTCATATTGCCGCTGGAGCAAGTACCCAGCCGGGAACCGAAACCGCCTCTCGTTCTACGCTGCCCGTTTCTGGCCCATCCCACGCCGCTGCCGTTGCCGCAGGAGGAGAAATACATGGGTAACATTCTGGTTTGTGACGATGAGCGCTCCATCTGTGAAATGTTGGACATCGCTCTGCGTCGCGAAGGCCACAAGATCGAAACCGTAAACTCCGGCGAGGGCGCCAAAAGAAAGCTCGACAGCGCGCTTTATGACGTGATCGTCACCGACATCAAAATGCCGCAAACCAACGGCATCGAAGTGCTGCGTTATGCCCACCAGGTCTCGCCGGACTCAGCGGTCATCCTCATCACCGCGGTGGAGGACTACGAAGCGGCGGTGGAAGCGGTGAAGGCGGGAGGAGCGAGCGATTACATCCGCAAGTCTCCCGGCTTGGTGAACGAAATCAAGATCGCCATCAATCGTGCTTTGGAAAAGCAGGCCCTCAGCCGGCAGAATTTCGCCTTCAAACGCGATGCCGCTACCCGCAACTCGCTGGACAACATCGTGGGCGTCAGCTCCGCAATGGAAAAACTGAAACAGACGATCCGCACGGTCGCGTCCACCCAGAGCACAATCCTGATCTACGGCGAAAGCGGCACAGGTAAAGAACTGGTAGCTCGCGCCGTCCATGTGTGTTCGCCTCGCGCGTCCGAGCCATTCGTCTCTGTCAACTGCGGCGCCTTTCCGGAAACTCTGCTGGAGAGCGAGCTTTTTGGCTACGTGAAGGGCGCGTTCACCGGCGCCAACCAGAACAAGCGCGGTTTGTTTGAGGTCGCGCACCAGGGAACCTTGTTCCTCGACGAAATCAGCGAGATGAGCCTGACCATGCAGGTGAAACTGTTGCGCGTGCTCCAGGAGCGCTGCGTGCGTCCGGTGGGCGGGACCGACGAAATTGCCGTTGATGTGCGAGTGATTGCCGCCACCAACCGCCATCTCGACAAGCAGGTCGCGGAAAATACCTTCCGCGAGGACCTCTATTACCGGCTCAGTGTAATCCCTGTTTGCGTTCCACCCCTGCGGGAACGGCGCGAGGACGTGCCTCTACTGGTAAACCATTTCTTGAAGAAGTATGCTCCCGCCGCAGGCAGAAATATTCAGCGCGTACACCAGGAGTCGCTGGACGCTTTATGCGGCTATGAATGGCCGGGCAATGTGCGCCAGTTGGAGAACACGATTGAGCGCGCCGTTGCCTTGGAGATGAGCGATGAACTGCATGTCGAATTGCCGGCGGAGCGTCCCAAGGCTCGTGCCGCAGCCGCGGGTTTGGGCAGCGACAGCGCATTCGCGGCGGGGTTCGTCCTGCCAGACGGCGTGGATATGGAAAAATACGTCGCCGATATTGAGAAGTCTCTGCTGCTCGCCGCACTGGCGCAGTCGAATGGGGTGCAAACCCGCGCCGCGGATACGCTTCACATTTCCTATCGTTCTTTCCGGCACCTGGTGAAGAAGTACGATTTGTAGAGGAGTGGTCGGCTTGCAGCTTTCAGCCCTCGGCAAAAGCAATCCCTGGGGCCGCGGGGAGAGTGCTCTTACAGAGGGCTGAGGTGCGATAGCTGACCGCTAAGAGCTGACAGCTCTTTTTCCCTGTGCCTCCGCGCGCTCTATCGTTAAGATATTCCTATGCGCTATATCGTACGTTTCCTGTGGAACGCGAGTCGAGGCCACCGGCTCACCCCATGGCGCAGCCCTTATCTCCTGTGGCGAGTGGAGACCTATTGCGGGGTTCGTATGCAGCAGATCGGATTTCTGGTGTTTTGGGAGTTTGTCTGGCGCGAACGCGAAAACCTTTGGCGGTTCCTGAAATGGACAAGCGAAATGGAACACTACGTTCATCCCAAGCCCAAGGCTTGAACCGTTTCAGCCCTCGTACAACCGGTCAATCTTCGCCGCCATGATGAAGTCGCTCTCCGTCAACCCATCAATCTTGTGCGTCCACAGAGTGATTTCGACTTTTCCCCAGGTGAGCAGAATGTCCGGATGGTGCCCCTGCTGTTCCGCGACTTCGCCGACACGATTCACGAATTCCAGCGCCTGCTTGAAATCCGGAAAAGTAAAAGTGCGAACGATGTGATGTTCGTTTACAGCCTTCCAGCGGGGCGCCTGCTTGAGGATCGCCTCTAGTTCTCGCCCTTTCAGCGGCGGTGTGCCACCCTTGCAGGGAACGCAAGTCTTGTCGGCTAGTTCGGGCATGATGTACCTCCAGCGGCCAGTGTGCAGCAATCTTGTGATTTCAGCAAATGCACGAAGCCCCCAATACATTCATGTTCAGGGTACAACTTCCGGTTCGCCGCGATAAATAGCCTTCAGGGGGTTTCGTAAGAAGGATAAACTCATCTCCAGGCGGACGCGATGCCCTCAGGACTGACGACTCGCTTCTCAGTTTCCTATGACACGGCGACAAAGATTATTTCCGCCATTGCCTGTGCCGTGCTTCTGATTGCAGCCGCGGCGGTGCATAACCTGCCGGTGGCCGTCCTGGCGCTAGCCATTTTCAGCTTGAGCTTCGCGTATTCTCCCCGGGGTTACGTTGTTTCCGATGGCTCGGTGATTGTCGTGCGTCTTATCGGAGACGTCCGAATCCCCTTGGACGAAGTGCGTGAGGCGCGAGCCACAACCAGGGACGATTTGCGAGGCTGTGTTCGCCTATGGGGCAACGGCGGGCTGTTCGGCTACTACGGATTGTTCCGTACCCGCGCCTTCGGAGTTTGTTCCTGGTACGTGACCAATCGCAGCCAGATGGTAATGGTCAAGACAGCAGCCAAGACGGTGCTGTTCAGTCCGGATGACAAAGAGGGTTTTCTGTCGGCTCTGCGCCAGGCGGCGCCTGCCGGAACGGTCTTTGCTCCCGAGCCTTTTGGCGGAATTCAAAGCAGCAGTTCCCGCAAACCGATCGGAGCCGTCATCGCGGTCGCCCTCGCGCTCGCGGCAGCCGGACTAGTCTTTTGGGCGTTCTCTTATTCGCCGGGCCCGCCTGCCTATACCCTAACCTCGCAGACTCTAACCATCCACGATAAATTCTATCCGGTAACTCTGCAGGCGTCGGATGTGGAAGTCGCACGCATTCATATAGTGGATCTCGCCGAGGAGCCCGATTGGCGGCCGGTAACGCGCACCAATGGATTCGCTAACGCCCACTACCGCTCCGGATGGTTTCGAGCCGCCAATGGGAGCACGATGCGTATGTACCAGGCGGGAGGCCATCGCCTGGTTCTGCTTCCGCCCAGCGGCGGCGGAGCTGCTGTGCTCTATCAGGCAAAAGATCCAGAGGCGTTTGTCCAGGAAATCACCGCCCGATGGGCCCATCCCTAGCTAGGGTTGCTCTCACATCGCCCCCGCGTTTTCGCCTCCGATCGACGCCATATTTTAAGATATATTCGAGTCGCCCCCCGGGCACGTGAGCTGCCTGCTATGGACGAATCCAACCTCTATCACGCGGGAGAACTCGAGGTTCAGGAACGGGTGGGAGTGCGTCGCCAGGCGGACGAAATCAGCGAAATGATTTTGCCGTTCATCCCCTCTTCGACTGGCGCTTTTATTGCCCGGCAAAGACTGGCTGTTGTGGGGAGCGCAGACAGCCGTGGCGGTGTTTGGGCTTCCGCAATGATTGGCGATCCGGGATTTCTCAGCATTCCAGACCAGCACACACTGCAGATTACGACCGCACCGCATGACGATGAGCCCCTTTGGGAAAATCTCCAGAGTAATCCGCAAGCCGGAGTCCTGATTCTTGATCCGGCGGCAAGAAAACGGCTGCGCGTGAATGGATCTGCGCAGGCGTCGTCCACGGGGTTGTTGGTGGTTGCCAGCCAGGTCTATACCAACTGCACAAAATATATTCAAAGGAGAGCCTCTGCTGCCTCGGAGGCGAATCCGGTTCCCCGTCGCAGCACACGGTCCAGCGGGCTGAATCAGGATCAACAAGACTGGGTCAAGCGGGCGGACACTTTCTTTCTCGCGACGTTTCACCCTGAAGCCGGCTGCGACGCATCCCATCGCGGCGGCATGCCCGGATTCGTCACGGCGCTGACTTCGAATGAATTGGAGTGGCCCGACTACTCCGGCAACAACATGTTTCAAAGCCTAGGTAATCTCTCGGTTTATCCGAAGGCAGGACTGTTGTTCGTCGACTTTGAACGCGGGCGCACGTTACAGATTACGGGTGAGGCGAAGGTTGTTTGGGACAAAGAACAAGCGCTCCGCTTCCCGGGAGCAAAGCGTTTTTTGAAGTTTCAAGGGGACGAGGTAATCGCGACGGAAGGCGCATTCACCCAACGTTGGCAGCTTCTGGACTATTCGCCGGCCAACCCCCGGCCAGAGGCTTAGTCGTATTTCTCGTAGAAGATTGACTTACGATCCCAGCCCAGGCTTTTTAGCAAATCGCAATTGGACTTGATCATCTTGTCCAAGCCGGAAATGTAGGCCTGCCTGCCTTTATGTCCCTGGGCAATGTCGGCGACATGCTCCTGCACATAGCCGCGCCGGCCGGACCACTCCGGACCGCCGCGGCTGAGCGTCGGCAGATAATGAAAGTTCGAATGCGTTGCCGACAGCTCCAGGAATTCCCCGTGGTAATAAATGTCGCTCTCGTAGCGGTTGCCAAAGAGCAGCCAGAACTGCCTATCTTGCTGGCGCGATTCTTCCATGAGCAGCCAGTGCAACATCGAGCGCAGAGGCGCAATTCCAGTGCTGGTGGCAATAAAGATCGTATCCCTGAGCGGCGGGCGCAGAATGAAATCCCCCGCAGGACCCTGACATGAAATTTCATCGCCTTCCTTCATGTCACAGAGAAAGTTTGACATGAAGCCATCCTGTACGCGGTTCAGGCAAAGGCCAAAGCGATTGTCATCCCCCGGCGGAGACGCAATGGAGTAGGCGCGGGTGATCTCCTCGCCATCCGGCTGCCGGTGCCTGAAAGACAGCCATTGCCCGGCGACGAAGCTGAAATGGGAAAGCCCTTTCATTTCAAATTCGAGGTGCCTCACCTGGGCGGAGAGTGAGATAGAACCGGTAAGACGAGCGGTAAAGGATTGAGAAGGGGTCATTGCTATCTAGATGAAGGAAACCGCCCGTTGGACGCGGTCTCCAGCTTTTGTTGCGAGCAACGGAAACGTAGCTTTTCCTACTCGACCGTCACTGACTTGGCCAGATTTCTCGGTTGATCCACGTCGCAGCCGCGCCGCACCGCGATGTGATACGCCAAAAGCTGCAGTGGCACAATCTCCAGGATCGGCGCCAATTCCTCCGGAGCCGGTGGAACATACAGCACATGGTCCGCTGCTTCCTTGATCTCCTCATCTCCCTCGGTCGCCAGAGCGATCACCCGCCCGGAACGCGCCTTTACTTCCTTCAAATTAGAGCAGGTCTTTTCGTAACGGGTCCTGGAGAGCTCGCTGTTCTTATCGCAGGTCGCAACGATCACAACCGGAAGATTTTCATCAATCAGTGCGTTGGGGCCGTGCTTCATTTCGCCGGCAGGGTAGCCTTCAGCGTGAATATAGGAGACTTCCTTGAGCTTCAGAGCGCCTTCAAGAGCAATGGGATAGTGAATGCCGCGTCCCAAGAACAGGAAATCTTGCGCTCGCGCGTATTCTTTTGCTAAATCCTCGCAATCCTCTTCGTGCGTCAGGAGGTGCTCCAGTTTCCCCGGAAGGCGAGTCAACTCCTGTACCGCAGCCATGGCCTGTTCGGGTGACATTACGCCCCGCACTTGCGCCAGATATAACGCAAAAAGGTATAGAGCGGTGAGTTGAGAAGTAAATGCCTTGGTCGAAGCTACGCCGATTTCCGGGCCCGCGTGGGTATAGATCGTGCCCGCGGCCTCACGGGTGATCATGGAACCCACCACGTTGCAGATGGCTAAAGTTTTTGAACCTTTGGACTTGGCTTCTCTCTGCGCCGCAATGGTGTCGGCGGTCTCGCCCGACTGCGTAATCAACATGGTGAGCGTGTCAGGAGCAATAATGGGATCACGGTAACGCCACTCGCTGGCATAGTCCACTTCGACCGGCACCCGCGCCAAACCCTCGATCATGAATTTTCCGGCCTGGGCGGCATGCCAACTGGTGCCGCACGCCGCAATATTGATTTTCTTGGCAGCCTTGAACTCGGCTTCCGTGATCTCCATCTCATCAAGAAAAATGTGCCCCGTGTCCTGCGAGATGCGCCCCAGAGTCGTATCGCGCACCGCGCGCGGCTGCTCGTAGATTTCCTTGAGCATGAAGTGCTTGAAACCGCCCTTTTCCGCCATGACCGGATCCCAGGTCACATGCTGCACCTGCCGGACAATCGGTTGCCCCTTGAAGTCGGTGAGCTGAACACCGTCCGGAGTGATGACCGCCAGGTCTCCATCGGCGAGGAAGAACAGATCCCGCGTGTGGTAGAGAATGGCGGGAACGTCGGAGGCCACGAAGTATTCGTCCTTACCCAGGCCAATGACAGCCGGGGGACCATTGCGAGCGGCTACGATCTTGTTAGGTTCATCCACCGCAATGACGGCCAAGGCAAATACGCCCGTCAGCATTCCGACCGTCTTGCGCACTGCGTCTTCCAGAGAAGGCCGGTTGCCGTTTGCTGGTTTCACGAAGAACTTCTCGACCAGGTGGGCAATGACCTCAGTGTCAGTCTCCGTCGTGAAGCGGTGACCTTCCTCGATGAGCTTTTTCTTGAGCGGAACGTAATTTTCGATGATGCCGTTGTGCACCACGACAATGCGTCCAGTGCAATCGCGGTGGGGATGGGCATTTTCTTCGGTCGGACGGCCATGCGTCGCCCAGCGGGTGTGCCCGATGCCATATGTGCCATCCAGTGGCTTGAGGCGGATCACTTCTTCCAGATTGCGCAGCTTTCCTTCGGCGCGGCGGATCTGCAAGCCTTCGCCATTGCCACACACAGCGATGCCAGCCGAGTCGTATCCCCGGGTACTCGAGCCGTTTCAGCCCATCCAGAATGACCGGGACGACCCTCTTCTTACCCACATATCCGACGATGCCACACATGGAAAAGCTCCTAGTTTCGGCTGGGGAACCGAAGATTCTTGAATCAGACCCTCTATCGGGGCGCCCTGACGACTGCCATACCGGGAGAGGATCCGGCTAGCCCTCTAGGGAGAAACGAAATTCCTCAATCACAGGATTGGTAAGGACCTCGCGGGCGATGCGTGTGACCTCGGCTTCGGCTTCCGGCTGGGTCAAGCCACCGTCCAGCGTAAGCTCAAAGTACTTGCCCTGGCGAACTTCTTCCAATCCTCTATAGCCCATCTTTTTCAAAGCGGTCTGGATGGTCTTTCCTTGTGGATCCAAAACGCTCTTCTTTAGAGAAACGTACACGTAGGCCTTCATAGGGGCAAGTTCATTATACGTCAGAACGTTACAAGAGGAACCTGGACAAACCTAGGCCAGGCGGGCTAGTTTAATCCCAATTTCCGCCAGGGCATCTTCTAGTACTTTGCGATGGCGGGGGGAATGGGCCGTTTCCAGTTGTTGAGTGAGATTGCTCCGGGCCAGTCGTAAGGTTTCCCTTTCTCTGCGCCGGGCCAGTTCGTCAGGAGTTGGGCTTGGTCCCGGCGGTTTGCGGGCGGCCATCGATTCAGCCTGCTGTTCCTCGATCGACTTGCTCTCCCAACCGCGTGCCATAACCAAATTGTAGATCGCGGGACAAGGTTGGACGGAGGACTAAACTAAATGCTCGGCTGTTCGGAATACGAACATTCATAGCTTTTTGCTTGACAAAACAATAAAAGGTCTATCATTTTCCGTAGTGTTGTAAGGGTAATCTGTGCTGGGGCTATTTCGAGGGGGGCCTGATGCAGATTTTTGCTAATGGCGCTCGAAAGCCAAGCTGCGTCGGATGGTGAGCTTCGCCGCCTCGAAGCTCTGTTACAACTGGCTGCGGTTACGATCCGCCACCACGAAGTGGGAGAGCTATTTCTTGGGCTTTCCGAAACTCTCCACAAATTTACCGCATTTGAGGTCGCCGGTGTATGCCTGCACGATCCCCTGAAAAATACATTGTCGCTCCGCGTCTGGGAAGGCGGGCAAATGGGAGATGCGCCCGTCGAACTTCCCATGGAAGACACGACAGCGGGTTGGGTATGGGAAAACCAGCAGCCGCTGGCGTTCGCCGACGTGCAGAACGAGCAGCGCTTTTCCACCTGTCTTAACATCGTCAGGAAAATGGGCATACGCTCATTCTGTGAATTGCCGCTAACGACGAGTCAACGGCGGCTGGGGACCTTGTCGATCGGCAGTTCGCAGCTGAATCTCTATGACGAACGGGATGTGCAGCTACTGCTGGCTGCGGCGCAAATCGTGGCTCTTTCCCTCGAGAATGCTATGAGCCGCGCTCTGCTGGAACAGGAAAAGGAACGGCTGCAAGCGCTATTGGAAATTAATGCGACCTTAGTCGCTAATTCGGAAATTCGCGAGGTCTTTCCCGTCATTTCTGGAGCCATCCGGAGAGTGCTGGCGCATGAGCATGCCAGTCTTTGGTTTTACGACGATTCCACCCAGTCCTTCCGCAGTCACGGCCTGGTCTCGCCCAGTTCGCAGGAATCTCTGTCGGCGAATGCGGATGTGCCACTCCACGACTCTCCGGCGGGCCGTGCCTTCCTGGCCATGGAGCCGAAGATCTACAACTACGAAGACCTAACGAGCATGCAGCGCGGAGTTGTCCAGATTCTGCTGGATCATGACTTTCGTTCCCTGTGTTGCATTCCGATGGCAACCGCGAAGGGCCCAATCGGGACGCTGAACCTGGCCAGCCGTAAAGACCGCGCCTTCCAGACTCAGGATATAAGCCTGTTGAAACAAATTGCCAGCCAGCTAGCCATTGCGCTGGATAATTCCCGCGCGCATCGCGAAGTCGCTCAGTTCCGCGACAAGCTCGCCGAAGAAAAACGCTACCTGCAGGGCGAGATCCACGAGACCTTGAACTTCGAGGAGATTGTGGGCGAAAGCCCAATCTTGTACGAAACCCTTCACCATGCGAAAACCGTTGCGCCTACCCCGACTACCGTGTTGGTCCTGGGCGAAACCGGCACCGGCAAGGAACTGCTGGCCCGCGCCATCCATCGCATGAGCCCCCGAAAAGACGCCATTTTCGTGAAAATGAACTGCGCCGCTATTCCTACTGGGTTGCTCGAGAGCGAACTCTTCGGCCATGAAAAAGGCGCCTTTACCGGGGCTATCAGCCAGAAAATCGGACGCCTGGAATTGGCCGACAAAGGAACGCTCCTGCTGGACGAGGTCGGAGACATTCCGCTGGAATTGCAGCCCAAGCTGTTGCGAGTGTTGCAGGACCGGGAGTTTGAGCGACTGGGCAGTGTCCGCACGATCCGGGTGAACGTTCGAATCATCGCCGCCACCAATCGCAACTTAGCCGTAAGAATGGAAGAAGGGGAGTTTCGCAGCGATCTTTACTATCGTCTAAACGTTTTCCCCATTCGCATGCCCGCGCTGCGTGAGCGCAGGGGCGATATTCCGTTGCTGGTTCGCTATTTCGTGCAGAAATTTTCGCAGAGCATGAACAAGCAGATCGGGAGAATACCCACGGAAGCCATGCAAGCGCTGGAAAGCTGGCCCTGGCCGGGGAACATCCGGGAGCTGGAGAATTTTATCGAGCGTTCCGTGATCCTGACTGAAGGGCCTGTGCTCAGAGCGCCGCTGGGGGAGTTAGTTGAACCTGCTAACAAACCGGATAGTGACAACACGCTTCTCGGGCTCGAACGGGATCTTATTGTCCGCATCCTGCGGGAGACGGGCGGCGTCATCGCCGGGGCGCACGGGGCAGCGATCCGGCTTGGGGTTAAGAGAACTACCCTTCAGTCCATGATTCTAAGATTTCACATCGCTCGCGACGAGTATCACTGACTGGAGTGAGCAGATATCCCACGGAGTGCAGGACCGCCGGTTTTAAAGCGTGGCTTCGTTCTGTACGATGAGAAACTCTTGCCCACACTGAGAACACTTCGCGCCCGCAAACAGAATTATCTTCCCAGGCCAGAAATGTTCGATTTCTCTTTGGCAATGGGGGCATTCAACTTTGTGCCGGTCAAATTCCGCTTCGATTTCCGACATAGCCAAAGCTCCAGCGCGGAGTATTTACCCGAATTGGCGGGCAAAGTTCCTCTAAATGGTTTTTTAGGGTAACGCTGAAATTGATATATGTCGGTACGCTAGCGGACGAAATCTGTTCCGTATCGCCTGGTCCTGAGCGTGGTTCTCACCGCGTGGCTTCGTTCTGTAGGACAAGAAATTCCATGCTGCAGTGTTTGCATCCCATCCTGGCAAACAGGATCATTTTACCTGGCCAGAAGCGGACGGTTTGTTTTTGGCAATGGGGGCATTCGATCCGGTGGCGATCAAGACCCAGGCCCATCAGCGGCAAATCAAGCGGGATATCGGTATTGCCATGGATATCGTGGGCGTTTGCGGGAGATGGTTTCTGAGAGGACTTGGCAGGTGTACACGTGTTCCTAACCATGGACGGCTCCCTGCACGGACAGATATTATCCGTCTGATTTTTGCAAGGAACCGTCACCCGAGCTGGGCGCGGCGGAAGGATGCTAGAAGAGACACCAACAGCCTACCACAAATGTACGGCAGCGTACATTTCAAAAAATCATAAGCTAAGGATTCCGCAAAGAATCGGCGGCCAATGGGGCAGCGGGTGAATGATTTCCGGATCTACGGGGTGCCGAGGAATCGGCGGTCTGCCCAGTGCGCGGCGCTGCACCAGGCTTGAGGCAGAGGGCAGGTTTCCGGTTTTCCGCTGATGGTTCCTTGCTTGCCATGACTTAGCATTTTTGCCCAGTTTGGAACACAAACTGCACTCTCCACTGCAACGATCCCAGGGCGCTACTTCAAGAGCTAACGGTGGTGGGGCTGTGGCACTTTTCAGCGGTCGAATTGTCAATAATACGGGCGGTGGTGTAGGCAGGGCGAAACGATTGCCTCTGCCGGTCCCGGCTGGTCGCGTCTCCGGCTTCTTGCCCAGGTGCCGTCTCACGCCGGGGCTCGCGAAAGAAGCCACGCCATCTCATGCCCCCGTATCCCATGATCCTTTGTATCTCTTTCATTGTGCGGTGCTATGGCATACCGAATCGGACACTGGTTCGGGCTGGGAGTTGATCCAGGCGCTGCGATCGGAGGATCGTGATGCGCGGACTGTCGCCGCCACGTTGCTGGCAAAAACGGAGAATGCCCGTTTGCTGGCCCGGGATCTGCGGCGAACCAGGAGCGTTACGCAACAACCGAGAAAGGAAGCTTATCCGTCCTTCCGGGGAAGTTTGAATTCGACGAATGAGGCGCTGATGAATACTCCCTACGGATTGGAAATTGTTGAAAGTTGTCTAAGTTGCAAGCTGCGTAAGGACAAATGGTTTTGCGGATTGTCTCCCGAAGCTCTGAAATTGTTCAGTACCGCCAGCCGGCCGGCAACCTACCCTGGGGGAGCCGTCCTGTTCGTGGAGGGACAATCGCCACGCAACGCGCTAGTGCTTTGTTCCGGCAGGGCAAAGCTTTCGACGACTTCGCGGGATGGCAAAATCCTGATTCTCAAGGTCGCCGAAGCGGGTGACGTGTTGGGCTTGAGCGCAGTGATTACCGGAACCCCTTACGAAGTGACCGCTGAGACCCTGGGACCGTGCCATGTCAACTTTGTTGAACGGGAGCCGTTGCTGAGGCTTATGGAGAGAAATGGCGAGATGGGAGTGCATGCGGCGCAGGCCTTGAGCAGGGAATTTCAATCCATGTACCGGGATATCCATGAACTGGTGCTGGCCCGATCCTCGGCGGGCAAGCTCGCCAGGCTCTTGCTTTCGTGGGGACACGAGAAGGATATGGCAAGCCCGGAGGTTCGCATCCGCGCCTTGATGACCCATGAGGAGATGGCGCAGATGATCGGCGCGTCGCGCGAGACCGTAACCCGGCTGCTGAGCGAACTGAAAAAAAAGGAACTCATCCGTTTAGAGGGTGCAACTCTTGTGATTCGTAACCGCGGGGCGTTGGAAGCCATCGCGGCATAGTCTTCCCCCGACGTTGTTGTCCGATGTTGTAGCCCGATGGGCGGCCGGATCGACCCCCTCAAGCGGCCGCCCACCCCCAAGCTTGTTCATCCCGGTTGTAAGCCATGGCGGTTGCGCACAGCAACCGCCATTCTCACCTGTCATTTCAGCTAGAAAGTGAATCCCAGTTGCGCGGTGTAAGTTCGCGGCGTCACGTAGTGAGTGCCGCTGAAGGTTGAAAGGAAATTATAGAGCGCGTATTTGTTGGTCAGATTGATGACTGTGAAGCGCAGATTCCATTTGTATCTGTCACCATGAAATAGATTGTCATCTCCCAAAGCCAGGTCGAAAAGATGGCGGGGAGCGACGCGTGGTGGATTGTGGTCATCGTTTTCCGTCCCCGGCGCTGGTGTCTGAACCAGAGTGGATCCAAACTGGGATGCCAAACAAGGGGAAGGCAAAGGAGTCGTGGGACTGGCATGCACGCTGCCGCAAAAAAGTCCCGATTGAAACTGCTGGTCAGGAGTCAGGCCACTGAGATCAATGGCTGGCTGGCCATTGATCGTCAGCGGATTGCCATTGGCATCGAATGACTGCGGGCAGGTATTTTGCGGGTTTATGCCATAGCAAGGAACTGCTCCGGCCACCAGCCCGCTATCGTACCGCCAATTGAAACCAAGCCATGGTCCCCGCTTCCAAGGCTGATATTGGAAGTGCGTTGTCTGGTTGAACTTCTCGTCGTGATCAATGCGGAAGGGCGTGATATCACTTCCGGCAGTAGTTCCCGGTGGGACGGCGCCAGCGCCGCCAAGTTGCGGGTTGAAAAAGCGCGCGGCGACGCTGGAGAAGATGAATAAGGCAGAGAATCCGTGGACGTTGGGCACGCTCACGCGTCCGGCGAATCCAGGGATTTTTGAGTTATGCCATTCGATGGGGAATGTGATCGGAGTTGCGCCGAGCACGCTGAAGTCATAGGCGTTATGCGTGTACTTCCAGATGTACTCGCCGGAAAACACCAAATATTTGCCAAGCGCCTGCTCGATCCCAGCATGAAACTCATTGCGCCAGCCCGGGCTGAAAGGCGTTACGCTGGATGAGGTGCACAGAAGAAGCGGATTCAAGACGGGATTCCCGCATCCCTGATTGGAGAGTACCAGGTTCTCGTTGAAAGGGGTTTCCAGCACGCGCGCGTAGGAAACGCGCAGAATGGTGTTGCTGGGTTTGACGTGGTAAGCAATTCCTACGCGCGGCTCGGCTTCGCGGTGGCTGGTCAGACCATTATAAAAATCACCGCGAAGCCCCAGGTTGAACGACCAGTTTCCTTTGGTGATTGTGTCCTGCAGATATAGGGCTAGCTCCTTGACGTCAGTGTGCCCGTGAAAGGTAAAGAGCCCTCCTCCGCGTGTGAGGTCGTAGGGAAGCAGCAGACTATTGAATCCGGGATTGGATGTGCCGCCGAGATTCTGTGGGCCGCCACATTGCGCTGGATCGGTGACTGTAGGACTGGTGTCGGCACTTCCGTCGGCATTAAAGCACACAGGATTCAGTGTGGGATCCACGATGCCGAGACGGTCGTTCTCGGTGAGGAATGTTTGTTCGTAAGTGGCTCCCACCTTCAGGTTGTGCATGCCTTTTACATAGGAGATGTCGGAACGCAGGCCTGTGTTGGTAAGCGTTCGATCCTGACCAACGGTTTCCGACTGGAGATCCGGCGCCAGATCGGCGAAAGGGTTAGCGCTGGGATAATAGTTGTATGTGTCACGACGAACAAAAGCACCGAAGGTAAACACTGCGGTTGAACCGATTAGGTGTTGCCAGGACGGAGCAATATTGAAGGTCTTGATCTGTGAACGCTGGTCGGCGGCACCGACCACGTTGCCGCGGGGATCAAGACCGCTATTGTTGACCGTGACCCCGGACCATGCCGTCGCATTTTGGGCATCGAAAGAATTCGGCGTCTGAAACCACGAACGGGTGAAGCCCAGATTCAGGTGAATCGAATCGGCGTTCGAAATCTGATAATCCACACGATCGAATCCGTTTTCTTCGTTGCCTTTATCGTGCATTGCCGTGAATTCCGGCGGATCGAGGAAACGGCCCGTGTCGAGTCCGTTGGCAGCGATGAAATTTCCCCACTTCTTTCCTCCGAAACCCAGATTGAGGTCAACATCAGATGTGCCGAATGAGCCATACGAGGTAGTAATGCCTCCATGTGGCGTCGTCATGCCTTGTCCGGAACGGGTCGTTACGTTGATGACCACGCTGGTCTTGTCGCCGAATTCTGCGGGCGGAGCACCGGAGATGACTTCCATGGATTCAATCGAATCCAAGGGGATTTGGTTCGAAAAAACCTTGCTCTGCTGGTCCGTGATGGGTTGGCCGTCTACGGAAAAAGAATTTTCCGCATGATCGCCCAAGCCATGGAAAAGCCCATTTGAATCGGCGGCGATACCTGGCGTGGCCAGCGTGACCAGAGAACTTACCGACGACGACTGGCTCTCGAGCGGAAGTTTGTCGAAGAGATTCCTATCTACGTCGGTGTGGAATGTCGGATTGTTTTCCAGCAGATCTTCCGCGCCGCTTTCCACCGTCACAACCTCTGATGACGTGCTCAGCTTCAGACTGACGCTAAGGTTTATTGGAACGGCCGAACGAACATCAACGTCCTGAGCGTAGGAAGCAAAACCTTTTGCCATTACGCTAAGATGATAAGGATTGAACGGAACGTTCGGGACGGCAAATCTTCCTGCGCCGTCGGTCGTCGTGGTTCGGTCAAAGGCACTGACTGGATTGTGAATTTCCACGGTCGCATTGGGAACTACGGCTCCGGTCGGATCCACGACCGTACCTGTCACCGATGTGGAGCTTCCGCCAGATTGGGCATGAGTGGTTGTACTGCACAAAAAAGAATAAAAAGCGAGTAATAAGGCTGCAAGAAGCAGCTTCTTATAAGAAGCCAGCATGATTCCTCCTAAGAAATGAATGAGGTGGCAGAAAAGGGACCCTTTTCAGGACCCGCTAAATTGAGATTTTTCTGAAACCTAGGTTTGAGGAGGCGGGCGAATGCGGAGAGAAAAAACGAAATGCGAAGAATGTATCGTTGCGTCCGGCAGGACTGCCAGTAAAGCACGGGTAAAAACTGGAGCAGGACGATAAGGAGCGCTAGCGGCTACTCCCGAATGTGCCACCGAACAAAGCGAGCACTCGTGTGCCGGAAGGTTAGAGTTGGCTGGGTGTACGTGAACGGCCTGGACAAAGCCAGTGAAAGCCACCAGCAAGACACACAGCGACGAGAGCGCCGCAATGCGGGTGCTTGTGCGCGGGTTGCGTTCCTGCGAAAGCACTTAGGCTATCCTGCCTTCTAACCAGACTACTACACAGAATTGCGATGCGCTAGGTTACCTTGAGGTTGCTGCGAGAATGATTGGGTCAATGCAACGGATGGTTCGCGCTACCGCCAGCACTTCGCGGCAGCAGTCTGGTGGAATTCAGAATAAAGGCCAACTCGGAAGTGACGTGAATAAACGCGGCCAGAAGGGGATTAAGAAAACCGAAAGCGGCCAGACCGACTCCAATGGTATCCACAACCAGCGTGCCCGCGAAATTTTGCATGATGATGCCGCGGCAGCGGCGCGCAATCCGCAAGGTTTCAACAAACTTGGAAAGATCGCTTCCGATCAAAATTACATCGGCGCTTTCTCGGGCAACATCTGTTCCCGATCCCATTGCGATACCTACGTTCGCTTGTACCAACGCTGGAGCGTCGTTGATGCCGTCGCCGATCATCGCAACTTTGTGGTTTTGCGCGCGCAGCTGCTTTACCCAATGTGCCTTCTGATCAGGCAACAACTGTCCTACCGCCTGGTCCACGCCTAAGTCGCGGCCTACCGAAGCAGCCACTTGTTGGGCATCTCCGCTGAGCAGAATAATCTTGAGCCCCATTTCTCGTATGGCACCAACCGCATCTTTTGCCTCGGGGCGCAAGACATCTGCGATATGGATCACACCCAACACTCGACCGCCTTTGCTGACGTAGGCTTCCGATGCGTCATTATTTCCGTCCTCGGAGCGCCGCAAAGTTTCGTTTATTGCATGATCTTGGAGAAGCGCCCAGTTCCCAACAATAATCTTTTCCCCATGGTAATCGGCACTAACTCCTTTCCCGGGGGCATAAGCAAAATGTTCGGGTTCAACCACGGGAATGGCGAGTTCGGCTGCGCGCGCTAGGATTGCTTTAGCGAGTGGGTGCTCGGACTTGCGTTCCGCGATGGCGGCAGCCCCTATGATCTGCCGCTCGCTACAACCATCGGCTGGAAGGACTTCCCGAATCTGTGGAGTTCCGAAGGTCAGGGTGCCGGTCTTGTCTAAGACCACGGTATCCACCACAGCCAGCGCCTCCAGATGGATCCCGCCCTTAATGATGACGCCCTCGCGCGCTGTCCGGCCAATCGCTCCTAAGATAGCAAGCGGTGTTCCCGCCGCTATGCCACAGGCACCGGCAACGATCACCACCGAGATGGTGGACCGCATATTGTGCGTGATGAAGAAAGTCAGAACCGCGGCGCCCAGCGCGAAATACACGAGATAGCCAGCCAGCCGGTCAGCAGTCTTCTGAATCGGCGCCCGCGACTTCTCAGCGTGCTCGACAGCTTCGATAATCTTCCCGAAGGTGGTGTCGCGGCCCAATTGGTTCGCGCTAACTTCCAAGGCTCCCGATTGATTGATGGTTCCGGCGTACACCATATCGCCAGACGATTTCTCGACTGGCATTGCCTCGCCCGTGATTGCGGCCTGCTCTACAAAAGATTTTCCGTGTAATACGGACCCATCCACCGGGATGCGTGCGCCTGGCTTCACAATGACTGTGTCGCCCAGTAGAAGATCTTGAGCAGGCAGATCAATAAGTGCCCCATTCCTGCGAACGGTTACGATTCGAGGCAGAAAATCAAGCATGTCCTGAATGGCGCGGCGGCCTCGTCCAACGGTGAGACCTTCCAAAACCTCGGCGGCAAGCACAAAGGCTGTGATCACTAGTGCCGTAAAGAACTCTCCAATAAACAAGGCCGCGAGCAGGGCGATGGTCATCGAGAGCTCCATCGTCATCTTTCGTTCGACAAGGTTCTCGAATGCTTCCTTGAAAATGGGATAACCGCCGATCAGAGTAGCCGTGACGCCGATGACACTGATGTGAGGAAACGGCTCCCACACCCGGAACCAGACCACCGCAGCCGCAAGCGCAACCGCGCCAATCCGAACGAGTTCAATCCATTCGAATGCATGCTCATGCTCCACTTCCGGCTGCAGCTTGTTGCGCCCTGAGCCCGCTGACTCCGGAGAATGTTCATGCAAGCGCATGTCAGGACAATGTGAATTGGACCTCTGGATTGAAGGTAACGTGTTCATCAGCGAGCGACTCCTTTCACTTCAAATAGCTCTTCACCATGGCAATCACTTCATCCGCAGCGAGTGTCTGTCCCTGCGTCGGCTTTCGCTTACTGTCCAATACATGCTCGCGAATATGTCCTTCAAGAAGTTCCGCCATGAGGCTGTTCATGGCGCCACGGGCTGCACTCATGAGTTGCAAAACATCGGAACAGTCTCTTTCTTCGGTGAGCGCCCGCACCAGCGCTTCTGCCTGCCCCTGAATGCGCTTAGCTCTTAGGATTAGTTGCTGCTTGCCTTTGATGGTGTGGCTCATGATGACTAAAAAAAGAGATAGTACCATACCCGGTATGGTATATGATGCAACTGCAAAAGAAAAATGAAGCGAGAGTCGAAAGCTAAAGCCCGAACAATTCCCTGAGGCGTTTGGTTTGTGTCCGGCTGACTGGGATTTCGGATTGCTTCTTGTCGTCCATGCGCAATTGATAGGAACTCTTAAACCAGGGGACGACTTCCTTGATGCGGTTGATATTGACCAGATAAGAACGGTGGGTCCGCCAGAAAAGAGACGTATCCAGGCTGTCCATCAATTCTTCCAGCGTCCGGCAGTTGGATTGGCCTTCCATGCCGCTGACACCGCTCGTCACCACCGTGATCAGACCATCTTCAATGGATGCGAAACAAATGTCTTTCTGATTCACCAGGAACAGACGGCCGGCCGCTTTGAGCAGGATTTTTGAGGTTTGAGGTTTCTGCGACTCCAGCATGCGCATCAGCGTTTCGATCCGGTCCGAGGAAGCGCCCGCGGTTTCCAGCTTGGCTCGCGCTTTTTGCACGGACTGCGCTACCCGCTTGCGGTCGAAAGGCTTGAGCAGATAATCCACCGCATTGACTTCAAAGGCCTTCACCGCATACTGATCGAAAGCGGTGGCAAAAACAATTTTCGGGAGATGAACCTTCTTATCGAGCAGCTTTTTGATGACACCGAAGCCGTCCAGTCCCGGCATCTGCACATCGAGGAACAGAAGATCGGGATTGTGCTCACGAATCAGGTTGACTGCCTCCACCCCATTCTTTCCCTGGGCTACGACGTCCACGTCACCGATATTTTTGAGGAGGTACGCGAGTTCATCGCGGGCGAGTTGCTCGTCGTCCACGATTACAGCAGATAGAGACATGTTCGATCCGTGCAGTTCCTTCGGCTTGAAGTATAGCGGCCAGCTTTGGCTCGCGCAATGCGGTTCGGTCTCCATATGCCGATGGGTTCGGAACCCGAGATTCGCCTCCATTCGTCACAGGCATTACACTGAAACGTCATGAATTACATCTACGGAATTAATGCGGTTGCTGAAGGCCTCAAAGCGCGCGGCCGGGCGTTTCAGTGGGTCGGCGTGGCCAAGGAACGCCACGATCTTCGCTTGCAACGTGTGGTGGAAGAATGCCGGCGGCAGAGTGTTCCGGTGCGTTTTGTGGGACGGGCCGAACTCGACCACATGGCGGGAAATAATGCCCATCAAGGCGTGGTGGCAGTTACTTCCGCCAAACAGTATTCCGGTCTCGATGATGTGGTTGCCAACAAGCGCGCACAATATTCGCTGGTCGTGGTGCTGGACGGAGTAGAAGATCCTCACAATCTGGGCGCGATTCTCCGCACCGCAGATGCTGCCGGCGCTGACGGTGTGATCATTCCCGAGCGCAGGGCGGCAGGAGTAACCGAGATCGTGACCAAGGCGTCCGCCGGCGCGAGTGAACATCTGCCAGTCGCCAAGGTCACAAACATTGCCCGGACAGCGGAAGAATTGAAGTCAAAGAACATCTGGACCGTTGGTTTGGATGAGCGTGGCTCGCAAGCGTATGACTCGCTCGACTACAACATGGATTGTGCACTGGTGCTGGGCGGCGAAGGAAAAGGACTGCATGATCTGGTGCGCCGCAAATGCGACTTCGTGGTTTCCATCCCCATGCTGGGGAAAGTGCCATCACTCAATGTGTCGGTGGCAGCGGGAGTAGTCCTGTATGAGATCGTGCGGCAGAGGCGGATTCACCAGCAATGAAGTTCCTCAGTGTTCTTAGTGTCCTCTGTGGTTTGATGTCTTCCGCTCAAGCCTTGGATCGCACTGCATTCACCTTCACGAAGTATGACCTGAACGTGCGGGTTGAGCCAGAACAGCGGCGCCTGGCGGTACGCGGCACGATCACTCTGCGTAACGATTCCAGCGTGCCGCAGAAAGATCTCTCCCTCCAGATCTCCTCGTCCCTGGACTGGCGCTCGATTTCCGCCGCAGGAAAGCCAGTCGAGTTTGTCTCTCAGCCTTACACCTCCGATATTGATCACACCGGAACCTTGTCGGAGGCTCTCGTCAGCCTGCCCCAGGCGGTTCAGCCCAAGGCGGCGATTGAACTCGAAATCGGCTATGAGGGTGTCATGCTGCTGGAGGGGACGCGCCTCACGCGTATTGGGGTGCCCGAAGACGCAGCGAAGAACACAGATTGGGATCAGATTGGCCAGTCATTCAGTGCCGTGCGCGGTATTGGCCACGTGGTTTGGTATCCCGTGGCGACGGAGGCAGCAAGTCTTTCGCAGGAGAATGCGGTCGCGGAGTCAATTGGGCGGTGGACGCAGCGCGAAGCAGCAACTGAGATGCGAGTCGAACTCTGTGTGTGGGGAAATGCTGGCGATTCCCAGACCGCGCTCATGAACGACCCGGCCGATGACAAGGCTACCGGGGAAACGGCCCCCGGCTCCGCCGCCGCCGATTGTCGCGAGCATGTCTTCACTCCTCTAGGTCAGGCGGTACCGTTATTTGTGGTTGGCCGCTACGAAGCGCTTGCCCAAGAGGGCGCAATGATCTCTTATCTGCCAGGCCACAGAGATCAGGCACAAAGTTACTTGCGCTCCAGCGACACGGTCCTGCCGTTCGTCACCAGTTGGTTTGGCCGTCCGCGTCACCACGCAAGATTTGTGGAAGTGCCGGGAGAGACGGCGGCGCCTTACGAAAACAACGGTGTACTGCTCACTCCGCTGACGGAAACCGACGCCAAACTTGTGCAGATTGCCGCCGTCCATCAATTTACCCATGCAGCTTTTCTCTCGCCCCGTCCATGGATTTACGAAGGACTGGCTCATTTTGCGCAAGCCCTTTATCGAGAACAGCAGAGTAACCGCGAGACAGCCCTGCATTTCATGGGTGATCAACTCCCTGCGGTCGCAGAGACGGAAAATACCGCGCTTGCTGAGCCTGACAATCCCTCGCCAGAACAATCCTTGGTGAACACGGCTTTGGAAGAGTTGTACCGCAGCAAAGCCATGTACGTGTGGTGGATGCTGCGCGACATGCTGGGAGCGCCGGCATTGAAACAGGCTCTGGCTGCCTATCAGCCGGATCAGGATATAGACGTTTCCTACCTGCAACATTTGCTCGAGGCACAAAGCAAACGCGAACTGACGTGGTTCTTCGATGATTGGGTCTATCACGATCGCGGTTTGCCGGATTTTCGCATCGCCTCGGTATATCCCAGTCCGGCCTCCCAGGGCGGCTACCTGGTGACGGTGACGGTGGAAAACCTTGGCGAAGCTGGAGCCGAGGTGCCCGTAACTCTTCGCTCGGCCAACGACGCAGAGACTGAACGTCTCGTGGTTCGCGGAAAGTCGAAAACCTCGATTCGCTTTGTGGTCCGGGCGCTTCCGTCTGAAGCGGTCGTTAACGATGGAAGCGTGCCCGAAAGCGACATGAGGAACAATACGTTCACGGTTGTGCTCAAGCAGCCATAAGCTCATTGGTGACTTTCGGTTGCCGCTGCCCGTGAGGCATCAATTGACAACCGCGGTTGCGCAAATGACACTTTTGTTCGGAGGATGCATTGGCCTACATCCAGTTTCTGGGCGCGGCGGGAACGGTTACGGGTTCAAAGCACCTTATCAATACCAGCGATGATCCTTCGGGCAAAGGATGCTTTCAAGTTCTTGTTGATTGCGGGCTATTCCAGGGTCCCAAAGAATGGCGCGACCGCAACTGGCAGGACACGCCGATTCCCGCGCGCGAGATCGACGCGGTTGTACTCACCCACGCGCACCTCGACCATAGTGGATGGATTCCTCGCTTGGTGAAGGAAGGCTTTCGTGGCTCGATCTACGCCACCCCTTCAACCATCGATTTGTGCGGCATCATGCTGCCCGATTCTGGACATCTGCAGGAAGAAGACGCTGCGTTCTACAACAAGACGAAAAAATCCAAGCACAGCCCCGCGTTGCCTCTCTATACGCTTGAAGAAGCGGAAAATTGTCTGCAATATTTTCGCCCGGCGCCCTTCGGAGCCAGCCAGCAACTCTGCCCTGATATTTCGTTTCGCTTCGTTCCCGCGGCCCATATTTTGGGATCGTCCATGGCGGAAGTGACGCTTGAAGGTCAACGGACAAAGCCGGCGAGTCCTTTTTACCGGCGACATTGGCCGGGTACGCGACAAGAACATTGCTCCCGGTAAAGTCGTGCGCTCCGGGCCGCCGGAAGGTGAATCGGCGGATCTTCTGGTGATGGAATCCACCTACGGAAACCGGCCGCATCCTACGGATGATCCCCGGCCCGAACTGGCGACCTTGATTCGCAAGGCGGTGCAGCGGGGAGGAAGCGTCGTAGTTCCCGCGTTTGCCGTGGAACGCACCCAGAAATTCCTGTTCATGCTCAAGGAACTGATGGAATCCGGTCAGATACCGCGAGTTCCCGTATATTGCGATAGTCCACTGGCCATCAAAGCCGTCGAGATTTTCCTGAAGCATACGGAAGAATACAGCGACGAAACCCGCCGCCTGATCGGTCAGTACGGTTCACCACTGACGTGGCAGAACGTTACTTTCGCGCAAACCGCGACCGAGTCGAAGAAAATCAATGCCAGCCCGTATCCCTGCATCATCATTTCCTCGAGCGGAATGGTAACGGGAGGGCGCATTCAGCATCATCTCGCCCAGCGTCTGCCTGATCCGAAGAATCTTGTCATCTTCATTGGATTCCAGGCGCCCGGCACTCGCGGATTCATCATCAAAAGCGGCGCTCCGGAGGTCAAGATTTTTGGCGATATCGTTCCCATCCGCGCGCAGATCGCGGCGATCGAACAGTTCAGCGACCACGCCGATACGCCAGAGCTATTGCAATGGCTGCATACCTTCCAGCAAAAGCCGGCCGCGACTTATCTGGTACACGGAGAACCGGCGGCGTCATCGCAATTGCGTGACGCGATGACGAAGGATCTGGGCTGGGATGTGCAGGTCGCGCAGTGGATGCAGAAGGTGGAAGTGAAGTAGGCAAGTCTCTTCACCACAGAGACACAGAGAGAACCCTCAGAGATATCGGCTTGTCCCTCTCTGCGTCCGCGGCTATACGGTGATTTGAAGGCGGATCAGCGGTTCGTGAAGTCGATAAGTTCACGAACTTTTTCTGCGCTGCCCCCGAATCAATCGACTTCGCGGCCAAAGCTAATGCATCCGTCAGATGATCCGCTTTCCCTGCGGCCACCAACGCCGCTGCCGCGTTCAGCAGCACAACATCGCGCCGCGGAGATTTTTCTCCATCCAGAACCTCGCGGATGATGGCCGCGTTCGTGGCAGCATCCCCGCCGGAAATCGCATCCATGGAGGCCCGTTTCATGCCAAATTCCTCCGGCGTCACCTCGTAGGTGCGGATATTTCCTTCGCGTACTTCGGCGATGCGGGTGGGACCGGTGATAGTGATCTCATCCAGGCCGTCCATGCCGTGCACCACCAAAGCCCGCCGCAGTCCCAGCATGCTGAGGGCCTCGGCCAATTTCTCCACCAGATCCGCGGAATAAACCCCGACCACCTGCGCGGAAGCATGCGCCGGATTGGTCAACGGACCGAGCAGATTGAAAACCGTGCGCAGCTTCAGTTCGCGCCGCGCGGGCTGCACAAACTTCATGGCGGAGTGCATGGCGGGAGCGAAAAGAAATGCCATGCCAACTTCCTTCAAGCAGGCCGCCAGACGCTCAGGAGGAAGATTGATGTTGACTCCGAGCGCCTCCATCACATCGGCCGAGCCGCATTTTGAAGTCAGGCTGCGGTTGCCATGCTTGGCCACGCGAACACCGGCTCCCGCCGCGACAAAGGCGGTGGCGGTTGAGATGTTGAAGGTGCCGCTGGCGTCGCCGCCGGTGCCGCAGGTATCCACCAGCGCGTCGCGTTCAGTGTCGCTCACGTCCACGGTGGAATTCTGCTGAATCGGGAGCGGTTGGGCTGCGGCGCGGATGGCCTCGGCAAAGCCGACGATCTCCTCGACGGTTTCGCCTTTCATGTGCAGCGCGACCAGCAGCCCGGCAATCTGCGAGTCGGTGCATTGGCCGGTGAGCACCTCGGTCATGACCGTCCGAGCTTCGTCGCGCGAGAGTGATTGGCGGTGGTTGGCGATGCGATGGAGAGCGTCGAGGATCATGGGGCGTTGGAATAACAACAAAAGCCAAGTCGGCGTTCTTTACCGATTCGTCGCACTTCTATAAAATCAATAGTTTGCTGCCCGCGGTTCTAAGCTGCAATCGCGTTCCTGCCGATCATACATAAAACAGGAATCATTATGAAAATTCACGAGTACCAGGCAAAAGAAATCCTGAAGAAATATGGCGTCCCCGTGCCGCGCGGCGAAATGGCCGAGACACTGCCGCAAGCCGAAGCCGCCGCCAAAAAGCTGTTCGACGCAGGCGCGACCGGCGTGGTGGTCAAAGCGCAAATTCATGCTGGAGGCCGCGGCAAGGGCGGCGGAGTAAAGCTGGCCAAGTCGGTCGCCGAAGCCGCCGAACTGGCCTCGAAGATTCTCGGCATGAATCTGGTAACCCACCAGACCGGTCCCGAGGGCCGCATTGTCCGGCGCTTGCTGATCGAAGAGACTCTGCCCATCGAAAAAGAACTTTACCTCGGCATCGTGATTGACCGCGCCGAGGCTCGCCCCGTGTTCATGGCGTCAGCAGCCGGAGGAATGGAAATCGAGCAGGTGGCCGCCGAGAATCCCGACGCGATCCGCAAAGAATACATCGACCCGGGCATGGGGCTGGAGCCGTTCCAGGCGCGCAAGTTAGCATTCGCGCTGGGACTGAAGCCGGAGCAGATCAACTCCGCCGTGCAGTTCATGACCGGGCTGTACAAGGCGTTCGCTCAGACTGACGGTTCGCTGGTGGAAATCAATCCTTTCATCAGTTGCAGCGATGGCCGCCTGTTTGCGCTCGATGCCAAGATGAATTTCGACGACAACGCTCTGTTCCGCCATCCAGACCTCCGCGAACTGCGCGATACCACCGAAGAAGACCCGCTTGAAGTGGAGAGCTTCGAAGTACAAGCTCAACTACATCAAGCTCGATGGCAACGTGGGCTGCATGGTGAATGGCGCCGGGCTGGCCATGGCGACCATGGACATCATCAAGTACGCCGGCGGCATGCCTGCCAACTTTCTGGACGTGGGCGGCGGCGCGAACGCCGAGCAGGTGACTCACGCCTTTGAAATTTTACTGAGCGATAAGAACGTGAAAGCGGTTTTGATCAACATTTTTGGCGGCATCCTGCGCGTGGATACGCTGGCCACCGGCGTGGTCGAGGCAGCGCAAAAGACCCACATTCAATTGCCCATTGTGCTGCGGCTCGAAGGCACGAACGTGGAGCAGGGCCGCGAAATTCTAAAGCAGTCTGGGTTGAATTTCATTGTCGCGGAGACTATGAAAGACGCTGCCGAAAAAGTAGTTGCGGCGGCCAGCGCGAACTAATATAGGCAGGCATTCATGAGCATTCTGGTAAATAAATCGACTCGAGTCGTCGTGCAGGGACTCACCGGCCGTGAAGGCACATTTCATGCCGAAGGCTTGCGCGGAATACGGCACCAACATTGTCGGCGGAGTGACGCCCGGCAAGGGCGGCACCACGCACGAGGGTTGGCCCATTTTCAATAGCGTGCAGGAAGCGGTGGACAAAACCGGCGCCGATGCCTCGATTATTTTCGTGCCGCCGCCGTTTGCCGCCGACGCCATCATGGAAGCAGCCGACGCTGAGGTTGAACTGATCGTCTGCATCACCGAAGGCATTCCGACGCTCGATATGGTGCGAGCCTGGGAGTTTCTGCAGAACCGCCGCTCGCGGCTGATCGGGCCCAATTGTCCGGGCATCATTTCGCCGGGCAAGTGCAAACTGGGCATCATGCCGGCGCGGATTCATCTGCGAAGGTTCAGTCGGGATTGTTTCCCGCTCCGGCACTCTGACCTACGAAGCCGTGCATCAGCTCACCACTCGTGGCATTGGGCAGTCCACGGCGATTGGCATTGGCGGCGATCCCATCATCGGCACGAATTTCGTGGATGCCCTCGACCTTTTCAACCGCGACCCGCAAACCGAAGCTGTCATCATGATCGGCGAAATTGGCGGCAATGCGGAAGAAACTGCGGCTGAATTCGTAAAGGCGCACATGAAAAAGCCGGTAGTAGGATTCATCGCCGGGCAAACCGCGCCTCCGGGGCGGCGCATGGGACATGCCGGCGCCATTATTTCCGGCGGGAAGGGAACGGCGGCGGAGAAGATCAAGCGCCATGGAAGCCGCCGGCATCCGCGTGGCCAAGTCACCGGCGTTGATTGGAGAAACCCTGGCGGCGGCTATGGGAGTGAAAGTTTAACCAAGTTGTCAGTTGCAGAATTTACGAATGCCAACGACGAAGGATCGAAGACACTCAATTATGAAGACTCTGCAACGCACACTCACCATCGTTAAGCCGGACGCAGTCAAGCGCAACGCGCGTCGGCGACATCATCGAGCAGTTTGAGAAAAATGGCTTTCACATCCTGAGCATGAAGATGCTGGAAATCAGCAAGCACCAGGCGGAGCAGTTCTATGCCGTGCATGCGCATCGGCCGTTTTTCAGTTCGCTTACCGATTTCATGTCGAGTGGCCCGGTTGTCGTGCTGGCGCTGGAAAAAGAGAATGCCATTGCCGATCTGCGCAAGCTTGATGGGAGCCACCAATCCGGCCAATGCCGAGGAGGGCACCATCCGCAAGAAGTGGGCGTCGAGCATCGAGCACAATGCGATTCACGGCTCCGACGCCGACGACACCGCCCGCTTCGAACTGAGTTTCTTCTTTGCGGGATACGAGCTGACGAAGTGAGAACTTGGTCGAGACCAGTTATTTAGCTGGAAGGTAACAGCTAGGAGCGAATTTCATGCCAATGGTTCAAATCACGATGTTGGAAGGCCGCACGCTGGAGCAGAAGCGCAAGTTGGCGGAGCGCATTACGGATGCTTTGGAAGAAGCGGGAGCCCCGCGCGACGGCATCGCCATTGCATTCAACGAAGTGTCGAAGGAGAACTATGCCTCGGGCGGCGTGCTGCGAGTGGATAAGAATAAAGTAGGTCCGCGGGCGAGGGCGCCCGCGCCACATGGTTACCCTAGCGGCTCGAATAGATTGTCCTTCCACGCGGTCCCCCACCTTGGGCAGGTCCTTCTTTACATACTGCAGAAAATGCGGCGTGGCGCGATGAGCCTCGAGCGCGGCGTCGTCTTTGTACTGTTCGTAAATGAAAAAGCGGCGCGGATCGGTTTTGTGCCGGTGAGCTTGAAACATTACGCAGCCGGGCTCCTGCGCGAGAGGCTTCGGTTAGTTTCACAAAATAACCGGCAACATCCGCTTCCCGTCCCGTTTTCGCCATCCACGTTACCGCCAGCACGACCATTGCTCTCTCCGTTCGCTAAGATTCGCCAGAGTTGTCTTCACTGCGCGAGATTTCCAACTTGCCGCGAAACTCATCCACAAACAAAGTCTGCTCCCGGCCCGGACCGGTCGAAACCACTCCGATGCGGGCTCCGCTTTCCTTCTCCACAAAAGCCAGGTATTCCCGCGCCGCTTGGGGCAGTTTTTCGAACTGCGTTATACCTTCGGTAGAAGTACGCCACCCTGGCAGCTTCTTATACATGCCCTCGACGTGATCATAGCCGCTGGCATGAGCGGGAATCTCATCGGTCGCCTTGCCATTGATCTTATACCCTACACAAACCGGAATCTCTGCCAGTTCGTCCAGCACGTCGAGCTTGGTCACGACCAGCCAGGAGATCCCATTAATCATGCCAGCGTAGCGCAACAGAGGCAAATCCAGCCAGCCGCAGCGCCGCGGACGTCCGGTGACCGCGCCATATTCGTTCCCGCGGGCGCGCAGGTGATCGCCAGCTGGCGTCGTGAATCTCGGACGGGAACGGCCCCTCGCCAACGCGCGTGCAGTAAGCCTTGGTTACGCCAATCACGGTGTCAATCGCCGTGGGAGCCACTCCCGTTCCGATGACGGCGCCGCCCGAAGTCGCGCTTGAGGAGGTCACAAATGGATAAGTGCCGTGGTCAATATCGAGCATCGTGCCCTGCGCGCCCTCGAACATCACGGACTCACCACCGGCGATCGCCTTGTTCAGCAGGGCCGCGGTGTCGCATACGAACGGAGCGATCTTCGCCGAGGCCGCGGCATACTCCTCGTACATTTTGTCGGGATCGAGCGGCTCGGAGTTGAACAGCGCATGCGCGATCATATTCTTCTCGCGGCAGGCATTTTCGATGTGAGTCTTCAGCAGCCTGAGGTCGAGCAGATCGGCCACCCGCAGGCCGCGGCGGCCCATCTTGTCCTCATAAGCCGGACCGATGCCGCGGGATGTGGTGCCAATCTTCACCCGCCCAGGCGCATTCTCCGACGCCAGCTCAATCATGCGGTGGTAAGGCAGAATCACGTGAGCGCGGTTGCTAACGAACAGGCTGCCATCCACCTGCACCCCATTCTCGCGCAGGCCGGCCACCTCCTTGAGGAAGGCAATGGGATCGAGCACCACGCCGTTGCCGATCACGCTGCGGCAACCTGCGCGCAACACGCCGCAGGGCACCAACTGCAACACGAACTTCTTGCCGTTGATGATGACGGTGTGGCCGGCGTTGTGCCCTCCGGCGTAGCGGGCGACGACCGCGAAATTCTCGGATAGAACGTCAACGATCTTGCCTTTGCCCTCGTCGCCCCACTGGGCGCCGACTATGACGGCCGTCTTACCCTTCTTCAAATGCATGCTCCGAGCGATAGAATGGTGCAGGCCTTTTGACTCGCCGGTCTATGCGTAAATCGAACCCGAGGGAGACCTCGCCCGCACTGCGGGGCCGCACACACGTGTCGCCTGGACTAGACTGCCGAAAACACTGAATTACTGGGATATCAGGCGGAACAGATGTGTACGAACGATGATAACCCGGCGGCACGACCGTGGGCAATGAGAACAGCCATCGCTTTTTTGATTGGCAGGCATCGATAGTTCGTTGCAAGCGCTGTCACCGCGCTCCGTTTGCGCTCACTCCTCGATAGCCGTGTCGTAAACTGGAGTCTCCATGCCGGAACTTCCTGAAGTTGAAACCATCGCCCGCGGCCTCGCCAAACGTGTGACTGGCGACGTGATTGAGTCCGTCTGGCTCGGGTCGAAACCGGAGCCGCTGAAATCGTCGGCGGCCGAGATTGTGGCGGCGCTGGAAAACAAGCACATTGCTGGTGTCCGGCGGGTGGGAAAGCATATCGTGTTTGATCTGGAGGATCGCCAAAGGCCACTGCTCTCGCACGAGCGCGCCAAAAAGAAAGGCGAGGCACTGCGCCTTCTACGGCCAATGCACAATGGATTGTGCATCTTGGCATGACGGGACGCATGTTGGTTTGCAAATCCGGCGACGAAATCGCCAAGCATACGCACGCTATCGCCAGGTTGGCGTCAGGACGCGAGTTGCGATTTGTCGACCCGACGGCGCTTTGGGCGGCTGAGCGTTGCCGACGACTTTGCAGCGGCCGGCCAAGAGCCGCTCGAAGTCGATGCTGGATGGTTTCGAGAGTCTTTTCCGCGGGCGCAAGACACCGATCAAGAGCGCGCTGCTCAATCAGAAATTGCTGAGTGGCGTGGGAAATATTTATGCCGACGAGTCCTTGTTTCGCGCCGGATATCCGGCCGCGGCGGAGCGCCGCATCGCTAAGCAGACGAGTCATTGCGCCGTTTGTATTTGGCGGTGCGGGAGGTTTTGAAAGAGGCGATCGAGACTGGGCGGATCTTCCATTTCGGACTACGTGGCGCCGACGGAGAAGAAGGATTTTTTCAGTTGCAACATCGCGTTTATGGACGGGAAGGCGAGAAATGTCTGGTCTGCAAAACGCCCATTAAGCGGATTGGTGATCGCAGGGCGAAGCGCCCACTATTGTCCGAATGCCAGCAGTGAGCGCGCGAGAGCTCAAATCTGGCGCGAATAAAGGGCGTATTCCTTAACCATCACAGCCGCGGTTTCTTCGCTGTAAGTCTCTGCTCTGTCGCAGCTTTCAGGCGCGTAACTTCTTCCGGCGTAAGCCTGCGGAATTTTCCAGGGTGCACATCCAGCTCCAGAGGACCATAACGCACCCGCTTGATCTTCTCCACATGGTGTCCGATCTCCTCAAACATGCGCCGGATCTGGCGGTTGCGGCCTTCGATCAGCGTGATCTCATACCAGGGATTGTTGGCTTCGCGGATCGGCTTGAATTTTTGCGGGCGCGGTCTTTATCCTGCGACCCTTTTCGCGTGGAGATGAAAGCCCATCGCGCAAACGTGCAGGCCTTCCGTCGCGGGCTTGCCCGCTACCTTCACCATGTAAGTCTTGGGGACATGAGACGCCGCCTTCATCAGGTGATCCGCCAACTCTCCGTCGTTGGTCAGCAACAGCAAGCCTTCGCTGGCATAGTCCAGGCGCCCGATGGGATAGACGCGGGCGCCCACGCCGCGCAACAGATCCAGACACCGTCGGCCGGCCTTCCGGATCGTGCAACGTGGTCACGTATCCCTTAGGCTTGTTCATCAGCAGGTAAACATGCCGCTCCGCCCCATGCAGCAGCTTTCCGTTGACGCGAATGTGATCGCTGTTCCGGATCGGCTTTGCTGCCCAGTTCCGTCACCACTTGACCGTTGACCGACACCAATCCGCCGGTGATCAGTTGCTCCGCCTTGCGGCGTGAGGCGACTCCGGCGGCGGAGATGATTTTCTGCAGGCGCTCGGTAGGCATGGAGTTTTTCGCTCAGAACGATTAACGCTCGCGTAATCATCAAGCGGCGGGATCATTTTCACTCGTTGCCAGCTTGTTCCTGTGCCCGCGCATGCTCGTCGTCCCCTTCGACGGAGTCCGAGGCACTCATTGGGCTTCCGCGGCTGGCTCCGCCGTAAGTTCAGAACTTGCCGGCTCCGCCGTGCTGACGCGATTCTCCTCAGCCGGCAACAGGTCGCTTTGGAACGATTCCGCCACCAGCTTTTCGAACTCCTCCATGCTGGGCAGTTCGTTGACATCTTTCAGCCCAAATCGCAGCAAGAATTCCTTGGTCGTCTTGTACAGAATCGGACGCCCGATGACGGCTTTGCGTCCCGCGGTCGTGATCAGCTTGCGATCCAGCAGAGTGGAGATGACGCCGCCCGAATCCACGCCGCGAATCTCGCTGATTTCGGGGACAGTCACCGGCTGTTTGTAGGCGATGACTGCCAGCGTCTCGAGGGCAGGCAACGACAGCCGGATCGGCGGCTTCAGGCTTTTGGCAAAGGCGCGCACCACATCATGGTGCTCCGGCTTGGTGGACATGCGGTATCCGCCGGCGACCTGGCGGATTTCAATGCCATGGGCTCTCGGTCGAGTAATCGGCGGTCAGCTCTTCCAGGGCCACGCGCACGCTCGATTTCAGTTCCGCTGGATCGGCGGATTGGCCCTCGACGGGTTTCTCTCACCAATTGGATCATGTGATCCAGCGTGATCGGCGTTTCCGCCGCATAAATGATGGCTTCGAGTTTGGCTTTGAGACTCATTATTGAACGGTCGTCACTGCCAGTTTTTTCAACAAATTAATCGAACGGCGTCTATCGCCAGTCGTCGCGCACGGCCGCCTGCTCCGCCATCACCGCTTCAAAATTCTCATGTTTGCGCAGCAAGATATCTCCGAAAATACGGTCCTGCCGCAATTGAATGGCCTGCAAACGCACCAGTTCGAGCAGCGCCAGAAACATGCAAACCAGAGCCTGCCGCGAATTCACATTGCGCAACAATTGCTTCAGGCGCAGCGGTTTTTCTTCGAAGGATAGCCGCCGCCGCAGATAATCCATCATCTGCGCCACTGTGACGCCTTCTTCGTCCACCTGAATCATCGGCCGCGTGCGGGCGCGTTCCATGATCTGCTGAAAGGTCTTGACCAGGTCAATTACGTCGGCGGCAAACTCCGGCTCGGTTCCCTCAGCGTCCATGAACTCCTTTATCGCGGGATTCGACAGACGGCGTTTTCGATCTGCTGTTTCTGCATCAGCATTTGCGCCGCCGACTTGAACTTCTCATGCTCGATCAGCCGATTCACCAGTTCGGTGCGCGGATCTTCCAGCGCTTCCGAAGCCGCCGCCGGATCACGCGGCAACAGCATCTTCGACTTGATGTGAATCAGCACCGCCGCCATGTAGATGAAATCGGCGGCTATGTTCACATCCAGCTCGCGCAGCTTCTCCACATAGGTCAGATATTGCGCGGTGATCTTCGCGATCGGAATGTCGTAGATATCGATGTCCTGCTTGCGAATCAGGTCCAGCAGCAGGTCAAGCGGGCCCTCATACACGCTGCCCACGCTGACTGCAAAAGGGAAATCGCTCTCTTCCCTGCGCTTCTCCTGCGCCGGGGTAAGCTGCGCCGGTTCTGCCGCAGCGGCCGTTTCCGGAACGGATTTGGATATCTCGGACATCGGTTTTGGGCCGCGCTATGTTGCGGTGGGCTCGCTTCCCTGGAATCTTCGTACTGTAAGCGACATGCGCATCGCCTCCCGCACTTCGCCCATCGTCGCGTCGGCCACGCTTGCGCGCCTTGGCGGACCCTGCCTCCAGAATATCCCAGGCGAGCCGCGGATTCTCCTCATATTTCCTGCGCCGCTCCTGGATGGGATTCAGGATCCTGACAATGCGCATCCGCCGCCCAGCTCTTGCATTCGATGCATCCAATGCCCGCCGAGCGGCAACCGGCTTCCACTTTGGCCATGGTTTCGCGGCTGCTGAAAATCTTGTGCAAGTCGCCCACCGGGCAAACGTCCGGATTGCCCGGATCGCTTCGCCGGATGCGCGCCGGATCGGTCACCATGGTCTTCAGTTTCTGCCGCACCACCGGCTCAGGATCGGCGAGCAGAATCGTATTCCCATAGGACTTCGACATCTTGCGGCCATCGGTTCCCGGCAGTTTCGCCGCCGGAGTCAACAGAGGCTTCGGTTCGGGAAAAACCTGGACTCCGTTGCGGTTGTAAAACTGGTTGAATCGCCGCGCAATCTCCCGCGTCAGCTCTACGTGCGGCACCTGATCCTCGCCGACCGGAACGAAATCCCCTTTGTACATCAGAATATCCGCGGCTTGCAGCACCGGATAGCCGAGAAATCCGTGGGTGCTCAAGTCCTTTTCTTTCAGATTTTCCTGCTGATCTTTGTAGGTCGGCACGCGTTCCAGCCAGCCCAGCGGCGTAATCATGGAAAACAGCAGATAGAGCTCCGCATGTTGCGGCACATGCGATTGCAGAAACAAAGTGCAGCGCTCCGGGTCCAGACCGGAAGCCAGCAGATCCAACAGCACCTCGAAGGAATTTTCCTTCACCTTCGAAGTATCCGCGTAGTCCGTGGTCAGAGCATGCCAGTCCGCGATGAAGAAAAAGCATTCATACTCATCCTGCATCTTCACCCAGTTGTTACCGCGCCCACATAAGTTGCCCAAGTGCAACTTGCCCGGTTGGACGCGCGCCGCTGAGCACTCGTTTCATTTTGGAATCGGAGGGCATTAGACTGCTACCAGAATGTAATTGAAGATATCAAGAAACGGATTCAGCAGGCGGCCCAATAAGCCAGGCGCGAAATAAACCAGCGCGAACAACCCCACCCATCCCACCGCATCATAGACGCGCAGGGCCCCGCTGGGCAGAAAATGGCGCAGAACGTGGCTGCCATCGAGCGGCGGCATCGGAATAAGATTGAACACCCCCAGCAACACGTTGATCACCATAAGCTCGTAAACGAACAGGCACACCGGTACGAGCGATCGAGTTCGAAGTCGCGGGAATGTACCCATTGGGCATGCCACGAACTACGCTCTTTCCGAATGACGAGGCTGAATCTCAACCAGAAGGAGCAGCGCCGTGGCGCCAGTCGCAACCAGGAAATTGCTGATTGGCCCCACCATTGAAGTCAAAATATCGTCCCGCACCGGATGCTGAAAGTTTCGCGGATCGACCGGCGTGGGCTTCGCCCATCCCATCATCGGAATGTTCTGCCATATCGCGATCAGCGGCAGCATTACCGTCCCGAACAGGTCAATATGCTTGATAGGATTGAGTGTGATCCGGCCCAGCATGCGTGCCGTGGGATCGCCGCAGCGGTTCGCCATCCACGCGTGCGCCGACTCATGCACGCTGATGGCGAACAGAAACGCAATTACCTGAAACAGGATGTCAACATGCCGCAGAGTCATGCCAAGTTGGCTTTGATACTAACACGCTGATTGCCCACGCGCCGCGCGGACTGGGCTCACAATTGGGCAGAAGGTCTCGCAGAATCTATCTACTTTTGCACAACGGTCAGCTTATGCTCTCCCACGGTCGCATCCTGAATGCGGTCCGGCAGCTGAAATCGCGAATCCAGGCCGATGTCCGGGTATTGTGGGCTGAAGAAATTTCTCTACAAATAACTGCAGCGCAAAGCGTGGTATTTCGACATTATCGAGCGAAACTGAATCCACGTGCACGAAGCCTGTCCCGCCGCTTCCGTGGGCATGCGCCACGACCACAACGTTATGAATCCCGCTAAAGATCTCCAGCAGCGGATTGTAGGAGCTCGTTCCCCCTTTAAGTTGGTCGAAATCCACCCGCGTGGTCGCCGTTACCACTCCCGCCTCGCCCTGGAAGCGGACGGACTGCACGCCGGCGGCAGATCCATGTGTCCAGACGCGAAATAGGCGTTGACTTCATTCTCCGTCAACTCAGTCGGAGTCGGATCTGGATGCGCAAGACTGCCCGTTTCTATCGATGTGATGCAGCTTTGCGGTCCATGCTCGCCGCCGCGCCTGAGTTCGCCCGGCTGTTATCGGCGCCGGCGCTCGCAGCGAAAACGGCGACCAGCATGCATCGCGCAGCGGATGTTCATGGTTTGAAAGCGGCTCGCGCTTCCGCCGCGGTGGCCGGGGCAACGCTCGGACTGGCCAGTGGGCCCGACAATGCTGAAACCGCCCGCATGCGCCCGCGTCAACTTCAAATTCAAAACGCCACCCAAAGTGGCCGTGCCGCTCACCTGATACGATCCGCCAGGCCCATCGAGGGTACTGTCGGAAATTTCAAAGCGGCCCCCTTGCAGGTGCGCTCGTCCGCTAAATCTGCGCACGCGTAGCGGCCCCATCTCGCTGTCCAGCACGACGTGCGGCAGTGTTCCCTTAAGTCCATCACGCGCAAGCTGGCATCCGCGGAAGAGATCAACTCGGAAGAGGTCAATCCGGCCAGTGCCATCGTGTACGCGACGCTTCCCGTGCCTGTGATCCAGTTGTCATGCGTCATCTGGCTTAGCTGTTCCAGATCGACATCCTTGAACGTGCCGCTTCCTCTGTAGACTGGCGGCTGCGCCGTGAAGTCCGCCTTCCACTCGCCGGCATGTCTTCCCCCAAGACGTCCGCTTGCAGGTCCGAAAGGTGCAGTACGCCATTCTCCAGTTCAACATTCGCCGATACCTGCGACGCGGTTAATTGTTGAAGCAGTACCCGTGCCGCCGTAACTTGTCCGGTGGCATGCAAGACGAGCGGAAAAGAAGTTCCGGGCTGCAGGCTGGAGCTGAACAGCCTGTACCAGGGACCGTTGCGGGGATGGGATCCGAGCAGTGCGCTCCATTCATCGGTTGCGATTGTGTCGGCATGGAGATCAAACCGGACCAGACATTGCGCCTGGCCAGCGCACCCCCGCGGCATGGTCATCGATCCGTGCCATGTGCTGCCGGCTAGCGAAGCGGTTATACTCTTTGCCTCGACCTCATTCGGCGTTAGGACAAGGTTTGCGGAAGCAATTTCCAGCGGTTCATTCAGTCCCCGAACTTCCGCGTGCACCGACCGCAATTGCGCTTCTCCCAGAGTCGTAGCGGCACTAAACGCGGACCACGAGCCTGCAACCTGCAGATCAACTTTGGCCATTCCGTCCGCTCTGGGCTGTGCGGCCGGTAGGCCGACGTTGCGTGCCAGTTGAAGCAGTCGCCGCAGTCCGGCGTCTCCTTGAATCGAGAAGGCGTAGTCCGAGCCTGACGACCAGCCACTTACGACAACTGCGGCAGACTTGCCCATGGGCAACTTGAAAGGGCCAATTTCCAGATGGGGTCCCGTCGCGATCTGCGCCCACGCGGGCCGCGCACGGTGCGATCCATTGCGCAAGTCCCGGGCCACCCCTGCGGATACTGAGAACGGAACTTTGTTCAGCAAGAGATTTGTTCCCGTCAGCACCGAGCTGACTGCAAAATTTCGCGTCTCGCCTTCGCCGGACCATGTGATTTGCGGTCCGTCCGGAGGGCTCTCGCGCTCGAACTGAAAGGCTGCATCCAGCATGCCCACGGCGGCCAAGTCTTCCGGAATATTTTTCTTGGTGTGGCGCGCGAACGCAACCAGCGATTGCATCGGAACATTCTCAGCCGAAAATTTCAGACGATAGGCGCGCGAGTTTCCGTAGCCGCTGATATCTCCCTGCAGCGCCGCAAAGCCTCCGGCGATGGGCGACTGGCAGGATAGGCCAGAGACCTTCTGCTCAAGCGGAGCATAGTGAGCGTCGCACTGCACAGCCAGCCGTAGCGGTCCGCCGCCATCCAAATCGTAGCGGCGAAAGTCATCCACGGCCGCGCTGCCCTGAACGGCCAAATCGGCGGGGGTGCCGGTCAGGCTGGCCGAAACCGTGATCGAACCTCGCCAGCCGCTGTCGCTGCCATAGAAAAGCGTCGTGGCTTGGCCGAGTTGGCTGTTCTCCCACTGCACGAGGAACTGAAGTGGCGTATCACGGAGGCCCGCCGCCCGCTGCCACGATCCTTGCACTCGAACCGTGCCTGTGTCCGATACGTTGAAATCGGTGCGCACCGGCCGCGCCTTCAGCCGCATTCCCCAGGTATTTTCCGAATCCTGCCACACGCTGAAGTCCGCCTCGGTCAACGTGTAAGGTTTTTTCTCCGGCCCGAACTTGAAGTTGATGCGCGCCAGGCTGGCCTCGATGTAGGGAAATCCGGGGCGAACTTCGGTCTTGTTCTTGCTGGTGGGCGCGACGTGCGTTTGCTCGGCCCGCTCCAGCACAGTCTCCAGGTTCCACCGGCCTGCGGCGTTGCGGACCAGATTCAGGCTGGGCTCGGTAAGACTGAGCCGGGAGATTTCCAACCGCCCGCGCAGAAGGGAAGTCAGCCGCAGCGTCGGCGGTTGACCTCGCTCGCCCGCAGCGTCGGCTCCGCTCCGAACGCCGGATCTTCGTGAACCACGAAATTCTGCAGATCAAAGCCAGGCCGGGGCAGCAGTTGAATGCTTACCGATGACGATCTCAACCGGCCGTCCCAGCGCCAGGCTGATCGCGCGCACGATCCGTCGTCCGCAGTTGATCCGCCCCCGGGCGTATCAGGAACAGTGCTAGGATCACAACCACGGCGATCGCCGCCAGCGCCGCGTTTGGAGCGGAAAAAACTCAACGTACCATCCTGAACGTACGGCGCCAGCGGGTCTCATCGAAGAAGTGAATCACCACGTGCGAGCAGAATCTCCAACCGCTGTCCCATTCCGGTCTCCAGATATTGGCCGGCCGGAGTTTCGAACGACCAATAAATGAACAACGGCCGGCCAATTACGTTCTGCCGCGGAATGAATCCCCAGAAGCGGCTGTCCTGGCTGACGTCGCGATTGTCGCCCATGCCGAAATAGCTGTCCGGAGGAACCACCAATCGTCGCCTCTGAATGTGCTGCGGCAGAGCCAGTGCCCAGTCCGGGATTGACGCTGGCATTCGATTCCGTCGGCGGCACCGCCGGAAAGTTGTCGCGGTACGGGATGTAGTCGCCGCACGCTGTGGATCACGTAGGGCTCGTCCAGCTTCTCTCCGTTGCGATACACCGACGCCGTCCCGCAGATGAATGCGGTCTCCCGGAATGCCGATGATCCGCTTCACCACGTACAGTCCAGGCTCCGCCGGGGAAAGAAAAACCACGATGTCCCCCCGCCGGATCTGCGCGGTAGGGAAGCACCGGCCCCATCCACTTCGTCGGCGGCGAAAACTGCACCCGGTTCACAAATACGTGGTCGCCGATCAGCAGAGTGTTCTCCATGGAACTGGAGGGAATTTCGAAAGCCTGCACGATAAACGTGATGATGAACAGCCCGGTTACCAGCACCGCGGCCAGCGAGGCCAGGAACTCCACCGTAGTTTCGCGCGGCTGCTTCTCTGGGCAGTCTCTTTTTTCTTGGCCACGAAGTGTCTCTCTCCGTTCGAAGTCGATCTGCTAATTGACTAACCGCAATGTCCGGTCCCAGCGCGTAATCTGGAACAAATGCGTGACGGCATAGGCGAAATGGAAAAGTTTATCACCCGCGCGTGGAAGCACTCCGGCATATCCTGGCCGTGTTCCGCACCGACCAGTAGATGAGCAACGGCCGCCCTACGATGTTCGCCCGCGGCACAAATCCCCAATAGCGGCTGTCCAGGCTGTCTTCCCGGTTGTCGCCCATCACAAAATAATTCCCTGCGGGCACGATCAGCTGGCCGTCCTCCACCAGTTTCTTCATCTCCAGCCACCAATCGCGCCTGCACTCCGGTGTCGGGAGCGTCGAGCTGGGGAAAATCGTCGCGGAAAGGGATCACGCATCGGCCCGATATGCCGCACGTAGGGCTCTTGCAGCGGCACTGCCGTTGACATAGACTTGCCGGTTGACCAGCCGCACCCGGTCCCCGGGACTGCCAATGACCCGCTTCACAAAATGCTGCGCTGGGATCCACCGGATACTTGAAAACAATAATGTCACCCCGCTGCACCGGGCGGTAGGGCATGACATGGTGCCAGAGAATCGTCCGCCGCCGCCATAGCGGAACTTGTCCACCAGCAGATAGTCGCCGATCAGCAGGGTGTTCTCCATCGATTCGGACGGAATCTGAAAGGCCTGCACCACGAACGTAATGATGAACACGGCAATGACGACGGTCGCCAGCAGCGATTGCAGCCGAATCCAGCCCAGTCGGTTGCACGGTGTTTCTCCGCTGCTGCCATCACAGCTTGGATTCTCGTTGCGCCCGTGCCCGCCGCCGACAGGTCTCTTTCCGGCGGGACGCCACCAGATATTCCAGCACTTGCCGCGCCGCATCCTGCTCCGCTTCTTTTTTGGTCGAACCTTCCGCCCGGCCCACGAACTCAGTTCCTGGCGCATCCGAGCGCCCGCAGCCGGGCCTCGACGGTGAAAATCTTGCGATGCTCCGGACCCTGCGTCTCCACCAGAACATAAGCCGGCTGGGGACGTCCCGCGGCCTGCAATTTTTCCTGCAAAGCGGACTTGTAGTCGGTCAGCGGCAGGCCCTGCCCGTTGCTGGCCAGGCGCTCCAATTCCGGGATCCAGGATGTGCCGCAGCACCACCGCGGCGCGCCGGCTCCAGCTTCCCATCCAGGAATAGGGCCGCCAGCACCGCCTCCAGCGCATCCACCAGCAGCGCGGTTTTGTGGCGGCCGCCGCTGTTTTCCTCGCCCCGTCCCAGGCGCAGATAAGCGCCCAGATTCAATTCCCGCGCCACCCGGATCAGATGCTTTTCGCTGACCAGATGGGCCCGCAGTTTGGAAAGTTCGCCCTCGCGGAAATGGGGAAAGCGCTGGAACAACTCTTCGCTGACGATGAATCCCAGAACCGCATCTCCCAGGAACTCCAGCTGCTCGTTGTCGCCCACCCGCGGGCTGCCGGCGGCTTGCTGCGCCTCCTGCTCGCGCGCTTGCGAGGTGTGCGTAAGCGCCTGCTCCAGCAGTTCCACGCGCGTGAAGCGGTGGCCCAGAGCCTCCTGCAGAGCCGCAATGTCCCGTGGCTTCGTCATGAGGAGAATATGCTGCGCACGGGCGCCAGAGTGCGGCCTTCCGTGGCATGGCGAACCGGTCGCAAAAGCCCGGACTAGTCTCGGCAGGCCGCTCCGCTATTCTTGGGCGTAGCCGGGGCTGGCTGGTTCGCCGGCGGGCTGGAGCTCGAACTCGGAATTCCCCCCGTAAGCTGGACCAGCCGGTCATGTTCGCTCTTGGCCGGCTCCGGCAATGACGGAATCTGCTGGGTCAACTCCACCGCCCGATCGGCTTCCTTCAACGCGTCTCGCGTAGCGCCCTTGCTTATCCAGAGCCAGCGCCAGACGCAATACCACCACCGGATCGGGCTGGGACGGAAACGCATCCAGCGACTTACGGTAATAGCTCTCCGCTTCCGGATATTTCTCCTGGTTGTACGCCAGCGTGCCCAGAATGGAATAGGCGCTCGATCGCATGATCGCGCCTTGTACGCGTCCACTTTTTCCTGCGGCGTGCTGGGAGGGATCACGATGTCGGTGTCGATTGTCTCTAGAGCAGTGCTGCAGCAGTTTTCTCGGCTTCATCCCAGCGTTGCTGCCTTGTCGAGGTCGGTATCGTGCGTGCGTTCCACCAGGATCTCCGCAACATCCAGCAGCGCTTCCGGGCTGTCGGGATCAATCGCCAGCACCTTGCGTCCCATTTCCATCATTTTGTCGCCGTTGTTGCGCGTTGCGGTAGCCGTTCATCGCCGCCTTGTAGAGCAGAATACGCGCAACTCGCTGTCCGGATACTTGGCGGCAAAATCGTTGGCCGCCGCTTTCCAACGCCGCCGGGTCATTCGCCTTGGCCATGGCAGCCTGATAGGCCTGATACTCCGGCTGCGTCTTGGCCTGCGGCAGCCGCTTGGCTGCGGGCGGCGTGGCCGTCTGGGCTGCGCCCGTCTGCCCGGCCGGCGGATTTTGTGGGGCCGGCGTCTGCTGTGCCCACAGAGCCAAGGCCGCCAGGCTCAGGATCACGACCATCATCGCTGCTCGCTTCATGCTTTCTCCTTGTAGGGTCGCAATCCGGAAATTGCCGAATCGCTTTATTTCTCCAGCTACTGCTGTTCCTGTTGGCTGATGATGCGGCGGCTCGTAAGGTTGCTGGATGCCCCGTTCCGCCGCGGCTTTGGCCTCCGGCACAGCCGCCCCCGCGGTCAACGCCGCCCGGTAATGATCCAGCGCCGCTTCCCGGTCTTCCTGCAAATCGAGAATTCTTCCCAGGTAGATATGCGACCATGCCACTACCTTGGGTTCGTGCGCGACTTCCAAAGCCTGCTGGAAATACTTGCGCGCGCCCTGGCATATCGCGGTTCATGGTGGCGGCTTCCGCCATGATAAACAAAGCCTGGCCCGGGTCTTCGCTTTTTTCATCCAGCGCCTGCTGCGCCAGTTTCTGGGCCCCTTCCGGATCGCCTTCGAAAGCTGTTGCGAAGCAGTCTGCAACAGTTTCGGCGCCGCTGCGGGCGCGCCAGATGCAGTACCTCCGGATCGGCCTTGGCGGCGAACCGGATCTGCGCCGCCTCCTTCTCTTCCTTGCGGACATCAATCTTCGACAGCATGTCCTCAAACGCCGCGTGCAATCCGGCAGGATCTTTCTCAAACCGTTCCAGAGTGCTGTAGAAATATCCGGTCAAAATGTATCCCTGTTTTTCCGAATCCTGCCACCGCCTGTTGCCGTTGCGCTTCCACATCCTTGCCGGAGCCCGTCATCCGCGCCTCCACCGCGCGAATCATGCACTCGGTCACCAGCAACGCCATATCCTGTTTGAAGCTTTCGTCCATGGGAGAGGCTTTGCACCGAGAGCAGCAGGGCTGTAACCGCTTGACCTCCACCGGATACTTCAACGCCATGGGATCAAGCAGATAGTGCAGGTAAGTATGACGGATCTGCTCCATCTTGAGCCCGGTGACCTCTGCCGGGAGAGATCACCACGTAGTAATCCGACCCGTAGTTCCGCGCATTGGTCTGTCCGGGCGCGCCCATGGGGTCCAGCAACACGGTAAACTGGCGTCCCAGATAACCCGCCGATGGCAGCTTGAGATAGATCTCCGTGTCGAACAGCATCTTGGCCACGGCCGCATGATAGCGTTCGGTCAAGACCTCATATTCGGTCTTCTCCGCTGCCAGATTGCATGCAGCCCCGCCAGTTCGGCGAATTTCTGCAGCGCCGGCAAAATTCCCACCACCACCACCGCATCCGGCGGCATGTCGGCTTCCTTCACCTTGGAGTCAGTGCCGGCGGCGGATTCAGGTACAACGCCAGCGACACATATTCCGCCAGGGTTCGCGAATCATCCGCCTGCTGATGATCTCTGTACAGCTTGCACATGCTCTGGGTTACTTCGGGGCATCCTGCGACGCCTGAACCGCTTTAGCGACTTGGTCGCGCACCTGCGCTCGCACCGGAAGCGAAGCGTCAGCTCCGCATCGAAGCCGCAGGTATTGATCGCGGTCAGAACCGTGAACAGAGTTTCGCTCGTGTCCAGAGAGACCGCCTGGGGTTCTGCGCCAGACATGCCTGGGCCAACAGCCCCAGCAAGGCCGCTACGAGTAAACCTCGTAACCGGAAATTCAGGGGATGCCTCCGGGGGGTGCGGGTTACGCGTATGTCGTAAGTTTAAGGGGTTATGCGCAGGGGGTCAAACGAAAGAACTCCACGTTAGCTACTAGCCACTAGCTTCCGTGGATAAGCCGTTTCCCAGTCGCCAGTAGCTAGCGCTTCTACCCTTTCACGCTGATCTTCGAAAAAGAAAGCACCGCGCGACCCGCAGTTGGACGACCTATGGAAGTCGCCGGCCGGAACGTGGTGAAAATGAACGCATTCTTTACCTCCGGCGACAACCCCTTCGACTCTTTGCTGCCCGATAGCACGCGATAATCCTCTACCCTCCCATTGGAGTCCACTACCGCTTCGATCACCAGCGAATCGTCATGGATCGAATCTAGGGCGCTTCCAAAGCCCGATTGCTGCAATTGCGGATCGGTATTCAATGAAAGAGGGACATCGGCGTTGCTGGCTTGCAAGGGGAACGCCAGAAAACCTAGCAGAATCCCAAAAATCACTACGGCTGCGGCCAGACCCGCCATCGCCGGAAACATGAACGCATTCAATGAGTTTTCCAACCGTACCCGCAACCCCGGCCAGTAGGGCTCCCGTGTCCGCGCGCTGCCTCGCGTGAAATGGCAACCCGCAGTTTCAACGCCAGGTCATCTGGCGCTTTTCTCCGCCGTACCGTCACAACAACTGTTGCACTTGCCGCAGCGAACCGTATTCCTGACTGGCAATCCGGGCAGGCTTGCAGATGCTGACTTACTCCCTGATCTGCTTTCCCGTTACCGCGCCGTCCAGGTACTCAGAGAACAGCGATTTGGCCTGGATGCACTTCATGGTGTCACCTCAAAGTTGGGCCCCAGCGGCGAGTTCTTGATCCCCTCGCCGCGTTTCGCCCGCACCTCGACCGGATTCTCGATTCCCCAGCTGCGGTCCCACCTCTCGTACATAAGCTTTCAACCGTTGCCGTAAAGCCTCGCGTCCCCGGGTCAAGCGCGATTTCACCGTTCCTAGAGAAACTCGCGTGATCTCGGCAATCTCTTCGTAAGACATATCTTCCAGATCGCGCAAGATCACCGCGGTCCGGTAAGGCTCCGCTACCTTGCTTCAACTCACTTTCGACATGGCACCCGGACTTCCTCATGCAACATGTTCTCAAACGGAGAATCCGCTTCGTCAACCAGGCTGTCTTTCAGACCCAGCGCCTGCCCATGTTCCGTTTCCGCGTCCCAGCGGTTCCATGGATGTTTCTTTGCTCTTGTGCCGAAACCACCAGCGCCGCCGGTTGGAAGCTTCGTGAATCGCGATACGGTAGATCCAGGTCTTCAGGCTGGATTCACCATGGAATTGCTTCATGCCGCGAAACACCTTCAGAAAGACTTCCTGCGTGGTATCGGCCGCATCGGCCGCGTCGGTAACAATCCGGTACACCAGGCTGTAAACCGGCTGATGGAACTCACCAATAAGCCAGGCATAGGCTTCTTCCGACCCAGCC
>CAVOMN010000005.1:0-849387 GCA_963697035.1 uncultured Acidobacteriaceae bacterium | reverse complement strand
CACGCGCGCGCCAACCCGCGCGAAGCGCACGTCGGCGTCGCCAAGGTTCCCGACGAGCGGCTCGACAGGCTGGCCGCGCTCTACAACCCGAAGAAGCTGACGCACGCCTCCGTGGAGTACGTGGATGTCGGCGCCATCGGCCAGGAGGCGCTGAAGGAAAGCGGCTACATCGGCCATCTGCGCAATGTGGACGCGCTCGCCCATGTGGTTCGCGCCTTCGAGGACCCTCCATCCCTCACGCGGGCGCGATCGATCCGCTGCGCGACATTAAGAACGTCGAGTTCGACCTGATGGTCAGCGACCTCGGCCAGATCGAAAAGCGTCTGGAGCGGCTGGAAAAAGATCTGAAGAAGATGCGGTCCCCCGACCTGGAAAAAGAATTCGAACTACTGAAGCAGTGCCAAAGCGCAGCTGGAGCCGGAGCATCCGCTGCGCGAAATGGAGATGTCGCCGGAAGACAAGAAACGGCTGCGGGGCTTCATGTTCCTGAGCGAGAAGCCGATCCTCTATGTGCTGAACATCGGCGAGAGCACGGAGCTTGGCAAAGAACTGGAGCAGGCCGTCGGCAAATACAGCTCGAGCGAAGTCGCTTCCCGTCCGAATGCCGGCGCGACGGCCATCTGCGGCAAAGTCGAAGCCGAGCTGGCCGAGATGAGCGATGCAGACGCCGCCGAATTCCTCTCCAGCTACGGACTGACGGAGAGCGGACTCTCCCGTCTGATCCGCAAAACCTACGAGCTGCTGGGCCTGATTTCTTTCTTCACCGCCGGCGAAGACGAATGCCGCGCCTGGACCATCCCGGTGAACACTCGCGCGCAGCAAGGCGGCCGGCGCCATCCACTCCGACCTGGAAAAGCATTTCATCCGCGCCGAGACCATCCGCTGGGACCAGTTGCTGGAAGCCGGCTCCGAAGCCAACGCCCGCGCCAAGGGCACGCTGCGGCTGGAAGGCAAAGACTACATCGTGCAGGATGGCGACGTGATGCACATCCGGCATAGCGGATAATCCAGTTTCTAGTTTTCGGTTCTCAGTTCGCAGCGCAGTGTTCATCCATCACAGCTTTCTGCTGGAATTTCCATCAAGATTGCCCAGGAGGAGTGTTTTATGGAGCGTCTTATCGCGATTTGATCGCATGGCAGAAAGCGATGTCTTTTGTCATGGACGTCTACAAAATCACCAAAACCTATCCGCGCGACGAGGTGTTTGGCCTGGCCAGCTTGACTCGACGAGCGGCCGTGGCCATTCCAACCAACATCGCCGAAGGCCAGGCGCGCTTCACGGGCAACGATTTCTTTTACTTTCTCGGTAGAGCCAGAGGCGCTCTGGTCGAGGTCGAGACCCAACTGATATCGCGCAGAACCTGAGCTACGTTGCTTCCGACGAAGCGCAACATGCTCTGGACAAAGCAGCCGAGCTGGCAAAATACTGAATGGATTAATCGCCTCCATCCGCCCAGCCGCATAAAACTGCGAACTGAGAGCTGGGAACCGAGAACTGCTATCATCCCTCACGCTCATGCATCCCATCCCTCTCAGTATTCTGCTCGGCCTGACCGCGGCGGCGGCCAATGTTTTTGGCGGCGCCATCATTGTTCACCGCCATTGGGACCGCTCCTATCTTAAGTATTTCGTCGCGCTCGGCGCGGGATTCATGCTGGCCACCGCGATTGTGGAGATTTTCCCGCCAGCCTGGAGTCAGCGGCAAGAAGCGCGGCCTTTCTGATTCTCGCTCGGCTATCTGATCATTCATTTCTTCGAGCACACGGTCACTCCGCATTTTCATTTTGGCGAAGAAACCCACACGGACGAATTCGTCCACGCGCACACCGGGCTATTCCGTTCTGCTCGGACTGATCATTCACACGTTTTTCGATGGCATCGCCATCGCTTCGGGGTTCATCGTTTCCAACTGGCTGGGATGGATTATTTTTCTGGCGATTTTCCTGCACAAGATTCCGGAGGGTTTCACCGTGGCGTCGGTGATGCTGGCCAGCGGACAGAGCCGGGGCATGGCCTGGGGGGCTTCCATGCTCCTGGGCGCAGCCACGCTGGCCGGCGTGCTGACCATGGCGCTGTTGCGGCATCAGGTGAGTTTCGGCCTGCCGCTTTCGGCGGGAGTCACTATTTATGTCGCCGCGTCCGACCTGATTCCGGAAGTGAACCGCGAGCCGGGCTGGGAATGGCGCTGGTGGTTTTTCTCGGCGTGCGGCCTTATTTCCTGCTCGACCATCGGCCACGTTCACTAGAGCTATTCCACGGTGTGCTTCGCGGTGTAGCCCTCGCGCGCGATCACCATGGTATTTCACGTCTTTGCCTTTCTGGTCCTTGATCTTCAGAGGCCTTGCCATCCGGGCCGACCACTTCGACTTTCAGTTTGCGATAGGTGCCATCCAGCTTCGGGTTGGTGGGATGGTAGGCCAGGTTGTACTGGTTGCGGATGTCGCCGATGATGTCGTGAAAAACTTCAGGGATAGCTCCCCTCAAAACGCGGCTGGTAGAAGCGGCCTCCGGTCATGCGGGCGAAGGTCTGCATCTCGTTGTCCGCCTGCAGGTAATCCATCTCGCTGATGGGAATGCCCATGCCATGGGAATAGCCCGTGCAGCCGTGGGTCTCGCAATATTCGCGCAGCATCCAGCCGATGCTGACCGGAATAGATGGTCACGTCGTGGGTGGTCTTGACCTTCTTCAGATCTGGTCCAGGGTCAGCTTGCTGAAGCTGTCGAAGCCGGTGCTGACCAGAATGATGTACTTGTGCCCTTCGATCCGTCCAGCCGGTCCAGCGTGTCGTAAAGCGCGTCGAACATGTTGGTTTCGGAGAATCCCGGGATGCGCAGCTGATCGATCGCCCCCATGACCGCCTGCTTGTCCTGGGTAAAGTCCACCAGCATGTGTGGCTTCATGTCGTAGGAAACCACCGCCACCCAGTCGTTCTTCTTCAGCATGCTGACGAACGTGTAGGAAGCCTGCAGCGCGTCAATCATGAAGCGAGTAGTTGGTGGCCGCGAACTCCACCAGCAACACGGCGGTGATGGGCGCTTCGGTGATGCCAAAGTTCGCTGATCTTCTGCTGCACTCCATCTTCGTAGACGCGGAAATTGTCCTGCTTCAGGTCGGGGATGAACTGCCCATCCTTGGTCGTCACCAGCACCGGCACCTCCACCAGCGGCACACTCACGTGGATGGAGTAATCCGGCATGCCCTCGATCTTTTTGGGCTTCTCCGGCGGAGGCGGCGGCGGCTCTTCCTTCTTCTTGGGGATCGCATAAGGGCCGACGTCGCTCTGTCGGGCCCGCCCGCCTCCGGAGGCGCCTCGGTGGACTTCTGCTGGCTGTTATCCTGGCTGAGCAGGTCTGATCCTGCGCCGAATGCAGGAATGGCGCCGGCGAACCAACAGCCAAGCCGCAGTCAGCAAGCAGATACAAGGCGCAAAACGTCCGGCCAGCGCGCGCCGTGCGCTTGAAACGAGTTGGAAAACATGGGAATCCCTCGAAAAAACCTATGCTAGTATAGACGCAGAGCTTCGCGAATGGGATGTTTTGCTTGGCTCTGGCCGCTCCCCTCCCTGGCAAACCCGAATACGACGCGCGGAGTGCAAGTGTTTGTGACGGACTTGGCTGTTGGTCCTCCGGGGAAATTCATGAGACGTACTGTTCTTCGCCTGTGGTGTATTGTGCCTTTTGCTGGTCTTCTCGTTGCCGTTGCGCCGCAAGCGCAGATCCTCAAAGTCCGTTGAAACCATCCCGCTGAGCCAGATTCACGCCGGCATGAAGGGCGTCGCCTACACGGTATTCCAGGGCACCAAGCCGGAGGCCATGGACGTGGAAGTCCTGGGCATTCTGAACAATGTCAACGGCCCCAAGGGCGATGTGATTCTGGTCCGCCTGAGCGGCGCCAAAGTGGAATACACCGGCGTGGTCGCCGGGCATGAGCGGCAGCCCGGTTTATTTTGACGGCAAGCTGGCGGGCGCCATTGCCTTCCGCATCGGCGAATTCTCCAAAGAGCCGATCGCCGGCGTGACTCCCATCGCCGAGATGCTGGAGATCAACGCCATGGACCAGACGTCCGGAGAACCGATCCGGACATGGCCAAGGCCAGGCCGATGCTGCCCAGCAAGACTTCCGGCCCGGACTAGCGTACGGCACGCGTACGCAGGACTTCGCCAACTATCTGAAGCCAATTGAGACGCCGCTGGTTTTCAACGGCTTTTCGCAGGACGCGGTTCAGCTCTTTGCTCCGCAGTTTGCCGCCGCCGGAATCGTGCCGGTGATGGGCGCGGGGTCGGTCAGCGACGCCAAGCAGCCGGAACCGCTGGAGCCCGGCTCCGCCATCAGCGCCATTCTGGTGCGCGGCGATATGGATATCTCCGCCACCTGCACCGTCACCTACATGGACGCGCACCATCTGCTGGCCTGCGGCCATCCCCTGCTGCAGTACGGCATGGTCGACCTGCCCATGACCAAGGCGGACGTGGTCGCGACGCTGGCCTCGCCGCTGAACGCTTTCAAGATCGTGAATGCCACCGAGCCGGTCGGCGCGTTCGTGCAGGATCGCCATACCGGCATTCTCGGCGAATTCGGCAAGAAGCCGGACATGATTCCCGTGACGCTCACCATCCACGGCGGGCTGACCCCGCGGCAATTTCACTATGAAGTGCTCAACAATGCCGCGGCTCAGCCCGGTGGCCATGATGGCGACCGTTTTCAACGCGCTGCATGGCGTCAACGAGTACGGCGAAGAAACCACCTACCGCATGAACGGCCGACATCAGCGTGGAAGGCTATCCGGATGTGACTGTGCAGAACATGTTCGCCCCCGCGGATGGCGGCCAGCCCGCCGCCGATTCTGGCCGCGCTGGCTCTGGGCGACGATTTCAGCCGCGTTTACGACAATCCCTACAACACTCCCGGCGTTCGCAGCGTGCAGCTGGATTTCGAGCTTCTGCACGACCGCCGCTGGGCGCGGCTGGAAAGCGCCCGCACCGATGTCACCGAAGCCCGTCCCGGCAGCGAAATCACGATCGAAGCGCTGCTGCGCCCCTATCGCGGAGACCCCGTGGTGCGCCAGATTCCCGTTCACATTCCGACTTCGATTTCCAAGGGACCGCTGCGCATTCTGGTCAGCGATGGCGAAACTCTCGACCGCCTGCGCCACAGCTCTCCGCTGTTCGACAGCAAGCTGGATCTGGCCTCCACCATCGCCCTGCTGAACAAAGAACACGTCAACAACCGCGTGTATGTTTCGCTGCTGGAGGCCGATCCCGAGGCGGTGGTCGCCGACAAAGTCATGCCCGCCCTGCCCCTCTCCATCATGAATGTGATGGACGGCATGCGCGGCACGCAGGAGATGGTGGTGCAGGCCGAATCCTCGGTGAACGAGTCGCATACCCCGCCGCTGGATTACGTGGTTTCCGGCGCGCAAGTCTGACCATCACATATCAATAGAAGTCCGGCGTAGTTCCGACGGTCGCCGCTATTGCCCGTGGTACGCTGAATTTTCCGCTCAAATCTGAATTGAGGTTAGAACATTGCCGCTTGTACTGCGAAAAATTCTGGCATGTCATGCTGTCCTCCTTTTTGTCCACCGCCCTGGCTTTCGCCGAAGGCACGCGCACCTGGGAACAATCGAAATTCGACGACCTGACCAAAGGCACAACGCAGGGCGTCGCCATTCGCAGCGCGGGCGGGCTGGAACTCGCCCCAGCATTCAAAGCGCTCTACACCACGCCATCGGCCTACATCTGGACGATCGCCGCCGATCCGCAGGGCAATCTCTACGCCGCCGCGGGCAACCCGGCGCGGGTCTACCGGATTACGCCCGGCAGGCCAGTCGACCACAATCTTTGAGACGCAGGAATTGCAAGTGCAGGCACTGGTGGTGGGCAAAAACGGCGTGATCTACGCCGCCACCAATCCGGACGGCAAGGTCTACAAGCTCGAACCGCCAGCGGCGCAGGACAAAGACGATGCGAACTAGGCCTTCGCAGTGGAGTTCATCCGTCTACTTCGATCCTGGCACCAAGTACATCTGGGACCTCGCGCTGGATGGCGCGGGCAATCTGTACGTTGCCACCGGCGATCGCGGCGAAATCTTCCGCGTCACGCCCGAAGGGCGAGCACTCGGCTCTTCTTCACCAGCGACGAAGCCCACATCCGCGTGCTGGCGCTTGATGCCAAGGGCAACCTGATCGCCGGCTCGGATGGCAGCGGACTGGTTTACCGCATCGCGCCCGACGGCAAGGCGTTTGTCCTCTACAGCGCGCCCAAGAAGGAAATCACCGCGCTGGCGCTGGACAGCGCCGGCAATATCTACGCCGCCGGCGTGGGCGAAAAGCGGGCTCCATCCATCGCCCAGCCTTTGACTCTCGCTCCCGTTCCGGCTCCCGCAGCCCAGCATCTGGAGGCGCGCAGACCGGAATCACCATCACCAGCATGACTCCGGTCGGGTCCACGTTGATGGGCAACTTTCCGGCTCCGGGAAGTGGCGCGACTGGCGGCTCGGAGATCTATCGCATCGCTCCCGATGGTTCGCCCGACAGCATTTGGACTTCCCGAGAAGATCTGGTCTACGCGCTGGCGTTCGATCAGCACGGACGCCTGCTGGCGGGAACCGGAAATCGCGGCACATATTTTCGCCATCCGCGGCGAGGACGAGTTCACCGACCTGCTCAAGGCCAGCGCCAGCCAGATCACCGGCTTTCGCTCCAGCGCCCAGGCGGCGGGCTCTACGCTTCGACCAGCAATCTGGGCAAGCTGTTTCTGCTGAGCGCAGCGCCCGAAGCCGAAGGCAGCTACGAGAGCGATGTTTTTGACGCGCACATTTTTTCCCGCTGGGGCCGGGCGGAATTTCGTGGCCAGGGCAACATCGAGTTCTTCGCCCGCAGCGGCAACGTGGACAATCCCGACCGCAACTGGAGCCCGTGGGAGCCGGTGGATCTGCAGAAAGATGCGGAAGTCAATGTTCCGGCCGCCCGCTTTGTGCAGTGGAAGGCCGTTCTGCACGCCGGGCAATCCGGCGCCGCGGCGTGGAGAGCGTCACCCTAACTATCTTCCAAAGAACGTCGCGCCGGATTTCGACGACATCACCGTGCAGGTGGGCGTGCGCTATCAGCCGCTGCCGAAACAGCCGGCGGATGTCGGCAACCAGCCGGGCCAGCCGCACTTTGATGTCGCCGCGTCCCCGCGATTCATGATCGCCAGTTCGGTCGGCGTGAAGTGGACGGTGCACGACGACAACGACGATCAACATGATCTACGCGGTTTACTATCGCGGCGACGGCGAGACCCGCTGGCTGCTGCTGAAGGACAAGCTGACCGACAAGTTCTATTCGTTCGACGCTTCGCTGCTGCCCGATGGCGGATACACCGTGAAAGTGGTGGCCTCGGACGCGCCTTCGCATCTCTCCGGCGAGGCCCTGACCGCGGAAAAGAGAGCGACCGCTTCGAGGTGGATACGACTCCGCCGCAAATCGAAGATCTCGCGGCGTCGGTGGAGGGCGGCGCAAATTCACGTCAGCTTCCGCGCCGTGGACAGTTTTTCTCCGATCCAGCACGCGGAGTGTTCCGTGGACGCGGGCGATTGGCAGTTCATCGAGCCGGCGGATCAAATCTCCGATTCGAAGACGGAGAACTACGACTTCCGGATCCCCGTGCCGCCCGCGAGCGGTGATAAAACTGCCGGAGACAAGACGGCCGGCGCTGGAGCACGTGGTCGTGGTTCGCGCCTACGACCGCTTCGACAACATGAGTTCCGCCAAAACAGTAATCCGAGCGAAGTAGCGCACATGCGGCTGTTGCAAACTCTCGCCTGGGCCGCGCTGCGTGCGTTTACGTGACCATTCCATCTTTTTGGTTCGATGAGTACACCCGTGGGCCGAGTATTGGCGGTCGCGCCGGCGTTCGCCCTATCGGGTGTTCGCTGCCGGCATGGATTGGAATGTGGATAGTCGCTGGCGTCGTCACCGGGCCATGGCGGCATCTCCAGATCTATGCGACGTCAGGGAGTTGGATTCCGGCGGTAATGCTATTTGTCGCAGGTTCGTTGGTCTACATACTCGCCGCCAAAGGTTTCAGCGCCAAGCAACTCGGCGGTTTGCCCGAGGTGATGGGCCAGCACAAAGAGCAGCGCTGGTGACTTCCGGCATTCGCGCCCGCGTGCGTCATCCTATCTATCTGGGTCATCTGTGCGAGATGCTGGGCTGGAGTATGGGTACCGGCCTCGCGGTCTGCTATGGGCTGACCGCGTTTGCGGTGGTAACCGGCGCTGTGATGATCCGCATGGAAGATGCGGAACTGGAGCACAGATTTGGCGAAGACTATCGGACGTATCGGCAAGAAGTACCCGCCCTCCTGCCAAAGATTTAGACGGGTCGACGTTTGCGAGTTGGACTGGCTGCGATTCGACTTCCGGAAATACATGCACGGTGGCAATGAACTCTGACCGCATGGTTACTGCAACTAAAAACTGATGGTCAGCGCAAGGCAGACAAAGCTTGCCATACAATGAGCTGAAAGCCGATAGCTGACGGCTGAAGGCTCCCATGCGCTTTGAACTCTTCATCGCTTCCCGCTACCTCCGGGCAAAACGCCGTCAGGCTTTCATCGGCGTGATCACCGCCATCTCCATCGCTGGAGTGGCGGCCGGGGTTGCGTCCCTCGTCATCGCTCTCGCCATCAACAACGGATTTCGCGAAGATCTGCAAGACCGGCTGATTGGATCCACCTCGCACGTGGATCTCATGCGCATTAAAGACGACGGTATCAAAGACTGGCGCGAGCTGACGGATCGCCTCTCCAAGCAACCGCACGTAGTGGCCGCGGCTCCGGCCATTTACGATCAGGTTTTGATCTCGCGCGGGCCACGGGCCCGCGGCGCGGAGCTCAAAGGAATTATTCCCGCCGATGAGCGCAAAGTCAGCGATCTCGCTGAACTCGCGTCAAGATCGGCTCAGCCGGAGGATCTGAATCCGGTTGCCAGTAAGTCTTCAACCCCATCCCCGAATATCGCCAAATCTGCCCGTCCAAAAATTCTTCCGACGACTTGCAGGCGGTACAGGATCGCGTGGCTGCCATGCCGCCGATTCTTCTGGGCAGGGACATGGCCGACGCGTTAGGTGCGACCGTAGGGTCGGTGGTGCAGGTGATCAGTCCGCAAGGTGAGCTCACCCCCTTGGGGATGGTGCCCAAGGGCACCCGCTTCCGCGTGGTCGGAATCTTCAATTCGGGTTTCTTCGATTACGACAGCTCCTGGGCGTTTACTCGCCTGGCGGATGCGCAGCAACTGGAAAGCGTAGGCGATCAGACGACGGTGATCGAATTCAAGATTGACGACATCGATAAAGCGCCCGCCGTGGGCGACCAACTGGAGCAGGCTGCCGGGCCCGGCTTCATGACCACCAATTGGATGGAGCAGAACCAGGCTCTGTTTCACGCCCTGAAGATGGAGAAACTGGTCACCTATATCACCATAGGTCTGATTGTGTTCGTGGCGGCTCTGAACATCCTCATCTCCCTGATCATGATGGTGATGGAGAAGACTCGCGACATTGCGGTTCTCATGTCCATGGGAACCCGCAAAGCGCAGGTGCGGCGGGTCTTCATTGCGCAGGGCCTGCTGATCGGAGTACTCGGCACCGCCATTGGGTTGGTGCTGGGCTATGTCCTTTCCTGGGCGGGCGGCCACTATCATCTCTTTTCGCTATCGGCGGAAGTCTATTCCATTGACTACGTCCCGTTTGCTCCGCGATCTTTGGATGGCGTCGGCGTGGCCGCGGTGGCGCTGGGAGTGTCGTTGCTGGCGACGATTTATCCTTCCTGGTCCGCGGCGCGCATCCTGCCCGCCGAAGCCTTGCGCTATGAGTAGTTCGCGGCCTCTCACAGGCCGGGAACGGGGACGGTACTGCATTCCACGGGAGAGATTGCGTCTTTTCCCGGCAAGAATGCGGCGACCGGTGGTGATTGAAGTCACATCGTCACCGCCGCCGCGGGCTAAAGTGACAGTGATTGCCCCGCAGAAAGAAAACCCGCAACTCACTGTGCCAGCGTGGCGTACCATTCGTCAGTCTGCCGTGCGCCGGCCTTCCATGCTTTAATCTAGGGCAGCGGTTTCAGTGGGTTTGCGCGGCGGGCGGGGCTCGGCGCGACTTTGATACGGAAAGCGTTCTAATTGCATCTAATGAGCGAGTCAATGTTGCGGGTGGAAGGTCTCAAGAAGGTCTTCCGTTCGGGTGGCTCCGATCTGGTGCTCTTTGAAAACTTATCGTTTCAGGTGGCCAAAGGAGAAATGCTGGCCATTGTGGGTGAATCGGGCGCGGGAAAGAGCACCCTGTTGCATATCCTGGGTGCGCTTGATAGCCCTTCCGCGGGTGACGTATACTGCGCCAACTTGCGGTTGAGTTCGCTTTCCCAGGATGCGGCCGCCGAATTTCGTAACCGCGAAGTCGGCTTTGTGTGGCAGTTCCACTACCTGCTGCCGGAATTCACGGCGCAAGAAAATGTCGCCATGCCGCTTCTGCTTCGGGGGACGGCGCGCGGAGAGGCTGAGAAAACAGCTTCCCAATGGTTGCAACAGGTAGGACTTGGACCGCGCGCTCATCATCGCTCCGGCGAACTCTCTGGTGGAGAACAGCAACGCGTTGCTCTGGCCCGGGCTCTGATTGTCGAGCCGAAGTTGTTGCTGGCGGATGAGCCGACCGGAGACTTGGATAGCCGCACGGCGGAAGCGGTCTTCGAATTGATCTCGCGATTGCATCACGAGCATCAGCTCACCTCTCTCATTGCGACTCACAACTTTGCTTTTGCCCGCCGTTGCAATCGGGTGCTGCGTTTGCAGCGGGGACGGATTGAAGAAGTCGTCCCGGAGAGTTTGAGCGGAGCCTGAGATGGGCAGTGATAAGGGATTGCAAGAAACTGGCACAAAGGTGCCTTTGGTAACACGTAACGAAATGATAAGTTATGATTTAAGGGTGTAGTCAGGTGGTACCTTGATTGCTGGAGCAACCTTGGTGAGGAGTTTTCAAGGGCGAGGGCTGACCGGTTGATCCCCCGCTCCCTGGAGATCTCAGGGGGGAAAAGGGTTTTATGTTTGAACGGTATACGGAAAAGGCGAGGCGCGTCATCTTTTTTGCGCGTTATGAAGCCAGCCAGTTCGGTTCTCCTTATATTGAAACCGAGCATCTGCTGCTGGGCCTTCTGCGCGAAGACAAAGCCCTGACCAATCGCTTCTTGCGCTCCCACGCGTCGGTGGAATCCATTCGTAAACAGATTGAAGGGCACACTACGATCCGGGAGAAAGTCTCGACGTCGGTGGATTTGCCGCTGAGCAACGAGTGCAAGCGCGTCCTGGCCTACGCCGCCGAGGAAGCTGAGCGCCTGTCGCACAAGCACATTGGGACCGAGCATTTGCTGTTGGGTTTACTAAGGGAAGAGAAGTGCTTCGCCGCTGAAATTCTGCACGAGCGCGGCCTGCGGCTCTCCACGATTCGAGAAGAACTGGCGCGCACCAGCCAGGAAAAAGCTGCCCCGCAGCGCCAGCGCGAGTCTTCCCTGCTCAGCGAATTTTCGCGTGATTTGACCCAGGCTGCCATGGACAGCCAGCTCGACCCCCTGGTGGGACGCGACGGCGAGCTGGAACGTGTCATTCAGATTCTCTGCCGCCGCACCAAGAACAACCCAGTGCTGATCGGCGAACCCGGCGTTGGCAAAACTGCCATCGTCGAAGGCTTGGCGCAGCGCATCGCCGACGGCGAAGTTCCGTCGTTCCTGGCCGACAAGCGTATTTTGGCGCTTGACCTGTCACTAATTGTCGCCGGCACCAAATATCGCGGCCAGTTCGAAGAACGCCTCAAGACCATCATGAAGGAATTAATGGAGTCGCAGAACTCCATCATCTTCATCGACGAATTGCACACTTTGGTCGGCGCGGGCTCGGCGGAAGGTTCGCTCGACGCCGCCAACATCTTGAAGCCCGCTTTGTCGCGCGGCGAAATTCAGTGCATCGGCGCCACCACGCCGGGCGAATATCGCAAGTCCATCGAAAAGGATCGTTCGCTCGAGCGGCGCTTCCAGGCCGTAAAAGTTCCGCCTCCCAACGAGGCCGATGCCGTAAAAGTTCTGTTCGGGATCAAAGACCGCTACGAAAAGTTCCATGCGGTCACCTACACAGACGAAGCCATCAACTTTGCGGTCTCACACTCGAACCGCTACATTCCGGACCGCTTCCTTCCGGACAAAGCCATCGATCTGGTCGACGAAGCCGGCGCCCGCGTAAAGCTGCGCCAGACTTCGTTGCCGGAAGAAATCACCGAAGTCCAGAAGCGCATCAAGTTCATCGTCCACCGTATGGAGAACGCCATCGCGAACCACGAGTTCGAGAAGGCGCGCTTCTACTCGGACGAGGAACGCAAGGAGCGCGAGAACCTGCGCGCCCTTCGCGAAAAATACCACCTCGATGAATCCTCCACCGGCGTTGTCGGTCGGGAGGACATCGAGGACGTGGTATCGCGCTGGACCGGCGTGCCCATCACCTCGATCAAAGAAGAAGAGACCCAGAAGCTGCTGCGGATTGAAGAAGAGCTGCACAAGAGGATTATTTCGCAGGACAAGGCCATTGTGGCTTTGGCCCGCGCCATCCGCCGCAGCCGCGCCGGGCTGAAGAGCCCGAACCGGCCGATCGGATCGTTCTTGTTCCTCGGACCGACCGGCGTTGGCAAAACGGAAGTCGCCCGCACTCTGGCACAGTTCATGTTCGGCAGCGACAAATCTTTAGTCCGCTTCGATATGTCGGAATTCATGGAGAAGCATTCGGTCTCCAAGCTGATCGGCTCGCCTCCCGGATATGTGGGCTACGAAGAAGGTGGCCAGCTCACCGAACGGGTGAAGCGTGCGCCTTACTCCGTGGTCCTGCTCGACGAAATCGAGAAGGCGCATCCCGATGTCTTCAACATCCTGCTGCAGGTTTTTGAAGACGGCCAACTCACCGACGGTCTCGGCAACACGGTTGACTTCAAGAACACGATCATCATCATGACGTCGAACATTGGGGCGCGGCACTTGCAGAAGCGCGAGGGCCTGGGCTTCCAGTCTTCGGCCGATGACATGGTTTCTGCCAAGGTTGAAGACTTGGTCAAAGGTGAAGTCAAACGCACCTTCAACCCGGAATTCCTCAACCGCCTCGACGAGATCATCCTCTTCATGGCTCTCGGCGAGCAGGATCTCATCCAGATTCTGGAGCTGATGGTGAACCTGCTGAACCAGAATCTCTCGCAGAAATCCATCACCGTGACGGTGACCGACGAAGCCAAGAAATGGATTCTCAACCAGACGCTTACCGACCGCAGTTACGGGGCGCGTCCGCTACGCCGGGCACTGCAGAAGTACATCGAAGACCCGCTGTCCGAGGCGCTGATTCAGGGCACCATCACCACGCGGCCGGCGTTCATTGAAGTCTTCCTCGACGGCAATAAACTGTTCTACCGTCCCGTGGACTCAGAAAAAGCCGAAGCCGCCGTTCTGCTCTACGAACAATAGCTCATGTAGAGACGGGGCTTGCCCCGTCCGGCCGAGCACAGCTCGGCAGTTTCAGCCGTCAGCGCAAGCTGGCGGCTTTTTGCTTTGTACCGCTCAATCCGCTCTTGCACCGCTCACGTAGGGACGGGCGCCCTCGGCCGTCCAGTTGAGCCTTGCTCGGCAGCTCCAATGCCGGGATTCGTGAGGAAGTATGGTAGAATAGAAGGGTAGAGTTCTACCATATGAGCCTCAATATCAAGAACGAAGACGCCCACAAGCTTGCCCAACAACTGGCTCGGCTTACCGGAGAAAGCATGACGGAAGCCGTCACCGAAGCCGTCCGCGAGCGCCTTAAAAGAGTGCAGGACAAAGACAAACACGCCAATAAACTTTCTGACCGGCTGCTCGAAATTGGGCGGGACTGTGCCGCTCGTCTGAAGGAACCATTTCGCTCGGGCGATCATGGCGATCTTCTCTATGACGAAAAAGGGCTGCCGAAATGATTCTGGACACTTCGGCCCTGATCGCCATTCTCCGTTATGAAGCGGAAGCGCCCGAGTTCGCCAAAATCATCGAGCGCGCTGCGCAGCCTTGTATTTCCGCCATGAGTTATGTGGAAACTGGAGCGGTGATTGATGGCAGCAAGGATCCGGTCGCTAGCCGCCGTTTCGATGAATTGATCGAAGCGGCGCAAATCGCCATTGAGCCGGTCACCGAAGCGCAGGCCCGCATTGCGCGCCAGGCCTACCGTGATTTCGGTAAAACCAGCGGGCATCCCGCCAAATTGAATTTTGGAGATTGCTTCTCCTATGCGCTGGCGAAATCGAAAGGCGATCCGCTGCTGTTCAAAGGCCAGGACTTCTCGCGAACCGATGTGAAGCTGGCGCGCTCACTGTAGCCCCTTGGTCCAGCTCAAGCAGGGGGTTTCAGAGACCGACAAACGGTTATTACCCCTCAGGCCCGTGCATTACCTGGCTCTTGGCGAGAACCAAGATCGATAGCCTGGGCAACGCATTCGCCCGCTGTTCCGGACCCCGCACTGGGATTGTCGAAAGACGCGCGCCGGTTCCGGTCGCGTCAACCTCTCCCCTTCTCCTCCCGTGACGGTTTTTCGCTCTCCTTTACGCAATGCGTAAGGAAGCCTAATTAAGAGGCGCTTCGGGCTGGCACCGTTGGGCGATCACATTCTTCGTCCTGCAAGAACATGTCGGTTGTTGCGCCTGCGCGTCACCGGAGACCCTCATGGGGATGAAGCGAATTTTCTACGGCACGATTGCCGCAATCTTCTCTCTTTTACTTCTCGCCCTGCCGCTGGCGGCTCAGGATTCGATGCATTTCAATGTCCCCTACTTGTGTCCCGACGGATCGACTTACGTCGTGCATCGCTGCGCCACCGGACCGAAGGGTGAGTTCTGTTACTTTCAGCGCGACCAGAACTCCGAGCGCTACAACGTGCGCAGCGCGGTGGCCAATCTGATCGGTCAGTGCAAACTGAAAAGCTCGACAGCGCCTGTCGCGGCCGCTGCGCAACCATCCACCGATCTACAAGTGAATACCCCGTACCAGTGTGCGGGCGGTCTCACGCTCACTGTGTTTCAGTGCCAGAAGCAAAATGGACAGGACTACTGCTTCATCAAGGTTGAGCAGAACGGCAAATTCCTCATGCAGGTTCCCAAGCCGCGCAGCGAAACGGCGAGCCAGCTGAAAGCCTGCAAAGCGACGGCCGCGTTCAATCCGCCCTATCTCAGCGAATTTCCAAGTATTGATCGCGTCATTCAGGGGATGAAAGTCGCCAATCCGCGCGATACGGCATTGCGTGCAATGGGCGCGTTCTATCAGTTGAGCGAGATCATCAAGACCCTTGCCCTGCCGCGTGCCACTGACCTGCCTGACGAGAAAAAACTTCTCGATCAGTACAGCCATGCGCAATCCACTCTGCAGCAGGTTGCCGCGAAATCCCTGCTGGGGCAGCAACTCGACCTGGCCTCGAATCCTTACCACTTCAGCCGCTCCGACCCCAAATTTGGTTTTGAAGGCATTCCGGTGTGGGTTGCGTTTCTGTCGCCCACTCTGCAAGCGCAATTCGCGCAGATTGTTGGCGGCAACAATCCGGCCTACAACGCGAAGGTTCAGGAAGAGCGCCAGCGCGCAATCCAGGAATTGCAGGCGGAAGCCCAGGCGGCGCAGGCTCCACAACCGAAGCAGGATCCTGGCGCGGTCGCCATGCGGCATTGCATGGAATCTGGCCGCAGCGACATGGAGTGCCTGGGCGAAGGCATCAAAGTCGGACTGATCGATCTCGCCGGTGGAAACCCGCTGGCAGGCGTCCTTCCCGCCGAGGCTCCCGGACTTCGCCTGAGCGGCGTGTACTCCGCCGGCACGTTCAGCGTGAGCTTCGACCAATCGCGGGCGAGCTTCACCTGCGGCACACTCATCCAGCAATCCCTTCCTTACACCCTTGAGCGAAGCGGAACCCAGCTTGCGATACAGATTCCAATCTCACCCAAGCCGGTCACTCTGTTCTACCGCGATGGAAAACTTGCCGGGCCCGGCCCCATCGATGTCGCCGGCCAGGTCGTCATCGGCGGCGCGGTCGCCACCACGTCCACGGGATACCAAACCCAGACCGAAACCACTACGCAGCAAAGGCAGATCGATGCCGCCGAGGCGCAGAACTACATCGGCACCGACGCGGTTCACCAGAACGGCATGGAATATTCGGTGAACGATCCCGTCACCACCACGACCTACACCGCGGTGCCTGTCCGTCACTACACCGTGCCCACCGCGCCTAAGACCGAGCAATGCAACGTGGCGCTGCTGCCACCAACCGGATCGAACGTGAAAATCTCCGACGCTCTGACCCAGTTGCTCGGCACCCAGGGCAGCAAGTCCGCGAATACTGCACCCGGACTGCGTTTGGCTGGAACTTACGCCGCCGCGGGCGGCCTGAAGATCGAATTCCGCGACGACTCCGCCACCGTGCAATGCGGCGAAGCGCAGGCCGCGGAAGCGTATTGGGTCTTGCCGTCAAACGGCCAGCTTGCCGTCAAATTCCAGAACGGCAATTCACCGTTCACGCTCACGGTGCAGCCGAATGGCGCGCTCTCCGGCTCGGGCGCCGTGCAGGTCGCCGGGCGCAGAATGGTTCAATCCTCCGGCAACGACGTGCATAATTTCGTGCCGGTCAACGCCCGCTGCCCAGTGGGAACGCTCACGGCCACAAGAGCACAGTGACCGTTCATTCACAAGGATCACTCACTTTCAATCCGTGAACCTTAATGCTAGCAGTGCTAGCGTTGACAGCATGGCCGGTCCATGGAAGAGGAAGCCAGGGAAATTCTGCGTTCTGCGCTGACTTCATCCCCGGCGCAGGGAAACCTTGGGGAAGCCAACGGAGACTGAGTTACCGCCGAGGCCATGTTTACCGAAGACCTGGCAGGCCGCATTCTGGGATTTGAGAGCGATGCCGCGCGAATCTTTTCCAAAATAGCCGCTCAGCGGCGCGCCCTGGGCCGGCCCATCAGCCACGCGGACGCGCAGATTGCATCCATCACCCGCGCACGGAGGGCCAGGCTCGCCACCCGCAATAAGTCCGACTTCGCGGATTGCGGAATTGATGTTGTTGATCCGTGGAGTGAGGCGTAGGCTCGGACGCGAGTTATGCGGAAGATCTATTCCGGGCAGTCGACCTGCCCTACTCAAGCCAAAGTTGGGCTTGACTGGGCCACCGGCCTTTAGCCGCCAGCGCAAGCTGGCCTAGGCGCGGATGTTTCATTCCCCTTCGTAGTCCTCCGGGTGAAGTTCTCGGTCTAGGCTATCGATGATTTTCGCCAGTTTCCTCTGGCATATCGGATACATCCTCGCAAATGGTGCGTGCTTCCGAGTCGAAAGGGTCGTAGTCCTCACTATAAGATAGTTCCTCACTATACTTCTCAAGTCGTAGCACAACTTTGTCCTTCACCCACATCGGCTTAATGAGAGCGCAGTCCGCGAAGTAGAGTCCCGTCCTGTTGTACAGCGGTTTCAAAACAGCATCACTAGATATGTTCGGATGTGTTCGCACGAACTCGATCAGAGCGTCAAGGAGGTTTTTTCGCTGCTTCAAGGCGGCGATCTTATGCTTGGCATTGAGTTCGGGGCGCATGATAAGCAATGATAGCCCTCAACGCAGTGGAGAAAATATGGAAATTGACAATCCTCTAGACGCATACGAGCAGCAGTACATGAACGACGAACCAACACTGCCGAACAAGCTCGCGAAGTACGCGAGCAACTTCGGGATAAAGATCACGTTTCTAAAAGGCGGATTGGCAGTCGAGATTCTACTCAAGGTATTAGACAACCTGTTCGACAGAGAATCGGGGGTCGAGCGTGTCAAGGCGCTCTTCGAGTTGGTGAAGGGTGAGTTTGAGCATGTTGAAGCAACAAAAGCCAGCCACGAAGACGTGCAGAAGGCGATTCAGCTTGCAATCTGGTATGACAGGCACGAGAGAGACGACGCTAAGCGGGAACGCTATGTGAAACTGATTGGCAACGCCCTGAGGAACGAAGAACAGATTCAGGACGTGGCCTCATTCATTCAAACCCTTGAGCAGCTAAACGAGCGCGACATGACTGTTTTGAAGGTGCTTAACAGGATCATGAACAAACAAGGCGACTGGAAACCGCAGCACAACCCAGTTTCCGGTGAGGTCGCGAAGTTGCATCCATCCACGTTGATCGGTCGTGCGCAGGAGCTTACGGTACAGATCGCAATAGCGCTCGGACAAACGACAGAAAGGAACACGTACAACCGCGAAGAGGGCTATGCAGTTTGCAATCGCCTTCAAGGCTTTGGGCTGGTGCACGAGTTGGATCAGACCCGTGAACTTCCACTCGCCAACTATGTTTTCAGATTATCTGTCCAGGGAGTGATGCTGTTGAAGTTGCTCGGGGAGGACGTGCCGAACTACGAATACTATGTCAAGCGTTAGGATCAGCGGTGGTATCCGAACGTGGTCCGCGTCTGGCCCCGAGTCAACAAATACTGAAACGAGTGGGGAAAAACCCAGGGACAGACGGGACGTTCACAAATTTCTCGAAGACGCTGCCTCGCCATCAGGAAACACAGGCTCGTTTGCGCAAAAATAAAATGGCCCGGAAGTCCGGAGCCATTTTTAAAATCCGTAGTGTAAGCACTCTGTCAATCTCAGTATTGGCGAACCGCTACGCGGTGTCAAGTTACGTGAGGAGATTATCTCTGCGTTTTCTCCTCAAACAAAACTTCCTCCACATGGGGAGAATGGACCCGGCGGGATTCGAACCCGCATCTGCGACTGTGACAGAGTGCTGTGTTTCCCTTACACTACGGGCCCTAAGTGGAGTGTTCCGTGGGTAGGGATAAGACCGCAAGGTCATCCATCACAATTTCCTATGCGAGTTTCAAACTGGGAATGAGGAAGTGTGTGCGGCCACTCTCGCGAGCCGATCACTTCCGATACTGCTCCTCGCTGACCTGCTCCATCCACTCCACCACCTTGCCATCGAGCTTTTCCTGAATGGCGATGTGCGTCATGGCAGTGGTCGGCGCTGCCCCGTGCCAGTGTTTCTCTCCAGGCGAAAACCAGACGACATCTCCTGGGCGGATTTCCTCGATCGGCCCGCCCCAGCGCTGCGCCCGGCCGCAACCGGCAGTGACAATCAGAGTCTGGCCGAGCGGATGCGTATGCCACGCCGTGCGCGCGCCCGGCTCGAAGGTGACGCTGGCGCCTTGCACCCGCGCCGGATCGGGCGCCTGAAACAGTGGATCAATCCGCACCGTACCCGTGAACCATTCGGCCGGTCCTTTGGCGGACGCTTGTGCGCCAACTCGCTTGATTTCCATAACCTGCATTCTCTCACTTGCGTGCCATCGGTATGTACGAAGACTTGAGCTGGGTCATCGGACCTCACTTCGTCCAGTCCTCCACCTTCAACCCCTTCACCCGCCGAAATACACGATCATGCGTTACCAGCACCACCTCCGCCGCCAGCGCCTGCGCTGCGATCATCATGTCGAGATTGCCCATCGGTTCGCCGTGCTTTTCCATGTCAGCGCGCAGTTGCGCGTAGCGTTTTGCCGCGTCTGAATCCCAGAGCAGCACTTCCAGCCGCAGCAGGAATTCTTCAACCGCTATCGCCAGCTTGGTAGCCTCCGGCCTTTTAGCCACACCAAAACGCAGTTCTGCTTCCGTCACCGCCGAGATCCCCACCTCAGCCATGGGCACGGCCAGCAAATGTTCGCGCAGGCGGGGAAAGTTGCCCCTGATGATGTAGCTGGCAGTATTGGTGTCGAGCAGATAGCGGACCGCCATCAGAACAGCTTGCGTTTCTGCGGCGGCGCATCCTGCCGGTCCGACGAGAAGTCTTCCGGAACGTCAATCGTCTTCATCAACTCAAAGAAGTCATCCCATGACTCCGGACGGCGGGAAAGGATCACATCGCCGGTGACCCGATCGCGGCGCAGATAGACCTCCGCGCCGGGAAAGCGGAACTCCGCCGGCAAGCGGACGGCCTGGCTACGCCCATTGCGAAACAGTTTGGCGATGCGTGGCATATACCATAGTCTATCACAATGTGTCCGGGCTCCTTCCGACCAACCTCTTTTGCGACCTTGTCACCTCCTCGGCCATCTATTCCAATTCGCCTATGGAACTCCTCGTATACACCTCCTTCGGATGCTCCGACTGCCGCACCGCCAAACGCTTTCTGCAGGAGCACAACATTCCTTACCAAGAAGTGGACATCACAACCACCCCTGGCGCGGCCAACGAAGTGGTCAGGCAAACCGGCAAGCGCGCCGTTCCCCAATTCGTCCTTGACGGCAAATGGGTACAGCCGTACCGGCTGGGCGAAGGCTTTCTTTACAACGAGATGGCCGAACTGCTCGGCATTAAAGAAGTTTAATGACCTCCTGTACATCACCTTCCGTACCCTAGGAAAGCCGCGCTGGGCGGGTGAAGATAAGAGTTGAAGGTTTTCCCCGGCGCAGCACCAAGACCCACCCCCTGATTACTGCCAGCGGCGGCATTTTTCATGATCGAAGATTACTCGCAACCAGAAAATGAAGTTCGAGCCAGATATTGGCGGCATGCGGTCCAGATTGGGCTGGGGCTTCTGATGTTGATCGGAGCGGGCGCCGTGGCGCATTACTACGCTCCTCCCCAAACCAGCGACTTACAGGTGCAGGTCGAGCAACTCTCGCAGCAAGTGCAGCAGTTGCAACAGGAACAGGCCATGCCGGCCATGGTTCTGCGGCGCTACCGGAATTCCATTTGTTATGTGTTTGGCATCTACCGGGTGGGATTCCCGGGTTTGGCGCCCGCGCTACGGGTGCGCGTCTCTGGCACGGGGTTTGTAGTGGCCGATGGTCTGGTGGCCACCAACCGCCACGTGGCGGAACCCTGGTATGAGGACTCCGAGGCCTCGGCTCTGATCCGCCGCGGCGCTGCCCCGCAACTGGAGCAGTTGCTGGCGTTCTTCCCCGGTCTGCCGACGGGGTTGACTCTGACGCCGGTGGTATTCTCCGGGCATGGGGACCTGGCCGTCTTGCAGGTCCAAGATTCTGCTGGAGTTCATCAGCTCCAACCTCTGCCGCTGGCTCTCCAGCCTTCGCATCCCGGAGAACTGGTCACCGTGATCGGGTATCCCATGGGCGTGCTGGGCATGGTAGCCAAATCGCCTTCCGCCATCTACGACCGTCTGGCATTCCGCCGCGACGACGCCGGCGCAGCCAGCGAACTGGCGGCGCTATCGCTGATTCGCCCATCAGCTACCTGCGGCCACCTGGGCGACGTGGTCGGCGACAAGCTGATCTATGACGCGCCCACGGCGCACGGTGGGAGTGGCGGCCCGGTATTCGACTCTCACGGCCAGGTCATTGGCATCAACTCCGCCTATCTCGATGGCTTCTCCGGCGGCACCATGGGAGTCTCAGTGCAGACACTTCGTCCCCTGATCCTCGCCGCACAAAAAGGTTTGGCGGATGACGCCAAGACTTTGACCACAAAATGACTTAGTTCCGCTCCACAAGCTTCCTTATAGGTTGTCATGGTGAGCGAAGCGAAACATCTCGACGATCCAACACGACGGTGAAGGTGGCAAGAATTTCGTGCCGCGCTCCGAATGATTGTCTGAAGTTCTCTTTGCGGACTCCTCTCCCACCATTAAGATATCGGTATGTCGGATCTGTGGAAGCGGCGAACATTTCTCATCATCGCTTCGTGCCTATGCGGCAGCGCGTCCGCTGTCTTATTCGTTTACAGACCGATCCCTCCTGTCGCTCTGGTCGGGGCCATTGAACTGGGGTTTGTGGCGGCGATTTATTTTTTTGCGGCGCTCTTTCCGTCAACTTCCCTCCGTATTCAACGATGGATCGAACGCACGCTAGGCAAAGCCAGGCCTACCCACCTTGGCCAGTGGGTACCATGATCTTAATTTCTCTCCGACCTCTCCGGGCCGCCCCTGAGGTGATCCAAACCGCAGCGGTGACGTCGGCGAAAGCCGCTGGGTTCCGGCAACTCCTAGATCAGTGTCCGACCTCTTCGCGTTGAGAATCTCGTAGGCAGTCGGCATGCAGGCCTGACGTCTCTTCGCGTATCCCGGCACGTCTTCAGACGTGCCGCCGCGAGGCAGTTGAGGCGGCTTTAGCCGCTGCTGACCACGGCGTACACGTACTCGTCAGCCCACGGAGGGTTTGAGTTGGATTTCGCGCCGCAGGGGCTAAAGCCCTTCTTCGATTTGCCCCTGGTTGACACGCCTGAAGGCGTGTCCTGATACGAATCCCTGGCTGAACGGACCAAAGGCCTCAAGCGCCGCGTATCCGGGCACGTCTTCAGACGTGCCGCCCCGAAGGCACTTGAGGCGGCTTTAGCCGCTGCTGACCATGGCGTATGCCTACTCGTCAGCCCGCGGAGGGTTTGAACTGGATTCCGCGCCCCAGGGGCTAAAGCCCTTCTTCGATTTGCCCCTGGTTGACACGCCTGAAGGCGTGTCCTGATACGAATCCCTGGCTGAACGGACCAAAGGCCTCAAGCGCAACGTATCCGGGCACGTCTTCAGATGTGCCGCCGCGGAGGCACTTGAGGCGGCTTTAGCCGCCGCTGACCACGGCGTATACGTACTCGTCAGCCCACGGAGGGTTTGAACTGGATTCCGCGCCCCGGGGGCTAAAGCCCTTCTTCGATTTGCCCCTGGTTGACACGCCTGAAGGCGTGTCCTGATACGAATCCCTGGCTGAACGGACCAAAGGCCTCAAGCGCAACGTATCCGGGCACGTCTTCAGACGTGCCGCCGCGGAGGCCGGTTCAGCCGGCTTTAGCCGCTGCGAGCGTCAATGTTCATTCGTCACAGACGCCCATCGCCGACCGCACTACGATTCCCTGCCTATGGCCATCCCATCGCGGCGCGCCGATCCCGCCAGAATCGTTGCCGGAGACCGAACCTTCTTTGTAACGTCATCGATTGCCGGCAAACAGAATCTGCTTCAGTCTCACCGCGCGGCTCAACTATTCGTCGACGTTCTGTATCACTACCGCGCGGCAAACAGATTCCGCCTGCACGATTTCACGGTGATGCCAGACCACTTTCACGCGGTTATCACTGTCGGTTCGGAACTGAGCATTGAACGCGCCGTCCAGCTCATCAAGGGAGGATTTGCGTTCCGCGCGGGCCGGGAGTTGGGGTTTCGAGCCCCCGTGTGGGAGCGAGGATTTTCGGAAGTTAGGGTGTTTGGTTCCGAAGCCTACCGCCGCATTCGCGAATATATTGCATTGAACCCGATGAGGCGCGGGCTAGCTGAATCGTCGACGGCATATCTATACTCGTCGGTGCAGGGAGGGTTTGAGTTGGATTCCGTGCCGCAGGGGCTAAAGCCCCTCTTCCATTGCGCCCCCGGTCGACACGCCTGAAGGCGTGTCCTGATACGAACCCGTGCAAATCAGGAATTCCGGGTGTATCCACGCACGTCTTTAGACGTGCCGCCCCGAAGGCACTTGAGGCGGCTTTAGCCGCTGCTAAGCATGGCCTACCCCTACTCGTCAGCCCACGGAGGGTTTGAACGCCGCCGGGGCTAAAGCCCTTCTTCCATTTGCCCCTGGTTGACACGCCTGAAGGCGTGTCCTGATACGAATCCGCAACAATTAGAAATTCCGGCCATCAATCCGTCAGCACGTGCAGGGCGACCACCGCCAGGATCCCACCGGCCGTCAGCGTGGCAATCGCAACAAACAACGTCGTGGTGTGGGAGCGAATGGCGCGCCAGGTATCCCTCGCCGCCTCGCGCAACGCCGCGTCGCGTCGCCAGCCGGCGGCTAGAGCGGCGACACCGCTGACCAGAACCGTGAGCGGCATCACGATCAGCAGGATCCACAATCCGACATGGGGGCGCGCAGCGTACCATTCGACGATCTGCTCCGCCGCGTGCGCCGGCTGGCACTGCTGGGGCTGCATTTGACGCACGAACAACGATCCCATAAACAGCACTGCGGGGAATACCAGAAGCAATTCGGTGGCGGCGACCAGCCGTTTTGTCGTCATGGCAAGTACTTTATAATACAAAGTAAGCTAACGCAAGCACTATTTGAACTCGATTCTTGGGACTCTATTTGGATGTTTCGGACTCCGGAGTGGCATTACGCGAGCCAAATCGCAGCAGCGACATTGGAGATAGCCGGCTGGGCTCGGAGGTTTCCTGCATCAGTTCCCAATTCTTCGCCTTGAGAATGTCGAAGGCCGTCAGCATGCCGACGAGTTCGCCGCTGGCGGCGTCCAGTACAAGGGCCTGATGATGAGCTCCATCCAAAAAGCGTCCGGCTACGCTGTGGACTACTTCGTCGGCATAGGCGACCGGGAAATCCTTGTGCGCGAGCGACGCCGCGGTGGCATCCGGGGCGGCGGAAAGCAAATCCCGCCGGTGGAGCAGTCCGATCACATGGTCCTGCGCATCCACCACGGGAACCGATTCATGCTGTACCGCAGTCGGCAGAAATTCCGCGACCTTCGCTTCGGCACGCACCGTGTCCGTGTCCGGACTCATGATGTCCCGCACCCGCAGCATTTTCATGGGATCGAGTTCATAGGCTTCCGGAACCAGATTGCCGCGGCGCACCAGGCGCTCCGTGTTGATTGTGGTGCGCATGAAGAAGTGCACAGCCAGGTCGGCAACCACCGCCACCAAGAACACCGGCAGAATCGCGTTGTAAGCGCCGGTGACTTCGAGCATGAACAGGATAGCGCTGGGCGTGGCGCGGTACAGGCTGCCGAAGAGCGCGGCGGTTGCCACCATGCCATAAAGTCCGATGGTCGAGGCATTGGGCAGAAGCAAATGCACGAACGACCCGAAAGCCGCGCCGAGGCTGCCCCCGATCATCAAAGCCGGAGCAAACGTTCCGCCCGAAGCTCCTGAGCCCAACGACGTGGCAAAGGCCACCAGCTTGGCGAGTCCAATGCCGAGCAACACGTGCGCGGGATGAGGTTTAGAAAGCAGATCGGCAATGACCGAGTATCCGGTGCCGAGGACCTGCGGGTAGAAGATGGCGATGATGCCCACGATCAGCCCGCCGATCGCCGGCACGAGCGGGAACCAGATCTTCAGGTGCTCAAAAAAATCCTCGCAAACGTAGAGCGCGCGGGTCATCAGCCAGGCCAGCGCGGCAGTGATCACCCCGAGCATAACGAAGAAGGGCAGCTCCAGCACGTGGAAATGAAATTCCGTGACCACCGGAAAAACCGGCAGGGCCCCGCGAAATCCCATGGCGACCATGGTGCCGGTGGCGGAGGCCAGAGCGATGGGCACGAACGAACGCGCGCGGAATTCGAAGACCAGGAGCTCCACCGCGAGCATCACGCCGGCAAAGGGAGTCTTGAAAACGCGCCGCCAGTCCGGCAGCCGCGCCGCATCCCAGCAGGATACGCCGCTCCGCGGGAGACGAGGGAATGAGCTGGCTCAGCATGGATCCCAGGGCCGCGCCGGTTTGAATGATCGGGCCTTCCGCGCCGAACGGGCCGCCGCTGCCCACCGTGATTGCAGCGCTTAGCGGCTTGAAGAAACTGACCCGCGGCTTGACGATGCTGCGGTTGTTAAGCGCGACCGACATGGCCTCGGGAATGCCGTCGCCCTTGATTTCCGGAGCGAAATAGCGGATGAGAATACCCACGATCAGGCCGCCGGCCGCGGGCAGCAGGGGCGTCCACCAATGAAACGGAGCAACATTCGGCGGCAGGTTGGCGGACGTAGCCTTACCGTAGAAGCAAACATTCGAAATGAAATTGATGGCGCGCAGCAGACCTTCCGCCACTAACCCGCCAGCGATCCCCACGGCAATGCCCATGAGAGAGAGCACCAACATGCGCGTGGTCTGGCGCTTGTGCACGGATCCGGCAGTGCTCCGATACTCGGACTGACGGGATTCACGGGCGGGGTGAATTCTAGTGATTCTGGGCGGTTGTGCGGGTGAAGACTCCGGCATTCCTGGTTGACTCATTTCTTTTTGGAGGAACCATTGGCGTGCAACATGACTCGCTTCAGCGCTCGCAACAAGAGGGGCCCCTGCAAACGCAACTCATTCTGTGATGCAGCGAGAGATGGCGAAGAATATCTTCACCGCGCGGGGTCAGCGAGAGCAGCACCTCGCGGCGATCCTGTCCGCTGCGTTGACGGCGGACATAGCCGCGGGCGGCCAGACGGTTGACCAGCTCAACCGCGCTGTGGTGCTGGATTTGCAGTCTCGCCGCCAATTCGCCGATCCGCGGCCGGACCCCGGCCGGCATTCCCTTCAGGGCCAGCATGAACTGATGCTGCCGAGGCTCCAGTCCGGCGTCGCGGGCGGCCTGTTCGCTGAAATGCAGAAAGCGCCGTATCTGATGCCGCAGTTCCGCCAGGGACTGGTAATCAGGTTCGTTAAGTTCTTTAGCCACCATAGATGCCCACGCTGACCCAGACTTCTATTATATCGTATGTTGTATCGTAATACGACATGTTAGGGCCGCGATAGCGGTTGTGCAATTTGAGAATGGCTCGTATCAGGGTGTGGGCTTCAGCCATGCCACCTTCATGTCAGTTGGGCTGACGCGCCCATGGGGCGCAACTGTCCTATGCGGGCCGGCCCTCTGGATCGTAGCGCCGCACCGGTTCGGATTTCAATTCTGCTTTTGCAAGCGGCATGGCTGAAGCCCATGCCCTGATACGAATCGTTTTCCCAACCTGCGCCACTACCCGCTGATGTCGGCCTTCGGCTAGCGGAGGACGCGTGCCTTGCTTATATGAAGCCACAGCCCTCTGCAGGCCGATTTCAGCGATTTGGCCGGTACGAAGGCAATCCCCGAGGCATCTTATTGAGACAGTTAGGGTTGTATATACTATAACTAAAAGATATGACGAAATCGAATTCTAGCCTCGTTCCGGGCCGGTGGCCCCTTGGGCCGGCCGAGAGGGAGAAATGCGCCTATAAGCGATCCTGACGCAATCCAGGGGCATTCTGCATCGCCTTGGAAACGCGCTTTTGGGGCCGGGAAGCGACTGCCCAGCCCTATTTTCAATAGCTTGCAGCTATCGTTTTGATTCCAAAGGCGCTTGCGCCCGGTGTGGGCCACGGGCCCGCGGCGAAGCCAGGTTTCGCGACCGGGTAGTCAGAAGGCGCAATCTCCATTTAGAATCTGAGGTTCTTGTCCACGAGGTGACGCCGCTTTGATCCCACGCTATACCCGCCCGGAGATGGGCCGCATTTGGAGCGAAGAAAACCGCTTTCGCACCTGGCTGACGGTGGAAGTCGCCGCCACCGAAACCCTCGCCGCAGCCGGCATTGTGCCGAAAGATGCGGCCCGCGCCATCCGCGAGCGCGCCGACTTCAAGGTCGAGCGCATCAACGAGATCGAAGCGGAAGTCCGCCACGACGTGATCGCCTTTACCACCGCGGTGAGCGAGTTCGTCGGAGCGCATTCGCGCTGGTTTCACTACGGCCTGACCTCGAACGATGTGGTGGACACCGCGCAGGCGCTGCTCATTGGCCAGGCGTCGGCGGTGATCTCCGCCGATCTGCAGCGGCTGGCCGAGGTGCTGAAGCGGCGCGCCTGGGAGTTCAAAGACACGCCCATGATCGGCCGCACCCATGGCGTGCATGCCGAACCGATCACCTTCGGCTTCAAGATCGCGAACTGGTACTCCGAGGTGCAACGCAATATCGCGCGTTTCGAACTGGCGGCCGAAGATATGCGGGTGGGCAAATTTTCCGGCGCGGTGGGCACTTTCGCCCACCTGACGCCCGGAGCTCGAGGAAAAAATCTGCGCCCGGCATTGGGTCTGAAAGCGGCGGCCATCTCATCGCAAGTCATCCAGCGCGACCGCCATGCGCACTATCTGGCGACGCTGGCTGTGATCGCCTCCACCCTGGACAAGATTGCCACCGAAGTCCGCCACTTGCAGCGCACCGAGGTTCGCGAGGCCGAGGAGTTTTTCAGCGAAAAGCAAAAAGGCTCCTCCGCCATGCCGCATAAGCGCAACCCGGTGACGGCGGAGCAGATCAGCGGGCTGGCGCGGGTGGTGCGATCGAACGCGCAGGCTGGATTCGAAAATGTGGCGTTGTGGCACGAGCGCGATATCTCGCACTCTTCGGCGGAGCGAGTGATTATTCCCGACTCCACCACGCTGGTGGACTATCTGCTGCAGAAGACGGCCAACCTGGTTGACACCATGTTCGTCTATCCCGAGCGCATGCAGGCTAACCTGGAGAGCACACGCGGCCTGGTATTCAGCGGCCAGTTGCTGCTCGACCTGGTGGAGCACGGAGTTTCCCGCGAGGACGCTTACCGGCTGGTGCAGTCCCATGCCATGCGCGCCTGGCGGGAGGGGCTCAACTTCCGCGAATTGGTGCTGAAGGATCAACAAATCACCGGCCGCGTTCCGCGCGCCCAGATCGAGCGCGCTTTTGATTTCGAGCGTCAACTGAGGAATATTGACAAGATTTTTCAGCGCGTTTTCGGGGCGCAAGCACCGAAGTCGCAGCCAAGAAGCGAAAGCCGTTTCCCAAAGGCAACAGAACGCGACGAAGTAAAGCCAGTCCGTTCCTCGCTTTGCATAAGTCCGCGCAACTCCTGAACGCGGTTGCAGATTCCAATGACGTAGGATGTCGCGCGAACTCTGTCTCCACTCCGGGGTGGATAACCCTTCGGATCCGGTTGCAGAGGGCAGTTGGCCCGAGCCCCCGGGCGAATCATCGCAGGGCGGCTCCAGGGCATCCTAATTAACTAACCGGTTAATCAATGAAGTGGAGGAGGGCTAGGAATCTCATGAAATCATCTGTGGAAGCGGGTCGGGTTCGCTATTGGCGGTGGCTGTGTTGAGTGCAGGCTTGGCCGCACAAACTGCCAGCGCGGCGCGCTATGACGGGGACATTCAGGCGAAAGCGGCGCGGCAGTTAGCCGTCGAAGTCTCAGTTTCATAACGTGAATGCTTCGCCGAGGACGGAATCATTACTTTGACCGGCAGCGTGGAGCTCTACCAGCAGAAACTCGATGCGGCCAACAAGGTGCGCAAAATTCAGCATGCCGACGGCGTGCGCAACCTGATCGCGGTCGAGGGCAAGAATGTGCCCGACGCGGAACTGGCGGCGCAGCTTGACCGCAAGCTCTACTACGACCGCATTGGCTACGACAACCAGTTCAACTACGTGACCGCTTCGGTGAAAGACGGCGTGGCGACTTTGAGCGGCGAAGCCAGAACGGATGTGGACCGCGACTCGGCATTGTCGATCGCCAACTTCATGCCGGGCGTGAAGGAAGTGGTGAACGATATCCGGGTGGCGCCGGTGTCCATGTTCGATGACAGCATCCGCATTCGCGCCATGCGAGCCATCTATGCCGATTCGCAGTTAGGACGGTACGCCAGCGATCCGGCGCTGCCGATTCGCATCGTGGTCAACAATGGCCAACTGAGCCTTTACGGCACGGTGGAAAACACAATGGATAAAGACATAGCGGGAATCAAGGCCAACAGGTGTTCGGCGTGTTCAGCGTGCAGAACAATCTGGAAGTGGCGAAGGCATTCCTAAAGAAACGAAGTTGGATCGGAGGACAGGCGCGGCGCAAGCCGCGCCTTTTTTGTGGAGACTCATAAGGTTGTCATTCCGAGGAGCGTGGCGACGAGGAATCTGTTGTTCGCGGACCCGCGAGGGAAAGCGGATTTCTCGCTACGCTCGAAATGACAACGCGAGTGGGCTTGTTAGCAATCTGCGGCGGCGGGGACATTCATGTCCGCGCCTATTTTGTTGGGAAATTTTCAGTTCTCAGTTCCCGGGTCTCAGTTCTCGAGGCGATGCCTCCCGCGTTAACGTCCAAAGGCGGGACGTGAACGTGGGGCACAACTTTATTTCGGCGGCGTGTGCTCGAAGGGCAGCTTGGTATAGCGGGCCTTGTCCACTTCGATCACCAGAGCCATTCGGCCCTCAGGACTGCGCATGGGAAACGGTTTGCCAATATATTTGTGCGAGATGACGTCCATGGTCTTCAAGTCGGGATCGGGCCGACGTTCCGCCACGCGGCCGCGCATTTGGGCTTCGATATAAGGATTATGGAAGTCGACAATCGACAGTGCGACCCGCGGATCGCGCCGGATGTTCTTCGCCTTGAGGGAACCTTCGCCGGTGCAGATGATGATGCGGTCTCCCTCGCGTCCAGCCCAAACGGGAACAGACTGCGGGGAGCCGTCGGGCATGATGGTTGCCAGGTGGATGAAGTTAGCGCCATCGAGTAGTTGGCGGATTTCTTCGGTCAGGGCGATGGGCACAGGATCCTCCAGACTATTGTCATTTCGAGGGCAGCGAGAATCTGCTTTGCACTGCTGTCTAAGGAAGCCGATTCCTCGACGCATTGCTCCTCGGAACGACAAGCTTAAAACAACGCATTGATTCTGTCCGACTTATTCCAATCGGTTGATCAGCGACGCGACATAGCCTGCGCCAAATCCGTTGTCGATATTTACTACGCTGACGTTGGAGGCGCAGGAGTTCATCATTCCCAGCAAAGCGGCCAGCCCTTTGAATGCCGCACCGTAGCCGATGCTGGTGGGGACGGCGATGACCGGGACTCCGACCAGGCCGCCGACCACGCTGGGCAAAGCTCCTTCCATTCCGGCGCAGACGATCACTACACGCGCCTGGGTCAGGGTGTTGCGATTGGCCAGTAAGCGATGGATGCCGGCTACGCCAACGTCGTAAAGATGCTGCACGTCGTTGCCCATGATTTCCGCGGTGGCGACCGCTTCCTCGGCTACCGGGATGTCGCTGGTTCCGGCGGAAACGACGGCAATGATCCCTTTGCCGTAAGTCTTCTGGTCGCGTTGCAACACGATGGCACGCGCCAGCTCCCGATACTCGGCTTTCCGCACGCGTTTCTTCACCGCGGCAAATTGCTTTTCGTCGGCGCGCGTTGCCAGAACGTTGCCGCCATGTTTGGCCAAGTGAGAGAAAATCTGCGCCAGGTTCGACGGAGTTTTCCCCTGGCCGAAGATGACCTCTGGCATGCCCACCCGCAGGGCGCGGTGGTGATCCACTTTGGCGAAGCCGAGATCCTCAAAGGGCATGTGCCGCAGGCGAGCGACGGCCTCGTCGGGCGAAAGCTTGCCGCCGCGCACTTCCTGAAACAACTTGCGAATGGATTCGGCGTTCATAACAAAGGCAGAAGTAAGAAGTCAGAATACAGAATGAGAAATATTAATTTTTGCCTACTTCTGCATTCTTACTTCTGCCTTCTGATTTTATTTATCATAGTGCAGCAGAGAAAGCACGTCGTAGCCTTGCAGTTTCTTGCGTCCGCTAAGGAAGTCGAGCTCGACGACGAAACCCAGGCCGGCGATTTTTGCGCCGAGAGAGGTCGCCAGCTTGGCGGTGGCTTCGGCAGTGCCGCCGGTGGCCAGCAAGTCGTCCACAATGATCACGCGCTGGCCTTTCTCGATGGCGTCTTTGTGGATCTCCAGCGTGTTGCTGCCATATTCCAGCTCATACTCGGCTTTAGCGGTCACGGATGGAAGCTTGCCGGGTTTGCGCACCGGAACGAAGCCCGCATTCAGCCGGTAGGCCAGCGCGGGACCGAAGATGAATCCGCGGGCCTCGATGCCGAGCACCAGATCGACTTTCTGCGGCAAGTAGTATTCGGCGAGCGCATCGATCAAAGTGGCGAAGCCCAGATTGTCTTTGAGCAGCGTGGTGATGTCGTAGAACAGGATGCCTTTTTTGGGGAAATCCGGGACTTCGCGGATGAGTTTCTTGAGAGGTTCACAATTCGCTGCGACATTCGGCATTCACCATGCTCCTTCGATACGAAATGTAGCCGAGACCGGAAATCGGCCTGGCATCAAGCTCTTCTACGTCATCCACCCGGGCTGCGCGCGGACCCTCGCGCAATCTCGACCGCAAGCCGACTGAGTTGGTCGCGCGTGCCCATAGCCAGAATTTCTACGCTGGAGTCGGCATTGTTACGTACCCATCCGGCGATGCCCAGGATATGCGCCTCGCGCTCCACGAACCAGCGGAAGCCGACTCCCTGCACGCGCCCGCGCACGATGAAGCGGCGGGCTTGTGTGGCTTTTTCGGTGGCGGTCATGAGTGCAATGAAGAAGTGAGCGCTAGAATGCAGAAGCAACCCGAGATTTTTTCTTCTGCATTCCGACTTCTCACTTCTGATTTCTTTTTACGCCCGCGACAAATACGTGCCTTCGGCTGTATCGACGCGAATTTTTTCGCCTTCGTTGATGAATGGCGGAACATAGACGACCAGCCCCGTTTCGGTTTTGGCCGGCTTGGCGACGCTGGAAGCTGTTGCGCTCTTTAGGCCGGGCTCGGTTTCCACAATCGTCAACTCAACCGTTTGCGGCAGCTCGATGCCTACCGCCTTGCCGTCAAAGAATTCCACTTTGATCTGCAGGTTGGCGATCAGGTAATCCACGGCGTCACCCAGAATCTCTTTGGTCAGGTGAGTCTGCTCGTAGTTGGTGGTGTCCATGAAGTAGTAATTGTCGCCATCGGCGTAGAGGAATTCCATATCTACTTCGTCCACGTTGATCTTTTCAATGGGGTCAGGAGAGCGGAAGCGGTGTTCAAACATGGCGCCGGTGCGCAGATTGCGTAGCTTGGCCTGAATAAAGGCGCGCAGGTTGCCGGGCGTGCGGTGTTCCACGCTGAAGACCGAATGCAAATCATTATTGTGCTTGATGATCATGCCGGGGCGGAGCTGGGTGGCAGGAATAGACATTGCTGGGTAAATCTCCTTGAATGGCAGCTGGTTAAGCCGAACGGCTGGCGGGCGGCTACTCCGCCCGGCGCAGAGGCCAGACACGCCATTTTAGACGGACTGTGGCTGATTTGGGAAACCGGTCCGCCACCCTGCCGGGAATCGAACGGTTTCTCACCCGGCAACCGGCCCGGCGGCTACAATGATCGAAGCGAGCTCCAAAAAATCACGGGGAGATATTCATATGAGTGATAAGGACGACCTGGGCAATCGGGTAGGGACAGCGATCACATTTCTGCTGATCGGGGTGGGCGCGGGCGCGTTAATTGCGCTGCTCTACGCGCCTAAGAGCGGGGAACAACTTCGGCGTGACATTCGCCGCAAATACAAAGACGCGCGGGAGGCGGTGGAAGATTTCGCCGATGAGGCGCGGGACCAGGTCGAGAGCGCCATGGAACGCGGCGCCGACTGGGTGGAAGAAGTGGAAAAAGATGCCCGCAAACGGGTGGCGCCGCTCAAGCGCGCCTTGCAGAGAGACTAAGGCAGTTAGGCTGTGACCGGGGCTCGCGGCTGCTCGACGACGCCCTCGAGATGCTGCAGAGTTTCGGCCACGGTCAGAGAGTACATCTCCCGACCCGCGCCTTCGCCTGACTCAAGGGCAGTTTTCAGATAGTGGCCGGCAATCTCGATGGCCAGGGGATCGGTAATCGCTTTGCTGGTTCGCTTCTTGTACTCCACCCATGCAGGATGCGGCAGTGCGACCCACACGGTGCGGCCATCCACCAGAAATTTCACGTCAATGGCGTCGGCGTGGCGGGTAGCGATGGCGACGATCAATGATTGATAAATGCAGTGGACTTGCTTCTTCGTCCAGCGGTCGGTGGCGTGAAAATCGCGGTACATGGGAATAGAAAAACTATACCGGACTGCGGCGCCGGGTGGCAAACCTTCTGAAACCCTGGTAGATGGGTTAATTTCCGTGATTGCATTCTTGACGATTTGTCATTCCGAGCCAGCTTATCGGCGAGGAATCTGCTTTCTTGCCGGAGGAAACAGCAGATTCCTCGCGCGATAGTGCCGCGCTTCGGAATGACAACTCTGACTAAATATTCGAACTGACCCACTACCAAAACCGTCTGGGTTCGTGCGCTCTGTGGTAAAACCTGATCGTGCCTTAATTGCCTGTGCACTGCAACGCCATGAAAAATCTGGGGATTCTGCTTTCCGGGCGCGGATCGAACTTTGAGGCGATCGCGAAAAATGTGGCCGCGGGGAGGATTCCGGGGGCGCGGATCGCGGTGGTGATTTCCAACAAGCCCGACGCAGCAGGAATCGCGACCGCACGGCGCCTGGGTCTGGAGCGGCTGTGATCCCGTCACAGGGCAAATCGCGCGAGGAACATGACCGCGAAGTTGCTGGCGAATTAAAAGAACACAAAGTTGACTTGGTCTGCCTGGCCGGGTACATGCGCTTGCTTTCGCCGTGGTTCGTGCGCCAGTTTCCGCATCGCATCCTGAATATCCATCCCTCGCTGTTGCCGGCCTTTCCGGGGCTGGAGGCGCAGGAGCAGGCTTTTGCCTATGGGGTGAAAGTCTCCGGGTGCACGGTGCATTTGTGGATGAAGAGCTTGACCATGGGCCGATCATTATTCAGAAAAGCGTACCCGTGTTGGATTCCGACGATGAGCACACATTGGCGGCGCGCATATTGCAGCAGGAGCATGTGGCTTACAGCGAGGCGATCAGGATGGTGCTGGAGGGCGGGTATCAGATCGTGGGCAGACGACTGAAGCATAAACAACTCACGTAGGGACAGCCGCCCTCGGCTGTCCAGTCGAGCGAAAGCTCGACGGCCTCGCACCCTCTATAAATCCATTGCTAGGAAAAACAAGACCGCCGAGCTAAGCGCTCGGCCAGACAGCCGAGGGCGGCTGTCCCTACGTGACTTTGCCGCTATAATCGTTCGCTTATGCCTACGTTCGCTCCGGTTGAAGAGCAACTCACCTACATCAAGAAAGGCTCGGCGGAGATCGTCAAAGAATCCGAGCTGGCCGCCAAGCTGGAGAAATCCCGCGCGTCCGGCAAGCCGCTGCGCGTCAAAGCCGGCTTTGATCCGACCGCGCCCGACCTGCATCTCGGCCACACGGTGCTGCTGCGCAAGCTCAAGCATTTTCAGGACCTCGGCCACACCGTCATCTTTCTGATCGGCGATTTTACCGGCCATGATCGGCGACCCTACCGGGCCGCTCGGCCACGCGCCCGCGTCTCAGCAGCGATGACATCATGCGCAACGCCAAGACGTATATGGCGCAGGTGTACAAGATTCTCGATTCGCATAAAACCGAGACGCGATTCAACAGCGAGTGGTTCGACAAGCTGAAATCGGCGGACTGGATTCAGTCTGGCGGCGAAGTTCACGGTTTCGCAGATGCTGGAGCGGGAAGACTTTCACAAGCGCTTTCAGGAAGAAACGTCCGATTGCGCTGCACGAATTGCTCTATCCGCTGGTGCAGGGATATGACTCGGTCATGCTGCAGGCTGATGTGGAGCTGGGTGGCACCGACCAGAAATTCAATTTGCTGATGGGGCGGGAGTTGCAGCGCACCTCCGGCCAGGAGCCGCAGGTGGTGCTGACCATGCCGATTCTGGAGGGCCTCGACGGCGTGCAGAAGATGTCGAAGTCGTTGGGCAATGCGATTGGCATTCAGGAAGCGCCGCTGGAAATGTATGGCAAGCTGATGTCATCTCCGACGAAATGATGTGGCGGTATTACGAGCTGCTGACGGATGTGCAGGTGGCGGAGATTGAGAAGATGAAGCGCGGAGACCCATCCCATGCAGGCGAAGAAGGACTTGGCGCGGCGGATTGTGACGGATTTCCATTCGGCGGAGGCGGCGGTAAGGCCGGCGAGGACTGGGCGAAGCAGTTCCAGAAGGATGAGGTGCCGGAGGATGTGGAGGAGGTCTTCATCGCCCTTGCCGAGATCGGAGGGCATGTCGTTGATACCGACCGCGGTGCCGAGGCAACAGTGAGAGCGGATCGCCTTTTGGTTCGGTGCGGGCTCGCGGATTCCATAACCGATGCCGGTAGAAAACTAAAGCAGGGTTCAGTGAGGGTCAATGGTCATGTGCAGGTGGAACCCTACTTTACGCAAAGTGGGCCGCCTCCAATGAGGTTGCCCCTTCGGGTTGGCAAGCAACTGAAAATCGCCGTCGTCAACTTGAAGGGCCACTGCTCACGTGGGGACAGCCGCCCTCGGCTGTCCGGGCGAGCGGCTAGCTCGCCGGTACTGTGCATCTCCTCCCAATTCCTGGAAGCTCCCTACGTCCGAACCGCGGAGCTTCGCTCCGCCGGACAGCCGAGGGCGGCTGTCCCCACGTAGATCTTCCCAGTTTGAAACGCATCGGCAATTTTCCTGTTGGGCCAACGACTGCCTTCCGTAGAATTTCATTATCTCGCTATGCCGAAAGCCTTTTATCGTCGGCAGCTGCCGCATTTGCAACGCGACAACAAACCTCATTTTCTGACGTTCTGCACCGAACACCGCTCGGTTCTCCCACAGCAAGTTCGGTCAATCGTGTTGGATTGCTGTTTGCACGACGATGGAACGAGAATGGACCTTCAGGCAGTAGTCGTCATGCCCGATCATGTTCACATGATCTTCACTCCGTTGGTGAATCAGGAGGCACAGGAGGTTAGTTCCCTGGCTGAGATCATGGATGCTATCAAGGGAGCTTCGGCTCACAAGATCAATCGAGCCTTGGGCCGGAAGGGCAGAGTGTGGCAAGCAGAATCATTCGATCATGTGCTGCGCTCGTCCGAAGGCCTACGCCTGAAGGTGCAATATGTGCTGGAGAACCCGGTGCGGCGCGGGCTGGTCGCTCAATGGGGAGAGTATCCGTGGCTCTGGCACAAGCCGTTTGCGAATCCCTTTGCCCCATAGCCGGGACCATGTGGGGACAGCCGCCCCCGGCTGTCCGGGCGAGCACTGGCTCGCCAGTACTCTTCCATCTCCCCGCAAGCCGCGACTCTCCGCACAGATAAAACTGCGGAGCTTTGCTCCGCTGGACAGCCGGGGGCGGCTGTCCCCTACGCAACTCACGAGATATGACAAATTCCTGACAAGAAATTGACAAAAATTCATATGCGGATCACTACCGTTCTTAGTCGGTCAAAGCACCGAATTTTGAAGGAGGTTTTTATGGCCGCATCTCTCCCACGGGACGGTAGTCCGCACTCTCGCCCTCACTTTCTTGCTTTCCACGTTTACTTTTGCGCAGCACTACACGCAAACCAATTTGTTGTCCGATGGCATCACTGTTACGCCCGCGCCCACGCAACCAGCCGATATGCATCTTAAAAATCCCTGGGGACTGGTCCGCAGCGCCACGAGTCCGTGGTGGATTTCAGACAACAACGATGGCAGTTCGGTGCTCCTCACCGGCGCCGGAGCCGTGATTCCGATCAATCCCAATGGAGTTGTCGAGGTTCCTAACGCACCCAGCCAGCCCGCGCCGGGAACTCCGACTGGAATCGTATTCAACGGAAATGCCAACGCTTTTCTTTTGAGCGCTGGCGACCCCGCCGCCTTCATTTTCGTGACCGAGGACGGAACCATTTCTGGCTGGAACCCTACCCTCAACAAGGCGAGCGCGGTGATCGTGGTAGATCACTCGCAAGTACCCAGCCCAACCAATGGAGCGGTTTACAAGGGCGCGACCATCGCCGAGTTCAAGGGCAACCCCTACCTGTACGTGACCAATTTCCGCTCGGGCCGGGTGGAAGTGTATGACTCCAGCTTCAAGCGCGTCCATCTTGGCGAGGAAGCTTTTGACGACGACTGCGTCCGGGATGGCTTTGCGCCGTTCAATATTCAAGCCATCGGCAAGAATATTTTCGTGACCTATGCCAAGCAGGACGCGGCCAGGCACGATGACGTTGCGGGCGCGGGGCTCGGTTTTGTGGTGGTTTTCAGCCCGTCAGGAAAACGGCTGGCTCGTCTGGAGCACGGCGACTGGTTCAATGCGCCCTGGGGAGTGGCGCTTGCGCCGAGTGAATTCGGGGAATTCAGCCACTCGCTCTTGGTGGGCAATTTTGGCAGTGGCTGGATCGCTGCATTTAACCCGGTGACCGGAAGATTCCAGGGTTTCGTGAAGAATCCTGACAACTCGATCCTGACCATTGATGGCCTATGGGGGCTCGACTTTGGCAATGGCGGCAGCGCTGGCCCGTTGAACACGTTGTACTTCACGGCCGGTCCCAATGGCGAAACCGATGGCCTGTTCGGCACGCTGACCCCCGTAACGGCCGAACTGAATGAAGAAGATGAGCCCTAAGCCTGCGGTGACCGGCTCATCCGGGCGGCAGAGGGCTGCGGTTCATCCTTTGCCGCTTTTTGCTGGTCCGGCCCGGTGCTAAACTAGGCCCTCAGTATGGCCGACGAAAAGCGTTCCCGCATCTGGCTCTGGGTTCTGATTGGAGGAGGAGCCTTCTTCCTCTTCGTGCTGGCGGTGTTTACGCTGGTTTATTTCACCCTGCACGCCGGGGGCGAGCAGGCTTCGGCATTCGGCGGTTTCGGCAGCAAGATTGGCGTGGTGGAGTTGGAAGGCGTCATTCTGGACTCCGACACCGTGGTGCAGGAGCTCAAGAAGTTTGCCGACGACGATTCCATTAAGGCCATCATTCTGCACGTGAATTCACCGGGCGGAGGGGTGGCGGCGTCGGAGGAGATTTACCGCGAGGTCAAGCGCATCCGCGACGAGAAGAAGAAGCGGATTGTGGCGTCTATCAGCACGGTGGGGGCGAGCGGCGCGTACTATGTTTCCTCCGCCACCAACAAGATTTATGCCGATAACGGCAGCGTGGTCGGCTCGATCGGCGTGATTTCCGAATGGGTGAATTACGGCGACCTGCTGCGCTGGGCCAAACTGAAGCCGGAAGTTCTGACGCGTCGGCGAATTCAAGGACACCGGCGACCCCACGCGCGACCTGACACCTGCCGAAAAGGCCTACCTGCAGGCGCTGATTGACAACATGTATGGCCAGTTCGTGCAGGCGGTAGCCGATGGGCGGCATGCGAAGGCCGACGATATTCGCGCGATCGCGAACGGCAAGGTTTGGACCGGCCAGCAGGCGCTCTCCATGAAGCTGATTGACCAGCTTGGCGACTTTCAGGACGCGGTCAAGGACACGGCCAAAGCGGTCGGCATCAGCGGTGAGCCGGTGCTGGTTCATCCGGAAAAGGACCGCAAGACGCTGCTCGATCTGATGACCGGGGACATCTCGCAGTGGCTGCCCAGCCGGGAAAAGCTGCTGGAGCAGAATGTGGGCTTCTACTACCTGTGGAAATAGGCAGGGGCATCGGATTTTAGGAGCCGAAGCTTTTTGACCGGCCTCCGCCAATTACTGATTTAGCCACTTGGTCGCGGAAAGACTTGCATAAAACCCCTTAAATTTGAGAAGGTTATGAGTATCCACCGGACGCCGGGGGCAAGGTGGCGCGAGCACAGTCACCTTAGACATGACGCACACGACGGAGCGAAGAAGTATATGACAAAGGCTGATCTGATTGAAGAAGTGTCGCGGCTGGCGGAGTTGACGCGCAAAGACAGCGAAGTGATTGTCGAGACTATCTTTGACAGCGTGGTGCGTTCGCTGCGCGTGGGAGACAAGATTGAAATCCGGGGCTTTGGCAGTTTTCGCACCCGGCAGCGCAAGCCGCGGGTGGGACGCAATCCCAAGACCGGAGAGCGGGTGGAAGTGCCGGCCAAGAAAATTCCCTTCTTCAAGCCCAGCAAGGAACTTAAAGATCTGGTGAATGGCGAGACCGCAGCCGGCGGCGGCCGCGCCGGCGACGCCTCCGCCACCAGCGTCCGGCTGCGCACGTAGCGCGGGCTCTGCTAAGGCTTGATTCCCGCAGCGCCCATCAGCCTTCCGGTGACTCCCTTTTCCGCGCGGTAAGAAAATAAAAGATCCGTATGGCAGGCCGTGCACAGCAGCGATGACGGTGATGTTCCTTGCCGGAACTCCGGCGGCGAGCAATTGGCGCCGGTTGGCTTCCGCCAAATCCAGAAAAATCTTCTTGGGAAGTTCGCTGTGGCCGGGCGCGCGCGCGGTCAGGAACAGCAGCGGATATTTTTCGCGCACCGGGTCCGATTCTTTGACTTCGTGGAACAGCTTCGCCGCATATTCAAACTGCGATTCAAATTGGGTGCGCACTTCCGGGCCAACCTCGTAACAACATTTGTGGACTCCGGGTCCGATGGCGGCCCGCGATGTCACGCGGCCGGGTGCCAAAATAGCGGCGCATTTCTCCCACGCCTTTTTCGACGATGCGCTTCACCGTGCCGCGCCAGCCGGCATGAAAGACGCCCACCGCGCGGCGTTTGGTGTCCACCAAGATGACTGGCAAGCAATCGGCAGTCTGGATCGCCAGCAGGAGGCCAGGAGTCGCGGTGATCAGGCCGTCGCCCACCAGTGGATCTTCGGGGACGGACGAGACGCAGTGGATGAGGTCGGAATGAATCTGCCGCAGCGTAATGAGCGGCCAGAGCTTTCCGGCCATGTCCCGCGCCCAGCTTCCGCAGAAATTCCGCGCGATTGCGTTCCACCGCGGCACGGGAATCCTGTTTGGTGAATCCCAGATTGAGGGTTTTTCCTCCGTAGGCTTTGGAAAATCCGCCGCGCGCGTGCTGAAACCGTGAATGAGCCAGGGAATGCGCGACAGTGGATCAGCTGTAGAACTGAAATTTGAGTTTGCGGGAAATGGCGGGCACTGAAACATATTAGCAATCACGCCGGATCGCTCGCCTTCATGCTAACGAGTCATGACCGGTTGTGGGCAATCTCTGGCTGGCGTTTGTGCCATTCGGTCGCGTGCTCATAGGCGTGCGCCAAGTGAAGAACCAGCGTCTCGCCCCAGTGCGGACCAGCGATCTGCAAGCCGATGGGCAGGCCGCTGCTGGTGAAGCCGCAGGGAATCGAAATCGCTGGCAATCCCCAGACGTTAAACGGATGAGTGTTTCGCAGCAGAACCAGTTCGCGGGGACGCAGCAATTCGGGGTTCTGTTGAAGTTCGGCAATCGGGGGCGCGGGAATGGGAACCGCGGGAGTGACCAGCAAGTCCACATCCTTATCCTAAAAACAGACGAGATCTGCCTCGATTTTCGCGCAGCTTCAGCGCGGCCGCGGGTGTAGCCGGACCATTCCGTGGATCTGCCCGCCAAAATGCGCCGCAGAGTCTCGGGTTGATATTGAGTCGGAATGGTCGCCGAGAAATTGCGAGTGATAGAGATAGGCTTCGTAACTCTGCAGTTCGCGGCTGGCGTCTCACCTTGAGCGCGATTTCCTTACTTCCGCCACCAATGACTCGATTACGGCCAGCGCTTGTCTCCACCGCCGACCGCAACTTCGTGATCGAGCTCTTCGAAGAAATAAGCTCAGCGGTACGCCGATGCGAAGCTCGCGCGGATCTTGGCCGAGGCTTGCCAGGTAATTGGGAACGGGCACGATGGCGCCCGTGCCTGTCCTTGGCTTCGGGATCGGCGATGGCCTGCAAGATCGCGGCAGCATCTGCAACGGTGCGGGCCAGCGGTCCCATATGATCGAGCGACTCGGAAAGCGGAATCACGCCGCGCGCGCTGACGCGTCCATAGGTCGGCTTAAGCCCGACCACTCCGCATTGCGCCGCCGGTTCGCGGATGGAGCCAGCCGTATCAGTGCCGATGGCACCGTAGCCTAGTTCAGCGGCCACGGCGGCGGCGGAGCCTCCCGAAGAGCCGCCGGCAATGTGATCCAGATTCCACGGATTGTGGACTTCGCCGAAATAACTGATGACGGAGCTGCCGCCGTAGGCGAACTCATGCAGATTTTGTTTTCCGATCAGCACTGCGCCGGCTGTTTTCAACGAGTTACAACGTCGGCGTCTTCCATCGGGAACACGATCGTTAAAGACGGCGCTGGCGGCGGTGGTGCGAATGCCTGCGTATCAATGATGTCTTTCAGGCCGATCGGAATGCCGTGCAGCGGGCCGCGCCATTGGCCTTGCAGAATTTCGGCTTCGGCGGCGCGGGCTTGGGCTAACGCGAGATCGGCGGTGACGGTGATGAACGCGTTGAGTGCGGGTTCAGTTTTTCGATTGCGATCGAGGCAGTCGCGAGTGAGTTCCACTGGCGAGAGGGCCCTGGCGCGCAGCAACTCGGCGAGTTCGAGAATGGAAGCGGGAAGCGAGGCTCATGATGGTGAAAGCGAAAACCATTATCATGCAAAATTCTTTGATGGCGGTCCCAAGAAGTCCTCGCTAAGAATCCAGCCAAGCATTGTGCGTCAGTCTTATAATCTCCAAGTCGGCCTTTCGGGGAGGTCTGGAGTATCGCCATGGCTCAGATGATCGTACCTACCGTCAGCACGCCAGAGCTTCTTAGTGGATGGCAAGTGGATTGGGGAAGGGGAGACGGTGGAAATCCGCTCTCCTTATGATGGCGCTGTGATCGGCCGCGTGTTTCAGGGCAGGCGTGAACATGCCGAGGCCGCCATTGCGGCTGCGGTGAAGGCTTTTGGCACTACGCGCAGATTGCCTGCATTCGAGCGGCAACGGGTGCTCGGCAGGTGGCGCAGTGCATTGCCGAGCGCAAAGAACAGTTTGCCCGCACCATGGCGCAAGAGGCGGGCAAACCCATCAAAGCGGCGCGCACCGAAGTGGAGCGCGCCATTTTCACCTTTACCGTAGCGGCGGAAGAGAGCACGCGCATCCATGGCGAATATCTCTCGCTCGACTGGCAGGAGTTCACCGCCGGGCGCTGGGGAATTGTGCGGCGGTTTCCGCTCGGCCCGGTGGCGGGGATCACGCCATTTAATTTTCCGCTAAATCTTGTGGCGCACAAAGTGGCGCCCGCGATTGCGGCGGGCTGTCCGCTGGTGCTGAAGCCCGCGCCGCAGACTCCGCTGACCGCTTTGATGCTGGCGGAAGTTGTGCAGCAAGCGGGATGGCCGGACGGCGCGCTGAATGTGTTGCCGCTGTCCAATGAAGACGCCGGATTGCTGGTGAGCGATGAGCGCATCAAGCTGATCAGCTTTACCGGCAGTGCCGCGGTGGGATGGGATATCAAGCGGCGCGCGGGAAAGAAGAAAGTCTTGCTGGAGCTGGGCGGAAACGCCGGCGTGATTGTGCACAGCGACGCCGATCTGGCATATGCGGCCGAGCCGCTGCGTGGCGGGAGGCTTTACCTATGCGGGCCAGAGCTGCATTTCCGTGCAGCGCATTCTGGTGGAGCGCTCCGTGCTTGGAAAGTTCACGGAATTGCTGCTGGCGGGAGTCGCCAAGCTGAAAAGCGGCGATCCGCTGGATGAGTCCGCCGATCTGGGACCGATGATCCGGGAGAGCGACGCTATCCGCGCCACGCAATGGGTGGAAGAGGCGGTGCGCGGCGGGGCGCGGTTGTTGTGCGGCGGACATCGCAAAGGTTCCCTGATGGAAGCCACCGTGCTGACCGGAACCCGGCCGGATATGAAAGTGAATTGCCAGGAGATTTTCGCTCCCGTGGTAACCGTCGAAGGCTACGACAATTTCGACGACGCGCTGCGACAGATCAATAACACCGCTTATGGTTTGCAGGCGGGAATTTTCACCCGCGACGTGAAGCGATTGTTTACGGCCTTCGAGGAACTGGAAGTGGGCGGCCTGATTGCCGGGGATGTGCCGACATTCCGCATCGATCACATGCCGTATGGCGGAGTGAAGGATTCAGGACTCGGCCGCGAGGGCTTGCGCTACGCGATCGAGGAGATGACCGAGCCACGACTGCTGGTCATGAACGTTCGCTGAGATTGAGTTTATGGGAACCGGAATGGCGGTTCAGCTCCTGGTTCCGAATCAGGAGCGCATTAACCGAATATTAATCTGTGGGTGGCGGGCGTTTTTTCGCCGCTGTGGAAAACCTTTTATAATTTTCCGCATCCCTAGATGTTTACCGGATGAAGTCGTGTCACGACATAAATCGCTCGGGATGTTATAATCACAAGTTTTCCTGAGTGAGCTCTCTGCTGTTCTGAGACCGCATAATCGAGTAAGGCTGCACGAACCCGGGGACAGGGAGTGGCCCCGCTGCACTACTAGAATTTTCATTCAATGCAGATCTTTCATCGCAGCACGAATACCATTGCGCGGGCGACCATTTATGGCGCCATTTTTGTGGTGGCCGTGCTCTTTTGGGGGCTGAATGAGTTTCAGCGCTCCCCGTACATCACGTATGCGGAAGTGGCGCGGCCGCAGCCGGTGCCCTTCAGTCATCAGCATCACGTGGCCGCTATGGGGATTGACTGCCGCTACTGCCATACGTCGGTGGAGAACTCGGACTTCGCCGGGATTCCGCCCACCAAGACCTGCATGAACTGCCACTCGCAGATTTGGACCAATGCCAAGCTGCTGGAGCCGGTGCGCGAAAGCTACCGCACGGGCAAGCCGCTGGTGTGGACGCGGGCCAACGACCTGCCCGATTTTGTGTATTTCGACCACAGCATTCATATCAGTAAAGGCGTGGGCTGCAATACCTGCCACGGTCCGGTAGACCGCATGCCGTTGATGTACAACTACGCATCGTTGCAGATGGAGTGGTGCCTGAACTGCCATCGCAATACGGAGCAATATTTGCGTCCGCGCGATCAGGTGTTCAATATGCGTTATGAGCAGCCTTCGGGCGCGCAGCCGGTGGTCATAGACGGCAAGGCATATACGGATCAGGTTTCGCTGGGGGTGGATTTGAAGAAGAAATATGGTTTGCGCACGGTGGCGGATATTACAAGCTGCTCCACGTGCCACAGGTGAGATGGTGGGGAAATGCAGGTCCTTCGACTGCTCAGAATGACATTGTGAAGAAGAAATGAATAAGAAGGAAGAACAAATCGGCACAGCGCGGCGCGAGGAAGTTTGTCCCAGTAAGCGGGGCAAGCTCGATTTAGAAACCGCGCGGGCGCAGATCGCGGAGACCAAGGGGCCGGAGTTCTGGCGCAGCCTGGAAGAGCTGGCGGGCAGCACGGAATTCCAGGAGATGATGCACCGCGAGTTTCCCAAGGGCGCCTCGGAATGGCTGGATGCGGTTTCGCGCCGCGGATTTCTCAAGCTGATGGGCGCTTCCATGGCGCTGGCCGGCATGACTGCCTGCACCAAGCAGCCGCCCGAGCCGATTGTTCCCTACGTCAAGCAGCCGGAAGAAACCATTCCCGGACGCCCTCTGTTTTACGCGACTGCGTTTACCCTTGGTGGATACGCCAGTCCAGTGCTGGTGGAAAGCCATCTTTATCGTCCGACAAAAATTGAAGGGAACGACCAGCATCCGGCGAGCCTGGGCGGGACCGACATTTTTGCGCAGGCTTCGATTCTGGGGATGTACGATCCCGACCGCTCCCAGACCATCACGTATTTGGGAGACGTGCGCACCTGGGCCGATTTTCTCAGCGCCATCCGCGGGTCGCTCGAAATTCAGAAGACCCTGCTGGGCGCGGGCATTCGAATTCTCACGCGGCCATTCTCTTCGCCCACCATGGCCGACCAGATGCAGGCATTACTCAAGATCTATCCGCAGGCCAAGGTGCACACCTATGAGCCGGTGAATCGTGACAATGTGCTCGAAGGCGCGAAGCTGGCGTTTGGCCAGCCGGTCGAGACGCGCTACGACTTTTCGAAGGCGGACGTGATTCTTTCTTTGGACGCGGATTTCTTGTACGCCGGTTTCCCGGGAAGCACGCGCTACATCCGCGATTTCGCTAAGCGACGCAACCCGGAAAACGGCGAGATGAGCCGGCTGTATGTGGTTGAGAGCGGGATGAGTGCGACGGGCGCCAAGGCGGATCACCGGCTGCCGGTGCGGGCGGCGGAAATTGAGGGTCTGGCATCGCGCCTCCATGATGGTTTGGTGTCGGATCTTCAAAAGACGACCGCGCTTCAGGCGGGGGCGCTTTACACGCTGGCGGTTCAACCTCAGGACTTAGAGCAGGACAAGTTTGTCAGTGCATTAGCTGCGGATCTTCGTCGATCCCGCGGATCCTGCGTAATCATTGCAGGAGACCATCAGCCTCCTGCGGTTCACGCTCTCGCGCATGAAATCAACGCCCAGCTTGGCAATGTTGGGAAGACGGTTTTCTATACCGACTCCGTCGTTGCCAATCCGGTGAATCAGACCGAGTCGATCAAAGAATTAGTCGCCGACATGCGCGGCGGCAAAGTGGATTTGCTGGTCATTCTGGATGGCAATCCTGTCTATGACGCTCCGGCTGATCTCGGCTTCGCCGATGCGCTGCAAAACACCAAGATTCCGCTGCGAGTGCATCTTGGCCTGTATCAAGACGAAACCGCGGAACTCTGCCACTGGCACATCAACCAGGCGCATTATCTCGAAGCCTGGGGCGATACGCGAGCCTATGACGGCACGGTGAGCATCGTGCAGCCGCTGATTGCGCCGCTTTATAGCGGGAAAAGCGCACCGGAGTTGCTGGCCACGCTTTCCGGCCAGCCGGATACGCCGGGGCACGACATCGTGCAGGCATATTGGAAGAAGCAGCATCCGGCGGCGGACTTCGATGCCTTCTGGCGGAAGTCGCTGCATGATGGATGGGTTGAGGGGACGGCGTTTGCGCCAAAATCCGTCAGCTTGAAAGCAGGGAATCCCGCTTCCGAGTCAAGCGCCGGCGCGCAGGGCATTGAGATCAACTTCCGCCGCGATCCTTCGATTTACGACGGGCAATTCTCCAACAACGGCTGGCTGCAAGAACTGCCGAAACCGATGACCAAGATGACCTGGGACAACCCAGTGCTGGTTGGTCCGGCGATGGCGGCACGCCTGGGACTTGCGACCGAAGATCTGATCCAAATTAGTCTTAACGGCAAGGCGGTGACGGCTCCGGTATGGATTCAAGCCGGCCATCCCGACAACTCGGTCACAGTTTTTCTCGGTTATGGGCGGAAGCGCGCCGGCCGGGCCGGAACCGGCGCGGGTTTCGATATGTATCCGCTGCGCAGCAGCGCGGCGCCGTGGTTTGCTGAGGGCGCAAGCATCACCAAAGCGGGTGGCACTTACAAGCTCGCGACCACGCAGGGTTATCAGACCATGGACACGCAGGACGGAAACGTTCGTCCCGCCGTGCGCACTGCATCGCTTGAGGATTACCGCAAAGAGCCCGACTTCGCCAAAGAGGATGAAGTTCCTCCGGCGCTCAGTCTCTATAAGCCTTACGACTACAAAGACGAAGCCTACGCCTGGGGCATGACGATTGATATGAATGCCTGCGTGGGCTGCAACAACTGCATCATCGCCTGCCAGTCGGAGAACAATATCGCCGTCGTGGGCAAGCAGCAGACCGTGCTTGGCCGGCACATGCACTGGTTGCGCGTGGATGCTTACTATCAGGGCGACCGCGACAATCCCAAGGCGTATTTCCAGCCGGTCCCGTGCCAGCAGTGCGAGAATGCGCCCTGCGAAGAGGTTTGCCCGGTGGGCGCGACCACGCACTCGACCGAAGGCCTGAATGACATGGTGTACAACCGCTGCGTGGGCACGCGCTATTGCTCGAATAATTGTCCCTACAAAGTCCGGCGGTTTAACTTCCTGCTGTTCCAGGATTGGGAGACGCCGCAGTACAAGATGATGCGCAACCCCGACGTGACCGTGCGCAGCCGCGGCGTGATGGAGAAATGCACCTACTGCGTGCAGCGCATCAATCATCACCGCATTGACGCGGAGCGCGAAGACAGAAAAATTGCCGACGGTGAACTGCAAACGGCGTGCCAGCAATCCTGCCCGGCGAAGGCGATTGTTTTCGGCAACATTAACGATCCCAAGAGCCGCGTTTCGCAGTTGAAGGCGGAGCCGCGCAATTACAGTCTGCTGGCCGATCTGAACACCCGGCCCCGGACCACGTATCTGGCGGAGATTCGCAATCCCAATCCGGAGATGAAAGGTTGAGCTGAAGTGGCGGTGCGCGCGAGCGGCGCGCATTTAAGATCGGCGCATAAAGAACATGGACGAGCAATTCGAAAAACCGGCGGATCAGCAAAGGGCTCCCGTCATCGAACCGGGGCACACCTTTGCCACGATTACCGACAAGATCAGTTCCATTGTGCTGACCCGCCCGACTTCCGGCGGATGGTTCTTTGGCTTTGGCATCGCCTTTCTGCTGGTGATGATGCTGCTGTACGCCATGGGATATTTGTTCCTGAAGGGTGTAGGCATCTGGGGCATCACCATTCCGATTGGCTGGGGCTTTGCCATTGTAAATTTTGTGTGGTGGATCGGAATCGGCCACGCGGGAACCCTGATCTCGGCCATCCTGCTCTTGCTGCGGCAGTCCTGGCGGAACTCCATCAATCGCTTCGCCGAGGCCATGACCTTGTTCGCGGTAGCTTGCGCGGGCATGTTTCCCGTCCTGCACATGGGGCGGCCGTGGCTGGCCTATTGGCTGTTTCCTTACCCCAACACCATGAATTATTGGCCGCAGTTTCGCAGCCCGCTGGTGTGGGATGTGTTCGCGGTTTCGACCTACGCCACGGTATCGCTGCTTTTCTGGTTCATCGGATTGATTCCCGATTTAGCCACGCTGCGCGACCGCACCGACAAGCGCGCGCTCAAAATTGTCTATGGCCTGCTTTCGATGGGCTGGCGCGGATCGGCGCGGCACTGGCACCGCTATGAGACCGCGTATCTTTTGCTGGCCGGTCTGGCGACCCCGCTGGTGCTTTCCGTGCACACGGTGGTGAGTTTTGACTTTGCCATTGCCATCGTGCCGGGCTGGCATACCACGATTTTCCCGCCCTATTTCGTAGCGGGCGCCATTTACTCCGGCTTTGCCATGGTGCTGATGCTGGCGATTCCGATTCGCAAGATATATGGCCTGGAAGATTTCATTACCACGCGCCATTTGCAGAATTCCGCCAAGGTGATGCTGGCCACCGGGCTGATCGTGGCCTACGGATACGGCATTGAGGCTTTCATGGGCTGGTATAGCGGCAACCGCTACGATTCCTTCCTGCTGTGGAATCGCCTGCACGGTCCGTATCACGCATGGTACCTGTCGCTGCTGGCTTGCAATATCTTCATTCCGCAATTGCTGTGGATTCGCAAGATGCGCACCAGTCCGGTGCTGCTGTTCCTCATCTCGACAGTGATTCTGGCTGGCATGTGGCTGGAGCGCTTCATCATCGTAGTCGTCAGCCTGCACCGCGACTTCCTGACTTCCTCGTGGGGTATGTACTACCCGACGCGCTGGGATTGGGCGGTATTCATCGGAACCCTGGGCTTCTTCCTGGCCTGCATGTTCCTGTTCCTGCGCATCCTGCCCATGATTTCGATCTTTGAAATGCGCACCCTGCTGCCGGAGGCGGAGGTGAAGCCGGAATGAAGCACACTTCCACCTACGGCTTGATGGCGGAGTTCGACACGGCGAGCGATCTGGTGGCGGCTGCCGACCGCACCCGCGAAGCCGGTTACAAGAAGATTGACGCCTACAGCCCCTTCCCGGTCGAAGGGCTGGCGGAGGCGATCGGGTTCCATCATGACCTGGTGCCGCTAGTTACGCTTATCGGTGGCATCATCGGCGGGACAAGCGGATTCCTGATGCAATATTGGATGGCAGTCATCAGCTATCCCACCAACATCGGCGGCCGGCCGCTCAATTCCTGGCCAGCATTTATCGTGATTACCTTCGAGATGACAATTTTGTTTGGTGCGCTTTTTGCCGTCTTCGGCATGCTGGCGCTGAACGGCTTGCCCATGCCGTATCACCCGGTGTTTAACGTTCCGCGCTTTGCCTTCGCCACCAAAGACCGGTTTTTCCTGATCGTCTTCGCCTCCGACAAGAAATACGAAGCGGCCGCCACGCGCAGGTTCTTGGAGGGGCTGAACCCGCGCTCCATTTCGGAGGTGCCAAGCTAGGTATGTCCAGCCTCCGAACATTGTCGCCGCTGCTGTTGCTGGGGGTGGTGGTCCTGGTGGGCTGCCGCCAGGATATGCATGATCAGCCCCGCTTCAAGCCACTGGCCAAGAGCGACTTCTACTCCGATCTGCGCTCGGCGCGCGATCCGGTGGAAGGCACGGTGGCCCGCGGTCAGTTGCACGAAGACACCTATTTTTATACCGGCAAGATTGGCACTAACCCGGGCGACTACATGCCCTTTCCGGTGACCGAAGAGGTGCTGGACCGGGGACGAGAGCGCTACGACATCTACTGCGCGCCCTGCCACTCGCGGGTGGGCGACGGCAATGGAGCGGTACCGGCGCGGGGTTTTCCCCGCAAACCGCCGTCCTATCACATCGAGCGGCTGCGCAAGGCGCCGATCGGATATTTCTTCGACACGATGACCAACGGTTTTGGCATTATGCCCGACTACGCCTCGCAAATTGCGGTACGCGACCGCTGGTGCATTGCGGCTTATATCAAAGCTCTGCAACTGAGCCAGAATGCCACCATGGCGGACGTACCCGCCGGACAGCCGGTACCTTCCGCGCCGCCCAAGTTTGAAACGCCAGGTTCGGGAGCGACCTTGCCGGTGCCTGCGCCGCAGGCGAGCGAAGTACAAGAGGAGCCGAAATGAGCGCGGCCCACGTGCAACCAATGGATTTGACGGCGCCCCCAATCGTAAAGCGCATGGGGCAGCGGTCTCTATTCATTGGCGTCATCTTCGCCGCTGTTTCTGCCGCGCTGGCTTTCAGCAAGCCGGATGAATTCTTCTCCGCCTACCTGCTCGCGTTCATGGCGTGGCTGGGCGTGACTTTGGGGTCCATGGCGATCCTCATGATCCGCCATCTGACCGGCGGCGGTTGGGGTGTGGTGATCCGGCGGGTGATGGGCGCAGCCATGCGTTGCATTCCGCTGATGACGTTGTTTTTCATCCCACTCCTGTTTGGGATGCCCCGGCTCTATATCTGGGATCGGCCCTTGAGTTCGGTGGCGGATGTGCATCTGCGGGCGCACTTGCAGGACATTACTCAGACCTATCTCACGGTGCACGGCTTCATCGCGCGGGCCGTCCTGTACTTCGCCATCTGGAATCTGCTCTCGTTTCTTTTGTCCAAGTGGTCGGCCGAGGGCGATCATCCGGGCGCGCGCGACAATACGCAGCGTTTCAAGGCGGTCAGCGGGCCGGGGCTGATCCTCTATGCCTTCACGATTGGGTTTGCATCCATTGACTGGCTCATGTCCATTGATCCCAGCTGGATTTCCACCATCTACGGCTTGCTGATTTTGATCGGCGAAGTGCTCTCCGCCATGTGTTTCGCGGTGGTGATTGAGAGAATTCTGTTCCGCTACAAGCCGATGTCCGAGCTTTTGACTCCGGACTTTGTGCAAGATCACGGCAAGTGGATGCTGACCTTTGTCATGGTGTGGGCGTATTTCTCGTTTTCGCAATGGCTCATTATCTGGGCGGGAAACTTGCCCGACGAAATCAGCTGGTATATGGCGCGCCTGAGCGGGGGATGGGCCTACATCGGCCTGTCGCTGGTGGTCTTTCATTTTTCCGTGCCCTTTGCTCTGCTGCTTTCGCGTTCGTTCAAGCGCAAGATTGGTCAGTTGGTGTGGCTTGCCGTCCTGCTGATGGTGATGCGTTACGTGGATTTGTTCTGGATCATCGAGCCGAATTTCTCGGCGCACCTGCGCCTCACCCCGGCGGATGTCGTGGTTCCCATCGGGATGGGCGGCTTGTGGCTGGCCTATTTCTTCCGCAACCTGGGCTCCATGCCCTTGTTGCCTCTCTACGATCCTTCGGCCAAGGAAGTATTGGAGCCCGCGCATGAGTAACGAACACCAGATTCCGGATAACGGCGGCTTCGAGCGCGAGGATTTGAGCGCGAAGGCTGTTTTTGGCTTTCTGATCGTACTGGCGGTGCTCGGGGTCGTGGTCTATTTCGTAGTGAATGTGACCTATCACGGTCTGAACTCTTATTTTGCGTCTCACCAGCCCGCGGAGAGCCCCATGAGGCCGGCGGGGACGGGAGATACGCGGGATCTGCGGGCAGCAGAAGTGAAGGCGAAAATCGAGAATACGTTTCCCCAGCCGCTCCTGGAGACAGACGAGCGCAACGAGTTGAATGATTTTCGCACGCACAGGAAGCGAATCAACTCAATAGCTATGGCTGGGTGGATCAAAAGGCGGGAACGGTGCGCATCCCCATCGAACGGGCGATGCAGTTGCTGGCCCAACGCGGGCTGCCTGTCTATTCGGGTGGGGCAAATTCCGGGTCGCAGGCGGGAACAAAGATGGCTTCGGCCGGCAAAACGAAGGCTGCCGGGAAACGCCGCAAAGCAGTGAGGAGTGTTGTGAGCAGTCAGTTCAACAATTCGAAGCGACTGTCGTGGTTCCTGGTGTTCGGGATTTTGCTTTTGTCCCTTCCCGCCTGGGGCCAGGGCATGACCCAGGGCATCATGTCGCCGCCGGCGAATGTGCGCCCGCCAGGTCTGGAGCACGTGGGCATCGAGCAGCGCCTGAACGCGCAGGTTCCGCTCGATCTGGCATTTCGCGATGAAACCGGCAAAGCCGTGCACTTGAGCGACTATTTCGGGCAAAAGCCGGTGATTTTGAATCTGGTCTATTACAAATGTCCCATGCTATGCAGCGAGGTCATGAGCGGATTGGCGCGCTCCCTCAAAGTCATCAAGTTCGATGCCGGCAACCAGTTCAATGTGCTCAGTGTGAGCTTCAATCCGAGTGACACGCCGGAGCTGGCCGCTGCCTCGAAGGCGCAATACATGGAGCGCTATGGCCGCCCTAGCGCCGCCAACGGATGGCATTTTCTGACCGGGCCGCAGGAGTCCATTGCCGCGCTGACCCAGGCTGTAGGTTTCCAGTATCAGTACGACCCCAAGACAGGGCAGTTTGCGCACGCCACCGCCATCATGGTGCTCACCCCCGAAGGGCGGGTCGCGCAGTACTACTACGGCGTGGAATATGCGCCCAAGGATTTGCGCCTGGGACTGATTCAGGCTTCCAACCACAAGATCGGCAATCTGGTGGATGAAGTGTTTTCTGTATTGCTATCACTATGATCCCGCCACCGGAAAGTACGGCGCGATCATCAGCCGGATTCTGAAGCTTTCGGGCCTGGCCACCATTTTTGTGCTCGGGGGAATGGTGCTGATCCTGTTCCGGCGCGGCTCGCAATATCAGAATAAGGAGCGATCCGGGTCTCATCGCTATGTTTGATAATTTTCCACTCTGGCCCGCACGGGCCTCGGCCGGCGCCGCCAACGTTGACGCGCTCTACATTTTTTTGCTGCTGCTGTCTGCCTTCATGTGCGCCGCGATCTTCACCACGATCCTGGTTTTTGCCGTGAAGTACCGGCGCCGCGCCAGAGTACAGGCGGAGCAGATTGAAGGATCGACGGCCCTGGAGCTGACCTGGTCAATCCTCCCCATGTTTCGTTTTTCTCTTCATCTTCGCCTGGGGAGCGGTGATTTATTTCCAGGAACGGACTCCTCCGCGGAACGCCATGGAAGTTTATGTGGTGGGCAAGCAGTGGATGTGGAAGCTGCAGCACCAGGAGGGTCCCCGCGAGATCGATGAACTGCATGTTCCGGTGGGCCGCGACGTCAAGTTGATCATGACCTCGCAGGATGTGATCCACAGCTTCTTCATTCCGGCCTTCCGCATCAAGCAGGATGTATTGCCCGGACGCTACACGACGGCCTGGTTCCGTGCCACCAAAGCGGGCACCTACCACCTGTTTTGCTCGCAGTATTGCGGCACCTCGCACTCCGGCATGATCGGAAGCGTGGTGGTGATGGAGCCGGACGAGTATGCGGCTTGGCTGGGTGGAGGCACCGCCGTGCCACTGGCCGATACCGGTCAGAAGCTGTTCGCACAGATGGGTTGCGTCACCTGCCACCGCTCCGACACGCAAGGCCGGGGGCCGAATCTGGTGGGGGTGTTCGGCAAGCCGGTCGAGCTGGAAGACGGCCGCACGCTTACTGCCGACGAAAACTACATCCGGCAATGCATCCTGAATTCCAGGAGTCAAGTGGTCAAGGGATTTCCTCCCATCATGCCGGTATTTCAGGGGCTTCTGGGAGAGGAACAGGTGAACGCGCTGGTGGCTTACATCAAATCGTTGGGCGCGGCGCAGCCGGGGCAACCCGCGAAGAATCCCTCTGAAGCGGCGTTGCAGGAACCGCAAGAATCGAAGGTGCAATAAACCATGGCTAGCGCAACCATTACGCCCGAACGCGAGCACTATCTCAATCAGGACTACGGCATCCGCTCGTGGCTGCTTACCGTGGACCACAAGCGGATCGCGCTGCTCTACCTGATGTCCATCACGTTCTTTTTCTTTATCGGCGGGTTCTTCGCTCTGTTGATCCGGCTGGAATTGCTCACTCCAGCGGGCGATCTGGTGTCGTCGGATACCTACAACAAGTTGTTCACCATGCACGGCCAGGTGATGATTTTCTTTTTCCTGATTCCGTCCATCCCCGCCGTACTGGGCAATTTTCTGGTGCCCTTGATGATTGGCGCCAAAGACCTGGCTTTCCCGCGCATCAACCTGTTGAGCTGGTACTTGTACATCATTGCCGGCGGCCTTTACCTGCACTGCATTTTGACCGGCGGCGTAGACACAGGATGGACGTTCTACACGCCTTTCAGCAGCGCTTTCAGCAACACCAAGGTGATCGAGGCAGGTCTCGCGATTTTCATCAACGGCTTTTCCTCCATCCTCACGGGGCTGAATTTTGTGGTAACGATCCACCGCATGCGCGCACCGGGCATGACGTGGTCGCGGCTGCCGCTTTTTATCTGGTCGCATTACGCCACCAGCATCATTTTCCTGCTGGGAACTCCGGTGTTGGCCATCACCTTGCTTCTGGTGGTTTTTGAGCGCGCCTTCCACCTCGGCATCTTCGATCCCAAACTAGGCGGTGACCCGCTTCTGTTCCAACACCTGTTCTGGTTCTATTCGCATCCCGCGGTGTACATCATGATTCTGCCCGCTATGGGGGTGGTGAGCGAAATCGTGCCCTGCTTTTCGCGCAAGCGGGTGTTCGGCTACAAATTTGTCGCCATGGCGAGCATCATGATCGCGGTGGTCGGCTTCCTGGTATGGGCACACCACATGTTCGTAGCCGGCATTTCGCTGTATTCGGCGCTGGTCTTTTCTTTGCTCAGTTACCTGGTGGCTGTGCCTTCCGCCATCAAGGTCTTTAACTGGACCGCGACCATGTACAAGGGCTCCATCACGTTTTCCACGCCCATGCTTTACGCGTTTGGCTTCATTGGCTTGTTCACCATGGGCGGACTAACCGGCCTGTTCCTGGCGTGCCTGGGAGTGGATGTGCATGTCCACGATACTTACTTTGTCATCGCCCACTTCCACTACATCATGGTGGGCGGCGCGGTCATGGGCTACATGGGCGGGATGCATTATTGGTGGCCGAAAATCTCCGGCCGCATGTACCCGGAGTTCTGGGGAAAACTGGCCGCGATGATCGTTTTCATCGGATTCAATCTGACTTTTTTCCCGCAGTTCATTCTTGGTTATATGGGCATGCCGCGCCGTTATTGGCAGTACCCGCCGGAGTTTCAGGTATTGAACGTTTTCTCGACCGCCGGATCCACCATTCTCGCGGTCGGGTATCTCCTGCCCATGGTGTATTTCCTGTGGTCTATGCGCTACGGCAAAGTTGCGCCGGATAATCCCTGGGGCGCCGCTGGCCTGGAGTGGATGACCACTTCTCCTCCGCCGACCTTCAACTTTGAAGAGACTCCCGTAGTCACCTGGGAAGCCTACGACTACGCCAATATTCCCGCTCCCCAGGAGGTGCCGGTTGAGCGATAGTCCCGCCGCCGTCGAGTCTCACGACCTGGCTCTGCGCCACCACTTCGCCACCGAGGAGCAGCAACGCCGTGCCGCTTCGTTGGGCATGTGGCTATTTCTGGGTACAGAGATCATGTTTTTTGGCGGCATGTTCTGCGCCTACCTGATCTACCGCCGCCTCTACTTCACTGAGTTCGCGGCCGGAAGCCGCAGCCTCAATGTCACTCTCGGGGCCGTCAACACTGCGGTGCTGATCTGCAGCAGCTTGACCGTGGCCCTCGGAGTGCGCGCCGCCCAGATGGGCAAACGCAAACTGCTGGTTGTCTTGCTGCTGTTGACTCTGATCTTCGGCCTGGCGTTTTTGGGAATCAAAGGTGTGGAATGGGCCACGAAATTCAAAGAGCACCACGTTCCCGGAGCATCGTTCCATTTCGAGCAGACCGAGTTGGACGGCAAGCCGATTGACTCACAGCACCTTCAGCTCTATTTTTCGCTGTATTTTGCCATGACCGGCCTGCACGCTCTGCACATGATTATCGGAGTGGGTATCTTCCTCTATCTGACTTATCACTCGTGGAGGGGGCGGTACGGGCCAGAATACTATACCCCGGTTGAGAACGGGGGGTTGTATTGGCACTTTGTGGACATTGTGTGGATTTACCTCTTCCCACTGCTCTACCTGATTGACTTGAAGAAGTGACGGTTGGAAGATTACGGTTTGAAATAACGACTCAACGAAGAAATGAGCGCTGCGCATGTCTGAACACATTCTTCCCGGCAAGCTCTATTACGCGATCTGGATCGGCCTGCTCATCCTCACCGGAACCACGGTGGGCGTGGCCCATATTGATTTGGGCGCCTGGAATATTGTCGCGGCTCTGGCGATCGCCAGCCTGAAGGCCGTGCTGGTGGTGCTCTTCTTCATGCATGTGAAATACACCAGCGAAAAGATGACCAAAGTGGTGATCGCTTCCGCAATCTTTTGGCTGCTCATCCTGCTGGCCTTGAGCCTGTCTGACTACGCGACGCGCCTCTGGAGTTGACCCGGCAGTTTTACGTCTAGGGCGGCTTCGCAGCCAAATTTGCTGTATACTCCCGCCGCGGTGAAAACTCACCCTTGAGGTGCCTTATGGCATTTTGCAATTCCTGCGGTACGGCAATGGAAGCGGGGGCAAAGTTCTGTCCGAAGTGCGGCGCGGCGTCTGCAGTGGCGGGGGCTCCGGCGGCCGTTCCGGCGGCTGCTCCGGCAGCGCCGTCGCAAGGCGGTGGCGCTCTTAAAATCATCCTGATTGTGATTGCGGTGATTGTGGGCCTGGGTGTTTTAAGCATGGCCACCTGCGCCTTCATGGTGCATCGCGCGGTCAGCCGCATGCATGTTCGCGAGGAAAATGGCAACGTACATGTGGAAACACCCTTTGGCACCGTGGATAGCACCCAGGATCCCGCCGAAGCGGCGCGCAACGTTGGTGTGGATTTGTATCCGGGAGCGACCGTAGCGAAAGGTGGGTCCGCCGATATGACCATTGGCGGCATGCGCACGTCGGCGGTCGAACTGGAAAGCGGAGACTCGCCGAGCGCGGTGAATGACTTTTACAAATCGAAATTTCCCAACGCCATGACGTCGGCTCAGGGTGACCGGTACACCATTGTTGCCGGCGACAAGAGCAACATGACCACGATTACCATTGAGCCCAGGGACGGCAAGACCCGCGTCCACATCGCCAAAATTACCGGGAAGGTGATGGGGACATCTTCCAACTAGCCTGCACGGTTGGCAGCGGCGGTGATCGCGTACGCCGCTGCGCCGTAAGGCACGTTCAAGCGCTCAGATTGACGGGAGCTGCAGCCAGGCTTGAGCCGCCGGCGGCAAACAGCTGCAGGTCTTGCTGCAGTGATGTGTAAGCCTGTTGGGCGTTGCTCAGATTTCCGGATTGCAGGTCCTGTCCCAGCGTGTTGAACAGCTGGGTGATCTGCTGGGAAGAGCTTGTGCCCGAGCTCTGCGACTCCTGTGCGTGGTGATGATGGTGATGATGCACCTGGCCGCCCTGCTGCGAGGCTTGCTGGATATCCTGTTGAATGCTGGCAAAGTCCTTCTGAGCACCTGCCAGATTGCCGGATTGCAAGTCGTTCCCCAGCGCGCTGACGGCTTGTGACAAAGTCTGCCCGCTGCTTTGGCTTGCAGGCGCATTCTGCCGCAAGGCGGCGAAGTCGGTCTGCGCCGCGCTCAGGTTGCCCGATTGCAAGTCCGTGGCCAGTTGCTGGAACTCCTGTTGCAATGACGTTCGCTGGCTGTTCTGCAGATTGCTGACTTGAGAAAATAGACTGCTGGCGATGCCTGCGATTGACATGTTTTTCAATCCTTAATAGCGCCGTGATTCAAACCTCGTGCCTTTACATGCACGCCATCTGCCACAGACCGCGACTGCTTAACTGGACCCGCTATCTGCCTGATTCCACGTCGCGAGGGAGTATGCGTTATGCTTAGTGTCGCGAAAATCTTCATCACGAAAGCGCGCCCATAGAGGCAAGCCCGGCAAACGCTGCCCGGCCAGACTTGCCCAGTTGCGTGCCGAATGTTGACGGCAATAGATCCTGCAAATCGGATGCCCCCGGAGCCGAATGTCACCCGAGAACGATCTGATTCCTCGCCTTCCCTCGCGAAATAATTTCGCGGCCCGCGCGGCCGCGGCAAAATCCGCAGTCGTGGATGCGGCCGCATTAGAGGCTGTTCTTCGCCGAAATTTACGCGGCGATGTGCGCTTTGATGATGGCTATCGTGCGCTCTATGCCACTGACGGTTCAAACTACCGCCAGGTTCCCATCGGGGTTGTTCTTCCTCGCGACGTGGATGACGTTCTCGCCGCCATTTCTCTCGCCCGCGAATTTGGTGCTCCCATTCTCTGCCGGGGCGGAGGAACTTCACTGGCCGGCCAATGCTGCAACGTGGCGGTGATTCTCGACTTTTCCCGGTACATGAATCAGATTCTGGAAATCGATCCAGTGCGCCGTATCGCGCGAGTGCAGCCCGGAATCGTGCTCGACGATCTGCGCAACGCAGCTGAGCAGCATCATCTGACGTTTGCTCCCGACCCGGCCACGCACAGCCGTTGCACCCTGGGGGGAATGATCGGCAACAATTCCTGCGGCGTGCACTCCATCATGGCGGGCAAGACGGATGACAACATCGAGGAACTGGAAATCCTGACCTACGACGGCCTGCGCATGAAAGTGGGTAAGACCGATGACCAGGAAGTGAACCGCCTCACCCGGGAAAACGGCCGCCGCGGCGAAATTTATTCCGGGTTGAAATTCCTGAGCGATCACTATGGAGATTCAGTTCGCGCCAAATTTCCGAACATCCCGCGCCGCGTCTCCGGTTACAACCTGAATCACCTGCTGCCCGAAAATGGATTTCACGTTGCCCGCGCACTGGTGGGGTCGGAAGGCACTTGCGTCACCGTGCTCGAAGCCACCTGCCGTTTGGTGCAGAGCCCGCCTGAACGGGTGCTGCTGGTAATCGGATATCGCGACGTTTACGAGTGCGGTGACCATGTCCCGGACGTGATGGCGCAGAACCCGATCGGGCTTGAGGGGTTCGACGATTTGCTAATCGAATACAGCCTGCGTAAGGGGATGAATCCGGCCGGAATCGCGCTGCTTCCCGAAGGCGGAGGCTGGCTCATCGCGGAGTTCGGCGGGGATTCCCGCCAGGAAGCGGAAGCCAGAGCGACGGCTGCGAGGACCGCTCTGAGCCGTGGCCCGAATCCGCCGAACATCCGGCTCATCTCCGACAAACGTGAGGCCAAACTGGTTTGGGACGTTCGTGAGTCGGGCCTGGGTGTGGTTTCGCATGTCGCCGGCGAGCCCATGAAGTGGGAGGGGTGGGAGGATGCCGCGGTCGCTCCCGCGAAGCTGGGCAACTATCTTCGCGATCTGCGCAAGCTGCTGAACACATATGGTTATTGGGGTTCCTTCTATGGCCATTTCGGTCATGCCTGCGTGCACGTGCGCATCGGATTCGACCTCGAAAGCGAAGCGGGAATTCGTAAATTCCGTGCCTTTATTGAAGAGGCTGCCGATTTGGTCGTCAGTTACGGCGGCTCCCTCTCGGGCGAACACGGTGATGGCCAATCGCGGGGTGAGCTTTTGCCGAAAATGTTCGGCCCCGAACTCATGCAGGCCTTCCGCGAATTCAAAGCCTTGTGGGATCCCGATTGGAAGATGAATCCCGGCAAGCTCATCGAGCCCTATCGCCTGGACGAAAACCTCCGCCTCGGAGCCGGTTACAGGCCCTGGGAGCCGCAAACTCATTTCCAGTTTCCCCAAGATCAGGGCAGCCTGGCGAAAGCCACGTTGCGCTGCGTGGGCGTGGGAAAGTGCCGCCAGTCGGAAGGCGGAGTGATGTGTCCCAGCTTCCGCGCCACTCGCGAAGAGGAGCATTCCACCCGCGGCCGGGCGCATCTTCTGTGGGAGATGACTCAGGGAGAAGTGATCCGTGACGGCTGGAAAAACGAAGACATTAAGCACTCGCTCGACCTCTGCCTGGCCTGCAAAGGCTGCAAGAGCGATTGTCCGGTCGGCGTGGACGTGGCCACTTACAAGGCGGAGTTTTTCTCGCACTACTACGAAAATCGTCTCCGGCCGCGCAGCGCCTACGCCTTCGCCAACATAGATCTCTGGGCGCGGTTTGCTTCGAAACTCCCCTGGCTGGCAAACTTGCCCACGCAGTTGCCTCTGCTTCGCAACCTTGCGAAATGGGCGGTGGGCATGCCGCAACAGCGGCGGGTCCCGGCCTTTGCGCCGCAAACCTTTCGCAACTGGTTTGCCAAGAGAGTGCCCAAGAATCCGCAAGGTCCGCCGGTTTTGCTCTGGCCGGATACATTCAACAATTACTTCCTGCCGGATACGGCCAAAGCCACAGTCGAAGTGCTGGAGGCTGGCGGGTTCCGCGTTCAGCTTCCGCGGCGCATTCTGTGCTGCGGCCGCCCGCTCTATGACTTCGGCATGTTAGACCGCGCCAAACGCCTGTTGCTGCAGACGCTGGATACGTTGCAAGCCGAGCTTGCGGCGGAGATTCCGGTGGTCGTTCTGGAGCCAAGCTGTGCGGCTGTCTTCCGGGACGAGTTGGTTAACCTTTTCCCGAAAGACGAGCGCGCCCAAAAGCTCGCGAAGCGGACGTTTCTGCTCAGCGAATTTCTCCAGAGAGAAGCCAGGCATTTTCGACTGCCACAGCTCAAACGCAAGGCTTTGATCCATGGGCACTGCCATCACAAGTCAGTCATGGGCATGGCCGCGGAACAATCCGTTCTCAGCAATATGGGCGTGGACTACTACGCGCCGGCGGCCGGATGCTGCGGCATGGCGGGATCTTTTGGGTTCGAGGCTCACAAGTTCGACGTTTCCGTCGCTATTGGCGAACTCGAACTTCTGCCTGCGGTTCGCCAGGCTGCGCCCGATACGCTGATTATCGCCGACGGTTTCAGCTGCCGCGAACAGATTTCGCAGTGCACCGATCGTCACGCCATACACCTGGCGGAAGCCATCAAGATGGCATTATGAGCCTGCAAGTGATTGATTAATATACAGCTTGTGTTTCGCCTCGCCAGTCTCTTGTGATTCTGGGAAAATAGAGCGGTCCGCCAAAGTTGGGACCGAATCATGACACCCGACAGCGAAACCTCCCTCTCTATCACTGAGAATCTTACTCAGGCGGCGCCGGTCACCGAAGCCTCGCTGCGAGGCTCGGTTCTGGTGCTGATCCAATTCGACGTTTGCGAGGAAATCAAACTCGACAAATTGCGGCAGATTTTTGGTGCCCGCACCGTCGAACAGCCTAGCTTCAAGCATCCCGCTCCGGGCTATGTCCGCTACCAGCGGCCGCCCGTTCTTGAAACAATTGAATCTCTTGTTCTGGAAAGTGGTGAACGTCTGCACGGACAAATCAAGTACTACGACTACGGCGTGCTGAGCGTGGTTTTCGAGCTGCCTTTCTCGGGCCAGTGGGACACGCTGGTGCGGCTCGCTGGGCGCTGGGTATGGGACGTGGATTTCGTGCGCCACGCACAACGTATTGTCCGGCATAGGCTGGAACGCGCTGCGCCCGCGCTGGTCAAGCCATATGCCGAGTGGTTGAGCGAGGATTATTTCATCTTCCACGTGAGCGAGTTAGCCGGAAATCCGGCGGCCGAGGAACTTTGCCGCGCTCACGGGGCCGAAATTGCCCAAATCGTCCGCGGTGAAACCGCGCGGCTTTCCGATGGGGAACGCACTGAAATCCTGCAGTCGCGGATCTCGTACTATCCCAATGATTTAGCCGTGATCGGCTGGAACGCCGCGTTTCTCTATGATAGTGAGGCAGGGGCGGAAACTGCCATTCAGTTGCTGGAATACGCCAATTCGCAGCTGCTGGAGTTCCGCCACTACGATGAACTGCTGACGGGTGAGCTGGAGAGTGTGTACGACTCTCTGGAGAAGGGCACCGGCCCATTGGCTCGCTGGCGGTTGGCTCGCGCCGCCACCAAGCTGCACACTGTTCTACTGGATGTCTCGGAGCTGACCGAGCATGCCGACAATGCTATCAAGTTCCTTAGCGACATGTTTTCCGCCCGGCTTTATAAACTGGCGGCCGCGAAAGTCGGTGTTCCCGATTACAAGGACCTGGTCACGCAGAAAGTGCGAACTGCCGAAGAGCTGTACCGCTTCATGGTGGATCAGTTCAACCAGAGCCGGGCGTTCATCCTTGAATTGACTGTGGTAGTGATTCTGATTATCGAACTGTTCTTCCTATTCAAGGGCAAGCCCTTCTAGCTAGCCGCTAACGTCAGACGGATAATTCCCGCAATTTGGAGAAGTAGCGGTCGTCATATGCCGCGGTAGCTTGTTGAACGTACTCCATGACCTGCTGAATATTGACGCGGTCGCCCCGGCTGACATCGCCAAAGCTGACGGCAATCCCAGTGCCCGGGTCGAGGCGAAGCACGGAGCCTTCCGCCTGGAGTTTGCCGTCATCCATCGAAAAGACAAGTTTGAGCCGTGTGCCCGCCGGCATGATGACGCTGGTTTTTACAAAGCAGCCACCCAGGCTAATGTCGGTGAGATGCCCTAATACAGGACGGTCATCGCCCTCGGCCCGCAACTCGATGGTGAGGCGGCACTTCATGCGCGGGTAGGTTCTGCGATTCTTGCGGAAGGGTTGTTTCTGTTTTTCCAGGTACATGCGGCGGTCGGCCTCGGCCAATAGGGCTTCGGCGTCCGCGCCATCCTCGGGATAGACCGAATACCCGATGCTAAGCGAAAGAATATCCTCGCCGCACACCTCGCGGCCGGCCTGTTGTGCCATCTGTTTGAGCTGATGCGATTTGCCGGTTGCCGCGTCCAACGTCAGGCCGGGCGCGACCACCACGAATTCATCTCCACCCATGCGCGCGACATAGTCGTAGTCACGGCAGCTGTGTTTCAGCGCCTGCGAAAACAGCCGCAGCACTCGGTTGCCTTCCAGATGGCCAAAGCGGTCGTTGATTTGCTTGAAGCCATCCATATCGCAAACCATCGCGACCAGGCTGGACGATTCCCGCTTGCAGCGTGCCACTTCGCGGTCCAGTTGCAGGAAGAGCGAACGGGCGTTGGGCAGACCCGTCAAGTAGTCGGTCGTCGCCGAGTTCTCCGCTTGCTCATACTTCAGAGCATTCTCGATCGCCAGCGCCATCTTCGAGCTGATCGCCAGCAGAATGCGCAGGTGGTCGGAGGTGAAGGCGTCATTTTCCAGCTTGTAAAGCGTGAGCACCGCGACCACACCGGAGAGCCCTTCCAGCGGCACCGCCAGCGCCGACCGCAGGGTGCTGAACTTGGTGGGGTCGTTGAGATATCCGGGCTCAACCGATGGATTGCCGTTGATGATGGGCTTCTTGTTCTGCGCTACCCAGCCGGAAAGGCCTTGGCCCAAAGGAATACGCAAGGAGGCAAACAACCGGAAGTTATCGCCGCTGACGTGCTCCGGAATCAGTTCCTGGCCCCGCCGGACGTACATAGCGATGGCATCGTAGGGAACCAACCGCTTGATCTTCACGGAAAAAACCGAGAGGGTTTCGCCCAGGCTGAGAGAAGCGCCCAGGTCCTGGCTGAGTTCGAAAAGCGTCTGCGCCTCTTGGCGCGCAGCCGCGATCGAGGAGAGGAAGTTAGTTTCCTGGCCTTCCTTGCCGACATTGCTCTCAAAGCCAGCGTCCGGCGCAACGCCCCGCTCAACTTTCACTTCGGTGGAGAGCTTCGACCTTTCCTGACGCCCGAATTGCGCGCTCACCAGCCTTTCCAGCTCACGGTAGCGATTTTGCAATACCCTGACTACCTTGGGATCAAAAGCCTTCCCCGACTCATCGGTTAATTGCCGGATTACTTCCTCCAGAGGAAGGGCCTTGCGATACTGCCGGTCGGAGGCGAGCGCATCCAGATAGTCCACGGCGGAAAGAATGCGCGCGCCTGCAGGAATCTCTTCTTCCCTCAGACCAAATGGATATCCCGACCCATCCCATTTCTCGTGATGCGCCCGCACGATGGGGACGACTGGGTAGGGAAAACGCACATGCTCGAGAATCTCAGCCCCTACCACGGGGTGGATCTTCATCTTCTCAAACTCTTCCGGTGTCAACCGGCCCGGCTTCGAAATGATGTGTTCCGGAACCGCCAGCTTTCCAATGTCGTGTAGGAGCGACGCCGCCTGGAGCGCCTCCAGTTCTGCGGGACTTAGACCAATTTCCTTGGCCACCTCCAATGCATAAATGCGGACGCGTTGCAGGTGGTCGTGCGTGGTGTGATCCTTGGCTTCGATGGCCAGAGCCAGCGCCTCGATAGTCCGCATGTGCAGATCGGCCATCTCCGCGATGTGACGCTTCTCGCCGTCGAGTTTGCCGACGTAGAGGCGAATCGAGCGATAGATCAGGTACACCAGGGGCAAAGCCAGCAAGGAACTCTGCCATTGGAACGAACGGTTCAGCCAGCCCAGGATGCCCGCCAAGGCTGCGCCGCCAAGGTAGTAAGGAAAGGACCAGCGGTAGGAGTCAACCCAAATCCGTTTGAAAGATCGCCTTTCTGTCATCGAAACCAGCGTAGCCACCGCGACGGTATTCACCACAAAATAGACCGAAGCGGAGACCCCTAGCAAGAACGGCTGGACCTCCAGATGCCCGTAAAGCGGAGTAATGGAATGATAGGCGCCATACGCCAAGGCAATGGAGATCGCGCTGCAGGCAAGATTAAAGGCCACCCGCACCGGACGCAGTCGTTCCCCATTGAAACACTGGACGATCACTCCCATGCAGCCCAGCATCAGAGTCTCGGTGAGGCTGAGATCCAGAATTCCCACCAGGACAAACAGGAAGTTCACCGATAGGGTATCGCCCATGGCGGGCAGAGTTACCTGCAGGCGCGACGCCAGCAGGGCGATCAACAGGTAGCAGACAAATTCGGCAATATTCTCGCTATTAAGGTGAGTGGCGCCGTAGAGCAAGACACCAGTGCCGGCCAGGATGACAAGGCCAACAAAAGCTTTGGCACCCATATCTGCATTTCTCCAGCGCATGCCCCGAGCCACGTTTCTCCCTCGGCTCCTTCCGTGGAGCCCAAGAAAATCCCCTGATCCTTATCCAGTGTGAGGTCTAAATGGCTCTTGGACAATCACTTGCGGAATATTGGAGAAACTTTCGTAACTGGACACTGGGAATTGCTAATGCTGATTGGTGGGCGGAATCAGGCCATTCCGGCCTTGAGGGTTGGAGCCGGCTGGTCCATCTTTAGCTTGAGGATCTGCGATTCAAAGAAATGCCAGGAGAGGGCGGAGAGCAGAAACGTGATCATAAAGCCAAGCACGGCCACTTCTGCATGCGAGCGGAAATGCTGAGACAACTTGTCCATGATTGCCACCTGGTACAGGTAGAAGGTGTAGCTGATGGTTCCCATGTAGCGAAGTGGCCCGAACGTTAGGACCTTGCGATCCCAGCCCGGATCCATCCCGAGGGCCCGGACCAGCGCGCTCCCGAAGACAACTACGATTAGCGAATAGCCAAATGTGTTGAAGAACACGGTGTCGGCACTCAGGCGAAAGGTCCGGAAAACCGAAAGAACCGCCAGGAGACAGCCAGCGACGGTCAGGCCAGCCAGCGAAGTCCGGCTCCATCGCTTCACCCATTCCGCATCTTCGGACGTGCAGGCCGCGATGAACGCACCGCATGCCAGTAGATCTGCGCGAAATGGCGTCAAGTCATAGATAAACGCCCGGCTGGGAAGCACCAGCGTAAAAATCGCCCGCAAGACAGGCGCGGCAATCATGATTCCCAGCGCGACGTTGCGGAGCGTCTTCCTGCTCGACAAAAGCACAAGCCAGGGCCAAATAAAATAAAATTGCTCCTCCACGGCGAGGGACCACAATGGTTCCATAGCATGCACGCTGCATTTTCCCAGCGCCGAGGCCAGATTAGCGCCGAAGAACGTGTACCAATACCAGATCTGGCGCCACGGCACTGGGAAAAGCGCGGAGAGAACGACCAAGAACCCCACATACGGCGGGGCAATACGCAGAAGCCGGCGGAAATAGAATGCGGACCAATATCCTTCGGTTTCCCTCTTCTCTTTCAAACGGAGAAGGATGCCGGTGATCAAGTATCCGCTCAGCACGAAAAAAAGATCTACGCCCGCCCAGCCCAGGGGTGCGTGCAGGGCATGGTAAGAAAAAACCAGGAGCACCGCGATGCCGCGCAAACCGTCGAGTTGCGGAACCCTTTTCATGCCTGGAAGTTCGCTGCCGCATCATCGAAATCGTTGACTCGGCCAGACCGCCGGTAGGCAGGCCCGCTATGTATGCCCCAACCCAACCGTCTCGCCAAATATGCTAGATTGGCTTGCAGCGGGCCCTTAGCTCAGCGGTTAGAGCAGTGGACTCATAATCCATTGGTCCCAGGTTCAAATCCTGGAGGGCCCACCAGACGCACCCGGACCTCGGAGAGCCAATCCGCAATCTAAAACGAGTGATATCACCGTTCAGGGCGGACTTTCCAGTAAATATACGACTTTAGTATTACTGTGGTGTTCAATCTATCTGTTTTGAGGATGGTCATGGCTGAGCACAAGGTTTTATGCGCCAAGCTCCACCAGGAGCTTCCTGGGCTTGATGAGCCCCCGTTCGACACCGACCTAGGGAAAAAGGTTTACGACAACGTCTCCCGCCAGGCGTGGCAGATGTGGACGGAGCATTGCAAAATGCTGCTCAACGAGTACCGCCTGAACCCGGCGCGCAAGGAAGACCAGGAAGCCATCATTCGCCAGATGGAGCAGTTTTTTTTCGGCGAGGGCTCGTCGCTGCCCAAGGAGTATGTTCCGCCGCCGCAATAAATTGCGTTATTCTTTGCCTGGCCTCTCTGCAGATATCCGGCACTGTCGATTACTCTTAGGTTAACTTGCCCTGATCTTTGTGCAGTTTTCATCTTCCCTTAACATTGTTCCTGTACAAGGGAGGGGATGAGTCCCGCGTTTTATGACACGCTCATCCTTTCCGACCTGCACCTGGGGTCGGAAGTCAGCCGCGCGGAAGACGCCACGCGCATGCTGAAAGAGAACGGCTTTCGCCGTCTGATTCTCCTGGGAGACATTTTTTCCGATCTCAATTTCCGGCGGCTCACCAAGGAACACTGGAAGTTTCTGAGCCATATCCGCAAGCTTTCCAATCCTAAACGGGGCATCGAAGTGGTCTGGGTGGAAGGCAATCACGATCAGGGGCTTTCAACGGTAATGTCGCACTTGGTCGGCGTGAAAGTGTTTCAGGAGTACGGGTGGGAGTTCGGTGGGATACGGCATCTCGCAATCCACGGTCATCAATTTGACCGCTTTATGGTCAACAGCTGGTTGCTGAGCAGCGTCAATACATTTATCCATTTACAAATTCAGAAGCTTGATTTCAAGGGCAAGTGGTTTTCGCGTTTGGTGGACCGGCTCGGGACACGCTGGCTACGGCTTACTCCGAAAGTGGCTTCGGGTGCCCTGACGCACGCCAAGTTGCGGCAGGCGCAACGCATTTTTTGCGGACACACGCATGCGGCTTTATATCGCAAGCAGGATGGAGTCGAGTACTACAACACCGGCGGCTGGATCGACACCAATCCCACCTACGTAACGGTGGACGCCGAGGGAGTCCGCATTCATGATTACGAAAAGGAGCAACATGAGCGATCTGACGATCGTGATTCCGGCGAAGAACGAGGCCAAACTGATTCCGCGGCTGCTGACCTTGTTGACGACGCAGGACTATTCGAGGATGCCGAGTACGAGGGTGTTGGTAGCTGACGCGAACTCCACCGACGGCACCCCCGAGATCGTCATGAGCTTTCGCGACCGGCTCAATGTAAGCGTCGTCGCGGGAGGGCTGCCGTCGGTTGGACGGAATTGCGGCGCTGCGCTTGCCGATTCCGATTATGTTCTGTTCATGGATGCGGACATCCAGCCGGCATCGCAATCGCTGATTCGTAACGCCGTGCAATTGGCGCAGCGCAAGCAGTTGCATTGCGTGACCACCAACATTCTCTGCCAGGGCGGCAGCTTGACGGATCGGCTCTTCTATCTGACCAACAATTTATTTCAATATCTTTCGTGCATTCACAAACCCTTCAGCACCGGAATGTTCATGCTGTTTGATCGGAAACGATTCGCGGAGCTGGGAGGCTTCAACGAACAGGTTCATTTCGCCGAAGATTATCTGCTGAGCCAGCGAGTGGCACGCGGCAGGTTCGGTATCGTGCGTGGCGGAGTGTACACGACCAATCGGCGGCTTACCAGGATGGGACATGCGCGGGTCGCCCGGCTCTTCTTCGCAACCGCATTCAACTATTGGAATGAGCGGTTCTTTCTGCGTGACCACAAATACTGGCAGACGTAAGAGCCTTTCTTCTCCGTCCCCACGGCAGCGACTGCGCCGAACAATATTTTCGGAACTTGCAATTGCCCGCGTGCGTACTTCTCTTAGTGGAAGAAATCGAAGATGTGCGGATCAATCCAGCGGACTGGTTTGGTGCGGCCTCAGAAGTGCAGCACGATGCCGGTAGAAAATCGCACATCATTCTGTTTCTGGCGGAAGAACCGTGTTTGCAAGGCATCGAGTTGGAATCGCCAGCCCAACATGTGAAAGACGCGGTAATCAATGCCGCCGCCTAATGCATCGGCAAGCGATGTGTCCGAAGCGGAATTTCCGCTAATGTGGCCCACGCCCACCAGCGCATGTGCGAACGGCGTGAATCTGCCAATCGGTAGGGAGACGCGCGGGCCAAAGATCACGTTATGCACGCTGTCGCCAAGCCCATAATGTCCGCTGAAGTCGGCAACAATACCGACGAAAGGCAGAACTTTTCCTTCGAGCGAGCCTTCCCAGCCGTTCAGATTGGCACTGCCGGCCCCATTGAAGTCGGCGCGGTTGTACGAATAGCCGAAGAAAATATTTCCCTTCGTGGGGACTTGGGCGGAAGCTGCGACCACCAAAAAAAGAATCACCAATCCGGCTGCGACGCGTCTATACACTATGACTCCTTCAATTGCTGGCCGCATCGTGTGAAATAATTTAGATGCGGTGCACGAATGAAAGTTGGCAGAAAAAATTTGCATAATGGGACGAGCTTTACCAATCTTTTACGTTTCTTAAATGTTCTTTGCTCCTCTGAGGCTTAAGATGAAAAGCGTACCTCTTGATATTCATTGAGCGGTGGAACCTATGAGTGAAACATCGTCTTCATGCGCGGCATGGCCGGGAGTGCAACTCCTGTGGGAATGGAACAAGGAGCCGGAGTTGAAGTTAAGTCTTGAAATCCATATGAGGAATGACGTTGCGGTGGTGGCATGCAAGGGCCGCGTGGTTTACCGCAATGAAGTCGCGGCACTGTCGTGCACGGTCGGCGAGCTGTTGCCACAGGTGCGCGAGCTGGTGCTCGATCTTAGTCAGGTAGAAGCGGTGGATGGCGCCGGCCTGGGGGAGTTGCTGGATTTGCTTTCCCGCGCCAAGGCCCGGGGTTGCACGCTGAAACTGGCGGCGCCCAGTAAGGGGGTTCGAGAACTGCTCGAACTCACCAGGATTGCCTCGGTTTTTGAAATCCATGCTACGGTGAGCGATGCGTTGCTGGCGGCGCACGCTCAAGCGGTTTAGGCTGTTCTGTCGGGAGTATCAATCGGTTTTCACTGTGGGCTCGGGCCGCGCGGACGTTTTTGATTCACGCTCGAAGCGGTAATTGCCTTGCCGTTGCACCGCGACGGCTTGCGCAACTTTCAGAAAAGCCCGCGCCGCATGGGACAGGCTTGCCGACTTGCGATGGATAAGCCGCAGCTTGCGGTTCAAGCTCAGCTCACGCACCGGAATGTGCACAAGTTCGCCGCGCTCCAGTTCGTCCTTCACGCTGATTTCCGGCAGAAAAGCCACGCCGTTTCCGGTGGCGACAAAACTCTTCATTGCCTGCAATGTGGGTAGCTCAAGATCCATGTGCAGCGGCGTTTTGTAGCGCTTGAACAACTGAATCACTTTTTCGCGATACGGCGATGACACGATGTGGGCCACGAAGGACTCCGTCCCCAGCTGCCGGATACTGACCTGCCGTTCGCGGGCCAGGGGATGCTGCGGCGGCACCACAAAGATGAGCTCATCCTGATAGACGATGATGGAGCGCAGCTGCGGTTCCTGCGGATCATAGGTCAGTACTCCGATTTCGGAGTTATGGCGCAGCACGTCATCGGGAATCTGGCTGCCGAGCGAGCGGTGCACCATCAGCCGCACCATGGGATGCAACCGGCGGAACTCGGCCAGCACCGGGAGAAGATAGAGCGCGGTCAATTCGTTGGCGGCGATGGCCAGTTTCCCGCGATGCAGGTGGCGCAATTCCACCAGCGCCTCCTGCGCGTCGCCACGCAAATTGATCAGCCGCTGCGCATACTCTTGCAGCACCCGGCCGGCGTCGGTGAGGATGCCTTCGCGCGAGGAACGGTCGAATAGCGGCTCGCCTAATTCCTGCTCCAGCTTATGAATGGTCTGGCTCACGGCCGATTGGGTGCGATGCAGTTTCTCCGCCGCGCGTGAAAATCGTCCTTCCCGCGCCACTGCCAGAAACACTTCCAGGTGCGCCAGATCCATGCTAAAGGCCTCTTTAAGAGAAAATGAATGCGCGATCAGAGACTCTAATAGTCTTCACTATATTTAATGACTAATGCGAAGATTATAAGGTTTGCTTTACGCCAGTGTCCACGATAAGATAACGTTTTGCGCTTGGAGGAAAGCCTGGATGGCTCCGGCAGGAATCATCATCTTCGACACTACGCTGCGCGACGGCGAGCAGTCGCCGGGCTGCAGCATGAATGTCGAGGAAAAACTGCGACTGGCGCGCCAGCTTGACCGCCTCGGCGTGGACGTCATGGAAGCGGGCTTTCCCATTGCGTCGGAAGGCGATTTCGCAGCGGTGCAGGCGGTGGCGGCGGCGATCCGCCGGCCCGTGATTGCCGCGCTGGCCCGTGCCCGTAAAGAGGACATCGACCGCGCCTGGGCAGGCATTGCAAGGCGCCGCCCGGCCGCGCATTCATGTGTTTCTGGCGACCTCCGACATTCATCTCAAGTACAAGCTCAAGCTCACGCGCCAGCAATGCCTGGAGCAGGCACGCGACGCGGTGCGCCTGGCAAAGTCGTTGTGCGGCGATGTGGAGTTCTCTCCCGAAGACGCCGCCCGCACCGATCACGACTTCCTGTGCAAGGTTCTGGAAGCGGCGGTCGAAGCGGGCGCCACCACGCTGAACATTCCTGACACGGTCGGCTACATGCCGTGGAGTTTGCCGAGATTATTCAGACGATCCGGCAGCGGGTGAACGGCATGGAGAAAGTCGTCATCTCGGCGCACTGCCACAACGATCTCGGACTTGGCCGTGGCCAACGCGATGGCGGCGGTGGCCGCCGGCGCGCGCCAGGTGGAGTGCACCATCAACGGCATCGGCGAGCGGGCGGGCAATGCGGCGCTCGAAGAAATTGTCATGGCCACGCGCGTCCGCCCGGACCGCTATCCCTACGAGACCGGCATTGTCAGTGAGGAGCTTTATCCCGCCAGCCAGTTGCTCGGAGAAATTACCGGGGTTTCGGTGCAGCCCAACAAGGCCATCGTGGGCCGCAATGCCTTCGCTCACGAAGCGGGCATTCACCAGGACGGCATGCTGAAGAATCCGCTGACCTACGAGATCATGACACCCAAGTCCGTGGGCGTGCCCGATTCAAAGCTCGTGCTGGGCAAGCATTCCGGCCGGCATGCGCTGGGATTGCGCTGTGAGCAACTGGGTTATCAGTTTGACCGCCGCGAACTCGACGAAGTGTACCGTCGTTTCGTGGTTCTGGCCGACCAGATCAAGCATGTGGCGGATCATCATCTGCTTGATCTTATCCGGGAGACTCATCTTAGCTCCCGACCAGTTCCGGAGACTCGGGCGGAAGCGGCAGCGGCCGATGCCGTGCCGGAGCCGCAGAAGGTTTTCCCGGCGGCTGCGTCGTCCGATATCAGCGCGGCCACGCTGCCGCTGCATCCCACCGCCGAGCATCATGGCGAGCAAGACGACTACCTTTGGGGCGTCTGAGTCTCGCTTTAGCATAGGACGCGTGCTGTCCGTTATCCCGGAATATCCATGAATCTAAAACTCACCGTTCTCCCAGGCGATGGCATTGGTCCTGAAGTGACCGATCAAGCGGTGCGCGTCCTCGAAACCGTAGCGCAAGTCTTCGGTCACTCACTTAGCGTTACCCGCAAGGACATCGGCGGCGTAGCCTACTCCCACAGTAAAGACCCGCTGCCAGACGACACGCTTCAGGCTTGTCTTTCTTCGGAGGCGGTTCTGATGGGAGCGGTCGGGGGACCGGCTTTTGACGGACTCCCCAAGCATCTTCGCCCGGAGGCTGGTTTGCTGCGGATTCGGCGGGAGCTTGGAGTCTATGCCAACCTGCGGCCGGCGATCTGCTTCGCCGCACTGGAGGACTGCTCTCCGCTACGTGCCGAGATCGCGCACGGCATGGATGTTCTGATCGTCCGCGAATTGCTGGGCGGCCTTTATTTCGGGCAGCCGCGCTCCATCGAAGGGCCACCCGGCCATCGTGCCGCTGTGGACACCATGCAATACGGCGAGCAGGGAATCGAGCGCATTGCCCGGGTTGCCTTCGATCTGGCGCGCTCGCGCCGCCGCAAGGTCACTTCCGTGGACAAAGCCAATGTGCTGGATTGTTCACGCCTTTGGCGAGACGTAGTCACGCGGGTCGGGCAAGGCTATGCGGATGTGAAACTCTCTCACATGCTGGTGGATTCCGCTGCCATGGCTCTGATGTCGCGGCCCACCGACTTCGATGTGCTGCTCACCGAAAACATGTTTGGCGACATTCTTTCCGACCAGGCAGGCGCGGCGGTTGGCTCCCTGGGAATGCTGGGATCGGCGAGCCTCGGCGGGAGGTCGGTTTGTACGAACCCGTACATGGATCGGCGCCGGATATTGCCGGCAAGGGCATTGCCAATCCGCTTGGCGCTATTCTTTCCGCCGCGATGTTGCTGCGTTATTCCTTCAAGTTAGAAGCCGAGGCCGCGTGCATCGAGGCTGCTGTCGCCGCCGTCCTTTCGACGGGAGCGCGTACGCGCGATCTGGTGCGCCCTGGCCAGACTAGCCTACGTACCGGAGAGATGGGCGATAGGGTCGGTGCCAGGGTTCAGGAATCGGGCAAGCCACGGCGCTCCCGGGCTAGTGACTGACGCCGTGTTTCTCTGAGAACTTTCTCTCTCCGCAACGGATTCCCACTTCAGTCCAAGCGCGAGATTTCCACAGGCACCGCGAGGTGCAACTCCTTGCATCTGAAAAAAAGTAGGGTAGCATTAACGTCAACAGTGCTTCTCCCGCCCGTGGACAGGATCAGTAATGCTGTCAAAGTGCGCCAACCCGGGCTGCTCCGCCGCTTTTCTCTATTTGAGTAGAGGGCAGTTGTTCCGCTGGGAAACCACCGCTACCTCCCACAGCGCAACTTTCGGCATTGACCCGCAAACCAAAAGCACGTCCCGCCGCTTAGAGTTTTTCTGGCTTTGTGAGGAATGCGTGCCGCACATGACGTTGGTCTACGAGAAAGGCAGGGGAGTGGTGGTGCGGCCGGTGATGCGAGCCAAGGCGGTTGCCGCTTCTACTTCAGGACAGTCGGAGCGCTTCGTGGGATAACCGCGTATTTCCCGCTCCACGAATTCCAGCGGATCTTGAACATCTCCCCCAGCATACGAAAACCATCGCGCAGCGGGCTCAGGCGGGTACCGTCGCGGTGCGCCCAGCTGACTGGCACCTCGGCAATTTTGAACCCGCATTTTTGCGCCAGGTAGAGCAACTCGGGATCGAATCCCCAGCGTTCGACGTTCTGCAACGGAAAAATGGTGCGGGCAGCCCGCCGCGTAAAAGCTTTGAAACCGCATTGTGTATCTTTGAAATTCGAGCCCCAACACCAGCCGCAACGCCAGATTGTACAGACGACCGTAAATCTGGCGGTGAATGGGCTGCTTGCGGGTTTGCAGTTCGGCTTCAGCCAGCGCGACCCAATGGCGATGTCAGCCCCTGCCGCAATCGCGGCGAAAAGCTTCTCGGATTCTTCAATGGGAGAGGAAAAATCCGCGTCGCTGAACAAGAGAACTTCACCCTGAGCGTGCAGCATTCCGTTGCGCACGCTGTATCCTTTGCCGCGGTTGCCGGGATTTTCCAGCAGGCGCACCATCGGATTGTTCCGCCGCATATTGGCGAACGATCTGCAGCCGTGGCATCGGTGGAGGCGTCATTGACCACGATAATCTCCACCTCCCAGTCGCGTTGCGCCGCGTAGGCGACCGCCTTCTGCAAGAGTCGCCAATGCGCTGCGCTTCGTTATAGGCGGGGATTACAATGCTGTAAGTGACAGGCTCCAAGGGGCTCTCGTTTGCAAGGCTATCGGATACCGCTTCTCTACCGGTTCTTAGTTGACAGCCTTTCGCGTGCTTCTGACTGGTCTCCGCGGCGAGCAGGTCGCGCTCACGCGACCTGTCCCAGTTCCGCTCAGCATGGCGAAAAATTGCGTGACCAATTCGCTCGTCCCAAAGCCCGGACCGGGCCTCGCGCCGCATGGTGGCCGCCGCCTGTTCATGGCTGTGCGCCGGTTTGTAGGGACGCGCGGTGCGCAAAGCGTCATACACATCCACCACCTGCAATACCCGCGGCAACAGAGGGATTTCGCCCTTTCGCAGTCCATCTGGATAGCCGCTGCCATCGGAGTGCTCATGATGGCTGCGGATGATCGGCAGCACCAGGCGCAAGCGACTTCAAACGGCTTGCAGATATTTTCCCCAGTGACGGGATGCTGCTTCATCACTCTCCCATTCCTCCGGGCGTAAGATCGCTGCCCTTCTTGAAAATCTCATCGGGCACCGCGATTTTTCCCAGGTCATGCAGGTATCCGCCGCGGCGCAGCGCCACCATGGACTCCTTATCCAGTCCCAGATGCCGGCCGAGCGCGCGGCGTCGGCGGCCAGCCGTTCGCAGTGTCCCACCGTATAGGGATCGCGGCTCTCCACGCTCAAACCCGAGAGTGCACAGCACGGAGTCCGCCGTTTCCAGTTCGTCGGTGAATTCCTTGAGGGTGAGCAGCGACTTTACTCGGGCAAACAGCTCTTCCGCGAAGATGGGCTTGTTCAGGAAGTCGTCGGCGCCGGCTTCAATCCCTTTCAGCTTGCTTTCGCGGTCGGTGAGGCCGGTGATCAAAACGAAAGGAATTAACCGCGTAGCAGGATTGCTCTTGAACTCGCGGCAAAGCTCGTAGCCAGACTTGCCCGGCATCATGACATCGGAGAGAATCAGGTCCGGCAGGTCGCGCAGAATTTCCGCTCTCCGCTTCCTCTGCGTTGGCAGCTGTCGACCACGTCGTACCCGCGGCTGGCCGAGCAACTCCCGCATGAGTGGTAGGATCTCCGGGACTGTCATCCACCACCAGCACGCGGGCGGCCCGGCGCCGCGACAAGATCTCTACCATACCCTGATAAGAACCAGCACGGGTAGAAACAGTTGCCTGTAATTTCGCTGCACGGTCCATAGGCAAACCGCAAATCAATAAGCCATTGTAACGGGATTGCGCCCGCAGCGGATGGGCATCGAGAAGGGTCTGTCCGGTCGCCCGAGGGGATGCAACCGGGGTGCGGTTCCGCTGTTAGCTAGGTTTTCGGCGCCCCGTCTTGCTGCGGGGCATTGCAAGGTCTGTTCAACGGAGTAATGTGTCCATTCGCTTTCCTCACCCATCCAAACAGTAACCAGCAGCAAAATTGCCGCAATCACAAGAACGCCGTTTCGCCAGCGGTTACGGACTTCCTCCGGCTCGGTCAAATGCTTCGCCAAGACCGCTCCCAGCGTGAGTCCACACGTCAGGCCGCCAAGGTGCGCCGAGTTATCGATGCCGCGCCCACCGCGCCGAAGAACAAGTTGTATCCGGCAAATATCAGCAAGCTCCGCAGCGTCCGCTGCACGGCTTGTTTAGGGATGGGCAAGCTTACCCAGATAAAGCGCGGCAATCAGGACGCCCGCCAAACCGAAGATCGCACCCGAAGCTCCCGCGCCTATCACCAACGGATGCCACCACAGACTTGCCAGACTACCCGCGACTCCGCACAGCGTGTACGTGAGCAGGTAAGTCCACGGATCGAAAACGCGCTCGGCGAGGTTGCCCAGATCCCACAAGCACCACATGTTGAAAAGAATATGGAGAAGTCCAATGTGCAAGTAATTCGAGGCCAGAAGCCGCCACGGGGCCGGCCCCAGCGAAAGCGGCCCATAGTTAGCGCCCCACTTCAGCAATTCGGCAACGGTTGGCTCTGACAATGAAACGCCGGAGAGCGCCATGGCCACAAACACCGCGACATTGATTCCAACCAGCGCTCTGGTAACCGGCGCCTTCCGCCGCGCGCGAGGACTCGGCCGCGCGGCAGGCTGCTCCGGCGGCGAATACCCCGTCGGCACATCAATCGCGTTGGCCCGGCAGTCCGCACAGACATTACTCGGCGCTCCGAAGCTAAATGCGGGCAACGCACGGCCACAGGTTATGCAATTTGCCATTTAATCTCCCACGGCTTCCACGGCGGGCATTTCTTCCGCGACTGTCTTGGCGTCGCACCTTGGCGCTGGTTACGAGAATCACCGAGGCCACCACGATTGTGCTCCCGATGAGAATAAATTGATCTACCGGCTCCTTCAAAATCAGCCAGCCCAAAAAAACCGCGACTACCGGATTCACGTACGCGTAAGTGGAAACTTTCGATGTCGGCACATGGCCCAGCAGCCAGATGTACGATGTATATCCAATCCACGACCCACCCATCGACCAAATACAGCATCGCCCCCAATCCCCGCGGAGTCCATACGGCACGCGCGAAGTCACGGTTCAGCGCGGCATAACTCAGGTTCGCCAAACCTGCGAACGTAACTTGCCATCCCACTGCACTCAGAGAGGCCCCCGGTTTCCAGCGCTTCGAGAGGACCGAACCGAATGCCCAACTGAGCGATCCGCCCAGCAAGCCCAGCGAGAACCATAATTCCCTACGGTTCAAGTTTCCTGTAACCATGAGCTGCGGCCATAGCAATACAACCGTACCCACCGCGCCCAGCGCGAGTCCTGCCAGTCCACGCGAAGAAATGCGGTGGTCTCCAAGTAAGAGCGTGTCCAGCACCAGAAACCAGAGCGGCGTTACGGAGATCAGCAACGCTGACAATCCCGTGGGCACGTATTGTTCGGCATAGGAAAGCGTGAGGTTTCCGCCCGTCAGCAGAAGCACCCCAATCACCGCCAGTTGCGCCATCTGCCAGGAGCTGTAGCGAATGTTCTCGCCTTTGAGCCAGCAATACAACAACATGAAGACGCCGGCAATGAGGAAACGCACGGCGCACATCAGCGCGGGAGGAATCTGTTCGACCGCGATATCGATGGCGAGGTAGGTCGAACCCCAGAACACATAGACCAGGCCGAAGCACAGGATGGTAAGAAAACGATGCCGACGCGGGTCAGAGGACATGAAAGGTACTGCTTAAAAGATATCAGACGTGGGAAGGCGCGCTGAAAATTCGACTTGTGCCCGGCATCAGCCGGGAATCGTTTCCTTTGCCGCGCCATCGGCTTGCGATCCTTCGCCAAATTGCCGGGGAAGCTTGGCTACTTGCTGGCTGTTGTCCTGGCACAAGGCGAGAATTTTTGATGTGGGATCGGCGGTGGGACGTCCCAATAAATATCCCTGGATTTCATTTCCGCCCAGTTTTCCGATCAAGGCGAACTGCTCGGCGATTTCCACGCCTTCGACAATCACCCGCAAGCCGATATTTTGCGCCAGGGTGATCAGGGACTGGACCAGCATCCTGCGTGCCGGATCTAAGTGGCAGGTTTTTACGAAGGATCGGTCAATTTTAAGAGCATCAAAAGGCAGCGTCGGAAGGTAGCTGAGACATGAGTATCCAGTGCCGAAATCATCGATGGCGAAGGTCACGCCCAAGTCCTTCAGGCGCTGCATGCTGTCCGCGCACTGCTGAATGCCATTCAGCATAACCGACTCGGTAAGCTCGAGTTGCAGAAGATCAGCGCTCAACCCAGTTCTTTTGAGGATCTCGATGACTTCATCTACAAATTGCTTGCGGGCAAACTGAACGCTGGAAACGTTCACCGCGACCTGTACCGGATAGGGCGCGACCGACTGCCAACGAAGCGCTTCCCGGCAGGCTCGTTCCAGAATGTAAGCGCCGAGAGGCATAATGAGCCCGCTTTCCTCCGCTACCGGTATGAATTTCTCGGGAGAGATGGCGCCCAGAGTGGGATGCATCCACCGCGCGAGTGCCTCGAAGCGGACCACTTTCCCAGACACAACGTCGAACTCGGGCTGGTAGTGGACTTCAATATCCCCGGTGGCCAGCGCATCCCGCAGCTGGTTTTCCAGGTTCAGGCGTTCCCGGACTAATGTTCCCAGGTCCGGAGTGAAGTACATCGCCTGATTTTTGCCATTGCGCTTGGCGGCGTACATGGCGCTGTCCGCCTGTTGCATCAGATCCGAAGCCTGCAGGCCGTCATCCGGGAAAATACTGATGCCAATGCTGGCGCTGATCGTGAGTTGGTGATCCTCAATGTAGAAAGGAGGCTCGAGCGCGTCCAGCAGCATCGTCGCGACCATCATGGCGGCGTTTTTTGCGGGCAGACTGCCCAGGACTACCGTGAACTCATCTCCGCCCAGACGGGCGAGCGTATCTGACCGCCGGACCCTTGCCCGCAAGCGAGCGGCGACTTCAATCAGGAGCGAGTCGCCAATGGAGTGCCCCAGGCTGTCGTTAACCAACTTGAATCCGTCGAGATCAACATACAATAGCGCCACAATTCTCTGTTCGCGCTTGGCCAGAGAGAGTGCTTGTTCAAGACGGTCTGCCAGCAATCCGCGATTGGGAAGTCCGGTAAGAGAGTCATTCGAAGCCTGAAATTTTAACTTTTCTTCAAACTGTCTCTTCTGGTTTTCACGGCGTTCCATTTCGCTCAGCATGGCATTGAAGCCCTGGCCGAGGCGGGCAATCTCGTCGCTGCCGGAAATCGCTACCCGAGTGGCGAATTCTTTTCCGGCGGTGACTTTCTGCATTGCCCGAGCCAAATCGAAGATTGGCTTAGAAATCCTTCGCTGCAACAGCGAGCCGGCCACCCCGCCGATGGTGAGGGTCAGCGCCAGCAGGATGCCCGCTAAAACAAGCATTCGCTTCCATCGTTTTTCTAATTCCTGAGCGTCGGAGACAAGGAGAACCGTCCCGACGAATTCGTTGCGCCGCAACACCGGGCGCACGACGCGGGGAAACTTCCGGGTCGAACCAGTAACCTGCTTGACGTTCGCGGGGCAATTCTGCGTTTCCGCCTGGCGCTGGTATTGAGCGAACACAACTCCCGTCGAATCATAGAGGCAGGCGCTGACGATCGGCTGTTCTGCCTGCAGGGCTGCCAGAACTCCAACTGCCGCGGAAGGATCATTGAAGTCCAGCGCGGCGGTCGAGTTCTGCCCTACCACATCCGCCAAAGTAGCTAAACGGGCGTTCAACAGGGCACGCGAGCTCATGCTATCGAACACCAGAAACCCGGTCATCAAAGTGACGACCGCGGTGCCGCTGGCCAGCAACGCGGCCAGAGTCATTTTGTAGGCGAAACTTTTGCGCTCGAACAGACGCATTTCAGTTATTCGCCTCCGGTTTGGAATGCACGATGGTCGCGAGATTCAGTACGCGGGAGCTGATTTTGAGTCCGGATCCCTGAACCACTTCCAGATTCACCTGAATCTGCACCTGATCCCCCACCCGCACCAGCCCAATCATCCCTCCGTCGCGCGGAAACGATTCCGTGTCGCCCACGGTCAAGACGCTCTTGCTGTGCAGTTGTTCCAATACTTCGCGGACTCTGTTCGGCGCGGAATAGGCCACGTAAAGCACGTCACACTGATCGAGCACTTCTTTTTGCGGCGACAGCACGACCCTGATCATTCTCGCGTCGCTGGCTTTCCCCGCCAGCATCTTCTCGAGTGCCTCGCCCATGGAACCGTCGCCGACGAACCCGATTACGATCTGGTTCCCACGGTGGGGCCATTCCACGTACTTCGTCAGATTGAAGACGTAGGCCACCTTGATGGCGCGTTCATCAAGCACCTGCGCGTTCACGAAAGGCACGAAGACCCCGGCCGCGAGCAAACCGCAAAGCCAGCAGGAAAGTGTTTGGAAGCACAAACGATTGCATTGCCGTTTCCTGTCGGAGCTTCCGCTCAACCTTGCCTCGCGCCGGCTCACTGGTTTGTTTTCTCCCGGTGAAATCGGTACGTGATGTTGACCCGATAGGTTCGTCCGTCCTGTTGGATCTGGCTTTGAATGAGCCCTGGGCCGGCGGGCGAAAACCAGCGGCGATTGAACGCGTTATAACAGCTCGCCGCAAATTCCCATCCGCCCCACAGTGGCTTCGTAGAAACTGTTCCGTTGGTGATTAAAGACGAGGGAACGGTCGTGTTCTGGTAGCTCTGTTGCGCACTGGCATAGAGCAATTCCAGTGCAGCAAAGGAGCGGTGCGAAAGCGGAAGTATGCCGTTGAATTTCGCCATGTGCAGCGGCGAGTTGGCCAGCCTCACTTGCTGGATGGCGTCAACCGCGCCGGCCAGCGTGTAACTGGCGCGCGCCTCCAGGCCGGAGGCTCGCTTGGCCCGCATTTCGAACTCGAGCACTCGACCGCGATCACGGCCAATATTTACAAAGTGCGTAAGACCACTGTCGGGATCCGGCACTTGATCAATCAGGTCCTCCAGATGGTTGTAGGAGCCATCTACGGTGAGCTGCAACCAAGCGGTCAGGCCTTTCTCGAAGACGGCTTCCTGAGAGCGGATAGTTTCTGACTTCAGAGGTGAGGTAGGGGCAACGATGGAAACTCCATCGCTGTAATAGTTCTCATAGGCATTGGGCGCGCGGAACGAGCGCCCGTAGATATATTTCAAGGCAGTGCGTGGATTGGGCGAATACACAACCGCGACCCGCGGGCTTACCGAGTTTCCATAGGTGTTGAACCAATCCGACCTTGCCCCGATGCGCAACGATAGCTTGTGTAAGAGGTTCAACTCCGCTTCTCCGAATACCGCCGCCTGCCAAGCTGTCCTTTGATCATCGAAGGTCGGGGGTTGCCCCAGGGGCCTCGTTCTTTTGTTGAACCTGCGGACTGTATTCATAGTTGGTTCCAACGATGATGCGATGCCGCCCGACTTGCCGCCCCAGAGTGACCTCCGTCCCAACCCTGTTGGTGTCCGCCGAGCTCAGGAACACATAACGTCCGGGAGCTGGCCCGCCAAACGCTCCTTGTCCGAGAAAATCATAATGGTCGAAGTAGAACCGCATTTCGAGGTCGCCGGGTGCCACCGTGCGCCGGTAGCTCACATCGAGATAGCTGGCTGAATCGGTGGTTTGATTCTCCGGGTCGTCGAAGTTTGCCTGGTAGGCTCCTGTCGGCACGAGCTTGGTTCGCGTTGAGAACATACCCTGGACCCGAAGGTTCTCGAATTGAAGGTCGCCGAATGCGTGATCATAACGATCGCCATCCACGTTAGCGCCTATGCCATTGTTGGTCTGAGGCCCATCATATTCAGGATAGAAAAGCTTGGAGGCGCCGGCGCTGCGATAGAGGCTCCCGGAGAAAAGCCCGGAGAGCCGGCCTTCCCGGAAATTGGCGTTCAGGCTTCCCTTCCGGCTCAGGAAAGAGGAGTCGTCCCCTGAAACTTCGACAGTCATGCCAGAGCGGGGCTGGCGTGTAATGACGTTAATCAACCCGAAAATCGCATTGGTCCCAAACAATGAGGAACTGGGCCCGCGGACGATCTCGATATGGTCAATGAGATCGAGATCGAGTGGGAACTCTGTGCCGAACGGCGCGCTATCGTAAACACCGTCATTCACCCGGTGGCCGTTGATCATCAGAAGGATGCGCGAGTTGTAGTCTCCCGGCCGCAAGAAACCCCGCACACCTAGATAGGTATAGTCGCGATCGTAGGAAGTGTAGAAGCCGCGGAGGCTGGAGATCGCGTCGCCAAGCGTGCGCCAACCATAGCGCCGGATATCCTCAGCGGTAATGATGCTGATCGAGGATGGCGCCTGCCGCGAGTCTTTCCAGATGCCGCGAAGCGCTGAAGACTTTGGCTTGTGCTACCTGCTCAATGCTCAGCGATAGGACGTCCGGATCGGCTTGGCCTCGGGCATGGGCGACCCATGAGCAAAGTAAGCAAATGCACACGACAAAGCCACGGACCGCCCGCGGACGCCAAACACACGTCACCATGAACTTGCTATCGGCAAATAGCGTAAGAAAGAACAGCCCTAAACTTGATGTCTAAGGAGTAATTACTGCATCACGAGCTCGCGGGGAAGCAGGAATCAGCCGGGACAAAGGCGGAACAGCCCCACTCAGTCCCGACTTGGGCATTGCGGGCCAGAGAGAGAATTCGCCGTGAAGACACATCGCCTACCGTTGTGTTCTCTCCGCCTGAGTCGTAGGCGGGACTCTCACTTGCACATTCACGGTGTGCGAATCGAAGTCCAGATTGCTCATGCTGTAGTCGAGCGGATCGGCGCCTTCAGGCAACGGCAGAGACTTGCCCAGCAAAATGCGCAGCTTGTCCGGTGAATAGGATTGATCTTTCATCTTCTCCCATGCCCTGCGAAGTTCAGCAGTGCTCGCGCGGTCGAGCCCTTCCGTGGAAAGGTTGCCAAAGCGAAATGAACTGTCCTCCTGCACCACGATGTCGAGGACAACCGTATGCGCCCCGTCATCGAGTTCTGCTCGCGGAACTGCTGTAAACGCCACGTATCCACGCGCCGCATAGAGTTCGCGCATGGCCTCAAGTCCGTGCTCGACTTTGCTGCGGCTCATGAGCTCTGCGGGACGAATCGCGATCAGGCTGAGTAGTTCGCCGTTGGCGAAAACGCTCACGCCGGTCAGGCGAATCTCCTTCAGCGTGTATTGGCTGCCTTCGCCGGTCGCGCTGATGAGCACGTCCACTTGCCGCGCTTCGCCATGGCCCTTGACCCAGGTTACCGCCGCCGACACCTTGGCCCGCCAATAACCCTGATCCTGATAAGCGGTGAGCACTGCATTCTTGATAAATCCAGCAAGAACGTCCAGCCGTTGCCGGGCGACCCAGGCCGGGTCTTCAGACTGCAGAAGTTGCGCAATCTCTTGCTGCTCTTTCGTGGAGAGCGCCGATGTGCCCTCGAAATGAACATTGCGGATCGCCGGGATCGCGGGGACAGGCGAATCCGTCTGCGCAGGTGCTGCCGCCGTCAGCAGGACACAGGCAAGTGGAATCAGAGCCCGGGCTTGGTAGAGGCGCCAGAACATATGTCACCTCTCAGGCAGCAGAATTATAAGCCTTTGCTGGCCCGGATGGGATGAATCCACCCACAATTTGGGCCCGTATTCTACCCTCCCGCTCTGTTACCTTGGAATATTCGCAGTGCCGCGAGCCAAGCTATAATAGCTAGACGATTGAGGGGCTTGTGTTATGTACTCGTGCGAAAATCCTAACTCGCACTTGCCTGAGTGCTGGCTGCACTTCCTGGTAGGCCCCCGGCGCTATCGGGCTGTGCTTCCTTCGCGCCGGCGCCCCAGTCTCTTCGGTAGCGACTAGTCTCGATCCTCCCTCTGGTTCGGCGTAATAGGTTAAGCGTGATTGGTTGGGTTGGTTCAAGGTCCGCGAGACCGGCCCTAGCCTGAAGACCAACGACTGAAGACCGAAGACTGACGACTGCTGTTGGAGGATCCCATGTCAACCAAGACCGTTACCGGTCCGCGCATCCATACCGCGCTGCCTGGTCCCAAAGCCAAGCGCGTTCTCGAAGGCGACGAGAAGTATATTTCCCCGTCCTATACCCGTTCCTATCCTTTGGTGGCCAGGAGCGGCCGCGGCATTGTAGTGACCGACGTCGATGGCAACGAGTTTTTTGATTTTTCGTCCGGCATCGCCGTGACCTCGACCGGTCATTGCCATCCCGAGGTCGTCGCCGCCATCCAGAAGCAAGCCGCCGAACTCATTCATATGTCGGGCACCGACTTTTATTACGAGAGCCTGGTCACGCTCGCCGAACGCCTGTCGAAGATTGCGCCCATGCCCGGCCCGCACAAGTTCTACTACGGCAACTCAGGGACCGAAGCCATTGAGTGCGCTTTCAAGCTCGCCCGCTACCACACCAAGCGGCAAAATATTATTGCGTTTTACGGCGCGTTCCATGGACGCACCATGGGCGCGCTTTCCCTCACCGCGTCGAAACCACAGCAGCGGCGGCGCTTCTCCCCGCTGGTTCCCGGCGTGACCCACGTGCGCTATCCCGATGTCTATCGCGGCTGCTCGGGAGGCGCAGAAGATGCCGAAAAATTTGCTCTCGGCTGCGCCCGCTTCATTGAAGACAAGCTTTTCAAGACCACGCTGGCTCCCGAGGAAGTCGCCGCCATTTTTGTCGAGCCCATTCAGGGCGAAGGCGGCTACGTGGTTGCGCCCAGCATTTTTATGCAGGAGCTCCGCCACATCTGCGACCGCCACGGCATTCTATTAGTGGTGGACGAAGTCCAAAGCGGCGTGGGCCGCACCGGAAAGTGGTGGGCGGTCGAACACACCGGTGTGCAGCCGGACATAGTTTGCCTGGCCAAAGGAATCGCATCAGGTATGCCCCTCGGCATCACCATGACTCGCGCCGGAATTATGGATTGGGTTCCAGGTTCACATGCCTCCACGTTCGGAGGCAATCCGGTGTGCATCGCGGCCGCGCTGGCTACACTCGATGTCATCGAGCACGAAGATCTGCTGCACAACGCCACCGTAGTCGGCGGCCATATGCTGCAGCGCATGGCGGAGTGGCCGAAAAAGCACAAGCTGGTGGGAGACGTTCGTGGACGCGGCTTGATGCTCGGCGTGGAATTTGTAAAGGATAAAAAGACAAAAGAGTACGCCGCCACCGAACGCGATCACATTGTGGAGCTAGCCTTCGAGCGTGGCATTCTTTTCCTCGGCTGTGGCCCCAGCACGGTCCGAATCTGCCCGCCGCTGATCGTCACCAAAGGAGAAGCGGATGTGGCGCTCGATGCGCTGGAAGAGTGCATCGGCCTGGCCATCCGCGCAAACTGATTTTTTCTGCGGGAAACGAAGAATTTCAGCGGGGGCAACCACGATGTGGAGCGGGACGCTGCAATCGATTTACATCGCGCCGGCGGCCGAAGCCGCCATGCGCGCCATCGAACGCGTGCAGGCCATTCCTGGATCCGGTTTGGAAGGCGATCGATACGCTCTGAAACGGGGGACATTTTTCAAGCCGGAGCCGGATTTCGAACTCACCTTGATCGAAGCCGAAGCTTTAGACGCGCTCAAGCGCGAGTACGGCACCGAGCTCGCGCCGGATGAGAGCCGTCGCAATCTGGTCACAAAAGATGTACCGCTGAATCACCTCGTCGGCAAGGAATTTCGCATCGGAGAAGTCAAAATTCGAGGCATCCGTCTTTGCGAACCGTGCGCCCACCTGGAGCGGCTGACTGGGCGGCCGGTAATCAAAGGTTTGCGCCACCGCGGCGGGCTGCGGGCGCAAATTCTGAACGCAGGATGGATCGTCGTCGGTGATGTGATCGCGGAGTAGGTTGATCCCTGCGTTGCGCAGGCGCGACTGCTTCAGCCATGCCCGCCGCGCTCCGCAATCAAGCGCATGGCCGGCTCACTCACAAACACCTTGCGGTGAAACCTCTCGCCCCAGGCCAGCGGCGTCACGTTGTGATACTCATGCATCGTGTCCTCTCCATAGCCCGGATGCAGTTGTTTCCGTAGCGACGCGCGCGCGTTAGGGTCGGCTCCATGATCGAGTAACAGTTGGGTGAACGGCGCCCGCTGCGGCAATCCATTGTGATTCATCCAGAAGTTGGGCTGCGAAACCACGGTAGCAAAAAGCGCCGTGTGGCCGCCAAAGCCGTCGGCATCGGTCGCGGCCCGCGCGTCAACTTCCATGCCGCGCGCGAGCAGCCACTGCGCGATTTCCATTTCGCCGTAATCGACGCACAGATGAAGCAGCGTCGCCCCGCCCAGCGGCGTTCCGAAGGTTGCGAGCTCCCCATTGCAACCCATCTCGGGCGGATAAATTTCCTGCAAGGTGAAAGTCCGGCGCCACAAAGGGGGATCGCGGTGCAGATGTTTCTCCAGCAGATCGATGCGGCCGCGGTGAATCGCCATCGCAGGCGTGTCCGGCAGTTCCAGGCCATGCGACGCATACATTCCGAGAATCTCATGCTTGGCCGCCGGATTCCGGCTATCGGTTTCGAGGACCACGTCCACCGGGGCCAGGCGATTGCCTTTTTCATCGAGTACCCGCGCTCCTAATTCCAGCATCAGTGCGGTGCCCGAAGCGCTCAACGTATAAGCAGGATCGTTGAGCGCGCCCGCGGAGGGAAGCGGAGCACCCATCATAGCGTGCAATTTACGCGCGGTGCCAATCCTGCTCTGCAGCGCCGCGCGGTTGAGCGCCTGGCCGAGATCGGTTGCGCCCAGACCGTGCAACATCTCGATGATTTCGTCGCGCCCGAGATTCGCCGCATAACTCATCGGCGGACCCCAATTGCTGTTTCGTATGCCGGCGTTTTCGCGCAGCAACTGCGGACGCTTCACCACCAATTGGCGGACGAACTCCACATCGTCTTTCCAGATGGCATCGATCAGTTGGCACGCCAGCACCAGACGTGGCCAGCTCGGTGCCCCGTAGCTGCGCGCAAGCGCCAGTTGCGCATCGGCGAGCTTCGCCACGCCGGGCTCCGGTGCTTGCGAATGATGTTGCTTGAATTCCTCAAGCGCGGCCGGATCGCCCGCGCATATTTGCCGCAGCAGATCCTTGGCCTGGTGTTTAAGCTGTTCGAGGTTAGGGCGGACGGGAAGACGACGGTCTGGCATAACGAGCCTCCTAGCGTATGGCCCGGGGTCCGCTGGCGTCGGGCGAACAAGGAGGTTCGCGAGAACCAAATTCAGAATAAAGGTCAGGTGGACTCAGTCCTGTCCGCGGACGGGTGGCGCCCTGCGCGCCGCAGCCAAGTATAACTGGAATGCCGGTGTGACATCCATCACATCCAGCGGCTCAGTCCGCGGATACCCTAGCTCCCATGTCCTCCGGCCGCCTTACTCACGCCATCATCCGCGTGCTCGATTGGCTAGCGGAGCGGATGCTCCCGCCGCAGAAACTTCCTCGTCATCAACTCACCGGACGCCGCGGCGAAGAAGCCGCCTACTTTTATCTTCGGAAACTCGGCTACCTCCTGGTGTCCCGCAACTTCCGCTCGCCCCACCGGCGTGGCGAGATCGATCTCATTGGATGGGACGGAGATGTACTCTGTTTTATCGAAGTGAAAACCCGCACCACCCGCGCCGTGAAGCCCGCCGAAGCGGCCGTGGATGCGGACAAGCAGCGGGAACTCGCGGCCGTGGCCCGTGAATATTTACGTCACCTGCCGGAGCGCTGCGCATGGCGCGTAGACATCGTCAGCGTCTACTGTCCGGCAGCTTCCGCCCAGCCGGAATTCGAGCTGTTTCGGAATATCCTCGCCGTGGCGTAAAATTAGCACTGTTTTTGCGCCTGGAAAGGATTCCGTTCTTGCCCGAGCTTCGCAAAGATCCCATTGTCGGACGCTGGGTCATTATTTCGACTGACCGCGCCAAGCGGCCGACCGATTTCGTCCGCGAAGCAGTCAAGATTCGTGGCGGCTTCTGTCCGTTCGACTACGGCAATGAAAACAAGACTCCGCCGGAAATTCAGGCCTACCGGCCCAGTCCGAATGGCGGTCCTCCGCCGCAACGCGACACGCCTGGCTGGACCGTCCGCGTTGTCCCCAACAAATTCCCTGCCCTCGGCATCGAGGGTAACCTCGACCGCCATGCCGAAGGCATGTTCGACAAGATGAACGGCATTGGAGCGCACGAGGTCATCATCGAGACTCCGGACCACAACGCCACGCTGGCCACGCTTCCGCCGAAGCGGATTGAGGACGTGCTCTGGACATTTCGTGACCGTATCCTCGATCTCAAAAAAGACCGTCGCTTCAAATACATTCTCATTTTCAAGAACCACGGCGAAGCCGCCGGCGCTTCGCTCGAGCATTCGCATTCCCAGCTCATTGCCTTGCCGATCATTCCCATCTATGTCACCGATGAATTGGAAGGCGCCAAGCAATACTTCATGTACAAAGAGCGCTGCGTTTTTTGCGATGCCATCAGCCAGGAAACCGAAGCCGGAACCCGGGTGGTCGCGGACAATGAGGATTTCCTCACGCTCGCGCCCTACGCCCCCCGCTTTCCCTTCGAAACCTGGATTCTGCCCAAGCGCCACGAGTCGGTGTTCGAGAACTCGTCCTCGCAGATGTTCGAAAATTTGGCCAAGGCGCTGAAGACTCTGCTGATGAAAGCCGACCGCGTGCTCGATAACCCGCCCTATAACCTGGTGATCCACACCACCCCGAGCCAGGAACAAACCAACGACTACTACCACTGGCACATCGAGTTCATGCCCAAGCTGACCAAGACGGCCGGATTCGAATGGGGCACCGGCTTCTACATCAATCCCACTCCGCCCGAGGAAGCCGCCAAATTTCTGCGCGAAGCCAGCGTGGAAGATGCAGTGCCCGCCGCCCGCTAAGCCAAAATCTCGCCGCGGATCACGCGGATTCCCGCGAATAGATATCAAGAAAGGAAGCTAGTCCGCGTCAATCCGCGGCGGGCTGTTACGCCTTGGTTTGATTGACTGCCTAGCGCTCATCCAATACGATTGGCCCGCTATGCAGCGCTGCCGTTTTGTCGCAACCGCTTTTCTCCTTTTCCCAATCTTTGTTTTCGCCGCGGCTCCGTCGAATACGCTGATCACCAACATCGGTGCCCGCACCACCATCAGCCTCAACGGTTCCTGGCCCGCCATCATTGATCCCATCGAAAGCGGCCTCGGCAACAAGGTTTACGAAGACGCCAAGCCTAAAGATAAGACTGACCGTGTCGAATACAGCTTCGATCTCTCGCCGTCACTCAATGTTCCCGGCGACTGGAATACTCAGCGCGGGCAGTTGATGTTCTACGAGAATCCGGTCTGGTATCGTCGCGCGTTCACCTACCACAAGCCTGCCGATACGCGAGTGTTTGTTTACTTTGGCGCGGCGAATTACCGGGCGCGCGTCTATCTGAATGGAGAAGCGCTGGGCGAGCATGAGGGCGGGTTTACACCGTTCAATTTTGAAGTGACTGACCGCCTGCGCGACGGCGCAAACTCTCTGGTTGTCGAAGTCGATAACGCGCGTACCGCCGGATGCCGTCCCCGGCCTGCGCTACGATTGGTGGAACTACGGAGGCATCACGGGCGATGTTCAACTGGTTGAGGTCCCGGATATTTTTATTCAGGATTATTTCGTCCAGCTCGCCAAAGGCTCACGCGATGAAATCACCGGATGGGTCCAGCTCAATGGTGCAACAACGCCGCAGTCCATCACCCTGGAGATCCCCGAAGCCGGCATTCATCAACAAGCAACAAGCGATGCCGGCGGACGCGCGACCTTTCATTTTCCCGCCAAGCTGCAGCTATGGTCGCCGGAGAACCCGAAACTCTACGACGTAATGATCGCTGCCGGACCCGACAAACTCCGCGACCAGATTGGCTTCCGCTCGATTGAAGTCCAGAGCGGAAAAATTCTGCTCAACGGTAAGCCGATTTTTCTGCGGGGCATCAACCTGCACGACGAAGTGCCCTTACGCGGCGGCCGGCTCTTTCGTGTAGAAGATGCGCAAACCCTGCTCTCCTGGGCCAGGGATCTCGGCTGCAACTTCGTCCGCCTGGCGCACTATCCCCATAACGAGAGTGAAATTCGCCTGGCGGATCGCATGGGTCTGCTGGTCTGGTCAGAAATTCCTGTCTGGCAGGACATCAACTGGCGGAACCCAGCCACGCTGGCGAATGCAGAAAATCAAATGCAGGAAATGATTACCCGCGACCATAACCGCGCGTCAGTCATCCTCTGGTCTATCTCCAACGAAACGCCAGACAAACCCGAGCGGCTCACCTTCCTGAAGCATCTGGCGTCGCAGGCGCGCGAACTCGACTCAACCCGATTGATTACCTCCGCCATGGATCATTTCGATCTGGAGGGCCCTAATGCGCTGGTGCTGCGCGATCCTCTCGGAGAATTCCTCGACGTGCTCGGCATCAACGAGTACGTCGGCTGGTACGAGCGCCGCCCGCAAGATGCGGACACCCTGCAATGGAAGGCCATTTGGGATAAGCCGGTGATCGTCAGTGAATTTGGTGCTGGCGCTCTCTATGGACGCCACGGCGATGCCAATGAGCGCTGGACGGAGGAATATCAGGCGGATGTCTATCGCCACCAGCTCAGCATGACTCAGCGGATTCCAAATCTTGCCGGACTAACTCCATGGATTCTGATGGATTTTCGCGGGCCGGGGCGGACTCTCCCGAGCATACAGGACTACCACAATCGCAAAGGGGTGATTTCCGACCGCGGAGAACGGAAGCAAGCGTTTTACGTGCTGCAGAAGTTTTATCGGGAGCTGGAAAAAGTCCAGCAACCATAACGGTGGCGCGATCCTGCGTTAAGACCTTTGCTCCGCAACGCTTACAAAAGCTCCCTCGGAATCCTCAAACTGCGCCAGCATACCGCCAAAATCCTGTCGCGCTGGGGCCATGGGGAATTTAACGCCCTTGGCTCTCATCTCTTCATAAAACTTCTGAAGATCAGAGACATTGAATCCCATTTCAACTTTTCCGGCAGCGTTCTTAGCCGAAGCGGGATGCAATCCCAGCGTAGTTTCGCCGCCATGCTTCCTCCTCGAGGATTTCGAGTTTACCGTGATCCCCCGTGAACTCAGTGGTTCAAAATACTTTCATGCTCCGGCGAGAGCTCGCGCAGCCGCATAACCGTCTCTACCACGCGATCCGCCACGTAATCCACTTCCGCCTCGGTATTGAAACGGCCCAGGCCAAAGCGAATCGAGCTCTGACCCAGCTCATCGTCCACGCCCAGAGCTTTCAGCACGTGAGACGGCTCCAGCTTCGCGCTGCTGCAGGCCGACCCGCTCGAAACCGCAATGTCATTGATTCCCATCAACAGCGATTCTGCGTCCACATTGCGAAAGCTCAGATTGAAGTTCGCCGGCAGCCGGTGTTCCATCGAGCCGTTGATCGAACATCCCCCCAGGCGGCCCATGATGCGGTCGCGCAGTCGGTCACGCAAGCCCGTCAGCCTGCGCGCTTCCTCCGGCATTTCTTCCGCGGCCAGCGCACAAGCCTTGCCCAGCCCAACAATTCCGGGAACATTCAAAGTCCCTGACCGCAAGCCGCGTTCATGTCCGCCGCCGTCGAGAATGGCCGACAACTCGACCCGCGGATTTCTCCTTCGCACATACAGAGCGCCCACGCCCTTGGGACCATAGATCTTATGCGCGGAGATTGAAAGCAAGTCCACATTCTGCTGGTTCACATCCAGCGGAATCTTGCCTGCTGCCTGGGCCGCATCCGTGTGGAAAATGACCCCGCGCTCATGACAGAGCTTTCCGATCTCTTCAATCGGCTGCAATACACCAACCTCATTGTTGGCCGCCATGACGCTGACCAGAATGGTCTTATCGTCCCAAGCCTTGTGCACGTCGCCAGGATCAATGAGGCCGTCTTTCTGTACTGGCAGGTAAGTCACGCGGCAACCAGAGCTCTCCAGCCGCTTGCAAGTGTCGAGCACCGCCTTGTGCTCGGTGGCCACGGTGATGATGTGGTTGCCCTTTGCCTTGTACGCCTCTGCCACGCCCTTAATGGCCAGATTGTTGCTTTCGGTCGCGCCAGAGGTGAAGACGACCTCTTTTGCCGTCGCCCCAATCAGCTTGGCAACCTGCGCCCGGGCCTGCTCTACCCCCTCGTCCGCTTCCCAGCCGAAAGTGTGACTGCGGCTGGCCGCATTGCCGAACTTCTGGGTGAAATAGGGCAGCATCTCTTCCAGAACCCGCGGATCGAGGGGCGTGGTTGCCTGGTTATCCATGTATACCGGCAACTTCACGCTTTTTTCAGACTGCGTCTGGAGGTTTGTTTTCCCCCCTGAACTCATCATTGCTTCCCCCGGCAAGCTTGTCTCAGGGTTTGCCCCTTTTTCTTCCATCTGATATGGCATTCTAGGAGCCCGTTTCGCCGGGAGCAACCCGCCGATAACGTCTCCGGCCGGCCGCATTCCCCAACCCGCCCGACCGAAGGCACTTGACAAGTTATACGATCAGGCTAAAATACCGCCAATTTCCGGCAGATTCTCGTTCTCCGCCTCGTCGGGCGAAGAGCGTAGCAACCGGGTCTATGAACCCACTCCCGCCCTCATCGCCTTCGGACAAGAAGCCAGGCATCGGTACGTGCAGGCACCCCCGCGTTCAGGTCGTGGCACGGGAAGACGATGCCGAGTTCGTCCAGTGCATCGAATGCGGCGACGTCTTTGAATCCAGCGAGTTCAAGGACATGAACATCGAAGAAACCAAGCTGCGCGACGACGCATGACTACATCCCCCCCTGTTTTCACATTCTGTAGACCTGACAGTGCCACCTCGTTGTAACTAACGTAATGCAGCCCAGCACGTATTCCTTGTCCCAAGTGTTAAGGATTTGCTAATGTCGCCCCGAGGGGGGAGTTTGTCTATTTGGAGAGAGAAATGTCCCTAGTTGCACTTGTCGTCGATGACTCCATGCTCATCCGCCACACCGTTTGCCGCTTCCTCGAGGAGCGCGGCTTTGTGGTGGAGGCAGCGTCCAATGGAATTGATGCTCTGGAAGCCCTTAAACGTATTCGTCCTAATTTAATTATTACTGATATGCAGATGCCCAAGATGGACGGCACCGAATTGATAACGATTTTGAAAAGTCAACAAAGCACCCGAGATATTCCCGTCATCATTGTCGCCGGAAAGCAAAGTGGTTTTGAGGCAACCGACCACCAGGCAGATTTCGCCATCTTCAAGGATATTGACATCGAAAAACAGCTCGCCAAAGGCTTACAGGCGACGCTGGGCCTGCCGCTCAGCGCAGGATAGATGGCGGGGAAGTAGAGCTCAGCACACTCAAGCAGCCCTGAAGATCCGAGCTGACTGCTCTATTTCAGCGCCATAGCCGCTTCAGCGGAAAAATCCATGGCGGCGAAATCCTTGGCCAGGAACTTGGGATAAGCCGCCGCCGCAATCATGGCGGCATTGTCGGTCGAGAGCGGCCGCGAAGGAAAATACACCGGCAGCCCGGCTTGAGCTGCGTCTCGTTCGAAACGACGCCGCAACTCCTGATTCGCGGCAACTCCGCCAGTGACAAATAAGGTCGCCGCATTGCAGGAGCTGGCGGCGACCAACGTCTTGCTGACCAGATCATTCACCATCGCCCGCTGGAAGGACGCCACTAGATTCAGCGTCTCCGGCTCGCAGTGCGCCAGATAGTCTTCGATCTTAGGATGAGCGATCTCCGCCAGCGTTTTCCGCCGGGCCTGAATCGCCGCCTGCATGTTGTGAGTCTCGACATAGCGCAGCACGGCGGTCTTGATTCCGCTGTAAGAGAAATCGAAGCGAGGCTGTTCTTCTGGCAGAGCGGGAAAATCCCGCCTGTCCCGGTGTTTCATCTGTGTGAGAGAAAACTTCACCGCCGTGGGATCACCGTGCGCGGAGAGCCGGTCGATCACTGGCCCGCCGGGATACCCCAGCCCCAGCAGCTTTGCGACTTTATCGAATGCCTCGCCGGCGGCGTCGTCGCGCGTGCGTCCAATGTTCTGATATGTCCAGCTCTCACTCTTCTGCTCGGCCAAATACAGATGCGTGTGTCCACCGGAAACCACCAGCGCCAGAACAGGAAAACCCAAGCCGCCGGCCATGCGGGAGAATCCCTCTTTTTGCCGCTCTTCGAGCAATACGGCGTGAATATGACCTTCCAGGTGATTGACCGCGATCAGCGGCTTATCGAGTGCGAAGGCCAGAGCCTTGGCGTAGCTGATGCCCACCAGCAGTGCCCCCGCGAGTCCTGGCCCCTGGGTCACAGCCAGCGCATCCAGTGATTGATAGGACTGACCGGCCTCAGCCAGAGCCTGCCTCACCACCGGCACAATCGCCCGCAGGTGCTCGCGTGAGGCCAGTTCCGGCACCACGCCGCCATAGGGTTGATGCGTGGCAATCTGCGAAGCCACTACATTCGAAATAATCTTCTCGCCGGAACGCACCACCGCCGCGCCCGTTTCATCGCACGAGCTTTCGATGCCAAGGATGTAAGTCTCGGGCATGCTTCCAGTCTAAACTCTGACGGTGGATTGTGATGATGCCAAGGGCTGGGTGTGTCGAGCGTGGACTTCGCTTAGCACTTAGCAATCAGCACTCGGCGGGGCAACGCTGGAGCAAGCAGAACTCAGATGGCGAAATGCCAAATGTTGGGGACCACCCGGTCAAACCCGAGCAGAGGCGCTCTAACGCACCGGATCCGGTGCTTTGATTTTCGCGAAATCTTCGACTGCGAATAATTCTCCATCGCGCTCAACGACACCGACGCCGATCACATTCATGTCTGGATCCAGCAGATTCTCCCGATGCTGCGGCGACTTTACCCACTGATCGCTGATGTTGACCGCGTCCGGCCCCTGGGCCACATTTTCGGAAAGCGAAATGAAATACACGCCGGAGTGCGCCGCCCGTGCCGCCAGGTTGGGTTCGTTGGGGAACTGGTGGGAAAGTGAATTTTCCCGCACCATCGCAGCGGCGTGTAGCCGCGCGGCCCGGGCCAGCGCCGCATCCCATTTCAGCCGCGCCAGCCCCTGGGCACGGCGCGCCTGATTCGCAGCATCGAAAATCTGGCGTTCTGCGCTTTCCGTCCCTTGTTGCGCCATCGCGGAACCTGGAAAAATTGAAAGAGCCATGAGACAGGCGCCTGGCAAAATTAACGACAATTTCATAGGGCCTCCACGTCAATATTGTCCCGCAGGGGCATCCGCTTGAAAACTGAAATGCTGCGGCGGCCCTTACTCTGGTACCCAGCATTTGGCAGTTAGCATTTGGCCCCGGGGTGGCAACGCGAGCGGAGGCAGAAACCCGACTTGGGTAAATGCTAACTACCAAATGCTAACTGCGAAATGCTGCAGAACCACCCCGTCCGCCCTACAATACCGCTAATGCCCGACGAGCCTGCCGAGCTGCAATCCGCGTCTGAAGTCAGCGCCCACTACGATACCCGCCTGCCGCCATACTCCCGCTGGCGGCGCATGCAGATTCCGGTTATCGCCTCGGCCGCGATTGCCATCCTTCGTCCGCTTGCCCCTACGCTGCGCTTCGAGGCCTTGGGGCATCATCACTACAATCAGGCGCATGACCGCGGCGTGCCCGTGATTTCCGCTTTCTGGCACCGCTGCATTATTTCCGCCGCCATCTTCTGGCGCAATCGCGGGGTGGTGGTGATGAACACCACCAACTTCGACGGCCAATGGACTCGCCGCGTGATTGAGCACTTTGGCTTCAACACCGCGCAAGGCAGTTCCACCCGCGGAGGCCTGCGCGGCCTGGCCGTCATGGCCCGCCGCATGGAAGAAGATGGACTCGACACCGCGTTTTCCATCGATGGCCCGCGCGGCCCAATTTATATCGCTAAGCCCGGCCCGGTGATGCTGGCCCGCCGCACGGGCAAACCGATTTATGTTTTTCACATTGGCCTGGAAAGCGCCTACACGCTGGAAAAAGCCTGGGACAAGATGCAGATTCCGCACCCGTTCTCCCGCGCGGTAATCGTCAGCGCACCGTTAATCCAGGTTCCGCAAGACGCCAATGCCGAAGGGATGCAACACAAGCACGCCGAAATGCAGGCTGCACTCGAACGCGTGCGCGACGTGGCGGAATCATGGTTCACCCGAAGCGAGCGGGAGCGGGAGAGCCTACGGGTCAAATGGAACGCTCCATGACACCACGTGCGTAAGGGCCTTGAGCATCAGGAGCCTAGGGGCGCGGCCCAGGAACTTCAGAGAATTGCCGAAGCCGCGGCCGTTTTGACTGGAGTTACAGGTTGATCTAGTTCGAAGCCCTCGCTTTGCGGGCCCTGGCTGGTTACCGGGGAAGCCGGGATGCCATTGACCGAGATCGTAGCAGAAGCGGCTCCCGAGCGAGAGGTTTTGGCTGCGGGCTGGAGGCCGACCGCCAAATTTCTTCCCGATCCCTTGGCCTGGTAGAGCGCGTAGTCGGCCAGGGCAAGCACCTGCTCGTAATGCACCAGCTTCGCATCCATCTCGATCCACGGGAACGCCGCCCAACCAACCGAGCAGGTGATGCGCAAGCCCGCGTTGCCGGTGTTGCCGCCTTCGACACGATAGGGTTTGGATCCCACCGCGGTGAGCACGCGATTGGCGAGAATGTGCGCATCTTTACGGTCGGTGTAGCGTGAAAGCAGAAGAAATTCCTCCCCTCCCCAGCGGATCACCGCATCAGAAAGCCGCGCGGCGGAGTTGATGCGGCGCGCGACCTCGACCAGCACCTGATCTCCGATCTGGTGCCCGAACTGATCGTTGACCTTTTTGAAATGGTCAATGTCGATCAGGTAGAAAACAAGATCGCGATTGCGGGGATCGGCCGATGGATTGTTCATAAACGAACGCAACACCTGTTGCACGTCGCTCTCGATTGAATTGGTGAAAAAGCGCCGGTTGCGAACGCCGGTAAGCAGGTCGGTCAGTGAGGCGTCCAGCAACTCGTGATTGGCATCCGCCAGCTCCTTTTCGAGCCGGGCCTGCTTCACGAAGCCCACGAAAGCAAATACCACGATCGCTCCAAGTGAGAGCAGCACACGAAATCTCCAAACGGAATCGGGCAGATCATGGTCCAAGAACGACCACGCCGCCAGCAGGGGAAGGATTAGAGTTACAGGTGCGGCCATGCGCGACGCCCACCGCCAGTATCGTTCGCTTTCCGGATCGCCATGCTCCGGTACAGGTTCCAGACGATGCGTCATCAGAGCGCAAAGAGTCATGCCTGCCAAACATACCGCTGTCGCCGAATCGTACCAGCTGCCGCTGAAGTAGATGCCGGCATCGGCAAGCGTATCCACTACGTATTCCATAACGGTGTCAACCGCGACAATGCCGGTAAGCAAGAGGTAGAAATGCTGCCATCGGCCGGAACTGTGCTGCCAGCCGAGCACGACGACAGACAAGAGCACGACGTCCTGGGACATGGCGAGGAACTTGTAAGCGGCACCGTAGGTCTGAGGCTCCGTCGCGAGGTACTGCCACGGAATGACCAGGAACACGTACAGGTATACACCCGTCAAGAACAGTAAGAGGAGATCCAGCGTGCCCAGACGCTGATGTTGGGGAGTGGGTTCCACGTGAGGCCGCAGCGCAAAACCTAAGATCAGGGCAGTCCAGGCGAGAAACGTGAGGGCATCTCCCACGGTCAACGCCGGTGTTTCCTTCACCACTAACTCCCAATGCATCCAGAGAAGCTGGCCGCAAGCTTCAATGGCGTAGCCGCTACCCAGGAGGATCCACACCAGTCGTTGCCTGCGGCTACTGCTGAAGGCGTTGCGGGTAAAGGCCAGAGCGGCGGAGAGCATCAAGGCAAAGCCGATTGAATCCGTGATCGCGGTGAGGCGGAAGGACTTCGCCAGAGACACCGACGCGACCGCCTGCGCGATCGCCAAACAGACGACGGCCCAAGCCCATACCTTCGAGCTCAATCGAGAACGCACAATTTCCCTAGGGAGAATTACAGCGTGTTATGGAGAGGAACCAAAGTGACCCAAGTAACTTCGACCATCACGGAATGGGAGATGGTGCACAGCCGGAAACTGCAGGCCGCTAACCCCCTGGCGGCGACCGCTCAATCCGGCGGAAGTCTTTCCTGAAGGCCACTATTTTCGGAGTGGAACGATCGGCCTCGATATAAGTGGCCTATTTCCTTCTGAATACGGAGCTCCCAACCTTCGGCATAGCTCCGGTCGAACCAGGAAAAGCAGCAGCGGGAATAAATCGGCCTCGCCTGGCGAAGATCCATTTGATAAAATTCCCGCAATTCGTGCGATCCCAGAAGCAGCGGACTCACAAATCTGGGAGATGGGGCGCTCCTAGTTTTAAACGGCTTCTGGGGCAACTGCAACTTTGCCCTATGGAGATGCCGCTCAATTCGACCGTCGAGTTTCCGATCTCGATGATTGCTCTCATCCGGTGCAGCCGCGATGGTGGGCAGCTCGTGCTCTGTGACAACTCTCAAACTGGGAGCTTCGGCATCATTCAGGGCTCGCTGCGCTGTGCGAGTTGCGCCGCTGACTTCCTGATTCGCGATGGCATTGTTCGCCTCTTACCCAACGCCCTCAGCGCCGAGAACCAGCACGAGATGCAATTGCGAGATTCCGAGTACGAACAAAATACCTCCGGTGGTTTCAAGTGGGGATCAAAACTGGGTGACAGAATTGAGGTAGCTCCCCACTTGGACGCCCTAGGCGAGCTGAAGGAAAGGAATGTCCTGGAATTCGGTTGTGGCGATGGCCGGTTCACGCTGCCCATGGCCCAACGGGACGCGAAGATTCTTGCAGTTGATTTTTCGCTTGCGGGCCTCTACCGGCTGGCGGCCTATCTGGCTTCAGGGGTCGCACCTGCAACCGACGGAATCAGGCCGGTTCGTCCGGTAAAGGAATTGGCCCGAAGCATTGGCTTGGTGCAAGGGGACGCGACTCGTTTTTTTGCGGCGCCGCAAAGTTTTGACCGGGCGCTATCGGCGACTCCACTGGACTCCAGAGACGAGCGCATGCGGATGTACCACAGCATCGCCGACGCGCTCAAGGATGACGGCCATTTTGTCGGCGGCGTGGAACACGACGACCTGACCAGGCGCTTGATTGGCGAACCCGTCGCCCGACGCTATTCGGCGGGAGGAATCTTCATCGAGCACTTCGATGTGGCGACTATGCGCCGGGAAGCCTCTCCCTATTTCCATCGCACCCTCATTCGCCCCATTCGGCCGCGCATCCCTTATCTGAAGGAGATGCCGCTTGCTTTGGCGGTCGGCTTGGCGCGCACGGTTTCGGCTTTGCCAGTTCTGCGGCAGTTCGGCGAGATTCTGTTGATGCGCGCCTATAAGCCGGTGCGGCCTCCCGTCGAAGAGGCGAGACGGCAAGGAAACCGTATCGTCAAGAAGCTCTACACCACATACCGGCGAAGAAGGTTCGGAGAAGCTCCAGTTTAGGAAGCGGCCTCCAAATTCCGCTTACGAAAAACGTCCCCGGGGTCTCCGCCGTGCCCGATCTGTTATGGCTAGGTCGAATCAGGCTCTTTCTCAAAGGCTTGGGTCTGCGTTCTTATACTCAGCTAAAGATATAAACTCAGGAATTTTTCGCGCGACTGTCCGTCGTGCGTGGTAGCCGACGGTCTCTTGTGACGTGATTTGAGGAGACTAGGGTACGGCGGGGTCTACGTTTTCGTCCATCCCTGACCGCACGGCAAGAGACTAAACAGGCCCTGGCCCATCTTAAAACCCTGAAAAAGGAACGTTTGGAATTCCCCGGGGGACGAGCAGCGATCGTCGTTTCTGGCTATCAGCAAGTCTAGATCCAATATTCCCTATTGATGTACCCACCTAACCCTCGCAGCCACATTACTTTGGGCACTTCGGTAACCCTTCCCCAGCACGCTAGAATCCGGCCAGGCTTCTATGCAAAAGATCGCGATCCTTTACGACGCGGGTCAGGCAGTCCTGTCCACCTTTGACCTGGATGGGGTGCTGCAACAGATCCTGACCATTGCACGCGATTATTTTCATGTGCAGGACGCCGCCATCCTGCTACCTGACGAGAAAACCAAGGAACTTTACATTGGTTGTCACATTGGCCAGCACAAGGAATGTGACAAGATCCGCGTGCCCCAAGGCACAGGGATCAGCGGAGCAGCTTTCCGGGAACGCCGTCCCGTCTATGCGCCTGACGTCGACCGCGACTCCCGCTATGTACGCTCCATCGCCAGCACTCGCTGCGAACTCGCGATTCCTCTCATGGCCCGCGACAATGTCCTGGGGGTCCTCGATCTGCAGGCCGCGACCGCCAATTATTTCGACCGCGAGACCATCGATCTGTTAACCCTGTTTTCCACCCAGGCCTCCATGGCTTTGCAGAACGCTCGCCTATATTCGCTGGAGCAGCGCCGCGCCCTGCAATTGGAGGCCATCAACGCCATCGCCAAGCAGACCACCGCCGTATTGGACCTGAAAGAGCTTCTGGCCAAAGTATGCTCGCTCATCCAGAATGCGTTTGCTGTGTCACACGTTTCCGTGCTTTTGAGAGAAGAAGATGATCTGGTGTTGCGGGCCCATTATGGCAGTCTCACCCCGCGCATCGCCGAGGGTGGGCGCCTCCCGTCCAACGTTGGTCTATGGGGAAGAGCGTTGGGCGCGGGTAAGACTGTCATTGAGAATGACGTCTCCATCGCTCCCGACTATGTCGGTTTCTTCCTGGAGACGGCTTCCCGCATGTGCATTCCTCTCGTCTCCTTCGGACAGACGCTGGGTGTGTTAGTACTCGACAGCGAAAACCCGGATGCCTTCAATCCCAACGACGTCCAGTCCCTCGAGTCGGTGGCTGACATCTGTGCCAACGCCATTCAGAACGCTCGCTACGTAGACCGGGTCAAACAGCTTGCTTATCTCGACGGCTTGACGGGAATCTTCAACCGGCGCTATTTCGAAATGCGGATTGTGGAAGAGATCGACCGCGCCCGCCGCTTCGGCAACGGCATGGCCGTGATCATGGTGGATATTGACCAGTTCAAACGTTTGAACGATGAATTTGGCCACCTGCTGGGCGACGAAGTGTTGCGGCAAGTGTCGTCCGTCTTCTGCCAGCAGCTGCGCAAGATTGACGTGGTGTGCCGCTATGGTGGCGAGGAATTCGCCGTTGTGCTCTCCCAAACTAATGCGCAACATGCCTTCGGCGTCGCCGAAAAGTTGCGCCGCCTGACGGAAACCTGGCAGTTTCCCGGAGTGCCCCGCTCGGTCACTATCAGTGCCGGCGTCGCGAGCTACCCGGACCACGGAACCGCCCGCGACGAACTGGTCAAAGCCGCCGACGCCGGACTCTACGCCGCCAAGCTGGCCGGACGAAATCGAGTGTTGCTCGCGCCCCTGCCGCGCACCCGCGACGCCCTGATTATGGATGCTGCCGAGAAGGCGTCCGGAATCTAGTTCGGCCCCAGCCACCCTATCCTCTTTCCTAGTAAAATCAATGCAACGACTTTGTCTTTTCTCTCCCAACTCAACCCCCAGCAGCGTGAAGCTGTCCAAACCACCGATGGCCCGGTGCTCATCCTGGCTGGTGCAGGCAGCGGCAAGACGCGCGTCATCACTTACCGCATCGCTTACCTGATTGAGCATCTGGGCGCAATGCCGGAATCCATTCTGGCTATGACCTTCACCAACAAGGCCGCGTCGGAGATGGTCGAGCGTGTGGACAAATTGGTCGGCGGTTTATCGATCGCGAAACCGGTGATCTCGACCTTTCATTCTTTTTGTGTGCGCTTGTTACGCCGCGACATCGAAGCCCTGCGCATTCCCTCGACTGTTCCCGGCCAACCGCCGATCGGCTACACGAAAAATTTCGTCATCTATGACGATGCCGACCAGCAGCAACTGGTCAAGTCCATCATGCGGCGTCTCGGAGTGGACGACAAGCAGACCACGCCGCGCTCCGTGCTCGGTCACATTTCCTGGGCCAAGAATCATATGCTTGATCCGCAGGAAGTCTATCTGCAGTCGAATGATCCCAAGACCGAGCGTGTAGCGCAGATCTACGCCGAGTACAGAAAAGAACTAGCGAAAGCTAACGCCCTGGATTTCGATGACTTGCTGCTTGAGGCAGTGCGTCTGCTGAAGGCCTCTGCCGTGGTTCGCGACTATTACAATCGCCGTTTTCAATACATCATGATCGACGAATACCAGGATACCAACCGGCCGCAATACGAGCTCATGCGGCTGCTGGCCGGAACGCGCCATAACGTCTGCGCCGTCGGTGATGAGGATCAGTCCATCTATTCCTGGCGCGGCGCCGACATTCGCAACATTCTGGAATTCGAGCAGGATTTTCCCGAAGCCAAAATCGTTCGCCTGGAGCAGAACTACCGCTCAACACAGAATATTCTGCAGGCCGCGTCCGCCGTGGTCGCGAACAACCTCAAACGCAAAGGCAAGAATTTGTGGACCGATCGCCAGGGCGGCGCCAAGGTCGGATACTACGAAGCCCCAGACGGCGAAAACGAAGCGCTCTTTGCCGCGGACTTCATCGCGAAATATCTGCGCGAGCCCGCGAGCGAAGGCGAAACGCCGCGCGCCGCCGTGCTCTACCGCACCAACTCGCAGTCGCGGCTGTTTGAAGAAGCCATGCGCCGTTACCAGCTCAAGTATCACCTGGTCGGCGGCTTCTCATTCTACGAGCGCGCCGAAATTAAGGACATGATTTCGTATCTCAAAGTCATTCAGAATCCGGATGACTCGATTTCCCTGCTGCGCGTGATCAATACCCCGGTCCGCGGGATTGGCAAAGCCACCATGGAAATCGTCGAGCAACTGGCGCTTGAAACCGGCCTTTCGCTGTGGGGGGCAATTGGTGAAGCCCTCCGCCGGCAACTCTTGCCACAGCGCGCCCTGGCCGCCATGAAAAGCTTCCACGATTTGATTGAAGATGCCCGCGCCATGCTGGTGGGTAGCTACGCCGAGCATCTGAAGAAAACCGCGGAGGGACAGCCGCCCTCGGCTGTCCAACGGGGCGAAGCCCCGCAGTCAGCGGGCAGCGAAAGCGATGACGCTTCGTTCGAACCGGGCCAATTCGAGAACGCTTCCTTTGAGTTCGGCGCTGCCGATTTCGAAACGGAAGGTCGGGTCTCGGGCGAACTCAGCGAAGAGGCGGGTGAGGGCGCCGCCCCCAGCTCCGAACCATTCCGCACTCCCGGTTCGGCCGCCAACACTGCCGAGCTCCTGAAATTCCTCATCGACCGCACCGGCTACATCAAGCAACTCGAAGAGGAGGACACTCCCGAGGCTTTCTCCCGGGTGGAAAACCTGCACGAACTGGTCAACGCCGCCATGGACTCCAAAGACCGCGGCGAAACTCTCGATCAGTTTCTGGACCACGCCGCGCTGGTCAGCGACGCCGACGCCTACGACGAGCAAGCGAAGATTACGCTCATGACGCTGCACGCCGCCAAAGGATTAGAGTTCCCCCTGGTTTTCCTGTGCGGCTTGGAAGAAGGTCTGTTCCCGCATTCGCGCACCTTCCTCCAGCCCGACGATGTCGAAGAAGAGCGCCGCCTCTGCTATGTAGGCATGACCCGCGCTATGAGCCACCTGATGTTGACCCGAGCGGTCTACCGCCGCCGCTACGGCACCGATTTACCTGAGGCCAGTGTGCCCTCGCGCTTCCTGGAAGAAGTCCCACCGCAGTTGCTGGAAGAATTGGGAGACAAGCGGAATCGCGTGGGAGCGGCCTCCCCCGGCCGCTCGGCGGGGCGAAGCCCCGCCGCCTACGACGGAGAAACGCACTACGCCTACGAAGATGAAGACCAATCCCTCCCCTGGGCCGCACCCGCACAAAAAGCTAAGAGCACAGCCCCCAAATATAACTCTATCGACAACATCGCCGAGTTCTTCGCCTCGCGCGGAAAGAAATTCAACGCTCCCCGTGTACCCATTGAACCCCCGAAAGGCAAGAAAGGATTCCGTCCAGGATCAAAGGTCCGTCACCCCAAATACGGCGAAGGCACCGTCTATCAGCGCGAAGGAGAAGGTGAAGAAGCCAAGATTACGGTACAATTCCCTCGCTTCGGTTTGAAAAAATTGGTGGAGAAGTATGCCCAGCTGGAAGTGGTTTAGAACTGTAGAGACGTAGCTTCCTATGTCTCTGGCTGACGCAAATGGCGCTTCCGCCTCACCGAGATTCGCATCAGGGTATGGGCTTTAGCGATGCCGTAATTCGTGGCAAGGTTCGCGCGCCTTCAGGCGCTGGAAATTTGTCAGCGTCTAGAAATGTGGTGAAAAGAGACGTAGCCAGCTACGTCTCTACATAATTTTGAGGAGAGATAAAACAGCATTCATGGCAGACACATCGAAACTCAGCAAAGAAGAACGCAAGAAAGCCAAACGCACTTCCCGCAAGAAAATCAAAGCGGAAAAGCCCAAGAAGCCCCGCGACTACGCTCGCGGATCGAAAAAGCGCAAAGTGAAGAAGCTGGCGCGCGGACAGGCGAAACGGTAAGAAGAGCATTTGGCACTTAGCAGTTGGCGCTTGGCGGCACGGGAATCTCTCTGGCAGAGATTTCGCGGCTCAAGATCATCTGGCTAAGTGCCAATTGTGAATTGCCAACGGCCGCAAGGAGACCACTGTGGCAGACCCGGCGATCTCGAATCACCAGGCGGGCGAGCGCACCTCTTCGAGCCAATTGCTCTGCTGCAAGTCCATCGACAAGCTGATCGCGGAGGCGGACGAGCCAGAACATCGCCTCAAGAAGACACTCGGCCCCTGGTCTCTGACCGCGCTCGGCATCGGTGCCATTATCGGCTCGGGAATCTTCGTTCTGACCGGCACCGCGGCGGCGGGAGAGCATTTCGAAGCGCCCTCCATCCTGCACGCTCAGGTGCTCGATCTCCTGGTCAACTTCGTGCGCACCGGAAGCACCGCAGGAGCGCTCATGCACGGCCGCCCCCCGGCCGGCCCCTCGATCGCGATTTCATTTCTGCTCGTGGCCGTCGCTTGCAGCTTCGCCGGTCTCTGCTACGCCGAACTTGCCTCGATGATTCCCATTGCCGGCAGCGCGTACACATACTCTTACGCGACGCTCGGGGAAATCTTCGCCTGGATCATCGGCTGGGACCTCATCCTCGAATACGTGGTCAGCAACGTGGCCGTGGCCGTCGGCTTCAGCGGATATACCAAAGCTCAGCTCGCCGCCTTCGGTCTCAACCTGCCGGATAAATGGTCGAGCCCGGTGTGGGCTTCCGGGCAATGGACCGGCGCCTACTTCAATTTCCCCGGATTTCTCATCGTCTTTGTGCTGACCCTGTTACTTGTGCGCGGCGTGCGCGAGTCTGCCGAAGTCAACAACATCATGGTCGCCATCAAGATTGGCGCGATCCTCACCTTTCTGGTTGTCGGCGGCATGTTGATCAAGCCGGCCAACTGGCATCCCTTTGCTCCGTCGGGCTTCGGGGGCATCGTCACCGGCGGAGCCATCGTCTTCTTCACTTACATCGGCTTCGATTCCGTCTCTACTGCCGCCGAGGAATGTAAGACTCCGCAGCGCGACCTGCCCTTCGGCATCATCGCGTCGCTCGTCGTCTGCACAGTGCTCTACATCGGCGTCGCCATCGTTCTGCTCGGAATGATGAAGTACACCACTTTCACTTCGGGTCCGGCCGCCGATGCACCTGTCGCCTACGCCATGCAGTACCTGGGTGTCCATCCATTCTTCCGCTCGATCATCGTACTAGGCGCGCTCATGGGCATGATCTCGTCGCTGCTGGTCTTTCAATACGGCCAGGCGCGCATCTGGTACGCCATGTCGCGCGATGGCCTGCTGCCCAAACTTTTTTCGGCGGTGCATCCAAAATTCAAGACGCCACACTGGTCAACGTGGATCGCCTGCTTCGCCGTTGGAATTCCTGCCGGGCTGGTGGATATCGGCGATGCCGCCGATCTCTCCAATATCGGTACGCTGTTCGCATTCGTTCTGGTTTCGCTCGGCGTAATCTTCCTGCGGCGCCGTCAGCCCGACCGCCCACGCGCCTTTCGCGTGCCCTTGGTTCCGCTATTTCCGCTGATCTCGGTGATTCTATGCGGCGGCCTCATGACCGGCCTCACTGTCATCACCTGGATCCGTTTCGTCGTCTGGCTGGCCATTGGCCTCTGCATCTATTTCCTCTTCAGCCGCAAACACAGCGAATTCGCCAAACAACCGTAGAGACGTAGCGAAGCTACGTCTCTACACCGGTTCCAAATCTCCGGTCCACCTTCTACAATTGCAATTATGGGACCGCAACCGAGCCAGTTCATTCTCACCCTCCCCAAGGCCGAGTTGCATCTTCATCTCGAAGGTTCCATCGAGCCCTCGACCCTCCTCGAACTACGGCGGCGGCGCGGAAGGAACAGCTCGCTCACGGAAATTGAGCAGCTCTATCGCTACGCGGATTTCCCGGGCTTCCTCATGGCCTTCAAGACGGTCACTGAGGACCTGCAAACTCCCGCCGACTATGAGCTCATCACCTACCGCCTGATGGAGAAGCTCAAGGAGCAAAACGTCCTGCATGCCGAGGTCTATGTTTCGGTGGGAGTGTGCCTGTGGCGCACCCAGGATTTCGCCGCTATCTTCGCGGGTCTCGAGCGCGGCCGGGAGCGCGGCGAACACGACTTCGGTATTTCTCTGCTCTGGGTTTTCGACGCAGTGCGCCAGTTCGGTCCCGGCGCCGCCCGGGACGTCTTCGGATGGGCGGTGCGCTGCCGTGATCGCCACGTTGTTGCCGTTGGTCTTGGTGGCGATGAGCAGAAGGCGCCACCAGAGCTTTTTCGCGACGCCTATGCTTATGCCTCCGACAATGGCCTGCGCCTGACCGCACACGCGGGAGAATATGCCGGGCCAGAGTCCATTTGGGGAGCGCTGAATTTACGCGCCGAGAGGATTGGTCATGGGCTAACCGCGGATCAGGATCCGGAACTGGTCGAAGAGCTAGGCACCCGCCAGATTCCGGTCGAAATCTGCCTGACTAGCAACCTGCGCACCGGATGTTGCCAGGCGATGGCGGAGCATCCAGTGCGGCGTTATTTCGATCAAGGGTTGATGATCACCTTGAATAGCGACGACCCGGCCATGTTCTCCACCTCGCTCGCGCGCGAGTACCAACTGGCGCAGGCGAATTTCAGTTTCACCGATGAGCATCTGCGCGAGCTGGCGCGTAATTCGTTCGAAGCGTCGTTCTTGCCGGCGGAGAAAAAGCTGGAGTTCCTGAACTTGTTCGACGCGGCCGCTGCCCGCGCTTAAACCTGCCGCCGTAGAGACGTAGCTCGGCTACGTCCGTTTTGTGTACTACTGCCCTTGCCCGCCATTCGGCACCCGTATTCCGCCTTCAATCCGCGGAATCCCAAAATGCCCGCACAACCGCAACAAGTCCAGCGGACTGATCGACCCGGAAACCTCAATCAAGTTAACCTCTTTCGCGCTGGCGACCAAAACCGCCACATTGCTGATCGCGCTATGCTCCAGGCGAACCCAGACATCCGTCACCCCCGGACCCCCGCCTTTCTCATGATTGTTCACCACCTGCTTCCACCCAGCCTCGTGGTACTCCTCTTTCACCGACGTCAACGTCGCCGGATCGTAGGCCCAGGGCGCCGGGAACCGGTAGTTATGCACCGACAACCCGCTCACCCCGGCGATGACCCGTCGCAGGTCTGCATCATCGGAGTCGAGCTTGGAGGCGAACACCAGCATCGAGTGGTCCACCGAAAACTCGGTCTTCGAGGACGCCTCCTGCCGCAAAGCCTGCAAGCCCTCCGGGACCCAGTCTTCCTGCTGCTGTGCGTGAGTAAACAGGGCCGAACAAAGGGTGATCAAAACCAGGGAGACAATGCGAAACAGCTTCATGGGGCACCTCGAACCGAGCGTAGAATTGCATCGCACGTTTACCTTCAAGGCTCCGTGGGCTCGATGACAATGCACGGCCGATAAATCGCCACTCATTCGCTAAGTCATTGAATTAAGAACAGATAGTAGACGATATCAACCGCTAGGGTTCCGCGAGGGGGGCGTTTCGAGGGGAGGATTGGTGCAGTCGGGCAAAAAGGGGCGGACCAGGGTGTCCGCCCCTTTTGTTCTTAGGCAGTCTTTGTGCTGAGCGCGGGCTCCAGCTTGGCCTTGGCTTGGGGTACGGCCTCGCTGAAGAGCAAGCGATAAACGACTCCACCCAGGACCCCGCCGATCAGCGGAGCGACCCAGAACAGCCATAGCTGATGCACCGCCCATCCACCGACGAACAGAGCCGGGCCAGTGCTGCGCGCCGGATTTACCGAGGTATTAGTTACGGGAATGCCGACCAGGTGAATCAGGGTCAGGCCGAGGCCGATGGCAATGGGGGCGAAGCCTTGCGGGGCGCGCTTGTCGGTTGCTCCCATGATGATGAGCAGAAAGAACATGGTCAGTACGACCTCGGCGACTAAGCACGCGGTCAGGGAATATCCCCCCGGAGAATGCTCGGCGTATCCGTTGGAAGCGAAGCCGCCCGCCAGGCTGAAGCCAGCTTTGCCACTGGCGATCACATAGAGAGTCCCGGCGGCCGCGAAGGCGCCCACCACCTGTGCCAGCACATAAGGAACGAACTCTTTCGCCGGAAACCGCTTGCCTGCCACCAATCCGGCCGTAACGGCGGGATTAAGATGGCATCCTGAAATGTGGCCGATGGCAAATGCCATGGTCAGAACCGTGAGGCCAAAGGCCAAAGCTACCCCCACGAAGCCGATGCCAAGGCCGGGAAAAGCCGCGGCCAATACCGCGCTGCCGCATCCGCCGAAGACCAGCCAGAAAGTTCCGAAAAACTCTGCTGCCGAACGTTTGCCAAGATTCATAAAGATCCTCCTTCGCGAAGCCGCGGAATTATACAACTGGGGGGAGAGATGGGGTAGGGGTTAGAACGATCCCAGAATCTGGTCTTCGGGCCGGACCATGGATTTTTCTGGCCGGCGAGGGTGATAGCGAACCTGCACGCTTTGACTCTTAGTCGCATCCACATAGTCCCAGGCTTTTTGCTCGTCATTGAAATCTCGATTGTAGTTTCCACCGTAATACTCTCCGCTGACTTGATATGAGTAGGCTAGGGTTGCTGTGGCCGTCTCCGTGCCCTGCGACCCAAATCTGTCGCCACTTCGTCTAAAGACAGAGACGTTCCCCGATTCGAAGCGGCCCTGGGTGAGAGGCCAAGCGTTTGCACGGTATGACTTGAGTCGGAGCCACATCCACCAGAGGAGAACGGGGAGAACAAAAATTGCAATATCTTTGAGGTTGTTGCGGAGGTCGAGAGCGCCATTCAACATGGCGGCAGAAGGATATCAAGACATGAGGGTGTTTCCAACTGCAATGTAATTCGAACTCAGAGATAAGAAAAGGGATTCTTCGACTGCGCTTATCTCGAGAAGCCAAAGATAACTCCGCTTCGAATGGCCCGAGATTGGCTCACTTTCACAGGAAGATTACAATTAGCCGCCCATGTCCGTCACCGTCCGATCCTTCGCGAAGATCAATCTTGGCTTGGCCATTGGGCCGCGGCGGGCGGATGGCTTTCATGAATTGCGCACGGTGTATCAGACAATTGCGCTGCATGATGTGATTCGGGTCGCGGTCAAGCGCGGCAGCGGGATTGAGATTCGTTGCGAAGATGCGCGCGTGCCGCGGGACGAGTCGAATACCTGCTATCGGATCGCCGAGCGGACCATGGCCGCCCTTAAGGCAAAGGGCCGCGTCGTGATCGAGATCGAAAAGCGGCTGCCGGTACAGGGAGGACTGGGCGGAGCGTCGGGAAATGCGGTTGCGGTCTGTGGGATTGGAGCGGGCATTGAAAAGCAGATCGCGCCGGCGGAGAAGCTGCGCATGGCGGCGGAAGTTGGCTCGGACCTGCCTCTGTTTTTGGTGGGAGGCACGGTGCTTGGGGTGGGGCGCGGGGAGGAGGTTTATCCGCTGCCGGATTTGCCCGCGACGATCTGCGTGGTGGCGACGCCGGAGATTGGGGTTTCCACGCCGAAAGCATTTGCGGATTGGGATGCGATGATGGAGGGTTCTCCGCTAGGGGAGCCGAAATCCCATTCCATTGAAAAGGCTAAAAGCACATTTGGGCTCCGATCAGTGCAGGCGTTGCGGAATCCCACCCTAGCGCAAACACCGCGCTAGGATGGGGCACCCATCGTTCAGGAAGTCTTCTTTCGAAGCAGACTGGGGCGGCGATAGCCTCCAAATTGACGGCTGGCGATGCCTCCGATAGAATGGTTGAACTTGGCCGGGTGGTTTCTGCGTGGCTGAGTGGTTGTTCCCAGGGCAGACCTAGACGCGGTAAAGCTAAAACTGGGAAGGCCGAATCCGGTGTCCCTGTGAGACATGGCGGGGCCGGGCCGAGACCCTGCTTCTCGACCTCGTCCGTACCGGGATTGAAAACGACTTTGAACGGGTCGTGTTTCCTCAATATCCTGAGTTACGCGAGGTCAAGCGTGTGCTGGAACTGGCCGGGGCATTGTATGCCTCGCTTTCCGGCTCCGGTTCAGCGACTTACGGATTGTTTGCGTCATCGCGGGGCGGCGGAAAAAGCGGCGGCACGGTTGCGGAAGAGTGGCATTCCGGCAGTAGCGACGAAGACATTGACGCGGCGGCAGATATTGGCGAGGGCTTTGGAGTGGACGTTAAGGATATCCCCGCCCTGCCGCAAAAAGCGCGGCTAGGATTGGAGCACCCAGCGACCGGACGGCGCACTCGCTGAATTTTCGATTGGCCGATTTTGGCTGAATGAATACACTAAGTGGGCCAGCCACCGTCAATGCAATCGAAACTACTGGGCCGTCGACTAATGGTAGGTCAAGTGCCTTTGGAGCACTTTGTCTAGGTTCGAATCCTAGCGGCCCAGCCAGAACTGCCGTTAGCCATTAGCTCTTGGCTCTTAGCTGGAACCCAAGAGTGGGCGCGATGAGTTTTGAGCTAACGGCTGAGGGCTGATCGGCAAGAGCTAACTATGGCAACTCTTGCGACTGCGACCGAAAAGAAGGCTCCGTGGGCGCCGAGGAGAAACCAGAGCGCAAGCCGCAACGCGCGCGCATGGACGACAAGTTCAAGATCTTCAGTGGCACGGCGAATCCCAAGCTGGCCGACGATGTCTGCGCGTTTCTGGGGTTGGCCCGCAATCAGGCGCTGGTGACGCGGTTCAAGGACGGCGAGGCTACGTCCAGATTCAGGAGAATGTGCGCGGCGCGGATGTGTTCGTGATCCAGCCGACCTGTCGGCCGGTGGACGAGCACCTGATGGAGTTGCTGCTGATGATTGATGCGCTGAAACGGGCGTCGGCGCGGCGCATCACGGCGGTGATTCCTTATTACGGCTACGGCCGGCAGGACCGCAAAGACAAGCCGCGGGCGCCGATTTCGGCCAAGCTGGTGGCGGATTTGCTCACCACGGCGGGGGCCGACCGGGCGCTGCTGATTGATCCGCATGCGGCGCAGTTGCAGGGATTTTTTAACATTCCGGTGGATCCGCTGTTCGCTTCGCCGGTGCTGGTGGACTACTTCAAGAAACTGAATCTGCCGAACTTGACGGTAGTTTCGCCGGACGCGGGCGGCGTGGAGCGGGCGCGGTTTTTTGCCAAGAAGATGGACTCGGCGCTGGCCATCGTGGACAAGCGGCGCGTCGAGGCCAACGTGGCCGAAATCATGCATGTGATCGGCGACGTGCAAGGCCGCACCTGCCTGGTGATTGACGACTTGATTGACACCGCCGGCACGCTGGTGAAGACAGCCGCGGCGCTGATGGAAAGCGGCGCCAGCGCGGTTTATGCCTGCTGTTCGCATCCCGTGCTGTCGGGGCCGGCAGTGGAGAACATTTCAAAGTCCTGCATCAAAGAAGTGGTGGTGACGGATACCATTCCGCTAATGGAAGACGCGAAGAACGAGCCGAAGATCATCGTGCGCTCGGTCGGCGGGATTGATTGGCCGCGCCATCCAGGCGATCCACGAGGAAGCTTCGGTCAGTAAATTATTTTTGTAAACAGGAATTCAACTTATGGCTACTGCAACAGAAAAGAATCTTTTGGAAGCGCAGCCGCGGACGTTCCCGGCACCAAGAACGATGCGCGCCGGGTGCGCGAGAGCGGCAAAGTGCCGGGCGTGGTGTATGGCGCAGGCAAAGAAACGGTGGCGGTGAGTGTCGACCCGCGGCAGGTGTCGCGGATTTTGTATTCGCCACCGGCCACAACACTATTTTCGAGCTGGCGGTGAGCGACGGCGAACGCTACCCAGGCCATGATCGTGGACTGGCAATATGAGCCGATCAAGGGATCATTGCTGCACATTGATCTGAAGCGCATTGCCATGGACCAGAAGCTGCGGGTCAGCGTTCCCATCGTGCTGAAGGGCGAAGCCGAAGGCGTGAAACAGCAGGGCGGCATCCTGGAACAGTTGCTGCGCGAAGTGGAAATCGAGTGCTTGCCGGGCGACATTCCGAGCGCGATTGACGTCGATGTTAGCGCACTGGTTTTTGGCAAGGTGCTGCGGGTGGAAGATCTGCCGAAGAGCGAGAAGCTTAAGTTTCTCAACAGACGCCAACCAGCCAGTGGCCCACGTAACCACGGTGAAAGAAGAAGTGGTGGCGACTCCGGAAGCGGTGGCGGCGGAAGCCGGCGCTGCTCCTGCCGAGCCCGAAGTCATCAAGAAGGGCAAGCAGGAAGTGGAAGGCGAGGAAGGCGAGGCTGCGGCCAACCCGAGAAGCCCGAGAAGAAGGAAAAGAAGTAAAACGCGTCCTCGTCTTCGGTCGTCCGTCGTCGGTTCTGGTCATTGCGGCGGCAAGATGGCTACAGGTTTGAGGCTAAAAGCTAAAGGCTAAAAGCTGATCTGGTGAAGCTGATTGTCGGGTTGGGCAATCCGGGGATCGAATACCAGTTCACGCCGCACAATTTGGGATTTCTCGCCATTGACCGCATTGCGAATGAATGTGGCGTGGAGGTCAGGAACCGCCAGTGCCGCGCGCTGACGGCCCGGGCAGTGATCGGTTCGGAGACGGTTCTGCTGGCCAAGCCGGAAACGTTCATGAACCTGAGCGGGCTTTCGGTACGGGAGTTGGTGGAGAAGAATGAGATCAGCGCCGGAGACGGACCTGATCGTTATTCAGGATGAGTTGGATTTTCCGCTGGGCACGCTGCGGATTCATCGCAAGCGCAGCTCGGCGGGGCACAACGGGATTGAGTCGGTGATTGGAGCGCTGGGTACGCAGGATTTCCTGCGCATCCGGCTGGGAGTAGCGCCGGAACGCAAGATTTCCGACGGCGTGAGCTACCTGCTGAGCCCGCTGCGCAAAGCTGAACTGGAAGCTAGCCGGCAGTCTTGCTCGATACTCGCGGCGGAAGCGGTGAAAGTGATTTTGACTGAAGGCGAAGCGGCGGCGATGAACCGCTTTAACCGCAAGCCGGAGCAGGAAAACGAAGATTAGCCGCGGATTACGCGGATGAACGCGAATCTATTCCGAGGCATTGATCCGTGAAATCCGTGGCGAATGGAGAATTAACGAATGAATCGCACTTACGAACTGATGTTCATTGTCCGCCCGGATATGGTGGAAGAGGACCAGGACAAACTGATTTCCACGCTGGAAACCGCCGTGACCTCTACGGGCGGGCTGGTGAAGAGCGTAGAAAAAATGGGCAAGCGTCGCCTGGCTTACACCGTCGGGCGCTTCCATGACGGGATTTACATCCTGCTCACCGTGGAAGGCAGCGGCGGGCTGGTGCACGAACTGGAACGGCGCTTGCGCGTGACCGAGCCGGTGATCAAGTTCCTCAGCGTGCGCATTGATGAGGAACAGAAGCGGCTGGACAAGATCAAAAAGATTCGGGAGGCGCGCCGCAAGGCGGCGCCTCCAGCTGACGCCCGCGGCTGAGGCTGGCGGAGAAGCTGCGCCGGCGGCAACGGCGTAGGAACCAGCTCCTAGCTCTTAAAGCTAGAAGCTAATTTTAAGGAGCATCATGGCTGACGAAACCAAAGCAACTTGCACCCGCGGGTGGATCTTCTTCGGGCAGCGATCGTCCTTCCGGTGATCGTCCATCTGGAGATCGCCCATCCGGCGACCGGCCTTCCGGAGAACGTTCTTTCGGAGGAGGCGACCGGCGCCCGCCACGTCCGGGTGGACCGGGTGGCCCGGGCGGACGCGAGGGCGGACGCAAGTATTTCCGGCGCAAGAAGGTTTGCAAGTTCTGCGTGGAGAAAATTGACACCATCAACTACAAAGACGTGCGCACGCTGGCGCAGTTCGTGGCGGAGAGCGGGAAAATTGTGCCGCGCCGCCTGACCGGAGTATGCACGCCGCATCAGCGGCGTTTGTCCTCGGCCATCAAGCAGGCGCGGAACATCGCCCTGCTGCCGTTTGCCGGCCGCGCGTCCTAGTAAAAAGACCGCCGCGGATTTCGCGGATGAACACGGATTCTGTCCAGGGATTCTTGATCCGAATCCGCGTAAATCCGTGGCCAAGAATTTATAAGGGAGTTATCTCATGGAAGTCATATTGAAAGAAGATGTCAACAAGCTGGGTTCGCGCGGCGATGTGGTGAAGGTCGCCGAGGGTTACGGACGCAATTATCTGCTGCCGCGCAAATTGGCCATTGAGGCCTCCAAGGGCAACAAGGCTGTCATCGAGCAGATGAAGGCGGCCTCGTTGCGTCGTTCGGCCAAGGAAAAATCCCAGGCGGAAGATCTGGCGAAACAGTTCGACGGGTCAGCCTGTCTTTCCGAGCGGCGTTCGGGAGAGAACGAACAGTTGTTCGGATCCGTTACCTCGGGCGATATCGCCGATGCACTGGAAAAGAAGGGTTTCAACGTGGATCGCCGCAAGGTGCAGCTGCACGAGCCTCTTAAGACGCTGGGCGAGTTCACCGTTCCCATCAAGCTGCATAAAGATGTCACCACGCACGTGAAGGTGATCATCGAGAAAGAAAAAGAAGCAGAGACGAAGTAAAGACCCGACTGCTTCCCACTTCTCGCAAATGCGAGAAGTGGGGCATCGCCCGCTTTATCATTCACTCTCTAACTCGAGCAGCCAAGGCAGAGTTCCGGTCTGCCGGGGGCGGCTCAGTGCCTGCCTCAGATTCCACCCCTAAATCCCTTTAATTCCTGCTCACGGTCGTTTCCCTGCCTCGTCTATAGTCGTGTAGCAGCGGCAAGCAGCAATGGCGCCCATCCGTGGGCTTTCGAGTCGAGGACAAGGGATCATGCCGGCCGACGGTTGTGCGGTACCCTTTACGGTTGGCAAGTGTTCAACGGCGGCCGCGACGCGCGGCGCAAGGGCAGCATGGCAGCGGGACCCAGGACCCCAGGAGCGCGGGGCCTCATGGCTGGGCAAGGTCTGAGCCGCATTGACGATACGCGTCCTGGTCCGCGAGGCGCAGCGCGGCAATCGCGCCGCCTTCGAGGAGCTGGTGCGGCATTACGACCAGGCCGTGCTGCGGCTGGCCATGCATATGACCGGCTCCGACTCCGAAGCCCAGGACATCTACCAGGAAGCTTTTCTCAAGGCCTACCGCAATATTGGCGGCTTCCGCTTCGAGTGCTCCTTCTACACCTGGATTTACCGCATCGTGGCCAATTTGTGCCTGGATCATCTGCGCAAACGGCAGGTGCGCAAGGAAGACGCTCCGGTCGCGCGTGGACGCGGAAGGCAAGCCATTTGACGTGCTGGAGCAGGTGGCCGATGACCGGGCGGCGGCCGATCCCGAGCGCGACTTGATGAACCGCGAGCTGAATTCGCGGATTCAGCGCGCACTCGAGAGGCTGTCTCCGCGGGAGCGCATGGTGTTCGAACTGAAGCATTATCACGGACTGAAATTGCGGACCGTGGGCGAGATTCTGCATACCACCGAAGAGACCGCGAAGAATACTCTGTTTCGCGCCACGCAGAAATTGCGGGGCTCGCTGGCGGACATGCGGTAGGCAGTGGACGGGCGGGACGGCCGTCCCTCGGCTTCGGCAGAGGCAATGGGGGAATCGGCAATGAAGTGCGAATGGGTGCAACAGAACATTCTGCTGTACGTCTATGACGAACTGGCGGACGATGCCCGTTATGAACTGGAGCAGCACGTAGCCCGCTGCGCGGAGTGCGCCGCGAACTGGAGCGGCTTCGCGAGTTTCGCAGCGCCATGTGCGGTCCTTTCCGGTGCAAGAGCCTTCGGCGAACCTGCTGGCGGCTTCACGGATGAAGCTGCAGGAATCTCTGGAAGCACACGCGGCAAAATGCTTTCTGGCGTCATCTGGTGTTGGAGCCGGCGGCCTGGTTGCGGCAGATTCGTTTCGCACCGGCGCTGGCGGCAGCGATCTTTATCGCGGGCTTTGCCGGAGGCGTCGGAACAGCTTACAAAGTTGTAGCCGCCAGCAGCCAGCCCGCCGTAAACTAGTCGCGATGCAACACCGGCTCCCCGCGATGGAAGTCCTCCATCAGCGGCATCCGCTCCATCTCCCAGCAGCCCGGCACCAAGGAAATCAGCATTCAATACGATACGGTTTCCGCCGCAAGAGGCGCAAGGATCGCTGAACGATCAGCGCATTCAGCAATTGTTGCTTTTCGCGGCTCGCAACACCTACAACCCCGGCGTGCGGATGGATTCCGTGGACCTGCTGACGCAACGACCGGATGATGCCGAATGTCCGCGAGGCGCTCATTTACGCTCTGAGGTATGACGCAATCCCGGTGTGCGTTTCAAGGCACTGGAGGCGTTGAAGGCGTATGTGAAGAACGATGTCCGGGTGCGGGATGCCATGCTGGAGGCGTTGCTGAACGATTCCAATCCGGGCGTGCGCACCGAGGCTTTGCATTCAGTGCAGGGGTGCGGGCGGACAGCAGCGTGCGGGCGGTGCTGCAGAGGCTCGCGCACCAGGACGACAGCAAATATATCCGCTCGCAGGCACGTACGGAATTGGCCGAACTGCCGGAGATAGATTAGCGATGCAAGGACAGCAGGAGGTGTCGAGGATCATGCCGGGCAAGTTCTTCAAAGCAGCGGCAACCGCACTGTTGGTCTGCCCGCTCCTGCTGGCGCAAGAAACCCGTGTCTATAGCGAAAGTGGAAAGTGGGTGCAGGAGACCAGCGGAACTCTGGCTGCGGCGAAGGCTCTGCGAGTGAAGGTGGAGATGGGTTCGGTGCGGGTGGAAGGCGGCTCGCAAAATGGCATCGAGTACGTGGTGCGCAACCGGGCTGCGGTGTCTTCGGAAGACAAAGCCCGCCGGCAGTTTGAGTCGTACAAGATTAACGCCTCGTTGCGCGGAGATACGGCGTGGGTGGTGGCGGACTGGCAAGGCGGAACCCAGCAGAAATTTTCCAGCGAGTTTGTGATTCACGTGCCGCGCGATATTGAGTCGGTAAAGATGGAGACCGAAGGCGGAAGCGTGACCACCACCGGAGTCAACGGCTGGGTGGAGGCGCAGAGCGGCGGGGGAAGTGTTCATCTCGATGATGTTGGTGGCAGCATCCGTGCCGAGACGGGGGGCGGCAGCATCAGCATTGGCGACGCGCGCAGCGATGTAACACTGCACACCGGGGGCGGCAGTATTCATCTGGCATCTGCCAAGGGCAAAGTGACCGCGGAAAGCGGCGGCGGCAGCGTGGTGCTGGTGTCCGGATTGGAGGATGCGGATCTCGAAACTGGCGGCGGGGCCATCAAGGTGGGACACTGCTCAGGAAAGGTGAAAGTTGCGACCGGCGGCGGCAGTATCGTGCTGGGAGATATCGCGGGCCCGGCGGATATCGAAACCGGGGGCGGGAGCATTCGACTGAGTTCCGCGCAAGGGCCGGTCCGCGCCGAGACAGGCGGCGGCGCCATCGAGCTGAACGGAGTGCCGACGGCCCGTGCAAAGACCGGCGGTGGCGGCATCGTGGTCAGGTTCCGGGTTGGCGGCGAGCGGACTGATTCTGTGCTGGAGACGGAGACGGGCGATATCACGGTTTATTTGCCGTCAAGCCTTAACATGACGGTTCGGGCAGCGGTGGAAGCGGCCAACGGCCATAGCATTCACTCCGAATTTCCAGAAATTCGCGTCACCTCGGAAGGCGGACAGTGGGGTCCGAAGACCATCACTGCCGAGGGCAACTTGAACGGCGGCGGTCCAAGTTTAAAAGTGAATACTACGACGGGCGACATCTGGCTTCGCCGCGCGAATCCATAGCCCAGGGCGTGGTCGGAGCGGGTAGTCATAGCGCGTAATCCCAGGAGGAACAAAAATGCGGTATTCCATCCTCAAGACTTTGTTGATTCTCCCGTTTTTATTGGCGGGCACGCACTCCGCAAGCAGCGCCTCGGTTGATCCAAACGAGGCCTACACCTTCTGGAGCGATGAAGCTTCGGGTGGTGGGTCTTACCTGGGTGTAGACACCTGTGACATCACCGCGGAGCGGGTTGGTCCATTGCAATTGAAAGAGGAGCGCGGGGTGGAAGTCACCATGGTGGATCAGGATGCTCCCGCGGGCAAGGCTGGGGTGCGGGAGCACGACGTAATCCTGAGTATCAATGGCGAAGCGATTCAAGGGGTGGAGCAGTTGCGGCGCATTATTCACGAGATTCCTCCGGGCCGCACCGTGAGCATGGGAATCAGCCGCAACGGTCAACCGCTGACCCTGCAGGCGCAACTGGCGCGCCGCAAAGATTTTGCGGCTCTGGCTCCGGAATTCAAGTTCGTGATGCCCAACCTGACATCCCTGCCCGAGCTGGACATTCCGGCTTCGATTGTGGTGGTGCACTCCTCAGCACGCAGCGGCCTCCTGGTGGAGAACATGAGCCCGCAGCTGAGCGACTTCTTTGGAGCCAAGGACGGGCAGGGCATCCTGGTGCGTTCGGTCGAGAAGGGCAGTTGCGGGGAGAAAGCGGGCTTTCGTGCTGGAGACGTGATTGTGCGGGTCAATGGCCAGGCCGTGAATGACGCCGGAGATTTTGGCCAGGCGCTGCGTAACCGCAAGAGCAACAACCTTAGTATCGGGATTATTCGCGCCCGGAAGGAGCAAACTCTGACGTTGACCCTTCCCGAGCTCAAGCACACCGGATTTGAAAACGGCGGCTTGCAGGAAATTGGCACCGGCAATGCCAAGGCATTAGGCGAGCTGCGAGCGCAGCTGGCGCTCATCAAGCCGCAGATTCAGCATGAACTGGAAGGCATGAAGCCGGAGATCGAAAAACAGACTGAGGAGGAACTATCCCGGCTGAAAGAGCAGGTGCAGCAGGAAATGCAGCAGATGCAGTGCGATCAGCAGAAAATGCAAGACAATCAAGAGCTATTGCAGGAAGATGGAAAGTCCAGCGCAGTGCAGGCTGACATCTGATTGAGCGGACGGCCTGTGGTGTTGAAGAAAGGGCGACGGCGCAGCGGGCGGAGACTAATCGCTAGTAGCATCGGCTGTTGGAGAAAACGTTAAAGCTTCTCTTTCCACTGAAGGGTATTCACTTCTGACGGCTCGACCTCGCGGTACAATCGCGCCATGCGAAGATTTGGTCAAGCCGAGACCAGAGCAAGGGTCATCAGCCTTATCGTGTCCTTAGCTTTGCTCGTGCTCCCAGCGGCGAACGCGCAGAAAGAGCCGCCACCCGACGTACCGGACGCGATTCAGGCTCCCGCCGGCGAACAGGTTGTCTTATCCGTGCATGCCACAGGATCGCAGGTGTACACCTGCCAATCCGGCGCGGACGGCAAGTTCGCCTGGACCTTAAAAGGGCCGGAGGCGGAACTAAGGGATCGAAAAGACAAAGTCATCGGCAGCCACTCCGCCGGGCCGACGTGGACTCTGAAAGACGGCAGCCAGGTGACGGGCAAGCCCGTGGCTCACGTGGAATCGCTCGATCCCGACTCCATTCCGTGGTTGCTGTTGACTGCCGTCTCTCATGACGGCAAGGGCGCGCTGACGAATGTCACAAGCATTCAACGCATCCATACTCGCGGCGGAAAACCGCCGGCGGAGGGGTGCGATGAGTCCCATCGCGGCACCGAAGGAAGAACCGGCTACACAGCCGACTATTATTTCTACGCACCGGCAGAAAAATCCGGCCAGTGATATTTCCTGATCGAAACTGAATAGCGGATGGCGAGGCTTTTCCGCGCCCTATAGAGCGTTTGCTTGAGACGCAGCCTTGCATTCTTCACACGGGCAGACTTCGCGCAGGAACCCCCAGGAGTAAATGCCCAGATCGTGGCCGTCGTTCCAGTGGAACTTGATGGCATATTTGCCCACCCCTTCGGCTGAGGTTGGTTTTACGGTCGGCTTAAACATTGGCAAGGGGCCCGCCTGTGAGGGGTCTGGCGACTGACCCGGCTGCCTTCCGGCCTTTTCTCGCTCTTCATTGCACATCGCGCAGGGACAGGCGTCGCGCAGGAATGGGAACGGGTAGTGAGATTGGTGGCCGTCTTTCCATTCAATGTCCACGCCAGTGCCAGCGGTCAGGTTGACCTTGACGGATTTGGGGTCGGCAGGCGTCACCTCCTCAGTATCCCACAGTCAAACGGGCGCGGCTCTGGTCCGGAAAGGATGGGCGAGGACGCCTGTTGCTCCCAAAAATTCCCCTTGACAAATGAAACATCGGTATGTAAATTAACAGTGTTACGTTAACATTGTTAATTTAGGAATCAACGTTATGGGTGTATTGGAGCGCAGGGCACGAGAAAAGTCGGAGATACGGGACAAGATCCTGGATGCTGCCCGGGAACTTTTCATTACGCATGGCTATGAGGGGGTTTCCATGCGTAAGGTGGCGGAGAAGATTGAGTATTCGCCGACCGCCATTTACCTGCATTTTGCCGATAAGGAAGACCTGTTCCACCAATTATGTCAGGAAGACTTTGCCCGCTTGGCCGAGGTTTTCCAGAGTTCGGCCATGCCGGCAGATCCGGTGGCCCGTATCCAGGAGATTGGCCGGGTGTATGTGCAGTTTGGGCTTGCAGTATCCCAACCACTACAAACTGATGTTCATGACGCCGCATCCTGGCGGAGAACTCGATGAGCAGGACCATGAGGTTAAGGGCAATCCGGAGAGCGATGCCTATGCTTTGCTGAAGCACACGGTGCAGCAGGCAATTGACGGCGGGCAAGTTTCGCGATGAGATCGCGAATGTCCACCTGATTTCACAAACCATGTGGGCGGCTGTCCACGGGGTGATTTCTCTGCAAATTGCCAAATGCAACGACTCGGCCTGGGTGGATTGGCGTCCGATGGAAGAGCGCACGGCGGTGATGCTGGATGCGATTCTGCGCGGCCTGCTGAAACCTGCGAAACAAGAGGGCCAGTGACATGCCTCCTCTGGCGCGGCGCAATCTCTTTCACGACAAAGTGCGGCTCATTGTTACGGTCACGGGGATTGTGTTTGCCGTGGTGCTGATTGTCGTGGAACTCGGGTTGTTTGTTGGCTTCACCGAGACCACTTCCAGCTTGATTGACCACTCCGGGCGCGGATTTGTGGGTGACCTCGCGGCATGTGCCCTACGTTGAGCTGGGCGTGCCATTCAGCGAGCGCAAGCTGTATCAGGTGCGCGCGGTGCCGGGAGTGCAGGAGGCGCAGAAGATTATCAGCCGCTGGACGCAATGGAAGCGCGCCGATGGACGCCAGGAATCGGTGCAGATTATTGGCATCGATCCCGATTCGAGCTGGCGCGGCCGTGGAATCTGGTGCAGGGCACGGAGCAGGACTTGAAGCGGCCGGATGCCATCATCATGGACGAGATCTACAAGCAAAAGCTGGGAGTGAGCCATGTGGGCGAGTTGTTTGAGATTGACGGGCACCGCGCGCGCATGGTTGGCTTTACCCACGGCATTCGCAGCTTCACGACCTCTCCGTATGTGTTCACGACCTTCAAGAACGCGGAGAATTTCACCAACGTTCCCGACGATCAGACAATTTTCATTCTGGTGAAAGTTGCGCCCGGGGCGAACATCGCGCAGGTGCGGCAAGGAATTCTGGCAAACGTGAAAGATGTTGAAGTATTCACCAGCCACGAGTTCAGCCGCATGACGCAGTTCTACTGGATGTTTACCACCGGGGCGGGAGTCGCCGTGCTGCTGGCGGCGGTTCTGGGATTGGTGGTGGGATTTGTCGTGGTGGCGCAAACCATTTACGCGACCACCGTGGACCACCTGAAAGAATTCGGCACGCTGAAGGCGATGGGCGCGCCCAACAGCTATGTGTACAAGGTGATCATCACCCAGGCGGCGATCAGCGCGGTGATGGGTTATGTGCTGGGCATGATGGTGAGCGCGTTCGTGGTGCGCGCCAGCCAGAGCGGAGGCGCGGCGATCCTGATGCCCTGGCCGATGGCGGTAGGAATGTTTTTTCTGACGCTGCTGATGTGCGTGAGCGCGGCGCTGGTATCCATCAACAAGGTTACGCGGCTTGATCCGGCGATGGTGTTCAAGGGATGAGCGTTAGAGAGGAGCACGAATGCAACCGGCCATTGCAGTACGGGAACTGACCAAAACATACGCCGAAGGCGCGTCCGGCGTGCCCGCTTTGCGCGGGATTGACCTCGATGTGCACCCCGGCGAACTGGTGATGCTGGTGGGGCCCTCGGGCAGCGGCAAGACGACGCTGCTCTCCATCATGGGCTGCATTCTTTCGCCCAGCTCGGGCAGCGTGCGCATCGCGGGGAAGGAAGTGGCAGAGCTGAAGCAGAAGCAACTGGCGCCGATCCGGCTATCGCATATTGGGTTTGTGTTTCAGGGATTCAATCTGTTCCCCACGTTGACGGCGGGAGAGAACGTGGAACTGATGCTGGATCTGAAAGGCATTCGCGGCGATGCGGCGAAGACGCGCGCCGGGCAACTGCTGGAGCAAGTGGGGATTGGCGAAAAGTACAACAGCTTTCCGGCGGATTTGAGTGGAGGGCAGAAACAGCGCGTGGCCATTGCGCGGGCGCTGGCGGGCGAACCGGACATCATTCTGGCGGATGAACCGACGGCGGCGCTTGATTCGCATACCGGGCGGAACGTGATCGCGATGATGAGCGAACTGGCGCATGAGAACGGGCGGGCGGTGGTGATTGTGACCCACGATTCGCGCCTGCTCGAGTTCGCCGACCGCACCATGAGAATCGAAGACGGACTGATGGCGCAAGCCGGACGACCGAGATTTCCGCCGGGGATGTTGCCGCAGCACGAGCCGGCAGCATCCGTCGCGGTGGCTCGATCCGGGATTTGAGTTCTTTGAGATTTGCTACGGAGTATGCTTATGAAGAAGAAATCCGTTCTGATCATTGCCGCCGCGGTTTTGTTGCTTGCGATTTCGCTGACCGTTTTCTCGTCTCGCAACCATACCATCGCAACCGCGCAGGCTGCGGCGACCAAGCCGGCGCCATCCGAGCCGCTCATCGCGGGACCGGGGCGCGTGGAGCCGGTTTCCGAGGACATCGCAGATTGGTTCGGAGCTCAGCGGAAAGCTGCGCTCGGTGCTGGTGGAAGAAGGCGACCACATCCGCAAGGGGCAGGTTCTGGCGGTGCTGGAGAATGACGACTACCGCGCCGAGGTGCTGGCGGCGCAGGCGGATGTTAGCGCAAAAGAAGCCACGCTGCGCAAAGTGGTGAATGGCGCGCGTACCCAGGAGCGTCCGGAGGCGTCTGTCTTCGGTGCGCGAGGCGGAAGCCGTCATGAACAACGCACTTTCCGAGAAAGAGCGCCGCGAAAAGCTGTTTGCCGCGGGCGTGATTTCGCGCGAAGAGATGGAGCGCTCTACCCGCGAATACAACGTCGCCAAGGCACAGTACCAGGAGGCGGTCGAACGGCATTCGCTGGTGGATGACCATGCGCGCGAGGAAGACGTGACCCTGGCGCAGGCCGATCTGCAACTGGCGCGGGCACAACTGGGGGATGCGCAGGCGAAGTACGAGAAGACGCTGATCAAGTCTCCGATTGATGGCACGGTGCTGCGCAAACACCATCGTAATGGGGAGAGCGTTTCCAACTCTTCGACCGTGCCCGATCCTATTTTGACGGTTGGCGATAAAGATGTGCTGCGGGTGCGCATGGATGTGGATGAAACTGATGTAAACAAGGTGCGGGTCGGTCAGAAGGCGTATGTAACCGCGGACGCCTATGGCGACCAGAAATTCTGGGGACGCGTGGTGCGCGTCGGCGAGCAACTGGGCCCGAAGAACGTGCGCACCGATGAGCCCACGGAGCGGGTGGACCGGAAGATCCTGGAGACGCTTGTAGAGTTAGACAAAGGCGCCGATTTGCCGGTCGGGCTGCGCGTGGATACCTACATTGTGGGTGATCATCCGGAAATGGATGCGGCGCGGCAGCCGGTACGGTAGGAGCTTCGGCTTTTGCAGTTGACAATCGTCACTTCAGCCCCAAATCGCGACAGATCAAACATGGGAAATCCGCCCGCCAGCCCCGGGAATACCGCGCGTCGAACGGGATCTTCTATAAGGTTGTAGGCAGCGGTGAGCCGCTGCTTCTCTTGCACCGCCTTATGGCTACCGGCGCGATGTTTGACCCGCTCGTCGAACTTCTGCGCTTCGATTTTCGCATGCTCATCCCCGACTTGCGTGGGCATGGCAAGGGCGGTGAACTTTCCGGTCCTTACGATGTGCCCGGACTCACAGCCGATCTGGATATCGTCATGATGGAGTCGGGATTTGAGCGAACCGCCGTCCTGGGTACTCGCATGGCGGCTCGGTCGCCCAGCAACTGGCGCATACCCGCTCCGAGAGCGTGAGCAAAATGATGCTGGTGTGCACCTATGGGCACAACGTCGGCACGCTCGGGGAGCGGTTGGAGGCAAACATATTCATGGCGCTCCTCACTCTATTCAGTCCGAGGACGATTGTGAATCTGGTCGTCCGGCCCTCAAAACCGCAACCCAACGGCGCAATCGGACTAACGAAACAGCAAGCCGATTGGCTGCGAGCTCTAATGGGAACCAATCATTCCGGGCCGATGCGGGACGCGGTTCGCGGCATGGTCACGTTTGACAGCCGCCCGTGGCTCAAGGAAATCAGGGTGCCCACGCTCGTAGTGGGCGGCGCCGAGGATGCCGCGGTTCCGCACTATCACTACGATATGCTGGTCAAGGGCATTCCGAGGGCTCGTGGGCGGCTCATTGAAAGGGCGGGACACACCCTGATCTGGACCCATACGCGCCAGCTCGTCGAGATCATTCGCACCGAATGGCCTGCGCCGATTGCTTGAATTCGCCCGGAATTTGGGAAAATCAGGGCCGGGGCAGTTGGCGGAAACTGAGAAATCCAGTAAAATCAATGTTCGCGCTTTGAGTTCTGGAGATCTGGAGTAGTCATGGCACAAGTCTGTGATATCTGCGGCAAAAAGCCGCAATTCGGCAACAACATCAGCCACGCCCACAACGTGACCAAGCGGCGCTGGAATGTGAATCTGCGCCCGGTGCACGCCAAGGTGAAGGGTGTGGGCAAGCGGATCCGCGTCTGCACCGGCTGCCTTCGCAGCGGCAAAGTCGTGAAGGCCTAATTCAAAAACTGCCGCGGATTTCCACCGATTCACACGAATCGATCACCGGATATTCTTTTTGATTCTTGAATCCGTGTTCGTCCGTGAAGATCCGTGGCCCGCGTTTTTTTACTTCACCGAGAGTAACTGAACATCAAAAATCAAAGTTGAGTTGGGTGGGATCACGCCGGGATAGCCATCCGCGCCGTATGCCAAGTCTGGTGGAATGCGCAGCTGGCGCTTGCCGCCGACCTTCATCCCGATAATTCCTTCGTTCCATCCCTTGATGACGGGCGCGGTGCCGAGTGGCGTCACTTCAAACGGCGCCTTACCCACGGAGCTGTCGAATTTCTTTCCAGTCGTGAACCATCCCGTGTAATGAACCATGGCAGTCTGGCCGGTCTGCGCGACGACACCGGTTCCGACTTTGATATCCCAGTATTCCAGCCCATCGGCTGTCTTGACCGGATCGCCGGTGACCTTCGATGGCCCGGTGGCAGCGGGATGCGTGGCCACCGGCTTTTTTACCGTGCTATGCGTGGTAGTGCCTGTCTGCGCGAAGGCGGCAGCCGCCGCCAACAGAATGATTGAGGCAAAGGTTATGCGCTTCTGCATGAGTTGTCTCCAACTTTGAATGCAGGCTTATTTTACGCCAGCGCGATTACGTCAATTTCCACCAGAACATCTTTGGGCAACCGGGCCACCTCGACGGTCGCCCTGGCTGGTGGCGCGGAGGTGAAATGCCGTCCGTAAACTTCATTCATGGCGGCAAATTCGCCCATGTTTTTAAGATAGACGGTTGAGCGGATAACTTTTTCGATCCCGCTGCCCGCAGCTTTGAGGATGGCAGCCAGATTCAGCAGCACGCGCTCGGTTTGCACCGCCACATCGCCTGCAATGATCTGCTGCGTGGCGGGATCAACCGGAATTTGCCCGGAAACGAACACGAGTCCATTTGCTTTGATGGCTTGGGAATAAGGGCCGATGGCTTGTGGAGCGTCTTTCGTGGAAATCACTTCGCGCATGAAGCCTCCAGATGGTTGCTAACAATTAGTGGTCAGTGGCTAGAGGAAAAGAACTAATCACCAACCACAAGTCACTGCTCCTAAACCTTTTGCAATCTTTGCACATCGTGGACGCCGGGAATTTTCCTCAATCCAGCGACAATCTGTTCCAGATGCTGCAGGTCGGCGACGTCAAGCACGGCGTCCACGCTCGCTTGACCGTTAGCGGTGCGGGCCTCGATGTTGCGGATGTTGGTGCGGGCGTCGCCGATCACTCCGGTGATTAGCTTTAGCATGCCGAAGCGGTCATCACAGAACACGGTCAGCTTGACCGGATAAGAAGCCGGCGTCGCCTCATCGCGAGCCCATTCCACATCAATGCGCCGCTCCGGTTCGTACATCAGATTCACCACGTTCGGACAGTTGACGGCGTGCACCGCAACGCCCTTGCCGCGGGTCACGTAGCCGACCACGGCCTCACCCCGAATCGGGTTGCAACAGCGAGCGCGATAGACCAGCAGATCATCGTGGCCCTTTACCCGGATGGCATTGCTGCTGGCTCCGCCAAAGACGCGCCGCACGGCGCTGCTAAACCCGCTGGCTTCCTCCTCGGTGCCGTCGGCGGGCTGCGAGCCGGGCGCGAGGCGGCCTAACACCTGCCGGGCCGAGTACTTGCCGTAGCCGATACCAGCCATCAAATCGTCGGGACTGCCCAAGCCGTAGTCGGAGGCGATCTTTCGCAGGTCGTCGTCTTTAATCTCTTTGATCGCCACGCGATACTTGCGGGCTTCTTTCTCGACCAGCTTGCGGCCGATTTCGATAGCGCGCTCCCGCTGATGGATATTCAGCCAGTGTTTGATCTTGTTACGAGCCCGCGACGACTTGACCACCGCCAGCCAGTCGCGGCTTGGCTTGTGGCCCGGCTGCGTCATGATTTCGACAATATCGCCGCTGTGCAGCTTGTGGCGTAGCGGCACCATGCGGCCATTCACCTTGGCGCCCACGCAGCTGTGTCCGACTTCGGTGTGGATGGTGTAAGCAAAGTCAATCGGCGTGGACTCGCGCGGCAGAACCACCACCTTGCCCTTGGGAGTGAAGGTGTAGACCTCTTCGGGGAAGAGATCGATTTTCAGCGTAGAGAGGAATTCGCTGGGATCGGAGACATCGCGCTGCCATTCCACCACCTGCCGCAGCCAGGAGAGGCGCTGCTCATCTTGCGCGGAAACTGGGCCATCCTTGTATTTCCAATGGGCCGCGATGCCTTCCTCCGCCATTTTGTGCATTTCTTCGGTGCGAATCTGAATTTCAAAGGGTGTGCCGTCCTCGGTGATCACCGAAGTATGCAGCGACTGGTAGAAATTCGGCCGCGGCATGGCGATGAAATCCTTGATCCGTCCGGGCACCGGACGCCAGACGTTGTGCACAATGCCCAGCACGGCATAGCAATCCTGCACTGATTTGGTAATGACGCGCATGGCGCAGAGGTCGTAGACCTGGTCCACGCTGATACGCTGGCGCTGCAATTTCTTATGAATGCTGTACAGCCGCTTGATGCGGCTTTCCACCTGCGCGGTAATGCCCGCTTCTTTGAGCTTGTCCTGCAACACGTCTTCGACTCGGGCGAGAAACTGTTCGCCCTGCTTGCGGCGCGCTTCCACGGCCTCACGGACTTGCTCGTAGGCGATCGGGTCGAGAAAGCGAAAGCCCAAGTCTTCCAGTTCGCCGCGAATCTTGCCCATGCCCAACCGGTGAGCGATGGGAGCGTAGATTTCCAGGGTCTCTTGCGCGATTTTCTGCTGGCGGTCCGGCGCCAGGTGCTCCAGAGTCCGCATGTTGTGCAGACGGTCAGCCAGTTTGATGAGCACCACGCGAATGTCGTCCACCATGGCCAGCATCATCTTGCGGAGATTTTCGGCCTGTTGTTCCTCGCGCGTGGCGAAATCAATCTTGCTGATCTTGGTGACGCCTTCGACGATGTGAGCGACCTGCTCGCCAAATTCTTTGCGAATGTCAACGATGGTGACCGAGGTGTCTTCGACGGAGTCATGCAGCAGGCCGGCGGCGATTGCGACCGGGTCCATCTTCATTTCGGCCAGAACCAGCGCGACTTCGAGGGGATGGACAAGATAAGGCTTACCGGAGGCCCGGGTCTGGCCGGCGTGATGGGTCAGCGAGAATTCGTAGGCTTTGCGGACAATCTCCAGATCGTCGGTGGGACGGTTCTCCCGCATCATCTTCATCAGGTCCCGGAACTTGGTGACCGTGAGGACGTTGGTCGCGATCTGCTGGCGTAGAGTCGCCATATGGGATTATATCCCGTGGGAAAACGTAAGCAGGCGAGGAACGGAGATCGGGGTAAGTAGAGACGTAGCTTCGCTATGTCTCTACTTAGGGTAAAGACAAGGCACGCTACAGCCCTTCGGTTCATTCTCTTGGGCGCGGCAAACTGTTACAGTTATGGCGTTGTGAATGCTGCTTTCCGCAAAGTGTTAGTCAGCGGAGTTTCTGGTCCCATCGGGGCGGCGCTATTGCCGTCTCTCAAAGAAAAAGGATACGAAGTTGCGCGCCTGGTGCGCGGCGCGAAGTCGGGCGAGGATCAGGTTGCGTGGGATCCTGCGCAGCCTCTGCGGCCGCACTCAGTCTCGGGGTTTGACGCCGTCATTCACCTCGCAGGAGAGTCCATCGTGGGGCGATGGACTAAAGTGAAAAAGCGCCGCATTCTCGATAGCCGAGTGCAGGGTACACGCCATTTGGCGGACGCGCTGAGCGAGGCGCCGGAGCGCCCGCGCGTGTTGATTACCGCGTCGGCTATTGGGTATTACGGCGATCGTGGAGACGAGTTGCTGCGCGAAGACAGCCGGGCGGGCCGCGGCTTCCTGCCAACGGTATGCCGGGAGTGGGAAGCGGCGGCAGGGCGTGCGGAAGACGCCGGCATTCGCTGCGTGCAAATCCGCATTGGCCTGATGCTGAGCAAGTCGGGCGGGGCATTGCCAAAAATGCTGACGCCTTTTCGTCTGGGACTGGGTGGCAGGATCGGCAGTGGCCGTCAATGGTGGAGCTGGATTCATCTTCAGGATCTGGTGGAAGCGATTCATCATGTTCTCAACAGCAGCCTAAGTGGCCCCGTGAACCTGGTGGCGCCCTCGCCGGTGACAAATGCGGAGTTTACTAAGGCGCTCGCAGCGGCGTTATCTCGCCCCGCCATTTTCCCCCTGCCCGCTTTTGCCGCCCGGCTGGCTTTCGGCCAGATGGGTGATGAACTTCTGCTGGCCAGCCAGCATGTCGAGCCCACAAAGCTGGCCATGACGGGATTCGTTTTCCAGTACCCTGAGCTGAAGAAAGCACTGACGGATATTCTGAAGAAATGAATGCAGCCGCGGATGCTCGGGGATTGGTAAAGAAATTGGGATCCGGTGCGAATCCGCGAAATCCGTGGCCGCTTTTTACTGATCCCCGCGGGCTTTCGCAAATGCTTGCACTCGTTCGCGCACGCTGAGCACATGCTTGGGCAAATCTAACCGGCTGCCTTCTTCGAGGATGGGAACTAGTTTGTCGAACTCCGGCCCGGAGTGAGATCCGGTTACGACCAAACGGACGGGATGAAATAATTCTTTTCCCTTCGCTCCAGTCTCGGCTTTCACTTCATTCACGATCTGTTTGAATCGCTCGGGCGTGAGATGAGCAGCGCAAGCTGACTCATCCTCCAGAATCTTGGCGGCGAATCGCGCGAAGACGGCGTCGGTGTTCGGCCAGGCAAGGACTTCCGCATTGTCGGGAGCAGCGAGAGCGGCTTTGGCGTCGTAGGTGAAGATGAGTGATGCCCGCGCCGGGAGCTGGTCCAGACGATCGACGGACGGCCCCAGAAGCGATAACACTCGGTCGAACCAAACCGTCATTCCCGGACCAGAAGGCCGAGGCAGCAGTCCATCACGTTCAAAGAAGCCCACCGCTAAGGCCGCAAGCGTTTGCGCCGGCGCTTGCTTGATGTAATGCCGGTTCAGCCAGTACAGCTTTTCCATGTCAAACACGGCAGGCGAAGGCGTCACGCGCTCCAGAGAAAATTCCTTCACCAATTCCTCGCGACTGAAGATTTCCCGCGTCCCGCCCGGCGGCGCCCAGCCCAGCAGGGCCAGGTAATTTTCCAAAGCTTCCGGCAGCACGCCCATGTCTCGGAAGTTGGCAATGGAAGTCGCGCCATGCCGCTTGGAAAGGCGCTCGCGGTCGGCTCCGAGAATGGTAGATAGATGTGCAAACTCGGGGACCGGCCAGCCCAGCGCTTCATACAGCGCCACTTGCTTCGGCGTATTCGAGAGGTGATCGTCGCCGCGGATTACGTGCGTGATCTTCATCAGCGCATCGTCAATCACGACTACGTAGTTGTACACCGGCATGCCGCTGGAGCGCAGAATGATGGGATCGCTGACCACTTCGTTCGAGAACTCGACATCGCCGTGCACGATGTCATGAAAGCGGATGGGGCGCTCCGGAATCTGTAAGCGGATAGCGCAGGGTTCGCTGGAAGCGCGGCGATGTTTCGCTTCTGCCGGGTCACGCCGCCGGCATTTGCCCGAATAGATTGGCTGACGGTGTTCCGCTTGGGCTCGCTCACGCTCTTTCTGCAAATCTTCTTCGGTGCAAAAACACAAATAGGCTTTGCCTTCGCTGAGCAGCCGCTCAGCGTGCTCACGATAAATTTCCAGCCGGTCGGATTGACGGTAAGGTGCGTACGGTCCGCCCACATCCGGTCCTTCGTCCCAATCGAGGCCCAGCCACTTCAGATCGCTGATGAGCTGATCTTCAAAGCGTGCTTCGCTGCGTTCGACATCGGTATCCTCGATGCGCAAGACCATCGTTCCGCCGTGATGCCGGGCAAAGAGCCAGTTGAACAGAGCGGTGCGCGCGTTGCCCACATGGAGATGCCCAGTGGGCGACGGCGCAAAACGTACCCGAACCTTGGAATCTGCAGTCACGCTGTGATGTTAACAGGAGAAGTTGGGACGATTCATCCCAGTACCTACAGGTACGGTGGCACGACGAATCAATTCGTCACGCCGCCACCATGCAATTCATCGAGCAACTTGGCCAGCAACGCGGCGCGCTGGTCGCCTTTTAGTTCGCGCTGCAATTGGTCCAAGGCGAGCGCTACGATGTGGTAATGATGCAGTCCGGCGTACTTGGGATCGCTGGTAATGTCGAGCCAAACCCGGTGCATGAGTTCCACATCTTGCGGACGCAAGCGCGGCGTGTGCGGTCCCAGGGGGTATTCGTGGATGCTGCCATCGGAGGAAAAGATTTCCATGGTGATGCGCGGCTTGGGTTCCTGCAACGCTTCCCAGGCGTCGCCGGTGAGTTTGGCCTGCTCGTCGGCCGAAAGTTTATTCGAGAGTCCGCAGGCTACGCGGCTGGAATTCAATTTTTGAGCGGTTCCGACAATCGCATCGAAGACGTTGCTGGCGGGAACCACCAGCAGCGAAACCGGCTTGCCTTCTTTTTCTGCGACGGCTACCACCGTGGTGAAGAGTTCCTGCTCGTAATGGTCGAATATCTCGGATGCCTCCACCACTTCCGCGCCGCTGAACGAGTGTTCGCGGTGGTACAGGCGGGCGGTCATGACGACAACATCCTGCCGGGTGGTGTCAATCTGGCGAAGTGTCTCCCGCAAATAGTAGAGATTCCGGGGATCCCGAACCGCCACCAGAACGTTACCCGGACGAACCCCCAAGGCGGTGCTGTCCATGTCCTGGTTGCCGTATATCCGGAATTGATCAAGGTTCTCCCGCTTGCCTTGCCGCTCTCTCCGCACACGCCGCTCGGAATACGTGAAAAGACCGAAGAACACCAGGCTGAACGTCACTCCGGCTACCGTGGCCTCAGGCTTAGTAAATAAATTCACCATTGCGGTAACAAACAGCACGGCTGAGATTGCCGCCAGGCCGATAGGAATTTCGCGCCCGCCAATGTGAAGATTGCCCGGAACTTTCCATTCGCGATGACCCGGCTCGGTGAAGCGCAGTACAAAAACTGCCAGCGACTTTAAGGCGAAGCTCCAGATCACGCCAAAAGCGTAGAGACCGGCGAGAACATACACATTGCCGCCGCTGAGAATGATGGTAAGCAGCTGCAAGGTCGCAATCAGGTTGATGATGCGGAAACTGGTGCCGTACTTACTTTGCGGTTTCTGAAACCAGGAAGTTAGCACTCCGTCTTCGGCCACACGGTTTAGCACGCCGTTGGCGCCGACGATCGAAGTATTCTGTGCGCCCGCCAGAATCAGCACTCCGACCAGTACCACGAAGCCGTGGAACAGCAACTTCAAGGTGGTCGGCCCGACCAGATACATGGCGATGCCGCCGATCAGATCGGCAAAGTAGTCCGGCCGAACCTTGTCGGGAATGATCATCACTGCGAAAAACGAGACGAGGGAGGTGAACAGCAGGCTGTAGATGAAAATCACCAGCCCGGTTTTTTCGAGATTCTTAAGCTTGGGGTGCTCGATCTCGCGGTTCACCTGGGCCAGCGTCTCTTCACCGCTCATGGCCAACACCGAATGTCCGAAGCCGACAAAAAGAATGATCCAGGTGAGATGGCTGATCCACGTGCCATGCAACCAGCCCAAGGATTCCTTAGTCAAAGGGACCACGCCGGGGTGCAGCGGATTCGGTGGCAACTGTACCGGCGCGCGCAATACCGTGATGGTGCACCAGATGATCAGCAAGACGACCATGACGGTCGTGATAATCATGATCTGCAGGGCTTTCTGGCTGGACTCGTGAATCCCCTGAATGTTCTTCCACCAAAAATACAAAACGATGAGCACGGCAAAGGCGGCGGAGAAGTGATCCTCAGAGAACACCAATGGGTGGTGCAGATATTTGGCGATGTCTTCCACGAAACCGGCCAGGTACTGGCCAGCGGAGACCGCGCTGATGGGACCAGTTAACACGTAGTCGAAGAGCAAGGCGGAAACGGAAAATTTCGCCAGGGTTCCGCCCATGGCTTCCTTCACCACGCGATACACGCCGCCGCGCACAAACATGGCACTGGACTCGATGTAGAGAGCCCGCACCGCGTAGCTGAACAACATAACACCCAGGATGAACCAGGGTGCGCTCTTGCCGATGACCTTCTCCGCGTCGCCGCCGGCATAGTAAGCGGACGAGGCCAGGTCGGAAAGCACAATGGCCGAGGCGCGCCAAAAGGAAATGAAGCTGAGCATCACCGTGGTGGCAACGAACACCTTGACCGCGGGACGCTTTAGGTTCTCGACAGATGTAGACATTGGTTGGAAGGGGAAAAAGCTCTAAGCTTAGAAATCTAACACAGAGGGGCCAAAAAGCTTGGGGATAGGACTGTAGGTAGGCTTCTGATTTCACTATTCCGCAATATTTCCCGCGCTATTTTGCGAGTGAAAGCTACTCTACTCTCGCAAATTCCAGAGCTCGTAACCACAGAGCACGCTGAGATTTAAGTACAGATCGCTAAGAAAAGCGCATTAGGAATCTTCGAGGATATGCCCGGTCGGAACGACAGATTGATCGGCGTCTTAATAAAAAGAAAACATTAATGCTTAGGCGCCAAATGGGTCTTGGTGATGCGGTCGTGCCAGCACAGTTGATCTTCATCCAGAACGCACCAGGCATATCCCAAACCGAGGGAAATCGCAGACAAAATGGATGCGAGCGCCCGCCAGCGCCGGGTGCGCCTGGCGACCCAACCGCCGTCAAACTGGCTCAGCCGCAGGCCCGCTAGTTTTAGCCCAGGGGTCGACCCAGAGTAGGTCAACAAGATGTATTGATAACCGGCCCAAAGGGTTCCCACGATCACCGCGCCCATTGCAAGCAATTCTCGGATGGGAGGATTGGCGCCGGTAATTCGAAAGAAGATGTACGCGAACAGGCCAAGCGCGGACGCGATTATCAATCCATCTGCGCTGGCGGCGAGGAAGCGCCGGGTAATTGGGGATGTTTGCAGCGGAAGGTCGATTCCCGGCCGTTTCGGGCTGACCTCCTCCACCACCGGTTCGATCAGGATGCCTCCCAGAGCTGGTGGAGGAGGAGCAACCTCGGGCGCTTCGAGAATGCGGGGAAAAAGCTGCAGTGGTTCGGCGAGTTCATCCAAGGGTTTGGGCGGCGCGGTAGCAGAACGCCGGAACGGAATCACACGAGCGCTGGTTTCCGGAGGAGGGTTGAAAGAGGGAGCGTCAAGTGGCGAGAGGTCTGCTGGCCACCCATCGTGCGCTACCTGATCCGCTGCGGCGGAGCCGTCGAGGATCAGGTGCGAACCCGGTTGCGGGGGAGGCGGAATGACTTCCCAGGCGGGGTCACTGGGTTCAAACTTCAACTGCAATGATGGATAACGCGGCTCGCGGGGCTGCCGGCGCGCGCGATATTTGTTCAGCTTGTCCGCCACCTGTTGACGCCACGCTTCGGGATCGGGATTTACCGGCTTGTCGGCTCTCGGGCCGAGGGTCGCGGATACGACCTCTGCCTTCCGGCTGGGCACTTCTGGAACGGCGGTTTGATCTGGCTGTTTGTTCGAGTTGTCGTTTACCGATTCGGATATCGGAGTGTCCAGACTGGCGGCAAACTGCTGTTCGCTTGCATCGTATGCTTCAGGGTCAATTAAGTCAGGATCACTCAACCCGGGGTTTCGGGGTGACTGGGGTGCATCGGGTTGGAAGTGAGGCTTCATGCAAATCAGGATTGCTCTAAGGAGCCGGCAAGTTTTGCCTGTTATGCTAACGGCGTGCTAAGTTCACCATGTCCCCGCGTGAATTTGCCAGCAGCGGACTTCGCGCGTTTCCGATGATTCCCCGCACACGATTCCTTATCACGGCTGCGTTGGTTTGTCATCTGCTGTTCGCACATCCGCTAGTTACCAGCCAGTTGCTTTCGGCGGCAAACCCGTCCGGCGCGTCTCAAAGCCCACCTAACATTCCAACCGCACTTCGATCGGAAGATGTCACCATCAGTGCCCTCACACAGGAAAAGCAAGGGGCCGTCATTAACCTGCACGGCAAAGTTGAAATTCATGATGGTACTTACGTCCTTCACGCGGACGACGCCACCTACAACATGGAAACCCGCCAAGTCACGGCGGACGGCCATATTGTGCTCGACGGGACGCTTAACGACGAACATATCGAAGCCAGTCACGCAGAATACAACTTCCGTACTGACACGGGGCGCTTCGAGCAAGTGCATGGCACAATCGGCATTCGCGCGGGTGTGAATCGGGCGATTTTGACCTCTTCCAACCCGTTCATTCTCCGCGGAAAGCTGGTGGAGAAAACCAGCCCGGATCACTATGTGGTCTACGACGGAAAAGTCACGACCTGCCAACTCCCTCATCCCAAGTGGGAATTCCAAGCCCGTAAAGTGACGGTGGAAGTTGGAGGAAACGCGCAGATCTATTTCAGTGACTTTCGTTTGATGGGGATCCCGGTGTTTTACTTTCCCTACGCCACTCACCCCGTGGAAAAAGAGCGGCAGTCAGGCTTTGGCATTCCCAACCTCGGCACCTCCTCGACGAAAGGCAAGATCCTGGGAGAGTCGGTGTACTGGGCCATCGACCGCAGCATGGACCTCGAAGTCGGGGCACAATACTACTCGCTGCGTGGCTGGGCTCCGCGGGCTGAATTTCGCGCCCGGCCCACCGAGGATTCGTTTATTGATCTCAATTATTCAGCGGTCTTCGACCGTGGCTTCGGCCCGCAGAACATGAATCAGGGAGGCCAGGAGATTCGGCTGCAGGCCGAAGGCATGTTTCCCCATAACTTTCGAGGTGTGGCCAATGTCGATTTCCTGACTTCCTATGTCTACCGACTGGCTTTCAATGAGGAGTTTACCCAGGCGGTCAATTCGGAAGTGAAATCTCAAGCGTTCCTGACAAACACTACGAATGGATTCTTCAACAATTTTTTTACCGAGCGATACCAGAACTTCGAAAGCACTACCGCTGGGGATGTAGTCGCCATCGTGCATTCGCCTACGCTTGAATCTTCGAGCGTGGACCGGCAAATTCCGCACTCTTCGTTCTACTGGTCGTATGACGCTTCCGCCGGAGGCGTTTACCGCAGCGAGCCCGGTTTCCAGACCGGCCTGCTGGTGGGCCGTTTCGATCTGAATCCGCGGGTGTCGCTGCCTTTGCATCTTCACGACTGGGCAATTCGTCCCGAACTTTCTCTTCGCGACACGATCTACACTGAGCAACTTCTGCCATCTATCTCCACCGGGACGGCGACCAACGATCCCATCAATCGCAAATCGCTAGAGGGCTCCGTGGAGATTCGTCCACCCGCCGTTTCCCGCGTTTTCGACCGCCAGTTCATGGGACGGAAATGGAAGCATGTCATTGAGCCACGGGCGGTTTACCGGTACGTGACCGGGGTGAACAATTTCGCCAACATCCTGCGCTTTGATGAGCAGGATATTCTGAGTAACACCAATGAAGTCGAATATGGGGTTGTGAACCGCCTTTACGCCAAACGTACATCGCCGGAAGCCGGAAGACTGCGGCCCCGCCGGAATGCCCGGTCTCGTGGTGGGAGGGCAGGCGCCGCAAAGCCGCATCCCCTGGGAGCAAACGCCAGTGCAGGCGGGTTGTCAGGCCGGGCCAGAGGTCCGCGAAGTTGTGACCTGGGAACTGGCGCAAAAATACTACCTTGATCCAACTTTCGGGGGGGCCCTGGTCCCGGGAACGCGAAACGTCTTTGCGGCGACCGCTGACCTTACTGGAATCGCTTTTCTCACCGATCCCCGGCGGCTTTCTCCCCTGGTCTCCCGCTTGCGGATTCAGACCAACTCGCGCACTGACGTGGAATGGGATCTTGACTACGACGTTAAAAAAGGCCGCATCAACGCCAGTACCGCAATCCTGAACTATCGCTTTGGTCTTTTTACTCTGGGCGGCGGCGACGCATTCCTGCAGCCCGCTGGCGAGATTTTGCCTTCAGCTCCGCTGCCGCAACCGCAGCGCTTCGACCAATATCGCTTGCTGCTTGGGTACGGGCATGCCAACAAGAAGGGTTTTACTGGCGCGGCAAATATCGGCTTCGATGCGCATCTGAACTTCTTGCAGTACGCTTCCGCTCAAACCGAGTACAACTGGGACTGCTGCGGATTCAATGTCGAATACCGCCGCTTCGCTCTCGGGTCGGTGCGCAACGAGAACCAGTTCCGCTTTACCTTCACACTGGCCAATATCAGCGCCATCGGCAATCTAAAGCGCCAGGAAAGGCTCTTCTAAAACGGTTGGCTGAAATTAATTGCCTCGTACCGATTCGGCGAGATCCATGTCAAAAGCGCCAGGATCCGTGTAGATCCTCATAATTCCCCGGAGTTCCGAGAAACGCCGAACGAACTCTGCGGTAAGCTCGATAAAGCGCGATCCTGGCAACATGCTTACCCGCCGCAGATTTGTCTTGTGAGCGCCCAGCCACTTCGCCCAGTCGCCACTCACCTCAATCGAAGCTCCCCGCACCCTGCGCGCGTCAATAAAAAGTTGGATTGGATCCGCATCGCCCATCAGTTCCTGAATCTTCAACATGGGAGCTTGACTAAATTCACCTACATCAGTGCCCGAAATCGCTGCCAGTACAAGCTCCGGCGAGAAGCGCCGCAAAGTGATGTTGCAATGAACACTTTCAAATTGGATTTCTGGTGGTTCGGTTGAGCGCATGGTATTTCAACCCCGCCGGTTATATCCGACCGCATAGTGGACTGCGGCCCGAAGCGGTCATGCGCGAGCGAGCCTGCCCGAGGACTGTTGATTCTTGGCCAGCATAACCGTTGAGCGATTGGTAGAATATAAGCCGTGACTTTATCTCTGGCTACCATCTCGAAGCGCACTGTTTTGGAGGCACGCCTGGGCCTGCTCGGCCGTACGTTGGTTGCCTACTCCGGCGGAGTGGATTCGGCCTTCCTGGCATGGGCAGCTCATGAGGTTCTTGGCGACGCATGCTGGCGGTAATTGCTGATTCTCCCAGCCTCGCGCGGACGCAACTGGCGGATGCCATAGCTTTTGCTCACGAACAGAAAATCCCGCTGGAAATCATTTCCACCACTGAAATCGACCGCGCCTGAGTATGTCCGGAACGACGCTACCCGCTGTTTTTTCTGCAAAGACGAACTGTTCACCGTGATGGAGAGTTTTTGCCGGACGCGGGGATTTGATTCCATTGCCTACGGCGTGAATGTGGACGACCAGGGCGACTTCCGTCCCGGCCAGGGCGCCGCCAGCGCCCATGGGGTCGCCGCGCCGCTGCTGGATGCGGGGCTGGGCAAGCAGGAAATTCGCGAACTGGCCCGCGCCGCGGGCCTGCGGATTTGGGATAAGCCGGCCTCCGCATGCTTGTCGTCGCGCATCGAGTACGGCCGTCCCGTGACGCGTGAGGCTCTCAGCGCCGTGGAGCAGGGCGAAGACGCGCTACGCGCGCTCGGCTTCCGCCAGTTCCGTGTGCGCCATCATGGAGAGATTGTCCGCATTGAAATCGCACGCGAAGAACTCTCGAGGGCTCTCAGCCTGGACGCTGCCATCGAATTCACCCGCATTTTTAAGGCGCTTGGGTTTCAAGTTTGTGACGCTTGACCTCGAAGGCTTCCGTTCCGGCTCGATGAATGCTCTGCTTCCCGTGGACCATCTGGCGCGCGCCCGTTGATCTTGCCGTCGAAGCCCCTCATTACGTCCCCGGGTCTTCCGGCCAAGTCTGTGCCAGCCGCTCTTTCGAGCGGCTGCCATTGTGAGATAATCATGGCTGATTTCCCGTGAATAGGCGGTTTTCGTGACTTCTTTGCGGCGTCTTGCTTTCCTTTTTGTTCTGATTTGCCTGGGCTGCTCGGCGCAATCCGGCGCCTCCGGACGTGTCTCTGCGCATTGAACGGCAGGTGCGCAGCTATTACAGCATTCCTCCTGATGTAACTATCGCAGTCAGCCCGCGTAAAGCCAGTGAGTTTCCCAATTACGATAACGTGACCGTAACCTTCAAAAGCGCCGAGAAAACCCACGACTACGAATTTCTGCTTTCCAAGGACGACAAGACTCTGATCCGCATGACCAGGCTCGATCTCACCAAGGACCCTTACGCGGAGGTTATGCAGAAAATTGACGCACACGGGCGGCCGGTGCGTGGCAACAAGGATGCCAAGGTCGTACGTCGTTAACTACGACGACTTCGAGTGCCCATATTGCGCCCGCATGCATCAGACGCTGTTTCCTGAGCTGCTGAAGGAGTATGGCGACCGGGTGGAATTTATCTACAAGGATTTTCCGCTTCTGGAGATGCATCCCTGGGCGATGCACGCCGCGGTGGATGCCAATTGCCTGGCGGCGCAGAACGGCGATGCCTACTGGGACTTTGCCGATTACCTTCATGCCAACCAGAGGGACGTGAGTGCGGCAAAAGACCGCGACGGCCAGTTCGCCGTGCTCGATCGTTTGACCATGGAGCAGGGTGCGAAACACAAGCTTGACGCCGCCGAAACTTCAATCCTGTGTCAAGGCGCAGAATGACGATGCGGTCAAGGCTTCGCTCAAAGAGGGTGAGGCGCTGGGTGTGGACGCAACCCCTACCTTGTACATCAATGGCGAGAAGATGGACGGCGTACGACCCATTGATGATCTGCGTGCGGCACTAGACCGCGCCCTGCAGAACGCCGGAGTCCCAGCGCCGGCGCACCCCGCAACGCCGCCCACGGCATCCGGCAAGGGAAGTGAATGACGTTCAGATTGAGTAGGGTGGTTCCGCGTATCACGGGACGCCGCAAAACTGTGAAAAATGGTGTCCGCGTGGAGGGTGGATTGAAGAACCATTTGCGAATGAGATACATATCAGCAGCGGTGTTGGCCGCATTCGCGCTCTTGCTTGCCGGTTGTGGGAAGAAAGAAAGCGGCGACGATGTGGCCGCGGTCGTCGATGGCCACAAGATTTATCGCACCGAGGTGGACAAGTATTACCAGAACCAGATTGCCGGCTCTCAGCAACAGCCCAGCGGAGAACAGGCGGCCAGCCTGCGCCTGAACATTCTCGGCGGCCTGATCGAAGATCAGATCCTTATGCACCGCGCGGAAAAACTCGGGCTTCTGGCCACCGATGATGAAGTTGACCGCAAACTGAACGAGTACAAAGCGCCTTATACCAACGAGCAATTCGACGCACGCTTGCGCGAAAAAAAGATGACGCTGGACGATTTTAAACGCGACATCCGGCGATCCCTTACCATGGAAAAGGTGACCAACAAAGAAGTCAACTCCAAAGTCAACGTCTCGGACCAGGACATCGTGGACTACTACAACTCGCACAAATCGGATTTCAATTTCATTGAGCCCACTACCATCTGGCGCAGATCTTTGTGACGCCCATGCCGAATCCGCAACTGCCCAATCAAGGCAACAAAGCGCAGAACGAAGCGGAGGCGCGGAAGAAAATTCAGATGGTGCTGAACCGCCTGGATAGCGGCGACGATTTCGGCACCCTGGCCATGAACTTCTCCGAGGACACCGAAACCGCCAACAATGGCGGCGATCTTGGGCTCACGCCTGAATCGGCCTTGCGGAATACCGACCCGAGCTACACGCGACGCGGTGATGAACTTTGAAACCCGGCCAATATACGCAGCCGTCGATCACAGTGGTGAATCCCATGAACAAACAGCTCATGGGGTTCAGGATCGTGAAACTGCTCGCCAAAGAGCCCGCGGGCCAGCGGGAGCTTTCGGATCCCCGGGTGCAGCAGGCAATTCGCTCCGAGCTTCGCGACCGGCGGGAACAATTGCTGAAAGCGGCCTACTACGAAGTCTTGCGCAATGAGGCCAAAGTGGAAAACTACTATGCGCAAAAAGTGATCGATAGCAATGGGGCGGTTCACGTAAGGCCGTTAGTCCACGATCGCCAGCACGTCTCCGGCATTCACCCGATCACCTTCACTGGCTACCATCTTCGCGAGGGTTCCCTTCTTGGGTGACTTGATTTCGTTCTGCATCTTCATCGCTTCCACCACGAGAACACCCTGACCGGCTTGCGACTTCGGCTTTTTCCGCGACCAGCAGGCGAACCACTTTGCCGGGCATCAGCGCGACTAGCTTCTGCGGCCCTTTATCGCCAGCGCCTTTTGCCTGGCGGCCGCGCAACGAGCGCGGATCGCGCACCTCCACGGCGTAGCGGTCTGGGCCTACCCATAGGTGCACGTCGCTGGCCGAACTCTCACGCTTGATCTCGTAGGATTTACCTCCAATCAGGATGGAAAGCACGTCCGGCCGCAGCATGGCCGCATCGATCTGGACCTCACGCCCATCCAGTTGGCACAGCCAGCCGGTATCGCCGCGAGTGAATTCGAGGCGATAATTTCTGCCGTCAATCGTGACGTCGTAAATCATGTGGCTGGTTCATGCTTAACGCTTCGTTTCGCGCCATCTTCTTCCAGGCGGAATTTGGTATGGGCGGTACGCCGCCGTTGCGCGGCGAGTTTCCTGCCGATGCTGCATCAAGAATTGCAAACACTCCCGCGGCGACCGCCGCCACATCCGACTCCTCCCCAGGCGTCGCCGCAAGGGAGGCTTTCAGGAGTCGGTCGAGGTAGCCGGTGTCGAATCGGCCCGCTCGAAAGTCGGTGTCTCCGAAAATTCGGCGAAACAATGACAGATTGGTCTTGATGCCACCCACAAAATATTCATCGAGTGCGCGCGTCAGCCGTCCAATCGCCTGAGCGCGGTCGGCTCCGTAACCGATCAATTTCGAAAGCAAAGGATCGTATTCAATGCGGGACCGTCCAACCTTCATAGACGCCGCTGTCCCGCCGGATTCCCGGACCCGAGGGAGTCAGCAGCAATGTGATCTTGCCCGGACTCGGAAAGTAATTATTATCGGGATCCTCGGCGTAGATGCGGCATTCGATGGCGTGGCCGCGAATACTTACCTCATCCTGCGTGAACGGCAATTTCTCACCCGCTGCAATGCGGATTTGCAGATGCACCAGATCCAGGCCAGTGACCAGTTCCGTCACCGGATGCTCGACTTGCAGTCGCGTATTCATCTCGAGAAAATAGAAATTCCTCTCCGGGTCGAGCAGGAACTCCACCGTTCCAGCATTGGTGTAGCCGGCCGCAGCGGCCACCCGGACCGCAACCTCTCCCATACGCCGGCGCAGATCGGGGCTGACGACCGGGGAGGGCGCTTCCTCAATCACTTTTTGATGGCGGCGCTGGATGGAACATTCGCGCTCTCCCAGGTACACGATGTTTCCATGCTCATCCGCCAATACCTGCATCTCGACATGCCGCGGATTTATGACCGCCTTTTCCAGATAAACTTCACCGTCGCCGAAGGCGCGTTGCGCCTCGCTCTGCGCCGACTGCAGCGCGGACTCCAAGTCTGCCGCGGTTTGCACCAGCCGCATGCCCTTGCCACCGCCGCCGGCCGCAGCCTTCAGCATTACGGGATAACCCACCCGTGCGGCTAACTCGGTTGCCTCATGGAGAGAACTAAGCCCGCGCGACGTCCCCGGGACAAAGGCAATGCCCGCCTTCTCCATTTGCTGCCGCGCCCGCGTCTTCGATCCCATCATTTCCATCGAAGCTGCGCTGGGACCAATGAACTTGATGCCTCCATCGGCGCAGGCTTGGGCGAATTTTGAGTTCTCGGAAAGAAAACCATAGCCGGGATGGATCGCTTCCGCTCCAGCGCGCTTTGCTACCCCCAGGATCTTCTCGATGTTCAGGTAGGATTCAGCCGCCGCAGCGGATCCGATGGGATACGCCTCGTCAGCCAGGCTGACGTGCAGTGAGGAACGGTCCACATCAGAGAAGACAGCCAGGGAAGCGATGCCCATCTCGCGGCAGGCGCGGATCACCCGCACTGCTATCTCTCCCCGGTTCGCGATGAGAATTCTCTTGAACATGCTTGCGCTCGCGGATCAGCCAAACGCGCCATTCTATCTCAGCCTTCTGCGCGCCGCGGCGTAGAGTGACAAAAGCGGAATAACAAAAGCCTCTCAGCAGTTGCCGAGAGGCTTTTGGTTCTGAGGAAGGAAACGGTTTTTACTACTGACTCTGATCCATGGTGATGCCTTGATTGCCGGGCTGTTTCGCCGCTTTGGCTTTCTTGGTATCCATGGTTTTTTCTACCCACTCGTCCGCCGTCTTCAGGTCGGCCTCTCGAGCCGCCGGATCGTCGCACTCCATATCGTCAGCCTTGCGCCGGTACATGAGGTTCAGGTAGGCCATCGCATCGTCATAGTCAGGCCGCAACTGGAGCGCTTTGTTCAACTCCTCCATGCCGTCTTCAATCACCGGGGTATTCTTTGCTTTCAACTCCGCGCAAACCTTTTTGTCCTTCAACAGCTCGGTGGGTTTTAGCCCAAGCTTGGCACGCTCTTCCATGGCCGGCTGGTAGACCTGAGTCCAGTCAATCACGCCCACCGTGTAATGCGGTTCGGGATCGTTGGGGTCCAGCTCGGCGGCCTGCCGGTAGTATTGCTTGGCCTCATCGAACTTTTTTAGCTGCATGTACAGGTAGCCAATCCCCTTGACGCTGGTGATGTTCTTGGGATCGCGTTCCAACACGGATTTGTATTCGTCAATGGCTTGCTGCGCCATGCGGTTGTTGTCAGGGGTGTCAGCGCCAGGAATATATTGCTGCGTGTAGGCAGTCGCCAGATAGAGGCGCGCATTGAGCAGGGTCGGATCCAGCGATATGGCACTCTGGAAGTGATCAATGGCTTCTTCGTAGCGGTTGTTCTTGTACGATTGCACGCCCTTATTCAACTGGTCCCGGGCTTTGAGTTTGTTGCAGCCTGTGGCGGAGAGTATGGCTAAGCCGGCTGCCATCACCAGCACTGCCCGCACATGTCTTTTCATCACGTTATGCATCTCCCTTGGTAACCGAACCGTCGCGCACGGCACCCAAGGACAAACCGGTTCATTCTCCCGGTTCGCCCCGACGAACCCTTTTTGAAAGCTGGTTCTAGTTGCCGGACTCGATCTTTGCGGTGATCAGGCCCACCTTGTCGACACCTGCCGCGTGAGCAATGTCAATCACGTTCGCCGCGTCCGCAAACGGGATAGTATCATCCCCCTTGATGAACATAACTTTCTCCGCGCGCGTTTTGTAGATGTCGGTCAGCCGCGCTTGCAGGTTGTCCCAGGTGGTATCGTCCTGGTTAATCTTCAACCCCGGCGTTTGCCCCGCTCCCCGGTCCATGATCTGCACCACGATCGTCCGATCCGGAGTGTTCTCCTGCTTCTGATTGGGCGGCGGCGGCTGCGGCACCATAGCGTCCAATCCATGCGGCGTCAGTGGAGTGATCACCATGAAGATGATCAGCAACACCAGCAGCACATCAATGAGCGGCGTCACGTTGATATTCGCGCTTTGGCCCCCGCTCGGGCCGACTGCCATACCCATATCGTTCTCCTTATTGTCCGCCGCTCGGGGAAGCAGGCGGCGCTGTGGGACTGCCCGGAGCCCCGGCTTGTTTCTTCTGATCGGTCAAGAGAGCTAAATCGTCCACGCCTGCCGCGCGAACGTTGTCTACGATCTCTTTCACCGAGCCGTACCGCGCCCGTGCGTCAGCCTTCACAAATACCGTCTTGTTCGACATGACGGAAATGCGGTCCTTGATTTTATCGGTCAGCTGATCCGTCGAAATCTGATCATTGCCCAAATAGACTTTGCCATCGCGCATGACGGCTACGACGATAGCGTCTTCCTTGTCCGCGTCGGGCATTGCTGTCGGGTTGTTCACTTGAGCCAAGTCCACTTGCTTGCCGTGCTGCAACATGGGCGTAACCACCATGAAGATGATCAGCAACACCAGCATCACGTCCACCATGGGAGTGACGTTGATGTCGGAGTTGACCTTGGCTCCCTCGTTGCGCTTTGCGATTGCCATAAAGTTTGTATCTCCTGCGACTGCCGCCCGGTTTTAGAGGGATGGTCCAGCGCCGGATTGCCCCGGCGCCGGACCAGCAACTCACTTCACCAACCCATTCTTCCGGCGTGTTCTGCCGTTAGGAAGGACGGCGCGCTCCCCGGCGCTTCAGGAAGTAGTCAATCAGTTCGCTCGACGAATTATCCATCTCCACGTCGAACGCTTCCACGCGGCCGGTTAAGTAGTTGAACATCATGACGGCGGGGATGGCCACCAGCAGGCCAATCGCGGTCGTGACCAGCGCTTCCGAAATACCGCCTGCCACCGCGGCCAGACCGGTTGCGTGCTCCGTCTGAATGCCTCGGAAGGCGTTCAGAATGCCCATCACCGTTCCGAACAGACCCACGAATGGGGCTGTCGAGCCGATCGTCGCCAGGCCGCCCAATCCGCGCTTCAATTCGGCGTGAACGATAGCTTCGGTGCGCTCCAGGGCGCGCTTGGAAGCTTCGATGGTCTCGCCGGGTATTTGATCGCTATCCTGGTGAGCCCGGAATTCCATCAGGCCTGCGGTAACAACCTTGGCCAAATGGCTCTTCTTGTTGCGCTCCGCAACTTTGATGGCTTCGTCGATGCGGCCATCCCGCAATGCGCCGGCCACGGCCGGAGCAAAGTGCCCTCGACTGCTTGCGCGCCGCGCTGAACGCCATCCAGCGGTCAATCATGACCCCGATGGACCACCCCGACATGATGAACAGAATGACGACCACGGTCTTCGCTATCCAGCCCATCTGTTTCCACAGCGAAATCGGGTCCCAACCCACCGCTCCTTGGTCCTGGAACAACCAGGCCCCCATGGTGGATACGTTGCTTACGGCGTGTGCTGCCAAATTGGCTACGAACATGAGTTGCTTTCCCTCCTCGGAACTCTATTAACTGCTTGAATTACGAACATAACTGACAGCAGGCCTAAACGCGCAGCCTGTCAAACCTTACTCTTCAGAGAAGCCTCCGGCTAGCCGCCCAGAGTGAAGTTCACCGTAACCTGGGTGTCCACTTCCACTGGTTCACCATTCAGGATGTACGGCTTGTACTTCCACTGCTTCACCGCTTCAATCGCGGCCGGAGCCAGCATGGGATGCCCGCTGATCAGCTGGAGGTTTTCAATATCTCCATTCTTGCTGATCTGCGCCTGCAGAATAACCGTTCCCTGGATGCGTGCCTGGCGAGCCAAAGCCGGATACGTGGGCTGCACTTTGCGGATCAACAGTCCCTGAATGACGCCCTGCGACACGCGGACCCGTTGCGGCGTGGCGACTTTGGGAACAGCCACCGGCGTCGAGCTGATAATGCCGCCGATCACGCCACCCATCTGGCCGCCCGGCACGCCACCCGGAACACCGCCCACGATTCCCGCCATCACTGGCGGCGGAGCGGCGTCTTCTTTCATGATTTTCGAGAACTTTCTTGGGAATCTTGGTGGGAGTGCGCAGCTGGCCGTTGATGATATCGGTCTGGATCTGCTTCACCACATGCACCACTGCGGCTGGCGGTGGCGGCGGGGGAGGCGGCGGTGGCGGCGCCACGCATAAACGTCATCAGCAACTGCCCTTCGGGCAGCGCGTCGGTAAAGAGCAGCGGGATGAGCACCATCACGCCCACCAATACCGCTTCGAGCAAAAAGGCAATGGAGCTGGTTAGGCCCCGCTTGGTTTTCAGTCTTCCACCGGACTCGATCAGGCTGTCTTCAAACATAAGGATTCTCCTACGCAGACCCTACTTATTTTTAGACACCGCCCACCCAGCATTTGATCCCAGGTGCAAGAAAATCCAGAACAAATCACCCCGCTTAAGGGAAATCTAGTTAATCGCTCTATTATCAACGGGTTGCGCCAGCGCGGCGCGCCCTTTTCGGGCTTGGCCGCTGTATCGCCCGTCTTACCCTGCCGTCCGCCCCGCGCTCCCCGCCGGCTCCGATCACCGGCCGCTTGCCCCGCTCCGACCGCCAATCCTGATAAGCCACCAAAATCGGCGCGGCGATGGCAATCGAAGAATACGTTCCAATCAAGATGCCAATTACCAGTGCAAAGGAGAACCCATTCAGCACTTCACCACCAAATAAATACAGCGCCAGCACCGTCAGGAACGTCAAACCCGCGGTCAGCACTGTCCGGCTCAGGGTCTGATTGATGCTGCGATTGACGATATCGGACAGCTTTTCCCGCCGCATCAGCTTCAAATTTTCGCGGATGCGGTCGAATACGACGATTGTGTCGTTATTCGAATACCCGACCAGGGTCAGAATGGCCGCGATAACGGTAAGCGAAATCTCCTTTTTCGTCAATGAGAATGCGCCTACGGTAATCAAAGTATCGTGAAATACCGTCACCACGGCGGCCACGCCGTAAATCCACTCGAAGCGGAAAGCCAGGTAAATCAACATTCCGGCGAGCGAATACAACACCGCCCGGATGGCCTGCCCGCGCAGCTGTTTGCCAACCTGCGGGCCAATAATCTGCACGTTGCGCACCGCCGAAATTCGAGAGTAAAACCCGTCCTGCAGCGACGCCAGCACCGCTGGATCGACCACGCCCTTCAACTCATCGAGCGAACTGAGCACTCCGCCCCGGGTCTTGTCGCGGTAGTCGACGATGGCCTGGGCCTGGGCGGTGTAGCGCTGCTTCGCATCCGTCCCGGCGTGCAGAGGGATCGGTCTGCATGAGAGTAGTCCGCCAAGGTCAGCGCGCTCGCGTTGTTCAAATCCTGTTTGCCGGCACGGGGCATTGCTCTCCAGCGCCTTGACGATCGCGTCTTTGCCCTGTTCGAGCGATTGTTCGCTGGTTTCCTGCAAGCGAGAGGTTAATCAAGACTTCATTGTTTGCCGCCGTGTCCGTAAGGCACAATTTCCGCGCGGTACATCCGGAGCGGTCCATGGCAGCGCGAATCGCGTCGTCAGTTCGGCGGTATGGGTGAACTTGACCTCGACCTGCGTGCCGCCGCGGAAATCAATGCCCAGCGGAATGTGGTGCCAGAACAGCATGGACCAGACGCCAGCTACGCTGAAGACCAGGGAAAAGGCGAGGAAATACCACTTTTTCCCCAGGAAATCTATATTCGGATTGCGAAAAAATTCCACGCTGTTTCCAAGCTCCCTTCCTGTTGCGTAACGCCGGCGTCGCTTCCCTGCGCTCAGGGCAAGCTCTGCCGGCTACTCATAGCCGCCACGACGGCGGCGCTGCCACTATCCGATGCTCAGCGCTTCGCCTCTCTGATGACGGCTCAGCATCCAATCGAAGATCATGCGCGAAACAAATACCGCTGTAAACAGGTTGGCGAAAAGTCCAACCGTAAGCGTTGTGGCAAATCCTTTGACCGGCCCAGTACCGAAGAGAAACAGAATCGCCGCGGAAACGATGGTGGTCACGTGCGTGTCCACGATGGTGATCCAGGCATGGCCAAAACCCTGTTCGACCGCGGAAGGCGGCGTTTTGCCATTGCGCAACTCTTCGCGAATGCGCTCAAAAATCAGCACATTCGAGTCCACGCCCATGCCGACCGTCAGGATCACGCCCGCGATGCCCGGCAGGGTCAGGGTTGCCGTCGAGTAACCCATGAAACCCAGCAGAATGACCAGGTTCAGGATCAGCGCAATATCAGCATTCACGCCGGCGCCGTGGTAGTAAACCAGCATGAAGACCAACACCGCCAGCATGCCGATGACCGCAGCCGTCACTCCGGCGCGAATGGAATCGGCGCCCAGCGACGGGCCGATGGTCGTCGTCTTCGATGTATTTGATGCTGGCCGGCAAAGCGCCGGAGCGCAGAATCATGGCCTGATCCTTCACCTCCTGCTCGGTGAAGCGGCCCTTGATGATTCCGGAGTCATGAATCGGCTCGTCAATGGTGGCGACCGACTGCACCTTGTTATCCAAAACCACTGCCAACATGTCTTTCACATGCGCCGAAGTGAAGGCATAAAACTTCTGACCGCCTTCGTTGGTCAGGTTGAACCCGACCGCGGGCTGGCCGTTCTCATCGGTCGAGGCGCGGGCGTCGCGAAGATCGCGCCCGGTTACCGCGGCGACCCGCGAAACCACATACCAGGATCGGACCACCGTCGGTGGAGTTGGTGGTCTTTCCCGGCATCAAAACCGCGTCGGGCGGCAACACTCCGCCGTTTGCCTGCATGGCCGCTTGCTGGCTGGGATACGGTCCGCCCAACGACTGGCGAATTTCCAGCATGGCGGTGGACTGAATCACCTCGCGCACCCGAGCAGGATCATCAATTCCGGGGAGTTGCACCAGAATCTGATAGTCGCCTAAACCATACGGAGCCACCGTCGGCTCGACGACGCCAAGCGCGTCGATGCGGTTCGTAATGGTCTCGATGGCCTGCGTCACCGCGCGGTCCTTGAGTTCGGCCAAAGCCTGCGGTTTCATGGAGATGGTCCAGCTATTGTCCGGACTCGACGTGGCGCTGTATTCGGGCAAGCGGTCTTCGATGATGGATCGGAGGTCGGAAGTCGACTCCGGCGGCACGCCCTTGACGACAATCTTGTCGGGATTGGCGGGATCCGGTTTGCTGATGTCGGTGTAGTTGATCTTGTGGGCGCGGAGAGCTTGTTTCAGGCTTCCAACCGCGATGTCGGAATCCACATTCACCGCATCATTCACCTGCACTTGCAGGATGAGGTGAGTTCCGCCCTTGAGATCCAGTCCCAGGTTGATGCGTTGCCCCGCGGCAGCCAGCAAACCCTTGCCGGACCAGTCTTTGGGAATGCCGATGATTCCAAAGATGGCAATCACCGTAAGTCCAACGCTAACCGCTAATTTCCAGCCTAAATCTTTCTTCATAACGAATTATGATTTCCCAAACAATTTTGCTTTCTACTTCGGCTCTACTTCGGCCGGCTCATCGTTACTAACAGACACCACGGAAGCGCGCGTGACCTCCAGCCGCAAGTTGTCTGGAGGCACTCGCAGATGAAGGCTGTCATCCTTCATGGCCACGATGATGCCGCGCAACCCGCCGCTGGTCACCACTTTATCGCCGGTTTTCAGCTCACTCAGCATCTGCTGCCACTTCTTCTGGCGGCGCTGTTGCGGCATGATGAGCAGGAAATAAAAGATGGCAAAAATAAAAAGCAGGGGAGCGAGCGTGACCAAGCTCATGCCACCACCGCTCTGCAAGGCCAGAATTGCTGAAAATTCATGAGAACCTGATTCAAGACAACCTGAATTTTTCACAACAAACCAGAGGCCCATGCGCGGGCGCCTCTTGGCTTTAGGCTTTACCTCGGGAGCTCTCGCCTATTCAGGCCGGATACGACAAGGTATCAACAAGGGTTGGCGAGTTATGACTTCCGCTGGGACGACTTACCTGCTAGAAAACTGGCCCCTTTCCCAAGTGCAATAGAATGACGCAGGCTCCGCATAGTGTCAAGGTAGAAGCTCAGATTGTGAACGGTATTCAGGACCTGGGCCAGAACCTCGTTTGAGGCATAAAGGTGACGCAAATAGGCTCGCGAATAGCGAGCGCACACGCGGCAACGCGCAATTGGGATCGAGCGGGCCGGCATCGCCTGCATAGCGCGCCTGCTTGATGGAGATTTTCCCTTCGGAAGTAAATAGCAGCCCATGACGCGCCGCCCGCGTCGGAAGCACGCAATCCATCATGTCAACGCCCAGGCTTGCGCGTATTCGACGATTTCTTCGGGAGTGCCCACGCCCATGAGATAACGCGGCTTATTGGCGGGCAGATGCTCCAGCGTGGCTTCGACGATCTCGCGAGTAAGGTGCCGAGGCTCGCCCACGCTGAAGCCGCCGATGGCGTAGCCCGGGAAACCGATTTCGATGGTGCGCTCCGCGGATTCTTTGCGGAGCGCGGCGTCCATGCCACCCTGCACGATGCCAAAAAGGGCTTGTGCAGCCCGGGAATCGCGTAGGGACAGCCGCCCTCGGCTGTCCGCGGAGCGAAGCTCCGCAGTGGCTGGTATGGGGGCGGCACTGCCCCTTCAGAAGTCACGTTGGCGCTAGCCGAGGCTGGTGAGCTTCGCTCACCTGGACAGCCGAGGGCGGCTGTCCCTACGCGATTCGTCCATGGGACTTCATTCTTATGCTCCTCAAAATACTTCTTGCTGCGTTCCGCCCAGCGCAGCGTCAGCTCCATGGAAGCCCGCGCCCGCGCCGCATCCGCCGGGTACTCTGTACATTCATCGAACGCCATGATGATGTCCGCGCCCAGGCCGATCTGCGCTTCCATAGCGCTTTCCGGACTGAAAAAGTGCTCGGAACCATCGAGATGGGAACGAAATGTCACGCCATCTTCCTTTGACCTTGCGCAACTCATTGAGGCTGAATACCTGAAATCCGCCGGAGTCGGTAAGAATCGCGCGGGGCCAAGACATAAAGCCGTGCAGTCCACCCAGCTTGCGGACTTGCTCGACCCCAGGTCTCAGGTAAAGGTGATAGGTATTGCCCAGCAGAATCTGAACGCCCAGTTCTTCGAGGATGTCCTGCGAAACCCCTTTGACCGTGGCCAGCGTGCCCACCGGCATGAAGACGGGAGTCTCCACTTCGCCATGAGCAGTGATCAGACGTCCGGCGCGGGCAGAGCCAGCGGCGGAGTCAATTTTGAACTGGAGGGACACTGAAGGATTGTAGCAATCGTGTTAGCCGTCGGCTCTCAGCCTTCAGCCATTAGTAAAGACGTAAACGCCTGGTCATCCTGCGTGGTCTGGTTCGCTCGTTGCGAGCGAGCCAGCAAGTCGACAGATCCCCAGCGGTGCGAAGAGTCCGAACCATCGAGCGGTGTTTTCACCGGATTCTGTCTTTCGCCAAGGGCAGCTCAAAAATCTCTGCCTTAACTCTACCGCCGCTGACGATCAGACGTCCTACACTCACCGGCAGCCCAAATCTCCTCGGCCCGGCGCTGCCAGGATTAAAGTACAGCACGCCATTCTTCGTCTCCTGCCTCGCGATGTGGCTGTGACCGTAGATTACGGCAGCAAATCCCGCTGCCTCTGGCTTGAGGTCGAGTCGCTGCAAATCATGCAGCACGTAGATCGACACTCGGCCTGCCTCCAACGCATTGGTCGATGGAATCTTCTCGTCCAGGAATCGCGGTCCACATTCCCGCGGATAGCGGTGACCGGGGCAATCTTCCCCAGCTCTTTGAGTATCTCGGGATCACCGATGTCGCCGGCGTGAATGATGAAATCAGAGCCCTGCAATGCGGCAACGGCTTCGGGACGCAATAGTCCGTGGGTATCGGAAATCACGCCAACGTTGATCGCCCGGGACTTCGAAGCCATGCGGAGATGCTTCAAAAAGAGCTAAAGCAATTTAGCAGAATACGGACAGAAGTTTCTGCCGCCTACTTCGCGTCGCCGGGCTGTGCTTCCAGCAGCGGGTCGGCCGGCGTACTGGGTACGTCGGACAATTCCAGGCGAAGATTCCCGGCGTTGGTGGCGTAAGCCAGGCCCACATCCATGCTGACGACCCCTTCGCGGATCAGCCGCTCGATTTCGCCGTCAAAGTGTTGCATGCCTTCGGTGCTTCCGGAGCGCATGGCATCGAGCAGAGTCTTGCCTTCGCCCTCGCCCTTTTCCACGTATTCGCGGGTACGAAGAGTGGATTTGAGAATTTCGATAGCGGCGATTCTGCCGCTGCCGTCTTTGCGGGGAATCAGCCGTTGGGAAGCGATGTAACGGAAACTCTTCGCCAGGCGGTTGCGAATCATGTGCTGCTCGGCGAGCGGAAACACGCCGATAATTCGTTCGACCGTCTTCGAAGCATCAATGGTGTGCAGAGTCGAAAGCACCAGGTGCCCGGTTTCGGCCGCTTCAAGCGCGATTTCGATGGTCTCTTTGTCGCGCATCTCGCCCACCAAAATCACCTTCGGCGCCTGCCGCAAAGCGGCGCGCAACGCCAGGCAAAGCTGGGCGTATCGCTATGCAACTCGCGCTGATGAATCAGGCAGTTCTTATGATTGTGCAAGAATTCGACAGGATCTTCGATGGTCAGAATATGGTAATGCTGCTGGTGTTGATGAGATCAATGATGGCCGCCAGCGTCGAAGACTTCCCCGATCCGGTGGGCCCGGTTACCAGAACGATGCCATTGCGAAGATTGAGAAATTTCCTTTAACTCCGCGGGCAAGCTCAACGCGCTGAAATCCGGAATGTTCCCCGGAATCACCCGCATGACAATCGCGCAACTGCCGCGCTGCATGAAGATATTCACGCGAAAGCGGGCCGTGCTCGGCAAGCTATAGGAAATGTCGCAGGAACCATTTTCCCGCAGTGTGGCGAGAGCGTGCTGGTTGTCGCCGATCAATTCGCCGGCAATGCGGCGCGTATCGTCGGGCATCAGCTTGCGAGGCCCCGCCGGCATGCAGCTTTCCGCTGACTTCGACCAGCGGCGGCTTACCAGGCGACAGAAACAAGTCGCTGATTTTGGCGGAAACGCGCAGCATGGAAGCCAGCAGCACTGGCGCGGAGACCGGAGCGGTTGCTGGCGCGGGGGCAGCGGCGCCCTTCGCAGGGGTATTGACGTGCCGAAAGAAGACATACCGCAAAATCGTAAATTGCGGGTCAGCAAGCCGCCAATCATATCCTGCAGAAAACGGTGACTTTAGTTTCTTGACGGTCTGCGCTTTGTTCGAAGGCTTCGCTGTGCTCCTTGCGCTCATTCGCTGGGCACGACTGGCAGAATGAGCGCCGAGGGATGCCGGGCATCGTGGTAGATGACGTTTGTAGCCGAGACGAATTTCTGCCCGGACTCCGGCTGCTCGGCGGTATTGAGATTGCGGTCAAAGCGCGGAAAGTTGCTGCTGGAAATTTCCAGGCGCAGGCTGTGTCCCTTGAGAAAGACATTGCTGGTGGACCATAGATCAATGGTGAACTTGTACGCTTGCCCCGGCTTGAGCAGGTCGGCCTTTTCCAGGGAATCGCGATAGCGGGCGCGAATGATTCCTTCGGTCAGATTTCGCGCAATGCCGTCGGGGCCAACGTCCACAAGCTTGGCGGTGAAGTCGGTGTCGACGGCGGACGAAGAGGCGTAGAGCTCAAGGCTGACCAGGCCGGTGACTTCCATGTCCTGCGAAAGAGCCGGAGTCGAATACACCAGAACATCGTTGCGCGCCTCGACGGGCCGCTGATCGCGCGGACCCGGCTCCAGGTGCTGAACGTCGCAGCATAGTGGGCCGCCAGTCGTCGGCACAGGTTTAGAAGGATCGTAAACATAATGGTCGGAGGGCTCGGAGTGCGGAGCGTCAGCCGACAAACTACCGTTGCCGCCCATCGAGTTCGCGCTCCCTTGCGAATGCAAAAAATATTTCGTTTCGCGGGCGCGGGCCAGCGGCCATTCGTCTTCGTCGCGCCACTGGTTGACGCCCATGACAAAAATCTTTACCGGCTTTTGCGCAAACTGGTTCTGCACGCCCTTGAAGAGATAGTCATACCAGTCAAGTTCGTCATTCTCCTTGGAGTCCTCCGCGGCCGGGCCGAAATCAACGTCGCCAACCTTGCGGCCGTAGCCGGCATGGCCGCCGATGGTGATCACCAGATGCTGCCCGCGCCGCGCCGCCTCGCTGCCCGCGTGCGCCTTGAGTCCCATGTAATTGCGCAGCGATCCCCCCTGAAAAATGTCGTACCAGGCGGCGACCGTCATCACCGGAACATTGATGTCCGCATAGTGCTCCTCGATGGACCAGCGCTTCCAATAATCGTCATAGCTAGGATGGGACAGCCAATCCACAAAATACGGCGCCAGCAGCGCCGTGAGGTCGGCGGTTCGCACATCGGGAAAATTGAACAGAGGATAGTTGGGCAGCGGCAGGCGCGAGGAACCTTGCATTGCATTGGTTTCATCGGAAACTTGCCGCGACAGCGTGTTTTGCGCCAGTCCCGAGGTCCACGACTCGTTGAACCACTGTTCGAAAGCGCCGCCCTGGTAGGTCCAGTTGTCGTGATAGTTGCTCGCGGTAATCACTGCGCAAAGGCCCGCCAGATGCGGCGGGTGAGCGATGGCCGCGAGCATTTGGGTTGCTCCCACGTAAGAAGCGCCCCACATGCCGACTTTGCCGTTGGAATACGGCAGCGCAGCAGCCCATTCCACCGTATCAAAGCCGTCCTCAGATTCGTGCTTGAACGGATACCACTCGCCTCCGGAAGTGAAGCGGCCGCGAACGTCTTGGACGATCGCCACATAGCCGCGCGCAGCCGCCTCCAGGCCAAAGCCAAAGCCGTAGTTCTTATCGTAGGGAGTGCGCGTCAGGAGCGTGGGAAATTTTCCGTCCGCCTTGGGACGATAGATGTCGGCGTGCAGCGTCACACCGTCCCGCATTTTCACGGCAACATTGCGCTCGAAAGACACAGCATATTGGTCGGCGGCGTGGGCGGTCGCAACGAGAGCAACCGTGATTGCGAACAAAACCGAAACTCTATTTCTGGGCATGGCGGAGATTCCTCCGATAGATGACGGGAGGAAAGATTATCAGATTAGAAACAAACGTAGGGACAGCCGGGGGCGGCTGTCCTTACGCGTCTATAGGACGGCGCTTTTCTCCGCGATCAGCTTCTTGATCTTGTCCACGAACTCCGCCGCTGGCATGTCTTCGGTCTTCTCTTTGCCGCGGGTGCGGACGTTTACTTTGCCGGCTTCGGCTTCTTTATCGCCGACCACGAGTAAGAACGGCACTTTCTGCAGCGCGTGCTCGCGGATTTTGGCATTCATCTTTTCATTGCGGGCATCTACCTCTACTCTTACTCCCACCCCTTTTAACTGCGCGGCAACTTGGTTGGCGTAGTCGGCGTGGCGCTCGGAAATCGGAATCATCACAGCTTGTACCGGCGACAGCCACACTGGAAAAGCTCCGGCGTAATGTTCGATCAGGACACCAAAGAAGCGCTCCACCGATCCGTAAAGCGCCCGATGCACCATCACTGGCTGTTTGCGCGAACCATCTTCCGAGACGTATTCCAATCCGAAGCGCTGCGGCAGATTGAAGTCGAACTGAACCGTCGAAAGCTGCCACAGGCGGCCGATGGCGTCCACTAACTTCACGTCGATCTTAGGCCCGTAAAACGCTGCCTCGCCCGGGATGGTCTTGTATTCGATCTTGCGCCGCTTCAACACATTTTCCAGCGAAGCGGTCGCCGATTTCCATTGCTCCTCGGTGCCGACAAAATTCCGCTTGTCTTCCGGATTCCAGGTGGAAAGCTCGGTGACAAAGTCGTGGAAGCCGAAATCCTTCAAAACGTCGAGCGCAAAATCCAGGCAGCCTTCGATCTCGCTCTCGACCTGCTCGGGCATGCAGAAAATGTGCGCATCGTCTTGAGTAAAGCCGCGCACGCGCAGCAGCCCATGCATGACGCCTGACCGCTCGTAACGGTAAACCGTCCCCAACTCACCCAAGCGCACCGGCAGATCGCGGTACGACTTCAGCGAGTCCTTGTAGATCAAAATGTGAAACGGGCAGTTCATGGGCTTCAGACGGTATTCGGCGTCATCGAGCTCCATGACATCGAACATGTTTTGCGAGTAATAGCCCTCGTGCCCGGAGGTCTGCCACAACTGCCGCCGCGCTACGTGCGGCGTGTACACCAGCGAGTAGCCGCGCTTCAGATACTCGGAGCGCATCCAGTCTTCCATCTCTTTGCGGATGATCCCGCCTTTGGGATGCCAGAAAATCAGCCCCGGCCCGGCCAGCTCCTGAATGGAAAACAGATCTAGCTGCTGCCCGAGCACGCGGTGGTCGCGCTTCTTGGCCTCTTCCTGCTTGCGAATAAATTCGTCGAGGTCCTTCTTCGAGAAGAACGAGGTCCCGTAGATGCGCTGCAGTTGCTGATTCTTCTCGTCGCCCAGCCAGTAGGCGCCGGCGATGTTGAACAGCTTGAACGCCTTGATTTTTCCGGTGGAAGGAACGTGGGGGCCACGGCAGAAGTCGAGAAATTTGCCAGTCTTATAAATCGAAATCTTTTCATCGGGCTTGGTGAACTGCTCGATGAAGTGGCACTTCATGAAGTCACCTTCGCTCTTGAACTTTTCCAGCCCTTCGTTGCGCGGCAGAAACTCGCGCGCGTAGGGCAAATTCCGCTGCACCAGTTCCTGCATCTTCTTTTCGATTTTCTCCAGGTCCTCCGGAGTGAAGGGCGTGGGCCGGTAGAAATCGTAGAAAAACCCAGCTCTCCGTAGCTGGACCGTGGCCAAGCTTGGTCTCAGGGAATAATTCGAGCACCGCCGCCGCCAGAAGATGCGCCGAGGAATGCCGGTAAACTTCCAGCGACTCGGGGTCTTTTTCCGTCAGGATGCGAAGCTCGGTGTCTTTCTCCAGAGGTCGGGTGAGGTCAATCAGTTCGCCATCTGAACCTTGTGTAGGGGCGGGGCTTGCCCCGCCCATCGGCCGCGCCTTCGCGGCCAGCGCGGCGTCAGCAAGCCGCGGACTAATGTCCTTGGCGATATCGAGGGCGGTCGTGCCCGCAGCAACGTCTTTCACGCTCCCGTCGGGGAGCTTTACGTGGATATTGTCGAGCATAGGGAAGAAAGCCTTAATTTTACTGAAAGACTTGAGTTTAAAGGAGGGTTGCAGGAGGGTCAAACCGAGGATGTAGCGGTGTAATACGGACGGCAAAATGCTCCCCTTCAGCAAAGCCGCTCGGCAAAATGCGCGGTTTCAGAGGTAGTGGTCCATCGTTCGACTTCGCAGGACCCTAAGCGTGGCGGACGGCTTCCATCGGGTCGACCCTGAGCCAGGGTCTGGCGGAGACATAAGCGATTGCCAATGAGATGGCCAGCATGGTCGCGCCGACCGGAATCGAGCACCGACCACTCGAATGCTCCGATGCGATAAAAGTGCGAACGCACTGCAACGGTAAGGGCTACGCCGAACGCAATTCCGATCATTGTGCCCGTGCCTGCCACTGAAAGCGTCTCCCGAAAGATCATCCTTAGCAATTGCCGCGGCTGCGCTCCCAGTGCGATTCGCAGGCCAAGCTCCTTTTTTCGCGCACTCACCGAGTAAGAGATTGCGCCAAACAGCCCCACGACCGCCAGAAGCATTCCAAGTGCGCCGAGCGCGGTTACGCTTCCCGCTACGATGCGTTCCGGCAAAAGCATGAGATTTTCGATATGTTCAAAGGTCACAGGATCGAGCGGCGTCTGAATCCCCGCATTCACGAAGGCCTTTGACCACCGAGCGCGTCCAGACACCCGGATCGCTTTTCGTCCGTACGATGAGAGGCTCTGTTTCCTGGCGTTGGCTTTGCGAGTAATAAAAGAAAGGCAAAGGTTCCTCGTAAAGGTCGCCGTACTTGGCGTTCGCCACCACGCCCACGACGCTCGCCTTTTGCAGTCCATCGCCAATCAGCAGGCTGCGGCCCACTGCATCGCGCCCCGGCCAGAGTGTTTCGGCCATCTTTTGATTGATTACTACTACGGCGGGGGAAGACGCGGTATCTCCGGAATCAAACCCGCGTCCAGCCAGCACTTGAATACCAAACGTATTGAAGTAGCCTTCGTCACCTACGCCCCATCGGATGGGAACCGGCTTGTCGGCTCCGGGCAGGCGCACGCCAACGTCGTTTTCGTTGTCTAGGAGAGGCAGACTGCCCAGCGTGGCGGATTCGACGCCCGGCAACGTGACCACAATTTGGCGAGCCTTTTCAGAAAGTGCGATCCTTTGCGCTTCCGGCAGATCGTAGTGGGCCTCGCTGATATCCAGCGCGATGATGTTCTGCGTCTTGAAGCCAGGATTGACATGGCGCAGGCTGTACAGACTGCGCTCGCATAAGCCCATACCGACGAGTACGAGAGTGCAGACCGCGACCTGAACGACTACAAGCGCGTTCAAGAGGATTTTTTTGCTGGTGCCGCCAACCACGACTTCGCCGCTGAGAATCTGCGCAAGGTTCGGCGAGGAAGCATAGAGCGCTGCGGGTAGTCCCGTCGCGAGAATGGCGATAGACATCAGGACGATCGTGAAGGCCACGACGGTAAAGTCGAGATCCAGCCTCAAGCCTAGGAAATAGGGGCCTAGCATGGGCACATCGATGTTGAAGTTGGAATAGCGAGCGATGGCGACCGCGGCGAGGGCATAGCCCAGAACGCTGCTGATTGCGCATATCAGCGCCGCTTCGCGGAGAAATTCCCGTATGACCCGGCCCCGCGACGCCCCCAGCGAGAGCTTGATGGTCGCTTCCTGGCGTCGTCTTATCGCCAGCGCAAGCAGCAGGTTTGCGACGTTGGCGCAGGCAATGAGCAGCACCAGCAGGACAAGCGTCAGCAGCACCGCGACCGCCAGTTCGGCAGCGGGGATGGCGTCTGGCGGTAGAAGGCTGGCGCGGGTCACAATCCGCCGCGCAGCCTCGGTCTTCTTTTGGATAGGCCGCGGCCAGTTGATGCGAAAGAACTGTAACGTCAGCCTGCGCTTGAGCGCGGTTCACTCCCGGCTTAAGCCGGGCGAGAAGATTCAAGCGGCGGTCCTCACGCTTGCTGGAAAGAGTATTGCTCGAAAGCGGGACCAGAAGGTCACCGTTGATGCCAAACAGCGAGCCGGTGAACTCTTTGGGAGCCACGCCAATGATTGATAACGAACCGATGACCTTGCCGACGATATTTGGATCGGAGCCAAAGCGCTTCCAGCAGGAATAGGTCATCACGGCGACGGGCGAACTGGAATTGTTATCGCTCGCGGCGAAAAAACGCCCGAGATGCGGCTTAAGGCCAAGCACCGAAAAGTAATTCTCCGAGACCGAATTGTTCGTCACTGTCACCAGCGGCTTCTGTGATTGCCCGGGAGCACCGAATCCTACGCGAATAACACTAACCTCCTCCGGCATCGCGGCTAGGTCTTCGAAGACATGATTGTTCTCGCGATAATACTGATAGTCCGGGTATGAAACGTGGTCAATGTCTTTGCCCGGTGAGCGCAGGTAGATGGTGACGAGATGCTCTGGCGCCACACCCGCTGGGCCAACTAGAAGCGATGTGTTGGAGACGCAGAGGCAAATGACGCCTAAGGCCATTGCGATGGAGAGCGAGAAAATTGAAATCGCGCTGACCTTCCAGTTTTGGCGCAAGATGCGGAGCGAACGCAAGAGCGCGGACATAGGACGCCTATTATGCCATGCCAACAATACCGTATTCGAGATCGGAGGCGAATCAGACACTCCAGGCTAAGGCGGGCTGTTATCAGCCCAGCGCCCAGGTTCGCGTCCGGCCTTAGCGCGAACCGGGGCAAAAAATGAAATCCCAATGTGGCATTTCTGACGAAAAGCAAAGCCTCCAAATTGCCCTCTACAGCCCTTGCCCACTCATCTACTTATCTGTCTATACATTTCGTATATACAGGATGTTCCAGTTGGAATATTAGCCTCATCGCCTACCATCCCGCCTTCTGCCCCTTGTTCTGCTCATCCAGCCACTTCTGCAGCGGCGCGAAATAGTCGAGGATGGCGGTCGCATCCATGTCGCGCTGGCCGGTCAGGACTTCCAAAGCATCCGGCCAGGGCTTGCTCTGGCCCATGGCCAGCATCTTCTGGAATTTCGCTCCCGCTTCTTTGGAGTTGAAGAACGTGCAGCGATTGAGCGGGCCGCTGTAGCCGGACTCGTGGCACAATGCGCGGTAAAACTGAAATTCCAGAATGTAGGCCAAAAAATAGCGCACGTACGGCACGTTGCCCGCAATGTGATACTTCGCGCCAGGATCGAAGTCGGCTTCGCTGCGCGCGACCGGCGGCGCGATGCCCTGATACTTCAGCCGCAAATCCCACCAGGCTTTGTTGTATTCAGCGGGCTTAATTTCTCCCGAGAAAACTTTCCAGCGCCACTGATCGATCATGTAGCCGAATGGCAGAAATGCAACCCGGTCGAGCGCCTGCTTGAGCAGTTGGGGAATGTCGTTGTCGGCCGATGGAACCTGCTCGAGCAATCCGACCTGATGCAAGTAGTCAGGCGTGATGGCTAGGGCAATGGAATCGCCGATGGCCTCGTGAAAGCCGTCATTGGCGCCGTTCTCGAAGAGAAACGGCTGGTTCTTGTAGGCACGCTGATAAAAATTGTGACCGAGTTCGTGGTGGACGGTGACGAAATCCACATCGCGCACCTGCAGGCAGACCTTGATACGCAGGTCGTCCTTGTTGTCGATGTCCCACGCGCTAGCATGGCAAACCACGTCGCGGTCGGCCGGCTTGGTGAAGAGCGACCGCTCCCAGAAGGTTTGTGGCAGTGGGGCAAATCCCATGGAGGTGAAGAAATTCTCGGCATCCTTCACCATGCCGCGCGGCTCAACGGACTTTGCCTTGAGCAACTCTGTCAGGTCGTAGCCGCTGCTCGTCTGCGGCATTCCCAGCAGCGGATAGACATTCCCCCACTCCTGTGCCCAGGGATTGCCCAGCAGATCGGCGGGCATGGGGCCATTGGGTGGAACTAAATCCGCACCGTAATGCTGCGAAAGCCGCGCCCGCACGAATGTGTACAGCGAAAGATAGAGCGGCCGGACCTGCTGCCACAACCGCTCGATTTCGGCGCTGAATTCATCCGGTGGCATATCGTAGTTGGAGCGCCACATGGCGCCGGTGTCTTTGAAGCCGATTTCCCGCGCCCCCTGATTCGACAGCTGCAACGAACCGCGCGTAACGCTCGCGCATGGGCGCGCCAACTTTGTGCCATCCCTGCCAGACGTCTTCCAACTCTTTCGGATCGCGGCTGCTTCCCATGATGCGCTCGATGGCGGTGATGTCCAGGCAATCGGTCGGGCTTGCGGCAATACTTGCCTTTGCCGTAGTCGGCTTCGAGCGAGGCGGCGATCCCCGTCATTTCCTTGCGCAGCGCGGATCTTTCGGCGCAGGTGCCGTTAGCGACAAGCGCAACAGCTTGAATTTTCGCGCCAACTCCGGAGGCATTTTCAGTTTGTCGAAGCGTTTGGCCTTCTCCACCAGCCCCGTGGTGACAGCGGTATCTTCATCCTGCGCATCGGCCGACATGGCCTGGGTGTCGTCGGTGATGAAGTTGTCTTCAATCCAACTGGCGCGATTGACCTTAGATGCTGAGTTCGTTCAGGCGAGTCTCGGCCTGCTGCATGAATTCTTTCGCTTGCTTGATGGTCGGGGCACTTTGCGCGTATACCGCTGTTGCCAACAGGAGGGACAATACGAAAGAGCGAAGCTTCATGGGAGAATGCCTCCGCCAGAAATTATGCCACGCCTTCTCTCAGCAGCGAGGCCATGGCCTCGTGCACTTTGGCAGAGAGGCTCTCCAGATCGCGCATGGTCAACCCCTTGGTCGGGATCGGCTCGCCGACCCGCATCTCCAGCGGGCGGCATTTGATGTGGTAGGTGTTCATGGGCAACAGTTCGAAGGTGTCCACCAGCGCAACTGGAACGACATCCACCTGGGCTTTGATGGCAAGGAAAAAAGCGCCGGGCAGAAATGGTTTGAGTTCACCGTCCGGCGTGCGCCCGCCTTCGGGAAAAATGACCAGCGGCATTCCGGCCTTCAGGCCCTTGAGCGCGGAACGAATGCTGGCGATGGACTTCGCGGGATTCTGCTGGTCGATGCAGACCTGCCCCGAGCGCTTCAGGTGCCAGCCCACGATCGGATACGAAAGCAGCTCGCTCTTGAAGGCGATGCGGAACTGAAAAGGCAGATTAGCGTAGAGAATCGGAATATCAAGGGCGGAAGCGTGATTGGCGGCGATGACACTGCGGGCGAGACAAGTTGATGTTCTCCAGTCCCGTCACCTTCACAGGACAAAAGACTGTTCCCATGATCATCCGCGCCCAGGCATGCGCAAAGCCGTGCAGGATGCGGCCGCTGGAATCGAAAAAGCCGAAGGGCAGAGAAAGCATGCCGAAGATGAAGGTGTAGGCGAACACCAGGGGGTCCAGAATGAAATAGGAACGCAGCCGGCTCGGCCAGCCATACTTGCGGGCGGATGGCGGCCTCGGAGCCAAGGGCGTGGCCGGATCTCGCGAAGCGGGCGGCCGCGTCTTCATTCCGTCTGCTGATGTTTCTGAGGACGGCATATTTTGTTCAGATGCGAAGCTTCAGCGCTCGCATGGCCTCGCCTACCACATAGATGGAACCTGTAATCACCACCACGCCCCTGCGGCCGGCCACTGTACGGGCCCGTTCCAGCGCTGAAGGGAGGTCTGGCGCATCTTCGATCTCGGCGGAAACGCGGGCGGCAGCTTCACGGATTTCCTGCGGTGTGGCGGGCGCGGATTGTCTGCCTGTACGGCGATCACATGTTCTGCGAGCGGAAACAGAATCTCCGTCATTTCAGCGATGGCTTTGTCGCGCATCGCTCCGAAGACAAAGGTCAGAGGCCGACCTTCATAAGCAGAGGACAATGTTGAGCGGAACGCCCAGGCTCCGGCTGGATTATGGGCCACATCCAGAACGCATTCCGGCATTGCATTCGTCGCGGGCAACCTCAAAACGGCCCGGCCAGCGCGTTTCACGGATGCCACGCTCAATCGAGCTGGCGGTGATGCGAAGCCTTGCTTGCTCAACTCTTCGGCGGCAGCGATCGCCAACGCGACATTTCTTAGCTGATGACGGCCCAGGAGCGTAGTTTCCACCTGGATTTGTTTCCCCATGATATTGAGGGGGTAGCGGGAAACATAGGGCATCGGGATTGCGCCAGCACTGGACTGTTGCTCATCTGCGGCTGCGCTGGGATTTCCGTTGTTGCGCCCTTTGGGCGCGTCATCTTGCGCTACCTTGTACTCCGGACTTGCGTCCGGGGCTAACATGTTCCGCTCCTGCGGAGCTGAGTTCAATGAACCGATGTGGCCCAGCTCTTCCGCAGGCGCAAAATACCGATCGCTGGCCGGACTCACCGGCGGCACATAGGGCACCGCGCTCACGCCCCGCGCGCCCAGATCCAGAATTGTATTTCCGATCACATCATTGGCTTGCGGCTGCTGCGGCAAAGTCACAACAATCCCGCCGGGGCGGATGATCCCGGCCTTCTCGCGCGCAATTTCGGCGACGGTGTCGCCGAGAAATTTCTGATGGTCGAGCGAGATATCGGTGATGACGCTGACCAGCGGTTCGACTACGTTGGTGGCATCGAGCCGTCCGCCCATGCCCACTTCGAGTACGGCGATGTCCACGTCCTGCTGCGCGAAATATTCGAACGCGATCGCTGTCAGCATCTCAAAAAAACTGGGATGCCAGGGCAGTTCGCCTTCGCTGACCAACCGTTCCGCAGCGCGGTCCACGCAGTCGTGCAGCACGGCAAACTCATCGTCGCCGATCGCTTCGCCGTCCATGCGAATGCGTTCGTTGATCGCAACCAGGTGAGGCGAAGTGTATAAGTCCGGTGCGCAAGCCGGAAGCGTGCAGAATCGAAGCCAGCGTGGCCGCGGTCGAGCCTTTGCCGTTCGTGCCTGCAATCAACACCGCGGGAAATCGCTCGCTCCGGATTGTCTAGCGCTTCCAGCAGCACGCGCATGTGCGCCAGATCGAATTTGCGCGCGGGCGTGGCCAGTTCGTGGCCAAGGGCAAACATGCGGGCAACGGCGGTTTCGTAGGACATGGATGAACAGCTTTCAGCCCTTCAGCTACCAGCTTATCAGTTTGCGAAATGCGAGACAGACTTCCACCACTTTCCATCGCTCGAATGGCAGAAATAGAAGCGTTGAGGATGCGGTGCACTTGCCTAAGCTGAAGGCTGAGAGCTGATAGCTGAAGGCTGGAAAGCCGGCGTCATGAACTCCAGCGCGCGCCCAATGTAAGACTTCATCTGCTTGCGGTGGACCACGGCGTCCAGCATGCCGTGTTCGAGCAGAAATTCGCTGCGCTGGAAGCCTTGCGGAAGCTTCTGGCGGATGGTCTGCTCGATGACGCGCGGGCCGGCAAACCCGATCAGCGCGCCCGGTTCGGCAATATTCAAATCGCCGAGCATGGCAAAGGAAGCCGTGACGCCGCCGGTAGTGGGGTCGGTGAGCACGGAAATATAGGGCACGCGAGCTTCGTCCAACCGGGCCAGCGCCGCGGAGATCTTGCGCCAGCTGCATCAGGCTGATCACGCCTTCCATCATGCGTGCCCCGCCGGAAGCGGAAATGATGATGATAGGAGTCTGGCTTTCCATCGCCTGCTCAATGGCGCGGGTAATCTCTTCGCCCACCACCGCGCCCATGCTTCCGCCGATGAAGGAATACTCCATGGCGCTCACAATCACCGGACGGCCGTTCAGCTTGCCGCGGGCATTGATGATGGCGTCCTTCAGTCCGGTATCGGCTTGGGCCTGCTTGAGCCGGGAAGAATACGCCTTGAGATCCACAAACTTCAGGGGATCGGTGGAAGCCAGGTCGGACTCGAACACCTCGTATTGATTGTCATCGAGCAGTTGCGCCAGGCGGGTGCGGGCATCAATGCGGAAGTGCTGGTCGCACTTGGGGCAAACATTCAGGTTCTCGGCCAGGTCTTTCTTCCAGATGATCTGGCGGCAGTTCTCGCACTTTACCCACAAGCCCTCGGTGCGAACTTTCTTTTCGCCCGAGGTGTCCAGTTCGCCGGATTCGCGCTTGAACCAGGTCATCCGCTCAATTGTCGGACGCGGGCTTCAGCCCCGTCAAGCCAATACGCGGGCTTCGCCAGGAAGCGAATCTCCGCGAATCGGAACTCACAACACGAGCCCGGCAAACTGCCGCCCGGTTCAGGGCATCTCGACCAGTTGCGGAGTGTCCGACCTCGGGGCGGCTGCGGGCGGAGCATCGTCGTTCAGCAGGCGAGCCGTGATTCGCAACGCTTCAATCTCAACTTTGATTTTCAGAATTTCCTGTTCTTTCATGCGCAACACGTCAATGGGATTTTTCATGAGATCTTCCTTGTAAGAATTTGAGTATCGTTATGAATATGACTCTAAACTTCCGCAGTCTGTCCGGAAATATCACGAAGGTACAGGCCGCGCCTTTAGTGCGCCAGATGATAGGGATGCCCCTGCAGAATCGTGAATGCTCGATAGAGCTGCTCCAACAAAACCACTCGCGCCAATTCATGCGCGATCGTCATCCTGCCCAGCGAAAGCCGCAGCGACGCGGCTTGCCGCGTCGCTTCTCGCTGAACCCATTCGCCGGTCCGATGGCGAACAGTAACGGCGCCGGATTGCGATCCTGATGATCGCCAAGAAACTTCGCCAGCTCTTCCGAAGACATCTGCTTGCCCTTGCCGTCCAGCAGAATCAGAACGGCTTGGTGCGCGAGCGGGAATTCGACTCTACTCAACCGCAGCAGCGCCGCCTCATCCTTGAGCGCGCATCCCCTCGCATTCAGCATAGTGCTCCAGTCGCCGCAGATATTCCTCGGTCAGCGACTGAATCGCCGGCTCTTTGGTTTTGCCAATCCAGGCGATGGTGAGTTTCATAGCCGACGTATGCGGCGACCGGAACGAGGCGTCGCCGCACGCAGAGGACGAGGTTAGGCCCGCTTTCTTCGCGGAGTCCCGGACGGCTGCCAGCCCTGTTCGCGACCGCCGCGTTTTCAACTCCTCGGGTGCCATGCGGCGCGGCCGACTTCCACAAGCGCTCGAGATCGTAAAACTTGCGCGCCTGCTCGGAGAAGACATGCACCACGAAATCGACGTAGTCCAGCAGCACCCACTCCGCCTGCTTGTAGCCTTCGGTGTGCGCGGGATAGAGGTCGGCCCGCTTGAGCCGCAACTCGACCTCATCGGCAATCGCCTGCACTTGCCGCGGATTGCGTTCCGCTGCAAACCAGAAAGTAGTCGGTAAATGCCCCCGAGCCTTGTTCCAGTTCCAAAATGGTGATTGCTTCTGCCTTCTTTTCCTGACAGGCGTGATGGCTTCGGAGACTTGGCGCTTGAGATCGTTTTTTTTCATGCGGGAATTGGTCGTCCTTGGCCTTCAGCCGTCAGCCATTTCATTGTAGCTCGACAAGCACTTCCGCTTAGTCCCATTGTAGCTCGATCGACCAGGCAGAAGCGCAACGACTAACGACGCAACGACCTAACGGCTGCTTTTATACAACCCCATCTTCTTGATGTACTCGGCCACCTCGGCATCCACCAGCCTGCCCAGCGGACGTTTCGCCGCGACGGCTTCCCGGATCGCGGTGGCTGAAATGGTCTGATGCACATTTTCCAGCAGATGAACCGTCGCGCCGGCCAGGACCAAATCTCCTTTGGCGGGCTGCTTGGCGAATGGCTTGCTTATTGCAGCTTTCGGCCGCATGCTGTCGGGCAGCGCATTCGCCACATCGGCCAGCGAATAATCCGGGGCGGCTGGCTACGATGAATTCGCATTCCCGGAGCAGGGCTTCCGGCTCGCGCCATTTGGAGATCTCCGCAAAGGCGTCAATCCCGATCAGGAAAAACAGCCGGTCGCTTTTCTTGAGCGTCTGCTTGAAGCGGCGCACCGTATCGATGCTGAAATTCGGCGCTCGCGGCCGGGAGCGCGCTTTGGAATGGCGCTATTTCCGCCTGCGAATTCAGGGCATTCCAGCAACGAAGGCATAAACGTCTTCTCTCCCATGGTCGCCAGAACCACCATGGCATAGCGATCGAAATAGGATGCCAGCGGCCCGCGCGGCCGGTGCGGCGGAATATTGGACGGCACAAAATGAATGCGTCCCAGACGCGAAGCGCTCCTGCGCCGCACGAGCCAGGGCCAAATGGCCATGGTGAATAGGGTCGAAAGTTCCACCAAAAAGACCAATATCCATGGTTGGGTTACCGGAACTGCGTTTCCGTCCGCGGTCTGAAAAACAAAATGGCCCTTAGTTTCAGGCTTTTGCGCGATACGCGCAAGCTTTTGCGGGATCTCTGCCAGAGCCCCCTGCCGGTTACTCCCTAGAAGATTTCGCACAATTGCGCTGCGTGCGCGAAAGGTTGCTTGTGTTTATCGGACTCGTGGTCTATGTCCGTTGGACCGTTATCCACATACACCCCCGTAACTCGCGCGACTCCCATTTTGGGACATAGGATCGGCTTGTATGCGAGTGAATCTCCCCCTTCTTCGCAAACGGTACGATTTTTCTCCGCCGCGCGCGCCCATCCTGCGCTATGGAGTCGCCCTCCTCAGTATCATTCTGGCCCTTATTCCCGTTTTTCTGTTAAGCGACGTGGTAGAAAGCCGCCTCCTGGTTTTTGCCGTTGCCGTGATGGTGAGCGCGTGGTACGGCGGCTGGAAGCCAGGACTGGCAGCCACTTCCTTCGCCCTCACGGTGAGCGGATATTTCGCGCTCGTGGGCACACACACGGCCGGGTTCGAGCCGCGAAGCCTTCTTTGATCTTCGCTTTATTCGTGCTGGTGGCGGTGCTGATCTGTTGGGGCAACTACGCGCTGCGTTCGGTGCAGGATGGTCTGCGCCGTTCCGAGGTCAACTTCCGCTCTCTGGTCACCAACGCCCCCTACGGCATTTGCCGCTGCGACGCCCGCGGCGTGATGCTTGACGCCAATCCGGCGCTGGTAGAAATGCTGGGCTACGCCGCCGCGACCGAAATCACCGGGGAAAATCTGGCCAATCTGCATCGCGATTCGCAGCAGTGGTTCACCATGGCGGATTGTCTGCGCTCCCTGCAGCCGTTCAAGGATCTGACCTCGGAATGGATGGGCAAGGACGGCAAGCCGGTGATGGTTCGTCTTTCCGGTCGCGCTATTTCCAGCGATGGCACCCTGTCGGTATCAAAAACCGCGCTCACTTTCGAACTGTTCGCCGAAGATGTCACCCAGCGCCGCGCTCTGGAACAACAACTTCGCCAGGCGCAAAAAATGGAAGCTGTGGGGCGGCTTGCCGGCGGCATCGCCCACGACTTCAACAATCTTCTGATGGTCATCTCCGGCTACTGTGAATTTCTCGCCGAGCGCACCGCCAATGATCCCGAGCTCCGCACGGTCTGGTGCACGAAATTGCCCGCGCCGCCGAACGCGCCGCCGGGCTCACCCGCCAACTGCTCACCTTTAGCCGCAAACAGATGATCGCGCCGAAGGTGGTGGATCTCAACAGCGTGGTGACCGAAAACCCCAAGATGCTCACGCGAGTTATTGGCGAAGACATCGATCTGGCCATGGTTCCGGGAACGAATCTCGGCTCGGTGAAGGCCGACCCCAGCCAGATTGAGCAAGTCATCATGAATCTGGCGGTGAACGCGCGCGATGCCATGCCGCATGGCGGCAAGCTCACCATAGAAACCGCCAATGTCACGCTCGATGATAGCTATGCCCAGGTGCATTCACCCGGTGAAGCCTGGCGAGTTCGTCATGCTGGCGGTCAGCGATACCGGCGTAGGCATGGATGCCGACACCCAGGCCCACCTCTTCGAGCCTTTCTTCACCACCAAAGGCTCGAAGGGCACGGGGCTTGGCCTTTCCACCGTGTACGGCATCGTCAAACAGAGCGATGGCTACATCTGGGTCTATAGCGAACTGGGCAAGGGCACGACCTTCAAGATCTATCTGCCCCGGGTCACCGCCACGGGCGAGCCGATTCCAGTCCAAAAGGCTGTCTCGGAAACTGCTTCCGGACCGTTTCGCGAAGCCATTTTGCTGGTCGAGGATGAAAACACCCTCCGCAACATCACCCGCCAGTATTTGACCAAGCAGGGCTACACCGTGCTTGAAGCCAACAACGGCGTGACTGCCATGCAACTTTCTGTAACTCACCCAGGCCCGATTCACCTGCTGTTGACGGACGTCATCATGCCGGGCATGAACGGGCGTGAACTTGCTGACCGCCTCACCTCGGTGCGGCCCGAAACCAGAGTGCTCTATATGTCGGGCTACACCGAAAATGCGATCGGCCACAACGGCGTGCTGGATCCAGGAACCAACCTGCTCCAGAAGCCCTTTACCCTACCCGCCCTGAACGCCAAGGTGCGGGAGGTGCTGGACACAGCGCTCCCTCAGGAGGTTTTCATGTCATGCTCGTTCTTTTTCACAACCGCATATCCGGAGCCGGGAGAAAGTTTCGCCCTTCCGCGCTCAACGTTTTAGTCTTCACTTGCCGCTGAAATATCGCCAGCTCGGCGAACAAGATTGGCGCGAGGGAACAACCGAGAACATCAGCCGCTCTGGCTTGCTCTTCCAGGCGGAAGAAACGCTCTCGCCCAACGCGCAGCTGGAAATCAATCTCGTGCTGCCGGTGGAAATTGCCGGACTCTCATCGGCCGAAGTAGTATGCCGCGGAGAAGTCGTCCGCAGTCAGGACACCGGCGAGAAGACGGCCACGACGCTGGCGGCGAAGATTCTGCAATACCGCTTCCAGCACGGTTCCTCGCAAGCGGCGCACGCCTAACTCAAACGGGCGGCCAGCCATGGCCGCCTAGTTTTTTGTTTAGGTTGTCATCCTGAGCGAGCGCTTTTTGCGAAGCGAAGGACCCAGGCGCGCCGTGCGCAAGCCTCGCGTTTTTTGCGAGGCACAAAGCGCACGCCAGGCGCGCATCCCTATTGGCCAACAGCCGCCGGAACCGCCTTCCGCGCCTCTTCCACTTTCTCCGCCATCGCATACGTCAGTTCTTCGATTCCTTTGCCCGTAACTGCGGAGACCGGAAGCAACTCCAGCCCGTGCTTCTTGCAATAGCGCTTGAGTTTCGCCAGCTTGTCTTTATTCGCGACATCAATCTTCGAAGCCACCATGAGTACCGGCTTCTCCTCCAGCTGCGCGCCAAAGCTTTCCAGTTCGCCAGTGATGACTTCAACATCCTTTACCGGGTCGGGCCTTCCGCTGCCATCCGACACATCCACCAGATGCACCAGCAGGCGCGTGCGCTCGATATGCCTCAGGAACTGCGTACCTAGGCCCGCGCCACTGTGCGCGCCTTCAATCAGGCCTGGAATGTCGGCCACTACGAAGCTCTTTTCGTGGGGCGGCTTGCCGACCACAACCACTCCAAGATTCGGCTGCAGTGTGGTGAAAGGATAGTCCGCGACCTTCGGCCGCGCCGCCGAAATGCGCGAGATCAGCGTGGACTTCCCTACATTCGGGTATCCGATTAGCGCCACATCCGCCAGCAGCTTCAGCTCGAGACGAAAGACACGTTCCTCGCCGGGGCGTCCTTCCTCATGTTCGCGCGGCGCGCGATGCACCGGCGTGGCAAAGCGAGCGTTGCCGCGTCCGCCACGTCCCCCGGCCGCGATGACCATGCGCTCGTCGGGCGCAGAGAAGTCATAAACTTTCTCTCCGGTCTCGTCGTCATAGACGATGGTGCCCACCGGAACTTTCAGCAGAACGTCTTCGCCCTCTTTGCCGGTGCGGTTGGAGCCTTCGCCGTGCCGTCCGCGCTGCGCCTGATATTCCGGATTGAAGCGGAAGTGCACCAGCGTGTTGTGGCGTTCGCTCGATTCCATGATGACGTCGCCGCCCTTGCCGCCGTCGCCGCCCGAAGGCCCTCCGCGCGGGACAAACTTCTCCCGCCGGAACGCCATACAGCCGTTGCCGCCGTCGCCTGCTTTGACCCGAATTTTGGCTTCGTCAATAAACACAGCTGTCAGCTCCAACAAAAAAGCCCCAGCTCAAAGCCGAGGCTCGCAGTTCTTGGTGTGGCGCGGGCGCCCTCGCCCGCGAACTACTTCGCTTCCACCGGCTCCACCATCACAAATTTGCCCATGCCGCCCTTGTCCAGGAACTTGATGCGGCCGGTAATCTTGGCGAAGAGCGTGTCGTCCTTGCCGCGGCCGACGTTCAGGCCGGGCTTTACTCGCGTGCCCCGCTGCCGCACGATGATGGTCCCGCCGGGGACCAGCTGTCCGCCGAAGGCCTTAAAACCTAAACGCTGCGCGTTGGAATCGCGCCCATTTCGTGATGTGCCTTGCCCTTTTTTATGTGCCATATCGAATCCTCAACAAATCGTGTGGAGACAGCCGCCCCCGCCTGTCTGGCCGAGCGCAGCTCGGCTTCTTACTTCTTTTTCTTCGGCGCTGCCTTCTTGGCCGCGGTTTTCTTCGCCGCCGCCTTCTTCGGAGCCGCTTTCACTTCCGCGACTTCCGGCGCAGCCTTCTTCGGCTTGGGCTCTTTCTTCGGAAGCTCAGGAGCCTTGAAGCTCTGCCCATCGAACGCAATCTCGGTGATGCGCACCGCGGTATATGCCTGCCGGTGTCCGCGCAGCTTCTTATATTGCTTCTTGCGCTTGTAGTGGAAGACCAGGATCTTGGCCCCGCGCCCTTGCTCGACCACCTCGCCGCTCACATGCACGTCGGCGCCCGGCTTGGCAATCTGGCCTTCGCTGCCGGAAACGGCCAGCACATCGCCGAACGAGACTTTGCCGTTGGCCGCTTCGCCCTGGCTCTCGACCCGAATCACGTCTCCGGGAGCCACGCGGTACTGCTTGCCACCACTGCGGATGACCGCGTACATACTTATGCCTCCGTCCAATCCTGTCCCGCCGCCGTAACATTCCAAGCGCGATTCCGGGAAACCTGCTGATTTTTCTATGCTTGCTGTGTTTCCGCGTTGGCGGGCGGCTCCAGAGCGGAACCGCGAGTACAGGCAAACTGAACTATTCTAGCCTGCACTGTGGAAAAGCGTCAAACGAAACACCAGGGAGAGTTCATCGTTTATACGGTATTCGAGTTGTGACTCTGCCTTTCTGGTAAATCTTTTCCTCGCCCCTATCGTGCAGACTTCCTTTTATATCCATCAACAATTTCACCCGGCCGTTGCGCAGGACACTGGCACTAATCGGCGGCTCATTATCCCGGCAACATGCACGAATGTCGTTTTTTGCCTCGACGAGCAGCTTCGCCATTGCTTCGGCTCCCAGATTCCCCGGCATGACAAAGTGCCTGACCTTGTAGCGCCGCAGATCGGCGTTCTCCCGTGGCCTAAATCGCTGATGCCAGTCCGCAGTAATTAACACCCAGCCGTGCTTGCCGACTTTGGGCAGAAAGGCTTCATCAGCTGTTCCCACATTCGGCAACACGTCTTGCTTGTAGATGCGATAGCGAACGCCTGCTCGGCGGAGTTCTTCCACTACTTCTGGACAATCCCAATTTTCGTCAAGGTAAAAGGTGAGACTAGGCAGCCTTTTCCTTGACGGAGCGTCCGAGTTCCCACTCAATCGCTTCTGTGATCTCTGCCACGGGTCTACCATAGCTTCTCGCGATTGAAGGAATCGAATCACCGCCACGGAAACGGCTTGCTAGAAATCCAGTGGTGAGTCTGGAATCTCTTAGAATTGGCAGTCCAAAGCAGACAGCGGCGTTGATCTCGACAGTTCGAGGTGGCTGTTCTTTATTGGCAAGCTGTTCGCGTTTCGTGTAAGGGAAGATGCGCAACGCTACACCATGAGGATCTCGCTCAACCCGGTGCAGATAGCCACCGATGATCTCTTCCATTTCGTACTGACCCCGGAGCGACGCATTGAGCGGTTTGCCCTTCCTGTAAAAAACAACGTTCTCGCCTTCGGTCCTGATGTCGTAATCCGCCAGGGGATGGCGGGATCTTTCAGTTTCTAGAAGGAAATCAACTGCACTGCGAATCTTAGAAGTATGTACGCCGTGAATTTTCCGTAGGCCTTCGAGGACGTACAGTTCGACAAGGTTCTTGAACGAAAACAATGGTGGTGTCTGCGATGCCAACACAACTAGCTGATTCGGTTCCTCCGTCCAGTATGCAAGAGTCGACGGTGGAATGTGGAAATAGCGAACAGCCTCCATTGGAGAATAGTTCGGAATTTCCAAAACGCTGTATTTTCCTTTCGGCATAGTTGGACGACGAAGCATAGAACACCCAAGTACTCTTGTCATTACATTTTCGGCCAAGCTGCAGCGAAAGCCAACCGCCGAAGGTAATGGGTAAGATGCCCTGCCGAGTCAAAATGGCAGAATATGAGCTTTAGCGCCCTAAGTTCCTGTTTGACATTGACTTCCAAGATCCGCCGATGCGGTTCCCAGCATTCCGTTTGCTATCTGAGTTGCCGCTCGACTGGGATTATGATGGTCAGGCAATGCTCAACTCCAAGCGCATCGCCGTCGTCCTTCCCGCCTACAACGCGGAGAAGACGCTGGAAGCAACGGTGCGCGAGTTGCCCGAGATCGTAGACGCCTGCCTTCTGGTGGATGACCACAGCTCCGACCGCACCGTCGAGATCGCCCACCGGCTCGGCCTGCAATACTTTGTCCACGACCAGAACTACGGTTACGGACGCAACCAGCAGACCTGTTACCGCGAAGCTCTCGCCGCCGGCGCCGATGTGGTCATCATGGTTCATCCCGACTATCAGTACACGCCGCTCCTCGCCACCGCCATGGCCAGCATGGTTGCGTATGGCGTCTATGACGTGGTTTTGGGGTCCCGCATCATCGGCGGGCAGGCGCGGCGAGGCGGCATGCCGCTTTACAAGTACATTGCCAACCGCCTCCTCACGGCGTTCGAAAATCTGTTTCTGCGGATCAAGCTCTCCGAGTACCACACCGGCTATCGCGCCTTCAGCCGCGACGTGCTCACCCAGCTGCCGCTTCTCGAAAACTCCGACGACTTTGTCTTCGACAACCAGATGCTGGCGCAATGCGTGCATTTTGGCTTCCGCATCGGAGAAGTTTCCTGTCCCACGAGATACTTTGCGGACGCCTCATCCATCAACTTCCGGCGCAGCGTGAAATATGGCTTCGGGGTATTGCTGACCTCCCTGCAGTTTGCCTTGCAGAAGATGGGCGTGGCCCACTTCCGCATTTTCAGCGACAAAGGCCGCCGCCTCGAACCCGGGAAAGAGACCTACTACGCCCGCGGGGCGGCCGGTGCCCCTCAAACATAAGGGCCTTTGGGACGAACTTCCTAGGACTCTTCGTTATCGCCCTGCCCACAATTAAGTCCGGCCCATCAGCCCCGACGACAACACCGCGAATTCGAGCCCGCGCGTCTACATTCTGCAGCCCTTCTTGGTAGGCAAGGGACACCTTCTTGAGGGCATCGCTACCGCACTTTGAGCATCGCAAGTCCATGCCTTGACTCCTTAAGAGGGTAGGCGGGCGAGGCTGGAGTCGGCCTCGCCGGATATCAGCGCGCGAGCCATCGGAAGGCTCGTTCTACAAATTTTTTTGTGTCTTTCTCGACGCACTCGCCATGAGCGATGATCAGCTTGTCGAAATCCCAGGAAAGCAACTTTTCGAGTGATTGGCGCGCGCGAGTTCGATTAGTGAACGACAGCCTGAAGTCGAGCGCGACGCCTCCTTGCGGAGATACAACGCCTTCCACTTTCCACAGAGCGTTGCTAAAAGGCCTCCCCCTTCACGATTGGATGAATCTGGATCAAGTCATCCAGGATGAGCGTGCGCGACTGTTTGTGAAAGAAAAACACTTCTTCGATGAGACGGTTGCCTTTGAAGGCAAGCTGGTCGAAGTCGTTCTTCCACGCTTGAGGCGGCTCGTCCCCCAGAATGCCGGTTAAGGGCACATGCCCTTTCTTCAGCGTAAACGGGGTCGGGCGTGCCGCCCACAGCTGGGCTTCGGGAAACAGCGTGTGCCACGCCGTCAGGCGCCAGACATGCCGGGGCGTCGCAGCAAGAAGGTATCTCACAGGCCCCAACGCAGTTATATTCTTGAGCGTATCGAATTTCACGGGGACGGGCGAGTTGATCCACAGGGAACCGTCGGACAGCTTCACCACGACCATGCGCGTAGTAAACAGGACACCGGCGTCGCGGACGTTCGGGCCGTCGATAAGCCATATGTTCTCAGCGAATGCCTGACATTGTGGCATGTTGTAGTTTCACCGTTCAGTAGACAAACGGAATCAATTTTCGCGTCCGCCGCGCATACTCGTCGAAGGTGACGCCGTAGTGATCGTGGAGATGAGAATCAAGGACCGGAATATTAACGAACACAAAACCGGCTACCATGAGCAGCGGAATAACCGCCGTTACCCACACTCCCGAGATTAGACACAACCCCGAGAACGAGAGCAGGTCGCCGAAATAGTTTGGATGCCTCGAGTAGCGGAATAATCCTCGAGTATAGAGCTTTCCGCGATTCTCAGATCGTTCCTTCCAGACGTGGCGAGTGTATTCTGCATACGAGTTCATCCACGATCCCAAAATGAAGAAGGCTACACCGATGTCCTCTGCCGCGCCGAACGCAGCGCGGTTCGTTCCGCCGGCGATTCCCAGCCCCACGAAAATACACAACAACCATGGAGCAATCGTGAATACTTCGCTCCAACTTATTCCACGTTTGAGGAAAACAAACTCGGTGAAGAAAATCCGGACGTAGTAAATGGACAATGCGGCGCCGAGACAACCTCGCCGAAGCGTATCACTTGATCTCCAACTCCATCCGGACCACGCGCCCGCCGCGCCGATTCCTCCGCCGAATAGCAACCACCACACGAGTGCAACACAGATAGCCCCAGCCGCCGCCAACGTCACCCGTTGCGCCACGGATGCATCCCGCAGCTCATACATGCTTCGCTGAAGATCACGCTTCTGCATTCTGCCTGCCTCACGCTTTCTTTACCCGAACTTCTGTAATAGGAGGTTTGCTGCTGCTCTCGGGCCGTCCCATCTCTCCATGACCTTCGCGAACTCTATGGCTCTGCCTTTCGCGCTTTCGTCTCGCAATAGGAGCCCGATGGCCTCTTGCACCTTACGGGACGGGTTTTTCGACTTCGCTACTCGAATCGCAAAGCCCTTCCGCACCAGGCAAGCAAGATTGGCGACCTGCTCCATTTGCATGCCGACGCCGACAACTGGCTTGCCCGCTAGTGCGGCGGCCATGACGGTTCCGATGCCTCCGTGAATGACGGCGAGGTCCGCCATCTTGTTCACCTGAATCGCCGGGACCCAGCCTGTGACGAAAACGTTCGACGGAACACGAGCTCCGGGAACCATGTCAAGTTGAAATTTTACCGGCGCGATCACGTGGTAAGGCTGGCCTTCAAAACTCTCGACGATCTTGGCGACGATCTCGGCCGTTCCCGAGCTCCCCATGGCGAAGTAGATCACCGGCTTGTCCCTGGGAATGGATGCAATTTCAGGGGGAATTGAGAATTCATCCCGGGGGATGAGGGGACCGATGAAGAAGTGCTTGGGCGGAAGTTTGACCCCGGAAAACTCGGCAGGCTCGGCCACCAGCGCGATGTCGCCGCGCCAGAAATCAAAGATGGATTCGTAGCCGGGAACGCCGAAATGTTTGGCGGTCCGGTTGATGGAGTTGAGAAATCCGTAGTTAATCCAGAACTTGATGAATTGCAGCACGAACCAATCGGCGACCGCTTTCAAGGGCGCGGGCCGGAGCCCATCTGTCATACCTGCGCCATGGCAGAAGAAATCGGGGAGCCAAGTCGATTGAACAACCCACACAAGGGGGGTCTCAAGAACCCGGCACGTCACCGGGATCGTCACGTAGGAGCCGGTGACGACCGCGGCAGGCTTGAGCTCTTTTAGGCAAGCCATTTCGCTCTCGACACGCCGGATCAGTTCGGCATCAGTGAAGGCGGGCGCAAATTTCTCGCCACGGTCCACCTTCGCGATGAACTCGATCTTTTCCTTGGTGAGGCGAGGCTCCAGCCGCGTGAGCGCAAATCCGTGCTTTTCGATCAGGTTCTCGAAATCGCCCCCGTCTGAGATGAAGTGAATGTCGAAGGTCTGCCTCGCCGTTGAATGATGCTCAATGGCTTTGGCGATCTCAACCATTCTGCTTGTTTCTGCCAAATTGAATGCGCATGGAGCGAAGAGAAGAACTTTTTTCGGCATCATTTTGGTCCCACACTTGCGACAAGAAGATCAACAAAACTGGACCATACCCGCTTCGATTGAGCCAGTTCCGTCGGCCCCTTGCGCATGACGAGGCGGATCATAAGTCCGTCGAAGCTATCTCCGTCATGCGGGCGAGGCCTCGATCTCGGAAGCCAGGAGGTTCTTCGGAAGCCGCTTCGACAGTGTCATGGACCTCGACCCGATGCATTTGCAGACCGCACTACGTTTCCATGCGATGACGGGCACTCGTATCGAAGATCGCTTTCGTTACAAAAACGACCTGTGCCCTCAGGAAATTCGCCATGTTTCTGCGCCAAAATGAATAGCTGACTGACCGAGTCCCTCAAGATAGTCACGGGCTGATTTGAGCTTTCCGGTATCAACCGCGAGTGACCTGGAGCCAAAACTCCTCAAACGCCGCAAGCGGAATCTCGTCAAGAGTGCCGAAGTGATGAAAGAGAGTTGCCTTACTTACACTAGCTTCCTTCGCGAGAGTGGAAGCACTGAACCCGTCGGGCCCTTCGCGGCCGAGAAGCATAACCGTTGCTTCTAAGATCGCTGCTCTCGTCCGGTCTCCAGCTTTTGTTCGCTTGCCCTTCAGCACCACGATTATGATAGTAAACTATTGACCGACCGATTGGTCAATAGTAATCTATGCGCCAGGGTATGAGCACCCGATCATTAGGCGTGACCTCGGCGAGACACGCACGGCTTCAACTGTTATGGACCTTCGGCAGGCCATTGTTGAGCGCCGGCAGAAGCCTGTATTTTGGCGATTCCAGGCCGGCAAGCGCAACCAAACAATTGCGCGGCTTTCCCCCAAGCAGTAGCATCTAAAGTTAGATACATGGTCTCCCCCACTCTAGCGCCGGCTGAGCCCCCGGTTCGAACCGAACGGCGCAGGTATCCGCCTCGGCCAGCCACGACGCCACGCCGCCCCAGGCTGGTCTTGTGTGAAATTCTCAGTTTTGCCTACGATACTTTCTCCAGCAATAAAGTGCGCTTTCGCCCTGACCGCGCTGGGCATGGTCATCGGCACGGCATCGCTCATCCTGGTCGTCACCATCGGCCTGACCGGCAAGCAGTACGTCCTCAACCAGATTCAGGGCATCGGCGCCAACGAGATTCTGGCCGAGTACCAGGGCGGATCTCCGCGCATCACCGCCACCGTTCCTGACCTGCTTACCTTGGACGATCTCTACGCCGTGCAGCAGGAAGTTCCCGGCATTGTAGCCTCCTCGCCGGTGGTCCCTTTAAATGACCGGGTGGCCGTCGGTTCCGGCAAGGAGCGCGACATTCTTGTCCTTGGCGTATTTCCCGAATATCTGAAAGTCCGCAGTCTGGTTGTGCTCTCCGGGCGCTTCTTTGACGCCGAAGACGAGCAGGCGCGCAACAAAGTGGGCGTGATTGCGGAGAAATTCGCGGAGAAGGTCTATGGCTCTCACGGCCAACGCCGTCGGCAAGGTCATCAAGCTGAGTGGCCTGCCCTTCACCATCATCGGAACTTTCAAGGAACGCGTGGATACCTTCGGCCAATCCGAGATCACCGCCGACACCATGTTGATCCCTTACACCGTGAGCCGGTATTTCACCGACACTCCGAACGTCAAGCAGATCTACTTCTCCATGGCCGATCCTGTCCATGGTGGTGCCGGGGACCGAACAGGTGCGGCGCGTCATCCAGAGCCGTCACCGGGCCGGAGTCGGTCTACAACATCTCGAATTTGACCGAATTGCTGGCAGTCGCCGACAAGAGCGCGAACGCGCTCACCATGGTGCTGCTGCTCATCGCCACGGTGACCCTGCTGGTGAGCGGTATCGGCATCATGAACATCATGCTGGCGACGGTAAGTTCGCGCATTCGCGAGATCGGCATCCGCAAAGCCATCGGCGCCAGCAGCCGTGAAATCCGCTTTCAGTTCTTGTCGGAAGCTGTTCTGATTTCGCTGGCCGGAGGTTTCGTCGGGGTGGTCATCGGCCTGGCTCTACCATTCTCCGTACGCTTTCTTACGCAATACCGTATTCCGATTTCCGGCTTGTCGGCGATTGTGGCGATTGTTGTGTCGTCGCTGGTCGGCATTCTCTTCGGGACCGTCCCTGCCGCGCGTGCCGCCAAGCTCGATCCAGTGGAGAGTTTGCGGTACGAGTAGAGCTCTAGCTTCGGCAATCAGCCGCTCAGCTTTCAGCCAAAGCTCTTGCGCGTAAGCAGTAGGCCGCAGAGCTGAGTGCTGATGGCGTGATAGCTGACAGCTAAAAAGAAAAGCCGGACTGGTTGGCCCGGCTTTCTCGTCGATCATCATCGGAGAACCCCTTGGTTGCGAGGTCCCCCGGAAACTCTTTTCTGGATCGTAGCTCTCGCGCCGCCGGTCACCGCTGACTCGGCGCGAAAACGCTACATCACCAGCGCTAAACCCTCCAGCTCATGTTGCAGAACCGGCAAAGAACAGCCGGCCATCTCCACCCGGCTGGCAGCGTCGCGAGCTCTCTGCGGAGAGACTCCGAAGCCCCGGCCCATCAGGAATACTTGCAGTAATTCGGCGGCCTCATGGGAATCGATCAATCCGCCCTGCAGCAGATCGTTCCGTAAAGCCGTTAGTTCGGTTGCTGTAAACGTTTCTCTCATGGCCGTCTCACCTCCGACCTTCCTACCTGGATATTAGACTCACTCAGCACTGGCAACGTTGCATGCAATTTTGCTGCCGCGCCCCCACTGCCTTTCTTATATACGTGCAAGCGAGCCATCTGGTTCTATAAACACCTTTGGAGACGGTAAGTTGCCCGCAGTTGCGCGGTGCAGATCGACCCGGTTGCGGACTGCGGGCGCAGGCGGAAGATTGACACAGCGTGTCGTTGCAGGACGAATTATGTCGTGGCACAAAAGTGGGGTAACGGAAAGCGGGCCTTCTACAGAAGGCTCGATGACAGCCTCGTCCACCAGCATAATGGGAATGTCGTCCCGAACTGGATACACTCTCCGGCACTCCGCGCACTTCAAGCTCTTTCCATCGTCTTTCTGCGTAAGCGGTTTCTTGCACACCGGGACAGACTAGAATCTCCATCAGGTCGTCGGGAATCATGGCCAGCATTCTACGCCAAGATCTTGAGCGTCCCCAAGGACGGCGAAAGTAGTGCTCCATCCCAAGAACTATCATCACCAGGGGCACGAAGGTTCACCAAGGAAAGCCCCGCAACCAAGGCCTTCGTGAACCTTCGTGAACTTCGTGGTCTATGAATTTGCCGTTTCAGACCGAACTGACCATCGCCGAACCGGACCGCACTGTGGCGCGGCAACTTTACGATAGAATTTCTCTTTCTTACCTTATTAGCTTGCCCATTTAGAAACGCGAGGCACTTATGGCAGCCATTATTTTGGACGGAATCCAGATCGCCACTGAAATTCGCGCCGAAGTCGCGGCCGAAGTGAAAGCCCTGACGGCCGCCGGAATCCGGCCCGGGTTGGCCGTGGTGCTGGCAGGCCACAATCCCGCGTCGGAAATCTATGTGCGCGGCAAAGTCAAAAGTTGCGAAGACCTGGGAATGTTACAGCGAGAAGCACACTCCTCCCGACACCGTGCACCACCGGAGAGTTGCTGGAGCTGGTCAACGATCTCAACCGGCGTGACGAGATTGACGGCATCCTGGTGCAGCTGCCGCTGCCCTCCCAGGTGGACAGCAAGAAAGTCTTGATGGCGGTTGATCCTGCCAAGGACGTGGACGGCTTTCATCCCATGAACGTGGGATTTCTTGTCCACCCAGCGCCCCGGACTGGTTCCTTGCACCCCGGCGGGAGTGATCGAAATCCTGCAAGCGCCGCAATATTGCCATCGCCGGACAGGAAGCGGTAGTGGTCGGCCGCAGCGATATCGTGGGCAAGCCAGTGGCCATGCTGCTTGCTCAATGCCAACGCCACCGTGACGGTTTGCCACTCCAAGACGCGCGACTTGCCAGCGGTTTGCCGCCGCGCCGACATTCTGGTTGCGGCCATCGGCCGAGCCGGAATGCTCACGCGGGACTACGTCAAGCCCGGCGCCACGGTGATTGATGTCGGAATGAATCAGGTGACGGAGCGGGCCGAGTTTGAACGCCTGTTCGCCGGCAACGCCAAACGCGAGGAGAGTTTTCGCAGCCAAGGGATCCACGCTGGTGGGCGACGTGCATCCCGGAAGTCGCGCAAGTTGCGGGGGCGATCACTCCGGTTCCCGGCGGCGTCGGGCCGCTGACCATCGCCATGCTGATGGCGAATACGGTCAAGGCGGCAAAACTGCGCCGCGGCAACCGCATGCGGGAGCTGTCACAGCCATGAGATACTTTCACCACGGAGGCACCGAGGCACGAGAGAAACCAAGAAACAAAGAATCTCTCTGTGTCTCCGTGCCTCGGGGGTGAAAGGTTCTCTTCGGCGAGGCTCGCTTGCTGAAAGTCGGGCTCACCGGCGGCATGGCCGTCGGGCAAATCCACGGTGGGCGAGATGTTTGTCGCGCTTGGCGCCCACCTCATTCAAGCCGACGAAATTGCTCACCAACTCATGCAGCCTGGGCAGGAAGTCTACGCTGAAGTTGTGCGGCATTTCGGCCGGGAAATTCTCGATCCGGACGGCAAAGTCAATCGCCGCACGCTCGCCGAGGCAGCCTTTGGATCATCGCCGGCGTGGGAACCGAATCCTCGCGCATTCAGGAGCTGAACCAAATCGTCCATCCCGCAGTTATTCGCCGCCAGGAGCAGTGGATGCAAGAAGTGGGCCGAGGCGATCCCCACGCCATCGCCATCGTGGAAGCGGCGCTTCTTCTGGAGGCGGGCGCGGGGAAGAGTTTTGACCGGTTGATCGTGGTGACCTGCCGCCCGGAGCAGCGAATCGAGCGCTGGGCCGCAGCGCATGCAGGTGGATCGGGAAACAGCCCGCGCGCGGAAGTCACTCGCCGCATGGCCGCGCAGTTGCCGGATGAGGAAAAAATCAAAGCCGCCGACTATGTAATTGACAATTCCGGCTCCCTGGACGAAACCAGCCCAGCGGGTGCGGGAATCTATGAACAGCTGGAGCAATCCGAAATGAGGGCGAGTCTGGGAAGCGTTGCTGCCGGATAAATTTCCTATTTTGCTGTTATCGTTCCTCGTCTTGGAGCGTTGGGGTCCTGCATTGAAGGAATTCCACGGTCGGGCAACATTTACCTGTCGTCCCGGACCTGCGGCACGAGCATCGTGCACTCAGCGCCGAGCTCGCGGCATACCGCGAACCTCGCTTGAGCATTAAAGAATAAGAGAATTTCCACAATCCCAGTTTGGCGCGGGGAGTACAATGCGATTTGGTCATTGAAGTGCACGATTTGACCGATACTCCATTCCAAGGAAAGGATCCATTGCACTATGTGGAAGCCCACGAATCAGCCAACTACGCCGTCGTCCCGCCCCCCGGAGCCAGAACGGGCAGCGACGCCCGCTCCGAGCGCGCCGGCTGGCCATTGAGCCTCCGTGCGGCGCCTTCTCGTCCGGCTCGGCCAGCAGCGCGGACCAGGCCACCATCGGCAAGTCGTTGGTTATCAAAGGCGAGGTAACGGGTTCCGAGTCGCTGTACATTGATGGCCGGGTGGAAGGATCCATCAACCTGGCAGGGAATCGGGTGACGGTTGGCCGCAATGGAGTTGTCGCCGCCAATATCAATGCCCGCGAAATCGTCGTTCTCGGCAAGGTGCGCGGTAATCTGACCGCCAGCGACCGCGTGGATATCCGCAGCGATGGCTCGCTCACCGGCGATGTGGTCGCGGCCCGCATTTCCATTGAAGACGGCGCATTCTTCAAGGGCGGAATTGATATCCGCAAGGCGGGACAGAAGCCCAATGGCGAAGACGTGAAAGCCTCCGCCTCAAGTTCTGTCCGCCGAAGCCGTAGCCGCTCGCGCCTAAACGAACCTCGCTCGAGTTTGAAAAGGGGCTGTTCACTCCGGGGACAGCCCTTTTCATGTTCACAGTCACTTGTCGCAGAGGCGCGTTTGGATTCAGTTGGCGGGCGCGGGCAAGGCCGGAAGCCGCGCGCTCGCTCATCTGATTGAGCGCGTGGGATTGCAGGATCTTGTAGTCCTCATACTTGATGGTCAGGGTTGCCACTCCGCCCAGACGCATGTTGGAAACGCTCTTATTGTCCGCGGGCAGCCAGAAATCGCCAACCTTGACGTATTCGTGGTGAATATCGGTCTTCTTGATCCAAAAGGAGGGGTTCTTGGCGGGCTCCGCTTCAATGCGGCACACCGCGTAATCCCTGGAGTTCACCCAAACCCGGCCCCGATAAAGAAACTTGTTGGGAATCTTCGGTTCCACCGCAATGACATACGAGCAGCCATCGGCTGCCGGTTCGATCGCTCACCAGCGTGAAGTTGTAATTCTGGCTGCTGAGCGCGGTATTGGCCCGGTTCTCCGCGTCCAAGTGCTTCCCGCTCGGAGTCCAGAAGCCGCTGAAAAATGTGGCTGATAAGCCACTTGTTGCCGCTCTCGGAAACGACCGTGAACTCTTTGGTCGCAGGAGCCTTGTAGATCATGCTCACGGTCATATCGGCGTGAAGTCTGGCGGGGAAGCCCACATAGTTCAACGAATAAGAACGCCGGCCCTGTAGCTCTCCAGCGCATTGGCCCGCTCTTCATTTTTCTGCACCATGCGGCGACCATTGGTCCGCGGTTAGCCGCTCCGGTGCCGGCGGGGCGTTAGGCGCCGATTCCGCAACGCCCGGAACGAAGGCAAGCGCACGAAAGCGGAAATCAGCAAGAGTAGCCGAGAGTGTCTGACCGCAGCGCGAATCATCCAAGAAGCCCGTTCCACTTGCTAAATCTTGCTCATTCTTCGAGTTTACATCCTCCGCGCTGATCGCTCGGACTCCACAGACCGGGCAGCGCACCTGCTCAAGCTACGCCATATCCTACGGATTCACTGCACCTAGAATGCCATCGCCTACAGATTCCTCATTATGATGCAAAGACTGGCTGTAGACGCGATACATTCCCTCAAAGATCGCTGCCCAGGAGGTTGAAAGTGCATATTCCCGGGCGGCGCTGCGCATCGCCGAGAGCCGCTCCGGCTGAGTGAGTAAAATTTCCACACAACCGGCAAAATTCGTCCAAATGATTGACCACAAATCCAGTTTCGCCCGATCGGACGGTAAATCTCGGACCCCCTGCCCCGGTAACCACGGCCGGGACCCCTGAGGCCAGCGCTTCCAGGACCACCAGACCAAAAGTCTCAGTAAAAGAAGGGAAGGCCAGCACATCCATATTGGCGAAAGCACGCGAGAGAGCTTCTCCGGTAAGAACGCCGGTGAATTGCGCGCGTTGCATGTTCTGGCGCAGCCAGTCGCCCTCCGAACCCTCGCCCACCATCACGATCTCGAAATTCACGGTGGCCTTTGGCCACCAGAGCTTTGTTCCAAGCTGGGCAAGCCAGCGTACGTTCTTCTCCGGCGTAAGCCTCCCTACATAACCAATGCGGAATTTCTCGTCGTTCTGGTCACGAAATTTTGGGTTGAAAACCTCGGTATCCACGCTGTGGGACATCAGAAAGCAAGGTTTGCCGGTTGCGGTTTGGCAAGCTCTCGACCAAATCCGGATTCGGCGCGAACAAACAGCCGCGGCCATTTGTAGAAGCGGGTTGTGGCCCAGGAACTCCAACGTTCGGCCGCATCCGCCAATGGACCGGACAAGGACGCAGGCAGGAACGATATCGCGCGCGACATGCGGCTGCGCGCATATAAAGGCAGGTTCGTCTGCCAGGTAGCCACCAGCGGTATGCGCAGCTTGTGCGCGATCATCGCCCCCAGCGTGCCCACATCGGTGGGCCCGGTAATCTGGATCACATCCGGATTGAACTCGCGCACCATCGCGATCAGCCGAGCGACGGTATCGTTGAAACAGAAGGTCGTAACGGTGGCCGCGATCCAGCGGAAAAGTCGCTGGGCCGCGCCTTAGCTGAACCCGGGTTACCGAGCCGCTGGTTGTGATCTCATTCTGCGGTCCGGCGTGGGTGATCAGGAAGGGCAGCCCGCGCTCGCGGGCAAAGGCTTCAAAATGCCGGCTGGTGTTGGCGACGCCGTCTATTTCATGGTAAGCATCCGGAAAAAACGCAACTCTTGGGCTGCCACCATTCACACCGTCGCCTCATAAACGATTTCAGGAGAAAGCTTCAACCACCTCGGATTTCAACTCCAGGTCGGTTTTTCCGGGAAGTACGCGCGCCAGTGCTCCGCGCACGCCGGGCTTCTCCAGCAGGCGAATCGCGGAAAAGATTCGTCTCAAAATGGCCGGCGGAGCGTTCCAGTAAGAAGAAACCGGGCGATCCAAATTGTCTCCCGCCGCAAGATTCGGATGGAACACGCGGTCATCCCAGCGCTGCGAGCCGGCCGCGTATTCCGGATAGTCGCGAATCACATCGAGCAGCGTCTGCGTGGTGCGCATGCACAGCGACTCGGCATACTGCGGCATGAAAAGAACGTGGCTCTGCTGGCCCTGGCGGACTTCCTGGATGAACTCGGCAAAGGTCCGCGCGCAAGTGAGGTTCAACCCACCGCTGGGTTCGCATCCGTGGCGGTCTCCGCCCGAGATCACCAGACGCTGCCAGCGGTCGGCCAGCTCCAGAACTCGATTGTTTTCTTTCCAGCCACGCGTGGCATTCAGCTCAAACGCGTGCAGAAACTGCACATTCTCCTGCAGGAATTTCTCCAGGATGGGCAGAAACCTCCGCTTTCCGATGCAGCGCAAATCCCAAAGCGGGTGGTTGAAGATGACCAGCACTTCCGGGAGCTGGTCGAGCATGGCGATCAGGTCCGACACCTTCCGGCTCGAAGGGTCCTTGGTGTAAGCCTCAAGCTCGTTAACCATTTCCTGCGCGCGGTTGCTGGGCAAGTTGTGGATGCCCAGATGGAACATGGCGTCGCCATAAGGGACGGACCATTCAAAACTAAAAGGAATTTGCCGGCTTTCTTCCACCAGCCGCAGCAAAGTGGGCGCTTCGATGTTGTCATGATCGGTAATCGCAACCAGGCCCTCGAGTCCAAGCCTATTCTCGATCTGATTGATTTCCGCTTCGTAAGCCAGTTTGGGAGTCAGCGGCGGCGTCCAGTAGGCTCGGGTCAGGTCCACGGGAAGAGGCGATCGCCGGTATTGGCGCTTCAGCGCCCAGTCCAGCAAGCGCGATCTCTCGGCAAACTCCTGAATGAAACCGAGATTCTCCTTCGAGCGGTTGGTGTGGCTGTGAAGGGAAACCGCAGCCCGGTAATGAGCGGCTGCGTCTGGCTGCTTCCACAGGCAAGAGATCCGTGATTGGGCCAATGCGAGTTTTATCCTTAGGGTCTTGGAGCTCAAGACCGTCCGCACACTTTGCCATAGTTTTCACCTCCAGTCCAGTACAGGGGTGGGCAAACCTAGTGTTAAGAGCAATTCCCGGAGCGCGAAAGTGCATTATCTATCTGGAAAATAGTACCGTTTCGGGACGTTACTTTCGATTGGGTGTACCTGAGGCTAATCCTGGATCATCGGGCTTTTCAGTGAACGCGCGCGGCACGGCGCGACGCTTCCATGCGCGGTTTTCTGGCCTGCTCATTCCCCAAAGATTTCATCTTGCCGTAACACTCAATTCCAGCCGACAAGTCGCTGCAGCCTACCACGGCATCGAAATGAGGCTACTCCAACTGCCCGTTCTCTTCGATGTATATCATTGCATGATGTATCAATAAGTGATATATAGGTTGACGATGTCATCGAGAAGCCCTGATCCCTCCGACGAACTCAACAAACTCCTGCCGCTGACGCCGGCCGTCTTTTTTATTCTCTTTGCCCTGGCGAATGGCGAAAAGCATGGCTACGCCATCATGCAGGAAGCCAAGGTGTTGTCTGACGGTAAATTTCGCATGGGACCGGGGACGCTCTACACCACCATTCAGCGTCTGCTGGAGATGTCCTTAATCGAAGAAGGGAAGGTAGACGCAGCGGCGCGGCGCCGCTATTACCGGCTGACCCGCACCGGCAGATTGGTCTTCAAGGCCGAGCTTAGCCGGATGGACAAAGTATTGAAGGTGGCGGTCGCGCACAAGTTTGCCCATGCGGAGGGAGAATCGCGATGACCGACCCAGTACGCATCAGTTGCCTGGGATACAGCGCTCTGTTGTTTCTCTACCCCGCAAGTTTGCGCCGCCATTTCGGCGAGGAGATGGTGCAGGTGTTTGCCGACGAAATCAGCGAGGCCTACCTCGACCAGGGCTGGGGCGGCGTGGCGCGCACCTGGGCACGCGCCGTACGAGAAATCCTGCTGGTTGCTCTGCCCGGCCATCTCCGCATCGTGGGGCTTTCGCTGGTTTCGGGGCTCGGCGCAGGATGCGTTTTTCTCTTGTACTTTTGGGTCATCTTTGGACGCCACTGAAATGCTGGAAGTAGTTCACCTTACGAAACGCTACGGCGGCATTCCAGCGGTACAAGACGTCAGCTTCCGTATTTCCCGCGGGCAGATCCTCGGCTATCTGGGACCGAACGGCTCAGGCAAAAGCACAACCGTCAAGATGCTGACCGGCCTGATTGCGCCGTCGGACGGCGAGATCCGCTGCGACGGTGTCAGAGTCCGCAATGGCGACCCCGAGTTCATCCGCAAACTCGGCTACGTTCCGGAGGAACCCTATTTGTACCTGCATTTGACCGGGCCGGAATATCTGCGCCTGGTCGGGCGCATGCGTTCCATCCCGCACCGGCTGCTGGAGTCGAAAATTGACGGCTTCCTGGATTCATTTTCTCTAAACGACGCGCGCTACGAGTTGCTTTCCAATTATTCCAAAGGCATGCGGCAGAAAATATTGCTCTCCGCCGCTTTGCTGCATAACCCGGAGTTGCTGGTTCTCGACGAGCCGTTCTCCGGACTCGATGTAGGCGCGGCGCTGATCCTGCGCAATCTGTTGGCGGAGCTGGCCCGCTTAGGCAAGGCAATTCTGTACAGCTCGCATGTGCTCGAAGTGGTGGAGAAGGTCTGCTCGGAAGTGGTGATTTTATATAAGGGTCGCGTGGTCGCCTATGACTCCGTGGCGCGCCTGCGCGAATTGCAAGCCAGCCCTTCGCTCGAGTCAGTCTTCGCCCAGCTCGCCATTCCCGAAGACACCTCCTCGATTCCCGGAAAAATCATCGCGACTATGACTGCGGGGTGACGACATTGCGGAAACGATGGCAGGCCTGGCTGGCCGAAACCCATGGACAGCAGTTTGAGCTGTTGCGCCATTTTCTGGGGCAGCAATTGGCCAGCGATCTATTCTCCTCCGCCGAGCAAGTGCAGCGCCTGCTGGTTTGGGTGCTGGTCGGCCTGGGCGCCGCTGGGCCGGTGATGACCTATGCCTACCGCGCGAAGTATGGATACCTGCAAAGCCGCACCACCCCCGATCTCTATCTCGCCGCCGTTCGCGCGGATCGCCTCTTCTTCATCGCTTTATCCATGGTGGCTGCCGGGTTAGTGACAGCGCTGCAGTGGCAAGGCTTATTTCCTAACGTCCGGGATTATTTTGTCTTCAAGCCGCTGCCGGTGCGGTTGTACCGGGTTTTTATCGCGCGTTTTCTGGTGGCTTTTGCCATAGTCGTAGTGGTCGTCCTCGATCTGAACCTGACCACCAGCCTGGCATTTCCGCTGGTTTCTTCCGGCCAATGGCAGGTTCCGTCCTTTGGACTTCGGCACATCTTCGCCCACGCACTGACTACGATTGCCGCCGGGCTGTTTGTATTTTTTGCGTTGGCAACGTTGCAGGGAGCCTTGCTGAATCTACTTCCTGCTCGCCTGTTTGAGCGCTTTTCCGTGCTGATCCAGGCTTTTTTCGCCACAGCCTTCGTGGCCGCCGCGCTATCTGTCTTCGACATTCCCAATTGGTACGAGACCATTGCCTCCCGGCCGCAATGGATGTGGATCTTTCCTCCCGCATGGTTCCTGGGTTTGTACGAAACGTTGCTCGGCGGCCGTGACGGCTACTTTTTGCGTCTGGCGGCAATTTCAATGAAGGCGCTGGCCGCTGTGGTGCTGATCGGCGTGGTGACATACGTTCTCAGCTATCACCGGCACGCGAGCCAGATCCTCGAACAAGGCCGCAGGCCAGCGAGGGCGTCGCGAACTGCCTGGCTCGGGACAGGATTGCTGCGCCTTCTGGTACCAAATTCCAGCGAGCGGGCGGTGTTTGCTTTTTCTCTTCAGACCCTGCGGCGCAGCCGCTATCACAAACTGATTGCCAGCTTTTGCGCCGGGATGGCGCTGGTTCTCGCGCTCAGCGCCGCGGGGCCTATCCTCGTGACCCACCTCCGGCCCGGGAGGGAATGGGAGTTGTGGCAAATCCAGTCCCTGCTGGCGGTGCCGTTGGTTTTAGGAGCCGCTCTGGTTTTGAGCCTGTGCTACATCTTTCAGATTCCGGCGGAACTCCGCGCCAACTGGATATTCCGCATGGCTGAGGGCTTGCAACGGCGCGAGTTGCTCAACGCCGCAGAGTCCTTACTGATCCTGTGCGGGCTGGCGCCAGTGTTATTGGCCAGTCTTCCGCTTGAAGTGGCTGCGTTGGGCTGGCCGGTCGCCTTGGCGCACTCGGCGCTGGCGGCCGCTCTCCTGCTTCTTTTCATTGAGTCGCGTCTGGTGGAGTGGAGCAAAATCCCCTTTGCCTGCTCCTACATCCCCGGCCGCAGCAACATCTGGCAAAGCATAGGCAAATGCTTCGCGCTGTTCGTTCTGCTGATCCCCGCCGTCACCTTCATCGAGTCTCACCTGCTGCATCCGGCGCTGATCGGGACCATGGCGGTTGGACTCTGTATTGTCTATCGGCGAATCAGAGGGATACGTGAAGCACGCTGGGGAGTGTCTCTTCTCGTCTTCGAGGACGCAAAAGACACGACACTGGTGACCATGCAACTTGCGGAGCCGGGGTGAATGCTTCAACTGACCACCACGGACAAGAAGCACCCAAAGAAAATCCCGAGTAGATGGTCCCTTCGTGTAACTTCGCTTCCTTGGTGGTTTACGCCTTTTGCATTCCCCGAAACCCCTTGACGAACCGGCCCTGCGCTCGCTAGCATAGTCAACAAGTTTGCTCTTAACCGGGCAAACCTTGGATTTCATGCAGAGTGGCTGAGGGACGAGCCCTAAGAAGCCACGACAACCGGATCGGAAGGCAACTCCCGGTCGCCCGGTGTCAACTCTCACCCTAACAAAGGGGGAACATGAGATTCGGGGTGCAGAGTTTCAGGCATCTCGTTCCTCTTTTCCCACCTTAGGGAAAGAGGATTTAGTTTTTTAGGGCGCGTTTACGCGCTCGTCCCGCGAGCCGCTCCGATCCGCAAGAAAGCGAGTGGCGATGAACTACGAATTGCGATGTCGGGAGTGTGGCAAGAGCTGGGGGAACCAGCCCCGCTCGATGTGTGACGACTGTTTCTCTCCGTTGGAAGTTTTCTACGACTACGACGCTCTCCGCAGCCAGTTTACCCGCGATGCGATTGCCCGGGGCCCGGCCAACATGTGGCGCTACTCGGCTCTGCTGCCGCTGCCGGAAGGACTACGAGCCCACCGTTCCCGCCGGATTCACCCCGCTGCTCAAGGCTCCGCGGCTGGCGCGGCAATGGGGCGCGCAGAATCTTTATTTAAAAAATGACGCTGTCTGCATGCCCACGCTGAGTTTCAAGGATCGCGTGGTAGCCGTCGCTCTGTCTCAGGCTCGCGCCTTTGGCTTCGATACCGTTGCCTGCTCTTCGACCGGCAACCTGGCCAATTCCGTGGCGGCGCAAGCGGCGCGCAACGGATTCCAGTCCTGGATCTTCATTCCCTCCGACCTTGAGCCCGCGAAAATTGTGAATACCCAGGTGTATGGCGCAAAGCTGGTCCGGATCAATGGCAGCTACGATCAGGTCAACCGCTTGTGCTCGCAGATCGCCGACGAGCACAAATGGGGATTTGTGAACGTGAATCTGCGTCCTTATTACGCCGAAGGCTCGAAGACCGTCGGTTACGAAATTGCCGAACAGCTCGGCTGGCGTCTGCCGGATAACGTGGTCGTTCCCATGGCCGGCGGGTCGCTGATCACCAAGATCAAGAAGGCGTTCGAGGAATTGATTCAGCTGGGCCTGGTCGAGGCCAAGCCTTTCAAGATTTTCGGCGCGCAGGCCACCGGATGCTCGCCGATCTCCACCGCGGTGAAAGTGGGCAATGCCGATATCGAGCCGCAAAAGCCCTCGACCATCGCGCGCTCGCTGGCCATTGGCAATCCCGCCGACGGCCACTATGCCATTAAAACCATCACCAAAAGCGGCGGCTGGGCGGAGGATGTCTCCGATGACGAAGTGGTCGAATCCATGCAGATTCTGGCGGAAGCCGAAGGCATCTTCACCGAAACCGCCGGCGGCGTGACCGTAGGCAGCGCGCGCAAACTCTACCGCCAGGGACGCATCAAGCCCGAGGAGACCACCGTTCTCTGCATCACCGGCAATGGCCTGAAGACGACCGATGTGCTCACCGGACAATTCGAGGCGGAAACCCCGATTCGTCCGAAACTGGCGGAGTTCGAAGCCTATCTGGCAAAAACCTTAGACGTTCGCGGAAGCGGTAGGAGCCTGAAATCATGACGATTACGGTACAAATTCCCACAGCGTTACGCCGCCACACTGCGGGCACGGACAAGATCACGTGCTCGGCTACCAACCTGGACGAACTGTTTTCAGTGCTCGATCAGAAGTTTCCCGACCTCAAGCCGCACCTGCGCGACGAAGCTGGACAGGTCCGCCGCTTCCTGAATGTCTACGTCAATGAAGAAGACATCCGCTTCCTCGGCGGCAGCAACTACGCCTTCAGCGATGGCGACGAGGTCCTGCTGGTGCCATCGATTGCCGGCGGGTGCCGGTAGCCTCCAGGCAGTCCCCTCGTCTTTGGACGGGTGGCCCATTCAAGCCCGGTTTTGGCTTGAGTGGGGCAGTTCGGCAGCTGGACAAAGTATTCCCGCCGCGTTTGGCGCCCTCTATTCCGACTTGATCTCGGCCCCTCTTCACGGTTGCGGATTTGGGCCAGCCTCCAATATTCCCACTCTAAATTTAGCAAAGAACGCGAAATTTAGAATGGGCCACCGTCAATTGGGCAACTTCCCTGCGCTAAAAAACTCTTGCTGCATCCTCCGCCCTTAATCTATAATCTAACTAACTGGTTAATTAAAGAAGTCTCATGAAGACTGCCGCCAAACCGAAGCTCGGCTCCCGCGGACGCCCCGAACAAAGCCGCACCGCCATCCTGCGCGCCGCCGTGCAGGAGATTTCGCGAGACGGTCTGGCCGGAGCCCGCATTGACGCCATTGCGCGCTCGGCCGGGGTCAATAAAGCCCTCCTCTACTACTATTTCAAGGACAAAGACGCGCTTTACGGCGCGGTGCTCGACCACGTGTTTGGCAGCCTGACCGTTACACTCCTGGAAGTCCTCTCGCAGCCGCTGCCCCCGCGTGAAAGACTTCTGGCCTACGTGAGAACGCACTTTGACTACATCGCCAAGCACCCTCTCTATCCGAGGATTGTCCAGGAGGAGATGATGCGCGCGGGGAAAGGCGGTACGGCGCAACTCGCGCGCGTGGTGCAGCAATATTTCCGCCCGCTGTTTGCCAAGCTCGCCGCGCTTCTGAAAGAAGGGAAAGAAGCCGGGGAGTTCCGCTCCGTGGACCCCTTGCACTTCATCCCTTCCATGATCTCGATCATCATCTTCTACTTCAACAGCGCCCCCGTCATGCGGGTGATGCGCGGCGGCGATCCCTTTTCTTCCGAGCGCTTGCAGGAGCGGCGCGCCTGCGTGCTGGATTTCATTTCTGCCGCCTTATTTCTGCACCCTGAGTCATCCACTTCAGGAGAAACCAAGTGAGCACGCGCAATAAATTCGCCATTCTCATCGGAATCATTCTCGCCGCGTCGCTGGCCTACTATCTGCTTTCCACGCCGCGCAACAAAGACCTGGTGCTGATCGGGACGGTGGACGGAAACCAGGTCATCGTCAGCCCGCAGATTCAGGGCCGCCTGTCGCAACTGTTGGTGGATGAAGGCTCCCACGTCAAACAGGGAGACTTGATTGCCGTCCTCGATCCCTCGGAACTGGAAGCCGAGGAGCGTGCCGCGGAAGCCAACATTGCCAGCCTAAGGGACAAAGTGGCCGAGATGCGCGCCACCGAACAGGCTACCCAAGGATCGACCTCGAGCAACGTGACCAATGCGCGGGCCAAGCTGCAATCCGTGCGCGCCCAACTGGCGCAGGCGCAAGCCACTCTGGCGCGCACCGAGAGTGACACGCGGCGCACCGTCGCCCTGGCCCAGCAAGGCGTCGCGTCGGATCAGGACCGGGTGCAGGCCGAAACCAATTTGCAGGCGCAGCAGGCTCTCGTGCAATCCCTGCAAGATCAGATCGGCGCCGCCGAAGCCGACGTGAAGACCGCCATTGCGAACACCCATCAGGCGCACGCCGCCCAGAGCACGGTGCAAGCCACGCTGGCCGATCTGGCGAATGCCGAAGAGATGCGCAAGCAAGCCGAAGTCCGTCTCGGCTACACGAAAATCTACGCTCCGGTCACGGGCACCGTCTCCGTGCGAGCCGCGCTGCAAGGCGAAGTCCTCAATGCCGGCGAAGCGATTGTGACCATCGTAGACCTCAGCGACACCTGGGTGCGCGCCGCCATTCCTGAAACCTACGCCGACCACATTGGCTTAGGCGACACGCTGCGCATTCAGCTTCCCGGCAACACCATGACATCGGGCAAAGTGTTCTACAAATCGCCGGAAGCGGATTTCGCCACCCAGCGCGATGTGGGCCGCATGAAGCGCGATATCCGGACCATCGTGATCAAAGTTCGCCTGGACAATCCCAACAGCGCCTACGTTCCAGGCATGACGGCGAATGTTCTGGTATCTCCCGACCAGATGAATGGGAAAGCGGAAAGCGCCAATGCATCCCCGGGGCAGCAGCCATGACCAGCGATGCTGTCGTAAAGCCCAGCGTGAGCCAGCCGGAAGATGGCCGCCAGCCGGCGGAGCCCGTGGTCAATGCCATCGAGGTGGAACACATCGTCAAGAAATATGGCGACTTCACGGCCGTCGACGACGTCTCTTTCTTCGTGAAAGAAGAAGAAATTTTCGGGTTGTTGGGACCGAACGGCGCAGGAAAATCCACCTTGATCCGTATGATGACCACGTTGATTCCCATCACGGCAGGCAAGGCGCGCATCGCTGGAGCGGACGTGAAAACGGATCCCGACGACGTGCGGCGCGCCATTGGAGTAATTCCGCAGGCCCTGACCAGCGATATCGATTTGACCGTCGAGGAGAATCTTAACATTTACGCCAAGCTCTACGACGTTCCCGCGTACAAGCGCAAAGCCGCGATCGATGAACTTCTCGAACTGGTGGATCTCACCAAGTGGCGCGACGCGCAAACCAAAACGCTTTCCGGAGGCATGCGGCGCCGTCTGGAGATTGCCCGCGGCCTGGTGCACAGCCCGCGCATCTTTTTCCTCGACGAACCGACCACCGGACTCGATCCCGTGTCCCGCGTGGCGGTGTGGGAGATGCTGACCAACATTAAGAGCCACCGCAAGCTCACCATCCTGATCACCACTCATTACATGGACGAAGCCGACCGTCTCTGCGATCGCATCGCCATCGTCGATCACGGAAAGCTGGTGGCGCTGGACACGCCAGCCGCACTAAAAGCCAGCGTGCCCGGATCGAACGTGATCGAAGCGCACTTCGATCACGCCCCGCCCGACTGGGAGCCGCGTCTGCATACGCTGACCGGAGTGACCTCGGTGCAACATGAAGGTGCGGGCATGTATCGCATCCTGACCAGTGACGGCTCGAAGGCGACGACCGAGCTCGTTGAGATGGCGGTGAAGGCGGGTGTCCGCGTGAAGTCGCTTTCCGTACAAAACACCACTCTGGACGATGTATTCGTCCACTACACCGGGCGGCAATTGCGCGACGAACTGCAGAAGTCTTATTCGTTCGTGATGCCGCCCCGGCCGGGGATGCAGCCATGAACCGCGCCCTGGCCATTGTCGAACGCGAAATGCGGAAGTTCTTCCGCTCGCCTACCCTCATGCTGGTGTCCATGGTCTTCCCGCTTATCCAGCTCATCGTGCTGGGCAACGCATTCGGCGGGAAGATTCGCGATGCCCGTATGGGAATCGTGGATGAAGATGGCGGCCCGCAAGCCCTGAAGATCCGCGAAGCCTTCGATTCCGTGCGCGCCAATATGGGAACATTCGTCCCCATCGTTTATCACGACGAAGCCACGGCGAGGGAAGACGTACGCAACGGAAAAATTGAAGGAGCGGTCATCATCCCTCCGCAATTCTCCCGCCGCGTCTATGAGCAGGAGCGCCCCCAGGTTGCGCTGGTCGTGGACAACAGCGACGCCTTCATGAGTTCCACGTTGGAACAGGAGATGACGGACCTGACCAACGATTTGAACAATCCCACCATCGCGCCGCGCATGTTGCAACAAACCGCGCTGCAGGTTGTCGAGCTGTATCCCTATACCCCGTACATGAAATATTTGCTGCCCGGCTCCATCACCCTGGCCATGTTTGTCTCGGTGATGATCGGCGGCGGCATGCTGTACATCGACGACAAAGCCCGCGGCGTGCACGAAGGCTATCTGGTCACCCCGATCACCAAAGCCGAATTAGTCTTCGGCCTGAACGCGGCCGGCGCCATCAAAGCGGTGATGACGGGTGTCATCATTACGGTGATCGGATCTCTTTTGGCCGGCGTGGGCACTTTGTTTTCTCCCATGATCGCTCTGGGCCTGCTGATCATGGTGTTCATGACCTCGCTGGGCTTCAACACCATGATGTTCCTGCTCATGGTTCGCGTCGAGGACCCGCTGGTGCCGCGTGCCACCTTCGGCATCCTGAACACGCTGTTGTTCTTTCCCAGTGGAGCTATTTATCCGATTCAGGCTTTCCCCTGGTGGCTGCGCTTCATCGCCAATATCGATCCGTTTTCCTACGCGGTCCACGGATTCAAATGTCTCTTGTTAAAGGAAACGAGCTTCGTCGCCATCTGGCCCGACATCATGTTCCTTTCGATCTTTTCCATCGTCACTTTGGGCATCGCGGTCCCGCTGTTTAAGCGCACGCTGTAACTGTAGAGACGTACCTCCGCTACGTCTCTACGCCGTCCCGATGCGAAACCGGCTCCCCGTTATTGAACCGACGTAGCGAAGCTACGTCTCTACGCGGGAACTTTCTGTCCGCCCCGGTAATCTATTATGCTAACCGTATGAGCCTGCTCGACGCTCCCGAGTACGATCCCCACCGTGACCGCCGCCGCCGCATTCGTGTGATCTCCATCGTGGTCTTAGGCTTGGTGATCGTAGGCCTGGCGTGGCGCTATCACAACTGGCCGGAAGAGCATGCCGTCGACAAGTTCTTCCAGGCGCTGCAGCAGCACGATTATGAAGGCGCCTACGGCCTCTGGCTGCACGATCCCAATTGGAAGCAGCATGCGGACAAATACAAGCAGTATTCTTACGGCGATTTCTACAGCGATTGGGGACCCGGCGGAGAGTGGGGATTAGTGAAGTCCTACGACATCTATGGTTCAGGCACGCCGCGCGGCGGCAGCAGCGGAGTGGTCGTCGAAGTGGTGGTCAACGGACGCTCCGAACACGCCCGCCTGTGGGTGGAAAAATCCGATAAGACGCTCAGCTTTTCGCCCGATTGAATGGGTCTTGCATACAGCGATTCCGGCGTCATAGAACTTCTGTGCCGATGCTATACTCCAGCCAGTGAGGCCTATAGCCAAATTTTATAACGGTCAAGACCCGCGCTATTTGCCTGCCTATGGAATCTCCGAGACCGCGCACTATCTCCTTATCCCGCAGGCTACGGTGCGATCTTGGGTAGTTGGGCGCCCGTATCCGACAAAGCAGGGCAAAAGATATTTCAGCCCGCTTGTCGAGATTCCTCGGAGCCGCGCTCGCACCCTGTCGTTCATCAATCTGGTTGAGGTGCATGTACTGGACGCGATACGGCGCGAGCATCTGGTGTCGCTCGATAAGATTCGCATCGCGCTCACTTATTTGCGGAAACAGTTCGGATCGGAACATCCCCTGGCCGAGGAGCGTTTCGCGACCGATGGAGTCGACCTTTTTGTGGAGAAATACGGCGAACTGATTAACGTGAGCCGTGACGGACAACTGGCGATTAAGAATTTGCTGGAAGCTCATCTGCGTCGAATTGACCGCGACCCCAAGGGAGTCGCTCTCCGCCTGTACCCGTTCACGCGCAAGCGTTCCATGGAAGCGCCGAGGGCCATTGTGATCGACCCGTACATCTCATTTGGCCGTCCTGTCCTGGCGGGAACAGGCATCGCCACCTCAGTGGTTGCGGAGCGCTATAAGGCTGGCGAGTCGATCGAAGAACTCTGCAGCGACTACGGGCGAAAACCATTGGAGATTGAAGAAGCGATTCGTTGCGAACTAGAACTTGAAGCCGCCTGACCCGCTTGTCCTCTTTATCGACCGGTCGCTTGGCAAACAGATTGTCGCCACAGCCCTCCGAACTGCCGGTTTTCCAGTCGAAGTTCATGACGATCATTTCAGCCCGGATGCCAGAGATCAGGAATGGCTCACCGAAGTTGGCCGCAAAGGGTGGGTTGTTCTTACCAAAGATAAAAAATTAAATACCGGGCGCTAGAACTGGCTGCCGTGCTTATCGTAAAGGCCCGCGTGTTTACCTTGTCGGCAGGCGGAGTTCAAGGCCCGGAAATGGCGCAGATATTCGTTAAAGCGATGCCCAAAATCGTGGACTATGTGAAAGCCAATAAGGCGCCCTATATCGTGCGCATAACAAAGAGCGCTCAATTAGCGAGAATCTATCCCTAGGAGTCCTATACCGCGCTCACGCTGGCAAAATGCTCCAGCGTTTTGTTCAACGACGCTTCGTCGCCCACATAAAGACCCGTCTTCGAGCGGTCAATCTGCCGCATCAATCCCCACAAGACTTTTCCCGGACCGAGTTCGACAAATGTCTGAACGTTCTTAGCGATCAGCAGACGAATACATTGCTCCCATTTCACCGAGCCCGTCACCTGGCGGATTAGAGCGTCGCGACACAAATTGGCATCGTTCAGTTCCGCGGCATCCACGTTGCACACCACCGGAACTGCCGGATCGTGAAGAGTTAGCGATTCCAGATCGGCGGCCAGACGGTCCTGCGCCGGCTTCATCAGCGAACAATGGAAGGGCGCGCTTACCGGAAGCATTTTCGCTTTCTTGGCGCCGCGTTCGCTGGCCAGGCTGGTGGCCCGCTCGACCGCAGCGACGTGGCCGGAAATAACCATCTGCTCCGGCGAATTGATGTTCGCTAGATCACAAACCTCGCCCTGCGCCGCGTCCGCGCAAACTGCTGCCACCTTTTCCAGTTCCATGCCAAGGATGGCCGACATCGCGCCCACCCCCACCGGCACTGCCTCCTGCATATACTTGCCGCGATTGCGTACCGTCCGCAGGGCATCCGCAAACGAGAAGGTTCCCGCCGCCACGTGCGCGGAATATTCGCCCAGGCTATGCCCCGCGACGAAGCCGGTCTTGAAGCCCTTCTCGGCAAGCACCCGGTAAGCCGCCACCGAAACTGCGAGGATGGCGGGCTGGGTGATCTCGGTCAGCCGCAACTGCTCTTCCGGACCCGCGAAACACACCTGCGAAAGCTTGTAACCCAAAGCGTCATCCGCTTCGTCGAAGGTCTGGCGGGCGACGGCGTACTTCTCCGCCAATTCTTTGCCCATGCCGACGGATTGCGATCCCTGCCCGGGAAACAGAAAAGCGAGATGGTGGCTCGTCATAAGTGCTTACCTTGCCTCAGTTTCCTGTGCTCGCAACCTTCCGCAGTTCCAGAAGATCAATTGGCACGTGTGTCAAAGTGTTCCCCTGCCGGGGTCGAACATGACAATTTGAAAAATTCTGTGGATTTTCCCAGTCCGAAAATTTTCTCATGCATCTGATACTCATGTCTGCTGCGGACTTGTGATCCTATCGAATCTGCCAGACTCAATCAAACCCATCAAACTCAACTGTGCGCTGCGAGCGCAAGCGAAAGGAGAATCTCCATGCCCTACGTTACAGTCGGCAAAGAAAATTCAGGCGACATCACTCTCTACTACGAGGACCATGGTTCGGGCGACCCGGTGGTGCTCATTCATGGGTATCCTCTCAGCGGCTCCTCCTGGGAAAAGCAGCTCCCGGTCCTGCTCGAGGCCGGTCATCGCGTCATCACCTATGACCGCCGCGGCTTCGGCAAATCCAGCCAACCCACCGACGGCTACAACTACGACACCTTCGCCGAAGACCTGCACAAGCTCATCACCCATCTCAAGCTGCGCAATTTCTCGCTGGTCGGCTTCTCCATGGGCGGCGGCGAGGTGGCGCGCTACATCGGGAAATATGGATCGAAGAGCGTGAGCAAGGCCGTCATTATCTAGCGGCGTTCCGCCCTATCTGCTGAAGACCGCCGACAATGCGGAAGGCGTGGACGCCAGCGTGTTTCAAGGTATCGAGAAAGCGGTTGCCGCCGACCGCTACGCGTTCTTCACGGAATTTTTCAAGGACTTCTACAACACCGATGTTTATCTGGGCAAGCGGATCAGCCAGCCGGCGGTGCAGGCCAGCTGGAACGTGGCGGCCAGCGCGTCGGCCACGGCCAGCCTGGCATGCGTACCCAGTGGCATGAGGATTTCCGCCAGGACGTAGCGCGCATCGACGTGCCCACGCTGGTGATTCACGGGGATGCCGACCGCATCGTGCCCTTTACCGCCGCCGGACAGCGCACCGCCAAAATGATCAAAGGCGCGCGACTGGTGGTGATCAAAGACGGGCCACATGACATTGCCTGGACCCATGCCGACGAAGTGAACGCAGAACTAAAAAACTTCCTCGGGAAAACCGCCGCCAAGAGCGCGGCATAAGCGGACTTTGCTTTAGCCGGGTGCCCCATCCTTGCGCGCTTTTTGCGCAAGGGTGGGATTCCACGGCACTCAACCTGTTGGGGTTTTACTCCTCGGACGGCAACGATTCGTTTTGTTTCCGTGCCGTCTCCTGGAGACGTAGCAGCTAAGTTCGTATCTGAGGAGTCGGTAAAGAAAATGGATCTTACCTTACCGCCGCTTCCCGCGGCCGAAGCCCCGCCAGCTCTTTTTCAATCTTGTCGTTGATCCGCCGTTCGGCGAACTCCGACGCTACGCGAATCGCATTTTTGATCGCATTGGCATTTGACGATCCGTGCGTGATGAAGCACACGCCCTTCACTCCCAGCAACGGCGCGCCGCCGTATTCTGTGTGATCGAAGCGCTTCTTGAAATCGATAAACGCGCTGCGCGAAAGCAGATATCCCACCTGCCGCGTGATCGTCGCCCGCAGAGTCTCTTTCAGTGTGGCGCGCACCAGATTGGCCACGCCTTCGGAAGTCTTCAGCGCCACGTTGCCGACGAATCCATCGGCGACGATGCACATCCACCTTGCCGGTATAGATGTCGCGCCCTTCGACATTCCCGGTGAAATTCAGCGGAAGCTGCTTCAACAGCTGAAAAGCTTCGCGAGTCAGTTCGTTGCCCTTGCTCTCTTCTTCGCCAATCGAGAGCAATCCCACGCGCGGACGCCGCGTGCCAAACATGCTGCGGCAATAAATTTCGCCCATCACGGCGAATTGTTCGAGATTGTGCGGCTTGCAATCGACGTTCGCGCCGACGTCGAGCAGGATGGAAACCGTGCCCACCGCGGTCGGGAATACCGCCGCCAGCGCGGGACGATCGACGCCGGGAATTCCACCCAGCACCATTTTGGCCGTGGCCATGGCGGCGCCCGTGTTGCCCGCGGTGACGAATCCGGCAGCTTGACCGTCGCGCACCAGCCGCAGGCCCACACGCAGCGAGGAATCGCGCTTGGCGCGCACCGCCTGCACAGCTTTGTCGTCCATGGTGATGACTTCGCTGGCGTGAGTTACTTCAATGGGCAAGCTGGCCGCGACGGGATAACGCCGCAGTTCGGCCCGGATGGCGTCCGCCGGGCCGACCAGAAGGACAGGTACGCCATGATGCCGGGCGGCCTGAATCGCGCCTTCAATCTCCGGCCTGCGGCGCCCGGTCGGAGCCCATCGCGTCCAAGGCTATGACGCTTGGCATGGAGTTGTCGACTTAGCTGGCTTCCTTGACTTCCAGCACTTCGCGGCCCTTGTAGTGGCCGCACTTCGGGCAGGCGCGATGCGGCAATTTGCGCTCGTGGCAGTTCGGGCACTCGGAAAGCGAACGGCTGGTCAGAGCAGTCGTGGGCACGCCGCGTGCTGGTGCGCCGCTGGGAGTGCCGCCGTTTTGGATTAGGCATGAAATTCCTTTCGTAATGCAGCTATCAGCTCTTAGTATTCAGCTTTCAGCCTAGTCGACGTCTAAGCGCTGAATGCTGAGATGCTGATGGCTAAGAGCTTGTTTTAGTTTTCCAACTTGCTGCGAATCTCTTTCAACGCCGACCAGCGCGGATCTTCCACCGGCTCCGCGCAGGAGCATTGCGTCCAGATTCAGATTCTTGCCGCAGTGCGGGCACAAGCCCTTGCAATCTTCGCGGCAAATTGCCTTCAGGGGAACGGCCAGCAGAACCTGCTCACGCAGAAGCATCTTCCAGCAGCAAACCTTCCCCTTGATAGTAACTGATTTCCGCTTCGGCGGTAGTCACCGAAAGCTCTTCCCGGCCGGCATCCGCTCCCAGCGGACGATACAGCAGATCAAACTTATGGGCCACATCCTGCGTCACCGGCTCCAGGCAGCGCGCACAAGCCATCTCGACTTCCCGGCCAACTCGCCGTTGACGCGGATGTCCTTTATTATCTGATGCTTGCCGTGATGCTCCTCGACCAGCTGGGCGCGGCCCGCGCGTCTGCAATTCGCTCGGTCTGCTGCAAGTCGGGGCCAAAATCGATCTGTCCGGGTGAGAACTTCTCCTCGAAATCAATGGGATGCACTTCCAACTGCTGGATTTCAATCAACATCGGGCACCCCACTGCTTCCGCACAGCCCAGCGGAACATGCTCAGAGACGTAACTTCATCTGCAGGCAGAAGTTAAAGAATAAAGGCCAAGGAAGAGGGGTGTCAAGAAAAGCTAGTGGGTCAGCTTGATTTTCACAGCTTCTTTCAGAAATTGTCATTCCGAAGCGCGGCAACATCGCGCGAGGAATCTGCTTTTTGCCAGTAGAAGCAGATTCCTCGCCATAACCTCGGCTCGGAATGACAATAAGTGAGAGCGCATTCACCGAACTGCCACTACCGGAAACCCCAAAACTTGGCCCGGACTACCGCGCCCTGTAAACTACACCCGCAATGAGATTCCCCCTCAGAATCGCCGCCGTTGTTCTATCCCTGTGCCTCTGCCTTCCCAGCCCTAGCTTTGCCTCCGCTTACAACGCCCAGCCCAAGCTGATCGTCATCATCGTGATTGATCAATTCCGCGGCGACTATCTGGAACGCTATCGCGATCAATTCGGCGAGGGCGGTTTCCGGCTCTTGCTTGATCACGGCGCCTATCTTCACCGACTGCAACTACAACTACGCCAACACCGTGACCGCCGCCGGGCACGCCACGCTTCTGACCGGCGCTTACTCCAACGGTCACGGCATCATGGGCAATGAATGGTGGGATCCGCAAAAAGAAAAGATGGTCACCTCGGTCGAGGACGACGCAACCAAGCTGGTCGGCGTCGCCAGCACCGCGCCGGGCGCTTCGCCGCACAACTTGCTGGCCGACACGCTGGGCGACGAACTCAAGCTGGCCACGCAGGGAAACTCGCGAGTGTTTGGCATCGCATTGAAAGACCGGGCGGCCATTCTGCCTGCGGGATTCTCCGCCGATGGCGCTTATTGGATTGATCAGAAAAGCGGCGCCTGGATCACCTCGACCTACTACCGCAGCGAACTTCCCCCGTGGGTGCAGAATTTCAACGACAGCAAGCGCGCGGAAAAATATCTGAACCGGGAGTGGAACGACAGCAAAGGGAACGTCCTGCGCACGACCAAGCCGAAGCCGGCAAGCCTGCCGATTTTTTTCAGCTTGGTCGGCTCGACTCCTTTCGGCAACGACTATGAATTTGAATTTGCCCGCGAACTGATCACCTACGAGAAGCTAGGAGACGGCCCCGCGACCGATCTGCTGGTCATCAGCCTGTCGCCCAACGACCTTCTTGGCCACGAGGTCGGGCCCGATTCGCCGGAGATGGCGGCCATGGCGCTGGCGCTCGACCGTGCAACTCGCCGACTTCTTCAATTTTCTCGGCCACCAGATTGGGCTGGCCAATGTCTGGATTGCGCTCTCCGCCGATCACGGAGTCGCGCCGACTGAGGCCGTAGCGGCGAAGTTGCATATTCCCGCGCCGCGGCTTTCCGGCATCCAAGTAAGGGCGAACTGAACGCGCGCTACTTGGCGACAGCTTTCGCCCTCGCATCCCGCCGGAGTATGTGACGCGACTTTGGCCCGTCCATCGCCTGGCTGAACGAAAAGGCTTTCGCCGCGCTCAAAATGAAAGAAGAAGACGCGGAGCGGGCGGTGGGCGAGGCCCTGATACAGCTTGGCATGCGCGGCTACTTTACCCGCGCGCAGTTGGCAAGAGGCGAAGTGCCCAACACCGAGACTAGGCTTGCGTTTCGCGCACAGTTACTCGCCTGCGGGGGGATGGTATGTGATGGCGGTTCCGCCTCCCTTCGCCGAAGGCGGGCTGCAAGGCGCCGACCATGGCTCGTCCTACACTTACGACACGCACGTGCCGCTGGCTTTCTTTGGCATTCCGTTTCAGCCGGGAATCTTCCACACCCACGCCGAACCGGTGGATCTCGCGGTCACGCTGGCTTCGTTGCTGGGCATCAACGCCTCCGAGCAGCGCGGTTGGACGCGTCTTAACCGAAGCGCTCGCGCCGCAGCACCACCTGGCAATCGTTCCCTCTCCGGCGAAAGGCGCACCATGAGCCCATCACCCACCCCCGCACCTGCAGGGCCCGATCTGCGCGTGAACCTGGCCGGCGTTCCGCTGAAAAATCCCATCATTGCCGCCAGCGGGACTTTTGGCTACGGGCTGGAGTTCGAAGACATCCTGCACCTCGACAAGCTGGGCGGCTTCGTCGTCAAAGGATTGTCGAAGGAGCCGATGGCCGGCAATCCAGCCGCCGCGCCTCTTCGAAACGCCTGCGGGAATGCTGAATGCGATCGGGCTGCAGAATGTGGGGGTGCGCGCCTTCGTCGAAGAAAAGCTGCCCAAGCTGCGCCGGCTCAAGAACATTGTCGTTTTCGCCAATGTATTCGGATATCTCCGCGAAGATTATGAGCAGGTGATCCGCGTGCTGAATGAAAGCGACGGCATCGCGGCTTATGAACTGAATGTTTCCTGCCCCAACACCGCGCATGGCGGCATTCAGTTTGGCAGCGATCCCGCGGTCGCTCGACGAAGTGGTCGGCACTGCCAAGCGCGTCGCGCAGCGCCCGCTGATCGTGAAGCTCTCGCCCAATGTGACCAGCATTGCGCAAATGGCGCAAGGTGGCGGAGAACGCCGGCGCCGACGCGCTTTCTGTGGCCAACACTTTCGTCGCGATGGCGATTGACGCCGAGACCCGTAAGCCGCGCATCGCCAACATTACCGCCGGACTCTCCGGGCCGGCCATCAAGCCGATTGCGTTGCGCATGGTGTTCGACGCGGCCCGGGCGGTGAAAATTCCAGTGATCGGCATTGGCGGCATCTCGACGGCCGCCGATGTTGTGGAATTCATGCTGGCAGGAGCCACCGCCGTACAGATTGGCACAGCCAGCTACTGGGACCCGCGCGCCACCGAAAAGATTGTGGATGATCTCTAGGCGAGTGGTGCGTCAAGCATCAGGTGGAGCGGCTGGCGGATTTGACGGGCGCCTTGACCATGTAAGGCAGAGACATTATCCGATAGCTATTGGAAAGACCCTTCCGGCGGAGAGCGCAGCCCGCAATCCCCGGTCAGGCCGTCGCGTAGAATGCCCCGCCATTGCGCCAGGATCGTTTATAAGCCAAAGTTATGCCTCGAACCGCCTCTGGCCCATCCTGAAAAAGAGGCGCTAGAATTCGATTTAGCTATTACTCTAAGATATAGTTTCGACAAAACCAATTGTTTCTATCAGATAGTTGGTGGAGAATAGACTCCTGCCGTAACTACCGCGGCCACGCCGCCATGATCGCGCCCATCGCCAGAAAGCAGACCAGCTGATAGCCGGTGTTGATCAGGTAGAGCTTGAACGGCTTTTTGCCGAACAGAGTGTCCGTCAACTGGACGGTAGCGACAAAGCCCAGCCACACGGCAAGACCCAGATGCGCGCCGTGAAATGCCGAATGGATGGTCGCCACCCCGACCAGGTGGCCCAGAATGAACGCGGCCAGCAGACTGCACACAAAGGAAATGCCATAGAGCTTGCCCGCGCCCTTGCGCATCTCTGCCATTTTGGCCGCATCGTTCGGGTCGTAGCCCATTAGAATCGTCCAGGGTTTGGCGAACAGCAGCGGCGAGTACCAGACAAATCCCACCACCATGGAGGCAACCGCAGCCGCCAGCACAGCCAGCAAATTGACGCCAAAGCAATTCATATTCCCTCCGCAAAAGATTGATTCCGGGGCGGCATCCTACGCTGAAGGGCGGAGTTAGGGAAGGGAAATCCACAAGTCCAATGGTCAATCCGGGACGAGCGGCGCGGCGGAACGGGCTCTCGGCGACCCGAAATTCGCGCCCTGAGCTCGCTTCTTTCCCGCCCTCGCAACATCTAGCAGAAGCCGTTACAATTCATTGCGAGGGGATGGATCAATGGCCAAAGCTACATTTGCCGCAGGCTGTTTTTGGGGAGTGGAAACCACCTTCCGCCGGCTGCCGGGAGTGATTTCGACCCGCGTAGGCTACATTGGCGGAAAGACCACAAATCCGACGTACAAAGACGTTTGTACCGATGCGACCGGCCACGCCGAAGCGGTGGAAGTGGATTACGATCCCGCCAAGCTTTCCTACGCCAAGCTGCTCGAAACCTTCTGGGAGAATCACGATCCCACGCAGCTCAACCGCCAGGGCCCGGACTGGGGAACGCAGTACCGCTCGGCGATTTTCTATCACTCGCCGGAGCAGGAAGCCGAGGCCAAAGCCTCGAAGAGGCGCTGGAAAAATCCGGCCGCTTCCGCAAGCCGATTGTCACGCAAATCGTCCCTGCAGCGCACGTTCTACGAAGCCGAAGATTATCACCAGCAGTATCTGGAGAAGCGCGGGCTGGCTAGCTGCCACATCAAGGCGTAAGTTTTAGCCGATTGCGGAAGATGGTCGTTTGGGGGAGAAAAAGAGCATAAGGCCGAAACCCGCTAGGAAAAACGGAATAACCTGCGAAAAAGTGAAGCCGATTATCGCAGGACGAATCCATACAGCTGACAGCTTCGATACAGTGATATGTTAAAAATCATAACTAGTTCTCCAGCCCGTAATGCCCCAATCACATGCCAGGATGCAGCTGCCAGTGACTACCTCTTGCCTTCATCGTCGCAAACTCTGAGAAATTCATTCCCGCTTTGATCGAAGTCTGTGTCCGTTGTTATGCTGTTTCAGACCCGCCTGCTGTTTAAGTAACTCTGCTTGCTGCTTGACAGTGCGGCATGCTGTCTAAGCAGTGCTGTTTGCGCGGCCTCGCCTGTGCTTTAGCCGGGGCTTCCGCAATCTCCCCTGCGGCATGAACAATATCCGGCGGCGGAATGACTCCGCATTTTGCGCCCAGCTTGCACCTGGTAGCAGGATGACCGCGATCAGAATTCGTTTCATGGTTCCCTCCGCAGTTGAAATCTAATTTGCTCGGTGGATGTTAGCTAGAGCACGAATGGAATATTACTCCCGAGTAGCAACATCATATATTCCGGTAAGTATATTTTTGTCAAAATGCCCCCGGACGGAACACTTCGTCAATTTCACTGTAGCCTCACTCGCAAAAACACTACTCCGCCGACTGGGTGCGCGCCGTAAATCGGCTTGAGCACTTCTGGGACCCCGTACCACTCAAATTGCCCGCCGAGAGCGGTCGCCAGATGGGGAATATGGCCGAGGTCGCGGTCGTAGCCTGCGGTATAGGCTTGCACGCGGGTAAAGTAGCGCTCCACAAAGCCCGACGGCTCGGGGTTTTCTCCGAGCAGCAACTCGTTGGTGCGGTCCACGTTTTCAATGCGTCCCCAGACCGCATTGCGGCGCAGGAATTTCAGGGTGGATTCGAACAAATATGCATTGCCCACGTTCCCATCCTGCAGGCTCTGGTTGCGGCCCCACAGCAGCATGGAAGCCCAATTCCCCCGCGGCAGCCGACGGTTGTACATCACCGAAGCTGTCATGCGGCGGATGTCTTCCCCGGACGCCAGCGCCTCCGGGCTGTGCAGTTGCCCGATGGAATATTGCCCGCTCCAGTTCTGGCCGAAAATCAGCGTCCCGCGCACCGACCAGGAATCCATGGCGCCGGAATTAATCGTCCAGCGGTTTTCTCCGGGCTCGCGCCCGTGGAATCCGGAAGCTTCCAAGCGGAAATTTTGGTAGGTCACTCCGGCGGTGATGACGTCGGCGGCAATATGCGTCGAGTCTTCCAAATGATGGCCCAAAGCCGCGACCGGATCTTCCGCAGCCGATTCGCGGTGTGGATAGGCAATTGGCCCCAGCGCGGGATCGCCCATGGGCGCGGCGTAAAACGACAGTAGCGCTTTTTCGCCGAGTTTGTAATCGTAGAGCGCTGCCAGCTCCATAAAAAAATTATGGGGATGCTGGCCGTCCACAATGGGCAAGCCGTAAGCGGTTTCTCCCTGCTGGAACAGCTCAGGATAGCGCCGCTGCGTGACCGTTGCCGGTTCCAGACTCAGCATGGTGCGCAAGGTCAGCAGGCCGCCGCTAAATTTTCTTTGCGCCATGGGCATCAGCCAGTTGGTGGAAAACCAGCGATCCGCGCTGCGCGGCCCGCTCTGCTGGATGTCATTCAGAAAGGCGACGCCATGCAGCATGAGCGTCCATGCGCCTTTCGTCTTCATCAGCATGGCAAAGGGAGTCGAAATCGGCTCGATGTCGGTTCCTGAGGTCGGGTGCATCTCCATCTGGTCAATGAGCGTCCGCGAATGGGACATGGGGTGATTCATTCCGCGCATCCCCGGCATCGAACTGGAGGGCGCTTGTTTCGCGGGGGAATCCTGGGCGTACAAAGAAAAGGAATGTACGGAAATGGCGGCCATTGCCAATACGAGAAATAAAGAAAAGATTCGCGACAACAGGCGCCGAAGAGGCACGGCGACTACGTCCCCGTGATCTTCGCCCGCAGCTCTTCCGGCAGGCGCTCGCGAATCTCGGGGGGCAGGCGGTCGTGCACGTGGCGGGCGCCATGCTTGGCGGCATCTACCACGGCCATGGGCGCGGGGGTAGCTACGGCCACGACCAGCCAGATCAGTGCGGACAAAACGAAGCCGGCCAGCGCCGCCAGTTCCAGCCAGAAAGTGTGGCGGGGCTCAAAGTGGCGGATGACGCCGAAGGCGAGCAGAAAGACCACCGCGGAAAGCGAAGCCAGCGCGATCAGGGAAATGTCAATAATGCGGTGCAGTTGCTGGCGGGAGCGGCAGAATTCGCAGGCGGCAAAATGCTGTTCGTAGTCGCCGCGCATCTCCGGCGCAATGCCGGAAATATCGTAGCGCCAGCCAGCCAGAATCTTGCCTACGATGGGATCAATGCACTCACTCATAAGTAAACAGATGACCTACAACCGGATTGGTTGCATGGGCTCGGCCTGCGCGGCCAGCAGCACACGGTTGTGCAGCAGAGTCTGACGAGGTGCCGAGAGCCTTCTCCGCCGCTCCCCGGGCAAGTTCAGGATGGTTATTCTGCTCGGAGAGGTGCGCCAATACCACGTACGCCGCACCTCCATCATAGTCGTTGGCAAAGAATTCCGCGAGCGCATCGTTCGAGAGGTGCCCCACCCGGCTCATCACCCGCTGCTTCACCGACCAGGGATACGGCCCCACGCGCAGCATCTCGACATCGTGATTCGATTCCATGAGCAGCACATCGCAGCCGCGCAGGTGATCGCGCACGCTGGCCGGCAGGTAGCCCAGATCGGTGGCAAAGCCAACTTTGACGCCTTCGGCGCGCAAGGTGAAGCCCACAGGATCGGCCGCATCGTGCGGAATGGTGAACGGAGTGACTTGAATATCGCCAATCTGAAAGCTGTGTCCCGAGCTGAAGACTTCGAGGCCGGCCAGCGTGGGAGACTCGCCATTTTCGTCGCGCAGCGCGCGCGCCCACGCCTGATGGGTGGCGCCGGTCATGAAGACAGGAATTTTCAGCTTCTTGGCCAGAGTGGCCAGGCCGTAGACGTGGTCGGAATGCTCGTGCGTGATCACAATGGCGGCGAGGGAGTGGGGATCGTCGCCGGCAGCTTTAAGGCGCTTGAAGGTTTCGCGGCAGGAGATGCCGGCGTCCACCAGAATGCGAGTGCGCGAACTGGAGACGATGGCGCTGTTTCCCCGGCTGCCGCTGGCCAGCACCGAAACACAAACTCCCATGTTCGCAGCATACCCGCTGGCGCTGTGGAAGCGGGAGTGACTATGTGGTTAAGCCGGGACCTTCGTGGCAACCGGGTGGGCTGGCGCGCGAGTGATCGAGGCAAAAACGAAATCCGGAGATTATTTCTCGAAAAGTTCGCCGAGAGCGCGTCTGCCGAGCGAGCCGCCGTAGGCTCCGGCGATGCCGGTGAGAAATCCGAGGAAGGATTCGTAGATGTGAGCGCGGTCGGAGTGCTGGGTTCGAAAGAAATACGCGAGCAGATGAAAGACGGGAACGCAGGCGGCGACGATGAGGGTCCAACGCCAGGGCCGCGCCGGCCGCAGAACGCCCAGCAGCATGGTGGAGATCAGGATGAAGAGCGCGGTGAGCAGGAGGTCGCCAATGGTGACGTCCAGGATTCCGGCGGCGATGCCGAGAGCTCCGCCGAGAAAATAGATCAACGGTTTCATCGGAATGTCTTCCTCGTGCCTATCGCGGGGAATGCCAGGTCTAACCACAGAGGACACGGAGAGCACAGAGGAAGAGCGCTAATACACATAGAAGCCGCGGCCGCTTTTTTTGCCGAGCCAGCCCGCATCCACCATCTTGATGAGCAGAGGACATGGCCTATATTTCGGGTCGCCCAGGCCGTCGAGCATGACGCGCATGATGTCGAGGCAGACATCGAGTCCGATGAAGTCGGCCAGCGCCAGCGGCCCCATGGGATGCGCCATGCCCAGCTTGAAGACTTCATCCACGGCTTCGGGGAGGGCGACGCCTTCCATCACCGCAAACATGGCTTCGTTCAGCAGCGGCATCAGGACGCGGTTGGAGACGAAGCCGGGCGCGTCGTTGACTTCGACGGGAGTTTTCTCCAGATGCAGTGCCAGATCGCGCACGGTGTGGAAAGTTTCGTTCGAAGTGGCCAGGCCGCGGATGACTTCCACCAGCTTCATCACGGGCACCGGATTGAAGAAGTGCATGCCGATGATTTTGTCCGGACGCTGAGTCGAGGCCGCGAGTTTGGTGATGGAAATGGAAGAAGTGTTGGAGGCGAGAATCACGGATGGCGGCAGGGTCTTGTCGAGATCGCGAAAAACCTCCGCCTTAATTTCAAATTTCTCGGTCGCGGCTTCGACCACGAAATCGCAGCCCGCCAATTTCGCGCGATCAACCAGGGGAACGATGCGCGCCAGCGCCGCCACTTTTTCCTGCGCCGTGATCCTGTTTTTCGCTACTTCGCGGTCGAGATTTTTTTCGATGACGCCGAGTGCGCGATCGAGAAAGCGCTGTTCCATATCGCAGAGCAGCACATCGAATCCGCTGCGGGCGAAGACATGCGCGATGCCGTTGCCCATGGTGCCTGCGCCGATCACTCCCACGCGACGAATGTTCATAACTATTCTTTTTTTTGCGCCGGGAAAAGTCTAACACTTGGGGCAGTGGCGGGATTCGTGCGCGACTGGTGGCAGCCCAAGCGGGTTTCGCACCCAGCAACTTTTCGCAGGAGACCGGGTTTGCATGGGGGACGATTTTGCTGGAGGTGATCATGTTGCGAACCATCAAACTAGCCCGCGTGGCCAAACTGGCAGGCTTGGCGCTGGCGGCGGCGATGGCATGCAGTTGCGCCGCGCAGAATGGATACCGCTACTATGCGCCCGATCGTTATGGATACCAGGACAACGCTTTGCGGGTCGCGCGCAGCACCGGCTACGACGACGGTTCGCGCATGGCCTACCACGACTTAGACCACCGCAAGCCGTTCAATCCCTATCCGCGGGGCGAGTACTCGCATGACGACCACGGCTACCAGCATAACTACGGAGACAAATACGCGTATCGCGCGGAATACGAACGGGGCTACCAGGCGGGCTACCGGGCAACGTTTCGCAGATACTGACGCAGGCATGCGGTTGCTGCGCGGGGATTGCAAGCCAGCAAGTGCAAGGGGCACGCCGCCGGGTTTTCTCCGGCGGCTATTGCCGTTCCAGCACTTCATCCACGGAGACTTTGCCGCCCTTGTCCACGCTGATGACGCGGTGGACATCTTTGTATCCGGAGAGGGTGATGTCGATGACGTAGTTGCCCGGGTTCAGAAAGAAATCCGCGGGCGAGCCTTTGTCGAGGACGTGACGGTTGACCGCGATCTGCGCGCCTTTCGGTTGGGTCTTGACGCTAACGCTTCCCATTCCGGCGGTGTCGCTGCCGCCAAAGATCTTCTTGAATTTGCCGCCGATCCTGATGTCGTCGGTGACGCCGAGCGCGCGCAGCACGGGGGTGAACTGGAAACTCTGCCCGGCTTGCAAACTGGCCGTGGTGGTTTCCTCGAGGTAGCCTTCTTTCCGCAGGGTGAAGATGTGGCTGCCTAACTTGTCCACGGAAATCTGTGCCGGCGTTCCCCGCCCGGTATCGCGGCCATCCATGAAGACTTCCGCGCCGGTGGGCACGCTGCTGATCAGCGCGGTAGCCCCTTGCGCCGCCAGTTGAATCACCAAAAACGATTTGCTGCCCGAGGAGACGTCAATGGTGCGGCTTTCCGTGGAGTATCCCGCTTTGCTGACGCTTACCAGGTGCTGCCCGGGAGCCAATCCGGCAAGATCAAACGGAGTTAGCCAGGCGGGATTGTGATGCCCGTCGACCAGCACCTGGGCTCCTTCCGGCGTCGAACTTACCGACAGCTGCCCCGGAATAATCACGGGAGCGGGCGGCGGCACGGCCTTCGCTTTTGGCTTCACGCGGGCTTTCGGTTTGACAGAAATCACATCCGGCCCGCCCGTGGCGGCCTGAGATTCCGGGGTCATCGGCACTGGAGTGGCTTGCACGGTTTCGGGTGTGGACTGAGACGGAGCTGGCGTTGGTGTTTCTGCGGGCGGAGTCGTGGCCTGCACCGGAGCCGCAGTTTCGTCGGCATTGTCGGAGTGAATGCGCGACAAAATTACGCCCAGCACGAGCAGGATGATGCACACCGCCGCGCCAATCGAGTACAAGAAAAGTTTGGGCGGAGTCTTCTTGAGTTCCGCGACCGCCTTCTTGGCGAGTTCGGCGGGAGGCGTCTTAACTTTTTCCACTTCCCCGGAGGCGTGGAACAGGGTGTGAGCTGGCTCGGTTTCGGGTAGCGCCTGGGGAAGCGGTTCCGGCTCCGGCGGCGGAGGAGCAACATAAACTTCCTTCAGCGGAGGCAGAGAATCCATCTCCGAAAAGCTGGGGCGCTTAATGCCGTTGCCGCTGCCCGTCGCTGGTTTAGGAGCGGCAGGAACCGTCCGCGACTCTGCTTCCGTGTCAGGAGGAGCTGCCGCTGCCGACATGGTGGCGGAGTTCGAGGTGACGGAATCGGCGCGCGGCGAATCGGATCCTGCGGCCACGCCCGCCGCAGCCGCGGACGCCAGCTTAACCGCAAACCTGGGTTCGTCCGCCTCCGCACCCATCTCTTCTTCGACATTCCGCGTCTGCACCTGCGGCATTTTTCTGGGCGCCGCTTTCTGGGTGTTGCCTTTGCAACTCTCCAGATCGTTAACCAAATCCTGGCCGGACTGGTAGCGCTGCTCTGGCGACTTGGAGAGCGTCTTCATAATCAAGTCGCTCAAGGCAGCTTGAATCTTAGAATTGATTTGCGCAGGCGCCACCGGCATTCCGACCGCGATCTCCTGGCGGACCTGGTCCGGATTGTCGCCGGCAAAGGCTTTCCGGTTGGTGACCATCTCATAGAGAATGGCGCCCAGGCTGAAGAGGTTGGAGCGCCCGTCGAGCGGTTCGCCCTGCAATTGCTCGGGCGACATGTAGCGCAGGGTTTCGGGAAGTTTATCCGAGGCTTGCGCGGCGTCGGCGCCCATGCAGGAGATTCCGAAACCGAGAATCTTCACGGTGCCATCCCAGGTCACCAGAATCTTGGCGGGTTCCAGCGTGTAGTGCACCACCTTGCGGGCATGCGCGTGGTCGAGTCCCTGGCAAGCCTGGCGGGCGACGTCCAGCAGATCCCAGATGGAAAACGTGTCGTTCTGCGCCAGCATCCCGGCGATGCTTTTTCCCTGTACATACTCGGTGGCGGCACAGAATTGTCCATCAATATCGCCGGCGCCATACAGCAACGCGATGTTGTGGCTGCTAAGAACCTTGGTGGTTTCTGCCTCTTCCAGGACGCGCTGCACCAGGGCGGCGGTGGCCTCGGAATGCAAGTCGGCCTGCAACACTTTCAGGGCGACGGTCTGGCCGCTTTCCGGGTCAGAAGCTTTATAAACGCGGGCGGTATCGCTGTGCGCAATCTCGCCCAGGATCTCGAATCGGCCAATATTCTCGGGCATCTTTTTCGCCTAACCTCGACAGAAGTGCGCGTCGAAGGCTTAATTGTCGTCTTCCTCAGCCACCTTCAAACAGCGCTTAAGGAGAGTGAAGTTAGGATAGCGCTGCCTTCCGCGGGAGTAGAGTTACGAAGGTACTGACGGACCAAAAGCGCAAACTTGAAAATACTCACAGGCTTCCACAAGATGTTTGCGGCGCGGAGCCGCATAATTCCTTGACAAAAATTCCTCGCCCTCATAGAGTGCGGATAAGTTTCTTAATTCACTTGGTTTTGCAGGTGCATACGCTATGAAAAATGTTTATGAGGTTTTGCGGCAGAAAGAATTGGAGCTGACCCGCCTGGAAAAAGAGGTGGAAGCGCTCCGAGTCGCCGCTCCTCTTTTATCCGATGACAAAGATTCGATTGTCGATACGGACCACAAGCCGACCTTGGCGGGCACCAGTGTGACCCAGCAACCCATCCGCATTCCGCAGGCGGCAGTGGCCGCCGGGGCCGGACAGCCGGCGCGCGCCGCGGGCTGGGAAGATTCCGCCAAGCGCTGGCCGTAGGCGCTGGGCGACGGACTACGCGCAGCATCGCGCAGAAGGCCGCTTGCCGGCTTGCACGCGGCGCCCGACGGTTAGACTTTCGTTTATTATTCGCCTTGAGGAGGCTGGACTCCTGCTCGCTCAGTGACCAGTCCTCCCCCGACAGATCTTCCCCATTCTCTCGAGGTTGCCCTTTCAGGCTGTCAAAGTCCCCCATTGCACTACCTTTGGTGCTATACTCGCGGGCGAAATTCTTCCCAACGGCATCTAAGGGTTGTAAAGACTGGGTTGTAAGGACTCGCGCCGGCTCCAGGGCGCGCGGAAAGCGGAATAACGATAATGAGCAGCGTTGGCCGAGCACCGCTACGGGCGTTCGCACACCGTCGTGCTCCGCGCTGCCCTTTAGGGGTGCCGGTCCGGGTTACATTGGTGCGTGCAGGTGCGGTACAAAGCGTTACCGGCCGTGCGCTCAATCTCGGCGAGGGCGGACTGGCGATTTCGCTGGCGGACGAAGTTCGGGTGTCGGATCCGGTGGCCGTCGAGTTTCTGTTGCCGGATCTTGGACTAGGCCTGCAGGCCAGGGCCATTGTGCGCTATCGTGCTGCGAATCAGTCCGGGCTTGAGTTCCGCAGCCTGACCCGGCATCAACAAGCGGTGATTCGGGAATGGACGCGGCAACAACAGGTTCAGCCGGATGCCAACGGCGCCCGCCCTTCGGAAAAACCAGAGCTGCGCGGTTCCCGCTACTTTCCGCCGGCGGCGATGACGCTGATTCGTCGTTTTGCATGGCCGATCATCGCGGGCCTGGCTCTGGTGGTCCTCATTGTGTGGTGGCAATGGGAACGCGCCTGGAAGGAACTGGAAGATCAGGCTCGCCCGAGCGCGGTACTCCAGGTTCCCGTTTCGGGAAAACTGACTTTCTTACCTGCCGGCGGTTCGACCCGACCGCGCGTAGTCCCAATCATTTCGAAGCCAGGCGATCCTTGCGAAAGCCGTGCAGGATAATCAAGCTGCTGATGGCAAAACTTCCCACCGCTCCCAATGCCAGCAGTTGCTCCATCTGCGGTCCTAAATGAAGCCGGTCGCCAAACAGGGCGATCACCGCAAATACAATCCCCAGAAGGTTCAGCCACGCCGGAGGGTGCAGCGGGCGGTTCTGCTCGCGATTGCGCAAGCGCAGTTGGAGCAGGACCGCGACCGCGCCGATGGCTGCCACGACAACGATGGTGAGCGGACTAAAGAAGGCCGCGCGATTGGTGAAAATCACCACCAGGGCCAGGATTCCGCACAGCAGCCCGGAGGCAATCACGGTCATGCGGCGAAGATGAGGCTGGGTTTCCGGCAAAGGTGTCGTCCCAGTTTATACAAGGGTTGGAGCGGGGTTTCAATGAGAAGGGGATTTTACGATGGGGAGCCGGCCATCCATTCGGCCTGCAGGCGTCCGCCGTGGTTCATGGCGTAGAGCACCAGCTCTACCCGGCTGGAGACGCCCAGCTTATCGAAGATGCGGAACAGATACTTTTTGACGGTGTGCTCGCTCAGCCGTAGTTCCAGTGCGACGTTGCGGTTGCTGAGCCCGTCCGCCACCAGGGCTACGACTTGTTCCTCACGCGCCGTGAGCAGCTTGCGGCCGCTGGTGTTCACCACCGGCAAGGAGGGGACTTCCGCAATGGCTTCCAGCAGATAGTGCATCTGCTCATGATTGACCCACACTTCGCCGCGATGCACGCTCTGGATGCACTTGCACAGCAGGCGAAAGGGGTGGTCGGGGAAGCAGAATATCCCACGGGCGCCGGAACGAAAGGCATTCACCACCAGATTGCGGTCGCTGGCGTCAATGAGGAGGATCTTGGCGACCTCGGGGTGAGCCAGATGGAGCCGCCGCACCAGAGCCATGTCCTGTCGGTCGCGGTGGTGCTCCGCGTTCATCACTATCACCTGCATGTTGCTGGATACGACGGCTTGGAGGACTTCCTCGCGTTCCGCATTGCAAGCCGCCACGTGGAACTCGCTGCGGCGGCGCAGCGCCCGGAGCAGCAGTTGGCGTTGCATTTGATTGGAGTCAACAATCAGGACCCCGATGCTGTTCGAGGCGGTGCCGGTCGTGGGTTCCATGTATCCTCGGCGGACGTTCGTCGGTTCGAGATCCAAGTGCCGACTCTAGACCGTCTACCGTGCCGACTTCTGTGACGTATCCGACTGGTAGCAGCGCTTTTTTGTGTGGAAAACCCGGCGCGAACCGTCCACGAAGCGATTTCTTCCCATTCCTGCACTCACGTGCAACCCATTGGTAGGGCTGTGGGAAGCGAGCTTTGGAAGAATTCCACCATGGCCGTGCGGATGGCCGTGCGAGGTCGAGGCAAGCCTACTTTCGGAGACGTACCCCAAAGTGGACCTATAACGCGGTGATGATTCCAGAAGGGCGGCGCAGATCTCTGTCACGTCCACGCCCGCCAATGGCCTCAGTGGCTTCGCCGGCATTATCCGGGACCAGAAAATTGTAGCGAGCTGCACTTGCCTACCTTCGTAGACAGAACTTCCCATGTCTTGTCGCGAAAGGCTCCCCGGGATAGCTTTTGAAAGTTCGCTTCGAACCCGGTATTTCGGGGAAGACGCCGCTTATGCCATTGAGATGCATGGCCGGGAAGGTAACCTGCTGCATTCTGCAGCTGAGTTTAGTAGTGCTCGCCGCCGCCCAGCAACCCCGGTCCTCCGCCGTGGGCATTTCCGGGGCAGCGTCCACTCCTAAATCCGGAACAGCGGACGGTGCGCCGAGTCCAGCTCTGGCGGGAGAACGCCGTCCGCTTTACCGGATACGCAAGAGCGATGTCCTGGGAATCAGCTTTACTTTCGCGCCTGAATTCGACCAGACCGTGACGGTGCAGCCCGATGGTTTTATCGGGTTGCGCGGTCAACCGGAACTTTATGCCGAAAGGACCACCGTTCCGGAGTTACAGGAGGCGGTGCGCAAAGCTTATGCATCGACGATGCATGACCCGGAGGTCAGCATCGTGCTTAAGGATTTTGACAAGCCCTTCTTTCTGGCCGGTGGCCAGGTGAATCATCCCGGAAAGTATGAATTGCGCGCCGATATCACGGTGACCGACGCCGTGGCGATTGCCGGAGGCTTCAACGACCAGGCCCGGCATTCGCAAGTTGTGCTGTTCCGCCACGTGTCCGACGATCTGGTCGAATCCCGGCTGCTGAATTTGAAACAAATGTTGAATTCTCGAAACCTGGCGGAAGACATCCATCTGAAGCCGGGAGACCTGATCTTTGTTCCGCAAAACACGATTTCAAAGATTCGCCGCTATTTGCCAACGTCGAATCTGAGTTTGTATTCGTCGCCAACACAGTTCTGAACTAGGGCACACCGAGTCACTGGCCGCCCGGAATACCCCAATGGAAGAGCTGCGCCTTATCGCTGGAGCAACCCGAACTCCTTCCCTCACCACGCGGGACCTTCTAAGCGTGATTTTCCGGCAACTTCGCGTGGCCACGGTTACGTTCGTGGTTGTGCTGTTGGCTTGCGTCAGTTACCGGCTGCTGTCGCCCGCATACCGGGCCGAGATGAAGGTGTTGGTGAGCCGGGGGCGGGTGGATCCGGCGGTGACTCCCGCTCCCACGCAAACTCCACTGGAGAGGGAAGAGGTCAGCGAGGAAGAGCTGAACTCCGAGGTCGAACTGCTGCACGACCAGGAGATGTTGACCACCGTGACCCAGGCCGCGGGTTTGTTTCCGGAAAGCGGATTCTCGGTGTGGAAACTTCTGGGCGAGAGCGACGATGAGAGATTGGCCAGAGCGGTACGCCAGCTGGATCGGCAGCTGAGCGTGGAGCCATCCCGCAAGACCACGCTGATTACCGTCACCTACGATTCCTCGAATCCCGCAAAGGCGGCCAACGTTCTGAAGTGCCTGGAGGGAGCCTATCTGGAGCAGCATTCACGGCTGCACCGTCCGGGCGGGGAAACCAATTTCTTCGAGCAACAGATCGCCGAGTCTCGCCGCCAGTTGCAGGCGGCGGAGACGCGGCTCATGGATTTCAGCAGGGACGAGGGCATCGTTTCCGCCAGCCAGCAGCGCGACATCGCACTGCAACGGCTGGGAGAGGCCGAAGCCACGGAGCGGACGAATCAGGTGGAGATCGCCGCCACCGCACAGCGAGTGCGAATGTTGCTGTCCAAGCTGCCCTCGCTGCCGGAACGCGCCACCACGGTGATTCGCAACTCCGACAATCCGCAGCTTATGGGGAAGATCAAAGCGAAACTTCTGGAGCTGCAACTAAAGCGCACCGAGCTCCTCACCAAATACGAGCCGACGTACCGGCTGGTGCAGGAAGTGGATCAGCAGATTGCTGAGACCAAGAAATCCATCGCACAGGAGGAATTGGCGCCGCTGCGTGATCAGAGCACCGATCTCGACCCCGATCACGCCTGGGCCAAGGGCGAACTGGTGAAAGCCGAAGTGGAACTAAGCGCTCTGCAAGCACGGGCCGCCGCCGGCAAACAACTGCTGGCTGCCTACCAGAGCGAAGCCGGTAGTTTGGGGGATCGCGCGATCAAACAGGATGAGTTGCTGAGCGATCTGAAAGCCGCCGAGGAGGAATATCTGCTCTATATGGGCAAACGCGAAGAGGCACGAATTGGCGATGCGCTGGATGAGCGGCGCATTCTGAACGTCGCGATCGCCGAGCAGCCCGCGGTACCCGCGCTGCCGCTGCGCTCAGCGCTAAGTTTCGGTGTCCTGAGCCTGTTGTTTGCCGGTTCGGTGAGCACGACCCTGGCATTTACAGTGGACCGCCTGACTCCGGCATTTCGCACTCCGGACGAAGTGGTCGCATACCTGGGCGCCCCGGTATTGGCGTCCTTGCCGCGAAACAGCACGTAAGGCGGCCCGGCCCATGTTGAATTAAAGGAACGATCTATGAGCACGCTCGTTGATTTGCTTCAGCCCTTGCGGCAACCCGATGTCATCGAATCCCAAGTTCGAGAGGCGGAGGCGCCGCTAATTGTCTCTTCCGGGCTCTGGGAACCAATCCGCTTCGCCGAAGCGCAAATCCGCGCCTTGGTGCGGCAGGTCTTTTTCCCTGGCCGGCCCAAGCCGCCCCGGCACGTGGTTTTCAGCGCGGTAGACGAAAGCACCTATGTGGCGGGTATTTGCATGGAAGTTGCCAAGGATCTTTCCAGCCGGGTGACGGGAAGCGTGTGCGTGGTCGAAGCCAATCCCCACAATCCCGAGTTGGAAAATGTTTTCTGGCGGAGGGAGGAAAGCGTGGGTGGCCGCGCGGTCCCAGGTTCCCTGCGCAGTACTTCGCAAAACGTTGACGGCAATCTTTGGCTGTCGCCGCTGAAACTCCTGCTTGGGGAGCGCCCGGAACAACTGACGGGCGACTGCCTGGCGCGCCGCCTTTCCGATTTTCGCCTGGAATTCGATTACACGGTTTTCCACGGACCTCCCGCCGGGCGCTACGGCGAGGCGGCGTTTCTGGGGCACTTGAGCGACGGCGTAACCCTGGTGTTGGAAGCCAACTCCACGCGACGAGCCACCGCGCTCAAGGCCAAAGAAACTCTGCAAGCTGCGCAAACCCGGCTGCTGGGCATCGTGCTCAGCGAGCGGACTTTTCCTATTCCCGAGAGAATTTATCGGAAGTTATAAGAACGCCGGGAATCGCGTTTTCGCGCGACGGCGGCTTGCGTAACCAACAATACCGTAAACAACTTGACGACTGCCCTCGTGCGCTTCAATGCCGGGGATGGTCCCGTCATCAGTTCCGACAGCAACGCTTCTGGGCAGGTCGCTTACGCCCTTAACCTCATGGAGATTCCGGCATGAAACTAAGAAAACTAGCGCTGCTGTTTCTGTTGTGTTTCTTAGCCGGATGTGGTTCAGCCACACCAGGAGCGATGGCGATGGGCGCGGTAGTAACCGATAGATTAGTGATTGAGTCCGATGGCAAGTACAACGCAGTGCCAGCCGTAGAAATTGCGGCCAATGGGGATTGGGTGTTGACCTATAGAAAAGGCACGGACAACGTCTCCACTCCCCAAGTCATTACTCGCCGTAGCCTCGATCAAGGGCGAACGTGGTCGCCGGAAGAGGTCATCTGCGATGCGACGGGTATTGATCCCACTTTGGTGCGCACTCCCGACGGTAGCCTTTTTCTGGAATTCACGAGCAAAGACCAAGTTTCTAAGCTGACCGGAGCGGCGTACACGCTCTCGGCGGACAATGGCCTTACCTGGGGGGCGCTCACTTTCCTGACGACTCCTGTCTCTGCGATCTCGGCGCTGCCCACGCGAATTATTACGGTTGCGGGCGTCCTGTACGCCTCTGGCTTTGGGCCGTTTGGCGATGGCTCATTCGACGCTTCGTTGTGGCGTTCTACAGATTCCGGCAATAGCTGGACGATGCTTTCCACTATTCGCCAGCCGGGCGATGCAGGCATAAATGAGACTTCGATCGAGTATCTGGGCGGCAGCAAGCTGGTCTCAATCAATCGTGCGGATGACGGCCTCCATACCTACGCCCATTTCTCTTACGATATGGGGCAAACTTGGAGCAATCAGCAAGACTACACCGCACAATTAACCGTGCTGGACCTTCCTCAGCTTTTGCAGCTTCCTAACGTGCTTCTGTTGTTCGGGCGAGGCCCTAACAACGCACTTGTGGTTTTCGCCTCCACGGATGACGCAGTCACCTTTGAAAATGAAACTGTTTTAGATACGTACACAGGTCTTGGAATCGACGGCGGCTACTGCTGGCCTTTAGTCCGCCCCGACGGGAAGATTTTTGTTGTGTATTACGCGGACTCCAATAAATTACGAAAACCAGACATCAAATCGTTGGTCCTGACATGGGATACGCCCCCTTCACTGGCTTTCGGGGGCAGTCCGCATGGGCCATTCTCGTATTCCGCGCAACGTCTCGCAGAACGGGCAAAGACAAAAGACCAAATCGGGAGGAGACTATCCAATGATTGAGCGCAGATTCATAAAAGGCACGGGGATCAAGGTAAGGTCCGGGGGTACGCCACAGATCGAAGGGCACGCCTCCGTCTTCAATGAGCAGTATGACAGCGGATGGTTCATTGAGACCATCATGTCGGGCGCGTTCGCCAGAGCTCTCCGCGAGAAACAGGACGTGCGCTGCTGCTTCAATCATGATCCCAGCAATCTGCTCGGCCGAACTAAGGCTGGCACGCTCACGCTCAGCGAAGATACAAAAGGCCTGAAATTCTCCTGCAACATGAATCCGGATACGCGCATCGCCACCGAGGTTCACTCGATGATCGAGCGCCGCGACCTAGACGGCTGCAGCTTCTCCTTTCAGGTCACAAAGCAGACCTGGCGCGAAGAAAAAGAAGATCCGAACGACCCCAAGAGCCGCCAGGAAGGCTTCACTTCGAAGACGGATCGATCAGAAGACGATAGCCGCGGACTTCGCTTCTGTCGGCAGTGCAGACACGGCAGCCTTCACCGGGACGGCAATAACCCTGCTGCCGGCTCCCGTCACGGCTCCACGAGCCAACAGAAGGAGGATTGCCTGTGACCGCGTCTGTCTTCGTCAGAATTGAATCGCCGAGTGTACCGTTTGTAACAGGTCCGTCCGCCCGTCCGCCGGCTGAAATCCCGCGCGCGAAAGCCGGACGAGACTCCGGTCCTCTCAGGCGAAATGTCCTTATCATTGGCAGCCAGGAAGCAGGCCGCGGGTTGGCGACTTATCTCAAGCAACATCCTGCAACGGGCTGCGAGGTGCGCGGCTTTCTGGACGACTCGGCGACTGTGGGCGGCGAAGTACTCGGCCGCTTGGCCGACCTGTCGAGCATTGCCCGCGCCCACTTTGTCGATGAAGTCATCCTGACCGCGCCTTTTCAGCGCGAGTTGCTTGCGCACGTGATTCAGGAAGCCCAGCGAAATCACCTGGGACTGAAAGTCATTCCGGATCTCTTCGGCCTGCAACCGGACTCGATCGTTCTGGGCAAAGTCGGAGATCTGCCCGTCCTCAGCCTGCGTCAGGAGAGAGTTCCGGTGTTGCCGTTGTTGCTCAAGCGCCTAGGCGATATCGCCCTCGCTGCCCTGTTGCTCCTGTTTGGCGCGCCCGCCCTGGTGGCGATTGCCCTGGCAATTCGCTTCGATTCCCGGGGCCCGGTTCTTTATCGCGGGTCGCGGGTAGGCAAGAAGGGACGAACTTTCCGCTGTTGCAAGTTTCGTACCATGGTGGCGGATGCCGACCGGACCAAGGAGAGTCTGCGTGGCTTGAACGAACACCAAGGCCCAACCTTTAAGCTCGCGCGCGACCCACGCATCACCCGAGTGGGACGGTTCCTGCGCCGGTACAGCCTCGACGAATTGCCGCAACTCTGGAACGTTCTCCGCGGCGAGATGAGTTTGGTGGGTCCGCGGCCCCATCCCCTTGACGACTTTGAGCGCTACGCCCTCGAGCATTTTCGCCGCCTCAACGTGACTCCGGGGATGACGGGTTTGTGGCAGGTGACGGCTCGCAATGACCCATCATTCCGGCGCAATTTGGAACTCGACCTGGAATACATCGAACACTGGAGCCTCTGGCTGGATTTGCGAATTTTGTGCAAGACCTTCTCGGCGGTCCTGCAGGGAAGCGGCAGCTAGATGTCCGCCGCGCCCAGCCTTCCGCCACGAACCTCCCGCAATGCGGAGTGGGGTGCAGGAGCATGGGGGCTGGCCGCGCTGGTGCGGCCATTGCACGTGCTCGTCTCAATGCCCACTGCACTATTCCTCGCCACTCTGACTGCCATGCTCTTCCGCCCTCCGGACATCAAGCTCTACTCCCTGGACCGTATCGCTTTCGGCTTGCTGGTCCTGGTAGTTCTGCTGCGAGCGCTGGTGCTCCGTCAATCGCTGCGGCTGCACAGGCCGGTCACGTTGGCGATGTTTGCCCTCGTGCTCCTGGCGGTTGGCGGATCGCTCACTCAGCCCTTTGACGCAGAAACCTGGAGCGTGGTGGCCGCCAAGTGGGTTGTTCCATTCACTCTCTACCTGCTGGCGGGGCTGGTCTTCGAGACCGAGGCGTCGGTGCGCGCGCTCGAAATCTTTTGTCTGGTTGTTTTGGCTTACCTCAGCCTCATCGCCGTATTGTTTCTCGCGGGAGAGAAATCTTTCATTCTGCCGCCATTCATTCTGGATGAAAGCATCGGCATTCATGCCGATCGCGCGCGCGGTCCGTTTCTGCAAGCCGTCGCCAACGGCGTGACCCTCAACCTGCTTGGACTGGTGGCGCTGGATTCGTATCGCCGGCGGCGGTTGCGCGGGGTGGTTGCTCTGCTGTTTCTGATCGCGCTTGCCGCTTGCCATTCTCGCCACGAAAACCCGCGCCGTGTGGATTTCATTCGCCCTCTCGGTGCTGATCGTGCTGTTTGCGTTTCCCAGCTTCCGGGTGCGCCGCGCTTGTCTTTACCTGGTTCTGGCCGCGGCTTTCGGTTCGCTGTGCGCGCTAACTTTTGAGGACGTCAATCAATCCATCACCGACCGCCTGCAGGAACGCAGTCCAGTGGAATTTCGCATGGCCATGTACCGCGCCGGCTGGGACATGTTTTGTGCCAAGCCGCTGCTCGGCTGGGGGACCGGCCAGGTGCAGGCCGATCTGGAAAAGCGCATCAGCGATTTTCATCAGTCCGAATTCTACTTTCACAATACATTTCTGGAAGTCGGCGTCGAGTTCGGCGCGTTGGGAATCGCACTTTATTGCTGGCTGATCTTCGATCTTCTGCGCACCGGCCGTCGAGCTGCCCGCCACGGTGCTATCGGCGCGTCCGTACTTCCTCGACGCCGGATTTCGTGATCTCTGGCCGGTCATGCTCGGGGTCTACCTTCTGAATGCCTGCTTTGTGGTCATGAATTACCAATTTGTGAACGGAATTCTGTTTACCTTCGCGGGAATTCTTGCGGTTCAAAACCGCGCGTCTGCCGGCGAGGCGTGTCGTGGATAACGCGCCCACCATCGCGTATATCGCCAATGAATTTCCGTCGCCAGTTGAGCACTATGTGGTCGAGGAAATTCGGGAATTGCGGAGGCGGAGTGTGCCTGTCATCCCGTGCAGCGTGCGCCGGCCAGCCTCGAGCCTCGACGGATATTTGCAGCGCTATGCCCATGAAACTTTGTATCTTCTGCCGCTTCACGCTCGGCTTAGCGCTTCGAGCAATTTGGCTGTGTTTGCGGAAGTTGCGCCCGCTCTCCACCCTGGTGTGGCGGGTGCTCTTCTGTGGCAGGGAAACTGTGGGCCGCCGTTTCCGTACTCTCCTGCACACCTGGCTCGGCGCATGCTATGCGCTGCAATTGCGAGGGCGCGGCGTACGGCACATTCATGTCCACCATGGCTACTTCGCTTCGTGGATCGCGCTGGTGGCGGCGGAATTATCTGGTATCACTTTCAGCCTTACCCTGCACGGCTCAGATCTCCTGCTGCATCCGGCGTATCTCGACACGAAGCTAGCAAACTGTAAGTTCTGTCTCACCGTTTCGGATTTCAACCGGCAGCACCTCCTGCGGCAGTACCCGGGCATTGACCCAGGGAAAATTCTGCTGCGCCACCTGGGAGCGTCGATGCATCCGGAGCCTGTAAGCTCCGCCCAAGCGGGCCGCCTGTCCGGCCCGCTCATCATGCTGGCAGTCGGGCGCCTGCATCCCGTTAAAGATCACGCTTTCCTGGTGCGGGCTTGCCGTGAGTTGAAAGACCGGGGCCTTGCATTTCGGTGCTGGGTGGCGGGCGAAGGTGCGGAGCGGGAGGCCATCGAACGGCTCATCTGCGATCTCGATGTGCAAGAGGAAATTACTTTGCTCGGGCACCTCTGCCGTGCGCAACTCGATTCCTTCTATGCGGCATGCGACCTGGTGGTGCTCACCAGCCGCAGCGAAGGGCTTCCATCTGGTTCTCATGGAAGCCATGGGGTTCGGCAAACTGGTGCTGGCGCCTTCGATTACCGGCATTCCCGAGTTGGTGATCCACGGCAAAACCGGTTTCCTGTACAAGCCAGAATCCCTCGACGATTTCGTTTCGCAGGTGGAAATTATCGGCAGCCTGAAGCCGTCACTGGCTTCGGTGCGCCGCGCCGCGCGGAAACATGTTCTGGAGCATTTCGACCGGGAAAGAAATTTAGCCAGATTCGGCGACACGCTGCTGGCGCATATCGCGAAGACCACACCGGAGCATCCTCATGCGGCTTCTCTATTGCAACAAATATAACTTTCCATTCAGCGGGACCGAAGCCTACCTGTTCGAGGCGATGGATCTGGTGCGGGCGCGCGGCCACGAAGCGGCGTTGTTCTCCATGGCCGATCCGCGTGGCCAACCCACCCCTTATGACCGGCATTTCATTCCGCCGGTGGATTTCAAGAACGGCTCGCAGGGCTTTCTCGGCGCGACTTAGGCTGGCTGCTCATGCCATCTATTCGTGGGAAGCCCGGCGGCGGCTCCGCGCCATGATCGCCGACTTTCGACCGGATGTCGCACACGTCCGCAACATTTACCATCATCTATCTCCTTCCATTCTGTGGGAACTCAAGGCGCAAAAAATCCCTGTGGTCTACCACCTGAATGACTTCAAGTTGCTTTGTCCCAGCTACAACATGGTGGCCCAAGGCAACGCCTGCGAACGCTGTCGCGGAGGGAAATTTCGGCACGTGATGAAGCAGGGTTGCTATGCCGGGCCGCCCGGCGCAGCGTTTCTTCTCGCGGCAGAGGCCTACCTGCACAAATGGATCGATACTTATGGCAAGTGCGTAGATTGCTTTCTCGCTCCCAGCCATTTCGTGAAACAAAAGCTGGTGGAAAACGGCTGGCCCGCGGATCGGATCGAAGTCCTGCCCCATTTTCAGCGCTGGGCAAAGCTGCAGCCCTTCAACCCGGACGCACCGATCCTTTACTTTGGGCGGCTGTCTCCGGAAAAGGGAGTTGCGGATCTCCTCCACGCCATGCAGAAGCTGCCTAACCTTCACTTGCAAATTGCGGGAGATGGAATGCAGCGTGTGGAACTTGAAGCTCTCGCGAAGAAATTAAGTCTGCAAAATGTCGAGTTCTTGGGCCACCTGAAGGGCGATGACCTGGAGCGCGTGATCTCGGCTTGCCGTTTCTCCGTGCTGCCCTCGCGCGCCTATGAAACCTTTGGCAAAAGCATTCTGGAGTCCTTCGCCCGCGGGCGCGCGGTGGTCGCGTCCGATCTTGGTTCGCGCCGCGAACTGATCCGCCATGGCGCAACTGGCTTGCTATTTCCGGTGGGAGATGTCGAACGCCTCGCGCACGCGATCTCGGTGCTCGCAAATTGTCCACAACGGGCGGAGGAGATGGGCGCGGCGGGACGGGATTTTGCTCGAGCGCATTTCTCTCCCGACGAACATTACGCAGGACTGATTCAGCTCTATAGGCGGCTGAGTCTCGTTCAGGCAGCCTCGGCCATGCAAATCTTTCCGCGAACGCACGGTCCGAGCCGCACGCCCACGTCCATGGTCCCAGGGCAATCTGAAGCGTCATTCTCGCAGGAGCCTCGAAAAATCAAAGTCGCGTTCATCGGCGGCCGTGGCGTGATTTCCAAATACAGTGGCATCGAGACCTATTTCGAAGAAGCCGGTCCGCGGCTGGCGGAGTTGGACTACGAAGTCACGGTTTACTGCCGCAGCTACTTCACCGCCGACCTGGAAACTCACAAAGGCATGCGCCTTGTCCGCGTGCCCTGTCCGCGTTCCAAACATTTTGAGACCGTCATTCACACCTGGCTGAGCACGATGCACGCCCTGTTTGCCGGATACGACATTGTGCATTATCACGCGCTCGGACCGGCGTTGTTTTCCTTCCTGCCCCGCTTGCTGGGCAAGAAGACGGTGGTCACCGTTCAGGGTCTCGATTGGCGGCGCAAGAAATGGGGGACGATTGCGTCGCTGGTCTTGCGCAGCGGCGAACGCGCCGCCGTTGCCTTTCCCCAATGCCACCATCGTCGTCTCAAAAACCTTGCATCAATATTTTCGAGAGCAACACGGCGCCCAGACTTCGTATATTCCCGAACGGCACGGTGTTGCGGAAACGCCGTATCCCCTTCGCACATTCTTCAACGAGGCCTGCAGCCGGAGAATTACATTCTCTTTCTTAGGCCGTTTTTCGCCGGAAAAAAATTGCCACCTGCTGATTGAAGCTTACGAAAAAATGGCGACACCGGTGAAACTGGTCCTCGCCGGGCGGATCCAGTCACTCCGATCGCTACGCCCGCGAACTCCACTCCCACGCCAGCGAAAACATCCTCCTCCTCGATTGGGTTGCTGGAGCGGAACTTGACGAACTGATCACCAACGCGATGCTGTTCGTCCTGCCCGTCCGATCTGGAAGGGCTTTCCCTTGCTCTGCTCGATGCCATGGGCGCTGGCGTGTGCACGTTGGCAAGCGACATTCCCGGAAAATCGCGAACTGGTAGAAGATCCGACGCTGGCTTCACCTTCAAACCCGGCAACGCAAGTGATTTCGAACGCATGCTCCAGTCTGCTGATTTCCAGCCCTGCCCGCGCCGCAGGCGCGGCCATCCGTGCCCAGGCAAAATCCGTGAACGATATCTGTGGGCTCGACATTACCCGTCAGGTCGATTCGATCTACAGAGAACTGGCCCCCACGAAATTCCGGTGCTGCACGTTCCCCGTGCACGATCTCGCCAACAAGTCCAAGCGCAGACAAATCCTCATCCTGAAGCCCCTTCCGTTCCGCCTCCTCTCCCGCGTGAGGCTCTTGATCTTGTCTTCTTAATCGGAATGAACTAGCGCTACTCACCTCCCGTTTACAATCAATACGCTCCGCATCGCTCTGCAGGCTGCGAACTTGGTCATGCGAATCACGATCTTCGGCGCAACCGGCCTGCTCGGAAAAGCCCTCATGCAAACTTGGGCGCAATCGCATGCTGAAGACGAAGTCACCGGCCTCGGCTCAGAAGATGCCGATATTCGCGACCCCATCAGGTGTCGGACGCAGTCGGTCAGTACCGGCCCGGATTGGATCATCCTCTCCGCCGCCTACACCGACGTAGACGGTTGTGAAACCAACCCGCAGCTCGCCCTCGACGTCAATTGTCACGGCGCAGCCAATGTCGCCCAAGCTACCAAAGCAAGCGGCTCGCGTCTTCTGTTTCTCAGCACCGACTACGTCTTTGACGGCAAGAAAACTTCTCCCTATGAAACCACTGATCCGCGCGCGCCGCGCAGCGCATATGGCCGCTCTAAAGCGGAAGCGCGAAATCGCGATGACGGAAATTTTGCCAGAAGCCTGTATCGCGCGCACGTCCTGGCTTTTCGGCACCGGCGGCCGCTGTTTTCCCGAAACGATTCTCAAGCTAGCCGCTGACCGTTCCGTCATCGATGTAGTCAACGATCAGCGCGGCTCCCCCACTTATGCGCCCGATTTGGCCCGAGCCATTCAGCAGCTCTGCCACAAAAATGCCGAAGGCATTGTTCACGTGACCAATCGCGGCGAGTGTACCTGGTTTGATTTTGCCCGCGAAATCGTCGCTCGCGCCGGGCTGCCCACCGAGGTGCGCCCCACCACCAGCGACAAATTTATCCGTCCTGCCGAGCGTCCCCAGTATTCGGTTCTTTCTCCGCGCAGCCTCGAGCTCTACGGCATTACCACTTCCATCATGGCAAGATGCTTTAGCCGCTATATGAGTGAGGCCAAAAATGAATCGCAGCGCGGAGGCAAGCAAGTGAGCCAACAATTGCAAGCCAAATTGGAAAGCATGACGCGCTTGTGGTTGGCGTTGATATTGGCGGCACCAAAGTGGCTGTTGGACTGGTGAATGCGCAATGGCGAAATCCAGCGCCAGGCGCGCGCGCCCATGGCAGCTACCGGATCAGCCGATGACGGCATACCGCGGTGATCTCCGCCATTGATCTGCTGTTCGCGCCAACGCTCCGCCGAACGCAACCTCATCCGCGGACATCGGAGTTTGCTCTCCCGGACCCTCTGATCCCAAAACCGGAATCATCATCAATCCTCCCAATCTGCCTTGCTGGCGCAATTTTCCTCTCGGCTGCGAAAGCATGGCGAACATTTCAGCGTCCCCGTGAAAGTGGATAACGATGGCAACGCCGCCGCACTCGCCGAAGCCCGTGGGGCGCAGGACGCGGCTATCGCAATGTTTTTTACGCGACCATCGGCACCGGAATTGGCACCGGTATTGTGTTTCGATGGCAAGATCTACCACGGACGCACCGGCGCCGCCGCCGAAGGCGGCCACGTCAGCATTGACTATCGCGGCCCGCGCTGCGCCTGCGGCAAACATGGCTGCATCGAGGTTTTGGCGGCAGGCCCGGCGATCGCGCGCAGAGCCCGCGCCAAAGTTGCAGTCGATCCGGTGCGCGGCGCGGCGCTTCTCGCTCTCGCCAATGGAAATGTGGCAGTTATCACCAGCGAAATGGTCGGCCAGGCTTACGCCGCCGGCGATCGCTCGCGGAAGAAATCCTGCGCGAGACCATCGAGCTGCTAACTCAATGGATTGGCAACATCATTGATCTGTCTGGAGCCGGATGTCATCATCATCGGCGGCGGCGCAGCCACCATGCTGGTTCCATTCTTCCGCGAGATCACCGCGAACCTTCCAGCCTGCAGCATCAACCCGCGCTGCCAGGAAATCCCCATCGTCAAAGCCTTCTACGGTGCCGATGCCGGCATCGCCGGAGGCGCTGCGCTGTGCTGGAGTCCCGGCGAAAAGGCCTAAAGACACGCCGCGTCAAGAGAAGCCCGCGACCGGCCAGCAGTTTGCGTGGGCGGGATTTTGGGTGGAGCAGCGCTCTCGACGCTGCGCTAACGCTATTCCTCTGAGTGCGGCTTTAGCCGCTGAAGTAAAATCTGGCTCGGGAGCTCTTGGGTCAGCCGACTACCATCCTGTCTCAGCCGAAAACGCCTACGCACATTTTACGAAACCCTTATTCGAACTTTATGCCTCCCGTATCCAATACAACTGGGCGCAAATGCCGCGAACGCATCCACGGGAGGTCAGGGTTTCATGTCTATCACGGAAATATCCGCCGAACAGTTAGCCGAGCTTTTCCATCTTTATCATGAGGCGCTGGCCGAGGGCGTCGCCGGAAAAAACGGCACCCATCCGGCCTGGAGTGAAATCTCGCAGCAAGAGCGCAAGCGGATGGTGGCTGCGGTTCGTCTTGCTCTACTGGACCTGGGTTTCGCCGCCAAAGAACCGGTCAAGCCGAGGCCGCACTTTGCCATACCGGGCGAAGCGGAATGGGGATGCTGAGGTGGCTTCCATCGCTGCCACCCTGGTCTGCTGATAAAGATAAAGAAGATCTCCCGGTCGATTTTGGGTGGCGCAGCCCTTCAGCGCTGTGATCGGGATGCCAGGCAATGATCGCTGGCCAAAAAGTACGGAATCACCGCAGCCGGAAAATTCGACATCGGCAATAGCTCCTCACCAATGGAAAATCCCAATTGCTCAATCATAAAGCGCCGCCGCGCCTGAAATCGTTTCCACGCCGCTGGCCACCGCCGCTGAATTTTCTTACGCAATTGTGCATCCGCCACCACCACGCCATCTTCCGCAAACGCTCCAAAGTGCGGCATGGAAATTCCCGCGAAAAAATCTGCCTGCCAGTACATCCCGCTGCGAACTTTCTTGCTCGATCCCGGTGTCCGACATGCTGTCCGTCCACTCATCGGCGGCGATCTGATGGCCAATGTTTAATCCAAGTTTGAATCCAAGCGGGGTCAGCCGGTCCCATACCGCGTGATAAAGCTCGTGCCCCGTCACGCCAATGCGCAGCGTGCCATACCATGCGGCCAGTGCCTCGGCATAAGGCGCAGCGGTAGTCTCAACATAGTCGCGCAAACGCCTTCGGCAAATCCCGCGGCCCGCGCGCCACCCAACCAAAGCGGCAAGTATTCGCTCCCTGGTACGCGCAGGTCATGATCACCGGATCGCCCAGACGAAATTTGCGGTCCGACGGGCTGACCAGCAAATTTTTCACGAAGCGGTCGCCGCCCGCGCACGTCGGATAGCAGGAAAATGGCAGACCGCAAGTGGCCATCGCCGAGAAGCCCTGCATCTCCGTCATGCCCGGCTTGAGCGCGCAAATTCCCTGCAAAACGCTTTGCGAATTATGCGTCGCCACCCACTCGAAGTCGGCAATCTGCTCGGGCTCCAGGATGCTGCGCAAGCCGTTCTGCGCGTCCATGAACAAAGCAGTCTCGTTGGTAACGCGTGCCGCCTGCCTGGATCGCGGCTCGCACCGACCGCGCAGACAAAATCCGGCGCATCGAGAACCTCTTGCGGATTTTCAAATTCCGCTGCCGAAAAATATTTCCAGCCCGCCACGCCCACGCGCGAGCACCCAGCTAAGCCAGCCTCTTTGAGCACCGACGCCAGCGGTTGCACTTTCTCGCGAGGCTGTCCGAGCAGGCTGAACGTCTGATGCAATCTCCTATCGACCGCCAGCTTCACGATGTTCGAGTAGCTCCAGCCCTCATTGCCCACGAACAAAACCGGCTTGCCTTTGGGGAGCACGACCAGCAACGCCTCTTCGAAGCGCGGATCGTAATTCGTGAGCCACAACAGATTGGCAAAGTGCTCGCGATCCGCATAGATGACCAGCGCATCGAGTTCGCGCTCAGCCATGCGCTTGCGCAGCTTGACCAGACGCGATGCGAAAACCGCAGCCGGAACTTCGGGCCGCGGCTCACGGGGAAAGCCGATGTTGGGGTAAGTGACTTTCTTCAACCCGAAACGGGGCCCAGAGGACGAAGCTTTAGGTTTCATAGGAGATCAGGCGCAAGCTTACGTTGCGCGCATTATTCCGGCAAGTGTGGCGCGGGCGCCCCCGCCCACGAAAAGCCGGAAACCAATCAGAATGTAGGGTGGGATTCCACAAAAGCAGACAGTGAACTCCGAGAACCATAAGTGGTGAGGTGCCCGCGCCGGAAACCAATCAGAACGTAGGGTGCCCCATCCTAGCGCGTCTTTTGCGCTAGGGTGGGATTCCACAAAAGCCGACAGTAAACGTCGTGAACCAAGTGTGTCGCGGGGAGACGCGCAGAAGGCCGGAAACTATTCACAACGAATGGCCGCCATCGGCTCAATCCGCGAAGCGCGAATCGCAGGAATCAAAGACGCAGCGCTGGCCACGGCTTCAAGAACCAAGATAGATCCCGCCATCACCCAGGGATCGTGCGCCGAGATTCCATAGAGAAAACTCGCCAGCGCGCGCAGGGCGAGCAAAGCGGCAATGAGTCCCGCCAGCGCGCCGCCCGCGGCGATCCATGCGTTCTCGCGGAAGATCAGGCTTACCACCTGGGAGCGCTGCGCCCCGAGGGCAATGCGAATCCCAATCTCGCTGGTACGCCGTGCCGTCGCGTAAGACAGCGTTCCATAAAGGCCGATCGCTGTCACCAGCAACGCGCACCCGGCAAAGAAGAGCGAGAGCATCGCCATCATCCGCTCGGAGCTGATGGAGGAATCCAGTTCGCTGCTCATCGTGGTGAGAATCGGAGAGGGAATGTCCGGAGCCATCTGCGCCGCCAGCCTGCGCACCGCCGCAGCGAAAGGAGCGACTGGCCCGTCCAACCGCACCACCGCGGTGAAAGACGGCTTTTTCGATTCGTCCTGCGTAATTGCCGCGTAGCCTCCGGGCGGATCGTCTTTGCGGATCGAGCGATATCTGACGTCCCCTACAACTGCGATTACTTCGTAAGGTTTCTTGCGTCCAACATCGTTTACCATTTGGCCCACCGCATCTTGTCCGGGGAAAAGCATTTTGGCGGCTGCTTGATTCAGAATGATCTTGCGTCCGCTCGTCAAGCCGTCACCCCAGCGGAAGTCACGGCCCGTGAGCATCGGGATTCTCATTGTCTGGAAATAATCTGGCGCCGCTTCGTTCATGTACAGCTCGCGAGGGCCGTTGCTCAAGGGTGTTTGATAGTCATCTGTCCAACTGCTGCCACTCAGCGGCGTCACCATGTCATAGCTCACCGACTTGACGCCGGGTTGATGTTGAATGGCCTCGGCAAATGCCTGGTACCAGCGAAATAGCGCGTCTCCGTCCAAAGATTGCTTATCCATGCTGAGGCCGACGTTGACAACATTCTTCGGGTCAAAGCCGAGCCCCGCGCGGTAGAGCCGCGTCACACTGGCCGCCAGAAGTCCCGCGCCAGACACAAGAATTAGCGCCAGCGCGACTTCCATTCCCATGAGAATTCTCGGCGCCATTCGCTGCTTTTCGCGCGCGTTCGTACTGTGCGATCCGTCCTTGATTTGGTCGCTGAGATTTTTGGATGTAGCCCGGAGCGCCGGGATCAGGCCGATGAGGAAGACGGAAACGATTGCAGTCAATGCGACAAATAGCAGAACCCGATAGTCCAGCGCGGTATTCAGCGTCATGCCATAGAGATCGTGGAGATGCCCGAAGAGCAGCCTGACCAGAGCCTCGCTGACCATGGGTGCGGCAGCCAGTCCCGCGGCTGTTCCCAGAGCCGCGATCAGGAAACTCTCCGCCAGAAATTGCTGAATCAGTCGTTTGCGGCTTGCGCCAATGGCCAATCGCGTGGCCAACTCCCGCTCGCGCGCAGCGGCCCGCGCCATCAGTAGGCTGGCGAGGTTGAGGCATGCCAGAAGCAACATTAAGCCGCAAAGGGAAAATATCGCTAGCAAAGGTTTACGGAAAAGGCTGGAGAAATAGGATTCCCCTCTCGATCCCGGCTCGGCGGCAAAGCGAAAGTGATTGCTGCGGGCGCCCTTGGCCCACTCGGCGTCGGTGGCCTCGTCGATGACCGCGGTGGATGCCGATTGCAGCGCGGCATTTGCCTGTTCCAGCGAAACACCGGATTTGCGCCGAGCCATGATCCGCAGCCACCAGGAACCGTAACCGCCCGCAATATTGTTGTAGGGCGCGTCCAGGATCGGCTCCGCCCATAATGGCGCGTAGATCTCCGGATGTTCAGTGGGATCTATACCCATAAACGTTTTAGGTATCACCCCTACGACCACGAATGGCGCATTGTCGAGGATGATCTTCCTTCCAATCACGTCAGGTGCGCTGTTGAACCAGCTTCTCCAGAAGCCTTCGCTAATCACGACGCCAAATCCAGTCGAGCCGCCGCCGGGCTGATCGTCCTGCGGAGAAAGATAGCGGCCCAATAGGGGCCGGATCTGCATGGCATGAAAGAACTGGCCACTGACTGTCACTCCCCGAACTTGCTGATTGCCGGAGGCTCCGCGGACCTGAAATGCATGCTCGCCTTCGGCCGCAACGTCCTGAAATATCTCGTGGCGATTTTCCAGCGAGCGGAACAACGGTGCGCAAAAGCCGTGGTTGGTCATCGCATCATCGGACTCGTAGAAGCCGATCACCGCCAGTTCGTCCGCATGCGGCACCGGCAGCGGCCGCAGAAGCAACGCGTTAATGACCGAGAAGACGGCCGTGTTCGCGCCGACGCCGAGAGCCAGCGTGAGCACCGCGACGGCTGTGAACCCTGGTGATCGACGCAGCAGGCGAGCGGAAAAAGTCAGATCGCGCAGCAGATTTTCGAAGACGGAGAATTGCCAGAACCGGGCGCGAACCGGCTGAGGCTGGGCATCGGGAATCTGTCTGGCGCTGCCGGGCTTCATTCCCAGCTTTTCTTGCGCCATTTCCTGATGAAACGCCAGTTCTTCCTGCAGATCGCGTGCCATGCGTCGCTTATAGAGGAGTGACTTCAGCCGGAAGAGAAGATCGAGTGACATAGGAACTCCGAAACTTCTACGTCGCCTGCATCACGAAAGCCACGGCCGCTGAAAGCTGCGCCCAGCGCTGCGATTCTGCGATTAGCCGTTTTCTGCCCTTCGCCGTGAGTTGATAAAATTTGGCCCGCCGGTTGTTCTCAGACGTGCCCCAATTGGCAGCCAGCATGCCGCGCAATTCCAGGCGATGCAGCGCCGGGTACAACGCGCCTTCCTCAACTTTGAGCACATTCTGTGAAGTTTGGTGAATCCACTCCGCGACCCCATAGCCATGCATGGAACCGCGGGTCAGGGCGCGAAGGATGAGCATTTCGAGCGTGCCCTGGATCAGCTCGCCGGCGTTGTCTTCCCTAAGCATGTTAGGGATGGAGAATAGTTCAGGAAAAGGCGGATGTCAATGGGCTATCGGCGAATGATCTTGCTATCGCTGGCGATCGCCAGGCTGCCGGCGCTTATTTCCCCACCGTAAACTCGCCCGCGATTCCCGCAACCGCATTGGGCGCGATCCAAACGTCGTAGGTTCCTTCCGGCACCACCCACTTCATCGCCGGATCGTACGATCCCAGACCATACGAACCTCGATCGTTCGCGTTTACCGAGAACTCGACCGTCTTATGCTCGCCGGGCGCCAGCGTAACCCGCGAGAAGCCTTTCAGTTCGCGCACCGGGCGCGAAGTCGGTCCGACACGGTCGCGCACATAAAGTTGGACGACTTCGGTGCCTTCACGTTGGCCGTCGTTAGTGATCTCCGCGGTGACGCGCAATGTCCCGGAAGGCGCAACCGTCGGGGTGAGTACGCGGAGATTGTCATACTTGAAATGGGTGTAGGTCAGGCCGTAGCCGAAGGGGAACAGCGGATCTTTGCTTTCGAACTGATATCCGGTGTACCAACGGCCCTCGGAGGTCGGCCGCCCGGTGCTCTTGTGCGCGTAGTAAACCGGAACCTGTCCCACCGTCCGCGGCCAGCTGATCGGCAACGCGGGCGCTGGGCGCGGCGTCGCCGAATAAGAGATCGGCGATGGCGTTGCCGGCCTCCGTTCCCGGAAACCAGGCCTGCAGAATTGCGGGCACATGGTCGTTCGCCCACAAAATATTCAGCGGCCGTCCGCTTTCGATCACCAGAACTACGGGCTTGCCGGTCGCGACCACGGCTTCCAATAGATTTCTCCTGTTCGCCCGGAAATTCTCAGCGTCGAGCGCGAACTGGCTTCGCCCGAGTAATTGGCGGGCTCGCCTAAAAATAAGACTGCGACATCGGCCTGCTGCGCCAGTTCTACCGCCTCCGCAATATCGCGAGGCTCCGGCCGCGGCTTCGCCGGCCACGCCGGTCGCGCTTGCAGGCGCGGGCGCCGCGCCGAAAGCCGCTGCGCATACTTGTGTCCCGACGGCAGATCGAAATCCACTCCGCGGGAAACCAGAATTTTGGCGTGGGGCAGCTTTGCCTGGATGCCCTCGTGCGGCGTGACGGCATTCTCTTCCTGCCCGTCGCCGGCCCACGATCCCAGTTGATCGCCCTGATCGTCCACCAGCGGGCCGATGAGCGCGATGGTTTTGATCCCCTTATCGAGCGGCAGCAGATGCTTGTCATTCTTCAGCAGCACCATGGATTCCTGCGCCATCCGGCGTGCCGCCGCGCGATTTTCCGGCGTCAGAATTTCTTTGCGCCTCGCGGCTGGGGTCGGTATAAGGATTGTCGAACAGTCCGGCGCGAAATTTTGCCCGCAAAACTGGCGCACCGCGTCATCCAGAGCGCTCATCGGCACCTTGCCGGATTCGACCAGTGACGGCAGATACTTTTCAAACAGTCCGTCCGCCATAGTCATGTCGAGACCGGCGGTCAGCCGCCATCTGCGCCGCTTCCTCATCGTTGTGCGCAACCCCATGGGTGACGAGCTCGCTTACCGAAGCGTAATCGCTCACGATCAGGCCGGTGAATCCCCACTCGCCGAGCAGAATGTCCGACAGGGTATGCCGGTTCGCCGTCGCCGGCACTCCATTCAGATCCTCAAACGCCGCCATCACCGTCGCCGCGCCCGCCTCCACGCCGGCGTGAAACGGCGGAAGATAGACCTCGCGCAACGTCTGCTCGGAGATGTCGGCGGTGTTGTAATCGCGGCCGCCTTCCGCCGCGCCGTAGGCGACATAATGCTTCAAGCACGCGAGCAGGCTATACGGATCGGCCGGATTAGTTCCCTGCAATCCGCGCACCCGCGCCGCCGCGATCACGCTGCCCAGATAAGGATCTTCTCCGGCGCCCTCCACTACCCGTCCCCAGCGCGGATCGCGCGCGATATCCACCATGGGGGCGAAGGTCCACTTCGTGCCAGCCGCAGTAGCTTCCTTGGCCGCGACCCGCTCCGATTGTTCAATCAGCGGGAGATCGAAGCTGCTGGCGCTGGCGATAGGGACGGGGAAAATGGTGCGGAAGCCGTGGATGACGTCGAAGCCGAAGAGAACTGGAATCTTCAGGCGCGAGTGCTCGAGAAATGCTTTCTGCGCGGCGTTCGTCTTCTCCGATCCCAGCAGATTGAAGAGCGCTCCGGCCATGCCGCGCTTGAGTTGCTCCGGGGTTTCCGGCGAGTCGCCGGCATAGCCGCTGAGTTGGCCGGCTTTTTCCTCAAGTGTCATTTGCTTGAGCAAGGCGTCAATGCGGTGCTCGATGGGATCGGCATTCCGCTGGGCGATGGCGACCGAAAGACAACTGAGCAGCGTGGCGATGAGCCAGAGGACGCGGCGAATATGAACCATGGAGGAAGAACTCCTTGCGGGTTGGGTTGCGCGCAGCGACTTGCGAGGCCTGATTCATGACTATACCCTGTCGCGATCCATGCTCCGTAACCAGATCACTTTGCCCAAGCCGTCTTAGAAATCCACAATTGGTTAAACCGCGCGCTTGCATTCCGCGGGGCGGAGCGGCTAGACTGTCCGGCGTCACCAGGGGGATCGATTGAACCACTACGACGCATTGCATCATGAAGCGATGTCGCTGAAACCGCACGAAGTGCGGATCCAGGAGAAGCGCCAGGAGCGGGCGATGGAGACGCAGCGTCTCGCTAGGCTGAAGATCGGGCTGCAAGTGAAGATGGCGGCCGACCGGGCAAAGCAAGTCGCGCGGTGCGAGCCGCCTAGCCGAGCCAGGCCAAGTAAACTCTTCCCTTGCGCGAAGCGGATTCCTCTGGTATAAACAATTCACCGAGAGCAGTGTGGCTAGCCGGGCGTTTTTCCGAATCTCTCGTCGCAAACCCGGCATCTAAGGTTGTAAGCAGGGCATACCCAGGATTCGTTAGATCCAGATTCGCAAGACCGTATTAGGTAAGACCTGAAATTAGCCTCGGCCACGGGGCTTGATTCGGGGCGAGAGCGCCTCGAAGGGTTTAGCGTTTTTCGCAAAAACCTCCATTTAAGATTCTTTTTCCAAGTTACGGACTTCCGCTGAGCTCGTTTTGCACAGAGTGGGCACTTGATGAGTGCCGGTCATGCGGAAGGATGTTGAGCTGTCCCGTAGATGAGTTCGGCGCGGTTGATTTCCCGGTGTGGATAAATCGTGGAAATCCTGTGCGGGCAATGGGTTGACAGTCGCCGCCGGGAGCACGTAACTTGTACAGGTTTCGAGGACAGGCAGGTTGTGTAGTGACGGGGTTCGCCCCGTCACAGTCGAGCGTAGCTCGACAACGCAATCTGCACTGGACTGAAAGCGCGCCGCTCAGGCGGAAGGCGATTCGGTTCTTTGACAACTAGGTTGAACGTGCCAGTCGTGAGAGGAAGACTCGGGTGAAATCCGAGCGATCTCACAAGATAGGCCACTGTGTCTTTTAGCGAAGACGCGGTGGTCGCCACCACGCCCTTTCGAGCGTGCGGGGTGGCAGCCTACCTTCTACCCGTCGGCAGGCGAACTAGGTTTCAAACGAGAGTTTGATCCTGGCTCAGAATCAACGCTGGCGGCGTGCCTAACACATGCAAGTCGAACGAGAAAGTGGAGCAATCCACGAGTAAAGTGGCGACCGGGTGAGTAACACGTGACCAACCTACCCTTGAGTGGGGGATAACTCCGGGAAACCGGGGCTAATACCGCATAACATCTTTGGAATGCAAATTCCGTTGATCAAAGGAGCAATCCGCTTAAGGAGGGGGTCGCGGCTGATTAGCTAGTTGGCGGGGTAATGGCCCACCAAGGCGAAGATCGGTATCCGGCCTGAGAGGGCGCACGGACACACTGGAACTGAAACACGGTCCAGACTCCTACGGGAGGCAGCAGTGGGGAATTTTGCGCAATGGGGGAAACCCTGACGCAGCAACGCCGCGTGGAGGATGAAGTCCCTTGGGACGTAAACTCCTTTCGACCAAGACGATAATGACGGTACTGGTGGAAGAAGCACCGGCTAACTCTGTGCCAGCAGCCGCGGTAATACAGAGGGTGCGAGCGTTGTTCGGAATTATTGGGCGTAAAGGGCGCGTAGGCGGTGCCACAAGTCACCTGTGAAATCTCCCGGCTTAACTGGGAGCCTGCAGGCGAAACTGTGGTGCTGGAGGGTGGGAGAGGTGCGTGGAATTCCCGGTGTAGCGGTGAAATGCGTAGATATCGGGAGGAACACCTGTGGCGAAAGCGGCGCACTGGACCACTTCTGACGCTGAGGCGCGAAAGCTAGGGGAGCAAACAGGATTAGATACCCTGGTAGTCCTAGCCCTAAACGATGGATGCTTGGTGTGACCGGTACCCAATCCGGTTGTGCCGCAGCTAACGCGATAAGCATCCCGCCTGGGGAGTACGGTCGCAAGGCTGAAACTCAAAGGAATTGACGGGGGCCCGCACAAGCGGTGGAGCATGTGGTTCAATTCGACGCAACGCGAAGAACCTTACCTGGGCTCGAAATGTAGTGGACCGGGGTAGAAATATCCCTTTTTCGCAAGAAACTGCTATATAGGTGCTGCATGGCTGTCGTCAGCTCGTGTCGTGAGATGTTGGGTTAAGTCCCGCAACGAGCGCAACCCTTATCGTTAGTTGCCAGCGGGTTATGCCGGGCACTCTAGCGAAACCGCCTCGGATAACGGGGAGGAAGGTGGGGATGACGTCAAGTCCTCATGGCCTTTATGTCCAGGGCTACACACGTGCTACAATGGTCGGTACAAACTGTCGCAAACCCGCGAGGGGGAGCTAATCGGAAAAAGCCGGCCTCAGTTCGGATTGGAGTCTGCAATTCGACTCCATGAAGCTGGAATCGCTAGTAATCGCGGATCAGAACGCCGCGGTGAATACGTTCCCGGGCCTTGTACACACCGCCCGTCACATCACGAAAGTGGACTGCACTAGAAGCCGGCGTGCTAACCCGCAAGGAGGCAGCCGTCCAAGGTATGGTTCATGATTGGGGTGAAGTCGTAACAAGGTAGCCGTAGGAGAACCTGCGGCTGGATCACCTCCTTTCTAAGAGAGAACGTCACGGCACTTCTGCGGCTCCTTCGGGAAGATTAAATATACAGAGGATGTTGCCGTGTACCCTGGCTTGAATTCGTAACCTGGGAATTGAGCTGGGAATTGCTCTTAGCCGTCTGCTTTGAGCCGTCAGTAAATCAGCTGACAGTCTCGAAAGCGATGGCTGAAGCGCAAAACCGCTCGGACTCTCTTTCTCGAGTCATATCCGCATGATGGTCAGGCTGGGCTTAGCCCGGCTGCACGTTCAACCTTGTCCTCGAAAGAAATTTCCGAAGCTCTCAGCTTTCAGTTTTCAGCTTTCAGTCAATCTGGCTGACCGCTGACGGCTGCAAGCTGAGAGCCGACGAACGCTGGGCTCAGGGAGTACAATCGGGAAGCCGGGCCTGTAGCTCAGGTGGCTAGAGCGCACCCCTGATAAGGGTGAGGTCGATAGTTCAAGTCTATCCAGGCCCACCAAGAATCAGTGGCTAGTGATGAGTTGTTAGTGGCTAGGTTCTTACTAGCAACTAGACCACTAACAACTAGCAACTGGGGTTAGGGGCTGTAGCTCAGCTGGGAGAGCGCCTGGTTTGCAACCAGGAGGCCACCGGTTCGATCCCGGTCAGCTCCACCAGATTTTGCTCTCAGGAACTCAGCCATGGTGTTTGTGATTGTCTTCACCGTTGTTATGGTGATCCTGGTGGGCGGTGCGGTTGGGTTGTGTACTACAGTGGTTGTGTACTGGCGATGGCTAACTTTTCGCCTAGGAGCCGCAGGGTTCGTGCTCGGCGGGGTTGTATCCGGTGCGGTTTCGCTTTCTACCCCGCTGGTGGGGCAGGCCAAGGCTGCGACAGGCTTTACAATTATCGCTGCGCTTGGCTGTGCGGGCGGTCTGCTGGCTGGTATAGGTGTGCCGGTGTTGGGACGTAAGAAGTAGGCCTTCCAGGCTTAGGCACAAAGGACTGCTAGCCTAATGTTGGGCGTCAAACGCAACAACCGTGATTCAGTTCACGGTCCAGAAAGTTGCTTGGCGCCGAACATTGGGTTGGAGGAGCTTGAGTTTCTGCACGACTCTCAAGCGAGCAAGACCCATACCCGCCTAGGCGGGGTGATCCATGCTGAAGCAAGGCTGAAAGTGAGGTTTCCCGAGGACGATATTTGACAACTGAATAGATTGGGCAATCTACAAGGCTGTAAATTTTTATGAGTGCCTAGAGTGAAACTTCCGCTGGGGCGCGAGACGTGAGAGCGTCGAACGCGCGATGAGCGGGAAGTTTAAGGCCCATAAGATTTGCGAAGGCGTGTAGTGGTTTTGCTGAGAGACGACAGCTGATGGCTGAAAGTCTCAGCGGCGAAGCCGCTCGTGTGTCGAGTAAATTTTGTGGTCAAGCTACTAAGGGCGCATGGTGGATGCCTTGGCAGAAGCAGGCGATGAAGGACGTGGCAAGCTGCGATAAGCCTCGGGGAGCCGCAAGTAGGCTTTGATCCGGGGATTTCCGAATGGGGAAACCCACACAGGTAAAACCTGTGTACGCCTCAATGAATCCATAGTTGAGGACGAGCGAACCCGGGGAAGTGAACCATCTCAGTACCCGGAGGAAAATAAAGAAACCTCGATTCCGAGAGTAGTGGCGAGCGAAATCGGAATTAGCCTAAACCGTTTTCACCTTCGGGTGACAGCGGGGTTGTAGGGTCTCAAACAGTAGAGTTACCAATCCAGTCGTTAGTTGAAGCCCGCTGGAAAGCGGGGCCATAGAGTGTGATAGCCACGTAAACGAAAACGAACTGGACTCGAATGAGATACCTGAGTATCGCGAAGCACGAGAAACTTTGCGAGAAGCTACGGGGACCATCCCGTAAGGCTAAATACTAGCTTCTGACCGATAGTGAACCAGTACCGTGAGGGAAAGGCGAAAAGAACCCCTGCGAGGGGAGTGAAATAGTACCTGAAACCGTGTGCCTACAAACGGTGGGAGGACTATGCCCCGTCTTTCTGAAGTTCATGCAAAATCGCAAGCGCTTGTCATCCTGAACAAGCGTTCTTTGCGCAGTGAGGGATCTGGGCGAGCCGCGCGAAGCGTCGCGTTTTTGGCGACGCGTAAAACGCGCGTTTGGCTCGCATCCTTATTTTGCTGGGCTTGAGAAAGGCGGGGAAAGTCTGACCGCGTGCCTATTGCATAATGAGCCGGCTAGTTATTCTTGTCAGCAAGGTTAAGCGAAAGCGAGCCGCAGCGAAAGCGAGTCCGAATAGGGCGATCCAGTTGGCAGGAATAGACGCGAAGCGGGATGATCTACCCTTGGCCAGGCTGAAAGTGGGGTAACACCCACTGGAGGGCCGAACGGGTGTTTGTTGAAAAAAGCTCCGATGAGCTGAGGGTAGGGGTGAAAGGCTAATCAAATTCCGTGATAGCTCGTTCTCTCCGAAATAGCTTTAGGGCTAGCCTCGGATGATTTGTCGTGGTGGTAAAGTACTCGATGGACTAGGGGGCTTTCCAGCTTACTGAATCCAACGAAACTCAGAATGCCATTGAACAACCAATCCGGGAGTCAGACGGCGGGGGCTAAGCTTCGTCGTCGAGAGGAAAACAGTCCAGATCGCCTGCTAAGGTCCCAAAGTACAAGCTAAGTGGGAAAGGAAGTCGGAACGCCCAGACAGCCAGGAGGTTGGCTTAGAAGCAGCCATCCTTTAAAGAAAGCGTAATAGCTCACTGGTCAAGCGGTCCGGTGCCGACAATATAACGGGGCTCAAGCTTGTCACCGAAGCAGCGAATGCATGGTGTAACAGCCATGCGTGGTAGGAGAGCATTCTCAATAGTTTGAAGCCAGACTGAGAAGACTGGTGGACGGTTGAGAAGAGACCCTGCCGGCATAAGTAGCGATAACGGAGGTGGGAACCCTCCGCGCCGAAAGTCTAAGGTTTCCTGAGAAAGGTTAATCCGCTCAGGGTCAGTCGGTCCCTAAGGTGAGGCCGAAAGGCGTAACCGATGGACATCCGGTTAATATTCCGGAACTCCCTTGTGTTCGTTATACGATGGGGTGACGCAGTAGGATAAGCGGGCCGTCCTATGGCTATGACGGTCGATGCGTGTAAGGTGTTTCTCGATAGGTAAATCCGTCGGGAAGCTATCACTGAGACGCAAAGCAGTAACCCGTATGGGTGAAAGCCGCCGATTCCACACTGCCAAGAAAAACCTCTAAGGAGAACGTAAGGGAACCGTACCTCAAACCGACACAGGTAGACGAGGAGAATATCCAAAGGCGCTCGTGAGAACAGTTGGTAAGGAACTCGGCAACATAACCCCGTAACTTCGGGAGAAGGGGTGCCGCATTAGGGTGCAAGCCCGAAGCGGCCGCAGAGAAATGCGCACTGCGACTGTTTAACAAAAACACAGGTCTCTGCAAAGTCGAAAACGACGTATAGGGGCTGACGCCTGCCCGGTGCCGGAAGGTTAAAGAGAGAGGTTAGCCGCAAGGCGAAGCTTTGAACTGAAGCCCCGGTGAACGGCGGCCGTAACTATAACGGTCCTAAGGTAGCGAAATTCCTTGTCGGGTAAGTTCCGACCTGCACGAATGGCGTAACGAAAGTGCGACTGTCTTGCCAACTGGCACGGCGAACTTGTAGTGCCGGTGAAGATGCCGGTTGCCCGCAACTAGACGGAAAGACCCCGTGCACCTTTACTATACCTTTACTATGAACTATGGCCCTTGCTGCGCAGGATAGGTGGGAGGCTTTGATTCCAGGTTCTCGGACTTGGAGGAGCCAACGGTGAGATACCACCCTGCGAGATCTGTGGTTCTAACCTAGTCCCGTGAACCGGGACAGGGACATAGTAAGGCGGGTAGTTTGACTGGGGCGGTCGCCTCCTAAATTGTAACGGAGGCGCGCGAAGCTACGCTCAGGCTGTTTGGAAATCAGCCGACGAGTGCAAACGCATAAGCGTGGTTGACTGCGAGACCTACAAGTCGAGCAGGTACGAAAGTAGGCGTTAGTGATCCGGTGGTTCTGCATGGAAGGGCCATCGCTCAACGGATAAAAGGTACGCCGGGGATAACAGGCTGATCGGAGCCAAGAGTTCATATCGACGCTCCGGTTTGGCACCTCGATGTCGGCTCATCGCATCCTGGAGCTGTAGAAGGTTCCAAGGGTTAGGCTGTTCGCCTATTAAAGCGGTACGTGAGCTGGGTTCAGAACGTCGCGAGACAGTTCGGTCCCTATCTGTTGTGGGCGCAGGAGATTTGAGGGGACCTGTCCTTAGTACGAGAGGACCGGGATGGACGAACCTCTTGTGATTGAGCTGTCCTGCCAAGGGCACCGCTCAGTAGCGAAGTTCGGTTGTGATAACCGCTGAATGCATATAAGCGGGAAGCACTCCCCAAGATGAGATCTCCCAAGACGCATAGTCTAAGAAGGGCCCAGGAAGACTACCTGGTTGATAGGCGGGATGTGGAAGCGCAGTAATGCGTGAAGCTTACCCGTACTAATCGCCCGTTCGGCTTGACCATAAAATTTACTCGGTGCAGAAACAGCCGTCAGCACTCAGCTGTTAGCTTTCAGTTCGAATCTGTTCGAAAGCTGCGGCGTCCTCAATGACTCGTCAGAACCTGGACGAGAATGAAGACAAAGTACTGATGGTTGTGCGCCGACGAGTTTTCGAGTCTTGTCGGATTTTGTAAGACCCAATCTATTCAGTTGTGAGGCATCGTCCTCATGATCTTTGAGAATCAGCTCTCAGCTGTCGGCTCTCAGCTTTCAGGAGAACCAGCGGCTGCGGACGTTACCCAGTTTGCTGGAGCATCAACCCTTCGCATCAGCACAGCGCAGAGTTGCTGAAAGCTGACGGCTGATAGCTCACAGCAGCAAGATGGCGCAGAGATCCCTCGCAGAGTACGCTCGGGATTTCGGCTCGCGGCTCAGACGCCGCGAAAGCGCCTCAAGTTGTCGGTGATCTTACCGCGGGGGATCCACCCGTTCCCATCCCGAACACGGAAGTTAAGCCCCGCAGGGCCGATGGTACTGCACGCGAAAGTGTGTGGGAGCGTAGGTCGTCGCCGGCATTAATAAAGGCCAGTCTGAGAAATCAGGTTGGCCTTTTCCTTTTGGGGAATACGGGTATTCTTGGGTTGATGTCTGAAAACACGATTACACTTTATAGACCCGTCGGACAAGCTGAGTTCGATCTGATCCATGCCTCGGGGTTCGTTGGGTTTCCGCCTCGACTGCCCGGGCAGCCTATTTTCTATCCGGTTCTGAGTGAAGAATACGCGGTAAGAATCGCTCGGGACTGGAACACAAAAGACGAGCGGTCGGGGTTTGCAGGCTATGTTCTGCGTTTCCAGGTGAAGAGCAGCTTTCTGGACAATTACGAAGTACAGACGGCCGGGAGTTCAAAGCACATGGAATACTGGATTCCAGCGAGAGACCTTGACCGACTTAACAAAAACATCGTTGGGCCCATCGAAGTGCTCTGCGAATTTCGGTCGGCCTAACCAGGCGATCTAAATCACGTCACCAAAATTGTCCCTGGCCTGAAATTGCCTTTGGGCGGTTCACGCTCTTTCACGGAGTATTGCTGAGATTATTCGTGGATTGCGACGGCCATGCAGGATCGCAATCACCGCCAGCGGCTTCTCGTCTGGAGCGTAAGCAATCACGTAGTCGCGCAGAGAATGAAAGCGCAGAGGCCGCTCGGTGAGGTCTGTGCGGGTGTGGCCCTGATGAGGGAAACTTACTAACGATCGGATTGCCGCGTAGATTTCTTCGAGCACGCGATCGGCAGCGTCAAGCCTGTCAGCAGCGATGTATTCCCAGATTTCGTCGAGGTCTGCGTAAGCTTCCGGGTGGAGAACAAACCCGGGCATTGCTTATGAGCGGCCGGCGCGGCGGTTGTCGCTTTTGTGCCGCAGGCTGGCGAAAGCTTCCTCGCCGTCAACTGGCATTACGCGTCCGCTCTTGAGGTCGTCGTAACGGCCATCCAGATTTTCGCGGAGCTGGGCGAGTTCTTGGAGATATCCAGCCATGGCGTCCTCGACGAGATCGTTGGGTGCTCTCCCCGTTTTTGCGGCTAGTTCCTGAAGGCGTGATTCGGTTTCCGGGCGAAAGTTTACTTCCATACACAAAGCATAGCACTTCGATGCAAGCATATCCTTCGCAAAGAACGCTCGCTCACGCCTTCCTGAGCGCCTCAAGTTAAGCCCCGCCGGGCCGATTGTACTGCACGCGAAAGTGGGTGGGAGATTAGGTCGTCGCCGGCATAAATAAAGGCCAGTCTGAGAAATCAGGTTGGCCTTTTCCTTTTGATTTGAATTTGTGGCGCGGGCGCCCTCGCCCGCGAAGGCTCCGCCGGTTTCGCAATTCCTTCACAATTTTCCTATGCAAGAGCGCGACCCAAATCATGGCCCAGTTAGCAATTGCGCTCCGGGCGATTCAAGGTGCTTGCTCCGCGCCGTTCTTTTGATAGAAATAGCGGCGAGGCTGCGCAGAAATCTTGTGTAGAGCACCGTCATCGTCAGCGTGCACGGTTTCGACGATGAAGCGAGGCGTATTTTCTCTCATTGCGCAGCCGCTTCGAGACACGATGTTCTCAAGTTGCACCCGCGATGGGCTCATGATGAAGCGTTCGGAGTTCGCGGCGATATTCTGGTTTACGATGCGCACGTCTTCTTTGCCCAGCTTGCGGAAGGAGCGCTTGCGTCCTGGTTCGCCGAGCCGGACGCAGAGATGCGGAGACAGGGGGAAGTACTTGGCGGAGCCTACCACGACAAATCCAACTTGGTCACCGCCCCTCGGCGGCACAACGACAACAGGACAATCGCACAGAATGAAGCCTGTGCCCTCCGGCGCTTCGAGAATTTCCCACTGCAGGCGCATCAGCACCCTGGCCAGGCTTGTCGCTTGCTCCATCATATTCGTAAGGAACGCCGTTTCGGTTGCGGTGATCTCAAATTTCTCTCCGGGAAAGGCCTCGACCATCGATTCCGGTGCCACCGTAATCTCTTCCCCGGTGTCGCGTGCGTATTGCTCCATAACCGCCCTCGCCCGATCCACGTTTAGGAACATAATTCGGTTCAGTTCCTGAATCATCCGGGCGTAAGTGGCCCGGATATCACGGCTGACCGTCGGCACACGCGTCCACTGGAATGCCATGAAGATGGCTGTTTCCTCTTCCGCCGCCCGGCTTAACTTACCCGCCAGAAAATCGCGGATTCCCTGAAAGCCCGCAGTATCCACCATGCTTAACATCTTCTTCTCGACCGTCATATCTGTCGGCTTGCCCTCGGGCTTTACCGTATAAAGGTCTCGCTCAAAACAGATGACGCGCGGATGCAGTTCCTTATAAGTCTGCCGGGTGCGGTCATAGACCCAGAGCAGGCCCTTCTCATTGACAAAATTGCTCTGGTAGAAGACAGGCACGTAATGATGCTTGCGCGGATCTTTTGCTTTCTTCTCGCCGCTTTTTACTGCGGGCCCCGCTGCCTGCTCCATGACTCATTTTATCGACCTCGCCTTGCCATCCCATAGGCGGTTGGCTCAGCCGGTCGCGTTTCTTTTGGGAAGGCCGGGGATTAGAGCTGGGGATCCCTCGCTCCGCTGAGGATTTCGGCCGCGGGCTTCCGCTTAGCTCACGCCCACCGAGCGCCTTAAGGGATCCTTGCGGGTGAGGAAGCCGCCTGCGATATTTGTACCTGGTAGGTGGCGGGCTGGTGGGCATGGCGTATGTGGGGCGGGCGCCAGACAAGGCAGTGGATGGGGGAGCGAACTGCTAGGGGTTTTGTTTGTCCTTCGATCTCTTCGAAGTTGAGTTTCTGCCTCTGCCGGCATTTCGCGGGCGAGGGCGCCCGCGCCACACGTGTGGGAGAGTAGGTCGTTTCCGGCATTGATAAAGGCCACGTTGCGAAAGCGGCGGGGTCTTTTCCGCTTTGCGATGAAGGGTAGAGCGGACAATCCTGTCCGGTGCTGTGGGGGTTGGTATTGGTGTTAGGTCGTGATTCGTACCGGTCGGCGCTCTTGTGGTGGGCAAAGTGCAACACCAATCCCAACGTCAAAGGCAGCGGACAGGAGTGTCCGCTCTACACGCTTGGGGCTGGGTTGATTTTGGTTCGCGCCGGTTGGCGCTCTTGTGGTGGGCAAAGGGCAACACCAATCCCAACGTCAACGGCAGCGGACAGGAGTGTCCGCTCTACATGGGGTTGATCCAGAGCCAGGGATAGGCTTCTGGAGTCGGGGATAGGCGTCTTCTCACTGGATTTTGACGGATGTAGTCTCTTTTTTCCTCGAAGCTTTCGTTGGAGCGCAGGACGTGGTCGAAGGATTCTTCCTGCCATACCGAGCCGGAGCAACCTAGCAGCTTGTTCACGCTCCGCGCGGACACTCCTTTGACTTGCTTCAGGATAAACGGCAGCCCATAAGGCCAGCCCTTCGCATCGTTGAGCGGGGTTAGCAGCAGATGGACATGCTCGGGCATGACGACTGCGGCGTGAAGCTCGATGCGTTTTCCGTCTTCATATAGGCAATGCCGCAGGACGAGGTCACGGGCTGCCGATGGAAAAGGGTCAGAGATGAGCTTGCAGAAAGTAACGAACAAGGCTCGACCTGGTTTCTGATAGTGCGGCGACCGGCGGCGGTACTGGTACAGGTGGGTAAGAGGGACGCTCATAGCTTGTGTAGAGCGGACACTCCCTTCGACTTCGCTCAGGGCAGGCTCTGTCCGCTGCTGTTGACTTTGACTCTTGCATTCAAGTCCGGGACTACCTCAATTGTCTGTGATGGGTGAACATCGAGGTCCTGAGGGGGATAAAGGGTGGACAGGAATGTCCGCCCCACACGGGAGGTTCCGTTTTGGGAATTTGGGTGGGATTGGGACCGTTTTGGCTTGCCTTAGGAGGGCGGGATTTTGGATCATTGAGATAGCTTGGTTGGCTGACGAAGCCCTTTCGGATGAGCGCATCCGAGGGGCTTTTTGTGTCTTAGAGAGGATGGGGTGATGAGTACAGGCGTGGCGGTTGGGGATTTGTTTGCAGTGGCGGATGTGGAGTGGATTTGGGCCGAGGCGGAGAAATCCAGGCGGGGCCGGGCGCGGAAAAAGCGGAGGGCTGGGCATGGGGACGCGGGCGCGGGCGAGCGAACCCGAGCAGCGCTTGGACACCCGGCGCGATTTACGACAGGCAAACGATTGGGGGAGATGGCGGAGGCGGCGTTTATGGCGAAGGTGTCGGCGCTGGGGATGGGAGTGGCCAAGACCTGGGGCGACAGCGACCGGTATGACTTTGTGGTGGATGTGGGGAAGGTGTTGCGACGGGTGCAGGTGAAGTCGGCACATCGCGCGGGACAGGATGGCGGATACAGTTTGCGGTTGTATGGGCACTCGGGAAACGCGTATCGAGGGGACGAGATCGATGTGCTGGTGGCTTATGTAGTGCCGGTGGATGCATGGTACGTGTTTCCGGTGGCGGTGTTTGGACGGGTGCGATCGTTGAAATTATTTCCGGGCAGTGCGCGGAAGAGATCAAAGTTTGAGAGGTACCGGGAGGCTTGGGGCATTCTGCGGGATGAAGCGTAGCGCGAGAAAGTGAAGCTACTGGCTTCACCAGCCGATCCGCTTGTTTCCCGCTACCAAATCAAAATGCCGATCGGCTTAGCAGCGGCATTCCGTGCTGCCGGCAAAGGCCCGTATCGCTATATTTATGGGAAGAATCTTCTTGGCAGCCGGACTGCAAACCTAAGCAATCCGGTCATTACACCGCCGATCACCAGAGTTTTGTCAACATGGTTGTTGACGATATTTCCGCTAAAGAATAATATGCGCGCAGTCGTGAGCGCGAAGCGCGCTTGGCAATCACGTTTCGGTATGAGTAATGGTGCGCCCGCTTTCCGGTGCATCCGGTTCCGTGGACAACTTGGGAGTGAGCCGATCAGGAGCGAGCATGGATCGTAGAAAGTTTTTCAGCTTCTTGGGATATTCAGCGGTTGTAGCATCTGAGGCCGCAGATAAGAGATTACTAGCCGCCACGGCAGGTCAGCCTGCAGGCAAAACCGCTAATCACGGCGAAGCAAATTCCCGCGCAGAACACTCACACCGCGAGTTGTCGACGCGGATTGGAAATTATCACGCGATGATGCCGCTTGGTATTTCGTTTATTCGGAACAACGCGGCGGGGGTCGTAATAAACGTTGGAGCGGGCACGGCCTGGCGCCAGGGAATTTGCGCGCCGGATTTTACCTTTAGCCAAAGTGAATTCGATCAAGATGGCGCGCGCGTTCAATTTGAATGGGGCCGTGTGGGAGACGACGGTGCGGTGGCGCGAATCCGTAGCGACAAACCGGTGACATTGTTGCTGCGATTGCCGGGAAGTCCATGGCTTAATTTTCATAACAGCTTTACCAGCGTCGGCCACGGAGTGGACGCGTTATGCATTACCAATGAGGGCGAATACCTGGAGTGGCACATGCGTCTCGATGTCGCCGCGCCGAGCAAGGCAGGGATCTACGAAAGAGAAGAGTATGCGGAGGGCCGTCCGATTGATCAGGGCGTTCCCAACCTGGCGTTGAGTATCGAAGTGTCGCCCGATCGTCCGGTGCATCTTGCGGCCGGTTTCGGCAAGCTGGCGGATTTAGGAACTATCGATGCCGACCTTGAACGGGCCAGGGAGAACTACGAAAGTCATCGCGCACAGGCAAGTGGGGCGTGGGGCGATTTCGTTGGCGCGATTGCGCAAAACCTGAACAACAGCCGCTTCTACAGCAGTCTGAATAAGCGTGTCGCCCATATTTTTGCGCGATCCTACCCGGCCAATCCCTGGACCGCCGATTCCGATTACCTGCCTTACTTCGTATGGGACACTTCCTTCAGCGCATTGCTGGGGTCAGTCGAAGATGGGGCTCAATCCAAGGAGACCATTCGGGCTTTGCTGGGTTTTCAAATGCCGGATGGGAAAATGCCTCAGGTTTCGGGCTGGAGATATCTCGACGTTCCCTACGCGTTCACGGCGTGTTCCAATCCGCCGGTCACGGCGATGTGTGCGTGGAAAATTCATCAGCGTTGGCCTGACCTGCAGTTCCTGAGAGATGTTTATCCCCGGCTCCGGCGATGGCATGAATGGTGGGCGACCAATAGTGACGGCAACAAGAATGGCCTGCTGGAGTGGGGAGCTTCCAATCGAACGCTTTTCGACGCCCGGGTGGCCTGCGGATGGGATGACTCTCCCGCCTATGAGGGCAGCGTAATGGCCGGCACACAGTTGAATGTGGATGCCGTTGACTTGAGTTCTCTCTGGTCCATGGACGCGGAATACCTCGCCCATATGGCGGACGCTTTGGGTTTACGGGACGATGCCCGGCAGTTGCGTGCGCAACAAGAAAAGATCAATGGCTTGATGAACCAGATTTTGTGGAACGAGGATCTCGGCGTTTACTGCCATCGATTGTGGAATAAGGATGGAAGCCCGGGAGCCTTTGAAACAAGATTGACGCCGATGAATTTCTATCCACTCATCTGTGGCGCGCCGGATGAACGTCGAGCCAAGCGCATGCTCGATGTTCTAACCGACCCAAAGAAATTCTGGGGCCGCTGGATCATCCCTACCCTCGCCTACGACGATCCCGACTGGCATTTTCAAACCTACTGGAAAGGCAACGCCTGGTCGCCCGTGAACTATCTGGTATGGCTCGGGCTTAAGCGCTATGGCACAGCAGAACAGAAAGGCCGATTGGCACAGCGCAGCGTGGAAATGTTTATGCAGAACTGGATCAGCAAAGGCGTCTGTGGCGAGAATTTCAAAAGCGCGGATGGTACTTGCAACGGCTTCCCGCACTACACGTGGGGGGCTCTTCTTTGCCTCATCGGGTTGGAAGCTTTGATGGACATCGCACCGGACGGAAGGCCCGTCGCGGGAAGCGGGATCGATGAAGATGTTCAACTGAGAAATATTGCCGCGGGGGGCCGGTTCTATCGAGTGTCCTCACACCTCGGGAAGGTCGAAATCGACCCGGCGTGATCTTGAGCCTTTCCCGAATGAGGTTGATACCATTGCAATATGAGCAAAGTCAGAGTGGCGGCGTTCTCGGTTTCACTCGATGGGTTTGGCGCCGGGCCCCGGCAAGACATCAACAATCCTCTCGGAGTGCGCGGGCTCGAAGTGCACGGATGGTTTCTGCAGACTGAGATCTTCAAGAAAATACATGGCCAGACAGGCGGGACGAAAGGCATTGACAATGATTTCGCCGCGAAGTCTTTCGACAACGTGGGGGCATGGATCTTAGGCCGCAATATGTTCGGGCCGGTGCGCGGCCCCTGGGAGGGTGATTCCTGGAAGGGATGGTGGGGTGACAATCCTCCATATCACACGCCGGTTTTCGTGCTGACGCATTACGCGCGTCCTCCGCTTGCGATGGAAGGCGGCACCACGTTCTACTTCGTCCACGAGGGATTGGACGCGGCGCTGCAGCAAGCCAAAGAGGCGGCCGGGGACAAAGACGTCCGCATCGGCGGCGGTGTTTCTGTGATGCGGCAGTATCTGGTGGCCGATCAGATCGATGAAATGCATTTAGCCGTGTCGCCGGTTCTGTTGGGCGAAGGCGAGCACTTGTTTTACGGAATCAACCTCGCCCGACTCGGCTTCATACCCGTCGAGACGGTTGCGGGAGAAAACGCAACGCATGTTCTTATCAAGAAGGCTCCTACTACAGTGACCGCTGAACTTCCGTGACTACGCAATCACATCTTCTCCGATGAAGCCATGGCCTGCACGATCTGGCTGAGCACGCGATAGGCCTCGGCGTCGAGCGTACCTTTGGACGCGTCCTGAAACTTGGCGGCGCGTTCTTTTTTGTCGAGATAATAGACGATGTTGGGCAGCACGCGGCGCAGCTCCTGGCAGAGCGCCCGCAGATGCATCAGTCCATCAACATCCAACGAAGATGGCAGCTTGCCAATCTCCGCCAGCAGTTGATTGGCCTCGCTCTTCCAGCTCTCGAGGTCGGCTTCGTACTTGAGAAAAGACTCGGCTTCGCCGACTAACAGCAACTCCAGAGTCTTCAATTCGTCTGGCCCCAGCGGTTTGCGCTCTTTTAGTTTGGCCAACAATGAGGAGATGTCCATTTGCGACTGGACGATTTCTCGCGCCTGCCCTTCGAGCGTTTCGACTTGGGCATCGAGGTCGCCATAGTTATCGCTGTTTTCAGCCCCGGCACACCGTGCGGCCTGCTCTTGCACCGCTTTGATGACGGCTGCTATTTGCGGGTCTTTGCCCATAACTGCGCCTCCGTGGACCAACTGGTCAGAAACCTCTTGGCAAAAGCGAGCCTCATTGTCCCATCGAAGCTTGGGGTGGGGCAAATTGGAAATTGGTTCAATTATCGCCAGGGTGGAAACATCCCCGCGGCGATGAAGTGGGTGATGAAGGGCGGCGAAGGTGGTGCCGATGGCGAGGATCCAGCCCGGCTTTTGTTGCCGATGTGGTTGTGAATTGATGTCGGACGAACCGGTTAGGTTGTGTGCCCCCTTATGGGACTATCGAGCGAGCACTCGATGGACCGCCGGGGGCGGCTGTCCCTACGTGTCGATTGCCTGCAACACAAAGCTAGACCCACAAGTCAGTCGGCGGACGCTGCTTCTCCGTACGAGGTTTCGGGAGCGGGTTCTGGCGCGTGGCGCGCCTTGCGGCCGAAGACGGCCTCGGATAACAGCTTGAAGATCGTTGCGCGGTTCTGCGCGATCACTTTTAGCCAGGCGAAGCGAGCCATCATGGGGAAATAGATGCCGCGGAAACACAGGCGTGCGAGAAAGATGTTGATGCGATGTCCGACAGGCTGGTCGTCGAGCGCTTCAACCGCGGCGGCCAGGGCTTCCGGGCTGTAGGCATGTGCCCATCCGTACTCCACTTCGGCGTGAGCTTCATCAATGGTCATCCGCAGCGGAGTGTGCGCCATGCTAAAGGGGATGAACTTCTGCCAGTGCTTGGGGCGGGTAAGGCGACCGGCGGTTTCCAGGCGTTTGTAGAGCGGGGTCGCGGGCAACGGGGTCAGCAGGCCAAAGATGGGCAGGCCCGGTGGCCAGGTGCGAACTTCCTCGAGCGTGCGCTCGGCCACGCCGGTCGTGTCATTATCCATGCCAAAGATGAACGACGTGATGGCATAAATGTTGCGTTTAGCGAGCCGTTCCAGCACGGCGGCATACTCGCCGGGCTTGTTGAATCCTTTATTTACGTCTTTAAGGTTGGCGGGGTCGATGGACTCCATGCCGATGAAAATCCACTGGCCTCCCGAGGCCGCGATGAGGTCCACCAGTTCCTCGTCGCGCAGCAGGTTGGCGCTGATCTGGGCGACCCAATAAACCTGGGCGTTGGCGGCAATGATGTCGCGCAGCAATGACTTGGTACGCTTCACATTGATGGCGAAATTGTCGTCAATAAAGAAGACCGCAATCTGCCCCTTCTCACTCTCGGCGCGCGCCTTCAGTAGAAGCAGTTCATTCACGACACTCTCGTTGGTGCGAAAGCGAATCGAGTCGCCGAAGAATCCCGTCACGGTGCAGAATTCGCAGCCATAAGGGCAGCCTCGGCCGGATTCGACAGGGATGATGCGGAACGTTCCCCAGCCCTTGTGGACTTTTTTCATCAGCGGATTCGCGATGCCGGGAATGAGGTTAAACTGGTCAAGATTGATGGTGTTCCAGGGGATGACTGGATATTCTTTGAGCGAAGGCTTACTGTCTTTCCCTGCCGCGTCGAGAGGGGCGTAGATATCTTTGAGCCGTCCGAGGACGGCGTCATTGACGATCTGGGGCCAGGTTTCATCGGCTTCGCCCAGAGCTACAGCATCTACGTGACGAGGGCCACCGTCGCGGCCTAGAGCCTCGTCGGCCTCCTCGGTGACGTGAGGTCCGCCCATGACCACTGGGACGCCGACGGCACGAATAGCGTCGGCCATGCGATACGCCTTTGCGACCATGCGGGTCATAGCGCCGATGCCGACCAACCCAATGTTCTGCTCGAGAACAAAGCGCGCGATCCCGGCTTCATCCATGGGCTGGGCATTGCCATCAATCAGGACTACTTCGTGGCCGGATGGAGTGAGCGACTGGAGGAGGAACATCCAGAGATGCGGCATGAAGTTGCGGGTAACCCCGTTGTCGGGGTTGTAAAGGAGGATTCTCATGACTGCTCCCTTCTCAAGCTGGCAGTGCTTCACCGCACGGGGCCGTCACGAGCGATGCCAATAATGGCGTCTTTCTTGGTGTCTTAAAATAAGTGGAAACGAATGCTTTGACGGTTAAAAGTGTACACCCATTTGTACGTTGTCAAACAAAGACATCAGTGGTTCAGTTTCAGGATTGGTTCCATTTTGGTACGGGCAGAGGGAGGTTTTAGGGAAATCCCATGCCATGAAAGGGCTCTCCCGCCCCGAAGGTCAGCGAACGACTGTAACACGAACGGCGTCCGGTTGGGCATGTTTCTGCAGGTGGCCTTGACAATGGCGCGCGGAAATCGCCCAGGCTGGCCGTTCCAAGGACTGTGGCGGAAAACGGCACTGCGCTCCTCTGTTTAGAATAATTCCGGGAGAAGACGCGCTCCCTGTCCGCCGCCATCCAAGGAGATGACTATGAAAAAAGTAAGGCTTGGCTCACAGGGTGCAATGGTCTCCCGCATGGGACTTGGTTGCATGGGAATGAGTGAGTTCTATGGCGAGCGGAATGACGAGGAGTCGGCAGCGACGATCCTGCGGGCGCTCGATCTCGGGATCAATTTTCTCGATACGGCCGACACCTACGGGATTGGAGATAACGAGGAGTTGATCGGCAGGACCATTCGCGGGCGGCGCGACGAAGTTTTTCTGGCGACGAAGTTTGCCAATGTCCGCAGCAAGGCCGAACCCACAAAATGGGCGATCAGCGGCAAGCCGGAGTATGTGAAGTCGGCCTGCGATGCTTCGCTCAAGCGGCTGGGTGTCGATCACATCGATCTTTACTATCAGCACCGGGTTGATCCGCAAACTCCCATTGAGGATACCGTCGGCGCGATGGCCGAACTCGTCAAGGCGGGCAAGGTGAAGTATCTCGGCTTGTCGGAGGCGTCCCCGGCTACTATTCGGCGGGCGCATAGGGTACATCCAATCACCGCGCTGCAGACCGAATATTCGCTGTGGACGCGCGACGTGGAGCAAGAAATTCTGCCTGCAGTGCGAGACTTGGGCATCGGATTCGTGCCCTATAGTCCTTTAGGGCGCGGCTTTCTCACTGGCGTCTTTACCAAGGCCAGCGATCTTCCGAGCAATGATGCGCGCGCGCAACGCTATCCGCGGTTTGCCGGCGAGAACTTTGCCAAGAACCGGGCCTTAGTGGATCGAGTACGCACCATCGCGGAGCGGCGAGGCCTGAAGCCTGGGCAACTCGCGCTGGCGTGGGTGCTGGCCAAGGGCGACGACGTGGTGCCGATTCCCGGGACCAAGCGCAGAACATATCTGGAGGAGAATGCGGCAGCGGCGGATATCAAGTTGACGGACGCCGAGGTGGCTGAACTGGAGGCCGCGATTCCGCAAGATGAAATTGCCGGGGAGCGTTACGCAGCGGCGAATATGAAGGCCATTGACCGGTAAAGTATCGTTGTCCTGATCGGCTCAAAAGCAGATTCCTCTCGCATTCTCGCCGAGCTTTGTTCGACCGTCAGACGGTCGAACTGATAGACGAAAGGTCCGTATTCGGCGGAGATGAAACACTGCGGCCATCGTCGGTCTCCGGCGCGATACAATGGATGCTTCGAGTAGGTTGTGGGCTCTCACCCATGACGGATTTCAAGAGGGTGCATGTTCGAAGTCACAGTAGACGATACCTTCGCCGCAGGCCACTACCTGCGTAATTACAAGGGAAAGTGCGAGAACCCGCATGGGCACAACTACAAGGTGCGGGTCACGCTGGCCGGCAAAGAACTGGATAAAGCCGGATTACTCCTGGATTTCAAGGACCTGCGCGAGGTCATGAAGCACGTGATCGAGCGTCTCGATCACCAGATGATCAATGACCTGGAGCCTTTCACGGTCTTGAATCCTTCAGCGGAGAATCTGGCCAAATATTTTTACGACGAAAGCAATGCCCGGTTGCAGCAGCGCCACCAATGGCCGAGTGCGGATCAAGAACGTGACCATTTTCGAGACCGACACAACCACGGCGACCTATAGCGAAGCATAGAGTTTTCCGGCGAGTTCGAGCCGCAGAGCCTGCAGGCTGAAAGCTGTTCCCATGCAGATCACTGAAATCTACAAATCGCTGCAAGGCGAGTCCACGTATGCGGGGTTGCCCTGCGTATTCGTGCGGCTCACAGGGTGCAACCTGCGCTGCTCCTGGTGCGACAGTGAATACACTTTCACCGGCGGCCAGCGCATGACGCTCGAAGAAGTCTTTGCAAGTTGAAGCGTCGTCTCCCGACGGCGGACTGGTGGAGATCACCGGAGGAGAACCCATGCTGCAAGAGCAAGCGGTCGTTCCCCTTATGCAGCAGCTTGCTGGACGAAGGTTACACTGTGCTGCTGGAAACCAGCGGCGAGCGTCCGCTGGAGAGCTGTGCCGAAAGGGGTGGTCAAGATCGTGGATGTGAAGTGCCCGCATTCGGGAGAGCCGGACACGTTTCGCATGGAAAACCTGGAAACGCTGACCTCGCAGGACGAAGTGAAGTTCGTGCTGGCCGATCGGATCGACTATGAGTTTGCCCGCCAGTTTGTTGTGCGAACATGATCTGAGCGCGGCGGGTCAATGCGGTATTGTTTTCTCCCGCTTTTCGAAAAGATGCCGCCGGGGAGCGCGATACTTCCCACTGCCTGCTCGATCCCAGGGAACTGGCAGATTGGATGCTGGCGGATGAGGTTCCCGCCAGACTGGGCCTGCAAATGCACAAATTCATTTGGGACCCGGCGTTAAAGGGAGTTTAGACCTCGGTCTCCGGGCGCACGAGTTCAGCTGGTTCTAGAATGGTTATCACGATGACCATGAAATCCAAATCCCGCGCGGTCGTGCTGCTCAGTGGTGGCATGGATTCCTGTGTGTGCGCCGCGCTCGCCGCCCGGGACCATGACGCTGCAGCGCTGCATATCAGCTACGGCCAGCGCACCGAGCAACGGGAACTGCGCTCGTTCCTTGCGATCTGCGATCGTTTAGGAATCCGTCAGCGGCTGGTTGTGCGCAATGAAGCATTGCGCGCCATTGGCGGCTCGCGCTTTAACCGATCCCGCAATTGCAGTGCCGGAGTCGCACGCGATTGGGCAGGACATTCCGGTCACCTATGTGCCGTTCCGCAACGCTCATTTTCTTGCCGTGGCGGTGAGCTGGGCCGAGGTTTTGGGCGCGGAAAAGATTTATATTGGGGCGGTCGAGCAGGACAGTTCCGGCTATCCGGATTGCCGTCCGGCTTATTACCATGCCTTCAATGAAGTGGTGCGGGCAGGGACGAAAGAGGGACAGATTGAAATCGTTACTCCTCTGATCGCGATGCGGAAGTCTGCGATTGTGCGCCTTGGCCTTGAACTGAATGCGCCCTTCGATTTAACTTGGTCTTGTTACAGCCGGGAAGACCAGGCCTGCGGAGTATGCGATAGCTGCATTTTACGGCTGCGGGCATTCGAGGAAGCTGGCGCGGCCGACCCGATTCCGTATGTGGGGCCGGCAGCAGATGTGGTCCGGCGCTAGGTCCCTTTTCGTTTTCGATGCCGGTTGCGGTGCATCTGCGTCAGCGGCCCTCGAAAATCGTTAGTTGGAAACCGGAAATGCGAAAACATTAGGTTTAAGCCGGGAGGCTGAAATGAAACAACGTCTTGCGATGATCGTAGGTGCTGCGCTGATCGCGGGCTTATACGTGCCCGTTGCATTGGCCCAGTTGACCGGATCGGTATCGGGAGTTTGCAAGGACGACAGCGGGAATCCCGATCGTCGGAGCGACCGTTGAATACGCAACACCGCCAACGGCCGGAAATATCCGGTCAAGACCAACAAGAAGGGCGAGTATTACTCGCTTGGGAATCGAGCCGGGAACCTACAACGTTGTGATCACTTCGGCAGATGGCAAAGCCCATCGATAAGATTAATAATTTTCGGGTCGTGCTGGGTGAGAACACTCTGAATTCGGACTGAAGGCTCGCTCCAGCGGCACAACTATTCCCTCCGAACAGATGCAGAAAATGCAGGAAGAGCACACCAAGGCGCTGAAAGAGAATGATGTGATCAAAGTCGTCAATCAAAAGCTTGCCGCCGCCAAGCCAGGCATCGAGCAAAGCGGGCGATTACGATACTGCCATTGCGCAATTGACGGAGGCCAGCCAGGTAGGTCCGAGCTATGACGTTGTGTGGTTCACTTTGGGGAATGCATACAAGACTCCTCGCACAAGCAAACCGATCCAGCGGAGAAGAGCAAACGCCTGGATTCTGCCATCGACGATTATCAGAAAGCGATTGATCTGCGGGAAAAGGCCGACCAAGCCGATCCGAAAAGCGCCAAGCCCCAGAACCTTGCCGCTTACTACAACGGTTTAGGCCTGGCAGATGCAGGCTAACGGCAAGTTCGACGACGCCACCAAGGCTTATGACCAGGCGCCGCGCAGATCAACCCGCACAGCGGCAGGGCAATATTACTACAACCTGGGCGCGCTTCTCACCAATGCAGGCAAGGTGGATGATGCGAACGCCGCCTTTGACAAGTGCTATCGCCGCCGATCCCACCAAGGCCGACGCCTACTATCAAAAGGGCCTCAATCTGCTGAGCAAAGCTACTCCTACAAGGACGGCAAGATGGTTGCTCCTCCGGGCACCGCGGAAGCCTTTCAATAAATATCTGGAGCTTCAACCGAATGGCCAGTATGCCGATCGCCGCCAAACAGATGCTGGCCAGCATTGGGGCAACGTCGAAACCGAATACGGAAAGAAAAAGAAGAAATAGCATCGCGATCGTATGCTTCGTGATTACGGCGGCCCGCGGGCCGCCGTTTTCCATTATGGGCTGACCCTTCATTACGAAGGTCTATGCACTCGACGTTCTTTGTAGAACCCGTTGCCGTTTTCGCTAGAGTTGGAATCGGACAGCAAATGCAGGCAGACGATGCGCATCCTGCGTTCGAAGTACCTCCCTCCAATCTTGGCGAAGGATTTGCTCGAAAGTCTTTATGGCGGCACCCGGCTACCGCTCCCATTTCGGTGACTCTCGACACCCCCAGTGGGCGCGGAGAAGAAGCGACCAATGGGCTGTTGACCGCCATGCTGCGCGCCGCCGGCCAGGTAAGCGACCTGATTTTTTCGCCAGGACGGCCTCCTCAAGTCGGCGTGCATGGCAATCTGATCCCGATCAAGGCCCCGGGACTGTCTCTGCTGACCGCCGATCGACACCCGCCGCATCGCCTCGGACCTGATCGGCACCAACAAGCAAGCCATCACCATGCTGCGGGAGCAAGGTTCCTGCGACATCTCCTATGGCGCTGCCAGGCATGGCGCGCTTCCGGGTGAATATATTTATTCAGCGGGGCAGTTGCGCCGTGGTCATGCGGGTGATTCCTACCGCAGTGCCGGATTTCGCCACGCTTGGGTTTGCCCACGCAGTTGGACGAAGTGGCCAACCTTCGCGACGGCATTGTGCTGGTCACCGGGCCGCGAGGCTCGGGGAAGTCATCCACTTTGGCCGCGCTGCTCGATTGCATCAATGAGCGGCAGGCTTGCCACATCATTACCATTGAAGACCCCATCGAGTTTCTGCATAGCCACAAGAAGGCAACGGTTCACCAGCGCGAGTTGCACAGCGACACTCCCAACTTCGCCCAAGCTTTGCGGGCGGCACTGCGGCAGGCGCCGCAAGTAATTCTGGTGGGCGAAATCCGCGATCGCGAAACCACGGAAATGCTGCTGGAAGCCGCCGAAACCGGGCACCTGGTGCTCTCCAGCCTGAACACCGTGGATGCCGCCAAAACGGTGGAGCGGCTGCTCAGCGTCTTTGCGTTCGGGGAGCAGCAAAGCATTCGCGGCCGCATCGCGAAGACGCTGCGCTATGTCGTCTCCCAGCGGCTTCTTCCGCGCAGCGAAGGCGGGCGGGTTGCCGTAGTCGAGATTCTGAAAGCCTGTGCTCGAACTCACGAGTATCTGGAGCAAGGCGATGGTCCGCGGCAAAATCTCCTGCAGATCATGAAGGAAGGCCGCTCCGAGGGCATGCAGGATTTTGATGGAGAGATCGAAAAGCTGGTTCGCGGCGGAGTGGTGGACGTGGAAACTGCGCTCAAGCACGCCACCGATCCCCAGGAACTGCGCGCCGTCTTGCAAGAATGCGGGTAAGCTGAGGAACCGTCCTGTCCTCGTCCCCGGTTTTTGGAGTGACAGAGCCTGCCCTGAGCGGAGCCGAAGGGCGGATTCCTTGCCGGTACGCACAATCCCTGATCGAAAATTTCTAGCTCGCCCGTATGATTTGGGCATGGCCGATCCGCCCGATCATTCCCCGATCCTAAGTTTTGAAGATGCCCGCCATTTGGTGGAGTCGCACGCGGCCAAATTCCGTCCGCGCGCGACCGAGACCGCCGATTTGCTCGACAGCTGCGGGCACGTTCTGGCCGAGCCTGTTTTCGCGGACCGCGACTTTCCGCCCTTCCGCCGCGCGGCCCGCGATGGCTATGCCTTGCGGTCTGCGGATCTGAAGCAGCTTCCGGCCACCCTCAAAGTCGTGGGTGAGATCAAGGCCGGCACGCCGCTCGAGCAGATTCCAACTCTGCAACCGGGGCAAGCTGCGGCAATCATGACCGGCGCGCCCGCCCCGGAAGGCGCCGACGCGGTTGTGATGGTGGAATACACGTCGCAGCACGGCGATCAGAGTTCGAGATTCAACAGGCGGTCGACTCTGGCGCCAACATCGTCGCGACGGGTTCGGAAGCCAAACGCGGCAGCCAGTTGCTTTCTCCGGGAATGTATTTGGATCATGCGGCCATTTCCGTGGCCGCGTCGGTAGGCAAGGTCCATCTTGAGGTTTATGCCAAGCCCCAAGTCGCGGTGCTTTCCACCGGAGACGAAATCGTGGATATCGATGCGGATCCCGGTCCGACCCAGATCCGCAATTCCAATAGCTACTCGCTGGCGGCGCAGATCCAGGAAGCGGGCGGAGAGCCGGTGCTGCTGCAAGTTGCTCCCGATGAACCGAAGCGTCTGCGCGAGCTCATCGTGGAGGGTTTGGAGTCGGACTTGCTGCTGCTCGCGGGCGGGGTTTCCATGGGCAAGTACGATCTGGTCGAGCAAGTCCTGACGGAACTAGGGGCCGAGTTCTTCTTCACCGGGGCAAAGATTCAGCCCGGAAAGCCGATTGTTTTTGGACGGATTTCCCGCGCGTAGCGAGCACAAATACTTTCTTCGGGCTTCCCGGCAATCCGGTTTCCACTATGGTGACATTTCGAACTGTTTGTCCGGCCGATGCTGGAAGCGTTGGCCGGCCGGACGCCGCGGAAGCTGGTATTCCTGCATGCCAGACTGAAATCCGAAATCAAAACCAAGACAGGACTGAAGAGGTTCTTGCCCGGAATTCTTTCCGGCGAGTTCGAGCACGCAGAAGTCGAACTGGCGCCCTGGCACGGGTCCGGGCGACATTGCGGCCACGGCGCTGGCGAATTGCTACGTGGTGATTCCGCCCGATCGCGAGCGGATTGCGGCTGGGGGAATGGGTGCCGGTGCTGATGCCGTATAAGAAATCAACCTGCCATCCATGTAAGATAGAAGTTTCCCCATGCCGCGCAAGCTCTCCCACTATGACGGCGCAGGCCGCGCCCAGATGGTTGATGTTTCCGGCAAGAGCGCGACCAAGCGCCAGGCCGAAGCCAGCGCCTTTGTGGTTCTAAAGCCCGCGATACTGCAAGGCGCTGCCCAAGAATCCCAAGGGCGATCCTCTGGAGGTTGCGCGTTTGGCCGGGATCATGGCGGCGAAGAAAACAGCTGACCTCATCCCCATGTGCCATCCCTTGCCGCTCTCCCACGTTGATGTGACCCTGCGGCTGTGCGAGAATGGCGTCGCGATCACGTCAAAAGTTACAACCACGGCCGTAACCGGCGTGGAGATGGAAGCCCTGGTGGCCGCCTCGGTGGCCGCGCTCACTGTGTACGACATGTGCAAGGCTCTGGACAAGGGCATTGCCATCCGCGAGATCGTGCTGGAAAGCAAATCCGGCGGTAAGAGCGGTGATTACGCCCGCATCCGGAAGAACTCGAAGAAGACCTAGCACCCGAATGCCCAACAACGTCAAAGTTCTGGTCGTGGACGACAATCCCATGGTGCTGGGGATGCTGCAGAAGGCGCTTGCACCGCTCGCCTTGGTCACCACTGCCAACGACGCGGCGGACGCGCTGCTCAAGGCGATTGACGAGCCTCCCGATCTGCTGGTGAGCGACTATCGCATGCCTGGGCATGGACGGATCCCAGTTGGTGGAAAAGCTCAAGAGCCGTCCGGGGACAGCGGCTATTTCCGTGGTCATGCTGGCCACCAAAGCGGATATCAGTGAAAAGCTTTCCCACCACGATCCGGCGGACGATTTCGTCGAGAAGCCGTTCTTCCTGAAAGAGGCCACCCAGCGCATCAAGCGCGTGATTGACAAGATCGCGCTGGAAAAGATGGCCAAGACTGCTCCCTCCGATGGCGTAGTGCGCGGCAGCCTGGCCCAGATGAACATGATTGACCTGATGCAGTCGCTCGAAATGGGACGTAAAAGCTGCTCGCTGGTGCTCACCAACGGCGGCGAAAGATGCGAACTGTATTTCAGTGAAGGCCAGGTTACGCACGCGGCTTATGGCGCGCTCAAGGGCGACCCGGCGGTGTTCAAGGTTCTGCACTGGACGGCGGAAACTTCCAGATCAATTTCGAGGGAAAGACCACCCAGCAGACCACGACGTTGAATACGCAGGGCCTGCTCATGGAAGGCCTGCGCCTGCTCGACGAGTCCAACCGCGACGAAGGGCAGAAGAAGTGCGCGAGCAAGCACGCGAGGAAGATGACGAAGACGATGTCCTCCTCGACTCGTAAGGCCGTGGCCGCTTCTCCCCTAACTGCGGCGGTTTTGACCGTGAGCGATTCTGCCGCCCGTGGCGAGCGCGCGGACCTTTCAGGCCCGGCAGTCGCCGAAGCGCTGCGTAAACATGATTTCCAAATCGTAGCAGCGGAGGTAGTCGCCGACGATCAGGCCGCCATTCGCAGAGCGCTGATCCGCCTTGCCGGCAAAGCGCGTTTGGTGGTCACGACGGGAGGAACCGGCATCGCAGCCCGCGACGTTACGCCCGAAGCTACCCGAGCGGTTTGCAAGCGGCTGCTGGAGGGCATTGCGGAGCGAATGCGATTCGAAGGCGCAAAGAAGACGCCGTTTGCCGCGCTGAGCCGGGGCGTTTGCGGAGTTCGAGGAAAGTCGCTGATCCTGAATCTGCCGGGCAGCCCAAAAGGAGCGGTCGAGTCGCTGGAGTCGGTGGTGGAACTATTGCCCCACGCCCTGCAGTTGCTGGCGGGAAATACCCAACATAAATAATCAAGCTAACGGCGCCGGTCCGATTGACTTGAGATCATCCAAATTGACGACCACCTAACTTGAAAACCATCCAACAAATTCTGAAGCGCTACACGGCTTTTCTTTGGGCTGGTGCTTAAACCTCTGGGAGCCTGGGGCGTTTTCGCCATCGCCGGCCTGGACGCTGCCGCTCTTGGCCTGCCCATGGATGTCATCGTCGCCGGTTACGTCTATCAGGATCGCTCCCGTTTCCTGCTGTATGTGTTCATGGCGTCAGCCGGTTCGGCGCTGGGCAGCATTGTGCATCTATTTCATCGGATACACCGGCGGCGAAGCGCTGTTGCGCAAGCGCATGTCTCCGCGAGCGCTTCGAGAAAATTCATGATGCCTTCGATAAGCATCCTTTCTGGAGCCTGATGTTTCCCGCCATCCTGCCCCCGCCCACCCCGTTCAAGCTATTCGTATTGGCGGCAGCGGTTTCGGAGATGCAATTCGGCCACTTTCTGCTGGCGATTTTCTCCGGACGCTTTGTCCGCTTCCTGATCCTGTCTATATTGACGATGAAGTTTGGGCCGCACGTTGTGCAAGCTCACGGCTGCCCTCGTCCGCGAGCATCTTCCCTGGGTGTTGGCTGCCGCCGTAGTGGGATTGGCGGCTTGGTTGTCGCATCGCGCGCAGAAAAAATCGCAGAAACAATAAACCGCCGAGGCTGGAAACTTCGCCAGCTCTCGACGGGAAAGTTGAACCGCTACAAATGTGCCGTTAAACCGCCGCGGTGTGGTCGCTTCTTTGCTGAAAGCACCAGCCAATGCATGCAGCACAACCGGCGTAGCGAACATAGCAGAGGTAAACAGCAAGTCCCCTTCCAGCGTGTGCCGGAAGAAGGGAACGGCGGCGTCATAGCAGGTCAGCAAGCCGGCCCAGGTCATGGGATACATCGTTCCGGTCGCCCACACCATGAAGTTGGTAATCACGAAGAAGGAAACCGAACTGGCCAGCGCCGCTCCAATAATCGGCAACGGCTTCTGGCGTTCGCGCAATCCCGTACCCAGCCAGAGGATGGCCGCGTACCACGCCCAGATCACCAATTGATCCCAGCCAAATGCATAGGCATATACAAACTTATTCAGGATCAGGTCAGAAGCCGCCAAGAACCAACGGCAGCCACAGGTACGCTTAGAACCACGCGCTCCGAAAAACAGAAGAGCCGCCGCAACCGGAGTGAACTGCCAGGGATGGGGAAGAAAACGGATTGCAACCGCAAATACTACAAAAATATAAGCCAGCATGGATCACCTCGTCAGTTATCAACCCATGATTGTGGCCCTTGCACCGTGGCGCGTCAAGAGCAGCTTCGGAAAAAGCCTGAGCACGTCTTGAATATCGGATTAAAGTCGCATAAAAGTCGGCGATTTCGGCGAGTTTTCTTGGGTCGCCGTTCAGTTTGGAAAAACGACTGTATCTCGCACAAACCATGGCAGCTTTGCTCGTGCCATGCGGCTGGAAAACAACACGCTTGACAGGTTGGCTGCAAAACGCCATGCTTACTCACTCTGCGGAGGATTCATGGCCGAAGTCCAAGAGGAAAAGCGCGCCACGCGCCGGTTTGCGCTGCGTCTGCCCGTTTCTGTCAACCAAAACGAAATGCCCAGCAGCAGGAAACTGCCCAAACCCGCGACGTCAGCGCGCGCGGAATCTGTTTCTATGTAGACGCAGCAGTCGAGGCAGGATCGCCCATCGAATTCACCCTTACGCTGCCACCCGAAATTACCCTGACCGAAAGCATCCAGGTGCGCTGCAAGGGCCGCGTGGTGCGCGTGGATGGCGGCAATCCGGCAGGCAAGCTCGCGGTAGCCGCCGTGATTGACGAATACGAGTTTCTGCCACAGGCCTAGCGCAGCCTGCCCGCACGTGTCCGGAGCCCAACTCAACGGTCAACTGTCCACTTCCGGACAGCATTGTCCATAATCGGACAGTTTTCGTTTCTCATGGCAAGGCGAAAAACCGCTCTTCTCCCTTGCAATTCATAGGTTTACCTTCTTGGCTACAATCGGTCCGGGAATTGCACTTTCTTCCATCGCCTGAGTTCTGGTAAACCGCTGTTCTGCGGAGGGATCGCCATGAAGACCCTGCTTCAGGATGTCCGCTACGGCCTGCGCATGTTGCGCAAGAGTCCCGGCTTCACCGCAGTCGCCGTCATCACGCTGGCACTGGGGATCGGGGCCAATACGGCAATCTTCAGCCTGATCAACGCCATCATGCTGCGCACGCTGCCGGTGAGAGACCCGCAGAGCTTGGTGCAACTGAATTGGGTATCACGTGGCGAGCCGAACTTCCACAGCTCGTATCGGCTGGGGTGGATGTCTTGAACAGGGAGACTACCGGACCACTCGCTGTACGTTTTCCTATCCGATGTTCGAGCAGATGAAGGCCCAGAGAGAAGGTGTTTTCTGGTGTGTTTGCCTTTGCCCCCACTTGACTTGACGTATGAACTTCCATGGGCGCACCAGCCGCGCGCAAGGGCCTGCTCGTCTCGGGCGATTTCTTCTCCACGCTCGGCGCGCATCCTGCTTTGGGTCGTCTGTTGGTTCCATCTGACGACTCGGACGGCGCCGCTCCGGCGATTGTAGTGAGCTATCGCTTTTGGCAGAACCGTACTCGGGGGAGACCCTGCAGTCGTGGGAAAGACGATGATGGCGGGCAAGGCTTCGGCCACCATAGTCGGGTGTGGCCTCGCCCGGGATTTCTCGACCTTGATCCCGGTGTGCCGACAGAATTTTGGGTGCCGCTATCTTTACAGCCCGCGTTAGTGCGCCGTCTTCCGAAAAAGACGGACGATTTTCCTTGGCTGGATTGATGGCGCGGCTAAAAACGGGGGTTAGCGCAGGCCAGGCAGCCGCGACGGCGAGCACGATTTTTGCCGCCCGCTACACCAGCGGGCCTGATCCGGCGTTTAAGCCCGCGGATGCGCCGCACATCGAATTGCCTGCTGCCACTCATGGCCTGTCTTCTCTGCGCGAGCAATTCCAGCGTCCTTTATTCACCCTGTTGGCCGCCGTGGCGGCCGTTCTGCTGCTCGCCTGTGCTCAATCTGGCGGGACTTATGCTGGCGCGTTCCACGGCCCGGCGAAAAGAAGTCGCCATGCGGACGGCGCTGGGCGCGAGCCGGTTCAGAATCATCCGCCAGCTTTTGACCGAAAGCATTTTGCTTTCCATTGCGGGAGGCGCCGCCGGAGATCGTTCTTGGCTATTGGGGCGCTCAGCCTCTGGCTGACATTTCTGTCATCTAGTCTGGTATTCGCCGCTGCAAATGGATGTTCACCCTGACTGCGCGCGTTCTCGGTTTCACGCTGCTGGTTTCTGTTCTTGTTGGGCTGCTTTCGGGCCTTTTGCCGGCGTTCACCGGCGGGCAGGTCGAACTGGTTCCTGCTCTCAAAGAGACCAGCAGCAGTTCCACGGGAGCATCTCGCCGCCGCTGGCTTACCCTGGGAAACGGTCTGGTCGTGCTGCAAATGGCGCTCGCCATGCTCGTGCTGGCAGGCGCGGGACTCCTGGTTCGCACTCTCGCGAATCTAAAAGCGGTCCATACGCGGTTTTGACCCACAGAATCGTTCTGCTCTTCAGCGTGGACACCACGTACAGCAATCGGGCAGGAGAGGGCCTAAACCGTCTGGGACCCGATCTTCGGGAACAACTGGCTGCGCTGCCGGGAGTGATCTCCGCAAGCTACTCCTCTTTCGCTCTCGTGCAGGGGTGGAGTAATAGCAGCCGCATTGATCCCGTCGGTCCGGCAAAGTTATCGGCAGATAGATATGAACGTGCTTCCCGTCGCCCCCGATTTCTTCAAAACCATGCGCATTCCCCTGCTTGCGGGGAGAAGTTTCAGCGCTACAAGACTCTGCAGAAGGAAAAATCTGGGCAAGACCCTCACATCGCGGTCATCAACGAAAGCTTCGCCCGCCGTTTCTTCGGCAAGAAGGACCCGGTTGGGCAGCATTTCCGCTTCACGGGATCTGAATATGAAACCGAAATCGTGGGCGTGGTGGGCGACGCAAAATTCGACCAGCTGCGCAATGACATGCAGCCCACGATCTATGTACCTATCGACTTTACGCACCGTTAGTCGACACTGTTGGAACATTCGAAGTTCGCACCGCCACTAGACCCGAAGGCACTGATGCCCGCCGTTCGCGCCGCCGTCACCCGCTTCGATGCCAATCTGCTCATCACCGACATGAAGACCCAGAAGGAGCAGATTGATCAGAACATCTACCAGGAGCGGCTGATCGCCAATCTCTCCAGCCTGTTCGCTCTGCTGGCGCTGATCGTGGCCTGCGTCGGGATTTATGGATTGCTCTCCTATCAAGTCACGCGGCGGACGCAGGAGATCGGCATCCGGCTGGCGCTAGGAGCGCAGCGCGAAGATGTGCTGCGGCTCGTTATACGGCAGGGAGCCGTACTCGCCATGCTCGGAACACTGATCGGCGCGGCCGCAGCCTTGGCTGACCCGCTACCTGCAGAGCTTTCTGTTTGGAGTGAAGCCGTCTGATCCGCTGACGATGGTCGCCGTGGCCTTCTTATATCGCTGTAGCGCTGCTGGCCAGCTACATCCCGGCTCGCCGCGCGATGAAGACCGATCCCATGGTGGCATTGCGGTATGAATAGCCCTGTCATCCCGACCGGAGCGAAGCGAGCGAAGTGAAGGGACGCAGGTGTGAGCGCCATTAAGCTGAGTGCTGCACATGAAAAGACTGTTTCAGGATGTCCGCTACGGCCTGCGCCTGTTGCGCAAGAGCCCCGGCTTTACCGCTGTCGCCGTCATTACGCTTGGCGCTCGGAATTGGGGCAAACACTGCAATCTTCAGCCTGATCAACGCCATCATGCTGCGGACCGCTGCCGGTGAAGGACCCGCAGAGTTTGGTGATGTTGAAATGGAAAGCCCGCCGGATCCCAACCACCACCGCTTCCTTTGCCTATGACAATTGCAGTCATGGCGAAGGCCTTTGGAATGGCCATGCACTCATCTCTCAAACGCCACTCGATACCGAGGGATGCTCGTTTTCCTACCCGCTGTACCAAGCCATTCGAGCGAAATCTACCCTCTTTTCCAGTGTCCTGGCGTTTGTCCCGGAACCGTCCAGCTTGACCGTGAACTCCGGCGGAAGAACGAGCCAGGCGCGGGTTCTGTTTGTCTCTGGCAATTTTTTCTCTGTGCTTGGAGCGCATCCAGCGCTTGGCCGCCTGCTCGCTCCCGCCGACGACTCCGCGGCGGCCAGTCCCGCGATTGTGGTCAGCCATCGTTTTTGGCAGAACGAGCTAGGCCAGGACCGCTCCATTGTGGGCAAGCATGTTCTGGTCGGTAACGCCCTGTTCACGGTGGCCGGCGTCGCTGGTCCCGAATTTCCCGAGCTTGATCCTGGTCTTCCGTACGATTTCTGGATACCGTTGGCCTTCAACCCATGGTCGAGCCGCGCCTGCCTAAGATGACGGCCACCAACGCCCTTATGGATCGAATTGATGGCGCGATTGAAGCCGGGCATGAGTTCTGCCCAAGCTGCTTCCGCCACAAGTGCAGCTTTTGCCGCCGGCACGACGAATGGCCCGGACGCAATGTTCAAACCGGCTGATGCGCCGCGGATTGAACTCTCAACTGCCGCCCGCGGGCTCGTCACGTTACGGCAAAATTTCTCCCAACCTCTTTTCGTCCTTCTCGCTGGGGTGGGGATTATCCTGTTGATCTCCTGCGCCAACATCGCGGGACTCATGCTGGCTCGCTCCGCAGCGCGGCGAAAAGAACTGGCGATGCGGATTGCCCTTGGCGCGACGCGGGCAAGAATCCTCCGCCAGTTGTTTACGGAAAGCCTGCTGCTGTCGCTTACAGGAGGCGCGATTGGAATTCTTCTCGGTTACCTGGGCGCCGGCGCTCTAGCGTCGTTCCTGTCGCACAATTGGTATCGCCCACTGCAAGTGGATGTACGTCCAGACGCTCATGTGCTTGCTTTTACGGTGCTGGTTTCCGTTTTGGTCGGCGTTGCTTTTGGCCTTGCCCCGGTGTTTTCCAGCAGACGACTCGATCTGGTCCCTGCTGTTAAAGAAACGTGCCGCCAGCCCCGCTTGCCCGGTGACGCCGGATTACCCTCGGCAATTCGCTGGTTGCCGCTCAAATTGCGCTTGCCATGCTGGTTCTGGCGGGCACGGGATTGTTGGTTCGCACCCTGTCGAATTTGCGAGCTGAAAACGTCGGCTTCGATCCGCAAAATGTCGTGGTGTTTCGGGTGGACGCAACCTACAGCCATCGCGCGGGCGAGAACCTGCAGACTCTCTATCGCGATCTTCAGGAGCAACTCTCATCTTTGCCGGGCGTAACTTCGGCCAGTCGCTCTGGGGTTCTACCTCTGAGCGGCGGCGGTATGGGTGGCCCTCTTTTTTCGAGGGATCAATCGGGGACGGAGACCGGTGAACCAACTTCCCGTGGCGGACAATTTCTTCGAAACCATGCGCATTGCTCTACTCGAATGGACGGACTCTGAATGCGCAGGATTCAGAAGCATCTCGCTCTATAGCGCTCCCGAAGCATGTAGTTGTCAATAAGCTCTGGCACATCGCTTGTTTGGCACGGAAATCCGGTTGGGCAGGCATTTTCGGGGGTGATCGGAGACTGGACCTGAAGACGAGATTGTCGGCGTGGTTGCCGACGCGAAGTACGACAACGTTCGCGACGAAATCCGGCCAACGATCTATACACCTCATCGGCGCTTGGGATGGAGATTTCTATTTCGAAGTCCGCACCGCCATGGACTCCAAGGCGATCATGCCGGAGATTCGCGCCGCGGTCAGCCGCTTCGATCCGCAATCTGCTTATCACCGGCATGAAAACCCAGAAAGAGCAAATTGACCAGAACATCTATCAGGAGCGGCTGATCGCCAATCTCTCCAGCTTGTTCGCGCTGCTGGCGCTGATCGTCGCCTGCGTCGGGATCTATGGATTGCTCTCCTATCAGGTCACGCGGCGCACGCAAGAGATCGGCATTCGGCTGGCGCTGGGAGCGCAGCGCGAAGATGTGCTGCGGCTCGTGCTTCGGCAGGGAGCGGTGTTAGCAATTCTCGGCGCTGTGATCGGGCACGGCCGCAGCGTTAGCCTTGACCCGCTATCTGCAAAGCTTTCTGTTTGGAGTGAAGCCGTCCGACCCGCTGACCATGGTCGCGTCGCCGCCCTGTTCATTGCGGTCGCTTTGTTCGCCAGCTACATTCCCGCCCGCCGCGCGATGAAGACCGATCCCATGGTGGCGCTGCGCTACGAATAGCCTTGCACCGTATGCGACGTTTTCGCACCATTAACTCTGTGTCCCCTGTGCCCTCTGTGGTTTGGCCTTCATGATCAACCACAGGGGACACAGAGGGCACGGAGGTTTCAGGAATTGGCGGCGTCACGGCGCAACTTGCGGCTCTCGGCCAGCAGTGCCATGGAGTGCATCAGGTTCTGCAGGGTTACGATGCCAACCAGATGCTGATCCTCGACCACCGGAATCAGGCTGAGATTGCGGGCATTGAGCTTGCGGAAAGCGGAGGCCAAGGACTCCGTTTTCTGCGCCACTTCAAACAAGCGGTTCATGGCCGGCTTGCACATAGCCATTTCCTTCGGAGCGCAGAGCGTGCAGAATCCTCTGCCGCGAAATCACTCCCACCATGTCGCTGCCGCGCACCACCGGGAAATCATCCTGCAAGGAGTGCACCGCCTTTTCCAGCGCGTCTTCCAGTGTGTCGGCAGGAGAGAGGGTAGCGAAGTCGCGCAGCATGATGTCTTCCAGTCGTACCGTCTCCAGCACCGACTGAAACACCGCGGAGCGCTCCTCCAATTGCGCGGCCACGAACAAAAAGAAACCGATCATGGTCAGCCAGATGTTCCACAACATGCCCGACAAGCATGAACAGAATGGCAAAGCCCTGGCCCACCGACACGGCGCGGCGCGTGGCGCTGAACCGGATCCATGCGGCGGGAGAAAACAGCGCGCAGCACGCGGCCGCCGTCCATGGGATACGCGGGCAGCAGGTTAAACAGCGCCAGCCACGCGTTGCCCCACACCAGACTGCGCGGCAAATTGAGAGACGTGACGAATGGCTGCTTCCATAGCCCGATTTCAGGGGCTACCGCCAGCAGGATGCTGCCCGAAACGAACGCAATCGCCAGATTGACCAGCGGCCCAGCCAGGGCAATGCGAATATCGCGCTTCCAGGTGAGCATTCCGGGGAGAATTGGCTGACGGGTCTCGTCGAGCAGGGTAACTCCGCCGATGGGCAGCAGGATAATCGCTTTTGCGGGAATGCCGGCGTGCATGCTGGTGAGGGCGTGCCCCAGTTCATGCAGCACCACACAGCCGAAGATGAATGCCCACCAGCGCGAGTCCGCGTGGACCCGCAGGCCGCTTTTGCGACGCCGACTCCGTAAGCCACACAAAGGCAGCAAAAAGAAAAATGTAAGGTGGATGCGAATCTCGACCCCGAAAAGCCGTCCCGCCGGAATGGACCAACTTCTCATCGGTGAATATGCCGCCCGCAATCTCTATTCTATATAGTTTTAGAGAGCGCGGCAGCGTGGCTGTCCTGCTGTGGCGAGAACCGACACCAGAACCGACAGAAGATGCGCGTGATTGCGGGCAAATACCGGAGCCGGCCGCTGGCCTCCCTGCGCGGCCTGGACCTGCGTCCGACCGCCGACCGTCTGCGCGAGACTCTGTTCAACGTTCTCACCGCGGGCAATCCCTCCGCTCTGGAAGGCTCCGTCTGGCTCGATCTCTACGCGGGAACCGGCGCCGTAGGCATCGAGGCGCTGAGCCGCGGAGCGGAGAGGGTGTATTTTGTGGAATCATCGGCCGCCGCGGCAGATCTTGTGCGGAAGAATCTGCGCTCGCTCGGCGTGACCGCCGGGTTCGATGTCATAGAGCAGGACGTCGCGCGTGCCCTGCTCAAACTTCAAATGCTGGGCACCGTGGCGGACTTCGTCTTTCTCGATCCGCCGTATCGCATGGAAGCGGAATACCAGCGGACCCTGCAGAGTCTGTCTCAGTCGCGATTGCTTAAAGCGAGCAGCCTCGTCAGCGTCGAACGCGACAAAAGGTTGGATCCGGGCGAGGAGTTTGGATCGCTGCGGCGCTACCGCAAGCTGGTGCAAGGCGATGCCGCGCTGAGTTTCTACCGGCTCACGTAAGGACAGCGCCCTCGGCTCTCCGGTCGCTCCGGGTAACACCACTACATCAGAATTTCATCCGACCTGCTGCACAATCGGGTGTTGCATCTCCTGCAAGTCGTTCTTCACCCGGTTCAGCCCATAGACGCACTGCTCGAAATGTTGCGACAGATTGGCGAATAGCGGCGCCACCTTGGTGTATTCGAAAACGTCGAACTTGGAGACGACGTAGTAGCTTTCCTTTCCCGCTTTCATCCAGTCCACAAAATTTTCCAACCGGTTGTGGCGCAGGCGGAAGTGATTGATGCTCTCGGGAAACATTCCAGTGAAGAACAGCGTGTAATCGCCGATGTGCTTGCGCACCTGGCGCTCGCGGTCGAACGATGGCGCGGGACCAAATACCGGATCGGACTCGAGCAGCATTTCACCCACGTCCGACAAGGCGCGGCCGGCGGCGTTGCGAATCTTCAGCAACTGTTCCATGTCGCAAAACTCCGCCAGCAGGTGCGCCACATATCCCACGATCTGGGGATCGCGAATGCCGATCTCCTCGGCGTAGTGCCGTCCCACAAGTTCCAGAAAGAACTGCTGCAGCGGATGCGATTCCGAGACCATTTGCTCAACCCTCCTTTTCCCGCACTCCATGCGGGATGTTCTCCACATTCCCCGATCCTTGCCCAGTTCACCCCGAAACGCAAGTCACTTCCGTGCTTCCAGCGTGGCCCGCATGTGCCACCGACCACGCACTTACTTAGACACGCGGCGCCGGAACAAAGTTGCAAAGCCGGTTTGTTGGCACCCGAACGCCCCGGCTGCTAATTTTGGTTGACGTGCCATCGCATTGACGTGCCACGCTAAGTGCAGCACCATACGGAAAATCATCGGCAGAAGAGGAAGATTTATGCAGCGCGAAAACATATCCAGCGGTACACCCTGGGAGCCGATCGTCGGTTACTCACGTGCGGTAAAAATGGGTCCGCACATTCAAGTTTCCGGGACTACGGCAACCGGCCCGGACGGAAAGATAATCGGTGTCGGCGATGCCTATGCCCAAACCGTTCAGGCGCTGAAGAATATCGAGTCAGCCCTGCGTCAGGCGGGTGCGACCATGAACGATGTGGTGCGCACCCGGATATTTGTCATCGACATCTCCGAATGGGAGAAAATCGGCCGGGCCCATGGCGAGTTCTTCCGCGACATCCGTCCCGCCACTTCCATGGTCGAGGTCAGCCGGCTCATTTCGCCGGAGATGCGGGTGGAAATTGAGGCCGAAGCGCTCCTTTCCCCTTGACACCGGCTGCGCACAAGGCATAATGCCGCAATCGTTGTTATGTCCCCGGGCGGCCAGGTCGTCGTCCGGGGCGAGACGACTCCCGGTTGAAGCGATGCAAGGGAGGTGTCGTGATGAACGTTTTGGAATTGTGCGACCGTGAACCGGCAACCGTTTCATTGCAAGCCAGTGTGGCGGACTCGATTCGCACCATGATCGACCATCACGTAGGCGCGGTCGCCGTCCTCGACGACGAGCGCCGTGTAGCCGGGATCTTCAGCGAGCGCGATTTTTTGCGTAAGCTTGCCCTGAACTGGCGCGACCCGGAGACCACTCCGGTGCGCGATTTTATGACCACCCCGGTCGAACTGGCCACCGGGGAAACCGGTCCCGGAGAAGCCTTGGTCACCATGGTAGACCGCCACTTCCGCCACTTGCCGATCGTGGACAACGACGGCCAGCCTGCTGGGAATGCTTTCCATTCGCGACGTGCTGCAGTGGCGCATTGATGACCTGAGCCAGGAACTGGATTCCCTGGAGCAGTACGTCTTGAACGACGGCCCGGGCGGCTAGCTGGACGGCGTGCCAGGCCGACTGCGGGCACTGGTTTTTCAGCGTAAAGCAGCGCAGAGAGGGGCTGCGTGACATAATTGGGAACTCATGCGCAACGATCCCTCGCTTCTTCCCAAAACTCTGGCTGTGGTACGCATGGCCACCGCCTGTTTTTTTCTTCTGTTCGGCCAATACAAATTTTTAGCCCGGAATTCGCCCATGGCGGCTTTCAGCAATATTTGCAGAGCTATGCCCAGGGCACGCGGTGAGCTTTTATCAGCCGATTCTCGCCGATCTGGTTTTGCCGCACGCGGCATTTTTCGGCTACCTGGTCGGAGCGGTTGAGTTCTCCATTGGGGTCTGCCTGCTTCTGGGGATTGCCGTGCGGCCGGCCTCTGTCGCAGGTGGGCTGCACATGCTCAGCCTCACTCTGGCGACCTGGTGGGGACCCGGTCACGGAGTTCCGATATGGCGCTACTTCGGCGCGGAACTCGACCACCTCTCGCTATTGTTTCTCTTCATTATTTTTTTCGTGGGCGACGCAGGGAAAAAATGGGGTCTCGACGGGCGGCGGGCCTCGCGATGATGGCCTGCAGATTCGGCTTGCTTTTAATAACCATCCTCCCCTTCACTGTTTTCGCTCAGACTGCAAAACCGGATGCGCACCCATTTCTCGTCACCATGGGCGAAGCTTGGTCAAACCCGCAGCCCTCGGCCGGCCCTATCAACGCTATGAACTGCGTGATTATCTTTCCTGACGGCCAGCTTCACCTCGAGCTTAGCCGTCAGGAATTTTTTGCTGAGAAGCCGACCTCAGGGTCTATGAAGCTTCTTCGAATGGGCAAGAACTCCTGGCTCTACGCGATTTATTGATACTCCGATCCCATCCGGCAATTGCGGCCATTCGATTTCTTCACTCCTTTTCTGTCTAGCGAGGCCCATCAGGCGAGTGTCTTCAGCGCGAGAATCTCGCGAGCAGACAGCAGGCAACAGGTTGGGTACTTTGCGCCGGAAGAAGGTCGGACAACAGTTTCCCCCAGCGCCCGGCGGGAGTGGAAGGAATCCGAAGTGGTGCTCCGTCCGCTGGTGCAATGGTTTCGCGAGCTGAAGACTTCCAAACCGCGCGCCTGGCGCCAGGTTGCCAATTCCAAAGCGAATTCTTGCGAACCCCAATAGATAGGGACATTTAGTGCGAGAAAATCAAAAGGCCGGCGTCTCGCGCCGGCCTCTCGCTGCACCAAATAGAAGATTCCTACTTCTTGGGAGCGATTGCGTCCTTGGCGGCCTTGGCCACGCGGAACTTCACCACGGTCTTGGCCTTGATCTGGATGGGTTCGCCGGTCTGCGGATTGCGTCCCACGCGCGCTTTGCGGTGCGCCTTCACCAGGCGGCCGAGTCCGGGCACCACGAATACGCCGTTCTTCTTGGTTTCTTTGATTGCGATGTCCGCGAGATTTTCCAGAAATGCCGCGGCCTGCTTGTTGTTGAGCTCCATCTTCTCGGCCAAATGGCGGACGAGTTGTGTCTTGGTCAAACCTGCTGCCATGAATCCTCCTCTGAAATGAACTTTAGATTTGCCTGCGACGAGCGCTATCTTATACCGCGCTCCTGTGGAAAACCAGCGTTGCAGGCCCATTTTACGCGGATTTTCTGCAGCTGGAAGCCGGAAAGACAATAAAAATCGCGCCTTCCGCTGTCTCGCCGTTTCAAAATGGGCCAATCGGCGCAGGCCGCGTGTGCGCAGCGTCACGCCGATGTCGTCCGTCCTGCATGCCATAATGCTCTGGAGACTCGCCGTCCGTGAGTTGCGCGATCTGCGAAAGACGCAAAGAGAAGCGCTTCTGCCCGGCGGTGCACGGCCGCATCTGTCCGCAATGTTGCGGCGAGCAGCGCGAAGTCACTCTCGATTGCCCCAGCGATTGCGTCTATTTGCAGCAGGCGCGCGAACACGAAAAGCCGCGTCCCTTGCGAGGATTTGGAGCCTGCCGCTTTGTTCCCCAAGTTGAGATCCGCCAGCAGTTTCTCTATCAGCACGAGCACTTGATCATGGGATTGAGCTACGCGCTGGCGAAAAGCGCCGCGCGCTCACAGGCTGACCGATGCCGATCTTGATCGCCGCGCTGACTTCCATGGCAAAAACCTACGAAACCCTGGTGAATTCCGGCCTGCACTACGAAACACCGCTGCCAACGTTGTCGCAGCAGGCGGTGGCTGGCGGAACTGCAAAGTATGGTGAAGGAATATCGCGAGACCGAACAAAAGCACCTGGGATACTCGCGCTTGCACGACAGCGACATCTTGCGGGCTTTGGTTTTCCTGGTGCAGGATGGGCCTACGGCCGCACTTCAGGCAGGCCGAAGGCCCGCGCCTTCATAGATTTTCTCTTTCGCCAATTTCCCGAGAAGCAAGCGCGTGCAGCGCCGAAGAAACGGGCAGCAGAATCATCGTGCCGTAGAAATGCCCGCCACGGCTTTACCCGGATACAGGGAACTTCAAAAATAAGCAGAAACAACAAAAAAGATTTTGATCCGCGCGATCCGCGAAGTCCGCGGCTAACTCTTATTGACTTTCCTTACCGCCTGTCCGGCGGCAGAGCGTCTCGCAGCTCGCGAATGCTTCGCTTGAGGACCGGGTGGCGGACCTCCGGCGCGATCTCGGCCAGGGGCTCCAGCACGAAGCGCCGCTCGTGCAGCGCGGGATGCGGAATGGTCAGGCCCTTGCGTCTCCACAATCGAACTGCCAAACAACAGGATGTCGATATCAATGTTGCGCGGGCCCTTCTTCTGCTGCCGCCGCCGTCCCCATCTCCCGCTCCAGGTCGAGGATGCCCTTCATTAGTTGCTTGGGCATTTTCTCCGTTTCCATTTTCGCGGCGCAATTCAGGAACCAGGGCTGAGCCGTGAACTCGACCGGCTCGGTTTCATAAAAAGACGAAACCGTCATAACCTCGCCAAACGTACCCAATCTGCTGAGCGCAGTGCGCAGGTTCGCGGTCCGGTCGCCGACATTCGAGCCCAGCGAAAGATAGACGGTCTTATACATGTGGCCTGGGTTCACGCCTCCCTTCCACCATCCTCAGCCGACACTGCACAAGCCCCGGCCTATCTGCCATTTCCGTGCCATTTCGTACAGTTGCAGTGCCTTCGCCATTACCTTGGTCACTTTGGCGGGTTCATTCAGGGCATTAGCATAGTAGAGCTCATGATCCTGGAATCTCTTCTCGTAACCCGCGATCTGCAAGTCATCGGTGTCCTTCGTCCCGCGATGGAGAAGCTTTCCATCGACGTGGAAGTCTGCCGTGGCGCCCGCTCGGGTCACGAAATTCTTTCGTCCGAAAAATTTGACGCGGTGATCGTGGACTGTGATGATCTCGATGGCGGTCTCGATGTTTTGCAGAGCCTGCGCCAAAGCCCCAGCAACAAGAATTCCGTAACCTTCGCCATCCTCAACGGAGCCACCACCACGCAGGCGGCCTTCGATATGGGGGCAAAGTTCGTTCTGCAGAAACCGATTTCCCAATTGAATGCTACCCGCTGTTTTAGTGCGGCTTTGAGCTTTATGGTGCGGGAGCGCCGCCGTTATTTCCGCCATCCCGTAGAAATCGTGGCACACCTGGAATTTGGCTCGGAGTGCTTCCAGGCTACCGCCACGAATCTCAGTGATGGTGGAATGGCGATCCACTTTGGCGGCAAGCTGCCCAACGGCGGGCTTTCCGCGGTCTCCTTCAGTTTGCCAGAGACCAATATTGTCATTGAAGCAAAATCGACCATGGCATGGGTCGATGGCACCGGGCGCGCCGGCATCCGCTTCGTCGAACTACCCGCCAATTCCCGGCAACAATTGGACGCCTGGCTGACTGACCAGATGATAAAAATGGGCTTGGCTCCGGAAGAAGCCTCTCATCTCTCATAGCGGCTGATTCTCTGCCCCTCCTTCTCGCCGCCTCGTGAATCCAACTTGAGACTTGCGATTCGACTCACCCGCATTGCAACCTTGAAGGGAATTCCCAGCAAAGGGTCGAGCCGAATGCTATCTGTTGATACCAGAATTAACCGAGCCCAGAGGTTGCTGCGCATGCTGGAAGAAGATGCCCCGCTGCTCGCGGTCCGAGTCGCCGAGCTAACCCCAGAGCACCAACAATCCGCCAAAAGCTATGCCGCCCAGTTGATTGCGCACACTCGGCAGCAACTGGAGCAACTTTCGGTGGAAAGAACGGTGTGGATGGCGCGCGATTCAACTCCCCAGCCTGCAGATTAGACGGTCTGGCTAACCGAGGCGTCCATCGCTGTGGCAGCGGGTCGGTACTCTTCCTGCAGAGTCGTTTCTTCCCACAGCGTGGAATCCCGAAGAAGCCGGGAAACCAAGGCGGTATGCATCGCGTGACCGGCCCGGTCGGCCACCACGCTGCCGAGGATTTGCTTGCCCGCCAGCGCCAAGTCGCCAATCAGGTCCAGCACCTTATGGCGCACAAACTCGTCGCGAAACCGAACCGGCGGGTTCTCAATCCCGTTCTTACTCAGAACGATGCAGTTTTCCAGCGAAGCCCCGCGGATCAAGCCCATGTTCCGCATGGCCGCCTCATCCTCGCGTGACCCAAACGTGCGCGCCGGAGCAACTTCGCGAAGATAGTTGCCATCGGAGAGGTCAACCCGGAAGGTCTCCTTGCCGATCATGGGATGGGGAAAATTGATGGTGTAGGAAACTGAATAGGCATCGGCAGGATAGACAGCGATGAACTTGTCTTTCTCACGCAATTCCAGCTCGCGGCGAATGCGAAGATAAGTCCGTGCCCGCCGCTGCTTGCGGATTCCAACCTTGCGGATCGCCTCGACGAAGGGAAGCGCGCTGCCATCAAGGATCGGCACTTCCAGGTTGTCCAGTTCGACGATGGCGTTATCAATCCCCGTTCCCACCAACGCAGACAGAAGATGCTCGGTAGTGGAGATGAGTACGCCTTTTTTCATCAGACTGGTGGCGTAACTCACCCGGGCGACATTGCGGCCGATAGCTTGTACCTCAAAGCCGTCGAGATCCACCCGACGGAAAACGATCCCGGAACCGGCAGGCCCCGGCAGAATTTTCATGTGAACCGGCGCGCCGCTGTGTAGCCCCACGCCCGAACACTCAATGGGCGTACGAATTGTCTGTTCTGACTTCAATTCACTATTTGGTAAATAGGAGGTTACAGCGTCCAGATAATAATTGGCTGTGGCAAATCAGCCACACTTGGAACCATTTTTCGCGCGCATTGAGACCCGCTGATTCGCCTTAAGTCACTGTTGCTAAATGACTTAATTTTAATAGCGCTGGCGGGTGCCGAGTCGTTACCCTCTAGGTTCGAATAGTGCAGACGATTAATGCAGGCTATACGTAATCTGCGCGTCAAATTTAGAGTCGCTCAGGCCCTGGTTGTAACTCACCGCCGTCAGGAAGCGCTGGTTCGACATATCTCCGTTATAAAAGCGGGTCACGCTAAACGGAGTCATGATTCCCTGGATCGGCCGGTAATTGTCGTATAGCTCCTCTTCCACATTGCGTTCCTTATCCGTCGGATCTCGCCAGGAAAAGCTCTTTTTTAGCGGCAGATGAGTGTTGCTGTCGATGTCAATCGTGACCCCTTCATTCTTGGCATTGAGAAGCGTCACCTGTTCCGCAGGCTTGTCTGCCGCAACGGCTGCACCCTCATAAAAGAACGCCACTCCCGGCTCACTGATCCAATGGCGCAGCACCCAGTCCAAAGCGTACCGTCGGCGGCGGTTGTAGTCCTCTACGTCTTTGGGGTCGGCAGCACGGGTTCCCTTATACGTAATCTCATACCCTTTGTCGCCGTTGTAAACATAGACCACGTCGCGTTTCTTGGTGAGTTCAACCCGGTCTTTGTCGGGAAACCTATAAAAACGCCAAAACTGTACTCCGAAGCTGCTGGGCTCGCCGTGGTGAAAGCTGTACGTCCGGCCCTCCTGGGAAATGTCCTGGATATCGAGATAGGCTTGCCCGCCCAAGGCCTGGATGGCCTCTTGCAGCAAGGCCTTTGCCTTGAGGGCATTCCGTTGGTCCACGGGAATTTGTGAGGAAGAATCCGCAGCCGGGGTGGCCTGAGCCAGCGCTATGGCAGCGAGGAGGATGACCGATAGAAGAGCCTTCATGCGTTCTGCTGGTTAGACGCCTCCAGGTCAATTGTAGCTGCTTGCGCAACTGCCAGTCTGGGTATAGGAACTCATTTTGGTGGAAACTCCGCTCAGGGAATCAAGCTAATTCCGGGGAGATTCCGCTTTCGAACGGGGGTAAAATCAGGCCGTGGCGGAGGCGTGCGGAGACGTGCGGAGACAACGCCAAACCTGAACCGGATCGTCTAAATATCTTGATGCGAAGGGATTAGCTTGCTCGACGGCAAAGAGCAGATCGTGTTACCCGACGACACTGAGCAATACGTTGTTGCTCAGAGCTATGAGAATTATACGGCTGCGGAACACGGTACCTGGAAGTCCCTCTATGACTGGCGCATGGAGCAGCTACGGGAACACGCTTGTCAGGAATATCTGGAAGGGCTGGAAGCGCTCGGGATTACGGACACGAAACTACCCGCGATCGATAATCTTAACGTGGCGCTGCGGAAGCGTGCCGATTGGAGACTGCTGCCGGTCAAAGGCTTCCTTCCGCGCCGCATTTTTTTTGATCTCTTGGCGGGGCGAATCTTTCCGACGACCACCTACCTCCGCAAACCCGATTCCCTCGATTACACGCCCGAGCCGGACATCTTTCACGATGTTTTTGGGCACGTGCCGATGCATGCGCATCGCGTGTTCGCCGACTATCTACAAGCCTTTGCCCAGTTGGCGCGGAGAATTGACAGCGAGCCAGAGCAAGAGATCCTGGGCCGTCTTTTTTGGTACACGGTTGAGTTTGGTCTCATTCGGCAGGGAGGCAAAGTGAAGCTCTACGGCAGTGGCGTGATCTCGTCGCAAAAAGAGAGCACCAAAGTGGTTGAGGGCAGGCAAGAAATCCACAACTTCGACCTGGAGAAAGTACTGTCGACTCCCGTGAAGGTCGATGAGTTGCAGCCGCTGCTGTTCGTGATCGAATCCTTTGAGCAGATCTATGCTGTCAGCCAGGAAGCCGGCCGCCTGCTTGGAATTACCGCATAGCTTAAGGGCAATTGCGGATCCCTCGGCTCGGGAGCAGCTGCGGAATGCCGCTAAACTGAAAACAGCGTTGAAGACGGAGTTGATGGTAAAGTCTGACAGAGACCGGCCCCGTAGCTCAATTGGATAGAGCATCAGACTTCGGATCTGAGGGTTGGGGGTTCAAGTCCCTCCGGGGTCGCCACGGTCCCTGCAAATATCTTTCCTCAGACGCGCCCGGAGTTATTTGGGAGAGTCATGGACAATCCACTTAAGCTCAAACGCATTCATCACGTCGAATTCTGGGTGGGCAACGCTCGGCAAGCGGCTTACTTTTACCGTAAGGGCTTCGGGTTTTCGCAGAGCGCTTACAGCGGTCTGGAAACCGGAGAGCGCGAGCGCGCTTCCTATGTGATGACGCCAGGGCAAAGCGAACTTCATGTCTCACGACGCCGCTCGACGCCGGACCACCCGGCGGCGAGCACATCCGCAAGCATGGCGACGGCGTGCGGGACATCGCGCTGCAGGTGGAAGACGCCGATCAGGCTTTTGAGGAAGCCGTGCCGCGGGGCGCAAAGCCAGCGGAAGAACCGCACGATGTGAAGGATTCGCACGGGCGCCATTCGCCGCGCCGCCATCCACACCTATGGCGATACGGTCCATTCGCTGATCTCCTACAAGGATTACTCAGGGCCGTTTCTCCCGGGGTTCGTCGAGCCGCAGCGGTCCCCGGAGAGGACGCGGGCATTCTGCGCATTGACCACATCGTGGGAAATGTCGAACTCGGCGAGATGGAATTCTGGGCCGACTTTTACAGCCGGGTTTTTGGATTCCAGCGTTACATCTCCTTCGACGATAAGGATATTTCCACCGAATACAGCGCGTTGATGAGCATCGTGATGTCAGACGATTCGCAGTCGGTGAAGTTTCCCATCAATGAACCGGCTGCCAGGCACGCAAGAAAAGCCAGATCGAGGAATACCTTGAAGCCTACGGCGGGCCAGGCGTGCAGCACATCGCGCTGCTTGTGCGAGGACGTAGTTGAAAACAGTGGTCAATCTGCAGCGCAACGGCATCGATTTTCTGCGCGTTCCAGACAGCTACTACGATCTTCTGCGCGACACGGGTCGGGCAAATCGACGAGTCCGCTGGAGGCAGTTCGCTCGCTCGGTATCCTCGTGGACCGCGACGAAGAAGGCTATTTGCTGCAGATTTTTTCCAAGCCTGTCGAGGACCGGCCCGACCGTATTTTTTGAAATCATCCAGCGCAAGGGCAGCCGCGGATTCGGCAAAGGGAATTTCAAAGCGTTGTTCGAATCTATCGAGACGGAGCAGGCGCGACGAGGGAATCTCTAGAGCACGGACGCGAGCATGGCAAACGCTAGAAAAATCGCTAAGATGACCCCAAATCGCAAGGCGCCGGGCAAAGCTGGCTGCGGTATCAATCAGGCTTCGGCAATGAATTTGCCAGCGAGGCGGTGGCCGGGGCGCTGCCGCGCGGACAGAATTCGCCGCAGAAGGCGCCGTACGGGCTGTACACCGAGCAGATTAGCGGCACGGCATTCACCGCGCCGCGCGGGGTCGAATCGCCGGACCTGGCTCTACCGCATCCGTCCATCGGTCGCGCATAGGCCATTCGAGCCGATCGACCAGGGCCTCTTGCGCAGCGCGCCATTCGATGAGGTGCCCACTCCGCCGAATCAATTGCGCTGGCAACCCCTTCCGATTCCTGCGAAGCCGACCGATTTTATGGATGGCCTCATCACCATGGCCGGCAACGGCGACGCTCATACGCACGCCGGCGTCGGCATTCACATTTACGCGGCCAACGCGTCGATGACAGATCGATTCTTCTTCAATGCCGACGGCGAAATGTTGATCGTGCCGCAGCTAGGGCGGCTGTCGTCTACGCACGGAGATGGGACTGCTCGAAGCCGGGCCCGGAGAAATCGCGGTGATTCAGCGCGGAATTCGAATTCCGCGTTGAGCTTGCTGGAGAAAGCAAGCGCGCGGTTATATTTGCGAGAACTACGGCGCCTTGTTTCGCCTGCCGGACCTCGGGCCGATCGGCGCGAACGGCCTGGCGAATCCGCGCGATTTCCTGAGCTCCGGTGGCCGCCTATGAGGACCGCGGACGGCGATTTTCGGATCGTCGCCAAGTTTCAGGGGAGGCTTGTGGAGCGCCGCCATCGATCACTCTCCGCTGAATGTCGTCGCCTGGCATGGAAATTACGCGCCCTATAAATACGATCTGGCGAAATTTCAATTGCATCAACACGGTGAGCTTCGATCATCCCGACCCATCGATTTACACGGTGCTGACTGCGCCTCAGAAATTCCTGGCACGGCCAACGTGGACTTCGCGATTTTTCCGCCGCGCTGGATGGTGGCCGAGCATACGTTCCGTCCGCCGTGGTTTCATCGCAACTTTATGAACGAATTCATGGGGTTGATCCGCGGCGAATACGACGCGAAGGCGGAAGGATTCGTCCCCGGCGGCGCCAGCCTGCACAATTGCATGGCGGGTCATGGGCCCGACTCCGCGACATTTGAGAAAGCCAGCGATAGCGGAATTGAAACCGGTTTACCTGGCGGACACTCTGGCCTTCATGTTCGAGACGCGCTTCGTCTGCCGGCCGACGAAGTTCGCCCTGGAGACCTCGCAGCTCGATGAGCAGTATTTCGAGTGCTGGCAGGGACTACGCAAGAAGTTCACGAAAAAGGGCGCGCCATGAATCTGCAGGCATCCTGCCTGATGTGAAGCATTTGTTATGAGAAATATCGACGATGAAAATCATTCTCGACCAGACCCACGACGCCGCAGTCCAGAGTTGGGTCGAATCCGCCAACGTCGTGAGCTCAGATTTCCCCATCCAAAATTTGCCCTTCGGCATCTTTCGGCGATCTGGAGAAAACGGCGAACCCAGCGTGGGGGTTGCGATTGGAGAAAACATTCTTGACCTGGGCGGATTGCAAGCTGAAGGTTTGTTTTCAGAAGAGAATTTAGCGCCCGTAGTAAGCGCCTGTGCTTCCACTTCCCTTAATTCGCTGATGGCGCTTGGAGTCGGCCCGCGGCGTGCTCTGCGCAGCCGTCTCCACGCCCTTTTGCGCCAGAACGCGTCGAAGCCCGATCGGCAGAGTGTGGCGCGCCATCTAATCCCGCAGGCACATGCGGAGATGCTTCTGCCCGCAAGAATTGAAAACTACACCGATTTCTACGCTTCAATTTTCCACGCCACGAACATCGGAAAGTTGTTCCGCCCCGACAATCCTCTGCTGCCGAATTACAAGTACATTCCCATCGGCTATCATGGGCGCGCCTCATCGTTGGTGGTGAGTGGGATCGCGGTTCGCCGCCCGTCTGGACAGACGCGTGATGACAATGCGGAACCGGAATACGGACCGTCTAAAGCTCTGGACTACGAATTGGAGCTCGGTTTTTTTGTCGGCGCTGGCAATACTTTGGGAGAAAGCATTCCCATTGCGCAGGCGGAAGAGCATCTTTTTGGAATTTGCCTAGTGAATGATTGGTCGGCGCGCGACATTCAGGCCTGGGAGTATCAGCCGTTGGGCCCATTCCTAGCGAAAAGCTTCGCGACTTCGCTGTCGCCATGGGTAGTTACGATGGAAGCTCTGGCTCCATTCCGCATGGCGGCCTTTGCGCGCGCGAAAGGCGATCCGGCTCCCTTGCCTTATCTTCTTGCGGAAAGCGATCGGCAGCGGGGTGGTCTCGACTTGTGGATGGAAGTTTCTTTGCGCTCGGAGCGGATGCGCGAAAACGGCATCACCCCTGTGATCTTGGGCCGCAGCAATTTTCGCGATATCTACTGGACCATGGCGCAGATGTTAACCCACCACGCCAGCAACGGCTGCAACCTTCGCCCCGGCGATTTGCTGGCGAGCGGAACTGTTTCAGGTGCGGAGAAAACGGCGCGCGGCTGCCTACTCGAGCTCACCTCGCGCGGGAAAGATCCAATAACGCTGCCGACCGGTGAACAGAGAGAATTTCTGGAAGACGGAGACGAAGTAACTCTGCGCGGATCTTGTCAACGAGACGGGTTTCGGGGCATCGGATTGGGCAGTTGCCACGCGATCATTCTTCCGGCGATGCCTGCCGGGAGTTCGACGGGCGTCGCCCCGCGGTAGGTTGCCACCGCGAGGCCCACACTCTGCAGAGCAGGCCTAGCCTAGGCCGCGGCGGACAACTGAAGCAAGCGCACAACCTCGTTGTTGGCATGCCGGGCGGCGAGGTGAAAGGAAGGTTCTTCTTCGATCGTGCCACCAACGAGCGGGCTCAAACGCAACAGAGCTTGACTTCCACAAGCGCCACAGCGGGCGTTCAGTCCCTCGCTGATAACTTCACAATTCGCACACAAGACTGCTTTTTGAAGGCAGACCAGATTCGTGTTGAGGCAAGCTGGATCAGGCATGTTCGCTCCTCTCGATCGAGTTGGCAGTAGTATCGAGGCAGTTACATTGCCAAAAAGCGCAGCCCGTGGAAGCGGTTTGCTGGCCACAACTTGGCCAACAAATCCTCAGTCTTGGAAATGACCACTAAGTGGAAAAGCCTTGCGCACTTGTGGACGCTCGGGTCTGCCGCAACACGGCCGTTGCCTGGAGTGAGCCGCGTACCATAGCGTACATTTCTGGCCGTAGGCGGAGTGTACGAAACATCGCAGAGCCAGGCGCATCGTGCACTCTGACGTGCATAGCGAATCGAAAAGTACTTAGAGCGGCGAGACTGCTCCTTAGGTTGAAGCTGAATCAAGGGCTGTTCGCTTGCAGAGTTGATAGCCCACCCAGGCACTCACGCGGAAGAATCCAAGCAGTAACCCAAGTAATAGCGTCGAGAACATCCCATCTGGTTTCAGCCTGGCATATACCACGTTCAAGCTCCAGGCTGGACTCGTATAGACACTTCCCGAGGTGCACAGACCAATCCGGTTTCTTACTGGCGGCTCGTAGATGATTTTTTCGATCCCACTATTAAAGAACTCTGCCATCTGCATAACGCGGCTGCTATAGCAGATCCTCGCTCGGGCCGGCAAAGTGCGCTGCTTGCGGTGCCGCACAATCAGGGTGGATGCTTCCGCGGCCTGCCTGAGAGCGGCTGTTACTCCATTCGAAGTCATAGGATCGACCATGGAGGCGGCCTCGCCGGCAATCAGCCAATTCGGTCCGGCGACTCCACGATGCACGCGACAGCGGAAGGAAGTCGCATTGGGAGCGCTGAGAGCGCCCGCCTGCAGCAGTGGCTCAAAACGGGGAAACCTCATGAGTTGCTTCTTGAAAATATCCTCAACCGACAATCCCTGCTCCCGGTTAGCCTTCATTGCTGTTCCGGTAGTTACGAATCCAACGCTGACGACCTGGGGATTGATGGGAATTTCCCAAATCCAATCGAGGTATTCGGCCGGCACGGGTTCCATGTAGAGCGTTGTTCCATCGATCGGTTCGGAGATGGGGAAATAGGTCCAAACGGCTACCTTTGTCGGGCCGTATTCGACGGCGGGCAGCTTGAACTCGCGGGCCAGCAAGCTGGTGGCAAAACCGGAAGCGTCAATGAACCACGGCGAGGAGATGCGCGCGCCACTTGCGGTGTGAACGGCGGAAAGCTGCTTTCCGTTGCGTTCCACCCGGACAACTTTGTCTCGCACCACGTTAACCTTGTGATCCTCTACCTTTCTGGTGAGTTCCCGGTCGAGGCGCACCCGATCTACGTGCAAAGTCCGCAACTCGATGTGGAAGGGCGCTCCGCCAAGCCATGGCGTTGGGACATAATCTTCGGAGCAGCCATTGCGCATCTTCAGAATCACATGGTTCTTCCAGGTCGCTGTCTGCGTTCTGATCAAATCCTCCATAGGCAAACCCAGGGATTTCAACAGATCGGGAGCGGACCAATCCAGCGACTCACCGACCGGAGGACGAATGGCTTCAGTTGGCTCGATGCAGATCACGTGGAGTCCAGACTTGGCAAGATGCAGGCAGGCCGCTTTTCCAGCCAGCCCGCCGCCTATGATCGTCACGTCACAATCGGTGGAGGGCGCTTGATCAGGCACAGGGGGAGAACTCTTTGGGAGAGTATGCTATCGCGGATGCCTCTCAGGCACCGTCTTTTCGAGCCCGGCGAACTTCGAGTGTGTTCATGATCTGCTCGATCTGCCACAGGTGCCGGCGTTGGTGGGCGGCGAGAATGCGCAGGGCGCCGTAAACGTTATAGCTGATGCGGGCGTACACGGGAGACTTGATCCGCTTCTGGTCAATGGCGCGCCCGGCCGCGGAATGCACTGCCGCCGAGAGTTGCGATTGCGATTCGATAAAGCCACTCCACCCGGCCTCAAAATTCTGACGGTGCGGCGCAAGTTGGTGGAGAACTTTGAACCGCACACGGTAGGGCGGCTCGAGGTTTCGGATGAACAGGCGCGCAACGGTCCCTGTCTGCAGTGGCCGGTTCGTCGCAAGGATCGGAGCCGCGGCAATGGCGTCCGATATCGCAGGAAGAAACGCACGCGTCGTTTGAGCGAGATGGTCGAAGCATTCCGCCACCGACCAGGAACCGGACTCCACGCGCTCGGTCAGAACCGCTTCGCTGCGGTCAAGTACCAGTCTTTTCGCATCCCCAGTCGCACTGTGAATTTGCTCGATGAGGTCGGTTAACTGATCATTTGCAATCCACCCCGCGGAGGTAGCACGGCTCGCTGCCAGCAATTCCGCCGGAGACAGAATGCTCCCGACGGCTTCGCCCATTGTTATCTCCATGTTCGACTCCACGCGCCCTAAACTTAACGGATAGAAAAGAAAACGGATCGCAGGGAGAGAACGTTAACGGCGAATCAGATTGGGGGCAATAATATAAAAATATTAGGAGCTGCGGCTGATACCAGTGGAACTACGGACAGGCCCCCGGCCCTGTCGAAGAATGTCTAGCAGTCGATTGCGGATGGTGTAGACGAAGAGGTCGGGGCCTTATGAAATCCCAGTGTTTTCATAATGTTAGTGCGATGAGCGGACAGCGTATTCACGCTAGGCCGAGCAAGGCTGATATTTCTCGGTCGTTGGTATCGATTCGATTTCCATTAACTTCTTATGCCGCCCACTTTTGAGTCTTCTCGCCCCTAGTGTTTTTGTAGTATTGCCGCCTTCAGCAACCCGCCAGTATGGTGTCGGAATTCACATTGGAGGCGGCGGGTGCGCCGTTTCCAAATGTGGCGGATGCGAAACCTGACTCCATCCGAGGTGACTGCATGCCAATCCCCACCGAACCTATTGGGAGTATCCCTCGCCCGGCGGAATTGATCGCCGCAATGCAATCGCGCGCCTCTGGGAAAATTTCTGCCGAGGAGTTGCGGGATGCCCAGGACGCAGCGCTGCGCGATACCATCGCGCGCTGGGAGGAAACGGGCTCGCCAGTCATCACGGATGGCGAACAGACGAAGTCCAGCTTTGCCACCTATCCGCTGGAAGGGCTTAGCAATCTGGCCGCGGATGGCGTGGTGATTCCGTTTGCCGATGGACACACCCGTCAGCTTCCCAAGCTGACTGCCGGTCCATTCCGCTATGGCACTCGAGCAAGTTCTTATCTCAAGGCTGCCCAGCGGTTCGCTCATAAACCTCTCAAGCAAGCGGTGATTTCAGCCTCCGCGCTGAGCCTGCTCTATCCCCAGGAAGGTCTGCCTGGTTACTCGCGAGAGGCCTTCCTTGCCGACCTGGTGGCCGAGGCAGAACAGGATATACGAGAGTGCCTGAAGGCAGGCGCCGCCTGCGTTCAGATTGATTTCACCGAGGGACGGCTCGCATTGAAACTTGACCCGTCAGGGGGGCTGCTGAATTCATTCGTTGATCTGAATAACCGCGTACTCGAGCGGTTCTCACCGGAAGAGCGGCGGAACATCGGAGTCCATACCTGTCCCGGAGGCGACCGCGATTCCACCCATAGCGCAGACGTGGACTACGCGGGATTATTGCCCTCTCTGTTTCGCTTGAGGGCCGGACGTTTCTACATCCAGCTCGCCAGCGAGCCCGACCCGCGCCGGGTATTAAGCGAAATCAAGAAATTGCTCAAGCCTGGTCAGGTACTTTTTATTGGCGTGACGGATCCGATCGATCCCCGGATCGAGAGTCCGGAAGAAGTGTGCAATCGCGTGTTCGAAGCGGCAAAATTGATTCCTCTGGCAGCGCTGGGAACTACCGACGACTGCGGATTTTCTCCATTCGCGGATGACACTTCCACTTCACGCGATATTGCTTATGCCAAAGTGAAGAATCGCGTGCGAGGAACCGCGATGGCGGCCCAAGCCTTAGGAGCATAGGCGGGGTTTGACCGTTCTCCGTGTAGATTAAGGGTTCTTCTATGGCACATCTTCGCGTCGCCGATTTGCTCCGCGCCGGGCGGCATCCGTGAGCCCGGCCCAGCCTCCCGCAACGCAGAAATATACGCAAACCACGACGCCGGGCCTCGGTGAATTCGATCTTGGCTACTACGGCTGGCGTGTGGCGCTGGCAGCGTGCTTCGGCGTGATGGCGGGCTTCGGCTCGCTGTTCGTCTACACCTTTGCGGTTTTTGTGAAACCGCTGGGCGGGGAGTTCGGCTGGAGCCGCGAAGCTGTCTCGCGTGGCTTCGCAATCGCCGCCGTCACCGTGGGCCTGTGCTCTCCGCTGTTGGGCGGGTGGATTGACCGCTATGGCCCGCGTCGCATCATCCTTCCCTGCATGACGGTGTTTGGCTGCGGCATCGCTTCCTTGGCGCTGTTACGCGCCGGAGTGTGGCAATTCTATGCAACCTGTTTCGTGCTGGGCGTGGTTGGGAACGGCGCAGCTCATCTGGCATATTCGCGATCCATTTCTACCTGGTTTGAGCAACGCCTGGGAGTGGCTTTGGCCTTTGTGATGGTAGGGTCGGGATTGGGCGCGATGATCCTACCGGTCGTGGCCCAAGCCTTCATTACCCGATCGGGCTGGAGGACCGCCTACCTGGCTCTCGGCTTGCTGGCCTTGCTCCTTGGGTTGCCGCTTAGTTGGCGTTACATCCGCGAACGTGGCCTGGTTCACCACGAGTTCGTCCCGCACGAATCCGCTCCAGGCGCACATTCCGGAATGACGACGCAACAGGGCCTGCGCTCTTTTGCCTTCTGGATCATCGTCGCCGTTCTTTGCGTGAGTTCGATCAGCATGAATGGAGCGATCACTCAGCTGTCTGCGCTATTGACGGATCGCGGAATCACCGCCCGGGATGCCGCGCTTTGCACGTCCATGCTGGGTGGTTCGAGCGTGCTCGGCCGGATTGTTGTGGGATGGCTGCTGGACCGGTTTTTCGGAGGACGCGTCGCCTTCATGGTCAGTTTGAGCACCGCAGCAGGTATTTTTCTGCTTGCCCGCACGAATAGCTTTTCCACTGGATGCTTTGCCGCCGCGCTCATCGGTATCGGAGCAGGAGGAGAAGCAGCCATTACTCCTTACTTGCTGACTCGTTATTTTGGGCTGCGGGCTTTTTCAACGCTTTACGGGGTCACGTGGACATTCTATGCAGCGGCGGCAGCCGTCGGTCCGGTCATACTGGGCCGCGCCTTTGATTCGACTGGCTCCTATGCCTCGCTGCTGATACTCCTGGCGGGGGTTTTAGCGTTGGCAGCGGGCATGAACCTTCTGCTTCCACGCTATCCAAGGTCGCAGGCGATTCAGCTTCCCTGACAATTGCGCCACGCGCACTGTATGCAGCGGCGAAACTCAAGGGATCGGCTGCTCGCGGGTGACCGAAGTACTCTTTACCCAATCTGGTGGCTCACTACAATCCGATCTAGGCTGAGCCAAAAATAACCAATTCAGGTTACTTAGGTGCAGAAGGCTGGGAAAAGTGTCTTCGCCGTTAGCCCCGGCAAGCCGTAATGGGAACACAATCCGCGAGCGAAAGGCAGTTTAGGAATGAAGTGTCGAGTCATTGCGGTTTTGGGAACGCGGCCGGAAGCCATTAAGTTAGCGCTGGTCATCCAGGAATTAAGGCGGCGTTCAGACGAGTTCGAAACTGCGGTGGTTCATACCGGTCAGCATCGCACCATGCTGGACCACGCTCTAAAGCTCTTCAAGATCAAACCAGATTTCGACCTTGACGTCATGCGTCCCAACCAGACGCTGAACTCCCTCACGGGTCGCGTGTTAGATACCGTCGAAAATGCCTGTCACCGTTTCGAGCCCAACATGATGTTGGTGCAGGGCGATACGACCACGGCCTTTGCCGCGTCGCTGGCGGCTTTTTATTGCAAGACTCCGGTCGGCCACATCGAGGCCGGGCTTCGCAGCCAGGATATTTACAACCCTTTTCCGGAAGAAGTGAACCGCCGCCTCGTCTCGGTCATGGCCGAGATCCACTTCGCTCCTACCGCGCTATCGCGCAACAACCTGGTGGGCGAGGGCGTACCCACGGGCAAAATTGTGGTAACGGGGAACACGGTCGTGGATACGCTCCAGGCGCTCAGCCAGCTTCCTGATTCATGGGATAACACGCCTCTCGCGGGCGTTCCACGGGATGGCCGCCGTCTGGTGCTGGTTACTTCACACCGGCGGGAATCCTGGGGAAGCGATCAGGAAGGCATGTGCCTCGCCCTGAAAGATCTTGTCCGCAAGCACGACGATATTCGCGTCATCTATCCGGTGCACATGAATCCCAACGTCCGCAGCACCGTAAATGCTCTGCTGCAGGGACAGGACCGCATTCATCTGGTGGAACCTCTGGACTACATCTCCTTTGTCAGTTTGCTGCGGTGTTGTTTCCTGGTTCTTACCGACTCCGGTGGCGTCCAGGAAGAAGCCCCGACATTCAATAAGCCCGTGCTGGTGCTGCGCAAGGTGACCGAGCGTCCGGAGGCATCGCAGTTTGGCATGGCCAGAATCATCGGCATGTCGCGGGAACGGATTGTCGAAGAATCCGATCGCCTGCTCAACGACAGCGAAGCTTATCGAGAGATGTCGGATGGCGCGAATCCTTATGGAGACGGTCACAGCTCGGAAAGAATTGTGGAAGCGGTCGCGCGCTGGTACCGCAAGGAAGCACCGCTGTTGCCGGAGGAAAAGCAATTCAAGATTCCGCCCCGGCCGCAACCGCGCCGGCGCAAGGAGGATCTCGTAGAACGGGCAAGAGCCGTGGCCGCAGGAAAGGAGTGACCACTCCCACGTCACACATTGATTCCGGTGCGCCATGATCTACATCCTCTATTCGATCGTTTTCCTGATCTGCATCTACACTGCGCGCCATTACTGGTTCACTCTGAATCGTCTCTTTGGCTTTCAACGCCATCCTTACATTGATATCGATACCGCCGACTGGCCCGCGGTCACGGTTCTGGTGGCTGCTCACAATGAAGAGAAAGTGATTGCCAATATTCTGCAGGCGTTGATGACCGTGCACTATCCCGCAGAAAAAATGCTGGTAGTGCCAGTGAACGACCGCTCGAAAGACCGCACTCGCGAAATCATTGATGGTTTCGTGGAAAAGTTTCCCGGACGCATCCGCCCTTTTCATCGCACCGAAGGCAAGCCCGGCAAAGCCGCGGCGTTGAAAGACGCGATGGAACTGGTGGAGACCGAAGTCATTTTGATTTTCGATGCTGACTATATTCCCGGGGCAGGTTTGATCCGCCAATTAACCGCACCGTTCTTTGATCCCGAGGTTGGCGGCGTCATGGGCAGAGTCGTGCCCATGAATGTGGATACCAATCTGCTGACCCGGCTGCTTGATCTGGAACGCTCCGGCGGTTACCAGGTGGACCAGCAGGCGCGCATGAACTTGCGCCTGGTGCCGCAGCACGGCGGCACTGTCGCTGGAGTCCGGCGCAGCGCTCTGCGCGAGATCGGCGGGTGGAACGAAAACTCACTCACCGAGGATACCGACCTGACCTATCGCCTCCTGCTGCACGGTTGGAAGACGGCATACCAAAACCGGTCGGAGTGTTACGAGGAGGTTCCGGAAACTTGGACGGTGCGCATCAAGCAGATCATGCGCTGGGCAAAAGGTCACAACCAGGCCATGGTCGCTTATGCGATCCATCTATTACTCGGTCAGCACCATGCCACGCTGCGCGAGCGGATCGATGGAACCTTGCTGCTGGGGGTTTACATCATGGCGCCGGTCACATTGATCGGCTGGGTTCTGGCCTTGGCAGTCTTCTATCAGGGAGTTGCTCCATTACACGGCATTATTGCGTTGCTTTGTCTGACGGCTTACGCGGCCATTGGGAATCTGGCGGCCTTCTTTGAAATAGCGGCAGCCGTACGGCTCGACGGGAGCCGAAAGCGAATCTGCTTGCTGCCATTGCTGATCGTTGGGTTTGTGGTGAGCATATTTTCGGTTTCCCGCGCCACCCTCACGCAACTGCGCGATGGCTTGACCGGCGCGGAATTTCATTGGGATAAGACTGAGCGCTTCCGGAAGGCAACGCCGTGAGCGCCGTCTTTTCCGTCGCCTTGCTGCTGGCAATCGTGGGGACCATGCTCGCGCTTCCTTTGCTGCCTGCCCTGCGCGAGCTTAGGGAAAAGTCGGACGCAACCCCTTTGAATGTGGTTCAGCAGAATGCCGGAGAGGTCCGCCATTTTGCGGACGGCTTCCGTCTCTATCTCAAAGGGCTCGATGAGGATTTGCAGCGCGCTGCTTCGTCCGGAATGGTCGCAACCGGAAGCTTGCCCGATGGAACCAACTATATGGTACTCGGCCGCGCTGACGGCGATTTTCCAATCGACAACGGCGTCTGCCCAACCTTGCTCGCCTCCAACGGAGATCTGACAGTTCCTTCCGGAGCCACCTTCTCCAAAGATATTTACGCGGGCGGCGATTTTTCTGGCGGAGAGAAGAATCGCTATCGCGCAATTTTGGCGGAGAAAGCTATGCACCTCGGTCCCGCCAGCCACGTTACACGTTGGCTGCACGCCGTGGAAGAACTCAGCGCCGGCCCAGGTTGCACGCTCTTGGGCCGGACGTCTTCGGATCGCTTAGTGCGTCTGCAATCCGGCTGTCGTTTCACCCGCGTGCATGCTCCGCTGATCGTAGCCGGCAGTTTGGCAAATGACCATCTGGCGCGGATCGGCAACTACTTTGGAACTCAAGTCGCGCACTCCACCGACCGCTTTCTCTACGACGGCGATTTCACCATTGAAGCGCGCGACGTCGTTCACGCCAACATCGTAGTCCGAGGCACCTTGCGGATAGGCGCCGGGGCGAGGGTGTGCGGCAGCCTGAAATCCGGCAAAGACTTGGTTCTTGAAAGCGGCGTCTCCGTCGAAGGGAGTCTCATCAGCGGACAGCGCATGCATGTTAGTCCGAATTGCATTCTTACCGGTCCGATGATCGCAGAGCACGGAATGTTCCTCGGGACTGCGACGGTTTGCGGCAGCCCGGAGCGACCCACCACCGTGACCTCGCCGGTGATTGAGGTTGAGGAAGGAGCCCTGATCTTTGGCAGTTTGTGGGCGCGCGAATCTGGCCGGGTGGTGGGCGCATGAAATTCGGCAAAGCCATCGTTCTGATCGGTGCGCTCATTCTGCTGCTGGTCGTTTTGAGATGGCACAAGCACCGGCAGCTGGATGCAACGGCGGATCGCATCCTTCTGCTGCTACCCGACGACACCAATCTTTCCGATCCCAAAGTCACGGTGTGGTTGGACGCGGCCAATGAAGAAGGCCTGCACCTGGTCGCAGTCCATGATTCTGAGTTTATGCGTCCCTTCGAAGGAGAGACGCAGTGCGCAGGACTGATTCTGCCGGATTCGGTGCACCTGCGGGTAAGTGACCTGTTGGTAGGAGGCATCGAGAGTTTTGTTGCCAAGGGCGGCAAGCTCATGCTGGTGTACGACGCCGGAACGCTGTCGACATCCGGCCGTTACGCTCCCGCCCGCTCACGTTTCTCAAACCTGGCGGGAGTGGACTATGCGCTCTACGACAAACTCGGCGACAAGACCATTCAGTGGAGTTCGCTGACGGGGATGGATTCCATCGTGCGGCAGTTGGAGATTCCGCCGGGAAAATATTATCCGTTTGAGGCCCCGGCCCGCCCTTCATCCGAAAGCTCGTCCGTGTCATTCGCGCAAGATGACTTCGAAGTCCAACTCAAACGCTACAAATATGGAGAGCTGGACTACCCAAGTTTTGTGACTGCCGGAGACTACTCGGGAAAGGTGCTTTTCCATTCAAGTGCGGGCTTAGTTGTCGGTGAACATTCGTATCAGCAAGGATCGGTTCTATTTGCAAATTTGCCACTCGGATATCTGACCGCGAACACCGACGGTTTGTTGCTGCACGCATTCCTCGGATATTTTGCCGACCATGTTTTGGAGGTGCCGCGGCTGATGTCGGTTCCGGACGGCGTCGGAGGGTTGGTGCTGAACTGGCACGTCGATTCCAATGCTGCCATCAAACCTCTGCAGGAACTGAACTCGTGGAGCTTGCTGCGGCAGGGGCCCTACTCGATTCACATTACGGCGGGCCCTGACGCGTTCGCCATCGGAGACAAACAGGGATTCAACGTCGAGCACAATCCCGTGAGCCAGAAGTTGATCCGGCAATATGAGGCTTCGGGAAATGAAATTGGCAGTCACGGCGGCTGGATCCACAACTATTTTGCCGAGCATGTGGAAACTGACGATCCACTGACGCTGCAGCCGTTCCTGGAGCTCAATAAGAGTGCACTGGAGCGCGTCGTTGGGAAGCCCGTGGTTGAGTATTCCGCGCCAAACGGTGATCAGCCACCGTGGATCACGCGCTGGCTTGAATCGCATGGCTTCGTTGCCTACTACTTCACCGGAGATTCCGGCATGGCGCCCACCCAGGGTTATCGCGATGGCGCGCGCGAAGGGAAAAGCATCTGGGCATTTCCCATCGTGCATCTCGACCGGGCAGCCAGCTTCGAGGAGATGACAAAAGAGAAATATCCTTCCCCAGAGGTTGAACGTTGGCTAAGGGCGGTGGCTGACTTCACGGTTACGCGGCATACCGTGCGCCTGGTCTACTTTCATCCCCCTGGAATTTTGCCTTACCGCTCGGTGTTCGACCACTGGCTCCAAGCGACGGCTCAACTGAAAGCCGAAGGACGTTTTCGCTGGTACACCATGACCGAGTTGGCCAACTTTCTTAATTCCCGCACGCAAGTGAAATGGGAAGCTGCGAATCAATCTGGGAAATTCACCGTGGACGCAACTCATCCCGAGAGTCTTGACCATGAAACCTGGAGTTTTCCGGCCGCTAGATTTGCGGAGCCGGCTGTGCTCGCCGGTGCCGCGAGTGTGATCAGGAACGGGGACGACTGGCTGGTGATTGCCGGGGCGGGGAAGAATCTCCGCTTCCAGACTGCGATGTTGACGAAATGACGAAGGTCCGAAAAATCCGGTCTCAATTCGCAAAGCTCCTCGTGTTGACCAGCCTGGCGCTCGCCGTTTCAGCGCAAGCCCAGGATTCGGCCCAATTACCAATCACCACGGCGAACCCTCCCACCCAATCGCTGGTCAGTGCTCCCGCCGAAGCGGACACGAAGCCTTTGACTAACTATGTAGAAAGTGGCGGCGATTACCTGACGCTCACCAACGGATTTGGTTCCTGGTCTGGGGGCTATTTCCGTGGAGTATTGCAGAAGGGAAACAGCGTATGGAATGCCGAGGTGAATGGCCAGCGCGAGTTCAATGATGCCGGCGTTTACGCCGCGATTGGCAATACCTACACCTTCAATTCCGATTGGTACGGATCGCTGACCGTCGGCTCCAGCGTCGGTGGTTTTTTCTGGCCCCGGTTCCGGACGGATGGTTTCATCAACAAGAAATGGTTGGGACGAAAGCAGTGGATCACAACTTTCGGCCTCGGATACTACTCCGCCAAGGATATTCACCGCGACACCAGCTTTTTCTTGGGCAGTACCTATTACTTTGACAAGCCATGGGTGGTTGAGGAAGGCGTCTATCTCAACCTTAGCGATCCGGGAAAGATCTTTGCGCCCGCGGGGTTTGTGGCCGTGACCCAGGGTCGCGACAAACATCATTACGTAACCGTTCGCGCCGGTTTTGGGGAAGAGGCGTACCAACTCATCGGTCCGACGACGAGTCTTACCGATTTCCAGAGCCAGACTCTGACCATCACGGTGCGAAAGTGGATGGGACGGGCCTGGGGCTTCAATTTTGTTGGGGATTTTTATCACAATCCCTATTACACGAGAGGCGGAAGCACGATTGGAATCTTCAAAGATTTTTGAGCGCACCGCCGCCGCACTCCGCGTGTCCTCGCCCGCGAGCAGCGCGACGCCAGTCCGCGGGCATCGGGGTGGAATCATCCCTATGCACCGGGCGTTGGCGCATTTTCAGCTCGGACCCTGGAACCTGTTATCCGCCATTTCCCTTTTTCTCGTCTTCTCCGCAATCTGGATCGGATGTTTACCTTGGACGTGTACTTTTTGGACGCAGATGTTTGCCACTGGAATCCGCGCTCTCCCGCTGCACGCCGATCTGGTGCTGACCGAGCGCAATGTGACCTCAGGCCTAAGGCTCGAGGTTCCTTACTTAGTGATGCAATCTTTGCCGCCGAGTCTTGCCCAGTGGTCTCTGACCTGCGCAGCAACGCTTTTGGTTCTCGGTAGCACCTTCTTCTTCTCAGATCGCTGGATTCCGTTGACCTACCTTTTGCGCGGGGTTGTGCTGGTGCAGGCCACTGCGCTGGTTTATTTCGCGGTTTTCCCGGCGAGTTTCCCCCATACTCCGGGCAGTTATCTGGGTGGATTTGTTGAATCTGGACTGGCGCTCATTTCGACTGTCCCGTTGCTGCTGGGACTGACTTTCTATATTTTCGATTTCGGCTTGCTCAAGAAGGCCTTTCTCACCTTCCTTATCATGGCCTACATGATGGTTTTCTTGCCCTTTCAAATTCTCTTGCAAGCTCTCATTCTGCAGAAGACTGTGTTATTCATGCCGTTGCTCTACATTGTTTTCGGAATGCCGGTTGATGTGCTGGTTATCATTGCGTTCTACTCCTGGGGAATGAGTTGGCCATTCCGGGCGACGAACTAGCCGTTCTAACCGCGAGTGCCGCGTTTGGACCCTGCAACACTCCATGAGTGTCGTAGGTCTCACATAAGTTCGTTTGAATCTTAGTGCCCGGATGGAGCTTGTCTCGCAATGTTATGAGTTAAGTCTGAATAGGATATCGAAATAGCGTCGAGAGAACCCGCGAACTTGGTCGGCCAGTGCGGTAATAGAGTGGAACTGGACAAGGTTCCATGGCAGACAAAATGACAGACGAGATGGTTTTAGACCAGCACGGACCTAGTTTTGGCGAAGCGTAGTATCCGAGGGACCAGGATCTAGCAGATGGTCCCTTAGATTTTTCAGGTAGCTTTTTATCCGGAAGGCGTCAACATTCTGCGGATCGGACTTCAACCATTTCTGCATTTCCCAAATGAAGTCCTCTAGCGCATCCTGCCAATCTTCGGCGCAGTCGCATACGGAACACGCTCTCGGCGAGTGATTCACGACGACCCAAACGACATCCATCGCGGACGGTCTTGCAGGGTCGATCTGGAACTTGAATACCGCAAATGAGCCGGACCGCCACTGGGCTAGGTGCCCGCTCTGCACCTTCCCACACCAGTGGAAGCTTCTGACGAAGTCGAGCGCCTGCTTCGCAGAAACGAGAATTTCGGGATCTCGAATCGCATCGAGAGGAACCATCCTCCCCTCCCGCCGTCCGGATTTTCCCGAAAGTTTACCATTATTTGGCTTCCTTCTCCTGACTGAGTTCTTGGAGGAGCACTTCCAGCAATTCTTCGGCCGGAAGATCCCGTTCCTTCCTTTCCGTCCAGTGCCAGTGCTGCAGGTAGTCGTCAGTCCCGGCGAGCCCCTCTCGCATCGCTCTAGCATCAATCTGCTGCTGAAAGCCCTCCGGCAACTGGCGGGAGAGTGGCCGCCCAGTTTCCGGAAATACTCGGATCTGCGCCGGAATATCCTTCCAATAAAGAATCTGATAACGTGCCATTCTTTTCGCCCTCAGGAAACAGAGACCGGCTCAAGTTCCCCTTTGCGGTAAGCCCGCAGATAATTCTTGCAGCCTCGGTCGCGGCCGAGCAGCATCTCCTGCGCAAGCTGGTAGGGCTTGCTGGATTTGTCGGTCATAAATAAACGATTCAGGTCATTGGCTACGGGGTCCACAATTCCGCTGTCCGCGCCTGCTTCCACCGCCAGATTCATGAAAACCTCATTAATCACCTTGCGGCAAGGAAGGCCGAATGAGACGTTGCTGAGGCCGCCAGTGAGATGGATCTCGTCGCCGTATCGGTCCCGCAGATTGCGGAAGGCGTCCAAACAATGCACCACGAATTGACTGTCCACGGAAATGGGAAACACCAATACGTCGACATAGAGACGGCCAGCCGGAATGCCCTTCGCCAAGGCGGCTTCGATCATGCGCGTGGCATTGGCTACGCGCTCCTCCGTGTTTTGCGGCATTCCACTTTCACCGGCGGCAGTGATCACTGCAGGAAGATGGCGGTCTTTGGCAAGATCCAGAGCGTTAATGCGCTCGAGCGAAGCGGAGTTCAGCAGCGGCGGTCCAACCGTCCCCGCGCACGCCTCAATGCCCGTGAGTAGAATTTCCTGATTGGACGAATCAATAGAGAGGGGCACAGTGGAAAGGGGCTCGAGCGTGCGAACGAGCCAAGCCATAGTTGCCTTTTGCTCGGCCAGCTTGAGCGAGACCTCATCCACGTTGAGATCGAGGAAATCGGCTCCGGCTCGAAGCTGCTTCTCGACCAGCGCGCGCAGGTAGGTCATGCCTTCCGCGGCCTGCGGCTCGTGCCCCGACATGGCCGCTTTAATGGCGATCATGATGTGCTTGATGCGGCCTTCCTGGTAATCCTGTCTCCCCTTGATCTCCTCCGGGATGACCAGATAACGCGATTCGCCGGAGGCGGTGGTGTAGCGGACTGCCTCCTCACCGGTCGCGAGGGTGCTGACGAGCTTTCCCTGCCGCAAGACTACGCGCGTGGTATGGATGTTCTCGCCAATGACTACAAATTCCTTATTGAGATTCTGTGGCTTCATGATGTTCTCGACTTGCTGGTGTGATCTTTCTTCAAGAATGTGTTACCCCAGGCACTGGTGCCGCGCAACGCGCTGTCGCGGAAGACTACGGGGCCTTGCAGCATAGTCGCTTCTTCTCCATAGGCCTTTAAGCGATCGTAGGCGCGCGACCAGATGCACTCCTTCTCGCCCACCTCGCACAGGCCCTGGCGAGTGCCCCCGCACGGCCCATTGCGCTGGTTCTTCGCGCATTGCGATTCTGGACAAAGGTAGGCAATTTCGGGAAGCGAACAATCGCCGCAATCGCGGCAGTCGAAGGCCAGAAGCTTCAAGACGCGTTCGGTGTTGTGCACCGCATGCGATAGAGCGGGGGAGCGTTCTGCAATCTGGTAGAGCTTTTGCCCGCGCGGCGAATCCGCGGCTGCCTTCCTTGAAAACGTGTTCGTGCACTTGCCGGTTGAAGCGGTAGGATAACGGCGCGGCAGGCGGGTGCTCCTTCGATTTCAGATATTCGCGGTTGATTTCGGTGGAACTGAGCCCGGTTTCTGCGTCGGGTTCGAAGTAATAGAACTCACCCGGCTGGGCAGAAGCAAATCTCGCGCGCGAATTGCCGCCAGTCGTCTGGAGCGAAGGTATCCAACTTTTGCAGGATGCGGTCGTAATCTTCTGTTCGCAGATGTCCGCCCAGGTAAATGCCGCGGTAAGCCGAGTCCGCGCGCGATGGCGCACTGCTTTGCGGCAAATTCTAAAAAGAACGAGCGGCCGCGGTCCGGCGAAGCAGCCTGCTTCTCGACCAGAGCCAGCAGATCATCGGTCACCGTCACACCGGGAATTTTCCCTGCGTGGAAAAACCGTGCGGGCGTGAGTCCAAGCACATACACATTAGCTAGTACCGGGAGGTGCATCCCGTGCAGCTTCATGTACTTCAGCAATTCGTCGTTCTTGCGGGAGTCATAGCCGATCTGGTTGATGACGAAACGCGCCCCGGTCTCAATCTTCTTTGCCAGCTTGAAATACTGCGGCATGAGCTCGCGCTCCAGCCGCTTGAAGTTCGAGACAACCGTGCCGGCGAAGAATGCCTTGTCAGTCGTGGCCAGCAAACGCAGTAGTCCTACGGAATCCGTGTCGAAAACTGGAGCAGCCTGCCCTTGAAATCCGCTGGTGGGGAAATCTCCCGATAGCGCCAGAACGTTACGAAAGCCCTCGCTGGCCAGCGTCCAGCAACGGCTTTCGAGCGCATTGCGGTTCCAGTCTTTGCAGGAGAGATGAATGATGACCTCCTGCCCGCGCGAGATCAGGTCTGTCCCCAGAGTATCGGCGCTCAGCATGGCATGGCCGCCGGGGTTGTCTGTGATGCTCAACGCATCGAAGCGCGGATGTTCCGCCAGGGAGCGAGCCAGGCTCAGAATCTGACGGCCGCTCGATTCGGTAATCAGGCCACGCGAAGTCACCAGTTCGGCCACCGTAACAAACCTGGAAGTTTCTTCCAGAAGATGCTGCAGCGATGGCTTGGTCCAGGAGCCCGCTGTACGTTGTTGGGGAAGCGATGCGGCCATGATTAGTGCTGCCATCCCATTGGCATTGGCTTGAACTGACAGCCCTCGACGAAGATCTCGAAAAAGTCGGGAACGGTTTCCAGTTCGACATGCTCAATTCGCGGTGCCAGTTCTTCGATCAGGCGGCGCTTCCGCCGGGAAAGCAACATCTGGCGGGCCCCGGCGAGAGACGCATTCCCGACTTTGACGATCCGATCCTCCGGCACTGGCGCCAGAAAGCCGATCTCAATAGCGTTGCGCACGTTGACGTGATTGGCAAAAGCGCCGGCCAGGTAAAGACGCCGGATATCCTGCGGACCGATGCCCAGGTGGCGCATGACGATGAACTGGCCGCAGTAATTCGCCGCCTTGGCCTGCGCCAGATTGCTGGCATCCTCGCGCGAGAACGTGATTCCTTCTTCGGGCACGATCGTCAGTACACGTGAACGGTCTGCAAAAATGCCTTTGGGCGCCATTTGGCCGGAGCGGCGCAACTCCGCCAGCAGATCGATCAGTCCAGAGCCGCAGATTCCGCGCGGCGGCACGTTGCCGATGGTGCGAAAGCCCCATCCGCCATTGTTGCGGGCACAGACTTTCGATAGCGCCGTCGCAGCCGGTCATGCCATAAGTAATCAGGCCGCCTTCGAACGCTGGGCCGGCGGGACAAGACGCCGCAACCATGCGCCCGCGGTGCGAGACCACCACTTCGGTGTTGGTGCCAACGTCGACCAGCATGCAGGTTTCCGTTGCCGAGACTCATTTCTGTGGCGAGCAGGTCGGCAGCGGTGTCGGCGCCCACGTGACTGGCGATGAGCGGACCCCCATAGATGCGCGCTTGCGGATGGGCCAGAATGGCGAGACGGTGGGCCAGTTCACAGATCGTGGTGCCAGACCGGCGATGCGGCAAGATAATCGTGCTCGATTTGCGATTTATACGGCCGCTGCCCAATCGTCTGCACGTCCAAGCCGAAAAACAGATCGCGCATGGTGGCATTACCTACCACCACCACTTCGTAGATTTGCAGGCGGGACGATGCAAACCTTGCCGCAGAATTCGCGGATCTCGCGATTCAGGCTCGAATAGCGGCCTTGTGCAGCTCACCGCGGCCCGGCCCTGCGTCGTACGAGATCCGGTTCATGACATCGCTGCCGCCGAATCGCTGCGGATTCTCGAACGCGCTCATTGAGATCGATGCCCCGGTCTCAAGATCAACCAGCTCCATAACGACAGTGGTAGTTCCCACGTCGACCGCAAGCCCATAGATCCTGCCGCGATCCTCGTCAATACGGGCGCCGTCGTAGAAGACGGATTTTTCGCGGCGGGTCACCAGCGGATCGATTTCGGTTGCGTTATTTGCCGAACTGGTGAGAATCTTCGGCCGGCGGCTGAGAGGTACGAATTCAATCTCCGCGCCCGTGCCGGCCACGACGGCCTGACAGGCCAGGCGGAAATTTTCGCGGAGGAAGGACTCGGTTCCGGTGCGGCCGCACAGCCCGCTGACGCCGCGGGGAACGTCTACAACGCATTCATGGCACGTGCCCTGACGATCGCAGGAAGTGGGCACGCGAATACCAAGCTGGTCCGCGCATTCGAACAGCGTGCGCCCTTCGGGACTTTCGCAGGTTACGCCGCCGCTCGTGACCAACGCCATAGTTAGACGCCGGTTTCCCATGCGCGACGGTAGTCCAGCTTATCGTCGCCCGCACAAAGGAATACCTTTCCCTCGCCGCGGCGCTGGTTCCGGCAGCCGAACTTCGCAGTGCACTGGTTGTGCCGGTTCTTGTAGGGGCACCGTGTTTTCGCCAATTCGGTGACATGACGGCCGATCCCTTCGAAAATTTCGCTCAACTGGGCCAGCCGTTTCTGATACTCGGAATTGTCAATTTTCTGCATAGGCTTCACGGAGCCACACACATCAACTGTTTGGCGAGCGCCACGCATGCCATGGCATCTTTGCCGTAGCCGTCGGCGCCCATATCGTCCGCGAACTCCTGGGTCACCGGCGCGCCGCCAACCATGATCTTGACTGTTATCGCGCAGGTCGGCATCGATGAATGCCTCGATCGTCTTGCCCATGTTGGGCATCGTGGTCGTGAGCAGCGCCGACATGCCCATCAACGGGGCGCCGTGTTCTTCCACGGCCTCGATGAACTTGTCGGGTGAAGTGTCCACGCCCAGGTCGATGACCTCGAAGCCGGAGCCGCGCAGCATCATGATGCAGAGATTCTTCCCGATGTCGTGCAGGTCGCCCTTGACCGTGCCCATGACCACTTTGCCGATCGGCTTGATGCCCGAGGCCGAGAGGATCGGCTCAATGTGCGCCATGCCCGCCTTCATGGCGCGCGCGCAGGCCAGCACTTCCGGCACGAAAATGAAATTCTGGCGGAACTTGACGCCAACAATCCCCATGCCGGCAGATCAGTCCGTAGTCCATCACTTCCAGGGCTTCAATGCCGTCGTCGAGCGCTTGCCGCGTCAGCTTGATCCACCAGTTCGTTGTCGCCGTCGATCAGCGCAGCGGCGATGGTCTGCATCTTGGGTCTGGCCTGAGCGAACAGATTGATGATCCGCTCGCGCTCGTCGGGCCGCTCGATGAACTCGTCGATTTCCTGCCGGATGAATTCGTTACTGACGTCTGTTCAGTTCCGCCATGATAGTTGTACCTGTTTAGTTGGCCGTGGCGTGCTCCTGGTGCCAGTCGCGCATGGCTTTGGGAATTTCCTTCAGGTTCTCGATGCGCGGTCTGCAAAGGGATGGCGCATTCGGGGCCGACCAGCTGCACGCCCGCATCGAGGTTCTTGTAGACCTCCCGCCGCACTTCCTCCGGACCCTTGGAAAACAGCGTCTCCGGATTATTGATGTTGCCCACCAGGGAAATCCGCTTCTTTGACGATGCCCATCGACTCCGCCGGCTCGTTCTTGGAATCGTAATGGAAAGCGGCCATGCCGGTCTGCGCGATGTATTCCATGCGGTCGACGGTGCGCCCGCAGATATGCAGGATGAGCGGGCCGGGCAGCCGCTCGGCAAACTCGATGTGCAGGTCGCGCAGATAGCGCGCGTAGTATTCGCCGCTGACCAGGTCCCCGGTGGCGTGGTCGGGCAAGGTCAGCGCGTCGGCGCCCGCCTCGAATCTGCGCCAGGCCGAACTGAATGGTCACCTCCTTCAGTCTTGTCCAGACACATGCTTGGTCTTGCCCGGATCGTCCAGCGACAGCAGCAGAAATGGCTCGACGCCGAAACAGTGATAGCCCAGCGACCACGGCCCCATGGTCTTGCCGATGATCGCCACCTCGTCCCCAAATTCCCGGCGCAGAATCCTGATGGCCTGGATCACGCACTGCGTGTCGGGATGATCGAGCAAGTCGTCGGGGATACGAATATCCTCCGGCTTCTACCAGATCGGCTCGCGCATCCTCACGGTGGGCCAGTTGTCCTTCTGCTCCCACTGGATTTTGCAGCCGAGCGCCGAGGACTCCTGAATGATGGTGAAGACCGGCATGATGGTGTCGAAGCCCAGTTCCGTGTAGCCGGTGGCCGCGAGGCGCGCCATCAGTTCCGGCTGGCGATTGGCATCCGGGAAGGGCGCGTCGACCAAGTCCATCAGCTCGACCGTGGCGACGGATGTGGGGTTGCAGGCCGGAGTGCGGTCCACCGGTTCCCGGCGCAAAGCAGCCAGCACCCGCTGGCGGCTGGTCATGGGCGCGACCATATCGCTTCCTCACTTCTGCGCGCTGGGAGCCACCAGCAAACCGCGCCCGGCGGCCATCTCCTCCTCGCGCAGAATCGCCCGGACGTTGAGGGCGCGGGGCAGCAGCAGGCCGACCAGCGCGTCATGAACCTGACCACATCCAAAGCGAAAGCGATGCGGTTCGCCAGGGATGACTTCCAGTTCGGCGAGCTTGCGATAGCCGCCGACGATCGAATCGAGCCGCGATGCTGTCGCTTCTGCAGGTCCTTCGGCCGCAATCTCGTACAACCCGTTCCCTAGGCTGCTGATCGACACCGTTAAATTGAGCTTCTTATCCAGCACCGACAAAGGGCGGACCGCGAGAGGGGTATCCGGCGCGAGTTTGCAGGCCTCCAGAAAGGCGCGCCGCATCGCCAGTTGATGTCGCGCCCCGCAGGGAAAACCCAGCAGTCCCTGATGGAGCTCCAGCCCGCCGAGGACCTGCATCGCTTGCCCTATGGCGTCCATCCGCGCCCGCGCTTCCGGTATCCCGCTGTAGGTGTGGACCAGATAACGGGACGCGCCGCCGCTGGACTGCTCGTAGAGGCCAATTGTGATGTTTGAACAATGCGGATCCATCGAAACCAGCTCGATGCGCCGCCCTAGATCCAGGGTAGAACCCATGGAAATCGTCCCTCGCTCGCGATCTAAGAAGTGTCAGCTAGACAACCTGTCTGCCTGTCTGACAGGCTGTATACTATTCCGGTCATGCTGCAAAAGCAAACGGAATCAACGCCCGGCTTCGTGCGCGTGCCGCGCCGCTCCCTGAGCGACCATATCGTCGAGCAGATTGCCGATCTCATCTCGCGCGAAACGCTCAAGCCGGGCGACCGTATCCCTTCGGAAAAACAGCTTTGCCTGCAGTTCGGCGTCGGCCGGACTTCTGTCCGGGAGGCGCTACGCTCACTTTCCGTCATGGGAGTGCTGGAATCGCATATGGGCGACGGCACGTTCGTCGCCAGCAACGCCAGCAGCTTTCTCGAGCGGAGTTTTCACTGGGGCCTGTTGCTCAATCCCAAGGTGGTGGAGGATCTTATTGAGACCCGCCTGATGCTGGAATCGCATACCGCGTTTCTAGCCGCTACCAAGGCGTCCCGAAGCGATCTGGAAGGGATTGCGGAGTCCGTCCGCCTCATGGAGACCCACATCGGCGACCCTGAGCAGTATCTCGAATCCGACCTGCAATTTCATCTGACAATCGCCAAGGCAACGCAGAATTCCATCTTACAAAGCCTGTTGAGCACAACCAGAGGATATCTGCAGGCCTGGATTCGGAAAACACTGGCGCGGCCTGACATGGCCGATAAACGGGCGCGGCTCTCCATCGCTGAGCACAAACGCATCCTGCGGACCCTCAGGAATAAAGATGCCGAGGCCGCGCGCCAAGCCATGGCGGCGCATATCCTTTCCTCCAGTGCTGACCTGCAGGGCCGGTAGCTTGCCTGCTTTCGTGCCAGGAGATTTTTGCAGGCTAGCTCTTCTGAAGACCTTTTCGCATGTTCCGCTTCCAAGAATGGATTTTCTTGTATTTGATTGGACAGAGCCTTGTAGTAGGCTAGGCTCCCGCTATGGCAAACCGTCCCATCCCCTTATCACGCTGGGACGGAAGTTCTGCACCATCACAGCGGCGCGTTCGATTATCTTTCGAAGCCCATTCCGCTCTCACTTCTGTTTCGCCTATGCGCTTCTTTTCAAGTCGGGCATCTCCGAGCTGTAGGATCTGATATAGAATATTGTTCAGCGTTCTACGACCTGCCCAATCCGGTGCATTTGGTTGGACGAAATATGAGGAGCCTCCCCGGCTTTTATCATGCCGCAACGGGCAAAAGGGTACCAGGATAGGTCGGCTCGCTACTAGGTTGTTGGTCTAGAGCACGGAGAGGTGGCCGAGTGGCTGAAGGCGGCGGTTTGCTAAACCGTTGTACGGGCTAATACCTGTACCGAGGGTTCGAATCCCTCCCTCTCCGCCAGATTCTTGCAATCCCAATCACTTAGGCTCTACTGAATCGCGGAAGGCTCCACGCTTGAATTGTGTCTAGTGTCCCGTTAGTGTCCGATTGAATCCGGCCCGCTTCTGCGATGTGGTTTTCCAGCTTCGTCATTGCGCTCCGAACGTCAACGGCGGCAGTTTTGATGTAGTACGTCGCCGTGGTGCTCACGTTCGCGTGTCTGAGGATTCGCTGAATCACCATATCCGGCACGCCGAGACGGTATAGATTGCTTCCCAGTCCGCGCCGTTTGTCCATCCCCTGGGGTGGGTCAAGAGTGCGGGACCCCTTTCATCTTCTAGTCGAAGGTAATGTCAGAGGCTCTTTGACCAGTGTCCAAGTTCAGATTTCAAGAGTAGGCTCATGGCAGCTATGAAAACCCTTGCCCTCCTGCTCGCACTCTGCGCTCCGGTTATGGCGAAGGACAGCGTCAACCCTGCTGACTTCCCCGAGAACGCCACAGTAACTTCGGCGAAAATTGTCACCGAAGCGACTGGCACCAAAACAACGGCGCCCAACCCTGCTTGCAACAATCCTCAAACCGCGTTTATGAAAGGGTTCTGCGCTCAAGAGCAAACCCGGACTAGCGTGACAACGCGGAAGCACGTTGAGGTTGCCACGACGATTGGGAGCAACGTTTACACCCTGCAAGGAGACAAGCTCCCTCCGCCAGGTCAGTACAAGGCACGGTTCTGGGACAACGGGGATATCGAATTGATGGGGCCGAACGCCAAGGGAGAACTGCACGCTCATCGGTTCAAGGTAATCGGCATCGAAGCGATTCCGGCGAAGTAACAGGAATGCGAAAAATGAAAATCGCCGCAACGATCCTGCTGGGGCTCGCGCTGTCCACCACGGTCTTAGCACAAGTAGCAACAACAAACGATCTGCATAAACAGTGCGAGAGCAAGAGTCTAGTTGAAAAAGCATACGCCTACGGATATATCGCCGGCGCCGCCTCCACGCTGCACTTTTTCTTGCCCAATGGAAGCCCCGCAACAGGCACAACTGAGGGTGACATTGGAGACGCGGTCTGCAAGTACATCGACCTGCATCCAGAGAGTTGGTCAAAGGATAAGATTCACGGCACGTTGGATGCTCTATCCGCCCTGTATCTCCCAAAAGATCCGCCAACCGTCCAGAAGAAAGAAAAGTAAGACTGGGAAGAAGGAACGGTTTGAGATTTTCACTGTCCCGAGTGGTGTCCCGTAACTGCCGAATGAGGTTACATTCGGTAAGATTTGGTGCGGGAACGCGACTGTAAGTGATTGGGATTCCTGGGCGTCGCATCAAGAGACGACAATTGCTAAACCGTTGTACGGGCTAATACCTGTACCGAGGGTTCGAATCCCTCCCTCTCCGCCAGTTCTTGCAATCCCAATCACTTAGGCTCTACTGAATCGCGGAAGGCTCCACGTTCGAATTGCTGTCTAGTGTCCCGTTAGTGTCCGATTGAATCCGATCCGCTTCCGCGATGTGGTTTTCCAGTTTCGTCATCGCACTTCGAACGTCAACAGCGGCAGTCTTGATGTGGTATGGCGATAGCCGATTGCGGTAGTATTCTGGGTTCCCGAACGCTCTATCTATGCTTACCGGCGAAATTCGCAGTCAAATCGATCAAATCTGGAATGCTTTCTGGTCGGGCGGCATCTCCAACCCGCTCGAAGTTATTGAGCAGATCACCTACCTTCTCTTTCTCAAGCGACTGGACGAACAGGAAATTGCCGAGGAACTGAAGGCCAATCGGCGAAAAGAAGCCGATGCAGAAGCGCTTCTTCCCCGAAGGCAAGGACAGCAAGAAGCGTTCTTTTCAGGATTACCGCTGGAACCGCTTCAAGAACACCGATCCGCGCGACATGTATGCGGTGGTCAGCGAGCACGTCTTCCCTTGGCTCCGCACTCTGGGCGGCAATGGCACGACCTACTCCAAGCACATGGAGGGCGCGCGCTTCACCATTCCCACGCCCGCGCTGCTGGCGAAGGTCGTGGACATGATCGACAAGGTCCCGATGGAAGACCGGGACACCAAGGGCGATCTCTACGAATACATGCTGGGCAAGATCGCCAGCGCCGGGCAGAACGGCCAGTTTCGCACGCCGCGCCACATCATCCGGCTCATGGTGGAGATGGTTGAGCCCAAGCCCACGGACATCGTCTGCGATCCGGCCTGCGGAACTTGCGGCTTTCTGGTGGCCGTGGGCGAATCGCTGCGCGAGCGGCATCCCGAAGTGATGACCAACGCCAAGCTCCGGCAGCATTTCCATCGTGACCTGTTCCACGGCTTTGACTTCGACAACACCATGCTGCGTATCGGCAGCATGAACATGCTGCTGCACGGCGTAGAAAACCCGGACGTGGTTTATCGCGATTCGCTCTCCCAAGATCACGCGGGCGAGGATGAAAAATATACGCTGGTGATGGCGAATCCGCCGTTTGCCGGGTCGCTCGATTATGAGAGCTGCGCCAAGGACTTGCAGCAGGTGGTCAAGACCAAGAAGACCGAACTGCTTTTTCTGGCGCTGTTTCTGCGACTGCTCAAGCCCGGCGGACGAGCTGCCGTCATCGTGCCGGATGGCGTTCTCTTCGGATCAAGCAACGCGCACAAGAGCCTGCGCAAGATGCTGATCGAGGATCAGAAGCTCGACGCGGTGATCTCGCTGCCCGGCGGCGTGTTCAAGCCCTATGCCGGAGTCTCCACCGCCATCCTGCTCTTCACCAAGACCAACTCCGGCGGCACCGATCAGGTGTGGTTTTACGACGTGGAAGCGGACGGCTGTCGCTGGACGACAAGCGCACGCCGCTGCTGAGCGAAGACAAGCTGGGCGCGATGCCGAAGACCGCGCTCACCGCCGACGAGCACGCCAAGAACAACCTGCCCGACATCCTCGCCCGCTGGCAACAACGCGAGGGCAGCGAGCGCAAGCGTCCGCGCACCGCGCAGAGTTTCTGCGTGCCCAAGGCCGACCTCGTGGCGCAGGGCTACGACCTCAGCCTCAACCGCTATAAAGAGGTTGTGCATGAAGAGGTCGCGCACCGTGCGCCGAAGGAGATTCTTGCCGACCTTGCTAAGCTGGAGGCGGAGATTCAGCAGGGGATGAAGGAGTTGGAGGGGATGCTGAAGTGAGCGCTGGCAGATCGGTCACACTTGGCGAAGCTCATTGGCGATCACCGGCGGCGGTACGTCCAACTCGAAGCAATACCGATGTCTACGGTCGGAACTATCCCGTGGGTCGATCCGAAGCGACATGAAGTCTTGGCGAAGTCGGCATGCGACTCAGGCGAACATGCACGTGAGGCTGGACTAGAAAGCAGTGCATGCGCGGTCATTCCGCGACATCAGTGCTCGTTGATGTTCGCTCGAGTGGTGCTGGCGCATACATTCCGGACAGCCGGATCGCGTTTCGTGGCGATCAATCAGGATATGTCAGCGCTGCGATGTTCTGGCAGGCTCGATCGCTGACTTGCTCTACGCACGATTCTTGAACGCGCAGTCACGCGAAGTTCTCGAGTGGCTCAGAGCGCGACTGCAGAGCACTGTCACGATCGACATGCTGAAGACAGATTCGAGTCCCGCTCCCGCCGCTGGCGGAGCAGCGGCGGATTGCGGAGGTGCTGGATCGGGCGGAGGCGTTGCGGGCCAAGCGCCGCGCCGCCCTCGCCCAACTCGACACCCTCACCCAATCCATCTTCCTCGACCTCTTCGGCGACCCTACCGACGAACCCAAAGCATGAATCACGTTCAGGACTTTGGAGTTGATTACTGACGGATCACGCATGTATACTCTCCGAATAAGCTCGCGATGAGCGGGATGCTCATTCTTCGTCCGCTCGAAACGTCGACGACGGGCTATGTGGATTGGAGAACTGTTAAGTTCATCCCAGAGTCGACTGCACGAGAGTTGCGCAAGAACGTGCTATCCCGACGACTAAGTGACATTCTCTTATACAAAGAACGGGAACAATCGGCGTTGCTGCAATCGTCGACAGGAATGTGTAGTCTTTGACATTTACGTCAGTCTGTGCCTGTCCATACAGCCCCGAAGACTAAGTTCGATGCCGATGTTCCTGCATGGTATGCGCTTCAACTCACCGATGTGCAGCAAGCAGTCTGCAAGACGATGGTCAAAGGCATTGGAGTACCCAATTTGCATTTGAACCGAAATTCAGCCACATGCGCATCCGCTTCCGTCCCGTTGCCACTCCAACGCGACTTCGCCGGCGCGTGTCGCAGCCGTGGAGAAACTGAAAGCCACACACCGCGATTCACTGGTCGAGCTGGACGCTCTCTTCGCCGTCCTCCAGCACCGCGCCTTCCGAGGAGAGTTGTGATGTCCTCAAAAGAGACGAGCAACTTCGGCTTTCCTCCAATCCGAATGGCCGCAGCTTTTTGCCGAAGGGCAGAAGGCTGAGGCGCTGGTCGTCCCCGACCCACGCACCGCTTGTTTCTACGCCCGGCGGACGCTGGAGCTAGCTGTGGCGTGGCTCTACAAAAGCGACTCGGCGCTCAAGCTGCCCTATCAGGACAATCTCAGCGCGCTCATCCACGAGCCGAGCTTCAAAGCCGCAGTCGGGCAGAAAATCTTCATCAAGGCCAAGCTGATCAAGGATTTGGGCAATCTGGCCGCGCACAGCCACAGGCCATTGCAGCAACTGGACTCGATGACCGCAGTGCGCGAGCTGTTTCATATCTGCTTCTGGCTGGCGCGCACCTATGGCAAGGCCGGCAAAGCCAGCGGATGGCCTGACGTTTGATCCGCTGCTGCTGCCCAAGACTTCGCCCGTTCCGCCGCAAACGCTGGCCCAGCTTCAGCAGCTTGAATCGCAGCTCGCGGAAAAAGACACCAAACTTACCGAACTGCTGACGGGTAAGGCCGCCTCTCGCTGAGTGGGGCCGAACTGGAACGTCTGCGAGCCGAAATCGCCGCCATCAAGAAACAGAACGCGGAGACACCGGACACCCACAACTACTCCGAGGCCGAAACCAGAGACTACTTCATCGACTTGCTCCTCAAAGAAGCGGGATGGCCGTTAGACAAGAAGCAGGACCGCGAGTACCCGGTCACCGGCATGCCCAACGAGAAGGGCGAGGGCTTCGTTGATTACGTCCTCTGGGGCGATGACGGCAAGCCCCTTGGACTGGTCGAGGCGAAGCGCACCAAGCGCGATGCCCGCGTGGGCCAGCAGCAGGCGAAGCTCTACGCCGATTGTCTGGAGAAGCAGTTCGGCCAGCGTCCCATCATCTTCTATAGCAACGGCTACGAGCACTGGATTTGGGACGACCAGAATTATCCTCCGCGTTCGGTGCAAGGCTTTTATGCGAAAGACGAGTTAGAGCGGCTGATACAGCGGCGAACCACTCGAACGTCGCTGGGTGCGACCGAAATCAATAAAGGCATCGTGGAGCGGTTCTATCAGGAACGGGCAATCCGGCGCATTGGAGAAGCCTTTGAGAAAGACCACGACCGCAAAGCTCTGGTCGTGATGGCAACGGGCGCGGGCAAGACCCGCACGGTGGTTGCGTTGTGCGATCTGATGATGCGCTGCAACTGGGTAAAGCGCGTCCTGTTTCTGGCCGACCGCATCGCTCTGGTGAAACAAACAACGCGCGTCTTTACCCGCTTTTTGCCGTCGGCATCAGCCGTGAACGCGATGGAGAATCCCGAGCAAATCGCGGAAGCGAGAGTGCTGGTTTCCACTTATCCGACCATGTTGCGCCTGATTGACGAAACCAAAGACGGCAGGCGGAAGTTTGGGCCGGGGCACTTCGATCTGGTCGTTATTGATGAAGCCCATCGCTCCGTCTATCAGAAGTATCGCGCCATCTTCGAGTACTTCGATTCCTTCCTAGTCGGGCTGACGGCGACCCCCACAGACGAAGTGGATCACAACACATACAGTCTTTTCGAGTTGGAAGATGGCGTCCCCACGGACGCTTATGGTTTGGAGGAGGCGGTGCGGGACAAGTTTCTCGTCCCGCCAAGAGCGGTCTCGGTGCCTCTGAGATTCCAGCGGGAGGGGATGAATTACGACCAGCTCAGCGACGAGGAAAAAGAGCGCTGGGATGCGATTGAGTGGGACGAAGACGGCGCTATCCCGAGAACCGTGGAGCCGGAAGCGCTGAACCGATGGCTGTTCAACGAAGATACCGTGGACAAAGTCTTGGAGCAGCTGATGAGGTCGGGCGAAAAAGTTGCCGACGGAGACCGCTTGGGCAAGACAATCATCTTCGCCAAGAACCATGCCCACGCGCAGTTCATCGCCGACCGTTTTGACAAGAATTATCCGCACCAAAAAGGCGTCTTCGCGCGAGTGATTGATTTTCAGGTCGAATACGCGCAGTCGTTGATTGACGACTTTTCCAACCCGGCACGCGCCCCGCATATCGCAATCTCTGTGGACATGCTGGACACTGGCATTGATATTCCAGAAATCGTGAATCTCGTGTTCTTCAAAATGGTGCGGTCGAGGACGAAGTTCTGGCAGATGGTGGGTCGCGGGACACGGCTTCGGCCAGACTTGTTCGGTCCGGGGCGGCACAAGCGGGAGTTTTGGATTTTCGACTACTGCCAGAACCTAGAGTTCTTCAGCCAGAACTTGGGGACGACGTCGGGGGCGACGAACGAGTCCCTAAGCAAGAAGCTCTTTGCCGGGCGCGTGGAACTGATTGCGGAACTGGACAAGCACGACGCGGCGGTAGCCACAGGTAGTTTGCGCGGCGAAGTCGCGGAGCGTCTGCGCCAGGAAGTGGCGCAGATGAACGTGAACAACTTCATCGTCCGTCCGAAGCGCAGGCTGGTGGAAAAATACGCGGACGCCACGGCATGGGAAACCCTTGGCGTTGATGAGAGGAACGAACTGGTAGGCGACGTAGCTGGGTTGCCGTCGGAACTGGTGGACGAAGACCTAGAGGCGAAACAATTCGACTTGCTGATGTTGCGCCTACAGCTTGGTCTATTGCGGCACGAACGGTCGTTTACGCGATGGAGTGAGGATGTTCGCCAGATCGCTGGCGCGTTGGAGGAAAAAGCGGCCATCCCGATGGTGCGGGCAGAGTTGGAACTGATTATCGAAGTGCAAACCGACGAGTTCTGGCAGGACATTACGGCCTCGATGCTGGAAGATGTCCGCAAGCGGCTGCGGAGTCTGGTCAAGTTCATCGACAAGACGAAACGTCAGAATATTTACACCGACTTCGCGGACTTGATTGGCGAGGAGAGAGAAATCGATTTGCCGGGATTCGGAACCGGACATGACGAAGAACGCTTCCGCGACAAGACGCAGCAATTTCTCAGGGCGCATCAGAACGACCCGGTGATTCACAAGCTGCGCTGGAATGAGCCGCTGAGTAAAGCTGACCTCGACGCGTTGGAGAAAATTCTGGTCGAAGCGGGAGCAGGAACACCGGACGACCTGAGCAAAGTCCGTTCGGGTAGTGGGTTAGGGTTGTTTGTGCGCGAGATGGTCGGCTTGGATCGCGAAGCCGCAAAACGAGCATTCGACGGTTTCCTTGCCGGGAAGAATCTAACCGCAAATCAGATTCAGTTCGTCAATCTGGTGATCGACTACCTGACACAGAGCGGCTGGATGAGGGCTGCTCAATTGTATGAGTCACCCTTCACGGATTTCAGTCCGCGCGGCGTGGAGGGGGTGTTCGACTCAGCGCAAGTAACGCAATTGCTCTCGGTACTCGACAATATTCGACAGGCTGCGGTATAAGCTTCCCTCCGGATTCCTGTGGCTTTTCAAAAGGTACGCGGAAATTGCCATTTGTGATCGATCCGCTCGGCCCGCGTTGCTTGACACGCCCCGGCCAACCCCCCGCCAAGCTGTTCACCATTCGGTAACGAGGGCAGTTTCAAAACGCTCTACCTCCTATCCCCCTAACCATTTAACCCTTCTTTTCTCACGCCTGTAAGATCAAAATCTGTACCTTTTGCCGGCGGATTCTCCTGTGCGAACCCTCAACAAAAATGGGAATTCAGAGTCCTACGTCGATCTGCTGAAACAACGCAGGCGACGGACAAATTGAAGCTCGTGTCAGTGACCACGCCAAGAATTGCCACTCCTTTCACTCATAGCGCAGCGCCACCATGGGATCGACTTTGGCGGCGCGGCGGGCGGGGATGTAGCTGGCCTTCAGCACAATGATGGAAGGCGGCCGCAGCTGCACAAAGTCTCAACTCGTACGGAGCGACGCGAAAAGAAAGGTCCGCAAGAAGCGCATAATACCCAATGCAACAAGTAAATGTGCTGATGCACCAAGAAGGGCCCACCGGATTCCTTGCCCGAAGGATTTCCAAGATTTGATAGTTGCGCGAGGCATTATCCGCATTCGATTTTCATGGTAGCAACGTTATAGATTGCACGACTGAGGCCGCCCTGACGAACTTGTTCACGAATTGTGTCAACTAATTTCACATTCGATGGGGGGCGCACCCCTTTTAGCCGACAATGCAAATCCTAAATGCGGCACTCAGAAGCGTGTAGCGCACTGTTGGACTCACACCAGATCAAAATACATTTCGTAGGGCTCATGAAACCCCATCGAATAAAACGGCGCGAACTCGTCTTCGCCCGATGACGGCAGATGGAAACTCAGGCCTCTACTTGGCTTGCCCAACGCTTGCAGCGTATTGCCAGAAAACCGCTTCGGCCGCTTTACCAGAACGGTCGGCCCATAAACCAGGGCAATGCGGTTGGGATGCTGCGAGTCCACGGGAATGTAGAGAATTTCCATCGGCAAATCGATTGAAACCTTGTCACCTGAGTTCCACTTGCGGTCAAGGGTTGCCCAGGCGCCGGGCTGCACGAGACATTTTGGCGCTGTCCATTTACGCTAAGTGATGCTCCCTTACACCAGCCCGGAATGCGAACCCGCAGTGGAAACTGTTTCGCATTCGGCAGTACTGAATCTTGAGATTTGAGAGTTTGCGATTCCGGATAACTCGTCTCCTGCGTGACCCTGTTCCCTTCCATGAAACCTCTGACGGCACGAAGAGATTTACATAGAGGCCGTCGTTGTCGTGGAGATAAATGAAATTATAGTAGTCGGCAATGGCCTGAGGGTAAGTTCCGGAACAGCAACACCACTTCTGGTCCTCAAGGTAAACCTTGGCCCCGCCCCTGACGCGGTAATCGGAATAATAAAAAGTGTGCCCATCGGGCTGCATGGGTAATCCGCCGCCGATGCCGTTGTAGAACATTTTTTCAACCCAATCGCCATACTTTGCCTGGCCGGTAAAGGACATCAGGTAGCGCGACAGTTTGAAAATGGCCCATGATCCGCAGCCAGTCTCAAACGATGCGGAAGTGGTGTCCAGAGAGTCACCCAGGCTCCCGTCGGGCGGCATCAATTCTTCGCCGGGACCGAAGCCGCCGGTGGCGTATACCTGTGTACGCTGGAAAAAGTCGTGAGCCTTAACGATGGTATCGAGATACTTAGGATTAGAGGTCACGGCGTAGGTCATGGCCGCACTGCTCAAGGTATTGCAGTGGCTGTAAGCGTGACGGTAGTCGGGCCTTGGATTTGGAGCGTTGAACATACTCCAGTAGTTGTCGTAATGCCAAACATCTCCAAAGTTTTGGTAACGCTCATCGCCGGTCAGTTGGTAGGCGCGATAGAGGTTCTCTGACAATGTGTACCACTCGGTACCGTCGCCGCAGAAGACCCGTTCGCCCGCCTTGGGTACGTCGCGGCGGGTGCGATCTAAATTCTTCTCCGCCCACGCCGTGATTCTTTCCAGATGACTGATGGCATTTTTGTTGCCGCCATAGGCGTACATGTCCACCAGCCCGCAGACCATTTTCTCGTAAATGTAGTGGGGAAAATGCGGTTCACGGGAATAGTAGAAGTATCCGTCGGCGTCCATTGCCTTCGCCCACTCCTCAATTAGGAATGAGGCTTTGTCGAGCATGGCGGAATCATTGGTGGCTTTCGACATGCGCGCCATCCCGCTGACGAACTGACCGAAGGCATTGAAAGTGTCGGGATCGTGAAGGGGTTTGTGGGTGACCTCGTCCCAATCGCCGCCGTACCAACCAATCAGTGGAGTTCCGGGAGCGGGAAGGCCAGCGCGTTGGCGAAAACCCAGCAGCAAATTGTCATTGAGGATATTGAAAAAAAGGTCGCGGGAGGCTTGAAACTGGCTCTTGAAGCGGCTGTCGAGCAGCTTGACTCCGGAGTAGTCGAAGAGCGATAGCTTGCGGACGGTGTCCTGTTTGTGGCAAAGCTTTCAGAAGAATTCAGAAAACCAGTCGCGCAAACTGCACCAGCCGCCAGTTTCACAAAATCACGCCGGTTCAATTGTCCTGGCATCTTGCTATCTCCTCGCGCCTAATATTCGAGAGTCGGATGCCCTCGGTTTCCCAAAAGTCTCCCGATTCTTTATGTGAAATCGGAAATACTCGTTCTCGGTTGCGCGCAAGTCTATAACGATATAGAACATTTATCAAGCTTCCGTTCAATCGAGACTTGCGCCTCGCCGTTTTCGCTAGCTGATGCTCAGAAGACTTTTCCGCCTATGGCGATCCCCGTGCTGGGTGGAGCGGCGGACAATAAGCTTGGGATCAAGAATTATGACGCGCGGCTTTCTTCTATTAGCTCCGCTTTCAATCAGATCAAGCAGCAAGGAAGCGGCTTGCTGGCCAATTTCAATGCGACTCTGATCCATGGTGCTGAGCGGGACGCGCAAATAGCGGCCGTAACGGTGGTTGCCAACGCCGATCAGGCCCATGTCCTGAGGTACGCGAAGCCCGCTATCCAGCACAGCGTCAAGCGCACCAATAGCAATTGGGTCGCTCGCGGCGAAAATCGCATCAGGTCTGGGCCGAATCTTAAGAAGTTTCGTGGCGGCTTTGAATCCACTTGATTCATCGTGGAATTGTGTTTCTAGAATATAGCTCTCGCGTGTCTTCATGCCAGACTCGCGTAAAGCTTTAAGGCACCCTTCCAGGCGCCCTTCAGCGGTCGAAACTTTGGGTCCGCGTAGATGGGCGATTCGGCGATAGCCTTGGTCAATCAGGTGCTTCGTTGCCCGATATCCGATTTTAACGTCGTCGGCGCCTACAAAATTTGTGCCCGGGAAAAAGCGATCCACCAGAACCAGCGGCGTCTCTGATATCGCGAGGCTGTTTGGTGCTATCGGCGAAAGTGGATCATGTGCCGAGGCCAGAATCAGTCCGTCCACGCGCTTACTGATAAGCGTCTGGACCTGCGCTTCTTCCCGCAACGCATCTTCGCCGGTATTGCAGATTACGAGGTTATATCCTTTCGCGCTTGCCACAATATCAATGCCCTTGGCTACTTCTGTGAAAAATGATCGCGACAAGTCAGGGACAATCACGCCTAACACCTGGGTCTTTTGGGTTTTCAAGCTCCTAGCTATGAGGTTTGGGCGGTAGTTCATCGCCCGTACCATGTCTTGGACGCGCTTGCGGGTCGCCAAGCTGATGTCCGATCGGTTGTAAAGGGCAGCGTTAACCGTAGAAACAGAAATATTTAAAGTCTTCGCCAAATCCTTTAGGGTGACGGCCATAGAAGTGCTTATATCCTACAACGTTACAGACTATCGAGCCAAGAGCTTCCTTCGCCGGTTGGAAGTTATTGTCCTCCCAGACGAAGCTCATCTGGCGGTAAGGCGATAGGCGAGACTGTTCGATTGCCATCACTTGTCGGTTTCAGGAACCCCGGCGACAGGCTCGGAGTTCTCGCGCACACTTTCATGCATTTCCCTGTATACCTGTTCAATTTGCTTTTGATCCTGCCAAAGTTTCTGGAACTCTGCCACCTCGCGCGTTGCATCATCCGGACGGCCCAGTTTCCGGTAAGCAGTTGACAATTTGTAGTGAACTGTCGCGTTGGATGGGGCCAACTGTGACGCCAGGAGTAGATGCGGAAGCGCAGCTTCCGGCTGATCGATTGTCATCAGGACTGAGCCTAGGCCTAACTGCGCCATAGCATGCTTCGGCTCCAGCTCCAAAGCGTGAGAGAAGAATTGCTGGGCTGACTTCATGTCACTCCGAATCTGATAGATCATCCCAAGCTGGTACTGAGGATCTGCGTTAGAAAGATTCTCTGCCGAGGCCAAACGAAACTCCTTTTCTGCGCGATCCAGATCAGCCGCCTGATATGAACGGTGCAAGAGCGCTTCTCCCAGTTCGTAATGAACTCCGGGCAGTTTGGGATCTTTTTCAAGCGCTTTTTCATATTGGATAATGGCTTCTTCGTCCTTACCCATGTTGACGAGGTGTTGTGCCATGACTTCATGCATCCTGCCACCGTCCGGCGCAACCGATGCAAGATTATCCCGAGCCTGATTGGCAAGGTCGCCGTAAATGCGCACTGCCGAATAAAGGACGTCGGCATTGTCAGGCGCAAGGCGCTTCAGCACCGGAACCACGCTAGCAGCCCTATCCAGGTCGTTAGACGCATAGCATAGATCCAATAGTTCGAGTCCCGTCTGTAAACGAACGCGATCGTCTTTCAGCCTGACAAATGCCTCGGATAGATGCAACTCTGCTCTCTGCGCATCCCCCAGCTGTTTTTCAGTCATGCCAAGCAATGCTTCAGCCTTCCATAGTGAATGTGAGGCTGGTTGAGCCGCGTTCAAATTGGTAACTGCATCGGCCCATTCACCTCTAAAGAAATGAATAGTCCCGAGATTGACCAATGCCTGTACATTGTGTTTGTCGATGTTGAGTATGGTGCGGTATTCGGACACGGCTGCCTCCGTGTTGCCCTGCTTCATTGCAATCGCAGCCTTCTCTAAATGAACTCGAATACTTGCTGGATTTATATCTTGTGCCCTCATCATCTGGACACTTCCCACTAAACAAACCACGCAGACCCCGATCGTAGTTAGCCGCACAGACTTTACCTCCGATACGCACAGACCAATGGGCACAAGAGACACTTCCTGCGGAGATTGTATAATCTCTGCTTGAAATTCGCCCCGCAGAAGCGATTTCCTGTTCAAATCAGTTTTCCAGAAAATACTTTAGAAGGCTGGTTTCCCGCTGCAGTCAACAACGAACTGCGCCTTAAGGATTGAATTTGCCTTGCCGATCAGTCCATGGAAACCAAGGATCTCAGCGTTTCACCAAACTCGCTCGGCGTCCAATGGCTCGTGCCGCTGTGCGGTCGGCCTTTATTCTACTCCGCGCCAATTAGGAATCTTCCTGGCATCGGTCAGGAAACCAGTTTGCATTAAAGCACTGATCTCGCAGTCTTCCGAGGACCCATCAGTGGCTACAGAACCTGATGGTGGTACCGGGACACTTCCCGCGAGATTCCATCTTTCGTCGAGCTGGCTTCCTCGATTTGTATGCATACAACTCACAAAGAGTGAGCGGCCAGCGTTGAGTTCAAGCGTTCCAACGCCGGCCGTCTTGGTTATTTCATCTCCCTAGAAAGTGACCCGCGCTCCCACTTGCACGTTGCGAGCTGCGTAGGCCGAGGTGATTTGACCCGTGTTCCCTAGTCCGATCGCCGCCTGCGGTAGTTGGAAATTCGGGTGGTTAAATGCATTGAAGGCATCTGCCCGGAGTTGGAAGCGAACTCCCTCTCCATGGATGGGGACCAGAAACTCCTTCGCTAAACTAAGGTCTGCTTGAAAAAACCGGGGACCGTACAAGTAGTTCCGGCCGGCGTCCCCAAACGTGTATGGGGCCGGTTGTACGAAAGCCGAGGGGTCAAACCATTCCTGGATTGTCGGATTCGCCAGTTTGCCGCTTCCCACCCGATTTGGGTACCAGGCTCCGTCGAGCGAACCGCTCAGGTTTGCGGTCCCGATGTACGGCGTGAACGGACGCCCGGAGTGCGCCGTGATAATCGAGGACACTTGCCACCCTCCAATTACGGCACTAGCTATCCCGCCTTGGTTCAGCAGCGCCTTGCCCTTGCCGAAGGGAAGCTGATAAACGACAGCAGTGTTGAAGTAATGACGAACATCATTGTCCGAAGGTCCATAGTTTGCCCGGGTGTCGAACGCATTTTGCCAACCATTGATACCTCCGCCGCCCCAACCCGTTGATGTGCCGGTATCGAGCGATTTCGAATAGGTGTAATTACTAGTCAACGTAAACCCTTTTGCGAAATCCTTGCGCAACGAGGCTTGCAAACCGTTATAGTTGCTTGAACCATTAAATGCCTTGGAGGAAATTCCAGCAAACTGGGGATAGGGGCGTCTACTCTGAGCATCGCCGGGACCGAGCAGGTTTTCCGGCACTTGATTGATATCTGTCAGAAACGCCAGATGTTCGCCCTTTGACCATACATAGCCGACATCCGCAACGAAGCCCTTGAATTGGTGCTGTACATTCAAGTGTGCCTGTTCCACGTACAGTAAAGGAGTATTTCTCGGAAAATAGTATACGTTTTGTCCGTTCAACAGGTCGGGAGTCAGAGTCGCCGGGTTTGGCTTAATCAATGAAGGCAACGGATCGGAAAGGCTGAAGATCGGAGTAACCAGATCGGTTGAGGTTTCAAAACCCGTAGAGGCTGTCCCCAGACCCAATCCGCCGGTTGCATAGTTGTCTTGACCACGGAACGTATCGAAGATCCCATAAGCTCCACGTATCGCCCAGTTCTGTTTCGGTGACCAGGCGAAACCTAGCCGCGGTGCCCAGCCATTTTGTGTATCCTGTAACGCAGTTCGCCCGTTGTGGCTATTCTGAGCAAACCACATGGCTCCCAGCGTGCCTGTTGCGGGGTTGGTGATGGTGGGGTCGAAACTGGCGAATTCATTTCCATCCGCGTACCATCCCGACTGACGAAGGAAGCGCAAGCCAATCTGTAAGGTCAGACTAGGCTTGATCTTGTAAGCGTCTTGCGCGAAAAGCTGTGCGTTCCACGCTCGTGACCAGACAATAGGCTGCTCCGTGGCTGACCATGTATCCGGTAGTCCGAGCAGGAAGTCCGCATACCCCACGCCAGTGCTGTTAGGATCTGCAGGGTTTCTAGTGAAGATCCCATTGAAATCAAAATTGCCGGAAGTTGTGGCTCCCCACCCGTTAGCTGCGTCATGGAATTTGTCATACTCGCCGCCGAACTTGAACTGGTGTTTCCCTTTCTGCCAAGTGACGGCGGCAGAAGGGACGGTGCCCGCCTCGCCTATGTACGCTGTCGTGCCACCGTCAATTTCGGTGGGGAGCGTGCCTTGGATATTGATTGCAGGAAATTGATCAAAGGGCGCATTGATCATTCCCAGCTTGGCCGGGTATCCGGCGCCTACGGTGGGATTGGTGAGCCCACCGTTGAAGTCGATCGTCGCGAAATGAAATTCTGCGAGCAACGTAGGACTGAGCGTCCATGTGTCGGATGCTGTGATGTGAAGCTCGTGAGCAAAGACCGGACCGCAGTTCATCGGGCAGCGCGGGTCGGGGAGAAATTCCGGGCCGGTTTCGTAGAGGAATGAACCCGAGAATCGATTCTTGGAGCTAAGGTTGGCGTCCAGTCGCACCGTGTCCCATTGCGTGTGGTTTGGTAATACCAAGTTTGAGAAATAGTTATTTACCAGCAGGTTCTGATTCTGGGCCTCCGGGAAATAGCCCTGGATCTTCCCCGCTACCGGATCAATCCTGTTTGAGGGAATAATGTTTCCGGGGAAAGCCTGCCTGGTGATAATCGGGTTACCGCTGGCATCCAAGGCGCAAGCTGGGTTACTCCCAGTACCGCAAGTCGTTGCGGGATCATAGATGGTCGGGAAATTCGGATTAGAGAAATTTCCTGCCTTTGCAGCATCGGTCGGAAACGTAAAGAAACCCTGGTCTGGGCTGCTGGTAGGCGCCCGCTGATAGGAATAGAAAAAAAAGAGCTTGTCGCGCTTGATCGGGCCTCCCAGAGTCCCACCAAACATATTCCAGCGCAACGTCCCTGCATTGCTGGCAAAGTAGTTACGCGCTTCGAGGTCGTTATTCTGAAAGTATTCATGCAAGGTTCCATGCCACTGGTTGGTTCCGTTCTTGGTGATCACATTGAATACGGAGGCTCCATTACCATATTGCGCGTCAAAGTTACTGGTAATGACTTGCACTTCGGCGATTGAATCGAGAGCCAGATTGTTGGCGACATCGGGATTCTGATCTTGGGGAAAGGTAGAAAAGCCGCCATCCATGAGAAAGTTGGATTCGTAGGGCTGGGTGCCACTGAAGGCGGCCCCGGTTCCCATATCGCTGGCCCCTGGAACTACCACGAGGTTGTACCAAGAACCGCCCACGTTAGGCAGTTCGTTCACCATGACTGGAGCGATCTCGCTACTTTGTTCAGAACTTTCGGTTTGCACAAGGGGCGGTTTTCCTTCGACCGTTACCTGCTCCGTTGTCGCACCCACCTGCAAAGTGCCGTCCACAGCAATGACTTCAAGTTTTACCGTGATTCCTGTTAGAACTACTTGCTTGAAGCCTTCCTTACGGAAAGCCACGGAGTAAACTCCCATAGGAACCGAAGGGAGATCGTAGAATCCTCCATCTCCCGTCTTGGCGTGTAGCACCAGCCCCGTTCCAACATTCGTAATGGTAACTTCAGTGTCGGCGACCACGGCTCCGGAACTATCCGTGACCGTGCCGCGAATCTCACCGGTATTTGCATTTTGGGCGAACATCGAACCAAGCCCAAGGATGACGAACAAAAGCATTAACAGCGGGTACGTATTTGTGGTCTTGAGTCTCATCTCAGATCTCCTTAAGAGGTACTGTTGATTCAGTTGAAAGCTCTTCTTATTCGATGCCACTATGCAACTACCTTTCCGCGCCAGATGCTTTTCTCGAAAGCGCTGTCACTTTTGCCTCTTGGGACGATCACTTGCCAACGCAAGTCTCGTAGACGGCTTCGATCCGCCAGTCGATCGAGTGTTCGCTCGCTTTAAGCTGTGCCTAGCTTAGCTAGATCGTTACAGCTAAGATCAGCGTTGCAACTTCTATAACGATACAGAGAGGCTTGTCAAGCAAAATATATGATATGACGATAGAAATTCTCTCGGGCGAGAATATCCTCTCTCTAGAAATCCATTTGACTGATGCTAAGTCGCCGGGTATATTCACGTCTTACTGTATCGTTATAGGCAATACCGCGAGCATATGATTTCACTGGCATCTTTTGGAGAATTTTGAAAAAGGTAGTCAATAATCCGAATGATTTCGCCCGGGAGGCGATCGAAGGGCTGGCGCTGGCCTACCCCCAATATATCCGTCAAATTCCAGGGCTCACAGCAGTCTTACGCAAAGACGCGCCCGTCCACGGCAAGGTCACCATCCTCACCGGGGGAGGGAGCGGGCACGAACCGATGTTCGCGGGTTATTGCGGGCAGGGAATGGCGGACGTCAGTGTAGCGGGAAATGTCTTCGCGTCACCGCCTCCTCCACCCATCTACCAGGCCGCGAAGGCCGCTCATGGCGGGGCGGGCGTATTGCTTCTCTACGGCAACTATTCCGGCGACGTCCTCAATTTCGACATGGCTGCCGAAATGCTAGAGCAGGAAAATATTGCGGTGAGAACGGTGCGCGTCACTGACGACGTCGCATCTGCTCCTCCCGAATTGCTCCCTGAAAGACGGGGAATCGCCGGTGACCTATTTGTTATTAAGGTCGCTGGCGCCCGAGCGGAGGAAGGTGCAAACCTGACTGAGGTCGTGGCAGCCGCCGAAAGAGCGAATCAGTGCACGCGAACCATGGGCGTAGCGCTCAGTTCCTGCGTAATCCCCGCATCGGGGCGGACGATCTTTGAACTGGGCGAGCAGGAAATGGAAATTGGCATGGGTATTCACGGCGAACCTGGAGTCCAACGGGCACCGCTCAAACCGGCAGACCAACTCGTTTCAGAGATGGTCGCGCGGATTTTGGCCGACTCGCCGATGAACGCTGGCGAGGAAGTGGCGGTCCTGGTCAATGGCCTTGGGGCAACTCCGTTAGCGGAGCTGCTGATCGTCTTCCGGGCTCTCACATGCTCCTTGAGCAAATCTGGCTTGAAAATCTGGCATTCGCTGGTGGGCAACTATGTAAGCTCGCTCGACATGGCGGGCTTTTCTATTTCTCTTATGCGGCTGGATGCGGATTTGAAACGATGGCTGGCTGCGCCCGCGGAGACGCCTGCCCTCTTACAAACGTTGGGCGGCAAGGAATGACCAGGACGATTACTTCGATCAGCACTTTGGATCTGCGCCGGATGCTGGATTTCGCCGGGCGCAAAATCATCGCGCAAGAGGCGTACTTAAACTCCTTGGATGCGGCACTGGGAGACGGCGACCACGGCATTACCATGCGGCTGGGCTTTCAGGCTATTGCCGACGCACTTAGTAAATTGGATCCTGCAGCAGGGTTGGACATCATCTTTCGCAAGGCGGGGATGTCTTTCATGGGAGGCACGGGCGGTGCCATTGGAGTGATATTCGGCAAGATGTTGGTCTCTGGAGCTGGGCCTCTGCACGGTGCGCAGCAATTCGGGACGGTGGAATTCAATATCCTCCTCCGCGAAATGGAGCTGGCTGTAATCAATACGGGCAAAGCGAAGGTGGGTGACAAGACCATCCTGGACGCCGTACACGCGGCGAATCAGGTCCTGTCAGGTCCTGATGCAGAAAATGAGGACCTGGCATTTGTGGTGTCGAGCGCGGCGCAGGCTGCCGAAAAAGCCGCCCAGGATACGGCGGGCATGATCTGCCGGGTCGGCCGGGCCAGTCGCCTCGGAGCGCGGACTCTGGGGTGTCCCGATCCTGGTGCCGTTTCTTTTGGCATCATCCTTCGAGCAATGGCGGACTGGTTAGCCGGAGCGGGGCTTACTGCTTGACGGTAGAGAAGTTTTTTTTGCGATACTAACCGAAACGTTCTAGTTCTGCAGCTTGTTATTGACAAGAAGTCGTCAGATCAGCACTTGAGCACTGCGAGGACGCATGTTTCTTCCGAGTTCCTATACTGCGGCCCTGGTCATGATGCTATTCGGCATGTTCTGCTGGGGGTCCTGGCCCAATACGTACAAACTCACCCGGGGATGGCGCTTCGAATTATTTTATTGGGACTACGCGGCCGGCATTTTCCTGACGGCGCTTGTCGTGGCTGTAACCCTGGGAACGTTCTTCGGGCGGGAAACATTTTGGCACAACCTGTTGGCTGCCGACCGGGATGCGCTGATCTATGCCTGCCTGGCCGGGGCGCTTTGGAATATTGGGAATGTCCTGTTAGTGGCGGGTGTGGCGTCGGTTGGTATGGCCGTGGCTTTTCCGGTCTCGATTGGGATGGCATTGGCGGTAGGGGTGATAGGCAGTTACCTGGTTGCGCCCCGGGGCAATCCTGCCTTGCTCTTCACCGGAGTCGCGTTGGTCTGCAGCGCAGTCATCATTAATTCTCTTGCCCATCGTTCGGCAGCGGCAGCAAAACACGAGGTGTCAAGAAGTGGGATTTGGGTTTGTCTCGCTTCTGGGGTATTTTTCAGCGGATTTGGGCCCTTGTTAGCAAAGGCCCTGACCGCTCCGCAACCACTCGCACCATATGGTGTAAATGTTCTCTTTACTCTTGGCGCTTTGGTCACCACTGTTCCAGTGATGGCTTACTTCATGCGACATCCGTTCAGCGGCAAACCCGTCTCGCTAGCGGACTACAAGCGTGGCACTAGCGGGGAACACGCCGCGGGGCTATTAGGAGGTTTTGTCTGGGGATTGGGAGCCACTTTCACGTTCGTCCCGATGACCATGGTGGGCACGGCGCTTGCCTATGCCATTGGACAGTCCAATCCGCTGGTGGCTGCCTTGTGGGGAGTTCTTGTTTGGCACGAGTTTAGGGGAGCACCCAAACGGAGCCACGTGTTGCTGGCTGTCATGTTTGTGCTTTATATCGCCGGTCTTTTGTTTCTGACCATCAGTTTTCGAATGACTGCCCCGCGAGGATAGGACGGAGGGTTTTGCATGGCATACAGCGAAGGTATGGTCTTTGGACTCATAGTAGGAAACCGCAGCTTCTTCCCAGATGCATTGGCCCGCGAAGGAAGAGAAAGCATGATCCGCCTTCTTGGAGAGGAAGGCTACCAAGTGGTCTGTCCAACCCCAGAAGAAACCAAGGGCGGTGCGGTCGAGAGTCTTAGTGACGCACAAAAGTGCGCCAGTTTGTTTCGGAAACACCGGGACGAAATTGCCGGCATCATTGTGAGCCTTCCAAATTTCGGGGACGAGAGAAATGCTGCCAATGCGATTCGCATGGCAGACTTGAATGTCCCGGTGCTGGTGCACGCCTTCCCGGATGATCCCGAGAAGATGCTCATGGGAGGACGGCGTGACAGCTTCTGTGGAAAGATTTCCGTTTGCAATAACTTGTGGCAGTACGGCATCAAGTTCAGCCTAACTTCGCTGCAAACTGTAGATCCGGATACCGACTCTTTCCGCTCCGACCTTTTCTCCTTTGCCAGCACTTGCCGCATCGTGCGCGGATTGAAGAACGCCCGCGTCGGAGTGATCGGCGCGCGTCCTGCCGCGTTTAATACTGTCCGCTTCAGTGAAAAGTTGCTGGAACACTCTGGCATCACGGTGGAAACGCTGGATCTCTCCGAGGTGCTCGGCCGTATCGGTCGATTAAGCGACGACGACGCGAAGGTCAAAGACAAACTCTCGCAGATCCAAGCCTATGTCTCTTCCCGGAACGTGCCATCGCCCTCGGTGTCGAAGATGGCTAAATTTGGTGTCGTCGTGGATGAGTGGGTACAGAACAATGGCCTGGTGGGAACTTCTGTCCAATGCTGGACCGCCATGCAGGAATTTTTTGGGGTGGTTCCGTGCACTCTGATGAGCATGATGTCGAACCACATGCTGCCCAGCGCTTGTGAAACCGACATGGTCGGGATGATCGGCATGTACGTACTGCAACTGGCTTCGAATACTCCTAGCTCCATCGTGGACTGGAATAACAATTACGGGGATGATCCCGACAAAGCGGTGATCTTCCATTGCTCCAACCTCCCTATGCACTTCTTTGAAGACGCGCGAATGGACTTCAACGAGATCATCGCGGTCAGTGTAGGTAAAGACCAGGCGTTTGGAACAGTCGTGGGCCGGCTCAAGAGCGGCCCGCTGACCTTTTGCCGGGTATCCACGGACGATCTGCGGGGACGCATTCGAGTTTACGTGGGGGAAGGGGATCTCACTCCTGACAAGCTGGAAAGTTTTGGAGGATACGGGGTGATCCGCGTGCCGGGACTGCAGAAGTTAATGCGGTTTGTCTGTCAAAACGGTTTTGAGCATCACGTTTGCATCAGTCTTAGCCGATGCGGTCGTCCTGTGGCTGAAGCACTTGAGAAATACATGGAATGGGATCTTCACTATCACGCCGGCTTGTAGCGCCGACATCTGGCCGTCTGTCCGGGGTGCGTCTCGTCCTCTGTACGAGCCAAAACCATCGGGTCGCAACGCGGTAGAGACCTAGCGGTCACGGTACTAGAAGCATAAGCATGAGAATCGCGATTGACAGCGACGACGCGGGGACGGAATTAAAGCGAATTATCTCCGAACATTTGCGTTCCCTTGGCGCGGACGTGGAGGACCTCGATCTATTGAAGACCGGCAAGGTGGACTATCCGGACATTGGATATAACCTCGCCCGTCGAGTCGCTGACAAAGAGTTTGATCGCGGAGTGCTCATCTGCGGGACGGGACTCGGAATGGCAATGATTGCCAACAAGGTTGAAGGCGTGTTCGCGGGCCCCTGCCACGACGCCTATTCCGCGGAACGGCTACGAAAGAGTAACGATGCGCAAATTCTCACTATGGGTGCGCGGGTGGTAGGTCCAGAATTGGCCAAAACGGTGGTTTCCGCCTGGCTCAAGTCCGAGTTCGAGGCAGGACGGTCCGCTACTAAAGTTTTGCGAATGCGTGAGCTGGAGAAACTCAGCCGGAAAGCTGAAAAGATGGATAAATCGCGATGAACAAGGACGGTCTAATTCTGTTTGGCAGCAACTGGAAAATGAACAAGACGGTGAGCGAGGCGCTCGACTACGTGCACCGCCTTTTGGAACTGCTGAATAAAGTTGAGAATATTGAAGATCGAGCGCAAGTCTTCCTTATTCCTCCTTTTACGGCTATTGAGGCCGTAAAACGCGCTAGTTTGGGAAGATTTCTAGTAGGCGCGCAAAACATGCATTGGGAGGATTCGGGCGCCCATACGGGAGAAATTTCAGCGCCCATGCTTTGCGAACTTGGCGTGGACTTGGTGGAATTAGGCCACGCGGACCGTCGTCAATATTTCAATGAGACTGACGTCTGCGTCAGCCGGAAAGTGCGTACAGCTCTGCGGCACAATCTGCGCCCGTTGATCTGCGTCGGAGAAAGCGCGGAAGACAGAGATTTCGGTGTCGAGAAAGAGACGGTCACCAGACAAGTCCGCATGGCCATCACGAACGTAGAACCTCATGCCGCACGAAATTTGATCATTGCCTATGAACCCGTTTGGGCGATCGGAGAGGAGGGCACGATGGCGAGTCCCGAACACGTTCGAGATATGAGCCGACATATCCGCTGCGCACTGGAAAACAGTTTGGGGGTTGAGGCTGCTTTCAGAGTGCCGATCATTTACGGCGGGGGTGTCAATGAACGAAACGCTCCACAGATCCTCCTGCATAGCGGAGTTCAAGGACTCTTCATCGGACGTGCCGCATTGCGGGCGGACAGCTTTGCTCATCTGATCGAAGCATGTTTGGACGCCGTCCCGTCTGACGGCGTCCCGCACACCATCGTGAGATGCTCTCCCCCTAATGAGGCATCGAATTCATGAGGGAGCAGCTTGCACGAGACCTTCGGCTAGTCAGCGGATCAACAAGAGTTCCTTTTCCCCGGTTGACAAGCAAGCAGGAAGAGAAAAAGCGATTTGGCACAAATTCTGAGGTTTGATTTGACTCTAGTCCTTGCCGCAGGGCAGGCGAGTAGAAGTCTTCGTTGATCGGAGTAGCCCTGCTGGGAATCTTCGATCTCCTCACCATCTAAGAATATGATCCCGAGAGAGTCTCTCCATACCAAGGTTGTGCGGCATATTGCACTGAGAATACTTGCGGGAGAACTGTCCGAGCTACCAAGCGAAGCGGACCTGGGCAAGGAACTGATGGTCAGCCGTTCAATTCTTCGGGAATCCGTGAAGGCTCTAGCGGCAAAAGGTCTGGTTGAGGTGGGCCAGATTGGGACTCGCGTCCGGCCTCGGACAGACTGGAGTCTGTTGGACTCACAATTGTTGGAGTGGCAATCCGAGAGCGCAGTCGGGGAACATTTCTTTGACAGTCTTTGCGAGCTCCGTGGCATTCTAGAGCCAAAAGCGGCCGAACTTGCGGCCCTGAGGGCAACGAAGAAAGATATTGAAGAGATTCGATCCGCTTGGAAAGAAATGCAGCTTAGCATCAACAATCGCGATACTTTTGTCGACAGCAATGCCTTTGTCGCCGCTGATCTTCGCTTCCACTACGCCATATTGCGAGCCTCTCACAACGAACTATTCTATCAAGTTGGCGGACTCACACGGGTCATGCTCCTTAAAAGCTTTTCCACAATGAGCCGGACTTCGGATCAGTTTTCTGCGACCCTGCGACGCCACAGGTCAATCCTTGAGGGCATCGCAATTGGTGATCAAATTACCGCCAAACGAGAGATGGAAAGGGTCATCGTCGCGGCGACGACCGCTATGAGAAAAGCGCTTGGTGCAAAATTGTGTTAGCCCTAAGAGAGCGGGACGCAAGACCATGGGAAGGTTTTCCGCACGGTATGGGGCATGATGGGCTAGACATTTTATCTTTTGGCGATCGACAGAATGTCTAAGATCGTCGAAAACCAGGATACCAGATTGCGCCTCGTCTTTCTGATTGCGTTTCTGATGCGGGGATTTTGAGACCAAGAAGCAAGTCAGAGATCTTCAGTTGTGTTGCGTCCGAGCGTGCGATCCTCCCGACTGTCTTAGGGATACTAAATGCCGAGAGGTTATTTTCCGAGCTACAAATTGGGGTGCCTTCGGCCGTGTGATTGATGGGATAGGAGACCATTGTTTCACATGAAGCAAAGGCAGATCGAAAATCTGCCCAACAACGATAGAGTCATCCTCGGCATCGCCCCCACGAAAGTTGCTCGCCGCCCAACACCGCCAAGGCGCCGAGCGTCGCCCAATGCCTCGAATGCGATCGGTGTCGGCCTGTACGACTGTCAACTGTATAAAGTTCAGAGACGCCAAGTGCCCACGATCGCGGGCCGAGTGATCCGAGTCAACTGCAGCAGAATCTGTCGCTCGTATGTCTCACCATTGAGCCAAGCGGGATGGCTGGATTCCAGCCAACCTCGCTTTGCTAGAGGAGGGCGAGGGTCTTGCCTCCGCTCCGTCGCTTCTGACTACGGATTGGGGAGAACCCATCATTTTTCTGCTGTCGTGGGGAAGGTGATGGGTGCCATGCATTGGCCAATTTCTCATCGGCCTCCTCAGGATTTCCAATGGCCCGTGTCCAGAGCCGATAAATTGAAGTGATACCGGTGATACCGTTTTCATCAGAACTACAGCGAATAGGAGAAACTATAGAAACTCCAGCCTGAGATCGAACCGGCTTGTAACCCGCACAAATACCAGCTATTATCCCGCAAGTGCAGGTTTCACCGTGACTTGCAGGTTTTGGCGGTAGTAGAATCCCTCCCTCTCCGCCAGCCCTTTAGTTGCAATGGACTGTGAACCTCGAACCCAATTGGGGGAATCCTCCGAAACAGGCTATCGAAGCCGGATTGTCATGAAATTGTAATGGTCGCTTTACTGGACAGATCCGCTACGCGATTTTGGGGCTATTCCATCCAACGATACGTGATTGTCTCGCAGGTTTTCCAGCTTGTGAATAGCGTCCCTTCGGTATTCGTCGATGGCGCGGGCGTAGGTACTAAGAATACTTGTGCTAGAGTGCCCTATAATCTGAGCTACAAAAACCGGGGATACCCCTGCCTGGGTTAATCTCGAGGCCAGGGTGTGGCGCAAGTCATATAACCAGAAATATTGCAGGCCTGAATCCTCCAGCGTTTTTGCCCAGCTTCGACGCACATCTTTCAAAGGTTTCGAGGGGTCGTGCATGTTCGGGAACACGTAAGAAGAGAATGCTGGACCGAGAAGGCTTTGCCAGCGCAGAAGTTCGGCCTTGCACCTGTCCGAGGTAGGGATAGTGCGCTCACCCAGCTCTCGTTTTCGATTCGCGTACGTGAATTAGGTCATTCACGAAGTCCACATCGGTCCAAAGCAACGACAATGCTTCTCGTCGCGACCGCATACCCGTCTCTAGAATTAGAACGGCCAAGGCACGAACGTGAGGCGGAGCTGCGGCGAGCACCCGATCTTCCTCCTCAAAAGTAAGAATGTGCGGGCGACGACGCTGTTTGCGCTCCTCGAGAAACTCTACGTCTCGGAAAGGGCTTTCATTAATAAGCATCTTGCGCTCCGCTAGTTTCATTATTCGACGGAGCACGGCAAGATCTCGGTTTATGGTTGCGGCACGGATACCCTCTGATAAACGTCGCTCCTTGAAGTCCTCAATCAAATCGGCAGTAATATCCGAGAGCTTCACGTTTCCGAAGCAAGCTGCGAGGCCGCGGACTGATGATGTGTATCGTTTCTGAGTATTCGGGTGCTGAACGGTCAAGAGAAAACTGCGCGTGTAGTCTCCAAATCGGGGTGCATTTGATCTTGTCAGCCTCAGTCTTCCTTCTCTGGCTGAGCCTTTGCGGATGTCCAGTAGTTGTTGCGCGTCCCGTTTCTTGGTAGAACGCGAACTCTCAAATCGCTGACGACCTCCAACGAAGTACGTAATCCACCATGTTTTTCCGCGTTGGTAAATTCCCATAAGCTAGTCTCGTGGCCTGCATAATCTGTGGGCAGTGAATACCGAGATTCCGAAATGATCGGCAAGTGCTCTGAACGGTGTCTTGCTTTTAGCTCTCTCCCTCCGGAGCTTCCCAATTTCCTCTGGCGTGAGAACGCGGCGAGGCGGACGTCCTAATCTCTTCCCCTGGCTCCGAGCATGTTGCAGTCCTGCCCGGACGCGCTCGACAATAAGTGATCGCTCCCACTGAGCGATTGCACCAATAATCTGGAACAACATCTCCCCGTGGGGTAGCGATGTGTCTATTGCCTCCGTGCACGAAACAAAACCTATGCCGAGACTCCGGAATAATTCCAGGGCGTTCAGCAGCTGTTTGAGCGACCGGGCGAAACGATCGAACTTCCAGACCACAACTAGATCGACTTTCCTGCGCCGGCAGTCTTCCAAGAGGGCGTTGAGAGCTGGGCGCTTCTCTTCTGTTCCAGAAATTCCTTTGTCGCTGTATTCCTTGTAAAGACTCCAGCCGCGCAACTTGATGTATTCGACCAGCTCCCGCTGCTGCAATTCTGGATGCTGGTCAAGAGTACTGACCCGCGTGTAAATCGCGACTTTATTAGCTTTCATACCTCCTCCATGTCCCAGCTATATTATTGATAAACGAGTTTACAAGCTTCAAGTCGGGATACCAACCTATGAAACCAAGCCGATTTCACGGCGGAGAACAATATGAAAATTTCGCTGAACTGGGAACTGCAGAATTTTGGCGGAAGCAGCTTGTCTAACATTTATTTCAAAGGACGACAGGCCTAATATCCGAATTACCGGAGGGCAATTTGTGGTTTCACTCCATGTCAGCGTTCGATCCAAAATTCCCTTCCAACTAATTATTTAACTGATATCGATTTGCATTACATTCTTCTCGGGACCATTGCCTCCATCAGCAGTTCGATCCGCAACCGTTTCGCCGCTGGTTCACTGCGATAGCATGCTCCATCATCGACGTACGACCTTCCACGTGCCATTGAAAGGGTCAACGTATTTAATTTTCCTGCCGATATCTTTGTGGTGCTTCAAAACCTGTCGGGGCGTTGGAAGAAATTTCTTCGTTGCGTCATCACGAGCCACGAGGCGTTTAACGTTCTTTTCCCTATTGCCGGGCTCGAACTCCGCCAACCGATTTTTGACCGCGCTTTTTGCACGCTTGCGGACGAGGTCCTCTTTCCAACCAAGGCGCTTCGCAACGTCTCGGATGGTCGCCGCTTCTCCCGTTTCTTTGTTGGGCCTGGCAATTGTCTGAGCGACTTGCATTTCCTGCGCCGGCAATTCCCGCACACTTGCGACAAGAACGGGCTCGAAAATCTTATAGGCTACACAGTAGTCGCCGGATGAGATATCGAGCGGACCACGATCTGGCCTGGGCCGACACAGCGCGACTGCACGCAGGAACGCTAAGAAGCGAATCCAGTCTCTCCTCACCCTGACTTCACCCAAAGGAAGGTGCTCTGCGACGTAGTCGAGCCAATTAGGAGGTATTCCAAAGTCCCCAGGCTTTGTCCGTAGCAATCCAGTTGCCGCGCGCCAAAGCTCAAGATCTTTCGAGTCAATGCAGGGCTTGCCTCTAGCTTGAGCTCTCAGGATAGCTAATGTTTGCTCTGGACCTTCTGAAACGTAAGATGATAAAAACCGCGTTTCATCATCGGGGAACACTTTGTCAAGCGTGGTGGTAGTTATGACGACGGGGATTCCAGTCCTCGTGTATGTTTTCGTTCTTCGGTTAGCCCCTCTAACCGTGGTGGCTTCATGCTTGATTTGGCCTTCGCTTTGCATCAGTCTAAGGAAGAACTGCGCCTCTCTCCCGGACTGATACTCGGTCATTAGCAGGATCTTGTCGCCAAGATTACCGTGACCGTGCGGAATCGCTTTCTTGCTGAGACCAGCTCTATCCACGATGCAGGATGGAGGGAATAACTGGAGGACGTGTTTCACAACGGTCGATTTGCCGCTGGATGTCGACCCTTTCACCAGCACGGATGCTTTATCCGGCAGGTTTCGAGTCACGGCTGCCAGAAACACGATCAATCGGAGCCGTTCCTCGCCAACCACGCCGATCTCACCGATTTTCTGCCCCGCTTTATAAAGAAATCTAGGTTCCGAAATTAGCCGCTGGGCCTTTTTCTTAAGAGCTGGGTTTTGACTTTTCTTCTTGCGTTTTTTGGTTGCCACTTAAATATGACCTCCTGAAAAAAAAACTGGAAAACTGTCGAAACTGATTCTGAATTTGCTGTAGCTTTTTGTGGCGGTGCTCCGGTCTCACCAAATCAGGCGTCGAAGCATCGATTCCAACCGCCGCTGAATCGCAGCCTTCCGGAACACGCGTGACGGGTCGATCCGTTTTCGCCCGGAGAATCTTTGCCAAGCGTTGCAAGCGATGCCGGCTCTTGTCCCAGGTTTGAACTGGTTTGCAATCATCGTCGGACCAAGATTTTGTTGCTCTTTCTACCCGAGCGCGGGAAAACTGCCGGACTGAAAGTAGGTCCCAAAGCTTGAAGCGGCGTACGAGCAAGAGGTCTTCGGGTGCGTTGATGCCATGCCGCGAGAGGAATCCTCGGCGCAAAACGAACTCGAGCCTTACCACCGATTCCCCCTTTTCATAAATACGCGCTTGCCATGCCGATTTCGGTGCCCCGACGTAGATCGTTCTCGTGCCGTCCGGATACAGTTTGCTGAAGAATTGCTTGTGCCTTCCCGATTGCTGCGGCATAGGACCTGACCAACTTATTAGTACCGATTGTCTTTAGCGAGTTGCGAAAGCCAAGAACATCAAATACCCCGACAATCCGTTCTGTGGTGCTATCCACATCGGAATAATCGCGTTTTGAGGTCATTTCCCGCATACCGTTTGCATGGGGAGGATAGGCCGAAAGGACCGGCCCTTGGGTTTCGGGACTGCTAACGCCCGCTCCGCGCGGATGCGCTCCAGCAGCACCGAGGCCGGCTCGTCGTGGGGGTCTTGTGGCGCTAACTTGCCTTCGAAGGCGCGCTTCAGGATGGATTGGCGCAGGCGGTCGGCGCGTTGAATGTCGAATTCGAACGTGCGCTCGGCAGATTCGGCTGTTGTGAGGGACACGTCCATCGTTTCCACAATTTTGATTTGTTCACTAAGAGGTGGCAGAGGCAAGGGCAGGTCGCGACATATTTCGAGAGTGAGATTGAACTGCCCGGCTGTAGCTCTTGCTCGACGAATTGCCCATCGAAGAATGTCATCGCAAAGCAGCAGCGCGGCCAGGTATCGGCGGTCAAGCCCGGAGATGGGGCGGAAGATCGCGATAGCCTGGTTTATATTCCACTCAGGGAATGAGTCTGGAACAATCGAAACCTTTCCAAGTGGCGGGCCGACTATGTTCATAAGTACGTCTCCAGGCATGACGCGCGAACGTGCAAGCTCTCCCGCATGAGTAGATTTTTCTACGAAAGTCGGTTTAACACTAAAGTCGAGCACGCCCCGATTTGTCAGGTTGTACACCTTTATAAAAGGCACATCACCTGTAGCATCAAATAGCTTGGCAGCAGACGGCGTAGTACCTTTCGTTATGAACTCACAAATTTGCTCGGCCCTAACCCAAATCCAACCTTCTGGAAGGCTTGGCAGATCACTAGTCGAGAGTGGCTCGGGCTCTATGTACTTCTTCTTCCAATCATCATTCTGATGGCGGCTTGCCGGAGGCGTGCATTTTGGCGAGCTGATCGGCTTCCCACTTGGCGCGGCGCTCTTTGAGGATGCGGGCGAGGAGTTGCTCGCCGGTCTCGTAGGTGCGGCCCTCCTTGCGGGCGAGTTCGGCTTCGGTGGGGACGAGGCGTCCTTCGCAGGCCGCCTTGAGCACCGCCGCCCGATAGCGCTTCAGGTTGGCCTGCACCCGCTTGAGCGCCGCCACCGCGGCATCCAGCCGCGTGAACTGCTTCTCGATTTCGGCGACGATGCGATCCTGCTCCGATCGTGGCGGCAGCGGTAGGGGTATTTCTTGGACTGTCCGCGAAGATAGATGCTTGACCGTGACGGACGATGTAGCCCCATTAATCGCACGCAGGTAAGCCGGCAGCGAATACACGAGAAAGTGCTTGCCGTAGAATTGCTCGGTTGGGGCTAATCTTACATACCCGCTGGTTTAGAACTGCTTCAGGACCTTTCCATAAAGCACAGTTAAAGTCACCGTCCATTCCGACAAGCAATTCTCCCGGTTGCACAAGATAGAGATCGTCAAACTGACCGGTATAGAACGCCTGAGTCTCAATTCCCAAGACGTCTCTGATTCGTAGCAGCGGTTTTCCGTGAGTCTGGGAGAATTCAGTAGACGAGAATGCAAATCCATTCAAGATCGTTGCAACTTCTCCAAGCGGAACGCGAGCCCAAGAGGAATGAACTGAGAGCAGCCCGTTCTCGTTACGTGCGACAAGTTCTTCGAGAGACTCGGTGAAGCTCACTGCACCAGCACCTCATTCAATTCCTTCAACATCGGCTGCAGATCTTTGCCGAACACCTGATACGCCTTGCCCAACCCGCCGCGCTGCACGAAAGGCTCGTACTCGAAATCATCGGATTCAATGGTCAGGCTGGCGGCGACGTGGTCGCGGATGGCTTCCAGCCACTGCCGCTGCTCGGCGGTGAACTTGCGGCCATTCGATTCCTGCTGCGCCATCCACTGGGCGAAGTTCTTGTTCACCTCGTCGCTGGAACGGATGCAGGTCGCTCTGCTCGTGCATGGCGAAGCGCACCAGCGAAACCATGTCGGCCAGCACGCGCTGCCCCGAGCCGCGCACCTTGGAGCGGTCGAGCGCCTCGTAGGCCTGCCACAGGCGGTCGGCGGTCCAGGCGCGCGGCGGGCGCTCGATGGCTCTGGCCAGTTCCTTAATCTCCTTGAACGTGAGCCGCTGCTGGTAAGGCCGGCTGTAGAGAATTTGCAGGGCGGTGATCTCGTCCTTGTTCTCGCCGGATGAACTTCTCGAACGACTGCACGATGCTCTGGGCCTTCTGCTTGGCCGCGGCGATCGATGCCCGGCGGAGAGCAGCTGGTCCTTGCTGACGGTATCGATCGTCTGCTCGTAAGATCGGCGGATTTCGACCAGCTGGTTGCCGCAGGTTGGGATTCGCTGGCGATCGGCTTGGCCGCCTCGGGGATCAGCTTGGTTGCAGCCTGCTTGATCTGCTCTGGCGATCGGTTCGTCTGCGCCGGTCGCTTTCCTCGCCGCTTCAATTTGCACATCAGGGTCGAGCGCCTCGACGATCCGGCTGGTGATTTGCGCCAAGGGCTGGCCGGCGGCTTCCGCGATCTGCTTGCGGTCGTCTTCGGTCAACTGGCGGTCAAGGCGGGCCAGGCGCGAGGCCAGAGAACTGAGCACGTCCGGCTCGCGATTGCCGAAGGCCACAGCTTCGAGCAGCTTTTCAAACGAAACGGTGCGCTTCTGCTCCAGCGGCCGGGTGTCGGACATCTCTTCTTCGGAGAAGCCCAACCGCGTCCACGATGATGAAGTGGGTCTTGGACCTGGCGTCGGGCGTGACCGCCTGCAGTTCGTCTGACGTCAATCACCCGCGCGCCGCGGCCCTTCATCTGCTCGAAGAAATTCCGGCTGCGCACGGCGCGCATGAAGAAGACGATTTCCAGCGGCCGGATGTCGGTGCCGGTGGCGATCATGTCCACGGTGACGGCGATGCGCGGATTGTAGCTGTTGCGGAACGAGGAAAGCAGGTCCTCCGGCTTGACGCCGGTGTTGACCCATGTCACTTCCTCGTCTCGCTTCCATCTTCCGCCTTCTTTTTGTCGACTACGCGCGCCGTGCCCGTCCGGTAGGTGATCTTCTGGGCGAAGTCGTTTCCCTTGCCGAACTCCTCGCGGACGATCTGCACGATGTCGTCGGCGTGGCTGTCGTCCTTGGCGAAAATCAGGGTCTTGGGAACCTCGGTGCGGCCGGGAAAGATCTCGGTGAAAAGCCGCTCGTTGAAAGTGCGGATGATGGTGCGGATCTGGTCCTGGCGACAACGTCGCGGTCCAGCTGCCTGGTCGCGCGTAGCTGAAGTCCTCATCCAGTTGCTCCCAGCGGACCTTGCGCGTCTGGCGGTCGCGCTTGTCCACATAGAAGCCGGCATTGACGGTCGATCCGTGCTCGCTGATCAGGGTGCGGATGCGATAGACGTCAAAGTCCACGTTGACGCCATCGGCCACGGCCTGCTCGTGGTTGTACTCCATGACCAGATTCTGATTGAAGAAGCCGAAGGTCTGCTTGGAGGGCGTGGCGGTGAGGCCGATGATGAAGGCATCGAAATATTCGAGCACCTGCCGCCACAGGTTGTAGATGGAGCGGTGGCACTCGTCCGTGATGATGAAGTCGAAAGTCTCGATGGGAAGGCTGGGGTTGTAGGCGACCGGGACCGGCTCGTTTTGCAGCAGTGACGTTTCGAAGCCGGACTGCTCCTCCAGTTCGGGATCGATCTCCTTTCCCTTGCAGCATGGCGTAGAGGCGCTGAATGGTGGTGATGCAGACCTTGCTGACATCGTCCAGCTTGTTCGATTGCATGCGCTGGACGTTGTACAGCTCAGTGAAGAGGCGATTCTCTTCCGGCGTGCGGAACTGTCTGAAATTCCTTTAGGTTTGCCGTGCCGAGATTGCTGCGGTCCACCAGGAAGAGGATGCGCTTCGCGCCGGCATACTTGATGAGCCGGTAAACGAAATTGCAGGCGGTGATAGGTCTTGCCGCCGCCGCTCGCCATCTGAATGAGCGCGCGGGGCCGGTCCTGGGCGAGCGAATTCTCCAGGTTGCGAATGGCCGTGATCTGGGCCGGACGCAGGCCCTCCGTCGCAAGTTCCGGCAGATTGCGCAGCTTGGCGCGAAGCGTCGAGCCGGGGTGCTGTAGCTCTTGCGTAAGCCATTGGTCCAGAGTTTCGGGCCGATGAAAGCTGAACACGCGGCCGGCTGCGGGCATCGGGCTCAAGAAGATTGGTGAAGCGAGTTTCTACGCCGGTGCTCTGGTATTGGAACGGCAGCGGGCGGCGAGGCGTAGTCGAGATTGTCAGGAACGCCTTCGCTGTATTTCGTGGTCTGAAGTTCGACGCCGGTGAGGGTGTCGCCTTCCTTCTTGGCTTCGACGACTCCAACCGGCGAGCCGTCCACGAACAACAGGTAATCAGCCTCGCCATGCCCAGACTTCAGCGGAAACTCGCGGACGGCCACGCCACGCCCAGCGGACAGGTTCGTGGCTCGCTTGTCTTGGACTAGCCAGCCAGCGCTCAACAATAGATCATCAATGTTCTGTCGAGCCCGATCTTCGGATGTGATTGGCACTTGGACGGTATTTTATAGCTGATGGATTGACTTCCGAGGGGCTAATCCTTCTCATGTGCCCCCAAAGACATGATCTCCTCTGGGGCGCTCAAGCCACCATCGACTTCCAATCTGGACTGCCCCACTTTTCTTCTTCATAGGAAGCAGGCTGGGGCTAGGGCCTAGGGTCTTGGTGCAGGAGGGACGGTGAAGCCATCCCTCAATGCTTAACCACGAGCAAAGCAGAAAGTGACACATCGGTTGCTGAAGCGTGGAGTCTGAAACGGTTGACCAGGGACGTTAGAAAACCCTGCCAGATCTGCTTCTCAAAAACACGCGTAAACTGCGGGTTTCTGCACGATGATTCCGCGCGTTAGAAATGTGTAGTTTTCTAATCCAAATTGCACTGGGAATTCTCGTCATTGGTGCAATTGCCCATTTCGGACATACTTGGTTCGCCGTGGCCAAGGAGACCTGGGCGGATGAGAAGCTTTAAGGTAGGTGCACTCGAAACCCTTACCTATGCCGGCCGGCCCTTACAACTCAAAGGTAGTGGAGGACGCACATGGGAAATCTTCACGATTCGCCTCGGCGTCCCGAGGACGATACTACACGTGTCACTCATCAACCATTTTGCCACTGAGAAATCACGCCAAGCGAAGTTCAATAACTAATCTTCAAACCGAATTGCAGGTTGCGCGGTGGATCGGTGCCGCCCGCAAGCCCGAAAGAAGGGCTGTTGATATTGTTCTCGCCGAGCAGAAAGTTTGTGTGGTTAAAGACATTGAAGGCTTCAATTCGGAATTGAAGATGCAATCTTTCGGAAAGCCGGAGGTTCTTAAGAAGCGAGGTGTCCAGAGCCCAGTAGCTAGGACCGACAAACGTGTTCCTACCAAGGTTTCCCACACAGCCTAGACACGGGTCGGAAAAGAAGTCGCCGGGCAGATTGAACCCGTTGGCCCACTGTGCGTGCGTGGCATGGATGTGATTCGAGATCGCACTGGGACGGTCATTGTTTTCGCCGTCAAGGTTGTAGTCGCCACCTTGATTTACGCAGTTTACCGGGTCAAATGTGGAGGCGGTGCATGCGTTTGGAACTTTAGCAAAGAGACCGGACCCTCGCAGATCAAACGGAGACCAGTGTGCTCCGCTCTGCAAAGACCAGATGCCATTCCACCGCCAGCCAGCCAGCAGGGCACCACGCACGCCACGGCCATTTCGGTAGAAAGGCATCTCCCAAACATAATTGAACGTGAAGCGATGACGAATATCGAAGACTGAGTTGCCACGGTCGAGGCCAGGCTGAGTTTGGTCGGTCGTAACCCCGTCCCCGGCGGCGGGGCCATCCGCGCTTGTGGGCCCGCTTTGCCACGAGGACCCATCATCGATGGAGTGGCTGTAGGTATAGTTCCCCCCGAACTGTAAGCCTCCGGCTAGCTCCTTTCTCACCGAGGCCTGCAAGCCGTGATAAATCGATGTCGCTGTATTTTCCCAGACTCGCAAACTCCCGTAGTTGGGGTTCAAGAACCCGAGCGGGTTGATTTCCAGTCCATTGGCAGCAGTGTTGGTATTGATCTCGCTGCAGAGGCGGCGGCCAAAGTTATCGGTCACGCATGCACCTTCCGGAAGCCTCCCACCGGGCACGCGGTTCACATCCTCAGCCCGAAAAAGGTTGCGTCCTGCCGTGCCCACGTAGTTGATCTCCAGGGCCAGCTTGGGTCGTAGCTCCCGCTGGAGGCTGATAAACCAGTTTTTGACATCGGGGTCACGGAGGCCGTCCGAAAAAACGATAGCCGTGAAGCCCGATGTTTGCGGGTTGGAGGGATTCCAGCCGGAAATGTTGCCGGTAGCCTGGGCTCCAGTGCCTGAATGTTGCGCAGACGGCGCGGCGCCTAAGAAAGTAGGAGTCCCACCCCCAACCGGGCCGTAGACCACCTTGCCATCGGGGTTGTTATCGAGGAAATTCGAGATTTGGTTGAGCGAATAGAACGGCGGATTCCACCGGGTTAGTGACAGGCGTTTTTGAAGAGTACCTTCATACGAAACGCCGAAACCGCCGCGCAGAGAGGTTTTGCCATTCCCGAACACGTCCCAGGCAAATCCCACCCGCGGGCCTAAATTATTGTGATCTCCTTTGCCCAAACTCTTGGCGGAAGCAAAACCTCCCTGGCCGCACTCACCAGCAAGGGTTGCTTTGGGGTCGCCCGGACAAGGTGCGCTTGCGTTCTTGATCTGCCCTGCTCCAGTTGTGATGTTGTCAATGAAATTCCGCCCTGGACCCCTGATGAACGTCGTTGCCAGATCATTGAGCTCCACGTTTCGCGTGTACAAGTCGTAGCGAAGTCCAAGGTTCAGAGTCAGGTGTCTAGAGACTTTCCAATCGTCGTTCAGATAGGCCGCGATGTCCCAGTTCCGCCAATGACGGATGCTGGTCGCGAGGTTGGCCGGACTACCGTTTGCAAAGCCAGGATTGACCCCGACGTCCTCTAAATACGGAGCGTCGACGGCGAAAAAAAGCGAATCAAAGAAGGAGTACTCGGGGCGACCGGCGTTGAAATCGCTATTCTCAATATTGCGGTGCAACTCGATGCCGGTTTTAAGATTGTGCTTTCCCTGGGCAATTGAGAGGACATCATTGTAGTTGTAAATGTTCTCCCGGAAGCTTTGCGGAGAGCCTTTTGCGGTGCCGAACCCTAATAAGCCATCATCAAAGCGGATGGATGGTACGCCGGGCAGTGGAACCCTGATTGCACTCTCGTTGAGCGCATAACCCGCCCGAAACTCATTTAACAAAGCCGGAGTGAAGGTGTGAATAAAACTAAACTGAAAGTTGGGTGTAGTGATGGTTGAAGGGTTTGTGAAGCCACGGAGTGCGTTTGCGCTGCTGTAACTGTCTGTTGATTGGGCCCAATTGAACTGACTAAAGAGCCGGTTATCCGAGCTGAGGTTGTAATCCATCCGGAACGATGCTTCGTTGCCATTGAAGAGATTCCCATCGGTCTGGGATTTTCCAGGATCAATCACCTTCTGAATAAAATCGACGTCTCGATTGAAGGCACCGTTCAGCGGCGCTGCATATGGCGAACCTCCCTCACAATTTGTGTTCATCTGATCAATGTCCGCTTGCTCCACACCAAATAGGGAGGCGAACTTGTGGGAAATCGCGCCCGGTGTGGAAGTTCCAGCATCGGTGTTCGCGGGACAAAGATAGTCCGCAAAAGTTTGAAACCGGCTGCCGAGCGACTGGCTTATATATTCCCGCAGGGTTGCGACGGGAGTGCCCTGGCCCGCAGGTGGGAAATTCGAATACAAGAGGGCGGCCACCGAATTGGGAAACGCGGAAATAGTAGCCGACCGGAATTGTGGGGATTCAGTGTACGCGGGAACTGGGGAGGAGACGAGAAATCGTTCGCCCTGATAGGCGCCCAGGAAGAAGAGCTTGTCCTTCTTGATGGGTCCACCCAGTGTGGCGCCAAACTGGTTCAGGCGCAAGGGTGTTCTTTTTCTGTTGGCAGGATCAGGAGTATCATTCGCGAAGAACGGATTCGCGTCGAAGATTTCGTTCCGCAGAAACTCCCAGGCGCTACCATGAAATTGATTCGTGCCCGACTTGGTAACCAGGTTCGTAATCGCGCCTGCGCTACTGCCGAACTCCGCTGAGTTGTTTAGCGTCAATAGTTGGAATTCCTCCACCGTATCCAGAATGGGCTGATTGACAGGACCGCCACTCAGGCCTTTGTTGGAGATCCCATTGATTAGAAATCCGTTGAAGCTTTCTCTTACGCCGTTCACGACGGTATTGGCGCCATTTTCAAACATAATGCCACTTACGTTTGTGGCACCGGGCTGGTACTGGAGAAGGTCGTATACGTTACGGCCATTGAGAGGCAGGTTGGCGATCTGGGCGGAATCCATTTTGTACGAGAGCCGGGAGTTCTCCGTATTGATGAGCCGTGCGGCATCGCTTACCTCGATTGTCTCCGAGTGTTGGCCGAGGACCAGCCTAAAATCAACGCGCAGCACCATACCGGCATTCACAACTAAATTCGGAGCAATGATTGTTTTGAAACCTGTCACTTCGACGTGAATGGTGTAAGAACCAACGATCAGCTCCGGGACTGCGTAGATGCCAGAGGAGTTGCTTTCGAAATGAGCCTCATACCCCGTGTCCAGATTGCGAACATGAACACTCGCGTTAGCCATGACCGCGCCCGAGGGATCTGTGATTAGACCAATGATCTGTCCGTTCTGAACCTGCGCTATCGCGGGCAGGGAAAGGATCGTGCAAAGCAAACATACGTGAGCCGTATTCTTCAGTAGCACTGCTCCCAGCAATATGAATCGTGATCTAGGATGAGAGGAATTCATCAGCGGGTGTGGCATGCAATTACGATATGCCAAGACCGTGAAGCATTCTTTGAAAACGGGGATCGGAGCGCAAGGGGTCGAACTCCTCGTAAACTGGAAGCCAAAAAATAAGATATGGATCGTGCATCTCATACCCCTTTTCCAGGGTCGCGAGGGCCTGCTGCCGTTTTCCTATGCGCATATAGCAGCGCGCGATCGGAGAAAACCCGTAGTGTTCTTGCGGCGCTCTTTGACGCAGGAGAGTCTCCAGCTTACGTTGCCAGTAGCCGCGCGCCCCATGAGAGGCAAGGGCGTCGCGCAGTTCGGAGGCTTCCTGTTCTGCCTCTCCACCATGAAGAGCGTCGATCGCTTTCAGGTATTCGCCCTTTTGTTCCAAACTAATGCCGAGGCGCCAATAGCCGGGCCCAAACTCAGGGTCCACTTCGATCGTGCTGAGGATGACTCGCAAAGCCTCGTCATACCGGCGAGCGCTGAAATATACGTGCCAGGCCATCGAATTGGTCACCACCGACACCGGATCCAAAGCCCTCGCCAACTCGATTTGCTGAATTGCTTCCTCAAATTTTCCATGGTGCGCGAGCGTGTCGGCGAATAGCGCATGGGCCATGGCATACCCAGGCCTTGCCTCGATAGAGCGCCGGAAGAAAGTCTCTGATTGCGTGGGGTTCCAATCGTAAAGGAAAGACACCGCGCCGAGAACCATGAGTGCCTGCGCTTGCGCGTCGTCGATCTGCAGAGCTTTATTTGCCGCATCCCTCGCTTGGGGAAACGCATCGTAGTCGCCGCTGACGCCCATTGTGTGCAGGGAATCCGCCAGCCCTGCCCACGACTCGGCGCTCACGGGGTCGAGTTGGATCGCCTTCGTGAAGTTCTCCTTGGCCCTAGGCGCATCGAGCTTGCTCAGATAATAGGAGCCTTTGAAGCAGAGGAGTGCAACCTCCGGGTTCACTGGATGCGGTCGCGAGAGCTGAATCTTTTCCTGGCGTGTGAGTTCAAGAGAAATACTCTGCGCGATTTCGCGGGCTACCTCGCCTTGTACTGTCAGAACATCGCTCAGATCCCGGTCGTAACTGCGCGCCCACAAATGGCGATCGGAAGCGGCATGAATCAACTGAGCTGTTATGCGAACGTGGCTGCCCGATCGGACGACCGAGCCTTCTACGAAAGCGTCAACGCCCAGTTCGCGGGCTATCTGTGCAGCGGGCTTGTGTGTTCCCAAGTACGCCATGGCAGATGTTCGCGAAATAACGCGGAGAGAACTGATCTGGGCGAGACTCGTGATGAGTTCGTCGGTCATTCCATCTGCGAAGAATTGCTGCTCTGGATCGTTTGAAAGATTTAACAGGGGAAGGACTGCGATTGACCGAACCGGCGGTAGGCCTGCCAACTTCGGGGGCCACCATCTCGGCGTGATAGTAGCAATCGAGATTGCTCCAAGGAGAACCGCGACCACCACAGTGATCGCGACAGCAGCACGAGAGAATCGACTCTGTTTCGGGGATTTCGCCAAATCAGCGGTGGGTAGCGACGATTCTGGATCCAATTCGCCGGCAGAAACCACAGCGATGAAACGGTACCCGCGACGAGGCAGGGTTTCAATAAAACGTGGCGCGGCTGCAGAATCGTTCAAAACCTCCCTGATTTTATTGAGGGCAGTGCCCAGACTACGATCGAAGTCGACAAATGTGTCCGCTGGCCAAAGCTTCGCACAAATCTGCTCTCGGGTCACGAGCTCGCCCGGACGCTCCAAAAGCATGACGAGTAATTGGAAGGGTTGTGCCTGAAGTCGGACTCTATTTCCGTTCTTAAACAACTCACCGGAAGGCAAGTCCGCTTCGAAGGGACCAAAGGAGAGCCTACGCGGTGGAGAAAGAGGGGCCCGCATGATGCCCTCCTTGACGATGGCGTCAAGGGTAGCAGGGAGCAGCAAGAGGGTCAAACAAAACGGCTGCGCTACGATAGCGTAAGTCCTATCAATACAGCGTGTTACCTGTTGAAGAAGAATTAAAGAAGAATTGACACGGCGTCCATTGCCACGCGCAATTTGTTCTGTAAGTCTCGCTCTCGACCGAGGTGAGAGAAATGCATTCAAGCTGGATCAACAGCCTGGGAGGAAATGTACATACGGTAGGAACACTGAGAGTTAGGTCGAGTTTCCTACGGGTGTGTGTTCTTTCTTTGTCGCTGCTTTTGGTTGTATCGCTGACTGGATGCGGGTCGGGCAATCCAATGGCAAACCAGAACGAAGGCGCTTCGGCCAGCAGCTGGCAGTTCCTTGTGACACCAGCATCATCCGATGTTCAATTGGCGGGTGGTATTGAGGCCGTCCTTAGCTTGACGCCCGATAAACTCGTCGGGACTGCATATATCGCCGGGAATCCCTCAGCCACTTCGGGCGCTTGTTACAACTTTGAGCCAATTCCCTTGTCAGGGACCATAGACGCACAAGGCAACATATCAGTCACCTCAGCTGCCGATCACGGCCAGGTGTTGTCCTTCACGGGCCTCCTGGCCCCCGACCGCTCATCTGTTTCGCTTGGTTCCTACGCAGTCAAGGGTGGTTGCGCCGATGGGCAGAGTGGATCGCTCACAGGAGTGAAGTTTAAACCGATTGGCGGTGTCTACAGCGGCACGCTGACGGCACCCGACTCTTCGGTCGCCGTGTCTGCAAACCTGACTCAAATCGCCCCCGTCAAGGCTCCCCGCGCTCTCTCAGTAACGGGCACCGTCACTTACACGAGCTCCGCCTGCACCGAAGAATTTACGATAACCTCCTCAGAATTAGTTGGAAGCGCCATCCAGCTAGCTCTCGGCGCCAAGGATGGCACAACAACGGATATTTACGGCACCGTTAATGCAAAAGCCACCCAGCTACAGCTTGCCGACGTCGATGGTGGGTGTCATGACGCAGTTGGCTATGGCGTCTTGAGTCTCCAATGAGACTCGGCAAGATGGCCCACTTTCGCAGTAAGGAGATCTACCCATGGTAGAACCGCGGAAGATTGGATCACGCCGGTTTGCGAGCGGGGTTCGCAGAGAAACAAATTCCCGAAATCTGATGCAGTTTTGCGCCGGAAATCGTTCTGGGCCAGAAAGCTGCGGCTGTGCAGATCACTATGGGACCTATCCCAGGGCCATCAGGAAAAAAGCTCAATCGAAGAGGGCGTAATTGTCGTCCCGCAAGGGAAGATTACGCCATCGGAACGTCACCCGCTCGGAACCTGGACAACGGTGTCCAGGCCGGGCCGTTCACTGAAAAAGGAGGCAGTATGAAGTCAAGGCCCCTCGCCAAAACTGCGGCGGTTATTACCGTGTTGGTTGTGATCGCGCTATCGGGAACGCTGATCCGCTCACGCATTGTGCAAGCCGACAATTACGACGACCACAACGACCGCGATGAAGCAAGAATTAGAAGAGGTTTCCAGATCGCGCCGGTCCCCCTGAATCTAGATGGGAAGAATCGTGAATTGGTAGGACTGGGAAGCTATCTCGTGAACGCGGTCGCCTCCTGTAACGATTGCCATACGAACAGCACGATGACCGAATTTGCGCCAGGCGGAAACCCCTACTTTAACCAGCCGACGAAGGTGAATGCCGCAGTCTATTTGGGGGGAGGCCGGGATTTCGGCCCGCTCATCCCTGGAACCCCGGACATTATTTCCCGCAACTTGACACCGGACAAAACCGGATTGCCGGAAGGTGGCCATACTCTATCAGACTTCATGAGGATTTTGCGCACGGGGGTAGATCTGGATCACCTCCATCCCACGTGCTCAGATACGGTTACCACCAATTGTTTACCTCCGCCGTTTGACGGTGACCTGCTTCAGATCATGCCATGGCCGATATATAAGCACTTGAGCGATCACGATATCCGGGCAATCTACGAATATCTGAGCGCTGTTCCTTGCGTGGAAGGACCACCTGCACCGAGCGTGCTGCATAACGACTGTCAATAATTCGTTTGCAACGTTGAATAATCTCCCCAATGCCTAAAGGCGTTGGGGAGATGCGCGTTGTCTCCGAACCTGACACCCGCAGTAAGTCCCATCCTTCCCGACCAAGGAGATTACACGTTGGTAGCTGTCGAGAACAGCGATTACACTGACTGGTGGTGAGTGAAAATTGGCTGCGTACAAGAACGATCTGACGCGAGCCACTGTCATGAAAGTGTAATCATAGATCGATCAAAACGCGTCAAATCGAATAGGAACCTGGCAAAATAGGTGAGCTTGTAAGCGATTGAAGAATCAAATAGAGTAGAAAATTTTCAGAACGCTGCAAATTCCTGCTGTGTTCTTGAAAACCACTGTGCGGGAAACTGTACCGGGGGTTCGAAATCCCTCCCTCTCCGCCAGTTCTTTTTTATCTAGCATTTGCAAGCCGGTGATATCCACACTGATATCAAAGTGGAGGATCACCAACGAACCGCCAGTGCAACCTCACCAAACGAATCCAGACCAGCGAAGGCCCGCGCTATTGCCAAGTGGCGCTTTCCGCCAATGGACGGATCAAGCCAGATGTGGTTTGGGTTGGGGACCGGCAAGCGCGACATCCTGAAGGGGCGTACTACATCTCGTGGTACGAAGGACAGCACCTCATCCGGCTCTCAGTAGGCAAAGATGCTCGGATGCTGCAGCCTGCCGCCAGCGGAAGGAAGCCGAACTCAACGCGCTGAACAATGGCGTCGGAGTGATCCCTGAGAATGGTCAAAATGGGAACAGGTCGCTCGCGGGCGTGCGTTCATATGCGGGCGAAGAGGGGGAACCCCACTAAAGGGCGCTTTCGCGGCAACGGCAGGCAGTGTAGTCCTTCAATCAATGTTCCGAGATTGCAGATATCAAACGAACGAGAGGATTTGCTCGCGAATATCCAGAGCTCCCGATCAATTAGCGAACCTAGGTACCAGACATGTGGTTAACGCTGTCATATGAAGGTTCAGCGGCCGGAGCCGCCTTCGGCAATCTGCAGATCAAGAGATACACGTTCGCCGTTGATCAGTACCGTTCCTTCGTTGACCAACTGCTGGCCAGTGCAATCGTAGCTGGCGTAGCAGCGCAAAGCGGAAAGCGGGAAGAAAAACTCGACGGCTTCAGAGTTGGCGCTTGCGGCAGCGGTCTTACCCAACAAATGTACAGTCGTGCTATAGCCCACACCATCAAAGTTCTGGTCTCCTTTGAAATATTCCAGTGTGGGGCGCAGCAGGTGGGCGATATGTTCGTCGAAAGCCAGCGCCGCCAATCTGTAACGCGAAGCGGTTGCAGGCTCTGGCAGCGATGTATTGAGGGAGAGTTCCAAGTAGATCCCTTGTCGAAACGCAATAAATCGCGGCGGCGCATAGGTGACGAAGTGGGCTTGCGGCTCCATTTCCTTGAGCATGCGGCCAATAATTTCCTGCCCGGAGGTTTGCAAAGAAGCCAGCGCTTGCGGCGAAGTATCGCGTGGCGGCGGGGGGAGAGTGGGATTTTCCTTCTGTCTTGTCGCCGTCGCAGCTGCGGGTTGAGATGAAGCAAGCGGAACAACCGCATTGCTTTCGTGAGAATCCTCTGCTACCGGTTTCCGCAGAGTCTTTTGTGACGGAAGCCTGACTGGCGGAACGCTCAGCGGCCAACCTGGGTCCGTCGTCACTCAACCACAGCGTAATGGGCTGGGCATTCAAGAAAGCTTTTCCCTCAAGCAGCGCGGCCTGCTGCACCGTCTCGTTCTTCGAGCCAACCAGTCTTATGGCATCGCGTTGTGGAAGAAACACCATGAGATTTTCCGCCCGTTCCATGCCAACACCCATCACCTTGCCCGTGATGTGGTGGGAAATCTCGATGGCGTAGCCTTGCACATCATGGTTCGACTGAAAACGAGGCACCGCGTCTTTCAAAATCGGCACAATCACGGCGAGGAGAGTAGCGCGGGCGCGCTGATCGGCGCTCATTTTTTCAGTTGAGTATGCGGCGTAATAGTTACCAGTAATCGCCAGCACCGTGTGTCCGCTGTATTTGTCGAAGCGGATCGAGTGCTGGTCCGCCCGCTGCTGTGCCGCCAGGTCGAGATCGAGTTTGCGGCTGAGATAGAAAGGATAGTCGAAGTGAATGGCTAGAATGTCGCGCCCAGCAGCCTGAAGCTCCTCGTTGTACTGCTGCTGCAAGGAACTAAGCTCCGGATCTTTGATTTCCCACGGACTCACAACTTGGGAAAAGCATGGACTGCAGGCCAGCAAGAGAGCAAGCCTGAAAAATTTATTTTTGAACATACAGCATTCCGGAACCTTGATATGGCGGATCAGAGATCAGCCGGATGTAGGCAAGCAGAGCCTGGGTTTCCGTCTTGCTGAGAGTATATCCGTAGGGCGGCATGAGCGCGGATTTGTTCAGCGACGGGCCACCATGGCTGATAATCGCGGCCAAATCCACGTCAGTCATCTTGTTGAGCGTGTCGCCTTCGGTGAAGGCGTGCGGCTTAGTCTCGAGGTTGTCATAGTTCGAAACCCGTTCGGGGGAAGATTCCGGGTTGTGGCAGCGGGCGCAGTACTTCTCGTCGAGTTGTTGTCCCACCTGTGCTTGATATCCGAGCGCAGTTTCCCCGTAGTTGGAGCTTGACTCTTTTCTGTGCCTTGCTCAAGGTACTAGCCGTGATCTGGTACCGGCCCGCCATCCCACCTAGCATGACGTTTGTGGTGAACTGGCCGCTGGAGTCGGTAACCCCATTGGCAGGATCAAAGCTGACTCCCGCTGATCCGTTGAATTCCACCAGCGCTCCCGGGACCGCGTTGCCCTGCTCGTCGTTGACTTGGACGATCACGGGCTGGGCGAGGACTGCTCCAGTCGTCCCAATCTGCTTGCCGCCGCTCGATTCGACGAGAGCGCTGCCAAAAGCAGTTGGTCTTAGAGGGGGCGGGGATGCCGATTTTCTCGCGCAGCCGGCAGTCCCGATAACAATAATGAGGCTGCATGCGAAACCTGTCAGCGAAGATCGTCTCATTTCTTCGCCTCCTGTTTGCTGGCTGTTTTTTGCATCATCAGGAATGCGGTCAAAGCGCGGGCATCGTCGTCACTCATATTGAAGTTCGGCTCAACAACATCCGGGCGCAAGGCCTGCGGGTTCTTCAGCCAATTAAAAATCCAAGCGCCATTCAGGCGCGAACCCACTTGCGTGAGAGTAGGCCCGATGTATCCTTTGTCGCTTTTCGGATTCACAATGTGGCAAGACTGGCAAGCATACTTGGCATAGAAGAGTTGCCTTCCCTGCTCGACTTGAGTCGTTGGATATCCACTGAGAGGCAGCGAATCCCGATCGATGGCAGGACTCTGATAGACGGTCATGATGTAATCTGTCAGCTCGTTGATATCGCTGTCCGAGAGATTGAACTTGGGCATACGGCGGATAAGCGCGGGCCGCAGCGTGTTGGGATTCTTCAGAAACGCCTGCAGCCACGAACGTTGTACCGAACTTCCTTCCCACGTAAGGTCCGGAGCCATATCACCGCCGCGGCCGTTGATAGTATGGCAACTGAAGCAAGCCAGATCTGCCATGAGCTTTCCGGCTCTACCCGCGGGCTGATAGTCGGAAATCTGTGGTGCTGCCACCATCAGGGCGCGCGGCAAGGTTTGACTGCGATCTGTGAGCGAGAGTAGCGCCGTCGTCAGAGCATCCACCTGGGCAGGCGTGAAGCTGAATTGCGGCATCTTGAGTGCGGCCCCGAAAGATCGCGGCTGGCGGATCTTGGCGGAAATATAATCCGGCAAGGTGTGAGGCATCCCTTGCAGAAATATCAACTGCGTAATCGGCTTGCTACCAATTCGCGTCAGCTCGGGAGCGAAATTCTCCGGCTTCTTAATTCCACTAATTTCGTGGCAAGCGGCACAACCGTATTCCGTGACCAAAGTCTTGCCGTGAGCGACCTGTTCAGGCGTGGCCGTATCCAAGTGCACGGCAGCAAGTAAATCCGAATCCGTTTTGCTTTCCAGATAGCCGCTGAGCACAGACAACTGCTGGTCGTTAAAGCGGTAGTGCGGCATCGCCGTTTCGCCATCGTACCAACGCGGATTGCTTAGCCAGGCTTGCAGCCATTCGGGTTTTACTTTGCTGCCCACGCGAGTCAACTCTGGACCAACGTCTCCGCCCACCACATTCCCGGCTGCATTCTGCACGGCGTGACAGGAGGCACAGAAGGATTCTCCATACAAACTCGCTCCGGCAGTCGGATCGGACGGCGTTTTCGAAGCCGGAACAACAGCAGTGTCTCCCGGCAGCGCTGTGCTGTTCGCGATCAAGAAAGCCGACATATCGCGTGCATCCGGATCACTCAGCTTGAAGTTCGGCATGGTGGCAGAAACGGCGTAGGCCTGAGGATCCTTCAACCAGGTATAGATCCACTCTCGACTCGTCTTGTCTGCAATGTGAGAAAGCGAAGGCGGATCGTCAGTCGCTTTCATTACGCCGCCGTCGGGCAGCTTGACCGTATGGCAGCGGACGCAGCCATAGCGCGCGAGAAGCGCACGCCCAAGATTCAGTTGCGGCGTGCCCGCCAGGGCAGCGCGATGGCATTGTCCGCAAGAGGATTCAACGTAACGCGCCGGCAGGATGGGCTGCTCCCACGCCAGAGTGCTGCGATGCGCTTCCTCAACCGTTGTTGCTGCGCCTTGTCCGCGGTGGCACATCACGCAGCCAAACTCATCCAGTTTGTGAGGAATCACTGGATGCCTGCGGAACGGTTGCGTATCCACATCCGCCAGGCTGGCTTCCTTCAATCCCACATGACACGTCGTGCAACGGTCCACGACCCCAAGATCGGGCAGCCAGATTTGCTGGATTCCGCCTTGCAAATGGCGCTGCAGAGTCACCGCATCGCCGCGCCCTCGAATCAAAGTTAAGTATTGCTGTTGATAATGTCGCCACTCGCTAAAGTGATTCTTGGCAGGAGCAATGGCGAGAAAAATCAGCAAAAGCAGGCTCACCACACCAAATGTGCGAACCGGGTCGCCAAAGAGGCTTTGCCATACCGTGGACTTCGGGTTCTTGTCGGGTTCCACTTAGCTTCTCCAGGGCCAAACCCAGGACCAGCCTGGGCCACGAAAAAATGTACCGACCGCCGTCAGCACTACCAGTTCGAACAGGAACCACGTCATGATCCAGTAAGAAAGAGGTTTGGACGCAAGGTAACGGCGAAAACGTGACGGAGACTGCGGCGAGTTGTATGCGGCAAGCACGCATCAGCGCGCAAACCAGAAGCGTCGGGGCTAAAGCTACATAGACGTCAAACACCAGTAAGAACAACGAGAGCGCCAGCGCGACAATATAGAAGATACGAAGGCGGAGCTTGCGGTCTTTGAGGAAAAGCCCTTGCGCCTCAATATTAATGTTGAAATAGGGAATCACTACCAGCGCAATCACCACCAGCGTTGGAACCAGCACTCCAGCAACTACTGGTGGAAAGTAGTGCAACATCTCCTGCAGGCCAAGAAAGTACCATGGCGCTTTAGCCGGATTGGGCGTGTGCGAAGGGTCGGCCAAGCCCTCGAGGGGCGCATTGAATAGTAAGGAGACAGTCACCAGCGCAATCGCCAGCACCTCGATCGCGACCGCAGCGCGGAACAAGACTTCGGGATAAGTCTGAATCTGCTCTTCGTCGGAAGTTTTTACCTGGGCTGATGTACGCCGCGTGATGAAAGCAATTCGTGTAGGCGCTTTGCGAGCGTTGGAGTCCATCCCGGCGACAAAATCTTTGGGATCACTCATTGCGCACTCCCCGCTGATGCCTGAGCAGCCTTGACCGCCACCGTCTTAGGCTCGCTCTGGTGCGCATAGAGTCCGCCATCTTTGCGAATCCGCCAAAAATGGACGGCAATGAAGAGAATTGCTGTCAGGGGTAGAATCACGCAGTGCAGTACGTAGAAGCGCAGCAGAGCATTCGCATTGACCTGGTTCCCGCCCAGCATGAGGAAGTGAACCTTATTGCCGAAGACCGGTACCGCTGAAGCGATATTCGAACCCACCGTGATCGCCCAGAACGCCAGCTGATCCCAGGGCAGCAGATATCCCGTATAGCTGAGCAGTAAGGTGATCAGCAGGAGGATGACTCCAATCACCCAGTTGAATTCACGCGGAGGCCGATAGGCACCGCGATAAAACACCTTGAACATGTGGGCGAACACCAGAAAGACCATGGCATGCGCCGACCAGCGATGCAGATTACGCAGAAACAATCCTGAGGAGACGACGAACTGCAGATCCTTGGTGTCAGCATAGGCCTGCGGAACCGAGGGATGGTAGTAGAGCATCAGCAAAATTCCGGTGATCACCAGAATTAAGAATGTACCGAAGGTCATCGTTCCCAAGTACCAGGTAGTGCCGAAGCTGGTCATCCGCTTCCGTACTTTGGTAGAGAAAAGATGCAAGAAGATGTTTTGCTGGATCGCGAGAGCACGGTGCAATGTACTGGATCCAGTCCCGCTGCGAAATACCGAACGCCACACCCGGGTGCCGCGCAATTCATCGAAATAATTAGTGGGCTTTGCCATGCTCAAATTCTCACGAACTGCATCGGACGAATGTTGGTGGAGCGATCCACCATCAAGTCACCCTCATCACTCACCCAGGTCCTCAACCAGGGCAGCGGACGTGGCGCCGGGCCATCGGTCTTCTATCCCTCGCGAGTAAACTTGCTGCCGTGGCAGGGGCAGGCGATGATGCCCAACTCCGGTTTCCATGCGGTCATGCACCCTAGGTGGGTGCAAATGGCGCTCAACGCGAAGAACCCTTCATTTGCGTGGATCAGGTAAATCGCCGAGTTCACGTCGAGCGTGACCGAATCCAGCGGATAGCTCTCCGGCTTGCCGGCATTGATGATGGGGGACGGCTCATAAAGAACATTTGGCGAGAGGAACTGGTAGGCGAACACTGCCGTGCCCGTGGCCGCGATGCTCAACGATCCCAGTCCGAGCTTCACAAAGAATGCGCGCCGGTCGAATTCCTTTTCTTTGCCGACGCAGACTCGCGTTGTTTTTCCTCGGACATATTTACCTCGGGCTCGCGCCCACCGGCGCCGCTTTGGGACGAAAAGGTCGCGTCCAGCGTTTCGATTGAGATCAATCCCGTCGGCTCGGCCGGAACCAGGTTGTACGACTCCATGGTGATGGTGCCGACCGGACAACGGGCCGCACAGAGCCCGCAACGAATGCAGCGGGTCTCATCCTTCAACATGGCCGAGCCGGTAATAATGCCAAGCTCGTCGGCTTTTACTTCATCCAATTCGACTCCGAATAATTCCTGATGGTCGCGAATCTGCTGAACCGCCTCAGGCTCAAATTGCGATCCGATCCAGTGACACCAGTTGCAAACAGTTCTCCGGACACACATCCACGCAGCCACCACACAAGATGCACATGCTTCCGTCTTCAGGGCTGCCTTCAAAAACCGTATTCACCCAGCAGTGCAGGCAGCGTTGTGCCTCCGCCATCGCAGATTCCGCGTCGTAGCCGATCTCTACCTCAGTCACCCCAGTGCGGCGTTCCAGCGGCAGCATAGGGATGGGCGGGCGAGCCAAATCGAGCAAGTCCAGCGGCATGCCGTGGCGTTTGAGGATTTCAACTTCCACGACCGGTTCGGGATGCTTTTGTCCGCGTAGAAATTCGTCAATGCCAACCGCCGCGCGCTTGCCATCGGCCACGCTGTCAATGATCAGTCGCGGGCCAAACACGCAATCGCCGCCGGCGAAGATTCCATTAGCCGAGGTCATCAAAGTTTGCGGATTGACTGCGATCAGGCCACGGGGCGAAAGCTCTACGTCATCTTCCGGCTTCAGGAAATCCAATTTTGGCGCTTGGCCGATGGCCATAATAATGGTGTCGCATTCCAGCTGTGTTTCACTGCCCTCGTAGAACGCGGGATTGAAACGCTTGTTTTGATCGAACACCCACTTGGTTCTTAGCGCCTCCAGGGCGACAACTCTGCCGTCCTTGCCAATCATCCGCTTTGGGCCCAAGCCAGGATGCATGATGATGCCTTCGGTCTCCGCCTCTTCGATCTCCTCCAAGGCCGCTGGCATTTCTTCACGCTTTTCCAGGCAGACGAGATTGACTTCGCGCGCGCCCATGCGTAAAGCGGAAAGGGAAATATCCACCATCTCCCGCGTGGCCACAGCCGCGACGTTTTCCTGCGATGGCTCCACGTCTTCGATTCCAGCCGCATGTTGACGAATGACCTCGCGCGCCGCGGAACGCGCGACATCCATCGCCACGTTTCCGCCGCCGATCACAATGACCTTCTTGCCGATGGTGAACTTGTAGCCCAGATTCACGTTGAGCAGGAAATCGATGCCCTTGTATACGCCGTCAAGATCTACTCCGGGAATTGCCAGATCGCGGCTGCGGTGGGCACCCACTGCGATCAACACTGCGTCGAACCCCTGATGGCGCAGATCGGAAATCGCAAAGTCGCGTCCGGCAGCGTGATTCAGCTTGAGGGTAATGTCCCCGGTCTCAAGGATCTCTCGAACCTGGGCTTCCACGACGTCGCGGGGCAAACGATACTCAGGGATGCCGAGATAAAGCATTCCGCCAGCTACCGGTGCAGCCTCGAAGATCGTGACCGCGTAACCCATCAGGGCTAGATCATGGGCAGCCGCTAGTCCGACCGGACCGCCCCCAACCACCGCCACCTTGAATGGGAGTTTGTTTTGACCGCGCCCGGCATTGACATCAACAGGATATTTGGACTCAGGCCCATGTCGCTCCGTCAAGAAGCGCTTCAGAGCCCGGATCGCGATGGGCCGGTCGATTTCTCCTCGGCGGCACGCCGTTTCGCAGGGATGCGCGCAGACGCGGCCACAAATGCTGGCCAACGGATTGGGATCGCGCGCAAACTTGTAGGCCTCTTGAAAGCGGCCTTCGGCGATCAACGCCACATATCGGCCCGCGTTGGTGTGAGCCGGACACGCCATCATGCAGGGGAAGTTGGTGTTCAACCAATCCCGATCCACCTTCTTGTTTTTGTAGTGCTTGAGCATGATTGGGACGACCGGAGAATTCGCGGACGAAAAAATCAGGGAGCGGAGACAGAGACTCTCTCGCTCCCCGTCTGTCTACTTGCTCAGCGTGAAATCAGCACTGCTGTCGCCGGAGACCGTCACCGGCTTCGATTGGTTCTTTGCGCCTTCATGCCAGGCAGTCACGGTATAACTGCCATCAGGCACGTTATCAATTTTGTATTCTCCCGACTTGTCGCTCAGCGCGTAGTAGGGAGTCGGCGCTACGACAATGTAGCCAGACATCTCCGGATGCACATTGCACAGCAGCGGAACGGCGCCAGGGTTGTCGAACTTGAATGGGCGTTTTTCCCCTTTGGGCCAGGTCCCCAGGTTGTGGCCCAGCTTCTTGTTGCCGCCGACCGAAATCCAGAAGACGTTGTGGGCAACGCTGTCGCTATTCAGGAACTGCACCGTGGTTCCTTGCTGCACTACCGTGATGTGCGGCTGAAACATCAGTCCCTTCTGATCCATCACGGGCTGCTGCGTCGGCGCGGGAAAAGTCTTGCTCGCGACGGCTTCCACGTAAACTACCGATTCACCTGTAACCCCAGAAACCTTGCCGCTGATGGTGCCCGCACTGGCCATTGCCCCCAAGACTCCCATCACCACGACCGCCATGAGAACGTTGCGCTTCATGAAATTTCTCCGTTTCAAAGGATGGGGGAGGCTCAAGCCTCCCTGGATTAATAAACCCACTCCAGCCCCGCCACCGCGGCGTTCGTGCGGAATGGATTCGTGAGTGGCTGGGTAGTCGAATCCCACCGCGTAGACGATTTGCTTCGGACGAATCTGGTACTCGAACGAAGCTTTGATATTGGCATGGATCAGGAATTGAACTCCCGGCGTGAACCGGTTTCGCGTGGAGCTTGCCGCTCCGAAAAACGAGGACGGCGGCGGATTGTTGAAATCGGCCCCAAGAGCGTTGAGGAAGTCCCCGGTAGATTTCACCTCGTCCCAGCGCATGATGGCCATCAGCCATGGGTACGCCATATAGTCCGCCTCCAGAAAGCCTCCGCTGAACGTAGCGGCAGGCCCCAAATTGAAGCTGGTCGGTAATGGCTGCCCACTCGGAATAAAGGGAAGCTGGTTTTGATCGTACCCGTAGAGATACTGCCCCATGAGATTCAGTGCGCGGTAATTAAAGCTAAAATCGCCGCCCAGCCGGTAAAAAGGCTCCCGGGCAGTGATTGCGTTTGCGTCCCGGTTATATCCTGGCCCTGGTATCGCTGCACGGCTCTTCCGTAAAAATACAGCGTCCCGAGCGTCAGATAGGTATGGTCCCGCGGACCTGTCGCTCCCCGCAGCCTGCACCTCGTTCCTGCTGGTGGTGTCGCGCTCCAGATTGAAGCGGTAGGACGCGCGCGCATAAATATCCTTGAAATTCGAGTCAGACACGATAGGCGACTTCCGGGGACACGTTGGTTCCGCTGGCGGGCGTACCGCCTGTGTTCTGATTCACTATGGCCAGAGAGTAATGATAACCGCCGTAAGTGTGTCCGCCGCTGAATTCCACCCCTTGTGCGGCGCTGGAAAGTGAGAACGCGTTGTTGACACTCGGAGTCCCAGTGGCAGAAGGCGTGCTGAAGTTCGACTCGTCATAAATGTCCCAGCCGCTCAAGTTCCAGGTGCGGGCCTGGCTGAATGGCAGGTCGAGTTCGAATTGCCCAACCCTCAGGCTCAGGACATCCGTAGGCAATTTAAGAACCCTGCCTAGGTTCACGAATTTCAAATAACCGTCCCCTAATCGATCCAGACGCATTGGCGCCGCCCACGCTGATGTCGTCATCTACCCAGAAGGCAATGCCATCTCCAAAGTTACCTGCGATGAAAATGCTAAATAGTCCCAGGCTGAAAATCGGTCCGCGGAACAAACTGTTGCAAGGCGGGGTCTCCCGGATTCTGCAGGTTGAAATTGTTGCGGTTGTTGCCAACCACTTGAAAGAAGGTATTAAACCGCAAGCCAATCGGCGGAAGTCCAGGAATTGTCCCGGGATAAATCGTGTGCGGCCATAGCTCTTTCTGCGCAGGTGCGCCAAGCAGGTCGGCGGCAGCTTGATAAACGTCTCATCATCCTTGGGGAACTTGAATCCAGCGTCCTTGAAAGCTTTGCCAAAGTCGTTCAGCTTAGGAAAGTCCACATGGCAGGTGCTGCAGGAAGTGCCGTATTGGCGTGAAAAAGCCGGGATGGCGAAGCTATAGTCGAAAAAGACATGCATATGATAACCGCCACGGACAGAAGCCACATGCGATGATGCAATGGCATCTCCTCGTCTCCTTATTGAAGCTACAGATACTTAGCACTCCAAATCGGATGCAGCCGATTCTGAGGTCAGCTCAAATCGCGCAGCGGCAAACATCACATGGGATTGTGACGGGGATCACAAAGAAGTTTGGCCAGCCTGAAGAGGGTCGGCGACTAAGGGCTCGACTCCGCGCGTGGAGCTGTTGAGTAAACCTTTCAAGGCCGAATTAGAAAGCTACACTTTTCTACTGTGACAATTCGCAGTTCAAAGAACCAATGTTTGCGTGGGTCCAACAGGCCAGATTTCAAGAGGTTTTTTTACACCTCTAATAACGGTGAGTTACATCGAAATCGGATATCCCATAATTCTGACGTGGATTGAAAGCATTGACGATCTGGCTGAAGGCGAAATTGTTCGCCAGGTGGCCACCGATGCGTTCGGCGCTGGAGCCGTAGTCGAGTGCTTTCGAGAAGGTGTAGCTGAAATCAGTCTGCAATCCGTGACTAAAAGGATGACGCAGCGTGACCTGTCCGGCGTTATAGCTGCTGGTCCCGATGCTCGCTTGCGCGAACGCCGAGACGTATTGATTGGCGAAATAGCGGAACCTCTGACCGCCGCACCCGGGAGAGCAGAATACGTCCATGCCGTATATATCGGCCGACGTATTCAGCGGACTCGCGGCGTAGCTCGCGTAGAATTCTGTGTCGCGGTAAATCCTGGTGTGCCGGCGCCCGAGGCTCCCGTGCCCGCCGCATCGGGAGACATGTCTTCCCAATAGGCAATTTTCTGGACAGCAGAAGCGGGCGTACCGGCGAAAGCCATCCTCTCAAGTTGTGCCGCCGCGGTAAAGTAGTCGACGCCACTCTTGGGGTCCACCAGGTCCAGCGGCATAGCGTAATCGATGGTTTGCAGCAACCTTCTTCCCAAGTGCCCGACATAGGACGTTTCCAGAGTGAAACCATCGGGGAGTTGTCTTTCTACCGATAAGTTCATGGCATACGCATAAGGAGCCTTGCTTTTGTCGTCGGCGACGGAGACGACTCCGGTAGCGCCCAGCGTTGGAGTGTAGGGAAACGTAATGCTGCTGTCTGGCGGTGGAACAATGGAAAACGACGGGAGGGATTGCAAGGCGGTGAAGCGCGGAGCCGCATCCACTGTGGTCCAGGCCCCAGGGGTTCCGTTCTGCCCCAACAGCCCTGCCGAGCCATTAGTCGCCAGAACGTTGGCGATGCCCAACCCATAGTTGTCGAAGACTACGCCAAAACCGGCGCGGATAACGGTTTTTGTGTCCAGAGAATAGGCCAGACCCACGTGCGGACCGATGTTTGTTTTCGCCATCGGCCAGAACGGTTTCCCTCCGTTTGCCTGACCGGACGGAACAAACTCAATATTTGGTTCTACAGTATTACCCATGGCAGCTTGCACGGCGCGCGTTTGCGCCCAGTCATGCAGGCTGAATGTCGGCGACACCTGTTGCCCATTCACTTCGTAGGGAGTCTGGATAAACATGTGCCGGACACCCAACGTGACCGAAAGCTTCGGCAGCGCGTGCCATGTGTCTTCGATGTAGTAGTCAAACTGATTTGTCTTATAGTTCCGGTTCACGAACGCACCCTGCGGCTGCAGCGTTCCCGAGCCGTTGGAAACTGCATAGCTGTAGTTATCGGTGCCCCAGGCGACAACCCCGGCCATGTTCATGGCCGCGTAATCGTAGGATGTGTCCAAAGTGGTAGCCACTGCAGGGAAACCGAACGCACCCGGGTCGAGACTCGAACCGGTATTGGCGATATCATCGTGGGCCTCTCCTATGTAAGATTCAGCCGTATTATAGGAAGATGCGTCCGTGCTTACCTCATCGCTGATAAGCCGGTAGTTAGCGCCGAATTGCAGGTTGTGCTTTCCTTTGGTCCAGCTCAGGTCATCCACAGATCCTGCAGGGGGAATACCTTTACTGACTGGGTTGTCACTCGTGTCGCTGCGGGCTAGGGTTCGCGAGAGGAACGTTGTATTCCGCGGCCGCCAGAAGCCCACCGTCAATCACGTGCGTGATGCCGGTGATTCCTTTTGAGTCGTCAGACGCAAGATACAAGACCGCCCTAGCCACGTCATCAGGGTCGAGGATTTTGCCCAGCGGTACCCGGGCGAGCCGTTCACGAATCATCTTCTCGCCCGTTTCTCCATGTCCCATATGTTCCCGCAACATCGGAGTGTCCGTGATTCCAGGACAAATGCAATTGACCCGGATTCCGTCACGGCCGTAGTCGAGCGCCAGCGATTTCGTCAGCAAAGCAACTGCACCTTTCGAAGCGGTGTAGGCGGGAGTATTGAGCTGCCCGATAAAACTCGCGATCGAGCCTGTATTCACGATGACTCCTGCACCCGCGCGGCGCAGGTGCGGAATCGCATGCTTACAGCCAAGAAATATCGCTTTGAGATTAACCGCCATAAGATGATCCCACTCGGCTTCGGTGGTTTTTTCAAGCGGCTTCACCAGAACTATTCCAGCATTATTGAAAAGGATGTCGAGCCGGCCCCAGCGGGCCACGGTTCGTTCCACGAGTTCTTGTACCTGAGCTTCATTGCAGACGTCGGCTGACTTGAAAACCACCTGTCCCGGGAGACGCTCCGCTAACCTGGATGTTTCTTGCCCGCCGGCTTCGTTTCTATCGGCCGCCGTCACCTTTGCGCCTTCGCGAGCAAAAGTCAGCGCGGTGGCCCGTCCGATCCCTCCCGCTGCGCCTGTGACAATTGCGACTCTGCCCGAAAGTTTCAAGCGATTGTCCTCTGAATGGATTGCAGCAAATCGCGCAATAAAATCGTCTCGCTTACATTATCCACTTCATTGCAATGTGCCCAACGGATCCAAACATACTCCGCAGTGCACCAGCCGGAATAGCTTGCGGCCAATTTGTTCAGAAAGTCCCCAAAATGAATCGCATTGTCTTTGAGTGAGGATGCGTTCGTGATTACGTCCACCACTCCGGCACCAGCCAGCCCTCTTCCTGACAATCCACCTCTGGCGGAAGGTATGCGGTAATGGCGATGCGAAAGTTGCTGCCCGCCCATTTTTCATTACTGCGAATCTTGAATACCAGCCACGGAGCCCATTGGTTATTCTCGGTCTGCCTGAAGCTGGGAACCGCCTCCATTTGAAGGCTCTGCTCCCCGATCTTTGCGGCGGCCTGGATAAGATCGGCGGGTTGACTTGTTCTCCACACCTTCCCATCTTTACGAAAGCGAAGGACGACCGCGAGCACTTGCCGCCCCTGGAACTGTGGCAGCACCGTGCGGCGTGCAATGCTCCTCTTCTCATATCCGCGTTTCTTGAAATCCTCCAATGCCGGACGATTCTTCGAGGAGCGGAAGTGCGGGTCCGGTTCAGCAAAATAGACTTCCATGGCGGGCGTCCCGGAATCTTCAGCCAGTTCGAGTTGCTGGCTTTGGGCATTTGAGTTTTGCTTGAGCAAAGTCCGCTTGCTCAACTCCCCGCTCCCTTCTACCTCTTGCGTCTCGGGCAATACCTCCCAAAGTGCGACTTCGAAGGGGCGCAACCAGGCTTCGAGAGTTTGTCCGCTACTGAGCGTGCCCTCCTCCAGCGTGAGTTCTCCGTGATTGGGAAAATGCTCAATCAGCCGCAGCCGGGTGCCGGCGGGCGCCTTCAGGCCCATGTCTTCCCCGAAAGCCAAACGTACGGATCTGGCTTGAAAGTCCAAGTTGTTCATGAAAATCAGGCCGTGATCTTTCTCAAAATGAGCGTACCCATAGACTTCGTTTTTCCACGGATCGCCCAGGATAGCTTTTTGATGGCAAAGAATGGCTTCGTTGTCTTTGGCCAGCCTCTGAATCCGCGAGAGGAATTCGACATCGTCGTCCTCAAACGAATAAAGATCGCCCCAAAGCTGCGGAAATAGCAGGCTTCCCCGGCCCAAATCCATCACCGCGGCCTCGCGCCAGCGCTCCTTCCGCATCGCATTGCCCCAATAGGTGTCCGTAATCCATACACCGAGACTGTCTTTGCACATGGGAGGGATGAACTCAGAGAATTGTGTTCCCTGATCGAGCGCCAGGGTTACACCGTCACGGAAGAAGAGAGCGGGATAGTCGCCGGTGCTGGCAGCTTCCAGAGTGATCCGCTTCTCGAAGATCGAATCCCCATAATAAAGGAAGAACGGTGAACGTATTCCCCAATACCACATGATGTAAAGATCAGGATTTGCCTCGCGCGTCGCCTTGGCAATTTCGATTAAAGCGTCAAAATTTGCCTCGGTAGAATACTTCCCCGGCAGGTGATTGTGCTCGGTGCTGTTGCAATAGTATTCGGAGGTATCAACCTTGTAGAGCCGCAGATGGAGCCTCCGGATGTGTTCGATTAAACCGTCGCGGAACATCGTGAAGTAGGGCTCAGAAGCCAGACAAAGTTGGTGTTCCCAATTGTCCTGCGGAAAGCCATCGCGATGCTGGTCGCGCGGCCACGCGGTGCCGGAATCTGGAACCCGGCTGGGAGCGGTGCGAGGATTGTCCCCGATGCTCCAGTCGCCATAGGTGCCCGAAAACCACAGACCCCATTTCATGCCAAGTTGATTGGCCCGCTCGATCACCTGTTCGGGTCCGTTGGGAAAACACTGCGGCCAATATTGCGTCATGTCGCCAGTGCGATCCTGCCAACCCACGTCGGGCACATAATAGTCGAACTTAATTCCCTTTTGTTGCCATTTTTGCAAAAGCTGCATGGTGCCCAGCATTTCCCGGTCATCCAGCGTCCAACAGGGGCTATCGGGAAATCCATTGATTCCCAAAGGATCGTAAATGCTGAGCAGATTCTTGCGCGGGGAATGGGCGCGAATGAAATTCAGAAATTGTTCGCGGGCCTGATTGGCAGGAGCGACACCAATGAGAGAGGCTTGGCTGGTGAGAACTCCTCCAGCGGCCAACTTCTTGCCGGGAAAATGTCTCAGCCGAACTCGTCCACTCATCCCTTGGTTGACTCCGGCCGGATGCTCAACTGCGCAAAACAATTCGCCGCCTGCGAGCAGTGGCTGGCCGTAGTCGCCTTCCGTTGTGGGGGCGTCAAGATGGAAGTCATCCAGATCCACGTCGAGCAGCAAGCGGTCCCTGGCGCCGGTGTTCTTCACTTCGAACCACTTCCTTCGCGCAAAACCGTCGAGCTCAAAGTGCAAGGTGAGTTGCAGTTGTTCTTCGCGGTTTTCAAAGTCAAATTCACATTTGGCTTGATCCGCGTTTTCCTCTTTGCGCCAGCGCAGCATTCGGAAATTGGAAATCCGGCGGTAGGGTTGCCCGACGGCGATGAACTGATCGGAAAGGCGCTCATCGAAAACAAATCGATCCAGAATGTCTTCCGTGGCGCCCTCAAAATGCCGGTCGAGTTGGTAGGTGCGAATGGCTAATAAGTTCTTTTGACCACCCCCAAATTTCAGCGCAGTGTGTGCCGGACTGCCCCGCTTGATTACAGCTTCTTCCGGTTCCCGCCAGCGCCCTGATCTTGTCCAATACCCGGCTGGCACACCGTTCACGAAAATCCAATACTCATTCCAATCTTCCTGAGTGTAGCCGCCAAGACACAACGTGATCTCGTCCGACGATGCCTCCACGGGTAACTCAAACTCTTGCCGGAACCAACAGTATCCGGAATATACAGGTCCGGATATGGCGCGCAGCAAGTTGAGACTCGTGCCCCATCCGGCGTCTTCTCGGTAGCTGGGAGAATGGAAACCCTGCTGGTAGCCCTGTTCGCTTTCCGGGGAGCCACCTGCCACAGCGGAAACTGCGCGCGTGTGCCACCAGGGAATCTCCACGCGTGTTTTGGCGTCCGAGAAGGTCAATTGCACTTCGTTATTGCTGCTTAATGCAAAGGTACGGCCGCTAAGAAGATTATGGAGAGACGTGCTCTTCGCGGAACCTCCGCTCATCTCCATTTGCCATTCGAGGAAGCGGTTGGACAAAGTTATTTTGCGACCTTCCGCATAAGCGCCGCGCGTCGCATTCGCACCAAACGCCCATTTGCGCATAACTCCAAGTGAGACTAATGACACAAGACTCGACTTCATGAACTCGCGACGTTGCATTCCGCCTCCTGGAGAGAATCGTTAACCTGGAAACACGATGCGTTCACAGCGGGAAGACAAAGTAGAAAAGTTTTAACTGCCGAATCCTCTGGTCAACATGGGGCGGCCCCCCCAAAAATGCGGAATATCCATCGTTCAATGTGGAGTCTTAAAAAGGAGCTCACCCATCGAGCGATGGAGGGAGTTGCTTACCCTTTTGCTTTGGCTTCGGAAAGCTTGTCCGGCTTAGACAACGCCATCTTTCGAGGACGATTAACGGTTGCTTGCCTATTCCTGCCGTTTGCTTCTTGCTTGGAGAGGAAAAATCCAGCCATGTCCTTGAGATGGCTTTCCATGGCGGAGCGGGCTTGCGAGCTTTTCTTCTTGGCGACCGCCTGGTAAATCCGCTTGTGCTCTTGGAGCGCCCGTTCCGCAACTCCCTCGCTCTGGAGCGCGCTTCCAATCCACTCTTGCATGAGATTTCGGATGAGGCTCAACGCGTTCATCAAGATAGTGTTATGAGCGGCCTCTCCGAGCGATAAATGAAATGCGACATCCGCCTGCAGGAAATTTTCCGGATCATCCAGGGACTTCTCCATCTGATCCACGTAGGCGCCGAGCTTCGCCAAATCCGCGGACGTAGCCCGCTCCGCGGCAAACCCGGCCAATTCCACTTCGATCAGCCGGCGAGCCTCGATGAGCTCATGGGCCTCGGTTTTCGAGCTGCTCGCAATCGCCCATAAGAGAGGACGCGAGAAGAAGTCCGAGCGCTTGCAAACATAGGTACCGTCGCCCAGGCGGGTCTCGATCATGCCCATAATCTCCAGAGCCTTCAAAGCCTCGCGCAGCGAGGCCCTGCCGACGCCAAGCTGTACACACAGCTCACGCTCCGGTGGAATCTTGTCGCCGGGAGCCCAGCTGCCGCGGATGAGATGGGTTACCATCTCACGGCAAATGTCGCCGGTTTGAGTTGTCCTGGTGACTGGCTTGAGAAAGTGATGAGCCACATTTTGCATTATAGTTTAATCTCCTGAGCATCGCGGAAAGTCACTCCGGAGCTCTCAGTGCCCACGTCAAGAACAAAAAACATCAATACGAAGGCGGCTTCAGCCGCGGGTTAAGCTGCTGCGCCGTGTGAAAAGCCTGGTCCGCAGCTTCAACCTCGCCTTCTTTCCTGAGTGCCATGCCAAGATAGTATTCAGCGTCCGCGTAATCGGGTTTCAACCGCACTGCCTCACGAAACTCGGCGAGAGCGCTGCCAGATTGCTCCTGTCGCATCAGGACCAACCCAAGGTTATAGTGGCCGGAAGCAAAGTTCGGATTCAGCTTCAAGACCTCTTCAAATTCTCCCTTGGCCTCGTTGAGTTGCCCCTCCTGAAACAGGATTGCTCCCAGATTGTTGTACGCCTCGACGTAACCTGCGTTGGATTGAAGAGCCAGACGAAGCTGCGCCTTTGCCCCTTCCAAATCGCCCTGACCCTGTTTCATGAGGGCCAGATTGTAGCGGGCGGTGGCGGAATCCGGATCAATGGCGAGAGCCGCCTCAAATTCGCGGGAAGCTCCGTTCATGTCTCCATGTTTTGCCAAATCACCCCCGCGGTTGACATGGGCCACGACCGTATTCGCGTCGGCCGCATCTTTGAGGGATTGGAACTTCTGAAATTCCTCAGCGGCCGCGGAGGGATCTTTTTTCCCGAGCAAACGGGCCAGGTTGTAGTGCGCGCTCTGGTTCTCTGGATCCAGACGCACAGCCTGGCGAAACTCGGAAATCGCGCCATCTATATCTTTATTCTTTTGCAGCGCAAGACCGAGAGTGTAGTGGCTCTTCGCGCTGTCAGGCTGGCAACGAATCGCATTATGGAGATAGGCAACGGCATCCTGCAGTTCGCCATCTTCCTGTTCCTCCAGCGCGGCTCCCAAATCATATTGCGCTGGACAATATTTGCCATCGAGTTTGAGCGCTTGCCGGAATTCCAGAATTGCTGCCTGGGGTTTGGAGGATGTCAATGCCACTCCCAGGTTGGTGTGAAACTGAGGCGATTGAGGAGCGAGCGCAACGGCGCGACGGAGTTCGCGAATGCCGGCCTCGGAGTTATTCCCTTCCAGCAAGACCCGTCCCCACCCGTCATGTGCCTGTGCGTTACCCGGCTGAAGGCGCAAGACTTCCTGGTATTCGAGCGTTGCGGCCGACCAGTAGCGCTGCATGCGATAGGCTCCCGCGAGGCGCAGATGAGGCTCAACGCTTTCCGGTTCGAGTTTTACCGCTTGCTGGAATTGTGCGACAGCCTGCGGCAGGTCGCCGGATTCCTGCAAGGCGGTTCCCAACGCGAGCAGGGCATCAGTGAAATCGGGCTTAAGTCGAATCGCCTGCCGCAACTCCGCGATGACGGCGGTCAGGTTCTTGTGGTCCAGCATCGCGATGGCATGGCGATAGTGAAGCACAGCCGTCTCCGAAGATTTGTTGTCGGCGGCGAGGACCAGTTCACACACGCAAATCATGGCAAAAACCAAGGCGGCATGAGTCCAAGTTTGGAGGGTCCGAACCATGTTCAAGAAGATAGACCAAGAGCTGCCTTTGCGACAGCTCTTGGTCCAGCAAATCCGAATGAATCAGAACAGCAGCTTTAACCCCAACTGCATGGTCCGTGCTGGCGATGCGAAGCCGGCAGAGCCGAAGTTGGAGTCGTTCACGTTTACATAGCTATTGATCTCAAACGTGTGTTCGTTAAAGATGTTGAATGCCTCTGCCCGGAACTGCAACGACATAGCTTCGTTTACCCGGAAATTCTTAAATAAGCTGAAGTCCCAGGTGTGGAATCCCCCCGAGCGCAGCAGATTTCGCGGCGCATTTCCGAATGTTCCTGGCCCGGGATTCGAGAAGCATGATGTATTGAACATATGGGTGTAGGTTCTCTGACCGGCTGGAATGACGCCGCTGCAACTCGCGTCAGCCCACTGCCAGTGCGATCCAGTATCGGAATTATCGGCGCCTTGCACTCCGAAAGGCAGACCCGACTCGTAGCTGGTAATGCCGTTCAACTGCCAGCCGCCGAGGAAGCCATCTTCAAGGCGGTTTGCCGAGGTGAGGAAACGCTTGCCGTGGCCGAAAGGCAGTTCATATACGTAGCTGACGGTGAAGTTTTGCGGCTGATCCCAGCCCGCTGGGCCATAGTTCAGGCGCCAGAGATTCCCTGCGTCGTATCCGAGTTGCAGCGAGTCGCTGTCGATCAGGTCAAACGCACGAGAATAGGTATAGCTGGCAAGGAAGGAAAAACCATCCGAGAAGGTTTTCTGCAGCTTGGCTTGCAACGAGTTGTAATTCGAGTATCCGACATTGTATTGCGCAGTGACGTCCCCGATATCGGGGAAAGGTCTGCGGCTTTGGATCGGGCTGGGGTTCGAGGGATCCGTCGGTAGGCTTGCCTGATTGGGGTTGAATCGAATGGATTGATCGTGACCCTGGTTGCCCACATACCCGATGGTGAGCAGCATGTTCTTGGTTATCTCACGCTGGATGTTGAGGTTGTACTGCTCCGTGTACGGGGTGGGCATGTGCTGGTTCACGGCGAACGGCGCGAAGATGGTAGAACCCGGTTGGAAGGTGGGGAACAGCGTCGAAATCGGAGTGGGTTGTGTGTAGGGGAAGCTGTCCGAGACGCTGAGGAAGTTCGGTGGGTTGGCCATCAAGAACTGCAACATGTTGTAGGCCGGCTGATAATAGTAGAAGCCATATCCACCGCGAAGAACGGTCTTCTTGGTTAAAGTCCAGGCGAAACCCAGGCGAGGCGCAAAATCTCTAGGATTCGCATCCCAGCTGCCTTTATTCGCGGTGTTCGTGGCGAGATCAAACACGGCGGCATGCCCGCTGATGTCAATCGGCGCACCATCATAGAGATAGCGCACGCCCAGATTCAAAACCAAATTTGGCCGCAGACGCCAGTCGTCCTGGGCATAGCCAACCGCATCCCACTTGCGGAATGGAGCGGTCGTATTTCCGTTGCCGCCCAGAGCGGAGTCGGGAAGTCCAAGGAGAAGATCGGCCATGCCGAGGCCATATACAAAGTTTGCAGCGCTGTGATTTGAGGTGAATTGCCCGCTGAAGTCGAAGGAACCGGTATTGGCTAATACCCAGTTGCCGTCGAATTGCGTACGGATAACTTCCACGCCTGCATCAATGTGGTGATTTCCGCGGGTGTAGTTCACCTCGTCGGCGTATTGGAAACGGTTCTGAACGTCGCCTTGCGGGGCAAAGATGCTGCCCAGGCCGCCGACGCCGGCGATGCTCACTCCCGGTGGGCTCCATTGGTTGGGCGCAGGATCCAGATTCTGAATCCCGAATTCGCTGGTCCAATCCTTGACACCTACACCGAGTTGAGTGTTGGCGTAAATGGTGCGGTTATAGCCGACCCGAAAGGTATTGAGCAGGGAAGGCGAAAACACATGGGTTTCTTCGATGGCGATGTTCGTACCCTTGCGGGTTAGCACCGTGCCGAAGAGATTGGGCACGAACGATGGATCAACCACGGGCGCATTGGCAGTCTGGTAATAGCCGAAGAGGCGGTCTTTCTGAGAAATGTTGTAGTCCATCCTGCCCAGATACTGGTCGAGATTGGATGTATTGTGCAGGCTGGTCGCGTAATTACTGCCATTCGGCAAGATCGTATTGCAGGGGGACGACGGGCAATCGTTTGGTTCGGGATAGAATTGAAGCCACTGCTTGGCAAAATCGCTGATCCGGTTGGACGGAATAATATTCCCGGGGAAGGCCTGGATCGTGCCCGTGGCCGGATTGTAAGTACTGGGATCGTAGATGGTTACGGTTTGAGTCTGACCGACGCCGGTGGTGATGCCGTTCAGCCACGCGGAAAAATCGCCGCCTCTCTCTGCATCCGTAGGCACCCGTTCGACATCGGGAGCCGAATCCAATTGCCGCTGCCCTTCATAATTAAAGAAGAAGAAGAGCTTGTCCTTGAGGATGGGGCCGCCGATGGTGCCGCCGAATTGGTTATAACGATGGGGTCCCAGCGGGATGCCGGCGTAATCGGCTATCCAGTTGTTGGCATCCATGGCATCGTTCTGAAGGAAGTCATAAAGACTGCCATGGAATCGGTTGCTGCCACTCTTGGTTGAAACATTCACAATGGCCGGCCGGTCAAACTTGGCTGACATGCCATTAGTTTCAATACTTACTTCCTGCATGGCATCCATGTCGGGGAGGATATTGGCGGACTGCGTCAGGAGATTAATGTTAGGGACACCATCCTGCAGATAGGAAGTTCCGCCTGGAGCTTGTCCGGCAACCACCAAGTCGTTTCCCAAAGTTTCAAAGTAGCCGCCGCTGCCGCCGTTGAGGCCGCCCAATATCGAGGCCGGCTGCACGCCCGGCACCAGCGTGGCGAGGGCGAGGAAGTTGCGGCCTTCCACGGGCAGGGAACTGATCTCCTTGCTTTCCAGGAGTTGAGAAATCGAATGATCTTCCTGTTGCAACGCGACTGCGCCGCTGCTGGCATCCACGGTGACTGTATCAGTCACGGCCCCTAAGCTTAGTTTGAAATCAACCGTTAGTGTCTGGTTGACGCCTACCTCGACCGTCGCGTTCTCCTGTTTAAAACCATGCATCGAAGCCGAAACTCTATACTGGCCCGCGGGCAGGGCGGCAACCGTATAGATGCCTTCGCCGTTTGCCACGGTAGTCCGGATGGCGCCGGTGTTCACATTTTGAATTTGGATCGCGCATTCGGGAGTAACAGCCCCGGCTGGATCCGTAATCCGACCCGTGATGGTGCCCAGGTTGAATTGGGCATAGGCTCCTGCGGCCGCGAGCAGAACCACACTAAGCGTCACAACGGCGCGGCACCCAACTCTGGCGAAATCTCTCATTTTCCCCTCCGTCATCTTTATTGACCCACAAGCATCCCGATTGGCAACGACACATTATTGGGACATCGGGGATTTTGTCAAGCAGAATATATGATGGCACAATGGTCTGATGTCTTGGGTATGACGGAAAGGGCCGCGGTTCCCCGCTCGCAGCTGGCTGGAATTCGGGTAATTCTGAATCGGCGGGTCTTGCTGGTTAAGCAGCCAGGAGGTTTAGCCGCGGTCCCGTCTCGGGCCATGCGTGTTGCAAGATTGGAGATGTGCCTTGAATCTAAGGTTCAGGCGCTGGATTCGTGAGCCGCAGGACGTAGGCGTATTTTCCGGGAAGCTTGGCGGGTAAGTGCACAGTGAGATCGTTAGCGGTCTGCGACCAATGCAGCGGTTTGGATTCGCCCAATAGATAGATGGCTGACCCAGCCTCGGCGCGGAAAGACTTCACGGTCACCGTGCCGGTTTTGGGCTCTCCTAATAATGCAGCGTAGAGATTCTTTCCCTTTTGAGTGAACCGGACGGGAATTTGTTCTACTGTCTCTCCATCCGCACGAGTCCAGGGATGCGTGCCATAGATCGCTTCCCCATTCTGCCGCAGCCACGCCCCAAGGGCCTGCAAACGCGACATCTGCACCGGCGGAATCGTCCCGTCGGCCTCCGGCCCCACATCCAGCAACAAATTTCCATTCTTGCTCACGATATCCACCAGCAAGTAAATGAGCTGATCGGGCGCGATCGTTTCCGCCTCGCCCTCGGCGCGGTTATAACCGAACGAGCGTCCCAGGCCGCGGCATTCCTCCCATTTCTTGGTGTTGATGTGATCCAGTTTTTCGTATTCGGGCGTAATGAAATCAGAATGCTCGACTCCGAAGCGGTCATCGATTACGCCGTCGGGCACCGCATTGTAATAGTCGGCCATGATTTCCAGGGGATGCCCGGATTTCGGCCAGTCAATGTCATTCCACAGCAATGCTGGATGGTAGCGCTCGATCAGCTCACGAATCTGCCCGTCGGCGTATTTTCCGTACGCCTCGCTTTGCGGCTTCGCCGCCTTCCAATCGGCTTCCTTGGTGATCGGCCCGGGAACAAAGGTCCAATCGTAGCCGCCTGAGTAGTACAGCCCCATGCGTAGTCCGGCTTTGCGCACCGCTTGCGTCAATTCGCCTACAAGATCGCGAGTCGCGTGCTGACGGTCGGTGGGCAACGTCGGATTCGGTATTGAGCTCGGCCAAAGGGTGAAGCCTTCATGGTGTTTGGTTGTGAGGACAACGTATTTAGCGCCCGCGGCGCGAAAAACTTCCGCCCACGCGTCGGGACTCCACTTCTGCGTTTCCCGGTCGAAGATGGGAGCGAAGTTGTAATAGTCGTACCCGGCGCCATAATGCTCACGATGGTAGGCCTGCGTGGCTGAGCCATCAATCCGCATCGTGTTGTAATACCACTCCGCATAGGGATTGTTTCCCATGTAATCGGGAGCGTGAAAGTCATGATTTGGGTGATTGAGAGGCGCCCAGCCGGGAACCGAATACAGCCCCCAGTGAATAAAAATCCCCAACTTTGCATCCGCATACCATTGCGGAAGCGGGTGCTGGTTCAGGGACACAAGCGTGGGCTCATAGCGCGAAGTCATCTGGCATAGAAGAGTGGCAACGAAGGAACAGCAGGCCAGGATTCCAAGAATCGTTGAGATCCGACGATAAGGCTTGCGGGCGCTGGTTGCGAATGCCATTTCCTCATATCTCCTTGGCTGGCTGTTCTCGGGAGTTTCCCGAGTGCGTTTTTCCGCACTGAGTCCAGAAGCCCCGCAGCCCATTCTCCGTTGGCGTTGCGCGTAGATCAAGGATGGAAGCGAAAACGAAGGAAACAGTACGAGTGAAGCAACGGTTTGTCAAGCAGTAGATATGATGGCATAATGGTCTGACTTCTCGCGAACGCCGACGCCGGGCGGCCAGATTTACCGGAAAGAAGGCGGCAATTAAGAACCTCTTAGCGGAGCGGCGGTTAGGATTCCCGGCGTGGTAAATGCGACGAGTCCGTTGCGGATGTTTAAAAAATGCAGGGCATGAACGAAAAATATAAATCGACGGACACCGAATGAACACGTTTTGCGGACCTGTGCGGGAGAGAATCACTTCCAGTAAAATCGCGCCGGAGATAAGATTGCCAAAGGGTGTGCTTCTCCGCACTTTTGTGTCGGAAGAATGCGGCGCCCATGGGTTCAGCACCGGCACTTCAGTCTTTTCGCCGCACGCGGAATTGGACTATCATAGCCACCCGTTTAGCGAGGCAATCACTATTTTTGGGGGTGAGGCCACGGTCGTGGTGGAGGGCCGCCACTACCAGCTTTCAGCGCTGGACGCCATTCATATACCGGCCGAGACTGCCCATTTCGTCCGAAACTCCGGAGCGTATGGGGAAATGGTGGCGCATTGGGCTTTCGCCTCAGCTCATCCGAGCCGCACTATTGTTCAAGCTACGTTTCCTGCCGAGTTTCGAGAGGGCGGCAACCCGGGCCCCGATGATCCGGAAACCATTCGCCGTTCAGCTCATTGCGACAGGTATGAACTGAGCGAGGGAGCGTTGTTTGTGGATCTGTTCGCGGGGCGATTTGGAGCAAAAGGAATCTGTGGAGGATATGGCGAGTTTGCCCCGGGCGCATCCTTGCCCTGCCACATCCATAACTTTGACGAATCCATAACGATTGTCGGTGGCCGCGCCCTTTGCCTGGTGCAGGGCGAGCGTTATCAATTGGAAGAGCTCGACACCGCTTTTGTGCCAACCGGCCATCCTCATAGATTTGTAAACGAATCGAGCGAACCCATGTCCATGCTGTGGGTGTATGCCGGGGACGAGCCGGACCGCAAGCTGGTCGCTCCCGGTTATTGCGATGGTTCCTTGGCGTGGCCGGGCGCGAGCGGTGCGATGAAGATATAGCCGTTATGTCGTATTTGAAGATGCGATCCTGACCCAGAAAGGCGTCAACCATGAAAGATTCCAAGGTATCGAGACGGCGATTCCTCTCCACGGTGGTGTCCACGGCTGCGGCTTCATCCCTGCCGCTCAGCGGTGCGGCTATGTTGGCTGGAGATGCAAAACCTGCATTGGCGCTGGACGACACTCCAGTCAAAGTTTCCCGCGAGGCCGAAACAGCCCCGCCGTTGCTTCTGAGCAATGCCGGGTATCAAATGATGCTCGATCTTGAAAAAGGCACGATTGCCTCGTTGCAATCGACCTTTGGGGCGAGCCGGGAATTGCTTCATCCCAACCACGTCCGCTTGCCGCTTTTCAAAATCGAGTTTATGAATGATCGCTCCGAGTTCAAGACGGTCACGTCCTCGCAGGCGAAAGAGGTCAAACTGCAAAAGAGCGGCGATGCAAAAGAGCAAATCATCACCATCGAATTTAAAGAAATCGCCGACCTGCCTGTGGATGCCCAGGTTACGATCCGCTGCCCCGCGAACGAAACTCTGACTTATTGGAACCTCGAATTGAACAATGGCACCGACTCCTGGATCGGACATGTCCAATTTCCGGTCCTCGAGGTTCCCTTCGACGACCTCAAGGATGATCACACCAACCGGATCCTATGGTCCTTTGCCGACGGCGCGCTCAATGGACCGGTTGAGCCTTCCATGACTCTGGGATCATGGGGCGGACGGCTACGCAATCGGCCCGAGGTTTGGCGCGATAACAACTACCCGGGGCAATGGACGACCACGCAACTCATGGCGTACTACAACGACATCGGCGGTCTCTACGTGGCCTGCGATGACCCAACTGGTCTGCCCAAATTCATTGACCCCATGCTGGAAGAAGATGGTGTGACGCTGGGGCTCGGGCACTATCCCGGCACGCGCACCGGTAAAACCAAATTGCCTTACAACGTGGTCGTCGGCACATTTCGAGGCGATTGGTACGCAGCGGCGGAAATCTATCGCGACTGGGCGGCCAAGCAGCCGTTTTGCTCGCACAAGCTCGCGGATCGGAGGGACTATCCCAAGTGGATTACCGACACGTCGGTAGTCGGGCTAAGTTTTCCCATGCGTGGCCAGGGGGATTGGGATCCACCGGCTGCGGTCAATCCCGAATACACTCCGGCGACGAATGCTCTACCCCATCTCGACAAACTCGCCGAGGGTTTCGATGGCCCGCTGATGCCAATTGTTTTCAACTGGGAAAAGAGTGGTCCCTGGGTACAGCCGGAAGCATTTCCGCCGATCGGCGGAGATGCCGCCATGCGCGAGTTCATGGCCAAAGCGAAACAAAAAGGCTGGCATCCCGCTATCTATGGAGACGGACTGTGCTGGGTGACGTGGCAGAAAAATACGAATTACGATGGCACGGCATATTTCCATTCGCAGGGCGGAGACGATTTTGCGGTTCACAAGTGGGATGGAAGCATGGAGCAGTGGGTGTGGGACTGGCGGAAAAATTACGTCGCCTGTGTGGGAACCGAAAAGGGCCGCCAGATGGTTCTGGATATGACGCGCGGCATGGCGGAACTCGGGGCCGATGTCATCCAGCAGTTCGACCAGGGGCCAGGTCCCAAAGCATGCTACGCCACCAATCACGGCCATCCGCCCGTGCCTGGACCCTGGATGACCGAAGCGTTTAACGGCTTGATTCAAGCGGACAACGAAGTTGCGCGCTCAAAGAATCGGGCAGTCGCGATGTCGTGCGAAGGCGCGCCGCCGGAAACCTATCTTCAGGATTTTCAGATCTGGGATTCGCGCGCGAAAACCTGTCCGCTATTTTCGTTTCTCTATCACGAATATGCGAACGGCCACGAAGGTCTTTACATGAACCGAGTGGACGATGGATCGTTGCGCCTCTCCGTCGCCCGGGCGCTCGTCACCGGATACATCGTGAACTTCACTTTGCGCGACAAGGGCCTGATTGCCTACGACTGGAACCAACCCTGGGCTCGCGCCATTCCCGACCAAACTGCAATTTTCGACTGGGCCAAGCGGACCAGCCATTTCCGCGCCGCAGTCGCGCGTGACTACCTTGTCTTTGGCCGCATGTTGCGGCCATGGAAAGTGAGTAACGTGGCCGAATACGACCTGGGCTGGGGCAAGGAGCCGCTGGTGCAGTCGGGAACCTGGCAGGCGCCCGATGGACGGATTGCGGTGGTGCTGGCCAACTATGCGGACATCGGGCAGTTCCCGCGCGTGGCGTTGGAGGGACAAGGAAGCAAGAAACTGTCCCTGTACATTGACGGCGAGCGGAACGAGCGCAACCTTGAGCTGCCGAGCCTGATTGATCTCGACATGGCTCCTCGTTCGCTTGCTCTGATCGAGGTGAAATAAGTCAGTCGTGGGCGGAAAACTTCACGCCAATTTTCCGTTGGGGTAACGGCGGAATACTTCGGGATCATAAATCGAAGCGGTCATCTTTGCCTCCCGGCGGATGCGCGCCCACGTCGCATCTGCCTCCATCATGCTTTCCATTACCCCGAGATATTGTCCTTGCTCGATGTTGCCGTATTTGAAAAAGGAATCCGTTATCACGACCGTGCCGCTCTTCGGTCTCAATGCAGACTGCAAGCGATGAACGGTGATGGACGCCCGCCCAGAACACGCGCATGCCGGGCAGAATTTCTTCTTCCTCGGCCAACAAGCCGCAGCGTTCCCAGCCTTCGTTCTGAAGGTAATTGTTCACCTCGGGCGAAATGCGCAAGTGACGCGGCACGTGCAGGTGATAATAGGGAGCCTGAAAGTCCTCGATCCAGCCTTTGCGCGAGATGCAAATCTCGCGCTCCGAAAAGATGTATGTTGGCGGTCGCATAGAGTTGCAGTGGCGTGACGATCACCTCGAGATGTCGTCCGGCGTTAGTCCATGGCTGCGAAGAATGTTTTGCAGCCAGTTGCTCTTCCGCGCGCACGATCTGCGCTTCCGGGAAACCGAAGAACTTCGGCCACGCTTGGTTCAGAATGGACAAATCCTGCGGCGGCCCGGTGTTGATCAAAATATTCTTTCCGCCGCCGCGCACGAGATAAATGATCATGTTCATCTCCTCGCGCTGTGTCCCATCCCTCCATCCAGTAGACCTCGGGCCCGGGAACCCAAAATGTGCCTGCATTGAAAGCCTGACCGAATATTTCATATCTTTCCCGGCAGGCGTTTGTCCGAAACGACTGCCGCGCGGAAACTTTCGCAATCCCGTCGAGATATACGCCGATATCACTGCCCAGGCTGATGGCGCGGAACCCTTTTCGGATCCAATGCACCGCGGCCCGGGCGTCGGGGGCAAAAATCCCGGCGCCACGCCATGCCGCCGGCACGACTTCCACCAGAGCGTCCATGGCGGCCAGAAAATCGCGGATGATCAAACTGCGCGGGAATGCCCATGGATACCGTCAAATCGTAGTGCCCCATCCACGCCACGTCCACGCCAGGCACCGAAACGATCTCGTCAAGATTCTCGAATGCTTTCGCGGTTTCGAGCAGCAAGATGATTGCAATGTCCTCGTTTGCCTGGGCAAAGAATTCCGGGCCGCCGGCGCAGTAGAGATCGTGAGCAGTTCCCAGCGCGACTCCGCGTTGCCCCTGCGGCGCGTACTTCAATTGCCGAACCACCTCTTCCGCCTGTGTGCGTGTCTCCACTCGGGGAACCATCACCCCACGCGCCCCGATATCGAGCACGCGGGAAAGAGGAGCGAAAGATAGGTCCGGCACCCGCGCCATTGGAACAATATTGCTGCCGCGACAGGAAGCGATCATTTCGGAAAGCAAAGCGATGTCGCATCGGCCGTGCTCCATGTCGAAAATCACAAAGTCCATCCCAGCCGCGGCGAGCATAGGCCCAATTCCGGAGGTAAATAATTCCAGGATAAGCTGCCCAAACGCCACGTTCCCATCAAGCAATTGCTGGCGGAAGCGGTTCATGGGCGTCTTCCTTCATATGCCGACTTGTACCTCTTGAGCTTCCGAAGAAAGCCTGGGCGGCTGAGTACATCTTTATTAACAACATTCTCGGGCGCTTCCCCCCGCCACACCGAAAGCACTCCTTGGCAGTCCGCTCGGCCCATATCCCGAAAAAGTTCCTCGGTCCACGCGATAGAATGCGATGTCAGAATCACATTTTCGAGCTTAGTCAGAGGAGAATCCGCCGGTAATGGCTCCGTCTCGAAGACGTCGAGTGCTGCGCCGGCAATCCGCTTTGTTTCGAGGGCCCGAATCAGCGCTTCCTGGTCCACAATCGGGCCGCGTGCAGTGTTGATCAGAACACTTTCCGGCTTCATGAGGCTCAGTTCGCGCTCTCCAATCAGGCGCCGGGTCTGCGCCGTGAGCGGGCAGTTTACGAGAACATAGTCGGACGTCTTTAATAACTGCTCCAGCGTAACCATCTCGATGCCCAACTCCAGCGCCCGTGCGTCGGAAACAAATGGATCAAAGGCGAGGAACTTGCTTATACCAAAATGCCGAAGCAAGCGCAGCGCTTCTTTCGCGATGTTGCCTAAACCTACCGTGCCGACCACCCGGTCACGGGGTTCCCTTCCCAGTTGCCTGGAACTCTCCGCCCACGAACCCTGCCGGGTTAAACGGTCTTTCCGGACCAGCCCGTGCGAGAGCGCCAATACGAAGAGCACAATCGATTCGGCCACGGGGCGAATCACCGCGGTCGGAGTGATGAATACGGCGATGTCCCGCGCCGTGCAGGCTTCGAGGTCAACATTGTCATAGCCGACGCCGCAACGCCCAATGGCGCAAAGCCGCTCCACTCCCGCCAGAGACTCTGCCGTAAATCGGGGCTTCAGCGAAACGATCACATCATAGTCGCGCAGTTGCTCGGGAATATATTCCGCGCGGTATTCCGTTTGAAACTCATAGGACAGGCTGGGAATGCCCTCCAATAAGGACAGTCCAATGTCGGGGAACGCCGGCGCTCCCTTCGCATCGCGAAAGTCTGCGGAAAATGAGACGCGAAAATGCGCTTGGTTTGCCCCCGAAATCATTGTCTGACGCCGCCTTACTCCTTGCTGGTCCAATCTAGTACGATCGCACAAGATTTGGAAATCGGCTCTTCGCCAATCCACAGGCCCGACACGCTAGGGTTCATTTCTGTGGATCGTTTTGCATCCAAATTAATCAGGCCATCGGATGATAGCATAACCCACTTTTAGTTTGAATCTTGGCTTTGCGACATGTTGGTACATGAGCCGTCTCGGGAACCTACAAGCTTCCGTTTGGTCCCAAGATGCATTGGCAGGGGGACCGAGGCACCAACCCTGATATTAGGTGGCTGGCACATGCGCAAAGCCATGACCCCTGCCAAAGAACTCCAGCTGAAGAGCATCCTGAACGATCTGAAGGCGGCGGCGCGCAAGGAAGACCACAAGGCGCTTCTGAAAGCGGATCTCGAGCTTCACCAGGCCATCTGGAAGTTTTCGGGACGGCCGGAGCTCCAACGTGTTCTGGCGACGATCATGAATTCGAGAGGTTTCATGATCCTGACGATGTATTCTTCGACTTTCCCATTTTCTGCGAGATACGAACGGCACAGAGAATACCTTGATGCCGTGCTGTACAGCCCCTTGGACAAAGTGGAGGCCGAAGTTGACAAGCATTTCATGGCAATCTATGACCATGTATTTGGGGGAAGTCTGGCCCAACGCTTGATTGCCTCGCTCTAACCTTAGCGTTCTTTTTCATGGAGTTGTGCATACAGCTTCATTTCACGGCCGGAATCGTTTAGCCGCCCGCTTCTTTTGTAGGCGAGGGCCAAGCGATAGTGATAGCTTGGCTCCTGCGGAGCGAATCTTACTGCTTGCTCATACGAATGAAGCGCTTCGTTCGTTCGTCCCTGTTCCTGGTAGATTTCGCCCAGCTGAAAATGCGCCTCGGCAAGAGCGGGCTCTATTTCGATCGCCTTCTGCATAAGCGCGATCACCTTGTCCAAATTCTGGGTTGGAGCACCGGCCCACCGGCCCGACAGCACCATGGCGTAGCAATAGATAATAGGAGCGTTTTTCGGATAGAGGGTCGCGAGAGACTGCAATCTTTGCGAGATCGCTGCCGACAGGTCTGCCGGGATGTGCTCCATCTGGCAAAGGACTTCCATCGCCTTCGGGTCGTTGGTATTGAGTTCGCTGGACCGGAGCGCCGCTTCGACTGCTTCGTCGGTCAGTCCCTGCCCGTACAGTGCGCTCGCGAGCCCCAAACGCATGCGCTCGGAATCCGGATACTTCCCGCTTCCGAAGCGGAATATGCGCAGAGCTGAGTCCCCCTCTAGTCGAAGCAAAGACGAGCCGAAGTTGAAAACGTTCTCTTCGCTCGGATCCATTTGCGCGGACTTCTGGTATTGTGCGGCTGCCGCCTGGACGTTTCCCTGGTTCTCGTACAACTCGCCCAGTAGAGAGTGAAGTTCAGCGCTGTCATGCTCACCCAGTGCCAACTCCGCCAAGGCGATTGCTTTGTCACCCGCACCTGCCTGGCCGTAGGCAAGAATCAGATTCCGTTGCGCTGGATAGTCCGAGGGGCAAGCTTTGATGGCCTCTTCGAGATACGGAACAGCCTGGCGCGCTTTGGCTTCATACAGAAGTTTGTTTCCGGCGGCGGCGTTTTGCGAAAGCGTTTCCCGGTCGCACTCAGCTTGCCTGCCCGCGCCGCGCGCGCCTGCGCGCGCCCTGCCCATTTTGTGGGAACGCAAGCTGGGCTCGAGATTGCCAGGCATGTCCAGACCATCAAGGCGGTTATTCGTGGGGCTGGCATCGGGTCTTGGTCACGCAAAAAGTATTCCCAAACTCTTACCAATATGCCGATATTTCTGTTGACATAACAATGACTCCCGTAAATCATACAGCCTGCGACGGCCAGCAACATTCCCGCGAGCAAGAGATGAGATTACGACCGATTCTAGTGGTCCTGTTCTTACTACTAAGCAATGCTCTCATCGCCGAAACTAATGATTCCTGGCGCTTAAACACTGAGGACACCGTCATTGTCGTCGCGCTTCAGAATGGCGCCCCGGCAATCACCCTTCTCAGTTCTTCTCGCAGCGAAATAAATTGGATTGCGACGCCCGTTCGAGAGGATTTCCTGGCATCCGTCTCCGCGCAGGGCTCTGTGTTTCCCACTGACTGGAGATTTGCTGACAGCAGCTTCGACCGCGCTGCGGGTACGCTGAAACTACGTTTTGTCAACTCTTCCCCGAATCTCGAACTCGTCTCGGTTTGGCGCGCCCGGCCGGGGCATGGCCCGGTCGAGCATTGGCTGACCATTGCCAATCATTCCGGCGAAACCGTGACCGTTCCTCAACAGAACAGCCTCGTTCTCCATCTGGCCATACCGCAGCATGAGTCAACTTCCGCATTCTGGATCAAACGAGGAGGCGGCGACGCCAGCACGGAGGGTGGGACATTCATGCGCAGCGTGGGCCGAAATTTTGGCCAGACGCTGGTCAGTGATCCGCTAGATGGCGGAAGCTCAGTACCCTGGTTAGCGTTGCAGTCCGGCAATTCACACGGCTTATATGCAGGCTGGGAGTTCTCAGGTCTGGGTCGCATTCGTGCGTATTTGCCCGAAGACGGGTCACCACACGCAGACTTCGGCGCGCCTGCCGTCAACATCGAGATTGGAACGCTGCCGGAGTTCAAAACCGACCTGCCTCCGGGCGAGACCTTTGTCGTGCCAGCCGCATTCGTTGGGTGCTACTCGGGCGATGTGGATGATGGCAGTTACTTGCTTCATCGGTTTGTTCTCGAAAAACTTTGCCCAAGCGACCGGCGAACGCGCCGTATCCTCCGCTCGCCTACAACCTCTACCTCGACAGCGGTACCATTCATGCAGACGAGCAGAGCGTGCTGCGCAGCGCGGCTCTGGCACAAACACTGGGCTTTGAAACCTTCGTGGTCGATGCCATGTGGTTCCCGCAGTCTGGAGACTGGCGATGGGACCCGAAGGCGCTTTCCCAACGGCGTGTGGCCGCTGGAAACCTATATCCACGAGCACGGCATGAAGCTCGGCCAATGGATGGCCTACACGCACGGTTCGGATGCGGACGACCCCGATGCTCTAAACGCCTTCCAGCATGCCGACTGGTTCACCAAGCCGCCGAAGATCGCACCCGAAGACACTCTGAACTGGTACACGCGGGTGGACCTCGGAGACGATCCGGCGCGCGCCTGGGTCACGCAAGAAGCCGAAAGAGTAATTGCAGACAACCGGCTCGACTTCTTCAAAACCGACTACACTCCCATTGAAACCAGCTGCGAGCGGAGTGATCACCGCCATCATTACGGCGTGGACGTAAGTTATTGGTCCACTCTCGGCTACTATCGGGTACAGGAACAGCTGTTGCAGAAATTCCCCAACGTGATGATGGAAGGGTGTTCGGGCGCCGGGCACATCAAGGATTTCGGCAATATTCAGCACATTCATTCCCTGGCTGTTACCGACACCTTGTCATCTCTGCCAGATCGGCAGGCTATTTACGATTCGACGTTCGTTCTGCCGCCTGCGACACTCCTTACCTACACCAACGATAACCACTATGACCGCGTTTTTGACGCGCCCGAGCCTTACCTTTGGCGATCCGCGATGATGAGTGGGTGGCAGATTGCGCCCAGCAACGCCGCCAGTTGGACGCCGGCTCAGCTGCAGAAGGTCAAACGCGCAACAGAAATCTACAAGTCGTGGATCCGCCCCATTCTTCAGGACTGCGAAGTGCATCACATCCTGCCGCGGCCCGACGGTTACCACTGGGACGGCATGTTTTACTGGAGTGCTAGCTTCAAGCGGGGAACCCTCTACATCTTCCGGCCCGACAGCAGTCAAACTAAGCAACGAGTTGTCTTGAAAGGACTCATGGCTTCCGGCATCTACGTGGTGAAAAGCGAGGATGGCTCTACCCCACCGGCCACTTACTCCGGGGCGAAGCTCATGGAGCAAGGTCTGGACATCCGCCTTCCCGCCAGATACGCCAGCGATCTAATCTATCTTACGCAGAGTGACCGCAAATAGAGCGAGAGGATCCCAATCAGGCCAGGTCACGGTAGCGATAAGACTCCGACTTTCGACCGAGTTGAATTATTATTCCCCGTAGAGTCGGGAGTCCGACGCGTGGCGGCAATCTCTAAGGGAGCAGGCTTACGGATGACGGACAGGAAGCGGCACACCGGCGGGTCTCGCCGCACGGCCAGACGGGTTGAGTCTCAGGAGCCGATAGGATCGCGAAGTGTCCCTCGCAGATTTGATGATCAGATCGCGCTTGTCGTTGGCGGCGCTCAGGGCATAGGTAAGGCGATCGCGATGCGGCTTGCTGCCGAGGGCGCTACGGTCGTGATTGTGGACATAGATCGGACCGAAATGGACGCGACGGTTCGTGAAATTGAGGCCCGGGACGGTAGGGTTTTAAGTATTTACTGTGACGTCCGAAAGCGGCGGCAAGTGGACGGCGCGGTTGAGAGTGTGATCCGCTCCTGCAAGCGCATTGACGTTCTGCTATACGTTGCGGGCGTCGGTAAGGGTATCCCGTTCCTTGAGACGACGGATGAAATCTGGGATTGGACCCTCGACACCAATCTTAAGGGCGCGTTCTGGTTCGCCCGCGCGGTGGCGAGGCACATGATTAAACACCGCTCCGGCAAGATGGTCTTCATGGCTTCCACGAATGCCTGGGATGCGGAGGCCAATCTGGCTCCATACAATGTTTCTAAGGCGGGCGTGTTTCTTCTGGCGAAGACACTGGCCCGCGAACTGGGTCACTACGGAATTTGTTCGAATGCGGTCGCTCCCGGACTCATTCGCACACGTCTGACCGCGCCGTTCCTCAAAGACCGAAACTTCATGAAGAAGTATGTCAATCTCATCCCCCTCGGACGCGTTGGCGTTCCCGAGGATGTCGCTGGGGCAGCGGTCTTTCTAGCGTCGCGCGATGCGGACTACATAAGTGGGACATTGCTGTTTGTGGACGGGGGTCAGCTTGCATGATTGAAGTACAGTCAATAGCGATCAGCTAGGCCGTTCCATTTTGTGACCAGCTCCGCAAGTTCTCCCCGACGGCGTTGAGCAACAGACCGGCCCCGGAGTGCCTATCCACTCCGCCACGGGGCAACTCAATACCTCTCAGAAGAGAAATTTCACAGCGAACTGAATAAAGCGAGGGTCGCGAGCTGCTTGTGGGAACCCCATCTGAGTTTGCCCGAGTTCGACCGCCACAGGCTCAAACTGGCCGTCCGATCCGGTCGGGCCGGTGAGAAAATTCGTGTGATTCCAGATGTTGAAGAAGTCTGCCCGGAACTCAAAGCGCATCTGCTCCCGAACCGGAAAACTCTTGAACAAGCTGACATCCCAGTCCTGGTAACCCGGGCCTCGGACCACGTTTCTACTTTCGTCCCCGAACGTTCCCTGAACCAAGTCACTGGTAAAGGCGCACGTGTTGTAGAAGGTGCCGGACACGCAAGGTTTGCCATTGGGGTCGCCAATGACATTTGGACGCGAACAGTTGAAGGCCACCGTGCCGCCACAATCGGTGTTCGAACTATTGACAAACGGATCGGAAACGGTGAACCAGTTGCCCGTGGACGCCGATGTGATGCCCGCCAGTTGCCAGTTACCGATTAACTGATTCAAAGCCCCCGAGGCGTTCCCCGCAAACCGCTTGCCGTTGCCGAAGGGCAGCGCATAGGCATACGCGATGACTACGTGATGGCGCACGTCAAAGTCGGAATTCCCATATTCCAGCAAGGGATCACGCTGATCGCGAAAATCTCCATTGTTGAGCGATCCCAGGCTTGCGCTCGAGGCATCGTCCAGAGCGTGACTGTAGGTGTAGGAGACATCGAATTCCAGTCCGTGGCCCAATCGTTTTTCGAGGTGCGCTTGCAGCGAGTTATAGTTGGAAATCGCATCGGAGCGAAGCGTGGCAATGGTCCCGTCGACCGCTGGGAAAGGACGGCGCGGCGCCAAGGGCGCGTTGGGATCAGTGCTCGGGAGCGCCTGATTGCCGTTATAGAAACTGTAAAGGTTCAATCCGTGTGAACCGGCGTAGCTGATCTCTAACATGGTTTGGCCGGGCAGTTGATATTGCACTCCCAGATGCCACTGCTGCATCAGTGGCGTTCTCAAATTAGGCGCGATCGAATAGAGCAGGGGATTATTAGGGTCGGATAGCGAGGTCGCGGGATAGCCCTGCGTCCAAAAGTTGTTGATCATCAGGCTGGTATCTACAGGAGGACCAGTCTTTAACCCAAGCGCACAATTCCCCGCATCCGCCGGATTGGCGTCGGGTGGAGACGGACTACCGCACGGGGAGGAGAATGCCTGTTGCTCGAAAAAAGGTGGATTGAAACCGGGGCTGGGAAAGGAGTAGGGCCCGTTCTCTTGCCCGCCGTAGAAAATTCCGTAACCTCCGCGCACCACGAGCTTGCTGGTGATCTGGTACGCCCATCCCAACCGCGGAGCGACGTTCCTGTAGTCCGGACCGATGAGGCCCGGGGACCCATTTCTCTGAATTGGTAGAAAGGAAGCTATGGTGGGAGTGAGAGGCGCATTCTGACCGCTAGGCACAATTAGAGAGTCGGAATTGAAGTCAAACGTCGCTATCTCGTTGTGTCCCTCGGTGACCGGCATAAAAAGTTCGTATCGCAGCCCGAGATTCAAAGTGAGCCGGCTGTTCACCCGAATGTCGTCTTGCCCGTAAAGGGCGAACGTGTTCCGGTGATAGTCCACATCGCGCAGGCTGGCTAGGTCAGCGCTGTCAGGAATGCCCAGCAAGAAAGAGGCAAAATCGTCTCCGCCCGCCGTCGAACCGTCGGCGTTGAAGGGTAGTGCTGGATTGTCGGTAAAGTCAGGTCCGAAGGTCATGTCTCCACGGGGCGATGAAATCTGGAAAATGGTGAATTGCTCTTTTCGGATCTCGGTACCGACCTTCAGCGAATGCCGACCGCGAACCCAGGTAAGGTTGTCGTTGAACACGAAGCTATTCTGTTTTTCGATCGACGGCAGGAAATCGGAACTTCCCACGCAGGCTACGCTGGCAAAACAGATCGAGGGGAGCCCGCCGAAATTGGGTTCGAACGGCACTCCGAGCAAGCCTAGCTGCCCCGAGACATCGGTGTTGGCATTAGCCTGAAAGCGATGAGAATCGATCCGGTTGTAGCCAAAACGAAACTCGTTGATCAAAGTCGGCGAGAACTGGTGAATCTCGCTGAAAGCCAGGCTGCGATAGCTGTTGTCCTGGGTTCCGGCGGTAAAACCACCGCCATCCAGTGTATTGCTGAAGGGTCCGGGAGTGAAAATCGGCTGATCCTCATAACTAAACCGGACGAAGAGATCGTCGCGATCGGAAAGCTTGTGATCCACACGAATGTCGAAGTTGTTTTGGTCGGTACTCTTTTTGGGATCGACCAGGTAATTGTTTCCACCCGTGCTGAAGTTTGGCGTGGGCGCGGGGTACAAGGCAGCCAACTTAGCCGCTACTGGATTGATTGCGCTGGGGCCGCTGCTGGGGAAGATATTCGTAGGGACACCGCCTCCCGTCACCCCGATCGGGACACCGCAGAGCCCGCCAGGATAACTTCCGCTAACGGGTACAGTTTGGGTTAGACGGGAATTAAAAATCTCTCCCTCGTAAGTTGGATTACCGCTGCAATCGAGGACAGTTGCACCGCTGGTGGGATCCACAACCGGAGTGGTGAGATCCAACAGGCTGGAAAAGTCGCCGGCTAGCATGGCGGGAGTGGGAATCAGCAACAGCTGCGGCAACGCTTGACGGATACGCAATCCCTCGTAGTCTACGAAAAAGAAAGTGCGATCCTTGATGATCGGCCCGCCCAACGTGGCTCCAAATTGATTCTGCTGGTACGGCTGCCGTCCCAGAAAATCGAAGGCGTTCCGTCCATCGAGCTTGTCATTCCGGAAAAACTCGTAAGCGTCGCCATGGAAGTGATTGGTTCCAGACTTGATGACTGCGTTCATGACGGCGCCATTGCCACGGCCGAACTCGGCGGTATATGAGTTTGTGTCCACTTTGAATTCCGCGATGGCGTCTACCGAGGGTTGAATTACATAGGCGCTGCCATTCAGAACATCTCCCAGATTGGCGTTGTTATCGACGCCGTCGAGCAGGAAGTTGTTTTGCAGCGAGCGCGCTCCGTTGGAGCTGAAACCGTAGCTGGTATCGGTGCGCGAGCCCGGTTCGCTGGGTGCGACGCCCGCCGCGAGCTGGGCAAGTTGCGCAAAGTTCCGGCCATTCAGTGGGAGAGTTGTTGCAGTACGGCCGTTCACCACCTGGCCTAGGTCAGAGGTTTCCGTCTCAAGTTGCGGTCCCTGGGAACTAACCACAACCGTTTCTGCCACCTTGCCGACCTGCAGAGTCACGTTGACGGCCACTCTGGCCTGCACGTCCAACACGATCGGACCGAGAACCGCCTCCTTGAACCCTTCCTTTTCCACGGTGACGTTGTAGCGGCCAATGCGCAGCGGAGTGGCAACGTATTCGCCCGAGGCATTTGTCGAAGTATTAAAAAAGGTGCCTTGATCCACTTCGGTCATCCTCACTTTTGCGCCCACAACCACCGCGCCGGATGGGTCTCTGACTACTCCCACAATGCTTCCCGCGTCCTTTTGGGCCCAGGCGGTGACCACCAAACCGAAGCATGGCAACATCGCAAGGACAACCCAGCAAAACGGCAGGCGGCGGGTTCGGCCGGACGCCCGGAGAACATCAGGCACCGCGGACTGCAAACCCTGCGACGGCGGAAACATGACAGCTAGAGAACTCATAACTTGCTCCTTCGATCCGGTCAATCGTTCCGTGAGTAAAGACAGGCGCTGAGAGAACAAATTGATTGTGGTGGTAATCGCACTCGGGAGGACTAGACATGCAGTCGGTAGCATTCGCACCAGACGGCGAGACAAGTGAACAAGAGACGGCAGAAAAAACGCGCGGAGCGTGAAGAGACCTCTGCCGGTCATTGCCAGTTACGCCTAAACCTTTTACTTTAGATACATCCGATGATTCGCGGAAGTCAAGCTTCTCGCAACGGATGAAACATTCGACGACAACAGCGAGAAGATCCCGGGACTGAAACTGCCCGAAGCCGTGCTCCGCAATATCTTCCGCGACCACGCTCGTCACTGGATCCCAGGTTGTAATTCCCCGGAGGAGACCACCATGATAGCGAGAAAACCGCATTGGCTCATGTTGATCCTGGCAGTGGCCTGGGCGGCAAGCTTTGCTTGCCCTGCTGCAGACGCGGCGGAAGAAGCTGTCACCCTAACCAACGGGTCGCTCCATCTTGCGGTGCGCACTCACGATGGATCCTTCCAGCTGTGGTCCGCTGAGTTGCGCAACCCGATTCTGGTCGCTCGTGTAGGGGCTGAGGTCGATCATCACTGGATATGGTCGACCGATTACCCGAAACATCGAACCGTGACGTCGAGTTTCCAATCGCCGTTGGGCGCTGGGCATCAAGCCGAGGTCGCATTCACCGGGCTCGCGGGCAAGCCAGATCTCAAGTACCTCCTCCGCTTGTATGATGATCTTCCGTTTGGCGATCTGCAAGTTTCGGTAACCAACACCGGAAGCGAAGAAATTCGCGTGCAGGATATCCGCGTGCTTGATGTTATTGGCGGGGAGAATCCCGTTAATCTGAATGGGCCGCAGGACAGCGATCGTGTTTTATCCGACAGCTACAGCGAGGATCGCCCACCGCTTCATATCTTTGATCTGGGCAAGGAACCTCCTTACTTGGGCGAAGACGATTTCGGCCAAGGGTCTGGCGATCTGCATCTGGCGGTGGGAAGTCAGCTGATCTACAACCAGAAGAGCAAGTTCAGCCTGTTCCTTGCCGCACTCACATCCGAGCGCTGGCTCACCATCCTGCGCTTGAAGACCGCTCACAATTCGTCGGGCGAAGCTCACATCGCTGCTTACGAAGTCGACTCCACGGGAACCACCGAAATCATGAAGAAGGAATCGCTGCGCGACGATCCACCGTCCGATTACGTCGAGCTCAGCTTGCCGGTTCCCGCGGGAGGTCAGATGAATTCCGAACAGATAATGTTGGCGGCCGGGCAGGACTACTTCGCTCAATTGGAGACTTACGGCCGGGCCATTCGCCAATTGCATCATGCCCTGGTTTCCAGGAGAGCGCCGTGGGGATGGTGGAGTTGGACCGCATACTACTTTGGTCTGTCCCAGGAAACCGCTCTTTCGAACGCACAGTGGCTATCCGAACACCTGAAGAATCTGGGCTTCGATTTCTTCCACCTGGATGCGGGATATTCCTACGCCGATGGCGACTACATGGCCGCCAATGCAACCTTGTTCCCGGATGGAATAGAAGCGTTTGGCCATAAGGTCTGCCGGCTCGGTTTGAATCTTGCTCTATGGACAGCTCCGTTCAGAGTCTCCGAACGCGCGTCGGTTTATCGACAGCATCCGGAATGGCTGGTCCATAACGCCGAAGGAATGCCGATTCAGATTGGCTTTGTTGAGTCCAGCCATGATGCCATCTACGTGCTCGATCCAACTCATCCTGGGGCACAGAACTACCTCCGCCAAACCTATGAGACTCTCACCCGCGATTGGGGAGTACGCTACCTCAAGCTCGATTTCATGGATGACACCGCTATCGAAGGCGTCCACTACCAGCCGAACACAACTGCGTTGGAGGCGGAACGGATTGGTCTTAAAGTCATCCGCCAAGCTGTAGGCCCCGCCGTCTACTTGGACAAGGATGGCAGTCCGATGCTGAACACTGTGGGACTGACGGACTTGGGCCGGCTCTCGACCGATACGGGGCACTCGTTTGCAGGAGACAAGGAAGACGCCACGGGCATCGCTGCGCGCTACTACATGAACGGCAATTTCTACGGCGCCGATCCCGATGCTTTCACGGTTGCAGGGCAGTTAATAACCGACCAGACCTGGCACCAGTCCAAGACGCCGCTTACCTTGGACGACGCTGAGGTCTCGATCAGTCTTGCGGCCATCGCTGGTGGCATGTTCGAACTCGGGGACGATCTGCCCACTCTGGGCGCCGAACCCGATCGAGTCAGGCTGGTGCAGAACCGGGATCTTTTGGACATGATGCGCTTGCAGCGTTCGTCTAAACCTTTGGATCTGATGACCTACCTCCCGGAAGACGAACAGCCAAGTATTTTTGCCCTCCGTGAGGATCGGCGGCAAACGATCCTCACCATCTTCAACTGGACCGACGCTGCACGGTCACATCGCTTCAGCATGAGCGATCTAGCTTTGCCGGACGGGCATTCTTACAACTTCGCGGACATCTTTCGCAAGGATCGTCCTGTATCGGCTGACCACGGACTCATAACAATCGAGAACCAGCCTCCCCATTCTGTCCGGCTGCTGAAGATTGTGGATCTCTCCGTACCCGCCGCCGCTCCGTCCGTTTTGCTAAAAGCGCCTGCACAAGCACAGCTGGGACGCACAGTGGAATTGTCCGCGATTGCTGATCCTGAAGGTGTACCGGCTTTGGCTTATCACTGGGATTTCGGCGACGGAGTATCCGCCCAGGGTCCTTCCGCGACTCACGCTTATACCCGCAACGGCCTCTATACCGTGCGTCTGAGCGTCGACGGTTTGGATGGAATTGCCGCGACCCGGGAATCTTCAATCACTGTGACCGGGAGCATCACGACAACTTATGACGTCCCGGGGGCGCGCCGTTATGAGGAGCATCGCGCCGGTCAGAATCCTTAGCTCTGCGGGGCTGCACCAGACCGGAGAGCACGATCGCTTTGCCTGGGCTAATGATGGGGTTTGTATCCCGCGCCGCGTAATGCCCGCCCCGGACGTTCGTCGGTAATATGGCCGTCGAAAACCACCTGTCTGCCGTTTACGAAAACATCTTTCACTCCCGTTGAATAGTGCAAAGGGTCGGTGTACGTAGCCTGATCCTGAATGGTTGCCGGATCGAACACCACAATGTCAGCCATCATTCCGGGCCGCAGAATTCCCCGGTCCATAATGCGGACGCGGCTCGCAGCCAGCGAAGTCATCTTCCGCACGGCCTCTTCCAGCCGCATGGTGTGTTCATCGCGCACATACTTTGCCAGAATGTGAGGAAACGTACCAAAGGCTCGCGGATGCGCTTTGGTGGCGCTGAGTGGTCCATTTTCCGCTTGCGCGGCGGAATCCGAACCGTAGGTCACGAATGCATTCGAGTTCGACGCGCGCACGTCGGCGTCATCCATAATCGAAATCACCACTTGGCTCTCCCCCAGGGCGTATGGATTGGGGCCGTGGTCGGCCAGCACCAGATCCATCGCTGCGTCTTGCGGGTCTTCCCCCATCTGTTGCCCAATTTTCGCAAGAGTCATGCCTTCATACTTGCGCAACGCGGGGTTCAATACCTGAATCAACAGCACGCCCTTACCGCCGCCCGAACCCAGCCATTGGTTCTCCCAGGTATCGCTGGGTTCGTCCATCTCTTTCTTGATGCGGGTGCGCTGCGCTGGGTCCTTCAAACGCGCGGCCATCTTCTCTCCGCCGCCTTCGGAAACCCAGCTCGGGAAACATGCAACCAGGCCATTCGAGGCGCGCGCGTAGGGATAAACACTTGCGGCCACGTCGATGCCGCGGGCGCGCGCGGCTTCGATGCGCTGCAGAACCTCCGGCATTTTGCCCCAATTTTCCTGATACGCAGTCTTCAAGTGCCAGATGGTGGCGGAGATATCGGCTTTTTGTGCGATGGTGAACACTTCGTCGAGCGACTGGAAGATGCGGTCGCCTTCCGAGCGCTGATGGGTGAAGTACACGCCTCCATATCTGCGGGCGACTTTAGCCAACTCGATAATCTCGTCGGTGGAAGCGTAAACATCGGGAACATACTGCAGAGCCGAACTCACTCCGAACGCGCCCTGCTCCATGGCCTGGGCCACGAGCTGGCGCATCTGTTCCAATTCGGCGGGAGTAGCTGGGCGGTTGTCTTTGCCGATGACGTACTCGCGCAAACCACCGGCGCCAACCAACGTGCCCAAATTGATCGTGGATTTGACGCGCTCAAAATGCTGGAAGTATTCGTCAAGCGAGCGCCAATCAATGGTCACGCCGTATTTCTTTGCGCCCGGCTCCAGATCCTCCAGCAACCGATGATTGATGGGAGCGATCGAAGTTCCTTCGCCGGTAATCTCGGTCGTGACGCCCTGGGTAATCTTGCTCGCGGCCCGGTTATCCACCAAGACATTGAACTCGGATTGTCCCTGGACGTCGATGAAGCCCGGCGAGACGACCAGGCCTTTAACGTCTAGCGTCTTCTTGGCCGTGGCATTTTGCAGATCGCCGATGGCGACGATGCGGTCGCCGGTGATGCCGATATCCCCAACGAACCACGGAGCCCCAGTGCCATCGACAATGCGTCCCCCGGCGAGTACGAAATCGTAATTGGGCTGCTGTGCGTCACCCTCGGCAGCGGCGAACAACAATGCGAAGAGAAGCGCGAAGCGAAATAGTAGGCGTGTTGTAGTCATAGCCATTGTGAGAGGGGAATCTTCACTGAGCTGTTCCGGAATACGCCGCGCATGCCACGAATCGGCTAAACGCTCCGTCGAAATCACGATCCGTCGAAATCACGGTTCCACCATAAGTTGGTATTGTTCAATTTTTCCATCCGGCATTTCCCGAACCCATACGGCAAAAGTCTTTTGGCTGAACTTTGCTCTGTAGCCGAAGAAAGTCATTCCGCCGCGCTCTTCTTTTCCCGTCGGCACAAACTCCTGCGGTGGGCCTAACGGGGCCAGACTAGTCGCAAAGTCTTTGCGGGCTTCGCTGGTAAAGTAACTGTTTGCGTCCGCCGTGAAAAGCGATCGATCGATCATACCCCGCTGAAGTTGCTGGAAGATATTCAAGGCTTGTTGTTTTTGCTCGTCGAGCGCCTGCCCCCCCGAAAAAAGCAGACCTGCGATCTTGTGTGCCATTTCCGGAGCAGCTTCTGCGGGCATTTCATTGGTCAGTACGACGACCGCCATGTGATCGTCAGGGAAGACGAAGTTCTGAGCCGCAAAGCCGGAAACTTCGCCCCCATGTTCGAGCGCGCGGTGATCCGACTCGTTGGTCACCGCGATCCCGAGCCCGTATCGTGTGCCCTTGCCATTCTTGAGCAGGACCTCGGTTTGCATCTCTTTATAAGACGACGGCTTGAGCAGCCGCTGATCGATCATCGCAATATCCCACTTAGCCAAATCTCGCGCCGACATGGCAAGCTCCGCCGCTCCATACAGCCATCCTTTGGCTTCCTTTGGGGCCAGACGCTCCGGGCCTAATCCGTACTTTTGATATCCGGTAGCATCCGGGTCGTGCAGCGGGCCCTTGTCCACATCGGCGACGCTTCCCATATTGAGGGGCTCGAAGACGCGTTCGTGCAGAAACTTCATCAGGGGCATGCCACTCACCTTCTCGACAATCAGTCCCGCAATCACGAAGCCCGTATTGCTGTACTGCCACTGCGTCCCGGGATCGAAGTCCAGCGGTTTGCGCGCCCATTGGTCCAGAATCTGGTCCTCCGTCACTTCCTCCAGCATGAAGGGAGGCACATAGTCTTGCGGCCAATAATCCTCGTAGCCGGAGGTATGCGAAAGCAGCTCACGAATCGTGACTTCATTTGCCCGGGTCAGCGTCGGAAGGAATCGCGAGACCGGATCGTCGAGCGTCAACTTGCCTTCCTCCGCCAACATTAATATGGCGGTAGCCGTGAACTGCTTACTGATGGAACCAATGCTATAGCGTATTTCCGGGTGTGCCGGCACGCGCGGTTCGGCTCGGGCATCCCCATAAGCCTGGACATACACCACCCGGCTATCTTTCACCACGGCAAGAGAAGCGCTTGGAACGCCGGTATTCTGCAGGGCATCTTTGGCTATCTGGTCGACCTTCTCACGAAACGCGCTGTCAGAGGAGGCAAGCTGCGTTTGAGCGAACGACGCACAGGATAAAAACAACAATATGAAGGCCAACGTTGGCCAGATCGCTCGAGGCCGTCTCGCCGGAATACCCATATAGTCTCCTATCGGATAACTTCGGACAACTGGTGTGGTTTGCGCCAACTAATAATAATGTTCTTCTATTAGTGGTGGCTGGGGACCCGGTTTTCCCTCGCTCTTCAAGATTGCTTCCTGAGCCGCGGAATCCATTCGGCCCATTTTCACAACTTCTTCGAGGGCGGGAGGTGCGTCCTTGGCCTTCGCGCCGATGTCGCCGAATGCATACGCGATGCTATCGAGCACAAATCCCTCATCTTTCGTGAGCAGCTTTTCCGCCATAAGGCATTTCACAGGAGGTTAAGGATAGCGCAAGATCGGCCCGGATCGGCGGCCCATATATCACCAGCAGTGGAGAGGCCGCAAAAGTGTATGATCATGCCCGCGAGGTTTGCCGGCAACTGATTCGTGAGAGACTAAGTGTTGCTCCGCGCCGGAAGTGGTATCGATCGCAGCAGTCAGATTCCCTATCAGGTTCCCAACATGCTGAAAAACATTGACCCACTCCTCACTCCAGAGTTACTGCAGGTTCTCGCCGCCATGGGACATGGCGACGAACTGGTAATCGTGGATGCCAATTTTCCCGCCGTCGCCACCGCGCAGCGGCTGATTCGCCTGGATGGCGTGAGCGCAACCCGCGCCCTGCAGGCAGTGCTCTCTCTTCTGCCGCTCGACGATTTCGTGGACTCTCCCGCCGCCGTGATGCAGGTGGTCGACGCTCCCGATACGATCCCTGAGGTAGTTCAGGAATTTCAGCGGCTGGTGAACGCAGCCGAGGGCAAACACACCAAGTTCACCGCGATTGAACGATTCAAGTTTTACGAACGGTCACGATCCGCCTTTGCCTTGATCGCGACCGGCGAAACCCGCTTGTACGGCAACGTGATCTTGAAGAAGGGCGTAATCCGGCCGCCGAAGGTCTAGCCCCCGAAGGCCGGAGCTCGTCCCATCCCCACTTTTTCAGTTGTTCGCGGGGTTCACGGGCGACAGCACCAACTGATAGTCGCCGTGTCCTCCGGCGTCTACAAACGTCATATCAACATTCTTTCGGTCCACCCCGTGTTCCCGGATCGAATAGTACCGCCAAAACTCCGTCGGTTTCGTCAATCCAGTGGGGCTAGGCGAGGGATGTGCTTCGATTTCATCAGGCGGTCCGTACACGATCCAGACGCGCCCGCGGTCGGTCTTCCAGCCGGGAGTGCCTCCTGTCATGAAATGCTCATTCGCAAACTTGATGCGCCGGTAGTGCTCGTCTTTGGCTGCGTTCTCCGCGCTGTTCGGGGTTGGACTGCGGCGTACCCAGAATTGGTTCATAAATTTGTCGCGCTCGCTGTCGCTCTTGAGCTGCAAGAAAGTCGCTCGCTCTTCGGGCGTGATAATCCAGACCACGTCCTCATTGAGCCATTGCCGGTATTTTGCGGAAAGGTTTTGACTGCTTTCGGCCGAAGCCGACTGGCCTCCTGCATGCGCAACCACGTCGACAAAACATGCCGCACCGGCCAGGATGGCCGCCGCAACTGTGATCGCCGCCAGCCGCGACACAGCCGGAGACGCCTCGCATCCGAGCAAACGCTTGATTCGCATCGTGAGTACTCCTCCATTGGCGCCGAGCGCAACCGTGGGAAGGGAAGCCCGGCGTTCTTCCAGAAATGACAACGCTTTCGCATAGCCCAGGGAATCGCCGCAGACCCTTACCGCCATGTCGTCGCAGCAGTGTTCGCGTTCCCGGCGGATTTGTTTTGAAACCCACCACACCGCGGGATGATAGAACAGCAAACACTCCACCACGGACTGGAAAACACCTGCGAGATAATCGTGGCGGCGGATGTGCGCCAATTCGTGCGCGAGCACGGCTTCGACCTGGCCCGCCGACAACCCCATGAGACAGCCAACCGGAATCAGAATGACCGGCCGCAACCAGCCCACGACAATGGGCACCTGCACCAGCGCTGAACTCGCCAGCTTGACTGGCCGCGTGACGCCCAGCCGGCAAACCAACTGCTGCAATGTCGATCTCAGTTCCGCGGGCACCGCTTCTGTCGCCACAGACTTCAGTCTGCGTGCTCCGATCAGCCCAAGATTCAAGCGGCTCAAAAGAAGAATCACGCCGGCAAACCAAATCGAGAGAAACCACGGCAAATATTGATCCAGTTGCGCCGCCATTCGATCCAGCCACGGCTGGGTGCTCCCAACTCCAGTATCCACATCCAGAACGGAACCATGGTCGAGGTTGGCAATGCTCACCCGAGGTTCCACGATCTGTCCTGCCGCCGTGAGCCGGGCAAATGTGACGATCAACAGAAGCAGCATGCCGGCCAAAGCGCATAGGGACGCAACATAGCGCAACTGCGGAGAGCGGCCACGCAGCAGTCCTAAAACACCCGCCACAAGAATTGCGACGACGGTTCCCTGCCAGAAGAAATGCAGCAGACTCCAGCCCAGAGCGTGCATGAGCGGCAACCGAAAAATCGGCCATAGCGCTGTCATAGTGTTCCTTTCTCGAACTGCTCCAGCATCCCCCGGATCTCCGCTAATTCCGTGGCAGAAACTTTTTTGGCGGACAAAGCACCCAGCACCAGATTCTTTGCGGAGCCTTCGAATGCCCGCTGCAGAAGATTTCCCGCCAGTTGCCGCTGCGTCTGCTCCTTGGGCAGGCGTGCTTCATACACGTGCGAACGGTAACGCTCGCTGCGCAGCAGCAGGCCTTTCTCCGCCATCACCTGCATCTGTTTTAAGATGGTGGTATAGCCCGTCTGTTTTTGGCTGAGTGCGTTGTGAACCTCACGCACCGTACTCGGCCCCGCGGTCCACAGAATGTTCAGAATTTCCAGCTCGGCTTCGGTGGGAAGCGGCGCCGCAGGCTTGGATTGGCTTCGGCGAATCATGAAGAGCACGATAGTACGATATTTATCGTATGTCAACGATTATTTTCGTAGACAGCCTGCACTGGCCAATTCCAGGCCCCAGATCACGCCCACCGCAAAGGCGAAACCGCTCCCGCTATGAGAGGATGGACCATGCCATCTAGTCGAAGAGCCTTTATGCAGAAATCCGTACTCCTAACCGGAGCAACCCTGGCCGGCCGCAAGCTGTGGGCAGAAAATCCGCAAACCACTTCCGGCACGGACGGCGGCTTGCGCGAGCGCATGACCTGGCTCAATCCGCCTGCCTCGTGGAGCAAGTCAGAAGACAAAATCCTGGTTCGCAGCGCGGCGAAGAGCGACTTCTGGCGCGAGCCTCCCGATGACTTCCGCGATAGTGGCCATTTCTTTCATCTTCCGGTGAGCGGCGAGTTCACCTTTGAAGCCTGCTTCAATGGGAAATACAGCGGACAGTACGATCATGCCGGACTTATGGTGCGCGTCGACGCGGAGAACTGGATGAAGTGTGGCACGGAGTTCTACGACGGCCAGCGTCACGCCAGCGTCGTATTCACTCGCGGCTTCTCGGATTGGTCCACCATGGCGGATCTTTCACAAGCTGAGCCGGTCTGCTGGCGCGTGATCCGAAAGAAGAATTGGATTGAAGCCCTGTGCTCGCTTGACGGCAAGAATTTTTCTTCCGTGCGTCAGGGATATTTCGTCGCAGCCGCGAAAACGGATGTGGGAATCATGTGTGCCGCCCCGAAAGGCACAGGTTTCGAGGCGACCTTCTACGGACTACATCTGGAAACCGCCACTTAGCGCCGCGGCTATGCACTGCACTCCAGCACCGGGGCCTCCACCGTGGGCAAGACCTGAACAATGTTGTTCCGCACCGCGTAGAGCACCAGTTGGCTCACGGAATGGAGCCCGAGCTTGCGCATGATATTGGCGCGGTGAGTTTCCGCCGTCTTCACGCTTAGTCCGAGCACCACCGCCACTTCTTTCGTGGATTTCCCTTCGGCGAGCAGTTGCACGACTTCCCTCTCCCGCCGGGTGAGAGGGTCTTGCATCGGCCAGGCGGCAGCAGCAGGATTCTCCCGGCCCATGTAACCATTCAGCACCATCTCCGCCACTCCTGCCGTAAAGAAAGTACGGTGATTTTGTAATGCTTCGATGGCCAGAACCAGATCGCGGGCGGCATCGGACTTGAGCACAATTCCACGCACACCGGTACGCAGGGCTTCGCGTACGGATTGCTCGGATTCGTCCATCGTCAAAACCAGAATCAGAGATTGCGGATTCTCACGCAGGATTTGCCGTGCCGCATCCAGACCATTCAGGTTGGGCATGCCAATATCGATAATCACCACGTCGGGGCGAAACTGCGCCGCCAGGGCTACGGCATCACGGCCATCCACGGCCTCGCCGCAGATCTCCCAGCCCTCATGCTCCTGCAGCAGGGAACGCACTCCGCAGCGCACAACCTCGTAATCGTCGGCAATCAGGATACGCAACGGCTTCATCGTCTCCTCCTGAATTGAGAGTCCTTGCCCTATCCATTTGACTCACAAATGGACCACGCAAGAATCACAGGTAACCCAGTTAGAGCACCAGGCGTGCCAAACCAACAAGTGTCTGGAGGTGAGCATGTTATGTGAAACGGGATACAGTCTCTTATGTAATTTCTTCCTCGCGAAGGCATATCTGCGGGTAAGTACAGAAACACTCTAAGGTGGCTACAGAGCATACCGGATAGCTGCTTTTCCCTCCTCGCCCGTAATGTGTTGTGCATGCTGATTTGCTCCGCTTCTTTTGCAAGCGGCCAGAGGTAGGCAATCGGCAAATTAGAAGGAGGTTCCTCCCATGGGTACTTGCGTCATTGCTTCCGCGAGCGCGGTGATTCCAACGAGCCAAGCGCTTCCGAGTCCTGATTCCAACCTCGTTATTCGAGCCAAAGAAGGCGACCGCGACGCATTTGCCACCTTGTTCGATCTTCATAAGCGAAAGGTATATTCGCTTTGCCTGCGCATGACCGGAGATGTGGTTGAAGCCGAAGATCTCACGCAGGATGTTTTCATCCAGGTATTCCGCAAGCTGGCGACCTTCCGTGGAGACGCCTCGTTTTCCACCTGGCTCTACCGCGTAGCCGTGAATACCGTGCTGATGGAGTTGCGCAAGAAACATCCCAAGCAAGTCTCGCTTGACGAGCCGGTGCAGATGGACTCGTCCTGCGTACAACGCGACGTGGGCCGCAGCGATCTGGATCTCGAAGGCTCGGTGGATCGCATCGCTCTCGACCGCGCCATCCAGGAGTTGCCCGAAGGCTGCCGCAGAATCTTCCTGTTGCACGAAGTGCAGGGTTATGAGCACCACGAAATCGCGAAGTTGCTGCGCTGTTCAGTCGGCAACTCGAAATCGCAGCTGCACAAGGCGAGGTTGAAGATGCAGGACCTTCTCTATCCTCGGCGCGAAGCGGGCCCCAAAAAAGTGGAACTCAAAAAAGCAGCCAAGCCCAGGGCCGTGAGCCTGCCCATGGCCGCCTAGCTTTTCCTGCTGTACCCCGTCACTCTAAAAAGGCCCCAATACGGGCCTTTTTAGTGCTTTACCACCTTTGCTGGCGTGCCCTCAAATCGGGACGCACCCATCGCGCTTTCACCCGCCACCAGCACCCGGCTGCCGTGATTCGCAGAAGCGGGCTGTTATTATTAGGATGTAGGTAAGTGGTCCCCTGCCGGCTATAACAGGAGCCGAGCGTCCTTACCACGGGAGGCAGTGTGCCTGGAAAGCTGCGGAGTTCGGAATGGTTTGGCGGGGAGGACGAGTGGACAATATCCAGCCGTTCGTGTCTTCGGTCCGAAGGATTCAGCTCGGAAGTCTTCAAGAATCGCCCGGTTATCGGGGTCTGCAATACCTGGAGTGAGCTGGCCAATTGCAATGCCCACTTGAAGCCCATCGCGGAAGCGGTGAAGCGCGGAGTGTGGGCGGCCGGCGGCTTTCCCCTTGAGTTTCCCACCATCTCCCTGGGCGAACCGCTGATGAAGCCCACCACCATGATGTTCCGCAACCTGATGTCGATGGATGTCGAGGAGACCATCCGCGCCAATCCGCTCGACGGCGTAGTGTTGCTGACCTCGTGCGATAAGACCACGCCCGCGGCCATCATGGGCGCATCCAGCGTCGACCTCCCGACGATCGTCGTGACCGGCGGTCCGCAGCGCGCCGGCCACTTCCGCGGCAAGCCGGTAGGCTCTGGCACCGATCTTTGGAAATACTGGGACGAGCGCCGCACCGGCAAGATGAGTGACGAGGAGTGGGCCGAATTCGAAAACAGCATCGTCCGCAGCGGCGGCCATTGCGGAGTTATGGGCACCGCTTCCACCATGAGCAGCATCGTGGAGGCTCTCGGCATGGGCCTTCCCGGATGCGCCACCATTCCCGCGGTGGATTCCGGGCGCCTGGTTCTGGCCGAGCAATCCGGACGCCGCATTGTGCAGATGGTGCGGGAAGATCTGAATCTTACGAAGATCATGACGCCCAAGGCATTTGCCAATGCCATTCGGGTGGATATGGCAATTGGGGGCTCGACCAATGCCATCATCCATTTCGTGGCTATGGCGGGGCGGCTTGGATACCATCTCCCATTAACGGCGTTTGACGAGTTTTCACGCACCACCCCCGTGCTGGCCAACATTCGCCCCAACGGGCAATACATGATGGAAGATTTCTTCCATGCCGGCGGGGTGCAGGCGGTCATGAAGAATCTGGGTGAACTAATCCAGCCCGATGCCTTGACCGTCACCGGCAAGCCGATCGGAGACTCCATCCGCAAGGCTGCGGTTCACTTGCCGGATGTTATTCGCACCCGTGACAATCCCATTTTCGCCGAAGGCGGAACGGTGGCGCTGTTCGGCAACCTGGCTCCCGATGGCGCGATCATCAAGCAATCGGCCGCTTCCGGCATTCTGCTGAAGCATCGCGGCCGCGCCGTGGTGTTCGCCTCCTACGCGGAATATTTGGAGCGCTACAACGATCTCAATCTCGATGTAAGGCCGAACGATATTCTGGTTTTGCAAAGCACGGGGCCGAAGGGCTACCCGGGCATGCCGGAATATGGCAAGTTGCCGTTGCCTTTGCGGTTAATCAACCACGGCGTCACCGATATGGTGCGCATCAGCGACGCCCGCATGAGCGGCACGGGATTTGGCACCGTGGTTCTGCACGTCTCGCCCGAGTCGCGCGCGGGCGGACCTCTCGCGGTGGTGCAAACCGGCGATCAGATTGAATTGGATGTTGCCCGCAGAAGCCTGGAGTTGCTGATCTCCGACGACGAATTGAAGGCCCGCTTAAAAGCCTGGAAGCCGCCGCAACCGCACTTCACCCGCGGCTATGGGAAGCTTTACGAAGAGCACGTTCTGCAGGCCCACGAAGGCTGCGACTTCGATTTCCTGGTGGAGAAGGAAAAGAAAGAGATGATCTTCTCCTTCGACTCTACCGAACAACAGCCGTTACCCGACCATCTGGCGGGAGTTGAACTCCCTCATTGAAGCACGCCGTCAATATCCTCGCACCCATCCTGCCCTTTCGTGCGGGTACCTGACTCCGCCCTCGGAGGTTACCCGTGGTACCTCTGAGATATCGCCCAGTTGTCTCTAACGTGCAATATTTGACAAGGCTGGACATCCCGGCCTTAGGGAAGACGAATCCATGTCTTCAATAGGCCGGAAGCCGTTTTCTGTCAATTATGCGAGAGAATGAACTGATGCTTAGAATTCGTGTGTCTGGTTGGCGCAAGTGGTGGGTGGTGTCAGCGATTTGTTTGGTCGGCTTGCCGGGAGCGTATTCGCAAACTGCCGTTCGCAATCGCATCCTGCAGTCCGTGGATAACAGCCGGATGGCGGTTTTGCAGGGCACCGCTCATCCATTGGCGCGAAGTAAATACGACCGTGGCATGGTTGAGCCCGATATGCCCATCCCGGGTGTTTCGCTGGCCTTCAGCCTGTCGCCAAGTCAGCAGGCGGATGCTCGAAATTTGCTGGCCGCGCTGCACGACCCTTCTTCCGCCCTCTACCACAGGTGGTTGACGCCGGAGCAATACGCCGCCCGCTTCGGCATGAGCGACGATGATCTGAACCTGGCTGAAACCTGGCTGCAATCGCAGGGTTTCACCGGCTTGACTGTTTCCCGCAGCTGCAACTCCATCTCCTTCAGCGGCACTGCGGCGCAGATTGGGGCCGCTTTCCAGACGGAAATTCATCACTATGAGGTGAACGGGGAGACGCATTTCGCCAACTCCAGTGCTCTTTCCATGCCCTCGGCATTGGCTGGGGTAGTTCTGGGCGTGCGCAATCTCAACGACTTTCGCCCCAAACCCCGCTCGCACCGGATGTCGGCACATTTCACATCCACTCAAACCGGGAATCACTACCTCACCCCCGGGGATTTTGCCACGATTTACGACATCGCGCCGTTGTACACCGCGGGTTTGGATGGTTCCGGGGTCACGATTGCGGTTGCGGGGCAAACCCTGATTGACATAACGGACGCCAACGCATTTCGCAGTGCCGCACATTTATCGGCAAATCCTCCGCAGTTGCTGTTAGTGCCCAATACCGGAAGCTCAGAGACTTTCACCGGTGATATCGATGAGGCCAATCTCGATGTCGAGTGGTCGGGCGGCGTAGCGAAAAATGCCACGGTAGTTTTCGCGTACGCCGGGAATAACCAGAACTCCGGCGTGTTTGATGCCTTGCAATACATCATTGACCAGGATTTGGCGCCGGTGATCAGCATCAGCTATGGACTGTGCGAGGCTGACTTCGGCACGTCCCAGGCACAGACCGTCCAGAGTTGGGTGCAACAGGCGAATATGCAGGGCCAGACACTCACCGCCGCTTCCGGTGATGCCGGCGCCGCGGATTGTGACGGCGATGCCTCGACAACTCCAAGCGTAGCTACCCGAGGGCTTTCGGTCGACGTGCCGGCGGCTATCCCGGAAGTTACCGCCGTTGGTGGCACAGAATTCTGCATTGGGCAACCTGGCCAGTGTGATTTGACTGACCCCGCCACCTACTGGACTCCAGCCAACGGCAGCGATGTCATCAGTTCGGCGCTTTCCTACATTCCAGAAATGGCGTGGAACGATTCCCCGACCACCGGCACCGGCCCTACTCTCGCCCCATCGTTGTCGGCTGGTGGCGGTGGCGTGAGCACCATCTTCACCACTAAGCCGGCTTGGCAGGCTGCGCTGACGCCCAACGATGCCGCGCGCGACGTGCCCGATATTGCACTCGCCGGTTCACCCGATCATGACGGCTACCTGGTGTGCTCGCAGGGCAGCTGCTTCAATGGTTTCAGGTTTTCGAATGGCGACTTGAATGCCTTCGGCGGGACCTCCGTTGGCTCCCAGGTGATGGGCGGAATCCTGGCTATTGTGAATCAGGCTACGAATACCGCAACCCAGACCCCGCCAGGCCTGGGCAATGCAAATATAGAACTCTACAAGCTCGCCGGCACCACGCCTGCCGCGTTTCATGACACCACCGCTGGCAACATCCTTGTGCCGTGTACGCCGGGTACGCCGAGCTCAGGCCCTGTTTCACTGCGCTGTCCAACTTCCGGCACCGCCCAGATTGGATACAGCGCGAAAGCCGGCTACGACCTGGCCACTGGCCTCGGTTCTCTTGACGTGAATCTATTGGCCCACGCCTGGACCGGTTTTAGCGCGACCCCTTCCTTCACGGTTTCTGGGAATCCGATCACGATCGGTTCTGCCGGCAGTTCCATGGGCTCAACGATCACGGTAAGTTCGACGACTGGCTTCGGTGGTGCTTCCGGCGCAACGATTAATTTGAGCTGTGCCTTCGTTCCGCCCCAGCCTGCCAGCGCCGGACTCTCTTGCTCGTTTGGCAACACCACGCCCGTCACCCTCAGCAACACAACCACCAGTGCGACAGCGACTCTTACCGTCGGCACCACCGCGGCGCACGCCATCTCCAATCCATCGGCCGCAAATCGCTCACGCAGCCTGTGGTTTACGCTGAGCGGTGGGTTCCTGGCTTGTGTCTTCGTGGCGGGAATTCCGGCGCAACGCAAACGCTGGCTCGTGCTGCTGGGGCTGATCTCTTGCGCCATCCTCGCGTTCACTCTGGGATGTGGTGGTGGCAGTAGTAGTGGCGGCGGTGGCGGAGGCACCCAAACGACGGCGACGCCAACCATCAGTCCAGCCTCCGGCGACTATACGGGGCATGTGACCGTAACTTTCGCCGACGCGAGCTCCGGGGCAAGTCTTTTTTGCACGGCCGACGGCAGCACACCTACGACCGCGTCTCCGGCGTGCGCAACGGTTGACCTCACCGCGACTACTACGATCAAGGCAATCGCTGCTGCCAGCGGCATGAACAATAGCACAGTGGCTTCCAGCACCTACACAATTCAGTCAGGAACCGCCGCAGGCTCCTACGTCGTGCGAGTCAGTGCCACCAGCGGCGCAACCGTACACACCACGGATGTGACCGTAACCGTCCAATAGTTTCGGGCGTGGCTGATAAACTAATCGCGTGAGCAGACTGCCGCGCCGGATGCTTATCGTCCTGCTGTGCCTTTGCAGCCTGTGCTCCGCCCAGGAACTGACTGTGGCGGCGGCATCCGATCTGCAATCCGTGTTTCCCGAGATCGCCGCGCGCTTTCAAAAAGAAACCGGGCACAGCGTCAAACTCATTTTCGGTTCCTCCGGCAACTTCTTTGCCCAGATTCAAAACGGCGCCCCTTTCGACATCTTCTTCTCCGCCGATATCGACTATCCGAAAAAGCTTGCGGCTGCCGGACTCATCGAACCGGGAACCATGTATCCCTACGCGACCGGGAAAATCGTTCTCTGGGCGCCGAACTCATCGAAACTTGCCCTCAGCGGCGGATTGCGAGTTCTGCTCGATCCTAATGTGAAGAAAATCGCCATTGCCAATCCAGAGCATGCCCCCTATGGCCACGCCGCCGTGGCTGCCTTGCGGCACCAGGGAATCTATGACCAGGTCGCCGGCAAATTGGTGCTGGGAGAGAACATTTCCCAAACCGCGTCTTTTGTAGCTTCGGGCGGCGCGGAGGTGGGCATTATCGCGCTCTCTTTGGCCCTGGCACCTTCCATGAAAGAAACGGGCAGGTACGGCGAGATCGCAGCCTGGGAGTATCCCGCCATCGAGCAAGCCGCGGTGGTTTTGCGGTCTTCGTCCCAAAAGGAACTTGCCCGCCAACTCCTTGCTTACATGAAAACTCCGGCGATTCAGGAGCTTATGCGCAACTCGGGATTTACGGCGCCCCCGCCCGTCCCGCAGTAGCTGTGCCATTGAGCCAATAAAGAAAATCCTGCATAAGCTTTTTCCCGATTGTGCCGATATAAGGCAGGTGACGACCCCTGCCTCCGCCCGGCCGCCAGAGAATACGCCCCATACTGCGTCTACGCGCTTTTTGGCGCGCCAGCCCATATTCACCCGCGAGGAGCAGATCTTCGGCTACGAATTGCTCTTCCGCGACGGTCCGGATAACTACTTCCGTTCGCTCGACCCCGATGCCGCATCCCGCGACACCCTGGACAGCTCCACCCTCATGGGTCTCGACGTTCTTTGTGGCAACCGCCGCGCCTTTGTGAACTGCACCCGCGAAGTTCTGCTCAAGGACTATCTCACCCTCCTGCCCTCCAATCAGGCGGTTGCGGAGATTCTCGAATCCGTGCCGCCCGATGATCAGGTGCTGGCGGCTTGTCAGCGTTTGAAAGAAGCCGGCTACTGGATCGCTCTCGACGACTTTACCCCCAACGATCCCCGGGCACGGCTCACCGAAATGGCCGACATCATCAAGGTGGATATGAGAAATACCACCGCCGAACAGAGGGCGGAACTGGTTCGGCGATATGGCTCCTGGCACTGCCGCATGCTGGCGGAAAAAGTTGAGACGCGCGAAGAGTTTTTTTCCGCCCGCAAAGGCGGCTTTCTATATTTTCAAGGATATTTCTTTCGCCAGCCGGAGGTGGTGACCACCCACGAAGTTCCCGCCAACCGCATTCACTATGTGAAGATGCTGCAAGCTGTTTCCAAGGATGAGCTGGATCACCGCGAAATTGAAGAACTCATCAAGAGCGAGGCGTCGCTCTGCTACCGGCTGTTGCGCTACATGAATTCCGCCAGTTTTGGCTTCAGCAACGAGATTCATTCGGTGAAGCACGCCCTCTCTTTGTTAGGCGAACGGGAAGTGCGGCGCTGGGTGCGCCTGGTGGCGACCCTGGCGGCAGGCTCGGGAAAATCCAGCGAACTGGTTTCCTCCGCTCTGGTGCGCGGCCGTTTCTGCGAGTTGCTGTCTTCTAAGATTCAACACGACGGTTCCGATCTTTTCCTGCTGGGATTGTTCTCTCTCATGGACGCCATCCTGGAAACGCCCATGGCCGACTTGCTGGCCAATGTTCCGGTAGATCAGGACACCAAGATGGTCCTCTTGACCGGTACCGGGCGCCTGCGAGCCCTTTATCAACTGATGGTGGCCCGCGAATCCGGAGATTGGGAACATATCGGCAAGCTGGCTCGTGAACTTCAGATCAGCGAAAGCGGAATCGCCGAGGACTACTGGCACGCCATGGAATGGGCCCGTGCGGTGAGCGCCGCCTGACCGGAGCCCGCCTTCCTCAAGGGCATGCAGTTACTCATGTGCAAAAATACGCGGAAATAGACTTGCGTTCCCTCCGCCATGGGCGGTACCATAACTATGTTCCCAAGTGGCCATGCTCCCTAGCGGGCCCCCGCGCCAAAGAAGCTCCGGGCGCCAAAACGGATACAGAACATTTTAACCAGTGAGTTCCAGCCGCGTTGGTTTCCATCGCACGCCTCGTACACAAGTGCGCGAGTCGGGCTATTACCTACCGGGCGGCAGTGCGATGCGAGCGGTAAACGGCCCCATTAGGGAACTGAAAGCAAAGCAAAAAAGAGAAATCCACTATGAATGCAGGACCCAGACACCCCTCCGGAGGCGGAGGGAAGAATCGCCGGCGGCGTGGCCGCCGTCCTCCCAATCATGGCAGTCAAGCCGGTCGCGACCGCCAGCAGCAGGGCGGCATCTACAGCGCTCCCATGGATCACAGCTACCGCGCCGCGCTCAATGGAAACAATAACGGCCGCGGCGGACGTCCCCGCCCGGGCTTCGCTCCCGCCTACAATCCGGTTGATCCCGATCCTTTGCCGGACCAGCCGGAAGACGCCGCTTCGCGAATTTTTGCCTTCGTGGATGACTTGTTTTTCCAGGCAAAAATTCAAGAGGTGGCCCGCAAGCTCAATGTCAAAGTCGAATTCTGCAAGGCGGAAAAAGATTTGGCCGAGCGCATGAAGGAGAACGGGGAAGAAAAGCCCTCCCTGATTATCTTTGACATGAACAACGCCAACGCTAAGCCATTGACGCTGATTCCCAAGCTAAAAAACAAGCTGAAAAAGGGAACTTCGATCATTGGCTTTCTCTCCCACGTGCAGGGAGACTTGAAGCAGAAAGCGCATGAGGTAGGCTGCGACATGGTATTGCCGCGGTCGGCATTCTCACAGAACCTGCCTCAACTCCTGCGCCGCCACGGGGCCCCTGAAGACGAGCTCACGAACTAGTCCGCGCCGGTTTGTTTCGACAAGCGTCTAGCCCGGCGGCCAGCTCAAATTGCGGCCACCCAGCAAGTGCACGTGCAGGTGAAACACCGACTGCCCCGCTCCCGGCCCAACATTAAGCACCGTCCGGTATCCGCTTTCAATGCCGCGCTGGCGGGCAATCTCCGCTGCCGTTAAGTGACAGCGCCCGACAATCTCCGCTTCTTCCGCCGTGCTTTCCTTCAATCCCACAATATGTTTCTTGGGAATGATCAGCACATGGGTTGGAGCTTTGGGATTGATGTCTTCGAAGGCGTAGGTGTGCTCATCTTCGTAGACCTTCTTCGCAGGAATTTTGCCGGCGATAATTTGGCAGAAAAGGCAGTCAGGCATAGGCGTCAGTCTTCGGTCTTCCTTTAGGAAAACCAATGCCTCACTATGGTAGCTGGAACCCTGGATAAGAGGAAAGTGGCACCGAACTGGCAGGCGGCCAGTTTCCAGCGCTGTGACACTCATGAAGTCCGAGGACTGAAGCCTGACGACTTGAGACTATCTGCAGAACGTTTGTATGTCGGGCGGGGGCGGAGTGGGAATGGCATTGAACTCCCCCGGCCATCCGGTGCATCCGCGGCTCGAAACCACGCGGCTGGCGGTCTGTTCCAGGTCACGCGCTCGGTTCTTGGCCTGATCCAGTTGATCTGAGCTCAGGTCGGCTTGCAGTTGCGCCAGAGTACTGGCCACATTTGCCGCCTGGTTTCCGCTGTCGTAGCTTACCAGCAGCCAAACATAGGCTTCAGACTTGTCCAGAGGAACACCCTGACCTTGCTTCAGAAGCAATCCGAGTTGTGCCTGCGCCTGCGGCATGCCCTGCAGGGCAGCTTTGCGAAACCAGGAGGCTGCCTGGGTATAGTCCTGCCGTTCCAACTTGACTGCGCCAAGCAGATACTGCCCGAAAGCGTCCCCGTGCCCGGCGGCTTTTTGCAGCCAGCGGCTCGCCTCATTCAGGTCGCGGGGAGAGACGGCTCCCGAAAGGATCAGGCGCCCCAGCAGCCATTCGCCGACAGGATCGTCCTGCAAGGCCGCCTTCTTGTACCAAGTGGCAGCCTGCGCGGGCTCGCGCGGAACCGTGTTCCCGGTCTCGTAAAAAGAACCAAGCATTACCTCAGCCGGAGGATATCCCAGGTCTGCCGAGCGGTGAATGTAGTCAATCGCGCCCAGCACATTGTGATCGGGGCCGTTCATAGTATCCAGTCCCATCTCGAACAGATGCTGCGGGCTAGCCGATTGGGCGTAACTGGAGACCGGGCCTAGCGCGAGCGCGGCCAGTAACGCAGCGCCAAAGATGCGGAATCGCATGTAAGCCTCCAGAACGCTCCATGTTGGCTGGTTCCAGGGCGAGAGTCAAAGCACTTTGGTCACGGGGGGCTCATTGGACCTCAGTCAGGGGCAAAGGCATGGCGGAAAACCACTAGTCGAGACGAACCAGGTAAATCGCTCCCTCGGAGGTACGGGCTTCGTGCGCCAGTTCCTCGGCCCGGCGGCGGTCGTCATCGAGGACGCGGACCCGCACCCACCAGTCCCCCACCGGACTGCTGAAGCTCAAAACCTTGGCGGTGTGATAACGGCGGGTCAACTGGCCAACCAGCTCGCTGGCGGCATCCTCGTCTCCGAATGCGCCAATCTGCACCGCCCAGCGGCCTCCGGAATTGAGGGGCGCCGGAGTCTGGAGCACATCAATACGAACCGTCGCGACTCCGGCCCGCCACACATCCACTTGCTTGGCGGCGGCCAGCGAAAGATCGAGGATGCGTCCCTGTACAAAAGGTCCACGATCCGTAATGCGCACCAGCGCCGAACTGCCCGTCTTGATATTCGTCACTCGAACGATCGAGCCCAGCGGCAAGGTGCGGTGGGCAGCGGTCATGGCGTTCATGTCATAGATCTTGCCGTTCGATCCGCGCCGGTTGTGGTAAGGCGCGCCATACCAACTGGCCAGTCCTGTCTCCACCAGAATCGGCTTCGCATCCGGAGGGACCGAGATAGCTGGAGCACTTTCCTTCGGGCCGGGCTGGGCTTCTGCCCGAGTTGAAGATGGAGCGGATGGGGTTGAAGGAGTCGGTTCCGCCGCGGTGCTTGGCGGCGGTTCCATCGGCGGCGGAGGTGGAACCGTGACCTGAGCTTGCTTGTGTGACGAGCAACTCGTCAGTAGACAGACAAGCATGGCGGCCATTGCGATCCGCAATAAGGCCGGCCATCGACTCTCTTGCCGCAGGATATTTACTTGCGTGAGGATTGGTTCTTCTCCATATAGTCGGCAAGACGCGTCATCTTGTCGGCCGCCACACGCAGCGCTTTCGTGGAATGCTCACGCACGGCAGGAACCACTTCATCGTTCAGATACTTGATGAATTCCGCGGTCTCTTTTTCCAGCCGGTCTGCCGCCTGTTCGACTTTGCGGTTGAAATCGCTCATGGGAATGCCTCAAACCTGGCCTTTGCTGGACGCCAATACAGCCGCGGGCGGCACAGGCCGGTCTGATGATTATTTCGCGCCCGCAGCAACGGGTCAACCGGGGAGCATCGTGGCGTACAACCCGCACGCCGTGTCCGCTTACTCCATGTCCTCTGAGTTAGAATCACGCGTTGAACGCTCAGATAGCAAATGTCATTTCCGAATAAACTCGCGACCGAAAGTGCCCGGCAAGAGTTCCGCCAACGCCTGCTCGCGTGGTACGACGCGCATAAACGCGCTTTGCCCTGGCGTTTGGATCGCGACCCTTACCGCGTATGGCTCTCCGAAATCATGCTTCAGCAGACGCGCGTGGCGGCGGTTTTGGAGCACTATCGCAAATTCTTGCAACGCTTTCCCACGGTAGAAAAGCTGGCGCGAGCCCGCGAAGCCTCGGTGCTCGCCTCGTGGAGCGGCCTCGGGTACTACCGCCGGGCGCGCCTGCTGCACGCAGCCGCCAAACAGGTTGTGGCTAAACCTGGCGGAAAATTTCCCCCCATGGCCCGCGAATTACTCGACCTTCCCGGAATTGGACGCTACACCGCCGCAGCCGTCGCCAGCATCGCCTTTAACGAACCGGTCGCCGTAGTAGACGGCAATGTCGAAAGAGTGCTGGAACGGTTGCTGGGCGCGGCAATGCCCGGCGAAGAAGTTTGGCGGCAAGCGGAAAATCTGCTCGATCCCTCCCGCCCCGGTGACTTCAATCAGGCCTTGATGGAATTGGGCGCCACCGTATGCCTGCCAAAGCAACCAAAATGTCCCTCATGTCCAGCAACGGAGTTGTGCGCGACCCGAGGAGAATTGGCAAAACCACCCAAAAAGTCACGCCAGAGAAAACGGGAGATTCACTACGGTCTCGCCCGCCACAACGGATCGGTGCTTCTGGTGCAGCGCCCGCAAGATGCATCGCTCATGCCCGGTATGTGGGAGTTGCCTGAAATTGCCGCCCATGAGGGTACATCAAGCCTGACCCTGCGGCACTCCATTACCGTGACCGATTACACAGTGCGAGTGCGCGAGGCATCGGCGCCCAAAAATGCTTCTGGCCAATGGATCCCACGCTCCCGCCTCAACCAGATGGCCCTGACCGGACTGGCTCGCAAGATTTTGCGCGCCGCGCAGGTGATTTAGTGGAGTGATTTAGAATGAAATATCGGAATCTGCGAAAGTTTTGGAGGGAACCTGTGGCCGCTCTTGGAACCGGAAAAACCGCGCCAGACTTCAGCTTGCCTGCAATGACCGGCAGCCCATTCTCTTTGCGTCAAGCTTTGTCTAACGGCCCGGTGGTAGCCGCTTTTTTCAAGATCTCCTGTCCGGTCTGCCAGTTTGCTCTTCCTTATCTGGAGCGGATTCACCGGGCATACGGCCACAAAGGTGTCAGCATCGTTGCCATTTCTCAGAATGATGCCAAGGGTACCGCCGCGTTTGTAAAAGAGTACGGCATCACGTTCCCCGTACTGCTGGAGAACACCGACGATTATCCTGTTTCCAACGCTTACGGCCTGACCAACGTGCCGACCACTTTCTGGATCGCCCAGGATGGCGAGATCGAGGTCTCCAGCGTTGGCTGGTCACGCCAGGACATTGACGAAATCAATCGCAGAGTGGCCGAGATTGATGGTGGCACTCTGTTATCGGTATTCCAGCCCGACGAATCTGTTCCTGAATTTCGCGCCGGTTGAAGCTCCAAAAACTAGCCCGCAGGTTGCGGACTTCCTGACAAAATGTTCATTCGACAGACTCACCGCTCCCCAGGAGTGACGCGTGCATAAGAGTACTCTTGTTTTTCTAACCACCTTCCTCGCTTTGGCAGCGTGGGCCCAGACACCCAGAGCAGCGCATCAGTCGCCGGCAGTGCATCTATCCGGTGCGGCCATTCCCGCCATGCAGAAGATCAATCCCGAGCGCATCCGCGCGCATGTGCGGTTTCTATCGCATGATCTGCTCGAAGGCCGCGGCACCGGACAACGCGGCGGGGATATTGCCGCCGAATACATTGCCACGGACTTCGCGCTCTATGGTCTGAAACCCGCGGGCGACAACGGAAGCTACATGCAAAAGGTTCCGCTGGTCGGCGTGACCACCCGGCCAGAAACCAGCTATGCGCTCGTCCCCGATATCGGTGAAGCCACGGAACTCAAGTATCTCGACCAATACGTCGCCTTCGACGAAACTCAGCAGCCGCAGTCCGATGTAAACGCATCCATCATTTACGTCGGCTACGGCATCGAAGCCCCCGAATATCACTGGGACGACTACAAAGGTGTGGACGTGCGCGGCAAAGTCCTGCTCATGCTGGTGAACGAACCGCCCTCCGACGATCCGCATTTCTTCAAAGGAAAAGCGCTCACTTACTACGGCCGCTGGACCTACAAATATGAAGAAGCCGCCCGCAAAGGCGCGGTGGGCGTCATTCTCATTCATCAGACGGACATGGCGAGCTATCCCTGGGAAGTGGTGCGCAACTCCAATTCCGGGGAGCGGTCGTATCTGAAGACAGAAGGCGGACCCAAGTTGCAGGTGGCTTCCTGGATCCAATGGGATGTGGCCCGGGAAATGACAACCAACGCCGGCTTCGACCTCGACAAGATGATGCTGGACGCGCGCTCCCGCGACTTCCATCCCGTGCCGCTCCCGGTGAAGCTCAAGGCGCACATGGTGAGCCAGATTCGTCCCTTTGCCTCGAATAATGTCGTCGCCATGCTGCCGGGTTCCGATCCCATCCTGAAAAATGAAGCCGTGCTGTACACCGCGCACTATGATCATCTCGGCATTCGCCCCGACATGCCGGGAGACAACATTTACAACGGCGCCGACGACAACGCCACCGGCTGCGGCATTCTGCTCGAACTGGCGCACGCTTATTCGCTGGCGGCGAAAGCTCCCCGGCGCTCCATCCTCTTTGCCTCCGTCACCGCCGAGGAGCAGGGATTGCTGGGTTCCGAGTATCTCGGCCAGCGTCCGCCGATACCCGCCGGAAAAATCGCCCTCGACTTGAACTACGACGACCTTCCGGCGCTGGGCTCGCCCGAAGACGTAGAAGTTTCCGGCGCGGAGCGCACTACCTTTTATCCAATTGTCCAGGCCACCGCCGAAGAATTCCGCCTGGCCATTCGTCCCGATTCGCATCCCGAGGCCGGCTACTACTACCGTTCCGATCATTTCAGCCTGGCGCGGGTGGGGATTCCAGCTTTCTCGGTGGCCGAGGGCTTGAAATACAAGGGCCACGACGAAGCCTGGGGACTGCGCCAGGCCGACGAATACACCAGCAAGCGCTACCACCAGCCCAGCGATGAATATCACCCCGAGATGGACTTCACCGGCGACGCCGCCTTGGCCCGTTTCGGCTTCGCCCTGGGATGGGAAGCCGCCAGCCTGCCGCGCCTGATCGGCTGGCAGAAGGGCGACGAATTCGAGGCGGCGCGGGTGAAAGCTGAGGCGAGCGGTCACTGAGGGCGCGGGTAGCGTTGCGACGACTGTGGCCGTAATTATTCGCAGCGCAATGCGACCATGGGATCAACCCGCAGGGCATGGCGCGCAGGAATGTAGCAGGCAACAAAGGCTACCAGGGTCAGCAACAGCACAACGGAGATCAGGGTTGCCGGATCGCTTGCGTGCACGGCATAGAGCATCGAAGCCAGGTATCGTGTCACTCCGAGCGCAACGCCGGTGCCAAGGAGCGCGCCCACAATCGCCAGGGTAATTCCTTGCCGTATCACCATGCGCAGGACGTCGGCAGCCTGTGCGCCAAGCGCCATTCGAATGCCAATCTCACGCGTCCGCCGCTCCACTTCGTAAGAAAGCAGCCCGTAAAGTCCAACACATGCCAGCAGCAACGCGAGCAGACCGAAGAAACTTGCCAGGCGTGCCACTAGCCGCTCCTGAAACAGCAGGCGGTCAATCTGCTCCGATTGGGTGTGCACATTGAACAGCGGCAGATTGGCATTGACTTGCGCCACAACTTTCCGCACCGCAGGAAGAATCGCTTGCGGTTCAGCCGCTGTACGCACCTCGAAGGTCGCTCCGCCCAAGATATTCGGAGTAAACATCATGGCGCTAACTTCCCGCCGCAGATCGTTGTACTTGGTGTCATGCACGACTCCGATGATCTCGAAACCCGGCATTGCAGGAATATCATTATCCGAAGGCGACTCTCCGAATCGTTTGCCGAGCGGATTCTCCTTGCCCAAATATTTTTCCACGAATGCCTGGTTCACGATCACCGGAGTAGGCGCACCCATTGGCGGTTTCGCTCCGGTATTCATAGCGGCCAGTTCAGCGGCGAAGTTGGCAGACGCAGCTTCGAAATCAGGGGTAGTGAAGCCACGGCCTGCCACGAAAGGGATATGCATGGTTTGAAAGAAATCGGGTCCGACCCCCAAGGCGTCCGCTAGGGATTGCTGACTTTGCGGCGTCCCCGGCCAATGGAAACTCGCAGCCATCAGAAAGCCGCTGAGGAGCGGACCCATGGAGTAGCTTGCCGATTTCACGCCCGGCGTTTCGGAAAGTCTCCCTTGCAGATCGCGGTAAAAACTATCGAGCTGCGTTCTTTTGTAACCAGCCAGATCCGGGCTGATATTGAAAATCAGAATATTGTGGGCATCGAAGCCGAGGTCCACGCTTCGCAGGTTTTGCAGGGTGCGCACCAGAAGCCCGGCGCCAACGAGCAACACCATGGCGAGCGCCACTTGCGCGACCACCAGGCCATTTCCCAGGCTGAACCACTTTTTACCGTGACGCTGGGACACCGAGCTGGCGTCGCCTTGTTTCAGCGCCGGCGTCACATCGCCGAAAGTGCTGCGGAGCGCGGGCCCGACGCCGAAGAGAATTCCGCAGAGCACGGAGATCGCAATCGTAAATCCAAGCACACGCAAGTCGATGCCGGCGGCAAATCCGAAAGGACGGTCCTGATTGCGGGACAAAAACGAAACAATCGCATGCGCGATGCAGTAGGCGAACACCACTCCCAGGCTCCCGCCGAGGGTTGCGAGCATCACGCTTTCCGTCAAAAGCTGACGGACAATCCGTACACGGCCGGCGCCCAGCGCCTGCCGCACCGCCATTTCCTGATGCCGCTTCGCAGCACGAGCCAACATCAGGCCTGCGACATTCGCGCAGGCGATCAGCAAAATGATTCCAACCGCCAGCATCAGGACATAAAGCGGATTGGCATATTGCGGGCGATCGCCGGTCAAGCCGCGTTCCGCGTGCACCAGCGTGATTTTGGGATCGTCATCCGTCACGGGCGCCTGTGATCCGCCTGCAGCAGCAGGCTGCGGAGACGGGGCCTTCGCGGCGTCCCCGCCCTTAAAGAGCGGCGCCGGACCGTGCAGCGTCTGATTGCGAAACAGGCCGCTCGCCATCGCTTCTGCCTTTGGCAAAGGTACCTCCGGCGAAAGCCGCCCTAGAATCGTCAGCCACCAATTCGCGGCCTCTTTGCGTGGATCGTCCCGCGAAAAGAAGCCGTTTTTGGCAATGCGCTGATTGTCGGATAAGGGCAGCCAGAGATCGTAATCAATTCCGGGAGTGATTCCGCTAAATCTCGGTTCGGCCACCCCGACTATGGTGAAGGCAGCACCGTTCAGTTCAATGGTGCGGCCCAGTGCGCCGCGAGAACCGCCGAATGCGCTCTGCCAGTAGCCGTAGTTGAGTACGGCCACCGGCTCAGCGGAGGGCGAATCGTCAGCAGGGGTGAGCAGCCGGCCCGCAGCCGGCTTGATGCCCAAGGTTCGAAAAAAATCGCCAGAAACCGACTGGCCGTCCACCATGCTGGCTGAGCCATTGCCAGAGAGCGCGACCCGGCCGCTATTGGCAAAGGCTGCCGTTCCGGCAAAGATTCCGGCCTGCTCAATTTCACGAAACATAGGCTGCGAAAACGAGCAACCGGACGGGTTGCGAATGCCCAGCCCAATCTCGTCGGCGCAGTCCCCCGAAGACATGTAGCCGTTCAATTTGGGCGAGTTGCGTGCGCTCCATTGCAACAAGACAAGTTGCGAAGGATTCCTGGCCGGCAGCGCCCGCAGCATGACCGCATCGATCAAGCTGAAGATCGCGGTATTTGCGCCAATGCCCAGAGCCAGAGTCAAGATCGCCATCGCGGCGAAACCGCCCGATTGGCGAAGCATACGCATCCCGAAACGCACATCCTGCACCAGTTGTTCCAGCCAGATAAAACTCCATACGGCTCGGGTTTCTTCTTTTGCCCTCACTACGTTGCCGAATTTGCGCAAAGCCGCGTAGCGTGCCTCTTCCGGCGGCATGCCCCGCTCAATATTGTCTTGCGTCTCCATCGCAATGTGCTCTGCGATGTCGCGATCGAGATCTTTTAGCATGCGCTTGCGGCGGCTCATGACTCTCCTTCCTGCTCCAGCGGCCGGAGAATCCGTGCGATAGCGCCTGCCAGCTTTTCCCACTGGCTGGTTTCGACCGCTAATTGCTTCCGGCCTCTCGCTGTCAGGCGGTAGAACTTGGCCCGGCGATTGTTTTCCGAAACTCCCTCTTCGATCGAAATCCAGCCCCGTTTGATCAGCCGGTGCAGGGCCGGATAGAGCGACCCTTGCTCAACCAGCAGCACCGTCATCGGAGTTGAATTCAATCGCCTTTGCGATGCCATGGCCATGCGCCGGCCCCAGCAGCAGGGTGCGCAGGATCAGCAGGTCGAGCGTGCCCTGCAGCAGTTCGATGTGCTTTTTATCTTCTTTAGTAGACATTCTAGGTGAACAGTATGACAGTACAGGTAGAATGTCAAGGGGAAGTAAGGCCAAGAAAGTATGACCGGCTCAGCGAATCGGAAACGGTCAGGTTGACAATTGCAACCATCAGAACAGTGTCAGAATCCGAGTTTATCCTCTTGCCCTCCCAGCGAAACTTGATAGCATCATTCCCGGTAAAACGGGAGGCCTTTCGATGCTCGACCGCCGCAACTTCCTCATCGCCACCGGTATGACCGCGCTGGCATCCACTCGCGTCTTCGGCGCTAACGACACCCTTCGCATCGGAGTCATCGGAGCTGGCCGCCGCATGCGCGATCTGCTCGACGCAGCCGACAAAGCCGGCCCTTACCAGATCGTTGCCGTCGCCGACGTCTATGGCCCCAACCGCGACGCCGTCAAAGAGCGCTCCAGCGGTTTCGCCACCACCCATCTCGACTACCGCGAAGTGCTGGCCAAGGATATTGACGCGGTCTTCATCGCCAGCCCCGACCATTGGCACGTCCGCATGGCGGTAGATGCGCTCACGGCGGGCAAAGATGTCTATCTGGAGAAGCCGGTCACGCACACCATCGAAGAGGGCGCCGCGCTCACCCGCGCCGTGCGCTCCAACAAGCGCATTTTGCAATGCGGCATGCAGCAGCGCAGTTGGGCGCATTTTCGCGATGCGGTGGATTTAATCCAGGGCGGCAGCCTCGGCCGCGTCGTGCAGGTGCGAACCTACTGGTGGCAAAATTATGGCCGAAGGCAGCCGCTGAAACCCACTGACCAGCAGGCGCTCGACTGGAGGGCCTGGCTCGGTTCCGCCCCCGACCAGGCATTCAGCGAGGAAAAATTCCGCTACTGGCGCTGGTTCTGGGACTTCGGCGGCGGCGCTATGACCGACCTCTTCACTCACTGGATTGACGTCGCGCACTGGGCGATGAAGAGCGACCAGCCGCATCAGGTGCAGATCATCGCCGACAAATATGTGTTCGAGCAGTGGGACTGTCCCGACACGCTTCAGGCAGCCTTGCGCTATCCCGGCTTCGACGTGGTTTACGAGGGCATGATGGCTTCTTCCATCGACGATGGCGGCCTGGAGTTCCGCGGCACGGAAGCGACTTTGAAAATTGATCGCGACAGATTTTCCGTGTATCGCGAAGGCGCCGCGGATGGGCAGAACCCGGTTTTAACCGAGCGCAGTTACAAAGACGGCACCATTTCACACATGGAAAACTTCTTCGACTGCGTCCGCACCCGGAAAGAGCCGAACGCTCCCGTAGAAACCGGCGTCACCGCCGCGCGCGCCGGCCAGATGGCCAATCTGGCCTATCACCAGGGCGGGCAGATCACATGGCCGGGGAAACAAAAGGGCGAATAAGTCCGCAGATGAAGGCAGGCGACTGACAATTCATTGGGAAAGGTCCGCGGTCTCGTCGCCAACCAGCATCGTGGCGCCTCGGCTTAGCGTCCCGGGATCACGCGCCTCGATCCATTGCATGTAGGCATAGCCGGCCAAAAGTGCTGCGACAAACAGGTACGGCGTTATGTTGTATGGCCAGGAAGGTTGCGGGTAGACGGTGACGAACAGGACAGGCAGCAGCGCCAGGGTTCCAATCCACGGCAGGGCCACATGCTGCCAAATCGTGAAGTTGGCGGGCTGTTCCCTGCGCATGTAGCGGGTCAAGGCGAGATTCGCCATCACGTAGAGGACGATCACCGCAAGCGTCGCAATGGTTTCGAGAAAACCGAAGATGTATTCGGGCCGCAACCACACACCCACCAGCAGAATAAACGCGATGCCAGCCAGCTGCATGAATGCGATCGCGACCGTGGGCGTCCGGTGTATGGGATGAATGCGTCCGAAGCTTGCAGGCAAGGTCCCCGCCCGGCCCATGGTGTACATTACGCGCGACGCAGCGTTGGCGCAGGCCAAGCCGGCGCCCACTGCGCTGTTGATGATCGCGATAATCACGAACCACCAGCCAGCGCCCCATAGAGCGCGGCCCAGAACGTAGTACGGATTCGGATTCGAGGCGAACCCAGCCATGTCGCCTGTGCCCCAGCCGATTGCGCTCGCGTATGAGGTGCCGATATAGAAGATCCCGACGCTGCCCAGGGAGAGCACGATTGCCTGGCCGATCAGCTTGTCCGAACGGCGGGATTCCTGGGCGAGCGGCGCGGGCGCCTCAAAGCCGCTCAGCGCCAGAATCGAGAACACCATCCCCGCCAGAATCCCGCCGAACCGATGCGGCGATGAAGAAGCCTTGAGCGGCGCAAGGTAGCTGGACCCCGGTCCAGGATGGACTAAGAACGTGATCGCCAGCGCCAGCATGATGAGCAGTTCGAGTCCGCCTAAAAGCGCCGTGATCCGCGCCGACAGTTGAATGCCACGATGAGTGAGCGCCCAGATGAGCACAGTTGTCGCCACCGCGAAAGACCACCATGGAATGTTCACATGGAATTGCATTTGCAGCATATCCGCGAGCAGATAGCCCAGGAAGCCCATGCATCCCGCCGATCCCAGGATCTCGTAGATCAGGTAGCTCCAGGTGGCCATAAAGCCGCTGCGGTTGCCGAGCCCGCGAGTGGCGAACGAATAGTAACCGCCGCTCGACGGCATGTAGCGGGAGAACTGGGCCACGGTATTGCCAATGAAGAAGCAGACGATGGTCGAGAGCAGGAACGAAAGCGGCATATCCGGCCCGGCCTTGAGCGCGATGATGGGAAAAGTGAAGACGATATTTGTGGCGGGGGCAATGTGCGTCGCGCCCTGAAACACCAGTTCCGCCAGCCCCAGCGAATTGCGTCGCAGCTGCGGGCCGGTATCGAGATGAGTTTTGTCAGGGGTCACTGGGGGAGCATTTTCGACGCTTTGCCGGTTACATCGCTCTAGCGAATCCGCGAGGGATTAAACGCCGCGCCCATGTACTCGTTGTGACCCTTGCCGGCGAGCTTGATCACCTTGCCATCGGCCCCCCGGAACTCGCCTTCCGCCCGGAACACAGTATTAGGCTCGATGAGCATTTGCCCCTTCGGGTCGCGCACTTCCATTGGCACAGTGGTGTAGGTGAGCACGCCGTGCGCGGCCTCCATGGTTGCCTTCCACCGCCGGGGCACGACCTGCGGCCCACCCGAGGCGCCAGCATTGGCGCTCCCTTCGCCGAGTTCGAGGTACTCAACGGCGAATTGCTCGGCGGGATGGTATCCACCATCGGGAAGCGTCATCACTCCTTGCGTGATGTAAGGCTCGCCATTCACTCCGAGATAGTAGAGACCGTTTGAGACCAGGCCATTTCCCCAGTGGATGGGATCGTAGTGCCAGAAGCCGACGCCCGGGCTGCTCTTACTGCCAACGTTGCGCGCGACCACGTGGTCAAGTCCGCCCACGCCTTTGACCCGGTGCTCTTTGCCCCGAACCGTGATGGTGCCGTGGAAATTGAAATCTGGAAAGCACACGTAGTTGTACATCGTGTTTCGCTGGATGTGGTCCGGAATCCAGTGGGCATATCCGGCGCGGCCTTCCAACTCGTACACGATGTCATGCACCGTGTCACGGAAGTAAAGTTCGAAATAGGGCCAACTCCCGCGTACCCGAACTGCCTGCGCGACCTGAAGATCGAGCCCCGCGCGCGAGTAAATTACCTCCGACCGCGTATAGGAGGTGTCATCCAGAACGCGGTAGCTGACCCCATCGCAGATGCAGGAGTTAATCACGAACAGTCGATAGGGATCGCCGTCCCACTGCGGCACCCCATGTTCGGCGCCGTTCACCAAACCGATACACACCCCAAGGTTTACCGCCTGGCACGGCCCATCCCCATCGAGCGCGGCGAAAAGAAAGTATCCGGACCAGTCGCTGAGCGGGATCTGCAGGCTCATGGTGTAGTCGTCGACATAAGTCGAGGACCGCCGCATGATCTCCTCGTAGGTTCCGGGCTTGACCATCTTTTCTCTCCTCGAACCGCTAGCTTTCCATCGTTCGCAAATTAGGCGCGATCAGCAGCTTCGGTTCGGTAGCTCTCTGCACATCCTCCGCCGTCAGTCCCGGTGCAATTTCTTCCAGCACCAAGCCCTCCGGCGTCACGCGGATGTAGGCCATCTCCGTGATAATCGTGTCCACCACTTTCACTCCGGTGAGCGGCAGTGTGCATTTCTTCAGAATCTTGGGCGCGCCGTCGCGGGTGGTGTGCTCCATGGAGACGACCACTCGGCGCGCGCTGGCCACCAGGTCCATGGCTCCGCCCATGCCTTTCACCATCTTGCCGGGGATCATCCAGTTGGCCAGGCTGCCTTGTTCATCCACTTCCATGGCGCCGAGCACGCTTAAGTCAATGTGCCCCCCGCGAATCATGGCAAAGGAATCGGCGCTGGAGAAAAATGAAGTCCCTGGCATCTCCGTGATGGTCTCTTTGCCGGCGTTGATCAGGTCCGGATCTTCTTCGCCCGCGACGGGATACGGCCCAATGCCGAGCATGCCGTTCTCGCTTTGCAGAATGACTTCGATCCCCGGCGGAACGTGATTCGCAATCAGCGTCGGCATGCCGATGCCCAGGTTGACATAAAAACCATCGCGCAACTCGCGGGCAGCGCGTTTGACGATGCGCTCGCGCTTGTCGTCGTCTTTGCCGGGTTTGGTTGGAGGAGACGCTCTGTCCATGCTCAATCGTCCTATAAATCCTTAAATCCCAAACTTTGAATCGGGCCTTCCTGTTTTTTGTTCCACAAACTTGCTTCAGGGTGCTCCCGATAGAATTTCGCTCGCTCATTCCACTCGGCCATCGACTTCTCGGCTTTTTGCCGATCCATCTCCTCGACTTTCTCGATCGCTTCGACGGTTCTGGCGTAATGGGTGGGCGAGAATGCCTCCTCGATTTCACTGAATCGGGATTCAACCCACCGTGCGATGTCGGGAATCCCTAAAATTAGCGGCGGTCGGGGAACACTCGCGCCGGTTTCAGCAGTCTTCATAGCGTCGATCGCATCCATAACCGTGTACAGGGATTCCCACGATGTCGGAGCATGGGCAGGAGCCACCGTCGCCCAATAGTCTCCGCGCGTGCGGCTAACCCGAAACAATAATCCGCGGACGGTGAATGTCGCTTGGCTCGAATATGAAGAGCTCTCGTTATTTGGCACAAATTGCGCCCCGGACCCATCAAAGAGCAACGCAAAAGCTGCTCTCACCTGGTTCCCAAACTTTCTTTCCGCTCGACTTCTCAACAGCGGGCTCAGCCACCACCCAAAAATAATCCTGTAGGTCCACCAGATCGGCTTCCCGATCCCATACACCAAGAACCCTTTTATAAGGCGTACTTTAAACGGATCGGGCCGCCGTTCGGGCGGAGCATTGTGAGCCCGATACTCTTGCCACTTGCGTTGTCGGGCTTCTTCCGTTCGGTCAGCTGGAGGCATGGCCGTTCATCTCGGACCGAGCTTTCCTTACCGTACGCCTCTCGATATTCTTCTCGTAGTACTCGCCCTGCACAATGCGCTTCACATAAATGCCCGGGGTGTGAATCATGTCAGCATCGAGTTCGCCCACTTCAAGGAGATGCTCGACCTCGGCAATCGTCACCTTTGCCGCCGTCGCCATCATGGGATTAAAATTTCGCGCCGTCTTGCGATACACCAGATTGCCCAGCCGGTCGCCCTTCCAGGCTTTGACCAGAGTGAAATCCGCCGTGAGTCCCCGTTCCATCACGTAGGCGCGGCCGTCGAATTCTCGGACTTCTTTTCCGTCGGCGACCGTGGTGCCAACTCCCGCCGGAGTGAAGAATGCCGGAATACCCGCGCCCCCGGCGCGAATGCGCTCGGCGAAAGTGCCTTGCGGAATCAGCGTGACCTCGAGTTTCCCGGAAAGCAGCAGTTGCTCCAGCAGCCGGTTCTCGCCAACATAGCTGCCGGTGTGCGCGCGAATCTGGCCCGCGGCCAGCAGGTCGCCCATGCCATGGCCATCCACGCCCATATTGTTGCTGATGGTGCTCAGGTTCTTCACCCCCTTGCGCACCAGCGCCCGAATCAGGTTTTCCGGGATGCCGCACAGCCCAAAGCCGCCCAGCATGATGGTCGCGCCGTCGGGAATGTCGCGAATGGCCTCGTCGGCGCTGGAGACGACTTTGTTCATGCCTTTGAGATTCTAGAACAATTCACCACCGAGGCACAGAGTCGCGGAGAAAAACCAGGCTAAGTTTTGGATTTCTCTGTGCCGGAGCCCGCCCTGGGCGGAGTCGAAGGGTGCCTCTGCGGTGAGTTCTTCCTTAGCCGGTGCGCCTTCTCGAACTCCATGGCCAGCTCTTTGCTATCCAGGTTTTCCCGGATGTGCGCCAACTCCTGCTCCAGTTTCAGCAGCGCGTCCGCAATATTCTTCTTGTTGGTGAGCGCAACATCCCGCCACATCGAATAGGGACTGGCCGAGATGCGCGTCATCTCTCGCAGCGCGCGCCCACCGGCTTCGAGCAATGGAGCGTTCTCGCCGTATTCTTCGACCAGCGCGGCGGCCAGCGCCGTAGAGATCATCTGCGGCAAATGGCTGATCCACGCGCAGAGCTGGTCGTGCGCGGCTGCGTCCATGCTGGCCACGCGCGCGCCAATCTTTTCTACCCACTGCAGAAATTCTGCGCTCAGTCCGGAATAAATGTCTTGGTCAGCAGATGGCGTCAACAGCCACGCCGCGCCTTGAAATAAATCGGGATCGGCGAATTCCACGCCGCACTGCTCTTTCCCGGCCATGGGATGCCCAGCCAGAAAGCGCTGCCCAGTATGCTTGCCAAATACGGACGTGGCTCTAGCTAGGACTTCGGCTTTGGTACTGCCCGTATCCGTGAGCAACGTCTTAGGCGGCAGCGCCGGGCCAAGGCGGGCAATCAAATCGAGAATCCCACCGACGGGCGTAGCCAGAACAATAATCTGGCTGCCGCGAACCGCGTCGGCCGGGTCGGTGTGGCCTTCGTCAATCGCGCCTTTGTTGCGCGCGCGTTCCAGCACCGGAGCGCGATCGCATCCGATGATGCGCCCCAGAAAGCGCTGCTTCTTGAGCGCCAGCCCCAGCGACCCGCCAATCAGGCCAGTGCCGATGATCGTGATTTGACGAACGGACATGGATTCAGGCGTGAAGAGGAATTGTAAACGAGGGGCGTGATTCGGGGTGGCGAGAGGCCTCCAGTGTGGCGACTCCAGCAAGTCGTATCGCCGAGGAATTTGCTGGCGAGGCCAGCGGTTGGTTCGTATCAGAGCATCGCTTCAGCGATGCCGCAATGGCCGGTTGTCAATTCCCATTCAGGGGCTGGAAATCCCGGCGCCTGAAGGCGGCCTCTTAGTGGACCGACTTGCGGCACGCCTGTAAGGCGTGCCCTGATACGGAACCGAAAAGTCCGCGACCACAAACTCGCTCCGCCCTTAGCCTCGACTCCAGGTCATCATTCTTAAGCCTCTGAGTGAATTTCGATCTCAATCCACTCCACGGGTGAGCCCTGGTCTCCCGTCTCGCGAAGCGGCACCTCAAGCACGCCATCGTGTATTTCCACATGGCTAGTCTGCGACTGCCCGCCAAAATAATGTTCTATCAGCTCGGCCCACGCCGCAGTCTGGGACTGGCGACGTAAGGTGAGTCGCCCGTCTCCATAGGGAACAACGGCCAGCTTGGAGGTTTGGTCAAGTGCCTCCGCAGTTTTCGAGGCGACGACGACTGACGCCGTCGTGCGGACCATCCCCGGGAATTCACTCTTCCCCGGTCCGCCGTCAATGCGCTGCATCCGCAACGCGACCAGAACCGCCTGGTCGTTTTCGAATCGCGCCCATGACGACGCATGCCCGCCGCGAGTTAAAGGTGTGTAGACCGGGTCAAGCGGCTCAACCATGAATTGGTTCGTAGGACGCACCAGGTGAGTCAGGCCGTTGTATTTCGCCACACACTGCGGAGACGGCTCGCCGCGTGCGACCTCGGTGCTCTTGAGAGATGTCACAGACCCCAAAGTGCCGATGGCCACCGAGTCAAACCATATGTTGGGCGCGCTCGTCCAGTCGTAGCCCGAAGAACCGTAGGTCGGCATGCCGAATTCGCCGCACAAGCTGCTGAAGAAGAATCGCCGGTTCGCCTCCAGATCGTATTCATCGCGCGCCATCCACAAATCGTCGATGCTGTGCAAGTCAAAATAGTCGTTATACAGCGGAGAGAGCGCATAGTACATCAGGGCGACGTCCGGATCTTCTTGCCGCATCGACCCCACCACCACATCCAGCGCTTTGCTCAACATGCGCTCGCCCGCCCAACGCATATCGTGCGGGGCGACCGTATCGAGCAGAGGCACCTCATAGCCAAAATCGAACTTGACCAGGTCAGGCTTGTATCGCCGAATGTAACGTCGGGCGCGTTCCCTGACAATCTTCTCCACCTCGGGACGGGTAAAGTCGAGTACGTACGAAGTTGTCAATTCATCCTGGATCACATAAGGCTTGCCGTTTGCCAGCCGCATCATCTGAGCTGGCGTCAACCCAATGGCGGCGGGATCCTGGCAACGCATGAATGCAGCCCACATTCCGATGCGATGGCCGTCGGCCCGAACGCGGCCGATAAACTGCTCGAAATGAGGGAAGCGCTCGGCCGAATGCTCCAGGCTGCCGAATTTCCCTTCCCAACTCAAGTCGATGGAAAGCATGTTGGCCTGCAAGCCCGCAGCTTTCAGCTCCCCATAGCCCTCTTCGAGGAGAGCCTCATCCATGGCATTTTCTTTGTGAAAAGCCACCTGCTCGCCCCAGGTGCACCACTGCGGAGCCAGAATGGTTGCATTCTTCTTCGCAGAATTTTCCTTCTTGCAAACGATCCCGGCATGCATCAGTCCCTGGTAATAGCGCCGGATCGCTTCCCGATAATTCGGGGCGAATGTCCACAAAAGCCCCGCCCCGAGCGCGAGCTTGCCCGGACCACGCAGCTGTCCCCATAAATCGCTGCGATAGTCGAATACCAGACTGGCGCCGTAATCTTTCAGATCGACGAACAAGTCTCCGGTAGGAAGATCGGTGAGGCCGCAACAAAATGCGCTGGTCACATCGCTCACCGCTTCCGCGTAGGGCGTCGGGCGGCGAAAGCCGGCAAAGTAGTGCGAAGGCAATGCCCACTGCTGCGTGATCCCCGTGCCGCTGCGCCCGATGGAAGTGCGGGTGTCCAGGTTCATAGCGCGATCCACAATGGGGCTCAACCCAGGGCTATGCGACAGGCCCGGCACCACCATCGTCTGCGCATCGAGGGCGGGGTGTACCGTTTCGCCCCCGCCTGCGGCGAAAAGGTTCACGCTGATGACATCCTCGTTGGTTGACGACTCGTAGATCACCGGCTCAATCCATAGACCCTGCGCATCAAAACGCCACGCCACGGACAGCTTCCCCGAACCGTTCACTTTCTCGTAACTCCAGACAACCCGGTTGCCCTGAACTTCGTGCTTCGTCAGTGTTCCAGGCGTGGCGACCCGCTTGCTCTGCCCTGCGCGTTGCACGACGACTACCGGTTGCAAAGGGCTGCTGGCAATAACATCCCCGCGCTGATTGAGAACCCGAAAATGGTCATTCTCCGCCGTCCATTCCCAACTAAAACCCTCGCCCGCGAACTTGAGCGAGCGCTCAGAATTCAGGATGTTGAGAGAGCGAGTCTCGGCTTTGAGCCAAAACGGTGCGAACAGACAGGATGCGGCACTGGACTGCAGGAACTGCCGGCGGTCGAGTCTCTTCACAATGGATCTCCTGGCCACGCGTTCTTTTGTTCTTTTCGAATCAACTACTTATCTGCAAGCTATTGAAAATCCATGCAAGCCGAAGACTGAGCGGGAAGCGCCGGTCTAATCACTGCCCAGGATGCCCCGCAATTGCGCCAGGATCGTTTATAGGCGCGTTTGGACACTCTGACCGACCCCTCGCCCTCCCGCGCGAAAGCACGCTAAAATTCGATTTCGCTATAGCTATTAGATATTGATCTTACAAAACTAATGCTGTCAACAAATCCGCGAAATGCCGGCTCATTTCCACCTATCCCACCCGCTCCGCCTTCAGCCGAATCTCCAGATCATCCGGATGCGCCGCGCACAGCAGCGCCTCTTCCCGGTCCAAATGCCCCTGGCGCACCAACTCTAGCAGCGACTCTTCCTGGCTGAAGGAGCCTTTGCCTTTAGTCAGCGTGATTTCCTGGTGAAGATGCTGCAAGGCGTTGCGGCGGATGTGGGTGCGCGCGCCATATCCCACGATGAGCAGCTCCGCCGCCGGCACGCGCCCGCCTTTTTTGCTGGGCAGCAAGCTCTGCGTAAGCACTGCGGCCAAGGCCATGGCTAGTTCCTGCCGAATCGTATTCTGCCGCTCCACGGGAAATGAATCCGAGAGACGCGAGATGGTCGAGGCTACGTCGGTGGTATGCAGCGTGGAAAAAACCAGATGCCCGGTCTCGGCGGCGGTGACGGCGATGTGCATGGTTTCCGGATCGCGCATTTCGCCGACCACGATCATGTCCGGCGCCTGGCGCAGCGCGGCGCGCAGTGCGGAAGGAAAATCGGCAGCGTCGGCGCCAATTTCCACCTGCTCGATCAGGCATTTTCCGTGCGAATATTCGTACTCGACCGGATCTTCGATGGTCACGATATGCCGCGCCACGTTGCGATTGATGACGTCGATCAGCGCCGCCAGCGTCGTGCTCTTGCCCGATCCCGCCGCTCCGCCGATCAGCACCAGGCCGCGCTTCAGGTGGGCGAGCGCTTCGATTCCCGGCGGCAGGCGCAAATCGGCCAGAGCCGGCACTTTAGGCGGCAACGCGCGAATGGCGGCAGCGGCGCGTCCGCGCTCGCGATGCAGGTTGATGCGAAATCTACCGAGGCCTTCAACGCGATACGAAGAATCGCCGATATTATTTTCGCGATACAGCTGCAGCGCGCGCGGAGTCAGAGCAGGCAGCACGGCGGCTTCGATTTCGGAGCCTTGCAGCGGTTCGCTCTCGAAAGGTTTCACCGCTCCGTCGGAACAGATGCACGGCGGAGCGCCCTGGACCAGTAGCAAATCGCTCCCCGCGAGGCTGACCAGAATGGAAAGCCAGTTGTCGAGGCGTGCGGTGGGAGGGGAATTCATTGTGGGACAGCGTTCGTGAAATCCCACCCTAGCGCAAAAACCGCGCTAGGATGGGGCACCCATCGTTCAAAAAAGTCACAATCCTTACGCGCGCGAAGTTTGCCACGCTCAGCATGGCAACATCCGGCTTACGCGATCTTTCGCCCCACCGCTGGCGCAATAATCCGCAGCTCGTCCATCAGCTTGGCGAACTGCTCGGGATAGAGCGACTGCGCGCCGTCCGAGAAAGCCTTGTCGGGATTGTGATGCACTTCGATCAGCAGCGCATCCGCTCCGGCCGCCACCGACGCGCGGGCCATGGGCGCGACCTTGTCGCGGATTCCGGTGCCATGCGACGGATCGCCGGCCATGGGCAAATGCGAAAGCTTTTTGATGACGGGAATGGCGGAAATATCCATGGTGTTGCGGGTGTAGGTTTCGAAGGTGCGGATGCCGCGCTCGCACAGAATCACGTCGTAATTTCCGCCGGACATGATGTACTCGGCGGAGAGCAGCAATTCTTCCAGTGTCGCCGCGATGCCGCGCTTGAGCAGCACCGGCTTCCTGACTTTGCCCAGTTCGCGCAGCAGATTGAAATTCTGCATGTTGCGCGCGCCCACCTGGAAAATATCAATGTAGGGAAGCATGAGCGCGATCTGCGAGATTTCCATGACTTCGCTGATCACCAGCAAATTGAATCTGTCGCCCGCCTCGCGCAGCAGCTTGAGACCCTCCTCGCCCATCCCCTGAAAGGAGTAGGGTGAGCTGCGCGGCTTGAAAGCGCCGCCACGCAGGCCCTTGGCACCGGCTTTCGCGATCAGTTCGGTCACGGTAAACAATTGCTCGCGCGACTCGACCGAGCAGGGGCCGGCCATGACCACAACTTCATCGCCGCCGACGCGAACACCCCGGCCCAGGTCAAGGATGGAGCCTTCGGGCCGAAAGGCCCGGCCCGCCAGCTTATACGGAGCGCTGATGCGGTGCACGTGCTCGACCCCGGCCAGCACTTCGAGATTGCGGGTATCAAAATCGGTGCGCGCGCCCACCGCGGCCAGAATGGTCTGGCGTTCGCCGGTGGTGCGGTGCACGGAGAAACCCATGCGGACCAGGTGTTCGACCACATCCTGAATCTGCTCATCGGTAGCGAGTTCTTGCATGGCAACAATCATAGGGATAGTCGTCAGCTTTCAGCCTTCAGCTCTCGGGCTCCTCCGAAAGCTGACGAGCTGAAGGCTGACGAGCGGTTCTAATCATTTACCTCCGATTCCAATTCGGTATCGCCGGAGCCATTGGACACCGCTTCCGGCGCAATCTCTTCCCGCTGAATCTGCCGCATGATATCGAGAATGCGCTCGTAGATTCGCAACAAATCGCGCTCCGGCAGCGGCCCCCGGTTGGCTTTCCGCACATTCTCGAACACCATGCGCTCGCGATCCGGCTCGTAGATCGGCATGGCGGCATCGCTGCTTCAGTTTGCCAATCTCGTGCGCGGCCTGCGCACGCTGGCTCAGCAGCGTCCACCAGTTGGCGGTCAAGTTCGTCAATTTTCTTACGCCAGTCGGCGATGTCCATAGGTTCTTAAGCTCTCGGCCGTTCAGCGTTCGGCTCTCAGCCAAGCACTTCGCAATCTTCCCGCATGGCCGGCAAGGCGCGGCGATGGCGGGTCCCGTTTGGATTAAGTCTTAGGGACTGAAAGCTGAGGGCTGACGGCTGACAGCTGCCTTATGAATTGTGCCACAGACGCGGCTTCTTTGCCCGGATTGCGCTCGATAAGTCTCAACAATGGCGCTGCCTACAACGGCGCGCTCGGCAAATTCGCCCACGGCCGCAAACTGCTCCGGCGTGGAGATGCCAAAGCCGACGGCGACCGGCAATTTCGTGTACTTGCGCAGGCGGCGGACCAGTTTTTGGGCATCGTCGGTCATCTGTTTGCGCGCTCCGGTCACGCCGGTGCGGGAGACGGCATAAACGAATCCGGTGGACGCCTGGGCGATGCTCTTAAGCCGCGCGTCCGTGCTGGTCGGCGCGGCCAGAAAAACCGTGGCCAGATCTCTGGCACGCATTTCTTTCAGATAGGGTGCAGCTTCTTCGACTGGCAAGATCGGTGATGAGGGCGCCGTCGAGGCCGGCGTCCTTGGCCGCGGCTGCGAACTTGTCCAGCCCCATGCGCAGAACCGGGTTGAAGTAGGTGAAGAGGATCATGCCGACTTGCGAGCGCTGGCGGATTTCTTTGGCCAGTGCAGCACTTGCTCCATGGTCGTGCCGCCGCGCAGCGCCCGCTCGCTGGCTCGCTGGATCACCGGACCATCGGCCAGAGGGTCGCTGAAAGGCACGCCCAGCTCGATGACATCAGCTCCGGCGTCGATCGCGGCGAGAATGATTTCGCGCGTGGTAGCGAGGTTGGGATCGCCGCAGGTGACGTAGGCGACGAGCGAGGGCTTCTTATCAAAGTGGAGAGGCATGAAGGCTCAATAGAAATATCTCATAAAATGCATCTGAGGAGCATCGAATGGCATTGACCGCGATCCATCGCCGGCGAACACTTGGCCGAAGAGCGTCAATACGCTCAATATGAGCGCGGCTGAACTGGCACGTAAGATTAACGTTCCACATCTGCAACCGGGTCACGCAAATTTCTGAACGGATTCGACTGGGACGACGGCAACCGGTCAAATGCGAGAAACATGGAGTTTCCATCGCCGAGATTGAGGCCTGTTCTTCACGGTCTCGCTTGCTCCGAAGCATTCGGCAGCCGCGGATTTTGGCTGGAATCAGCAAAGCCTCTACGAGCTACGGCTGGCCCAGAGGAAAGCGGGGAAGTCGATTCAGGCGCTTACCAGGCTGGAACGGCGGGATCCCGTTCATGTGTGAGGAGAACCCCGCCCAAGCGGAGCTTGGACTGGGCACCCGGCCCTCCCTAAATGTCTATTGGTTCTGAAGAGCAGTCTGGCATTCAAGGGCGTCGCCGCTCTTGCTGACTTCGTCATCGTCACCGTACACCTCTTGCCTTATCTTCCAAATGGAACATCCCAACTTTGTCAGAATTTCAGGGTAAGGCTGCCCCTTAGCTCTAGCTGATGCAGGAGAGAACCCCGAAACCTCGAATTTCTGTTTCTGGCCTGAATGTTGGATTCTTATATTCCATTCCATCCAAGAATCTACAACGGGATACATTCGCTCATATCTGCTCTTCAGATTTGGAAACTCCGGATTAGCAAGCAGCATCTTCAAATCCTCGAAATTTCGTGGGGGAAGTTTTCTACTTTTAACGACGTCTGGCTCTTTCCAGTACCGCAGAGTATGGCACTCAGCAGTTCCGTCCGACAGCACTCGCAGATAGACGGAAGGAATTTTCTTGCCAACTGTGAAATGTCGGTTAATGACCTCAAGAACTACCGTGGTAGAGGCGTGGACTCTTTCAGCCGGTACGTTCTGACTTAACGCCAAAGGCAAGGTTAGCGCCATGAGCCCTGTCCACAAGATAAATTGTCTGTTCAAACCGGAGGCTTTCATTAGCGTTCCTTTTGACAGAGGCGGCGCCAAATGGGGTACCGAGACTGGTTAATCCAGCTTCAAGTTCTCCCGCAAAATTCCTATGTCCTTGTCGCCGCGGCCGGAAATATTCACGATCACGATTTCCGACTTCTTCATCTTCGGCGCGCGCTTGATCACCTCCGCCACTGCATGAGCCGACTCCAGCGCCGGAATGATTCCTTCGGTCCGCGCCAGCAGCGTGCAGGCGGCCAGAGCCTCGGCGTCGGAGGCCGCGACATACTCCGCGCGGCCAGCATCTTTCAACGCCGCGTGCTCCGGGCCGATCGACGGATAATCCAGCCCGGCCGAAACCGAATGGGTCAGCGCGATCTGTCCGGCGGCATCCTGCAGCACATACGAGTACGTCCCCTGCAACACGCCGGGCGACCCGCCGCTGGAAGCGGGCGGCGTGCTCGCCCAACTTTTCGCCGCGCCCGCCGGCCTCGACGCCGATCAGCTTCACCTTTTTATCTTTGATGAACTCGTAGAATGACGCCGATGGCATTCGATCCGCCGCCAACGCAGGCGATGATCGCCGCGGGCAACTTGCCTTCCGCTTTCAGAATCTGCGCCCGCGCCTCGCGGCCAATCACTTTATGAAAATCGCGCACCATGGTCGGATAAGGATGCGGCCCCAGCACGCTGCCCAGCAAGTAATGCGTGGTGCGGACGTTGGTCACCCAGTCGCGCATGGCCTCGTTGATGGCATCTTTCAACGTGCGCGAGCCGGAATCCACGCCGCGAACTTCCGCGCCCAGCAGCCGCATGCGGAAAACGTTCAGTTCCTGGCGCCGCATGTCTTCGGTGCCCATGTAGACCACGCACTCGAAGCCGAACAGCGCGCACACTGTGGCCGTCGCCACGCCATGTTGTCCCGGCGCCGGTCTCGGCGATGATGCGATGCTTGCCCATGCGCTCGACCAGCAGCGCCTGGCCCAGGCAGTTGTTGATTTTGTGCGCGCCGGTGTGCAGCAGGTCTTCGCGCTTGAGATAAATTTTCGCGCCGCCCAGTTTCTTGGTCAGGCGAGCGGCAAAAAATAACGGTGTGGGACGGCCGGCATAGGTGCGCAGCAGTTCGTCCAAGCGACTGCTGGAATTTGCGGTCTCGCTTGGCTTTCTCGTATTCGCGCTCCAGCTCTTCGAGCGCGGCCATCAGCGTCTCCGGCGCGTAGCGTCCGCCATAGACGCCGAAGCGGCCGGGAACTGCTTTTTGCTGAGCCGAGTTCGCTGTGAGAACGCGCTGTGGCCATATCGCTCTAATTACTTGTCATTCTGAGCGGAGCGAAGAATCTACGCCATTCCCCAACCGACGCTCGTCCGCTTCGCGTACAGCCTTGAATGAATGCCCGCACCTTCTCCGGATCTTTTCTTCCCGGACCGGCCTCCACGCCGGAAGAAACGTCCACGCCCCAGGGTTTCAGTATACGCATGGCTTCGGCCACGTTGGCAGGGAGTGAGGCCGCCGGCGACGACGAGCTTGAATCCATCGTCTTGCATGCCCTGCGCAATCGGCGCTGGCCTTCTCCCAATCAAAAACTCTGCCGGTTCCGCCGGGCTGTTGCGAGGGTGCCGGAATCCAGGAAAAATGTAGCGAATATGCCGCCACAGAGGAACGCGGAGTTGTTGCTGAATCATCTCTGCGCAAATGCGCGAAATCTCTGTCACAAGACTCGCTGATCTTCATCCGCTGTTCGTCGAGAAAATACGCAGCAGAAATTGCAACGAGATTCTTCGGAGGCCGCAAACGATACCAGCCAAGTCCATCGCGATCTCGGAGGCTCCTGATTCGGCGACGGAGCGAGAAAGACTCGCTGCTGTTCTGTATTGCTGTCAGATCCCGAACCTGGCAGACAACACGTGAGCTGGAATAACTCGGATCCATCCACGAACACGCCGACCTTCTCCACTTGTGCGGGCAGCTCCGCCACGATTTCCTGCGCCATTTCCGGATCAACATTCCGCGGACTCTTCTCGTAAAACACGAATCCCAACGCATCGGCTCCCGCTTCCACCGCGACCTGCGCGTCTTCCAGATTCGTGATTCCGCAGATTTTGACCCAGGTCATAAAACCAGTTCTCGGTTCTCAGTGGGAAGTTCTCAGAAGTGCTGCTCAGCTCGATACCGGAGCTGTCCGCCATCGGCCAGCAGCTCTCGCAGCGCCTTGCCGGGCGATTCCGCCTTCATCAGCGACTCCCCAATCAGAAACGCGTGATAACCCGCCGATCGCAGATGCGCAATGTCCGCTCCGCTGTGAATGCCGCTCTCCGCCACGCGCACGACGTCCCTGCGGCATGAACTCGGCCAATCGCACCGCAGTTTCGATGTCCACTTTGAAAGTTCGCAAATCGCGGTTGTTCACGCCAATCAGATCGCAGCCGGCATCGACCGCCCGCTCCAATTCCTCGCGATCATGCGCTTCGCAAAGAACGTCCACGCCCATGCTCGCGGGCGCGCCGCGCCAGCGCCAGCAACTCCGCCTGGGACAACGCCGCCACGATCAAAAGGATCGCGTCGGCCCAATTCGCCCGCGCCTCCAGCACCTGGAACTCATCCACGATGAAATCTTTGCGCAGACAGGGCAGTTGGGTGCCCGCGGAGGCCCGCCGCAGATTCTCCAGCGAGCCTTGAAAGAACTCTTCGTCGGTCAACACCGATAATGCGGCCGCGCCGGCCCGCTCCAGTTCCGGCGCCAACAGCGAAGCATCAAAATCCGCCCGGATCAATCCGCGCGACGGAGAAGCCTTCTTCAGCTCCGCAATGACCGCGGCCCCGTTCCCACTCGCCGTCTTCAAAGCCAGCCTGAAACCGCGCGGGTTGTGCTCCGCGGCGCGCTTTTCCAGTTCCCGCAAATCGGCCGTGCGTTTGGTTTCAGCGACACGGCGGCGGGTGGCCGCAACGATCTGGTCAAGGCTTACAGGCATAGCCAATCTGTTGATTATACGGGATCAGGCTGGAACCAACGGCCGAACCGGGAACGCAGTCGCCTTCAATCCTTACGCCGAAATACTCGCGTCTTGATGTCTGGCCAGAACTCGGTGAACGCATTCTTGCCCATGAGACCAACAAATCCGTAGAGCGTGCGGACCATCGCGTCCGGTTGTTGGCCTCGCTATCCGCCCGCCATGTGTTGGAGAGAAAGTTGTTTCCGGCAGTGGCCGCGTAGCGGGCATAGGCGGGCATAAGCGCTCCGTCGCGATCATGGGCGAGGAAAGTCATCACCACTACATTGCGCAGGCGGCCGGCAAATGGCTGGCGGTAGGTACGAAAATAGCGGGGATCTTCGCCCCACAGCGCCCCCACGGTCGCTTCCATGGCGTTGCCCGTCGAAACGCCGCTCAGGCGCATGGCGTAGCGCTTGCTAAAACCCTCCCAGTGACTGCCATACTCGTGGGGAGCGTCGCGTGCGGTTCCGATTCCGGCGCTGAACAGGCCAACGGTCAGAGTTTCCGGCCCGACCGTGCTGTCCAGAAACCATGACAAGCGTTGCCGGGCAGTAATGGAGTGGTACGGCTTGATGGATGTGGAGCTGGATTGAACGGCAGGAGGAGCCGGGTTCACGGGATTGAGCTGCACGCCCTGGCCGGCAGCACCGAGTGAACCAGCAAAGACTAAGCTAACCACGCCCCAGCGAGGAATACCCACCCTTCCTTTGTTGCACTGGGCCTAAAGAAGTTGCTTTGTTATCTCGAGCGGTTTAACAAGCGGGAGACTGCTGCCGCTATCCCCAGCGCTGCCGGGGGACCTGCCGTGTATCTGGTGCCATCGAAGGGACTCGAACCCCCACACCCTTGCGGGTACATGGACCTGAACCATGCGCGTCTGCCAATTCCGCCACGATGGCAATCACAATTCGGTAAGCGGCCAATTTCCGCAGCCGCCGATCAGGAAAGAACTGCAGACCCATTCTACAGTTCCTCAGCTGACTTGAAAACTCGGGTCTTCACCCTTCCAGCTTCGCACTCATCGTAATCTTGGCGTTCAACACCTTCGATACCGGGCAACCCGCCTTGGCATTCTCCGCCGCCTTTTGGAATGCCGCATCGTCCGCGTTCGGCACCCGCCCCACAACATCCAGATGAACCGTGGTGATCGCCCAGCCCGACTCCAGCTTCTCCAGACTCAACGTCGCCGTGGTATCGATGCTCGAGGGCGTCAGATTTGCCGCTCCCAGTTGAGCGGAAAGCGCCATGGAGAAGCATGCCGCGTGCGCCGCGGCAATCAATTCTTCCGGATTGGTGCCTGGCGTGTTTTCAAAGCGTGTGACAAATGAATAAGGTGTGCCGGAAAGCACACCGCTGTCGGCGGATACCGCCCCTTTACCGTCCTTGAGACCGCCCTTCCAAACTGCGCTTGCCTTGCGTTGCATTTCGCATCTCCTTGCCAATGAGTGAATTCAGGTGAACCGCTATTCTAGATGGAACCGGGCAAATCTGTCAGGGGTGGCGGCAATAACGCAACTTGAGAATGGTGCGTATCGGGGCATGGCCGACCACTACCCGGCATTCAGTAGAAATCCGAACAACTAAGGTAAAAGCCGCAGTACGAGCAAATCAGTTTGCAGCGGTGCTCCTGGAGCTGTGCCGAGCAATTTGGGCAAAAGCGGGAAGGATCCAAACCAGGTGAACTCGAGGTCGCTTTCGTGGCGGATACCGGGCCGTCGGACTCTCCACCAGCCGGCAGCCTTTCATGGTTCATAGGCATAGGGAGTTTTGGCCGGCGGTCCCAGCGGAACCGGGCCACGGTTCCAGGCTACTGCTCTTTCCCCAGTGGCAGATTGCTGTTCCAACAGTCCGCAACGATGAGCCAAGCTCCCAGCCGCCGCCAAACCCGTAAGTATTTGCCACGCTGCGGCACCGTCGTCCCATTGCCCTGCGAGACGGCAACCGTGTAGCGGCCCACTTCGATCGCGATGTCATTGGCCAGAGTAATTTGGGCGGTCTCAAAGCGCAGGTCGTGATACCCTGCGTCGCCCAACTCCCGCATCACGCGCTCAATGGGCTTCAATCCCTGCACCGGCTCATGGTTAGGGGGCATGAGCTGGGCGTCACTGGCAAATTGCGCCGCCCACTGATCGTAATTTCCAGTATTAAACGCGGTGCAGAGGTCCTGGGTTAGCCCGCGGATGGTGGATTCCACATCGAGAAACGAATTGGCGCTCGCGCTAGCGGTTGCACTAGCAAACGGCCGATACATGAAACTACCTCCTGGGGAGAAGGGCCTGCCTGGGAAACGCCTTGCCCATCGGCCACGAACGGGCGACGCGTATAAACGTCAGTGACCGGAGTGTAGCGCAAAAACCTGTGGAATAAACGCTTAGTTTTTCCACTGGCGGTGGAAAACTTCCAAGCTTTGCGAACCAGCCGCGTAACGTGACGAAAGTACCTGACCTGTGGCAAAACTCAACGATCCTGTTATAGAAATATTGATATAGGTGCTTCTAAGAAACAAGAAGTGGAGTCGTTTATGAACCGTCATGGACTGAAGTCGCTGAATTGCTTGCTCGTTTTATGCATGCTCTCATTCCCGGCAGGAACTTCGTTTGCCAAGAACAATGAAATTCTGGGTCAGCTCCGGTTGAAAGGCGCTACCAAAGTCGAGAAGGACTCGGGTGTCTGGGTGGACGGCCAATACCTCGGGTATATGAAGGAGCTGAATGGCTCCAAGAAGATCCTCCTGCTCCCCGGAGCTCATGAACTCCTGGTACGCCAGGCGGGCTACCAGGACTTCACACAAAAAGTGGCGCTCCAGCCCGGAGAAAAGTCCGAGGTGCGGGTTCGCATGGCCAAAGAAGCCGGCATCCTGTATCCGAAAGTCACCGCCGAGATCCAGTTAGAGGTTGAGCCGCAAAGGGCTGCGGTCTTTGTCGATGGCCAGCTCATCGGTCACGTGGCTGAATTTGGAGGAATCGGGAAAGCTCTCCTCGTGGCGCCCGGCAAACGTAAGATCACCATCAGCCTGCCGGGATATCAAACCTTCGAAACCGAGCTGGACTTAGCGCCTCATCAGAAGTTCAGGTTGATGACCAACCTGATGTGGCGGGACGTGGCCCAGAACTCGCAACCCCGGTAAGACGTATCTCGCAAAAATCGCCGACCTGTCGGCGCATCAGGCTGCGTGGTAAGTCCCTGCTTTGGTGTTGCTCAGTCTGGCGGAGCGTTCGCTGATCTCTTTCAACGCTCCGTAAATGGATCCGGCTTCCCCTGCCTGGGCGCGCACGAAATCGCTGACTGAAATCATCCCGACCAGTTGCATCCGTTCGTCTACCACTGGCAAACGCCGTACCCGCTTTTCCGCCATCAGCTGCAAGGCAGCTTCGACGCTGTCCTCGGGATGGCAGCAGGTTGGATTGCCGGTCATACACGAACTCACTAATGTATGTGCCGGATACTGCCCCGGGGCTACGACCCTCACGCAGAGATCCCGGTCCGTGACCACCCCCACCACCTTCCGGCGCAGCAGGTTTTCCACGACCGGAATAACGCCGGTTCCGGCATGCTCCATGAGGGCGGCCACCGCTTCGGCAGTCCAATAGGGCGTGCAATACGTCGGTTTTACTGTCATCACTTCTTTCACTTGCATGGCACACCTCCCTTTGCAGCGTTGTTCATCTTTCCGGACACGATTTATGCGGTTGCCGGGAACGGCTACACCTTCTCGGTCTTGGTGTATAGCGATAACCCGCCCTCCATGCGCAGATCGGCGGGGTGGTACCGCGGAATCGGCAATTCCAGCTCTTTAAACTCGACGGGCGCAGTTTTCTTGTCCACCAGACCGAGGGCCACGGCGACGCCATAAATGATGGCTTCCGGCCGCGGCGGACAGCCGGGAATGTAGTAGTTGACCGGAATGATCTTTTCCACCGGCCCGATGACAGAGTAGCTAGTCGAACCACACCCCTCCGCCACAGGCGCACGAGCCGATGGCGAAAACAAGCTTGGGCGCCGGCATGGCCTCGTAGGCGCGCTTGAGCGCCGCGGCGGTGGAGCGCATGGCCGGGCCCTGGCAGAGCATCACGTCCGCGTGCCGCGGCGAGCCGACCAGCTTGATGCCGAAGCGCTCGACATCATAATAAGGCGTGAGAACATTGAGCACTTCGATGTCGCAGCCGTTGCAGCCCCCGCTGTTGGCGTGATAGACCCACAGCGACCGGCCGAACATTTTTTGACAGAGGTTCTTCGAACATGATGCTCAGTCCAGTTCGATCGTGGATGTCGTCCACCACCGGCATCGCCTCAAGAAATGCGTTGCGAACGGAAAATCCAACGCTCGTTCTGCAGATCGTCGCAGCGGTAGCCTTTCATCTTCAACTGCGTCAAGCGCCGTGGTGCCTGTGAAACAGCGGCCGCACCGCTGGCATGTGCTCATGAATAGATCCAGCTGCTGCCGCAGATCGCCGATGCTGTCCGTGCCATTCTCGAATTCGTGGCTCATGGTGATGGCCTTCTCGGGACAGACATCGGCGCAGCGGCCACAATAGGTGCAGCGGCGGCCGAGGTACTTGCAGGATGCGGATCTCCTGGCAAGGATCGAAGACGCAGTATTTCGCGGGCCGGGCAGTTGTTGGCGCAGCCCGCGCAGCCGATGCACTTGGCGGCATCGAAAATGGGGCGGCCGCGAAACTTCTCCGGAACCGGCTGGGCCTGCGCCGGATAGGGCAGGGTCACGCGTCCCGCTTTCAGGCAGACTCATGCGTTTCTTCGAGTTTGCTCCGGACCGACATGCTGCCTTACCTATCAGTAGCCATAACTCGCCAGAACCAACGCCACCAGCGCGACCGCCAGACAGGCTGGCAAAGATAGCGGATCGCCTGGTCAATCCGATAACGCGCATGAGTTGCCGCCACCACCGTGACCAGCAACACCAGCGCGAACACCTTCACCCAAAATGCCAGCCAGCGCCAGCGGGAAAACCAGTCTGCGAGCCCCACGGGACGAACAGCGCTACGAAAAGCGCGCTGTAGATCACGAGCTTTGCCATGTGCGCGTACTTGAACAGGGCCAGCTTCGGCCCGGAATACTCCATCAGCGGCCCCTCCATGAGTTCGGTTTCCGCTTCCGAAATGTCGAAGGGCACGCGCTGCACAAACGCCTGGAACGACAGCAGCATCACGACCAGCATGATCAGCCCGGACCAGGGAAACCCGCTCGTGGCATACACCGAGCCATTCAGCACCGTGTCCAGACGGAACGAGTGCGCATGGATCGCGCCGTCACCAATGCGATGACAAACAGCGGCTCCAGGGCGATCATGCTCATCATTTCGCGGCTGGTGCCGACGAGCGAGTAAGTTGATCCGGCGGCCAGGCCGGCCAGCAGCGTGCAAATGCCGCGACAGCGTCAGCAGATAGATCAGCAGAATCACGTCGCCGGCTCCGTTCATGGGAGCCGGCAAGTCCCATCGGCACGAGGCAGGCCACGGTGAGCACGGTCGCCAGCGAAAGATAGGCGGCGAATCGCTGCATGACCGGCATCTCGCCGGATTCGATGTCCTCCTTGCCGAGCAGTTTCAGCAGATCGAAATAAGGCTGCAACAGCGGCGGGCCTTGCCGCGACTGGATGCGCGCCGTGATCTTGCGCAGCACTCCCTGGAAGAACGGAGCCAGCAGCAGAACCAGAGCCACGTTCAGCAGACCGCCCGCAATATGTCCATAACATGCCGTCGATCCATGGCTCTACGCTTTCTTCGGCGCGCGTCAGCTTCGAGCAGTTCTTCTTGCGACCAGACCTTGACCGTACCGCGAGCGCAAGTCCATCGTTTCCAGCCGGTCGGTGCAGGAAAAACACGGGATCGATGCTGCCCAGGGAAATCGTCATGTCCGCGATCTGCTGGTCCTTGATCATCGCTGGCACGCCCTGCAGGTTCTGATATGTCGGCGCGCGCACCCGCCAGCGCCGCGGCCGGTTGTTTTCGCCGGTGATCACGAAATGATGGCTTTCGCCGCGCGGCGCTTCGACCGAAGAAAGCCCAATCCGTCCCACCGGCAATTCGTCCTTGATCTCCAGTTGCAGCGGGCCGTCCTCCATCTTGTCCAGGCACTGGCGAATGATGCGGATTGACTCGAATACTTCCTTCATGCGCACCAGCAGGCGCGACCACACATCGCCATCGCTCGCGGTGATGACGTCAAATTCCACGCGGTCGTAGGCGGCGTATGGATGATCCCGCCGGCAATCGATATCGACTCCGGCAGCCCGCGCCACCGGCCCGAGCAACGCCGGCGTTCTTCACCAGTTCTGTGTCCGCCACGCCAATCGCCGCGGGTGCGCTTCTGGATGTTCTTGTCCTTGCTCACGGCGTCGACGACCGGCTGCCATTCCGATTCCAGCTTGTCGAGCACCTGCGCGCAGCTCGGCTGCGCAGTTCGCGCGGTGATATCCCAGCGCACGCCGCCGATGACACACAGCGCATAGGTCTTGCGGTTGCCGCTGATCTTCTCCGCGATCCACATGATGGGCTCGCGGATGCGGAAGCTCTGCATGAACAGCGTGTCAAAGCCCACGATGTGGCAGGCCAGCCCGACCCACAGCAGATGGCTGTGCAGCCGCTCGATCTCCAGCATGATGGTGCGGATATATTCGGCCCGCGGCGGCGGCTTGCAGGTGCAGCCGCCGACTTCCACCGCCTGCACATACGCCACGCTGTGCACGCATCCGCAAATCCCGCAGATGCGCTCGGCCAGCATGGGGATGTCGTTGTAGCTCATCACCGACTCAGCCAGCTTCTCGATGCCGCGATGCGCCATGAATCCGCGATACTCGCAGCCCCGCACCATCTCGCCCTCGACATAAAGCCGGAAATGAGCCGGCTCATCCAGCGTCGGATGGAACGGGCCGAACGGCACGACCGTGCAGCCCTCCGGCGGATCGTCGAACTGAAACTCGCGTTCTGGATCGAAGCTTTCCGGCACATCGTTCCAGGGCACATCCTTGCGCAGCGGATGCACTCCCTCCGGCCAGCCGTCCGGCAGCACCAGTCGCTTGAGATATTGGTGTCCCACCGGCTCGATGCCGACCAGGTCGCGCATTTCGCGCTCCGCCCAACTCGCGGCCGGAACCACGTCGGAAATGCTGTCAATCTGCGGGTTCGTCCGGCGGCAGTTCGGTGAGCACGCTGCAAAGCAGGTGATCCTTGTCGAAAGCGAAGTTGTGCGCGACCAGAAATGGCCCGAGTACGGCCGGTCATCCACGCCGATGCTGATCACGTAGCGGGCATCGAGATCGCGGAAGATGTAGCCGGCAGATCGCCCTTCACCGCCGCGGGATCGACATAGACGAACAAACGGTCGTCGCTGGGCAGGTCGGCGCGCTGGATGGCCGGACCGAATTTCGCCTTCAACTGTTCGAGCCTGTCGCGGGCAATCATGTTCAGCGCTCTTTCAGCGCTGGCTGGTTACCGCGTGGTCCGCGGCGCGCCGCCCAGCCAGCGGAAGTATCGCTTGATCTCTCCATAGAAATTGTGGGCGACGTAACGGTTGCATTCCGCTTCGCGCGCGTAACCGCACAGCCACGGGACAGCGGCGCGGCGCGGCGCGCCGCCCAGTTTCGATATGCGCGTAAGCCACCAGCAACATCACGCCCAAGACCGCCGCCAGCGCCAGTGGCGCAACACCGCGGCGGACGTTGCCATGCCAGATGCCCGCGCAGCGCGCCCGCGCGCAGCGATGCCGCCGTCAGCCAGCGCTGACGCCAAAACCCTGCCGGCTGGCCTGCGAGCGCGCGCTGCAGCAAGTCCGAATGCCGATCGCCGGAACGACTCCCAGCAGAACGCAGAACGAGCGCCAGCATCACCTGCGGCAGCTGCATCATCCAGGGAACTTCGAGCCGCCCTTGCTCGCCGCCTGCGTTCCTTACCAGCGCTGCTGGTGCGCGACAGGAAACTCACGCCGAAGAACTTGATGAACGAAGCCAGAGTCAGAGCGCTGGTCAGGATGGCGATGACGGCGCAGATCGACCAGATATCTGGCCGACGCCGCTCCCTGGATCGCTCGCGACATAGATGCATCCATTTGCTGACGAAGCCGTTGAACAGCGGCACGCCCGAAATGGAGAACGAGGCGACCAGCGCCGTCACCGCGGTCAGCGGCATGAACTTCATCAGGCCGCCCATCTGGTTGAGGTCTTGCGTGCCGGTGGCGTGGAGCATGGAACCCGCATTGAGAAACAGCAAGCCTTTGAACAAGCCGTGATTGAGCACGTGGAACAGAGCGCCGAAGAAAGCCAGTGGCCGCCAGCGGCGGTCGCCGCCGGTCCGATGCGGACAGCAACGCCATGCAAGCACCCGTACCCAGCAGGATGTAGCCGATCTGCCCGATGCTGTGGAAGGCAAGCAAGCGCTTGGATTGTTCCTGCTTGAGCGCCTGCATGGTGCCGGTAAAAAGCGTGATAGTGCCCAGGACGGCAATCGACCATTCCCCACTCTGCCCAGCGGGATAATCTGTTCGCCGCGCCCGCCGGAACCAGCCAGAGAAAATAACGCATCAAGCCGTAGACGCCAGTCTTGATCATCACGCCGGAGAGCATGGCGCTCACCGGAGAAGGCGCGGCCGGGTGCGCATCCGGAAGCCAGATCTGGCCGAAGGGCCACATGCCCATCTTGATTCCAAAGCCGACGAGGAAGAGCGCGAAGGCCAGCGCCGGTGGCCAGCGGTCTCGTGCTCAGCAGCAGCGGCAAGTTCGCGCTGACGGTGTCAAAGTCGTACTTCAGGTTCGCGCCGCCCTGCGCGGCCGCGCCCGTGACTGCCAGCAACTCCGCTCCGATCATGGTGGCGGCGCACGCAATCTGCATCATGATGAGGTACTTGTTGGCGGCGCGGATATTCTCGGCTTTTCGATTTTCGAAACGAATCAGCGCGTAGCCGGGCAGCGTCATCATCTGCCAGAAGATGAAGAAGAACCACATCATGTCGGTGGTGCTGAGCAAGCCGTACATCGCGGCGAGAAAGAGCAGGAAATACGGATAGTAACGAGCCACGCCGTAATCCTCGTAGTGCCGCATGTAAGCGATGGAATAGAACGACGCCGGCACGGCAATGAGCGCCGCCAGCAACAGGAAAACGGCGGTCAGCCCGTCTACATGAAGGCGCAACGCAAAGCCAATCTTCGGCATGGCCCAGAAGATGCCGGAATCGCGGCGAAGGCCCTGCGATCAGCACTCTCGCCACGCGGCGGAGATGAAGGATTGCCGTCGTCCGCGGTGATCGGGAATGTGAGCCAGCCGGCGACCGTCTTGCTGCGCGAAAGCAGCAGCACCAGCCCGCTCCGCCGAGGCAGATCAAGATCGAGGCGAGGACTGCGTTCGGGCGTCATCATATGCGCAGTTCCGTTTCCGCCTGAACGCCGGCTCTTACTGGCTCTTGTACGGCGGCCGTATCAAGCAGCAACTCTTTCACCATGCCCATAGTTCTCCGTACCGCCGCGCTAAGCCCACCGCCCTGCTGGATGGATTCCGGTTGTACACCCAGCAGCCATGCCCGGGTGTTTCCGCTCGACTCGATCCATGCCGCCAGCGTTGCCAGCGAAATCTTGTGGGTGGAGATCTGCGGAAAGCGAGCCGCCATCTCCCCAGCTTCCAGAAAAACGAGTGACCCAGCCTCCGCTCCAAACTCCGTCGCGTCGAGAAACACGACGTGGTCGAATCCTTTGTCGATAAGGCGCCCCAGAAATCGTTCCGGCGCTGTTCCGGCCACCATCACATCCGGCAAACCTGCTTCCATGAGTTCTCTGGCGAGTTGCGAACCGAAACCATCGTCGCCATAGTCCGAGCTGCCGAGGCCAACCAAACAAACCCGGCCTCGCAGAGAATTGCTCGAGTTGTTCGCGCAGGTCCGAGCATCAGATATCCTCGCCAAGTTTTTTGATCTGCTCATACGTGAATACCGGTCCATCCACGCAGACGTAGGCAACGCCAATACAGCAATGGCCGCACTTGCCGACGCCACACTTCATGTAGCGCTCGAGAGTAGAGACGATGTTCTGTTCCTCGAACCCCATGGCCAGCAGGTCTTTAATCACAAACCGGAACATGACCGGCGGACCGCAGACGAACGCGATGGTGTTCTCCACCGGCACGTTCACGCCGGGTTTTTTGAACAGGCTGCCGACCACGCCGACGTTGCCGTCCCAGCCCGGCTCGGCCGCGGTCCACGGTCAGATGGCATTCGATGCCGGGCGCCTGTGACCACTCTTGCAGGTTCGAAACGTACATCAGCTCTTTCGGCGTTTTGGCGCCGTGGAAAATCTGGATGCGCGCATACTTGTCGCGGTTCTGAAGCGCGTACACGATGCAGGAGCGCAGAGGAATCAGCCCGATGCCGCCCGCCACAAACACCAGATTCTTCCCGTAGTACTGCTCCATGGGGAAGCCGTTGCCGTAAGGCCCGCGCACCGCAAATTTCTCACCCGGCGTAAGCTCGTGCAGTGCGGAGGTACAACTTCCCACGCGCCGCACGGTGAAGAACGTCTCCTGCTCTGTCGGACTGGGCGGAAGCGACGTTGGAAATTCACCCACGCCGAACAGCGAAACCTGCGCGAACTGGCCTGGACGGAAATCCTTGAAAGCGCGCTGTTCGGCCGCATCTTCGAAATGCCAATAAAAGGTCTTGACGTCAGGAATATCGCACACCACCCGGTCGAGGACCGCGACCTTCGGCAAATAGACGTTCTCAGTGACTGACGGGCTCATTTTTCTCGGTCTCCGTCGTAGCGCGGCGAATCATCTCCACCACGGTTGGCATCCCGATGTCGCCGTGACAAACTTCCACGCAACGTCCACAACCCACGCAGGCCATCGAAAGCTCGCGTTGAATAAAGTGATGAGCCAGCTTGCGGAAGAAGCGCCGGTTGCGGCGGTCATGCACCGCTCGCCGCGGATTGAAACCACCCGCCATGCGGGTAAACCCGGCCAGCGCGCAGGAGTCCCAGGTGCGCACCCGCTCAATCTCATGGGCGCTTACCTGACGGTCACTCACCGTAAAGCAGGTGCAGGCTGGACAAACATAGGTGCAGGCGCCGCACTCCAGACAGCGATTGCCAATCTCCTCCCACGCTTTGTCGAGCACTTTGCCCTGCGAAATATAACGAACCGTGGCCGAAAACCAGCTGGTCGTCTGCTTGAAGCTGCGCCGCACTTCTTGCAGAATGTTGTGCCGTTTCGCCAGGTGCGCGGCGGTGCCTTTCCTGAAGATGGGATTGGCCAGCAGGCCTTCGCCCGCCGCCGTGCCCGCCACTGCCATGAATTCGTCGCCCAGATCCATGAGTTGCAGGTCAAAGTGGTCGCGCGCCGCCGGCCCCGTGTCGGTGCATATGCAGAAGCAGTCGTCGCTGATATCTTGCTGCAGATCCGTGCAGACGAAATTCACCAGGAACAAATTCCTGCGGCGCTTTTCGTAATAGATATCTGCGCGCTCCCGCCCTAGATAAAAGCGATCCAGATGGTCGATCCCGGCTACGTCGCAGGACCGGATACCGAAGATGGCCCGCTTGCGCTCCTCATAGGCAGGCTCGATACGAAGATCGCCGTTCTCCCGCTGCACGGTCAGCAAATGCTCGATCGGCGGGAACACGAAGCGCTTGGGCGGGTAGTAAGGGTTGGGCAGGTGAAGTGCAATGCGGTCGCGATTCTCATCCGTGACCGCTTCAAAGTAGGTATCGCGCGCGCGGCCGCGGAATGGCGCGAGCACTTCAAAGTCTTGCTGGCGCAGCAGGTCAACAATCTGCAATACATCGGCGCGGTCAAGAAGGCGGGCTTTCAAGTCGACTCCTTTTCTACGCGCACCTGCACGCTGCCCTCTTCCGCGGAACTCAGAATCTGTTCCTCCACGTTGGGCACGAAATAGGGCACATAAATGGTGCCGCTGCGCACCTCCGGGGTCACTCGCGCGGTTGAAACGGCCGCCGCAGAGGCGGCACGAAGCCGGATCTTCTCCCCGTCGCGAACCGCGAGCCTTTTGGCATCGTCGGTATTGATCTCGACAAACCCTCCCGGATAGTCGAGCAAGAGAACCTGATACTCCCGCTTGAGCGTCTCGCTATGCCGCACCAGCACGTTCTGGTTCCAGTAGTAGAGAGAATGACCAAACACCAGGGTGAACGGAAATAACGGTGATGCCGCCGCCGGAGGCGCCGGCCTTGGCACCGCCACAAACTTGAAGCCAGATTTCCCGTCCGTTTCGCAGAAAAGGCGCTCAGTGCCCAGCGGATTTTCTTTCGTGCAGGGCCACTGCCGGCCATATTCGCATGCCAGGTTTTGGTAGTTGGCTCCGCCGTAGAAATCGATCACCTCGCCGATCTCTTCCATCACTTCGGCAGCGGAAGCATAGTTCCAGTTGGCTCCCATCAGCCGCGCCACATCGGTGATCTGCCGCCATGCGGGGGTCAATCCTGCGGGTGGCTCCACAACGCGCTCGGCCAACTGGATGCGGCGTTCGGTGTTGGTGAACGAAACCTGCTCCTCCCCATACGCCGACGTGGGAAGAACCACATCCGCATCCTTGGCGGCCTCGGTCATGAACAGGTGTTGCGCTACCACAAACTCACATTGCCGGATGGCCCCGGCGGCGCCTGCGAAAGCAGCCGTGCTCACCGGATCGTAGCGGCAGAGCCATAACGCTTTTACCTTGCCGCCTGCCGCACCGGCCAGCAGCGAATGCGCGCTAAGCCCCGGCCGGGCTGGCAGTTTGCTGCCCCATTGCGCTTCGCAAGCCGAGCGAGCCTCATCGTCGCTGACCGGCCGGTATCCCGGCAGGCGATCCGGCAGCATGCCCATGTCGCATACACCCTGCAAGTTGTTTTGCTCGCTTAACGCGTAGATGCCGCCCCCGGCCTTGCCCAGGTTTCCCGTAAGCAATGCCAGATTCACAATGGCGCGAATGTGCTCGGGGCTGCGTGATTCGATTCCGGTGGAATAGAGACTGGCCGCCGTCTTCGCTTGTGCGTAGGTGAGCGCCGCGGTTTCGATAAGTTCGGCGGCAATGCCGCAACTCTCCGCCGCCTGCAACAGATCGTAGTGTCGTACCGCCGCGCGAAACCCTTCGTAGTTCTGGCAACGGGATTTAATGAAGTCAAGGTCCATCAAGCCGCGATCTTCAATAACCTTGGCCATGGCGCCATAAAGCAGCGGCTCGGTGCGGGGGCGGATTTGCAGGAAAAAATCGGCACTCTCGGCAAGACGATGGCGGCGGGTGCCGATCACGATGAGCTTGGCGCCCTTAAGTTTTGCCCGGATCACCACTCCGCCCAGGGTCGGCAAGCGCCGGGCTAGATCCACGCCGTCAACCAGAATCACTTCGCTCTGCGCTAGTTCAGAGATCGAGTTGGTTGTTGCGGAGACTCCAATCATGTCGAGCAGAATGTCCACCGAGTTGTTGCCGTAGACCCCGGTGCCATGGTCAACGTTATTTGTGCCGATCACGCAGCGCGCGAATTTCTGCAGCAGATAGGACTCTTCGTTGGAGCAACGCGGAGAATTTAGAAATGCCAACGCGTCGGGCCCATGCTGGGCGCGGATTTCTCCCAGGCGTCGCGCGATGAAGCCAAAGGCTTCGTCCCAGGTGACTTCGTGAAATTCACCCTGCTTCTTGATCAGAGGTCTTTTCAGACGGTCGGATGAATTGGCGATCTCGTGGACGTGCCACCCACGAACGCAAAGCCTCCCCGCATTAATAGGATGAGAACGGCTGGGATAGACGCCGATCACCTGGTTCCGCGAAGTCTCCAGGTAGAGACCGCAACCTACTCCGCAAAATGTGCAGGTCGTGAGGCTATGGGCCATGGCGCCCTCTGGGCTGCAGGGAGAACCGACCAATTCATACGCCCGGCGTGAATGTGAAACTCGCGCTTCGTGCTTGATCCTAAGGGAGATACCCGGCGATTACTGTGATCCAAATCACCCGGCCGGTTGCGCGCAAACGACGTTGGCGGCAGCATATCGACTATGCGATACTGAAACTCCAATCCCAAACCTCAACTGGGCTTTCGCTTAGTTGGTCTTGCCGGGATGGCGGAACTGGCAGACGCAGCGGACTCAAAATCCGCCGGGCTTCGGCCCATGGGGGTTCAAGTCCCCCTCCCGGCACCAAAGTTTAGCCCATTCATAGAACAACTAGTTAACCGGTGGAGTGATCGGCAGGGAGTTGTTGTGACAGTCAGTGCTCGCGGGCTCAATCCTGCCAAAATTCGGGGTCAAATACCCTTTTCAGTCGGAGAGAGACGCCATTATTTTCTTAGGCGTCCTCCGTTATTGTTTGTTCTGCTCTTAGACGCCCCAAGCATTTCATTGGCGACCTTCTTCGCCATAGCCTGATGTGGATCGGGTTCGGCATTCGCTTGATTGGTCAAGTCTGCCTGTTCGGCTGCGGCTTCCCTGAATCCCAGCCTTTGGTAAACGTGACTTAGGCGATAGTGATCCTCCGCGGAGCCGGGGCGAAGCCGTACACAGATCTCAAGGGAATGCCGGGCTTCTGCCAATTGCTCCGTCCACTCCAGCGCATGTCCAAGCGAGCAATTGGCAACTGGATCATCCGGGGCTAACCTGGCCGCACGGCGCAGATGCAGGATCGCATCCGGAGCTGCGGAGAGATCATTGGCCAGATATGCCTTCCGGAACAGCAAAGCCCCGCACCAGGTGACTGTGGCCGATTCGGTGGGATGGGATTCCGCGCGGCGGCAGACCGAGGCAACGGCCGCAGGAATCGGTCCCGCCGGGTTATCCACTTGGGTTGCGCCGAGATATCCGATTGCCCGCCCTGACCCAGGGTCGAGCTTGTCCGCAGTTAAAAAGGCCGACACGCTGTCATCATATTTCTCCGTGAAATAGTCGGACATCCCGAGTCCCACAAACATCCGAGCCGACTTGGGAAAAGCTTTCGCAGCCTCTTGAAACACTGAAGCCGCAGCCGCGTAATTTCCGTGTTGCAGAAGTTCGGCGCCCAACGACAAACGATACTGTTCTTCACCCGGCGCCAAGGCCACGGCATTCTCGTAGCTATGAACCGCAGCCGGCAGATCGCCCTTTTGCTCCTCGATATCGCCACTTAAGCCCTCGAGTTCCGCGGAATCCTTCTGCGCCCTCAGTGAGGTTAATGTGCCAAGAGCTTCGTCAAATTGCTGAATCCGGTATTGTTCGACCGCGAGATTATAGAGCAGCGTCTCATCCTGTCCGCCGGCGATCCTTAATGCTTGCCGAAATTCTTCTGCGGCTTCTCCGTCCTTTTCGGCAGCGGCAAGCAATTCACCGGAGCGGGCCCTGAGTTCCAGCATTTGATTTTCAGGCAAATCCAGCGTTCGAAGACTTTGAAGAGTGGGCAGGAAATCCGCCTGGCTGGCCAATTGCGCTCGCAAGAGCAGGAGTCCACTGGTAGAAGCGGGATGCTTCGCATAAAGAGGTGCAACATTTCGGATACAAGCCTGCCATTCTCCGGCCTCCGCTTCCGTTACGGAGGTAAGCAGTTGCAGGTCTTCGTTCGCCGGCAGCACACGCAATGCCTCTTCCATGGCATGAGCCGCGGCATGGGAATCTCCCATTCCGGAGGAGATCGAAGCAACAAGCCGAAAGTATCGGATCCTGGCGTTTGTCTCGGCCGGTGGCGGGACCATGCGGATCTGTGTTTTGGCTTCTGCATACTTGTGTTCCATCGCCAGGACCAGAGCTAGCTCCGCGTGGCCCGCGGTCAAGTCCGGATGGCCGTGGATGGTGTCATTGAGCAATTGCTCTGCCTTGTCCATGCGATGGCTTTCAGCATAGAGATTCGCAAGTGCCAGTCTCGCCCCTGTATTTTCTGGATGGGCGGCAATGGTTGACTGCAGCAATTGCACAGCTTGTTCGATCTCGCCGGCATGAACCAGTTGTGCGGCGCGCTCAGTCGCTGACGCCTTTCGATCTTGTCCTGCAATTCCAGGAAGCACGGTGCATATGGCTGCGGCAAGCATTACAAGAGCTGCCAGAAAAAAGGGCCGTTCCAGCATGGCGGGCTTTGTAGTGACTCGATTCATTCAAGTCTCTGGGCAATTGGCAGCAAGTTTACCGTCTCGCCCGCTTTACCGGGAACCCTAAGCGGTTCGAGAAGTGGAAGGCAGGAAATGGATACGGTGGAAAACTCTCCGCGACTCTACGATAGAGGGACGTGCGCCCGGTCGGCAGATGATTGATTCTTTCGCAAGTCATTGAATAAACACAATCCTGTCATACGCTGCATCCGTAATACGGATACCGTGCTCGATTTGTATTGACTGTTAACATCGTGCCTTTGTAGCATGGGCCGATTTTGGCATGCCTTCATATTGCGCAATGCTGGAGCTGATGCTAAGCGCTTTGATCGGGGAGATCACGAGAGCCTAGTCAATGACCGGCGTCGGGAGGAAACTGCAATGACATACCGAACCTCGATTCGCCTTGTAACTTGTTTGCTCGCCCTATTGCTCGCCCCCTGCCAGTTATCAGCGCAGATCGATCGTGCGAGCATTTCCGGCACCATCACTGACCCTTCCGGGGCGGTAGTCTCGGGTGCAAGCGTGACGGTTACCAGCGCGGAGACGGGCCACGCTGTGACGGTTACTACGGGAAGCGACGGCAGTTACACAGCCAGTCTTCTTCACATCGGCACCTACTCCGTGGAGGCTACCGCCGGCGGCTTTCAGAAGACTCTCCAACCAGGAGTCATTCTGAACGTGAACCAAGTTGCCCGTGTGGATTTGCAACTGAAGGTGGGAACCGTCAATCAGATCACACAGGTAACCGGCGGGTCCCCGCTGCTGGCGACCGAAACATCGTCTCTTGGAACGGTAGAAACGGAGAAGCGGATCGTTGACTTGCCTCTCAATGGACGGCTGTTCACGCAGCTCGCGTGGCTGGGGCCAGGGGTTTCCCCGGGATCGAGTTCCGGCATCGGGCTGAGCGGATCCACCGACGACAACCGCCCCGGCATTCAATTGGCGGTCAATGGTCTATGGGGCTTTGACAATAACTTCCTTCTCGACGGCGTGGACAATAACGCCATTGGCGATGGCACCATCGCGGTCAATCCCTCGCCTGATGCCATCGGCGAATTTCGCGTGGAAGAAAATTCCATGAAGGCGGAGTTCGGACGCGGCGGCGCGGCGGTGAATGCGGCCCTTAAGTCGGGCACCAACACGATCCATGGCGGCGTGTTCGAGTACATGCGGAACGATGTGCTTGACGCCAGAAACTACTTCGACCCGGCTAGCAATGGCCCGAAAGCCCGGTTGCAGCGCAATCAATTCGGCGCCGATATAGGTGGGCCCATCATCAAGGACCGCACCTTCTTCTTCGGCGACTATCAAGGCTCGCGGCTGAGGGAAGGTCAGATTGATATCGGAACCGTGCCCACGGCAGCGGAGCGCACGGGCGATTTCACCGATCGTGGCTATATGCTCTACGATCCGAACACGACCGATCCGATCACGGGCGCGCGGCAACTCCTGAATCCTTCCGACCCCACCGTCATTCCCTCCAACCGTATCGATCAAATCGGGCAAAATATCGTCAATCTTTTCCCCATGCCCAACATTGCTGGCGCCGGCACTTCAAGCAACTTTTTCTATTCTCCTGTCGCAACTTTGTCCGGGAACCAATTCGATATCCGGATTGATCACAAGATCAGCGACCATGACCAGCTGTTTGGGCATGTCACGTTTGAGGACCATCCCCAGTTTCAGCCCCCGCCGCTGCCGGGTTTAGCCGAAGGGTGCTGCGGTGGCAACATGAACATGCGTGAGCAGAACCATGCGCTGGGCTATACCCACACGTTTGGCGGCAACCTGCTCAATGATCTGCGTTTTGCCTATATTCGCTACGCGGTCACCTCCACTCCGGTGGACTACGGCCAGAACATCTCGGACCAGGTCGGTATTCCCAACGCCAATCACGGCAATCCGGAAACCTCCGGCTTGGCAAATATCGGGATTAACGGCTACAACAACCTTGGCAACTCTTCGTGGATCCCGGAACTGGCCAAAGACAACGTCTATCAGGTGGCCGACTCGGTGAGTTGGATTCGGGGGAAGCACACCATGAAGTTCGGCGCCGATTTCCGGCGTTACCAGCGCAACTTCTACCAATCCGCGAATGCGTTCGGTCAATTCTCTTTTAATGGACAGTTCACCGTCGCGAATACATCGGACGGGGGCGTGAATGGACTTGCCGATCTTTTGCTCGGCCTGCCTAACTATCGCGAGCAGGATGGGTTAACCCAGGAAGACCCAACTCGTTCCTGGGAACTTGGGGAATTCATCCAGGATGACTACCGGGTCAGCAAGAAGCTCACGGTCAACCTGGGAATGCGCTACGACATTACTTCTCCCGTGGGCGGCACGATGGGAAACTTCAACCTGAAAACCAACGTGGTTGACCTTAACTTCGGCCCGAACGCAAAACCGAATGCCGGCGTCGCGACTTACTACAAGGATTTTGGACCGCGGATTGGTTTCGCCTATTCGCCTTTCGATGACCGCAAAACCGTAATCAGCAGCGCCTTTGGCATTTTCTACGCGCCCGAAGGCAATCAGTTCAATGACCTGGGAGAAAATCCTCCCTTTCTTCAATACTACCAACTCAGTACTTCTGCCACTACCCTTCCCAGTATGGCCACCAGTATTGATTCAGGCTTCCCGGCTCAACTTCCCGCTGAGAATCCTCTGGACCCATCAGGTCAGGTAAAGACAACCGGCCCCGTCCGCAAGGCGCCGACCATCCTGGAATGGAATCTAACCGTGCAGCGCGAACTGGCACAGAACTGGGTATTGAGCGTGGGCTATGTGGGGACGCGGGCTACCGGCATCTGGAACAACGAAGACAGCAACCTTAACCAGCCGACCCAGCCGCTGGATACTAACTTTACCTCCAACCCTGCGTTGGATCCTCTGGGTACGGGGAACTACGGTCGTCCCTACTTCAGCACGTTGCCTTTCCTCTCGGTTATCAATCCCATTGACTATCCAAACTTCAACATTTTTTACAACGGTTTGGAGGCCAAACTGGAAAAGCGATTCTCGGCGGGCTTCACCCTTCTCGCTTCTTACACCTGGTCGCACAATATCGGCGATTGGCAGGGCGCACACAGTGGCAACACACAAATTGCCTACGATTCCAATGCCCAAAGAGGCAACGTGGATCCCGACTACCGCCAGCGCTTAACCTTCAGCTACACCTACGAGATGCCGTTTGGCCGGAATAAGGCCTTTGGTGGAAACATGAATGGGATTGAAAATGCCGTTGCCGGCGGTTGGCAAGTAGCGGGAATCACCACGCTGCGGACCGGCGAACACTACACGGCTTTTCTTTCCGGTGATGACACCAACACAGGCACTGCGGCCTTGCCGGATCTGATCCACAACCCATACGATTTTTCTATCGTCAATCCGGATCCAAACAGTCCATTTCAGAGTTGTGGGACGCATCAGAGCCTCACTTGTTGGTACAACCCTGCCGCCTTTGCCTACCCCGCCCTCGCTCCAGGCCAAATCAGCGCCCACCAGTTTGGCAATGCCGGGGATGGCGAACTGATCGGTCCAGGCCAAGTGAACTTCGATTTTTCGGCATTCAAGAATTTCAATATCACCGAGCGCCAGCAACTACAATTCCGCGCCGAAATGTTCAATATCTTTAACCATCCCCAATTCGCGGAGTCCGGCCATAATCCCGATCAGGGGTCTAATGGGGCGCGAATCAACGGGACCCTCGGCGATAACCAGCGCGAAATTCAGTTCGCGCTGCGCTATACGTTCTAGGATTTTACGGGAGCGGGAACCTGCGCAAGGCGCGTCCCGCTCCTCTCCTTAACTCTTACGTCGGAATCGTTTATCGGAGCGAGAAGTTACTGGCTGGGCTCTTTGATCGTCACAATGCGGTCCACATCCACGTCGCGGAGTTCTTGCTTGATTCCGCTCGGCCAGCGAATTTGAATCTGTTTAATACGCCGGTTCGCTCCCAGCCCGAAGTGTACCCGGCTGTCGCTGGAGGAGGCATACCCGACCGCTGTAGTAACCTGATTCCACTGCGAGTTGCCATCTTCCGTGGTGAGCTGGATCTGAGCGCCAATCCCCATGCGATTGCTCCTGGTGCCCACCAGATTCAACAGGACCCAATGATTGTCGTTCCTCGAAATATTATGAAAAAGTTTCGCGGGTCCGCCCAACACAGACACCAGCATATCCACACGCCCGTCGTTATCGAAGTCTCCAAAAGCCACACCGCGATGAGCGGCCTCTAATAGAAAGTCCGGCCCAGCCGAGCCGCTGGCGTCTTCAAATTTTCCGTTTCGCAGATTGCGGAAAACTGAATTCGGTTCCGGGTAGCGGCGATTCGGAAGCAGAAGATTAATGTTGTCCACAACATTCGAGCGGGCGACAAACAGGTCCTTCCAACCGTCATTGTCGAAGTCGACCATGCCGTTGCCCCATCCCGACATACTTCCGGTGCGCTGCGCCAACCCGCTGGTCGCGGTCTCATCCAGAAAATTTCCACCTCCGCCGTTCATATAAAGAGGGAAAGTTTCGTGCTCGACCGCGGTATGCCAAATGTCGGGTCGTCCGTCATTGTTCACATCGCGGAAATCTGAGCCCATGCCGGAAAGCGCGGTACCATGGGCGCCATAGGCGACGCCCGCCACTACGCCGATCTCTTCGAATTTCTTTCCTCCAAGATTGTGAAATAGAAAATTTCTGGTGGTGTCATTGGCGACGAAAACATCTAGAAACCCGTCGCCATCATAATCCGCGAACGAAACGCTCATGCCTTTGCCCATGTGCGCGGCAATCCCTGTCTCCGCGGAAACATCGGTAAAGGTGCCGTCCCCATTGTTGCGGTAGAGCGTGTTGTGTAACGGCGCATAGTACCTGGGATGGCAATATGCCCGTATCCCGTCGTTGATGGTGCACACGGCATCTTTATTCACTTCCCACCTGCAGTAATTGACGACAAACAGATCCAGAAGCCCATCGTTGTTGTAATCGAACCAGCCGGCGCCGGCCGACCACATCTTGTTGCCATCGAGCAGACCTCCAGACACCCCAGCCTTTGCAGTCACATCGGTGAAGGTGCCATCTCCGTTGTTGTGAAAGAGCTGGTTGCCAGTTACATTCGCCACGAACAAATCTGGCCGTCCATCGTTGTCGTAGTCCCCCACCGCTACGCCCATCCCGTAGCCGGTTCCGGCGACCCCAGCCTTCTCCGTCACGTCTGTGAAAGTGCCATCACGATTGTTGTGAAAGAGACGATTCCAATACTCAGGGGATTGTTTTTGGAGCGATGGAATGTCTGCCCCACTTACCAGGTATGCATCCAGGTACCCATCGCCGTCATAGTCGAATAGCCCGACTCCACCCACCATGGTCTCGGGCTGGTTCTTGTTGGGCGTGGCACAGTTTGCTGTCACGAAGCGCAGGCCGCTCTTGGCTGCAATCTCCTCGAAACGAATGCTTTCGGAGACAATCGCACCCGAACTTAGTTGTCTCTGGTATGCCGCCGCTCCTTGCGATTCCAGAAAGAGCGATCCGGTCGCAGCGGCGCCTCTGCCGATAAACTGTCTTCTATTCATAAACAAGTTGGTTGTGGCCGCTTAACCTTATCAGTGGTTGCCGGTCGGGATCGTCTTTCTAACCTGCCGGCTCGCCGCAAACCTGCCGGTCACCGACTCGAGCTTTGTCGGGATGAACGAGTCCGGCAGCTCGAAGCCCGTACAATTAATGTTTGATTTAACCAGGACAGGCTTCCGCCGCACAGCTCGTCCCCCAATCATATCAAGGAGAATCGAAGCTGCGGTCTTTCCGACCTTGACGGGGTGTAGCTCCATCGTTCTGAAGGGAAGACGCAAGTGCTCGCTATATTTTTGGATCCCCCCTTTTCCGGAGAATTTGCCGTCGCCAGCCGATAAGGCACGCTCGCCCATACCCAAGTGTTCCATAGGGGCCGCTTTAGCCCAGAGGCTCGGCAAGCAAATCAGGCACTGGTTGATCCGCTTGGTAAGGTCTTGCCACCATCCCGTCGCTCGATCTCCGCGACTCGGACAGGCTCTCAACTTGCAAGTGTGACAAACCAGCAGCCGCTCAGTTTCCGATGTATAGACCTCCGCGCCCAAAGCAAGCGTTCCGCAATCCACGGTTTTCGAGAAAGTCTCGACAACCGCGCGACGGGGTCCGCCATGATCCCGGGACGCTCGTGTCTCAGCCAATATCTTCTGTAACGACTGGTTCCTCAGCATGTGGTATCAGCTCCCCTTGTGCGTCGAGGCTCTGAAAGCTAAGGAGCGGACCCCGCGGCCGGAGATTGATTGACGGTTGCGCGCACTCTTCCGAGCAGATCCTGCGGATCAGAAATCACTCCCTCTCGCATGACCCGGTAAATCTTTCGCGTGTTTTTTATGTCCGCGAGAGGGTTGGCGTCGAGGATCACCAGATCGGCCCATTTGCCGTCCTCGATGCTCCCCAATTCTTTTTCCTGCTTGACGATTCGCGCAGGATTGATCGTGGCAGCCTGCAAAGCGGCTGCGGGCGGCAAACCGGATTCCACTAATAGTTCCAGTTCTTCATGCAGGGAAAATCCAGGAGGGTCATTGGGTTCCGGCTCGTCGGTTCCGGCGAGCAAAGGCACCCCGGAGCGAAACAACAGGGCGGTGAGTTCTTCATACTTTTTGAATTCTTTTTTCCGGTCGGCCAACGTTTCGGGTTTCTCCGGTGTCGAATAAGTCGGCCAAAATTTCCGCAAACTTTCCGGAACGAAAGCGTTTTCGGGATTCTCCACGACTCCGGGCAAGTCCGGCAGCAGGAGCATGTTTCGAAACACCACCAGCGTGGGATCGACCATTACCTTGTGCGCGAGCAGAGCTGCAACGAGCTCACGAACTACGGGACTATTCAGGTCCACCTCAGCTCCCGGCGGGGTCATGTGAGCCGATAGATAGCCATATAAGGAGCCGGCAGAAATGTGCTCCAGGCTGTCAATTCCGTCCTCGGCGGCGTCCAGGGGTGTGTACTCGCTGAGATGGCCGGTCACGACCATGCCGTGACGATGCGCTTCTTCGATCACTTTCCGCCCTACGGCACGTCCAGTCCTGGCATAGATCTTGAGTGTGATCACGCCCCAGGCGGCCATGTCATCGACAAAGGCGGGAACTTTGGCAGGGTCAGTGATCACGGCATTCCAACCCAGTCCGGGATGAAAGGGAGGGTCGCCATCAATCAGCGGGCTGGCCATGAAGACTCTCGGGCACAGGCCGGGATGATCCGCAGAATAGCGCGCCACAAACGCTTCGGCCATGATGTCGTCCCCGACATCTCTGACCGAGGTTACTCCGTTGGCAAGAAAAAGTGGCAGGACGTCGTAGCTGGTGGTGTGGCCAAAATCGTAAACAAGGGTTAAATGGGAGTGGGAATCGATCAAGCCAGGAATGACGTACTTGCCGCGCGCTTTAATCGTCCGCGCGCCGCCCGGGATCCTAACTGGGTGCCCGGGAGAACCAATCGCTTGAATATGACCGTTCGCGATCACGATGGTTCGGTCGGGGAGCAATACCCCATTGATCGAATCAAATACGGATACGTTGCGAATCACAACAGGCGTGGCTTGTGGTCCGGCAGCTAGCGCCGGCAAGGTTGCGCTGGTGATTGCCACTAAGGCGATGCTTAGGATCAGCCGTTCCCCGCGAAGCACGAGAGGTCCTTCAGGAGCTTGATGGAGTGAATTTCTGTTGCCAGAGCAGTACTTCGTCACTTCCGTTTCTATCGATTGTCCGGCGAGCCTGTCAACGAAACGCCCAGAACGGTTCCACCGGTGAAAACATTTGTGAAGAACGGAACCGCCGCCGCTCTTCGAGGGCGATGTCCACCAGCGCTTTTTAGCGTAGCGACATGATTGTTTCTTCGAACGCCTTGGCCAAAATTTCCAGGCTGCCACGTTCGAAGGGTGTCTGCGAAACCTGGTAGAGGTTCGACGAGTACAGGTTCTCTGGGGGCAGATACCCAATCGATCCATTAATCAGGTTCATATAGACGATCGCGCGATCTGGAAATCGCCGCCGCAAATGTTGCTGCATCCATGCGTAGGATTCCGCCATGCAGCCCAGTAAGAATATGTCTCCGGCGCGCCAAATCCAAAAAGGCATGGCAAAGGTTTTGCCGTCCCCGAGCACTCGGCGAATGTCCCGCTGGCGGCGAAATCGTTCTTCGAGTGTACGATCGGTGCAGGCCAGCCGTTGTCTTTCAAGCTCTTCCGCCGAGGGCCATTCTTTCAATGGCAATTCGACAGTACGGGCGACGGCTTGCAGGGTTGCAGGCGCGGTATGCGGAATTCTTTTCCACACTCCCAGCGCAGTTCCGGATTCGACTACGCCGTTGTACGCGAGTTCCGTATCGGGTGGTTCCATGCCCGTCAGCGCAGCGAGTGCGGCGAACGCGAGTTGGTGGCCGTGCCGATCAGCGACCGCGGCATCGCCAACGTATTGGAAGCGCGGCGCCAGTTCACCGGAAGCGCCTTGCAGAAAAACTACAGGAGAGCTGCCTGTATTGGCTGCGATGGTCTCGCGCATGGCCCCGACGAAATCGGGCGAGATGAGCTCGTTCTCCCACGCCAGCGTGGTTGGATGGCAGGCGTAGTTCACGATGGTCGCCATGGTGGTTCCTGTCAGCTCCGTCACCCGCCCAACCAACAAGGTGTCGTCCGTGGCGCCACGCGGATTGAAGCCGCACACCATCCGATTTTTTGCCGGATCGGGTAAATCGCGATTGGCCGCTAGCCCACAGCGCCCCGTAACCCATTCCAGCGTGGCTTGCCGGGCCGTGGCGACCGCGTGTTTGACCGTCTTCACTGCGGACTGTTGTACGTTTTGTAGATGAGCGCGCAGTAACTCTCCGCCGGTCCATGTCGGATCAGGTTCAGCGAGTGGGGGGGCGGAGTGGCTATGGCTCAAGCTGAAGATGAACTGCGAAGGCTCGATTCCCAAGCATTGGATGATTTCTTGGCGAAAGACTTGTTCGGTGAGAATGCTTCTCCAAATACTGGCATCGGCAGCGACGAGCGCCAGTGGCGGGGCGCCGGCTTCGGCCTGCAGCGTGAGCGCGGTGAGGGTCAGGGGACGATGGATGCCCTGGGCGGTATCGTGCGCGGCCGCGCCCCAATTCCGCGAGTACACTCCCACCGGAGGCGTGATGTCCGTTTGCGCGACGCCAATCAGGCCGCGAAAGGACGGGTGCCTGAAAGTTGGAACTGTTCCGGCAATGGAATGGGGCAGGATGCTCACCAATCTCCTACGCTGCCGTCCGGGTAAAAGCTGCGTTGCAGCAATTCCTGCTGAAAGGGATGCTTCTTCACTTCTGCTTCATTGATCTCGATGCCCAAGCCTGGTCTACTGCCGGGGCGCACGATGCGGCCCTGTTTCTCCACGGTAAAACCTTCCGTCACCACATCGGCCCGCCACGGTACGTCAGCGTGCACGCTCTCGCAAATGACGTACGAGGGAGTGGCGAAACCAAATTCCAGCGCAGCCGCCGTGCTGACCGGCCCTTGCGGATTGTGCGGAGCCAGCGCTACGCGGTACGCGTCGCCCAGGGCGGCGATTCGCCGCGCCTCGCTAAGACCGCCGCAATGGGTAATATCGGGCTGGATCACGCTTGCGCCATGTTTCTCAAGCAACTCACGAAACGGATACACTCCGATGAGCCGTTCGCCGGTGGCGATGGGCGTCTTCACCGCGCGCTGAATTGCGGCAAGGTCATCCATGCTTTCCGGCCAGCATGGTTCCTCAAACCAGTAGAGCCCGTACGGTTCAAGCGCCTTAGCGAATAGGAGTCCCATGCGCGGCGAAGGGCGGGCATGGCAATCCACCATGATGTCAATGCGCGGGCCGACGGCCTCGCGCATCGCGGCCACGCATTTCTCAGCATAGTGAACCGGGGTGAGACCCTCGAGCGGCATCGTCTCCGGAACCGCCATCGCTTTGAACGCGGTAAATCCCTCTGCCACAGCTTGCCGGGCCAGATCGGCGAAGCGTTGCGCATCCGCGGGCGAGGTTGTGTAGAACTCCTCCATCTTTCCGCCGCCGAGGTGGCAATAGAGCCGAACATAGTCGCGCACCGGACCGCCCCACAGTTTGTGGCACGGCACACCGTGAATCTTTCCCAGGATGTCCCAGAGCGCGATGTCAATGCCGCTGATCGCGGTGCCGCGCACGATACCGTTGCCGTGCCAGAAATGCTGGCGATACATCATCTGCCAGAGATGCTCGATCCGCGTCGGGTCTTCGCCAATCAAAAGCTGGCTGACATCTTCAATGGCGCCCAGCACGCCACGGGTGTGCCATTCCAGACTCGCTTCGCCCCAGCCGATGAGGCCGGGCTGGTCGGTGAGCACCTTGACGAACACCCAGTTGCGCATCCGCGCATTGCAAACCAGAGTTTCAATCTTTGTAATCTTCATAATTATTTTCGCACGATGGCCCGGATCGCATCATCGGTTGCGGCGAGCGTGCAGTCAATATCCCGCTCGGTGTGCGCGAAGCTGATGCTGCCCTGTTTGCAAGGCACGGAGAAATGATAGACCCCGCGTTCAAAAAGCGCACGGCGATATTCCAAGTCAAACTTGAAATTATGCAATTCGAGAATATCCCACCAGCAGGACGGTTCCTGTCGGGCGAAATACACACAGTGCGAGCTGCCCACACGGGAAATAACGGCGGGTACATGATGCTTTTCGAATAATTCACGCTGGCCGTTTTCCAGTCGTTTCGCGCGCCGCTCCAGGGCGCCATAAAGATCAAGTTTCGAATCCTTCAATTTGGTCAAACATGCAATGGCGGCAGCTACTGGAATCGGATGACAGTTGTACGTGCCGGCGACGAGGACGCGCTTTGCGGGGTTGCGACTGATCGCCAAATCCATAAATTGCTTTTTGCCGGCGAAGGCGGCGATAGGGAATCCATTGGCAAGGGCCTTCCCAAAGGTGGACAGATCAGGAACAACGTTTGCGACCGCTTGATATCCGCCCAGGTCAGCCCGAAACCCAGTCTTAACTTCGTCGAAGATGAGGAGAAAACCGTAGCAATCCGCTAACGCCCGCAGACCGGCAAGGTAACCAGGCTTTGGCTTTACGACGCCGATGTTTTGCAGCACCGGTTCGGTGATGAGCGCGGCTACAGCGTATTTTTTCGCGACAGCTTCCACGGCCTCCAGGTCATTGAATTCGACGGCATGCATCAGCTTTCTTTCCTCTTCGGGGATGCCGGCTGTAATGGGAACCAGCGGATACTCGTCGCCCGAGACCCGTTTTCCGCCAAGTTGTTCCGGGTTGCTCATGAGATTCGCGGCGACGATGTTGTGATGACCGTTGTACCCGCCTTGAATCAAAATGACATGCGTTTTGTCTGTCGCAGCGCGGGCGACACGAATGGCCTGCGCCGTAGCCTCTGAGCCGGTGTTGAAGAACTGAACTCTTTCGGCAAAGGGAAGGCAGCTTAGAAACAGCTCGGCTAATTGGCCTTCCTCCTCGGTGGGACCGCTGCCGTAGTTGGATTTTTCCGAGCGCATCGCGCGACCGACGGCTTCGGCTAGATCGGGGTCGTTGTGGCCAAGAATGTACTGCGCGAACCCCGCGTGGTAGTCGATGTATTCCTTGCCGTCGACATCCCACATCCGCGATCCCCGGGCGCGCGCAAAGGCGATGCATGGTTCGCTCAATCGATTCAGCGAGGCGAGCCCACCGGGGATAAACCTGGCATTCCGTTGCAACAATTGTTGTGATTTCGACAGGTTCATAGCCAAGCTCCCAAATATATTTCAGGAAGCTCGGCCAATACGGGGTGCACCTGTAGAAAACGTCCCACGGGTGGAAAGCATGCACGTAGTCACAGCAACCTGGGCCGAAGCCGTCACAAACCGTTTCACACGTGGAACTCTGGGTTCTATTCCGTTGACAAATGTAAGGCACGACGGTATTAACAACCCTCGACGATAAGTTGTGGGTTTCCATGGGTGGTGCAAACTCGAAACTCGCAGTGGCAATCCCGGTTTCCGCTTGACCTGCGAGAAGACCGAAAGCGTTTTATCTTTGTAAGCGTGGAGCTGATGATGCTGAGGGACCGTCGTTGTCTGGCATGGGTTGTGCTCTTGGCTGCACTCAGCCCTTGCTTCGCGGCAGTGAACTTTCCGGTTGAAAAGAGCGCCTATGTCGTCGCCAATCCTGAATCGCCGCTTGAAGAGCGCACACTGGGACAACTCACGACTTACCTGGCTGCAGTCCTGCGGCGGGACGCGAAAGTGGTGCAAACTCTTCGTGCTGTGCCGGCCTCGACTGCTGCGATTGTGCTTGTCCTAGCAAGTCAGAAAAATCCTTTAAACGTGAACGCGCCAGTTGGAGCGCCAGAGGGCTTCGGTTTGATGACCGGTGAGTCGGGCGGCCGATCTCTGGTAGTCGCCGTGGGCAACACAGATCGAGGGTTGAAGAGAGCCGTTCAGAAACTGATCCTGAAAAGTCAGCAGGGCCAAGGTGGTCTTACAATCCCCGACTTAAATCTCTCGGAAAAGCCGTGGATTCCCGCACGCGAATGGACGCTTTGCCCCTGGGTTCCCTGGAACGTGCGCGGGGTGTATGTAAACCCTTACGCCGACGAGCGCGTCAACCTGTACGAGTTTACCGACGCGCAGTTAGCGAAGTATGTAGAGATGTTCGACTGGTTCGGGTTCAGCGGCGCTCAGTTGATCGATAGCGCGAATAGCTGGAGTTATTTTGGTTCCGTTGAGTCATATCAGGAGCAACTGAAGAAACTTTCACGTCTTGCCCACGCGAATGGGCAACAGGTGACGCTATGGGTCTGGGCTGCGGAATTCAACCACTATGGGTGGACTGACACTAGCCTGACTTATACCCCCGAGCCGGGGCACACCGCCTTCGACGATCCCGCGGTGCGCAGCGGCTTTGAGAAATACTACAACTACTATGCGGAACTGGCACCCTATGCCGATCGGCTCATCGGACACTTCTACGACCCTGGCGAGCTGACGAATCGGGACGATGTATTCAAATACATGCGGTTGCTGGAAACCAAGTTCAAAGCGAGCAATCCCCAGATCAAGCCGTCGATTGATCTCTGGGGAACCGATCCAGGGTACTTTAACGAATTGGTGAAGAACGGATTCAAGGACTATCTGCTGCTGGAGATGAGCATTCAGGACTACGTTCCGCCAGCGTTGCGCGCGAAGGTGCACGAAGCGGCGAAACAACTTGGCATCCATCTCGGCATGTGGGGCTGGTACGACACCGAGTACGAAACCGACCAGCAACCGTCATTGTATGTGAACGGTAAGATGTTCAAGGACTTCGCACAACAAATCAAGAATGGGGCGGAGAAGATTCAGCCACTTGAATATTGGTCTGAGATGGAAGCCGACCATATCAACAATATGTGCTCGATGTATCTTGCGGGACAGCTTCTTTGGAATCCGGATCGTGATCCGGACGAAATCATGGCTGAGTTCGCGGATGGAGTTTGGGGGCCGCAAAATGGTCCGAGGGTTCTGGAGGCATTCAAGCTTATCCAGGACGTGCGCTCCGGTCCGAATTGGAATACCTACTGGTGGACGATGCCGGGGTACCGCCGCGGGACGGCAGACCCGAAGGAGGATCTACGGCGCGTGGAATTAACGCTGGCGGACCTGCAGTCTTTGAAAATTGACAGGACATTTGTTCCAAAGTTTCCCCTTCCCGTTGCTCCTGACGTCATGGTGGAACTCATGCTGCCGCACCTGCGACAGATTCGCGCCTTTGCAGAATTTCGCATCGAACTCGATGAGATTCGCGCCGCTTGGAAAAAGGGAGCTTCAAGAGAAGACATCTCGCAACGACTCGCAAAAGCCTGGAAGCCAATTCCGGAATACAACACCTGGGTCGGCGCCTTCGGCCAGACCGAGAGTCGCATGCAGGAAATTCTGCTGCGAAAGTTCGCCAAGGAAGCCGGAGTTGATCTGGTTGAGCCCGCGTGGTTCCGTGCCCGGGATGCCGACCGGATGTTACAGAAGATTCAGAACGTGCAACGGGAGCAGCGGAGAGAGTTAGATTTTAAAGTCGGCGATCTCGACGAATTCTCCTGGACAAAAGAGAAGCTCCAAAGCCGTTTAGACAAGTTGATCGCTGATGGGTGGGTGGAGAAAGCCGGTGACGATACATATCGCCTGGTGAACTGGCCGCATTATGCAGCCCAATGAGCAGGCGAAACTGAGTTTCGCGCCTACGTGGAAGGTCTGAAAGGCCAGTCCGCCGGGGGTTTCGCGACAATGAACAACCACCCGGATGTCCGCTTATGAGCATGACGATTCGGGCACTGAGCGGCCGGCTGCTGCTGGCTGGCTGTATGGCAGTCGCAGCGGCCAATGCGGTGAAGACAGCGACGCCATTGATTCTCCATCAGGTTTCAGCCGGGCGTGAACAGTCGAAGCGAAATCGTATCGTATATATCCAGCTAGTTCGCTTTAAGGACATATCGCGCCAGCGCACGGAAGACTTGTTGCGAAACGCGGTCCGGACTTTCGGACAAATGCGAGAGGTGAAATCAGCTACCGCGGGCCTCGCTATCGGAGATAGTTCGCAGTTGTACGACTATGCGCTCATCATGGAGTTCGATAATCAGGACGACCTTACAGCCTTCGCCAATTCAGATACTCATCGCGATTGGGTTGCGGGAAACAACGTCGTACCACTGATACAGAACCACTTGATGGTCACGATCCAGCCACTCCCGTAAGAACGATACGGCAACAATGGCCAGTTCAGAAAAGTGATGAGGAGCAGACGATCTCCCGGGAGGCTACTCAATGGATCTGGCCATCGCCTGCGCGACTGGACTCTGTTACTGACTTGCAATCTAATTTGGGGCGCCCAGTTTGTGATTTACAAGATCGTGGAAAGGCAAGTCGGGCCGGTCTTCGCGGCGTTCTGTCCAATCACCCTGGCCACCTTGTTGCTCATTCCGGTCGTGCACCGCGAGCAACGGGACAAGAAGGTCCGCGGATCCATTCCCGCGCGTGATGGGTTGCAATTCATACTCATCGGCGTCTTCGGCCAGGTCGTGGCACAGCTCTTCATTGCCTGGGGAGTACGATTGACGCCTGCCTCGAACGCGGCCGTCCTAGTATTGGCGCTTCCGGTTTCAACCGCTTTGATGGCCTACCTGATTCTTGATGAGCGCATGACCATGGTGCGCTGGCTAAGCTTCATCGTTGCTCTTGCCGGAGTGCTTGAGTGCTCGGGCGTCCGCTGGAGTGAGTTGCACCTGAAGGATCACAAATATCTAGCCGGGAATCTGCTGATCTTCCTGAGCATCACCGCCAGCGGCTTCTACAACGTTGCCAGCAAAAAGTTGCTGCTGCGATACTCTCCGCTCCAGGTCGTACTGTACAGCTACTATGTGTTCGTGGTTGTTACGTTGCCGATCGTCATTTATACGGAGCCGGAGAGCTTCCGCAAAATTCTGCAATTCGACCGTAGACTATGGTTTGGCATCATCCTTCTGGCGCTGTTCGTATATTTTCTTGCCATGATCCTCTTTCTGAGCGTGCTCAGCCGTCTGGATGCGACCCAGGCCGCCCTTTCGAATTACCTGATCCCATTGTTTGGTGTATTGACGGCGGCAATCGTTCTGCATGAGCGGCTCACGAAATTCATGGTCCTGGGTGGAAGTCTCGTTCTCGCGGGCACCTTGCTGATGACAATTCATGAAGAGAGGTCAAAACGAGCATCGTCAGCTTATGCTGAGTAGAATCACGGCCAGGAATCCGAGCGCGATTCCAGCGGCGGTCAAGCGATTCATACGTTCGCCAAAAAATATCCGTGCCGCGATTCCCACAATCAGAATTGTTCCTCCCATGGTCACCGGGAAAACCACGCTTCCCGGTACCTTCAAGTCCAACGCGACGGCTGTCGCCACCTGACCTCCAATACTCAGGAGTGCCATGGCTGTGCCCCATCCCAGCTCTTTTGCGCGCACTCGCCCGCCTTTTATAAACATGGGAAGAGCGATGCACGCAAAGCCGGCGGCATACCAAACCGCCAAATAAGGAAACTTAGCCGATTGCGGGAGACCCCACGCGGCGATAACCTTGAGCCCGAAAGCGCTCATCCCATTGGTCAGCAAGATCACAAGCATCAGCAGAAACCACATGAGCATTTCCCCCTAGGACGCTTTCAACTGGTCCGCTTCCCGCCGCTCCAGCCGTTTTCCTTGGAACAAACAAGCCAGGGACACCAATCCAACTACAAAGGCCACACACTTGAGCAAGGTGAGCGGCTCCCCGTAAACCCAGATGGAAACCGCCGCCGGCACACCTGCGGACAGATTCATCACCAGCCAAGCCACAGTTACATCGCCAATCGCAATCGAAGTCTGGAAGGCAAAGATGGCCACAGCGGCACAGACCCCGAAGACTACCGCTATGCCAGTCGCTTTGCCCGGCAGGTGAAAACCCGTTCCTGAAGCGAAGGTTCGCAGGAACATAAGCGCGGCTGCCCAGCCGAACAGGGATACGACCAAAGCGGAGGCTCTGCAGTTTTGCCGATCTGCCACCTTGGAGACGCACGCAGACAAGCCGAAGGCAAGAGCCGCGAGAAAGCACAGAAAAATTCCAATACTCATGATTCACCTCACACAATCCCGTTCGGTGGTTATCCCTCACCGGCACGGACGCTGCGGATCACTTAGAAATCCGGTGACAAAATAAGTCGTCCGATGCTTTGGATCGCTTCCGCCGGTCCGCGAAAAGCCCATACTTGTGAGACGTCTTCGTGTTCGGACAGTCCAGTACTGCGTCCGACAGCCTGAGCGTGATACTCCAATTCACCGAACACGCCGAGTTCGTTGTTCACGTTGCATGCTTGAAACAAGTATCCACGTTCACCAAGCTCGCCTGAGCTGGACCAGGGGACATCAATATATTCGCCGGATGGATCGGCGACAATATTTCGCACTACGAGAACTGCGGAATCTCCGGTCATGTAGCGGTAACCTGCGCGGCCGGTCGCCGTGGCCGCACGGACTCCGATCTTCTGAATTCCCGAAGCGCGTGCCCGATAACGGATCATTCGTTGACTTGCCGAAATGCACTCGGCCGGAATCGATCCAAGATAAATTGTGGGCTGAGCGTCACTATGAAGCGGGAAATAAAAGTCGCCACCATGAGGCAATTGAATGAGGTTCCATAGCCCCACCGGACCGGATTCGGTGACGTCGCCCAGGATTTTTAAGCGCGTTCTCTGGGTATATCCTGCGTACTGCACCCCGCTAAGTTGCGTCCACGCGGTTTCGTATCTCAGAGGGTTAGCGGCCGGATTCCACGATTTCCTGATTTCCACTTCGACGGTTTGACAGGATCGAAACAGGCGAACCCTAGCCCGGTTCACGAGAGTGAGAGCGTCGCCCAACTTCTCGATTTCGTATTTCCCGGGATCAATCTCGCAAGGCACCTTGTAAAGATCGGGAAACATGGGGAACGATAACTCAATCTCCGGAGCGAGCCAGGTGCGATCACCTCCGGAGTTGTGCCAACCCTTAGTTTGAAAGAATGCCGCTGGATCAGAATCCAAGGCCGGATTGGTCCAGTAATAGTTCTCGTCAGAATGAGGCGCGAAGAGTCCGAGCACACGCGCGCCGTGCGAAAGCAGCACAAGTCTGCCGCCGTCTGGCAGCACCACAAGTCCGGCAGGTCTGCCGACGCTATCGAGAATCTTAATAAGGTCTCCGACTGCCAAATGGGTCTCCAGTGAACTCTATGAATCGAGCGGATAAATCGGCCGGAGGACCTTTTTGTAAGGAAATGAGCACAAGTCACTCGAACAGGGGCCAGGAGTGTTTACCGTAAACGTAGCTTTCGCAATTGGGTCATAGGCTCTGCGATGGGCTACCGCCGCTTTCACGGCAATCACAAACAGTTCGCGCGGTTCGATACCTTGACTGCGTAATTGGCCCAGATCAAAGGGCGGAGTTCTTCGACTGGTGAGCAGTATGCGAACTCCCTTGTGACGAACGACCGCGCAGGGCCCCATATCAATGTGTTGGCCTGACATGGATGCCAGGTGACTGTGGCGATCTTCAAGGTCGAACCGTCCATCGCTGGTGGAGACTAATTCCACATCGAGGATAAGCGGTCCTCTATATAAGGATGAGCCTTTGCCACCGATGCTGAGGGTGGCGACGGCCCCGGTGCGCTTGCTGGACACAATCGCCGCCGCCTCCGGGTCATTAATAATGACTGCGGCATTCTCCACCGAGTGTTCGACAAGACCTCGCAGTATGCCGGAGCCACTCCCGGGTGCACCGGCACCGATGTTGTCCGAGGGTTCGACCAGAACAACGGGACCTTCTTTGTGAAGCAACAACTGCGGAAATACATCGGCCAATGGGGGATCAATCCTATTTCCCAACTCGCGATTTTGTCCGGCCAACCTGGAAAGCCGCTGCAATTCGGCTTGAGCGGCATCGGGATTTCCTAATGTCGTCGCGGTGAAGCTGACGCCGGCTTCGGGGGTGTCCGCAAACGCAAATCCCGCAAACACGCCGACGGAAAGAATCTCCGCCTTTGATTCCTCGATCTCCCGTGCCGTGCGTTCAAGCGAACGCATGGGTTCATCCGCTGTGGCAGTGCCGGTCGGCGGCCACATAATTGCAGGATGCTCCCATAGTGTGACCGCTCGGTCTCCCGTAGTCATCAGGCGCGCCAGGAGACGGGCCGACTTGATCGCGGCATCTTTCGCGTCGGCATGAGGATTCTCGCAGTAAGGGACTAGAGCGTCGAGATGGCAAACCATTTTTGGCGTGACATTGGCATGGAGATCCAAGACCGCGCAAATGGGGATTGCGGCGCATTGTTGCAGACTCCGGATGCGCGAGAGAAGCTCTCCCTCCGCATCGTCGAACGACTCCGAAATCATGGCGCCGTGAAGAATCAGGGAAATGCCATCCAGACCCTCCGATGCTTCGGCCGCGGCCTTGAAGCTCTCCCAAGACCATTCGAATGCTCGGTCCTCAACAACGGCTCCGGGGGTCGCCCGCATGTCCACCGCAGGAACGACGTCCCATTTTTCTTCTTGAGCCACTTCGAGCACGCCCGCCAGGGGCGAAGAATCCCCGATGGCATTTAGCAAGCTTTTGCCTCGCCGAATCTCGAAATCCTCCAGACGAGTGACGCCATCGAGAAAGCTGTGAGTCTCGTGAAAGAGGCCGGCAACGAGTACCTTTTTCTTATCTGCCATGCAGGTTATGACGTTGAAACATTGCTGAAGACTGGTGAAACTTAGCCCTGAACCGCGGTTAAGCCAGTCACAAGCTAAAGAATCTTGTACATTTCGTACATTTCCCGGATGGTTCTTCCTTCGGTCAAATCGCGCCGCGCCCGATTCTCGGTGCCCACCTTCTCGGCAGCGAGCGTGAGCGCCTCGTGCTCAACTTGCCGGGGAATGACCACGATGCCATCAAAATCGGCAAAAATGAGCTCGCCGGGATTCACCCGCACGTCCCCACATTCGATGGGTACATCGAAGGCCCGGACGATGCCACGGCCTTTCGAATCCAACGGCCTGATTCCGGCGCAGTAAACAGGAAAACCCATTTTGATAATCTGCAGGCAATCGCGCACATTGCTGTCGCAGATGCAGCCCACCGCCCCGTTGCGTTTCGCCACGGTGGACATCAACTCTCCCCACGGCGTGCAATTGTCGCTGGGATATTTGGAGTGAATCACCGCATCGCCGAACTTAAGGGAATCCATCGCTTCCAATTCCAGACCGTAAGGATCCTCTTCGTCCACGTGATCGGTTGGTTCCCATTGCAGAGTGCGAGCGCGGCCGGCAAAGCCACAATTCTGCAGGTCCGGCAGAAGCGGCCGCAGGCGCGAATGCATGGCCTGATTGCGAAAGCCAAGTGTATCGAGCACGTCGCACACCGCTGCGACATAGAGGTTCTGTTTCAGGAATTGAACGATTTGTTGATCGTTGTCGAACATCAGTCCTCTCTTGAGCAGAACTGGCCCGCCATCTGGCCGGAGGCAAATCGTCTTTATCCGGCGACTATGGCAAGACCGATCTGGCGCCGATGTTGGCCCAGTTCTTCAAAGGAATGAAACCTTCGGCGAGCTTTACGCTTGCCTGGTATCCCCGAAACTTGGCGACCACTTCGATGTAGTCGAGGAAGTCCACCCCGCCCCTGCGAAGAAACCACTCTCTTTGACTCTTGTGACAATGCAGCATTTTCACTTTGGTGGAGAATGTGTTCGTGATGTCAACATATACTTCCGGTTGGAAGCCATAACCGCCGATCGGTTCCCACATATAAATAAGAGGAAGCGTGCTGACTGCGGGGCGGCTGGTGCGGAAGTTGCCCACCGTCGCAGCCAGCGCGGCATCGCGAACCAGGACGAAAGTGTTGTTGTGGTCACTTCCGTAGTCGGGGTGGAAGTGCGTAAAGATAACGTCGGGTGCGGCCTGGCGGATCACGTCCGAAAATAATTGCTTCGTTTGGAGATTTACATCAACGCCATAGTCCAAAAGTCCCATCGGGATGAGGTCGGCGCCGAGAACACGCGCGGCGTTTTTCGCTTCGCCGCTGCGGATCCTGGCAATCTCATCGCCCGGCAAGTCCATGGAAGCTGTGTCACCTTTGCAGGCGAAAGCGATGGTTACGTGGTCGCCACGTTCGGCACAGCGGGCTAGGGTTCCGGCGCAGCATAACTCAACGTCATCAGGGTGCGCGGCGATTGCCAGGATGCGCAGCGGTTTGTGGCCCGTGGTTGAGTTTTTCTTCTTCATTATTCTTCAAACTCCTTCCTTTCATCCCAAGTCCAGGTTGCGGAGGCGTATCCTGTCTCGGCTAGTTTCCGCAACTTTGCACGGTCAATTTCAATGCCGAGCCCTGGTCCTTCAGGAACCGGCAAACATCCGTTCGCATCCAGCCGAAAAGGCGAGGCGGTAATTTCTTCCACCAGCGGATTGCCCACGTTGAATTCCACGAAAGATCGCGTGGACAGGGAAGCGACCAAGTGCAGGTCGGCGGCCACGCCGACCGCCGTATTCCAGCCGTGCGGGACCAATTCGATGCCACGCTCCCCTGCAAGCCATGCGATGCGCCGCATCTCGGAGAGGCCGCCAACCTTGGATGTGTCGGGTTGAGCAATGTCCATCGCCCGGCGGTCAAAATAAGGCACAAATGATTGGCGTCTGGTCAAGACCTCGCCGTGAGCAATCTTGATCGGAGATTCATCCGCCAATCGCGCATAGCCTTCGATGTCATCGGGCGCGAGCGGTTCCTCCAGCCAATAAACCTGATAGGCCGCCAACATCTTTGCTCGCTCCAGAGCATCCTTGTAGCGCAATTTCCAGAAGGGATGGCTTCCGCCCATATCCAGCAGCAAGACAGTCTCGTCGCCAGCAGCTTCGCGGGCCCTGCGTACTAACGCTGCATCTTCTGCCAGGCTTTGCTGTCCAAAGGGCTCCCATCCCAGCTTGATAGCACGAAAGCCTTGTGCCTTCATCGTTTCGATGCGTGCCGCGAGAGTCTCCAGCGGCACAAACAGAATTGAGCCATAAGCTGGTACTGCCTGGCATATTCGTCCGCCTAAGAGCACCGAGACTGGTTGCTTCAAGAACCTACCGGCCGCATCCCAGAGGGCGATGTTGATCGCGCTTATGGCATGAGTCATCGCGCCGCCACGGCCCAGCCAGAAAGTAATCTGGTGCAACTTTTCCGTGACCCGCTCGATCTCGAGCGGATTCTCCCCCACTACGAACCGCTTCAACCAATTCAAAGCGCCTACCACCTGGCCTCGTTCAGACGAACAACTGCCCCAACCGCTCACTTCCTGGTCAGTATGCAGTTCAAGGAAGACCTGATAATTCCGGTCGGCTTCGTAGATAGTCCAGCCAGTGATCTTCACCGCTGCACGTCTCCCCACATTCGAAGTTGATTCCGCAGCCTGACCGCGATTCCCGGCAGTTTAGGCAAAGCGTCCCTCGATCTTATACTCGCCCGCGGTCTCTCTTGGGAGCACAATCGTGTCCTTTTCCTGAACGGGCACGGTGCGTCCGTTCACCCGCACTGAAGACAGTTGCCTCCCATTGCCAGAGCGTAAGCGCATGCGAATCTCCGTGGGAAGGATCGCCAGGTTCAGCTTGGCATCCACGCGCAGCGAGTTCCCATTGCTGGAGACTTCCGTGGCCAAATCCACATGACCGCCAAAATGAGTGCCCATCTGGTGGACCGACATGCGGGAGCCAGGTTTCATCCACGATCGCGGAATCGCTTGCAGGAGCCACAGGGATTGTTCCGAGCCATCGTAGCCTCCGCGCTCGTTGACGAACATGTTCGCGCACGGCGCGCCAGCGTTCGCCGTCACCCGGCGCGCTCGAAGGCACGCCATCGAGCGACTCCACACCCACGCGATAGTCGCGATGCAGCACGATGGCCATATTGTTGAAATACCATTCGAAGAACCGCGGCAGATCGTCGCGCTGGAAGAACAGGTCCATGCCGATCGGCCACATAGTCTCGTACTCGACGTAGTGCCGCCACATGTAATGGCGCCGGCATCGGGATCGCCGACGTCGCGAAAATTATCATCTGCGGTCGCTTGGCCGAAGTGATTCTTGGCGGCCGAAATAAAAACCTTCTCCTTTGGGTAAGCCGGCTTCGAGAAACGCCAGCGACTGGTCCACCAGTTCATCGTGCGGATCGAGCGCGCCCCACGCGCCGCAGCGGAGAGGACCGAAGGCGGTGTAGGTCCAGTCCATCGCCGCCCAATCGAGCTCGCCCATATCGCGCGGCACGTACGGGATACTCGTTCCATCTTCAAGCGGAAGCCGGCGCGCCCTATCCCGCGCTTCCGTGTAGCGTCGCCTCAAGTCCGCGCGATAGTCGTTTAGGGCCCGTGCCATTTGCTCGGCACGCTGGTGCCGAACTCGCGCAACATGTGGACCGTCTCAATCATCCCGAATATGCAAAAGCCGTCATTGAAGATCGTGTTGCCGGAAAGCCAATCGTGAGCCGACGCCGCCGGAAGCAGCCCCCAGTGCTCACCCTCCGTGCCGTTCTCCGTGCGCATGGTGCGCCCGCGCTGCCGGATTACCCAATTGCAGGCGTCGACGATCTTTTGCAATCGTGACCCAGGGCCATTTCCCAGCCATTCGCGGTCGCGCGTGATCCGGTAGTGTGCCGCGAGCGCCCACATCTCGAGGCCATGGCTCAACACCAGCGTGTTCGCGGTCCAGTCGCCGAAGTTGCCCAGAAAAACCCGGAATCTTGTCATAGCCCTCACCGCCGCACCGCCTTACCAGTTGACATACTCGTGAGTCAATCGTCCGTAGTCCGCGCTCTGCGTGTCCAGAAAACTCTGCAGGACCGGGCCGGAGTAGTCCGTCAAGCCGCGAAGGTCGAGCGCGGGAAGCGCCTTGGCCGCATTACACGGCCAATAATATCGTAATGATTTGGGCTCGTCTTGTACATCCAGACTTTGGCCTTGTGACGGAACGCGACCTGCTGTGTCATCTGGCTGGGTACGGCTTTCACATAGTCATTCAGGAACGGCTCCGCAGTGGTGATTGCGCCGGCCTCGCCTGCGATGCCCTCCCAGTAACGGCGCGCCTCACGGTTAGAACCATCTCTATCCAGAGCAACTAATTTCTGCGCCGTTTCCGGGCTGATTGGCCGGTAAGGAATGGTGAGATCCAGCGTGGCTTGTTGGCCGGGAGAGAGAAGAGCAGTCCATTCCAGGATTCTCGTTGGACGCGCCTTCATGCCTGGTGGTGGGTCAAGTTCCGCATGCCAGCGCAGTTCCCCCGTGGATGGCGGCGGTACGACATAGCGCACTTCGTTGCCGGCCCATCCAAACGGGGTGGTAAACGAGTGATCGATGCTGGGTCCCAGTTCGCCGCTTTCGCCCGCCTTGTATCCGAAATTCACCTGGCTGGTGTCGCCGAAGTGAAACCACAAATGGCTTTCGTGTGACGCGGCGCCCGCATTCCGTACGCTGAAGCGCAGGTGCACCACGAGCAGATCATCTTCCCGCGGCGCCATGCCATCCTCGAAGGGGCGATCGAGAAGATGCGCAAACACCGTTTGCTCCCAAACCAATTCTCCATCCTTGGTCTCGATGTGGGGGATGGATAGGTAGCCGGCCTCCAGCCCCCGGCTCACGGCAAGTTTTTCTGTGGCGTCCCGATCTATGAAAGTGACCGGGTTTCCATAACCTACCGAAAGATGCAGCAGGTTATTTCCCAGAAGCTCAGCTTCGCTTTTTACGCCAGGATTTTCCCGCGCATCTTTTGGCGGGCCGAAGAGCAAGGATCCGTCCCATAGCACTCCTGCCTGCCACTCATAGCCTGGAACTCCTACGTGCTGCACAGCCCGCGTCATCGAGTTCCAGTATTTTCGTGCCGCTTCGAATGTCCACTCGTCGGGCGCGCTGCCGGCGGCAAGCACTTCGCCGAACTTCGGCTCGATCAGCACCACTCCTGTGGTCGCGAGAAGTCCCTGCAGCAGCTTCCTGCGGCCGATCTGAGTTTTCTCCATAGTCATATCTCCCGTGCTGTATGTCGTCGTGCGTAGCCCGGTGATATGACTACCGTGAGCCCACAACCCGACCGGGTCAAGTCTTAAACACGACAGCAATCGACTGCACTCAGGCAAGCTCAGAGCTAGATGAAGAGAAAGCTTCGAGGGGAAGAATCAGGTTCCCCCCGTGCCCCTCGAATCCGCAGACTAGAACGTGACCCGCAAAGCCAATTGAATGACTCTGGGGACCTGCACGACGCTGCTGATCTGTCCAAAGGCAAAGCCATTCTGAACGTTGTTGGGTTGTGACAAGTTGGGATGGTTGAATACGTTGAACATCTCGGTGCGGAACTGGGCTTTGACGTTCTCGTGGATCGCGAAGTTCTTGTACACGGCGAAGTCAGCGCTAAAGGCGCCGGGACCGAAGAGAATTCCAGTACCCGAATCGCCGACCGTTCCAGCTGCCGGAGCGACGAAGCATGCCGGGTCGAACCATTCTTGTGTGGTGGGCTTGCTGACGTGGCCACTGCAAACTCGATCAGCCATCACCGTATACACATTAATGTTCGCGGTATCGCCGCCGTAAATCACGCTGAAGGGCTGGCCGCTCGAGTACGGAGTAGCAATCGCGGAAGCCGTCCAGCCACCGAGTATGGCGTTGGCCACGCCGCCGCGGTCAAGCCACTTCATTCCTTTCCCAAACGGCAAATCCATCAGGAAATGGAACTTCAGCTGGCGCGGAACGTAACCTTCGGGACCGTTGAATTCAGAACGATTGTAGATGTCAATGATGTCCTCCCCAATGTTCTTCGCCCAGACGTATGAAGCCTGGAACGTATAGTGCGCGGAGCTCTTGCGCAGCAGCAGTGTCATGGAATCGTAGCGGTTGAAACCCTGGCTGAAGGTTCCGCTGATGCTGGAATAATCGGGGAACGGTGTGCGCGATTCAATGCTGCCGGGCCCGATGTGAGGTTGGTCGAGATTCCAGTAGTCTTCAAGATGGATGCCGTGTTGATTCTGCACCGTAGCCTCAGCGGTCATCCCCCAGGGCAATTCCCTCTGAATTCCGAAGCTCGACTCCTGTTCGTATCCATTGCGGATATGCGGGTCCCGATAGTATGGCCCCGGAGGAGGCAGACCCCCGGTCGGCCCGCCACTAAAGAAGTTATCCGCTGAAAGAGTAGGAGTCGGGGTGGTGTTGACCGCGACAAACGCACCGCCGTAAGGCACGGTAAACGAAAGGGCATTTTGCTGTCCGAAGGGCCGAACGTAGTAGATACCGTAACCGCCTCGTACAACAGTTTTGTTGTTTTTGAAAGGCCGCCAGGCAAATCCAAAACGCGGCGCCCAGTCAGTGCGGTCGGCATAGACAAGAGTGTGCAAGGGCAGATTCGTCATGTTGGCCGTGGTTAGAAAACTGCTGTAGCCGCTGTATTCGAAGTCAGGCCCGAGCCCCGGCCTGATTGAATTGCCGGCAAGCACGATCTTGTTCAGCGCGGGATCGAAGTTGCCCCAGATATCATTCGCATCGCTTTGCTGCGTGGGTAATTCGTATCGCAGGCCCAGATTCACCGTCAAACTGTGCGTTACCTTCCAATCGTCTTGGCCGAAGAAAGCGTAGTTAGCCAGATTTTCGACTTTTGCCGGAATCGCGGTATAGGCGACGCCTACAATCGGAAGCCCTAACATGAAGTCTGCAGCTCCCAAGCCAGTGTACTCGCCGTCAGCGAACTCCAGAATCGGCCAACTGGTATGCGTATATTGGACCGGGGTGTTTTCATGGTAATGCTGTCCATTAAAACCCACTTTGAACAGGTGCTTTCCCTTCGCGATCGACAAATTTTGAGAAAGTTCGTAGTTTCTGCTGTCGAAGGTGACGTTGTTGCCCGGTTGGCCAAAGGCTCCAAAGTCACTCATATAAACAAACGGGTAGTGATCAATGGGGGCGGGTCCAATGCCCTGCACTTCCGCCGCCGGAGGATTTGGCGGTTGCACGCTTAGTTGTGCGGTTCTCTCGCGATGGAACCCAACCCGTGTCTCCGCAACTATGCTGGGAGTCCACGTGCGCGTCCAGCCGACTCCACCATTGTAGAAAGTGTAATTTTCCTGTCCGTTGATCCATCCGGCGGCCAGCGGCGCAGTGATTCCGTGGCGAGGCTGAACGGTTCCTCTCACGAACAGCGTGTCTTTATCGGTTACCTTGTAGTCCACTCGACCCAGGAATTGATTGTTGTCAGAATAAGTGGGGACGGTAACGGTGGCATTGTTCACGATCCCGGGCGCAGTGGCGCGTGGCATGAGGCTCAACAAATCTGCCATCAGCGGGTCAATGCGATCTGGAGGGATGATGTTATCCGGGAAGGGCAGTCCAGTAGTCGGATCTGTGATGACTTGATTCGGCAGCAGTTCGCTAAAATCTCCGGTACGCATCTTGTCCGTAAACACGGTGTCTTGTCCCTGGAACTGCAGCTCTTGGCGGTGGCCTTCCCAGTTAAAGTCGAAGAACAATTTGTTCTTGACGATGGGGCCGCCGAGGTTGAGGCCATATTCGTTACGGATAATTCCATCCTTCGCGTGGGTGTAATAGTTGGCTGCGTTCATTGCCGCGTTCCGGTTGTATTCCCAGAGCGAGCCATGGAAGGCATTCGAACCTGCCTTACTGACCAGCATTAGCTGATCCCCACCGTGGCCGTATTCGGCCGGAGACTGCGACTTCTCTATCTGGAATTCCTGGATGCTGTCGATGGAGGGATTCATTGCCGCGCCAGCCCATAGGTTCGATCGATTATCAATTCCGTCGACACTGTATGAGGTGGCAACCAGGGAATTACCGCCGACGGTGACGAACGAATTCAACTGAGCCTGAAACGATCCGCCTTGCGTGCCGGCGAAAGTGACCTCCGGCTCAACGATCGCCAGTAACGAAAAATCGCGTCCATTGATGGGCAATCCGGTGATTTCTCGTTCCGTCAGCGTGTTGCCCAACACCGCAGTATCTGTGTCCAGTCGCGCTGCGGCGCCTGTGACCTCCACCTTTTCGCTAACGCTGCCGATTTGCAGCTGGACATCCACCCGCCTCTTATATTCCGCCTGAACTTGGATGTCGGGATAGACTCCGGTCTTGAATCCAGTCTTTTCGACAGTCAAGCGATAGATGCCATTGTTCAGATTGATGAAGGTAAAGTCTCCGGAGCCGTTGCTCACCTGTGTCTCCCCGATCCCGGTAAGCTGGTTCTCGAGTTTCACATTGGCGCCGGCCACGATGGCACCGGTGGCGTCGGTAACCGTACCGAGTACCTGGCCTTGAGGCACTTGGCCGTAGGCGGCGTATGTGCCCACGATCGAGATACAAACGCAAAGAATCAGTCTTAGCGATTTTGAACGCATCCTGAATTCCTCCTTTGGGGGTACCGGCGCATCGTTCCATCTATGGAATGAAACGGTTGCTGTGATGGACCCACTTGTAGTGCCAGGTTTCTTGACTTGTCAATACAAATGCCGTATACCGTTCCACCAATGAGACAGATTCGGATATTGCATCGTGGTTAGCGTGGGTGCTCGTTTCAGCACGGTTGCGGCGTGCAGATTGTGAATTGAGCAGATAAGGATTATTGATATGAGAGCTCTCAAAGAGACCCATATTCCGGCGGTCGGTCGAATCCTTGCCGTGCTGGAACTGCTCGCGCGGTCGCGCAAAGCGCTCAACATTTCTGAAATCAGCCGGATGCTCAAGCTACCGAAGAGCTCGACGTTTCGGATGTTGACGGCTCTGGAAAGCGAACGCTGCGTGCAAAAGGACGCCCACAGCGGGCGATACCGCTTTGGATTCAGGCTGGTCGGCCTGAGCCGCGCTGCGCTGGAGAACTTGCAGATAAGGGAAGTAGCGCGTCCCTTGCTGGTGTCACTCATGCTAAGCACTGGAGCGGCGGTGCATCTGGCAGTACTCGAATCAGGACAAGCGATCGTCATCGAAAAAATTGAAGCACCGGGGGCGGGGAGAATCGGGACATGGCCGGGGCGTGCTATGGACGTGAATTCGACGGCAGCCGGAAAGGCATTGGTGGCCTTTCTATCGCCGGAAGAATTTGACAAACAAGTACGAACCAGAACTTTCCTCAAACACAACCAAAAGACAATTACCTCGCTGACTAAACTGAAAGAGCATCTGGCAAGGGTGCGGGAGCTGGGTTACGCCGTGGATGACGAGGAGGATGAGCTCGGTGCTCGCTGCATTGGCGCGCCGGTATTCGACAACGCTGGCGGAGTGGTTGCGGCCATCAGCGTCGTGGGCACAGTGGACCAAATTCCGCGGGACGAGATCCGGCGTCTGGCAGCCATGGTGAAAAGATGCGCTGCGAGTATCTCCTCATGCTTGCAACAGGGCTGATCACACAGCGGATGTGCGACACGGCTTCAAATAGAGCCGTTGACTTGTCAATATAAATCCCGTATACCCTTCCACCCATGGCACAGTTCTCTAGGGATCTGAAGTCACATGCTTCCGGGTGAATACACTTATGGAGCCTTCCAATAAGAGCAATATTCCTGCGGTCGGCCGTACCCTTGCGCTTCTGGAGTTGCTGGCACACTCACGGAAGGCGCTTAACATTTCTGAGGTCAGCCGGGCACTCAAGCTGCCGAAGAGCTCGACGTTCCGGATGCTGGCGGCCCTGGAAGACGAACATTGCGTGCAAAAAGATAGGAAGACTGGACGCTACCGCTTTGGGTTCCGGCTGGTCGGCCTGAGTCGGGCAGCGGTTGAGAACCTGCAATTGCGCGAAGTGGCCAGGCCCTGGTTAATCTCTCTGATGTTAAGTACCGGATTAGCCGTGCACCTGGCAGTACTGGAAAGCGGCCAGGCCATCATCGTGGAGAAGATCGAAGCTCCCGGCTTCACCAGACTCGGAACCTGGCCGGGACGGGCAATGGATATCAATTCCACGGCGGCGGGGAAAGCGCTGGTGGCGTTTCTGTCTCCGGAAGAACTTGATCGGGAGGTGAAGGCGACAGCCTTCGTGAAACATAATCAGAAAACGATTGTTTCGCTGGCAAAGCTGAAAGAGCATCTGGTGCGGGTGCGAGAGTTAGGGTACGCGGTGGATGATGAAGAGGAAGAACTGGGAACCCGCTGCGTGGGCGCCCCGATCTTCGATGTAACCGGCAAAGTGGTCGCCGCCATCAGCCTGGCGGGAACAGTGGATGAGATCACGCGGGAAGGGATTCGGCGCCTGGGCTCTGTCGTAAAGAAAACCGCTGCCGATATCTCCTCACGTATTCAAACGACTTAAGTCCCTGAGGGCATTTTAGGTCTTTGGAATAAGCTATTCCCCCCATCCACCAGCAGGGTGGTGCCGGTCATGTATTCAGCGCCGGGCGAGCAGAGCAGCAACACGGAACTGGCAACGTCGTCGGCCGACATGAGATATCCGAGCGGAACCAATTTGAGCGATTGCTCAATCAGGCTCGGATTTTGCTTGTAGAGACGGCCCGAAAGCCCAGCGTTCACAAACCCTGGCGCCACCAGGTTGACCGTAATTTTGTGCGGGCCGAGTTCGAGGGCCATGCACTGCGCCAACATTTTCAAGCCGCTTTTCGAAACGCAGTACGGCGCCAGATTTGCATAGGGAACATCTTGTACCCATGAGCTGGTGAAAATTATTTTCCCTGGCTTGTTCGCCTCTACCATGACTCTTGCGGCAGCCTGACCCACGTTGAAACAGCCAGTAAGATTGACAGCAAGATGTTTATTCCAGCTCTCTTCCGTAGTCTCGAGAAATGAACCGACCTTGACGATGCCCGCGTTACCCACGCAAATATCGATTCGTCCGAATCGTTCCAATGTGAATTGGACCAGTTGATCAACCGCTGCCCGGTGCGCGACATCTCCACTCACGTAAATCGACTCGCTCCCCAGCTGGTGAAGATCTGCAAGCAGACTGCAAGCATCTGATTCGGGGGCGAGATCGTTCAGAGCAAGATTGGCTCCCTGTCTAGCGAAGGCCAAAGCTGTGGCCTTCCCAATATCTCCACAAGCGCCAGTGATGACGACAACCTGCTTGTCCAAATTCAAGGCAGAGCCTTTCACATTGCTATCATCGCCCGCCATCGTGTGCCGATGGCCGATGGTTCGGCAAAGGTGGTGGTTATATTACGCTAGCTGAAAACTGTCAACACCCGGCATCGCTTCCCGCAACCAGATCCGCAGCGCCACGCACTGGCGTGCTTGAGCAGCAACACCATGAGATAGGGTCCGATCAGTTTCGAGCCGATGCCTTTAAATGATTGGCAACAGATCGCTCATGTTGCGCTTGGGTTGCTTGATTCATCTGGTCATAGGCATCCGCCAGGAAAAGATGCGCCTCCACAGAAGACGGATCAACTTCCGCCGCCTTTTTCAGATTTGGCAGGGCGGCCTCGGCATTGCCTTGCTGTGACAGGAGGCGGCCACGCAACAAGTTCGCCGAGTAATGGTCTGGATTCAGTTGTAGTGCGGTTTGCAGTTGCGTCATCGCATCAGCAAGACGGCCTGCTTGAGCGTACACCGATGCAAGAGAGAAATGAGCGTCGGCCGATCGGGGAGCGTGCGCGACGATAAACTCGAACTCCGGGATGGCCGCTTGGTGGTCGCCAGCAGCGAATGTCGCAAGCCCTAGCTCGTAATGGGCGATGAATAGAAAGTTCTCGCTCGGATGAAACCCAGGATGCTCCTGTACCGCCAACTTCAGCAAAGGAATCGCTTTCTCGAACTTTCGTGTTCTTGAATACGCTGTACCCAGCTGCAATTGAGCTACCGGCATCTCCGGTTGTTCGGCGAGAACTTTTTCCAGCAGTGGTGCCGCCGTTTCATACTGTCCGTCCTCGACATCGAGCATGGCGCTGTGCATCAAATTTGCGATCTCAATCTTGTCTTTCGGGTCGGCGCCTTCTACCCGTGGGGCAGGTTCGGGATCAGCGCTCGCATTCGCTACATACCCCAGTGCACCCAGGGTCTTCGTTTGTTCTGCATTTAAGTTTTTTGTCGAATCTGCGGCACGCGCGCCGAGCGCTCTGTGCTGAAGGTCATTTAACTGCACGGACAAGGTGTCACTGATTGCCGGAGACAGGCCGGCCATATTATGCAAGTCCCCGGGATCAACGTCTTCATCGTAAAGTTCGCGGCGCGGAGCTTGTATAAATAGATACTTCCCTGCCCGCAAAGCCAGCAAGGAACTCCAACCAAACACTCGGTTGGGATAATCGGTTTCCGAATAGACTGGTGGATCGGGCGATGCCGAATTTCTGCTATCCGCATTCAACTTTCCTCGTCCGCCGTCCCCGGAAAAGCGTCTGATCATCGGCATCAAGGATTCTCCCTGCACGTGCCTGGGTATTGCGATGCCGGCAATTTCCAAAAGCGTGGGAGCTACATCAACGAGTCCTACTCGAGAAAGGATGCGCCTTGTGGCCAGGCGGTCTTCTGGCAGTTTCAAAAGTAAAGGGACATGAATCGTTTCGTCATAGAGAAATATGCCATGAGTTTGTTCTCCGTGCGCTCCCAGACTCTCGCCATGGTCCGCCATGACCATGATGGTCGCACCCTTGTACAGATTGCGCGCGCGCACGCCGCTTAGCAATTTGCCAACACAGGAATCGGCGTAGGCGATTTCTCCGTCATAGGGCGACTCGGCAAAGCGCACCGAGTATGGCGGCGGTGGCTCGTAGGGATCGTGTCCATCATATAAATGCACCCACAAGAAGAACGGACCCTTTGGATTTGTGCTTAACCAGGCAAGCGCGTGAGCGATGACTTCGCCGCCGCGCCGTTCCACGGTTCTATAGCGGTCTTCTCCCGGTTTGGGATTGCGAAACCCCGCATCATAAATGTCGAAGCCGCGCTCAAATCCGGGAGCCATGCCTCCCTTCGGATCCAAAACGAGCGAGCCAACGAAAGCCGCAGTTCGATAACCATGTTGATGCAAAATGGCTGGTAAGTAAGGAACCCCCGAAGGCAAAGGTCTTCCAAAATCGTTGACGCCATGAAATTCGGGGAACGTGCCGGTGAGGATCGTGGCGTGCGAGGAGGTAGTTAGGGGAACTTGCGAATAGGCGCGAGTGAAGACAATGCTGTTTCTCGCCAGGTCATCTAAATTTGGCGTCAAGTCGCGCTGAGAACCCAGGAATCCCATGCGATCGGCCCGGGTGGTGTCGAGCGTAATCAGAATGATGTCGGGAGACGCCGCGACTGCCAGCGGTCCGTAGATGGGCACGATGAGGCTGGCCACAGCGACTGCGTATAGAAGAAACCTGGAGCGACCGATTGGTCTCGCTTGCACCCGAACCCTAACCATGAATTCGCCACCAAATCCAGCTTCTGAAGTCGAGAGACTACTCTCAGTGCGAGGATTCACGCAATCCCGAATAGATGAAGTCTAGTTTTGCCGGTGTGCCACGAACTGCACGCAAAGCCCCGTCAATGAGCCACTTCCCAATTACTATCGATAACGATATTAATGTTGACATCGCGGATGCCCCTTCTCTAACATTACCCAGGCCGCTCCAGGATGGAGGTCCTCAAGGTGTTCCGTGCGACTCGCGCATCTGCCCTTATCTTTATCTTTGCCCTAAGTCTAGCGCCCTGCTTGCAGGCGAGCCCGCTCAAAGGGGGCGTCGCGCGCGTCGATATCACGCCGCCGGCCGGAATCGAGATGTGGGGCTTCGCGGCCCGAAAATTCCCCGCGGTGGGGACGATCGATCCATTGTATGCGCGCGTCCTGGTTCTAGAGAGCGGCGCAAAACGGGTGGCGATTGTCACGCTTGACCTAGGAAGAAGTTTTGGGCCGGAATCGCTTGACCGGCTTCGCCGGGATGCTCGCGAAACCAGCAATATCTCGCTAGTTCTTGCCGCAGCCTCTCATGCTCACGCCGGCCCGGTGGTCTCCGATCACTATCCGAACAACACGCCACCGGAATGGGAGTCGCAGGCGCTAAGGAAGATCTCGCAGGCTATTCACGAAGCCACGACGCGTCTAGTCGAGGTGCGGATTGGGGCCGGTTACGGTCAAACCTACATCGGCTATAACCGCCTGGAGAACAAGCACGAAGGGTTCGATTTCGGGAGCCATACCAGCCGGGCGATCTCTTCCCCTGTGGATCCTACGGTCGCTGTGCTGCGCGTGGACAGAACGGACGGAACGCCTTTGGCAATTCTGGTCAATTACGCTTGCCATGCGGTGGTTTTCGGAGCGGAAAATGTGAGCTACTCCGCCGACTTTCCCGCCGTAATGTCGAAGACCGTGGAAGCCGCATTTGACGGGGCTCCCATGACGTTCTTTCTACAGGGCGGAGCGGGGGACATCGATCCGTTTTATGCCAATACCCCTACCCAGCAGGAACCTGACAAATGGCGTAATTGGACAGGCCAGCATCTCGGCGAGGAGGCTGCCCGCGTCGCTAAAACTATCCAGACCAAAACGGAAGCCGACGCAAGCCTGGATTTTGTGGACGAGACTCTCGACTTCCGCCCGCGTTGGAATCCAGATAAGTTTTACGACTCTTATTTGCGGACCTGGGGACCGCAACATGTCGCTCAATATTTTCCTAACGTGGGTTCCACGGTTTCCGTGCCCGTTTCCACTCTCCTGATCAACAAACAGATTGCTTTTGCTGTACTTTCCGGCGAGCCCTTTGTGGAGTTGCAGATGGATTGGCGCAACCGCTGCCCGGTGCCCTATAGCTTCTTCGTCGGATACACCAATGGATATGTGGGCTACCTGCCTACCATCGGCGCTGCTGTACGCGGAGGCTACGGAGGAGCAAGTGGGGGAACATGGGTGGAAGTCGGAGCGGGAGAGCGCATGGTCAACAATGCAATCGTTCAGGTTTACCGGATGTTGGGGCAGTTATCCGATGCGCCGCAGTGAGTCCTTTTCAATTTAGGGAGTCTGAATTCACCCGGGCAATGAGTTGCGGCACCCATGATTTCTTGCCGCCGAAAGCTGCGTACTGATACCTTGAGACCTCACGCCCCAAGGGTGACGGCTATCGAGCAGCCAACACAGGGCTCTCGCCACCGATTTAGGTGTCAGCTTCTTCGTGCCGAATCCTACAGACTCATCGCTCGACCGGCGAGCCAGAGGAATACATTTGGGTTTGAAATAGCAGTGACCTGACGCTACAACTGCAAGCTCAACAGCTCGTAAGGCCATGCTTAGCTTGCGGAACTCCGTGCTGCGTTAAGGAGTTCCGCAAGCGGGAACCGGGAAAGACAAAGACTCAGAAATTCAACTTTAAACCGAACTGGATTTCGCGGGCATCGCTGGCAGTGTAAGCGATGGTTCCGAAGCCGGGGTCACCGGCGTAGCTATCGGGCTGGCCGAGGTTGGGGTGGTTGAAGATGTTGAAGAACTCGGCGCGGAATTGCAGCCACGTCGATTCTCCCTCACCCAGGAAGAATCTCCGCGAGATTCCGAAATCCCAGTCCTGCAGTCCGGGTCCGATGACGAAGTCGCGTCCGGTATGCGAGAAGCTGAACGGACCATTCACCGGATCGGGACACACGTTAACGAATGCCGCAGTGTTGAAATACTCGGCAATCTTTTGCACGTCCGACCTGCTATTGGAAAGATGCCAATCGCCGACCACATCCGGCCGGGGAGTGCCAGCGTCGGTGTTGGCGCGGTTGCAGATTTGGTACATGGCTATTGGACTGCCACTCTGCAAAGCGGTCACTCCATCCACGGACCATCCTCCCACCACGGCGTCTGCCACCTTGGAACCGTTGAGAAACTTTTTGTCGCGGCCAAAAGGCAAATCGTAAATGTAACTGACTACCAGGCGATTGCGGATATCCTGGGCCGCCAAACCATAACTTTGTCTTGGGTCATAGGAGTTTTCGTAGATAAAGCCGCGTCCGCCTTCTCCAACGAAGGTGCCGCCGGTGTCGTCGAGCGTCTTGCTATAGGTGTAGCCGGCGAGCAGCATAAAACCCTTGGAGAAGTTCTTCTGGGCTTTGATCTGCAAGCTGTTGTAGTTGCCATATCCGTCATAGCCCTGGATATAGAAGTTACCGGCGCCTGGCCACTTTTGCCGGGAATCGAAGGAGCCCGTCCCCGGCTGAGCCTGGTTCGGCTGGGCCATGCTGGCGAGGTGTGCGCTGGTGTTCCCCACGTAAGCCGCCGAGAACAGCATCGAGCCAATGGTGTGTTCAATGGTGAGGTTGTAGGCCTGGATTCGCCCGTTGCGCGCTTGTGTGCCGTTGCCGAACAGACCCACACCGGACGTATCGTACTGTACGGCGGGGTTGAACCAATCGAACTGCTGAAAATTGGAATGGTCAAAAGAGAAGGTGCGTTCGTCCACGAAGGGCGGGTTCAGCGACATATCAATGTAGCGGTTCTCGGTGTCCCGTTGATAGAAGATCCCATAGCCACCGCGAATCACCGTATTGCGGAGAGCACCCGGGCTGTAGGCAAATCCCAGGCGTGGTCCGAGATCCCGTTTGTCGTTAAACACCAGAGAGTCGGGCAGTCCGACGCTTTCCGCGGTTACGTAAGGCAAGATGTTCACCAGGGGTTGCTGCACGCCCTCAAACGTGATCCCCGTGACGTTTTTGGAGGTCACAATCTGAGGGGTCGAGCCATCTGCCGGCACATAGATGTTGGACATGGTGCGGTTGGAGGAATACGGGATCCCGTTCCACTCGTAGCGCACCCCAAGGTTCAGCGTCAGACTATGATTCACTTTCCAATCGTCCTGGAAGTATTCGCCAAGCACGCTGTAGCGTTGTCTGGGATTGAAGGGCTCCGGTGAGAAGAAAGTGGAAGAGGGAATCCCGAGCAGGAAGTCCCCGAGGGTGTAATTGGTGAAGCTGCCGTTGTAGCTGAAATCGCCGTTGGGCTCGATGATTTCCTGGAAAGTGTCGAGAAAGCGTTCGAAATCGCCACCGAAGCGCATCTGGTGTTTGCCGTGGTTCCACTCGAGAGCAGGCCGCACCTCTGCGATGGTTGGTTTCCACAGTCTGGGAAGTGAACCACCTTCACCCAGTTCGCTGTAACCGCCCGGTTCCCAACCCGGCGCTCCCCAGGAGTCCGGAATGGTGGAGAGTCCCTGGATTCCCAAGAGCTTGTTGGTGATGTCGTACTTGAAAACGGTGGTAGCTTCCTCCTGCTGAATGAACTGCGACAGACCCACGCTCACTTCTCCCACCAGGTTCGGAGTAAAGACATGCGACAGATGTAGGGCACCGGACTCGGTGTGGTTGCGCTGATAGAAGTAGTAGTTGGGGTTCAGGTTGTCGTCGTTCAAGTTCTCATTGTTATAGGCAAACCGCCCATAGAGAAAGGTCTTGTCGTTGAGACGCTGGTCCACGCGCGCGATCACCTGGTCGCCGTCGTAGGCGGTGTTGCCGTCTTTAAAGTAGTTATAACCGGGGATTCCGGTGTAGTTAGGGGTGGGCAGCCACGGCCCTTTGCCGATTCCGTTTTGCAGGAACGGCAGAAGAGTCGAGGGCATGCGGTTCTGCGGAATCACGTTGCCAAGAAAAGGATTTCCGGTGAGCGGATCGACCACTGGCATGCCGCTCGCCGCCGCCAGATCGGAGAGGTCTCCAGTCAGTTCGGTCGGGGTTGGGAAGTAGCCGAAGATTGGTGAAGCGAGTTCCTGCCGCATGCCCTGGTAAGAAACGAACCAGAACGTCTTGTCTTTTCCGTGATAGAGACCGGGAATGATGAGCGGGCCGCCCAGGGTGCCGCCAAACTGGTTGCGGCGGAACGGAGGCGTGACATGCGAAGGCTCAAAGAAATTCGAAGCGTCCAATTTATTGTTGCGCAGAAAATCGTAGGCCGCACCGTGAATCTGATTGGTGCCCGACTTGGTCACCAGGTTGACCTGCGCGCCGGCCTCCGAGCCGAAGGCCGCGGAATAGTTGCTGGTGGCGACGTTGAACTCCTGAATGGCTTCCACACTTGGTGAAATCGTATTACTGCCGTGCTGATATTCCTTGATGGTGGTGCCGTCGAGCAGATAGACGTTGTAGTCGCCGTGCTGGCCATTGACGTTAAAGCTTTGCTGAGTCGGATCGATCACGACCGAATCGAAGGTGTTGCTGTCCTTGGAGCGCGTCGCCCCCGGACTTAGTAAATTCAATTGCAGAAAGTTGCGCCCGTTGAGTGGAATGTCGGTCAGCGCTTTGCCTTCGATTACCGTGCCCACCTCGCCGCTGTCCTGACGAAGCAACGGCGCTGCCGCAGTGACGTTGATCTCTTCGGTGGTCGCTCCCACCTGGAAAGTGAAGTTCTGTGCCACCGGCAGCCCGACGTACAGAACCAGGCCATTCACGACCTGGGTCTTAAATCCCGCGGCATCGGCGGTGATTTTGTAAGTGCCGGGATGCAGATCGGGGAATTCATAGGCGCCCGCGGTATTGGTCACCGCTTTGCGACTGTATCCCTGCTCTTCCGATACCAGGGTGATCGTCGCATTCGCGACTGCGGCACCGGTGGCGTCGGTCACAACCCCGTTGACCGCCGTCGTACCGATTTGGCTTTGACCGAATGGGACCACCGTGATCCAACAAATCAGGATCGCAAAAAAGCACACGCTGCGACGACGCATAAGCATAGTCCTTCTCCTGGTGGGGGACGCCCTTGCAATTCGCGGGGATTATGGTGTCCTACCCCGCCACTTGTCAAGAAGAAATTATCATTATCGATCTTATCTATTCGACTTCTGGTCATTACGCCCCAGAAAAGTATCGCGTGGGACACTAAATCCGTGGTTTTCAAGGCAGTTGGCTCCCTGTTGGCTCCATCGATCCGAGTTCTACTAATGGAAAGCTGTTTTTTCAAACCAGGGTCGTTACGATTAATGGCAGTCATATTACAAGGGGTTGTTGCGCCAAGGTGGAGATGGATGGGCCTCCATAAATCCGGCTTACAATAAAAGTTCTGAGCGGTGTCTAATTCGGTCGGCTAGGGTGTTACAGTTTCTATTTAGTATCGAAAATGATTTTTTAGTTGACACCAGCTTCCACAGACTCATAACCTCATAGGTCCTCAGGAGAATCCCTTTTGAAAACTCATACCGCGATCACCGCCGCTCTTTGTGTTATGTCCTGCTTTCCGCTGCAGGCGCAAATGCGCATGGTTCCCATGCATGTCTCGTCGGAAGGCCGTCGCGCCCTGAATTCGCAGACCGATGTTTTGGGGCAAGAGGTCTTAGCGCAGGGAGAGCCCTCGTTCGATAAGCTCGCGCGCTACTTTCCGCCGATGATGCGCACCCGTGTCCCCATCAGCGTGAAGGACCATCCTGATGAATTCATCGTGGCCTTCGACGGGTCACTTCTAATCAAGGAGGAAGAGATCGACTTTCGCGTGGGCGATCCGCCCAATCCCTATGGCGTCGATGGGAGCTTTCAAGTATCGTTGTTGGACGGTTCGCTCCCTATCCCGCAAATTCGGTGGAGTTTCCAGGGGCTTCAGTATGAAGAGACAGTATTTGGATATTCCAAAGATTTGAGTCCGGACCAACCACTCGAGGCCTATGTTCGGTTTCGGGTGACGAACCCTACCTCGGAACCGCGCGACGCGAAAGTCACGGTGTATTTGGCGCCTTCCTCCCGTCCGGGCGAGAATCCCGCGCAGTCGGCTACCATTGCACCGCAAGGACACACCGATTTTTACTTCAGCCTTCCTTATAAGATTGATTGGGCGAAGCTAGCCGATACCAGCGACGCGGCTACCTTCGACGCCCGGCTGGCCGAGGTTCGCGCTTACTGGCACTCCTATTTGGATGCGGGGACTCAAATCGAAACCCCGGAGCCCTTCATTAATAACGCGTGGCGTGCCTGGGAAGCCTACAACACGCTGAACGTGGATAAGGTTAAAGACCGATACGAGATTCATGACGGTTCAGGGTTCTACGAAGAGGAATTCGGCTACAGCGCGGCCCTCTACTGCGATGCCCTGAGCCTGCTCGGCCATCATGAAGACGCGCAGAAATACATCGAGAGCATGCTCTCGGAGCAGAAGCCGAACGGACAATACATTTCGGTTTACGGAATGCCTGACAATGGGGCACTGCTATTCGCGATTGGGCAGGAATACCGCCTGAGCCGTAATTTGCAATGGTTCCAGCGGGTGTTGCCAAAGGCCCTCAAAGCGATGGAGTGGATTCAGACCAACCGCGCGACTACGCGAGTGATGGACAACGGACATAAGCCCCTCGGTTACGGCCTGCTGCCTCCTGGACCCGCGTATTGTGATTTTCAGAACCTGGTGGTTTCCTACTATACCGATACCTACAACTGGCTGGGCACGCACGAAATGGCCATGGCGTTGCGCGAAGCGGGAATGAAGGAGGCCGCCGACTGGACTGCGGAAGCAGACCACTATCACCAGGACGTCCTGGAGTCCATGCAGTCTGCCGTGTTCCAGGACCACGGGATCGAAGTACTTCCCATTGAACCGTTGACTCACCGCCTCGAGAAGCAGGGCTCTGAGTTCTACTATTCGCTGGTGGCCCCGGAAGTGTTGGAAACCGAATTCTTCGCTGCCACAGATCCTCACTATCATTGGTTGACAGACTTCATGGACCAGCGTGGGGGGCTCCTCCTGGGGATGGACCGGGTGTGGGACGGCATCGACCATGCTTACACCTATGGCTATGCCATGGAGCAACTACGACATGGAGATGTCAACAAGTTTCTGTTGACGTTCTACGGCTCGCTGGCCTACGGCATGACTCGAGACACCTACTCGGCCGTCGAAGTGACCCGCATTACAGAGGGCTTCAACGAAGAGACCTTGCCGCATACCTACTCGAATACACAGCAGCTTCGCATGTTGCGCATGATGCTGCTGAAAGAAGAGGCAGGAGAGCTTTGGATTGCGCCCGCCACCCCGCGCGCTTGGCTCGATACGCGCGACGGATTCGCGATTCGCAACGCGCCGACCAATTTCGGCACGATTTCTTATCGCGTATCGCCGGAGCCGGCTTCGAAGGTCGTGCATATGTCGATAGAAACCGCGGCGGCCGCAGGCGCACCTGTGCCCTCTAAGGTGCGGGTGCGGCTGGCGGCGAATCTCGGGATGCTTGACTCCGCAACCATCAATGGAAAAACCGCCAGCATCGATCACGATGCCGTGGTTTTCGATGGCACAATATTGCACGGCAAATTGGAAATAGCCGCTCACTACAAGTAGAGGGCCGGGAAACCGGCCTTTCAGTCGCGGCGGCGACATGCCGGCGATCATATGCGCATTGTCATTATCGGTGGAACAGGTCACATCGGAAGCTATCTCACGCCGCGGCTCGTCGAAGCTGGGCACGCGGTCGCGTGCGTCAGCCGCGGCTTAAAACCGCCATATCACGTCCATCCGGCGTGGAGGGCGGTCACTCGCGTGACACTCGACCGCGATGTAGAAGAGAGCGCCGGCAGCTTTGGCGGCCACATTGCGGGCCTGGATCCCGATGTCGTGATTGATCTGACATGCTTCACCCTGGAGAGCGCCCGGACACTCGTGGAAGCGCTTCGCGGACGGACTGGTCATCTATTGCACTGTGGGACCATATGGGTTCACGGTCCCAGTATCCAGGTGCCCACAACCGAGGATGAGCCCCGCCATCCCTTCGGCGAGTACGGGATCCGAAAGGCCGCAATCGAAGCTTATCTTCTTCAACAAGCCAGAGACGAGAGATTTCCGGTCACCCTCCTGCATCCTGGCCATATCGTGGGGCCCGGCTGGGTGCCTCTGAATCCGGCAGGGAATTTCAATCCCGAGGTCTTTTCCACGCTGATGCAGGGGGCCGAGATACGCCTTCCGCATCTTGGCCTTGAGACGGTGCACCACGTCCACGCCGACGATGTGGCGCAGGCATTCATGAAAGCAATGGAGCGGCGCGATCGTTCGTTGGGCGAGGCGTTTCATGTCGTATCTTCTGCGGCACTCACCTTGCGGGGCTATACAGAGCGCATCGCGCAGTACTTTGGCCAATCAGCCCAGATGAAACTCCTGCCTTGGGAAGAATGGCGTAAGGGCGTTGCTGAGAATGATGCGGCCGCGACCTGGGATCATATCGCCCATTCACCGAACTGCAGCATTCAGAAGGCTCGAGAGCTGCTCGGGTATGAGCCGCGCTATGCCTCGATAGAAGCTGTCAGGGAGTCGGTGGACTGGCTTGTTCAAAACGGCATCGTACGTTCCAGTTAAACGTTGGATGCGGCATTCGAGATGAAAATGTTTGAGACAGATACGATGTTGTCTGGCGTGGGAACTGTCGCCGTGGTCGGTTGTGGTCTGATCGGTATCAGTTGGGCCGCCTGTTACCTGGGGAAAGGCTACGACGTGATAGCTACTGATCCGGCCACCGGCGCAGAGGAGCGCTTGCGCAAGAAAATTGTCGAGTTCTGGCCATCCCTTGAACGACTAGGCCTTGGCAAAGACGCCTCGCCTGAGAGGTTGACCTTTGAAAGAGATGCGGTTAAGGCGGTCGTGAAGGCTGAGTTTATCCAGGAAAATGGTCCCGAGCGAATCGACGTAAAGCGGGAGTTGATCGCTCAACTGGATGGGGCGGCTGCAACCAATGTGCTTATCGCCACCAGCTCGTCCGGTATTCCGGTCAGCGACATTCAAGACGGTGCCAAACACCCGGAGCGTATTGTTCTAGGGCACCCATTTAATCCCCCCCACCTGCTTCCGTTGGTGGAGGTCGCCGGAGGCAAGCTTACTTCGAGTGAAGCTGTTCAACGTGCATTAGCGTTCTACACGTCGATCGGCAAAAGGCCGATCCATCTTCGCCGCGAAATGAAGGGCCATGTGGCTAATCGTCTGCAAGCCGCTCTTTGGCGGGAAGCGTTCTATCTGGTCGATCAGGGCATTGTTTCGGTGGCGGAGATCGACGACGCCATCGCGAACGGTCCCGGTCTGCGCTGGGCGCTGCTCGGCCCTTTCCTCAATCTGCATCTATCGGGCGGTGATGGTGGCATTCGGCACATGCTGGAGCACCTGGGTCCACCCATCGAAAGCTGGTGGCGCGATCTAGGTGATATCTCGATTACCTCGGATCTCATAGAGAAATTAGCGGACGGGCTTCGCGCGGAACTCGAACCATTTGATGTGTCCCTGATGACCCAACAACGCGACGACGCGCTACTGAGCTTGCTCGAACTCAAGCGCCATCACGGTCAGTTGCCATGAACGGCCTCCACGTTTCTTACACCGGGACGATCGAACCTCAATGTTGAAGCGCTCCGTTGCACTCAGAACCTAGATTTGACAGACAAATCGCCGCGGCACCCACCAAGGACGAATTGGCGCCGTAAAACGCTGGTACGATTGACACCGGCTCCCGGCTGGATTGGACAATCCACTTGGCCGACTCTCTAAGTGGGGCCAGCAACGACATCATTAAAGCAGAGAGGCCTCCCCCAATGACGATAACGTGGGGATCCAGCAGATTCGTAATATTACTGAGCCAAATAGCGAAATACTCGACCGTTTCGCGCAAGATGGCAGAGGCCAGAGGGTCAGCGGAAGCAGCCGCTGTGGCGACTATTTCTGCAGTGATCCTTTCCGGCTTTCCCTGGCTCAACTGGAGAATTTGAGATTTCTGTTGTCCGTGCCGGCGCAGGCGTTCGCGGGTTCGGCGAGCGATGGCTTTACCGGAAACATACATTTCGATACACCCGCGGGCGCCGCACGGGCATACCGGGCCTCGGAAGTTGATAGTGACATGGCCCCCCTCCCCGGCATGGCCCTTGCTTCCAAGGTAAAGCCTGTTCTGCAAAACCATTCCGGTACCAACACCCGTTCCCAGACTCACATAAAAAACGCTGGTGTATCCAACCCCCGCGCCCCATTTTGCTTCGGCGAGCACAGCCGCGTTTGCATCGTTTGCCAAATGTGTTGGCAGCTCGTATTGGCTTTCGATTGCACTCAACAGAGGGAAGTTTCGCCAGCAGGGGAGATTGGAGGTCTTCAGAATCACACCATTGGCAAGGTCAATGTATCCTGGGGCGCTCACGCCGATGACGCGCACGTTCTTTCCCATGCGGTGGAGCATGACACGGTCAATCGCTCGCGTCACCGACTGCAACCCTTCACGCGCACTCTTGTGAGCCTCCATGGGACTGCGGCCGCAGAATAAGATGTTCCCGTCAAAGTCTATAAGCGCCGCAGCCACCTTCGTGCCGCCGATGTCCACTCCGAGAATTAGGTCGTCAGATTGTGGCATTATCAACAACCTTGCGAATGCAACCTATGAGGGCAAAACCGTTTTGGGGCTGTATTTTCTGAACAGCACTAACGCCGGTATTCCAGCCCTGGAATTCATTCAGTGAGCACGGCTTTTGCCAGATTCCGCGGATAGTCCACGTCGCGTCCATTTAGCAACGCGAAGTAGTAGGCAAAAAGTTGAAGCGGCACGACCTCCAGCAAGGGCATTAGAAGTTCCGGAACCCCGGGAACCGCAATCACATGGTCTGCTAGACCAGTAATTTCGCGGTCGTCCTGATTAGCGATGACCAACGTCTTTCCTCCGCGGGACCTAACTTCTTCCAAGACGGACAGCGTTTTCCCGTAGCGCAGCATGGAATCGGGAAGAGTGGGATCGCGCGTACATAGCAACACAACTGCAAGACCGCTGCCAACGAGCGCATTAGGGCCATGACGCAACTCGCCAGTAGGCAGGCCCTCCGCGTGTACATACGAAGTCTCCTTTAGCTTGAGAGCGCCTTCCCGCGCAATGGCATAGTGAACGCCCCTGCCCAGAAACAAAAAAGCCCTGGCGGATCGGCTGGCGCGGGCCCACGTTTCGGTTTGCATTTGCCAGTGGCCGAAGGATGATTCAATCGCCCGGGGTATCCGCGATAAATGCTCCAGATGCGAGCCGACCATTGCGGAATTCATACGCCCGCGTTTCTGCGCTAGAAATAGAGAGAGCAGGTAAAGAACCGTGAGTTGAGTTATGAAACTTTTGGTAGCAGGGCACGGCTCTTTCAGGGCCAGCGTAGGTGAGAAGCGTAGCGTTTGCGGCTCGCCCTATGGTCGAACCGGCAACATTGGAGATGGCGACGGTCTCGGCTCCTCGTTTGCCTGCCTCCCTTTGTGCGGCAATGGTGTCAGCAGTCTCGCCGGATTGGGTGATGAGAAGCACCAGGCTATTGCTCTCCGAATCGACGGACCGGTTGCAGTACTCGCTCGCATACTCAACCTCAACCTCGACTCCAGCCAGGTCTTCCATCATGATTTCGCCTACCAACCCCGCGTGCCGGCTCGAACCGCTGGCCGCAATGACGATCTTGCGGGGAACGGCCAAGTCCGCGATCGGATCCAAAGCTCCGGCGAAGATCACATTCCCCGTGACGTGCCGCCGAACCGTCTCGCGGATAGCGTCACCCTGTTCGCCGATCTCCCGGAGCATCCAGTGCGGAGACGCCGCTGGTTTCGTTCTCGAGCGGGAGTGGGTAACTTGGTCATAGAATTTGGCTGTGACTCAACTTCTAGCAATTTTCTATCCTATTAGGCGTTCAAGATAGACCTTCGATACGCGAATATCTTCCATCTGCTTGGGGCCGGAGATCTCACGTTCGATCGTGACGGGACCGGCGTAGTTGAGTCCCTTCAGGCGTTTGATCAGGGCGGGAAAATTTGCCTTGCCCTGGCCGATCGGGACCTCCTCCCCCAGGGTCTTAGGGTCAGTCGGGAAGAGACCATCTTTGGCGTGCAATCCCGCAACATATTTACCCAGCACATCCAGAGCATCGACCGGGCTGCCCTTTCCGTAGAGGATCAGATTTGCGGTGTCGAGATTCACTCGCTGGTTGTCCAAGCCTACATCCTCAATGGCGCGCCGAAGCGTGATGGGCGTTTCCTGGCCGGTTTCAAATAGAAAAACCTGCCCATTCGAGCGGACATGGCTGACGACTTCGGTAATCGCCTCAACGGCCTCTTTATAAAGCCGATCGTTGGGGTTCTCTGGAATAAAACCGCAATGAGTATGGATGGCCGGGATGTTCAGTTGTTTGGCGAAGTCGGAAGCCTTCTTGAGCCGTTCGATGCGGGCCGGCCGGTATTGCCGGGGCACGATGCCAATCGTTTCCGGGCCATGGTAAAAATCGTAAACCAACGGCGATGGGCCGGATGAGTTAAGCGCGGTTATTTCGATGCCATACCGATCGATGGCCCGGCGAACCTTCTCAAACATCTCAGGTCCAAAATCTTCCAGGCTGATCTGGGCGGTGGGTAGGCCAGCGTCGTGCACTTTTTTTAGCGCGGCGTCGGGGTCATTTTCGGCATACACAATTAGTCCTAGTCGCATCGCTTTGCGGTCCTCCGCCGGGGCCCGGCTCGACGAAAACGCCGCTGTCGCAGCCGTTGCAGCCGAGAGCTTTAAGAAATTGCGGCGATCAAATATGGTCATGTTTCGGAGCTCTTCTCTTGAAGTTTCGTCGAGGTGCACGCGGATCGATATCCACGATTCAGAATCGCACCGTCTCTCCGGTCTCCGCCGATCGTGCGCTCGCACTCAAGAGAGACACTACAAAACACGAATCTTCGCTGGGACAGACCGGCATCACGCCAGAACTTTCGATGCGCCGGGCGAAGTGCTTGATCTGCGCTGCGAACACGTCTTGAGGTTCGAGTGAGAGGCGTTCGATCTTCCCGTCCGAGTCATAGAGAGTCATTTCTTCCCTCCACTCGCCTTGTTTGCTCACGTCTCCGGAGGAACGAAAGCGGTATTCCACGGCACCCCGTGATCCGGCCACCCGGATTCCAGCGGACAGCGGCCATGAAGCCGGCATCATGTAACTGGACTCGATGCTGGCCACAGCATTTGCGTAGGTCAGAAAAGTACCTACGTGGTCCCATGCGCCCTTAGTGGATTTGAGCCCGCAGGACCGGACCCGCTCGGGATGCCCCATAATCCAATAGATGAAATCCATGTCATGGACCTGCAAATCGAACAGGCAGCCCCCGCTTTTTGCAGGATCGCGGAACCATTCCGCCCAAGGCGGATATTTTGCCAGTCGGTAAGCGCTGACGGAACGAATCTCTCCCAGCGCACCTTCACTCACGAGTTGCTTGATCTTTACGTAATGCGGCCAAAAGCGCAGTACCTGCGAAACCATGAACACAACGCCGGCTTCTTTCGCGGCCGCCAGCATTCGTCTAGCCGATTCAGCATCCAAAGCAAGTGGCTTTTCACACAGCACGTGGCATTTTCTGGCGAGCGCTTTCGTTACAAACTGCTCGTGCAGAAAAGTGGGGACACAAACCAGGATCGCGTCCAGACGATCGTCGCTGTACAAATCCTCGTAGGAGGCGACTTCCAATGCAGGATAGGTTTGCCTGAGCTCCGGCCCTCGCGCCGAGGCTACGGCCACAACCCGCACTTCCGGAACGGTAAGCGCGGCTTGGTAGTGCGCCCGCCCGATATATCCCATGCCCACAATTCCAATATTCACCATAGTGCAAGGACCAAGAAGTCTCGGGTGCCGTTAACTTGCGCGGGCAACGGGCGCGGCCGCATGGCGTACCTTAAAACGATAAGGCAAGCGCCGAATCGCTGTCAATAATTATTGACAGAAATGATACAAATACATCGAATTGCTGTTGAAGCATGTCATTGTAAATATCTAAAGTGGTATTTTATGTTGACATGCGGAACCCATCGGTCCGATAGTGAATGGATTACGAAAAGCCCAAAAAAGAGTTGAGGTGCACATGAGCAACCAGTCGCGTCGTGATTTTCTGGGTTCTGCCTTTGCGGGGGCCTTCGGTGTTGCTTTACTGGGGAATCGAGCTACATTTGCACAGTCGGACTCGACGGAAAAGTTAGCAGTGCTAGGCGGTGTGCCGGTTCGGACCACTCCGTTTCCCGGCTGGCCGATCGTCGCCACCGAGGATGAGCAGGCCTGGGCTGACGTGCTCCGCAAGGGTGCATGGTGTCGCCTTTCCGACCCGCAGACGGGTTACGTTGGGAAATTCGAAAAGGCGTGGGCCGAGATGACCGGCGCGAAGCATTGCCTGGCGACGGCGAGTGGCACCACCGCTCTGATTACCGCTCTGAACGCACTCGATATCGGTCCCGGGGATGAAGTCATTGTCCCCCCGTACACCTTCGTCGCGACCATCAACGCAGTCCTGCTTCAGCATGCCGTGCCGGTTTACGTGGATACGGACCGGAATACTTTCCAGATCGATGCGGAAAAGATCGAGGCTGCCATTACACCTAGAACGAGATGTATTTTGCCAGTGCACCTGGGCGGAAACCCAGTAAACCTGGACAAAATCTTGTCCATCGCAACTAAGCACGGGCTTCGTGTAGTTGAGGATGCATGCCAGGCGCATCTGGCGGAATGGCGCGGAAAGAAGGTGGGGACCCTGGGGATCTCGGATGTTTCAGCTTCCAAGCCTCGAAGAATCTCAATTCGGGCGAAGGTGGGGCAGTTCTAAGCATCGACGATGAACTAATGCGGCTTTGTGAGATTTTCCACAACAACGGTCATTTGATGTCCGATCCCTTCACCAAGGACACTCTGAATGGCAGCAACCACCGTCTGACCGAGTTTCAAGGTGCGCTCCTGGGAGCGCAGATCACGAGGGTGCAAGCCCAGGCGGAAACTCGCACCAGGAACGCTGATGAGTTGACCCGGATGTTGCGGGAGATTCCGGGGATTCATCCGGCGGAAAAATATGACGGGACTACGAGAAATGCCTACCACCTATATATGTTCCGTTACGATGCAACGCAGTTTGCAGGTTTGGATCGGTCTAAGTTCATTCACGCGCTGAATGCGGAAGGCGTGCCTTGCTCCGGGGGATACACTCCGCTCAATAAGGAACCTTTTATGAAGGCTACTTTGTCTTCAAGGGCGTACAAGAGAATCTATTCGGCGCGCGAATTAAAGGAATACGAAGAGCGCAATCAATGCCCCGAAAACGACCGGCTCTGCACGGAGGCGGTCTGGTTCGACCAGACGATGCTGTTGGGAAGCGTGAATGACATGCAGCAGATTGCGGAGGCGGTACAAAAAATAAAGAAGCAGGCGGCGAATCTGGCAAAAGCCTAAGGGATTTTCGCCAGCTTACTGTAGTTTGTCGAAAATGCTGGAGCCTTTGGCATTGACGGAATTTCCTCAATTGCCTACCATACCGAGCGTAACCAAGAGCTGTAAAGAATCTGTGCCCACCGTGCCTGCTCCCAGGAATGCCCGCTTGACAGAGTTTTCCCAGGAAGACGCCGGTATTTCATGAAACAAGTAGCCAAGAAGAGCGACCACGACAAGCACGTCGTCGAAGCGGTTGTCCGGCGGTTCGGACCGGTGTCCCGCGTCGGCATCTATAAGCTGACCAATTTCCGCCGCAACACGATCTCTTCGATCGTGCGGCAGCTTTTGCTCGATGGCCGATTGGTGGAGGACGGCCGCTCGAACAATCCGCTGGGACGAAAGCAAATCCTACTGCGTTCGAATGAGGAATACGGTTTTATCCTCGGAGTGGAATTCGACGACGAGTCGGTTGTAACCGGCGTGATGGACCTGCGGCCCAAGGTTAAGCACAGCATCGAGGAGCCCACCTATCTCAAAGGCGGCCGCGAAGGATTAATCAAACAACTGAAATCCTGCGTGCGTAGGGCGATGCGCGATATCAATGTGGATGCAAAGTCGCCGGTTGGCATTGGCATCGCGGACCCGGGTTTAGTAGACAGCCGAAATGGCATCACTGTTACCTCGACGACGATTGACTTCTGGAACCAGGTTCCGCTGCAGCGAATCTTCGAGGAAGAATTCGGGGTGCCGTGCGTGGTGGAGAGCAAAACCCGTGCCAAAACCATCGCCGAACGCATGCTGGGAGCGGGTCAGAAGCAGGACAATATGATCTACATCGATTACGGTACCGGTATTGGCGCCGGCATTGTCGTAGATGGCAAGCTTCTGTATGGCCAGGACTGCGGCGTGGGCGAGGTTGGCCATACCCATATCACCGATGACGGCCCGGCCTGCAAGTGCGGAAGCATTGGCTGTCTGGAGGCGGTGGCCGGGGCAGCCGCTATTGAATCTCGAATCCGTAAGGCATTGGCAGAGGGAGCAAGCTCCCAGGTACTGGGACTTGCCGGCGGACATCCTGAAAGGATCTCTGCCTGGACTGTGTTATCCGCCGCAAGCGCTGGCGACAAGATGTGCGGCAACATTGTTCTCGACATCGGAAGTCTGCTCGGAACGGGCATCGCCAATCTAGTAAACCTATTCAATCCGGCGGTTGTTGTTTTGGACAAAAGACTGGGGTTGGCCGGAGATTCTCTCCTCGACCAGATAACGCGGACGGTAAGAGGGCAAGCGCTGACCAGTTCTTCCGCGCGCTCAGCGATCAGGATTGGAGAACTGGGAACCGAGGCAGGATTACTCGGCATCGGGCTGGCCGTTTTGGAGAAGCATTTCGAAATCCCCGCGCTACGGCCGCCCAGTTACCTGTTGGACGAGAATTTCGCAAACGACTCGTCTAATGAGGCTCTCGATCCGGCACTTTAAATGCTGCCTCAAACTGCAGCGCGCACCAATTCATGGCGGCATTCGTAAATTTTTCCCACCGCCTCGACAATCTGCTCCATATCGCTTTGTTCTCCGAGAAGCAAACGATGCTCCAGCCAAACCGCCTCGCGGCACGCTCTCTCCACGTTTGGGCAAAGCTCGGAGAAGGCGCCGTAGTCGATGATCCGGTCGGACTGTCCACACGTGATAGGGCAGCCATTGGCGTAGAAGTTCTGGTTCAAGAACACCGGATTCTTGTACAACGGGTGGGCATAGCCCGAGGAGCAGGGAATCCCTTCTTTTTCCAGCGCCATCAGGAAGTCTTTGCGAGTAACTCCAAACTCGCTCTCGTGGAAACGAAACATGAAAATATGATGCGAGTGTTTGGTGACGAAACCGGGAGCCGCTAACGGGGAAATTCCCGGAACCTTCGCCAAATGCGCCGTCAGATACGCCGCATTTTGCTGGCGCTTCGCATTCTGTGACTGGAGGCGGCCAAGCTGCGGCAAGAGAATAGCAGCCTGAAATTCCGTCATGCGATAGTTCCAACCCAGACGATGATGTTCGTACCAGGGCCTGCCAACGGCGCGGCCACCCCAGATGTAGGACTCGCATAGAAGGGATAGCTTTTCTTCATTGGTCAGGATTAGGCCGCCTTCTCCCGCGGTCATGTTCTTGGAAGCCTGAAAGCTAAAGGTCCCCAGGCGTCCGATCGTGCCTAATCCCTGCCCATTCCAAGTAGCCCCGTGCGCGTGAGCTGCGTCTTCGAGCACCGATAGATCATGTAGTTCGGCGATCGTCATCAGGGCATCCATGTCCGCGGCTTGACCGGCAAAATGGACCGGGATGATTGCCTTGGTTTTGGTCGTGATCGCTTCTTCCACCCGTTTGGGATCCAAATTAAAGGTGTCGTAGTCAATGTCTACAAAAATAGGAACGGCGTTGACCATCAGCACGGCGCTTGCCGTCGCAATGAAGCTGTACGCGGGAACAATGACTTCGTCTCCGGGTCCCACCTCCAAAGCCCGCAGCGCGATCTCGAGGGCGCCTGTTCCGTTGGCGCACGCGATGCCATATTTCGCACCTTGCATTTCGGCAAACGCCCCCTGGAATTCCACCAATTTCGATCTGGACAAATTCATCGAAGGCTCGGCATGTCCTGATGCTGCCCCGAACGAGTAATGCCACCACTCTCCGCTGCGCAGGACTTGCTGGAGAGACGTCTCTTCGTTTTGGTCAAAAACTGGCCAGGATGGAAATGGGCTCGTCCGTATCGGGGTACCGCCAAAAATTGCGAGCCGGCTCATCTTTTGCCCTTTCGATTGGTTTCTAACCCGCTTAAGAGTGGAAGAAAATTATTCATTGCTCAGATCCAAAGTGAAAAAAGTCATATCATCGAACCAGTTCTGCCGTCGAAACTTTGAACGACGAAAACAACCACAACAATTCAACCGGGCTGCCGTGACGCTTCGTTTTCCCCGAGGGGGGTGAATCGCGGCCGGTACACAGCGCCAACTAAACGTTCTAATTTACTATCGACATAGATACTAAAATGCGGACTATAAGTCAATTAAATGCTAGGAAGTATCTAAAATGATATAAAATGTGCGCGGCCGGGGGTAGGCGGGGGCCTGTCGCATCGTTCGGAGGCTCGTATTACGCTTTCATTTTGCGTCACAAATGAACTCTGTCACTAAGTTGGCCCGGCGAACGCAATAACTCACAAACGTTCTTTGAGGAGACAGTTTGGAACCGACCACTGTGCAACTAACGGCACCCGCCCAGCCTCATCTTCGGCGAGTTTTGAAGCTCTGGGATTTGATCCTTTACGGAATCGTGCTCATCATGCCCATTGCGCCGATGCCGCTTTTTGGTTGGCGCAACAACTCTCATTCGGCCATGCGGTCACCACGATCCTTTTCTGTCCATGGTTCGCCATGCTCTTGACGGCATTCAGTTATGGGCGCATGGCGGCGCTTTATCCGTCCGCGGGTTCGGCCTATACCTTGTTGGGCATGGCCTGAATCCCACCTGGGTTTCTTGGCCGGGTGGGCCATGTTTCTCGACTACCTGATCGTCCCGCTCATTTGCACGATGTACGGCTCACTGACCGTGCAGCGGTTGTTGCCGCAGGTTCCTTACGGCTTTTGGGTGGCCTTATTCGCGGGCTCCATGACGCTGATCAACTTGCATGGGATCCGCACCACGTCGCGCACCAACTTAATTCTGCTGGTGGCTGATCATGTTGTCGTGGTTCTGGCTTTTATTGGGGAGGCAGTGCATTTTTTCTTTCGGCACCAAGGTTGGCACGGCGATCATCTCGACTCAACCTTTTTACAATCCGGCAACGTTTCGTTGGTCAAGCATGGCGTTGGCGACTGCGCTCGCCGCGCTGACCTATGGCGGATTTGACGGGATTACAACCTTGGCGGAAGAGGTGGAAAACCCGCGCCGGAATGTATTGCTGGCCACCGTGCGCGTCTGCCTGTTTACCGGCGTCTTTGGTGGTCTGCAAATCTATCTCGCGCAACGCGTATGGCCCGATTAGCCTCTTTCCCGAACGTCGAAACGGCTTTCATGGATGTGTCGCTCCGTGGTGGGAGGCAAATTTGCTGCTTCAAGGCCATGGCTGTGATCCTGATTTTGGCGAATCTGGGTTGCGGCATGAGTGCGCAAGCCGGTGTCTCACGGCTGCTATTCGGCATGGGCCGCGACAACGTCTTCCCGCTCCACGTTCGCTTATCTTGACCCCAAGCGGAACACTCCGCTGTACAATATCTTGATGGTGGGTGTGCTGGCCTGCGCCGGCGCATTGTTTCTCAATTACGAACAAGCCGCCGACCTCATTAACTTCGGAGCTTTTCTCGCGTTTATGGGCGTAAACCTGGCCACGATGAAAAGCTACTATTTCTCGAAGACAACCATCGCGAAAAGACATTTTGTCAGCGATGCGCTTGTACCCTTTGCCGGATTCTTGTTCTGTTTTGCCATCTGGATGAGCTTACCGAAATCCGCGAAGGTGGTGGGTGGGCTTTGGTTGGCTGGGGGTATCGCTTACGACGCAATCAAAACTCGCGGCTTCCGTCTCACCCCCGCTGCCATCGATTTCGAAGAGTCTTAGTCAAACCGCCACTCGCGGCTTACTCCACGGTCCAGCCGCCGTCAATCGTAAGCATCGCGCCGGTAATGGAAGAGGAGTGCGGACCGCAAAGAAATGCAATATATGCTGCTATGTCTTCCGCTTTGACGAACTCGCGCGTGGGCTGCTTGTTCAGCATCTCCTCTTTGGCGGTTTGCGGGCTCAGATTCTTCCGTTTGCTTCGTTCATCAATTTGCTTTTGCACCAATGGTGTCACTACCCAGCCGGGGCAAATGCCATTGCAGGTGATATTTTCTCTCGCCGTCTCCAGCGCAACCACTTTCGTGAGGCCCGCCAAGCCATGTTTTGCCGCAACGTAAGCTGCCTTGTCAATCGAAGCCACCAACCCGTGCACAGAAATCACGTTGATGATCCGGCCCGATTTCTGCCTGCGCATGATCGGTAACGTGTGTTTGATCGCGTGGAAGGCGGCGGAAAGGTTGATGGCGAGAATGGCATCCCACCTCTCATCGGGAAACTGATCCACGGGAGAGGTAAATTGGATTCCCGCATTGTTCACCAAAATATCAATGGCGCCGAATGCCTGATGCGCACTCGCAATCATGTTGTGGATCTCAGCCGGCTGGGACATGTCGGCGGGCGAGTGCTGTACCTTGACCTTGTAGTCGTTGGCCAGATCGCGCAGGAACCGGTCGATCTCGTTTGGATCGCCCATTCCGTTGAGCATGACATTGCAGCCGTCCTGCGCCAGCCGGATGGCGACGGCTTGCCCAATTCCGCTTGTGGAGCCCGTCACCAGCGCGTTTTTCCCACTCAACATTTCCCCACCCCCGTTTTCTATCCTCGATGTTTCCGATTGCTCCGTCAACGGTATGGAAGAGACCACCGAGCAGGACTCCACGGCTCAGGAGCACAGGATAAATCCCAATTCTTATCCATGAATCTTAAGGTGTGCCCAACAGAGCCAACGAACCTCTCACAAGAAAGTATTTAGGGCGGACATTATTGAAAGGACAAGGTTTAAAAGGCAAGCCAGACCCAAAATCCGTTTGAATGTCCCCAGGCTTGCGGTCTGCCCCAGTTATTGTAAAATGTTCTGCATTATAGAATCATATATTGTATGTAGGGTCGGCGATGTTGACCCTCGTACCCTGTGAAGCTAAATGCTGCTTGTGAGGTAAATGAAGTAGGAAGGCAGGATTCGGGGGGGGCGCCAACCCACTTTTCTCTCCTAGGGAGATTCTCCTAGCCCGCACAGAATCATTCACCTGCCAGCCGAACGCTGCAGGTCTGGCACCTCCTGGGGTGAATAGCATTCCCGATTTGATTCGCGCCTGGTGGCGATCCCAGCGTTGTTCTCAAATCTCCGATTTGGGCGCTGCGCATAGAAATACGCCCGAAGAGACCTTACGACTTTTTACCCAAGAGGCGTTATCGTTCTGCAATATAGCATTATGTTCTATATTATGTTGACAATTTTGGCCGCCCTAGATAGTATCCCGCACAGACCCTGTGGCGGCTCCTGTGCAAATTCGTACCGAACCGATCGGCGCGTGGCCCGGTATCCACCTTGGCAGTGCTTTGATTCGGCTTTCCATTGTTCCCGAGATCGGTGGCAGGGTTATGGATTTTAGACTTGGGGACAGCAATGTCTTCTATGTCAATGCCCGTCACTACGGTCAGCACCCCTTTTCCGGCTCCCGGATAACTGATATGGCACTGTGGAGGAATTATGGCGGCAGCAAAGTGTGGCCGGCGCCGCAAGGCTGGTGCAGTCAGGATGAATGGCCGGGCCCTCCTGATTCCATTCTCGATTCTGGCGCTTATGAGGCACAGATTTTTCTGACAGATAGCGCGGCTCGCGTTCACTTAAAGAGCAAGCACGACGAGTATTCCGGAATCACATTGGAGCGCGACATTGAGGTCAGGCCAGGATCTTCGAGTGTCCAGCTTCGCCATACCATGCGAAATACCTCCAAACGTCCAGTCCGCTGGTCGATCTGGCAGGTAACGCAGGTTGATGCGGGGCAAGGCCTCGATATCTTTGTTCCTGCTGAAGGATTCCGGCAAATTTTGGGGGATTCGCCGTACCAGAAGGTCAACTTCGACGCTGCTGAAAAAAAGTTGCATTTAGTCTACGACTACCAAGTCGCCAAATTTGCAGTGCGCGCCCATCAGGGGTGGCTCGCCGTTCTGGATCGCTCCCGGGGCAAGGTGTTTGTAGAGATATTTCCCATCAGCCGTGAAGCCGAGTACCCCGACGGCGCGCCCGTTGCATTGTGGATCTCTGGGGACGGGACATTCACCATACACGGAGAGCCCACCGTTATGACCGACGGCATCAATGGTTGTGACCCTTACATCGAGACCGAAGTAATGGGGCCACTCACCGAGATGGAGCCCGGCGAAAGCTGCGAGCTGCGGGTTTCGTGGAAGCTCGCGGCCATCCACGCGGAAGAAATTGTGTCCGTGAATCACTGCGGCGTCGTCGGGCGAAGACTCGCCCGCGATGCCTCAGGCATCACGGGCTCGTTTGGAGTGTTCCATGAAGCGAATCTTGAGCTCGTGGCATTCGATCGAACATCGCGAATCGCGGGGAAGTTTGCGTTGGGGAAGGTGAGTCCACTCCGGCCTCTTGTGTTGGATGAGAAGATTTCTCTCCCCTCCGATGCGGTTCGCGTGAGCTTGTTGCTCTTTGACGAGCAAGAAAACTGCCTCGGGACTCTCGATCACGCCCCAATTCGCTAATACAAGTCTTGCAAAGCTAAGAGGCGTTCTCAACAAATCAGATATCAGCCAATCCTATGCCCAGCTCAATCAACCCAGCGCCGGTTCATAGCAAGGCTCACTACCACCGGCAGACCTGGTTCAATGCGTTGGCGGCTGCCGTCGGCGGACTTCTGTTCGGCTATGACACGAGCGTAATTTCCGGAGCGATTCTGTTTGTCCGCGGCCATTTTCATTGGGATTCCTTCGCCACGGAAGTTGGCGTCAGTATTGTGCTGGCGGGCGCCCTAGTGGGAGCTGGGGTGGGCGGATACTTAAGCGATCATTTCGGGAGAAAACCGGTACAGATTGCCAACGCTACGGTCTTCGGCATATTTGCGGTTCTAACCGGACTGGCCAACACAACTCCACTATTCCTCATCGGCCGCTTCATGGTCGGAGTCGCGGTCGGCGTGACTTCGATGGTCACCCCTCTTTATATTGCGGAAATTTCGCCTCCCGCGATTCGTGGAGCGCTGGTGCAACTGAACCAACTCATGATCGGAATTGGGGTTGCCGTGGCTTATGCGGTCGCCTGGTTCCTTTCCGGCACCGGCAATTGGCGGATGATGTTCATTAGCGCCGTGGTGCCCTCCGTCGTACTCCTTGTTTCCTTGTTCTTTCTGCCGGAAAGTCCGCGCTGGCTGGCCTCGAAAGGACGTTTCGATGCAGCCCGGACCATTCTGAACCGCATCTACGGCCCGGCGGAAACTGAAGTTGCCATGACACAGTTTGCCGCGGTCATCGAAACCGACAAGTTGAATTTCGGCGATCTCTTTCTGCGGCGCTTCCGAAAGCCATTTATCGCGGGAATCGGTCTGGCGGTGTTTCAGCAGATCACTGGGGTGAACACGATCATTTACTACACTCCGATCATCATGCAGATGGCGGGGTTCAAGTCTGCCTCGGATGCGATTCTCACCACACTGATCATCGGTTCCATCAACGTTCTATTTGCCGTGGGAGCCATTCCATTGCTGGACAAGGTTGGGCGGCGGCGCCTGTTGCTGGTCAGCATTGCAGGAATGTTCGTCTGTCTGGCGTTGCTCGGGTACTATTTCGGAGTACCGCACACCTCGCGATTCCTGGTGGTCGGCGCATTTCTCTCCTACCTGGCATTTTTCCAGATCGGCCTAGGACCGGTGTTCTGGCTGCTGATTTCCGAAATCTATCCCACGCGCATCCGCGGCCAAGCCATGTCGCTGGCCTCGGTTACGATTTGGGCCTCCGATTGGCTGGTGACCCTCACGTTCCTCACTCTGTTGGATCGCCTGGGCGCGAGGAAATCCTTTTGGCTTTATGGCATCGCGTGCATCGGGGCATATGTTTTCTGCTCTCGCTTCATTCCAGAGACAAAGGGTCGAACACTGGAGGAAATCGAAGCAGGATGGCGGTAGTCAGTCGAAACGGCAGCACATTCTTGTGGAAGGGACAGAGCAAAAGTAAGCAAATGCGGATTACGAAAGTCGAAACCATTGCGTATCAGAATGTCACTCAAGTGCACGCTGGATGCATCGGCTGGCTTTGGGTACGAATTCACACCGATTCTGGCATCTATGGAACGGGAGAAACCTTTCCGGCGCCGAACAGCGAGATGGCCGTTATTCTCAGAGACCTCGCGCCTGTTTTGCTAGGGCGTGATCCGCGGGATATCGAGCGGATATGGCTCGATTTACTCACCCATATTCAGTATCGCGGATGGGCGGGCACTGAAATGCGTGCCATCAGCGCGGTTGACGTGGCACTCTGGGATCTGCTGGGAAAATCTACCGGGCTTCCCCTCTATATTCTGCTCGGCGGACAATGCTGGGATTCCATCCCGGTTTACAACACCTGCTACGACGATGGCTATGATTTTAATACGCAGCCCGCGGAACTCGCCGAAGACCTGATGAAGGCGGGCATCACGGCGATGAAGATCTGGCCGTTCGATAATGTAGCAATCCGCAATCGTGGGCAATCTATTACTGCCGCGGAAATGGCGGAAGGCGTCGGGCCCGTCCGTCGCATCCGCGAAGCGGTGGGTGAAAATATGCAGATCATGGTGGAATTCCACGGTTTTTGGAACCTGCAATGTGCGGTGCAGATTGCCCATGCACTCGAACCGTACAACGTAACCTGGCTGGAAGAGATGCTGCCCCAGGACAACATGGCGGCTTATGAAGTTCTGGCCCGGCAGGTAAAGCAACCCTTGTGCGTGAGCGAACGGCTCATGACGCGCTGGGGCTACCGCGAGCTTTTGGAGCGCCGCGCCGCGTCCATCATCATGCCTGACTTGGCTTGGTGCGGCGGTCTCACGGAGACCAAGAAAGTCTCCGCGGCGGCCCACACTCACTATTTGCCGGTCACGTTTCACAACTGCGGCGGGCCGATCACGCACTTTGCTTCATGGCATCTGGCCATGGCTACGCCCAACCTGAAGATCCTGGAAAGTGTTCGCCGTCACTACAACGATCGCTACCTGCCAGTAGCCACCGTGACCGGCGCGCCGGAAAAAGGACGCCTTGGTATTCCCCCGGGGCCCGGCCTGGGCGTGGATATCAGAGAAGATTTTTTACGCAGTGGGAGGGTACAAATTGAAAGTGTCGACGAGGGTAGTCTGGACAATTCCCTGGTGGCGTGGGATCGGGGAGAAGCCGCTAGCCCAAAGTCCGGGCGCTGAAAGGCATCACTTTGTGACGGCCGAATGATCCCCGCCGAGAAAAATTCTGCTCAACGGCCAGTTTCAATGGGCGTTTCCGTTTGATGCACAACGTCCGGGTGCGTAGCGCCCAGATCGTGCCCTAGTTCCATCGAGAGACGGGTCGCCGCACTGAGGAGGTGACTTCTGAATGTCATTAAAGTCTCTCCACGCAGACGTTGAATAGGCATCGAGATGCTCATGGCGGCCACCGATTTTTCGCTGTAGTTTCTCACCACAGTTCCCATGCAAACAACTCCAACCATGTTTTCCTCAAAATCGTACGCTACGCCATCCTGTCTCACTTTTTGCAGGTGCTCCTTGAGGCGCTGTTTATCGGTGATGCTGTTTGGAGTGATGCCCTCCAGGATCACTTGTTCGCGGTAGAGCTGGTCAAACTCCGTGTCAGACAAGGCTCCGAGTAAAGCCTTGCCCAAGGACGTGCAATGAGCCGGCATCCGGCTGCCGATCCATTGCGTCGTGCGCAATCTTTCCTTGGACTCGAACTGTGCGACGTAGAGGATTTCACTGCCTTCCAGAATGGCCAAGCTAGCCGTCTCGCGGCATATGCCGACCAGTTCTCGCAGGATTGGCAGACCATGACGAACCAGGGGAGTTTGCGCAATCAGCAGGTCACTCCATCGCAAGATTCTCCCGCCCAACGCGTAGTTCGACGTCTCGGGATCAAACCAAACCAGCTCAAACTCGCGCAAGGTCGCCAGCAGGCGGTGGACCGTGCTTTTCCCAAGCTTCAGCTCTAGGCTGAGAGTCGTAATGCTGGCTCCATGTTGGAATCGTCCAATCGTGTCGAGAAGGCGAAGCGCCTTGGCCAAGGATTTGACCGGATACTTCGCCGACACATTTCCGCCCATCGCCCATTACTCCCGGCTCATACCGCTTATTTGTTGGTGCGTGGTGGTAGGGACGACGAGAATTCCATCCTGATGCACCCCACGCAGAATATCACCAAACCCTGGGGAATAAATGAAGCCCAGCAGCAGCGCCATGCGGAAGACAGTCTCTGGCCGCGCATCAGGAGCGGCAGGGAAAGCTCAAGGAAAGTGCGTTTAGGGTGCAACTTCTGACTCCGCCTTTAAATCTCTGATCCCAGGAATCACGTACGGATCGGGCAAATCCTTATAGCTTTGCAGGGCAATGGCATCAAGCAGAAGCTCGGGCGTGGGTCTAGAATCCGGCACTGTAAACACCAGGCGGTGTTTGCCCTTGCTCAACCGCATGTGCCATCCCGGGTACCACGAAATCGCGGGCGGATTGTGCACGTCCCTGGTGAGGTGCGCATTGGCATCGAGAACATCGTAGGTTTCCAATGCCGCTTTCTTTCCGTCAATGGTTAAGTCGAGCGCATGGGCCGCCCTGCCGGAACTGGCCGATACACGGATGTAGTAATCACTATTTTCGGGCACGTCGGCATCGAATTCGATTTGCGGCTTGGCGCCTTGCGGAATCGTCTGCAGAAGTGCGTGACTGTAGGTGCCGCCTTCACTGGTTTGCTGGTTGACGTTTTGGGTTTCGGTTGCCTGTTCAGCGGTAAGCACCACGGCGTTCAGCGGACGAGCCGGCGCCAGAGGATAGACTGATGTCACAAAGGTCTGAGCTTCCCATTCGGTGAAGTCATAGTGATTTTCAGAAACTACGTTGCCGTCAGTGTCCGTGACCGTCAGATCGGCGAAGAATCCGCCGGGCACATGCCAAACGTCACCCGTTTCCTCTCGACTGAGGACAGACACAGTTGAGTCCGGCGGAAGATCGAAATTTCGCGTTAAATCCTTGACTGTCTTTCCGTCGCGCGTGCGCAGGTGGTAAGACAGCTTGGCGTTCTTCCAGGACTTGAACCAATAGTCGTTCACCACGCGCACATCTTTGGCCCCTTCAAAGTCGAAAAACAGAATGGGCAGCACGGGACGATTTGCGTTCTGCAAAGCGAAGTATGCCGGCTTGGGGCGTCCCGTAAAGTTTACGGGCGCGCCGGAATAGGCGAGCGGGTAGGCGTCATCGAAGCGGCAGTGAATTAAGGCTGTGGTCGGGGCGAAGCGCTGCGCGCGCGCATTTTCGTATTGAAATTTGTGGTACTGCGCGTAAAAGCGTTCGCTGAGTTTGATCTTCGCGAGATAGTACTCTTTGATTTTCTCGGTTGGCCATGCCGCGGGCTTAGGAGAATCCGGAAAGACAGGATCATCCACCCAACGATAAGAATTAAAGTTATCCCAAATAGGATCCACCGAATCGAAGTGGAAGTAATCGTCACCCGCCATTTCCTTGACCGCTTCCTCGGAAGACAAACCATAGGATCCGGTTTCACTGACGAAATTGAGCGCAAAGCCTGTCCACAACGCAGTGCGCCTCTGCAGTCCGTCATCCATATTGGGATAAATATGAACATCAAATTCTCCGTGCCCCGAGGCACGGGTCAAGGGACGCGTGCCATCAAGGGTCCGGATCATAGCGGTAATCCGGTCCGAGAACTCGGCCTGTCCGCCCTCGTTCCACGCCGACCATCCCACCACGGAAGCATACGGACGCGTTTGCTCGATGGTCTGACCTACCACATCTAGAATGTCTTGCCGAATCGCGTCCGTGCGCGAGTATCCCCACTGCAATGGCATCTCCTGCCAGATCATCATTCCCATTTCGTCGCACAACTCATACATATCGGGGGATGACTGATGGCCGACCATACGAATGATGTTTAGATTTCCGTCTTTTTGCATCTTGATGCGCTGGGCATAGCCGCGGCGGTCCATCAAGGACATCCAGTGGATATCGTCGTCAAGCACACCTTTCAAGAAAATGCGGTGGTGGTTTACCAGGACGTAGTGTTCTTTGTCGTTGAAATCTACCTGCCGCAGGCCCACGCGGATAAATTGGCGGTCCAGCACTCGGCCGCTCTGCACCACCTCGACCTGCAACCTATGAAGATAAGGCGTCCCTTGCTCCCAGGGATACCAAAGCAGGGGATTATCGACGCTGAGTGGTAGCTCCACGGGTATCTTGCCGGAGTCGAGTTTTACTTGAGCAGTTGCGGTGAAACTGCGGGCCTTTCCTTCCGGATGCACGGGTTCGGTTAATGTAGCGCGTACCTCCGCGGTTCCTGGAGCAGCGGAGTTTTCAAGATTCAGTTTCACCTGCACATCAGCGTGTTTGAGGTCTTCACTGATCTGAGTTGCGGCCCAAAGTCCGTCAATCCCCACCTCGCCGCGGGCGCGCAGGGAGACCGGACGGAAAATGCCGCCCATCGAACCCTCTTGCCCGTAGGGCATGATGATGTCGTCCATGCTGTTGCCCTTGATCAGGGTCTTCTCACCTTCATACCCTGGGTCAAGTGGGCAATCCACGCGCACCACCACAAGGTTTGGACCGCCCTTATGCAAAGCGGTTGTGACATTCAACTTGAAATGAGAGTAGGCGCCAATATGCCGGCCAACGTAAATGCCGTTCACCCAGACGCGGGCTTCGTAGTCCACGCCGCCGAAGTCTAGTTCCGTCACCGGACCAAACGAAGCGGGAACCTGAATCTCGCGCCGGAACCACACCACGCCGTTGTAATCCAGCCCCTTGACATACCATTGCGAGGGAACCGCCATCGTCCTCCAGGATGACGCTTCGTAGGATGGACTGAAGAATCCTTTGCGGATGCCTTGGTTCCCGGGATCAGTCGCGTAATTCCAATCGCCATCGAGTGAGATCTCGCGGGATCGGTCTTTCAATGCCTCCAACGGCGAAGGCGGCACGGCTGGGGCGTCGTCGGGATAGGGCTTCACCATCCTTCCACCATAAAAAAGTGGACTGATGCGCGGCCCCGATTGCGCCAACGTAACCGCTGCCAGCAATAATGTGGTGCCAGGCTGCGTGCAGCGGAACTCGACCGATTGAACCGGCCAGTCCGCATGCTCGAGATGATGGCTGAAGATCATGAACTGGCTTTTCGCTTCCACTTGCAGCATCTGCTCCAAGTGGTAAGAAGCGTGGCCCGGTGCGGGATCGTGCGGCTTGAGTCCGTAAGCAAATTGCGCTTCCGGAACGAAGTGCCCATAATGCACGTCCGCAACATTCTTGCCCGCAATCAGAGGAATGTTTTCTGTCTGACCGTTCGCGTAATGAACCACATATTCGCCCACTGGTGTCAGCACATCCGGCGTAACTGGGAAACCAGAGCCTACATTCCCAATGAAATGCAAATCGGATCCGGCGTAGCCGCCCATCGGAATGAGCACTTGCGAAGGGAATGCAGGAGCAGGCGGAGCCGATACAAACTCGCCTTTCGCCTCCAGTTCATTGATGATCGGCGGATGTTTGCCGTCATTCGAAGAACGGATAGCCAGATAAATTCCTTTTGCCTCCACTGCCGGAACAGAAAATTCTCGCCATGTTCCGCCGATGCTGTACTCGCCGTTAATGGCAGCAATTTCCTTGGTTGATCCATCGGACAAAAGCACACCGACCGAATAGTCTCGCGGCGTATTGCGGGGAGCTTCATCCGACAGGAAGCGGATCTTATGGACCCGCGCGGCAGAAGCAAACGTTATACTAATCGTGCCGCTGGACTGCCCATCAGACGGCTCCCAGGACGTTAATTTGTCTCCATCGTTTACGCTCCGCGATGCGCGCTCGACATCGACACGTGGATCAATTTCTAGCTTCGCCCCAGTGGAGCCCCCCATCGCCTCGGAAGCTTTCCCCCCGGCTTCTGCACTGGAAATATCATCTCCCAAGTCTGGATGCCAATTCTCTCCCGCCACTCGCACGACGCCCGTGTTTTGTGGATACCAAAACGGAATTCCCAGCCTTCTCCAAACTTCCATCCGGAAGCCGGCGTAATTCCAGTAACCCGTGTTGTAGAGATCGAGGCTCGAATCATTTTTCAGCGGCTTTACGCTGGCGCAGCGGAATCCGCCAACGCGCAGCAAACCATTCTCCACCTGCTGCGCGGAAGCGGTCGTCGCAATCACCGCGAAAAACGCGAGAAATACATATAGCTGGCGCGAAGTCGGCTTGAGGATAAACTGCTTCGAGACGTTTACGCGGCGATTTCGCCCTAGGGCATGCAACCAGGGAATGTTCATAGGGCCTCCTTAGGATTGGTGTTCTAGGACTCAGCCAGCCGGTACTTCACTTTTTCCAGTGCCACGCGTACTCCTGACAACCCTGCTTTCGCACCTTTGGCTAGGAAGCCCATATCGCTGCCGACAGTTAGAAGATGCGCGCCACGCTGCGCGTAGTGGGTGCACTCTGCTTCGGACCAGGTGGGAAGGCCGACCGGCATGGACGCGCCAGTGGCCAGATGAATCAGACTGTCGACCACATCTTGTACGTCGGCAGATCCAGGTTGGCCTTCCTGCATGAAGTTGGCCAAATCGCCGTTTCCAATGAATATGCCGTCAATCCCATCGGTGTCGAGAATCTGGGAGGCATTCTTCACTCCGTTCGGTGTTTCGATTTGCACAAAGAGGGCGATCTCCTGGTTCGCTTCCTTGCGGTACCCCTCGATGTCCTTTAGGTACCCGCTGGCACGAATCGGGCCGAAACCGCGGCAGCCCAGAGGAGGATAGCGGGAGCGCTCAACCGCTCGTTGCGCGTCGGCCGACGAATTTACCATTGGCGTCATCACACCTTGTGCGCCCAAATCGAGGGCCGCCGCAATGTAGTCCGTCGAATTGACCGGGACCCGCACCACCGGCACACTCACACTTCCCTTACAGGCCATTAGAACGGTGCGCAGCGTCTCCTTGCTCATGGGGAAGTGCTCCATGTCAATGAGGAGCCAATCGAAGCCTATGTCAGCGATCATCTCGACCGTGTAGGGATCGGAAAACCCAATCCAACTGCCAATCGCCGGTTCCGCATTCCCCAGCATTTGCTTCAGCCTATTCTTCATAACCTTAAGAGCCCCCATATCTTAGGGCCGCCATTTCGAACCTCGATGCAAAGTGCATGTGCAGCAAGCCTCAAGACCTTCGCATTTTGCCATCACATGGCAATGTTGTCCACAATAAAGAATCAAGTTCTGTATTTATCGTGTGTGGCCAACCTCCGAAACTGGGCTATTGACGCCCGCATAGCCGTGGCTCGAAAAGGCTGAAGCTCTTTCACTAGCCAGAAAACGAGGTTTTCTCCCGCCGCCGAGGTGGGTCTTAACTCCATGGGATTTGGAGAGTTGGTTCAAATTGGATCCATCCGACGTTCCTTATTACAGAACATAATTTCATATTTTTCTTGACAGTCATGAATAGCGCGTGGTATTTCTCTCGACCGACCGGGGATTCGGCGTGCAATTCCGGTCGTCCGAGGATGGCATCCCGCTGTGCGACTTTGCGAAGGAGAACAACTATGAGACGTGTACTTGTGGCCGGAGTGCTTTGTGCATTGCAACTGATTTGCCTCTCAGTCGCCTATGGACAGGGTGCGCGAGGCACTATCAATGGGTCTATTACCGATCCAAGCGGCGCGGTCCTTGCGGACGCCCAAATCGCTATCCATAACATTCTCACCGGTCAAGTCACGACGGCGACTACGACTTCGGACGGCAACTATTCCGCGCCGTTTCTGCCACCCGGGAAGTATCAACTAACCGCGTCGCATGAAGGCTTCGAAACGGAGACCCAAACTGGTATCACTTTGACCGCGGATCAGGTGGCTTCGGTCAATTTTGTTCTCAAGGTCGGAGCTACGTCCACAAGAGTAGAAGTCACGGCGAGCGCACCGCAGGTTGATACCACAACCGGCGCCGTAGCCCAGGTCATCGAGGAGAAAGCCATTGCGGAGCTGCCCTTGGATGGGCGCAATCCCGCCGAATTAGTGTTTGTGGCCCCGGGATCCATCAACGGCTCTTTCACCAGCGCGATCGCGCTGCCCGGCTCGGGGAGCGGGTTCCCGCAAGAGACAGCGGCTTCCGTGAATGGCAGCCGGATGGGCGGGGTGTCCTATCAGTTGGACGGCATTATTCACATGAATAACTACTTCCAGACTGCCAGCCCTTTCCCCAACCCGGATGCTACGCAGGAATTCCGCGTCATCACCAATAATTTCGACGCCCAGTACGGATATGCTTCTGGCGGGATCGTTAGCATCGCCACGCGGTCAGGAACGAATCAGTGGCACGGTGGAGTCTTCGAGTTTCTGCGCAACAACGTGCTCAACGCCAAGGAATACTTTAGCCAGATTGCGGACCCGCTCAAACGCAATCAGTTTGGCGGCTCCCTTGGCGGTCCAATCATCAAAGACAAGCTCTTTATATTCGGAAATCTCCAAATCACCAAGGAGCGAGTGAGCATCAGCACGGGCAGCGCGGTCGTGCCCAATAACGCCGAACTGGCCGGAGATTTCTCTGGGATTTGCACCTCCGGCTTCAACGGCGCAGGCGTTTGCCAGGACAAAGATCCGAACACGGGTCAAACCATTGATCAGCTCTATACCGACCAGACGCACACCACAATATTTCCCAACAACCAGATTCCCACCTCATTGTTCGCACCTTTCTCGGTGAACCTTGAAAAAGGGATTCCGAAAACAGACGCCGCCAACGGCCTGATCAATTTGATCGGGAGGACGCAAATCAATGACGGATACGAATACACGTTGCGCAGTGACTACAATATTTCTTCCAATCAGACCCTGAGTGGTCATGTCTTCTACGATAATTTTGACCGCCCGCCCTTTTCCGGCAATGGGGACTACCTGATCTCGGATCGCTCCAATCAGGCGCAAGCTCTCAACATTTCCGGGACTTACACCTGGGTCGTGCGGCCCAATTTAGTGAACAATCTGCGGGTCGGCTTCAACCGGAACAACAGCCAAACCATCCAAGGCCTTAAACAGCCAGACGGATCGCCGATCAGTCCCAGTCTTCTGGGCGCGAATCTTCCGTCGGTCTCGGATACGATCGGGGCTGTCTTTACCAACGGCCTTTCAGTTACCGAGATTCCGGTGGTTCAGGCACGCCATGACTGGATCGTAGATGACACCCTATCTTGGAATACCGGAAGACACGCGATTACATTAGGTTTAAACGCGTTTTCGCAGTATTCGCTTGAGGACGCGACGTGGGAAGCGGATCCCCTCATGTGGTTTAACGGTTCCGTCACCGGCAATGATCGCGCCGATTTCCTCCTGGGCGACCTGCAGCAAATTGGTGTGGCTGGAGGGGAATTTAACCAATACCACAGTCTGAGCTGGGCCGCCTTCGGGCAAGACAGTATCAAGCTCAAGCCGAACCTCACCGTTAACCTCGGGCTGCGGTGGGAACCGCAGATCGCGCCGCTTTCGTTGCAGAACAAGATGGCTGATTATTTCCCAGGCCAGCAAAGCACCGTCTTCCCCAATGCACCGCAGGGTTTGGTCTACCCTGGCGACCCCGGCGTGCCCAAGGGTGCCTGGGCAAACACATGGGATACTTTTCTGCCACGTGTGAGTGTCGCGTGGTCACCCAAAGCCCTGCCGAATACGGTCATCCGGAGCGCTTTCGGGCTCATGGTACCGCCCTATGACTTTTCTTTTTACAATTATCAGGGCCACATCGCTCCCTACAGCCCGACCTTCGTCATCGACTACAACGATCCAAACCTTACCTGCACACTTAACGTGCAAAACCCATTTGGATGCTATACGCCGACAGGCGACAAAGATCCGTTCCCGCCGTTCTCCGGTCCCAGCTACGTTCCCGCGAAAAACGTTGGCTTTACCTTGCCCACCGCCGTGCTGGCAAGCTTTGCCAAGGGCTACGTTCCCGCCCAGGAGCAAACCTGGAATCTCAGCATCGAACACTCCTTCGGCAACGATCTTGTGCTGGGCGTGGTCTATATTGGCCGGCACGATATCCACCTGCCAGTTCCTTTGGAACTGAACCCTGGAATCTATTCCACGAATCCAGCGGTTAGCGGGCTGCGGGCTCTCGCCGATTATGACAACCTTGACGAATACGATTCAATTGGCGTCGCGTCGTACAACGGACTGCAGTTCACAGCCGACAAGCGCTTCGCTCGTGGTTTGCAATTTACTTCCAACTTCACCTGGTCGAAGCAATTGGACATGAGTTCAATCGCTTCGCTCTCCAACGTGGGGTCAATTTATGACCCGTTCGATCCTCGGGCGGCATATGGGCTTTCCGATCTGAACATTCCACGCATCTGGAACAATACGGTTGTCTACCAGACCCCTAAATTGGCGTCGCTGGGCAAGGCGGCAAGCGGTATCTTGGGGAGCTGGGAGATTTCGGGAATCTGGGTTCTACACTCCGGTCAGCCCTTTACCATTTATGGAGCCGGAAGAAATAACTCAGCGTCACAAGTCGGCGCCGATCATGCGGACTTTGTTCAGGGACAAGCCTTGGACGTGCATCAGGGCTCGAAAGCGCACTGGCTCCAGCAGTACTTTAACCCTGGCGCCTTTGCCTCTAATGCGGTCGGCACGTTCGGAAACACTCCCCGGAATCTCCTGCAGGGACCCGGGTGGAACAACGCCGATATATTGTTTGCCAAGAACTTCCCGTTTCGCGAACACTACAACGTGCAGTTCCGGTGGGAGATGTTCAACGCCTTCAACCGGACCGAGTTCGCGGTGCCGGACGTTACAGTTGGTGATGGAACCTTTGGCCAAATTACCTCTACAACCGGAAGTCCCCGTTTGATGCAGGCGGGGTTGAAACTGAACTTCTAGCTATTACGTTTGTCAGCGGGCCGATTTATTCGGCCCGCTGGTTGCTAATCTCGAGAGCCGGATCCGAAAGCTCCTCTCGGGATCACCTTCTCCATAAAGACCATTGCTCGGCTTAGAGCAATATCTCCACCAATGTGGACTGGAACAATCTGTGCTGCTCCTGAGAAAACTCGCTTGCCGCAGACCCATGACTGGGCATCGTGTTGGGACATGCGTCGCAAGAACCTGCATGCTGTTGGAGAAAATTCCTACGCAATGCTGCGTTTGAGGCGGACCCGCTCCGGGGTTGCGGTTTCCACGCGATTGCGCCCCGCTCGTTTCGCCCGATAGAGGGCCTTATCGGCGGTTTGAATCACTTGTTCCACGTGCCGGGTGTGCGCGTTCGCCTCCGCTACCCCAATGCTCACCGTAACGGACAGTTCCCGTCTTGTGGACGATGGCGGTCTTTGCCGGACAAGTGTTTTCCTGGTGCGCACGACTTTTCGGCGGTCAGTGCCATGAGACGTCGCACGTCTTTCCTGGCTGGCACGCACCTGAAACGCCGCTGCCTCGATTTCCATGCGCAGAATTTCCAGGTGGGGGAGCGCGTCGGGCAGCGACTCGCCAGAAAATAAGATGGCGAACTCCTCCCCGCCCACGCGAAAGGCTTCTCCGCTACCGCTTACCCGGGCCAGTTTCGCTGCGACCATGCGCAAGACCTGGTCTCCGGTTTCGTGGCCATAGGTGTCGTTGAATTTCTTGAAATGATCAATGTCCACGACGGCAACGGTGTAAGGGCTTTGTAAGCGGAGCAGTGCGTCATTGAAGGCGCGGCGTGCGGGCAGAGATGTCAGCTCGTCGTGGTAAGCCAGGACGTAGGAGTTTTCGATCAGGCATCCGGCGAGGATTAATCCGGCCGCCGCAAAGTATGCACTGCCAATCCGGCCTGTTGCCCCTGCCTGCAAGCCCAGGAAGGCTGCCGCGAGTGACCACAGCAAGCCGCTTTCGACGGGTTTGCGGTAACGAATGACGCGAACCAGCAAAATCGTTAAGGCGATGGCGAAAGCCAGCAATGCCGGCTGCGGAAGACTGGACCAATGAAACCAGCTCGCGGGAAGAAATCCAAAGTGCAAAAGCGCGGGAGAAGTGGATTCCCCGGGGCGGCACAAAATCGCGACAAAAAGTGACTCGATAAAAATCAGTCCGAACCACGAGATGACGGAGGATGCGGTTAATCCGCGCTCGGGAACAAGGGACACGAGCAGAAGATTCAAAGGCAGAAGAATGGCGATAGTTTCCAATGCCGTGTGGGCTGGCCCACTGGCCAGGGTTCGTCCGGCAGAGAAAAATATCAGGGCGCGGTGCGCTGCGAGCAAGCTAAGAACTGCAAACAGAGCGCGGCTGGAATGGAAACGCCAGGCCAAAAGGAATCCCGCAAGCATAGCGACCCAATAAAAAGTAGTGACGACGGAAAGCGAGGGAGGGTAGATGCCGCTTTGCAGCAGCACCACGGCCGCCAGCCACACGGCTCCGCCGGGGAGCAGTACGGATTTCATTGTGTTCTTGCTCCAGAGGTCTACCACCTGCGTTCCTTGTTGTTCCTTCCCCGGCCAGAGAAGTCATCCAGCGATTATCCCAACGAGGCGCTCGCGGCAGTGAGTGGCAGAACAGGTACGGGCTGGGCCTGGACACCTTAAGCGGGAAAGACTGCAGTCAGTCTGTTGCGCCGCCCGTATCCGGACAGCATCCTGTTTTGGGACGACGGACCTTTCGTGCGCTGCTTCTATCTTGCCCAATCTTGCCGCGTGCTTAAGAATCGGAAATATCCAAATTAGAGTCAACTTATGCGCATGCTTATCGCCGAAGACGATCCCGCTCTTGCCAGCTTTGTGAAAAAGGGTTTAGAGGCCGAACACTATGCTGTGGATGTCTCCCCCGACGGAGAACGGGTGCGGGCGCAAGCCAGCGAATTCAACTACGACTTGCTGGTGCTCGATCTCAACTTGCCCCGGTTGGATGGGGTTTCGATTCTGCGCCACTTGCGCACGCGGAAGCCCAGCATGCCTATCCTAATATTAACCGGACGCAGCCGCATTGAGGACCGGGTGCAGTGTCTCGATCTGGGCGCGGATGATTACCTGGTGAAACCATTTTCTTTTACCGAGCTTTCCGCCCGCATTCGAGCGCTGCTGCGGCGCAGCCATCTGCCGGCGGAATCGGTGCTGCAGATCGAAGACCTCAAGCTGGACCGGGTGGAGCGCAAGGCGGAGCGGGCAGGGCGGCGGATCGAGCTGACCTCCAAGGAGTTCGGCCTGCTGGAGTATCTGATGCGCAACGCGGGGCGGCGCATCACTCGCGCCATGATTATCGAACATGTGTGGAACCTTTCCTTCGATACCTGCACCAACGTGGTAGATGTCTATATCAACTACCTGCGGCGCAAGGTGGATGACGGCTTTGGCAAACGACTCATTCACACCGTTCGCGGCGTGGGTTACGAACTGAGCAGCCGCAACGCAACTGCGGAGCGCGGGCCTGCGGAATGATGGAGTCAGGCACAGGCGCGTGCGTGGAAGGCGAAGACGAGGAGCGGAGGCTGATCCGCGAGTTGTTTCACGAGCTCAATCAGCCACTGACTTCCCTACAGTGTTCGCTGGAGTTGAGCCTGCAGCGGCCGCGTTCGGAAGAAGAATACCGGCGGACACTGCGGCGGGCTCTGGAGCAGGCGGAAGAAATTGTCCGGCTCACGTGTGGAATCCGCGACCTGCTGCAGGCAGGGGATCCGGGACCGCGACGGCGGGCCGTGGCTTTCGGCGGTCTTCTACGCGAAGCGGTGTCGGATCTGCAGCCGGTGGCGGAGTCGAGGCAAACGCGGCTTTTATTGGAAGCGGAATGGGACGGCGAAGTTGTGATGGAGCCGCAACGCTTGCGGCAGGTGCTGTTCTCCATGATCGAGTTTGGTCTCGAGCGATTGGATGCGGGCGCAACGGCGGTGGTACAGGCCACTCAGCAAGAGGATGACGCCGTGATTCGAATTTGCTCAACCGGCATAGCGAAGCCGCCGTCCAACGCTTCGCTGAACTGGGCGATTGCGCGGCGCCTGGTGGCCAGCGCAAGCGGCATATTGCAGATGGATAGTTCCGGCGGGGCCACCAGCATCGAGCTTCGTATGCCGCTGGCACCCGCTTCTGCTAACCGGCGCCCGGCAATTTGAGGCTGGGCAAGGCTTTCCCGTTTCCATTCCGTTTCCCAAATCTGGGAAACCCTTGCCGTCAATAGAGATTCCTCATCTTCCGCTAATCGTCCTCTAATCTCAGCGGAATGAAATTGCCGGATGACGACTTCGCCAATATTTGCGGCGCACGCCGGTGGCGTGTTGGTAGCCAGCGCCAGCACTTCTTTCCGCGAACAGGTGCGGCACAGTCTCGATGACCGCCGCTGTCCGGTGCAGGAGGTTTTGGGAGGCGCCGAAGCTCTGGTCAAGCTGGAGAGCGGGGACTGGCAGGTGCTTTTTCTTGACCGCCGCCTGCCCGATCTGGATAGCGAGGAACTGATTCAGATCATCCGGCAGCGCTTCCCGGGGATTGAGGTCGTATTGCTCGATTCCGACAGCGGGCAGGCTTTGCCGATGCCGCGCCCGGAGGCCGATCATCCTCTCCGCTCGCCGGTTGCAAGGGACGCAAGCTCTTTCCGGCCAGACCACGGGAACGCGAAGCTCTGTGCGTGGCCATCCGCTGCGGGCGCACCGCTTCCGGTTGAGCCACTCCCCGTCGAACCTCTCCCGGGAATGATCGGCGCCGCCGATTCGATGCAGCACGCCTATCGTCTGGCTCGTCTGGTGGCGCCGCGAACGACCACAGTACTGATTCTCGGACCGACCGGCACGGGCAAGGAGTTGGTGGCGCGCGCTATTCATCAGCTCAGCCCGCGCGCCGCCAAGCCGCTGGTGGTGGTGAACTGTGCGGCGATTCCGGAGGCCCTGCTGGAGTCGGAGCTTTTCGGCCACACCCGGGGAGCGTTTACCGGGGCGCTGCAGGCTTCGATGGGACGCATCCCGGCGGCGCAAGGGGGAACTCTTTTCCTCGACGAAGTGGGGGAGCTGCCGCTTACGCTGCAGGCCAAGCTGCTGCGTTTTATCGAACACAAAGAGGTGCAGCGCCTGGGAAGCAGCGAGCTCATGCGCATGGATGTGCGGATTGTCGCGGCCACCAACGCCGATCTGCCGCGGCGGGTGGAGGAGAACAAATTCCGCAGCGACCTCTACTACCGTTTATCGGCGTTTCCGGTTGAGCTTCCCCCGCTCGCGGGACGGGGCGCGGACATCGCCCGGCTGGCGGAGTATTTTCTCGACCGGGTGGCGGCCGCCTGCGAGATAGCGACGCCTTTTTTAAGCGCGGAGGCGGTGCGGGTTCTGGAATCGCAGCCCTGGGAGGGAAACGTGCGCGAGCTGCAGCAGGTGATGGAACGAGCTTACATTCTCTGCGATGGCGGGGAGGGGATTCTGCCGCGGCATCTTTACTTTTTCTCCGGAGGGCGGCAGCGAGTCTATGGCGACGACGCATTATCGGCGGAACTCTGAGAGAAATTTCACCGCTTCCGCGCCTTATTGGAAACGCCCTTGCACTGGTTCTAGACAACGACGCAATCGTCCTTATCCATATCCATGACGAGAATCCTGCAGCTTCCGTCCGCACCCACTGAGACTGCACCCGCGCCCTTCGACGAATTGTCCCTGGTGCGGGCCTTTGCCTCGTTCACCGAGGCGGCCGCATCGCTCGAGCGCTCGTATTCGCACCTGCAGAACGAAGTGACCCGTCTGCGGAGCGAACTGGCGGACACCAACCGCGACCTCACGCGCAGCCTGGCGGAGAACCAGCGCATCCATCAGCACCTGAACCGGATCCTCGCCGGCTTGCCCTGCGGCGTGCTGGTGACCGAACCGGATGGTTCGGTTTCGATTGCCAATCCCGAAGTCCGGCGACTGCTCGGAACCCTGGCCGGCACACCCTGCGACGCGCTCCAGCGGGTTCCGGTATGGCTGCGCGAGTTGCTCGACGACGCGGCCACGTCCCCTGGAGAGCATGAGCACTTTTGCCGTTGCGGAAGTCTGGAATGGATTGCGATTCGCCACGCCCGACTGGATGCTTCCGCCGGGTCGAGTTCTATTTTTATCCTGCGCGACATCAGCGAGGCTAAGCGATTGGAGGAGGCGCAGGACACGCTGCGCCGCCGCCAGGCTCTGGCCGAGATGTCCGGCTTGCTGGCGCATGAGGTGCGCAATCCGCTGGCCAGTCTCGAACTGTTTGCCGGGCTGCTGGTGAAGTCCCGGCTCAAGGGCACAGGCGGGCAGTGGGCGGAACAGTTGCAGGCCGGCCTGCGGGCGCTCGCCGCCACCGTAAACAACGTGTTGCAATTTCATGGAAAGGCTCCGCTGGAATTATCGCCTCTTGATCTTGGCCGCCTGCTGGCATCGCTGGCGGAGTTTCTGCGGCCGCTAGCGGAGCAAGCCCGGGTCCGGCTCGATCTGGCTCATCAGTTGAATGGGGTGGTGGTGGCCGGTGATGAGCATCGGCTGGAGCAGGTCTTTCTGAATCTGGCGCTTAATGCGTTTCGTTTCATGCCGGGCGAAGGCGTGTTGCGGATCACGGGCGGCGTGCGCGCGGGCCGGCGGAAAATCGCTCACGTCGAAATCGGCGATACCGGAAGCGGGATTCGGGCGGAACAACTGCCTCACATTTTCGAGCCCGGCTTCACCACCCGACCAGGCAGTCCGGGACTGGGCTTGGCGGTGTGCAAAGCCATTGTCGAGCAGCACGGCGGAGCCATCGGCGTGACCAGCCGGGCGGGCCTGGGCAGCACATTTCATCTGGAATTTCCTTTGCTGGAGGCGAAGCGATGAATCAATTCCCCCAAAATCAGCTTTCTCAAAATAACGCCCCTGCGAATCAGGTGCTAGTCGTGGACGACGAATCGGGAATGCGGTCGGCACTGGCCGCGAGTTTCACGCAGCATGGCTGGGGCGTCGAAACCGCAGGCGGGGTGCACGAAGCGCTGGCGCGCTTCCGCCGCGGACTCCATCCGCTGGTAGTCACCGATATCCGCATGCCCGACGGCGATGGCCTGAACGTGATGCGCGAGGTGCGGCGCCTGGCGCCGCATACCGCGGTGATCCTGCTGACCGCCTTTGGCAGCGTGCCCGACGCGGTGGCGGCCATGAAAGACGGCGCGTGCGACTACCTGATGAAGCCGGTGGCGTTTGAGCCGCTGGAGCGGGCGGCGCGGCGCGTGCTGGAGCGCGCCCAAAGGGCAGGGTCTGAGGCGGGAGAGATGATCGGACACTCGGCCGGGCTGCGGCGGGCGGTGGCTCGGGCGCGGCTCGCGGCGGGCAGCAATGCCGATATCCTTCTGCAGGCGGAGAGCGGCACCGGCAAAGAATTGCTGGCGCGCATGATTCACCGCCTGAGCCCACGCCGCGACCGTCCATTTGTCGCCATCAACTGCTCGGCGTTTCCCGAGACGTTGCTCGAAAGCGAATTGTTCGGCTACGCGCGGGGGGCCTTCACCGGAGCGCATGCCGCGAAGCCTGGGCGCTTCGAACTGGCGAACGGGGGCACGCTGTTGCTCGACGAAGTGGGCGAGATGCCGCCGACCTTGCAGCCCAAACTATTGCGGGTGCTGCAGGAGCGCGAATTCGACCGCCTGGGCGATACCCGCCCGATCAAAGTGGATCTCCGGATTGTCGCCTCGACCAACCGCCCGCTCGAAGCCATGGTGCAGGAGGGCAGCTTCCGCGCGGATCTGTTTTACCGGCTGAATGTGATTCCCCTCAGCCTCCCACCGCTGCGCGAGCGACGCGAAGACATTGCCGAATTGGCACAGCATTTTGCCCGGCTGTTTTCTGCCGGCAAAGACGTCCCGCGCCTGAGTGCGGAATTCCTGGCCCGTTTGGAGCGGCATCCCTGGCCGGGCAATGTCCGCGAGCTGGCCAACCTGATGCAGCGCGCCGTGGCTCTGTCCGGCGCGGAGATTGGGGTAGAGGTGTTTGAACCGGAGGAAATACCGGCTCCGGCCGGAGCGGAAAATCATCTGCTCGCGGGGGTTTCGCTTGCGGCCATGGAGCGCAGATTGTTTGAGGTCACGCTCGATGCCACGCGCGGCAACCGCTCGCGCGCCGCCGAAATGCTCGGAGTCAGCCTGCGCACCGTGCGCAACAAGATTCGCGTGTATGGACTTCCTCCCAAGGGGAATTACTTATGTCAATGACGATGATGGATACGCCCGAGATCGAAGGCCTCAGCCATTTTCTCGACGTCAACGTGCTGCGCAATTCTTTGATCACCTCGAACCTGGCCAACATTGACACACCGGGATATCGCACCCGCGACATCAATTTCCTGCAAGAGCTGCGGCGGGCCGGCGGAGACTTTCAATATGCGTCGCTCTCTGCGGTGGCGCATCCGGTGCTCGGCCTGATCGCGCGGCCGGACGGCAACAACGTGAGCCTGGAGCGGGAAGGGCTGCTGCTGGCCGAGACCCAGCTGCGCTACAACATCGGAGTGGAGCTCTTGCGCGACACTTTTCATCAGATCTCGAGTGCTATCCATGAAGGGAGCGCCTCGTGAACCTGTTTGGCATGCTTGAAATTAATGGCTCGGCGCTCACCTCGGAACGGCAGCGGGCGGAAGTGGTCACGAGCAACATGGCGAACGTCGAGACCACGCGGACCCCGGAGGGCGGGCCTTATCGCAGGCAGCTGGTGGTATTTCGCGCCCAGCGCTTTCCGCAGTTTCCGCTGATGCTGATCGGAGGTCTCGCGAGCACGGCGCGCGGGGTGCGGGTGTCGCAGGTGGTGGCCGATCCTACGCCGCCCATCGAACGCTATCAGCCGGGAAATCCCGATGCCGATGCCAAAGGCTACGTCGCGTATCCGGCGATTGATCCGGTTTCGGAGACGACCGATCTGCTGGGCGCGGTGCGCTCCTATGAACTCAATGCGTCGGCGGTGCAGGCGACCAAGACCATGATCCAGCAGACGCTCGATCTGCTGCGCTGAGCGCGTGGCCGGGCGATGCAGTCTCGGAACCGCAAGCCAATTCGAAAGAAGCTTTTGAGGTGAATTATGAGTAATCCGGTTGCCGGGGTTGGGACCAATCCCGCCATCCAATCCGCTTCGCCATCCACGGGCGCGCGGGAGTGGGGATTTGTCGAGACTTTGCGCGGGGCGATGGATCAGGTCAACCAGCTGCAGACAGCGGCAACCAACCAGACCGGCGCCATGCTCGAAGGCAACGGCATGGATGTGCACAGCGCCATGATCGCGGTGGAAAAGGCCGATCTCTCCTTCCAATTGATGATGCAGGTGCGCAATAAGATCGTGAGCGCGTACCAGGAGATCTCCCGCATGCAGTTCTAAGCATCCCCTAGGAGATTCCATTGGAAGCCCCGAAATCCTTCGGCGAGGCGCTGAACCAGCTCGGCGAAATGCTGCGCGGCCTCACCTTCAACCAGCGTCTGCTGCTCGGTGCGGGCACGGTGCTGGTAGGGCTGACGCTTTGGGGATTCAGCGAGCTGATGGGTCGGCCGAAGTATGTCACCCTGTATTCCGGGCTGAAGCCGGAGGAGGCGCAATCTCTCGGCGGCCGTCTGGCGGCCAAGAATATTGCTTACGAGTTATCGCCCGACGGGGGCAGTCTGCTGGTGCCGCAAGATCAGTTGGACGCCAGCCGTCTGGAAACCGCATCGCAAGGCCTGCCGCGAAATGCGCGCCTGGGTTTCGAGCTGTTCGACACGCCTAACTGGGCGGGCTCCGACTTTACCGAGCAAGTGAACTATCAGCGGGCTCTCGAAGGGGAGTTGGAACGCACTCTGCAGACCCTCAGCGAGGTGCAGGCGGCGCGGGTGCATCTGGTGTTATCCCATCAATCGCTCTACAGCGAGCAGGAGACGCAGGCCAAGGCCTCCGTCATTCTGAAAACCCACAGCGGCCAGCTGTCCGAGCAGGCGCAGCGCGCCATTCCGCAGCTGGTAGCGAGCGCGGTCGAAGGGCTGCAACCCGAGAACGTCACCGTGGTGGACGCTGACACGAACACGCCACTGCTGCGGCCGAACGCTCCTGGCAGCGTCTCTTACGATCTCGACGACGAGCTGGGCAAGACTCTGGTGCGCACCCTTGAACCGGTAGTTGGTGCTGGCCATGTGCGTGCCAGCGTGCATGTGGAATATGACCTGAGCACCACAGAAAACACCGACGAAGTCTACGACCCGAAGACCGTGGCGGCGCTGACTCAGCAGAAATCCGAAGAAACCGCCGGAGGCGCCGGGCCGGCGGGCGTTCCCGGCACCGCCAGCAACGTTCCGGCAGGCACAGCGGCCACCGTCAATGTAGCCGCCGAGAACCAGTCTTCGCGCTCGGAAAGCACCACTTTTGCGGTGAGCAAGAGCGTCCGCCACACCACGCAGCCTCCGGGACGGATCAAGCGCATTGCCGCGGCGGTGCTGGTGGATGATGCGGCCGATGCAGCCCCTGGCCATAAGGGCGCCGTGACCCGGCGCAAACGTTCAGCCGATGAGATGAAGCAGATTCAGGCGCTGGCCTCGGCTGCCATTGGCCTCGATACCCAGCGTGGCGATCTGCTCTCCCTGGAAAACCTTTCGTTTCAGGACTCGCAGGCTGAAACGCCAGAAGCTCCCAGCCGCTGGGAAAAGTTGCGCGAGCTTCTGATGCAGTGGCTGGGCCTGCTGCGCTATCTGGGAATTGCGGCGCTGTTTGCCATCGTGTACTTCCTGGTGCTGCGTCCGGTAAAGAAACAGATCGTTACCGCCTTCCGCGAGCTGCCGGCCCATCTTCATGTCACGAAACTGCCAGCGAAATCGGCGGCCGAAGCGGCCCTGGCCTCTTCCACCATTGAAATGGAGGCGCCTCCCGGCAGTGAGCAGGCACAGCGCGCTACGGCGCTCAAGAAACAACTGGCCGATAAGGTGAAGTCCGAGCCGGCGGCGGCGAGCCGTCTGGTGCAAGGCTGGATGCGGGAGGACCGCTAAGCCATGCCTGCCCAGGCTTCGCCGCAGATGAGCGGGATCCGCAAGGCCGCCATTCTTCTGGTTCTGCTCGGCGAAGAAGTGGCCAGCGAGATTTTCCGCAACCTGCCGGAGTCAGATCTCGAGAAGTTGACCCAGGAAATCGCCGAACTCGAATACATTGATCCCCCCACCGCGCAAAACGTGCTGGAGGAGTACCACCGTTTGGCCATCACGCAAGAGTACCTGGCGCAGGGCGGCACCGACTATGCGCAAAAGTTGCTGGTAAAAGCGTTTGGCGAGGACGGCGCCCGGCAGCTGCTTAAACAGGTCTCGCACGCCGCCGAGATGAGCGCGGGCAAACTCGATTCGCTGCAGAAATCCGACCCGCAGCAGCTGGCAAAATTTCTCGAAGCCGAACATCCCCAGACCATCGCCCTTATTCTGGCGCACCTCGATCCCAAGCAAGCTTCCTCGCTGCTGATGCGCTTTCCGGAAACTTTGCGTGCCGAAGCCATCAAACGCATGGCGCAGCTGCGGCAGTTTTCTCCCGAGATCGCGCAGAAAGTTTCCGTGGCGCTGCACAAGCGCCTGGAAGCGCTGGGAGAACAACATCGCCGTGCCTACGCCGGGGTGCAGGGCGTGGCGGACCTGCTCAACCGGCTTGATCCGGTTGCCTCGAAGACCATTCTTGAAACCATCGAAAAAGAAGACCCCAAAGTCGCTCTGGGAATCCGCAACCTTATGTTTACCTTCCAGGATTTGCTGGGCGTGCCGGAAGCGGGTATCCGCGAGATGCTGGGCAACCTCGACAAAAAGACACTGGCTATGGCGCTGCGCGGCGCGACCGAGGAATTGAAGAACTTCATTTTCAAATCTATGTCGTCGCGCGCAGTGGAAATGCTGAAAGAAGACATGGAGGTGCTGGGCCCGGTGCGGGCGCGCGACGTGACCAAAGCGCAGCAGGAGATCGTGGCCGTCGCCCGCAAACTCGAAGCCGACGGCAAGATCAGTTTGGGCGGGGAGAGCGAAGATGAGTACGTCGTATAGTCCGGCATTGGATCCCCAAGCTGGAACGGCCGAGGCTGAGTTGAAGTCTTCTCCTTTTTTTTATGTGGAAGCCGCTCCGGGCGCGGCGCAAGCTCCTGGATTAGTTTCTGTGGCGAGCATGTCCGGAGGCGCACTGGACCAGGCCAATCGTGAGGAAGCGCTGCGCCAGGCGGCTCGCGCGGAAGGCGCGGCTTCCGCGCGAGCCGCCTATGAAGAACACCTGGCCCGGGTGCGCGACGGAGTACGTGTCGCGCTGGCGGAGTTTGCCAAAGAGCGCACCGCCTACTACCAGCAAGTGGAAGCGGAAGTCGTGCAATTAGCGCTGGCCATCGCCCGCAAGATTCTGCACCGGGAAGCCCAAGTAGATCCGCTAATGCTTGCGGGAGTGGTTCGAGTGGCTCTGGATCAGATCGAAAGCAACACCAAAGTTGTGGTGAGGGTACATCCCGAGCAAGCGGGGGATGCGCGTTCTTATCTGCAGCACACCATGGGCGCACAGTCCGTGCCCGAGGTGGTGGACGATCCCACGGTCGAACTTGACCGCTGCGTTTTGCAGACGGAACTGGGAACAGCGGAGCTGGGCATAGAGCCGCAGATGAAGGAAATTGAACAGGGATTGCTGGATCTACTGGCCAAGCGGCCGCGTCAAGGAGCATAAAAATTGTCTGGCTTACTCACCCCCTATTTAGCGCGGCTGGAATCGTTTTCCACCCTGCGCTGGCAAGGCCGGGTGACCCAGGTCATCGGACAACTGGTGGAATCGCAAGGGCCGTTTTGTTCGGTCGGCGAACTCTGCCAACTGGTTAACGCGCAGGGGCGAGTTTTTCCCGGTGAGATTGTGGGATTTCGCGGCGCCACGGTGCTTTCCATGCCGCTGGAACGGCCAGCGGGCGTGCGTTATGGCGATAGCGTAGCGACGTGGGGAGTACGCCCTACGCTGCGGGTCGGCTCCGCCCTGCTGGGGCGGGTCATTGATGGCATGGGCGAACCGCTGGACGCAGATGGCCCCTACGCGGGCAGAGAGTTCCAATCCCTGGATGCGCCGGCACCTTTACCTTTGGAGCGGGAGGCGATTCGCGAGCCGCTAGGCTGCGGCATTCGCGCGGTCGACGCCTTTCTCACCTGCGGACGAGGCCAGCGTCTGGGAATCTTCGGAGGAAGCGGGGTGGGCAAGAGCACGCTGATCGGCATGATGGCCCGCAACACCAGCGCCGACCTCACCGTCCTGGGTTTGGTTGGAGAACGCGGCCGGGAGGTCCGCCAGTTCCTGGAAGACGCGCTCGGAGTGCAAGGGCGGAAGCGTTCGGTCGTAGTCGTTTCCACTTCCGATCAATCTCCACTGCTGCGTATCCGCGCCGCGCTTGCGGCCACCGCGGTAGCGGAATATTTTTGTCGGCAGGGTAAACACGTTTTGCTGGTGGTGGACTCCCTGACCCGTCTCGCGATGGCGCAGCGCGAAATCGGTCTGGCCGCCGGAGAACCACCTACCGCCAAAGGTTACACGCCTTCCGTCTTTACCATGCTGGCACGGCTGCTCGAGCGGGCGGGAAAATTCAATGGCGGCAGCATTACCGCGTTCTACACCGTACTTATGGAAGGCGACGATCAGCAGGATCCGCTGGTGGACGGGGCACGCGCCTTGCTCGACGGGCACATCATGCTCGACCGCCGTCTGTCCGCGCGCAACCATTATCCGCCGATTTCCATCCTGGACAGCCTGAGCCGTTTGATGCCGATGGTGTGCCCCGCGGAGCATCTAGAGAAAGCCAACACGCTCCGCCGACTGCTGGCCGCTCATGCCGCTTCCGAAGATCTCATCCGCATTGGCGCCTACCAGAAAGGAAATGACGCGGTGCTCGATCAAGCGCTCGCTGTGATGCCGGCTCTCGACCGCTTTCTGGAACAAACTCCCGGCGAAGCCGCTCCGCTGAGCGAAACAACCGCAAGACTGCTGGCGCTGGAGGGCTAATTCCATGGTGTTTCAATTCTCTCTCGCGGTGTTGCTTCGCTTCCGCAAGAGCATCGAACGGCAACAGGAAGCACGGTTAGAGCATGCCAATCAGCAAGCGACTGGATTGCGCCGTCAAATCGAAGACATAGAGCGCGCTGTGGCGGAGGCGACCGCCAACGACGCGCAAGAATTGGCTTCGGGACTGCGCGCCGCGGAGCTGCACTTCAGCCAGGTGCGGCGCGAAGTTCTTGCGGAACGGCGTGCGCAGCGGGAGAAAGAATTAGCAGTGGCGATCGAAATTCAGTCGCAGCGGAGGCTCGCCTTTCAAACGGCCCGGCAACAGCGCGAAGTTGTTACTTCTTTGCGGAAGCGCCAGCTTGAGGGCTTTCGCGAACGGGAAGCACGGCAGGAGCAACGTCGTCTCGATGATCTTTTCCTTTTGCGCCGCCAATACCTTCGCCGCGAGTTTCGCAGACCGGAGTAACCGCCACAAACACAGGGATGCAGACACGTCTTGCCCGGTGCAGGCACAGGTTGCCCACTTTCTACGGGGTAAAATGCCAGCCTGCGGGGTTCCGTGATATCGGCGAAATTCTCTGAATCTTCAATTTCAGTTACTTGCCTCCGGAAGGGGCTAACCTGACGGATTGGGCTTTGACGTGCCCGTTATGTCCCGGAACCTGAGCGGCAGCCGCTTGGCGACTACTTCAAGGGGCCGTTGGGAGATCAGAGACGTGGTCGCAAACGCAATCCAACCCGAGAGTGGGCCGCCTGCAATCCCAACCTCAAGTGGGCAGATGGCGAAAGTGATGCCTTCATCGGTATCGGCGGGCGCAACGTTCGCCGGGATTTTGCAAACCGCGAGCGCTGGAAGCAATCCGCCCGATGTCCACCTGCCGGAAGGGCAGACAACAGACAAGCCGGAAAGCAAGGATGCCGCGAATTTCTCAGGCGGCAAACCTGGGAGGAAAACGCGGGACAGCGCTTCGACGGTCAGCACTTTGGCAGACGGTACTTTGGCTGCCAGTATTTCGGCAACTAGTGTTTCGACAACCGGTTCTTTGGTCGTCGAGCCTCTTGTTATGAATACTCCAACCGGCAGCGCGCCTGCGCCCGAAAACATGCAAGCGCCAATCTTCGATTCGAATTTGCCTTCGGTACTGTTGACGGCAGTGACGGGGCAAAGGGAAGAGTCATTGCCCCCGCCGCAAAAGTTCTCCAGCACCTTAAGCACGGAAGGGCCACACCCGCGAACGACGGCGCCCGACCCTTCAACTCCGAAAGCCACTGGCGGGACGACGGGGCTTGCTGCGTCGAATGCGGCGTTACCAGATTCTCCATCATTTAGTGCGATTCCATTCAATCCGCCGGGCCAGCCTTCCTCGCTTCCTCTCCAGACTGAGGCGCTGCCCTCTGCGGCAGACACCTTTGCTTCTTCTGGGTTGCCGACTCAAACGGAAGGCGCGGATTTTGCCACTCCAGCTGCGAACGCCGAAGCGCCAAGCCAGCCGCCGCCGGCACTGAGTGCGCCTGCAGCCGCGACGCAGGATCCTTCCGTCTCCGGGGACATAAATACCGCGGCTTTGCCGGACGGGAATTCTGCGCTGGTGAAGTCCGGAGAACTTTCAAGTGCGGTTGTAACCGCCACGGTTGCGGCAGCTCCGAATCCCGCGGGCACGTCGGGGCTGGCCGGAAAGATGGAGCGAAAGACGCCGGAAAGCAAGATCAATGACAGCCAGACTCCGGTTCGCCAAGAATCGGGAGGTCAGATAGCGGCGGCGATGCCGGCCGATATTTCAACGTTTAAAGCGGCGGCAGCAGCGCTTAAACCGGAAGTCGCCGGCCAGAACCCGGGGGCTGAAAGCAGCCCATCTCCGGCAAACGCATCTTTACATACAAGAGAGAATATACAGAGAGGTCCATCCGCCTCCGGACAGGCGGCGACTGGGTCCCAGCTCAACGCAGCCGTTTCGGCCGGTTTGTCTGGCAATGCATCGCCAGCGTCTCCGAACGTGAACACGGTTTCCCAACCAGGAGAAGCCAAAGGGCCCGCGGATGCCGTGTCCGCAGCCTCGGGGACGACCGGAGTTATCTCACAAGGCGCACCCCCCGCGCCAGTCAATCCCAGTGCACGCCCGAGTTCTCCCCCGACGGGGAACTCCAATGAAAACCAGCCGCTAGATTCTCCCTTGCTTTCCCCTGGAGGAGCGAATGCGGTGCCGAATGCACGCTTTGCCGACAGCTCCGGACAATCCGAGATGCACATCGATTTGCGCAGCGTGGCCTTCGGCAATGTGGAAGTTCATACCACCGTGCGCGAAAGCCAGATCGGGCTGGCGGTGGGCAGCGACCGGGGAGATTTACATACCTTCCTGACCGCCGAGATGCCCGGCTTGCAGGCCGCATTCCGCCAACAGGAGATGCGTTTTGATCAGATTCATTTCTTAGGGCAAGGCAACGCGGCCTCCGGCTTTTCCGGGGGGGCAGAGTCGCACTCCGGATTTTCCCGGCAAGGGCGCGCGCCTTTGCCGGCCGGGCCCGCGCCCGCGATGCACAGCACCAATGATCCCGAAATCGCTGTGGCACCAGGCGCTGGACTGAATATTCATGCCTGATGCCAAAGGAGGACTCGATGCAAGTCAATCCGCTACCCCAGGCCGCCAGTACTGCCCCGACTCCACCCGCGACCACCTCGTCTTCGGGCACATCATCGTCGAGCGTGGAGAACATGTTCATGCAGCTGCTGACGGCGCAACTGGAAAATCAAGACCCATTGGATCCGGTGGATCCCTCCACTTTCACCACGCAGCTGGTGCAGTTCAACATGCTCGACCAGCTCACGCAAATCAACCAGACGTTGACTGATACCTTTGACCCGTCCACACCGGTGAGTGCGAGCGGAAATGGATCAGCTTCCGCCGCACAAGGAGCGCAATAATGCCGAATTTTTCCATTCCTCTTTCCGGGTTGACGGCCGATGCCACCGCTTTGTCAGCCATCGCCAACAATCTCGCCAACCAGAACACCACCGGCTACAAAGACACGCGCGTGCTTTTCAGCGACTTGTTCTATCAGAACCTGGGAACTACCGGTTCGGGTGATCCGGTGCAGCTCGGGGCTGGCGCGGCCGTCGGTTCCATGCCCCCGACCTTCACTCAGGGTAGCGTCGAATCCACCGGTGTGCCCACGGATGTTGCGATTCAAGGGAGTGGATTTTTTGTAGTGCAGCAGGATGGCACCACCAGCTATACGCGTGCCGGCGATTTTTCCGTGGACGCCAACAATTTCCTGGTGACCAGCGAGGGCCAGCAAGTGATGGGCTACCCCGCGGTCAACGGGGTGGTCGATACCGGCACGGCGGTGCAGCCTCTGCAACTCGGCGCAGGCAGCATTAGTCCCCCGGTATCAACCGCCAATGTGCAGGTGCAGACCAATCTGGATGCGGGAGGGGCGGTGAATGACGTATTTACCACGCCGGTCACGATTTTTGATTCGCTCGGTACCAGCCACGTGCTAACGCTCGGCTTCACCAAGACCGCCGCCAATACCTGGAGCTATTCGCTCTCTATCCCGGGGACTGATTTGAATCCGGTGGTCCCTCCGGGCGGGGGCGCAGCGGTGCCGCAGACCGGAGTCCTCGCCACCGGCAGTTTGACTTTTGACGGTAACGGAGTATTGACGGCGGTGACGCCAACCGGCGGAGTGGCCGGCCTCGCCGATGTTACCGCCATCCCCATCAATGGTTTTGCGGATGGGGCGGCCAACATGACGTTCAACTGGAATGTAGTCAACGGTACCACGCCAGTGCTTACCCAGGTTGCGGGGCCGAGCAGTACGTCGGCCACGCAGCAGGATGGCAGCTCCAGCGGTTCGCTGGTGAATTTCAACATCGGCAGCGATGGGACGGTGACGGGATCGTTTAGCAATGGCAAAACGGCGGCCCTCGGACAGATCGCGATTGCCAGCTTCGCAAACCCGCAAGGGTTGCAACTGGAAGGCAATACCGATTATGGGATTACTCTGGCTTCGGGACAGGCCGTCATCGGGGTTGCGGGCACGGGAGGCCGAGGCAGCCTGTCGGGCGGGTCGCTGGAACTCTCGAATGTGGATATTGCTACCGAGTTTGCCAACCTGATCGTGGCACAACGCGCCTTCGAGGCAAACGCCAAAGCCGTCACCACCTTTGATCAGGTTACGCAAGACACTATTAATCTCATCCAAGGGTAGCGTGGCTGTCGATCGGATAGCCAACAAGGACGGTCCTGTCCGGCAAAGCGAGGCGGGCGGGACCATTTGAAATGCTCTTAATGATTTTCTCCTAATCTTTCTTTCCCACGCTTCCAGGCAAATTTCGGCGGAGCTCTTTGGAACACGCGTATCTTCCGCCCTGCGAAAGACTTGCGATTTTGTCAGGCGGTTTCTCGATTCTTTCTGGCTCGCTCTCGGATTGCGGCAGGCAACTTGCTCTGGGCTATGTCGTGGTGGACCCCAATAGTCAGGAAAATGCTCTGCGCGCGAGTGCTTCGCCGACGAACGCTCCGCCGGCAAGGAGGAGCGGGGCGCCGGCAAAGTGGATCGTACTGGCGGCTGCGCTGGTTGTGGCACTCGTTTGGTTTGGGCGGTGGTTCACTTCCGCCCAGCAAGCGGAGACCGGGGCCCAGGACCAGGTCAAGTCGGTGCTGCATCTGGAGCCCTTCGTGGTCAACCTCGCCGACCCGGAGGAGAAAGCATATCTGCGGGTGGGAATTGACCTCGGTATGACGGGCGAGATGCCGAAAGAGAGCGCGGTAGCGGCAACGGCGCTGGTCCGCGACACGCTTCTGGGCGTGCTCACGACCTGCAATCCCCAGCAGTTGTTGAGTGCCGAAGGCAAAGTGCAACTGCGTCAACAGCTGTTGCAGGCCCTGCAACAAAGAGATCCAGGCCTCGGGGTTGAGGAAGTGTACTTTACCGAGTTTCTCATCCAGCGCTGAGCATGCCGGAAACCGCCGCAGTGACGCAGCTCGAGACTTCCATTGCGGATGATTCCGCGGCGTGGGCGCGGGTGCGGAATTTGGGGTGTGAGTTGACGGTCGAACTGGCGCTTCCGGGCATCAAGGTGCGTGACCTGATGGGCTACCAGAGCGGCTGGGTGATTGATTCTCCCTGGGAGGTCAGTGCGGATGTTCCTGTGCTGGTCAACGGAGTGTTGATTGCCTGGGGAGAGTTTGAGGTTGTGGGCGGACGGCTGGCGGTACGTATCACGGAACTTGCTCAGCCAAGCGAGGAATAGAAATGGGACAGCGATTCGGGATGAACCGGTGGAAGAAAGGCTGAGGGATGGAGGCGCGTCTTGACGGTAGTGGCGATCCGCACTGAGTCCGGAGCCGTCTTCAGGTTGAAGAAGCTGTTGCGCTGGTGGTCGACGCGCTTCGGGAGCGGCCGGCTGCGGCCAGAACGGCAATTGCGCCTCTGCGAGACGCTGCCACTGGGGGAGAAACGGTTCCTGGCGGTAGTGGAGTTCAAACAAGAGAAACTGCTGATCGGGGGGACGAGTCATTCCCTGGTGCTGCTCGCTCCACGAGTTGAGAGCGCAGCCACGGGAGTAATCGAAAACCGGGGAGAGGCGTGGAACAGTTGGAACGTCTAGGCAAATGGCAGGGCAGAAGCAATCCCTGAGAAAAAAAGAAATGCAGAAAACAAAGCGCCGCAGCTTAACCTGGGCCTGGCCGCTGACAGCCGGGATTTTGTTGCTCACCCCAGCCGGTGCCTGCGGCCAGAGCTTGCGCAGCCCGGCTGCCGGCTTGTCGTGGAACGCTGCGGGCGGAGCGAGCGGATCGGTTCCCTGGAACATTCTGGTTCTGCTCACGGTGCTGACTTTGCTGCCGGCGCTGGTGCTCTCGATGACCCCGTTCGTCCGCCTGCTGGTGGTCTTTCACTTTCTGCGTCAGGCTCTGGGAACACAATCGACGCCCACCAACCAGACGCTGATCGGGCTGTCTCTTGTGCTCACCTATTTTCTGATGCAGCCGGTGGGCGCCGCGATCTACCAGGCTTCGATTGTGCCCTTTGAGGCGGGCCAGGTGGATGCGGTTGTGGCCGTCGAGCGGGGAGCGGATCCGCTGCGGCGCTTCATGCTCAAGTTTACCCGGCGAGAAAGATCTGGCGCTGTTTCTGGAACTGGCGAAGGAGCCGCGGCCGGCGCGGCCGGACGATGTGGCCATGCGAGTGGTTGCCCCCGCCTACATTCTCTCGGAGTTGAAGGCTGGCTTTCAGATCGGCGCGGCGCTTTATCTCCCCTTTCTGGTGGTGGATATGGTGGTGGCGGCGATCACCACCTCGGTGGGAATGTTTCAACTGCCGCCGGTGGTGATTTCGACGCCGCTCAAGATTGCTGTTGTTCGTCATGGTGGATGGCTGGAACCTGCTGGTGGGCTCGCTGCTGAAGAGCTTTACCTGAGGCCGGGCTGGACCGCGAAAGGCAGGAAAGCAATCATGCCCATAGACATCACGGTGGAACTGGCGCGGCGGACGTTCGAAGCGGCGGTCTGGCTGGTGGCGCCGCTGCTGGCCATCGCAACCCTGGTGAGCCTGGTCATCAATCTGGTGCAGGTGATGACCTCGCTGCAGGACACCACGCTTTCGACCGTGCCTCGCCTGGCGGCGGTGGCGCTGGCGGTTTTCTTTCTCATGCCCTGGATGGTGCGCCGTCTCGGCATGTTTACGGTGGCGGTATTTTCTGACTTTCGTCCCTACCTGCGTTAGAGGTGCGTGCAACGCCGGTCGAGTGGGGATTGCAACAGAAAGGGCAAATTTGGATTTCGGGCCGGCTAATTTCGAGGCGCTGCGGATTGGGCCGTTGAATTTTCAACAATGGATCGGCTCGCTGGTTTTTGTGGGAGCTCGCATCGCCGGGCTGATGACCTTCGCGCCTTTTCTCGGCGGGGACAACATCTCGCCGCAGGTCAAAGCGGGATTCACGGTGGCGCTGACCGGATTGCTTTATCCGGTGGCCGGCGTGGTGGGGGTTACGGGAGACATGCTGGGCTGGGCGCGCACCTTCTTCGGGGAAACGATGATCGGAATGGTTCTTGGACTGGCGCTGCAGCTTATTTTTGAAGCGGCGCAGATGGCCGGGCAAATAGTAGGCATTCAGACGGGATTTTCGCTGGTCACCATTCTCGATCCGCAGACCCAGGCCGACACTCCGGTGATGTCGGTGGTCCACCAGTTGATGGCGCTCTTGATTTTTCTGCGTATGAATGTGGACCACTGGCTGCTGCGCGCGCTGGCCGCCAGCTTTGTTTATCTGCCGCCGGGCGGAGCGCTCGCCAACCGGGCGCTGGGCGGAGCTCTGTTGCGGGCGGCGGGTGGAATCTGGCTGGTGGCGGTGGAAATCGCCGCGCCCGTGCTGGCGGCAACGGTGGTGGTGGATGTGGCGTTAGGTTTTCTGGGGAAGGCTTCGCCACAACTGCCAGTAATGTTCGTCGGCATTCCCATCAAGTCGCTGGCAGGACTGTCGATTCTGGCCGCAGCGGTTTCTTTTTGGCCACGGCTGTTTGAGCGGCGTTTCACCGAGGCGCTGCTGCTCGGGGAGCGGCTGCTGCATCTGGCGCGTTAACCACTTTTACAGAGACCGAAAGCCACCATGCCGGAAGGTAACAAGACAGAACGGGCAACTCCGCGGCGCCGGCAAAAGGCGCGCGAACAGGGACAAGTTGCCCGCAGCCGCGACCTGATTGCGAGCGCTGCCATCTTTGCCGCGGTGCTGGCGCTGGCCGGACAGGCGGGAACTTTCGGCAGCGAGTGGCGGCGCCTGCTACGGCAGAATCTGGAGACCTCCGTCTCGAGGGAAGACCGTGCCGGCAGTCTGGTTCCGAGCCGCCCCACGCTCGATGTCTTCGGCACCCTGGGCCTGGTCCTCGGACTGACCTGGGCGGGGGCGCTCGTCGGATCGCTGGCGCAGGGCGGCTTGATCTTCGCTCCCGAAGCGCTTCTGCCCAAGCTCTCGCGGATCAGTCCGGCGGCGCGTCTGGAGCAGCTGTTTTCGCTGTCCGCGATTGGGCGCTTGTTGAAGTCTCTGCTTCCCGCCGGCGCCGTGGTGTGGATCGCGACCGCGCTGGTGATCCGCGACTGGCCGATCTTGATTACCCTGCCGCGCCTGAGCGGAGGGGCTCTAGGCAGCTTCACCCTAGGCCGGGGTTACGAGGTGGCCTGGAAGTCGTCGCTGGTGCTGCTGACCTGGTCAGGCGCGGACTATTTCATCGAACGGCAACGCTTGGAAAGCCAGCTGCGCATGAGCAAGCAGGATCTGCGCGATGAGCACAAAGAAATCGAGGGGCACCCGGCGATCAAAGCCCGCATCCGCCGCCTGCAGCGCCAGTTGCGCCGCCGCCGCATGCTGGAAGACGCCAAGCGCGCCACGGTCGTAATTACCAATCCGAGTGAATACGCGGTGGCGCTCGAGTACAGCCCGGAGATGCCGGCTCCGAAGGTCGTGGCCAAGGGGCTCAACCTGTTCGCGCAACAGATCAAGCAGGTGGCGCGCTGGCAGGGCATTCCGCTGGTGGAGAATCCGCCGCTGGCCCACGCGCTTTACCGTGCGGCCGAGGTAGGACAAAGCATTCCGCCCAAACTCTATACCGTGGTGGCGGAAATTCTGGCCGCCATCTACCGCGCGGAAGAGCGCGCCCGCCGCCAGGAAAGCGCCCGCGGCCAAGAAAAAGCGCGCGCCGCGCAAGGAGGCCGCTAGCTTATGGCGACGACTGAAGACGGCAACGCGCCGCCGCTGGCCCGTCATCCCATAGCCGAGTGGACGGTGCCGATCGCGGCTGTGGGGCTGGTCTTCGTCATGCTGGTGCCGATGCCGGCCTTTCTGCTCGACCTGCTCCTCGCGGCCAGCATTACGGCTTCGGTCCTGGTTTTGCTTTCGGCGCTGCATATCCTGCGGCCCTCGCAATTTTCCGTTTTCCCCAGCTTACTGCTGCTGCTCACCCTGCTACGGCTGTCTCTGAATCTGGCCTCCAGCCGCCGCATTCTGCTGCATGGCAACGAAGGGCCGGCCGCCGCCGGACAGGTGATCCGCGCCTTTGGGCAATTCGTGGTAGGCGGCAACTATGTCGTGGGCTTCGTGCTGTTCGTGGCCTTGATCGCGATCCAGTACATCGTGGTCAGCCACGGTGCGGTACGTACCGCCGAAGTCACTGCCCGCTTTACCCTCGATGCCTTGCCCGGCAAGCAGATGGCAATTGACGCCGACCTGAATGCCGGGCTGATTGACGAAGCCCAGGCCCGCGCCCGCCGCGAGCAGATTGCCCGCGAAGCGGAATTCTATGGCGCCATGGACGGCGCGGCGCGCTTCAATCAGCGGGATGCGCTTGCCACCATCCTGATCACCGCGGTCAATATTATCGCCGGATTTCTCATCGGAGTCTTTCAGCTCGACATCCCTTTTCGCGAGGCGCTGCGTACCTACACCGTACTGACGGTGGGCGATGGCCTGGTCACCATGATTCCGTCGCTGCTGGTTTCGATGGCGGGCGGCATGGTACTGACCCGTGCCTCCTCGGAGAGCGGCCTTTCGGGAGACCTGGGACGCCAATTGCTTTCGGCGCGGCGTCCGTTGTTTCTGGCGGCGGTGGTCATGCTGGCGCTGGCCGCGATTCCCGGCCTGCCGAAATTCTCCTTCCTGCTGATGGGCGCCATTATGGGCGGGCTGGCGTGGCGTTTGCCCGCGGGCGTGGGCGACGCGGGCACAGGGAAAGACGCTAAGGACAGGGACAAAGATCACGGCAAGAGAAAGACCGGGACAAGGACAAGAAGCCGGCCGAGGTTCTCGAAGATCTGTTGAAGCTCGACGAACTGAGCCTCGAAGTCGGCTACGGTCTGGTGCCGCTGGTGGATAGCGGGCAAGGCGGACAACTGCTGGCGCGCATCAAGGCGCTGCGCGGCAACCTGGCGCAGCAGCTGGGATTCATCGTCCCCGCGGTGCATATCACCGACAATCCGCGGCTGAAGGCGCGGGAGTATGTCATCTCGCTGCGCGGCGTCGAAATCGCCCGCTGGCAGATGTATGAAGACCATCTGCTGGCCATCAGCTCGGATGCCGCCCCCCCGCCGCTGGCGGGCATCGCTACCCGCGAACCGGCTTTTGGCGTGTCCGCATTGTGGATCGCGCCCGCGCTGCAGAACCAGGCCCTCTCCGCCGGATATGCCGTCGTCGATCAGACTTCGGTGCTGGCCACCCATCTGGCGGAAGTGATCAAGCAGCATGCCGCCGAGTTGCTCACCCGCCAGGAAGCCAAACGCCTGCTCGACCGCCTGGCGGAGAGTCATCCCAAGCTGGCGGAGGAGCTGGTTCCCAAGCTTCTTAGCCTGGGCGAAGTGCAGAAAGTCTTGCAGCAACTGCTGCGCGAGCAGGTCTCTATCCGCGATCTGCCGGCGATTCTTGAAAGCCTGCTCGACACCGCCAATGTCACCAAGAATCCGGTACTGCTGGTGGAAGCGGTGCGCCAGTCCCTGGGCCGGGCGCTGGTGCGTCCGTTGCTGTCCGAGGATGGCGCGCTGCGCGTGCTCACGCTCGACAGTTCGGTCGAGGAGGAGCTCAGCCGCGCCTTTAGTCCACAGGCCAACACAGCTTCCGCGAGCGCGTTGCAGCCGTCGCTGGTGCGCCGTCTGCTCGACGGCTTGCGGCGTCTGGCGGGAGAGCAGGCGGCGGTGACCAGCCCGGTCCTGCTGTGCTCGACCCCGGCGCGATTTCATCTGAAACGCCTGCTCGAACCCTTCATGCCCAAGCTGGTGGTGGTTTCTCCCGGGGAGATTCCGCCGGCAATCTCGGTGCAGTCGGTGGGCGTCCTGCGATGAAGTCCGGTGTGCGGCAAGTAATGCGCGGCAAGTAAGTAATGGAAGACAGCCATGACAGAAGCCACCAAACGAGCTTACACCGCCTGGCAGGATGAAGAAGAGCGCGAGCGCCTGCTGCTCGAACAGCTGCCGCAGGTGCGCTACATCGCCCGCCGTATTCACGAGCGTCTGCCCCGCCACGTGCCGCTGGAAGACCTGGTGCACGCCGGGGTGGTCGGGTTGATTGATGCGCTGCACAAGTACGACCAGAGCAAACACGTGCAGTTTGGTTCCTACGCCAAGTTCCGCATCCGTGGCGCCATCCTTGACAGCCTGCGGGAGATGGATTGGAGTCCGCGCGATTTGCGGCGCAAGGCGCGCCGGTTAGAGGAAGCCCACCGCAAGCTGCGGCTCGAACTGGGGCGCAATCCTTCCGAGCCGGAGCTCGCGGTCGAGTTGAATATGGATTTGCGCGGACTGCAACTGTTGCTGGGAGAAATCGACGGTCTCGAAGTGGGCAGCCTGCGGGTAACCTCCCCAAGCGACGGCAAGGAGAACGATCTCGCGGAATACTTGCCCGACGATCCCAAGGAAACACCGCTGCTGCTTTGCCTGCACTCCGAGATGAAGGAGTTGCTGGCCCGCGCCATCGCGGAGCTGCCGGAGAAAGAGCGGCAGGTGCTGGCGCTGTACTACTACGAAGAACTCACTATGAAGGAAGTCGGCGCGGTGCTGGGCGTCGGAGAGTCGCGGGTCTCGCAGATTCATTCCATGGCTTTGGTTAGGCTACGGGCGCGGCTTAGCGAACTGACCGGCGGCCAAACTTCGGGCTCTCGCGCCGCGGGCGCGGCCAGCGGAAGCTGATTGAGAGACTGGAAGATTCAGCGATGGAAAAGGTTCTTAATCAGGAACAGATTGACGCCATGGTGCAGGCGGCGCGCGGCGGCAAGCCGGACACTCCGGCGGTCCGCAAAAGTCGGTTGCGCCCTGGGACGCGCGCCAGGCGGGACAGATCGGCCGGGAGCAGATGCGCTCCATCAATACCCTGCATGAGGGCTTCGCCCGCAATCTTACGCATGCTCTGGGAGCCTACCTGCGAATTGTCTTCGATGCGGCTCTGGTTTCGGCCGAACACCTGACTTACGGGGAGTTTCTGCAGCGCATTCCTGAGGTGACGTATCTGGCTTCGGCGCGGCTGCTGCCCATGGGTGCGGTGGCCTTGCTGCAACTGGATCTGGCCGTGGCCTTTCCTCTGATTGACGTTCTGCTGGGAGGCGAAGGCAAGGGGACGCCGCCAGACCGGGAGATCACCGAGATCGAGGAACAGATTCTTGAGACGGTGATGACCATTATTTGCCGCGAACTGCAGAAAGCCTGGCAGGCCCTGTCGCTGCAGTTTCAATTCGAGATGCGGCAGCGTCCGGACCAGGTACAGCACCTGATGCCAGCCGAAGAAAAGAGCCTTTCCTTGAGCTTCGAAATTACCCTCGCCGAAAGCCGCGGGACGCTGAACCTCGTCGTGCCGGCGGTGGTCTCAAATGCCCTGCTGCGCAAAATCTCCCTGGGGTGGGCCAAAGCCAAGCTGAGAGTGCGCCCCGAGGTTGAAAAGCAGATGCGCGAGCGTTTGCTGGAATGTCCGTTCCGCGCCGAACTTGGCTTGCTGGCCCGGGGAATCCCGATGTCTGATCTCGCTCAACTTGTCCCCAATACCTTGTTATGGTTGCGCCGTCCGGTGGCGGAGCCCGCGGCCCTCTCCGTGGGAGGGCAGGAAATGTTCGCTGCCGCCGTGGTACGCATTGGACCAGCGCGCGCGGCACAGTTGCTAGCCACCCGCCCACCCGGCGATCTGCTTGCCAAAGAAAAGCAACCGGGGAGAAAAGGCGCTTCATGAGCGATCCTGTCTCACCGACGACTTCCGGCGAAGCCCAGATTTCGCCACCCCAGGTTTCCGAGTGGATGCAGGTATTCGCTAGAGTCTGTCACAAGTGCTGGCGCAAATCGCCGGATCGCCCTTTCCCGTGGAGGTCTTGACGGAGGCGCCAGCGGACGCTTTGCCTCCGGGCGAGAGCGACTTGCCAGTCGTGATCACCACTGCCGGCGCGCTGCGCGGAGAAATGAGCCTGCGTCTGGCGCGGGATTCCACCTTTGTCCTCGCCCAGCTTCTGTTAAGCGAATCCCGCGAAGCGGTTCCCGATTTCAAACCTGAGCATCGGGATGCAGCGGAAGAGTTGCTGCGGCAAGTGGCCGGCCAGACAGCCAGCGCATTGAAGCCACGCTGGGGCGAGGTCCATTTGCGTTTGGAATTCGGCTCTCCGCCATCCTGGCCAGCCGGAGTAAGTGGGTGGATCGGATCCGCTTCCGGCGCGCCGGCTGCTTTCTGGCTGGAGTGGCAATTGAGCGCGGCCCTGGTGGTGGCACTGACCACCCCGCCCTCACCGCCCGCGTCTCCCAGTGCAGAGCTGCCCGCGGCGCCCCCGCCAGATAGCCCGGCCGGCCCAGCTGGGAATGCTTATGGATGTCGGCCTCGACGTGACCCTCCGCTTCGGCGGAAAACGTCTTTTGCTGCGCGAGATTCTCGAATTGGGGCCGGGTTCGGTGGTCGAACTCGACCGCCAGGTGCAGGAACCAGCGGACTTATTGCTGGATGGGAAATTGATCGCCCGCGGAGAGGTAGTCGTCGTCGAGGGAAGTTACGGCCTGCGAGTATTGGAAGTGATCTCTCCCCCGTCCTCTGGGTAGTCGAACGAATCACAGACTCGGCAAGATCATCACTTCAAGACCATCATTCCTTATGGATCGAGGTAAATGGCTACCTACGAATCGGCGCTGGCATGAAACCTTCCCGGCTTGCGCGGGCAAGCCGTGCGCAGCCGGCAGCGGAATGCTGCTTCGATTATTCTGGCGGAAGCCTGGCCTCTGGCTGCAACATTCCTGGTTCTGTTCGCCGCAATGTTTCGAAAAGGCAGCCTGCGAGTGCTTCGCGCGCACTCGGGTTCCGGCGCTTCCCGTGCCCGCTCCAGCGCATCGCATTCCTCTTGGTCTGCTTCTGCTTTCCCGCGGCCACGTCACCAACTCCCAGTTACGCCAAGCTCTGGAAGCTCAAAATACGGAAGGCCGCGGGCGTATCGGGCGCTGGCTGGAAACCATGGGCTTTGCCACCGAAGCGCAAGTGACAGCCGCGCTGGCAGCGCAGTGGAGTTGCCCGGTTCTTCCCCTCTTTGCCGATGATGATGCGCGTTGCCGGGGGATGCTGCCTTTTCGCTTGATGGAGAAATTCCGCATGTTGCCGGTGCAGTATGTGGCCGCTACTCGCATGCTTTACGTTGCTTTCTCTGAAGGGCTGGATTACACCGCGCTCTATGCCATCGAGCAGATGCTTGATTGCCGCACCGAAGCCTGCCTCATCCGGCAGAGTGCGCTCGATACGATCTTCGAGCGCATCACCCATGAGCGCCGCCCGGGCGAACTGCTGTTCGAAGGCGGCCGGGACCCCGAGGAGATGGCCCGCATGACCTGCAGCTATGCCCTCAAACTCGGGGCAGAGCATACCCGCATTGTGGCCTGCGGAAAATATGTATGGGTGCGCCTGCAGAGCGCCGACAATATCACGAACCTGTTATTCTCGCGGCCCGGCCTGATTTTCTCCGACGCGGAAATCGCCCAGGGCGATCTACCTGCGCGGTATGCGGTTTAGCCTGCGATTCCGTTCTCAACCCGAGTGCATACCTGCCCTGAAATCGCGTGGTCCAAGGCCTTCGCAGACTCCTGTAAAGTCTTTCGGCTCTCTGCCGATAGCCAATGCAGGCCGCGCCAAATGTGCCAGGGACGAACTGCGCGGCGCGTTATGGGATTCGAAGGCATAGTCCGAGGGATGACGGCAATGGGTGCAGAGCCATGAAGGTAAAAGCCCTGATCGTGGACGATTCGTCCGTGATGCGAAAAATCGTGGAGCGCTCGTTGCGCCAGGCTGGGATCGAACTGGTGGAGGTGCGCGAAGCTGGCAACGGCGCTGAAGCCCTCACCACGCTCAAAGACAGCGGAGTGGATCTGATTCTCTGTGACATCAACATGCCGGTGATGGACGGCATTGAATTCCTGCGCCAGTTGCAAAGCCTACCCAACGCCAAGAACACTCCGGTGGTGATGATCACAACAGAAGGGAGCGAATCCCATGTGGTACAGGCGCTTTCGGTGGGAGCACGAGGTTATATTCGCAAACCGTTCACGCCAGAGCAGGTGAAGGAACACGTGATTCCTCTTTTGGATGAGAAAAAATGAATTCTGCCAACCAATCCCTGGACAATCGGGCAGTCCCTGAAGATTGGCACCCATTCCTCGAACTGGCGTGCCGTGAAGTCTTCGAGATCATGCTGGGCTCCAAACTGGAATTCGTGACGGGGGAGAATCCTCCCCCACCCGAATTCACCGCCATCGTCGGACTAGCCGGCCAGTTGTGCGGCGTACTTTCCTTGCGTTGTGATGCCAAGTCAGCCAATCTCATGGCGTCCAAGATGCTGGGTGTCGATCCCAAACAGGCCGACGAGCACATGTGGGATGCGCTCGGCGAGGTCTGCAACATGATTGCCGGTAACTTCAAGAACAAACTCACCGGGATGGGCGACGGTTGCATGCTGTCGGTGCCAACGGTAATAACCGGGGCAGACTACAGCTTTCATTCCCTGGCTGACGAGGGGCAACTCGAAGTCATGTTCCGCTTCGAGGGTTCGCTGGTGGTCGTGGCTCTGGAGACTCACAGCTAGAAGAAACTCTTCGTTGAGCTCTGCCGGAATGGTTTGCCGGGCTGGTCCCGGCAAAAGCTTCCGCAATTTCGCGGTGTCCTCTGCATGAAACTCGGCTCTCCTGCGCAAGTCGCAGGTGCGCCGTCTTTTGCACGTCTCGAGCTCTCAAATTCCGAACGGCCTGCTGCGTGCTTCACCATGCGCGAGGCTAATCACCCGTGAATAGCGGATACTACGCGGCATGCGCCGGATTGCGTGCGCAAGCGCAATCCCTGGAAGTAGTCGCCAACAATCTGGCCAATTTGAGCACCGCGGGATATCGCGGACAGCAGCCGGTTTTCCACTCGCTGCTGGCGGGAGCTACGGCTTTCAACAGCGATCCTCTTAGCCGCGCCATCAATGACTTCAACGTCATGGGCGACGCCCGGGTAGACCGCAGTGCGGGAAATCTGCAGCCCACCGGCAATCCTCTGGATCTTGCCATTGAAGGTGGAGGGTTCTTTGTGGTGCAGACCAAAAATGGGGTGCGCTACACCCGCGATGGAAACTTTCAGGTTTCCGCACAGGGGTTGCTGACGACCAGCGCAGGAGATCCGGTGCTGGCACAGGGCACGCAGGATCCCATCAATGTGCCGAGCGGCCCGCTTTCGATCAGCCCCGATGGCACCCTTTCGGTCAATGGCGCGGTATCCGCTCAAATACGGATGGTGGAGTTCTCCGCGAACGTTTCATTGCAACCCGAGGGAACGTCCTACTATTCGACTTCGACGTCTCCGTCGCCCGCTTCGAGCAGTTACATGCGCCAGGGCATGGTGGAGTCTTCGAACGTGAATGCGGTGCTTGCAACCGCCAACCTGATCAGTGTTCAGCGGCGTTTCGACATGCTGGAAGGCGCTATGTCGGCTTACTACAACACCTTCAACCGGATTGCGGCACAGGACCTGCCGCGGGTTTAGCTTCGCAAACCAAGGAGCCAGAGGCCAACAAGAATGTTTCGAGCTCTCTATACCGCCGCCAGCGGGATGACCGCGCAGCAGATGAACCTCGACAACGTTGCCAACAATCTGGCCAACTCCTCGACTGCAGGTTTCCGCCGGCGCCGACTGCAGTTCGAAGATCTGCTTTATCAGAACTTGATCATGCCGGGTGCGGCCGCTACGCAGCAGACCACCATCGCCGCCGGGTTACAAGTGGGATTAGGCACGCGCGCTGCCGCATCGGAGATCATTCAGCTGCAAGGTGACTTCAGCGCCACGGGGAATCCCCTTGACCTGACGATCCAGGGGACCGGGTTTTTTCAGGTGACCTTGCCCTCCGGGGAACTTGCCTATACGCGGAGCGGAGCATTTCAGCTGGATGCCCAGGGCAACGTGGTGACTGCGGACGGCAACCCGCTCACCCCATCCATCGCAGTTCCTCCGAACGCTACCTCGGTCACCGTGGGCAGCGATGGAACGGTCACCGTAACCACGCCGGGGCAAACCTCCGCCCAGCAGGTGGGGAGCATTCAGCTGGCGTCTTTTCCCAATCCTGGAGGCCTAAACAGTGTAGGACAAAACCTGTTTCTGGCGACCACCGCTTCCGGTGACCCGATTGTGGGTACGCCGGGAGGCAGCGAAGGTTTGGGGACCATCGAGCAAGGCTATCTTGAGCAGTCAAACGTGGATGTGGTGGAAGAATTTGTGCAGATGATTCTGGCGCAACGTTCCTACGAGGCCAGTTCTCGCGTGGTGCAGGCCGCGGACGAAATGCTGCAGCAACTGAACAATTTGTCGCATTGATTTTTCCTGCGAATGAGGAGTTGCCGTGAGGTTTCTTCCGCTGATCTTGGCGCTTAGTCTGGAGGCTGTCGCCGCGCTGGCTGCCAGTCAACCGGCGGTATCGAAGGTGTCTCTCCGCGAGAGGATTGAAATCAATCGTGAAAGCATCCGGCTTTCCGATCTTCTTCCACCCGATGCGCCGGTCGCTTTGATAGCCGCAAGCAACCCGATCGAAGTGGGACCGGCTCCGCTGCCCGGCAGCCCGCGTGTCCTGCTGGCGCCGCAACTGATAACAAAACTGGCGGACCGGCCGGATCTGCTTTCTGAGCTTGTCTTACCCGCCACCATTACCGTCACACGGAAGGGTTGGCCCATCCCACTGCAGTCTATCCGCAGCGCGGCTGCAAGCTATATGCAAAAACGAGGATGGCCGCAAGCCGGTCTCCTGGCTAGGGCTGACATTGCGTGGCCGGCGGTGATTGCATTGGCGGAGAATCCAGCGCTCGAGGTCTCCGGGGCGTTCTGGGATTATCGCCAGCATCTGCTTCAATTGCGGGTGCGCTGCCTGAAGCGGTTGGCGTGCGCCAGCTTTCTGGTGATGACGCAGTTCCCGGGATCGCTGGTTGAAAGACAGATTGTCTTCACGCCTCCCGCAACCACTTCGCCGCATCCTCCGTTGCAATCACTCGAAGCGAGTCAACCAGCTTCCGGGAATCCGCTTACGCATGCCGGCGATCCTGCAAGCTTGATTCTTGAAAGCAACGGCATCCGCATCTCGCTGCCGGTTGTCTGTCTGCAGCGTGGTTTCCTGCGGCAGGAAATTCGCGTGCGGGATGCCGCTGGCCCCAGGGTGTATCGCGCCGAAGTGGTCGGGATGGATTTGCTGAGGGCGCCGTTATGAAAATGGGGGAACAGAATCTTGCGAAACCATGGGCCCAGAGACCTGGGCGGCTCCGCCATTTGGCCCGCTGGGCGCTGCTCTTCTTTTTTGTCGTGGGTCTTGCGCGGGGCACTCACGCCAAAGTCAAAACATCCAAAAGCATTCAGCATGAAAGCCGCGAGCAATATCTCGAGCGCATGCAGCAGCAGGTTCCCGACCTCGCGCCCACGAGCCTGGGAAGCCTGTGGACCGACAACGGAAAGTTTGTCCGGTTCTTTGCCGACTACAAGGCGGCCCGCGTGGGGGATCCCATCACCATCGTGGTGAACCAGAACTTGAGCGCGCAGAACGCGGGCAGTGTTTCTACCAGCCGTGCGTTAGCGGCGTCTTCAGGGATAACGGCCTTAGGCGGAACCCTCAACACCGCTAAGGGCGTTACCAACATTTTTTCTCCTACCTCTAACCAGAGTTTGACGGGGAAATCGCAGGCAGCGACCACTTCGACCCTGCAGACCAGTCTGGCCGGCACGGTAGTCGCAGTTCTTCCCACCGGAGTGATGGTGGTCGAAGCCGAGCGGCAGATCACCATGAATAACGAGCGGCAAACAATTCTGCTGCGTGGCCTGGTTCGCCCCGGTGACATTGCGCCCGACGGCAGCATCTCCTCAAACCTGGTGGGCAACCTGGAACTGGAACTCAAAGGCAAAGGTGTGCTCAGCGATGGCACCCGGCCGCCCAATCCGGTGGTGCGTTTGATCCTGAAGCTGGTGGGATTTTGAGGAATCAGCAATTGCTTGTTTGGCTTCCTATTCTCGTGCTCTCTTTCGCAACCGTTCTCATCTGGCCAGGGCGCGCGGTCGCCGAAGATGCGGTGCATCCCGTGCTGATCCGCGATATCACCAGCATCGAGGGGGTGCGCGAAAACCCGGTGCTCGGGTATGGGGTGGTGGTTGGACTCAAAGGCACCGGCGACCGTCAGCAGACTATCTTCACCACCCAGACTCTAGCCAACATGTTACAGCGCATGGGAGTGCAGGTTTCCCCGACGACGCTGGTGGTAAAAAACGTTGCCGCCGTCTTCGTGACCGCTAACCTGCCTGCGTTTGCTCGGCCCGGCACGCGGCTGGATGTGACCGTTTCATCCACCGGAGACGCCATCAGCCTGGATGGCGGCATGCTCCTGCTCACTCCTCTGTACGGCGTGGACGGGCGCATTTATGCCGAAGCTCAGGGGCCGCTGACCTTGGGCGGCTACACCGCCGGGAAGGGAGCTAATGCCAAACAGAGCAATCATCCGACTGTGGGACGCATTCCGGGCGGGGGGGCGGTCGAGCGTGATATATCCATCGATCTAAGCAAGCAGGCGAAGCTTTCCCTGTTGTTGAATGATCCCAACTTCAGCACCGCGGAAGAGATGGCAGAGGCGATTAATCATGAATTCGGCCGACCGATTGCCAGCGTAACCGACAGCCGCCGGGTGGAGGTGGATACCACTCCCGCCACTGGGCCAACCGATGTCCCGGCGCTGCTCGCCAAGATCGAAAACCTGACCGTGCAAGTCCAGCGCCAGGCGCGGGTTGTCGTCAACGAGCGCACCGGCACGGTGGTGATGGGGAAAGACGTCCGGCTGGGAGCCGTTTCCATTCTGCACGGTGGGCTTTCTATCGAAATCACCACCCAGCTTACGGTTTCGCAGCCTTCCCCGCTGTCTCAAGGGCAGACCGCAGTCGTGGCCCAGCCGACCGTGAGCACGGAAGAGGCTCCCGCCCGCCGCATCGAACTGGGAGAGGGCGCGAGCGTCGATCAGTTGGTGACCGGACTGCAGAAGATTGGCGCAACCGCCCGTGACGTGATTGCTATTCTGCAGGCCATCAAAGCGGCCGGCGCCCTTGATGCCGAGTTGGAGGTGATTTGATGCAACCCATCGCAATGTCCCGTCCGGCGACGGAAGGGGTCGCTAGTGCGGCGCCATCCCCTAAATTGCGCAAGGCCGCTCAGCAATTTGAAGGGCTGCTCATCAATACTTTGTTGGGGCCGATGGAGAAAACTTTTTCATCTCTTCCTGGACAAAAGGACGTGCCCGGCGACGCGAACTATGCCTACCTGGCAACCCAGGCATTGGCCTCCGCCCTGGCCGCCGCGGGAGGTCTTGGAATTGCCCGCATGATTGTTCGTAACGTAATGAATCATCAAGCAGTTAAGGATATGGCGCCGGCTAAAGTTCCGGCCTCAGCCGCCGATAAGATAAGTTGAGGCGGGACGACGAGAATTGACCTCGGGGAGCAAAAGATTAGAAATGGATTAAAGCTTTCTAACGGGCTGCCGATACTTGAATTGCAAGGGCCATTGTAAGGGCAATTCAGAGTTCGGAGATGATCATGAGAATCGATCCCAACACGAGTGCACAGCAGGCGCAGGAATCGGACAAAGCAACCGCATCGAATGCGCACGCCGCTGCGCCGTCCAGCCAAGGCGCGAGCGCCACCGACACAGCGCAGCTTTCTCCCGATCAGGTACGGGTGCAGGCGCTGGTAGCCCAAGTCAATGCGCTGCCGGAGGTTCGACAAAATCGGGTGGACGCGCTGGGGCGCGCCATTCGGGAAGGGAATTACCAGGTTTCTGCGGAACAGACAGCCGCAGCCATGCTGGCTGACTTAGCCCAACCAGTCGCGGCCTGATGAGAGAACGGGTGCGCCATGGCAGATATATCGACCGATCGGCTGGAGCCGACTGCGCCTGCCATTGCGCCCACGGAAAGGAAGAACCAGAACGACGGCAGCACTCGTCCTGCGCGGAGGCCTGCACCCCGGCCCAAGCCGAGGGAGAACGAGCCGGAAGCGACCGACGATTCCGATCCACCCCATCAAGTGGACCAAATGGCATGACGAGAGCGCCACGTAGAACCAGGCCCGGACCTTTCCACTTTGCGCTTGGATGAGGGCACATGACTTCGACACCCCCGCGGAAATCCGACTCGCTGTCTTCATGTTCCGGCCTTACGCAGGAGCTGTCGCAATCGCTTTTGGTGTCGCAAGGCGCCCTGCTGACTTACGACCTGGCGAAGTTCGAGTCGCAAACTGTGCGCCAGGGCGAACTCTGCTCTGCGCTGCGCCGGGAGTATGACGCCGGCAATGGTTCCTCGGCCGAATTGATGGAGGCCCAAGCCGGGTTGCTGCGGCAGGCGCGCTTCTACGGAGCTCTGTTGCGCCGCGTCCGGCGGACGGTAGAAATCTTCGGTCGCGTGCTGGCCAGTTCGGAGGTTACTTATGCCTCGCCCCGCGCCAACACGCGCCGCTGAAAGCGGAAGCAACCTCCATGTCCAGTCTGTTTGGAACGCTGACCCTCGCGACGGGAGCACTGCAGGCGGAGCAAGGCGCCCTCAATGCCACGACCAACAATGTGGCTAACGTCAATACACCTGGTTACTCTCGCCTACAACCGATATTGGTCGAAAATTCGCCAATCGTTACCGATTCGTTAACCTACGGCACGGGCGTCTCCCTGCAAAAACTGCAAGCGGTCCGCGACCCTATTCTGCAGCTCCGCATCCAGGAAGAGACCCAGCAACAAGGACAGCTCAACACGCTGGTTTCCAGCCTGCAACAGGTGCAAGTGAACTTCACCGCCAGCAGCGGCGATATTGGTTCGCAAATCTCCAACCTGTTCAGCAGTCTCGACCAACTTTCCACTGCGCCTACGAACCTTTCGTTGCGCCAGGGAGTGCTGACTGCGGCGGCGAACCTCGCCACGACCTTCAACAACAGGGCAAAAAACCTGGCGCAACAACGCTCCAGCCTGGACCTGAATGTGAGCCAGGATGTCACCCAGATCAACACCCTTACCGCGCAAATTGCGGGGCTCAACACTCAAATCAGCGGCCTGCAAGGCCTGGGTCAGGATGCCAGCGCATTCGTGGATCAGAGAGACGTTCTGATCGGGCAGCTGTCCAATCTGGTGGATGTCTCCGAGATCCAAAGCGACAATGGCCTCACCCTCACCACTTCGAACGGCACTGCGCTGGTGGTGGGCGGACAGAGTTTTTCCTTAACCACGCAAAACAATGCCGCCGGATTCCAGGACGTTTTTTCCCAAGGGCAGGACATCACCGCGAAACTTACTTCCGGAGAACTTGCGGGAACGATTCAGGTGCGCGACCAGACGATTCCCGGGCTGCTCTCGAATCTCGATACATTGGCATCCGGCCTGGCCAACGGATTGAACGCGGCCAATGCCGGCGGATTCGATGGGAATGGCGATCCCGGCAGCAATATCTTTGTCCCGCCCCCCGCAAACGGTGCGGGTTATGCCAGCAACATTGCGCTTCAGATAACCGATCCCGCCCTGATTGCCGCCAGTTCCGATGGCAGCGCGGGCAGCAACGGCAACGTAGCTGCTCTCTCGGCCGTGGCTACGCAGTCTCTCGCCCAGATCGGAACCCCCAACTTGAACGAACAGGACAGTCCGCCGTCCGCAGGCACGCTCAACGCGAACGACGTACTCACAGTGGGCGGGCAAACCTCAGTCTCGGCCGGCGGAACAACTTTCACCTACACGAATGCCGTTACCGCGGGGGCAAACTTGAATGAGGTCACGGGTGCGAGCGTGGTAGCCGCCTCTACCCCACTGGCAAGCGGCGACGTGGTAACCGCGACCCGGGGAGGCAACACTACCATCTACACTGCAACCGCCGCGACCACGGTTGGAAACCTGATCACCGCGATCAACCGGGGCGTTAGCGGGGCGGTTGCCGGCACAAACATCACCGTGTCCGGCACCGACCCCAGCCCGGGCGGCTATCAGGCCACGCTCGCAGGTGGGAAGTTACAGATCGTTGACCTTAACGGCAACAACAACCTCAGTGTGGCCCAGAACAGCGGGGCCGAGTTTGGCGTTTTTACTCCGAATGCGGCTGCGACCTCGACCCTTCAAGACCTGATCAATGCCATCAACACGGATGTCACTGTGGGCGCGAAGGCTGCGCTGGTCGGCGGCCAACTCCAGATTACCGATCCTCAGAATCGCGGCAACCTCGCAGTTACCACCACGGACTCTTTACTCGGCGCGGCCGTTGCTGGCGTTCCCAGCGCGTTTGCGGCTCCCGACGTCTCCACCGGCCAAAATCCTACGGACTACTATTCCAACATAGTTTTTGGCGTAGGCAATGATGTGGCCAACTCGACCGCAGAGCTTAGCTCCTCACAACTGGTTCTGCAGCAGCTGCAGGACCAGCGCGGGCAGTATTTCGGGAGTGGACCTCAACGAAGAGGCCAGCAACATGGTGCAATTTCAGCGCGCTTTCGACGCTGCCGCCAACATTGTCACCACGGTCAACGACATGCTCTACACCGTCATCAACATGGGGACATTAACCGGATGAGTTCCATACGCGTCAATCCCTATCCGCTGCCCGACCTTCTGGCGGCGCTGCAGCAGGTGCAGCAGCAACAGAACGTCGACAACCTTGAACTCGCCACGGGCAATAAGATCAACCAGCCATCGGACGATCCGGCGGGCGCTGCACAGCTTACCCAGATTGATTCCCAGAGCCAGCAGGTGGATTCCTTTCAGCGCAGCGTCAGCAGCCTCAGTGATCTGCTCTCCACCGGGGATTCGACTCTGAATTCGGTGGAAACAGCGCTGCAGCGGGCCATCAGCCTGGGAGTGGAAGGAGCTAATGGAACATTGTCAGATTCCGACCGGGCGGACGTTTCCGCCGAACTCACGGGAATCCAGAGCCAACTCGTCAGTTTGGCGAATACCAGTTATCAGGGGCAATATCTTTTCTCCGGTACGGCCACGTCTCAGCCCTTTGTGGAGGACGCCACGGCGCCTTCCGGAGTGCGCTATGCCGGGAACAGCGGCGTGAATCGCGTCACCATCGGGACTGGTTATCAGCTCCAGGTCAACCAGCCCGGTTCACAGATCTTCAATGGTCCGGGCGCGGATGTATTTCAGTCCATACACGATCTGATCGCCGCCTTGAACACCAATACTGGAATTCCAGCCGCGGTAACTGAAGTCAGCAGCGCTTTCAGCTATGTGACGGCTCAGCGTGTCTTTTACGGCAACGGAATGAATCAAACCGAGTCCCAACAAACCTATCTTAGTACCGAGACGCTGGGCCTGACCCAGCAGGCAAACAATATCTCGGCCGCCGACGTGGCCGCGGTCGCGACTCAACTCACGCAAGACCAGGTGGCGATCAGCGCTACCTTGGCATCGATCGGACGAAGCCCGGCCGCCAGTCTGTTTGACTATTTGAAATAGGTTCCCCCTCGCGACACGGAGACGACGCGAGTGAGGGCGTTTGCCCGGCTTCGCGCCTTTGACGACGGACCCTTCCCTTACAGGATGTTCTTGCGTCCATCCGCCCACGCCGCCGCTGCTGCGAGGTGAGTGCGAGCGTTTTCCAGGCGGGCTTTTTCGGCCAGTAGCCGCCCTTGAATGGTGGGCAGGAATTGTTCCAGCTGTTGCACGCTATCGCGGTAGTTGGAGATTTCCCTGGCGAGTTCGGCATTCGGAGGCGAGTTTGGCTGAATTGCGCGCAGCCACTCGGCGGCCTGCCGGAGATCGCTCAATAGATTGGTCAAGACCGGCAAAGTGATCGAGTCAGGTTCGCCGGCCGTGGTTTGCCAGCGGACAAGTATGGTGCGCAGCCTGGCATTGGTGAGGCGCAAGCCTTCGGCGGCGGATGCGGGCATCAACCTCTCCAGCCGGTTCGGGTTATTTCGCGATTGGGCGAAGCCGGAGCAGAGACCGCTCGATCCACTTCCGTCCAGGCTTCGCGCATATCCAAAAGATAGGTGATCTGCTGCTCGAAGAGCTTTCGCGAGGTACGGGCATGGGCTTCGACAAGGCCGGAGCGCACCGTGTTGTAGAAGCGGGCAAGATTGCGGGCAACCGTGCCGCCACGTTCCAGGTCGAGGGTGCACTGCAGATGGTTGATTACCGTAAGGGCGTGATTTACTTCGCGGGTGCGGCCTTCAATGCTGTTTCGTTCAATGGCTTTCACAGCCCGTCCCAGGTCTTGAATGACTTGCTCGTAGAGCATGATGACGAGTCGAACCCCGCTTGCGCCCTGACCAGCCACCTGACGGTAGGAATGACGTGGATCCATGATGTCTATAGTCCAGCCGTAAGCGTGGGAGTGGAACTCAAGCCGGTGGTGGAGGACACGCTCAATGAACCGATAATTTCCGTGACCTGCTGCAGAAGCAGCGGATAGGCCTGCAGATTGGCATTCACCTGATCGAATTGCTGCGTAAGTTGCTGTTGCTGCAGGGTCAGCTGGTCCTGAAAGTTGCTGATGCTGGTAGTGAGCGACTGCTGCTCGGCGCTGTTTTCCGCAATGTCCAGGTTCAGGATGCCCTGCGTAGGATCGGTCAACCCGTTGAGATCGTTCTGAAAGTTCGTGGCAAAGCCGGTCTGCTGGGTGTTCTGGAAGAAGCTTTGCACTGCGCCCGGGTTGGAGGCGAGCACATCGCTTAGAGCAGGGCTGCCGGGCGCGGAAACGGTATTCACGGTCAGGGTGCCATCGTCATTGGTGCTGATACCCAACGACGCCAGGTTGACCACGCCGCTATTTCCGCTGATGGCGTAGCTGACATCGGCAAGCAGGCTGGATTGCAGGGAGCGCAGAGAGAAATCGGAGCCGAGCGGGCCTTCGGTGTTGGTCGTGGGATCCACTACGTATTGCTGATCGATGTTGCCGATGATGGTGTTGTAAGCGGAAACGAAATTGTTGATGGCGGTTGTGGCTTGATTAGTGTCGGCCCCAACGGTAAGTTGCACGGCGCCGTTCGAGGGAGCGCTCAGCAGGTTCAGCGTGACTCCGGGAATCACCCCAGTGACGGTATTGGAACTGCTGCTGACCGGAACCCCGTCCACCGTCAACGATGCATTGTTCCCCGCCGTCTGATGAAACCCCAAGGCAGGCGGCGCGGCCGTGGTGACCGTAAAAGTGTCGCCCGCCTGGAACGGCGTGCTGCCCGGCGCAATCGTGAACGCGATCTGGCTGGAGGTGAAGGCGCTGCCGACCGTAGCCGTACCCAACGCGCCGGAAACGGAACCGGTCACGGAAAAATGAGTCGCGTCGGTCGCCGTGATTGTGTAGGTCTCGGCAACGCTGGCCGAACCGCCGGTTAGTCCTGAAATCTCGCCATTCCCCGTTCCGGTATAGGAGGGCGTTCCGGTGGATCCGATGGGCACGATGGTAAGGTTGCCGGGCTGCCCGGCGGTGTTGCTGAGCAAGGACAGACGTGATCCGTTGGCATCGCTGATCACGTTGGCCGTAACTCCGATTTGCTGGGTATTGATGGCGTTGGCCAATTGAGTCAAGGTTTCGCCGGCCGAAGTTGTGACGGTGGCCGCCGGCCCGCTTCCGACCTGCACGGTGAAGCCGCCGGCGCTGAGAGTCCCGCCCGGAACCACATTGGTATAAGCAGAGGCCGTGCTCACCAGGTTGGCCACGGAAATCTCGTGCGTGGCGGTGGCGGCCGAGCTTTGGACGGTCGCGCTGAGGACGTCCGGTTGGGACGAACTCGCAGTCAATGCGGCCAGAGCTCCTTGCGGGTCGGCAAGAGCCTGAACCGCGGTCTGCAGGTTGGTTAAGTTATTGTTAATTCCCAATAACAGGCCGGCTTGGGTGGAAAGCGTGGCTTGCTCGTTCTGCCACTCCTGCAAGGGGCCGCTTTTCTGGCTCGCGACAATCTGTTGCACCAACGTGGCGACGTCGATTCCGCTGCCTGACAGGATGGTCGAAGGGTTCAGACTAATACCCATAAGTGTCCCTGCTCTTTAGGTTGTTCCTACTATTTCCTATTCCTACTCTCCGGCAGACTTTTCCGGTGTGCCCAGCGCCATTGAGGCCTCTCGCTGCGTGCTCTGCAGCATCTGCTGGATCTCATGAACGATGCTAAGCACTTGCTCATCTGGCATTTGCAGAATCAGGCTGCCTGACTGCTGATTCACGAACTGATAGATCATGATGTAATCCGCCGGTGTATCCTGCTGCACGCGGACTTCATCCTGCGGAACAGAAGGAACGGGAGCCGTGTTTTTTTGCGCCGACTCTTCCCGTGAGGGTTCGCTCTCCGAAGTGGGACTCGGGCGCGGCGTGGCGCGCACGTTTAGTTCCAGGCTCTGAGGCCCGGAAGCGGGGACCGAACTTCCAACGGGGCCGATACTCATCGCGAGCTACCTTGGGGAAACGCGAAAGGAGGCGAGCTCGTTCGCCTCCTTTCAGGGGCTGCTCTACTGAAGCAGCTTGAGTACCAGTTGTTGCTGTTGATTCGCCTGGGCCAGAGCGGAAATTCCGGTCTGCTCCAGGATCGAGTACTTGGTGAGGTTGGCGACGGCCGAAGGAATATCGGCTGCCGTGATGGTATTTTCCGCGGAAGTCAGGTTCTGCACCTGACTGTTGATCACGTTGCTGGCGGCGGTGAGGCGGTTCACGCTGGCACCCAAGGTGCCGCGCACGCTGGCAACGTTGGCGATCGCCGCATCAATTGCAGTCAAGGCGGTTTGCGCATCCGACTGGTGGCTCAAGTCGGTGTTGGTCAGGTTGACGGAGTTTCCTCCGGTTCCGTTGGTGATGCCGTTGGTGGTCAACGCTCCGATCTGCACCGAGATTTGGCTCGATCCCACCGCCGTCGCATCACTGAGAAAGATGTTGGTGGGCGCGGCCACGCTGGTTGAACTCGGGTTGGTGAGAGTTCCGGGTGCCGTTGCCGTGTTGGTGGTATCAACCTTGAGACTGCTGCTGTTGCTAGGATCGGTGACGACCAGGTTGCTGTTGGCATTGATGTACGCCGTCAAGCCGGCCGCATCGGTTGCGGGATTGTTGATGGCATTCAGCAGATCGCCGATGGTGGAGGTGCCGCCGGCGTTGGCAGTGAAGCTAAAGGATTTGCCGCCCGCGTCGAAGGCGACGATTGCATTGGCGGCTATCGTGGTCGCCGCGGTCACGGTGGCGTTGCCTACCAACTGATTGAGGTTGGTGGTTGCGACTCCGGTGGTGTTTGGGGTGGCGAAAGTTGTGGGAGCGCCTAGAACGGTGGCGCCCAGAGCAGTGTCGTTCGACGTGACCGTGAGATCGTTCCGATTCAATGGGTCGGTGATTTCAAGGTTGCCGCCAACCAGCACCGCTTTCGCTCCGACGGTGGTGTCGCTGTTAATCGCATTGATGAGCGTCTGCACGGTCGGGTTGGTGGTATCGGCAAACCCGGTGGTACCCGCGTTCACGATCGATGCGCCGCCCGTTACGGCCAGGTTGTTGTTGCCTGCGGTGTCGGTAATCTGCAGTTGGCCGCCGACCAGCGCGGCGTGTAAGCCGGTGGCAGCGCCGCCACCGACGGTTACCGTGCCGTTCGCTCCGCCGCCGGTGCCGATGGTGGTGGCGCCCGCGTTGATGGTGTTGATCAGATCCTGCACGGTGTCGGTCGTGGCCGCGGTTACCGTGTAGGTGGTGGCTGCGCCCGCACCATGCTTAATGGTCAAGACTCCGGAAGCGACCAGCGCGCCACCGGCGGTGAGTGCGGTGCCGGCGCTGACCTGCTGGTTCGGGTTATTACCCGCGGCTGGCGCGTTGTAGGTGAAGGTGGTCCCGCCCGCGGTAATGGAAGTCGCCTCGCCCGGGGTCAGGGTAGTCGCAGCAGTCAACGCCCCGGCTGTCGGACTATCCTGCGCATTGAGATTTGGCTGCGAGCCATTTTGAAATACCGCCTGGCCGTTATAAGTAGTGGAGCTGCCCACGCGATTGATTTCTGCCAGGATGGAGGAATATTCGGCCTGCAGCGCGGTGCGCTGCGGATCGGAAACCGTGCCCGTGGCCGATTCGGTCGCCAGAGTGACGGCGCGGTTCAGCAACGTGGTGACCTGGGCGAGTGCGCCATCCGCCAGTTGCAGTTCTCCCACGCCATTGTTGGCGTTGCTCACCGATTGCGTGAGCGCGGTAATGTTGGCTTGCAAGCCGTTAGCAATGGCCAAGCCGGCGGCATCGTCCGCTCCAGTATTGATGCGCGAACCGGAAGACAACTGCGCCAGCGTTGTATTCAACGCGGTGCTGGTCAGAGTCAGCGAGTTTTCCGCCGCCAGGGACGGGATATTGTTCAAAATTCCCAGTGCCATTTGAATTTCTCCTTTAGTTGGGTTGGTTCCGTCCTTCTGTGGAACCAGGCTCCTCAGGAGTTCTGCGGATGCCCCGTCCCGTTCCCTGCTTCGGAACCCATCTTGCTTTCACAGTGCACATCGGCAGAGTGCGCATTCGCTTTAGCGGAACTTCGCACAAATGTTTTGGTACGTCGGTAATGCGAAGTCACCGCAATCTTTCTAACCGAAACCCGGCAAGTTTCCGATGGAACGCAAGGCGGGCTGTAACCAGCTCCCACGCAGCGGAAAGTGAGGGTGGATGATTCTACTGACCCGCCTGAATAACCGGCCGTTTACGGTGAATTCGGATCTGATCAAATTCATCGAGCAATCTCCCGATACGGTCATTACCTTATTGAACGGGGAAAAACTTCTGGTGCTGGAGAGCGAGGCGGAAGTCCTTCATCGCATTGTGGAATTCCGCCGCACTATTCTGCAGGGAATGCCCGCTGGATGTTCTGCGCCCCTGCCCTCACCTGCTCCATCGGTAGCAAATCCGGCAAGCGGAAAACCGGAAGAAGCGGGCGGGAGGTAAGCTCAGTGGACAAGGCCAGCTGGGCCGGCTTCTTCTTGGCTATCGCTGCCATTCTTGGAGGCTTGCTCCTGGAAGGCGGCAATCTTTCCCAAATTTTGCAGCCCACCGCCGCGCTCATTGTTTTCGGTGGAACTTTCGGCGCCGTCCTGCTGCAGTTTCCATTGCGGGTTGTGCTTGCGGCTCTACGGCGGGTGGTACGCATCTTCGTCGAGCCGGTGAATGATCCGCGGAAAATCGTGCAGGAGTTGGTCCAATTCGCCTACAAGGCGCGGCGGGGGGGCATCATTTCACTCGACGCCGAACTGGAACACATTAATGAACCGTTCCTGAAAAAATCGCTCATGCTGGCAGTGGACGGCACGGAGCCCCGCGAATTGCGCAAGATGATGGAACTCGAGCTCGATAATCAGCTCGAATGGGAAGAGGAAACCTTCCTGGTCTTCGAATCCGCCGGCGGCTTCTCTCCTACCATCGGCATCATCGGTGCGGTGCTCGGCCTCATCCAGGTCATGCAGCACCTCGACAAGATTGATGAAGTCGGGAAGGGCATTGCGGTGGCTTTCGTCGCCACCATCTATGGTGTGGGTGCGGCCAATCTCATTTTTCTTCCGGCCGCGGGAAAGCTGAAGATCCGCCTGCATGAAGAGCACGTCATCCGCGAAATGACGTTGGAAGGTGTGGTGTCCATCCTGGAAGGAATGAATCCGCGCATGCTGGAAACCAAGCTGCTCGGCTTCCTCTCCGACACCCGGCCCTTGCCACGCGAGGCCGAACGCGTCGAGGTGACCCAATGAGGCACCGCCGCCGCAAGCGCAAGACGCACGTCAACCATGAACGCTGGCTGGTTTCCTATGCTGATTTTATTACCTTATTGTTTGCCTTTTTTGTAGTGATGTATTCCACCTCGCAGGTGGACAAACGAAAAGTCGGCAAACTCGCCATGGCCATCCAGGTGGCATTTCAGGAGCTTGGAGTCTTCCCCGATTCCACTACGCAGGTTCCCAAGGATTCCAAAGAGCCGATGCCTTTCAATCAGGTTCAGGCAATTGAGAATGCCGCTCGCACTGCCGCCCTGGGGCGGCTCGTCGCGTCGCCTGGAGATCGTGCTTCGGCGGCCCAGGAGAACGGAGATCTCGAAAGCCTGCGGCGCGAGCTGCAGGCAACTCTGGCTCCGGAAATTTCCCGGCGTGAGATCGTTCTCCGCAGCACGCCCGACGGCCTGGTCATAAGCCTGAAGGAAGTTGGTTTCTTTGAAAGTGGCTCCGCTGCGGTGAAGGAGGGATCTCAACCCGCTTTCGATCGGATTGCCACCGAGTTAGCCCGCCGGCCGTATCACATTCGCATTGAAGGACACACTGACGACGTCCCTATTCACAACGCGCAATTTCCTTCTAACTGGGAACTCTCGACCGCGCGCGCGACCGAGCTCATCCGGCTTCTCATCGTCAAGTACGGATTTTCTCCAGCCCGGCTGTCAGCCGCTGGCTACGCGCAATACCACCCCATCGTGGATAATTCCGCGCCCGGCGGCCGTGCCCAGAATCGCCGCGTCGACGTTGTAATTTTGCGCGAGGAGGAACTAGAGACAACAAACTCCACCGGACAAGAAAAGCCTGAGCAGCAGTGAGCAGCCTTGGAGAAGGACGCTCTCTTATTTTTTTTCTGCCATCTCCACCGACGCCCGCGTCGTGTCCCAATCCGCATTCATGGTGCAGCCGCTCCCCGACGGGGCAAAGGTGATGGTGAAATTCTCCAGCTTGGAGGGCAGCTGAGACACCTTCATGTCCACTCGCGCCAAGTCTTCGCCAGCGCCGGCGTAATCCGTTCCCCATTCTCCGGTTTTCTTGCTGATGATTAAGGTCCATTTGTCTGGATTGGGAATGGCGAACAGGGTATAGCTTCCGGCGGGAACGTCTTGGCCTCCGACGGTCAGATCGGCACCGGTCACGAACGTAGTTGCTTCATTCGCTCCCAGCCGCCAAACCTGTCCATAGGGATTGTTGCCACCGACCATCTTGCGTCCCCTCAAGCGCGGGCTGGAATAATCCGTCTTGATGATTTTTCCATCGGGCAGCTTGCACTCGGCCGAGGCAGGCGGGCTGGGCCGTTTGCTCTTGTCCGCTTGCGCGCAGGCCAGCGCAGCAAGGCCCAGAATCAGGAAAGTGAGAATCGCTATGGATTTCCGCATGACAATCTCCTTTGCGCGATCAGCCCAATCATTCTACGCCGTTGTTTTTCGCGCAATCCACAGGCTGTGTTCCCGCCCCAGCGTATTTTCTGCATCCGCGACAAAGGCGGAGAGATCTTTTTCCGTGGCCACGCTGGCCCCTTCCTCTTCGGCAAACCCCAAATCGAGCGCGGTGACCGAGTAAGCCTGCGCCAGTTCTTCATGTTGACGCACTTGCAGCCATGCAATCAACGCGCTGGCCAGCGCCGAGAATACTCCGCCCAGATTCCACTTGGAGCCGAGCGGCGATAGCAGGAGCACCGTTGCCGCTAGCGTCAACGCCTGGCTGACCTGGATCACCACAAAATAGCGGTTGGCCATGGTCTGGCTTTTGTCGGCCTTACGGGCATACCACTTGCGCTGATCCGCAATGCGGGAAGCCAGATAAATCTGTCTTCGCTCCGCCAGCGATGCCGAGCGGACTTCGCGCATACGGGCCGTGATCTGCGGGCGCTCACTGAATTCGCCGCCGAACCCCAGCGCCGCCTGCGCCTGGTCCTTGGCCATCGCTTTCAAATCCGCAATGAATTTGTTGTCCGCTTCAACTGGGGAGAGCGAGACGGGATACGGATCGGCTCCTGTCATGTAGAGCCACGCCATGCTCTTGGCGGATTCGGCGACTGCCCGCCCGCTATACCATAGTTTGTCGGGCCGCATCGCCTTGCGGATGGAAGTGACGATAAAGCTGATAGCCGCGCCGGCTCCGCTCGCCAGCGCGAGCAGCTTGCCGACAGAATGAAAGATCCCCGAAAATGTTCCCAGCGCCGCGCTCAATACCAGCGCCGCCAGAATGGTGGCGGTGAAACGCAGGTGCCGCTTCTGCGCCAGGCGCGAGGCATTGTCGGCCGCAAGGTACAGCGCCGGGTAGTCCGTTTCAGCCACGGCTACGTTGATTTGGCTTTTGGTCTCTGTCGCTGGCATGGGCACCGACACCGTAAAACCGTCCACACAAAATAAACCTTGTCTGCCCAAACCGCACCTGTTTTCTTATTGAAACGGCCCGGCCGGGAAGTCGCCGGGCTCTTGCCGGGTTGTAAAGATGTGTCAAACCGTTTGACTCCCAGCCCGCAGGTTGCGACACTCTAGATGTGTCGATTTGGCCGTCCAACAATTTGAGCGAGCCGACTTCCGGCGATGTTCCCGGAAGCCTCGGTGAAGGCCCTGAGCCCAATTTTCTGCCGCCTGACGGCTGGGATCCCCCGCTCTGGAAGTCCTTGCTGACCAATGCGGCCGATACTTTTTCCCCGGAGAAGCTGCCGCCATTGCAGTTAGTCTCGCGGCCCGCAAATGTGGGCATGCCGCTGGGCGATCGCTTGCGCACTCCGTGGTATAGAACGGTCTTCACCAATCTGGGGGATGTACTTTCGCCGGAAGTCTTGCCACCGCTCGAACTCGAGTCGCAGCCGGTGGATGTCGGCGAACTGATCGGCGATCAGCTCAGCCATTTGTGGTTCAGCACGTTTCTGCGGAATTTGGCTGACGTGGTGGCTCCGGAACGACAAGCTCCTTTGGAGTTGAGTTCCAAGCCGGACCCGGCGATTCTCGCCGATTCCACAATCCTCTTGCCGCGCTGGTCGTCGGTAATTGATGGTCCGAAAGCCTATCTCACCGATCCGGCAAAATCGGTTTACTCATCGGCGCCTGGCCGTGCGCCTGCTCCATTACCACCGCCGCCTCAGCCTCCGGCCGTGCTGCTGGAGTTCCTCCACGACATGCACGGAGACCTGCGCCGGGATTTGCGGCGCTCCCGTTTGCGCGCCCGCATCTGGATGGCGTTCGCTGCCGCGCAAGTCTTATTTCTGATCGGTAGCCTTTTCTGGTCGCACTAGCATCCAACATCCGCTTTAGGCAGATTCCAACGTCTTCGCTTTAAGCGAAAAGGAGCGGTTTTATGTTGCGTGCGCTGATTGCCGTCCTGCTCATCCTGTGGCTGCTCGGTTTCACGCTTCACATCGCCGGCAGCCTGATTCATCTGCTCGTGGTGGTGGCCGTCATAGTTCTGATTGCCGATCTGTTGCGGGCTCGGCCCGCCTGAGCCTGTAGGGGTGGAATTCCAGAATTTATTTGCCAATCCACTGGTCCACCCAATCATTCACTGTCTTGTACCAGAGCTGCGAATTCTGCGGCTTGAGCACCCAGTGGCCTTCATCGGGGAAATACAGCATCTTTGACGGAACACCCATCCGCTGCAACGTGGTGAAGAGCTCGAAGCCCTGCGACACATCGAGCCGATAATCTTTCTGCCCGTGAATCACCAGTGTCGGCGTCTTGAAATTCGCCGCGTACCCGCTCGGCGACCAATTGCGGTACATTTCCCGATTCGTGTACGGAGTTCCCTTGAACTCCCACTCGTTGAACCACAGCTCTTCGGTGGAACCCCAGGCTCCCTCGGCGTCGTACATGCCGTCGTGGCTGACGATGCACTTGAAGCGGTTGGTGTGGCCGAGAATCCAGTTGGCCATGTATCCGCCGTAGCTCGCGCCGAGCGCGCACTCCCGGTCTTTATCGATAAACCCGTAATGCGCCTCAGCGTAGTCGAGGCCCGTCATCAAGTCTTCAAACGGCGCGCCGCCCCAGTCGCCGTTGATGGCGTCAATGAACTTCTGCCCGTAGCCGGTCGAGCCGTGAAAGTTGATCATGACCACGACGTATCCGCCGCTCGTGGATGAAGTTGGGGACGCGAAGAGTTCAGGATTCCAGCGATAGCTCCAGTCGTCTCCCCAGGCGCCCTGCGGGCCGCCATGAATGAGAAACTTCACCGGATATTTCTTATTGGGATCGAAGTTCGGCGGCTTGACCAGAAAGCCTTCGACTTTGTCACCATGCGCGCCGGTGAACCAGAAGGGTTCGAGCGGGGACATGGCGACTTGTGATAGGACGGCGTCGTTGAGGTGGGTAAGCTGGCGTGCCTTGGGTAATGAGCACTCCGGTGATGGCTCTTTGGATTGCCCTAGCAGCATTGCTCGAACCTTTTCGAGACCAATTACGCAATCCCCTGAGGACGCTGCGAATACCTGTGTTGGTGCTTCGACGGACATCCTTGTGAAAAGAAATACAAACTCCCAAATCTCGTTTCCCTTCGGTGTTACACGATTTATTCGCCCCATAGTAATATCATCGTTATAGCCATCAACGAGTCTAATGGGATGACAGCCTTCGGGACACAATGGCGGCGAAACATAATAAATCGGTGATTTGCCCTCTTCTTCTGTGACGAAAGCAATCTCGGACTCGCTCCACGCGAAGCTCCCCACCCACTGGTCAAAGCCTTCGGTCAGGCTGTGCTTCTTCCCTGTCTTCCGGTCGTACAGCACCAGCCGGAAGCGGTCGCTCTCATATCCCGGCCTCTGCTGCGCGCGGTAGGCGATGTACTTTCCATCCGGCGAATAGAGCGGCGTCGAGTCGCTGGCCTTGTTGTCGGCGGTGATGTCCTTCGTGGCCGCGAGCACCTGCTCTGGCGTTGCGCCCGGCGGAAAATCCACCGGTACAGTGAACAGATCGTTATTGGTGGAGATCGCCGGCTCGGGATCGTGGTTCGAGGCGTAGCAGATTTCCTTGCCATCGGGAGAGAAGGCATAGTCATCCTGCCCGCCGAGGGAGAACACTGGCGCATCGTAGTCGCCAGGTGTCAGATCACGAGGAACCACGTGGGGACAGCCGCCTCGGCTGTCCGGCCCGGCCGAGCCGGGCAGTTCTGTGCCGCTCCCAACAGCCGTCGAGCTTCGCTCGACCGGACAGCCGGGGGCGGCTGTCTCCACGTAAGCGGGGATGACAAACAAATGACTGCGCTTGCCCTCTTTGTATGCGTTCCAATGCCGGTACAGCAGATGCGTGAAGATGAGCGCCTTCACCGGCGATTTCTCTCGCTCCTCCAGCTTCTTGGCATTGCACGCTGTTTCCTGCTCAGGCGCCCCGTCGCACTCCGGATCCACATCCGACCGGAACAGAATGTTCTCGCCATCGGGCGACCACAGCTCGCCGTCGGCTTCGGTTTTGATATCTGTCAGCTGACCAACTCCGGTTACCGTTCCGGTGGCGCCATCAAAGTTGGCAATCCAAATCTGGGATCCATCCTTCTTGGTCGAGATGAACGCGAAGCGCTTACCATCCGGCGCCCAGCGCGGCCGGTCGGCATCCTGATCGGAGATGATTTCCCTTTCCCCAGAGTTGGATTGAGGTGAATTGGGGTGCCTCATGTCTCCCTGGTTTTGGGAGACGTGGGAACCACTGTCGAGTGGCACCACCCACACATGCGGCGTCTTGGTGTTGGCTGCCAGGTCCACATCCACCGCCGCGAACAGCACCCACTTGCCATCCGGCGAGACCTCCGGCTCCTCGACTCGTCTCAGCTTCATCATGTCTTCGAAGGTGAAGGAATGTTTGGCTTGAGCGAATGCGGAAAGAGGAGAAATGCAAATGAGGACGTAGAAAAGAACGCAGAGACGGCGCATGCCTTGCCTCCAAAACAGCTAAGTGTAACTCCGATGCCTGGTCATCCTCAGAGAAGTGTCGTGCGAGATGAACGACAACACAGTCGAGGACTCCCCAGGACGCTACAATCCCGATCACGAGAGGAATTCTTGCGGTACCGCGGGATCCATGAAGAAAATCCCTCCCGCGCCCGATCCGGGTTTGAGTGGGCAGTGATCCTCCGACTTCGTAGCGGCTTCGCTTCGCGATGCCGCCACTTCGCTCAAGACGACAACTCTAGCGCTGTACCCGCTTCCCTCTGCTATGATTCTGCACACCTTTCATGCGCATACGACGACGCCTTCCCATCCTGTTTGGCGTTCTGCTGGTGGCCGCCGCGGTCGCGCTGGCAGTCTTTCTGCGCAAGCACGCCCCGCCGGAGCCTGCGCGTTTACTTCCCGGCGCCGACGGCTTCGCTTACGTCAATCTCAAATGGATTCGCCGGGCCGGCGTCCTCGGCCAATTGCCCGAGGTCTCTCGCGATCCCGACTATGAGCAGTTCGTTCAAGCCACCGGCTTTGAGTTTGAGCGCGACTTGGACCAGGTTGCACTGGCCGTTCATTACCCGGGCAGTCTGCCGCCGCAGTCCGGGGCCAGCCAAGCCCCGCGCTATTCGGAAATTTTTGTCGGCAAGATTGACGGTGTCCGGCTGCGCGCCTACCTGCGCAAGCTGGCGCAAGCTGTGGAAAGTGATGGCTCAGTCGAGATCTACGATATTCCTCTCGAAGGCCGCACCTTACGCGTCGCCATTCTCGGGCCGGATACCGTAGCGGCTTCTAACCACCCCGACCCGGAGGTCATTCGCGGGATCGTGGAGCGGTCCCGCAAGCTGGCTTCGCCCTTCGGTGGTCCAGCGCTGCTGCGGCAGCACTACAAACACATTCCGTTGGGCAGTCTGGCGTGGGTGATCTGCAAGGTCAATCCGCAGACTGGCATGGACGTCCCGAGCGGACGCAGCGCGGAAGTTTCCATGCTGTTCTCGCAGCCCGCGGCGGTCGTGGCCTCAGCACGCTACCTGGGAAGTATTCACCTGCGGGTGGAGGCTTTTACCGACAGTTTCGATGAGGCCAAGCGGGTGACCGAGCGATTGGGAACTTTCCTGAGTCTGTTTCACTCGGCGGAGAGCACGGTAGCGGGGCAGGGTTCCGATTCCGACGTAAAGCAATTTTTTGACAGTCTGAAGGTGGAGCAACACGGCGAGCGTGCCGTCTTGACGGCGGTGGTGCCGCCCGAATTCCTCCGCAAAGCCGTGGCCGAGCCACCTAAAGAGTTGGAAACACAGCCACCTGCGAATGATCCAGCACGGAAGTGACTGGCCCGTTGGAGACGGACAAACTCCGCCGTCCGACTGTTAGAATGTGCTTAAATGACGAATCTTCCGCTTCCCATCGCGGCCTTTGTCGCGGGGCTAGTCTCATTCTTGTCCCCGTGCGTCCTCCCGCTCGTGCCGGGATACGTCTCGCTTATCTCGGGCGCAGGTGTGGAAGAGCTGCAATCGCAGCAGGCCCGACTTTTCCGCAAAGTGATGATGAATTCCGTCGCCTTTATCGCGGGTTTCAGCGTGGTGTTCATCACGCTGGGAGCGATCTCCACTGAAGTCGGCCAGTTGCTAGCCCGCTACAAGTCGACTTTGGCGGAAGTGGCGGGAGTGGTGATTATTCTGTTCGGGCTGCACCTGACGGGAATTTTTCGCATCAATGCGCTTTATTCGGACAAGCGGCTGCACAGCGTAAAGGGTGGCAGCACCGTCGCTGGAGCCTTCGTGATTGGCTTTGCCTTCGCCTTCGGCTGGACGCCCTGTGTTGGGCCGATTCTGGCGGTGATTCTGGGCTTTGCGTCGCAACAGGACTCGATCGCTAAAGGGATTCTGTTGCTGACCGTCTATTCTTTGGGTCTGGCGGTGCCGTTTCTTTTGACTTCACTTTTGATGGAACGCTTCCTCAAGTTTTACGGCCGCTTTAAGACTCACATGCACGCCCTGGAAGTGATCAGCGGAGCGCTGCTCGTGGCTCTTGGGGTCCTGTTGGTGATTGGGCGTTTTTCGCTTCTCTCAAGGTATTTTTCGTTTTTAAACCGTTTTTTGTTGTAGCGAGGTTGATGTGAAACGTGATCCGGTAGTTCTCATCGTGGTAGGTATGGCGGCGGCCCTAATGCTGTTGTTCGGGGTTTACATGTCGCATCGTCCGGCGACGGCGAAGGCGGCCATGGCCAAAGGCGCGGCGGAGCCGGCACGTGACTTTACGCTGAAATCTCTTGAAGGCAAAACGGTCCGCCTTTCGGATTTCAAGGGCAAAGCGGTGCTGCTCAATTTTTGGGAGCCGGAGTGCGAACCCTGCAGAATTGAGACACCCTGGCTGGTAGAGCTGCAAAAGCAATATGGACCGCAGGGGCTGCAGATTGTCGGCGTCTCGATGGACAACAGCTCTATGAGCGATGTGACCGACTTCGCGAAAGAGATGGCGATTGATTACCCGATCCTGGTGGGTAAAGAATCGGAGACCGATGCGGTGGGAGACGCCTACGGTGGCATTGCCTTTCTCCCACAGACCTTCGTGATCAGCCGCGACGGCAAAATCGTGGGGAAAATTCTGGGCCTGGAAAGCAGAAGCAAAATTGAGGATGAGATAAAGAATGCTCTGGCGTCTGGACCGGTAGCCCATGCCCGTCCCCTGCTGGTTCCCAAATTTTTCTTTGCCACTTCCCCTCGGCCAGGAGTTTCCAGTTGAAGCGAGACCCCGTGATATGGATTGTGGTGGCCATGGTGGCCTCGTTGTTGCTCGTCTATGGCCGCAACTCGGCGCGCAATGGAACAGCTCCGGAAGTGCTTGCCGCCGCCAAGATGAAAGGCGCGGTGGCCCCCGCATTCGCGCTGCCAACCACCGACGGCAAGCTGATCCATTTGTCGGATTTGCGCGGCCGTGCCGTGGTGCTTAGTTTTTGGGCCACCTGGTGCGGGCCATGTAAGATCGAAATGCCGTGGCTGGTCGAATTGCAGAACCAATATGGACCCCAGGGGCTGCAAGTGGTCGGAGTCGATGTAAAAGACGACGCTCCGATGGAAGATGTCACCGCCTTCACCAAGGATTTGGGAGTGGACTACCCAATTCTGGTGGGAAGACGGGAGGAGCAGGACGCCATCGGCAACGACTACGGCGGTTTGCCGTTTCTTCCAACCACAGTGTTTATTACGCGCGACGGCAAGGTCTCACAAAAGACGATTGGTCTCACGAGCAAGAGTGAGATCGAGGAGTCGATTCGCAAAATTCTTGCTCCGAGCGCAGTAAGTGTCGCGGACGAACGGAAAACGCAAGGCGGCTCGGTCGAGCGCCTGCAGGGAACAAGCGTGGTCCCTAATGCAAGCTCGAAATAGCATCGTCGGAGCGAGGAAGGCTTGTGAAACGCTGACCAGGCTTGCCATGCATGGGCTGATCGCGGTTCTGCTATGCGTGCCGCTCGCTGCGCCGCTGGTTGGCCAGGAGCAGTTCAGCTCCAAGAGTCCCTCCGTAACTATGTCTCCGGCGCCCTTGGCCGTCATCCAGCGGGGCAGCGCTCATCCGGTGGAGCTGCACTTCCGGGTAGGAGCGGGATTTCACGTTAACTCCAATACTCCGACGGAGGAATTTCTTATCCCCACCGTTCTGACTTTGGACGCACCGACTGACATCATCGTCGGCCGCATCACCTACCCGCCGGGAGAGTTGGCGAGCTTCCCCTTCGCTCCTGACCAAAAGCTGAGCGTCTATGCGGGGCAATTCACTTTGTCGGTGTCCGTCCGTCCCATGGCCAGCGTCTTGCCCAGCGAATATCCGGTGCATGGCACGCTGAAATACCAGGCCTGCGACAACGCTGCCTGTTATCCGCCGAAACGGTTGCCGGTCGAGTTCAACGTGAAGGTGATTAAGGCCCCGCCGCCGCACAAGGCGAACCCCCCGCAAAGCCCGCACGCGCACAATTAGACGCGCTGACCTGAAGCTGCTTGCAGCCGTGCTACAGTCTTGTCTTTCCCTAGGGCCACCATCACCGCGAAGAGGCTGGGTGCGACTCCCTGGCCGGTTAGCGCCACGCGAGCGCCATTGATCAGCGCTCCGGCTTTTACGTTTTTCTCAGCGGCAAAGTCGCGCAGGATTTTCTCTGTTTCCGGCTCAGTAAAGCCGTTGGCCGACGCGGCATAGCGGCTACCCAATTCTGCGAGCATCTGCCGGATCGAGTCGTCTTTGAGAAATTTTTCTACGGCCGCCGGATCCAGCTGAAACGAGTCGGTGAAGAAGGCGCGGAACGAAGTGGCGAAGTCTTTCAGGCTGCGGGCGCGCGGTTTGAGCAGGTCAATGGTGGCCAGCAACCAGGGGCGGTCGGTTCGCTCGGGTTTCACACCGGCTTTGTTCCATTCTTCTTCGATGAGCGGAAGCAGCCTCTCCGCCGAATAAGCGCGAATGTATTCCGTGTTGAACCAGTCCAGTTTGCCGCGATCGAAAACCGCGTTGGAGCGGGAAACACCATCCAGGCTGAAGAGCCGGATCAGTTCCGCATCTCCCAAAACCTCGGGGGTGCCTTCCGGCGGAGTCCAGCCGAGCAGAGCGAGAAAATTGCGGAAGGCTTCCGGTACGATGCCTTCATCGCGATAAGCCATCACGCTGGTTGCGCCGTGACGCTTGCTAAGCCGGGTCTTATCGGGCCCGAGAATGAGCGGCACATGGGCGAAGACCGGAACCGGTGCGGCGAGGGCTCGATAAAGCAGCACCTGCTTCGGCGTGTTCGAAAGATGGTCAGCTCCGCGGATGATGTGAGAAATCTTCATATCCCCATCATCGGTCACGACGCTCAGGTGGTAGGTTGGCCCACCATCGGAGCGCAGCAGAACGAAATCCTCGAGCTCAGAGTTACTGAATTCAACCCGGCCAAACACGGCATCGTCGAAAACCGTGCTGCCTGACTCTGGGATCAAGAAACGAATTACTGCTGCCTCCCCGGCAGCGCGCCGTCGGGCAGCTTCGTCGGCGGGAATCTTGCGGCAGGCTCCATCGTATTTTGGCGGCCGCCCTGCGGCGGTAGCGGCAGCGCGGCGGGTTTCCAGCTCCTCTTTCGCGCAAAAGCAGTAGTAGGCGTGCCCGGAGGCCAGGAGTTTTGCGGCCGCCTCGCGATACATCTCGATGCGCTGCGTTTGATAGTACGGCCCTTCGTCCCAATCGAGCCCAAGCCACCGCATGCCCTGCAGGATTCCCTCCACCATCTCCTGAGTGGAGCGTTCGGCGTCGGTATCTTCAATGCGGAGCACTAAAGTGCCGCCGAAATGGCGGGCGAAAAGCCAGTTGAAGAGCGCAGTACGAGCTCCTCCAACGTGCAGGTACCCGGTTGGTGACGGCGCAAAACGAACGCGTGGAGGGGCGGTAGCATCTGAAATGGAAAAAGGGGATGAATCAACCATGGGGAAGGAATCCAGCCTTGATGGTACGGTCAGCGCCCAGACCGGTCAAGCCACGGTGGGAGCAGCAACTCCAAAGGAATCTTTGGTTTAAATGCGGATTCCTTCGGTTCGCGGAAAGCTGCGCAAAACTGTTGTGTTCGCGAGTCCTCCTGTGACACAGTAGTTGTAATCCCCCTGGTTGACTGCTTGGAGCGGAAGGAAAGCTGTTTACAGCGCGCCCATGAACAGCGTAGCAACGAGTATCAGTGCGGTCCTCGTCCCGGGCCTGGTTGCCCTGCTGCTAAGTGTTGTTTTTACCTATCTTTACGAGCAAAGTCGTCGGCCCTATTTTCGCGCATGGCAGGTGGCGTGGGCAGCTTACACGCTTTACTTCGCGCTGGATGCGGTGGGTGTTTTCCAGGGTAATTCGCTCGCGGTCTCATTCTTCTCCTCACTTTTGTTGTTTGTTATGGGGATGTGCCTGTTTGTCTCCACACGCCTCATTCGTGAACGGTCCGGGTTGCGCTGGTACGACGTGCTGGTGGCTTTGGCGGGAGTTGCGCTTGCTTTCGGCGACGCGGCGTCGCGGGTAGTTGCCGGATGGCTGCATGCTGCAAGACTTCCCGCGGTTCATTTGCGGGTGGAGACCGGGTTAGCTGTTCTGTTCGCTTACTGCGCGTTGAGCTTTTATCGCGAGTCGCGCCGCCGTGGTTCGGTGGCGCTGGGCCTGCTGGCATTCTCGCTGGCGGTGTGGGCGGTGCTTCTGAGCTTTACGCAATTCCACGGCATTGTGATGGAAATCTTCGGAGCCGGGGGACCGGTACTCGGCCCGTTGCCGCAAATGCTGCTGGGAATCGCCATGCTGATGGTGCTGTTCGAGAACGAGCGCAATGCGGTGCAGGAAAATGCTCTGGCATTCTCGACGCTCGGAGTGGATTCGAGGCGGTTGCTTTCCGCCGAGGATCTGGTTTCGAGCATGCAAAGTGTGCTCGACCGGCTGGCTGCACCGTTGCCCACAAGCCGGGCGGTGATTTGCATTTCGGAAGGCTGGCGGACCGTTTTGCCCTCCGTGCAGCGCGGCTACTCTCCCGAATTCTTGAAGAAATTGGAAGCGGAGGGTGCGGGGGAGTACATCTGCGAGCTTACCTACCGGCGAGGCGGCTTTGTGAGTTTCCGCAATATCCGTGACATGCCGGAGCCGCTGCCCGCCTTGCCTGGGACGGAATTTGAGAAGTTCCGCCAGTTGCTGATGGCGGAGAACATCCATCACCTGACCGCCGTGAGCCTGCAGACCCGGGAGCATAACTTCGGAGTCATTTTGTTTCCGGATGCCGAGCGGCGCCGCTTTGGCGCTTCGAACCTGCGCCTGCTGACCGGACTGGCGTTGCAGATTGGCCTGACCCTGGAAAACTACGTGGTCATGCATGACACCCAACGCCGCACCAAGGAGTATGAGCTGCTAACCCAAGTGGGCCAGGCCATCAGTTCGCGGCTTGACCAGGATGAGGTGCTGCGCTCGGTGCAGAAGGAACTGGGCCAGATTTTCGATACCAGCAATTTCTATATCGCTTTTCAGGACGGAGAAGCGATTCGCTACGAACTGGAAGTGGCGAAAGGGGAAGTGCTGCCTAAGCGCTGGCGCAAGGCGGCCAACGGGCTCACGGAGTACATGATCCGTACCGGCCAGCCGCTGTTGATTCGTTCGGACCTGGAGCAGGCCCGCGACCGCCTGGGGGCGACCGACGTGACCGGCCAGCCGGCCAAGAGTTTTTGCGGGGCGCCCATCCTGTTGAGCGGACGGGTCGCGGGTGTAATGGCCGCGATGAACACGGAACGGGAGTATGTATTCGAGCAGCGGGATTTGGAAGTGATGCAAACCGCTGCCGGCCAGGTCTCCGTTGCGGTGGAGAATGCCCGGCTTTTCGCTGAAGAACAACGACGATCCCGCCAGCTCGCGTTCCTCAACAACATTTCCAAGACGGCCATTTCGAGCGAAGACTCGGAGCAAATGCTGGCTGCGATTGTGGCCGAGATTCAGAAGAATTTCCGCTTCGATCATATCGGGATCGGCATCCTCGACTATGCGACCAAGGATATCGAGATTAGAGCCGAGGCCGGAATCACCACCCAGGTATTAGGCAAACGTATCCAGCTCGGAGCGGGAATTGTCGGTCGCGTGGCGCGATCCGGGGAAAGCGCGTTGGTGCAGACTAGCGGCAACGATCCGCTGCAAGGTGTGTTGCCGAATTCGCGGTCGGTGCTGTGCATTCCCATCACCTACGGAAGCACTTTGCTGGGCGTGCTTAACGTGGAGAGCCAGCAGGAAGACGCATTCTCGCCCCAAGATGTGCTGATCATGAATACGCTCGCCGATTTGCTGGCCACCGCTTTGCACAACGCTTTCGTCTTCCAGAAGCTGCAACAGCAATCCATCACGGATGGCTTAACCGGCATCAAGACGCGCCGCTTTTTCTACGAAGCATTGTCGTCGGAATGGAGGCGCGGGCTGCGTTCCGGACGGCCCTTCTCCATCGTTCTGATCGATCTCGACAAGTTCAAAGCGGTCAACGATACCCTGGGTCACCTGGAGGGAGATCTGGTGCTGGCCCGGGTGGGACGCTTGCTGGAGCAGAAATGCCGCCAGTCGAATGTGGTGGCACGCTACGGCGGTGACGAGTTCATCATCCTGATGCCGGAAACTGGAATCGAGCAGGCGGAGGCTCTTGCCGAACGCCTGCGCTTGTGGCTTGCTACCGACACCATGCTGAGCGAGCACAAGATTACGGGCAGCTTCGGAGTTGCCAGCTATCCCGTGCATGGCCGGTCGGCGGAGGACATCATTCGCGTGGCGGACGTCGGCATGTACGTTTCCAAGCACGCTGGCGGTGATAGAGTTTCGATCGCCGAGGAGTTTCGCGAGGACGAAAACGGCGCGGTGCGGAGGCAACTCGTTTCGGGATATATCGAAGGCTTCCTGCAGCGCGAGCACACCGGGCCAGAGCATCTGGAAGAGTTAATCAGCAGCCTTCGAAAATTTGCCGGCAATGAGGCGGAAGGCAACGTCGAACTGCTGCGGGAGGCCATCGAATCGCTGGCTCACGCCGCCGAAGCTCGCGAACTAAACGCCGGCGGCCATGGAGAGCTGGTGGCACGCTACTCGGAGCTTCTGGCGCGGGCTCTGGGCCTGTCGCCGGAAGACATCGCAGACCTGATGTACGCCGCCCGGGTGCATGACGTGGGCAAGGTCTTTATTCCCGAGCGTATCCTGAATAAGAGCGGTCCGCTGAGCGAAGACGAGTTCTATCTGATGAAGATGCACCCCCGCGTGGGAGCGGAGATTTTGAGCACCCTTCCCGACAGCGGCGTTCTCTGCGATGCGGTGAAACATCATCACGAGGCTTTTGATGGAACGGGTTACCCTGAGGGGCTGCGCGGCGAGCAAATCCCGCTCTGGTCGCGGATTCTGGCCATTGTGGACGCATACGTGAACATCACCACCGAGCGCACTTTCTCGGCAGCCAAGAGCAGCGAGCAGGCGCTGCGGGAACTGGAAAAGCTGAGCGGAATACGCTACGACGGCATGCTGGTGCGAATTTTCCTTCGCGAACTGAAGACAGAAACGGCGGCGTGGACGCTGGGCACGTAAAGGCTCGCGCCTCCTAGTTTGATCCCACCTCACCAAAGCTCACCCTGACCATTTCGAGCGTTTCCTGCGGAGCCGGCTCATACTTCCATTTCATGACGGCTTGCAGTGCGGCTTCTGCCAGGACGGGGTGACCTCCGAGCAGCGTGACTTTTTTAACCGTCCCATCGCGCCCCACCGTGGCTTGCACTTGCACGATTCCCTTGAGGTTCATGCGTCTCGCGAGCGGGGGATAATCGGGCCGAACTTTGAACTCAATCTTGCGTAAGCCGGTTGCCGGGGAATCGATGGAGCGTGGTTCGATTTGCGCCTGCGCCAGAACCTGTGGGCTGAAATGGATATTCGCGCGTTCCAAAGCGTTGGCATCGACCTGAAAACGAATCGTTCCGTTTTCCACGACCAGGTTGATGAGTCCACCCTGGCGGAGGAATGACTTGTCTTCTCCGACCAACAGGATGCTGGATTGGCCCAGCCCGGCGATTTCGTCTTGCATGCGGGTGCGCTCCGATGAACGAAAGAAGAGCAGCTGACAGGATTTAAAATCTCCCGCCGGACTCAGGTGCCGGGCCACGACCGGATGAGTGGCAATCGTCTTCCCGGCTACTGCTCTCGCGAGAACTTCGAAAAAGTCAGCGTCTCCCCCGACCACCCCAATCACGAATGGATCACCATCCGGCAGGTTTTGCTTGGGCCACTCCGCCAACTTGGCGAAGTTGTAGATGTAGGCGGCTTCCAGTTGGTAGTCACTGGCGGTCTGTTGCGCGGGGCACCCAAAGCAGAATGCCAAGACAACGCTGCTAGTCCAGAGGGCGATTTGAATTGCTCTAGAGAGTGCTGGAGCGCTTCCCTTGGTTTCACGCCGGCGAACCGAGTGCATTCCCCGGCCGAAGGCCAGTAGCACGGCGTCCGGCTTAATTAAGCAGTACTGCACCACAAGTTCTTCGGCGGAAAGCCACTATCTCTTTATGGGGGCAGGGACGATGAGCGTCAAGCAGACGCGAAGATCGCTAGCGGATGGCCTAAGACCCTGCGATAGCAGGATTTAGACGAATCATGCCAGAGAGTCAAAAGGCACAAAGACAATCGCTTCCCGTGTTTCGCGAAATCCCGCAGGCTTGGCGGAAACACGGGAAGCGGAAATTAACGCCAATTCAGAAGCAATGTTTTACCGCGCGGTTGAGTGCTTGCCTGGTTTCACGTCAATCTGGTTCACTACTTCTCGAACGTTGGGAATCGCCTTCGCGAGTTTCGTGGCCTCGGTTCTCTGCGCCTGGGTCTTTACCGTCCCCTTTAGAACCAGGGTCCCATTTTTGGCATCGGTTGTGATGCTTTGGTCGTCCAGGGTCTTGTGCGCTTTGAGTGCGGCCTCGTAGTTATCCTGGATCGCACTGTCGAGGTTGGAATCAATCGACTTGGCCTGACTCTCCTCTCCAACCGGACGAACTCCAATTTCATTGGAGATGGAATATTCCGGCGCCGCCTGCTTGGCGACACTTTCCGCCTGGGCTTTCTGGTCCGCCGATTCGACATCTCCGGTAAGGGTGAGAATGCCCTTGTCCCGATCCTGCGAGACTTTCACCACGCCGAGGTTATTGCGGGTCATGGCGGTATCCACGGCATCTTTCACATCAGGGTGTTGGGTCCGCTGATTGCAGGCTGCCAGCATGAACATCCCGACGAGCGCAGCGAGCGCAAAGGGCCAGATGTGCATTGAATTTGAACTATGCTTGGTCAAAGTTATTCTCCTTTTATGTAGGTAAGCCTTGTGGCGTGTGAACATCGCTTGCGGCGGGCATGCCTTGGGCATCAATTTGAGCTGCGGTTTTGTCCGGATATAGCGGTTCCCCGCGTTGGCGTGAGAGGTCGTAGCACGAACGTTCCGCCTTCTCGCCGCATGCGTTTTCCAGTGCGTGGTAGTGTCTTCCGCGCACAGTGACAAACGAGGTTTCGATCGGCCTGCCGCAATATGAGCAGATGTAATCGCAAAGTACAAACATAGGGCACCTCTTCTTTGCTTCCTGCGCGCCCGCGCGGCCTATCGTGGAACGGGCCGTACGCCATTTCCGTTGGTCAGCCCGGCGTGCTTTACCTTCGATGTACTTGTGGGGCCGCGGTTCATACAGCGGGTTGGGTAGATGGCTGCCGGAACATCATGATGGGGACCTTATCGTTTTGCGTAGTGTCCTCGGGTTCCTATTCCTCGCGACCCATCGAGGAACCTGCCTATCTTTCTACAGAGATTGTTCCCTCGAACTCCGCAGCAGTCCCTATTGGAATCAGTCGCGACGCGGATTCTAATCGTCCACAGTTGCCCGTGAACAAGGAGGCCGATTGAGTTCTCGCAATTTGCAGGGGATGTATGTTGCGGCGCTGTCCAGAATCAGCAATGGAAATAAACCAGAAAACGCTAAGAAATGTATGCCGATATTTGTGAGGGATCCTGCCGGCAGCAAAAAACAAGCCGTTAGAGACGCAGCAAGTGCGTTAAGCGCTCTTTGGAAAACAGGGAGCACAAGCAGGCGCTAGAAGCGTTGGCCACTACTGTCGCAGCAGTAGCTGACGTCTTGGGCGTCGCCTTTGTGTAACGTTCGTTCTGGTGTTTAAGGACCCGTAGCTTCTAAGACAATCCTTTGCTTTCCTCCCCCGCCGTGGATGGCCGATTGCACAAGCCAGCCGCGGTGCCAACACTTGGGCCCTCGCGGGAATGCGAAGAAATGCCTTGTCCACGCAGTCGTTGAGTGCCTCCCGACGCAGCCAGACCCACCTGAAGGCTTCAGAAAACTGCGGCGCGTGGAATCCGTGGTTTGCATATGGTCGCCCAAACCACGCCTGGCGCGTCGCAAACGGTCCGGAACTATAACTTGCATCGTTATAATCATAGTGGTAATTTGCCTTAGCCCCGAACCCGGCCCGTAACTTCATGAACACCAATGGACTCACAGGAACTGTAGCGGTTGTAACGGGAGGAAGTTCTGGAATTGGACGAGCAACCGCGCTGGCTTTTGCGGCACATGGTGCGCGGGTGGCGGTTGGAGCCCGGCGCGCCGCCGAGTGTCAGGAAACCGTGGAACTCATCGCCGCACAAGGCGGCGAAGCGCTTTTTGTTCAGATGGATGTCAGCCGACCCGATCAGATCGAGGAATTAGTCCAGACTGCAGTTGACCGCTGGCATCGGCTTGATTTCGCTTTCAACAATGCCGGAATCCAGGGCACTCCCTTTGTGCCCACGGTGGAATACGCGGAAGAGGTTTGGGACGAGGTCATTGACATAAACCTCAAGGGCGTCTTCATGTGCATGAAGTACGAGATTCCTCCGATGTTGAAGCAGGGTTCCGGCGCCATCGTGAATATGTCCTCGGTGGCAGGTTTAACGGGGGGTCGCGTGGGCGCGGCGTACTACGCCAGCAAGCATGGCGTGATTGGGATAACGAAAGCGGCTGCGATGGAGTACGCTGCTTCAGGAATCAGGGTAAACGCAGTTTGTCCCGGAGTAATCCGCACGCCGATGGCGGAGCGTTCCTTCGCGGGCAAAGAAGAGGCGATGCTGCCGCTTTATCCGGTAGGACGTTTTGGTACCGCGGAAGAAGTAGCGGAAGCTGTCGTCTGGCTCTGCTCTGGGTCGGCTTCTTTCATCACCGGTCACACGCTGCCACTGGATGGCGGCTTCATGGCCAGATAATTCCCCGGGGTTTGATTCTGGCGATGCTTTTCCAACGAGCGACGACTGACCACGGGAATGACGAGAAAAATTAAGAGTCCCGAAGGGGTGTCGTACCCGTTCGTCTCGGCCAATAGCTCGCTTTAGACCCTTGCCGACCTGACCTCACAACTTCCCTATTCGGGGCGCTGTGAGCGATCTGATGCTTGGGCTCCGGGCTTACCGCCAACCGGACAAACCAGTTCAACGCTTCGGGACTCTATCCTGCCTTTGACTTGGGTTCACGTTCGCCTCGACCAGCACTTAGCTATAGACCCTTGCTGACCCTCCTTGCCTGATCTCGCGATCTGCAAAGTGATCTCGCTTGAGCCCCGGACGCCGCACCAACCGGGAAAACTTCAGAACGTGTCAAAGAACGATTATGTTTGTACTCCTTCCGATTTTGCAGTCAAGGAAATCCTGGCGAATCTATCTGCTTGTCTTTCAATGGAGTGCAGCGAGTTCACAGGCCTATGACCGGATTTAGTGCAGTTTGGGCCACGCCCTCCAATGCAGTCTGGAACGAGCTTCGATTTTGTGCTGTTCCGTCGCCACCGCTCACGGTTGACACATCGCTCCCGGACCACGTTCTCCTCTGTGAAAATGCGGCAAACCGCTTGTCTGGCGAGGGATTGATCTGTCGGGAATTCCGGCATGACGCTCCTGCCCGCCCTCTCTTAGTCACTTCGCAGGCAGTTCTTCTCTCCCTACAATCGTTCTTCAGGAGAAAATCCAATGGCGATATACAACGATTCCCACGGGAAGGTGATCGATGTCGGCCCGAGGCTCCTCTTACGATTGGTTGGACTCGGCGTTGCCGGCCTGATCTTGGTCATTTTGCTCTTTTCTGCGGTCGCCAAGGTTGATTCCGGCAGCGTCGGCGTGCTCACCCTCTTCGGCCGCGTAACCGGGGAGGTGCTACCCGAGGGCATTCACCTGATCAATCCCTTCAAGAACAATAATCAGATGTCCATCCGCACTCAGGAGATCAAGGAGTCCGCCAGCGTGCCTTCGAGCGAAGGCCTGGTGATGAACCTGGATACCTCGCTTATCTTCCACGTGAACCCGGACAAGTCGGCGGACGTTTATCAAAAGATTGGGCCCAACTACACCGATGTCTTGATTGAGCCGAACCTGCGTGCCGCTATCCGCGAAGCCACCGCGTCGCACACCGCCAATGCTCTGTACACCGGCGAACGGGAGATGGTAGCCAAGCAGATCTACGATCAACTTGCCAACTTGCTCGGCCAGCGAGGGTTCACGGTAGAGAGCATTCTGCTGCGGGATATTCAGCTTCCCGCCACGCTGAAGACTTCCATCGAAGCCAAGCAGCAGGCCGAGCAGGAAGCCCTGGCCATGAACTTCCGCCTGCAAAAAGAAACTCAGGAAGCCCAGCGCAAACGCATCGAAGCTGCCGGCATCCGTGACTTTCAGCAAATCGTCGCCCAGGGGATCAGTCCACAATTGCTGGAGTGGAAGGGAATCGAGGCGACGGAAAGTCTCTCGAAAAGCGCGAACGCTAAAATCGTCGTGATCGGCAACAGCAAGAACGGCCTGCCGCTAATTCTCGGCCAGTGAGCTGGGTCTGATGTTGGCAAAGCCTGAAATATTCAGAAGAGAATTCAAAGTCCATTCACCCTGTAGATGCCGGCATCCAGACTGGTCCGAATTTGCGCTGCCAACTCTGCTGCACTCCCTTGATGATCTCTGAGCACGTGCCGTTCGAACTCTCCAGCCTCGCCGAAAGCGGCGTGAAGATCGCGGTAAGGTGCATAGTCAGGCATTGCCCCTTCGGACCGCGCCGCCGCTCGCTCTGCGCACACCGTCTCATTGGGGTAGAGGATCACATAGTCGAGCGGCGTCTCTTTCAGCGCGGCGTGCATTGCTTTCAGATGCCACGGGCCGATCGTAAAATCCAACACTGTCTCGTAGCCGCCGCGCGCATATCGCACTGCCGCCGCCATCATCGCCCGGATGACGATCCGGGCATTCTGCCTTCTGCCTTCGTTCTTGTCCTCAAACGCTTTACTTTTTGCAATGAAAGACCAGAATGTGTCGCCTTCAAGATAAGCGATAGGCGTCTTGGATGAAGCGACCAACTGCCGGGCGACCGTGCTCTTTCCCGCTCCCGGCGGTCCGGAGATCAACACGATGGGAGAAGCCTCACTCATAATGACAAATCCTACCGCGGGTCGAAAATTACGTCCATCCCGCAGTGCGCTGCCATCGAGAGCACAACTGCTACCATAATCGGGTGCCGCCATTGCTCGATGTCCGCTACCTGACGATCGAATTTCCGAACCATGTGGCGCGGGCGCCCCTTCGGCCAGCTCAGGGCAAACTCTCGCCCGCGATCGCCGTCCGCGACCTCAGCTTCTCCATCGCTCCCGGCGAAGTCCTCGGCCTGGTCGGCGAATCCGGCTCCGGCAAGTCCGTCACTGCGCTTTCACTTATGCGCCTTTTGCCGCCGCAGGCAAAGGTTCGTGGAGAGATTCTCTTTGGAAATGGCAGCACCTCGCCCGATCTCCTCCAACTTCCCGATGACGACATGCGCCATCTCCGCGGCTCGCGCCTTGCCATGATTTTTCAGGAGCCCATGACCGCGCTCAATCCGGTCATGCGCGTCGGCGACCAGATCGCCGAGGCTGTCCTCGCTCACTCAGGCATCTCCAAGAAAGAAGCTTCCGACCGCGCCGTCGCCGCCATAAACGATGTCGCCATTCCGGACCCAGCCCGCCGCGCCCGCGACTATCCGCATCAACTTTCCGGCGGAATGCGTCAGCGCATCATGATCGCCATGGCCATCGTTAATCGCCCGCAGTTGCTCATCGCCGACGAACCCACTACCGCGCTTGACGTGACCATTCAGGCGCAGATTTTGGCGCTGCTCGCCGACCTCCGCGCGAAATTCAACCTGACCATGCTCTTCATCTCGCACGATCTCGCGGTGGTTTCTCAGGTTGCGGATCGTGTGGCTGTCATGTATGCCGGCAATCTGGTCGAGATTGGATCGAAGCAAGACATCTTCCGCGCCGCCGCGCACCCCTATACCCGTGGTCTGTTGCGTGCCGTCCCAACGCTGAAGACTGATCGCACCCGCGCTTTGCAAACCATTGAAGGAACCGTCCCGCCTTTGCAGGCCCTTCCGCCCGGATGCTCTTTCGAACCTCGTTGCGATTACCGCATCCCCGAGTGCTCTCGCGCCGTCCCGCCTCTCGTAGAAGTCGGACCGAAACATTGGGCGCGCTGCCCGGTAGTGAATCGTTGAGCAACCAAATTCCTATCCCTCATGTAAACTTCCGTGATGCCATCATCTTTTTCTCGCCCCGACCACTATCTCATCGCTTACAGTGATGGCGGCGCCCGCGGCAACCCCGGCCCCGCGGGTTACGGCGTCGTCATCAAAGACCAAGCCGGGCAGAAAGTCGTCGCGCTCAGCGAGTACCTCGGCCATCAAACCAATAACTTTGCCGAATATCAGGGACTGATTGCCGCTCTCGAATACGCGGTGGAGCACGGGCCGAAAGCAATCAAAGTGATCAGCGACTCCGAGTTACTCGTCCGCCAGATCAAAGGGATTTACAAAGTGAAGAATCCCACGCTCAAGGATCTCCACGCCCGCGCCAAGGAACTCATCGCGCAACTCGACTGGTTTTCCATTGACCACGCCATGCGCGAGCATAATCAGGAAGCCGACCGCCTCGCCAACCAAGCCATGGATAAAGGAACCGGGCGCAAATGAACGTAGTAAAATGGCGTGCATTTCCCGGAACGCCTCGCTCTGGTGGAGTGATCCGATGTCACAGCGCCGCATTGCCCCCGATTTATTGCGTTTTTGCCTTTTCGCAATCTTGTGCGCAGCGCTTGTACCCGTAGCCTTCGCGCAGGATTACAGCAACAATCTCGGCGCTTCGCCCCAGCAGATGCTGCAGGGCGTGGACCCGCAAAGCGTGCGGCAGCTCAATGCGGCCAGCACAACCCTGCAAAGGAACCCCAATGATGTAAACGCCCTGGTGACACGGGCGGCTCTCTCGCTGAACATCGCCGACAAGAGCCGCTACTCTATGTCGTGGGTTCACTTTGCCGCCAAGGATTTAGAAAAGGCGCTTACGCTCGATCCCAACAACTTCTACGCCCAGCACAACTATGCCATGGCGTGTTATGAGACAGGCGATATCAATGATGCGCAGCCGGTCATGCACCTGGCAGTAACCCATTTCAACCGAGCCATACAGCTCGAGCCCGACTCCGCGCGCAGCTATATGGGCCGCGGCTGGGCCTACCTAATGATGGATGACTCCGTCCACGCCAATGCGGATTTCCAGAAGGCGTTGCAGCTCGATCCCAGCCTGCGCAATCAACTGACCAGCCAGGCAAACGCCATCCGGGATAAGCGGGCGCAGAAAGGCTGTTTCACCCACAAAGGCCCCTGCGTTCCGCCACCCAACGCGCCGGACTACAGATATAGTCAACGCGCCGGCGGCTACGTCGTAAGGTAGCGCATCAAACCTCCGCTGAGTTTAAAGACTGGGAGCCCTTTTCTCTGTCCTCGCGCAGTGATGGTGAAAATTCTCATCAGATTCGTATCCCTCAACCTGGCCGTCTGGTGTATCTTGACCAACGAGGAGTTTGCTAATGATATTGAGAAACAAGAGTCTTCCGGCAGTTGCTGCTGTAGCAGTTTTTTTCGTTGCCAACCTATGTCTGGCGCAAGTGGACCAGCGCTGGAAGCCAAATGATCCAGACCGGCCCTTGCCCCCGATCATCACGCCTGGCACTTCGAGTACGCAAGCTGCGCCCGGCCGGGCCCCATCCGATGCTGTCGTGTTGTTTGACGGAAAGGACCTTTCCCAATGGGCGGGGGAAGATAACGGCCCCGCGAAATGGAAAGTAGGCCATGGCTATTTTGAGGTGGTTCCCACGACCGGATACATCCACACCCGCCAGGCCTTCGGTGATTGCCAGTTACACGTGGAATTTCGCGAGCCTACGCCTCCACATGGCGAAAGCCAGGAGCGCGGCAACAGCGGTGTATTCCTGCACGGCTTGTACGAAGTCCAGGTGCTCGATTCTTACGGCAACAAGACCTACGCCGACGGCCAGGCTTCCGGCGTGTATGGACAATTTCCTCCGCAGGTGAACGCTTCGCGGCCTCCGGGAGAGTGGCAGTGGTACGACATCATTTTTCACGGCCCGCGGTTCGATAGCGACGGGAAAGTGACGCGCCCGGCGCGCCTGACCGTGCTGCACAACGGCGTGCTGGTGCAGGACAATGTGGAATTGTCGGGACCGACCGAGCACCACGATCGTCCGCCATACAAAGCCGGACCCGACAAATTGCCCTTGAAATTGCAGGATCACGGCAACCCGGTTCGCTATCGCAACATATGGATTCGGGAGCTAGGCGAGGGGCAGTAGAAGAAAATCGCAATCAACGGAGCCCTCAGGCCGCAGTCGTAATCCCCGGTCCTGAGGGTTTCGATCCTACAAACGTGTATCCCAGCACGTATAGATAACAGATCGCCGGCAGAATCAGGGCGTGTTGCAGGCCGAAATGATCGGCCAATTTACCCACCATGTAGGGGATCGCGGCTCCGCCGACGATGGCCATGATGAGGAGGCTTGCGCCCTTGCTGGTGACCGGACCGAGTTCGGCAATCCCCCAGGTGAACATGATGGGGAACATGATGGAGTTGAACAGGCCCACGAGAATTACGCTCCACATGGCGACGTGACCGGAAGTCAACATCGAAGTGCTTACCAGAAGAATCGCTGCCGTGGCAGAAATTCCCAGGACCGCCTTGCTGGAAATTCTTTGCAGCAAAGCCGAACCGCTGAACCGGCCTACCATCAAGCCTCCCCAATAAAAGAAGCCTACAAAAGTAGCGGCAAGCTTTGGTGAAACGTTGCCGATATTGGGCTGCGTGATGTAGTTGATCAGAATGCTGCCGATGGAAACTTCCGCGCCCACGTAAACAAAAATTCCAATCGCCGCCAGCACCAGGTGGCGGTATCTCCAGACGCTGGGAAGATGTTCGTCTTTGTGATGCTGCACGTGGGCGATGGTGGGAAGTTTGTAAAAAGCGATCGCCATTCCGAGAATCACCGCGATGAGACCGAGTCCGAGATAGGGTAGCTTTACCGACGATGCCTGCTGCACTCGAAAGGCCTGCAATGCGTCCGGCGAAAGGCCGCGAATCGTCTGCATGCTGGGAACCGCCGTGAGAATAACCAACCCTCCCAGATAGGGGGCGAGAGTGGTGCCGAGCGAGTTAAAACCTTGCGTCAGGTTCAGGCGGCTGGAAGCGGTCCTTGGCGGTCCGAGCACAGCCACGTAGGGGTTGGCGGAAACTTGCAGGACCGTGATTCCCGCCGACAACACAAGAAGGGCGCCCAGGAACAACGGATATGAGGCCACCATCGCCGCCGGAATAAAAAGAAAGGCGCCCGACGCCATGATAAAAAGCCCGGCTACCATTGCCCACTTGTACCCGATCCAATCAATCAATTTGCCGGCGGGAAGCGAAAAGATCAGATAGCCGGAAAAATACGCCGTCTGAATAAGCAGGATTTGCGCATAGTTCAAGTCGAAAATCGGCTTCAGATGGGGGATGAGAACGTCATTCAGCACCGTCAGGAATCCCCACATGAAAAACAACGTCGTCACCACCGCCATAGCGCCTTTATCGGTGGAAGTTGGCGCGTTGGCATTGGTAGAAGTATTCAGATTGGCAAGGGCCATGGCTTCGGCATTCTATATGAATTTTGTTCAATGCGCGGAGTGCTAAAGGAGACTTCGGCGGACGGGCGAATGCCTCCGCGACTGGTGCTTGATAGAGGTACCAGATAATCATGACGCGCACGATAATTCCCAGGCCGCTCCATGCGAGGGCAAGCGTCGGAGAATCAGTGGCCGAGGCCGAAACTGCGGGAACCAGTAACGCGATGCCTAGCATGGCGGCGAGAATCGCCAATCGGCGGGCCCAGTTGTACAACCGCCATAGTCCAATCGCAAGAACGACGCCAACGCCGCTCATCAGCAGGAACATGTAAGGGCCCGCAAGTTCAAGCCCGCCGAGCAACGGGGAACCCAGCATCAGAGGAACCGTCCCGGGCTTGAATAGCAAGATGAGAGCGATGGCCACCAAATAAGCGGCAGCCAACAAAAAAACTCCGGCGATCGCGGTCACGCCGCTGGGACGGTTCATCAAATTAAAGACCTTCAGTTATCCGTGTGAATCCGTGGCCACGATTTTTTGGCTACGCCAAATCGAACAGCAGAACTTCGGCTTCTTCCGGGGCTTTCAACTTTATGGTGTGCTCATCGCTCAAAGCGGCGCCGTCCCCTTGGTTCAAGGCCCGCCCGTTCAGTTCGACAGTGCCCTTCGCAACCTGTAACCACCCATAGCGATCCCTCGGCAACGCATGCGTGACCTCCTGGCCGGGCGACAGAAGTGAAACATACAGCTTCGCGTCCTGGTGAATCGTCACCGAACCGTTCTCCCCATCCGGCGAGGCGATCAAGCGAAACTTGCCGCGCTTCTCAGCTTCGGGAAACTCCTTCTGCTCATAGCTCGGATGATGGCCTGCACGGTCGGGACGAATCCAGATCTGCAGCAGGTGCGCGGCTTCGGTGTGCGAGGGATTTGTCTCGCTATGGCGAACCCCAGCGCCGGCGCTCATCCGCTGGCCATCGCCGGGCCGAATCACGGAACCGTTTCCCATACTGTCATTGTGTTGCAGCGCACCCTCGAGAAGGTAAGTAATGATCTCCATATCGCGGTGCGGATGCAGGGGGAAGCCCTGCCCGGGCGCAACCCAGTCTTCATTGATCACGCGCAGCGAATGAAAGCCCATGAAGTTTGGATCCCGATACTGATCGAACGAAAAGGTATGGCGGGTCTTGAGCCAGCCGTAGTCGCCCCCGCCACGCTCCGCACTGCGCCGGACGTTGATCATAGCGCCCCCAGTAACTATTCAGTTAAGCCGGAAATATAGATGCTGAGAGAGAGAAAACGATTCCTGCCTGAACTTGCCCTCCGCCGCAAGACCCGAAAGGCTCACACCGTCGGATTAGGCACGCGCCAGCGTGTCTTCCTTCGGTAAGCCGATGTCCTTTTCAGGCGAATCGATTCCATGGGACGAAGCTTACGCATTTCTGTTTTCTTAGTGATCATGACCGCGTGCGGAGTCGGGACTACGACCGAAGGGCCGGTCGGATTCATCAACCATACCCAGCATTCGGACGCCGATTTGTGGATCATCTGGCAGGCGGCGCAGCAAAACCTGGCGAAACAAATCAATCTCAATCCGCTGCAGCAAAATCTCAGCGGAGCGCCCAGCCAAACCTTACCCGGGAACCCGTTGGCGCTTCAGGTCGAGCCTCGCCAAATCGAGGTGGATCGGCAACCCGATGTTTCTTCCGCCGTATTGGCTGCCGCCACAGGTGTGCAGCGCCCCGATCCCACGGGGCTGATTGCCTGTCCACAAACCTGTGAGGTTCGCTACGCCCCCGCTTACTCGGTGTATGAGACACCGGCCACGAAATACGCTGCATCGTGGGAATCGCAGGAAGCGAACTTCTCCGCCATCCTGCAATATGAATTTGAAAATCACATCCTGAGATCTTTGGGATACAACACGCAATGGCGGTGAAACCAGATTTTGTCGCTCCGAGGCGAATTGGAAAGATTTGAGATGTAGATGACTTACGAGAATCCGTACTACTCCGATCGTCTATCGTCATTCTGCGGCACTCGATTTACTGGGATTGGACGTTCAAACAAATGTAACTTGGGTCATTGCGGATTCGTATTGCTTTTCCCGTGGATGAGCTTCGAAAGGAGGGTCTGGAATCTTGAGCTGCAAAGGCGCGGTCTGAGTTCCGAAAAAGAGGTTTGGAGTGTTGCCCAATTTTCGCCTGACTGACCCCAACCTGTCGTTACTTCTTCTCAGTTTTCTTGCTCTCAGCTTTTGGCTTACTTTCTTTCTTGCCGGTGTCCTTATCTTTCGAATCTTTAGAGGAAGACTCCTTAGACGAAGCAGACGACTCGCCGTCCGAAGAAGACGAGGCCGATGCCGAAGCCCCCGACTTCTTAGCGTAGTCGGTGACATACCAGCCCGATCCCTTGAACTGTACCGCCGGGGCGGAGATCACCTGCTCGATCGCTCCGCCACATTCCGGGCATTTCTTGGTATGAGGATCGGAAAACTTCTGGATCTTTTCAAAACGATGATGGCACTTCTTGCACTCGTATTCGTAAAGTGGCATGGACTCCCTGGGACAACCCTGGCGTTTTCGCTCTTTTGATTCTAGGGTTTGCGCGGTGAAGCGTCAATTTACCAGTCTGGCCCAACGCGCCGCCGGTGGTAGACTCGGCGCAGCATGGCTGGGGAAGCAATCACGCCTGGACTGTATCTGGTAGGGACTCCCATCGGGAATCTCGAAGACATTACCCTGCGCGCGCTGCGAGTTTTGAAAGAAGCCGACCTAATCGCCTGCGAAGATACCCGCCAGACGCAGAAGCTGCTTAATCACTACGGAGTCACGACTCGGACCACCAGCTACCACGAACATAATGAGATGACGCGCGCGCCCGAACTCGTCCTCGAACTGGAGCAGGGCGCGCGCATTGCTCTGGTAACGGATGCTGGCATGCCGGGTATCTCCGACCCTGGCTTCCGCCTGATTTCTCTCGCCATCCGCCATCATGTGCCGGTCGTGCCCATTCCCGGAGCGGCCGCGTTTCTGGCCGCGCTGGTGGCCAGCGGTCTTCCCACAGATTCCTTTCGCTTCAGCGGATTTCTGCCGGTCAAGCGTGGCCAGCGCCGGCAAGTTCTCGAGAGCCTGAAGCAGTCACCGCGGACTCAGGTTTTTTACGAAGCCCCGCATCGAATAACCGAAGCCGTCGAAGACATCGTTGAGGTCATGGGCGCCGCACGCTATATCGTGTTGGCTCGTGAAGTCACCAAGCTTCACGAAGAGTTTCTGCGAGGGCGGGCCGGCGCGATTCTCGGCGTTTTACAGTCGCGAGGTGAGATCAAAGGCGAAATAACGCTCCTGATCGGCAAAGCGGAAGCTGGCGAAGCTCATGGAGAACCGGACGTCGCCGCCCGTCCAACCGTTGCTCAGAGGATCGCGCAACTCATGGCCGATGAAGAGGTGGACGAAAAAGCCGCGCTGAAGAAGGTGGCCAAGGAGCGGGGAATTTCGAAGAGCGAAGCTTATCGCGAGTGGCAGAGGAACAAGTGAAGCAATGCCATCTCGGCTTAAGCAAAGGCACGCTGGATTAGGCGGTTTATTAGAAAGGCGATGGCTGTACCGGCCGCACAGCCTAGCGCTGCTCCCACCAAAAACCCGCAAACAAGCGTCGCGAGAAAGAAAGTCAAGTGAAGACTGATTGGATTTGGTTTAGCCAGGAGCAGCGGTGCTCCTATTAACCCTGCAAAGCCAAACCAAGCACCCAGCATCGGGACCAAACCCGCATATGCTGCCAAGAATCTTAGGCGCTTAATAGAAAGAAACACTAACGTGATCGAGATTCCAGCGAGTGGGACGCCAAAATTAACCAGTAATCCAAAAGCCCCAAACATTGTTTCTGCCCTATTACTTGCCCACCAATTCCTTCTTCACCGCCTCGCTCACCACTTTCCCATCTACCCGCATCCCGGCCGCCGCAAACCGCGCCATGGCATTCTTCATCACCGCGCCGACGTCTTTCATAGTGGGAGAGCCCATCTCGGCGATAGCAGCTTTGACGCCAGCCACAATCTCCGCTTCTCCGGCGGCTTTCGGCAGATAGGTCTCGATCAGAACAATCTCGGCGGCTTCTTTGTCGGCCATTTCCTGGCGTCCGCCCTTAGTGAATTGCTCCACTGAGTCTTTCCGTTGTTTGATCAACGTGGTCAGCACCTGCTGGGCCTCTTTATCGTCCAGTGGGGCCATTTTTTCGATTTCGCGGTTCTTGAGCGCGGTTTTGACCATGCGCAGGGTGGAAAGCCGGGCTTCCTCGCGGCCTTTCATGGCGGAGGTAATATCCTTCTGAATCTGCTCAATCAGGCTCATGCTGGGATTATAGCGGGGCACAACGGTAACCTGCCAAAAACGGCCTGTTCCGGTAAACTATCCAGTACTCCCAAATCCTTAAGGACTCATGCCCATGCTTCTGAAGAATCGCCTGTTTACCCCCGGCCCCACGCCTTTACTGCCATCCGCCCAGACCGCCATGGCTGCCTTTTCTCTGCATCACCGCACCGCGGATTTCCGCGCCCTATTCACCCGGGTGCTCAGTGACATGAAAGAGTTTATCGGCACCAAGAATGATGTCCTGGTGCTGGCCTCTTCCGGAACCGGGGTTATGGAAGGATCGGTCTCGAACCTGACGTCGCCCGGCGACAAAGTACTGGTGCTCACGGCCGGCAAGTTCGGCGAGCGCTGGAGCGGTCTTGCAAAAGCGTTCGGCTGCAACGTAGAAACCGTCAGCGCCCCCTATGGCCAAACGTTTTCGCTGGACGAGGTTAAGAGCAAGTTGACGCCGGAGATCAAAGCTGTCTATCTGCAGGGAACCGAAAGCTCTACCGGCGCTCGCCATGACGTGCAGGGCGTTGCCAAGCTCGTAAGCGGACTCGACGACACCTTGCTGGTGGTGGATGCCATCACCGGTCTTGGCACCACACATTTTGATGTGGATGGCTGGGGCATCGACGTAATTATCGGCGGATCGCAGAAAGCTCTGATGATCCCGCCCGGCCTGGCGTATTGCGCCATCAGCGAACGTGCCTGGAAGCGCATGGAAACCACGAAATCCCCACGCTACTACTTCGATTTCCGCAAAGAGCGCAAGTCGGCGGCCAAGGGCGAATCCGCCTTCACTCCGGCGACCTCGCTGTTTGCCGCACTGGGCGCAGCCCTAGACTTTGTGCGCCAGATGGGCAATGGAGATGTCGCGGCGGGCCGCAAGGCGTTGGTGGATAATGCGGAACTGGCGGCGGAGATGACCCGCGCCGGCGCCAAAGCGCTGGGACTGAAGTTATTTGCCGCGTCCGCCCCAGCAGCCGCCCTGACCGCGATTGAATCACCCGCTGGCCTCGACTCCAGCGCCATGGTGAAGGAATTCCGCGATCGATTTTCCGCGGTCGTGGCCAACGGACAGGGCGAAATGAAGGGCAAGATGATCCGCATCGCCCACATCGGCTACTACGACTACATAGATACGGTTGGCATCCTGGCGGCGCTCGAACACGTTCTCACTACCGTGACCGGCAAGCCGGTGAATTATGGAGCGGCGGTGCGCGCGGCTCAGGAAGTTTACGCGCGCAGCCTGGCGGAAAAACGGCAACCGGTTGGAGTCTAGGACCGCTCAGCGGTCCTAGTTCACGGTGAAGTTCATGGCGGTGGAAGTGGCGGCTGTAGTGCCCCCGCCGTAAATTCCCCCTGAGACCGCTGGATTGGTCACGGTAATGGGCACAGTACCGGAAGTCGCGACTGCGGCCGCCGCGATATTGCGGTCAACTGGCTTGCAGGTAACAAACGTGGTGGTTTGAGCGGTGCCGTTCCAATTGATGGTCGCGTTCGACGCAAAATTCGTGCCGTTGACGGTCAAAATGAACGCCGCGCTGCCGGCGTTCACATTGTCTGGCGACAGTGGACGAAATGGTGGGCGCTGTGCCAGCGGTTGGGGGAGTTACGGTCTTCGAACCATAACCACAGCCCAGACCGAACGACGCATGAGCGCCACCAGCAACAGCGTTGAAATTGTCTTCATAGCGTTTCTCCAGTCGGGATGTTTCCCTCTGTGGAGATAGTCTAGGAATGGCCGCGGAGCGGAATGTCAGTACGATGTCATTTTCTGGTCAAGAAATTGTGTTTGAACCGGGGCATTCTCGTCGGAGTTCTGATTCACTGCAACAGAGCCGAGAGCCAAGGACAAATCATGAAAGTAGTGGTCGCGGAAAAAATCTCGTCGTCGGCAATGGCGTTATTGAAAGAACCCGCCTGGACCCTGTGGGCCCTGATCAGTTGGATGGCAAACTCGCCGCAGCAACTGGAAACCGCGGATGCGCTCATCGTGCGTTCCGCGGTGCAAGTGGATGCCGCTCTGCTCGAACATGCCAAAAAGCTTCGCGTCATCGGGCGCGCCGGCGTCGGCGTGGACAACATCGACCTCGACGCCGCCACCCGCAAAGGCATTGCCGTGATGAACACGCCAGGCGCGAATGCCGTCGCCGTTGCCGAACAGACCCTCGGCGTCATGCTGGCCATGGCGCGCCACCTCAGCCGCGCCGACGCCCTGATGCATGCCGGCAAGTGGGAAAAAAAATCTCTGCAGGGCACGGAACTGCGCGGCAAGACCCTGGGCATTGTCGGCCTGGGCAAAATCGGCATGGAAGTCGCCCGCCGCGCCCGCAGCTTCGGCATGGACATCATCGCGCATGATCCCTTTGTTTCGGTGGCCGTGGCCAAGGAGCAGAACATTCGCATCGCCACTCTGGATGAGGTTTATGCCACCGCCGACTATCTCACCTTGCACGTCGGCCTTACGCCACAGACCACCGGCATGATCAACGCCGAGTCGCTCAAGAAGATGAAGAAGGGCATTCGCCTGGTGAACTGCGCCCGCGGCGAACTGGTGGATGAAGCCGCATTGGCGGAAGCTCTCAAGCAGGGCCACGTCGCGGGCGCGGCGCTCGATGTCTTTGTCCAGGAGCCGCTGAAGAATTCGCCGCTGCAATCCATGGACAACGTGCTGCTCACGCCGCACATCGGCGGCTCCACCCATGAAGCCCAGGAAGCAGTCGGCTACCAGATCGCGTTGCAGGTGAAGGAATATCTGAAAGCACGGCGTCATTCAGAACGCGGTGAACGTGCCCTCGGTTTCCCATGAAGAATATCTGGCGCTGCAGCCCTACATCGTGCTGGCCGAGCGGCTGGGCGCGTTCCTGGCGCAGGTCAGCGAAGGCACGCTGGAAGAAATCGCGCATGCGCTATGCGGGACACATTGCCGAGGCGAAAACCGAACTGATCCGCAACGCCGCCATCAAAGGCATTCTGAATCAGAGCCTGGAGGAAAAAGCCAATCTGGTGAATGCGGCGGCTATCGCTTCTTCCCGCGGGTTGCGCGTCACTGAAGAATGCAAGCCGAAAAGAGCCGGCGACGATGACAGCGTTCTCGCCCTCCGGCTGAAGACCAGCACCGAAGAGCACGTGGTGAAAGGCTCGGTGCTCAACCACGCGCCGCGGCTTGCTGCACGTGGATGGCATCGAGGCCGAAGCTCCGCTGGAGCAGCAATCTCATCTACATGCGCAATCGCGACATTCCCGGCGTTATTGGCCGGGTGGGCACGATTCTCGGCGAGCACAAGATCAACATCGCCAATTTCTCTCTCGGCCGCCGGGCCGAAGCCGAGGCCGGCCAGCCGCGCGAAGCTCTCGCCGTGGTCCACGTGGATGGCGACGTGCCCGAAGCCGTGCTGGCCGAATTGCGAAAAGCGGCAGGCGTGCAACAAGCCAAGGCCATCCGTTTGTTCTAGGACGGCATCCCACTTTCTTGGCAAATACTTTAGTATTGCGAGTTCGGCTCTTCGGGCTTACGCGAGGCTATGCATGATCAAGCAAGCGGCGGTGGTGGTTGCGGCAGTGTTGTTGTTCGCATCTTTGGGGTTGGCCAGAATGAAGGCCGCTGGGATGTGAGCCTGAATGCGGACGCTCTCATTGGCAAACAAACCAGCGGCAACGGCACCACGCTGATCCCGACCAACAATGTTGGATTTCTCGGCACGGCGCGCTTTCGCTTTGCTAAGAAAAGTGCCCTGGAAGTGAATTGGGGGCGCGCGCAGACTCGCAGAACTACGTCACTTCTACGCTGCAGTACCGCGTTCTAACCACCCTCAACGAATTCACCGGCGCCTACGTTTTTACACCCATGGAAACCAAGCGGTTCAAGCCTTTCTCTGCTGGTAGGCGGGGGCGTGCTGGTTTTCAATCCCGACAATACGCTGATTTCTGGAACTCCGCAGGCCATCGAAGGCGTCCGGCAGACGCGGCCGGCGGTCTTATATGGTGGCGGAGTGGACTACCATTTGATCTCTTTTCTGCGTTGCGCCTGCAGTATCGTGGGCTTTTCTATTCCCCGCCCGACTTCCAACTGCCCGGACTGTTCACCGGCGGCCGCGGGCACATGGCGGAGCCCGCCGTGGGATTCGTGGTAAGGTTCTGACCCGTCTGAAGTAGCGACACCTACGGGGTTGAGCTGGATTCCGTCTTCTCCACCTCATCCAGCGCCGCCAGCACTTCCTGGCTATGCCCGTTTGGATCCACGGTCATATAAGAGCGCACAATCTTTCCCAGCGGGTCAATAATGAACGTGTGCCGTGCCGCAATTTGCGTGACTCCAAAATTCATCAGCGAACCGTAGGCGCTCACCACTTTGTGATCGGGGTCGGCCAGCAGCTTGAAGTTCAACCCTTCCTTGGTGCAGAACTGCTTGTGCGAATCCACGCTGTCCACGCTCACGCCCAGCACCACAGCATTCCGCTTGGCATACAGATCCTGATCGCGCTGAAAGTTGTGCGCCTCAATGGTGCAACCCTTCGTCATGTCCTTCGGATAGAAATACAGCACCACCCACTTACCGCGAAAATCTTTCAAGCTGACCGGCGTGCCGTCCTGGGAAGGCAATGTAAAATCCGGCGCCAACGATCCAACTTCGGAGCGTTCCCAGCAAATGCAAAATGCCAGCCCAGTCCGCCCAATACAAGCACACTTAGCAGAACCATCCACAAACGCATAACGCCTCCACGTATTACCGCCAGCCTACCGCGCGGCCAAGCAGTTGTCCATGCTCCGCGAGCCCTCTGCGATAGGCCGGGGCATAAGACTCTAAGGATGGTCCGTCCCTTGTGATCCCCGCTGTCCTCTGTGGTTAGAAGCTGTGGTGGTAGAAGCAGTTAGACTTTGGGCCGCGCCAGCTCGAATCGCTCGGTCGTCCGCGAATACTGAATCCCGCCCATGCGGCCCACCAAATCCAGTGCTTGCGGATCGAGCCTGCCATCCTTCATTACCGTCTCGCTAAGGTGAACCGAGACAACCTCACCAATCACCAAACTGCCAGCCGGCGCCTCCCGGCCAAACTCCACAATCCGGTCCAGCTTGCACTCAAAATTCACCGGCGAAGCTGCCACCTGGGGAGGCTTCACTATCTCCGATGGCCGCATCTCCAGCTTGGCAAGTTCAAATTCATTCACCGACGGGTCGCACTCTCCGCTGGTCAAATTCATCGCTTCGACCAGATCGGAGGTCACGACATTCACCACGAACTCCCGTGTCTCGCGGACATTGCGTAGCGTGTCCTTCTCCGATGGACCAGTCTCCAATTGCCGCAGTCCAGGCGAAAATCCCAACATCGGCGGCTTGCCGGAAAAGGCATTGAAAAAAGAAAAGGGAGCCAGATTTGGCCTCCCTTGTGAGTTGATCGTGGAAACCCACGCGATGGGCCGCGGCCCCACGGAACTAATCAGGATGCGGTACCACTCGCGGTAGGGAAGCTCTGCGGGGCGGACGTTCATACCGCATTCTACTCTGCTCCGTCCGACGCCTACTTCTCTGGGCAAGGGCCGCTGTTACGCCGGGGACTTTCTCTCTTTTGCCACTACAGCCCGCAGCGCCAGGTTGATCCGTGTCTGGTAACCGCGGCCTTGCGTTTTGAACCATGCCAGAACATCCGCATCCAGCCGCAGCGTTACCGGCTTCTTGATCTGGCTTGTACAACTTTTCGTCGGGCGCGGCCCACACTACTGCCGCTGTTCGCGCTGCCTTCTTGCCTGATGATTTACCATGTTTCGTCTTGGCCTGCCGCCTCATATTTCTCTCCTCGACATATGCATTCGTACATACAACATCGTGAAAAATTACATCCGCTGGCACATTACCACGTTTCCCAACCTAGGTTCCACGTAGAACATCGGGAATCGCCGGTTGCCATCCCACCTTGGCAACGGGCCGGATGCTAGGATGCCATTGTGGCGGAAGAAGCTGGCTCCATGAACGCCGAATTTTGCGATGTTGCTTTGCCCGTGCCCCTCGACGCCGTCTTCACCTACCGCATCCCCGACGGAATGCAGCCGGTGGTGGGCGGACGCGTGCTCGCCCCCTTCCGCCAGCAGCGCCTTTCCGGCATCGTCACCGAACTGCATGACCGCCAGCCGCGCGCAGGTAAGAGTCCAGCAAAGATCTGCTCAGCGTTGCTCGATGCCGCCCCGTGCTCGATGAGCAACTGCTTCGCCTGGGCAAATGGATTGCCGACTATTATCTCGCGCCGCTCGGCGAAGTTTTCCGCACCATGCTGCCTCTGGGGGCCGAGTTCAAGCGTGCCATTGCGTACCGCATCACCAAGAAGGGCAGCTGGCGCTGCATCTGGCGGGCATGTCCGGCTCCTCCGCCCGCGCCCGCAACACGCCGGAAGATCAACTGGCGGAATTCCGCGTGCTCGAATATCTTTGCCGAGGGAGAAGCGGCGCAGGAGCAGACTCTGCGCGCGGCGACCGCGTGCATCGAAGCCAGTGCTCGCCGGCATGGTGCGCAAGAAATGGATCGCACGCGAAGATGTTTCCGGTGTCCGCGACGCCACTCGCACCGTGAAGGTTGCCGTGTTGAAAAGTGCGGAGGGAAAGCTCAACGCCAATCAGCGCACGTTGATCGAGACGCTGGCCGCGGCCGGCGGAAGAGTCGCGGTAGAGACGCTGCGCTCGCTCGACATTCCGCGCACCACGCTGAGCACGCTGGTGAAGCGCGGCCTGGTCGAGGTCGTCGAGGAGCCCGCCGAGCGTACCCGATCCACGCTCAAGGCGAGGCCGTCGCCATTTGACTTTCAATTCAGCGGCCGCAGCAAGAGGCGCTGCGAGCGCATCGAGAAGAGCGTGAGACGCGCGCAGTTTCGGCGGCATGCTGCTGCACGGGGTCACCGGCTCAGGCAAGACGGCGGTCTATCTCGCCGCGCATGCGCATCGGTGCTGGAAGCGGGGCGCTCGGCCATTCTGCTGGTGCCCGAAATCGGCCTCACGCCGGCCGTGGCCGCCGATCTGCATCAGGTGTTCGGAGATGAAGTCGCCATTCTGCACTCGGCGCTCTCGGATAAAGAGCGGGCCGAGCAGTGGCATCGCATCAAGCGCGGCGAGGCGCGCATGGTGGTGGGCACGCGCTCGGCGGTATTCGCTCCGGTCGCGGATCTCGCATTGATGATCGTGGATGAAGAGCAGGACTCTTCTTACAAGCAGGAAGAAACGCCGCGCTACCACGCCCGCGATGTGGCCGTGATGCGGGCCAAGATGGCAAACGCCGCGGTGGTGCTGGGCTCGGCCACGCCCTCGCTCGAATCGTACTTCAACGCCAAGCAAAAGCAAGTATGCGCTTGCTCGAGCTGCCCGACCGCGTGGAGCAGCGTCCGCTGCCCGAGGTCGAGATCATCGACATGCGCCAGGAATTTCAGGAGACCGGCCATGAGCAAGTGATCTCGCGCAAGCTGGCGGAGGAAATCAAAGACCGCCTGGAACGCAAAGAGCAGGTGATGGTGCTGCTCAACCGCCGCGGCTATTCGCCGGTGGTGCTATGCCGCACCTGCGGCAAGACCCTGGAGTGCCAGAACTGCGCCATCGCCCTGACCCATCACAAGCGTTCGCGGCGCATGGAGTGCCACTACTGCGGATTCACCGCTCCGGTGCCGAAGGCCTGCGTGCATTGCGGCAGCGAGTACGTCTATTTTCTCGGCACGGGATCGGAGAAGCTGGAAGAGTTGTTGCATGGCATGTTTCCGCAGGCGCGCATTGCGCGGCTGGATCGCGATACGGTGCGCAGCCATGAGGATTTCGAGCGCGCGCTGCATGCGCTGAACGAAGGCGAACTCGATCTGCTGGTCGGCACGCAGATGATCGCCAAGGGCCACGACATTCATGGCGTGACGCTGGTCGGCGTGGTGGGAGCGGACATGGCGCTGGGCATGCCGGACTTTCGCGCCGCGGAGCGCACCTTTCAATTGCTGACCCAAGTCGCGGGACGCGCCGGGCGCGGGCAGACGCCAGGCAAAGTCGTGCTGCAAACCTATTTTCCCGATCACTATGCGGTGCAATATGCGGCGCGGCATGACTTCATCGGCTTCTACGAAAAAGAATTGCAGTTCCGCAAATGGATGCACTATCCGCCCTACAGCGCGCTGGCCAATGTGCTGGTGCGCAGCAACAAACTGGATGAGGCGCTGCAATGGTCGGGCATGTTGGGGAAATGGTTTGAGAAGACGCGGCATGAAGGGGTGCGTGTGCTGGGCCCGGCGGCCGCGCCGATCCTGCGGCTGAAGCAGGACTACCGCTACCATTTTGTGCTGAAATCCGACAGCCGGGAGAAGTTGAATGCGCTGCTCAGATCGATGCTCGCCTATGCATCGCAGCAGAAGATTCCGCGTACGCAGGTGATTGTGGATGTGGATGCGGTGTGGCTGATGTAGAAAGTACCTATCAGCACTCAGCCATCAGCCATCAGCAATCTTGAGCCATTGTCATTCCGAGCCGGGTTTAGCGGCGAGGAATCCGCTTGTGTACCGGCTGAACAACAGTTTCCTCGCGAGAGAGAGCGCTCGGCTTGCAAAGCGCGAAGAATCACTTCCCTTTCGGTGCCTTCGGAAATGCCTTCAGGAGTGCCTGACGCACCAACCAAGAGGCCGCTTTGGAAAGTTCATCAGGATGGTCTTCAAGAGACTTCTGTACGACACGCACTAACTGATCTCTGGATGCGTCTGTCAAGTTGGTGTCATCCTGTACCGAGTCTGCGATGCCAGACACGAACCCCTGACAATACCCGATGTTGTAGACCTCCTGTTTCGTGAACTCCCGCGAAGGTTCATCCAGCTCTTGCACGGCTGCCTTGCAGGCTGCAATGAGTTGGTTTCCGTCCACGCCGAATTCCTTTATCCAATCATCTCCGAAAATGCTAGCACTGCCAAACACGAACATCAGCAGTGCGATTCCCAACGCGAATCGTTTCATCGTGTTCCTCCTAAGGCAACGCGACTTTCTGTCCGATAAGGAGTCGCCTAACGGTTCTCGCTATGCACTCTTGTCTTTCTCTACTCCGAGTATCCCCCGGAACTCTGTTTCCAGAACCCTCCTTGCGGCTGGAATTTGTTTTTCAAAAGCCTCATAGCCTTTTGTGAAAGCGTCTTGGCTCTGTTGGCTCGTATGCTCGTTCGGGTTCTCAATGCGACCGAAGATACCAGCAGCATAGACATTTCCTCTTATTTCTCCGATGAACTTGTCCAACAATGTGCAGACGCTCTCGGGCAGGTAGATCCTGTTCTCGTCGAAGAAAAAGAACAACTCCCTCACTTCTTTCTCGGTCTTGGCGAATTCTGCTTTTTGGTAGGCCGTGGGATTGTTTTCGCTAGTGAGAACAAACATTTGTCCACGCCAAAACACTTGCACAAGACGCTTGTACAGCTCCGCGATCACTTCGGCCCGTTTGTCGTGCAGCTTTGAAAACCGCACCTGATGCTCAGCCGATATTATCTGGAGTGACGCCTTGAGTTTCTCGATCTCCTGATCGGCATCAGCTTTCAATTGAATTTTGAAGGCAACGGCGTCCCGCTCTAGTTTGCTTGTGAGCACTTTCTTTATCAGCCAAGCGGAGGCACCCAGAAGCACGGACCCGCCACCAGTGGTCACGCCTACAGTCGTGATTACATCCTGCCAGTTGATTGCCATATGTACCCCGCCCCTGTTGTGTCCTTGTTGCACAGCATGAAGCAGAAGCGGAGCAATCGCAAGTCTGAGTGGGTGGAGGCAATGCCAAAGGCCACCCTCTGAGGGGGGCTCGCTTCACTCAAGATGACAATCGCGGAGAGACAGATCTGGGTCTGATGTCTCCCGGGGGAGGTCATGTGCCAGCTTGCCAAACCTCTCCATTCCTACAAGAAATGAAGAAAAGGCGAAACCTCCCTTGCGGCTGGCTGTACCCCCTTAGCAATCAATCACATGGCTGTGCTGACAGTTTAGCCATCACAAAGTGTTCCAATTGGAACACTTTGCGCTCCCCGATGTTCACTACTCGACGCTCTTAGTTGGCACGGGCATGCCGAGGAACTTCATCACCATCTGCAAATCTTTCCACGTCTCTTTTTTCTGGCGCGGATCGCGCAGCAGAAATGCCGGGTGATAGGTCACCGCCAGCTTGGTGCCGCGAAAGTCGTACCAGCGGCCGCGCAGCTCGGACATGGGCGCGTTGATGGCGAGCAGCGTCTTGGCCGCGACCGCTCCCAGCGCGACGATGGCTTTGGGTTGAATGGCGGCGATCTGGCGCATGAGGAATGGCGAGCAGGTTTCGCACTCCTCGCGCTCGGGCGTGCGGTTGCCCGGCGGACGGCACTTGATGATGTTGGCGATGTACACGTCCTCGCGGCGAATGCCCATCGCCTTGATCATGTTGTTGAGCAGCTGGCCGGCGCGTCCGACGAACGGCTCGCCTTGCTGGTCTTCGTCGGCGCCGGGAGCTTCGCCGATGAACATCAGCTCGGCCTGGGGATTGCCCACGCCGAAGACGATCTGCTTGCGTCCTTGTTTGTGCAGCACGGCAGCGGGTGCAGTCGCCAAGGTCTTCGCGAATCAGGCGAAGGGCTTGCGCCGGGTCGGTGGTTTTGGATTCCGGCTGCGGGCGTCACGAATAAATCATCTTCTGACGGCCGGGGCGGAGACTGGTTTTGATTTGGGCATGGGGTCGGTATCAGAAATTACTGGGGCTTCGACGGAAATATTGACTGGCGCGGCGGTAGAAATCGTAGATGCCGAGTTCGTTGTAGAAGCGGATGCGGTCGGCGAGCGCACGGCGAAGTTGGGGAGTCGAGAGTCACGGAAGAGTTGAGGGTATCACGATGTCGCGATTAGGAATAGATTGCGAGCTTAGCCGGTTCGTCGGGCGGTGCTCGACTGGACAGGCGAGGCGCCTGTGCCCTACATGGCCTCAGCTTGGATTACCGGGTGAGTTGTTTGCGCAGGCGGACGACTTGATCGAGCTACGCGCTGGGCGACTTCCCACTTGGTGGTTTCGGGGACATCAATGACTTCGCTGTGGGTGATGATGGTGACGGCGTTGCGGTCGGAGTCGAAGCCGACGCCTTCGCGCGAAACATCGTTGACGATGATCGCGTCGAGCGATTTCGCAAGCAGCTTCTGGCGGGCGTTCTCCAGCGTATTCTCGGTTTCGGCCGCGAAGCCGATGATAATCTGCGACCGCTTTTGCCGCGCCAGTTCGGCGAGAATATCGGCAGTCGGTTCGAGTTCCAGAGCTCATCGGGCCTTTGCGTTTGATCTTCTGCGGAGCCACGGATTTTGGGACGATAGTCGGACACAGCCGCCGTCTTGATGACAACGGTGGCTTGCGGCAAAAGCGTCAACGCCGCCTGACGCATTTCCTCGGCGGATTCAACCCAGGTTACTTCGGCCGCGCCCGGAGGCTTGCAGCGCGGTCGGTCCGCTGACCAGAAGCACGCGCGCGCCGCGGCGCAGAGCGGCCTCGGCCAGAGCGTAACCCATGCGTCCGCTGGAGCGGTTGGTGAGGTAGCGCACCGGATCAATCTTCTCGCGCGTGGGTCCGGCGGTGATCAGCACGGTTTCTCCCGCTAGATCCTGCGAAGCGCCGAGGGCTTCCAGCGTCGCTGCGACGATTGCCTTGTTTTCTGCGAGCCGTGCCTGCCCAGTCATGCCGCAGGCCAAGTATCCTTCGCCCGGTTCGACGATCTTCACGCCGCGCTTTTTCAGAATTTCGAGATTGGTCTGCGTAGCGGGATGATTCCACATGTTCACGTTCATGGCCGGAGCGACCACCACCGGCGCCGTGGTGGCAAGATAGAGCGTAGTCAGGAAATCGTTGGCGATGCCCTGGGCAAATTTGGCGAGAATGTCGGCGGTAGCGGGCGCGACCAGAAGCGCGTCAATGGACTGCGCCACGGCAATGTGTTCGACCGCGGAATCAATGTTGGGCTCGGCGTTCTCGGCGGAGAACATGCCGGTGATCACTTTTTCTCCGGAAAGAGCGGCGAAGGTCAGAGGACGGATGAATTCCTGCGCGGCCTGGGTCATGATGACCTGCACGCGGATGCCGCGGTCCTGCAACAGGCGGACGATTTCCGCCGCCTTGTAAGCTGCAATGCCGCCGCTGACGCCGAGAGCGATTTTCATGGGTATCGAGACGGCACGTCTTTAGTTTTCGATTGAAACCATCCGCGCGCGTCTGCAGCGGCAACGCAAAATCGAGGCCGAAATTCGCTGATCCCGCTATTCCTGACCGATGGCCTTGTCGAGAATTTCGCTGGCGGCTTCGGCGGGGGATTGCGGTATCAGGGATCATCCACTTCACTTTGCCGGCTTTGATTTCGTCCTGCGCGATGCGGCAGGGCTTGCGGGAATGAGTTTCGATCACCGGCGGAGCGCCGCCCTGCAATTGCCGGGCGCGACGCGCCGCCACCAGGATGTAACGATAATTGCTATCGAAGCCGTCCATCAACTTCATAAGCGCTCTCCTGCCAGTTCCGGCGCCACGCGCGCCTACATACGAAATGAATCCAAAATAGGTTTCAACCGGTCACGCATATTGCGCAGGCGGCAACCCTCGGCTAGGGTTATGTTACCAGCATTTGCGGCGCTTGGCTGGCCGCCCGAGCGCTGCCAGCGCTCGGCGAGCAAAATCGCCCGCAACGCCGCCACGGAATCCTCCAGCGCGATCGTTGATCAAAATATAGTCGTATTGCTCAGTACCGCTCAATCTCCCGGGAGGCCGTGACCAACCGGCGCTGAATGACTTGCTCGCTATCCTGGCTGCGGTTTCGCAGGCGCTTTTCCAGCGTCTGCGCGGTCGGGAGGAAGGATGAAGATGCTCGCGGCCTGCGGAACCTTTTGCTTGATCTGCGCCGCACCTTGCACATCAATGTCGAGCAGCAGGTCGGTTCCTTTTTGCTCGGCCTCGCGCAGAAAGCGGCGGGCGGTGCCGTAGTAGTTCCCGTCAAACTCGGCGTGCTCCAGAAATTCATCCCGGCGCGACCATCTCTTCGAATTGTGGCGCGAGTCACAAAGAAATATTCGCGGCCATTTTGCTCGCTGCCGCGGGGCTGGCGCGTGGTGTAGGAGATGGAGAAATCAAGGCCCGGGACAATCTGGCGCACCTCATTCACCAATGTCGACTTGCCCGATCCAGAGGGCGCAGAAATGATGAAAATGGCGCTCATTCGATGTTCTGCACCTGCTCGCGAGCCTTTTCGATTTCGGCCTTGATCGCCAGTCCCATTTCCGTGATCTTTAACGCTTCCCCCGCCAGGCCAGAGGTTTTTGACAGCAGCGTGTTGGCCTCGCGGTTCATCTCCTGCAAAAGAAAATCGAGCTTCTTGCCGACTTCGCCGGCTTCATCCAGCAGGGCGAGGAAGTGCTTAACGTGAGTTTGCAGGCGGACCAACTCCTCCTGAATGTCGCTGCGATCCACCAGCAAGCGCCGCTTCCTGCAGAATGCGGTCGGGCTCAACCTGAGCGCTGAACAGTTCCTGCAGCCGGGAGCGCAAGCGCTCGGAATAAGTTCGCAACATGGCGTGGCGATGCTTCTCGATGCCCTCGCCGGCCTCGCGCATGTGCGCCATGCGCTGACGAAGCTCGCGCTCGATGCCGCGGCCTTCCTCTTCGCGCATGCTGATTGAGCCTGGTCAAAGCCTCGTCTATCACAGTCGAGAGACGGATGTTTCGAGGTCGCCATCGGCGGCCGCGACGCCAGACTCAAGCGCGCCCGGAAGACGAAAAATAGCATTCAGATCGGGAGGCTGCGGAGGTGAGGTTGAATTCCGCGGAGGCAGTGCGGAACGCCGCAATGTAGCCGCCGACGACTTCACGATTCAGGGCAAAGCTGCTCGCGCCGGTGCGCTCGAGATTGAGCGACAGCTCCACGTGGCCGCGGGCCAGCTTCTCCTTGAGCAGGCGGCGCAGCTTCATTTCGAGAGCGTCGGTGTCCGAAGGCAGCCGGAAATGGAGATCGAGAAACCGATGATTCACCGATTTGAGCGAGAGCGTAAAACCGAGTGAACTACCGGGAGCGTTTGCGGCCGAGCCGTCGGCTTGACCTTTAACTTGGGCAAATCCTGTCATGGAGCGAATGGGCATATTTGTCAGTGACGATTGTCAATCGTCGAATGAAAATTGCAAATGCCAAAGTGCAACGATTAGGTCACTTTCCGCCTCTGCCTTGGCTGGCTCCAAATCTATGAACTGTAATTCGTACAGCCGGCGATACATTCCCAGCTTTTTCATAAGCTCTTCGTGCGAACCAATGTCGGCGATGCGGCCATTCTCCAGAACCGCAATGCGGTTGGCTCGCCGCACCGTGGAAAGGCGGTGTGCAATTACCAAGTACCGTGCGGTTGGTCATCAGATTCTGCAGCGCCGATTGCACCAGAGCCTCCGATTCGCTGTCCAGGGCGGAGGTGGCCTCGTCCAGAATCAGGATCGGCGCATTCTTCAGCAAAGCGCGGCAATCGCGATGCGCTGGCGCTCTCCGCCGGAAAGCGAGAAAGCCGCGCTCTCCAATCACGGTTTCGTAACCAGCGGGCATTTCCATGATGAAGTCGTGGGCAAGCGCGGCGCGAGCTGCAGCTTCGACGGATTTTTGTGAAACGCCGGGCCGCCCGTAGGCGATGTTATTGCGCACTGTGTCATTGAAAAGCACAGTGTCCTGGGTGACGATGCCGATCTGCGACCGCAAAGAGACCAAGCGTGACCTCGCGCACGTCGCGGCCGTCCACGAGCAGTCGTCCTGAGGTGACGTCGAAGAACCGGGGTAGCAGATGAACGAGGGTGCTCTTGCCGGCGCCGCTGGAGCCAACCAGAGCCAGCACTTCGCCAGCCCTAACTTCCAGATTGATGTCGGTCAGTACTTCGCGGGCGCCATCGTCGTTGCTGCCATATGAGAAGCACACATGCTCAAAGCGGATGTCTTGCGAGAAGGCCGGCAGAGACTTGGCCCAGGGTTTCTCGCGCACTTCGTCTTCCGTATCCATAAACTTAAAGATCTCGGAGGATGCGCCCGTAGCCTGCTGAAAATTGTTATAAAAGAGAGCAAATTTGCGTACCGGATTGTACAAGCTGAAAACGGCGGCAATGAACGCTACGAATGTTCCCAGAGTGAATTGGCCGTGAGTAATCTCGTTGCGCCCCAACAGCAATAGCAAAGCTATGGCGATGGCGCCAAAAACGTCCATGAGAGGAGAACTCATGGACGCGGCCGCCACTGACCGCAGATTGGCGCGGAATAAACGCTGGGCGGCGTCGCGGAAGCGTGCCATTTCCCAGGTTTCCATGCTGAACGCCTTCACGATGCGATTGCCCGCGATCGTCTCCTGCAGAACATTTTGAATGTCGGCCAGCTTGTCCTGTCCGCCTCGCGTGGTGCGCCGAACCTGGCGGCCGATGCGCACGGCGGAGTAGATAATGATCGGAATAAACAAGCAGCAGGATCCAGGCCAGACGCCGCCCCAAGACAACAACCAGCGCCGGCGGTGAACAAGAAAGTAAAGAGCTGCTGCAGGAACTCCGCCAGGATGCTCGACATGGCATACTGAACGCGCTCAATGTCATTAATGATCGTGGAAATGAGAGTTCCGGTGGTGTGCTTCTGGAAGAACGCCGCGGATCGCTTCAATAGCGAGTTGTAAAGATCATTCCGAAGATTGGTGATCATGCCGAACCCGGCATGATTTACCAGATACGTTCCCGCGTAATCGAAGATGCCCCGCAAAATCGAGGAAACAATCAGCGCGTAAGCCACGACGGTCCAGGCATTGCCCTGAAAATGCACGGGCACAAACTCTTGCAGGTAGACAATTCGATGAACGCCAGGGATCGTAAGCCGAATGCTGTCTGCTCCAGAAGCGGGATTGAGCACTTGATCGAGGATCGGCTTAATCAACAGCAACCGGAAGGCTTCCAGAAATCCGACGGCCGCCAAGAGCAACACTCCAACCAGCAACTGCAAGGAGAACGGAAACACGTAACGGACGATGCGCGTTACTTGCCGCATGAGGCGGCCTCGAAGCGCAGGCAGAGCGGAACCACGAAAGCTGAAGTTCGCATGCGTCGCAAGGCCCTATTCTACTGAAAAACAGGCGGAAGAACAGTGTGGGACGGGCTTCCGGCCAGTGCACCGGGCCGCTACTTCGGACTGTCGCGGTGGGTCACTTTCACGCGGTACCCGGCTCTATGCAAGCGTTTACTCAAATCCTCCGCAATCATCACCGAGCGATGCTGGCCCCCGGTACAGCCGATGGCGATCGTCAGATAGCTTTTTCCTTCATGGATGTAATGCGGCAATAGATAGACCAACAGATCCGAGATTTTCTGTAGAAATTCTTTGGTCTGGGGAAAGGACCGGATGTACTTGGCCACTTTAGGGTGACGACCCGTTAGCGGCCGGAATTCTGGCACGAAATGAGGATTGGGCAGAAATCGCACATCGAACACCAGGTCCGCGTCTTCGGGCACGCCATGACGGAAGCCAAAGCTGACGCAGGACACCAGAATGCTTTGCTCCGACTCCTGCTTTTGAAAGCGTTCGGTTATGTAGGAGCGCAGCTCGTGAACATTGAATTTCGAGGTGTCAATGACCAGGTCGGCGACTGCACGGATGGGACGCAAGCGGCGCCGTTCTGTGGCGAGCGAGGACTTCACGGTGGCCCCAGTTCCGAGAGGATGGGGCCGCCGCGTCTCGCTGTAGCGCCGCAGGAGGACAGCGTCGGCCGCTTCAAGAAAAATCATTCGTGTCGGCAGAATACGCCGGACCGACTTTACGATGGCCGGGAGTTCACCGAGCTGCGTGCCTTCGCGAACATCCACCACGAGTGCCGTACGCTCAATCTCGGAGGATTGCCCCACTAGTTCGGCGAAACGGGGAATCAATCCAACTGGAAGATTGTCTACGCAATAATAGCCAAGATCCTCGAAGGCTTTTAGAACGGAGGCCTTCCCCGATCCGCTCATGCCGGTGATAATGACCAGCTCGCCCGGCCCACGAGGTTCATGCGGACCTGGTTTGTGAGCAGATTTTCTGAGGTTCGCGCTGACTCTTGGCGCCGTCATCCTTTGATGATGTTAACAGGGGATGTCTACAAGCGGAAAGGCGCACTCAATAGACGGGCGGGAAGAGTAACCACCACCCAGATAAGTTCAAGCACGCCACCCATGACGACCCCCACGAGACGAAAAGGCAGCAGCACCAACCACACAAACGGATATGCGATCAATGCCACCAAAGCCAGCGGCCAGCACATTACGAACAATATGCACCAAAGCAGGAAGGTGAACATGGCAAGGCCCTCCATTCCCTTATACGGAATCTGGAGGCAGAAAGTTCAAATATAGGGATCGCCGGCGGTGCTGGAATCGGTGGACGTTTCCTGGCGATCTTTCATGAGGTACGTTTGTAGAAAGGCTAAGGTCCTCGAACATGCATCCTGCCAAATTTCGCCGCTGAAACCATGTCCGACGTTCGGATAGATTTGCATCTGGTAGGGAATCCCTTTTTTCTCCAGAACCTTTTGTAATTCCAGAGCCTCTTCAACCGGAACAACCTGATCGGCGTCTCCGTGCAGGATGAGAGTTGGACAAAGCCGGCGCATGAAAAACTTGAGTTCCTTCGGCAAACCACCAAAGAATTCAGCGACCGCCTGAATACGCGGGTCCACCGCCGCCACCGAAAGCGCGAGATACGCTCCCAAAGAGAAGCCGAGCAAGCCAATCCGCCGCGGGTCTACCTGCGGCTGCTGAGCGACGAATCCGACAGTGTCCCAAACAGTTTTCGCCCAGGGGAAAAAGTGCCGCACAATGGTTGCCTTGTCCGCCGCAGCAGTGGTTCCGGTGCGCCCGAAGTAGTGGAGCACGTAGACCGCAAACCCCTGGGTGGCCAAAAGAACCGCAGGCTCAGCCATGCGCTCCGCACTGCCGCCGGAGCCATGCAACCCTATCACCGCGGGGAAGCGCTGTCCGTCACTTGCAGGCAGAAAGAGGTCCACGCGGATTGCCTTTCCGCCGCTTTCGAGAGTGAGCTGAGATTGGGAAATGGGATGCATGGAAGGATAGCAATTAGCAATTGGCACTTTAGCATCTAGCCCGCATGGGATCTTGGACACACCCAAAGCGGCCAAACGTTAGTTGCCAGATGCCAATTGCCTAGGGGCTTGCCAGCTTACTCAACGATTCCTCATAGGGAGCCCGCGCGATGCCACGCTCGGTAATGATGGCGGCGACATATTTGGCCGGCGTGACATCAAAGGCTGGATTCTCCACCGATACGCCTTCTGGAACCATCTGCTTGCCTGCGATATGAGTGACTTCGTTGGCGCTGCGTTGTTCGATGGGAATCTTGCTGCCATCCGGCGTTGCCAGATCAATCGTAGAGACGGGCGCGGCTACGTAGAAGGGAATTGCGTGTTCTTTCGCCAGCACCGCGACCGTGTAAGTGCCGATCTTATTGGCGACGTCGCCATTGGCGGCAATGCGGTCCGCACCTACAACAATGGCGCCAATCTTGCCCTGCTTCATCATGGCGCCGGCCATGTTGTCGGAGATCACCGTGGTAGGTATGCCGTCTTTCATCAGCTCCCACGCGGTGAGCCGAGAACCTTGCAGGAACGGCCGAGTTTCATCGGCGTACACGTGAATTTTCTTACCCTGTTCGACGGCGGCACGAATCACGCCCAGCGCCGTGCCGTAGCCACAAGTGGCGAGCGCGCCGGCATTGCAGTGCGTGAGCACGCCTCCGCTGGTCGGCATGAGAGCCGCTCCATGGCGTCCCATTGCTTGATTGGCGGCGATATCTTCAGCGTGCATGCGTTTCGCTTCTTCGATGAGTACCTGCTTGATTTGCGGCATAGGACAAGCACGCAGCGATGCAAATTTATCCTGCATGCGGCGGATAGCCCAGAAAAGGTTCACCGCGGTGGGCCGGGTCTTGCCGATAACCGCGCATATCTGGTCGAGTTCCAGCGCGAGTTCGTCGGCGTTCGCTGCTTTGGAATTCTGTACTCCGAGAGCGATCCCCATGGCGGCGGATACTCCGATGGCAGGAGCCCCCCGCACCACCATGCTGCGGATCACATCCGCGACTTGCTCATGGGTGGTGCAGTTGACATAAGTCTCTTCCGTGGGGAGCTTCGTCTGGTCAATGAAGCGCACGCCGGAGTTGGTCCATTCAAGAGTTTGAATCATAAAGTTTGAGGGTCAAGGTCGTACTTATCGCCAGTTCCAAATTATTTCTAGACTAGCGGATCAGCGGAACACGTGGCGCCGCATCTTCCGCCAAAATTCCTCGGATGCGCGGATCGTCGGCCACCTCGATCGCCCGTTTATAAGCACGGAAGCCGCATTTCATATAGAAAGTGAGCGCTGCCGGACTGTCCAACGTGCAGGTGTGCAACCAGACTCGCGCCGTTGAGCTACTCCATGCCCGGTCCAGTAGCTTTGTCATGAAAGGCCGTCCCAAGCCCTGGCCAGTTGCCTCGGAAAACAGCGCGAAGCTTGTGATCTCCACGTCCGGGAGTTGCGAGCGGTCGAGTTCAGCAACGCCGATCTCGCTACCCTCGCACTCGGCCATGAACAACTCGCTGGTCGAGCGCTGCAAAATCGCTGCCAGCTGCTCGTCTCGCAATTCAAGACGGCTAAACCAAAGCCATTGCTCGCCTGCCCTCCGGTAGAGCGCGCGATACCAATCAAGTCCAGCATCCGTCACCTGGCGCAACTGCACACCCACGGAAACATCAGTCAGCGTGGGACGTTTGGGCATTTCGAGGTACGTTACGACCGCGGCGATTTTTCCCGGCGCCAAATCCGTGTATCCGTCGGGAATCATTTGGCAGCCTCGCGCTGCGAAATGTGCTCCTGCCGTACATCGTTGGCGGTAAAAACGGTAATGAAGGGTGCTGGAGCCGAGGCCTTTTCAACATTCCGCCGACCGTGGGCTTCCTCGCGTTCCACCAGGCACATCACACCCACGACTTCAAATCCGAATTCACGGGCCGCTTCGATCGCCTGCACGGTCGAGGCGCCAGTGGTGCAGACATCATCCACGATCACAACCCGTGCCGGTTTCTCGCGAAAGCCCTCGATTCGCTGTCCTGTGCCGTGCTGTTTTTCCGATTTGCGAACCAGGAACCCATCAATTTCACCACTGGCGATACCCACCGCCACCACAATCGGATCGGCTCCCATGGTCAATCCACCGATGGCTTGCGGCTTCCAACCTCGTGCCCGGATTTCATCGAGAAAGACCTGACCGGTGAGCTGCGCGCCGCGGGCATCAAGTGTCGTCGTCCGGCAGTCGATGTAATAATCGCTGACGCCGCCCGAAGACAGCTTAAATTCGCCTAGCCGGAAAGATTTTTTAGCCAGCAACTGCAGCAGTTCTTGACGTGCGGAGGACATGAATACCTAAGATAGCATGGCACTTTTATCCGATATTGCGTTCGCCACCCGACAACTGGGACTCACTGCGCCGGCAGCGAAAAATGAAACACCGACCCGTGGCTAATCTGGCTGGTGACGCCGAGAGTTCCGCCGTGAGCTTCAATGATCGCCTTGGCAATGGCCAGGCCCATGCCGGTTCCCTGCACCCGATAGCGCTGGTCGCGGCCGCGGTAGAACTTGTCGAAAATCAAAGTCTGTTCGAAGTCGTCAATTCCCGGGCCCCGGTCGCTGACGCTGGTCACCAGTTGTCCATCGCGCATTTCCGCACTGATGGTGATTGGCGCTTGCGCCGGCGAGTATTTGGCGGCGTTTTCCAGCAGTTGCTTTAGAGCTTCGCTAATTCTGGTCGCGTCCATTTGCACCGGCGGAAGGTCCGGGGGAACCCGGATCTCCACGGGATGCTCTCCCAACGTCGCCGTGCAGCCCTTGATGACGGACTCAATAACCGCCCGTATAGAGGCGCGCTCCAAATGTAATTCCACGCCGTGCGCGTCCAGTTGTGCCATCTCCGAAGCCTCGCCCACCAGCCGGTTCAGGCGGTCGGACTCCTCGTTGATCACCGTCAGCAGTTCTCTGCGCTGCGCTGGATCGAGCTGCATTTCGGAAAGCAGACTGGTGACTGCGGCTTTAATACCAGTCAGCGGCGTGCGCAGTTCGTGGGTAACCGAATCGAGCAGAGCGGTGCGTAAATTCTCGCTCTGCCGCTCGGCCTCCGCCTTGCCCAGTTTTTCCACGGCACCGACTCTTTCAATGGCGATCGCCACCAGGCCGCCCAGCGCCTCCAGAGTTTCCCGCGACAACCTGGTCCCCGACACCCCGATGGCTCCGGTAAGTCGGGCGCCTAGGCGCAGGGGCGCGATGCATACGCCGGTGGATGCCCCGATCACCGGTTCGCCGCGTGCGCTCACGTTTTTCAGATCCTCTTTGCTGGGCTCATCGATACGCGGATCGGAGCGATAGGTTTCTTGCGACGTCAGCAGATACATGGCGGCGGATCGCCCACCAAAAATCTGGCCGAGGTAGCCGGGAATTGCATTTAGCAATTCGGAGACGTTATCGGTCGCAAGCAAACGCTGGCTGAAAGCATAGAGCCGCTCTACATCGCGGCGGCGCTGGTTCGCGTTGGCGGTCTCGCGCCGCGCCCTCTCGGATAACTCTCCCGCGAGAATCGCGGTGGCCAGAAAAGCGAACAGAGCAACCCAATTCTGCGGATCCGCAATGGTGAGGGTGCCGACGGGCGGCAGGAAAAAGTAATTGAAAGCGAGCGTTGCAAGAATGGCGAGGAACACCGCCGCGCGAAGTCCCCAGGAAGTCGAGACGACTAAAACCGCCAGCAGAAAAGTGAGCGCGACCGTCGTGGGATTGACGTGAATGACGTGCCGGTAAAACCACACCACCAACCCAACCGCAGCCACCACGGCCACGTAGCGAAAAAGCGATTGTATCCAACTGATTTTCACGCGCATGATTGTAGCCGCATTCGACATTTTGCGCGCAATCAAGTAAGAATGTCGCCAATGAGCAAAACTCCAGACCAATGGCTTGAGGAAGTCGCTCCCGTCCGGAGGCAGGCGATTTTTAAGCTGTTCCTTGGCTATGCACCCGGCGTCGGGAAAACTTACCAAATGCTCAGCGAAGGCATCCGCCGCCGCAGCCGTGGAGAAGACGTGATCATTGGCGTGGTGGAAACCCATGGCCGTAAGCCGACCGCCGAACTCGCGAGCCGCATGGAGATCGCGCGGCGCAGGAAGATCGAATACAAAGGCACGGTTTTCGAAGAAATGGATGTGGACGCCATCCTCGAGCGCAAACCACAGATCGCTCTGGTGGATGAACTGGCCCACACCAACATAGAGGGCAGCAAGCATCGCAAACGCTATGAGGACGTGTTCGAGTTGCTGGATGCGGGCATTGACGTAGTCTCCACCATGAATGTGCAGCACATCGAAAGCCTTGCCCCCTCCATCCGCCAGCTCACCGGAGTGCAGGTGCGGGAGACGGTGCCGGACTGGGTGATGCAGCGGGCCGGCGAAATCGTGATGGCCGACCTGACCCCGCAGGCCCTGCAGACCCGCATGAAACGCGGCGATATTTATCCCGTCGAACGGGCGGAGCGGGCGCTGTCGAATTTTTTTCGCACCCCAAATCTGATCGCGCTGCGCGAACTGGCGCTGCGGCAAGTGGCACAGGCGGTTGATCATAGCCTGGAAGACTTGCGCACCGAAGATGGCCGGCCATTGATCGTGCGGGAACGGATTGCGGTTTGCATTAGTTCCAATCCCGCAGCCCAGTATCTGATTGCCCGCGGCGCACGCATGGCGCAAGCCATTGACGCCGAGCTTTTCGTGGTTTACGTGGATTCGCCCGCCGACCAGATTGATGAAAACCAGCGGACCCTGGCGGAGAACGTCCGTTTTGCGGAAAGCGTCGGCGCAAAAGTGGTGCGGCTGGAACGCGGCGATGTGGCTGAGCGGGTGGCGGAATTTGTCCACAAGGAGCATGCTACTCATGTGGTGTTTGGGCGCTCCGCGACCAAAGGCTGGCGGCGCTATCTTTACTGGTCGGCCATTCACCGCTTCCTGCGCAATGCGCCCGCCGTCGATGTGCATATTGTGACTCAGGAAATGCGGTGAATCCGATGAGCCTGTCATGAACGAGCACCGGCGTATTCTGGTCGTGGATGATGAGACGCAAATTACCCGCGTGTTGCGTACTTCGCTCTCCACGCAAAACTACGATGTTCGCGTAGCCAATGACGGCGAGATGGCGCTCGAGGTCATGAAAGACTGGATGCCGCATCTGGTCATCACCGACCTCGCCATGCCGAATCTTGATGGCGTAGGTTTGTGCCGCCGCATCCGCCAGAGCTCGGAGATCCCCATCATCGTCTTGTCGGTCCGGGGGCAGGATCGTGTAAAAGTTGAGGCGCTCGACGCCGGCGCCGACGACTACGTCACCAAGCCTTTCAGCATGAGCGAACTCCTGGCTCGTGTCCGCGCGCATCTCAGGCACGTGGCGCCGCAGGAAGTTGAGGTAAAGATCATTGACGCGGGCGATTTCCACATTGACCTGGAATCCCGGTTGGTCAAGGTTCGGACGGAAGAGATCCGGCTTACGCCCAAAGAGTTCGACTTGCTTATCTATCTCGCGAAACGTCCAGGCAAGGTCGTTACCCACCGCGCTTTGCTCGCTGCGATCTGGGGCCCAAACAGCACGGAACAGCCAGAATATCTGCGGGTGTTTGTCGGCCAATTGCGCAAAAAGATTGAACCCGATCCCGCTAACCCGAAGTATCTCCTCACCGAGCCTTGGGTTGGGTATCGTTTTGAACCCGGTGAATAGGCGAACCCGGCAAGTCAGATCCTTATAAATTCCTTACGGACTTTTTAGCCCGTTCTTATAGCGCGAATGCTCAAATCAAGTAGCGCGATGGGATGCGCACTTTGGAGCTTCGCCATGTGGACTGTAGAGATTTTCGCGGGAATCATCTTTGCAGGAATCATCTTCCTGCTCTGGTTCTTGGTCCAGCTTTTTCGCGAACATCCGTTTCGCTCTGGCCATGTGATCCAGATTCGCCCTATTGGTTCCACGAACGGGAAGCCGCTGCAGTTGCAAAGCGATTGGGCTGCAGTCAGGCGTGAACCCAATGCCGTCACGCTGCATTCGATTTGGCGTTACGGTGTGAGCCACGTAACCGAAGTTGAAAAAGGGGAGCCATCATGCGGGATCTCATCTTCGTATTAGCGACGGTGCTTTTCTTTGCGGTTTCCATCGCCTACACCTATTTCTGCGACCGCGTGCGCTAAGGAAAAACTTATGACTGGGCAAGATATTGCGATGTTGGCCGTAAGTGTGTTGCTGATGGTTTACCTGGTGTACGCCCTGTTGCGGCCGGAGAAATTTTGAATATGACTGCCAACGGCTGGTTTCAAATCCTGCTGTTCCTCGTGCTCATTTTCCTGATCACCAAGCCACTTGGGATCTTCATGACCCGCGTATTCAACCGGGAGAAGACGTTTCTCGATCCCGTGCTGCGGCCGGTCGAGAAATTACTTTACCACGTGACCGGGGTAGACGAAAGCCATGAAATGCGCTGGACGGAGTACGGCATTTCCATGCTGCTGTTCAGCGGGGTTACTATGCTGGTGCTGTATCTGTTCGAGCGCTTCCAGCCATTGTTGCCGTGGAACCCGCAGCATTTTGCGGCGGTGGCTCCGGACTTGGCTTTCAACACGGCCGCTTCGTTCACCACCAACACTAACTGGCAGAACTATTCCGGTGAGAGCACGATGAGCTATCTCACCCAGATGGCAGGACTGGCTTACCACAACTTCATGTCGGCAGCCGTGGGCATTGCGCTGGCGATTGCCTTCATTCGCGGCATCGCGCGGCGGGAATCCAAAACTATCGGCAATTTTTGGGTGGATATGACGCGCTCAGCGTTCTGGGTACTGTTGCCGGTGTGCATCGTTTATGCCCTGTTCCTGGTGTCACAGGGGGTGGTGCAAAACTTCCGTCCCTATGACACGGCAAAACTAGTTGAAGCGCAGCAAGTTTCCACTACCGGAGCCGACGGAAAAACTACCACTCAGACGGTCACGCAGCAAACCATTGCACAAGGGCCCGTCGCCTCGCAGGAAGCCATCAAGATGCTCGGCACCAACGGCGGCGGCTTCTTCAATGCCAACAGCGCTCATCCTTTTGAGAATCCCACGCCACTCAGCAACTACCTGCAAGTACTTTCCATTTTCGCCATCGGCTCTGGGCTTACCTATACGCTTGGCCGCATGACTGGTTCTCAGCGTCACGGTTGGGCGGTCTGGGCCGCCATGGCCGTCCTGTTCCTCGCCGGGGTTACCACCGCGTATTGGTCAGAGTCCCGTGGCAATCCACTGCTCAAGGGAGTGGATCAGCGCGCCAGCCTGACCCAGTCCGGCGGCAACATGGAGGGCAAAGAAGTCCGCTTCGGTATGGCCGATTCGACATTGTTTGCTACTGTGACCACCGATGCGAGCTGCGGGGCTGTGAACTCCTTCCATGACTCCTTTACCCCGCTCGGCGGAATGGTGCCGCTAGCTAATATCATGCTCAGCGAAACCGTGTTCGGAGGCGTAGGCGCGGGACTCTACGGCATCCTCGTCTATGTCGTCCTGGCAGTGTTCATCGCTGGACTCATGGTTGGTCGTACGCCTGAATACTTGGGCAAAAAGATCGAAGCCTACGACGTAAAGATGGCCATGCTGGTGACGCTGGTCTTCCCGCTGGTCATCCTCGTGCTCACTGGCATCTCGTCAGTTCAGGGATTTGGTACGTCCAGCATCAGCAATTCCGGCCCCCACGGTCTAACGCAGATTCTCTACGCTTTCACCTCGATGGCGGGAAACAATGGATCTGCTTTCGCTGGGCTCAGCGGCAACACTCTCTGGTACAACACGGCCGGGGCCGCAACCATGCTGATCGGCCGGTTCTTCATGATCCTTCCCATGCTGGCGATAGCCGGCAACCTGGCAGAAAAGAAATATGTACCGCCGTCGCTCGGGACATTTCCCGTAACCACGCCGTTGTTCACTGTGCTTCTGGTCGGCGTGATCATCATTGTCGGCGCCCTGACATTTTTCCCGGCCTTAAGTCTGGGACCGATTCTTGAACACCTGCTGATGATGGCTGGCAAGACCTTCTGAGGACCTATGGCGAAAAGCAAATCGAAAGCAATTTGGGATATGAAGATCGTGCGCGGCGCGATCCTCGACTCCCTGGTCAAGCTAAATCCCCGGCACATGATGGGCAACCCTGTCATGTTTGTGGTGGAAGTGGGCAGCGTGATTACAACGCTTCTGCTGTTCCGCCGCGGGACCGATTTCGGTTTTAACCTGCAGATCACGCTGTGGCTGTGGTTCACGGTGCTCTTCGCCAACTTTGCCGAAGCCATGGCGGAAGGCCGCGGCAAGGCCCAGGCTGACACTCTTCGCAAAGCTCGCTCGGAGACTGTGGCTAATCGTCTGCTGGAGGGCGGCAAGATCGAACAGGTGGCCAGTTCCAAGCTGCGTGCGGGAGATTTGGTGCGCGTCGTGGCTGGAGAATTTATTCCCTCCGACGGCGAAATCATTGACGGCGTCGCTTCCGTGGACGAGTCGGCGATCACCGGCGAGTCTGCGCCTGTAATCCGTGAATCCGGCGGCGACCGCTCGGCGGTGACCGGCGGCACGCGGGTTCTCTCCGACTGGATCAAAGTCCGCATCACCTCCAATCCCGGCGAAACCTTTCTCGATCGTATGATCGCACTGGTCGAAGGGGCGGAGCGGCAGAAGACGCCCAACGAAATTGCCCTGAACATTTTGCTCGCCGGGTTGACCATCATCTTCCTGCTCGCCGTCGTCACGCTGCAGCCATTCGCCGTCTACTCCGGTTCTCCGCAAACGGTGTTTGTGCTGGTGTCGTTGTTGGTATGCCTCATCCCGACGACGATTGGTGGACTGCTCTCTGCTATTGGCATCGCTGGCATGGATCGCTTGGTGCAGCACAACGTTCTGGCCATGTCTGGCCGCGCGGTCGAGGCTGCCGGGGACGTCAACACGCTTCTCCTCGACAAGACAGGCACTATCACGCTGGGCAACCGCCAGGCTTCGCGCTTCGTTCCCGCGCCCGGCGTAACCGAACAGGAGTTGGCCGATGCCGCCCAACTGTCCTCGCTTGCCGACGAAACTCCGGAAGGCCGTTCCATAGTCGTGTTGGCAAAAGAAAAGTACGCACTGCGCGGACGGGAGCTCTCTTCTCATGACACCACCTTCGTACCGTTCACCGCGCAGACCAGAATGTCGGGAGTGAACCTCAACGGCTTCGAGATTCGCAAGGGCGCAACCGACGCGATTGACGCCTACCTGACGCAAAATAACAGCCGCGTTCCCGCCGAAGTCCGGGCCGTGGTCGAGCAGATCGCCCGCTCCGGAGGCACGCCTCTTGTGGTCGCGGAGAAGACTCGCGGAGCGTTGGGGGTCATCGAACTGAAAGACATCGTAAAAGGCGGCATGCGCCAGCGCTTCGATCAGCTGCGAGCCATGGGCATCAAGACCGTCATGATTACCGGCGACAATCCGCTCACCGCGGCTGCGATCGCAAATGAAGCGGGCGTGGATGATTTCCTCGCGCAAGCCACCCCCAAAGACAAAATGGACTTGATCCGTCGCGAGCAAACGGAAGGAAAGCTGGTTGCCATGACGGGCGACGGAACCAATGACGCGCCGGCTCTGGCTCAAGCCGATGTGGGCGTCGCCATGAATACCGGCACGCAAGCCGCCAAAGAAGCCGGCAACATGGTGGACCTCGACTCCAATCCCACGAAGCTAATCGAGATCGTGGAAATCGGCAAACAGTTGCTGATGACCCGCGGCGCGTTAACAACTTTTTCGATCGCCAACGATGTGGCCAAATACTTCGCCATTATCCCGGCCATGTTTGCCGGCACTTTTCCGGTGTTGAACGCGCTCAACATCATGCACCTGAAGACGCCGGAATCGGCGGTGCTGTCAGCGGTCATTTTTAACGCACTCATTATCGTCGCGCTGATTCCGCTGGCACTGCGTGGAGTGAAATACCGTCCCATGGGCGCGGCGGCGTTATTGCGCAACAATCTTTGGATTTACGGCGTAGGCGGAATCATCATTCCGTTCGTCGGTATCAAGTTAATTGACATGCTGATCACGCGCGTTGGATTGGCGTAAGAGGCAAGAACTGCGTAGCGGCCGCTCTCGGCCGTCCAGAGATTAAATGATATGAAAAAAAATTTGCTGATTGCGGTTTTGATGACAATAGCCACCACGGTTCTCTTCGGCCTTATCTATCCGCTGGTCATCACCGGGCTCGCGCAAGTTTTCATGAAAGATAAGGCCAACGGCCAGCTTGATCGTGCAGAATGGGACCGTCGTCGGCTCGCGCATCATCGGCCAGCCGTTCACGGGGCCAGGCTATTTTCATTCCCGGCTCTCTTCCGCCGGAAGCGGCTACGACGCCGCCAATTCTGGCGCCTCGAACCTCGGTCCCACCAATCACGCGCTCACTGATCGCGTTGCAGCTTCGGTGGATGCATTACATAAGGAGAATCCCGGCGCTCCCATCCCGGTTGACCTGGTCACAAGCTCCGCCTCCGGCCTTGACCCTGACATCACTCCGGCAGCCGCCGAGTTTCAGGTCCCTCGCGTGGCCCGCGAACGCAGCTTGAACGAAGACGACGTCCGCCGCCTTGTCGCGGAACATACGCTCAACCGCCAGTGGGGATTTCTGGGAGAGCCTCGGGTGAACGTCCTGGGACTGAACCTCGCGCTCGACGAAACGGGGCACAAGACGGCTCAAGCCGGCACGCCAGCCGCAAAGACCGCCATAAACTAGCAAAGTCTTTGCCTGCCTTGGACTTACGGCTTGTCTGGAAGTGCTGGAAGCCCGCTTTCCTGGCGGTCTTTAGCACCAATGGGTGATTGACACTCACCGCCAAGTTGGATAGCCTAAAAAGTCGCAATCTTCTGTCAGGACTCCCCTAATCCCAGAAGAGTCGGAGCCAATTTTGCTGCCGCGCTGTCAGAATCCACGCAGTGAGAACCAAGGATGGGCGAAGCGCATGTGCTGGTGTTGTTGTTTGCCCACTGGTTCTGGGCGGTGGAGCATCTGAACTAAAGCTCTTATTTTCAAGCTGATTCCAGAGCCCACCCCGCCAGAATCAGCAGGTGGGCTTTTCCGTTCCAAGTGTAAAGCCATTATGAAAACTTCAAACCCACTGTGGAAAGATCAACTCGCGCGAGAAGATGCCGGAAGCTCTGGCGCGCGAGATTGACATCTTCGAAACCGACATCGCCCTGCGCAAACAGGGCAAGCTCGACGAGCGCCTGTTCGCCGAAACCCGCCTGCGCCGCGGCGCCTACGGCCAGCGCTACGACAACGGCCAGCGCCACGACGGCAAGCAAGTCCAGCAAATGGCCTATCCCTCGGGCGATTTGACCAAAGGCCCGATGACCATGTGGGATGCGCCCGGCATGCAGCGCATCAAGATTCCCGGCGGCGGGCTCAACGCCGCGCAACTCGAAACGCTGGCGGAGCTCGCCGAGGAATATTCCGACGGCATCGCCCACGTCACCACGCGCCAGGATTTTCAGCTCCACTACGTCCACATCGACGACACGCCCAGCGTCATGCGCCGCCTGGCGGCGGCCGGACATCACCACGCGCGAGGCCTGCGGCAATTCGGTGCGCAACGTCACCGCCTGCCCCTACGCCGGCGTTTGCCAGGATGAAGTCTTCGACGTCACGCCTTACTCGCGCGCGCTCTCGAAATTCCTGCTGGGCCATCCCGACTGCCAGAACTTCGGCCGGAAGTTCAAGCCCGCCTTCAGCGGCTGCGCGCAGCACGCCTGCGGCCTCACCAACCTGCACGATCTGGGCTTGATCGCGGCAAGCGCACGGCGAAAACGGCAAGGAAGAGCGCGGCTTTGCGATGTACGTCGGCGGCGGACTCGGCGCCGTTCCTTATCAGGCGAAACTGTTCGACTCGTTCGTGCCGCCGGAAGAATTGCTGCCGCTGACGCAGGCCATCGCCCGGGTCTTTGCGCGGCTGGGCGAAAAGAAGAATCGCAACCGCGCGCGCATCAAGTTCCTGGTTCAGGATCTTGGGCATCGAGAAATTCAAGGAATTGGTTCTGGAAGAGCGCAAGACCCTGCCCTCCGATCCGCGCTGGACGGAATACCTTGAGGACGCCCTGCAAGTCGCAGGAAGCGCCGCTTGCGGCCGGGCGGAGAATGGCCGTCTCTGGTTTCGATTGCAACATCCGAAGCCTTCGCGCGCTGGCTGAAGACCAACACGCGCCCGCAAAAGCAAGCCGGGCTACGTCACGGTGACCGTCACGCTTCCGCTGGGCGACATCACCGCCAACCAACTGCGCTCGCTCGCGGACATCGTGCGCCGCTTCACCAAAGAAACGGTTCGCACCACGGTCGAGCAGAATTTCGTGATCCGCTGGGTCAGCCAGAGCGATCTGCCGGAACTCTACAAGGCGCTGGACGCCGTGGGTCTGGGCGATCCGGGCGCGGGCACCATCGTGGACATCGTCACCTGCCCGGGCACCGACACCTGCAAGCTGGGAATCTCGTCTTCGCGCGGCCTGGCCGGCGAACTGCGCAACCGGCTGGCCGAGAAAAGCTTCGAGATGGACGAAGCGGTGCAGAATCTGCACATCAAGATCAGCGGCTGCTTCAACAGTTGCGGCCAGCATCATGTGGCCGATCTCGGCTTCTACGGCGTCAGCCGCAAGATCGGCGGCTACGCCGTGCCGCACTTCCAGGTGGTTCTGGGCGGAGAATGGGAGCACAACGCCGGCTCCTACGGGCTTGCCCGTCGTCGCCATTCCGTCGAAGAATATTCCGCAAGTGGTCACGCGCCTCACCGAGCGCTATGTCGCCGACCGCAAGCACTGGATGAGAGTTTCAAGGATTTCGTCAAGCGCATCGGCAAAGCCGAAATGAAGAAGATGCTCGACGATCTCACGCGTCCGCCCGCCGGCGACCGGTCATTCTTCAGCGACTGGGGCGATCCGCGCGAATACAGCCTGGGCGACATGGGCATCGGCGAGTGCGCGGGAGAAGTGGTCTCTCCGTTCGAGTTCGATCTGGCCGCCGCCGAAAGGGAACTGTTCGAGGCGCAGTTCGCGTTCGAGGCCGGGACAGATTGAAGAAGCGGGCAAAACGGCCTATCGCGCCATGCTGCTGGGCGCGAAAGCGCTGGTGAAGATCCAGAATGCCAATGTCTCCGACGATCCCGATCAGATCGTCTCCGAGTTCCGCACGCGGTTCTTCGACACGCAGATATTCTGGGATCCTTTTGCCGGCGGCAAATTCGCCAACTATCTTTTCGACGCGCATCAGAAAGCCGGAGCAGCCCTATACCGCTCGATTCGCAGCCGCTACCTGCTGGACGAAGCGCAGCTTTTCATTGACGCCGCGCACAGTTGCAACAATAAAATGATGACGGCGATCACCGTGTCAACCTGAAGATAGCAGCCTTCTCGTCCTGAGCTCTTCGCGAGGGCAACGGCTCAGCGATTGGACAACAACTTCAAGCACGTCAACGTGAAACTTCAGCTCGTCAACAGAATTCCTGGCGAAGACAGCGCTGCGACCTCGAACCATTGATCCCGATTTTTCACGGCTGGATTCAGGACAAGGTCTTCGAGGAGCGCTTGCTCGACATCGCCGATTACCGCCATGTTCACGATGGCCCGGGAATCATTCTGATCGGCCTTGAAGGCGATTACAGCGTGGATAACACCGACGGCCGCCTGGGTGTTCGCTACAACCGCAAAGCGGGATTCGAAGGCAGCAATCAGGACCGCCTGAAGCAAGCCGCGCGCGCGGCGTTGAACGCCTGCCAGCGCCTGGAGTCCGAACCGAGTCTTGGGGACAGGCTTCGCTTCGACGGCCAAAATGTGGAATTGTTCGTCAATGATCGCTTGCTCGCCCCGAATAATGAAGCAACGCGCACTGCTATCGAAGCCGGAGTTTCGAATCCTTCTTCGACTGACCTCTTCGGCGGCGCTGACTATTCGCTCTCACGTTCAACGCGATCCTCGCCGGCTTTTTGCTGTATCGGTAAAAGCATCCCGTCGCTTTTCCGTGCACGAGTCTTCTGGAGAATCTTTCGGCAGAGCAATCCTCCGTAGAGACGTAGCTCGGCTAAGTCTCTGACAGACTGCATGAATCGCCCGTAGCCAGAAGCGATCATAAAAGTAACGTCACTGAGATCCTTCCCGACCCTGCTTTCCCAGCCTCACAACTTTTATTTTCTGAACGTGTTTCTATTACTCGAGGACGGAGGGTGCAGCAATGATCAAGAAAACAGTATTTGCGGTGTTGGGATTAGCTTTCGTGCTGGCTTTGGCAAGTCCGCCTAAGGCTCGATGCTGGCGTCGTGGTCGGAGTGGGTGTCGGCCCGGTCTTTGTGCCGCGTCCGGCTTATGGTTATGTGGCGGTCCATCGCGCGGCATTATGCATATCCGTATGGCTACGCGCCAGCTGTATGCGCGGCCTCCCTATGTCTATCCGCCCTATGGCTACTATGGCCATGTTTACCGTGGCGGACATTGGGGCCGGCCCGTTGCGCGCGTCTATCGTGGCTATGGATGGCGTGGTGGCTACAGACGCTAATTGGCCGACATCGAAAAAATAAAAATCCCCTCGGCTGGATTGGCTGAGGGGATTTTTTCATTTTTCATCGCAGAAAAACTAGCCCATGTACTGGACGTGAACGTACGTTCCCAGCCTGACGTTGTAGGCCAGGTACCAGCCGTCATGGTCCGGATCATCGTAGATCACGATCTGGTCGCTATCCCATAGCCAGTCATTGCAGAATCCGATGTCGTAGGGAGCAACGCCAAAGTAGAAACCGCCGAACCAGAAGCGCGAGGGTCCACCGCCTTCAATCCGGTAGACGTGGCCGCGGCCGATGCCCCACGTGAAGCGCCCATGTTCCCAGGGATGGTCGAGATGGTAATGAGGGTCGTCCCGGCCGGTATCATGGCCAATCCATTTTCCGTTGGTGTGGACGTGGGGGGCTTCGGGATGGCCTGTTTATCCGCATATGTGGGGTGTTCAGGTTGAGGGTGAGGGTTCGCGCCGGCGAGGGCCCGCGGGAGGGCATGTACCCGCCTCCCACTCCATGGCCCCCCATGATTTTTTTGAGCAAAAACCGGTAGTGCGAAAAACGCCAGGACGGCCAAAAATACAGCAAGTTTTTTCATTGAGCCTCCAAATGGTGTTGTGAAAGTTTTATCACAACAATGCTACGCCAAACTTTGAAAGTGACGCGATTCCCGTCCCAAGCAAAATGATGTTAGCAGTGTGGCGATTCGATGCACGCCGGCGGCAAAGGTTCAGCCGGCCAATTCCGCCGGACGTCCGTGCCAGTCTTGGCGTTTTAGAACGCTCAAGATCGTCAGCCACGAAGCATCTCCGGCAATCGCGCCGGGCGAACGTTGTCATAAGAATGCAGCGCGACGAAGCGGTGAATGCTGGTGGGGATACCCACCGCGGTAAATCCTGGATGCCCCGTGGCCGGATAAGGTCCACCATGATTCATGGCCGGACTGACCGCCACGCCCGGTCGGCATCTTGTCATTCAACAAGCGTCCGACTTTATAACGAAGCTGCGGCTCAATGCGTTGTACTCAGCATCGTCCTTCCCCGTGGTATCGGAATAGATCGTTCCCGTAAGATTGCCTTCCAAATGGCTGAAGAATTCCACCGTCTGCGCCGTGTTGCGCGACATCACGAGCAAGTGAAACTGGGCCAAATGCCTCCGTCTGCAGTTCATGGGGATGTTTGAGAAAATCGTCACCGGAAACCTGCAGCAAGCGTATTCTCTAAGCGATACGCTGGTCCTGGCAGCGCCTTTCCACCACAGATTACCTTGGCGCCATTTTTCTGCAGGATTGTCACAGCTTCCGTGAGTGTATCACGGCCGCCTTTGCCGAGCAACACTCCGGGTGTTCCACCCTGAATTGCTTGCGCGCGGTCTCGACGAATTTCTTGCCTGCCTCGCTGGCTGGAACAATTACGAATCCAGGATTGGTGCAGAACTGGCCCGCACCCAAAGTGCAAGACGCAAAGAATTCTCCCGCAATTGCATCCCCACGCTCGCGCAAAGCATTCTCCATCACCACGACTGGATTCACGCTCGACATCTCCAAATAGATAGGCTTTCCCGCTCCGCTCTGCAGCGTCCTTCAACTTTAAACCAGCACTCTTGCTGCCAGTAAATCCCGTCGCGCCAATCAGTGGATGCGACACTAGGGCAAATCCGACGTCCGAGGGACACGATAAATAACTGCACGGTCGCGGCCGGAAGTCCCATCTTTGTTCAGAGCCTCCAGCGCGATTTCGGCAAATAGCTTGGTTGTCCCTGGATGGGCGGTGTTGGCCTTGGCGATCACTGGATTGTGCGCGGCAATCGCGGCCGCGAAATCGCCGCCCGCAGCGGAATTGAAAGCATAGGGGAAATTATTGGGACCCATTACGACCACGGGTCCGATCGGAGCAAAGAACGAATACAGTTTAGCGGCGTCATCGCGAATCGGTCGCCGCCATGTTCCCTGTCTTGCCGCTGCCGCGGCCTGTCGCAACTGTCCGTGGTGCGCGGCAGTTCCACGTCCTTTAATCGGGGCGCTTTCGCCAAGCCCGGTTTCGGCATGTGCCATCTCCACGAGTTCATTGCTGCGCTGCTTCAATACCCGTAGCGAAAGCTTCCAAAAATACGGCGATCTTTTCTCCGCTGGTCGCGCGTAAAACCATCGGCGGCCTCGCTGGCCGCCTGCACAGCTTCTTCCATTTCTTCTCGCGAGGAAACCGGATACTTATCCGGCAAAGGCTGGCCCAGCGACGGATTGTCCGCCTGGAAAACTCCCGCTGCGTTGCTCTCCCGCCACTTTCCCGCGATCAGTACCGGAACCGTTTTCTCGCTCATCGTGATTTCACCTGGATCGAAAATCAGAATTTATGCCAAGCGCAAACCGCCTCGGCCTACAGAGTTGGAGTGAATTGCCCGACGTTCATACCGCCGCCAACTAGCAAGTCATTGGATGTTTTGAGTACCACGGAAGATTCCGCTACTGATCTTCTCATGGCGAATCAAAACGCGGCAAGTCAGTGACGCTCCGGGTAGAGGCGCATTTTGCGAATCGTTCGTATCAGAGCATGCCTTCCTCCGTGCCGTCTTTGCATTCAGTTGGATTGACGCGCCCATCGGGCGCAGCTGGCTCTTGCGGGCCTAGTTTCCGATCCTAGCGTCGTACCGGCGAGGACGCCCATTCCGCTCTTGCAAGCGGTATGGCCAAGGCCATGCCTCAATACGAATCGTTTTTGCAAACTGCACACTCCTACCCTCCGTGCACCCACGCTTCGGTATATACTTCCGCCGCAACCTTGTTGTCCTCGCGGAAGACTTCTCTCAGGAGACGCATGTATCAACCAGAGACGTATGGAATTGCTCTCTCGTTCATGCTCATCAGCATGATTTGCTGGGGATCCTGGGCCAACACCGTCAAACTCACGCCCGGCTGGCCGTTTCAGCTTTTTTATTGGGACTACGTAATTGGAACCATCCTGGCCAGTCTCGTGTGGGGATTGACGCTTGGCACCATGCACGGCGGTACACGCCGCCTTCCTGCCCAATCTGCGTCAGGCGGACTCTATGCACATCTTGTACGCTATCGCGGGCGGTATCGTCTTCAACGTAGCCAATCTTCTGCTGGTGGCTGCCATTGAAATTGCCGGGCTCGCCGTGGCCTTTCCGGTAGGCATTGGCTGAGCCCTGGTGGTCGGCGTACTGATGAATTACGTTCTCGCTCCCAAAGGAAATCCGCTCATCCTGTTTTTCGGAGTGGTTCTGGTCGTCATCGCCATCGTGCTGGACGCCATGGCGTACCGCCGCCGGGAACCTCTGCCAAGCCGGTGAGCATGCGTGGTCTTGTGCTTTGTGTGGTTTCGGGCATGCTGATGGGAAGTTTCTATCCTCTGATCACGAAATCCGTCGCAGGCCCCGGATCGCTCGGACCTTACTCGGTTGCCTTTGTCATGTCGCTGGGGATCCTGCTCTGCGCTTTGCCGTGAACACTTTTTTATGCGGAAATCTTTGGCCGGCGCGGAGCCTTCAAGTTTTGCCGACTATTTCCGAAGTAAAGCGGTTTGGCATCTCTGGGCCATTTGGGCGGCGCCATCTGGTGCACTGGCGCAGTGATGAACTTCGTCGCATCCCACGCGCAAATTGTTGGTCCCGCCGTTTCCTACGCGATTGGGCAGGGCGCCACCATGATCTCCGCTGTTTGGGGCGTTTTCATTTGGCACGAGTTTGCCGGCGCTCCCGCGAATTCCCGCCGTCTCCTGCTTCCCATGTTTCTCTGTTTTCTGGCTGGGCTTGGGTTCATCGCTGGCTGTTCCGCTCTCTCCAGCTAAGAGCGAGCGAATTCTCGCCGCGCGGTTCGATATACTTTGGCCGGTTTCTTTCCCTCCGGAGGTTTCATGGCAAGTTAGCGCCAGGAGCATCGTTGTTGTGGGCAGCATCAACCTGGATTTGGTTGCAGGCACCGTCCGTATTCCCTGCGCCCGGCGAAACCGTCTCCGGTTCGAGCTTCCAAACTTTCTTTGGCGGCAAAGGCGCTAACCAAGCCGTTGCCGCGGGACGCTCTGGGCGCGCAGGTTCATATGCTGGGCAAAGTTGGGACCGACGTCTTTGGTCCGCAATTACGTTCTGGCCTAGAAGTCTGCGGGAGTAAATACCGCCGCTGTTGACGAAGCGCGCGGTCCCTCCGGCGTGGCGCTTATTTCCACCGATTCGAATGGCCAGAATTCCATCATCGTTGTGCCCGGCGCCAATGGCCAGGTTACTCCTGCAGATTTGGATTCGCATTTGGCTCTGATTCGCAACGCCGGCATTGTCCTTACACAGTTGAAATTCCGCTGCCTACGGTTGAGGCTCTCGCCGCCATGACGCAGCGCGAAGGCGTACCCTCGATGCTCGACCCCGCTCCCGCACGGCCTTGCCGGACTCTATGTTTCAGGCGTGGACTGGATCACTCCCAATGAAACCGAGACCTGCACTCTTGCTGGGCAGCAGCTCCGTGGAGTGGAATGAGTCCAGCATGAAAGATGCCGCGGACGCTCTGATGCAGCGCGGAGTACATAACGTCGTGCTGAAGTTAGGTGATCGCGGTTGCTATCTTGCGCTGGCGAATGGCCGCCGCGAATTTGTTCCGGCGTACAAAGTCCGTGCCGTCGACACGACCGCCGCAGGTGACGCTTTCAACGGCGCCTTCGCCACCGCACTCGTCCGCGGTAGGATGCCAGCAGCGCCGCGGCCTGGGCTTCCGCGGTGGCGGCGATATCGGTTACCCGCGCCGGTGCGCAGCCCTCCATGCCGAACCCGCAAGAGGTCGAACATTTCCTGGCGCAGAAATCCGCGCGCCCGCTAACTCCTCATGTTCTACTGCGCCAGCAGTTGCTGCGGTTCCTGCTGCGCCGCTTTCAGATCGCCGGAAATCTGCTGAGCCGACTGCCATGCGGTCTGGGCTTCCGCGGAATGTCCGCTTCGCTCCAGGGACTGAGCCAATAATAGATAGCACGATAGCCGGTGGGTTCAATTTCGATCGCACGGGAGAATCGCTTCGCCGCTTGAGAAAAGTCTCCGATTTTCTGCGACACAGGCCAAGTCCAATCAAGGCGTGAGCGTTCTCCGGGGGCCAACTGCAACGCGTCCTCGTACGGCTTGTCAGCCTCACGTTATTGTTCCCTGCTGGCGGTAGAGCCGATCCCAGACCGCTAAGGGCGTTGCTGCGAAGGCCCGCATTCGAAGTGACCTGCAACACCCGGTTGCACAGCTCAATCGCGGATTGCAGGTGCCGCTGCTGCAGATTCGTAATTGGCGAGGTTGATAGCCGAGAACGGGTCCTGCGGATTGATCTCGCGCCGCGGTTCGGAAGTGTGGCATCGCTTCTTCAAGACCGCCGCGCGCAAGCAGCGCGCCCCCAGGATTGTCTTGCGCAACGAAATTCGCGCCAGTGACCTCCATCGGTGTGGGACCACAATGTCACATTGTCACTCCAATAGCCCAGTTGTATGTGGGTCATCGCGGCGAGCACCAGCAATGCGGCAAGCGCGGGTGCAGCCAACACTCGCGACGGAATGTTTACTTTGCTTCGCCCAGTCCGCCACGCCCCAACAGACCATGAAAAACAATCCAAGAAAAGGCAGATAAGCGTAACGGTCCGCCATCGCGGCTTCGCCTACCTGCACCAGACCAATCATCGGGACGAGCGTGCCCAGGAACCAGAACCAGCCCACTGCGAGATATCGCTGCCGCCGCGCCGCAAACAACCACTGTTACCGCCAGCAAAAAGAGACCAGCCGTCACGCAATTGCCAACTCGCCAAGAAATTGCCGGGATGCGGATACAACGGCGCCAACGTTCCCGGCCAAAATGCTTTGCCCAGGTAGCGGGCATAAGCCGACAACTGCATTTTCGCCCGCACCGCAAATGAAAATTCCACTGCTGTCCGCACCGCGCCGCCGGCCTGCTGCGCTTTCATCGTGATGATCGCGCTAGCCGTAGAAAGCAGTAGAAGGGGAATCTTTTCCAGAAACAATGCGGCAAAAGGCCGGGCCGCATACTCGCGCCCCGAACTCTCTCGCTGGGAAGAAAACATCCGCCCGAACGGCCAGTAATCCCAGAGCAGGAGAACCAGGGGCGTCGTGATGATCTGCGGCTTCGCCATCAGGCCCAGGGCAAACAGGATCGCTACGACCGCATATCGCCCCACACTTGGGTTTTCGCGCATACCATCCATAAGCCCACAGAGCGAGAAGAAAGAACAACATGCTGAGCAAATTCTTCCGCTCCGAGATCCAGGCTACCGATTCCACGTTGATGGGATGCAGTCGCAAACAGTGCCGCCACCATCAGGCTCCGCCACGTGAAGCCGGTGGTCCACTGCAGCAGCAAGAACAAAATCACCACATTTGCTGCGTGCAAAAGGATGTTGGTGTCGTGATGCCCCGCGGGATTTAACCCGAAGAGTTGGTAATCGAGGGCATGCGACAGCCAGGTAATCGGATGCCAATTTGCCAACTCGGCGGTAGTGAACGCCCATTTCATGGTGTCCCAACCGAGGCCAGTCCGAACGTGAGAATTGTTGGTGACATACCCGTCATCATCAAAATTCACGAACGGATGCCGGCTTGCCGGATTGTAGAGAGCGAGCACGGCAAGAATCAGCGCCAGCGACAGAACAACGGTGCGCTTTTCAGGAGACGAGAATGGCTGTGCGGCAGAATGTGCATCATCGCGAATCTTCGAGGTGGCAGGGGGCACAGGATGTTTATTCGGCAGTCCAGTCTACGGCGTGCAGTAGTAAATATGTGCCGGAAGAATATTCCACAAGCTGAAAGGCCCTGCCTCACCGAGTGAAATTCGACTCCAGGTAGGGCAGTGCAACCCGGGTGAACTGATATACGACCAACGCTCCATCCGGCTGCAAAGCCTGGCGCGCTTCTTGCGCGATATCGCGGCGCAACGACGCCTGCATGGTGGAAAAGGGAATTCCCGGAAATAATGTAGTCCGCACTCGGCAAGTTGAGTTCTCTTAGACACCTGGCGTACGTTCAGCGCGGACCCGTGTACCAGGCGGAAACCGCGGATCGTGGATCTCCGCCTCCAGAACCCGGAAAAAATTAGGATTGAGTTCAATGGCAATCAGTGTCGCGTCCGGCCGCATGCGCTTAAGTACTTCCTGGGTAATCGTTCCCACGCCGGGCCCGTATTCCACCACCACTTTGGCTTTTTGCCAGTCCACTCGCGCCATCACATCGTCCACGAGAAATCGTGAACTGGGTACCAGTGAACCCAACATGTACGGATAGCGAAAGAAATTCAGGCAAAGCGCAACGCTCGCCTGGGCGCCGACATAATTGAAGAGGTCCTCGATTACCCTAAGAACGATTACCCTAAGAAATTTATTATCAACATCGCCGCGTGGTGCACAAGGCCACTTCTGCGCGAGGTGGTCGTTTCGACAATACCATCCTGCGTGGCCCGGTGCGGTACTTTGGTCACAGCCAATCTCTTGGCCGCCGGAACCGGCTGCCTCTACGGCGCTATCCTACTAGATGCCGGAGTGTGCGAGAACAGCAAGTCATGAGCTTACGAATCCCAGGAACAATTTGTTTGAGAGCTGTTTGGGGAGCATTCCTTCTCTTCACCTCGGTTTATTGCCTGCTGGCATTCCAGCCTTTCACTTACGCGGCCTTGATTAAAGCGCCACCCTACGATTGGCTTCCCTGGTTCGTCCGCCACCATTCTGGCCTGTATTGGATCGCGCTGGCGGCATCGCTTTGGGCTTACGGACCAATCCTTAAGAATCGGACGAAACTGGCTTTATTCGGTCTACAGGCAGGAGTTGGTCTATACATTCTCGCTCAGCCATTCCTGGGCGCCGCCCAACCCGATTGGCCAACTTACGCCTGGAGTCTGCTGGCTCTCGGCCTAGTGATCTCAATCGCTGCGGCGGACACGTGGCAATTTCTCTCAACTCAATACGCCGGAAGACAATCCAGGTATTTACTGGACTACTCGACGGTCGTTTTCGTGGCTGTGCTCATGGCCGTTCTGTGGGCGGCAGGCGCGCAATTACGCCACTACAGCGAATCTCGCGCCGCCGTGATTTCGCGGAACTCATTGGAGGTGACTGGCTGGAGCGTAGTCTCCCACGTGCTTGTTGCGCTTCTTCTGCTTTCCGCGCTCAACCTGATTCTGATTACGGCGGCTCGAACCCCTTGGCCCAGAATCGCCAAAGCCACGCTGACCCTGCTCTTCGTCTTTGGTCTCTTATGGTTCATGCTGCTTCGTTTCCTCGAAACTGCACTCAGCTTTGATGGATGGGCGGGGCAAGTCTATGCCGCTTCACTCGCCGCAGCGCTGACTCTATTTGGATTCTCGTTGCTTTTGCCGCTCTTTCAAAATCGAGAGGCTACGGCAGAGACCCCCACCAGCCCGAGGACAAAACTCATTAGCGCAGCGGTAGCATTGATGTTTGCCGCATTCATCGTCGTTCTGCCCTCCGCTATCCAGGGTGGAGACTGGAATGGAGTCATCCAGCATGCCGTCGCACTTACGGCCTGGGTTGTCCTGGGCGCGTGCGCCTATCGGATTCGGCCTTCCAAAGCAAGATATTCCGTTGCCGCTATCCTCGGCGTGGTATTTCTGGCTGGCAGTAGCTACAAAGCGTTGCAAGCCACAGCGATTTTTTGGGCAGGACCTTTGGGCAAAACCGATGACGAATTTGCCCGCACCTTTGAGAACTACGGTGTTCGCGATGCATCGTTCGATCTCGCGAACCATACCCTGGGGAACGGGCGTGACGTAGCGTGCGGCGATCTATGTCGCATTCTGCGCGAATACACCAACATTCCCAACTTTCCCGTGCAGCGTGAGGTGAATCTGGTGGACAACCTTGGTCCCGGCGCGGGGCGAGCGTCCAAATATTTTCATTTTCGTGATTGACTCCATGCGGCCCGACTACCTGGGCGCTTACAACCCGAAGGTTGATTTCACTCCGAACCTGGATGCCTTTGCCCGCGACAGCGTGGTCATGCGTCACGCGTATACGCAATATGCCGGCACTTCGCTCTCCGAACCCGCCATCTGGGCGGGAACCATGCTGTTGCACGATCATGATTTCAGCACGTTTTTTAAAATCAATAGCCTGGAAAAACTGGCCAGGGTAGACGGATATCAGGAAGTGGTCAGCTATGACCCGGTGGCGAGCCAATTCCTTTCGCCATCCGATGATCTGGTGAAACTTGACGCGGACAAAATCTGGAACCAGTTTGAGGTTTGCTCCACCATTCAGCAGACCGAGTCTGTGCTCGACGGCAATGCCAACTCTGGGCGGCCCATCCTGTTCTATGCGCAGCCCATGAATGTGCACCAATTCGCGCATAACAACCTGCCTCGCATGACCGCTGAAGACTGGCAGCGGCGGCCTGGGTTCGTCAACCGCATCGCTTATGAAGTGCACGGCGTGGACCAATGCTTGGGCGGTTTCTTCGCCTACTTAAAGCGCCACAATCTCTACGACAACAGCATCATCGTCGTAACCGCGGATCATGGCGACGCCACCGGAGACTTCGGCCGCTATAGCCACTCGACTTCCGTTTATCCCGGAGATCATGCGTGTACCGATCATGATCCATTTGCCCAAGAACCTGCGAAGCAAGATAGTGTTTGACGATCAGGCGCTGGCCACGCTCACCGATATCACGCCGTCGATTTATTACTTGCTGGGCCATCGGCCCGATTGTGGCCAATGCGATGTTTGGGCATCCGCTGTTTACCGAGACGGAAGCAGAGTTGCACAGCTACCATCACGACGAAATTTTCTTTGCCTCGGACGTGCACGCGGTGTACGGCCTGCTTACCGCCAACGGCAGGTATTTCTACGCTACCTACGACTCGCCGGCACAGAGCTATCTGTACGACCTGGAAAAGGATCCCAACGGAACTCAAGACATACTGACGCCTGTGCTCAAGATGCAATATGACCAGCGCATTATCGAGCACTTGAAGGAAATTGCGGCCTTTTATGGCTATCGCCCGAAGCTGGGGGCACTGCTGGCCGCGAAGAACTAGATTGAGCCCCGACGCCATGTGGCGCGGACACTCTTGTCCGCGAAAAGCTGTCGGCCGCAACAGAGCGGAGCGGCTTTCAGGTTGCCTCCACCCGCATGAAATGGCGATTAGGCGTGTAAATCGAAGATTTTACTGGGCGCTATCCGGCTTCCACCGCAGAATCGGCTTCCGTGCCGCGGCAGTTTCATCGAGCCGGGAAACCCGCGTGGAATGCGGAGCAGTCAGCGCAATCTGCGGGTCTTCTTCCACTTCCTCTGCAATCGACTTCATCGCCTCGATGAACAAATCCAACTCTTCCTTCGGTTCGCTCTCCGTCGGCTCGATCATCAGCGCGCCCGGCACGATCAGCGGAAAAGCCGTCGTGTAAGGATGGAATCCGTAATCAATCAGCCGCTTGGCCAGGTCCATCGTCTTCACGCCTTTTTTCAGCCTGCAGCTTGTCGCTGAAAACCACCTCGTGCATCGAGGGCGTGGAGTAAGGCAGATCGTAAATTCCTTCCAGTCCTTGCGGATGTAGTTGGCGTTGAGCACCGCATCTTCGGTGGTCTGGCGCAAGCCTTCAGGACCGTTGGCCAGGATGTAGGCCAGCGCACGAACAAACATGCCGAAATTTCCATAGAACGCCCGCACTCGCCCCACCGATTGCGGCCGGTCGTACTCAAACCCCAGCGTGCCATCTGGATTCGTGATCACAACGGGCGTCGGCAAAAACGGCTCCAGAACTTTCTTCACCGCGACCGGCCCCGATCCCGGACCGCCGCCGCCGTGCGGTGTCGAAAATGTCTTGTGGAGATTAAGGTGCATCACATCGACTCCGAAATCTCCAGGACGAACCTTGCCCACCAGCGCGTTCATGTTCGCGCCATCCATGTATAGCAAGCCACCCTTGGCGTGCATCAGGTCGGCAATCTTATGGATATCCTGCTCGAAAACCCCCAGCGTATTGGGATTCGTCAGCATGAGCGCGGCGACATCCTCATTCATTTGCGCTTCAAGCGCGCGCAATGTCCACCATGCCCTGCGCATTGGACTTCAAATTCTCCACTGCATAGCCAACCGTCGCCGCGGTCGCAGGATTGGTCCCGTGCGCAGAATCTGGAATCAGAACTTTCTTGCGGGCGTTGCCTTTCGACGCGTGATAAGCGCGCGTCAACAGTAACCCGGTCAGTTCGCCCTGCGCGCCGGCCGCCGGCTGCAGCGTGATGGCATCCATGCCGGTAATCTCGATCAGGCACTCGCTCAGCGTCTTCATGATGCGCAGCGCGCCCTGCGAAATCTTCTCCGGCTGATAAGGATGCCCATTGGCCAGGCCATCCAACCGCGAGACTACTTCATTCACCCGCGGGTTGTACTTCATGGTGCACGAGCCCAGCGGATACATCCCGAGATCAATCGCGTAGTTCCAGGTGGAAAGCCGCGTGAAGTGGCGAATGATTTCGATCTCGCTCACTTCCGGCATGTTGCCGAGCGTCTTTTCTTTCGATGACCCCAGAAGTTCCGACGGTATTCACCTCTGGGACATCCAGCGGCGGCAGTTTCCACGCCGCTTTTCCCGGCGAGGACTTCTCGAAGATCAAGCCTTCATTCTGATTGACGTGGCGCGTGGCTTTGCGGGTCATGTGCTTCACGGGTTATCGGCCTTTTCCTAAGCGTTCGACCTCTGAAGGAGGCGCGAAGGCGCGGCCTTCGCCGTTGCAAGCCGCGCACTTACCTGTCCCAGCGCACTTTTGGCATTTCAGGCTCGGTCTCGTTGAAGTGCGTGTTTATCCCCGCTCCATCACATTCGACGCACTTGCCGTCTTCCTTGCACTGCAAGCATCGTGGGTCGCTACGGTATGAGAAGCGCGGTTCACAACGACCATCTCTCCGCATTTCATCCTCAGAGAACGCCTCACCCTGCCCCGCCCGAATGGAATGCTCGCTCTCCGCGACCACTCCGACAGCAGTGTCTATCGCGCTGCGGGTTGTCAATTCGGTGCAGCACCACAACGATGCATTGCCCAGCTCCGGATAGAACTTGTGCAAGCGGCAGTCCACCCACAATCTTGTGCCCCAGAATGCGGCTGTTGATCACGCTCGGGCTCTTCGCTCGTCTGCACAACAAATTCATTGAAGCGAGGCGCTCCCGTAAAAAAAACATTCGCGTGCCTGCCCGAACTGGCCGACGGCATATTGCGTCTTGGCCAGATTCTGTTTCGCCAGTTCGCGCAAGCCCACTTTGCCGTAAATCGTCATGAAGATGTTGGCCATCAGCGCGATCAGCGCCTGGTTGGTGCAAATATTCGAAGTCGCCTTCTCCCGCCGGATGTGCTGCTCGCGCGTGGCCAGCGTCAGCACAAAGCCGCGCTTGCCTTTGCGGTCGGTGGTTTGTCCCACCAACCGTCCCGGCATCTGCCGCACATATTTCTCGCGCGTCGCGATCACGCCGCAATATGGCCCCCCAAAACCAAGAGGCACGCCGAACGATTGCGCTTCCATGGCGATGATGTCCGCCTGCCGCGGCGGTTCGACGATCCCCAGGGAGACTGCCTCCGCAATCGAAACCACCAGCATTGCGCCGTTGCTTGTGCGCAATTTCCGCGATAGCGGCAACATCTTCAATTGTGCCAAAGAAATTCGGAGACTGGATCAGGACGCAGGCTGTGTTCTGCGGTGACCGTTTTTTGCAATACTCGTCGAGATCAACGCTGTCCTTCCTCGCGGTATGGAACCTCGCCCAGCGACAGTCCCTGATTCCGGGCATATGTCGTGAGCACCTCGCGATATTCGGGATGCAGCGCTGCGCGCCACCACTACCGAGCGCCGCCCCGTGAGCCGGACGGCCATCATCGCGGCTTCCGTGGCGGCGGTCGAACCGTCGTACATGGAGGCGTTGGCCACTTCCATGCCGGTCAGCTCGCAAATCATGCGTCTGAAATTCGAAGATGGACTGCAGCGTTCCCTGGGAAATCTCCGCCTGATATGGGGTATACGCCGTCAGAAATTCGCCGCGGGAGATCAGCGAGTCAATGATAACGGGACGATAGTGAGAATAAGCTCCTGCCCCAAGAAAAGTCGCGTAGCCGTCGCCGTTCTCTCGCGAACGCTCGCGGAACCAATCCACGATCTCCGACTCAGCCATCTGGCGGGGCACTCTAAGATCGCGATCCAGCCGGTACTCGGCCGGGATGGGCGCGAAAAGATCGTCAATCGAGCGGACGCCGATGGCTTGCAGCATGGCGGCCCGATCGGCGGGAGATTTAGGCAGATAGCGCATGGGAACCTATATTGATGTGCACTGCAGACTCGAAGGATTCCTCACCGCTTCAGTGCCCGCCTTCCTCGGCCACGAACTTCTCATAATCGGCCGACGAGAGCAAAGAGTTGAGTTCGCCGGGGTCCTTTAATGTGATCTTGAGCATCCAGGCCGAGTGCGCGTCTTTATTGATTTTTTCTGGCGCGGTAGCCAGCTCTCCATTCACCTCAGTTACTGTCCCCGAAGCCGGGGCATATAGATCGGAGACCGCCTTCACCGACTCCACACTTCCCAGCACGTTTACCTGCGCTGATTTCAGCTCCCACCTTGGGCAAGTCCACAAAGACGATGTCGCCAAGAGAACCCTGGGCATAGCTGGTGATGCCGATGGTCGCGTGAGTGCCCTCGGCTTTAATCCACTCATGCTCTTTGGTGTATTTGAAATCAGTGGGATAGGGCATTGCGGTTCTAGTTTTCCGTTGGCTTCTAGCAATGGTAGCTTTCTTCGGCCTCTTGTAAAACGGCGTGGGAACAACCTGCGCCTTCACTCCGTGACCGCGAATCTCCACGCTCACCGCCGAGCCTAACTCCGAAAACTCTGGCGGTATATAAGCCAGCGCGATATTTTTCTTCAGAAACGGCGCCGGCGATCCGCTGGTGACGTAGCCAATTTCCTGGCCCATCTCATTGCGGACTTTGTAGCCATCGCGCGCAATGCCCCGTTCGATCATTTCCAATCCCACCAGCGTTCGCTTCAGACCCGCTGCTTTCGCCTCTTCCAGCGCAGACCGGCCAATGAAGTCCGGCTTCTCCATCTTGCAGAAACGGTCCAGCCCGGCTTCCCACACATTGATAGTGTCGGAAATTTCGTGCCCGTAGAGCGGCAGCGCACCTTCCAGCCGCAGCGTGTTACGCGCGCCCAGGCCGCATGGAGTGACGTCAAATTCCTTGCCCGCTTCCAGGATCTCATTCCACACCCGGACGCTGGTCGCCTCATCCGCCGGAATATAGATTTCAAAGCCATCTTCGGCAGTGTATCCGGTGCGCGCGATCAGAATATTTTTCAGCCCGCATACTGTTCCACGGGTGACCCAATAAAATTTCACCGCGTCCAGGTTTGCATCGGTCAACTTCTGCAGCAGACTCACGGCCTTTGGCCCCTGAATCGCAATCTGGGTGAACTTGTCCGATAGATCCGCGGCCTCGCAGTCAAATTCGCGCGTGCTATCCCGCACCCAACTGAAATCTTTCTCCCGCGTACCGGCATTGATCACCAGCAAATATTCCTCTTCGCCGAGACGGTGCACGATCACATCATCGACAAAAGCTCCCTGCGGGTACAGCAGGGCAGAGTACTGGGCCTGCCCCACGGCCAGCCGGGACGCATCATTCATCGAAATGTGCTGAACCGCAGCCAGCGCCTGTGGCCCCGCCAGCCGGATATCGCCCATATGGCTGACATCGAAAATGCCGACCCCGCTGCGCACTGCCATATGCTCGGCAATAATCCCGCCTGTCCGGGGGTATTCGACGGGCATATCCCAGCCATTGAATTCCACCATCCGGGCGCCCATTTGGCGATGGGTGGCATTCAGAGAAGTCTTATGAACTTCCGTCATAGTGAAGGAAATAGCTGACAACAAAGCCTCAATTGGCAGCGCTCGGGTTGCCCAAATCGTGACTCAAAAGGATGAGAATATCTACCGTAACACGCTATTTTTGGAGTGGTCAAACCGAGCCGGATCGGGAACGGGGAACCCGTCAAGTTACCAATGGCACTTTTCCACACCCGGCCGTCACGTTAGAGTGCGGTCATGTACACGACCAAGGTGAAATACCGCTGCGCACAGTGTGAAATGACCGAGGACCGTTGTGAGTGCGATCGCTACTGCTACATCTGCATGGGGCAGCATAGTGTCAGGCTCTGCGAAGACGGCTACTTTTATTGCGATGCCTGCCGTGAAGCCTGCGACTATAAAGCGCAAGACGATTAGTTCGAGTCGCTTATGAGCGCTTCTTGGACGGCACCTTGGCGCCCTTCTTGCGCGCTTCGGAAAGTCCGATTGCAATTGCCTGCTTACGGCTCTTCACTTTCCCGCCCTTCCCGCCTTTTCCAGACCGCAGTGTGCCTTTCTTCTTCCGGCGCATCGCACTAGCCACAGTCTTGCCTGCAGCTTTGCCATACTTCCGTGTGGAACTATTCCTTTTTTTCGTTGGCATCGTTCCTCCTGCCATTTAGAAGAGGAACCGCTACTTCAGGTTGGCGCCGAGCGGTTCTTCGTGGGAACTCGTTGCCTCCACCCGGTCGACGTTCAGCAGATCGAAACAAGGCACGGCTTTCACCATCTTATGAGCGATTCGTCCGTAAGTGACCACGACCGGACCCTCCACGCCGTTGAACCGGTCCGCCAGATTGCCGCAGAACAGAACATTCTGGGTAAAGGATTCCGAGGCATAGCGCGGCTGGAATGTGATGTTGGTGGCGTATTTGCCTCGGGCGTCGCGGATCAGGTTCTTATCGACGACCGAGCCATAGATGTAGCTCAAAGGGAATTGATCGTAACCATCGGTTGCAAAGTCAGAGTGGCGATCGTGCTGCACAAAATCCTTTCCGGCTGACAGGCTCGTCGTGGCCAGCAGCACCACCAGGCTGACATACCCGAAACGTCTAAGATGGGAAATCGGCTTCTGTGCAGCAACCCAGCCCAACCACGTCAATGCGAGTGCGGACAATCCGAGAAATGCAAACACGACACACCTACCACACGCCCTTGTCGCTTCCGGTTAAGCGGTATGCAACCAGGGCCGAAATTGCCAGAGGAGGCAGCAAGGGAAGACGAAACATCGCTCTGAGATCACGATGCACCCCGGCGCTCAATAACTGTTTGCTGAACAGCCCGGCGGCTGGCAGCTTGGGGACGCGGAGAAATCCATTTTCCAGCCGAACCTTCACCTGAGAGAAATTTTGCGAGTCTGCGACACTGTGGGGAAGCTCGAGCTGGATACCAAAAGATGCGACGTATTTCGACACAAGAAGCAGGAACGCTTCCACTCCTGGCCAAATGCCGCCGCTATCCGCCGCCCGTTCGAGTTCGGCGAAATTTACTGACTTGCTTTGCAGCAGGGAACTCATATCCACCATATCGCAGAGGCGAAAATAGAAATGCCGGTACATCCTTTGCAGTGTCGAAATGATGATGCGCTCCTCGGGAGCCGGCACATAGAAAGTATGTCCGCCAAGTGGCTTTGTCACCCGCCGCTCGACCACCCGCCTTGCCAACGCCGTGTGCTCGCCGGTCTGCCCCAGATAGCGCACGTGAATCTCCAATAATTCGTCCAGACCTGGAACTTGAAAGTTCCATTTATTTGCCAAGCGGTCTCCCCAGCTTCGCTCCACCGGTGTTGCGTTGAATTCCTCCCGCATGATCTGCTGCACGCGGTTCGCGTCGTGGGTGGTGTACAGGTCGAGGTCAGATCCGATATCCGGCCAGTGATCCAGAGACTTGATGACCACTGCTTTGCCGCCATGCGCTTCCAGAGCCTCACAAATAGGGTGCAGTTGGTCGAGAGCTTTTTGGATGTGGGTGACCTCCGTGGCCTTGCGTTCGGCGGCCGAGGACGGCATTCCTTGTTCTTCCACTGTCGACATGTCTTGCAGTGCGACTAACAGACGAACCAGCACGTGATGCGTGTTGGCGAAATCACATAGACCGGCCAGCTCGGAAGCATTCAGTGAAGCGACAAACCGGAAATCCTTGCGGATAGATTCCGCCGTCTCGGCGGAGTGTTCACTCGGGAGCAAGACATCGTGCAGAACCAAATTGGAGAGCGTGTCAGCAAACCGCTGGCCACGAGGCTCGGAGTTCATGGCACCTTGGATGTGAGTTACTGGATGAGCGTTGTGCCGTCGAGAAAAAGGCGAAGCTGAGGCTGAGACGATTCTCTCGGACGGCGCCAGCGTGTTTGAACGCATATTCCGACCAACCTGTGAGTTCGGCAAGCCATCGAAAGCTGTGACAAGGAGTCAAAACAGTGGTCGTGAGCGCAGTTCTTTTAATCGGACATTCCGATTCTGCAGTCTCAACCGTAGGCGCATCTACAGCGAATACCCGGTTTGCTACAGACATCCCATTAGCCTGCCAGGAAATTTTAGGGGAGTCAGTCCTGGGGCGGACAATAACGCGCCTGCAAAATGCCGGCGTAAAGTCCATTTCGATCGTGGTGGCGAATGAATTCGCCGACGTTGTGACGCAGCTGTCCCGAAAATACCACGCCATCAATCTGGTTCGCTCTTCCTGGCCCAGCACAAGCGATCTCGCCGGGCAATTCGGCACAGCCGACCGGAGAATTTTGGTCATCCGGGTGGGGGCTTATATCGAGTTCGAACTCGGAGACCTCCTGCAATTCTACGAACAGAGACGCGAACCCGTCGTTCGCGCCCACGACGCACAAGGGCCGCTGGACGTTTGGGTAATGGACACTGCGCAGAGCTGTGACGATGCGGATATGCGTCGGCTTTGCAGCGAAAAGGCAGATCCGCACCCGGTGGCCGGCTACGTGAATCGGCTACGCAACTGGCAGGATTTCAGAAGCCTCGCGATGGACATGCTTCTCGGCCGTTGCGCAGCTAAACCAAGGGGTCATGAAACCGAATCTGGTCTCTGGCTGGCGGAGGACACGCGAGTGCATCGCTATGCCAAAGTGGTGGCCCCTGCTTTTATCGGCGTGGGGACAAGAGTTAGGGCTTCAGCCGTCATTACCCGCTATAGCAATGTGGAACGCCATTGCGATATTGGCCGGGGCGCTTTGGTAGAGGACTCAGCCATTTTGCCTCACACGCGGATCGGCGACGAATTACATGTTCGCCGCGCCATTGTGCAGGAAAATCAGTTCCTGGACATGCGCAATAATACGATGGCCATACTCAACGACAACCGCTTGTTGAGCAGTACCCTTCCGGCGCCTCGCCGCGCGCTGGAAGAGCCAGAAGCGAATCACGCGGAAAGGCCCTTATCGCAGGCCGTTGGCCTCAACCATCTCCCCTATCGTGGCGGTGCGTTGCCGCGTGCCCTGGGGTTCCTGGAGGATGAACTATGAAATGTCTTAGGCGCGTCGTCATTGAACAATTGCCAGAAAAGCTGACCGAGGGGAAGGCTCAATTCTTCCTCCATGACTTGATGCCGATCTTGCTTTCGAACCGAACCCAGTTGGTTCTCGACGGCTCACGGCTGACCGAAATTGACAGCGCTGGCGTCGGCGTTTTGTTGCGCTGCCTGGAAGAAGTCCTGAAGGGAAACGGAGACGTCAAGTTGGCCGCCCTCTCGCATCAAGCCACGGTGGTCCTGGAACTGACGCGCGTGTACTCACTTTTTGAAGTGTTTGGGACTACGGCCGACGCGGTAGAGAGCTTCCATTTGTTGTCCGGTTTGCCTTCCGCGAGCGCAGGCCAGACCGGGGCCCAAGATTCACTCGCAGCCGTGGAGGCGGCATGAATACCGCGCGGCGCGGGCAGATTCACAGATTGAGCAGCTGGCTGATAGTCATTCTGCTCATTCTGCCGGTCGCTGCCGCGGGACAAGATACCACCGCACCCCAATCGCAAACGGAAACCCCAAACCCAGCTGCCGCTCCCGTCGCCCTGCCCGATAGCCCTGGATCGGCCCGCGCCCCGGAATCTAGCCAGGAGCAAGCTGACGGGGCCCAGCACCCGTCCGCGCAACCTGACAGCAACCTTCGAAAACCGGTAGGAACCGCTGCAGCTGGCCCTGTGGACCTCATGGGAGTTGCAGCTTCCCGCCCCGCTGGAGCAGCTTTAGCTCCAGCCAAGCAAAGACGAGTTCGCCTCATCATGATCCGAGTCGGAGTCATCGCCGCCGCCGCCGCTGCCCTTGGAACGACCGTGGCGCTTACCGCAGCCGGCCCGGGCCGACCGCCCGGGGCACACTAGATTGTGAAGACCGCTTCCGCCGAGACGTCGATTGCTTCGCCGCTATCGGCGAACCACCGCGTGCGGATCGTAAGCTTCTCCGGAATCGATGGCGCCGGCAAAAGCACGCAAATTGGAGCCCTGCTCAATGGCCTTGAAAGCTCTGGCATCCGCGTCCGCTTGCTTACCTTCTGGGATGATGTAGCTCAGTTAGCCGGAACTCGGGAGTTCTCCAGTCACGCTCTTTTCAAGGGAGAAAAAGGCATTGGGTCGCCGGAGAAGCCGGTTCATCGCAAAGACAAGAATGTCAGGACTTGGTACCTTATGGGGGCGCGGTTCCTGGTTTACTTCCTCGATACCATCTCGCTCCGCCGGGTCGTGGCCAGAGCGCGAAAGAGCGATGCCGAAATCGTCATTTTTGACCGCTATCTCTACGACGAACTCGCCAACTTGTCTCTGAACAGTATTTTCAGCCGGGCCTACGCTCGCATGCTGCTGAAGATGGCGCCCACTCCGGATATCGCATACTTGCTCGACGCTGATCCGGTCGCGGCCCGTGAGCGAAAGCCTGAGTATCCCATCGAGTTTCTGCACACCAACCGCGCCGCGTATCTCTCTCTGGCCAATCTAGTTCCCGCCATCACCGTAGTTCGCCCCATGCCGCAATCCGAAGTCGCGCAGCAAGTCATGGAATCGATGGTGACGAAGCTTGCTTCCTACCAATAGGTGAAACCGAACTGGTCGAGCAATACGTGATAGGGCGATTGCAAGTAGTTTCCATCCGTCTGGAAATTGACAGTCACGCCATACCAACTGGCCGGTACCGTACTCGGTTTGTAGTACATCCCGACGTTGCTGGTCTGGCCGTTTAGCGTAATCGATTTGAAATAGAGCCAATTGTCCGAGGTCCGTTGCATCACGATGGTCACGTGATTCCAGGAATTGCTTTGCGGATTGCACGCTACACCAGTAGGAATCCACTTTGCATTGATATTGTCCCAGACGTCCCATTCGTGTCCCCCGGCAATCCGGCACTGCTGGCCGTAAATGAAGCTGAGGCCGTTGAAATATTGGCTCACGTCCATTTCGAGAGCCTGCGAAGCTTCCAGATCGCTGCCGTAAAAATAGGCGTCGTAGGTAAAGTTGTGCAGATTCGGAATCAGCGTGTGGCTACTGTCCTTGAGCCCTTGCGTAGACATGTCGCCGATTAAGGCATTCGTCCACAAAACGTCCGAATACGGCGTCCCGCCACCTAAATTGAACTGCGTCGCTTTGCCGCTAAGGGACGGAGAACTGATCCCTTGCTGCATGGAATACGTAACCCCCGAACCGCACGAAGTGCAGATGTCATAGTTGGGCAGAAACTCTCCGTATCCTATCCATCCGCTGGCAGCTTGCAGGTTCGAAAGCGTCGTACCGCCAACTGTGATCTTGACGGGGGTAAAGGTTGCTCCGCCACAGTAGTCCCATTCTTCCACGACTGTGTTGTAGGTCCCTGGGCTAAACGGCAGAGAAGTGTTGAGACTGTTTCCATTGCCCACGTACGTTAGTTTGTTGTTGACGTATACACCCATGGAAGCCACGCCCTTGGCGCAGCTCGTACTCGAGGTCGCCGTAAACTGTACTGGCGAACCCACAGTGGTGTTATTGGAGGGTGAGGTTACCCAGACCCCGCTTTGGCTGGAGACGGTAATTGGGACGATCGTAAACGTTGCGCCCCCGCAGTAATCCCACTCTTCCACCGTCGTCTTATGCGCTCCCGCGCTCAGCGGCAAACTGACGTTCAGGCTGGTCCCATTGATCACTTGCGTCAGTTTGTCGTCAATATAGACCCCAACCGAAGCGACTCCTTTCGAACAGGTGGAACTACTCGCGCTGGCCACAAACTGTACCGGCGATCCTACGGTGGCGCCGCTCGCCGGAGCGCTCACAGTCACCGAGGCGGACGCCGAGTTGCCTAACCCCACAACCACACACAAAATGACAAAACCAACAAACCCCTTCATGACCCAAACTCCATTTCTTTTTCTTTATATGACCCCGGCTGACGCGGGTAGCAAAACCGTTCTCCAAGACCGCGTGTGAGGGGAGCGCTAATCGGCTGGACGCAAAATCCCGACGTTTACACATTGCCGCCGATCGATCGTCTGAGCGGCGCATCTTTCAGTCTCAGTGTCCAAACCGTAATACAGGCTTTTCCCACGGTCAAAACTCGGAAGTACCACGCACCCTTAAGGAGAATCCTGTATTACCGCTTTATTAACAGCGCGCTCGACCAACATTGCGGCGAGAAATGCGCATCTTACGGCCGCCAAGGAGTGGCGTTGTGTGGAGGAATGAATTGAGAACGAATCGGCTATGGTCGTTGGCAGTCGTTGGCCTCGCATCTCTGTTGGGTGGTTGTCGCGGAATTGTCGGCACCGCCCCAGTCAACGTTGATAATCCGCAAGGAATCAATCAGATCAACCACATAATTTTCATGGCGCAGGAAAATCGTGGTTTCGAGCACTACTTTGGAGCCATGCGGCAATACTGGGCCGCCAATGGCATTCCTGATCAGGCTTTCGACGGCTGGCCACAATTCAATCCGACAACCGGCGCCCCACCCCTGCAGGCCCCGGCGCCGACCAATTTAAGTTGCGACCCGTCGCTTCCTCCTCCAAGCGATTGCACGATCACAAACAATAGCCCAGCGATTGCCCCTTTTCACATGGTTTCCATGTGTGAGGAAAATCCCAGCCCTTTCTGGAATGAAGATCATGTGGACTGGAATTTAAGCAACCCGTTGTCCGCCACACCGGCCGTGGATGGATACGTTTGGACCGCAGCGCACGATGCGCGAACCAATCAGCCGCCTTTCACCGATGTCAACGGCACGCGGGTGATGAGTTATTACGACGGCACCGATTTGCCGTATTACTACTTTATGGCCTCAAGTTTCGCCACTTCCGACCGTTGGTTTTCTCCTCTGATGAGTCGCACGCAGGCGAACCGCATGTATATGGTCGCCGCGACGTCTGCAGGGCATGTGTATCCGCTACCGCAGGGAGGAGCGCCACTGAGCAACCAGACGATCTTCGATCTCTTGCAGGCGGCCGGCGTAAGCTGGAAGGCCTACGTCACCGACTTGACGTATGCCACTCCTCCCGTGCAGGACAGCTCGGTAAGCATGTTCGCCACCGGTGGCAAGTACCCGCAGAATATTGTGCCAGTCTCGCAATTTCTGACGGACCTCTCGGGTGGCACGTTGCCCTCGGTGGCCTTCATCGATCCTGGTTTGGATAGCGGAATGGATGAGCATCCCGGTTTGGACGATAACGCGCCCGGGGGAAATGTTCAGACTGGTTCACACTTTGTTTCCACGCTCATCAACGGCCTGATGCAGAGTTCCTACTGGAGCGATTCCGTATTCATTCTCACCTTCGACGAGTTTGGCGGCTTTTACGATCACGTCCCGCCCCAGCCTGCAATGAGTCCCGACGGGATCAAGCCTTCCGATCTTCAGCCCGGCGACATTTGTGATCAGGGCACGACTGGGCCCACGTGCGATTTCGTGTACACCGGATTTCGCGTGCCCCTGATTGTGGTCTCACCGTTCACCAAAAAGAACTACGTCTCGCACACCGTGGCCGACTACACGGCCTGGCTGAAATTTGTCGAGACCCGTTTCAATCTACCCAGCCTCACCAAGCGAGACGCTGCGCAAATGGATATGACCGAATTCTTCGATTTCGTCAACGTGCCGTGGAAGACTCCACCCACTCCGCCCGATCAGCCGACCACAGGATCATGCTACCTCGACCATTTGCCATAGCCGGTTGGGATTGCCAGGATTTAGTCCGCCGGCGCAGTATTGCGAAACGAAGGTGGCAACACGACGAAGTCCGGGTGATCTTTATCTTGCCAATAAACCTGAAAACATTCCCCATGCTGCTGGGGCGACCAGGTGGTGCCGTCTTCAAAGACAATTGCCGCCGGAAACAGCGCCCATCCCAGGATCGAATTTCCGCCTTGAGGGTAAGCTTTCCTTTCCAGCGTCTGTTCTCCTCCAGCGGCCATGGCTGCAGTGCCGGACCAGGGTGAGTCAAACGGATGATGCAAATAATACGGTGCTAGAAAGTGCTCAATATTCAGAGCCCACTGCCTGATTGGCTTTCCGCTGACGTTTTTTACCGTGACCGAGTACCTGCCCGAGCCGTCCCAGAAGCTTCCCGAGGTAACTCGCAGTGGGCAGGATTGTGCCGGCGGATCATAGATCGTGTAGGTCGCCATCATTCCGCCTTCCATGTGATCCGCCACGTGACAATGGAACATCCACACTCCCGGATTGTCCGCGAGCATATCTACCGTATACGTGCTGGCAGGAAGGAGTTCCACGACATCCATGTGCCGGACGCCATCGCTCACCGTCTTGCCGTGCCAGTGCGGACTATGGAGATCTTTCTCATTGCCCATTCCCATCAAATACCAGCGCACTTTCTCTCCCTTTTTCATGACCAGCCCCGGCAAATTGCCAAAGATGTATCCGTTAATGGCGTGAAACATGCCGGCATCTTGGCCTGCAAGCTCATCGAAGATCATGAACGATGTGACAAACTCGCGCTGCACGTCTTTTGGGCTTCCGTCTGGCCTGGCCTTGCCTTTGGCAGTGACGATGATCGGCCCCATAAGACCGGCATTCACGCCCGCGAGGCCTTCCGTGTGCGAGTGATACCACCAGACTACCGAACTCAGTTGACCGGGGCCGGGGCCACTGCCTTCATCGGCCAGCCAGTGATAGGTGAACCGGCCGTTTGTCGGGATCAGCGAACCGCGCCCCGCGGTCACGTAGGGCGCGCCTTCATTGTCCTTGTCATAGCGAAGGCCGTGCGGATGAATGTTGTAAGCGCGCTGGCTTCGATTGAGGAAATCCACGATAACGGTGTCACCGACTTCTGCGCGGATAACCGGACCCAGGATACCCAGCCAATCGGGCTGCGGCTTCCGGACACTAAAACTGGAGTCGGTGTATTCGATGTAACGGGTCTTGGGCCATTTGGTCTGCTTGGCCCAGGGCAGCGGGATCGGCCGTCCTTCGACCAGGTTTAAGCCGCTGGGCGCGTAGTCCCACGTAACGTCTTCGGCGGCGATGTAGTAATGACGAGTGGCCGCCGACGCTTCCGAAACGGCGATCGCTAGTATCGCAAGGGCCACCCAGCGGAACGTCCTCATTGCCCCATTATCCCTGAAAATGGGGCTTCAGCGTGGTCTCCGCTTTCGCAAGAAGCCGGTGCTGCTGCCGCCGCTGTTCACTTGAATGCAACGGGATTTAGAGCAATCGAGGTAGCGGAGTAGTGCGTGCCATCGAAGTTCGCCGTTACCGTAACCGAAGCTCCTTCCCGCAGGCCGGCGGGCACGGTTACCGTAGCCGGATCGCAATAGACTTCGTAATTCCGGTTGTTGCGCGGATCAACTACCACCAGCAGATGGGTGTGCAAGTCAAGGTAGGCGACCCGTCCAGGGAAAACAAAAGCGGTTCCGGGCTGAGCCAGAATCGAAATCTGGCGGGCGATCGGCTCCCGTCCGTCGGCACTTAAGAAGCCAACGGACACCAGAGTTCCTTGCCGCAACTCGGCAAGATTTACCGCTCGGTCGCCGTTTCGCACCGACGTATCAGAATCTACGCGCAGCCTCATCGGTTGAGGCAGCAAACCGCCACGCACCACCAGGAGTCCGTGTTTAGAGTCGAAGTCCACGATCTGGCCGCTGCTTTGTCCTGAGGCAGCCTGCGTCGAAATGTGAATGCTGCGCGCAAAGATATCGGCTTTATCGAGCACCGTTTCCGCATAGACTCGCTGGCCTTCGGTGAGGTCCTGCAGCGACCCCGCCTTGTCGTTCACGTAGACGCGGGTCCGCTCGTCAAAAAGCATTGCGCTGGAGCCCCCGCCAAACACCTGGATGGTTAGCTTGTCGCGCACCGGATCCAGATGACGGATCGTTCCGCCAACCAAGGAAGCTTGTCCTCCCGGCGCCGGCGGCAGCTCTCCAACCGCGCTCGAAACGCGAGTGACAGCGGCTGGATTGGGGCTGATCGAAGCAGGGCTATCCGCTCTGGAGGTCAGCGCGGGCGCACTTTGTGCGTAAGCAACACCAGTCAGAACTAGAAGTGCGAACAATCGGTTCATAGACTCTCCTGCCCTATTCGGATGGCTTCTTTTCGATGCGTGCCGGTTAATCCGGGTAGTCCCCTATGGGGGCAAAAGCGGAATGGGAAGCGCGATTTAGGGCAACACCTGCCCAGGAATTGCATCGAAAAGGAGTCGCATCATGTGTTGCGCGGGAATCTCGATGAGCGTAAAGCGATTTCTCTGGATAATCGTGGCCGCAATGAGCGTTGACATGGGAATCGCCTATGCCGGCGATCTCACGATCGCACTGCCAAAACGAAGCCACGGCACGCCGGTGCAGAGTTTGAACCGCGACGGCGTCGAGGCCCTGCGTAAGAACCAATATCGAAAAGCGGAGGCCGCATTCTTCAAGGCGTACTTACTGGACCCCGAAGATCCGTTCACTTTGAACAACCTGGGCTACGTTTCCGAATTACAGGGGGACGCGGAGAAGGCCCAGCGGTTCTACTCGCTTGCTGCCCAGCAGGCCAACAATGCCACCGTAGGTATGGCAAGTGCGCGGCAACTGGAGGGGCAGCCATTTCAGGTCGCCGTCACAGCTGTTCGCAGCACAGCCATGCAGATCAACCGTGACAATTTTGAGGCCATTTATTTGTTTTCTCAAAAGCGGGCGGTTGAGGCAGATAGCCTTCTGCAAAGGACCTTGCAACTCGATCAATCGAATGCCTTTACGCTGAACAATCTCGGAGTTGCCAAAGAGTTGGAAGGAGACTTCGACGGCGCGCTCAGAGATTACTCCGCAGCGGCCAACGTTCCCGACGCGAAACAAACCGCAATCCTGACCTCCGACAATGGACCCAGTGGCCGCTCCATTCGGCAAGTCGCGAGCGACAACGTGCAGCGATTGCGCGGCCGCCTCAAAGAGGCGGACACGGCCGAAAAACGAGCCGCTCTGTTGAATTTCCGTGGCGTCGCCGCCGTCAATCGCAATGAGCCGCGCGAGGCAGCAAAAGATTTCCTACAGGCTTACCAGGCGGATCCCAACAGCGCCTTCTCGCTCAATAACGCTGGCTACGTGGCGGAAATGGACGGAGATCTGGAAACAGCGCAGTCGTTCTATGAGAGCGCCCGTCACGCCGCCGATGCGAATGCTCCTGTCGGCCTGGCTACGCGCACTTCTGCGGAAGGGATGAGCCTGGCGAAAGTCGCCGACGATAGCGGCCAGACCGTCGCCGCCAAAATCGGACAACAACAAGACGCCAAACGCCGCGAAACTGGGCCCATCCGCCTCAAGCGCCGCGACGGACAGCCGGTCACTCCCGATGCACAGCCTGCGCCTCAGGCCCCACCCTCAGGCCGGGATCAAACCAATCCGCGGCCTGCCGTTCCTAACTAGCGGTGACAGACTTCACCTTTCGGCGCTGTCAAAGCTCCGCGCCTTCTGGGTTGAGGCGTCATGGATTGGACCGTCGCAGCTCAAGAACGCCGGAGCGCTAAACCCCCAGTCGGCTTCGAGGTCAGCGGGGCGGGAGCGCAATGTTGGCCATTGAGGAAGGGGGCCAGCGGACTCGATCCTGCCAATCCGCTCTTTGTGTTTTGCCAATTCGAACCAGCGTAAATAATTGCGGACGACGTTGGGCATTGTCATCCGCATCGCAGCCGATAGATTCTGCTCTGCCATCTGCCGCTGCTCGCCGGGCGAACGCAAAAGGGAAATCAAATGACCGGCCAAATCGGATGCGTCTCCAGTCTTGTAGAAGCGGATCGCCATATCCTCCTCGACCGCCATGTTGCGAAAGTCGGGTAGATCGGCACTGACAATCGGAATGCCGTATTCACATGCTTGATGCGCCGGACCGCTCGAACCAGTCGCCGAGTCATACGGCATGACTAGAACACTTGTGCCGCGGAATAGTTCCGGGATGTCGTCTTCGGGAACATAGCCGCGAAACTCCACGTTAGGCACATGTCTATTTGCGTCGCGGATAGACTCCCAGTATCCCGCTTTGGTGTGATGATTCGCCCCCGCAATCACCAGTCGCGCATTCGGCACGCTCTGCAGAACCGAGGGGAAGGCCTCCATCAGGGTTTCCAAACGTTTGTAGGTTCCCCAATGCCCTATGGCCAGAATGCGATGTTCCGGATTGCCCCGCCTTAGAAAATCCGGCTGGCTGGGCCGAGGCGCAAAAATCCCATGCGTGCCCAGCAAGACATTTCGCGCGGCATATTTATCCAGCAATGTGCGTTTGTATCCGGGCAGCAGGACCGAGACTGAATGCGCCCGCAGCAGGGAACGCGTCGCCATATCGCTGCCCAGCCGGAAAAGACGTTCCTGCCGCACTCCGGCGCTAGAAAAATCCACGTGCTCAATAATGTGATGCAGCGTGATGTGAGTGTAAAAACCGAAAGCCCGGCTCAAGGCCGGCGCGCACAACCCGGCGAACGCCGCTAGAGGATGCTCCTGCGTCGCGAAGGTCGAAAACACCAGGTTGAACCAGACGACATCGGGGCGCAGGCGACGGATCGCCTTCAGGAGCTTGACCGGAGACGTCAGGCTGTTGAACTTCCAGCAGCGCACCACATCAAAGCTTTCCAACTCCCGGGCGGCGTCGGGGTTCAGCGGTTTCCCGCTCGCGTCAGTGGCGAATTGATAGTCAGTCAGTTCGTCGGCCAGGATCGTCAGGCTGATCTGCGAATTGCGCCGCAGCTCGCGCGCAATGTGGAAGGCATATTCGTTCAGTTGCCGGCCGCTGGGAGGGAATGTCGTAACAAGGCAGATTTTCATGGGAATGTTGAAATCAAAATATGCTGACGCTTACGTAAGGTCTGAGCTGCTGGCTGTTTGCCCCCGGAAAATTGTAGAAGTCCTCCTGCTGCATGCCGACGGTGAAGCGAATGGGATAACGAAGCTCGACTGCACTTCCGTCCTGGTGATACGCGTGTCCGATCGCCTTGCCGTAGGAAAGCGAAAATCCGGAGTGAACCGCGTCGTAGGCGTGAAATCCCATATTGCGGGAATAAGCAAAAGAGCCCTGCACGCTCCAGTTCCGGCTCGGCAGGTACTCCACGCTTGCCGCGGGACGCAGCGCCTGCGCCACTGCGTACTCGTTCAACTCCACGCGCCATGAACGCAGATCCTCCGCCACCACGCGGAATCTGAAACGATCCTTGATTTGCCGCTCCACGCCAACATAAGTCGAAGTGAAGAAAAATTCGCGGATCACGGGGAAGAACTGCTCGTCGCGTGCGCCCATTCCGGTCACGAGTGCCGTCTTTCCCCATGGCCGCCCAACGCGGAAATCCAACGCCCCGCTCAGATCCCGCGAATGCACGCCGGGCTGCAGAGTAAACGGCCCCGTCTCCCGCGTGGCGTAGCCGCTGACGGAAAGAAGGTTGAAGAAAGAACTGGTGGAGAGATACAAGAACTGCCGGAACAGATTCTGATCCATGTCCACGGGATCTCTGGCATCCCGGCGGGCGGTTTCTTGAATCCCTCCGTTGAAAGTGAACACATTGTTGCCCAAATGGAGTGTCGGGTTAATGCCGATGTTGAACGAATAGTCCGTGGTGTCGCGGTTCACGATGGTGTTCGCGCTAGGCAGCGAAATCTGACCCTGGGCATTGCGCATTTGAAAGAATCCGGTCACGTCCGGAACATCACCAAAGTGCAGATGGTAAGCGCCGGTCCATTGCGTTTCGAGCGACGAACGCGGCAACGGCAGAAGGTTTTGCTTGCCCGGAACCGGATTGACGACATCCAACTTGGCATCGAGCGGATAAACTGTGGTGTCTTCAAAAATCGGCATCACGGAAAAGGTGGAGAGAAAACTCACATTGCGGTTAATCCGGAATCCCTCATCCCTGCCGGCCTCGATCAACTCGCGGTTCGCAGTGTCGTCTTCTCCGGAGGCTTCCGCCGCCTGCGCGAACGCGGTGAGCGCCTGCGCATTCTGATGTTGCTGGCGCAGCAGGCTAGCTTTGGCCAGCATGTACTGATAGGAGGGGTTCGAGTCGGCGGAACTGCTCGCATCCGAACTGATTAAGGAAAGCTGGCCTTGCGCCCTGGCGGTATCGCCCTCTGCGAGATAGCTGTTGGCCAGGCCCACGCGCACTGCGTTTTCCGACGCGCCTGCCGCTAAAGCACTTTGAAAATATTTTTGTGACAGCTGAAAATCGTGCGTGGCCAGAAATACATCGCCCACCTGCAATAGCTCATCCCCGGTCGGCGGCGGAGTCTTCCCCACCTGTGCTTCCATTAAGCCCAAGGCAATCTGCCGCCGCGCTCCATCCGCGTCGCCCTTGGCCGCCATCAGATGCGCCACTGCCAGGCGCACTCCGAGGCGATCCCCTTCGGGCATGCCGAGCGCCCGGGCAAAGCGTTCCATCGCGCCGTTCTGCTCTCCCAGAAGCGTTAAGGCTTCGCCGTCGGAAACCAGCACCGCGCTTTCCTGAACAGGGTCGGGCTGCGCCATCTGTTCCGCCAGTTGAACATAATGGAGAGTCTGCTCGCGGTCGCGAAGTTGGGCATAAGACCGCGCAATCTGTGAATAGACAACGCCATTGCCCGGCGAAAGCTTTTCGGCGATCTGCAACTCCGCAATGGATTCCTGATAGCGGCGCAACCCATATTGCGCGCCCGCCAGACCTATGTGGAGACCCGCATCATTTGGCGCAGATTTGAGAGCGGCTTGATATTCAGGGATTGCGCGTGCCCAGGCTCCGGTGTCGCTATATGCGTTGGCCCGTATTACATGCAAGGGTTGCGAGTCGCCCATTTGGGCCTCTGCTAGTTGGGCCTGCCGCAGCGCCAGGCGGGGCTGATGCATAGCGAGACTGGAAAAAGCCAGCCCCAGGTGAGCTTCGCCGTTGTTGGGTTCCAGCCGGAGAGCAGCATGAAAATCTTTGGCTGCTGCCTCCGCCTCGTGCAGATCGTTTTGCACGAATCCCCGGTTCACATACGCCGTGGTGATTTTCGGGTCGCGGTTCAGCGCCTGGGCGAAGTCTTCTTTGGCCTCCTCCAATTGCCCCGCATGCTTGTGAACGTACCCAGCCAGAAGAGGAATGTCAGGTTCCTTCGGAAGCACGGTCGCGTATTGCGAGGTCAGCTGCAGCAGTTCGTCATATTGCTCCAGGTGCAATAAATCGTAGCCAAGATAGACAACCACATCCCGGTCTTTGGGAAGGCTCTTGATGGCTTCCCGGCCTACCTCGGCGGAATCCCTATAGTCCCCAGTCCACGAGAGGTAACGTTCCTTTTCTCGCATCAGATGCGGCTCCTGCTGCATCTCCGCCGTGGACCGCTTCAGCCACTCTGCCGCCAGCGGCAGATGATGATCTTCAATCGCCGCATTCATGCCTCCCGCAACAATCAAGCCATTGCCCGGTGCCAGCCCGTACCCTTTGCGGTAGTACGACTCCGCCTTGGCAAACTCCCGGCGCGCCGTGTACATGTCTCCCAATGCCTGGTCGGGTACATAAGACTTTGGGTCAACCGTTGCCAGCCGCTGAAAATATTGCTCCGCTTCCTTATCGTGCCCCATCTCGCGGGCCAGATATCCCAGAGAGGTCAGCGCAACGCGATTGGTTGAGTCAATGGCGAGAACTTTGCGGTAGGCCGCGAGCGCCGCGTCGGGATGCCCGGACCGGTCGAGGACGTCTCCATCCAACTGCAGCGTGTTGAGATCCTTGTCGTTGATGGCCAAAGCTTCCGTAATATCGCTTTGCGCGCCGGCGAGATCGCCCAGGTTCATCTTGATACGCGCCCGCAGACGCAGAAACTCTTCCCGGCGGGAGCCGCGCTCGTCGAACTGGTCAATCTCAGCCTTCGCGGTTTCCAGTTGACGCTGTGCGCCGGCCTGATCCCGCTGGCTGTGCAGAATGTCCACCAGATTCATGTGCAGTTCAATGCCGAATAACGGACCCTCGGGCGGAACTTGCGGCAAATGATCGAGCGCCGCGCTGTATTCGCGAAACGCATCAGCGTTGTTGTCTTCGAAAACTGCGATTTGTCCCCGGATAGCATGCAGGCGGTAGTTCTCCGGATCCTCCGCCGCAGCACGCTTCAGAAACGATTCCGCGCCCTGAACGTCCTCAACGCTCACCTTGGCCTGCGCTGCGGAAAGCTGCAGAGCCAGGTCCTGCGGAGCCGCATTCGCCGCCTGTGAATACAACCCGGCTGCTTCCTTCTGATTTCCTTCGAGCTGATAGGTATAAGCCAGCTCTGCGATCACATCGGGACTCTTGCGCACAATCGTGCGCAGTGCATTAATGGCTGCTGCATAGTTTCCGTTCTCCCGATAGAACCCCGCGAGCGCCCGCGCGACTTCAGGATTGTTTGGAGATTTCTGTTTCGCCAACTCGAGCTCATGGTTCGCTTTTTCTGGTTGCTTGAGCCGGTCATAGGCGATTGCCAGCATCAATTCCGAGCGCGCCGATGGCTGCGCCTGTTCGGTCCGCTCCAGCACAGTCGCGGCCTGGTCGTAGCGGCCCGACTCCATGAGCAGTTCGCCAAGCAGCGCGGAGTCTCCCGTTCTTTTCGGAGATGCTGCAAGCACGCGAGTCAGAAGAGATTCTGCTTCATCCCGTTTTCCCATTTTGCTGTAAGTCTGTGCCAGCCCAGATAGCCCATCCAGAGATGAGGGATCAATGCGCAGGCCGTGATTGTAGGCATCCACCGAAACGCTTGATTTTCCCGCCAGTCGCGCCGCGTAGCCGAAAAGAAACCATAGCTGCGCATCCTCCGGCGCGGCTTGAGCAGCGCGCTGCGCATAGTCAACCGCCGCCGAATAATTGCCACTCTTGAGCGCCATTTCTGCGGCGCGGGCGAGGCGTGCGTTCTGAATATTCGAGCCCCAGCCGAGCGGCTTCTGGGAATTGTCTGCGGGCTGCGCCGTCTGCGGGCTCTCAGGTTTGGAATCCCCGACGTGGTACGTCTGCCCATGGGCTATGGCGGCAAGGTTCATCACCATGCACACCAACACCGTGTTAAGGCTTACGCGCCAGCCACTCAAAGCAACATCTCTCCTGGGAACGCGGATACAGGCAATACCGATGCTTTCGATTCCGAACCGGCCTCAGATGTTGGCTTGTGTCCTTACGGACGAATCCGCCAAAGGGTAGTAAAGCCGCGGCAGCAACCAACCCAGGCTACGGAGAATCCAAGATGTGCTTCGGAGGGTACCCGTGCAAAAGGTTTCATCAATCGCAGCCACATCCCGGCCAATTCCGTTGTCTTTGATTTGCCTGCTGGCTTTTGTGATTCATGCTCCCTTGCTCTTGATGAAGCTTCCCCTGAAGTCTTACGACACCAACTTTCACATCTTCTTTGCCTCGCACTACGCCCATCATTGGTTCGAGCCGTGGAATGCCAAATGGTATGCAGGCTTTTCGCAGACGACCTATCCGCCGCTTCCTCAGCAATGGATGGCGCTGATTTCCCACGTGATGCCCCTGGATATGGCATACATGGTCGTGCAGTTTGTTGCGATCTTGCTTCTGGCGCTGGGTGTGTATCGTTTTTCCAAGCTCTGGGTGAGCCCGCGGGCCGCCGCGTTCGCGGCCGTCGCCAGCGTTTTCCTGGGATCGGAAGCCTTCCTCGTATACTCCGCCGGCCAGTTGTCAACAACGTTTGCCGCGCCGCTCTACTTGAATGCGCTGCCCTATCTTTATGGATGGGTGCGGCGCAGCGATGGGCGCGCGCTGCTCAAGGGGTCCGCGTTAATGATTGCGGCGGCGGCGGCTCACCACGCTACCTTGCTCTTTGGTTCGCTCCTGTTCGCCTTGCCGGTTCTGGCTCTGGCTCTGGTGGATGCACAGCACTCTGGAATGTCCATTGCTGGCTTTCTGACGAGAACGGCGGCGGCGATTGTGCTGGTCGGCGTCGCAATTGGGGTGGTTCTTTTGCCCTTCTGGATCGCGCTGATTCACAATCCAGTGACCCAAACTCCCATCCCACATCCCAGCCGCGCCAACTTTCTGCTGAGTCCGCAGTGGGGTCTCAACTACTTCATCGTGCCGTATGGCGCACTCATTCTTGCACTGCCCTTTATCTTGTTTCGAGGCTCCGCCGTCGTACGGCTGCGCCCGCTGCTTATCGGTTTTTGGCTGGCCTTCCTGCTTGGGCTGGGAGGAACGACCCCCGCCGGCAGGGTGTTGCTAGGCCGCGCGTTTGAAGTCTTAACCATGGAGCGGTTCACCTACTGGGCAACGCTGCTGGCGCTGCCTTTCGTGGGACTCCTGGCGATGGAATTGATCGATCACTTCGGAATGCGTGCCATCGTGGGCTTGACGGTTGCGGCCGGTCTGACTTGCGCTCTGGCAGCGGCATGGGCTACTTACCGCCCTGCCGATGCCGAAGACTTCGACGTGGCATCAGTGGCTTCCTGGCTGAATCGCGACGGGCACGACAACTATCGTTACGTCACGCTTGGCTTCGGCAACAAGATCTCCCGTCTCGCCATGCTCACCGACGCCGGTAGTGTCGATGGCGAGTGGAACTCGGGCCGTACTTTGCCGGAACTCACGCAATATGGCGCTGGTGCTCTCACCAGTTCGAAATATTTCGGACAGGCAGGCTTGGACGCCCTCAGCGCCATGCTGCACCATTCCGACCGCTACGGTTTGAAGTGGGTCCTGGTCCGCGATCCGTACTATGAGCCACTCCTGGTATTTGCCGGCTGGCGCAAAGTGGACGACCTGCAAGACAAAACCATCACCATCTGGAGCAAGGACGGCGTGCCTCCAGCCACGCCGGTGAATTCGTCACAAATACCGCCGCCCTGGCAAGGATTAATGTGGGGCATTCTGCCCATCGGCAGCAGCCTGCTAGCGATCCTTCTTCTCCTCATTCCGGAGAAGCGTTCAGTCGAGCATTTCGCGGCGGAGCCTTCCGCCGAAGCGGAAAACCGCCAATTGGTTTTCGGGAGGATGATGCCGTGAGCAATCATTCGGGCAAAGGACGGCTTCTCGCTTTCTCCATCGCGCTGACGACGATCGCTCTTGTAGTTGCCGGCACTCTATGGCCCAGTAAAACTGCCTTGGCGCTGGCCGACGTAAGCCCCCGGCTGCTGAGTGCCGCGCCTTCGCCTCAGGTTTCGGTGGAAAGATTGATCGGCGAAATCGGTCGCCATGATTGGCACGCGGCGTACTCAAGCCTCGCCAACAAAAATGAATTCGGGGAGCCGCAGTTTGTCGGCGACCTCAACGGGTCTGATGGCGGACTGCGTAGCTATGCCACGCTGGCTGGCTATGACATCCGCCCCGCGCACGCTTCGGCGGACGAAGCCGATTTCCGGGCCAGTCTGCAGTGGTCAACGGTAGTCGGAACCTTCCAGGATGTGCGCAATCTCAAGGTCCTTCGCACCGATAGGGGATGGCAGGTAATGTGGCCTCTCGCGAGCCAGCAGCGTGTGCCTCCGCAGGTGATTCCGGTGACCTACCTGCGCTGGGATGTGATTTACCGCGGCCCCGGCGATGACTGGGACACTCAGGACGTCGAAGCTCCGCACGTTCGCATTGTGGATATGCGTCCGCTCGACCGCATCAGTCAGGGCACGGTTGTGATGGGCGAGTTGTTGAACGAAGATTCAGTTCCAGCCTATGTCACCGTAAAAGCCACCTTGCTGGCGAAGAGCGGGTCGAGTCTCGCAACCGAGGATGCGTTCGACAAGATGTCTCACATCCTCTTGCCCAAGCAGGTGACGCCGTTCCGCATTGATTTCCCAAACGTGCACCTGTCAGAGGTAGATAGCATTCGCATGGACCCGGTTTCAAACCTGATCGGTGCATCGGCGGACCCTGTGGTTGCCGTAGAGAATCAGCAACTGCATACCTCGCCCGATTCGTCTCTGACCGGAGATTTGCTGAATCAGAGTGGCCAGACGGTCAATATCGCTCATGTGCTGGCTGCGTTCTACGACGGCAGCGGGCAAATCGTGTGGGTGTCGGATGGATACGCAAACCGTGCCTTGCTGCCACAAACTCCGGTCCCGTTCTCGGTCCGAATGCCCACGGATCTGGCCAGCAAAGTTGCAAACTATCGAGTCATCACCAGTACCTATAGTGCGGGCCGGGTTCAATGAGAAAAGCATTCACGTGCTTAGCGCTGAGCATTCTCGTTATCGCCATGACGCAGTGTGCGTTTGCGCAGGAAAGAACCCTGGAGATTCCCAAGGTCATCGAAGCGGGCAGCGCCTTTTCAATCCCGACTACTGGAAGCGGTCAAGCCAAGCTCTACATCGCAGGCCCGGCCGGCGTTTTCGCGCGAACCGTACAACTGGGAGAGACGATTACTTTTCGCAACAATGAAATTACCGATGCCGGCCATTATGCGGCCCTTCTCGTCGGAGGGGCTTCGCCACAGGAGGCGCAGTTTGACGTTGTCGCGCGCAAGCTTGCCTCTCTGAGTTTTCTGGCGAAACCCTCCCGCCTTCCGGTCAGTCAAAGCGCTGGCATCAGCGGCGTGGTATACGTCTTCGACCCGTTTCAAAATCTGATTTTCGATTCTTTGCCCGTGACCTTCAAGTCGTCCGATTCCGGCGCTCCGGAACAATCCGAGACGGTTCCCACACGCAACGGCGTTGCCTGGATAAAAATGAATTCCTCGCCGAAAGCGGGCGCCGCCCGGTTCGAGGCAAGCGTTGACGACATCCGCGAAAAGCGCGTAGTGCAGTTGATTCCCGGCGATCCCTGTACCTTGCGCATGGATGCAAATCGCTCCGGCGAAAAGATGATTTTGCAGACTCAGCCGGTTCGCGACTGCGGCGGCAATGCCGTACCCGACGGAACCAGTATCACCTTTACCGAGACTCGCAACGGCCGCGCAGCCGCCAGCGTCGACGTGCCGCTCAAACATGACGTCGCACAAACAGAGTTGCCGGCTTACGATGGCGCGGTACTCTCGGTTGCCACCGGCGTAGTGATGGGCAACGAAATTCGGGTGGGAGGGAGATGATGCGCGTTTGGCTGCGTACGGCGCTTCTTATCGCGGGTTCCCTCTTGGCGGCTTTCGCCTATGCTGCTGACCAGCCCACTGTTCATGTCGCTTCCCCGGATTCCGGTGGATCATGCCAGATTGCGCCGTCCACCCAGGCATCTGTCCTTCGCAACTACACGCAGGCGTGGCGAGCCATGGCAGCTGCTTTCGAACAAAACAATCCCGCTCTGCTCGACGATGATTTTGTGGGCGTGGCAAGGGAAAAACTGGCCACTACGGTGCAGCAGCAAAAAAATCTCAACCTTAGGACCTACTACCGCGATCAGGTTCACGATGTAAGGTTTTTCTTTTGTTCTCCTGCAGGAATGTCCGTCGAACTGGTGGACTCTGTGGATTATGAGTTGCGCATCCAAGATCATGATCGAACGTTAGTGCCGCAGCGCGTGCGCGTGCGCTACGCCGCGGTTCTCACCCCCACCGAGACAAGGTGGAAAGTGCGGATGTTTCAAGCGGAACCGCAAGCAACGCAGTGACCCAAGGAGCCCTTTCATGATTTCGGTGGTTGTGCCTATTTACAACGAAGAAGAAATTATCCCTACTCCTGCATGAGGCGGTGGTCGATGCTATGGAGGATACCGACGAGAAACTGGGAAGTCGTTTATGTCAATGATGGTTCGAAGGACGCCTCGCTGGATTTGTTGCGCCGATCTTCAAGAGGTGTCTCCTCAGGTAGTGGTTGTGGATCTCTCCCGCAACTGGGGGCACATGGGAGCTTTATGGGCAGGCATGCAGACTGCCCGTGGCGATGCTGTATTCCTTATGGATGGCGATCTTCAGGACCCGCCGGAGTTCATCCCAGAGTTGGTCGCGGCCTGGCGCAATGGCGCACAGGTTGTCACTGCTGTTAGGCGGAGCCGCGCAGGAACGCCGCAAAATTTTGGCGTTCCTGTTTCCATTGTTTTATCGGTGCTGGGGGCCCTTTCCGACTTCCCGATTCCACTGAATTCCGGGATCTTTGGTTTGCTCGATCGCCAGGCCATCGACTCGATCAATTCCTTGCAGCGAGGCGAATCGCTATCTTCCCGGACTGCGGGCCTGGGTGGGTTATCGCACTGCCATTGTCTACTACGACCGGCATGACGGGTGGGCGGTGAAGGCAAGCTCACGTTCCTGAGCCGCATCAAGTACGCCATGGACGCGATCACCAGCTTCAGCTATAAACCTCTGCGCCGAGCTTCGTCCTGGCCGGCCTTGCTTTTCTCGCCGCCCTAGGCCTCGGAACAGCGTCTATCTTTTTGCATCGCGCGGAAAATTCCATGGTATATGGGATGATGGCTTCGACTTTCCTGATCGGGGCGTTTCTTCTCGTCTGTGTAGGAATCATCGGCGAATATGTAGGCAGAGTTTACGATGAAGTGCGGCGCCGTCCACTTTCCCTCATCAACCAGGTCCACCGCATCGAGCGCACGCAGGTGCAGCCGTCCATGCACATTGACGCGGGCTTCAATGACGCACCCATGGAGAGAAATAAATCCAGGATATCGAGCGCAGCCTAGGCGCTATCGCGCGCTGCTGGCCAGATTCTGCGGGCTGCACTTTTCCAGCCCGCGTTCGATGGCTGTGCCCTCTTCGTAGTCATTCCAGGTCGCAATCAGCAGGAACGGATGCGAACCGTCGCCATAGTACTGACGGTTCAAAGCCATCGTGTCCGTGAAAGTCTGACCACAGCGCTCCGACATGTGACGTCCCAATCCCCACGATGCCTTGCTGTCATTGAAGCCCGCCCAGGCGCCGCCCACTGCAATTTTGTCAGGGTATTTCGACCGCATCTGCGTATAAAACTCACGCAGATAGTCCTCTCCCCAGTTGCTGCCATCCGCCGCCCATCCTTTTTTGCCCGGATTGATCCAGGCATAAAAGCCATCGAAATCGCCCGCGAATGGAGTCTGCCGGTACTCATAGATAAGCAGCGGCGGTTGGTCCCACTGGCTGGTGGCTTGCCGCACCCGGTTCCAATCCGTCCGCCCGCTCTTAGGGAAAACGAAAATTACTGGCCGCCCTTGATACTCGAGATATGCCGCCCGCCCCGGTGCGTTTGCGCCTAGATAGCTTTCGTGAAATTTATCGAATGCGGCCAGGGTGTCGTCGGTCACGTGGCCGTTATCGTCTTCCGTTTCGTCATACATCATCGCCACCAGGAAATGTTTCCCCGCGGCGATGGACTGAATCAGAGCGTAGCTGCTGTTCTCAAAGGGCTGCCGGTCCCCATACCAATCCACTACGAATCCGGAGATGTCCAGGCGCTTAGCTTCGTCAATTTGCTTGCGGATGATCTCAGGGTCCTGGGTGGAGTATCCCACCGAGATGTGGTCTGGTTTACCGAACCAGGGTTCATACACTGCCAGATTCTTGGTAACGGCATCGTCCGGCGCCATATCCGGACGTAAGGCACGGGGTTGGTTCATGTGGGTGCAGCCCTGAAATAGAAGCAGAAAGACCACCGCCAGGGCGGCTCTGAACGCGTTTTTCATAGTCGAGCAGGTTTAGAGGCTTGGCTTTCCTAGGTGGTTGTCTTTACTGGACGGTAGCCCCAAATCCCGATTCCAGCATCTGAAGACTTGCTCTCCCTGCGGCTTTTGGTGGGAGTGCGGGGAAAGTCGAGTGTTCGGCCGTCCTCTTCCACGCATTTCACGAACTGACATGTTCAGCACTGACTTTAGGACGGCCCGGGCGCGAGTGCTTTCCGGCAGCGCCGTGCTACTCACAGGCTCAGGCCTGGTCACTGGGATCAACCTCGCCTACAACGTTGCGGTGGCGCAATTCCTCGGACCAGACGGTTTCGGTCAAGCAACCGCCGTCTACACGTTGCTGATTCTGCTCTCCGCGGTCACACTTTCTTTTCAGATCGTTTCCGCCAAGGTCGTAGCCCAGCAAGAGTCCCCGCAAGCTCGAAGTGCAGCTTTCCGTTCTTACCACCGGCAGGCATGGGTTTGTGGCGTCACGCTCGCCGCGATGTTGGTCTTGCTCCGCAATACCATTTCTCAATATCTCAACCTGCCTAGTTCCACCCTAGTTATTCTGCTGGCGACCGGGTTGGCCTTCTACGTTCCGCTCGGAGCCAAGCGCGGCTATATCCAGGGAGCTTGCAGTTTCCGCAATCTCGCCGCCAACCTGGTTCTGGAAGGGTTCGTCCGCCTCACGGGATCGTTGCTACTGATCCTGCTGGGCTACGGCGTGCCGGGCGTGATCGCGGCCAATGCCGCTGCGGTCGCTATCGCCTACATCTTCGCTTTGCCTAAACTCGTACCCGCCAGTCCATCTGAATTGCACATTGAGGGCGCCTTTCGCGAAGGCTTGCAGGCAATCGTTTTTTTCGTGGGACAAGTCGGCATCAACAACTGCGACATCGTAGTCGTGAAACACTTCTTCGCCCCTACCTCCGCCGGACTTTATGCCGCGATCGCGCTGGTCGGCCGGGTCGTTTTTGCCTTCTCCTGGGCGGTCATCAGCACCATGTTTCCGGTGGCCGCGGAATCTCACCGCCGTGAAGATCGCGTCCAGGAAAATCGGCAGCCGGAGCATCGTCGCGATAGAGATCCGCGCGATGAGGACCGCCGCTATGAAGATCGTCGCCACGGCATCCTCACCACTGCCGCCCTGCTGGTCTTCGGCATTGGTGCAATCCTCACTCTCATGCTGCGCCTCGCACCTGCCCGCCTCTGGACATTGATCTTTGGCGCCCGCTTCGTGGCGGCCAGCGGGCACGCTCTCCCGTTTCTGTTGTCTCTCTATGCCGCGACCACCACTGTCTATGCCCTGTGCGTAGTATTTATTGCCTACGAAATGTCTTACAAAATCGCAAATACGGGATGGGTTCAATTGGCCTTTTGCGGAGTTCTCATTGCCGGGATGTACCGCTTCCATTCCTCGCTCGAGGAAGTCATCCAGGTTCAATTGGTCATGATGGTGCTTCTGTTGATAGCCGTCGCCGTGCCCTTCGTTGTCAGCTGGATCGGACTCAACAGCGCGGAACAGAATGCCGGTGTGGCTGTCTTGGGTGAGCTGCGCATTCTTCGGCGGGCCTCCGAGGATGAGGTCATCGCCGCATTTCTCAAGAACGATTTCCAGAACCCTCAATTTCAGGACTACCAGGAATCCCTCGGAGAAATTGTTGCGTCTCCCGACTTAAGCGAAACTGCCGAAAACGCCCTCCGCCGGGCGCTCTTGTTTATCCGCCACGGCGCTCTGTGGCGCGAACTTCCCAAAGGAACCGAATGGTTCGAAGTGGAAATCGCCCAAGCCAACCTCGAGGACATCCGCGTGTTCCCGAGGGCCCAGTGGAGAAAGGTTGCGCAGGGGGATTTTGCGTTGCCTAAGATCGTTCGCGCCCTCGCTTCCGGAGCACGCCATACCGGCGCCGAGGAAACGTTTCTCGCCAAGATCGAGGATCTTTGCGCCCAGGTTCGGCAGCAAACTGTGGGGGGCGCGGTGCTGCTCATCGGCCGCGACGAGAGTGGTCCCTTTACCGTCCTCGACGGAAATCACCGTTTGGCGGCGGCTACGCTGGTTTCGCCAAAATCCTTCGGCCGCTTCCGCTTCTTTTGCGGACTATCTCCCCGTATGGCGGAGTGCTGCTGGTATGAAACCAATACCGCCACTCTTTTTCGCTACGCTACGAATCTGGTGCGTCATCTGATCCACGATCCCGAGGCAGAGTTGGAGCGCTTGCTGCAAAATTCCTGAGAAGGAAGCCCATCGAATGAACACTGAAATCAGTCGTGACGAGCTCAAGCAGCGAATGGACCACCCTAGAAAATTGATTGTGTTGGATGTGCTTTCCCCCGAAAGCTATCATCGCGCGCATGTTCCCGGAGCCGTCAATCTGCCGCTGCAAGAGATCCGCACGCAGGCGCGCGAGGTATTGCCGAACAAAGATCAGGAGATCATCGTCTATTGTGCGGGACCGGAATGCAACGCCTCCGACAGTGCTGCCCAGGAACTCCTGGAGATGGGCTATTCACGCGTGCGCCGCTACGTCGGCGGTCTATCGGATTGGAAGGCTGCGGGCTTGCCTATCGCCAGTGACGAGGACAGGCGCGCCGCCTGAGACTTGTACTGGACAGACGAACCATCCTCTGCCATCCTCGATCCAGCCCTATGTCCTATCACGTGGTGGCTCTCACCATGGCGCAAGTGCGGCAGGGAGCGCTTGCGTTCCAGCGGGAGCTTAGCGCCGTTCTGAAGGAAGCCGGCGACATGAAAGTCTATTCCGCCAGCCCCTTCGATCTCGAAGCACGCCGCCGCTTCAAAGACCGCTTCGGCGGAGATGTAGTTTATTTTTTCAACCCAGCGGCGTGGCAGGAATGCGAGCGCCTGGGAATCAACCTTCAACCGGTGGCAGAAATCCCTGAGGAGGAATTGCCACGCCGTCGAGCCGTGGTCGTCGGCATGCCGGAGTAGAAGCCAGCCTTTCGCGTATATTTGCTGGACAAAAGCGTGTTCCCCAAAGCGGAACGACTTGCGGTATTTCAAGCGGGAAGGGCATAAGCGCCTTCCAAGCTATCCGCAACGTCCGCCGCCTAAATCACTACCGTCTCTTTGTACTCCCCAAACACTTTGCGCAAGGTATCGGAGATTTCCCCGACCGTAGCATAGCCTCGACCGCTGCCACGATCTGCGGCATCAGATTCGCGCCGGAGCGGGCCGCATCTTCCACCTGCTGGAGGGACGCTTGCCATGGGCCGGGATCGCGGCGGGCGCGCAAAGCACGCAACCGCTCCACCTGCTTGCGCTCCAGCGCTTCGTCGATGCGCTGGATCGGCATCGCTTTCTCTTCTTCTACCGTGAAACGGTTCACCCCCACCACGACGGCTTCCTGATGGTCCACCTGCCGCTGATATTCATAGGCGGCGTTCTGGATTTCCTGCTGCACGTATCCGCGCTCGATCGCTTTCAGCATTCCGCCCAGGGCGTCGATTTTCCGCAAATACTCATCGGCGCGCTGTCTCAATTTCGTTGGTTAGCGATTCGACGTAATAAGACCCGGCCAGCGGATCGATGGTCTGCGGTACTCCGGATTCATAGGCGATGATCTGCTGGGTGCGCAGCGCGATGCGCGCCGCCTGCTCGGTCGGCAAGGCCAGCGCTTCGTCATATCCATTGGTATGCAGCGATTGCGTGCCGCCCAGCACCGCCGCCAGCGCCTGCAGTGCGGTGCGCACGATGTTGTTCTCCGGTTGCTGCGCGGTCAGAGTCGAACCTGCCGTCTGGGTATGAAAACGCAGCATCCACGACTTGGGATTCTTCGCCTTGAAATGCTCCCGCATGATGCGCGCCCACATGCGGCGGGCCGCGCGGAACTTGGCCACTTCCTCCAGAAAATTGCTGTGCGAGTTGAAGAAGAACGAAAGCCGCGGAGCGAATTTGTCCACGTCCAGCCCGGCGTTGATCGCCGCCTGCACGTAGGCAATGCCATTGCCCAGGGTGAACGCCACTTCCTGCACCGCAGTCGATCCCGCCTCGCGCATGTGATAACCGGAGATAGAAATCGTGTTCCAGTCGGGCACATTCTCATTGGTCCAGGCGAACATGTCGGTGATGATGCGCATCGCCTGCGCCATCGGATAAATGTAGGTCCCCCTCGCGATGTATTCCTTGAGCACGTCGTTCTGCACCGTGCCGGAGAGCTTGCGAGTGTCGGCTCCCTGGCGGCGGGCGACGGCCACATACAAGCGCCAGCAGAATCGAGGCCGTGGCATTGATGGTCATCGATGTGGAAATCTTGGTCAGGTCAATGCCATCGAAAAGGCGCTGCATGTCTTCGATCGAATCGATGGCCACGCCGACTTTGCCCACTTCGCCCGAGCGACAGCGGATTGTCGGAGTCCAGCCCAATCTGCGTCGGCAGATCGAAGGCCACCGAAAGCCCGTCGTTCCGTTCGCCAGCAAATACTTGTAGCGCTTGTTGGATTCCTCGGCATCGCCCATGCCGGCGTACTGCCGCATGGTCCAGAGTCTTCCGCGGTACATCGTGGCCTGCACGCCGCGGGTAAAGGGAAATTCGCCCGGGATAGCCGACCTGGCGGTCGTAGTCCCAGCCCTCAAGATCGGCAGGGCGTGTAGAGCGGATGGATAGGGATGTGAGAGGAAGTTTGCGGATCGCGGAGACCACGGCGGACTTGGGCTTTTCGCTCACAACCTATATTCTCGGCCTTCTCCTGCAAGAAGCAAGAAAGCGTAGACGACGGCAGACCCAGATCTTTTTGCAGATCGTCTCCGCGAGCTCAGCGGGATCTCAGTGAGCTCAGCGGGCAAAAGCTTTCACCGGCTGGGTCAGACTCGCTAATACTTCTTCCGCCGCACCCGCCAGAACGAGCTTACGCCGAACCAGGCGAACAGCAGGGTGAAAAGAATTGCAGCCAGAATGCGCTTCCCGTGCGCTCTCGCCCGGCATGATAGCGGGCCAGTTCGCGCAAGAAAGACACCACGCCGATCGCCGCTAAGGAGAGGAAAACAAAGCCCGTCACCTCCAGCCAGAGCTGGTTCAGTACCCGCCCCCAGTGGGCGGCGGCGGCTCGGCCGGCCTTTATGGTAGCGCCCAAGGTGCGGCTGCGGCCGGCTTGCTGCGCAGCCACCCGGGCGATCATCCCGATTTTGCGGGCGGTGGAAAGATTCGCCATCGTCCTCGATTTTACCAATCTTCCGGCGTACAATTGCCGCCCCAAGCGCGGTGGCATCGAATTTTTTGGACGCGCCGGCAATTTCTGCGGCACAATAGTAAAGGGGACCCCGTGGACCAGCAACTCAAGCAAATGATGAAAGAACTGGGAGAAGCCATCAACGAGTCACTGGCCGACTCCGAGGCTATCGCAGAAGTCGTTTCCCGAATCAAGGAAGGCGGATACGACATCTTTCTGGTGCTGGAAGCCACGATTGGAGTGAGCAAGCCCGGGGAAAAGTCCGCCGACAAGACCTCGCTGGTCACCACTCTCACCAGCGATCCCGAGTTGAAGATCAGCGACCAGGACCTGAAGTTCCTCAAATCCCTGCGCATCAAGATCGAAGAAGACGCCGCCTAACTCCGCGGTTTTCATGCGTGAGTTTCGACCACACCTTTCGCGGTTTTCGAAAAGGTGGGATTCCCAAGCGTCTGACCTTGTGGGGTTTTGGGCTACGGTCCCGCACCACATTCGGGTTTCGAAGGTTGTCGCGATGAAGTCCGTAGGGACCTGGCTATCAAGAATTCAATCGTGGCTAAAGGCGTGCGTGTAACCGGAAAGCAACTACCTGCCCGCGCGCTCCTGCTTCTCCTGCTGTTCCCGCCCCTTGCCATCGCCCTGCCGTCAGACCAGACTTCGGCCGCTGTCCAACCCTCCCGCAGGCTCGTGGCTGATCTTACCCACCAGGCACAAGAGGATTTTCAAAACGGACGTTACACAGAAGCACGCGCCACCCTGCGAAAGGCGCTCAACCTGGTTCCGCGTGATCCCGATCTGTGGACCTATTTGGGACTTACCGACGAGCAGTTGAATGATCTCGACGCCGCAATTGGCGACTTCCGCAAGGTGCTTTCCTTCCTTCCCGGGGATCCACAAGCCTGCTTCAATCTGGGCCGTCTTTACCGGCGCAAAGGTGACAGCGCGCATGCGATTGAGCTGTACCAGCAAGGCCTGAAATCAGCTCCGAACGACCTGCCGGCAAACCAGAATTACGCCCTCCTCCTGATGGACACCGGGAAATTCCGCGAAGCCATTGTTCCTCTGCGTAAGATGCGGTCGCTCGATGGTTCTGACCTGCCCACCCGCGCCGCTCTGATCGAGTGTTTCCTCAAAGCTGCGATGCTTGAAGACGGCAAACGCGAGATTGAGGAATTCTTGAAGATGCCCAATGTATCCCCGGATGAGAAGCTCAAACTCGCAAAGCTGCTCATGGAAGACAAACTGCCGGAGTTTGCCCTACCCATTCTTCAGCAAGTGGTCGAGGCGCTACCTGACTCTGCCGAGGCGCACGGCAAGCTTGGTCTTTTATTGATGAACGCCGGCCAATATGAAGCGGCAAGCAACGAGTTCAATATGGCGGTGCAGCTCGATCCGAAATCCGCCGAATATTCCATGCATCTGGTGGATACGCTTCTTCTGGACAAACGATTTCAAGAAGCCCTCGATTTTCTGAAAGCGGTCAAGGGCGAGTTCGGGAATCTCTACGAATACCGCTTCAAGATGGGTCTGGTTTTGTACGGAGCCCGTCAGTATCCCCAGGCGATATCCTTGTTTGCGGATCTCGATCGCGAGCGCCCTAACCTTGATTTGATACAGTACTACCTGGGAAATTCCTACCGTGAGAGCGGCGAGGCCGCCAAGGCGGAAGCTTATTATCGAAAGGCGATTTCCCTGAATCCCAACCAGTCTACTTACTACTCGGGTTTGGCCCAAGTATTGAGGAAGCAAGGCGGCGCCCACACGGACGAGGCGATTGCCAGCCTCAAGAAGGCATTGGCGCTCGACCCCTCCGATAGTTCCAGCAAGCAGGAACTTGCTCTCTGTTTTGAAACCAAGCGGGACTACTCACAAGCCGAGCGGCTGCTGCGAGAGGTGATCGCGCAACAGCCGGAGATCGTGTCTGCGCACCTGGATTTGAGCCGCGTCTATTATGAGGACCATAAGAAAGACGAAGGCGACGCGGAGAAAAAGGCCGCCGCGCAACTTGGGGCCCAATAGAACGTACCTGCCGGGCGCCAATCTACGGGGTTGCTGTCTCCGGATAAACCTTGATCCAATGGCTTCTCACCATGGCCTTGGTTTTCTTCCCGAAAGAACTCGAAATGATCAGGTTCGAGGGCTGCACCGGCATGTGGCAGTCCACGCAGCGGCCCACTATTTTTTCTTTCCCCTGGGCAAACTCTCCGCAAGCTTCGGGACGATGGCATTTGAGGCAGTGATTGGAAAACTCCGCCGCATCTCGCTGGGTCTGATGCACATCGTGACACGTGGAGCAGCTCATATCCGCCGAGCTTTGATAACACCGGCTCCTCTGCAACAGACCGACCTGGTTGCCGTGTACATCTACCGTGACGCTGGGGTCGAGTTGATCCTGGCGGAAGTATTTGTCTAATGGCTCGCCGGGAACAAAGGAGAAAGTGGGCGCCACGGGTATGCGGCGGCCGCCATGGCATTGTGCGCAGATTTCAATCTGCCTGTCTCTACTCAGTTTCGCGGGGTTAACAATGCTTCCTGCCGCCTTCCTGGCCATGGCCTCCACGTGCGCGCGGCCCGGTCCATGGCAACGCTCGCAGGAAATTCCCATCACCAGGCTCTCCGGCTTGTACGTATTTTGCAGAGCTGGCCCCGAGACGGTTTCAGCGTAGGTAAGATGGCATTCCAGACATCGTGGCGTCACGATTCGCTCAAAATTCGCTGTGCCATCGCGATACCCCGGACTGTTCACCCAGGTTCCCAGATCAACCCAATAAGAAACCGGGAGTTGGAAAAGGCCGTTGTACTTCCAATACAGATACGTCTGTCCTACTGTTCCCGAGCCGATCACAATGCCGATTTTTTCCGAACGGCTCGGGGTGCCCGGCGGAGAGGCCCACACAGTAGTCTGGTAAAACCCGTCCGGCCTGGAATCCATTCGAAAAGACAGGTTGGGGTTCGAGGTCTTCAGAGTGTTCTTGCCATCGGCAAACGAACCGAGAATGGATTCTTTGCTGGGCACCTGTGAGGTCAGATGATGCGGCGTGTGGAGATAGCGGGCTGCCTTCTCAACATGGCAGGCGCGGCATGCCTCATCTCCAGCGTATTCGGGTCGGCCTGGGTTGGGGTCCGTGCGCGAAGATGTCTGCAACGCCGGGGCCGGTCGTCCCCCTAAAGCTTGAGCGACCAAAAGAAGCAACGCGCAAGAGATTCCCTTCGCTGGGCGAAAACTCATCGGGCCTGATCTCCGGTGTTGGGATTATATCTGTCACCCTTTTCGCCCCAGCCCCGGCGGGCTGGACGCTATGCTAGTATTTAGCGTCTCCAGCGGGCATGGCTGATGCCGGGTTTTTTCTATATCCGGCCCATCCCCTGGCGCGCAATGGTCATCGAAGCGGAAGCCAGATGCAAGCGAAGCCAAGATGAAAGACACCCTGGGAGTCTTGCTTGCGGGAGGAGCGGGAGAGCGGCTCTACCCCCTCACGCGCGACCGCGCCAAGCCGGCCGTGACCTTCGGCGGCATCTACCGCATTATTGACGTCACCCTCTCCAACTGCATTAACTCCGACCTGCGCCGCGTCTACATTCTCACCCAATACAAAGCCCTCTCCCTCAACCGCCACATTCGCGAAGGCTGGACCTTCCTGGCCCGCGAGATGGGTGAGTTCATCGAAGTGCTGCCGCCCATGAAGCGGGTGAGCGAGCAGTGGTACCAGGGCACCGCCGATGCGGTGTACCAGAATATCTATTCCATTGGCTCCGAGCAGCCCAAGCATGTGCTCATCCTCTCCGGCGATCACATCTACAAGATGAATTACGGACGGATGCTGCAACAGCACAACGACTCTGGCGCGGACGTAACCCTGGCGACCATTCAGATTGATCCTACCGACGTTTCGCGTTTCGGCGTGGTGGATGTCGATCGCGATCACCGGGTGATCGGATTCCTGGAGAAGCCGCAGAGCACCGATCTGCGCTCGCCCTACAATCCGGCCAAGGTATCGGCATCCATGGGCATTTATCTGTTCAATACGGATGTGCTCATCCCCGCTCTTTTAAAAGATGCCGAAGACCACAACTCCAGCCACGACTTCGGCAAAGACATCCTCCCCAAGATGGTGGACGAATACCGCGTCTACTCCTTTGACTTTGTGGATGAGAATAAAAAGGAAGCCCTCTATTGGCGCGATGTGGGCACGCTCGAGGCCTTCTACGAAGCCAATATGGATATCGTCTCGGTCTCGCCCGTATTTAATTTGTACGATGAAGACTGGCCGATCCGCACTCACCAGCGGCAATACCCTCCAGCGAAGTTCGTCTTTGCCGAGACGGGCCGCACCGGTACCGCGGTCGATTCTATTGTTTCCTCAGGCTGCATCGTTTCCGGCAGCATCGTAAAAAATTGCGTTCTGTCGCCCGACGTGCGGGTGAACTCCTACAGCGAAATCGACGCCAGCATTTTGTTCTCGCACGTCAACGTGGGACGCCATTGTCGGATTCGGCGGGCGATCATCGACCGCGACGTGCACATTCCGGAAGGCACCACCATCGGCTACGACGCCGAAGCCGACCGGCAGCGTTACTTCGTCACCGAAACCGGAATCACCGTAGTGACCCGCGATTATTCCCTCTTTGAAAATCCCGTAACCGTGGACTACTTCACTTCGGAGTAGAACCGGCTCAGCCTGGTTCGCCGCTGCGCAATCGGACCGCCTTCAGGCTTTTCGGACCGCTATTTCCGGCGAATGCTTCCCAGTTTCTCCGCCGCCGCGTCCAGCGTTTCGTCTTTCTTGCAGAAGGCAAACCGCACCTGCTGCGCCCCATCCCGCGGATCGCGATAGAAACTCGATCCCGGCACCACAGCCACTCCCACCTCCCGCATCAAATGCCGGGTGAACGCGACATCATCGGTATACCCAAACCCGCGAATATCGGTCATCACGTAATAAGCTCCCAGCGGACGAAAGCACCGGAAGCCAGCCTGCTCCAGCGCCGGCGTCAGGCGGTCCCGTCGTTTACGGTACGCCTCAGCCAATTCTTGGTAATAGCTCTTTGGCAAACCCAGCGCCATCGCCCCCGCTTCCTGCAACGGGGCCGGTGCTCCCACCGTCAGAAAATCATGTACCTTGCGGATCGACTCGGCGATCGCGGGCGGCGCCACCGTCCATCCCACCCGCCAACCCGTCACGCTATAAGTCTTCGACATGCTGTTGATGGTTACGGTCCGGTCTTGCATGCCATCGAGCGTCGCAATCGAAACGTGCTGCGCTCCATCGTAAAGAATGTGCTCGTAAATTTCGTCCCCAATGGCCACCACATTGAACTTCACGCACAGGTCGCGAATCAGTTCGAGTTCGGCGCGCGAGAACACCTTGCCGGTAGGATTGTTCGGCGTGTTTACGATGATGGCCTTCGTGTGATCGTCAAACGCCGCGCGCAATTCTGCCTCATGAAAGCTCCACTCTCCATTCTCCGTCCGCGGCGGCCGCAGCTTTACGAATCGAGGCTTTGCCCCCGAGAGCGCCGTATCCGGCCCATAGTTCTCGTAGAACGGCTCGAAGATGATGACTTCGTCGCCCGGATCGCAGATCCCCAGCAGGGTCGAGATCATGGCTTCTGTCGCGCCGCAGTACACCGTCACCTGCGTCTCCGGATCAACCGAAATACCCTGCCACTCCCGCACCTTGCGCGCAATCGCGTCCCGAAAATTCTTCGCCCCCCAGGTAATGGCGTACTGGTTGATATCTCGGGCGATGGCCTCTTGCGCCGCCCGTTTTACTTCCTCCGGCGCCGGAAAATCAGGAAAGCCCTGCGACAAATTCACCGCTCCATAGAGCAGCGCCTGCCGCGTCATCTCGCGGATCACCGATTCGGTGAAACACTTCACCCGCTCGCTACGAAAAATCTTGTTCTGAACGCTCATCTCGGACATGATTTGCAGCCTAGCACAATCGACTGCTATACAAGCCTGCCGGCGCCGTCAACCGGCGATGTGCTTTTATCGTATTGAGACGGCAAATACTCATGGACTCCGGATTCTCCACAGTTACCTGCGCGCCCGTTTTCTCCATGGGCCAAGGTTTATCGACGCAACTGCGGGCGGTCTGGAAGAAGGGCTGAAGCATGAAAGCTGGATCATGTGCGACAGCCTGGTGAGTCTGCGCAACGCCGACCTAAGCAATTTTGTGGGCTCGTTATCCGCGTCTCGACTGACAGAATTGGATCGCGCGGTGAAGATGGCGCTGGAACTTGAATTAGCTTGCGATTGCCGGTCGCCGGCAGCATCGAATAACTGCTGTTTATCATTAATCGACTATGCGGTGGAAGACTGGAGCCTATTGCACTTTCCGATATGCTTTCAGCATCGAGACTCCAGCTATTGCCCTGAGCACTGGAATCCGTTCACACCGATCAAGCACGTCTCTCAAAAACACCAACCTGCTCTCCCATGAGTTTGGCTGTGCCGCAGACCGCTCGAATTGCGGCGACGCATAGCTTGTCCCCAGAAGTTCCATGCCTTTAGGTAGAAAAAGTCGGTCCATTTCAGCCGAGGAAAAGACTCTCGCAAGGGACCATTTTCTGTGCAATGGGCGAATATACGGCAAGATCGCGATCTTACGAGAAAATACCCGGTTGCCAATGTGCACGCCGTGATTTTCGAACGGAAACCAGACCTGTGGCACCGAGATCACGATTACGCCCCCTTGTTTACAGACTCTAGCAATTTCCTGCACACTCGTATGAAGGTCTGGTACATGCTCGAGAACTTCAAAGGAGGTTATGAACGAAAAGGATTCGCTTCGGAATCCCATTGCCGCGGCGGACATGAGCAGAACCGTGAAATTCGGCCTGTCGGCGACATTCGTGCGAAATTCCCCCAACCGGTCTCCTTCCACGTCGATACCGACGACTCGGTCGAACCCCGGTGCAACCCGCTCAGTGATGAATCCATTACCGCACCCAACATCCAAATACTCTTTGTGCTGCGGAGGAGCTTGGATTGCGCTAATCCAGCGAAGCGCGAAGCTCGCAAGTTTGTCGGCCGTTCTCCACGCATGCCGCGGTGCCGTACCGCCGGGCACCGGAGTGTTATGAATTTCCATCGTCCAAATGGACTTATCTATTTCCGTAATTTTCCGCCCAGTGCTTCGAGTACCTGAATAACCAGCCCCGACCACTGCGCCACTTCCTCCTCCCGCAGCGTCCGCTCGTGCGACTGGAATGTAGCCCGCAGTAATATCGAATATTTTCCCGCAGGCACCGGCCCGCCGCGAAAAATCTCCACCGGAACAAATTCGCGTAACTCCGCGATCCTCAACCCCGCAACCGCCTTCTGAATCTTCTCGAAACTCACCGCATCCTCAAACACGAACGAGAAATCCCGCTCCACCGCCGGATAGCGCGGCAACGCCTGATAGCGCGGCTTCGCGCAGACTCGTGCTTGTAAAGATGATCCAGGTAAAGCTCCGCAATCCATACGTCCTGCCGCAACTTGCCGGCCGGCCGCGATCTCCGGATGAATCTGCCCAAACTGCGCCACCGTCACGCCATCCATCACCGCCCGCGCCGCCCGGCCGGATAGTAGTACTCGGCCACCTGCGCATCGTAAGACACGTCGCGTCTGAAAGGATGCAGCAGACTCTCCACATCGCCCTTCACCGTCAAAGAACACTCCCGCGGGGGCGCCCCATCCTTTGCGGTTTTTGCGAAGGCGGGGTCGTCAATCCCAGACATATCTGTTTCAACTCCCCCGCCTTCGCCCCCACCCGCTCGAATACGTTGCCCGCCTCAAACAGATCGCACATCGTCGCTGCCGCGATTCAGGTTGTAGGCCAGCATGTTCAGCATGCCCGGAACCAGCGACGTCCGCATCACCGAAGCCTCTTCGCTCAGCGGATTCTGCCAGTTCCAGCACCGGGGCATCGCGGCAAACTGCTCGGCTTCTTCATGCGAAATGAAAGTGAGCGAGACCGCCTCGTTGTAGCCCAGCGCCAGCAGCGACGAGCGCAGCTTTTCGTCTTCTCTTCGCATCCGGACGCTCGACGACCGCGCCAGAATATGCCGGCAGAGTGTTGGCAAACTTGTCGTAACCGTGCAGCCGCGCGATTTCCTCAATCAAATCAATTTCGCGCTCCACATCCAGCCGCCAGCTCGGAATGCTGACCGTGAACTCGGGCTCCTCGCCCGGCTCCGGCATCAGCTCAAAACCCAGCCGCCGCAGGATGCGCACAATTTCTTCCACGCCTAGGTCTTCACCCAGAATGCGCCGCACCTCGGAAGGACGCATCTCCACCGGCGCCTGATCGAGGTGCCGCGCCACCACATCGATTTCCCCGCCTTGCAGTTCGCCGCCGCCCGACTGCAAAATCCTCTGCGCCACGCGCGCACAGGCCAGCGCGCGTCGCTCCAAAATCCGCGCCGCGCTCGAAACGATGCGAAGCGTCGGTGTGCAGCCCGTGCCGCCGTGAACTCTTGCGCACCGCCACCGGATCAAACCATGCGGATTCAATCAAAATATTCCTGGTCTTCTCGGTGATCATGGTGTCAAAACCACCCATCACGCCCGCCAGCGCCACCGGCTTGCGGGCATCGGCGATGACCAGATCTTCCGGCGAAAGCTTGCGCTCCACGCCATCCAGAGTCTTCAGCGTCTCGCCGCTGAATGCCCGCCGCACCAGAATTTTCCCGCCTTCGAGCAAATCAAGATCGAAAGCGTGCGTAGGATGTCCCATCTCCCACAGCGTGTAGTTCGACGCGTCGGCGGCGTTGTTGATCGGCCGCTGATCCACGCTCAACAAACGCTTGGCAATCCTCTCGGGGGAAGCCTTGATCGCGACACCGCGAATGATTCGTGCCGTGTACCGCGCGCAGTCAGCCTTGTGCGCGATTTCAATTGAGAAAGGAATGTCCGAGGGAACGGCTTCAGCCGCCGAGGAACACGGTTTGGGGTGGAGCAGCGCTTCCAGCGCCGCGTTCCCATCCTTGGCCTGCGCCGCAGCTTAGCCCCTGAGCTCACCTTCGACTCCAGCGGCTTGAGCGGAAGGTCGTACAGCGCCGAGGCTTCCCGCGCCACGCCATAGTGATTCATGGCATCCGGACGGTTGGTCGTGATCTCCATTTCGAAGACCGTATTCGTCGCCCTCACCAGACACAGACTCCACCGCGATCCCCGCCAGGGTAAGATCTTCCGCGAGCCGGCGGTCATCCACCCGCAGATCAACAAACTCGCGCAACCATGATGGAGAAAGTTTCATCCAGTACTAGTCTCTTAGCCTTTTATCCTGAGGCTGCTCGACGCCGTCCGCTTTCAGCCAACACCTCGCGAATTCGACCTAGCGCGATTGCCTGAGGCGCGATGGCAGCTTCCTTATCCAAACTGCTCCAAAAACCGCACATCCCCATTGAAGAACAGCTGAATATCATCCACGCCATACTTCAAGATCGCGATCCGCTCCACGCCCATGCCAAATGCAAAGCCGCTGAGCTCTCTTCGGATCATAATCCACGAAGCCCAAAAACATTGGGATCGACCATGCCGCAACCCAGCAGCTCAATCCATCCGCTGGCCTTGCAATTCGGACAACGCCCGCCGTCACGATATCCTTTCCCACCACAAAAAATGCAGCTGATCTGCACGTCCGCGCTCGGCTCGGTAAACGGAAAGAACGACGGATAGAACCGCGTCTTCACGCTCGAGCCGAATAGCGCCTTCATGGCATGGTCGAGCGTGCCTTTCAAATCGCAGAAGGTAATGTTCGTATCCACCGCCAGCCCTTCAACCTGATGAAAAATCGGCGAGTGCGTAGCATCGGGCGCGTCGTTGCGATGCACTTTTCCCGGACACACCACGCGCAGCGGCGGCTTCATCTTCTGCATGGTGCGAATCTGCACCGGCGAAGTGTGCGTGCGCAGCAGCAGGCGCTCGCGCGCCGGCTTCGACTTCCTGCCCGGCAATGAATAGCGTATCCTGCGTATCCCGCGCCGGATGATTAGGCGGAAAATTCAGCGCCTCGAAGTTGTAGTAATCCGTCTCAATCTCCGGCCCTTCCTCCACCGAATATCCAAGATCGCGAAACACGCCGACAATTTCGTTCATCGTCTTGATGATGGGATGCTCGGCGCCCAGCGGGCGGCGGTTGCCGGGGAGGGTGATGTCGAGGGACTCAGCTACGGTCAATGTTCGTGTAGCTCTTTCAACGGCTTTAGCTACAGGGTCGATCAGAATTGCGATGTTCTTATAGCGTTCCTCAGCCTCTCCGACCTTGACCTTAACCTGCTGACTGAGATCATTGAAGCGCACGCCGACCCTCGGCTTGGCCTCTTTTGGCGCGGCCTTCAGCCAAAGATCATTGATCTGGGTAAGAATGCCATTGGTCCGCGCCATCCAGCGATCACGAAAGACCTTCCACTTGGCCTCGTTCTTAACCCCTTGCAATTCCTCTTCGAGCGCAGCAAGCAACTCTGTGCCCGCCTTATCTAGCGCCTTCGCCGAAAAATCCTTTAGCTTTGGAACCGCATATTCGGATTTTTTCTTAGGAGGCATACACAAGAAACGCTATCTCTAACGCATCAGCCGCGCAGCGGCGGCACATGTAGCCCAGCACGTAATTGCTGGGTGAGCATCGGTAAGTTCTGAGTCCCGTCAGCGACGCACTTGCCGTCGGCGCCATTTTCATTCGTATCCGTGCTGAAAGCTGACGACTGAAAACTGAAAGCTACGCCTTCAAAGCGCCCTTCGCCTGCTCGGCAAGGCTCTTAAACGCGGCTGGGTCCTTCACCGCCAAATCCGCCAAAATCTTGCGGTCCAGTTCCACCCCCGCCTTTTTCAGCCCATTGATGAACTGGCTGTAGCTCATGCCATTCAGCTTGGCGGCGGCGCCAATGCGCACAATCCACAGCGACCGGTACTGGCGTTTCTTCTGCTTGCGGCCGGAGTAGGCGAACTTCAGCCCACGTTCCACCGCTTCTTTGGCGGACCGGTAGAGTTTTGATTTAGTGAGGAAATATCCGCTGGCGCGCTCTAATATCTTTTTCCGCTTGGCGCGGCGTTTCGTTCCACGTTTTACACGAGGCATGGTCTGCTCCTTTTAACTTACGTTGTAACGGCGGCTGGAGGCAGGAGACCTTTGGTCTGATCGCCTCTTCACTCACCGGGGCCGCGAATCAACGCTACCCTCGGCCACTTGCACTGAGAACTGGCAACTGGCCACTGACAACTGATTCTAATACGGAATCATCCGCTTGACCTTCGGCGTATCGGCGTCGCTCACCAGCACCGAGTGTCCCAGCTTGCTCTTGCGCTTCTTGCTCTTCGAGGTCAGGATGTGCCGCAGGTGCGAATGCCCGCGCTTCACTTTCCCCGTTCCCGTCTTCTTAAAGCGCTTCGCCGCGCCCTTATGTGTCTTCAACTTTGGCATTTTAGCTTCTAGCTCCTCGCTCCTAGCGCCGCCCCGCCGAAGTGGCTGGAAGCTAGCAGCTAGAAGCTGATTTTACGCTTGATTCACCCGGCTCTGGGGTTGCGCCGCTGCCGGCTTCTGTGGCGCTACCGCCGCCTTTTGAGGCGCTGCCGCTGGCTTGTGCGGGGCAGCATCTTTCTTAGGCGCCAAGATCGCGTGCAGCGTATTTCCTTCCTGGCGCGGGCGGAATTCTACCAGCGCTTTGTCTTCAACGTCTTTGATCAGGCGCTCCAGAATCTGCCGGCCCAGGCCGGTGCGGGTCATTTCACGTCCGCGAAAGAAGATGGTCGCCTTGACCTTGTCGCCCTCATCCAGAAAACGCAGCACATGGTTCTTCTTGGTTTCATAGTCGTGGTCGTCCACGTTGATGCGGAACTTCACTTCCTTGACCATGATGGTCTTCTGGTGTTTCTTCGCCTCGCGCTCCTTCTTCTCCTGCTGATAGAGAAATTTCCCGTAGTCCATGATGCGGCATACAGGAGGGTTGGCGGTGGGCGAGATCTCGACCAAATCCAGGTTGCGTTCGCGGGCCATCTTCAGCGCTTCGTACGGCGGAATAATCCCAATCTGATTGCCTTCATCGTCAATCACTCGGATTTCCCGCGCCCGAATGCGGTCATTGGTGCGGATAAAACGTTTATCGATACAATCCTCCGTCAGCTCAGCAGGGCGACTCTAAGATGCAAAATTATAGCATGCGGGTTTTGTGCGGCTGTCACCACGCCAGCCTTTAAGCGAATTTCGGGCATCCAAGCAAGGCGCAAAGGCGTAGGGGTGAATGAGAATGAAAATGCGAATCAAACTGGCGGCGTCCCTTTTGACGGTCCTGTTCCTGGCGGGATGCTCCTCACGGCAGCAGAATCCTCAGGAACTGAAAGAGAAGACTGCGGAAGCCACTGCGGCCCTCAAAAGTGACGCCAAAGCTGTGGCCGAAGGGGTGCGCGAAGGCTGGAGCCGCGACAAGCCTCTCGATCTGAACCATGCCACGAAAAGCCAGCTGCGCGACTTGCCGGGGATTACTGCGGACGACGCCGACCGGATCATGGCACCGGCGCCCCTACGACGATCCCGGCCAGTTAGTGACGCGGCACGCCATCTCCAAGAGCGAATATGACCGGATTGCCGACCGCATCACGGCAAAATAGTAAGTACGGGGGGACAGGGCGTTGCCGGGCTTCCTGGTCGACGAAAACCCGCAAAAACGGACTTTGCGCCAGATCTTGTCAAGAGGTAAAAGCACCGTGAAATGAGCTATGTGCTTGCAAACGCACGGAATAATTCGTGGGTCGCGAAACCTCCGTCGCTGACCCGATGTATCTCATTGCCAATCAATAACATAGATGTCTATACAATTTTGGGATGACAGACTAGGTATGACGATATGTTCCAGTGGGAACACTTCGCGCTTCCAAACGAAGTAAATTGACCCGCCACGGCACCCGTCACTTCTTCATCGCTTTCCCCAGAATCTCCGCCTGAAACAACCGATCATCCACGCGATGGAGTTTCTTCGCCATCCCCGGCCGCAGCAAACGGTAATGATGAATGGTGAATAAATAATTCACGATGAACCAGATCGGCTTTTCCGTCGTCATCCAATGCTGGCGGTCGAAGCGGGCGCAGGTTCACCGGGCGGGAGAACGTGCGCATGGTGCGCTCGCGGCGCAGATTGAAATAGATGTTGAAGTAGCTCATGGCCAACTCGCGCAGCGTGCGGTAAACCGGCTCGCGGTAGCGGCAGCCGGTGTAGTTGGACTTGGCGACCACACCCCAGTGACCGTTCACGCGATAGACCGCGACCACATGGTCGGTATCGTGTTCGGCTTCGAAATCCACAATCAGCGGCGGGAAGCCGTTGGCCCGCAGCGCTGCCGCCGCGAAGATTGCGCCTTCGAAGCAGTGCGAAGTGTTTTCCTCGCAGCACCCGGCGCGGCGACCAGGAAGTGTCTTCCAGATGGTAGGGCATGTCATCCAGGTAGCGCTGAATGCCGTAGGGAGTTTTGAGGCTGCGCAGCTTGCGCAGTTCTTTCGGGGTGAATCCGAGATGGTCGAGCGGTCATTGTGGTTGGAGTTTACCGTAGCGGCTAGAGCCGCCGTGGAAAGCAAGCATTTAACGCAGCGAGGAAGCGCTTGCCACCCAAGACCCAGTCTTCCCGCAACCTGCAGTCGAGTCCTAATCGCCTGAACAACTCGGCGAGCTCCCGCGGCGCGTCCACGATCACATCCGGATTTGCGTCCTGCCAGCGTATGCGGCGCAAAGCCATAGGTCACGGCGCAGGTCCAGAGGCCGGCATTGCGGCCGGTATTCACATCCACCGCAGAGTCGCCGACCATCAATGTTTCTTCGGGCTTGGCTCCGACTTCCCGCAGAATCGTCTGCGCGCCCTCAGGATCGGGCTTCTTGGTGGCAAAGCTGTTGCCGCCGTAGACGCTGACAAAAAACTCGCCCATGCCCAGCTCGTCCACAATCGCCCGTGAAGCATTCACCGGCTTGTTGGAGAGCACGGCCATCTTGCGGGGTACGCCATTTTGCGAATTGCGAATCGCCACCAGAGCCTCCTTCATGCCGTCATAGACCGTGGTGTGATCCAGTTTGTGTTCTTTGTAGTAGGCGAGGAAAAACTCCAGCCCCTGGCGGACCAGCGCCTCATCGTCGGCCTCTGCGCCCAGAGTGCGGCGGATCAGCATGGGTGCGCCGTCGCCCACGTAGCTGGCAATCAAGTCCTCGGGAAGTTCAGGGCGTCCCAGATGGCGCAGCGCGGCGTTGACCGAATGCACCAGGTCGAGGCGCGAATCGATGAGGGTGCCATCGAGGTCAAAAATCAGCAGCTTTATGGCATGAGGATCGAATTGCCGATGGACGCGGATCATGTGCTTTCAAGCATAAATGATTTCATGAAAGGACTTAGCGGCTGGCACGGAAGAGCCATAAACCGAGTCATCTTCCGTATGGTTTAAGCTGTCCTCTCGATTTACAATGCAGCCTGCGGTTCTCTCTGCGGGGGGCGGGATGGCGACGGTCAAGACGACACCCAAGGTGGCAGTGGCGAACAGGAGACCGTCCGCGGCGGACAAGACCTACGAAGGCCTGAGCCGGCAGCAACTCATTGATGCCTATCGGCTTATGTATACCTCGCGGCGGCTCGACGACCGCGAAATTGGGCTCAAGCGCCAGCAGAAGATCTTTTTTCAGATCTCTGGCGCGGGCCACGAGGCCATCGGCGTCGCCGCAGGCCTGGCGCTGAAGGCTGGCTATGACTGGTTCTATCCCTACTACCGCGACCGCGCGTCTGGCTCTGACCCTCGGGCGCGACCCCTTACGGAATGTTTTTGCAGGGCGTGGGCGCCGCGGACGACCCCAGTTCCGGCGGCCGGCAGATGCCGTCGCACTGGAGCCACCCCAGCTTAAACATCGTTTCCGGTTCGTCGCCGACCGGCTCGCAGATTTTGCAGGCTGTGGGCTGCGCCGAGGCGGGCCGCTATTTTGCCGCCCACCCGGACGCGGGCAAGAAAGCCTCCGGCGACTACCGCCAATTTAAAGATGTCACTTTCCATGGCGACGAGGTGACGCTCACCACGCTCGGCGAAGGCGCCAGCAGCGAAGGCGAATTTTGGGAGGCGATGAATACTGTTTCCAACAAACGCCTCCCGCTCATTTTTGTGATTGAGGACAACGAGTACGCCATCTCGGTGCCGGTTGAAGAGCAGATGCCGGGCGGTAACATCTCGCGCCTGGTGAGTGGATTCCCGAACTTTCATTTCGAAGAAATTGACGGCACAGACCTGCCTGCGACCTACGCGGCATTTGCCCGCACCGTGGCCTATTGCCGCGCGCATGAAGGGCCGGGGTTCATTCATGCGCATGTGATCCGGCCATATTCGCACTCGTTCTCGGACGACGAGCGGAATTATCGTCCGGATGCGGAGCGGCAGCGCGATGCGGTGCGCGATCCGGTTTCGCGCCTGCAGATGTTTCTGCTGCGCGAGGGTATCCTCGACGAAAAGGGCATCAACCGGCTGGAAAAGCAAGTCGACGACGATCTGCAAACTGCAGTGGATCATGCCCTGCGAGCCGCGCTCCCCACGCCCGACACCATCACGCGCCATATCTATTCGGAGAATCTCGACCCGACTTCTTCGGCCTTCGACACGCAGCCAGCGAATGGCCGGGCGGAGGTGCCCGCCGAAGGCAAGAAGAATTCTGCCAAGACCATGGCCGACATGATCAATGCCACGCTGCGCGACGAGATGCGCCGTGACCAGCGCATCGTGGTCTTCGGCGAAGATGTCGCCGATTGCAGCCGCGAGCAATATCTCAAGCAGAAGATGGTCAAGGGCAAAGGCGGCGTATTCAAGCTGACCGCGGGCCTGCAGATCGAGTTTGGCTCCGACCGGGTATTCAACTCGCCGATCGCCGAGGCAAATATCGTAGGCCGCGCGATCGGCATGGCCACGCGCGGGCTGAAGCCGGTAGTCGAGATCCAGTTCTTCGATTACATCTGGCCCGCCATGATGCAGATTCGCAACGAACTTTCGGTGCTGCGCTGGCGGTCGAATAATGGCTTCTCTGCGCCGTGCGTGATTCGCGTTCCCATCGGTGGATATTTGACGGGCGGCTCCATCTATCACTCGCAGTGCGGCGAGAGCGCGTTTACCCACATTCCCGGATTACGGGTTGTGTTTCCGTCGAACTCGCTGGACGCGGCAGGGTTGCTGCGAACTGCTGTCCGCTGCGACGATCCTGTGTTATTTCTGGAGCACAAGCGCTTGTACCGCGAGGCTTACGGGCGCTCGGCTTATCCTGGACCGGAATACATGATTCCGTTTGGCAAGGCGAAGGTGGTGCATCCCGGGACCGATGTTTCCGTCATCACCTATGGTGCTGTGGTTCCGCGGGCGTTGCAAGCCGCTCAGAAGCTGGAACGCGAGCACGGCTTGAAGGTCGAGATCGTCGATCTGCGGACGCTGAGCCCGTTTGATTGGGAAGCGATTGCTACTTCGGTGAAGAAGACCAGCCGCGCCATCGTCGCTTATGAAGACACGCTGAGCTGGGGCTACGGCGCGGAAATCGCTGCCCGCATCGCCGATGAATTATTTCAGCATCTCGATGCGCCTGTCCGCCGCGTGGCGGCGATGGACACATTCGTCGCCTATCAACCTGTGCTGGAGGACGCCATCCTGCCCCAGGTCGATGACCTCTACCGTGCGATGAAGGAACTGACCGAATACTGATCTGAATCTTCCGGTCGCCGCCCAAGTCTATTGCTTTTGTCCGAGCTTTCCCCAGGAACTGGCGGGGGTTGTCCTGCCACAAGAGAATGCGGTAATCTCGCGGCTGCCCAGCGAGATGGGGTTTGGTCCGCCGGAGTGGAGGCTGGTGTGTACTGCAGTAAGTGTGGCGCGAAGATGCCTGCAGGAGCTCCGTTTTGCGGGATTTGTGGCCAGACCGCCCAAGCCGCAAGCGGCCCAAAAGCAGGCGGCTCATCGTCCCCCGATGAAACGCGTATTCTTTGCGGGAAATGCGGAAGGGAACTGCCGGCTGGTTCCAAGTTCTGCTTGAAGTGCGGTGAAGCGGTCGTCGCGACATCTGACAATGTTGCAGTGGCTTGCAACAAGTGCAATGGCAACCTTCCCGGGGGAGCGGAATTTTGTCCCCAGTGTGGGCAGCCTGTGCGCCGCGCATCGGCGACGGACCGGACGCGAAGATTGGCCCCGGCCAGGCCTCGTTTTGTGCTTTGGGCACTGATACTGACCCTGGCAGCGCTGCTTTTCTGGGCGGTGAGCAGCGATAACCCAGCGGCTTTCTGGCTGCAGAGCATAATCAACCGCTCGCATGCCCAGACGATTACCCCGGCATCGTTTGTGGTCGGGCCCGGCGGCTATTCGGCCTACGAAGTAACGGTGCCGGCGGGCGCTACTCATGTCACGGTAAGCGGACCGTTCACGGTCACCGGCCAAGCCACCCAGGACATTGAAGTGTCTCTGATGTCGGATACGGCGTTTGTCAGCTGGCAGGACGGATACTCCGGCGATACCTATTACAGCAGTGGCAAAGTGACCCAGGGTAGCGTGGATGCCGTTCTGCCGGCGAATGCAGGGACTTACTTTCTGGTACTTAACAACAAATTCTCGCAAAGGATTGCCAAACCGATGGAAGCGAATGTCACCCTGCACTATGACCGTTGGTGGCCTATCTTTTGAGACGATTCCGGGTTAGTTCCTTTGTGCCTGTAAAGAACCTTTTAATGCGGCCGGCTCACTGTCCGCCGCCGCGACCTTGTCGTAGAAATCCTTGAGCTCCTTGTATTCGGCCGGGGTGAAAAGGACACTGTTCACGGCCAGGTCGCGCGTCAGAGCGATTCCGTTCGCGCCCTCGCGCTTCTGCTCACTGCTGTAAATGGCATACCCAGTCTTGGCTTGCTGTTTCGATGGCAGGGTTTCCACTTCCACGTTGGCGGGCAGAACGATGTGCACGTCGTCAATTTGCCGTGACGCGTAGTCAAAGAAAACGGAATTGGTGCGTTCGGCCAACGGAAATAAAGGTCTTTCGTTTGCCTCAAAAATATGGAGAGGCACCGTCCACCGTTGTCCATTGTTGACGGCCAGAGGACCGGCTACTTTGAATTTCGCCACCAGCATGTCATCGGTCTTGTCCCATTCAGGCGCGTTGGTAAGAGTCACTTCGCTGCCACTCGGGAGCCAGGTGCGGACTTCGTCCTCGAGCAACCTGGTGCGGCCCTGGGCATCCATTGCGAGGCCTTTCTGACGACGAACCATGGCTTCCTCGCCGGAAAATCCCACTGCCAGCGTGCCATCCATAGCGCCTTTTTCCGTGAGTTGCAATCTGGCTACGCGTTGAATCACTGCCTGCTTATAGGTTGGAGCGGGACTGTCGGCCAGCGTTGCACTCCCGTTTCCGCCCTGCCGTAGTCCGCGGGCGCCCGCATAGTGCCAATTCAACACCCCGTAGGGGCAGAACTTGGTGCCGGGATCGAGGAAAACATCCTGGCCTGCCAGTTGCACGACGGCAACCTCCGCGTCCAGTTGATCGGTGCTCATGAAGTTCGCATCGAAGACGGTTCGTCCCCGGTCGGGTACCCAGATTATGACGGCTGGCACTCCAGCCGCTCGCACCATGGCTACAAACAATCGGTTGAGGTCATCGTGAGTGCCACTGTGCTTTTGCAGTACATCTTGTGCTCCTGCGTTGGGCGCCGGGACTTGAGCGGGCGCCGGCGCAAAGCTCTGATTCTCCATCTGGGAAATTGCCGCGTAGATCTTGCGCACTTTCGCCTCTGGGGTATCGTTCGGCGCGACGAGTTGATTTACCGCTTCCGCTATCCCGCCTTTCTGGTCGAGAAATTTTTCCACGCTCTTATCCCAAGCCTTGCCTATGCGCGTCCAATAATCTTCCACCTTGCTTGTATTGCGATAGAAGCAGGCGACTCGCCAGCTCATAGCCGAGTCGGGCGGCATGTGGGGCTCTACGATGGGCGCCGGAATGCTGTCCATGTCAAGCTCAAGCCATTGGTAAAGGCCCTGCTGGGTCTCATGTTCCTCAACTTGTTTTCCTGCCGGCAAATGAGGAACGCAGGCATACTCGCTCGTATCGCTGCCAATGCTGCTCCCGTTCCTTTCATAATTGTTGGCGCCATCGAGGGAAACCGATGCGGTTCCGTTGGTCATAGTCATCGAGTCTGGCTTCCGGAAACTGTTGTCCTCGGACTGGTATTTTGTGGGAATGAACTTGAAAACTGCTTTCTTTTCGAAAAGTCCATTTTGGACCATCCACTCGGGAGCGTTATGCGAGCCCTCGGGAAAGTGCAGGCTGTAACGGTAGTCCAGAATGCTGCCCACCTGGGCCGAGGGAAGCGTGAACGCTTTCACGTGCACACGCACCCCATGTTCGTGGACCACCACTTTATCGACAGGTTGATCTTCCAACCCGATGACCTGGCCATCCGCATGCACGGTGCGGCCGCTGAGCTGGGAGATCGTAAAAGGACCTCGACCGACCGGGATTTCCACGTCGGCGTATTTGCGGCCAGCCTCGGTCAGCACCTTTATGCGCACATAGACAGTGCGGAAGTTCTTGGTGTCGTCGGTATTTTCTTCGCGGTCAAGGACGATTGCGGGCGCATCCGGTTGCTGGGGAACACTGGTTAACGCCTTTTCTTCCGCTGTGATGGCGGGCCATTCAGCCGCCCCCGCCGGCAAAGCTCCCCCCATAAGACCCACCAAAAGGGGAAGAGAGAAAACGAGACCTTCGAAGCGCGAGGACGTCATGGGTAAGCCTCCCTGAGGGCATCAGCCACTGCGGATATTGTTTGCAGAATCCCCCTAAGTGGCTGACCAACCGAGCATAGCATGGGCTTCAAACCTGGCTTCAAAATATCCATCCGGCGCATCGAAATTCTTAATTTTACTTTCAGGGCCCTCCAGTATTATCAATAATATGCACGACTATCCCCGAGCCCGTCCGGCACCGTGGGTATCTCAGTGGCCACGGAACGAGACCATGTAGGTTCTCGAGCGGCTGCTATGTTGCATGGAGCCCAAAGCGATGACGCAGTTCAAAACCTCCAATGGCCTTCCCCCTGCCCAGGGGATGTACGACCCTGCTTACGAGCATGACGCGTGCGGCATTGGGTTTGTGGCCAGTATTCGCGGGGAAAAGAGCCATTCCATCATCGAGCAGGGCATTCAGGTCCTCGTTAATCTGACGCACCGCGGCGCCTGCGGCTGCGACCCGGAAACCGGCGATGGCGCCGGGATTCTGATTCAAATTCCTCACAAATTCTTTGCCCGCGAATGTTCCTCGCTGGGGTTCGAACTGCCGCAGCCGGGCGAGTATGCCGTGGGCATGTGTTTTCTGCCGGTGGAAAAACATCAACGCTTGCAGGCGGAAGGCATCCTGGAGCGAATTATTGGCGAAGAAGGCTTGGCCGTCCTGGGTTGGCGCGATACCCCGGTGGATGGGGATGCGATTGGCAGGGTGGCGCGGGCCTCGCAGCCGTATATCGAACAGATTTTTGTGGGACGTCCGGCGGGCATGGATGAAGACGCCTTCGAGCGCAAGCTCTATGTGGTGCGTAAGCTGGCGGAGAAGGAAATTGCCGAGTCGGATATCGAAGACAAACATTTCTTCTATATTCCGTCGCTCTCGGCGCGGACCATCGTCTATAAAGGCCTGCTGCTGGCGCCGCAGATGGCGAATTTTTATGGCGAACTTTCCGACCCTGATGTGACCAGCGCGTTGTGCCTGGTGCACCAGCGTTTTTCCACCAATACATTTCCCAGTTGGCCGCTGGCCCATCCTTATCGCTATGTGGCGCATAACGGCGAGATCAACACGCTGAAGGGCAATGTGGCGTGGATGCATGCGCGGCAGTCGATGCTGGAGTCTCCGCTATTCGGCGACGACCTGAAGAAGCTGTTTCCGATTGTGACGCCCGGGGGAAGCGACTCGGCAAATTTCGATAATGCGGTTGAACTTCTCTTTCAATCGGGACGATCGCTGCCCCATGTCATGGCTATGCTGATTCCCGAGGCCTGGGCGGGGAATCCGCACATGAAGAGCAGCAAGCGGGCCTTTTATGAGTATCACGCCTCGCTGATGGAGCCGTGGGATGGGCCGGCGGCGATTGCGTTTACCGATGGCCGGATAATTGGCGCGACGCTCGACCGGAATGGGCTGCGGCCGGGGCGCTACGTCGTGACGAACGATGATTTGGTCGTGATGGCGTCTGAGGCCGGCGTTCTGGAGATTGATCCTTCGCGGGTTAAGTCGCAAAGGCCGCCTGCAGCCAGGCAAGATGTTCCTGGTGGATACGGTGGAAGGCCGCATCGTCGCCGACAAGGAGATCAAGCAGAAGCTCAGCTCGCGCCAGCCTTACGCGCAATGGCTGAAAGAAAAACAGATCACCATGGACAAGCTGCCGGAGCCTTCGCGGGTGCAATCCGGCGATCGCGACACCATCCTTTGCCGGCAGCGGGCGTTCGGCTATACGGATGAAGATCTGAGAATGATCCTTGAGCCGATGGCGGTGAAGGGCGAAGAGCCGGTGGGATCCATGGGCATCGATACGCCGCTGGCTTGTCTGTCGGACCGGCCGCAGCCGCTGTTCAACTACTTCAAGCAGCTGTTCGCGCAGGTGACGAATCCGCCGATTGATCCCATCCGCGAAGAGATGGTGATGTCGCTGATCAGCTACATTGGTACCGAGCGCAACATCCTCGACGAGAAGCCGGAAAATTGCCACACGCTGAAGCTGCCGCATCCCATCCTGACCAATCGTGTGCTGGAGAAACTGCGCCGGGTTTCGACCGGCGATCTGCTGGCCACCACGCTTTCAACATTGTTCCGCGCAGCTGATGGCGAAGCTGGGTTGAAGAGCGCCCTCGATGAGTTGGGGCGCCGGGCTTCGCTTGCGGTGAAGAACGGATACACGCTGTTAATTCTCTCTGACCGCGGCGTGGATAAAGACTACGCACCCATCCCGAGCCTGCTGGCGCTGGCTGCGGTGCACAACCTGCTGGTCCGGGAAGAAACGCGCACCCAGGTTGCGCTGATCATCGAGTCCGGCGAGCCGCGGGAAGTGATGCACTTCTGCCTGCTCATTGGGTATGGCGCAAGTGCGGTGAATCCATACCTTGCGATTGAAACTCTGGAAGATCTTGCCTGGCGCGGATATCTGCCGGAAGGGCTCAACGCCGAAGTTGCGGTGAAGAACTTCATCAAGGGCATCAATAAAGGGTTGTTGAAGACCTTCTCCAAGATGGGCATCTCCACACTGCAGAGTTATCGCGGCGCGCAGGTTTTCGAGGCGATCGGCCTAAACCCGGAATTGATTGACGCATATTTCGCGGGCACCACTTCGCGCCTGGGCGGAGTTGGCCTGAGCGTGCTGGCGCGCGAGGCGCAGATGAAGCACCAATTTGCCTTCCAGCCGCTGACCGAGTCGGACACCGAATTGGCGGTCGGAGGCAGCTACGCGTACCGCATCAATGGCGAATATCACTTATTGAATCCGTTGACCATCAGCAAGCTGCAGCACGCGGTGCGGCAGTCAAGCTTCGCGACCTTCCAGGAATATACGGATCTCATTGACAAGCAGAACCATAATCTCGCGACTCTGCGAAGCTTGATGAAGATCAAGAAGGGCAAGAAGCCGGTTCCGATCGAGGAAGTCGAGCCCGCCAAAGAAATCGTCAAGCGCTTTACCACCGGCGCCATGTCGTTTGGCTCGATCAGCAAAGAAGCACACGAGACGTTGGCTATCGCCATGAACCGCATTGGCGGCATGTCGAACACGGGCGAGGGCGGCGAGGACGAAGAACGCTACAAGCGCGATGCCAACGGCGACTGGCGGCGCAGCGCGGTTAAGCAGGTGGCCTCGGCGCGCTTTGGGGTGACGGCGAATTATCTGGTGAATGCGTCTGAACTGCAAATCAAAATGGCGCAAGGCGCCAAACCGGGCGAAGGCGGGCAACTTCCCGGGCACAAAGTGGATGAGGTGATCGCGCGCCTGCGGCATTCAATTCCTGGGGTGGGACTGATTTCCCCGCCGCCGCACCACGACATTTATTCGATAGAAGATTTGGCGCAGCTGATTTACGACTTAAAGAATGTGAACCCGCAAGCGCGTATCGCGGTAAAGCTGGTGTCGGAGATTGGGGTGGGCACGGTGGCCGCGGGCGTGGCCAAGGCGCACGCCGATGTTGTGCTCATCAGCGGGGATAGTGGCGGCACGGGTGCATCTCCGTGGAGTTCGATTCGCCATGCCGGAATTCCGTGGGAACTTGGACTGGCCGAGACGCAGCAAGTACTCCTGATGAACGATCTGCGTAGTCGCATTCGGGTGCAGACCGACGGCAAGTTGCAAACCGGCCGCGACGTGGTGATTGCCGCGCTGCTGGGTGCGGAGGAATTCGGCTTCGCCACTACGCCGCTCATCACGATGGGTTGCATCATGCTGCGCAAGTGTCATTTGAACACTTGTTCGGTGGGCATTGCCACCCAGGACCCGGAGCTGCGCAAAAAATTTACCGGGCAGCCCGAGCACGTGATCAATTTCTTCTTCTACATTGCCGAGCAGATGCGCCAGTACATGGCGGAGTTGGGTTTCCGCACCGTAGACAAGATGGTCGGCCGCGTGGACATGCTCGATGTGCAACCGGCGGTCGACCACTGGAAGGCGCGCGGCATCGATCTTTCGGCGGTTTTGCATAATCCTGAACTTCCGGGCCGCGTGGCGCGGCATTGCGTGCAAGCGCAGGATCATGGATTGCAGCAGGCGCTCGATTACAAATTGATTGAGCAATCCAGGCCGGCGTTGGAGAACCGCACGCCGGTGGAAATGGAATTCCCTGTCCGCAACGTGCACCGTACCGTGGGTGCGATGTTGAGCGGCGAGATCGCACGGCGCTACGGGTCCGAAGGATTGCCCGACGATACGATTCGGGTTCGCCTGGTTGGATCGGCCGGGCAGAGCTTCGGCGCATTCCTCGCCAAGGGCGTTACCTTAACTCTTTCCGGCGAAGCGAACGACTACGTTGGAAAAGGCTTATCGGGCGGCCGGGTGGTCGTGTCTCCCCCGGCTGGCTCGCGTTTTGCTGCGGAAGAAAACATTCTGGTGGGCAACGTTGCGCTCTACGGCGCTACCAGCGGAGAAGCCTTCCTCAATGGCGTTGCAGGTGAACGCTTCGCAGTGCGCAACTCCGGTGCAACGGCGGTCGTTGAAGGAGTCGGCGATCACGGTTGCGAATACATGACGAATGGTTTAGTGGTGGTGATGGGATCTTGCGGCCGCAACTTCGCCGCAGGCATGAGCGGCGGCATCGCTTATGTCTTCGACGACAAGAGCGAGTTTACCGAGGAGCGTTGCAATTTGGCTTCGGTTGATCTGGAGCCGGTGATTGAACCTGCCGACGTTCAACTGCTGAAGGATCTGATCCAGCGACATCTGGCGCTTACCGGAAGCCGCCGCGCCCGCAAGATTCTCGACAACTGGGCGGAGTCGTTGCCTCGCTTTATCAAGGTTTATCCGCACGAGTTCAAGCGCGTGCTGGGCGTGGCTCGCGCTTCGCAGCCTTATATCCCCGGCCAGCCGCTGCCCGTTCCGGTTGAGGTTGAGGCGGTGACGCATGGGTAAAGCCACCGGCTTCATAGAGTACGAACGCGAGCACGCGCCGCGGCGCCCCGTCGCCGAGCGGGTGAACGATTGGTTCGAAATCTACCAGGACTTTCCCGAGGCGAAGCTCCGCACGCAGGGAGCGCGCTGCATGGATTGCGGCGTGCCCTTCTGTCATACCGGCTGCCCGGTAAACAACCTCATTCCCGACTGGAATGATCTTGTCTATCGTGGGCGCTGGAAAGAGGCAGTCCGCCAGCTCCACTCGACGAATAATTTTCCGGAATTTACTGGACGCATCTGTCCCGCGCCCTGTGAAGCCGCGTGTGTTCTGGGAATCAACGCGCCTGCGGTCACCATAAAGCAGATCGAAAAAAATATTGTGGAGCGCGGCTTTGCCGAAGGCTGGATTCGTCCCGAACCGCCAAAGTTCCGCAGCGGTAAGAAGGTGGCAGTGGTCGGTTCTGGTCCTGCCGGATTGGCCGCGGCGCAACAGTTGAACCGTGCCGGGCATTGGGTCACGGTATATGAGAAGGCGGACCGCATCGGCGGATTGCTGCGTTACGGCATCCCTGAGTTCAAGATGGAAAAGCGCGTCATCGACCGCCGTCTGGAGCAGATGACCGCCGAAGGCGTTAAGTTTGTCACCAAGGCGCACGTCGGCCATAGCGTTCCGGTGGAAGATCTACAGCGCGAGTTCGACGTGATTCTTCTGGCGGGCGGTGCGGAACAGCCGCGCGACCTGCAAGTTCCGGGGCGCGAGTTGAAAGGGATCCACTACGCCATGGAATTTCTGCCGCAGCAGAATAAGCGCTGCGCCGGTGACAAACTCGATTCTCACCTCGATATTCTTGCCACGGGAAAGCACGCCGTCATCATCGGCGGTGGCGATACCGGAGCAGACTGCCTAGGCACGTGCCATCGGCAGAAGCCGCTTTCCGTACATCAGTTCGAGATCATGCCTATGCCTCCTAACGAACGCGCCCCACAAACGCCATGGCCGCTGTGGCCGATGCAACTGCGGATTGAAGGCGCGCACGAAGAAGGCGGGATTCGCGATTGGAGCATTGCCACCACGAAATTCACCGGCGATGAGCATGGCAATGTGAAGCAGTTGCATGCCGTCCGGGTCGGCCCTCCTCCCAAGTTTGAGGCGATTCCGGGCAGCGAATTTACACTCGACGCTGATCTGGTCTTGCTGGCCATGGGATTCCTCGGGCCGGTGCGCAATGGCATGATCGAACAACTCGGTGTAGCGCTCGACTCTCGCGGCAACGTCTCGGCTGGGGCGGACTATATGACATCCGTTCCCGGAATTTTTGCCGCGGGAGATACGCGCCGCGGACAATCTCTAGTAGTGTGGGCTATCAGCGAAGGCCGCAAGGCCGCGGAATCGATTGATCGCCACCTGAAACAGCCGAGCGTGGAGATTGTCGCTCCGGCTGCGTCGGCGGGACGCTGGGCCCGGGTTTAGCGCGCATCTGACTTACTCAGGCACAAATACCACGCACACTGGCTCCGGCAATTCCACACTTGGTCCCGAAGGCGTGAGCCTCCCGGTTTCTTGATCCACCCGAAATGTCACGATGCTATTCGAGTCCTGGTTGGCCGCAAGCAGCCAGCGGCCGGAGGGGTCGAGCGCGAAGTTCCGCGGCGTTTTCCCCTGCGTAGAAACGCGCTCGATGAAAGCGAGCTTGTTCGTGGCATGATCGATGGCGAAGACCACGATGCTGTCATCTCCACGATTTGAGCCATAAAGGAAATTCCCCGAGGGATGAACTGCAATTTCCGCAGTCGTGTTCTCTCCCTTGAATTCTTTTGGCAGTGTCGAGACCGTTTGCAATTCCGTCAGCTTGCCTTGCCTCTTGCCGTAAGCGAACGCAGTGATGGCATTACCCATTTCGCTGATCAGATAGAGGAACTTTCCATTTGGACTGAAAGCGATGTGCCGCGGACCCGATCCCGGCTCGATATTTATGGTGTGCGGCTGCCCCAGCTTCCCCTTGGCAGAGTCGAAGGGATAGACGATCAACTGGTCGAGACCAAGGTCGGCCACAATGGCAAAGCGGTTATCCGGAGACAATTCAACAGAGTGAGCATGCGGTCCTTCTTGACGGTCTTTGTTCACGCTCGAACCTTTGTGCCGGACAAAATCTGAAGCTTCGCCAAGTCGCCCGTCTTTGCTCACCGGAAACACGGTCACGCTGCCCAGCGAATAATTGGCGATCAGAGCGAACTTTCCGGTTCGATCCATCGAGATATAGGCAGGGCCGGGATCCCGCGCGGAGACAGTATTCAGTGGAGAGAGCTTGCCGCTCGCCGGGTCAGTGGTGAAAGCGCTCACGGAGCCCGTGGGTTGGCCTTTGTATTGCTCTACTTCGTTCACGGCATACAGAAATTTGTGGCCCGGATCAACCGTAAGAAATGAAGGGTTGCTGGTTTCCGCCGCCAGCCCGAGAGAGGTTAGCTGCCCAGTCGCCGTATCAAAGCGATAGGAGTAAATTCCCCGGCTCTGATGATCGGTGTATGTTCCCAGATAAACCAGGTACTTGCCGTTGCGCGACTTCTGAGCGCTCAAGCCTGCGCAGAGCGCGGCCGGCAGGATGAAGAGTACGAACGACCAGAGAACTATCTTCGCCAAAAATCTGCTCAGCATCACTTCTCTCCTTAAACAGGCTCCTGAATCGGCTCCGTCTTTCGCAGCAAAGAATACATAGCCGCTGGTTCCAATTAGAATAGCAATACTGGCCACGACGAATGCCAAGTAAACGTACGTGTTGCAGTGACGATGTACCCAGTAACGATCGGTGCAGAAATGGCGGAGGCCTGGCTGCTGAAGTTCGTGATGCCCGCCCCGCGGCGGCCCAAGTGCAACAATGGAGACGGAAGCACGCTAAACTTTTCGGAGAGATTGATGGATATCAGATCGCTGCAGCGGCCATTAAAAGATCAGTATCGCCGAGAACCCGGCAGTTCGCGCATCACCTTGACGGCTAAGGGAAGCGAAACGGCCACGCCGCTGGGCTGTTCGGTGGATATTGGCCGCGCGATTTATCAGGCGGAAGCCCACCAGGGAGTCGGTGGAACGGGGACGGCCGCATGTTCTGGCGATCTGCTGCTTGGGGCGTTGGCGGCTTGCGCGCAGCTTACCTGCCAACTGGTAGCAGCAGCCATGGGAGTTCCCACGCAACACATTTTGGTGACGGTCACGGGTGATATGGATTTGCAGGGAACGTTGGGCATCTCGAAAGAGGTGCAAGTGGGTTTCGAGGCGATTGGCGTGCGATTCGAGATTGACGCGCCCGAGGCGGCTCCGGAGCAACTGCGGGCGTTGCAGGAGAAGACAGAACAATACTGTGTCGTTATGCAAACTTTACTGAAGCCACCGAAGATCGTTTCTGAGTGGAGAACGAGCGCGTCCTGAACGGAGAGAGACGCGGTTTTCAACGGCACCCCCCACCCTGTCACGAAATACGCGACGAGGATGGGGCACCCCATACTCAGTTAATGTGCGACTAGCACTCCGTCTCCTACTCCCACGACTTTTGCGGTGAGCCAACGGTTGGGCTGGTGCAGGCCTTCCAATTGCAGTTTCAGATAATTATCGCTTAGAGCTTCGGTGGAAGCGACGCCGTGACCGGGCCTCAGAGTGATGGCTTCGATCTCTTTTCCGACAAAGCTTTGCATGAAGGCTTCCTTTTTTCCGGCTGCCAGGTCGCGCAGGATGCGGTTGCGCTCGCGAGCGATGTTTACGGGAACTTGATTTAGCATCACGGCTGACGGCGTCCCAGGGCGCGACGAGTAAGTGAAAACGTGCAGATAGGTGAACGGCAGATCTTCGATCATGCGGCGCGTCGCTTCGAAGTCGGCATCGGTTTCGCCGGGGAAGCCGACCATGACGTCGGCGCCGATGGCGGCGGTGGGCACGGCGGCGCGAATCTTTTCGATCTTCTCGCGATAGTGCCAGGGGCGATATTTGCGGTGCATGCGGCGCAGGATGCGGTCGCTGCCGGATTGCATAGGGACGTGGGCGTGTTTGGCGATGCGTGGGGACGCGGCCATCAGGGAGATCAGATCGTCACTCCAATCCATGGGCTCGATGGAGCTTAGGCGGAGTTTTTCCAGAGCAGTGGCGGAGAGAATGGCGCGCACGAGAGAGACAAAACTTGGCGGACAAGAGTGTCCGGCCCACACGGGAAGATCGCGGCCCCAGCGGCCTAGATTGATGCCTGAGATCACGACTTCGCGGTAGCCTGCGGCGACCAGGCTGTTCACTTCTTGAAGAATCCGATCTAAGGGTAGCGACCGGCTTTGGCCGCGGACGGAAGGGATCACGCAGAAGGAACAGCGGTTGTCGCATCCATCCTGCACTTTCAGATTGGGGCGGGTGCGGGGATGAACGGTCGCATCGCTTTCGAATACCGGCGCGGCCAAGAGCTCAGTGTGGGCGAAGATGTCGCTTACGAACATGCGTTCGTCTGGCGGAGGCGAATGGCAGTTGAAATGCAGTTTTCAGAGAAGAGAGTGGGACGAAATGCGAGGAGACAATTTCCGCGAGCTGATGCTTGTGCGAGTTGCCGATTACGCGGGAGACGCCGGGCAAGGCGGCTACTTCTTCGGGAGCGCGCTGAGCGTAGCATCCGGTGACTACGATTTCGCAATTGGGATTCTGGCGGCGAAGGCGGCGGATGGCGGCGCGGGCATCCTGATCGGCAGAGGCGGTGACGGTGCAAGTGTTAAGAATAACCAGAGCCGCGGATTCCGCGGTGGGGGCGCGATCCATCCCACGCAAATGGAATTGGCGTTCGATGGCCGCGCCGTCGGCCTGGGTGGCGCGGCAGCCAAAATTTTCCACGAAGAAAGTAGGCACGGGTTCATGATAACCCACGTGTCCGCCTGGCTTCGAGCGATGCGGCTGGCGCTAGGCTGTGGCCGCGGTTCTGCGCTGCGAAAAGCATTCGCGGCAGAACACGGGACGCCCTTGCGTGGGCCGGAAAGGCACGGTAGTTTCCTTGCCACATTGCGAGCAGTGTGGTGCGGGTTTCCACCCGGCCAGGCGTGGAACCGGCGGCACGGCCCCGAGCACTGAGACCCGTTTTGCCTTACAAGACTTGCACCGTTTGGGTTCGTTCTTGAACTGCTTGTCGTGGAAGAACAGCTGTTCCCCGGCCGTAAAAACGAAATCCGCTCCGCAGTCAATGCACTTCAACATCTTGTCCTGGAATTCCATTGAGGATGCTCCCTTCAATCCCGGCCTGCTTTGCCTCGTGCCAATGAAGCCACGCGGCAACCCAGGCTTTGCCATCCCCCCTCAATTGAACCGCCGGAAACTAACCCTGGACTCGGCCCGCCACACCCAAGAAGGAGTGTGGATTACCGCTTATACACGAAAAACGCGAGGAATCCGCGATGAATTCTTGTGACTCCGGAAATACGGAAATCCGGCCAATATACAAGGGGCCACCCCTAGGGAGAGAGGCGGCCCCATGAACCACTAGTCCTGCTCTTTACGAGCTTTTTTCCGGCTGCGCTTGCGCGCCAAAGCTTCCTTTACGCGCTTTTTTTCGCCGGGCTTCAGGTAGAAGGAGTGCCGCTTGACCTCCTTGATGATGTCTTCCTGTTGCACTTTGCGCTTGAACCGGCGCAGAGCATTCTCTAAAGACTCACCTTCCTGCAGTCTAACTTCAGCCACCTAGCGAAACACCCCCAAACCGGTCCCATGTGGACGCGATAGTTATTGCAAGGTTGGAAGGGGCAAGTCAAGCAATATATGGACTTTGACCAGATAAAACGCGGGTTTGCAGCGCATCGGCCGCAATTTCTCCTCAATAATTGAGCTTGAGAGACAACTGCAACTGGCGGGGAGCGTAGGCATTGGAGGCTTTGAGAGGATTGGCAGTCTTTTGGTAGAAGGCCGGGAAGTAATTGAAATTAATGTGGTTATCCACGAAAACGAACTGGCCGTAGGCGTTCTGGAAGCCGTTGGCCGTGGTTTGGACCATGGGATTTTCGTGGTTGAACAGGTTGAACGACTCGAGCATCAAGTCCAGCTTGACGCGGTCGCCCAGATGCAGTGATGCGGGTGAGGCGCATATCGGTGGTGGCATAGCCGGGGCCGATCAGGGAGTTGCGGCCCACGCCGGGAAGGCGGTCGTTGGTGCTGTTGCCGTCCTGGTTGGCATCGCCGATGATGCGGGCATCCACGCGGGCGGCCGCTGCCTATGGTAATGACGTTGGAAAGCTTCCAGTTGTTGAACAGCGTGCTCAAGCAGCGGCTGGTCGCGGGCGAAGGGACGGAGATCGGCGGCCCATGCCGCTACCAGTCGGTGGCGCTGGTCAGTCACGCTGTTGCCTTTTTCGGAATTGGGCGCGTAGGAGTTCTGCACGGTCGCGGGTTGCCCGGCGACGAGGGCATCCTGACCATCATCTTCGGCGTGCGCGTAGGTGTAGGCCAGGCGGAAATACAGGCCACTATGAGTGCGGCGGTTCAGCGCGATAGTCATGCCGTGGTAAAAGCTGGAGGCGGCGCTCTGGAAAACGTCGATGGCTCCCAGTTGGGGAATGGGACGGGCCAGCGGATTGATGCAGGGCGGAAAGGGGCAGGTGAGCGATTGCGTCATCTGCCAGGTGGAGAATGAAGCCTCGTTGTAGTAGCCGAGCAGATTGGTTCCGGTGCGAGTCGTACACCGGATAGGTGCACATTCACCGGGCGGCGGAAGATTGGCATCGACGGCGCGGATGAGGTTCTGGCCGCGCACGAAGGTGTAGGAAATCTCGCCAGTGAGATGATCCGCCATTTCGCGCTCCAGGCTCAGGCTGGCCTGGTGAACTTCCGGCGTGCGGAAATTGTGGGCGAACGCGGACATGTCGCTTTGCACGATACTGCAGGAGATTCGTGGGCGCGCTGCACAGCGTGGCCGTCGGCGCGCAGTTCACGATGGGGTTGGGATACTGCGGGAAGATTTGGTGATCGTAATAGTTGGTGTTGTTGAGAAAAAGATAGTTGCGGGTGAGACCGTTTTGGCTTTCGATGGTTGAGTTATAGATCTGCGGAATACGGGTGTAGAAAAGGCCGTAGCCGGCGCGAATGACCAGGGGCCGGCGATTTCCGACCGAGTAGGCCAGTCCGACGCGCGGCGCGAAGTTGTCGGGATTGAAAGGCACCTTGCCGGAGTCCGGCCACAGCGGATTTGAGACCAGATACTTGGTGCTGAAAGTCTGCAGATCGTAGCGCGCGCCGAGGCTGAATCCGAGGTGATGGGTCACGCGGATGGTGTCCTGGATGAAGGCGGAGTACTCATTGGTGTCGGGGTGAGTGACAGCGGAGCCAAAATCCTGCACGTAGTAGTGCGGGACATGCGTGGGCGTAGGCGCGAAGCGGCGTCAGTTCCAGGCCGCCGATTTGCGGCTCGAAGGTGAACTGGTTCACCTTGATGGGGTCGTAGATGTACTCTCCGCCGGAAAGCGAAGGGAAGAAATTGTAGATCGTGGTCAGCAGCGCGTCGCCGCCGAACTTCCAGGAGTGGCGGCCGGCTTCGAGGCTCAGAGTCTCGGCCAGGTGCAGACGGTGTTCGTTGGTTTGGCGCGGCAAAATGAGAGGAGCGTCCGAAGCCGTCGATGGTGTTGGTGATTTTGGTGAGTGGCGCGCTGGTGTTGCTGCTGGATTGTTGCAGGTCGCGCGAGAATTGGGCGCGGAAGTGGCTCACCAGGTGAGGAGAAATTCCGCTGATCAGCGAGAGCGCGGCGCGTTTCGGTGGCGACTTGCTCTTCGCCGTTGTCGCTGATGCCAAAGGTGGTGAGTGGGCTGGAAGGATCGAGAAAAACATTGTTCTGTCCAGAGTAGCGCGAGGTGTTGAGCCGCAACGAAAGATAGTTGCGCGGGGAAATATTGAAATCCACCTTGGCGAAGCCCGCGTTGCCCATCAGCTTCGAAGGATACGGACCAGCCTGCTGCGAGAGCTGGGCGGCGCTGGCAAACACCAGAGTCTGATCGCTGGCTTCGTAGTCGCCGGGAGTCTCCGGGCCGGTGCCCGGCTCCGGAGTTACGACCGAACTGCCGTTATCGAACTGCACGACGGTGGGCACGTGGAAAATGTGCTGATCGAATCCGGCGAAGAAAAATGCGCGGTTGCGCTTGATGGGTCCGCCCAGAGTGAAACCAAACTGCTGTTGCTGAGAGGCTGGGTTTGAAATCCATGAATGCCTGGCGGGCGTCGAAGGCGCTATTGCGGGCGTAATCGAATAGGCTGCCGTGGAAATGATTGGAGCCGGACTTGGTCACGACGTTGACCACCGCGCCGCCGCTGCGTCCATTTTCGGCGCCTGAGGTGTTGCGGGAGACGCGGAATTCCTGCACTACCTCGTTGGAGAATTGGTAAGGCGCGCGGTAACGGCCGCGAGCCTGCGCGAAGAAGGCATTGTTGTCGTCGTTCCCATCGACCAGATAGGTGGTCTGGAAGCCGCGAATGCCACCGAACGCCAAATCGCCGTTCGAGCCGGACAACAAACCACGCGGATCCTGCGTGACACCCGGTGTGAGCAGCGCAAGGTCGGTGAAGCGGCGGCCGTTGAGCGGGAATTCCTGGATGGCGCGTTCGTCAATCACCGAAGAAATTGCCGCAGGCTGAGTGTCGATGCCGGGCCCGGTAGAGACAGTGATGGTTTCTTTCGCGCCTGCGACGGTAAGCTTAAAATCAATTTCTGCGGCAGCGCCCAGTTCTACATGCAAATGCGGCGTGACTTGCGGGGACATGCCGGGAGCCTCGGCGCGCGCCATGTAATCGCCAGGCGGGAGAAGTTCGAGGGTGAACTGTCCCTGGGAGTCGCTGGTCGCGATGTAGCGGATGCCGGTATCGAGATTGGCGACGGCGATGGTGGCATCCTTGATGCGGGCGCCGGTGGAGTCGCTGACGGTGCCGCGAATGGCGCCGGTAGAGGCATCCTGGGCGGCGGAACTGGTGATAAGAAGTAAGACGCAACAGGCGTAGACGAGGCGAGACATGGAATCACCCGCGAGTTAGGTGAGTCCAGCGTGGGAGGGAGACTTGATTGGTATAGCACTGACGGCGGGGAAAGTCTGTGATGAAGGTGAGTTTTTGTGAGATTTGTCCCGAAGTGGAATCGGAAGGAGTGAGGAAAGCGGGTCCCTCCACTTCGCTCCGCTACGGTCGGGATGACAAGCTTAAGGAGTACCGCGTAATACAAGAAATTCGAAAAAATCAAGCCAGCTTTTTCTGCGCCAATTCCTCTACCTTATGCAGCACTTCGTCTTCGGTGAGGGTGGAGGAGTCCAGAATTACCGCGTCCGGGGCGGGTTCTAGCGGAGAGGCTTTTCTGGTGCGGTCGCGGCGGTCTCGCTCGCGCAGTTCGGCGGCCAGGGCTTCGGCGGATGCGCCTTTGGCTTTCATCTGTTCCAGGCGGCGCTGTTCGCGGATGGTCGGGTCGGCGTCGAGGAACACTTTGATGTCGGCGTGCGGGAAAACTTTCGTGCCGATGTCGCGGCCTTCCATGACTACCCCGCCGCCGGCGCCCATTTCGCGCTGGCGAAGGACCATCCACTCGCGCACTTTGGGGTGGACCGACACACGCGAGGCGGCTTCGGTGACATCGGTTTCGCGTACGCGCATGGTGACGTCGCGATTGTCGAGAAAGACCCGATTGCCGCCCACGTTTGGTTCAAGGCGGATACGCGAATTCTCGGCCAGCTTGAGCAGAGCGGCTTCGTCATCGAAAGATGTGTCCCACTCAATCGCCTTGAGCGCGAGGGCGCGGTACATGGCTCCACTTTCCAGATTCACGTAGCCCAGTTTGCGCGCCAGGCGCGATGCGATGGTGCTCTTGCCTGCTCCGGCGGGGCCGTCAATGGCGATGATCAGTTTGCGGGGCGGAGTGGTCATTTTCCGAGATCGAGGTTTCCGAGAATTGAGAAAGTTCGATTGATTTTACACGGACATCCATGGCGAAAGGTCCTAACCACGAAGCACACCAAGGTCTACGACGGAAATGCTTTGGATGAAATGACATTCGATAATAGAATCACGCTCCGGCTTCCTGAGACGGACTGCCCTATATGAACTCTGCTCTCCCCCTGGCTTGGCCACAACCTCTTGATCCGTTGCACTCGGTGGCGCTTTCGGCGTTGATGGCGGTCACCCCATTAGCGGTCGTGCTTCTCCTGATGGGAGTGCTGCGTAAGAGCGGATTGGTGGCGTCGGCGTGTGGTCTGGCGAGCACAGGTGTTCTCGCGCTGTTGGTTTGGGGGATGCCGGTGCGGCTGGCGCTGTGGAGTGTGGTCTTTGGACTCTTCTACGCGGTGTGGCCGATTCTGTGGATTGTATTTACCGCGTTGTGGCTCTACAACCTGTGCTGCGACACCGGCAAGATCGAATTGCTGCGGTGCTGGATGGAGCATCATGCGTCGGGTGATGCGTGTGTGCAGGCCATTCTGGTGGCGTTTTGTTTTGGCTCGCTGATCGAGGGCACGGCCGGTTTTGGCGCTCCCGTAGCAATGACGGCATTTCTGCTCGTGGGGCTGGGATTCGCGCCTCGGCGGGCGGTGATTGTGTCACTGATTTCGAACACAGCGCCAGTAGCGTTCGGATCGTTGGGCATTCCGATTGTGGCGCTGGCCGGAGTCACCGGGTTGGATGTCTTCAAGCTGGCGGCGATGGTGGGACGGCAGATTCCGCTGCTGTCTTTGATATTGCCGGCGTATCTAGCTTTGGCCGTCGGGGGAACGAAGGGATTGCGGCGATGCTGGCCAGCGGCTGTGGTAGCGGGCGGAAGCTTTAGCCTGGCGCAATTGGTGGTAGCAAATGTATGGGGTCCGTATGCGGCCGACATCATTGCGGCGCTAAGTTCGATCGCGGCATTGACGGCTTTTTTGCAGATTTGGCGGCCGGCGGGTGAAAAGGCTCCGCACGGTGAGTCTGCTGAGCCAGTGGTCGAAGTCAAACAGGCTTCTCTGACGCGCGGCGTGGCTTTTGCCGGATGGCTGCCCTGGGCACTGCTATCGGCAGTGATGGTGGTGTGGTCGTATCTTCGATTATTTCAGCGCGGCCAACTGGCGATTGCGGTTCCTCACCTGCACAATGCGATTCTGCTTACGCTCTATCGGAAGCCTTATGCGGCGCTGTACTCGTTTCAACCGTTGGCGGCGGGAACGGCGGCTTTGGTGGCGGGCGTGTTGACTGCGGTTTGCATCAAGGCCAAGCCGCGGGTGTTTGTCAGCGCGGGCACCAAGACATTTCATCAGCTTCGCTTGCCCGGGCTGACGGTGATGCTGATTGTGGGCCTGGCCTATCTGTACAACTATTCGGGGATGGCGTACACGCTGGGAGCGGCTGTAGCTCATGTGGGACACGGCTTCCCGCTGGTGAGCAGCTACCTGGGATGGATGGCGTGCTTTCTGACCGGCAGCGATACTGCGAGCAATTTGTTGTTCGGAAACCTGCAGGTGGCGGCGGCCCTTCAGTTGCATCTGAGTCCGCTGCTGCTGGCGGCGACAAATTGTACCGGGGCGGTTATGGGGAAAATGATCTCGCCGCAAAACATTGCGGTGGGTGTCACCACGGTTGGCTTGATTGGCGAGGAAGGCGGCGTGCTGCGCGGGACTTTCTGGCATAGTGTATTGCTGGCCGGGATGATCAGTCTGTTAGCGTACGCGCAGGCCTACTGGGTGCCGGGGATAGTGCCGTAGGTTGTGTTCCTTCCGAAGGAATGTCGCGCTTCTCCTGGTTGACGGGTATTGGGGTTGTAGCGGCCTGATTTCAATAACTTACCCGCATACGATGGGGCACAGGGATACGGTTTTTGGCCCCCAGTGGCCTGGCAAATCAGACTTGACAACCGTATTCAACTGAGAGAAAACTCAGCCTGACAAGTTACATTCAGCAGGAGCGGTTTGTGACGGCACGGGGAACTGTGCGCAAATCGTAATCGTCATGGGTGTTTACACCAATTCTCACAAGGAACATTGGCTCCGCGACAAGCAGGACGAAGGCAGAATTCTTGTCCTCGAAGACGGATCGTGGTGGGAGGTAAGACTATCGGATCGCGTAAGAACATCGCGGTGGTTACGGATTTCAACGATCCGGGTGATCGATCCTAAACAAGGAAGTCATTCCTACCTTCTGACCAACACAATGGAGGGTGAGGCTGCCCAGGCAAATTACATCGGCAAACCGTCGGACGCGTTGAACATTCCAATGGAAGCCGCTTAACTTTAGGAGTGCGGGAGACGGGGGCTCAATGCAAAGACCCGGTCCGAAAACCGGGTCTTTGCGACTAGATGGACACCTGGGGACTCAGGCTTCTTTCTTGATCAGCCTGGTAATCCAGATCAAGATGACCGCACCGAGAATTGCGACCAGGATGCTCCAAACAAAGCCGCCACCGCCGAGGCCGAGCAGCCCAATCGCCCACCCGCCGACAAAGCCACCGACGATCCCCAGCAAGATATCGGCAATCATACCGTATCCGCCGCCTTTCATGATCCTTCCGGCTCCCCAGCCGGCAATCAGACCAACCACGATCCACCAGATAATCCCATGTGCCATGTGATCCTCCCGGAGTTCTTGAATGAGAAGCTTGGGCCCAACGAAGCCGGAGTGCGATTCCAGCACTGAGAGTAGAGATATCGGTCAACCGCACCGGTTCGTACCGCTTGGCAGACTAGGCCGGGAGAAACGTGCTGTCAAGCGGAGACTATGCCGTTCTCGCTCACAGGAGGTTTGAAGTTTTGGGCATCGAGGCGATCGTGTTTCCGCCGCTCTCTCCAATCAGCTTCGCTGTGTTTGCAGCTAGTGAATTTGGGACGCTGCCAGGCGGCGTTTGTGACCAGCCTCACTGCAACCTGTCCCGAATCGGGTCCCTAATTAATTAGTAATTGCCTTCTGCTGGGCTCTGGTGTGAGCCGCGAAACGGCAAAGGAAGGTGGAAGTTATGAACTCTCGATTCTTACATCACCGATCGCTGCCATTCCGCTGGGCGATCCTGCCAATCGTCGCTCTGTTAACCTTCGCGGGATTCGCCGCTGCCCAGGCCACTCTTTCAGTCGGACCCCTTAAACTGCATCAGGTGAGGACGATCTATGTGGCTCCCGCCTCGGATGATTTTGTGCTCCTGGTCAAGGATCGTCTCGAAAAATGGGCAGCCTTCGAAATCACTTCACAGCCGGAAGAAGCGGACGCGATTCTGACGTGCAAAACTGAGAGCACATTCCTGCCCGCCAAGGTGGTCGTGCGGCGGACGATTGCAGAGGTTACTCTCACGGATCGTCGCTTTCAGAGACCCATCTGGCAAACCACTAAATCCGGGGTCTTCGATAGAACCCTTTTGGCAGATCAGATTGTGGAACAACTCAAGCACGACTGGAGAAAATCGGCTAACGCGTACTGAGCCATGGCGACCGCGCAAAGTGCCCCAGGTTCATGCCCTGGTGTTGGGGCGTTGACCTGAGCCTTCAACCGTGATCGCTCAATCCCGGAATTACGGTGCGTAATGAGTGAAGACCAAGTCAGTCGCTTTGGTTTTCTCGTGGCAGGGGAAGCAACTCTGCATAAATGCCGTGGCGCCAGGCTTGCCATCGGGAGTGAAGTGAGCGAAGCCCCAGCCGCCCGTCGCGGCGTACTTGGTTGAGTCCTTGACCATGAACTGAATATTTGTGGGCGACCCGGGCACGAACGATTGGGCACGGCCAAATACTTTGTTGTTTTCCTCGGACGGGGTGTGGCTGTAGTGCAATGCGGCAATGATTGCGCCGTCGGGGAATGGAAGTTTCCCTTCGCGATAGGCCTTGATGGCTACATCGTTGCCGAGAACCGCTCCCAAACTGTTGAGGTTGCCTTCTTCGTGCGCAACGGAGATCACACTCCAGTCGCGGTATCCAGCGGGGATCTGGGTAACGAAGATCGCGGCCTGCTCATCGGCATGGGCAGACACGGCGATGATGGAGGCGACAGTGCCAGCCAATGTTGCAATTGCGATCAGCATGATAATGGGGCTTTTCATAAGCGACTCCTGTCAATTTGGTTAGCCGTTGGGAGTCCGCCGCTCGAGGCCTCCTGAGCAAGCGTTCCTACAGACCATCGATTGCACACAAGGCCGACGCCCGAACAGGCACCGCGGAGAAGTGTGTGATGAACCGCGCAAGTCTAACACCAAACGAGCCCGAAATCGGTTAATGGCCCGTGAAAAATCGGTGGGTGGCTGTAGATGCAAAGTGCCCTAGGTTCACGCCCTGGTTTTGGGCGTCAACCTCGGGTTCCGTAGCGGCTATTTTGTCGCGAAGCCTCGCAATGATGCCGGCAGAATATTTGCGCCATTGTTGTGCGCACTCGCGGTGTATTAATCGTGGCGCGTGTCGCTACCAACCCATCGCTCCCACACTCCAACGATCATTGAGTGCATGATCTTCATATAGCTCCATCTACACCCCTCGGCGCCTGGATTTCCCGCCATAGGTGGGGAGCGACGAATTCAATCTGGACAAATCCCCACGCCTTCGACTTCGCCAGCAGGCTCTGTAGCAAACACCGCGACGAGGTTGGGGCGCCCCGCTTCAAGACTTCGGTTTGACTACGCTTGGCGGCAGGGCGAAGAAGCCGGCCAGCGCTGCGTTTAGGGTCAGGCTGGCGGGGACGCTCACCCACGCTAAAGCGAAACAGGCTAAGTACGGCACCGGCCCAAATGCGTATTGGCGGGAGATTCTGGCTACGGCCTCGGCGTCCACGTCGTGCGACAGAAGATGGCGCTTAGGCGAGGAGGCGTACCTCCACAGCAGATTGTAGAAGACGGCGATGAAGACATAGGTGCCGTTGTAAAACAAAGTCGCGGTACGCTGGCCGGGTTGGCCGAGATGGGCGGCGAGAACCGCTGTGGGGAATGGCACGGCGCACACGCCCAGAAGCAGCAAGAGATTCAGCACCAGCAGACTGTTGTCGGAGCGCCTGATGTGGGTGAACATGCGGTGATGGTTGATCCACATGATCCCGATGAAGGCGAAGCTGATGATGAAAGAAATGTAAGAAGGCCACTGCCGCAGCAGCTGGATGGAAAGCGGAGTTGCGCCGGGTTGGGGGATTTTGATTTCGAGGATGAGAAGAGTGATGGCGATGGCGTAAACGCCGTCGGAGAAGGCTTCGACACGGGCGGTTTCCGTGGTCATGCTTTTTTCGGCGGACCGGGCCGGCCGCGCGATGGCCGCGAGCCTGACGGGTGTGAAGAGAAGTTTTTGGGGCCGTCCTTGCGGAAGCCGGATTTTTTGAAGCCGGACTTCTTGAATCCAGATTTACTCAATCCCGATTTGCCGGCCTTCGGCTTGTCGAACCTGGGCTTATCGTCAAACTTGGGCCGGTCGAGCTTGGGCCGGTCGAGCTTGGGTTTTTCGAGCTTGGGCTGGCGGGCATCGGTTTTCTTGAAATCCCGCCTTGGGGGCTCATTCTTCTTGAAGTCCGGTTTTCTGAATTCAGATTTCTTGAAGTCTGGCTTTTTGAAACCGACCGGCTTGAATCCGCGCGGTTGAAACTCCCGTTTCTTGAACTCCGGCTTGAATTCCGGTTTGACGAACTCCACTTTCGGGGGAGTGATCTGAATCAGCGAGCGGTTGCCGACGTGAACAAACTCCAGTTCCCGGGCCGCGAGCAGCGCATTCACCGCTTCTCTGATCCGGGAGCGGGAGATAAAGTTGCCGAAGAAGGATTCCAGCTCCTGCTGGTCGGCGGCAACCACGCAATCGAGATACTTGGAGAGCAGCGCCGAAAGCGCCGTCGCCAGCGAAAATTCCATCCCTTCGCGCACCGCGTCCGGTGACCAGCGGTAGAGGACATCCCACACCGAGCCTTCGCCGGGGTTATAGTCCACGCGCGTAATGCGCAGCTTTGCGCCCAGTTCACCGAGGGCATGGTCGAGAGCGGGTGTGGAAATACTGCCGCCGAGAGTTTCCTGCAGCTTCACTTTGGAAATAGGTCCGCCGCGCTGGATGGCCGCGAAAGTGTCGCAGGCGAGCTCGGAATATTCAGCGCGCGGCCCGGCTTTGGGAGCCAGCTTGGGATTGCGTTCGCCCACGAGCGCATAGAAATAAGGAAAGATGGAGCTGGCAATCAGGAACGGGTTATTCTCGCCGAAGAAGTTGGCCTCGTAGGCGTCGCGCTCACGCAGCAGGCGGACCATGAGCTCGGTTGCGGCCTGCGCGCGAGGATCGGCAAAGGCTTGCTGCCAGGGAGGGAGGCGATCGTCGGATCCGCACCACGCTCCGATGAAGGTCGGCGCCAGCAAGGGCGGCTTCTGCGGGAACATCAGGCAGAAACCGGCCGACTCGAGGAAGGAGCGTGCGTCCTCGAGGGTGCGGACGGGGCGTCCGTCGAGATGCCATTTGCCGCGGCGAAGTTCGTGGAGTTCGAGGTCAGTCATAAAAACAGCTTTCAGCCGTCAGCTCTCATCCTTCAGCCAAAACTGAGAGCTGAACGCTGATGGCTGAGAGCTGATTCTCAGATTCTTTTAAACGCCTTCTGAATGTCCTTTAGAGAATACCGCAGAACGATGGGCCTGCCGTGAGGGCAAGACATTGGGCAGTCGGTTTTGGAGAGTTCGGCGAGGAGCCACTCCATTTTGTTTTGCTCCAGGCGCATGTTGACCTTGATGGCGGCGTGGCAAGCGATTGAGGCGGCGATGCGGGTGCGGATTTTCTCCAGATTGAGATTTTGATCCTCGTGGGCCAGTTGCTCGAGGAGTTCGTGCAGCATCTTTTCTACCTGCGCGGCTTCGATGCCGGCGGGAGCTACTTTGACGGCGATGCTGCGGGCACCGAAGGGCTCGGCTTCGAAACCATTTTGCTGAAGCTCATCGGAGATCTCGGCGAACACGGCCTGCTGTGCGGGAGTGAGTTCGAGCAGAAGCGGCATGAGCAGGCGTTGGCTTTCGGCTTTCTTCGCGGCGCGCTGCTTGAGGATTTTCTCGAAGAGCACGCGCTCGTGGGCAACGTGCTGGTCCACAATCCAGAGGCCTTCGTGGTTCACCGCCAGGATGAATGACTCGCGAATCTGGCCCAGCGGCTTGAGCGATGCCAGAGACGGGGCCAGAGCGTTGTCTCGAAACTCGGAAGCAGATTCTGGTTCGTCTAAGATGGGCGGCGCGCAGCCATTTTCCGGGATGACTTCCTGAAGAATCCGCGCGACCGGGACGGCGGCATTGGCTTCGACTGCAATGCCATCCACGCCGAAATGAAAGCGCTCGGTTAAGGGCGGAGGAACGGGAGCTTGCAGCACGAAGCCCTGGGCGGGTTCATAGAGCGGACGCCATGACTCAGGATCGACGGGCGAGGGACGGGCGCCCGGAGTCAACGACATGCTGGCCGTGGGATGCGCACCAATTTCCGTGGTGAATTGCGGGACCGGGCGTGCCTTCATCAGGGCGGCACGGATGGAGTCGCGGACGAAATCGTGCATCACGGATTGCTGGCGGAAGCGGACCTCGGTTTTTGAGGGATGGACGTTGACGTCCACCTCTCCGCTGGGCAGTTCGAGGAATAGCAGCACGACCGGATAGACCGTGGGAGGAATGATGTTGCGGTAAGCCTCGGTGATGGCGTGCTGGATGAGGCGGTCGCGAATGAGGCGCCCGTTGACGAAGACGTAGATGGAATTGCGGTTGAGCTTCTGGATCTCCGGCTTGGAAACAAAGCCGTGGACGCGGAGTTCGCCGGGATCTTTCGCGCCGGCCTCTTCGACCTCTTCTGTGCGGCGCCAGGGCGGCGGCTGCGGCAGGCCGATGCGCTCCAGCGGCTGAGCGGCCGCGACCGGAATGAGTTGATCCAGGACTTCTTTGCCGAAAACCTGATAAACGCGTTCGCTGTATCCGGCGACCGGAGGGGCGACGAGCATGGCATTGGTCGCCGAGTGCAGTTCGAAGTGCTTGTCGGGATGCGCCAGCGCGTAGTGGGTGACCAGCGAGGCGATGTGCGAGAGTTCCGTCGATTCGGCTTTCAGGAATTTCTTGCGCGCTGGCGTATTGAAAAATAAATCACGGATAGTGAGGGAGGTTCCGGCGGGTAGGCCGGCTTCTTCGACCTTGAAAATCTTGCCGCCGTTGATCTCGACGATGGTTCCGGAGGCTTCTTGCGGGTCGCGAGTTTCCAGGCGCAGGCGGCAGACCGAGGCGATGGAGGGCAAGGCCTCGCCGCGGAAACCGAGAGTGGCCACGCTCAGCAAGTCTTCGGCATTCTTCAGCTTGGAGGTGGCGTGGCGTTCGAAGGCGAGCAGGGCGTCATCGCGGACCATGCCGCAGCCGTTGTCGGTGATCTGAATGAGCTTTTTGCCGCCGGCTTCGATCTGAATCTTGATGCGGGTAGAACCGGCGTCGAGGGAATTCTCCAGGAGTTCCTTCACGACCGAGGCCGGACGTTCGACGACTTCGCCGGCGGCGATCTTGTTGGCGACTTGTTCGGAGAGGACGTGAATGCGGCCCATGAAATTTTAGTCTGGCAGATATAGGCGGGGAAGGCAAAAAGGATCGCGTCCCCGGAAGGACTTGGCGATCGGGCGGCTTGGAGCCTTCGTTCTTATCCAATCAGTCCCTTGTCGATGGGCCACTAGGTATGGAACGGTTCGGCAAAAAAAGCGAAACCCCCGCCGTGTGGCGGGGGTTTCTGGGGGAGGGCGTCCGAGCGTGAGCCCGTTCGTCCTAACTTAACTATTACGGCTGTACCGGCTGGTCTTGATTTGCCGGCTGATTTTGAGTCGCGGGCATTGTATCACTTGGCGCCGCTTGGGGGGTAGCTGGGGCGCTGGTCGTCGGAGTCGAGCTGACGGCCAACTGTTCCAGGTCGTTCTTCAGAAGGCTGATCTCGACGCGTCCGCCGGTGGCGTGCTTGGCCTGCCCTTCTTCCGCCACGGGTGCGTTGCCCATGCCGACCACGTAGATCCGGTAGACCGGAATTTCATGATTCAGCACGAGGTAACGGACGACCGAGTCGGCCATCTTTTGCGAGGTGGCGATGGCGGCCTGGCCGCGGCCGGAGGAGAAGCCCTGCACTTCGACGATGTAGCCGTGCTGATCTTTCAGCGGGGTAGCCATTTCGTCGAGGGCGTCCTTGGCCTTCTTGCTCAACATGCTCTGGCCGGGACGGAAGCGGATTTCGGTCTGGGTGCTGGCCTTATATTGATCGATGTTCCCTACCACCTGTTCCACACTGGTGAGGCGGGTGTTGGCCTGGTCGGCGGTCTGCTGGGCAGTTTGCGCCTTGTTGCCCGCATCAATGGCATGCTGGTCAGCTTCATTGGCCTTGGCCGATGCCATCTGAATGCCTTGCTGGGCGCGAGAGTCTACGTCCTTGATCATCTTGCTGTTGGAGGCGGTGAGCTCATCGAGCTCGTTGACGCGGTCCTGAATGGGCTGCACCTGCCGCTGTACATACTTTTTGCGGGCAAACGGGTTCACCTTGCCCCAGAAACCTTGGTGGGTGTCATATTGCAGGGGCTGTTTGCCACTGGCGCCCGCGCTGGTGGTGCTTTGATCGGTGGAGGCTGCGGGGGCAGCGGCCGGAGTGGTTTGCTGCGCCATGGCCGGCAGAGCCAAGGCTGAGCTAAGTAGCGCGGTAGCGAAAATGCGAGTGTTCATGTTGTTTCCTTCTGAGTGGGGAGCTCCACTCCAGCCCGCCTGAGGCGGTGCTGTCCTAAAATTTTTGATGCGTCGGTAATACACATCGGCCACCGGTGACGCAACGTGTGGCCTTAAACAGGCAGCCCAACAGCTCGCGGGCCTGCTTCCTCCATTACAAATTTAATGCCAAACGGAATAAAAGCTAAGTGATTGGTTTGTAAGGGGATATTGCGCGGGAATTGGTTCCTTAAGGCAGGAAAAGCGGGTTGGCGGGTAATTTTGGGGGTGCCGGTATAAAAAGTGCGTTGAGGGATAGGCATCGGTTCGGGCTGGGGCGCTGTCCCAAGCCATCAACCACTAAGGGTACGAAGGTTCACGGAGGACGCTCAACTGCAATATCTTTCGTACTGTTCGCTGATGAAATTGTCGGTCATGCCCGCGATGTAGTCACAGACGACCCGCGGCAAAGGTTCGTGGCGGGCCTTCTCCTGGTAGCTGGGAGGCAGGTTTTCAGGCTTCGCCATCCAGAATTCGAAGAGCTCGCCGACGATGCGCTCAGCGTCGTTCTTCTCCGGGTCAAGTGTGGCGCTCAAGTAGAGGTTCTGGAACAGGAAGTCTTTGATCTGGCGCCGATCTTGTTCGGCTGTGGGACTCAGCGACACCAGACGCTCAGGATGGGCGCGGACGTCGTCTAAAGTTCGGACTTGCGCCTGCTGCGTCGAATCTGCGTATTGTGGATTAAGTCGCCAACCAGGCGGTCGAGGAGACGTTTGAGCGCTTCGTTAAACTTCAACTTCTCGGCGGCCTCGGGATACTGGTTCTCCGCCTCACTATAAAAGTCTCCGAAGCTGGGTACTCCGCCGAGAATCTGATCGAGCGCAAGTAAGTGTGCCTCGTAGCCGTCGTCGAGGTCGGCGGTGTCGTAGGCGATTTCATCGGCCAGATCAATCAGTTGAGCTTCGAGTGGCGGCCGCTGGTCGAGGAGATATTCGGCCAGTTCCGGATATTCGGTGGCGCTGTAATCGTGCGAATGCTTGATGATGCCTTCACGGACTTCAAAGGTGAGATTGAGGCCGCGGAAGGCGGCGTATCGCAGTTCGAAATCCTCGACGATGCGCAGGGCGTGGAGATTGTGATCGAAGGAGAAACCGTGCTGGCGCATGGCGGAGTCCAGAGCCTTCTCTCCGGAATGGCCGAAGGGAGGATGTCCGACGTCATGAACCAGGGCGAGGGCCTCGACGAGATCAACGTTGAGGCCGAGTTGAGCCGCGATGGTGCGGGCGATCTGGGCGACTTCAATGGTATGCGTCAGGCGGTTGCGGAAGTGGTCGGAGTAGCGGCGAGTGAAGACCTGAGTCTTTGCCTCCAGCCGGCGGAAGGCGCGGGAGTGCACGACGCGGTCGCGGTCGCGTTGGAAGTCGTTGCGATAGGGGTGCTGCGGCTCAGGAAAACGGCGTCCGCGGGATTGTTCCACTCGCACCGCGTAGTCGGCCAGCATGGAGGAAGGATAGCAGTTGCGGTAGTCAGGAGTCAGTTCGACGAAGCCAGCGGCTCACCCAGGCTGAAGGTCATGTTGGAGAAGTCCAGCGTGAAGCTCTCGAAGGCAGCACCCACACCTGACCGAGATTCCCGGGAATCCTGGTCAGGTGTGGGCCAAAATCAGTACTTCTTCGGCTGGCTCATGCTAATCCAGTTGCCGAAAGGATCCTTGAACACTGCTACTACACCGTAGAACTCATCTTTGGGTTCGGAGATGAACTCTACGCCTTTGGCCTTCAGCTCTTCGAAGGTCTTGCGGCAATCCGCGGTTTGGAAGACGCCCGCGCTGAACCAGCCTTTCTTCAACAGTGCAGACATTGCGTCAATATCCTTCTTCGCAGCTTCTGCGTTTCCGCTCTTCATCCCGTCGGAACCGGCGCCGCTGCCGACCTTCAGCAGGGCAATCTCTACCTCAGACTGTCCCTTGGGAGCGACCGCAAGCCAGCGGAAGCCGTTGGGCGCCGAGAAATCACCCTTGACTTCAAAACCCAACTTATCAACGTAGAAGTCCTTGGCCTGGTCCTGATCGAGCACATAAATGGTTGTATGGGACATTTTCTGGATCATGAGCGTCCTCCTTCGAGGCAAACCATAGCAAATTCGCGACAGGGCGGCTTCTCGATTCTTGCTATTTTTCTTCGAAAACTCAATACTGAAAAAAGTTTTGTAACCCAATGATTATGAATAGTATGCAAAGCAATAAATATTGTATATGACATCACAATGCTATATTGACATCACAATGGTCTTGCATTAAGCTATTGATATGGGTAAGGCTGCGCTTACGCTGCGGATTGGAACTGAGGAACGGAATGCGCTGAGGAATCTCAGCAAAATCGAAGGGCGTCCGGTGAATCAGTTGGTGGTGGAAGCGGTGAAAAGGTATCTCGCTCAACGAGGCCAGAAGGAGAAGAGCCTGGAGGCTAGTTTGGCCCTCCTCAAGGCCTACCGCAAGAAAGATCCAGGATTCGAGCATGCGATTAGCGCCTTTGTGGGAGCGGAAGCGACCACAAAAGATCCGCTGGAAGGAACCCCGTTTGAAGAGAAAACCGCTGCGGACCCCCTGAAGCCGGCTTCGCCGGTGCAAAACAAGGTTCGAGAAATACTCGGTGCCTAACTGGGACGAAACTGGGACGAAGATAGTCCCGAGCTGAGGCGCAGCCTGACGAATCTGCAGCGAGAAATTGTCCGTACAGCTCACCGGCGACAAATTCCCACGGCGGAAATTGCGAGGGACTGGCAAAAGGCTTTCATGAAAGGCCTGAGGGCCACCGATCCCAGGTACGTAGGGGCATTCCGCGGTGAACCGGGCCTCGAAATCACGGGTGTGGAGATTGGGGATTATTCCGGCGCACATCCGGCGAACGTTGCGGAGGAACTGAAACGGTTTGAAGAAATTCTGCAAGCGCTCGTGGCCCATCTAGACAAAAAATTACCATTCGGAAAAGAATTGAACGAGGCTGAGACCCTTGAAGTGCTGAACGTGTGCGCATGGGCGCACGCCGAGTGGGTAAGAATTCATCCCTTCGCCAACGGAAATGGCCGGAGCGCGCGGCTTTGGGCAAACTTTCTGGCCACGCGTTATGGGCTGCCGCCATTTGTGCGTTTGCGCCCCAGACCCGATGGAGGTTACGAAAACGCCGGAGTCCAGGCGATGCAGGGAAACTGGAAACCGACCGCTGCGGTGTTTCTCGAGCAGCTCAATCTTTTCCTGGAGAAATTTGGGAGTAACTCGCCCTAATCCCGTTATTCAGTGTGGCAGGCTTGGATAATGGGTCCGTACAAAAAACATCCTGGAATGATCAGCAGGCGCCACGGGGCGCTGTATCCAAAGATGGGGCGGACGTCACGCTGAAATGCGGCGGGACTGCGGCCGAACCGGGCGCGGAATTTGGCGGAAAACGAGCCTAAGCTTTCATAGCCGACTTCCAAACAAACATCGGTTACGTTGCGCTGGGAAGCCAGCATCTGGCGGGCGCGGTCCATGCGCAGGCGGGTGAGAAAATCGTGCGGGGTCTCGCCAAAAGCCGCGCGGAAGAGGCGATGGAAATGGAATTCGGAGAGGCAGGCTTCGCGGGCTGCGTGCTGCAGCAGAATGCGCGAATGGCATTCGGAGGCGAGCAAGTCGCGTCCGCGGCAAAGCCGGCGGAAGGTGTCGTCGTGGAGCAGGCGTGGCACGAAGAAATGATACTACCTTTGGTCCCTGTAGTCGGGCAGCAGAAAGCCTTCAGCGCTCACCTATCGGCTAAACAAAATGGATGCCCGCGGTTGGCTGAAGGCTGAGTGCTAATAGCCGAGTGCTGGCCACCTCACCTCAGCTTGAGGCGCATTTCGTTGGTCTGGGTGAAGCCAAGGGATTCGTAGAGTGAGCGGCCATGCTGGCTGGCATGCAGGGAGACGGTATTGAAGCCTTCGGTTCTACACCAGTCGACGGTGGTTTGCAGTAACTGCCGGGCAATTCCGTTTCGGCGATGGTCCGGGTAAACGTAGAGATTGAGAATGTAAGCACGGCGGGTTCGCGGGTCCCAGGGATGAGGAGGCGAGGAACTGATGGCAACGGCACATCCACCCACGATTTGGGTGTCTTCTGAAATGGCAAACCATGCGCGAAAGTTGCCTTGGGGCATGGCTTCATCCAGATACTTCCCTGCGGCCAGCAGCATTGGAGCCAGCAAGGTCGAGTCCGTGACGCCCATATCTTCGAACATGGCACGACGGTGATGAAGGATTTCGGTAATGTCGGCTAGGGTGGCGGGGCGGATGGAGTAGGAATTCATTAAGGGTAAGAGCACTCAGCCTTCAGCAAAACCACCGCTGGATCACGGAGAGGATTTGCAGCCCCGGCCGGAAAGCTGATTGCTGAAGACTGAGTGCCGATCGCTACTTCGTCCCCGAGTCTTCCTTAGCCAACTTCACTTTGGCGGATTCCAGTTTCCTCTGCACTTCGGCGAGTTCGTCGCTGTCTACTTCCGGGGCGATGGTTTTATTCCACTCGGTTACTGCGCGCTCCCAGTGCGCCGCGGCTAACTTCAAGCGTCCGGTTTTCTGATAGAGGTCGCCGAGATGCTCCTGCACCGTGGGGTCGCTGCCCATGTTGTGCTGGGAAGCCTTGGTGAGGTTGTCTTCGGCGAGGTCATATTTTCCCAGCTTGAAATAGGCCCAGCCCAACGAATCGAGATAGGCGCCATTGGCGGGGTCGATGGTCATGGCTTTCTTGATCAGGGACAGCGCTTCGTCGAGCTTGAGGTTGTGGTCGGCCAGCATGTAGCCCAGATAGTTGAGCGTCATGGCACTATCCGGGTTGGTGGCCAGAACTTTGCGGAACCTGTCCTCGGCCTGATCGTATTTCTTCTGGCGTTCCAGGTTGGAGCCGCGCAGGAACAGTACGTATTCCTTGTCCTCAGGCTTGGTGGAAAGCTGATCGGCCTTGTCGAGGGCGTCTTCGGATTCAGACCAGCGCTTCAGGCGGCTGTACATCTGCGAGAGTGAGATGTAAACCTCGCGATCGTCGGGAGTACCTTTGAGCAGGGCGCGAACCTGCGCAAGGCCCTGATCGGGCTGGCCCATATCGGCCAATTGCGAGGCATAGACCATCTTCAGGCCGCGATCACTGGGCAGTTTTTGGGTGGCTTCCTTGGCCACGTCAGTGGCCTGCTGCCATTGTTTGTTTTCACGATAGGTATCCACCAGTTCCTGATAACCGCGAACCGCGTTTTCGTCGCCCAGAGTGAGCATCTGACGGAAGGTTTCAACTGCGGCGGTCTGGTTGCCGTTGTCGCGGTCCACCGTCCCAAGCGTTCGAGGAATACGGCGCGGTTATCTTTTTCTTCCTGGCTATAGCTGCGACTTTTCGGTTTTCTTGAGCAGGTCTTGCAGCACCTGTGCGGCCTCGTCGTAACGGCCCTGCGCCTGGTAGACGGCGGCGATGTTGTAGGAGACCTCCACCGAATCCTGCACGATGGATTCCGCCTTCTTCAGATTCTCTAGGGCGTCGTCGAACTTGCCTTCCTTGCGGTAGATCTCCGCCATGCGCACGTAAGTCTGCGCATCTTCGGGATTGGCATCGGCAATAATCTTGTACTGATCCAGAGCGGCGCTGGTCTGGCCATCATTCATCAGGTTCTGAGCCAGGCCGCGGATGGCGTCGAGATTGTCGTGGTCGAGATCGATGGCGTGCCGGTAGGCGTCAATGGACTGCTTGTATTGTTTTTGCTGCTCGTAGGTATAACCCAGCGCGGAATACAGCTTGGCCGAGCGGGCGGCGTCCGGAATGGAGCTCAGAACCTTGGTGGCTCGGGCGGTATCGCCTTCGTCGTTGTAGAGATAGGCCAACATGGTCACGGCTTCTTCCGAGTTGGGATCTAGCGCAACCGCTGTCTTGAACTCGCCTTCAGCCTTCAACATATTGTGGTCGAGGCGGTAGAGGCGGCCGAGCAGAAGGTGGTCATCCACATTGTCAGGTTCGATGCGGGTTACGTCCTGATATTGCTCAATGGCCAGTTTGAGCACGTTGTCGGAGGCGCCACCTTCCTGGGTGTCGCCGAGCGACTTTAGGTAGATGCGGCCCAGCAGTTTGTGAGCCTCCAGATTGTTGGGGTCCTTTTTCAGGATGTCTTGCGCTTCGAGAACGGCGTCGCGAATGCGTCCGGTCTTGATGTACATCTCAGCCAGGGCCGAGGTGAGGTACTCAGAGGTCGGATCGGCGTCGATGGCCAGGCGGTACTCGTCGATTGCCTTATTGGCCAGTTCGCTGCGCCCATAGGACGCCACTTCTTCCTCGTACATGTGCGCCAAAGCATAGTGGTAGTAGGCAGCCGCCCGGTCCGCTTTGTGGGGGCTTGCGGGGGCGGCAGGCTTGGCCGGCGTTTGCTGCGCCACAGCGGCAGCTGCGAAAACGAAGACGAGGATAGACAGGTAGATACTTTTCATTCAAAACCTTCAATTCCCAAACTCATAGCGATTTGGATGCTGGACCGCCGGGCGTGGGTGCTCGAACTATTGTAAACCTTGAGCGTGCGCGGATGTAAGAAACCCCGCCTCGGAATCGGGCGAATCATAACCGGAGGTACAGGGACGAGTGGGACTCGACGTCTGCGAAAAAATCTCAACCAGCGAAAAGTGGGCGGCGCAGATCAATAAGCCCAGTACGGTCCGGGGCCGCCGGGAGTGTTCTGCGATTCTATCGCATTGAAAACGTTGCGGCCGTAGAAAAACGGCAACCCCCAATCGAAGCTGCCGCTGGCGTTGGAAAGTTGCGGCCCGGCTAGGATGCTGTAAGCGGCATCGTTATTGCCGGTGAACAGCGTGTCAGCGTTGCCCACGCTGAGACTGACGGTGCCACTGGCTCCATTCGCGCCCTGATTTGTGGCCGATAAATTCAGCGTGGTGGTGGGGCAATAAAAATCCGCCGCGATATCGCTGCTGCCACATTGCGGGATGGAGCTGTCGGCAAAGAAGTATCCGTTCGATCCGCTATCGATGAAACTTTGCGAATCGGCCTGCCCATTGAAGGTGGTGGCGAAGTAGCCGCTGTTGTCCAGGGTAAAGATCTTGGCGCTGCCCAAACCATTATTCGATTGCGTGCCGATACCGAAAACCAGCGAACCGCTGACACTGGCAGCACTTCCGGAAACTGCCGGGAGTTCGACGATTACGCCGTTGTTGTCGGTGGGAAACAGGGATACAGGGTTTTGCAGCTGCTGCGCGATCGCCTCGTTCGCGACCTGGCACGACGTGTTGGTACAAGAGAAATATACCTCCGGGTTGCCGTCGGTTACCGTGCAGGCGGAGCCGCAGTCCTGCGCATAGCTACCGACGCCCAGAATTCCATTGGCTCCCAAGGTCTGTTGCGTGTCTTCGTTGGTAAAGCCATTCGAGCAGGCGTCCGGAACAGGCGCGCTCGTGTCTTCAATGACTTGGATGGGGATCGAACTGGCTTTTTCGCTGCCCAATGTCACATCGGCAGTCTCCACCGGACCCCAATTGAAGGAACCGTCTGCGTATTGCACGCAGTTGGCAATGTCCAGGCCGCTGCTGTCGGTCTGCTGGGTTAACGAAATGGTCAGAGCCGAACCCAGCACCCGCAGCCCGACCGAACCGGTGTCCACCAGCAGACCATCAATCGTGGTGCAATTCGTGGTGCTGCCGGGCGCGCAAATCGTCGCGCTCGCAAATGCTCCATTGGGGTAGATTTGATTGGGAACGGGGCCACCGTTGACCGCGATGGGAAGAATATTCTGACCGGAGGTTGTAACCGTATTGATCGAGTTGTTGCTGCTGCTGGAGGAACCGCCCCCGCAACCCACAACCGCGAGCAGCGCTCCCACCAAAGGTACGATCAAAACGCTGCGCACAGAGCTACTCTCCTTACCATATCGAACCGGATCGGGCTTAGCGTAGTTCTTCAGCGCGGACTCCTTGCGGCAGCATCTCGGGCACAACCACCTTTCCGAAGAGCGCGCGCATATGTCCACCGAGTTGCACGGTTAAGCCCGGTTGCTGGATGAGTAGTGGACGGCGGCCCACATAGTTGCGGTGAGCTTCGGCGACCGCTTGCTCGAACTGTGGGAAATAAGATCCCAAAAGCTGGTGCATGTCCGGGGTGTGCGGTCCCTGCCAGCCCACGGCAAAAACTTTGCCCGCGGGCGAAATGTATTCCCTGACTACGGTCCCGGTCAGAGCATGCATCTCATGCAAGGTGTAGGCCGCGGTGGCTGTGGTCTGCAGGCTGGCCTTCATGCGGACCGCGTCGTTCTGCACGGATACCACATCTCCGCCGAGCACCGCGAACACGGGGCTGCCCACGCTAAGCAGAACGAGGGCGAAGCCGAGCACCGGCTTGAGAAAATGCACTGCGGCCTGCAACTGAAACCTCATGACTCTTGAACTTTGATCTGATACTTAAGACTCGCGGCGCAAGCCTGCGGTTGCCTATTTGAAACGAGGCTTTATGGCCGGAAGTGTAAAACTTTGTCTCGGAATGTAAAGAATATTTAGAGCGATTTTCTAGTGGCGGAAGTGGCGCACACCAGTGACGATCATAGCCAGCCCCAGCCGGTCGGCGGCTTCGATGACTTTCGCATCGTTGACTGAGCCGCCGGGCTGAATGATCGGCAGTGGCTCCGACTCGGGCGATTTCCTCGACGCCATCGGGAAACGGGAAGAAGGCATCGGAAGCGGCCACCGTGCCCTTGAGCGGCAGGACGGCTTTCATGGCGCCGATTTTGCAGGAGTCTACGCGGCTCATTTGTCCCGCGCCGACGCCTACCGTCTGGCCGTCGCGAGCGTAGAGAATGGCGTTCGATTTCACGTGCTTGCAGACTTTCCAGGCAAAAAGCAGAGCGCGTTTTTCTTCGGGAGTGGGCTGGCGCTTGGTGACGACTTTCGAATCGCTGTCCGATAGCGGGCGCACGTCGGCGTCCTGCAGCAGAATTCCTCCGGAGACATTTTTCAGCACCCACTTCTCCGGAGATTGGGAAATTTCGACTAACCGCGGCATTCTTTTCTTCGCGGCGAACCTGGCCCTGCGCGGCGTCATCGAAGGCAGGCGCGGCGATCACCTCAACGAACAGTTTCGCCATTTCCTCGGCAGCAGCGGCATCCACCGGCGCGGTTGACGCCGATGACGCCGCCAAAGGCGGAAACGGGATCGCATTCGAGCGCTTTTTTGTAGGCTTCCACCAATGTCGTTGCGGTCGCAGTGCCGCAAGGATTGGTGTGCTTGATGATGGCGCAAACTGGCTCCTCAAATTCCTGGGCCAATTCCCACGCCGCTTGCAGGTCCACAATGTTGTTGTAGGAAAGCTCATTGCCCAGGAGCTGGCGGCCGTTGGCCACGCCGTGCCCGAGCCATCGGAATACATGGCGGCTTTCTGGTGGGGATTCTCGCCGTAGCGGAGATCCATGATCTTGTTGAATGAGAGTCGCAGCGTAGCCGGGAAACCGGACTCGGCCGAAGCGCGAACGCGTCGGCGCTATGCGCTCCAGCGTTGATGCGATGGCCGAGTCATAAGCGGCGGTCGTCGCGAACGCCTTTTGCGCGAGACGCCATTTGGTGGCGGCGGAGAGAGCCGCCGCCGAGCTGGCATTTCATCGGCGATGGCTCGTAGTCGGAGGGCGAGGTGACCACGGCGACATCCTGAAAATTCTTGGCGGCGGAACGGATCATGGACGGGCCGCCGATATCGATGTTTTCGATCAGCTCCTCGAAATGCACGCCGGGCTTGGCAGCCGTCTTCTCGAAGGCGTAGAGGTTCACTACGACCATGTCAATCGGCTGAATGCCATGTTCCGCAACCGCGCTGCGGTGCGCCGGGTTTTCGCGGAGTGCAGGATGCCACCGTGCACTTTGGGATGCAGCGTCTTGACGCGGCCATCGAGCATTTCGGGGAAGCCGGTCAGTTCGGAGATGTCTTTCACCGTGATGCCGGAATCCGCAGCAGCTTCGCCGTGCCACCGGTGGAGATGAGCTCGACTCGAGAGCGGCGAGCTTGCGCGCGAAGTCCACCAGCCCGGTTTTGTCGGTGACGCTGAGGATGGCGCGGTGAATTTTATGGCTTGCGGCTTGTTCTCCGACATCGATGGCCTCAAAGAGAAAATGACAGATCAATCACCACCAAGTACACGAAGTTTCACGAAGGCATTGGTTTGAAGTTTCGTTCATGGATTTCGTGTTCCCGGCGGAAAAAATCGGTGCTTCGCGACTACAGAAAAATCTTATCAGGAGAAAGGGCCTGACGTGGGGGCGAACCTGCCGTTCCAGATTTCTGCGGCGACAAAACAAATCTTTTGACTGCGGAGTGTGTTGAGGTTTTCATGGAGATCGCGGAGAAAACCGGTGGCGGACGCCGACTTTAGGCCTTGGCTACCAGCACGAAGAACCACACCACCAGTAGGACTGGTTTGGGGAGACAGCCGCAAAACTTTCCACACCATAAAGCTCATAAGATCAGTCCTCCTGCGGAGAAATTCAGGGACAAAATCTACCGGTCGAGCCCCGACGCACTATCATTCACAGGGGACCGGAAGGATACCAGGACGACGACGGCGGCATTTTACCCCGAAACCAGCACCAAAAGGCAAGTCTTTTCGCTTCTCGTTTTGGACTAGGATTTCTCCATGAGGCGCGCGCTATGAGGCACTCGCTGGCCACGTATCTTGCGGACTTTCTGGAAAAGGGAGAGGAATGCGCCTATTCCAACACCATGGATATCGCACAGTTCGTTGGACTTATAGGCAGGTGGCCCGGACCGCTTACCATTTCGCGCAGGAACTTGGAGAGCGGAGGATCGGGAAGGGAGGTCGGCTCTTGCTCTGGGGGCCGAATTCAGCTGAGTGGGTGGCGCGTTTTTTGGATGTGCGCTGCAAGGGGTGATTGTCGTTCCTATGGATGATGCTGCCGCGCCTGATTTCGCGCTGCGGGTTGCGCAGCAGGTAGATGCCAAACTGGTTGTGGGTTCGCGCCATCATGTTGAGGGAATTTCCCTGCCGACAATCGTGTTGGAGGACATGCCCGGAGCTGTTAGAGCGACATTCACCGGAGATATTTGCGCCGGTCGACATCGCGCCGGAGGACACGCTGGAGATTATCTTTACTTCGGGCACCACGGCCGAACCGAAAGGAGTGGTGATCACGCATGGCAATGTTCTGGCGTAACATTGCGCCGCTGGAAGTCGAGATCAGCAAATATCTGAAGTACGAACGCTTCTTTCATCCAGTGCGGTTTTTGAATCTGCTGCCGCTGAGCCACGTGTTCGGACAATTCCTGGGAATTTTTCTGCCGCAGATTCTTGGCGGAACGGTGGTTTTTCAGGACAGCTTCAAGCCGGCGGAGGTGATTGCCACTATTCGGCCGCGAGCGGGTTTCCGTGCTGGTGGCCGTGCCCCGGGTCCTGCAATCCTTGGCGGAAAAGATCAAACGGGATCTGGAGGATGCGGGCAAGCTGGAGAAATTCACCCGGCAGGTTCCGTGCGGCGGAAGGCAAACATATCTTGCAGCGGGCCTGGATTTTTCGGCGCAATCCATTGGCAGTTTGGCTGGAAATTTTGGGCCTTCATTTCAGGCGGCGCCGCGCTCGACGGCGATAACCGAGGAATTCTGGGGACGGCTTGGCTATGCCGTCATCCAGGGCTATGGGCTTACGGAAACTACTTCGATTATTAGCGTGAACCATCCGTTTCAGCTGGGGCGGGGATCGATCGGCAAGGTGCTGGCGGGACGCGAAATCAAGCTGGCGGCCGACGGAGAAATTCTGGTGCGCGGCGGTGGAGTAGCGGCGGGCTATTGGGGTGGGCAGGGATTTGAACCGGTGGCGGGAGAAGAAGGCTGGTACCGCACGGGCGACATCGGCGAACTCGATGCGCAAGGCAATCTATATTTCAAGGGGAGAAAAAAAGACGCGATTGTGACGCCGGCGGGAATGAACGTGTATCCCGCAGATTTGGAAGCTGCGTTGCGCCGCCAGCCTGAAGTGAAAGATTGTGTAGTGGTGCGCGTTGCCGCGCGACGGCAATGCCGAGGCTTGCGCGGTGCTGATTCTGCGGGAGGGAGTACCGATGCGGAGCCCGTCGTCAGACGCGCCAATGAATCGTTGGCGGAACACCAGCGCATGCGGGAGTGGTTCGTCTGGCCGGAGCAGGATTTTCCGCGTACCTCCACGCAAAAACCCCGCACCGGCGAGATTCAGCAAGTTGTGCGGAGACAACTCCGTGACGGTGCAGTCGGCCGGGACGTCGGCGAGTCCTTTGGCGGAAATGATTCGCAAGGTTTCGGGCCGCGTACCTGGTCATTTGTCGCCGGAGGCCAAGCTCGATGAGGATTTGAATCTTAGCTCGCTCGACCGGGTGGAATTGCTCAGCGCGCTGGAGGACCGCTATCAGCTCGATCTGAGCGAAACGCGCTTTGCCTCGGCAAACACGGTGGGCGATGTTGAAAAAATGCTGCAGGGCAAGATGCCCGGCCGTGCGCGATTTCACTATCCGCGGTGGGCGCAGCGCTGGCCGGTGACCTGGATCCGGCTGGCTGCGCATTATTTGTTGCTGCGTCCGGCGGTGTTTCTTTTGGGATGGCCGAGGGTGGAAGGCCGTGAAAATCTGAGAGGAGTTGCGCGGCCCGGTGCTGGTGATCTGCAATCACATCAGCGATGTGGATGTGGGGTTCGTGAAGACCGTGTTGCCGTTTCACTTGCGCCACCGGCTGGCGGTGGCCACGGGCGGCGAGGCTCTGGAAAGTCTTGCGCACCCCTCCAGCCACGCGAGGGTTTTTCGGCAGAACCTACGACCGGGTGAAGTGGATGCTGGGCGTGTCGCTGCTCAATCTTTTTCCACTGCCGCGCGAGGCCGGGCTTCCGCGAGAGCTTTGCCTTCGCGGGAGAGACCGTGGACCGAGGCTACAGCATCCTGGTATTTCCGGAGGGGCGGCATACCACGGATGGAAAGATGCTTCCCTTTCGCGCCGGCATCGGACTGCTGGCCAATAATCTTGAGCTGCCGGTTGTGCCTATGCGCATTGATGGATTGTTTGAGCTGAAGCAGGCGGGAAAGAAGTTTGCCCCGCCGGGAAGAATCAAAGTGAAGATTGGCGCGCCGGTGCGGTTCGAGCCGGACACGGACCCTCAGCAGATTGCCAGGGAATTGCGGGAGCGAGTTGCAGAACTGTGATGGTAGTGGCCGGTAGCCGTCGAAGGCTTTCTTTTGTCGCGCGTGAGCGCTCCGAGGGCAGAGGATGCTTTGACTCCTGCCGCGCATCGCTAGCCCCAGCTCCCTTCGGTATGACCGTTTGGCTTCTCACGAAGCGTAGTGACGTCACCGGGTTTTTCGATTAAACTGTATTGGTTCCAGTTGGCATCAAATTGGGTTCTTTGAGGCCTAATTCCAAACTCAACTCCGGAGGTTGTTACGCTATGTGTTTCGATCTAAAGCAGGCCGCGCGAACGGTCACGGCGTGCGTGCTGGCCACGCGTTTTTGCCGTTCCCACGCAGCCTTTTGGCGCAGGCGCACGTGGTAAGCCCGGCCGATCTGCAAAAAGCGGCTGTGACGTGCCAGCCAGGCTCGCCAGCAAAATCTGGAGCAGGTGAAGCAATTCCTCTCCTCGGACAAAGCGCAGAAAGCGATGAAGTCTGCACACCTTGATCCAGTGCAGGTGACTACCGCATCGCCTCGCTGAGCGACGCCCAACTGGCGCAATTGGCCGCGCGCTCGCAAAAGGCGCAGGCAGACTTTGCCGCCGGCAATATGGCAATCGCGACCTGCTGACTCATCATTGTGGCGATTGCGGCCCTGATTCTGATCATCGTGGCGGTTCGGTAGAGTCGGCATGAGGCCGCGGCTGGCTCGAGCTTGCTCGCGTGGTTGCTGCTGCGGGCAAGTCTTGGCGGCCGCGGCTGCCCCTGCGCTTTGGCTGGATGTTCCTTTTGTAAAGCAGGAAAAGGACGGCTGCGGAGCCGCGAGCATCGCCATGGTGATGCAGTATTGGCGGCTGCAGCGCGGGGAGCCGATGGGAGAAAATGCGGACCCGGTTCAAATTCAGCAGGATTTTGTATTCCGACCGAGGCGCATGGAATTTATGCGTCGCAGGTGGAACAGTACTTCCAGCAAAATGGGTTCCGACTTTTGCCTTCGCCGGCAAGTGGGCAGACTTGCAAGAACATCTAGAGAAGGGCCGCCCGCTGATGGTGGCGCTAAAACCTCGGCGATGCCTCTTGCATTATGTCGTGGTGGCAGGTCTCGACGCGGAGCAAGGGCTGGTACTGATGAACGATCCCGCCCAGCGCAAACTGCTCAAGCAGGACCGCGCGAGCTTCGAACGGGAATGGACTGCCGCCGGAAAATGGACGCTGCTGGCCCTGCCTCATGCGGAGCCTCGCTGATCCGGCGCGCGGCCGTTTTTCTATTCTGCTTGCTTTCGTGCTTGCCAGATTTCTCTTCTTGGCCAGATTTCTCCGCCAATTGATTCGCAGACTGAGCAAATCGAGCAACTATTCGAAGCCGGGCGCTGGCAGGAGATCGTGAATATCGTCTGCCGCCGTGCGCCCCCCCTTCCGTCGATCTGGATTTCTATTACGGAACAGCACTGGCCCGGCTGGGACGATGGGATGAGGCGCGGCAGGCTTTTCTGGCTGGATATCGTTTCGTCCCAAAGATGAGCGCTTTCTGGTGGAACTGGCCGGAGTCGCATTCAAACAAAAACACTATAGGCAAGCCGCCGGCGATTTGCGGCGGGCGCTGAAACTGGCTCCCCAAGATTCTTATGCCAACGATTTTCTGGGGACCATCTATTTTCTTGCAGGAGAATCTTCCCGCGGCGCTGAAGTACTGGAACCGGGTGGGCAAACCGCAGATCGAGACCGTTCGCTCCGAGCCGGCTCCCAGGCTGAATCCGGTATTGCTGGACCGCGCGTTTAGATTTTCTCCCGCGAGCGCGCTGCTGCTTACCGGACTTCTGGACCAGCAGAAAAGCGAATCGAAGGGACTGGATATCTTTCCCAGTCTATCACATTGGACTTGCAGGCGCCGGAGGATGGCAAATTTGATGCTGTGTTTCGCAACAGTGAACTCGACGGCTGGGGACCGAATAAGTGGGCGGACGCTTTTCTGTTGCTGCGCGGTCTGCCGGCGCAGACGGTTTATCCCGCGTACTTTAACTTCAAGGGACGGGATTTGAATTTTACTTCGATGTTCCGCTGGGATGGGGAGAAGCGAAGGTTGCAGACCGGATTTTCCGGCCCGCTGGCCGGGAATCCGGAGCGACATTTTGCCGTTGGCAGTGGATCTGCGGGATGAAAACTGGAGCCTCTACCCTTCCTTTACCGGCGCCGCGCCTTCGCTGGGAGCGCTCAATCTCCGCCGCGAAGCGGTCAGCGGCTGACCTGGCTTCGTTTGTGAGCGGCCGCTGGAGTTGGTCGGCCGGTGCGGAGATTTCGCATCGCGACTTCAGGAATGTTGATCTGGGAACGGCGCTCACGCCGTCGTTCCTGACCGAAGGGCTATCAGCTCAAACAGACTACCAGGTGTGGAGGTGGAAATCCTGCAAGTACCGGAGAGAAGGCTGACTCTAAGCGCGGGAGGTTCTTCTCAGGTGGGAAGGATATGGTCCGAGCTCGTCGCACTCCTTTGAGAAACTGCGATCTTCAGTTCGCTTGCATTGGCTCCCGCAGGCGCAAGGGAGACGATTACGAGATGCTGGAGCGAGTCGACGCGGGCAAGACCTGGGGAAGCGTGCCCTTCGATGAGCTTTTTACGCTGGGAATCGACGCTGATAACGATTGTGGATGCGCGGGCACATTGCGACCCGCAGATGGCCGGAAAGGCAGCGCACCCCTGGGGCGCAACTACTTCCTTTCCAATTGGGAGGAAGACAAGAATATTTACAGCAACGGCCTGCTGCATTCAAACTGGGTCCTTCGTGGATACGGGCAAGATCACCGATCCCGCTCCCCGGGCTCGGATCACATGAATGGCTTTGGGATGTGGGAGTGCAAGCAAAGGCGCGCTTGCTGGGCGTTGAGGTGGTGCTGTCTTATGGCAAAGATCTGCGTTCGGGACATAATGCCTTTTACGTAACTTTACGCTGATTCCGCGTTTTTACAGGGGAAACGCACAGTTTCAACAGGGAAATACACAGTTTTGGCCGAAATCATCCGGAATCGTAGGGAATCTTCCGGATGGATACCTACAGAAAAGACCGTATGGACGGAGTTTACGGCTGCGCCCCTTCGGAGACCGGTTGAACGGGGGGTTGCGCCGCCGGGGCCTTGCGCCGTCGCAGATCGGTGAGCAAGGTGGATCGGGTTAGCCACAATCCAGCGGCTACGGCGGCGGCCCAGGTGACCCCACCCAGTCCCAAGGCTTTGATGTCGGCCAGGCGGCTGTTGTTGACCATCAGCGAGCGGACGATCTGATAGCTCAGCAATCCGGCGGCGACCGCGGTCAAGCCGGCTTTGCCGATTTCCCTCCACTGCAACTGAAAGAAAGAGACCAGCTTCCGCTGATGCAGGAGGAGAGCCATGGCCAGACAGTTGGCTCCGATCCCCAGATCGGAGGCAATGGCCAGTCCCACCGTGGACAAGCGGTGGAACAAAACGGCAGTACACGGGAAGCGATGCCACTGTGATCAGCGAACTGGCGATCATGGGCGTCCAGGTATTGCCGGAGGCATAGAAGCCGCGCGCGTATAGGGCTTGAGCCGACCAGAAAACCAGCGAAAGCGAAAACACGAAGAAGTAGACCGCGATCTCGCGCGAATCGAAGAACGTCAGGCGGCCGCGCCGGTAGAGCAGGTCAACCAGCGGCAAGCGATGCACTCATCATGAAACTGCTGACCAGCAAAGAAGTAGCGCTGATGCGATACACCGATCCATTTACGGTGTCGGAGAACTCCTGCATGCGCTTTTCGCCGATGAGCCGCGCGAAAAATGGCAAAGAAGCCTGGCCGGCGGCTTGCCCAAGCACGGAGATGGGCACGGCGAACAGGCGTTTGGCGTAGGTGAGGCGAGTGATGTCGCCCAACAGAATGCTTGGCGAAGTAGCGCAGAAACCAGTCGTCCGCGCTGACCAGCGAGACGCCTAACATGAGCGGAATGGAGAGCCGCACCCATTCGCGAAACGCGGGATTGTGGATGTCGAAGGAGACGCTGTAGCGGGCGCCGGCCCGGACCGCGCCGATGGCATTGATCAGAAAAATTCCCAAAAAACTGCCGGCCACGGCGCCATAGGCCAGTGACGCGATGCCGAAGCGGTGCCGAGAACAACACGCCGCTCAAGAATGATCGCGATGTTGTAAACCAGCGGTCCAAAGGCGGGAAGGAAAAACAAGCCGCCGGGAATACAGCACGGCCGAGACTACGCCGCCTACATAAAAAAATAGCTGTGCTGGAAGAAGAATTCGGGTCAGATGAACGCATATCGCAAGTTTGTCCGGCTCCAACCCGTCCTTTCCACCAAAATACCAGCCGACGAGTTGGGGAGCAAAAATCCAGGCCAGGACAATGCCCGGCCAGCAGCATCGAACTCATCACGGTGATGATGACGGAAAAGGTTTTCTGGGCCTCGTCGTCCTTGCCCTTCGGCCAGGAAGCGCGTATAGATGGCGATGAATGTAATGGAAACTGTTCCACCGGCGACGATGTAGTTCAACCAGTCGGGGATGGTAAAGCCATCGATGTAGGCATCAGTGAGGCGAGTGGCCCCGAAAGCCCAGGCGATGTAGGCCTCGCGCAGGAATCCGAAGACGCGCGAGAGCATGACTGCCGTCATTACCAGGAGAGTGGCGGAGAAGGCGGTGTGCTGATGCGAGGGCTGGAGGACGCGCAGGGCGCGGCTGAAAAAACTGCGCTCGGCGGCTGCGCTCCTGGGAGAATCGGCGGAATTTTTCATCCAGGGCCGATTCTACACGGCATAGGCTGCGCTCTCGGGTGGAGGTGCCGAGGAGGGAAACGGCTTCCATGGTGGATTCCCCGCCGGGTCGAACTTTTTCTGTGAGGTAACTTTCGTAACTGGCTTGCATTACTAAGAAAGCAGTAATCTTTGCTCGATGCCCGCAGGAATCCAACGCTACGAGCGGACCCGGATGGTATTACCGCTGCGCGTGTGGACGGACGAGCACGCCGCGGATGTGTCCGCGCTGCAACTCGCTCACACCATCGATATCAGCCCCATTGGCGGCCGTCTGGGAGGGTTGCGCTCAGAGTTGTCGCCGGGCCAGACGATCCTGCTACAACGCGGCCAGCACAAGGCTGCCTTCCGCGTGGTGTGGAGCAAACATCTGTCTTCCTACGAGAACCAGGCCGGCATTGAAGCCGTGGAGACGGGACGAAATATCTGGGGTGTGGACCTTCCGCAGGCCGCGGTTGCACCAAGCCCCGCGATCCAGTCCGCAGAAACGGTAGCTGCGGGCCCTGTAGAGGTTCCGCCGATGGCTCCCGCGCGGCAGATGACGCCCCGCGCTTCGCGCCAATCGCGCAGTATTATTCCTGCCGTGATACCGAGACGAGCACTTTGGGGTTTGAGTCTTGGACTGTTTCTCCTAAGCGGAGTCTTAAGCCTTTCGCTCTATCAGGAAATATTCAACGATACCGGGCGGGCTGACATTCGCATTCCCGTCCCCGGACCGCCCACGGCGGACGACCTGGCGCGCCTGACCCCGAGGCCGCGTGCGATTCCGATCGTGGTGCAGAACACATCGCTGGTGGAGCGGGTGCAGGTGGCAGAGGCGCCGACGGGGAGAATCGTCTATCCGATTTCGCCAGACGACAGTCTTGGCGGCAAGGTTCGTTTGCAGGTGATCATTGCAGCAGACGGAATCGTCAAACAGATTCACGTGCTCAGTGGCCGGCAAGTCCTGGCCCGGGCCGCAGAACAGGCGGTGAGCCTATGGCACTACCGTCCATTTCAATCGGATGGCCCGCCGGAAGAGCGCGAGACCAGCGTGGTGGTGAGCTTCCGTGGGAATGATGCGGTTTCGCTGGAATTCCCGACCAAGAATAACAACTCACAGATCAGGGCGAACTGAGCTACTCTCCACGCCTGTTTGCAAAACCTTTGCCCACGAAATTTGGCAGACCAGCTCTTTATGACCGCCGATTGCGGGATGCGGATGAATATTTGCGCTTCCGGCATTACATTCAAATGAACCCGGTGAGGAGGGGATTGGTTTCTTCCGCCACAGAGTTCCCGTACAGTTCGGCGAAGTTGAGGCTGGATGAGGTACCTCGGGGGCTAAAGCCCGCAGCTTAGGAGCTTTTGACGCAGGGCTGAAGCCCTGCTCCACCCTTGTTCCTCAATCTTTAGCTCTTCGCACTGCAATCCCCAGTTCCGTCAGCTGATCCTCGCTCACCGGGGTCGGCGCATCCACCATCAGATCCACGGCCCGCGCGGTCTTGGGGAATGGGATTACCTCGCGCAAGCTATCGGCTCCGGCCAGAATCATGACGATGCGGTCGAGGCCGAGCGCAATTCCGCCGTGTGGAGGCGTGCCGTACTCCAGCGCTTCGAGAAAGAATCCGAAGCGGGCGCGGGCTTCTTCGTCGCTCATGCCGAGCGCCTGAAAAATCTTGCGCTGAATATCCTGGCGGTGAATACGGATTGAGCCGGAGCCGAGTTCGGTGCCGTTCAGCACCACGTCGTAGGCCAGCGCGCGAATTTCTCCCAGCGGAGATTTGGGATCGCGCACCGAATCAATGTTGGCTTCGAGCTTGGCCATGTCCTCTTCGTGCAACGAGGTGAAGGGATGGTGCGCCGGATTCCAGCGCTTCTCGTCTTTGTCCCAGGCGAACATGGGGAAGTCGGTGACCCAGAGGAAGCGGAAATCCTTCGCGGGATCGCCGGTCTTCTTGAACGCGCCGTGTTTCTCGGCGTATTTCTGCGCCAGGTCGAGGCGCAGGATATCCGCACTTCTCGCAGAAGTGCTGCACGTCCTGGTCGGCTACGGCCGCGACTTCCGGCTTGTTCAGCGCGCCGGCCAGCAGCCAGAGATCGTCGGCTTCGACTTTCGCAAAGTTCAGCACCTTCTCGGAAATCGCCGGATAGTCCTTGGCGAAACCGCTTGGGATCGGTCATCAACTGCACGAACGACGGCCCCTGCACGTGCTGATAGGCGCCGTAGGTTCCGATGGTCCGCCGCTCGGTGCCGGAAATATCTCCGGCTTTCGGAATGCGAATGAGCTGCCACGGCAGTTCTTTTCTGATGCGGAACTTCGCGGTCACTTCTTCCAATTCTTCCGGCGTGAGCGCGGCGCGCACGTCCACCATGGCGGGCAGGCGCATGTCGGGCTTGTCATTGCCATAGAGCCGCATGGACTCGTCATAGGTCATGCGCAGGAACGGGGTCTTGATTTCATGGCCGGCGGCTTTGAATGCGGCGGTCAGGAATCCCTCGACCACGGCGTACACCTGCTCCGGCTGCGGATACGACATCTCCAAATCAATCTGCGTGAACTCGGGCTGGCGGTCGGCGCGCAGATCTTCGTCGCGGAAGCAGCGCACAATCTGGAAATAGCGCTCGCAGCCGGAGATCATGAGAATCTGCTTGAACATCTGCGGCGACTGCGGCAGAGCGTAGAAACTTCCCGGCTGCACGCGGCTGGGAACGAGATAATCGCGCGCGCCCTCGGGCGTGGAACGCGTCATGAACGGCGTTTCAATTTCCAGAAAGCCCTGCTGGCAAAGATAGCCGCGAATCGCCTGCGAGACTTTGTGGCGCATCTCGAGATTGAACTGCATGGCCTCGCGCCGCAGGTCAATGTAGCGATACTTCAGGCGCATCTCTTCGTTGGGCAGAACGGTGTCGCCCGGCAGAAAGGGCAACTGCTTCGATTCATTCAGAATGCGCAGCTCTTCGTTCATCAACTCGACTTCGCCGGTGGGAATGTTCTTGTTGACGGTGGCGGGATCGCGCTGCTTCACCGTGCCGGTCACAGCGAGGACGTACTCATTGCGCAGGGTTTCGGCTTTGGCGTGCGCGGCCGGGTTGAGTTCCTTGTTGAAGACAACCTGGGTCACGCCGGTGCGGTCGCGCAGGTCGATGAAGATAATGTTGCCGAGGTCGCGGCGGCGGTTCACCCATCCCATGAGCACGGCCTTTTTGCCGGCGTCGGAGGAGCGCAGAGCGCCGCACATGTGAGTCCGTCGTAAGTCGCCTAGAAAGTCGAGCAAGTCGTGGCCTTTTTATGAGGAAAATGCGGCTGGAAGCCGGATGGGAGATTATAAACTGTGGAACGGCTACGCAAAGAAAGTCGAAGAACCACTAAGGACACGAAGGAAATCCGCCCGGTCCCTTTGTGGACCTTCGTGTCCTTGGTGGTTTAGGCCGTTAGCCAGCCGAGGTTCGAATCTTGGCGGCCAATTCCACGCGCGGAACTGACACCTGTTCTCCGGTTTCCAGATTCTTGAGCGCGAAGGCGTTGGCATTGACCTCATTCTCTCCGACGATCAGAATGAACTGTGCCCCCACTTTGGTCGCGGCTTCAAACGATTTCTTCAGGCGGAAAGATTCATCTCCGAGTTCGACCACCAGATTTGCATTGCGGAGTTCCCGCGCCAGCTTGGCTGCTTCCGCATTCATGCCCGCGCCCAGCGGCGCAATATAGACGTCTGCTTTCACTTGCACCGCTTCCTGCGATTCTTGCAGGGCAAGAACCAGACGGTCTTCGCCGATGGCAAAACCGATGCCGGGAGCGGCTGGGCCTCCGAGAGCTTCGGAAAGTCCGTCATAACGGCCGCCGCCGAGAATGGCATTCTGCGCGCCCAGCGCGCCATGCGTGAACTCAAATGCGGTGCGGGTGTAGTAGTCGAGACCGCGAACCAAGCGATGATTGATCTCGAAGGGGACCCCAACTTTTTCGAGAATGGTGGTCACAGTCTTGAAGTGTTCTTTGCTGTCGTCGCCTAAAGACTCATAAATACGCGGCAGGCTCTCGATGATCGGCTGGTCCTCAGGGATTTTACAGTCGAGAACCCGCAGCGGATTGGTTACCGCGCGGCGCTGGCAGTCGGGGCACATTTTGTCCTTTACCCCTTCGAGTGCCTTTTGCAGGACCTCGTTGTAGCGCGCGCGGTCCGCGGAAGAGCCGACGGAATTGAGCTCCAGCTTCCAGTTCTTGATGCCGAGGCGGTCGAGCAATGTGGCGAGGAGTTCGAGGATCTCCGCATCCCGCGCGGGCGATTCGCTGCCCGCCGTAGATGGGCCGATCACCTCAGCGCCGATTTGATAGAACTGGCGGTAGCGTCCTTTCTGGGGACGCTCGCGGCGAAACTGGGGCCCGATGTAGTAGAGCTTATTGAGGCCGCGATCCCAGAGTTTGTGCTCGATGTAAGCGCGCACCACGCCGGCAGTGTTTTCGGGGCGGAGGGTTAGGGACTGCGAGCTTGTGAAGAAGCTCCCGGCGAAAGGTTCTACCTCTACGCCTTCGGTGTTAACCTGAGGAGAGTTTCTCGCTGCCGCATCCGGTACGACTAGCCGGAGCATGATTTGTCCCAATTGGTTCGCGTACTGGCTCCGTGCGATCCCAATTGCTTTCTCCAAAGCGGCTATCGCATCGGCAGAGACCCTCGGTGCAAACGCCACGATTTCCTCACGGCTGCCAACGGCGCCGGCCCACTGGCGGGAAGCATCGCCCAGCCCGCGCGTAACCCAGAGCTGCACGCCTTCAACTTGAAATGGCGGGTAGCGATTCACGTTGACGCGTCCGGGTTGGACGTGATCCGGATCGGATGACTGGTTGGCCGCCACCCACTCATCGATCATCTTCCTCTCGTTGAATCGCTCGCCGTCTTCCCAGGTGAACATTTCCTTCGCGACAATATCCGTTTCTTCCCCGACTCCGCGAGCAAACAGTTCCGTGCTCTCAAAGATCGGGGTGCGGATTTCCTGGAAGTTGTAAGCGCGAAACGCTTCGCGCACCACGCTTTCGACGTGGTTCCACAGCGCCGTTTCCGGCGGCAGCAGATCGCGCGTTCCTCGGACGGCTTTGATCATGTTTTTTCTTCGTATGGCATTCAGAGAGAAGCTAAGAATCCATTTGACCGGGTGATACGAGATGAGGCCCTTACGAATACCCTCAGCGCAAGCTTTCGTGGAATCCCACCCTAGCGCACAGAACGCGCTAGGATGGGGCGCCCATCATTCCAACAGTGCCACCCGCTCGGGACGACAAGGGCCCATGGATGAAATGGAAACCTACTTCCGCTCCGCCAAGTATGAATCCTTATATTCCAGATAATTGTTGGCGTAGCGGAGGATGCTCTGCTGGTCCTTCTCGTCCAGCTTGCGGCGGAATTTGCCCGGAGAGCCCATCCACAGCGAGCCCGGCTCGACTACAGTCTTCTCTGGAATCAACGTGCCTGCGGCGATGATCGAGCCCGCGCCAATTTTCGCGCCATTCAAAATGATTGAGCCCATGCCGATCAGGCAGCGGTCTTCCACCACGCAGCCGTGCAGAGTCACGGAATGGCCGACCGTCACGTATTCGCCGACAGAAACGCCGTACTGCTGCTTCATGCCGTGCAGGATGCTGCCGTCCTGGATGTTCGAATGCGCGCCGAGACGAATGGAGTGCACGTCGCCGCGCAGCACGGCGTTCATCCACACGCTGGCGTGCTCGCCGAGAACCACGTCGCCAATGATCTGGGCCGAGTCATCCACGTAACACGACGCCGGGATGACGGGAGTGATGCCTTGATAAGCGCGAATCATCTCCACCAGTGGACGAGTGCGGCGATAGCGACCAACACGAAGAAAGCCACCCAAAGCAATGCCTTGGGCCTCTGTTTTGCGGGTTCGGTTCCCTTGTAGTTCACGTGAGCAGGATACTACAGGAAAAGCAATTATTGACGTGCCTGTGCCGATACCAGTTGTGGCTCGCTCTCGCCCAGATGCGCGCGCAGAATGTTCAGCATGCGCCGCAGGGGTTCGGCGGCGCCCCAGAGCAACTGGTCGCCTACGGTAAAAGCACCCAGATACTCCGGGCCGAGTCTCAGCTTGTGCAAGCGGCCGATGGGGACATCCAAAGTTCCGGAAACGGCGGTTGGGGTCAGATCGCGCAAGGTGGAGGCCTTGTCATTGGGAATGACCCGTACCCAGGAGTTGCTTTGGGCGATGATTCTCTCGATCTCCGGCAAGGGCACGTCTTTTTTCAGCTTGATGCACAGGCCCTGGCTGTGGCAGCGCATAGTGCCGACCCGCACGCAGATGCCGTCCACCGGCACGGGTGGGTTGAGGCCCAGAATCTTGTTGGTCTCGGCCATGCCTTTCCATTCTTCTTTGGTCTGGCCGCCGGGCATGTCTTTGTCGATCCAGGCCAGCAGGCTGCCGGCCAGCGGGGCGCCGAATTCCTGCGTGGGCAAAGCAGTCGACCGTTGGGCATCAACCACCAAGCGATCCACTTCCAGCGCATTCTGCGATGGCGTGGCGCGGGTGGGATCCACCAGATAGCCCATCTGCTTGACCAGTTCCAGCATCTTGGCCGCGCCCGCGCCGGAGGCGGCCTGATAGGTCATGGTGGTGATCCATTCGACCAACCCGGCTCTCAGCAGACCGCCGATCGCCATCAACATCAGGCTGACGGTGCAGTTGCCGCCGGCGAAGGTGCGAAGGCCTTTGCCCAGTCCGTCCTGAATGACCTCCCCGTTCACCGGGTCCAGGATGATGACTGCATCTTTCTCCATACGAAGGGTGGAGGCGGCGTCAATCCAGTAGCCTGGCCAGCCGCTCTTCCGCAGGGAGCCATAGATTTCGGTGGTGTAGTCGCCGCCTTGGCAACTGACCAGGACATCGCAACGGCTGAGAGCTTTCAGGTCTCTGGCATCGAGCAGGCTGCCGCGCGGCCCGGCTTCTTTGGGGGCTGCGCCGCCGGCGTTCGAGGTGGAAAAGAAAACCGGGTCAATCCCGGCGAAGTCGTTCTCCTCACGCATGCGTTGCATGAGGACACTGCCCACCATGCCTCTCCAGCCCATGAATCCCACGTTTAGCATAGTCTGACTAGTTTACAAGAAGGTGCTTCGGCTTGCGAACCGGTAGCGTCGGTTTCCAACGCGGTAACCACGAAGGTCACGAAGTAACACGAAGAAAGGGTAGTAGTGCAATTTCAGAACGGTTCGGATCAGGGCACCCAAGGCCATGCCCTGATACGAATCGTTTTCCCAAACTTCACCCCTACCGGAGGATGTCGCGAAGCTCAGTTCTCCGTCTCTTCGGGAACTTCCGGGGGTTTCGGCGGCTTTGGAGGCCTGGGCGGCGTCGGTATGACGCCGGTGTCGGGGTTCGACGAGCTCTTGAGAATCTTGATTGCGCCGTGTTCGTTCTTCAGGGTGAGCACCGGACCGCCACTACCAACGGTGCCAGAGGCCACGGCCACGTCATCGGATTCATTGTTCTTCACACCGCTGAAGTCGGAATAGAACTCGCCGTTGCGGGCGTGGGCATCCACCTGGAAGCCGGCTTTGTCCGGAACAAAGATTTCGATGTCCCCCTGGCGGTTCTCTACCTGCATGCTGCCCAGTTTACTGACACGAATCTCAACCGCGCCGTTTTCGTCGGAGAGGTGAACGTCTCCAGAGACTGCGCCCAGGCGAATGTCTTTCGAGCGGGTTTCGAGGCGCAGTGGTCCGATGAGGTTATCCGCCTGCAGATCGCCGGAATCCAGGTTCAGCTCCCCATCGAGCCTGGCGAGTTCCATGCTGGTGCGGGATGTCTTAAAGCTGACCGCTTTGGCGATTTTTGCCAGCTTCAGATTTTCGGTGAAGTCGCCGTTCAGACGCACCTCACCTTTCACGTCTTCGACGGAAACATCGTTGGCGTGCCCTTCGACGGAGACATCCGAAGCGATTTGCGAAACTCGGGCAGAACTGTGCTCCAGATGCAAAATGACTTTGCCATTGATGTCGCTGGCGGAAACATCTCCATGCTGATTGGAAATCTCGGCGTCGCCGTCACGCCCCATTACAGAGGTGTCGCCATGGCGCGTGGAGATGACGACGGAAGCTTTGCGGGGCAGAGAAACGTCCATATCGGTGGCCACCCAATGGTCGCCACCGCCGTGAGTGTTGGCATTCAGCGTGACCACATTGCCGCTCACCGTGATCTGCGGCTTGGCGCCGCCGCTCCATTGATCGGCCTCCTGCTGGCTTTCCGCATTGACGCGTTTATGGACGGTCACGTGAATCTGATTGTCCGGGGAGGCGGTTACGTTCACTGCGCCGCGGTCGTCCTGCACATTGAGGCTGGCTCCGGCCGGAAAACTCTGTGCTAGTTGATCGTCATAGTTGTAGGTGTGGCCGAAGAAGGGAAAATCGCCGTCGTTGTCGCCAATTTGATCGCGCAGCTCTTCCCAGTTGAAACGCGCAGCCTGGGTCGCCATCAGCCCGAAGACGATGAGCATGATCAGGAGAAAAACTCCTCCAACGCCGATGCCCCTGGCTGGGCGGCCACCGTGCTGGGCTTGCTGGTGTTCCACCAGCTTGATGACGCCCCACACAATGATGAGCAGCGGCCAGTAGTGGGCAAACCATTGCCCAAGCACGTACCAGTGCAATACACCCATCGTGCCCAGCAGGAAGACGATGCCGATGATGATCAGTACCACGGGCCCGGCGAGGGAACGTTGCGGGCGCGGCGCGGGAGGGGGAACTCGGGGCGGCGGAGTTTGCACAGTGCTAGCCATTTTTCACCTCGCTGCTGGGCGGAACGGGCGGCGGTATTTCGCCTGGAGGAGTGGACCCCGGCGCTGAACCGTTTTGTTCGGGCAGTTGGGCCGCTGCATTGTGATCAAACAGCTTGGCTAAGCCGATTGCCAAAATCAGTACCGGCCAAGTGCGGTCCCAGTGTGGGCCGTGAAGGTTCTCCAGCAATGAAAGCAAGCCGATGGTCAGCAATACTGCGGGCCAAACCATCGATGTATGCGCTGCGGCCGGGCCTCGTTGGTCTGGCTCGAGCCGAGAATCCCCAGACGGCGGGCCATCATCCAGGCCCCGAGGCCAATCAGCAAGAGAGGCCAAAACTGTTCCACGCTGAAGCTGAGAACTCCCGAGGTTTGCAGAAGAAAGACAGCGCCTAAGCCAATCAGAACAATTGCCGCGGTTGGCACTTTAGAGGTGTCAATTTTTTCGCCAGCCCCGAAGGTGCGTCCCAGGCCGAGCGGATCGGGAGCGGGTTGGCCCATTTGAATCGCCTTGGCGGTGCGCACCGCGTCAAAGATCTGGTACAGGACGAAGAACGCGATACCGACCCCAAAAAGACCATCCAGAGGTTCTCGGGCAGTGTTCGCCCCAAAGATGAGCAGGCAAAAGATAACTAGGTGAGCCAACCCCTTCGCATATTGCCCGTTGTAGACCGCGCCGACACCAAACGGGATCGCACCGAGAAGACCGGCCAGCGCCGGATTGGGCCCGGAACTCACCCCTACTGGAGTGCCCGGGCCAGGCATTGTGCCCACCGGCACCGTGCCCTCCAACCGCTCGGCCAGGCAATGCTCGCAATAGATGACTCCATGCACGTCTCGCGTGCAGGGGGCGCATAAGGGCTTGCCGCAGGTACGGCAGTAGGCCACCGCGGCGTTGTCAGGATGATTGGCGCAATTCATAGAGCCCTCCCGGAAGTGGTTGCCGCACGCGATGTTGGCAGCTCGGCCAGCATGGGGCTACCTTCCCCCTGGCTGTAGTCGCGATCCTCTTTCTGATCGGGCTGGCCACTGGTGTCGTTACGGCGTTCCTTGTTCTTATCTTCTTCTTGTTCTCGACGCGGCTCGGCAGGTTCGGTAATTCGCTTGAACTCCCGCACCCGCGACTCGAACTCATACACGAACCGGATATTTTCGTAGTACTTCACCACTCGTCCCGAAGTCTCGTAATAGTTCCGCTTGATGGCGCTGGGCCGCAGGTCCGGGGTACGCAGATCGCTGAGCTTGATACCTGCAAGACTCAAGCAGATGGAAACCGAGAAGAAGGCCATGCCAAATGACATGACAAACCGCGGCTGACGGATTCCACGCGCAGTACCGGCGCGGATGAACGCCGTTGTGAATTGTTCCCACCAGGAAGTACGCGACGGATTCAGAACGCCGGAGCGGCCAGTTTGGAAGCCGCTGGTTGCCACAAGAATATTGATCACCAGTCCGGCTGGCGGCTCCACTTCCTGCAGGGACCTAAGCCAGTTGCGTCCAGTTTCGGCATCTGCCAGCAAACTGCGGCCCAAGACGGCGCAGGTTGCGGCATGGTCTTGAAACGCTCTGCAGCTTTGGTCCCGTCAACTGGTGATCGAGGGCATCACTCAAGCAGCGCGTCAAACTCAGCGCACGTGCATCAGCGGATTGGTTTTCTCCAGCCATCACATCACCTGCCTATAGGTACGTTGTAACTGGCGAGCAAGTTCCGCCCGCCCGCGGTTTATTCGGGACTTCACCGTGCCTTCCGGAACCCTAAGTACAGCAGCGATTTCCCGGTAGTCCATGTCCTGCAGGTCGCGCAGAATGACCGCTTCCCGCAGTTCCGGAGAGAGCTTTTGCAGCGCCTGATGCACGGTTTGCTGGGTTTCGCGTTGTTGCGCCCCGGCATCGGGAGAAGCGGCCTTGTCGGGTATCCGCTCACCCAGAGTCATGGCATCTTCGCGCTCGGACGGCGGGGCATCCAGCGAATCAGTCATCCGGTCCTGCCGGCTCTTGCGAAAATGATCCACCAGCAGATTGCGGGTCATGCTGGTTACCCAGGTGATGAAAGCGCCCCGCTCGGCATCGTAGGACTTCAAGGTACGGTAGATACGGATGAAGACGTCCTGGGTAAGATCTTGGGCGTCATCGGCCGACCCGGCAAAACGGTAGCAGAGGTTGTAAATCCGCCGGTGGTAGAGACGCACAATCTCCTCCCAGGCCACAGCGTCGCCAGCAAGGCAGCGGCGGACCAGCAAGGCAGCGGCACGGGCATCTTCCAAAACTGCACTCCCGGAACTCCTGGTGTTCGACGTTTGTAGTTTGCCGCCCAAACGCCGACAAATTACAGACGTTGTACCGATCAATGCATACGTTGGGGCGAGACCAAAAGTTCAGCGCTTCCCACGGAGCTAGAAATTGTAGCAGGGAGAATTGTGTGCAGATGGACTAGCCCCATCTCACAATGGGAAGGGCACGAGTTTCACTCGTGCCGCTAAGCTACTTCATTCTTGTCAATCAAGCGGGCGAGGAATCTGCTTTAAGCCTTTTTTCGCAGACGCTACTCATATCTCAACGCTACCATCGGATCCACCCGGGAAGCGCGTTTCGCCGGCACGATCTATTCTTCCATCCACAGGGTGCCGGGGGTTATACTCGGCCAAGTTCGAAATTCTCCCAGGAAGTGCCATCATGTCCTTAAAGCTTGCTGAAGAGGTATCTGCCGAGGTTCCTGCCGACGATTTTCAGGCGCTGGAAGAGAAAGTTTATCGCACTATTGAGCTATACAAGTCGGCGCGCGAGGCGCGGGTGGCAGCGGAACGCGACGTCAAGCGCCTGCGCGAGCAATTGGAAGAGCGCGAAGAGGAAGTGGACACCATGCGCCGCGAGATGGTGCGCCTGCGCAAAGAGCGCGAAGAGATTCGCGGGCGGGTGGAGAAGATGCTGGCGCAGATCGAGACTTTGGCCGAGGAGCAGGCGGCGAGCTAGGAATCGTCCGGCATCGCGCCCTGCGAGAGGAGCACAATCAGCTATGGCGACGGCCACAAGACAAACCCCGGTCAAGGACGCAAATAACAACAGTGTGCGGGTGGAGATTTTTGATCAGGCCTATAACCTGCGCGGCTCGGATCCAGAATATATTTTGAAGCTGGCGGAGTATGTGGACGCCAAGGTGCGTGCGGTGGCGGAGCAGACGCAGACCGTCGATACGGCGCGCCTGGCGGTGCTGGCGGCGCTCAACATTGCGGACGAATATCATCTGCTGAAGCGCACTCGGGATGGCAGCGGGACGGAATATTTGAAGCGGGCTCATCATCTGGCGGATGCGCTGGATGAAGTTTTAGACGAGCAGCGCAAAGCGGGATAGTTTTATCAGGCTGACCTTTTCTTTTCTGTTGTGCAGTCTGGCGGCGGCGCTGCTTTTCGGGCAGGACGAAGCAAACCAGCCAGACACTTCGCAGCAAGCTCCTACCTTTCGTAGTCAATCCAATATTGTGATGGTGCCGACGCTGGTGCGGGATTCCATCGGGCACGCGGTATACGGACTGCAGGCGAAGGACTTCATTGTGGAGGACAACGGAGTTCCGCAGAAAGTTCGCCTGGATGAGGACGTGGAGGGAGAGCCGCTGTCGATGGTGGTGGCGATCCAGACGGGACGAAGCGCGGAGCGGGAGTTTCCGAGAATCCGCGGGCTGAGCTCAATGCTGGGGCCGATTCTGGAGGAGCCGCGGACGCAAAGTGGCGATTGTGGAGTTCGACAGCCAGGTGCGGCTGATGCAGAACTTCACCCCGGATGCGAATCAAATCCAGCGGGCGCTGGAGAGCATCGAAGGCGGAGATGGGAAGGCCGCGATCCTCGGCGTGGTGAGATACTCGGCGGAGTTGCTCAACCAACTGCCGGGGCAGCAGAAGCGCGTGATCCTGCTGGTGAGTGAGACCCGCGATCACGGCAGCCGCGGAATCGCAATCGACGATGTTGTGAGCCTGATTGGCAACAGCAATATTGCGGTGTATGCGTTGGCGTTTTCTCCCGGGCTGGGAGATGTGATCGATCCGTATCGCAGCAAGGGGCCTGTGAATATGAGCGGGGGCGTGGACTGGATTGCCGCGATAGCTTTGGCGCGAGAGGCTGTAAGGCGCAACACCCCGAAAGCGATTGCCCAACTGACAGGCGGCGAGTATGAGACGTTCGCCACGCTCAACGCATTTGAAAATCACATGCTGGACTTTACGAATCATCTGCACAGCCGCTATCTGTTGAGTTTTCAGCCGCAGAATCCGGAGCCTGGGCTGCACCGCATTGCGGTGCGGTTGGTGAATCCCCAGGGCAGCACTGTGCTGGCCAGGGAAAGTTATTGGCCGGTCGGGTCTGGAACAGACTTACAGCATGAAGACGTTCGGTCGGAATTTGCCGGAACCTGGCATAGCCGGATCAGTCCCGCGACCGGGAGGGCTGCAATCACGTTTAACATTGCTGTCACGGAGGGCATCGCGGGTGGAACGGCGGTGCTGGTGAATCAAGATGGGAAGGAGCTGACGTCGGCAATCCTCAATCCGGCGCTCGGTGGAAGGATGCTTCGGTTTGATTCGCTATTCGAGAATGGGGCGAAGTTTTCCTGGCATCTTTCTCTGGATAAGAGTGGTGATAAAGCGAAAGTGGAGGGAAACTCGGGCTCCGTGGTGATTGAAGAACTTCTATTCAAGCAGCCGTAGTAGGCGGCTTCATCCCGAGGTGGTCCGCGCAGGCAACCGAAGTGCCATCTTTTTTGCCGCTGCCTCTTGCCAACGAGAGCGCGGATCCCCTAGCATCCGAGATGAAAGCCGGCCTGCCGGGTTGGTGATGGCGGGTAACCGATTTTTGAACCAATGCAGAATGAACGGGAGCTCGACTCGAACTAGGATCCGGTGTGCAGCGCTCCGCCATGCGGAGATGCCTAAAGGGTCTCGGCGGGCACCCAACGTCTACCGACGGGTTCATTCTCGGCCCCGTCACACGGCTCAGTGGGTCGGCTTGTTATAAACAGCTCTAGCTTCTAGCTACTAGCTCCTGGCTAGGAGCAGACGTTTTCCTTCCCTGTTAAACTTGGCTGTTGCAAATCCTGATTGGCTTGCATCTAACAAACCAGTGTTTCCTCGACTTTTTCATATCGGCAATTTCAGCGTACCGACCTACGGATTTCTGGTCGCGCTTGGCGTGTTGGTGGGGTTATGGGTCAGCGTGCGCAATTCGGAGAAGCAGGGGATCAATGCCGACGACGCCTGGAATTTCGGCATCGTCACGGTGCTGTGCGGAATTCTCGGCGCGAAGGTTCTCTACATCATCAATGACTGGAGCACCTACGCGGCGAATCCACGAGCAGATTTTTTCTCTCGACACGTTGCAGGCTGGAGGAGTTTTTTCCGGGGGATTACTGGCGGCGTTTATTGGGGCGGCGTGGTATATCCGCCGCCATCGCATGCCGGCATTGGCCATGCTGGATGGATTTGCTCCGGGGCTGGCGCTGGGGCACGCCTTTGGCCGCGTGGGCTGCTTTTCCGCCGGATGCTGCTACGGCAAGCCGACCAATCACTTTTGGGGAGTAGTGTTTACCAATCCGCTGGCCGCTTCGATCTCGGGCACACCGTTGAATGAGCGGCTGCAGCCGACCCAGCTTTTTGAATCCGCGATTGAGCTGGTGATTTTCTTCATTCTCACCTGGCAATTCGCGCGCAAGAAATTCGACGGGCAAATTTTCGGATTGTATCTCATGCTTTATGGGGTGGCGCGATACTTCCTGGAGTTTATCCGCGATGACCCGGGCAGGGGATCGGTATTCGGCGGGATCATGAGCGGGACGCAGCTGATTTCCATTTGTCTGGTGCTTGCGGGCGGAGTGATCTGGTGGCTGCGGCCGGGAATGAAGGCGGTTGCGGCGCCGGCGCGGGCTGCCCGATAAGGGCTTTAACCACCCAGGCACAGCAGCGCCGGGCAAAGTAAAACTAAGGACGCCCGGCGCTGCCGTGCCGCGGCTCCTTTCATCTTTGACAGGCACTTATCTCTGACATCTACTCGGCCGGTGCCGCGGTAGGCATGTTTCGACTCTGCGTGCCCGGCCGTTCTCGCCCGGCGTGCTCCGCTCGACATGACAAAGTCCAGCCCGGTGATAAGGTAGGGATGTTTCGACTTCGCGCATCCGGCCGCACCGGCCCGATGCGCTCCGCTCAATATGACAGGGTTAACGCTTCCCATTTTTCTTGCGGTGTCCGCCGAGCATGCGGGCAAGCGCCTGGACCAGTTTCTTGCGGCACAGCTTCCCGACACGAGCCGCGCGCGGGTGCAAGAGCTAATCGCTGAGCAGCAAGTGCTGGTCAATGACTCGCCGGCCAAGGCATCTCTACGCTTGCGCGGCGGAGAGCAGGTTACCGTGCGGGGCGAGGTGCAGCGGCCCCCGCTGCGTGCCATGGCAGAGGAGATTCCGCTCGACGTGGTCTACGAGGACGACGACTTGGCCGTCATCAACAAGCCGGCGGGAATGATGGTGCATGCCGGCGCGGGCGCTACCGAGGCCGAACGCAATCGGGGAACGCTGGTGAATGCGCTGCTCCACCGCTTTGGCACGCTTTCTGGCGCGGCAGGAGAGTTGCGGCCGGGAATTGTGCATCGCTTGGACAAGGCGACCAGCGGGCTGATGGTAGTGGCGAAAAATGACAATGCTCACCGCCAACTGGCGGCACAGTTCGCCAAGCGGCAAGTCAAGAAAACCTACATCGCCCTGGTGCACGGCTGGATGGAGCAGGACAAGGGGACAGTCACCAGCAGTATCAGCCGCGACCGGATACGGCGGACGCGTATGACCACACAGCGGGATGGCGGTCGCGAGGCGATTACCCACTATACCGTCCAGCGGCGGATGGATACTCCCGCCGGCAAGTTCACCCTGCTGGAGCTGCGCATCGGTACCGGGCGGACACATCAAATTCGCGTGCACCTGGCTTCGTTGGGGCATCCTATTGTGGGGGATGCGCTTTACGGTGCGCCGCGAAGCATTCGTTTGGGCGATGAGAACATTTCTTTGACGCGAAATTTTCTGCATGCGGCAGCGTTGGAGTTTGTTCATCCCCGGCGTGGAAAGACGTTGTCGTTTTCACGGCCTGTGCCGCAGGAGCTAAGTGAATTCCTTTGCGCGGTTGAGGAGCGGACGGAGAAATGCAGTAACCACTAAGGGCACGAAGCTTCACGAAGGAATTTTGTGGCTATAATGAAGTCGAGAATGAGGATCGGTAGGGTCATTTTAGGGTTGGCGGGCGTCCTGCTGATGGCGGCAATGGGCGCCACTCAGGATTCAACAAGACAGGATCCGGCAACCCAGGCTGCGCCTGCTACGAATTCGAGCCAGAACGATAATTTGCCATCGGCTCCTTCCGCGGAGCGGATGAAAACGGCACCTCCTCCTCCTGCTCCACCAACTCCGGCGGCCGCCCCAGCGCAGACGACACCCGCTCAGACCGCTCCCGAGCCACCGGCGCAGAGCGCCCCGGGAGCCGGGCCAGATCTGGGGCTGCCGCCCGATGCCGATCCGACTGCGACGATTCGTCAGCGGGTGAATGAAGTGCCGGTCGTTTTCACTGTCACGGACCGGCGCGGCCACTATGTGAAGGATTTGCAGAGAAGCGATTTCCAAATTCTGGACAACAAACAACCTCCCGCCGCGGTCCGAAGTTTTAGCCGTGAGACCAACCTGCCGCTGGAAGTTGGTCTGCTGGTGGATGCCAGCAACTCGGTGCGCGACCGCTTCCGCTTCGAGCAGGATTCCGCGATTGAGTTCCTGAACCAGACCATACGGCCGAGGTTCGACAAAGCCTTCGTGGTGGGATTCGATGTCACGCCCGAAGTGACCCAGGATTTTACGGACAACACGGAATCACTGTCGCACGGGGTGCGCAGCCTGCGCCCAGGCGGCGGAACGGCGATGTTCGATGCTCTATATTTTGCCTGCCGCGACAAGCTGCTGAAGACGCACCCGGGTGGGCTGGTGCGGAGAGCGATCATCCTGCTAAGCGACGGCGACGACAACCAGAGTCATGTGACGCGTGAAGAAGCGATTGATATGGCGGATCGCGCGGGAGTGATTGTCTATACCATCAGCACCAATGTCACCGGCAGCCCGGACCGGGGCGACAAAGTGCTGCAACGCATCGCCGACGCTACCGGCGGGCGCGCTTTTTTCCCTTTTCAGCTCACCGACATTGCCACCAACTTTACGGAAATTCAGGAAGAGCTGCGCAGCCAGTACATGCTTTCCTACACCCCTGCCGATTTCAGGCCTGACGGCAGCTTTCATACTATTGATGTCACCGCGAAGGACCACAAGAACTTGAAGGTGCGCAGCCGCCGCGGCTACTATGCGCCCACCCAATAGGGCCGTATGGCGGGCTACTCGGGCACTCCCTTAGCCAAAAAGTTGGGTATCAAGGCTGGGCTTCGTGCAGCCTTCTTCAATTTGCCTGCGGACGTGGCGGCTGACCTCGAAGAAGAATTGGGCGGTTGCCGCATGGTGAAACGCGGCGAGCTTGATTTTGCAATGATCGTTGTCAACCGGCAGAAAGATCTGGAGAAAGAATTTGCGCGCTTCGCGCGGCGGCTAGCTCCGGCGGGAATGTTGTGGGTGAGCTGGCCGAAGAAAAGTTCGGGTGTAGCGACCGATCTGACTGAGAATGAAGTGCGCCGGATTGGGCTGGCAGACGGGTTGGTGGATGTGAAGGTGTGCGCGGTCAGCGAAGTGTGGTCGGGATTGAAGTTTGTCATCCGGGTGAAGGATCGCCGGAAGGGCTAGTGTCCTGAGAAGTCAGTTCGTATAAGGGCATCGGCTTCAGCCACGCCGCCATTTGCCTTAAAAACGAGTTCAGCTCCGGTCTTGGGTTAGAGTAGCGCTTTTAGCGCTGTGTTAAAGCGCTTTGAACTTGATCAGGGTCTTAGCCCATGGGACGCCTGAATCGAGTTTTTCCGCGGCCCGCGAAGCCGATGCCCTGACACGGACCGCTGACGATCTGCGAGCTTCTGACTTAGAACACTTAGGAGAACTGCAATGGTGCGAGTTGGTGTGATTGGTTTTGGGTTGGCAGGCCAGGTTTTCCATGCACCCACCGTCAGCGTTGTTCCGGGGATGGAACTGGCGTGCATTGTGGAGCGCAGCGGATTGCGGGCGAAGGGAATCTATCCCGAAGTGCGGGTGGTGCGAACGCTCGAAGAGATGCTGGCGGACGAGACGATCCGGCTTTGTGTGGTCGCGACGCCGCACTCCACTCACTTCGACTTTGCGAAACAGTGTTTGCTGGCGGGACGAGACGTGGTGGTGGATAAGCCTTTTACCGTGACGCTGCGGGAAGCGGAAGAGCTGATTGCGCTGGCCAAGGAGAAGGGGCGGCTGCTCGTGGTTTATCAGAACCGCCGTTGGGATGGAGATTTCAAGACGGTGAAGAAGGTGGTGGAGAGCGGGGCGTTGGGGCGAGTGGCGGAGTACGAGGCGCGGTTTGAGCGGTTTCGGCCCGAGATCCGGCCCAACAGTTGGCGCGAGCGCGAGCAGGCGGGTAGCGGAATGCTGTTGGAATTGGGACCGCACTTGGTGGATCAAGCGCTCACGTTATTCGGTACGCCTCAACGGATTATGGGGCAGAGCTATCGGCAACGGGAAGGCAGCCAGGTAGATGACGCTTTTGATGTCTGTCTGGAGTTTGCCGGAGTCCGCGCCTGGTTGCGGGCGAGGATTATCGCCTATTCGCCGGGGCCGCATTTTACGGTGCATGGCACGACGGGTTCGTTCGTGAAATATGGACTGGATCCGCAAGAAGAATTGCTTAAAGCCGGAGCGGTGCCGGAGGGGCCGGGCTGGGCTGAAGATGCGGAGGAGAACTGGGGTGTCCTCGACTTGGCCGATGGCGGCAAAAGGAAAGTGAGAACGGAACGGGGAGACTATCCCGGGTTTTACGCCAACGTGCGGGACGCCATCGTGAATCGAACCGCGCCGGCGGTAACCCCAGAGCAAGTCTGGCGGACTATGCGAGTCCTCGAACTGGCGGAGCAGAGTAGCCGGGAGGGGAGAACGCTGGCCTGGGACGATGGGACAAAGTGAGGGGCTTTTCTTGTGCCACCCATTCTGGAACTTCGTCCCAGATCCACCTTTGGCGTTACCTTAGTTACATTTGATTCGCCCTGAAGTCATGTAAAGTTTTTCCAATGGCTTGGTCCAGAAAGAGGGGGACGGGACCATCTCCCGTTACTTTTTCGGCAGCGTCGGATCATGGAAGAACTTAATCAGCAAGAAGTAAGCAGACTCAGAAAAGAGATCGATTCCGTACAGAGCCGGTTCTTTCACCTGCTCTCCATCACCCTGGTGGTGATGATGGTGCTGGCGTCTGGCTTCGTGCTCCGCCTTTTCCCCAAGCTGGTCTGGAACCTCGAAGGCCTCGAGGTCGAGCGCTATTACATCCCGCAATTGCTGTGCGGCCTTTTCTGTCTGGTCGCGTTGCTCTGCTGGTACGTGCTGCAGCAGCGGCGCTCGCTCAAGAACACGCAGAAGCAACTGATCACGGAACTAATTCGCCGCGAAACGGCGGAGCGGCTGGCGGTGATCGATCCGCTCACTGAGATGTATAACCGCCGCTATATGATGCGGGCGATTACCAGCGAAACCTCGCGGGTGGACCGGCAGAACTCGATGTTCGCTTTCCTCATGATTGACGTAAACGACTTCAAGCGTGCCAATGACGCGTTGGGACACCTGGTAGGGGACCAGATACTGAGGGAACTGTCCTTGCTGCTGCGGAAGACATTTCGCACTTCCGACATTATCAGCCGGTTTGGCGGCGACGAATTCCTGGTGTTGCTGGTGGACTCCAATGAGCAGATGGCCACGCGGGCGGAGCAACGCCTGCAGGAAGCCGTGGAGGAGTGGAACCAAAGCGAACCGATCAAGGGGTACACCCTATCGATCAGTTGCGGGTCGGCGGTGTATCAAAAGGGCGCGGACCCGATGGCCGTACTGACAGCAGCGGATCAGGCCATGTACCACCGCAAGCCGGTAAATTCACCCGAAGAGTCTGCAAAACAAAAGGCGGCAGCGGTTTAAATGCCGGCTGTCGGAATCCCGCCCTTTCGCAAGAGCCCGACGAGGACGGGCATCTGCACTTGCTTAGTCTGGTTTCAATCCTGATGCGCGACTGCATAGTAGCCGGCGCGGCCCTGAATCTTATAACCACCCTTGGAGCGAATCTCAACCTTACGGAACGTTCCGTCCTTGGCGCGGTTGGTCGGAACGTAGCCAATGCTGTATTGGCTGCGCAACTCCTTTGCCACCTGGTCGAAGGCGTCTCGTAGCTTATCCATCTTGTTGCCAACGTCAATCACTCGTCCGCCGGTTTCCTGGGTAAGCTTTTTCATCTCGCTGTCGCCGGAGAATCCCCCAAAGCCGTAAAAGCCACGATCGGCGCATAGCAACACGTACACGATGCTGTCGGCTTTTTGCGCGGCTTCGATGGCATCCACGAGCTTTAGTTTGCTGCCATCGTCTTCGCCGTCGGTGAGCAGGATCATCGCCTTGCGGCCGACCTGCTGGGCTAGTTCCTCGTGCGCGGAAGAGTAAACTGCGTCATAAAGCATGGTGCAGCAACCATGATTCATGGTCGGCACGGGCCCTCCGCCGATGCCGGCAATGCCCCCGCCGCCACCCGTTCCGCCGTTGATGTGCGTGCTATTGAGGGCGACTTTGAGGAGATGCGGGGAGTTGGTGAAGTCCTGCAGCAGGTTCGCATCGGCGTCAAAGCTGATGACGAAAGCTAAGTCCTTGTCGCGCAGAATCTGGGTGAGAAACGTGCCACCGACCTCTTGTTCCATGCCGAGAACCCTCTGCTGACTGGGGCTGGTGTCAATCAGAATTCCCAGCGTCAGGGGCAAGTCGGAGTTGGCCGCAAAGTACTTAATGGTCTGCGGCTTCCCGTCTTCGTAGACTTCAAAATCGTCCTTGGTCAGATTCGGAATCAGGCCGTTCTTCTTGTCCTTCACGTTGAAGAAAAGCTGGACCACGTCCACATTGACTTTGAGGGTCGCCATCGACTGATCCTGCGACTGGTCGGAAGCCTGATCCTGAGGCTGATCCGGGGGTGGGGCGGTTTGCTGTGCCCGGACGACGGGAAGAACCGCGGAAGCCAGCAGAGCGAACGCCAAGGCGACGAGAAGCGGAGACAAACGAGGTTTTCGCATGGAGGTGAATCTCTTGTTCTTTTGGTAGTCTATCTCTTAGAAAAGTTAGATGCACCAAATTGGCGGGAGAAGGCATCCCATTGGACGGAGTGCCTGAAGGGGTGGAAAGGGTAAGCCGATGTCTTGCAGGAGCTTCAGGAAGTTCGGAACCCGCTGGATCGGAATTGTCATCTGCCTCACGGTAGTGCTGGGGTGGGCACAAACCCAGCAGAATCAGACGCCACCGGACCAGAAACAGGACATTCCGGATGCGCCATCGGCGGTTCGGCCGCCACAACCATTTCCGACCAACCAGGCTCCGCCACCGCAGGCTCCCGAATCAGAGTCTCAGCCCGCCGCTCAACCGACGCAGCCTACTCCGGTTCAACCGACTCAGCCGGGGGCCTATCAGCCACCGCCAGCCTATCCGCCCGGCGAAGAGCCAGAGGGTACCGCGCCGCCCTTCAATGTGAAGACGGTGCCACCGGGGAGCGTGAAGCCGCCTAGCGATAATCCCGAAGACACGCTTTACAAGTTAGTGGTGCGCACCAACCAGGTGGTTATTCCGGTTCGGGTGACGGATGGCTCCGGGCGAATGGTGCCGGGCATCCCGCCGGCGGATTTTGCCGTTTACGAGGACGGTAAAAAGCAGAAGCTAACCTACATGAGCGAGGATCCGCTCGCCCTGTCAGCGGCTGTGATTCTTGACCTGGGCATGCCGGATGCATCGGTGCAGAAGGTGAACAAGACCTTCTCTGCACTCGAAGGCGCTTTCGGTCCCTACGATGAAGTTGCCCTTTATACCTACAGTTCCACCGTGTCCAAGGCGGCTGATTTCGGCGCCGTCGGCAAGCGCCTCGACGCGGTACTCGATCAATTGAAGTATGTGACCGGCAGCAACAACGGGCCGCCGGAAATCGACGGCCCCATGGGACCTCAGGGGCCGGTGATCAACGGTGTCCCGGTGGATCCGAATGTGCCGCACAATATGGCGCCGGCGCAGCAATCGCACGTGTTGAACGACGCGATTCTGGCCGCCGCGGTGGCGCTGAACAAACGGGAAAAAACCCGCCGTAAGATTATTTTTGTGATCAGCGACGGGCGCGAATACCGCAGCACCGCGAGTTACAGCGATGTGCTCAAGGTGCTGCTCACCAACAATGTGACCGTCTATGCGATTGGCGTAGGATCGGCCGCGCTTCCCGGATACAGCAAGCTGGCGAAGATCCATTTGCCGCGCATGGGATATACCGACATCCTGCCCAAGTACTCCAACGCCACAGCGGGTGAATACCTGACGGATAATTCCCGCGACGCTATTGAAAGCGCCTATGCCCGGGCGATGGGTGAGGCGCGCAACGAATACACGCTGGTTTACCAGACTCGGGCCACCATCAGTGAAGCGTGCCATGACCTGGAAGTGACCGTGGCTCGCACCGGTGTGAACGTGTATGCCAAGCAGAAATACTGTCCGGGATCTCCGGCGCGTTGACCGGGAGCTGCCTGGACCGGGATACGAGACTGCCCCAGTTAACGAAAAGTAACCGGCGTAACCTGCCGGTAACACTCCAGCGTGTGGTATAAGACAAGCAGTACCAATGCCAAAATTTGCCGGCGGGGAAGGGGTGGATGTGTTCCCCTGTGCTTTAAATCTTCCACCGGTCGTGGGGAAAGTCTTTGAGCTTCATCAACTTCGCAGCCCGCGAAATTAATTGCAAAATCGTGTATTACGGCGCGGGGCTGGGCGGCAAGACGACCAACCTGCAGTGTATCTACCAGAAGACCGCCGAGCAGCAGAAGGGCAAGATGATCTCGCTGGCGACGGAGACCGAGCGCACCCTCTTCTTCGATTTTCTGCCGCTCGAACTCGGCTCGGTGCGCGGCTTCAAGACCCGCATTCACCTCTACACCGTCCCCGGCCAGGTTTTTTACGATGCCAGCCGCAAGCTCATTCTGCGCGGGGTGGACGGCATCGTGTTCGTGGCCGACTCGCAGAAAGAGCGCATGGACGCCAACGTCGAAGCTCTCGACAACCTGCACGACAATCTCAAAGAGCACGGTTACGACTTCAAGAAGATTCCCTACGTCCTGCAGCTCAACAAGCGCGATTTGCCCAACGTGCTGCCGGTGGATGCCCTTTCCAAAGAGCTTCGCAAGAAGGACGAAGCGGTCATTGAAGCCGTGGCCTTCCAGGGCGTCGGCGTATTCGAGACCCTGAAAGAAATTGCCCGCCAAGTGCTGGTGGAGTTGAAGCAGGGCGGCTAGTCGTCGCCCCCTGTCCCTCACTCTTCGGCACGTGCCCCACCCTTCGCGGTTTTCGAAAGGGTGGGATTCCAATCGTATCTAGGATTGCTTCGATTGCTTCCGATTCAAGACCGCATTCCGTTTGAAGACGAATCCCAGAGTCAACAACAAGCCGGTTGCTATGAGGAGAAGGTTCGAAGGCTCCGGCGCCGTCACCAGCACTGGTGTGAAGCCGGATTGCGACTGCAACGCCGCGTTCACCAGATTGCCGTTGGCGTCATACACGGCCACGCTGGTGATGGTGACGGGATCGAGATAATCTGCCGTCGCCGTGCAGCTTGCACCACTTAGGCTGGCGGGCGGACACTGCGCAAACGCCCCTAAGTCAAAGCTGAACGCCGCCGTTCCTCCGATGATCGGAGTGACCACCTGCACCACCGAAGAACCATTCGCCAGCAAAACACTGGTTCCCGCTACTCCATTGAAATTTTCCGTGGTGGGAATGCTGATCGCCGCCTCAGCCACGCCGGTTGGCGTCGCGCTGGTCGTTCCCGTGACGCCGATGTTGGTCACAATAGTTCCGGTGGTGACGCCGGAGACCGTGTAGTTATAGCCCACGTCGGTTTGGGCCGCAGCCACCCAATTGGTCTGATTCGGAATATTCGGCAACCCGCCGGTGCCCCCGGCGGTCACGCCAAATGTTCCTGTGGCCAGCGAGCCAGTGGCGCTGGCCGAAAGTCCCCCGGCGCAGGACGCGGTTGGCCCCGTCGTGCTGGTGCAGTTGTAAGCGGAGTTCGCTCCCGTCTCGGCCAACAGGCCGAGGCTGTCGGCCTGCGCGGCCACCGGAAGCAAAAGGCATGCGGCCAGTCCCGCCGCCCAACCGCTCAATCGTGCTTTGTTTCGAAACGTCATAGTCGTCTTCTTCTTTCTGCACGTCCCCAAAAGTAGCGAATTATGTCCCGGCCCCCTGGCGTTGTCAATACAGTTGTGTCGTTCCCGAGTCTCTTGTGCGGCGCTGCAGGCGGTTGATTGCAAACTTCTGCGACTATGTTCCAACTCCGTTCCATGTCATTCCATTCGCACGGCCCAAAATCGCAAAGATGGGCCGCACGGGACGAGCTTGCCCTACGTGAAGTGAAAGGACGCCCCTGCGTCCATCATTGCAGCTTCATGGATTTGAGCATCTGTTCGAAGGTGGGGCGCAGCCTTTCGAAATCCTTGTCGGGGGCGATAAAGACCAAATACAGCAAATTGCCGTCGCCCCGCTTCATAGTCACAAGCCAGTCTCGCTCCTCCACTGCCTTGCCGCTGCCATCTTGCAATGGCGAACTCCCAATCAAATCTACGGACTTTCCCGGCACGCCGTTGATGCGAATGTCCTCATCATGACCGATCTCGCGCAGGCCCTGGTTGGACTGGCGGAGAGAATCCAGCAGATCGTGAGTCGCTTGATCTAGATTCGCGTTGGCATCTTCCGGCTGGTAGTCATTGATCATGAGCCCGTAGGCGACGGCATTCTGCGCAACGCCGCTGCGCGGAGCGATGGTCACGCCGGAATTCTGGTCTCCAAAGACCTGCCAGTTCTCCGGATAGGAAATCTGATATTCGCTGTGGCTAAAGGATCGCATGGCCGGAGAGGGTGTGACGTCCCCGGATGCCGTCGCCGCTGCGGGTGTGCGCTGCTTCTGCCAGGCGGCGATTTCCTCCGCCGTCATCGGCCTCATGCTCGCGACCCGCTCTTTGCAGGCGCGGAAATCGGAGCTGTCGGCCAGGTAGCGGGATCTCGGCGGCAGGGTGGAGACTTCTTTGGAAACACTCTCGACGCGGTTTCCGGGGTTGGGATGATCGCTAAGGAACTGCGCCACCCCGCTTTGCTTGCCGGAAACCGCCTCCAGCTTCCCGAAGAATGTTGCCAGGGCGTGAGGATCGTAGCCCGTGTCATACATGATGTCGGTGCCGAGGAGGTCAGCTTCCGACTCCGACTGGCGCGAGTTCTTGAGGAAGTAGGAGCCCACGCCGAAAGAGATGCCGAGTTGCGCCATCTGCGAGAGCGTCCCGCGGCCCATGATTCCCCCGAGGATGGCGAGCGGCAATTGTGCCGCCATCTGTTTGCTTGCGGCACGGGTTCCGTGGCGTTGCACCACATGCGAAATTTCGTGGGCGATCACGCCGGCCAGCTCGGCTTCGTTGTCGCTGGCCTGAATGGTTCCCAGGTTCACGAAGATGGGGCCACCGGGCAGCGCAAAGGCGTTGATTTCTTTCTGGTTCACGACATGAAAACTGTACGGCCACTTTTCGCCGGGAGCGTGCGCAGCGAGTTGCTGGCCGAGCCGCTGAACGTATTTGGTTACGGGATCGTTCTCGGGCAACAGCGGCATCTGTTTGCTGACCTCGGCAGCGGCCTGCTGGCCGGCCTGAGTTTCCTCCTGAGCGGAGAAGAGGTCGAACCCATGGGTTGGCTCGACGCGAGCTTCCAGTGAGAAGGAAATGAAGAGTTGAGCCAACAGCCAATAGAAATATTTCTTGCGCCCCATGGTGCGTTAAGTATGCCACCGCGGGGCAGCATTTTTCGACGGAAGTAGGATTTTCCCAGGGACAAAAAAAGGCGCCGGTTGCCCGGCGCCCACTTTGTAGGGTGTGCGGTTTATTTACAACTTCGTGTCGGCGGCGGGTGCGCCGAATTCTCTGCGGACTGCCACGGGACGAACTGCGCGGGCAGCCTGGGCCGGCACGGCAGCAGCAGCGCCGTAACGCTCCAGCAGCATGGGCGCCATAGCGCCTTCCGCTTCCTTCACAAAAACCAGCTGGCCTTCCGCATTCAGGTCCACGCGGATAAAGTCGCCCAGCTTCACCTGGCCGGTGGCCACCAGATTGGCCAGCGGAAATACCAGGTGGCGCTCGATGGCTCGCTTCAGATGACGGGCTCCGTACTTGGGATCGGTGCCTTCGTGCAGCAAGAAGTTTTTCACTCTAGCTGTGCAATTGAACACGAACTGATTGGTGGGCGAGGCCGCAAGCACGCGCTGCTGCACCATGCCCAGTTCGATTTCCAGGATCTGTTCCAGATGCTCGGGGCGAAGCGTGCGGAACACGACCGTCTTATCAATTCGGTTCATGAATTCGGGCGAAAACTTGCGGCGTGCGGCTTCCACGGCGGTGCGATTGACTTTCTCGTCCAGGGACGAGTCAATCTGGACCACTTTCGGAGCGAAGCCGAAGCCGCCATCGATCAGACCGCCCATCTCGGCAGCCCCAAGATTCGACGTCATAATAATTACGCATTGGGAGAGATCCACGCGGCGATTGTCGCCCAGGGTCAAAGTAGCTTTATCCAGGATTCCCAACAGCAGTTGCCACAGGGCGTCTGAAGCTTTTTCGATTTCGTCGAATAGCAGAATGGAGAGCTTGAGCTTCTCGGTATGCCATTGATTGAGCGCCTCTTGCGTTAACAGAGGATGGGTCTCGCGGTGGCCGAGGTATCCTGGGGGCGAGCCGATCAGCTTGGCAATCTCGTGGGAGTGCTGGAACTCGGCGCAGTCAATCTTGATGCAGGCGCGGGCATCGCCGAACAGGGCTTCGGAGATGGCTTCGACGACACGGGTCTTGCCGGAGCCGGTTGGACCCAGGAACAGGAGGTTGCCGACAGGGCGGCCCGGAGCATTGAGGCCAGCCAGAAACATCTGATAAATCTCCGCAACCTTCTCGATGGCCGGTTCCTGGCCAACAATCCTGCGGCGAAGGGCGTTTTCGAACTCCCGGGCTTCATTGCTGCGGCGCGTAGGGTCGAGGACTGCGTTGAGGACGGTTTTCATAAGGGTCTGCCCCATCTTTTTGGCCTATGTCTTAGTTCCTGGGAGAGTGGGTTCGGTTGTCTAGTTCTTCCGGGATACCTGCATTGGGTTTCCCAGTTGTGTTGTCGCATGACCCTTAGTGCAAGCGCCTCTCCATCCTCAACCGGCAAGGCCTAACTGCCGTTCCCTGCAAGTCTTAGATGCGAAAAGGGTCTGAGAACCAGCCGGGCGGCATACTACAGGAAGGATGGGGAAAGAGGAAATACTTTGCGCATGCGGGAAGTTTCCTCGCTTCAGCTCGTGGTTGGGCTGTCCCGTTTTGGCATGACCAGACGTAACTGGCAGGTCAATTTACGGGGAGATAGCATCCATGGGAGAGTAAAGATATTGAGGACGGACAGGGGGGACTTTGCGACGTCTCGGTTCAGTGCTGGTTGCCGCGTTCTTTTGCCTGGCTTTGGGGCTAGCTGCCCGGCTGGCATTGATTCCACAGGCGGTTGCCCAGTCGCCTCAACCCAGACTATTGCCTGCGGCGACGCTTGTACCTCCTGCGAAGCCGGCTGAGCCCGGAACGGTGAAGGAGATTCCCGCGGGGAGCACTCTGTACGTCGCCAAGCGGGGAGACAGTATTGCATTGGTGGCACACCAGTTTGTTCCCCAAACTTCGTACCTGACCTCCAGCGAGTTGGCGGAGGCGATTCGCAAGGCGAACGGGGACTTTACCGGCACATTTCTGAAGGCTGGACAGCAGGTCGTGGTCCCAGGAATTCTGGCTTCGCCGATTGTAGAAAAAACGGTTCCGGTGGCGAAGGACTTCGAGGTGCGTGCCGTGTACCTCACCGGCCTAATGGCGGGCAGTGACCACGGGTTACGGATTATCCGGCGCTGGCGCGAAGTGGGCGGCAACTCGGTTGTCTTTGACATTAAAGACAGCGATGGCAGCGTGAACATTCCATTTGAAAATCCGCTGATTGGCAGCCATCACACGCCGATTCGCGATCTGCCGAAGTTTGTACACTTCCTGCATTCGCAAAATATGCACGCCATTGCGCGGGTGGCGATTTTCCGCGATCAACGCCTGGTGACCGAGCATCCGGAGCTGGCGGTGAAGTCGCACAAGACCGGTGAGCCATGGCGCGAAAACGGAAAGCTGGTATGGACCGATCCCTCGCAGCCGAAGGTGCAGGCCTACGACATCGCTCTGGCTAAGAAGGCGGCAGAGGCGGGAGTGGATGAAGTGCAATTTGATTATGTTCGCTTTCCGGCCGAGGGCGACCAGAAAGACGCCGGTTTTGTATTCCAGACGCAGCATCCGGATTGGCATCGCTCGGACGTAATCGTGGATTTTCTGAAGCACGCACAGGCTGAACTGAAACCGAGCGGAGTGCTGTTATCGCTGGATGTGTTCGGCATCATGGCGTGGCAGCGTCAGGTGGACTTGTCGCACACCGGGCAGGATATCGTGAACATGGCGAAATATTGCGATGTGCTTTCGCCGATGATCTATCCTTCCCACTTTTTTGGCATGGACGGGGTGGCGCGTCCGGGCGATGCGCCGGAGCATTTTATCGGCGAGTCCATGGACCGGTTCGAAAAGATCACCAAGGGCAGCGGAGTGGTAATTCGTCCGTGGCTGCAGGCCTTTGCCTGGCGGACGAAAACCTATTCGCCGCAATATATTGAAACGCAGGTGCTTACCGCGAAGAACAAAGGCGGAATTGGCTTCTTGTTCTGGAATGCAAACAACGACTACAGCAAGCCTTACACTGCCATGCCGGAGATGCGCGCCGCCAAGGATAAGTATTTCCGCGGCGATGAAGTGCCGGGGACGGTGCAGGCAAGCCTGGCGCCTAGCGCGAACTAAAGGAACCTTCGATTCTCTCGCTGGATGCCCCCCGCCCTCCAGTGCGGGAAAAGACGAGTCAAGTACCCCAGAAACTGAAGTCCCTCCTTGAAAGTACGAGCCTTTGCGCAGCGCTGAAGCGCTGCTCCACCCAAAAACAGCCGTGAGCTTGACTAGACTCCGGCAGAGTGGCGCCAGGAACGTATGACAGTCAACTTGGTGCAACTGGGTCGCGGAAACTGCCGCTCCTGGCTCGTCTATAATGAAGTAGGTATTGTGAAGGAGTAGTGATGCCCATTCAAAAGACAGAAAAAATCTGGCATAACGGCAAACTTATACCCTGGGATCAGGCGAATATCCACGTGATGTCGCACGTGGTGCACTATGGGTCGTCGGTATTCGAGGGAGTGCGTTGTTATGCCCCGAAGGGTGCTCCGGCGATCTTTCGCGCCCACGAACACGTGCGGCGCCTGCTCGATTCCGCCAAGATCTACCGCATGGACCTGGACTATGGCATAGAAGAGTTGATTACGGCCATGGCCAGTGTAGTGAAGGCGAATGGGGTTTGGCCGTGCTACATCCGGCCGATTGCATTCCGCGGGTATGGCGAGCTGGGAGTTCATTCGCTGAACTGCCCCATGGAGGTTTACATCGCCAACTATCCGTGGGGTCAGTACTTGCATGGTTCGGGCGGGGATGCTGTCGATGTGTGCGTGTCCTCCTGGACGCGGCTCGCGCCCAATACATTGCCGGCCATGGCGAAATCCGGCGCGAACTACATGAATTCGCAACTCATCAAGATGGAAGCGGTGGCGAACGGTTACGTCGAAGGCATTGCGCTGGATTCGAATGGCTATGTGAGCGAAGGATCTGGGGAGAATGTCTTTGTAGTGCGCCATGGAGTGCTGCAGACCTCGCCGCTGGGTAACTCCGTGCTACCTGGCATCACCCGTGATTCCGTGCTGCAGATCGCCCGCGAGCTGGGAATTCCGGCGGTCGAGCAAGGCATTCCGCGCGAGATGCTCTACATCGCAGATGAAGTCTTCTTCACTGGAACCGCGGCGGAAGTCACGCCGATCCGTTCGGTGGACAAGATTTCAGTGGGCGACGGCGGGATGGGACCGATCACCAAGAGGATTCGGCAGGAGTTCTTCGCCATAGTGCGCGGAGAAAAACCGGATCGCTTCCGCTGGCTTACGCCGGTGGAAGTGGGAAGCAAACAGCCGGTCAGCGTATAGATCGCCCCCCGATTTTTTCTCAAGAGCCGCCTTTCGGGGCGGCTTTTTGCTGGTCGTGTTCCAAGTCTTTAGTGAACCTAGACTCTCCTGCGCTCTGCTGGGAAAGTGTCTCCTGGAGTTTGCCTGTGCTCCGGTTTGGACACCCCGCCTCCCGCCATTACTTAGGTCATCTTGGGTAAGACTGACTTTCGGTTCATGATGGGTACTGGTCCCGGGGAAAGCTTCGCATGAATATTGATGATCTGCTGGCTATCGCCATGGAGCGGCGCGCTTCCGACTTGCACCTGAAAGTCGGTAACTATCCTCATCTGCGAATTGATGGCGACCTGGTGCCGCTGACCGATCAGCCGCGGGTCAGCGCCGAGGACATGCTGACCATGGCGTTCAGCATGATGTCGGCCCGCCAGAAGCAGAAATTCAAAGAGACTGCCGAAATTGATATGGCCTACGGCGTTGCCGGACTGGGCCGCTTTCGTGTGAACGTATTCCAGCAGCGGGGGAATGTGGGGTTGGTGCTGCGCGTGATTCCCACCAAGATTCGCGCGCTCGACGAACTTTATTTGCCGAAAATTGTGGAGCAGATTTGCGATATGCCGCGCGGACTGGTGCTGGTCACCGGCGTGACGGGCTCCGGCAAATCTACGACTTTGGCTGCCATGGTGGACCGCATTAACTCCACTCGCGCCGAGCACATCATTACGATTGAAGACCCCATCGAATTTCTGCATCGCGACAAGAAAGGCTACGTCAACCAGCGCGAGATTGAAGTGGATACGCCTTCGTTCTCCGGAGCGCTGCGCGCTTCTTTGCGTCAGGATCCGGATGTGATTCTGGTCGGCGAAATGCGCGACATCGAAACCATCAGCACCGCGCTGCATGCGGCCGAAACCGGCCACATGGTGTTCTCGACCTTGCACACACTGGACGCGGTCGAAACCATCAACCGCATCATCGCTATTTTTCCGCCGCCGGAGCAGAAGCAGATTCGCCTGCAGCTTGCCGCCGTGCTACGCGCCGTGGTCAGCCAGCGCCTGGTGAAACGCGCCGACGCCGAAGGCCGCGTGCCTGCGGTGGAAGTCATGATTAACACGGCTTACATCCGGGAGTGTATTCTCGTCCCCGAAAAAACACGCGCAGTGCGCGACGCCATTTCAGCGGGCACGTCGCAGTACGGCATGCAGACTTTCGATCAGTCTCTGTGGGATTTGTTCCAGGCTGGGCTGATCTCCTACGAAATCGCTCTCGAAAACGCGTCCAACGCCGACGACTTCAAGTTGCGCATGCAGGGCGTTTCTTCCACCAGCGATATTTCCCGGAACGCCATGCAGGCAACGGGGTACGGCGGGTAGTGATTGCGATTGTTTCTGGATGACTTCTTGCTGGATGATGAGTGCCCCATCTTAGCGCGGTTTTTGCGCTAGGGTGGGATTCCACAACTGCTTCCGCTCGGGGGCAGTCATCCGAAGTGCATTTCCGCGGCGATTGGGATAACGTTTCCCTATGGCGTTTCCTCGCCCGCGCAAACTCCTCACCGAAAATGAGCTCTACGAATATGCCGTCGGCGCTTTGGGGCGCCGTATGCGCTCGGTCGCTGAGTTGAAGCGCCTGCTGCGGCCACGGGTTGAGATCGAAACCGAGATTGGCCAGACACTGGTCGAATTAGTAATCCGGCGGCTGAAGGACCAGGGCTATCTCAACGACGCGAAGTATGCGGCGGCCTTCTCTTCGTTTCGCCGGGACAATGAAAAATTCGGGCGGCGGCGCGTGATCACGGAATTGAAGACGAAAGGCGTGCACGGCGAGGTGATCGAGAAGGCCGTGGATTCCGCCTATGACGAGGTCAACGAGGAAAAGCAGGCGCGGGAGTATCTGCGGCGCAAGCGGTTGACCAAGCCGGGGAATCAGAAGAGGCGGCGCGGATTTTTCGCAATCTGATGCGGGCGGGATTTGGAGCGAAGACGATTTTCGTCATCCTGAAAAAATGGGATGTAGACGACGAAACCCTGAGCGCGCTGGACGGTGAGATGGAGTAGCTACGGGTTTGTATTTATGTGGCGGATATTTCATACTCAAACCGCTGCCCAGGACAAGGAGGCACCATGAACTTGAGAAGATTCGCAATTCCAGTCGCCATGCTGTTGGGATCGCTTGCGCTGGCCTGCGCTCAGAACGTTGGGGCCGACGTGGATAAAACCGCGAAAGATACCGGCACGGAGACCAAGAAAATTACCAAAGAAGGTGTGGCTGGCACCAAGAAAGCCGCCGACAAAACCGCGGATGCGACCAAGGACGCCGCTAAAGACACCAAAGACACGAGCAAGCGTGTCTATCACAAGGCCGCCAACGGCACGAAAAAAGCAGCGGAAAAAACCGCCGACGCTTCCAAGACGGTTGCCGACAAGACGAAGGTGGATACGGAAAAAACCGCCGACAAGACCGCGGATGTAACCAAGGATGCGGCGCACAAAACCAAGACGGATGTGAAAAAGGGAACGAAATCGGTAGAGCATGTGTTCAAGAAGAAGGACGAGCCGAAGACTGACAGCACACCTCCGCAGAAATAGTCTGCGGAACATTGGCTTCCGTCGGCCAGATTGCGTGGAGTTGTGCGACCCGCGAAATCCGCGGCCGATGCGTTTGTATTTTTCTGCCCGATGCTAGAATCGAAGTAAATCCTCATGCTTACCGGTTCTGAAATTCGCGAAACATTTCTGCGCTTTTTCGAAGAAAAGGGGCATAGGCGCGTCCATTCGTCGTCGCTGGTACCGGCGAATGATCCTACCTTGCTCTTCACCAACGCGGGAATGAACCAGTTCAAGGATGTTTTTCTCGGGCTGGAGAAGCGCGATTATACCCGGGCCACGACCTCGCAGAAGTGCGTGCGCGCCGGCGGCAAGCACAACGATCTGGAAAATGTCGGCTTCACCAACCGGCACCATACGTTTTTCGAGATGCTGGGAAATTTTTCTTTTGGCGATTACTTCAAGAAAGACGCGATTGCCTACGCCTGGGAGCTGATTACTTCAAAGGGATGGTACGGGATCGATAAAGCGAAGCTGTATGTGACGATCTTCAACGGCGAAGGTGGCATGCAGCGCGACTCTGAGGCTTTCGATTTGTGGATCGGCCAGGGCGTCGCCAAAGAGCGGATTTTTGAAGCTGGCCTGAAAGACAATTTCTGGCAGATGGGCGATACGGGTCCCTGTGGACCGTGCAGCGAGATTCATTACGATATGGGTCCGGCGGCATCCGATCAGGGGCATGCCGATTGCGCGTTCCCCTGCGACTGCGGGCGCTACGTCGAGATTTGGAATCTGGTGTTCATGCAGTTTGACCGCGATGCGAGCGGAAAGTTCAATCCGCTACCCAAGCCTTCGATTGATACGGGGATGGGACTGGAACGGGTGACGGCGGTGCTGCAGGGAGTGATCTCGAACTACGAGACGGATTTGTTTACGCCGCTGATCGCAAAAGCAGCCGAATTGACGGGGACGTCTCTGAAGAAAGAATTGGACAAAGAGGCGCATACGAAGCTTGCGGCTTCGCTACGTGTGATCGCGGATCACTCTCGGGCTGCAACATTCTTGATTTCGGACGGTGTGCTCCCATCGAATGAAGGTCGGGGATACGTTCTTCGGAAAATTATTCGACGGGCAATCCGACATGGGCGCCTGCTCGGTTGCAGACAAGCCTTTCTTGTATCAAATGGTCTTTGCGGTAAGAGACCTGATGAAAGAAGCGTATCCGGAGTTGATGGGAAGAGCAGAGCGCGTGGTTGAGATCGTTAAGCGGGAAGAACAACAGTTCGCGCGTACCTTGGACGTTGGTTTGGAAAAACTGGAGGAGCTTTTTGCGGATTGGTACGACGAGGCTAGTGAGAAGGCGTTCGAACAGCTAACTTCGGCCGAGCGAATTGCCCGGAGAGAAGAAATTTCAGCTATGAGAAGCCGTGCAGCGTCGTCAGTGGACCACAGAAAACAAGCGGCAACACGTAGAAACGAGCTTGCGGAGGGCTACGAAGCGATTGTTAACTCCGCACCCTTGAGCGGCGAAGCTGCGTTCAAACTTTACGACACTTATGGCCTTCCTTTCGATTTCATAATGGAGGCCTGTCGAGATGCTGGAATCAGATTCGATCAATGGGTTTCGAACGTGCGATGGCCGAGCAGCGCTCTCTCGCTCGCTCTTCCTGGAAAGGCGCGGCCAAGCAGACGGCGAACCCTGTATACCAGCAACTTCCGAAATCGGAGTTCGAAGGCTACTGGCACACGCGGTCCAACAACTGTGAGGTGCTGGCCATCATCAAGAATGGCCAAGGTGCCCAGGAGCTCAATCCCGGAGAAGAGGGCGAAGTCATTCTCGACCACACGCCATTTTATGCCGAATCCGGAGGGCAAGTTGGTGATCGGGGATGGTTCTACAGCGATGACCACAACACCGTCATCGCCGAGGTGACGGGATGCTACTACCCCGTGCAAGGGGTGAGAGCACACCAAGTGGTCCTGAAATCCCCACCCAACGAAAACCGCGTTGGATGGGGCACCCTACGAGTTGGGGATAAAGTGGATGCCGCGGTGAACACTGAAATCCGCACGGCCACCATGCGCAATCACACAGCGACGCATCTTTTGCAAGCCGGCTTGCGGGAAGTTTTGGGCAAGCATGTGAAGCAGGCGGGATCGCTGGTGGCGCCCAATCATCTGCGCTTTGATTTCTCGCACTTTACCGGCGTGCAGGACGAAGAACTGCACGATATTGAAGACCTGATCAATAAAGAAGTTTTGCGCAACACGAAGATTGAAGTCATCGAGAATGTGCCGATTGATGTGGCCATCAACGAGTATCACGCCATGGCGCTGTTCGGAGAAAAGTATGGCGACAAAGTGCGGGTGATCAAGATCGGCGACTTCTCGACGGAGCTTTGCGGAGGCACCCACACCGCGCAGACCGGAGAGATTGGGCTCATCAAGATTTTGAAAGAAGGCAGCGTGTCTTCTGGAGTGCGGCGGGTGGAGGCCGTGACAGGGGAAGGATCGGTGCGGCATTTCCGGAAAGACCATCAGCTCGAGACGGTAGTGGCAGGCCTGGTTGGTCCCACCCTTGCGCACAAACCGCGCAAGGATGGGGCACCGTCACTAGAGGGAGAATCAAAATCCCCACCCTACGAAAACCGCGTAGGGTGGGCCACCCAAACGGAGTTTTCACCGGCCGATGCGTTGAAAGCCGAGCTCGAAAAGAAGGATGCGGAGATCAAGCGGTTGGCGCGCGAACTGGATCAGGCGCGGATGAAGTCGGCGTCTTCTTCGACTGCCAACATCGGCGACAAGATTAAAGAGGTCAGTGGCGTTAAAGTTCTTGCCCATCGCGTGGACAATCTGGAGCGGGCGCAGATGCGGACTCTAGTTGACCAGCTGCGCGACAAGATCGGCTCCGGAGTGGTCGTGCTGGGCTCGGCGACGGATGGCAATGTTTCTCTCATTGTCGGTGTGACCAAGGACCTCACTTCTAAAATCCAGGCTGGTAAAGTCATCGGCCCGGTGGCGCAGAAAGTTGGCGGCAAAGGCGGCGGGCGACCGGATTTGGCGGAAGCCGGAGGAAAAGATCCTGGGGCGCTGGATGCGGCGCTGGGCGAGGCCTATGGGGTGGTGGAGAAGTTACTCGGATAGTCTGCTTGACTGACATTCATGCCCGCTTTGCCGGCTTCTTTATTTTGACATAGCTATCTGAGATGGCTATCATTCGAATATGCAAGTCAGCGTGGCCGACGCCAAAAACAAACTGCCGGAATTGATCAAAGCGGTCGAAGACGGCGAGCCTGTGACCATCTGCCGCCGGGGTGTGCCCGTCGTGGACATTGTGCGCACCGAAAAGCCAACTCATAACGCGCGAACTCTGGGAACGCTCAAAGGCAAAATCCAAGTGCTCGATCCGGACTGGTGGAAACCGATGCCGGATGATGAAGTAGAAGATTTTCTCGCGGGGCACGATTGAGGTGCGCCTGCTTCTGGATACGGCGGTTCTGATTTATGCCGTCGAGTCACCGGAACGGCTCAGCAAACGCGCGGCCTCGGCTTTGCGGAACCTGGCCAATGTCCTCGAACTCAGCACGATTTCCGTGGCTGAGATCGCGATCAAGGCGAACCTGGGCAAATTGAAACTTTCGGCCGCGATTGTGCGGCAGGCGGTTCAGGACCTGGACATTCGCATCCTGCCTTACGCCGCGGATCATGCACTGCAATTATTCGATTTGCCGACACATCATGCCGATCCGTTTGACCGGCAGATTATCGCCCAAGCTTTATCCGAGAAGCTTCCTGTGGTAACTCCGGATGAAAAATTCGGCTTATACAAAGGTCTCAAGGTCATTTGGTGACCGGACGAATTCCCCGACTCGATTTTGCCGTATTCGAGCTTCTAGGGATCCGTCGACTGCGTGGCGTGCGCTGCGTTCACTCATCACTTCGCTCAGGATGACATTCCTGTGGGGATGACAGCATTTGGCTAGCGCTTAGCTTCGCCACTTGAGCGTAACCGGCCCGGCTAGCGGATGTTTCATCTCTTCGCCGGTGCGCTTCGCTTCCAGGTACGCTGCTTTCAATGCGAAATACCATTTGGCGGGGCGGTCGGCGTCATCAATCAGCATAAGGTGCGGATTGTTTTTCAAGCCTTCGGCTTGCAGTTCCATGGTGCGGCGATCCTGCTCGACGAATTTCGCGAAGACGAATTTCAGCAGCGACGGGCCGAACGGCACCCAGCGAAAAATGTTCCAGCAGGCGACGACATCAATCCGGCAGTGGTTGCGGGTGACCGGCGTGACCGTGGTGAGCGACGAGAACCAGTATTTGCCGACGCGGATCGTCTCCAGGCGCAGGTTGGGTAGAACGAAGTCTATGGTCGTAGTCACGGAGTCGCCACCCGCGTAGAACCCCAACAATTTGTAGGGGGCGCTGTTGGAACTTGGAGTATGGGCGCTCATGCGGAAGCCGTTGAGAATTGGCTCGAAGCTCTTCTGCTTTTCGTGGATGCTCTCGCGCTTGCGCCACCACCAGGCTTGATGGACAAAAGGTCCGTGCGCGGGGTCCATGAGGCCGATGATGCCGTGGTCCACGCTAACCGGCATGTCGGCGGTGAGGTAGGCGGTCTCGTATTTGCCGCCGAATTTTGCGACTTCAGGAGTTGGGAACGGCGGCTCGGCAGCTTTGCTGAAACCCGCTCCCGCTGGACCGGGCTCGGGGAGAAAAACCCAGATGAAGCTGTCGCGCTCTTCGCAGGGATAGCTGCCAGCATAGATGCGGTCAATTTTCATCTTCTGATCGGCGGTGAGCGAAGGAATCAGCTGGCACTGGCCGGTGTGAGCTTCGAAGCGCCAGCCGTGATAACTGCACTCGATCTGCTGGCCGTCAAAAGCGCCGCAGGAGAGCGGCATGCCGCGGTGCGGACAGGCGTCGTGCATGGCGAACGGTTTTCCCTGGTGGTCGCGGCCCATGACCAGCGGAGCCTCAAGCAGAGTCGCTTTTTGCAATCGCCGTTCGGGCAGCTGGCGGCTGGGCAGGGCGCGGTACCAGAAGCCGCGGAGCATGAGGGAATCGGGGATCTGACGTTCGGGAGTATCGAGCTCACTCATCGGGAAAAAGAAGCCTACTACAGCGTGACCGAGGATCAAACAGGCGGGGCGCGGTGGGTGAAGCTGGTTACCTTTGGTGAATTGCTTCCAAGTGCTTGTGGGTCAACTATTTCCGCGGATTACCACCATGGTTCAATGACCTCTTGCCAGATTGCTACGGCTTCCTCCGGAACCTATAATCATTGCACTCTGGTAGGGTTCTCCGTCAGGTTCCGGGTAGGTAGGCGCAGAGGTGTTTCTTTGGCCTTTGCGTAGGAAATCATCGTACCCGGCTATGCGAAAACACCTGCAACTCGCCCTGATGGCAACGTCCGTAATCGCGACCTCTCTTTCTCTCACCACGCCACACGTGCAGGCAGAAGCCGGTTCCGGCGAAAGCATTACCGTGACCACCGATGACAGCGGCCATAAAGTGTACGTCAACGACTCGGTTCCAGTTACTTCGCGCCGGTCTGCGTCTTCGGATGCGGCTCCGGTGCGGCGCAACCAGTTGGTGTTCTGGAGCGTGACGGAGCATCGCTGGAAGCCGGTTCCAACGGCCAACGTGCGGGCGGCGCGCTCAGCGGTGGCGGAAGTGAACGCATATTTAGGAAGGAACTCGGCCACGGCTTCACCGTCCTTCGTGAATACCTCGCGCGGCAACTTCACGCAGGCTGAGATTGATGCCGCGGTGGAGCGCGCGGCACAGCGGCACAACGTGGACCCGAACCTGGTGCGGGCGCTGATCAAGGTGGAGTCGAACTTTAATCCCAATGCGGTTTCGAGCAAGGGGGCCATGGGGTTGATGCAACTCATGCCGCAAACCGCGCGCGAGCTGCATCTGACTAATCCTTTTGACCCTGATCAAAACGTGGAAGCGGGCGTGCGCCATCTGAAAAAGCTGATGGAAAGCTTTGGCGGCGACGTGCGGCTGAGCCTGGCGGCCTATAACGCTGGAGCCGGAGCCGTCATACGCAGTTCGGGGATTCCGCACTTTCAGGAGACTCGCAACTACGTCAACCGGATCACGCAGTTGTACAACGGCGGCGCAGGTTCGCCGTTGTTGGTGAGAAATCCGGTGCGGGCGCCGATCGTGGTGCAACGCGACGCTCAGGGAGCTTTGCTTTTCAGCAATACCGAGTGAGCGAGCTTGCTCGCTCGCAATGTAGTTGAGCCATGATGTAGTTGAACCATAGCGATTACGGACCCAGGAATTACCCAGGTTAAGAGTTGAACAACCAAGCTCAAAGCCAACGCGTAATGCGGTGGGGCGCCGTGCTGTTACTGCTGGCGGCGAGTGGGCTGCCCGCGCGGGCCTGCGCCCATAAGTCCGAGGCGTGGGCGCGCTCGCAGTTCGACACTGCGGAGAGGATGCGGGACGCGCTCAACGGGCACGCTGCCGGGGAGCGTTCGGCGCACGACTATCAGAAAGTGATTGACGCTTACCGGAGCGTGTACTTTGGTGCGCCGTCCTCGAGCAAAGCTGACCCCAGCGTCGCCGCGGCCGCTGATCTGATGCGCGACATGGGCCACCGCTTCAGCGATGAAGCAATTCTGCGCAAGGCCATCCGGCAGTATGAATTTCTGCGCCGGGAATATCCTGGAAGTAAAGCTCGGGTGGAAGCGCTATTTGCCATTGGAGAAATCTACCGCGACGACTTAGGCGATTCGGCGCGGGCGTGGAGCTGCTTCGAAGAACTGGTGCAGCATTATCCACACAGCGCTTCGGCTGAGCAGGCGCGGCAGGCGCTGGCCCAAAAGCAACCGACGCAGACTGCGGAGGCCGCGGGCAAAGGCGAAAAAGACGCTGCGAGCCGCGAGCCAGGATCGCAGGGAGAGCCCTCGTCCAAGGTGGCCGAGAAGCAGGAATCGAGTCAATCCACAGCCGTAAGAAACGCCGATCTGCCGCTCATCAGCGGAATTCATCATTTGTCCATGCCGGGCTACACCCGTGTGGTGATTGACCTGCAAGAGAATGATCTGCGAGAGAGCGATCTGCCGAAGAAGGATTTGCAAAAAGGCGACCAGCCGAAAGGAACACCGGATGTGGAGTTTGTCGCCAGTCAACTGAGCCATCCCGAGCGCATTTACTTCGATCTGGCCGATACCCGGTTGTCCCGCAGGCTCGACGGAAAGAGCATTGATGTGGATGACCCGCTGCTCAAGAGAATTCGCGCCGCGCAGTTCAAGCAAGGACGCACCCGCGTGGTGCTGGAAGTCGAGGAGCATTCGGTGTACGAGGCCTCGCTGGCGGAGGATCCGCCGCGGCTGATTGTGGATATCCGTAAGCCGGATGGCCGGAGGAATACCGCTGCGAGCGCCGGAACGGTCGCCACGGCGGTCCCGCCGGCGGCGGAGACAACCTCAAGCGGAGATTTGCAGATGGCGCTGCCGGTCACGACCGCGCGCGCCGAAGCGCCGAAGCCGCTAATTAGGCCTGTGGCCGCGCCCCTCAACCCGGTGCAGCCCGGAAGCGTGAAGACAGCGGACGTCAAGAAAACGATCGTGGATGCTGACGATGACGATGACGCCGCCAGCAGCGCCCCGGAAGCGGGCGACGCGGGTAAGCCTCCGCTGACTCCCGCGGCCGAACACTCGCAGATTCGCCGGGCCCGCAGCGCGCACGAAGCTCAACCCACGGCCAACGGCGACCGCTCCCTCATCCGCGTTCTCGGGCTGAAAATCGGAAAGATCGTGATCGATCCGGGTCACGGCGGCCACGATACCGGCACCATTGGGCCGAACGGGCTCACGGAGAAGGATCTGGTGCTGGACGTCTCGCAGCGTCTGGGCAAGCTCCTCGAAACCCGTCTGGGCGCGGAGGTGGACTACACCCGCGACGACGATACCTTCATTCCGCTGGAGACGCGCACCGCAATCGCCAACCGGGACCAGGCAGATCTGTTTGTATCCGTTCATGCGAATTCCAGCCACGACCCCGATGCGCGCGGCGTGGAAACCTACTACTTGAACTTCACCACGTCACGGGACGCGCTGGAGGTGGCGGCGCGGGAAAATGCGGTTTCCGATCAATCTATTTACGAGCTGCAGGATCTGGTGAAGAAGATTGCGTTAAAAGAAAAGATCGAAGAATCCCGCGAGTTTGCCTCAGACGTGCAGAGCGCGCTGCACAGCGGTCTGGCCGCCAAGAACCCCGGCCTGCGCGATCGCGGCGTGCGGCGGGCGCCGTTTATCGTGCTGATCGGCGCGAACATGCCTTCCATCCTGGCGGAAATTTCCTTTGTCAGCAACCCCGCGGACGAACGCCGGCTCAAGACGCCGGAGTATCGCCAACACATTGCTGAGTCGCTGTACCGCGGCGTCGCCAAGTACGTGAGTGGCCTTAGTGGAGTGAAAGTGGCGAGCAAGCTGGACAAAGGCGCGGGCCAGTAGGGTTCCTTCCTGTAGAAACTTTCCTTTAGGCTCTGTAGTCTAATGAGTTAAGGATCGGTGTCTCGTAGAGACAAAGCTAAGCTACGTCTCTACGGCAGCTCGAATTTATGTCGTTTCGCAAATTCACTCTTATTGCAATCCTCGCGATTTGCACGGCGGCGTTGGCGGCTGACGCACCCACACCCACTCCTATCTTGCCCAAAGAGTTCGGTGGATGGCAAATCGCGGGAGCGCCGCGAACCAGCACTGACCCAGCAGTAGCCGATGCCTCCAACGCATCCCTGCTCAAGGAGTACGGCTTTGCCGATTTCGCCTCAGCAACCTACCGGCGGGATGATGGAAGGACGCTGGCCATCAAGGCGGCGCGTTTTGCAGACGCCACCGGCGCCTACGGTGCATTCACTTATTACAAAGTGCCTCCGATGATCGCCGAGCAGATCGGGGACTACGGGGCTTCGCTGAACCAGCGCATTTTGTTTTTCCGGGGAAGTGTATTAGTCGACGCGGTCTTCGACAGGCTGGGCGCTATGTCGGCGGCCGAATTGCGGGAGTTGGCCGGAATGTTGCCTGAGCCCGCGGGAGTGGAACGCAATCTCCCGTCGCTCGCAGGTTATTTGCCTTCCGAGAAGCGGGTAACCGACACCATCAAGTATGTGGTGGGGCCGGTTGGGCTGGCGAAGATCAATCCGCCCTTGCCGGTGGAACTTGTAGATTTCAACGTCGGAGCAGAAGCGGCGCAGGCAAATTATCAAACCGCGGATGGGGAAGCGACCTTAATGGTGATTTCTTATCCCACGCCGCAAATTGCCGCCAAGAATCTGCAACGCATGGAAGCGGCGCGCCAACAGAGCGCTCTGCCCCAATCCAACGGCACGGCACTGCTCAACATTGCTCGTTACTTCGACAGACGTACCGGCCCGCTGGTAGTGGTAGCGGCCGGAGCGCTTTCTCAGAGTCAAGCAAAGTCGCTGCTGGAGTCGGTCAACTATGAGGCCGACATTACATGGAATCAAAACACGTACTTCAGCAGAAAGGACAACATTGCGAATCTGCTGGTGAATGTCATTATCTTGTGCGGCATCATCGCCGGATTCGCAATTGTGGCTGGAGTTGCTTTCGGCGGCTTGCGGGTTCTCATGCGACGGCTGCTTCCTGAGGACGTCCAGCAGCGCCGGGAAGAGATGGAATTCATTACCCTGCACCTGTCGGACAAGCAGGAGTAGGCGCCTCCATTTCCGGCTAAGTCTCTCCATCCAATCAGGTTAGCTGGCCTGCGGATGATTTTGTCTCAAAATGCGCACAATGCGGCGACTGTTGACGCATTTCGTAAATCATTGAAAACAAAGGCAGTTATTTCCAAGAAATCCCTTGACACCCCCCTTTTTCGGCTCATAAGATTTCGCCAGAAAGTTTTGACGGCTTAAACCTCCGTTGGAACTATTCTCCCTTAAGAAGAGGCCGCCTTTTGCCGGGCGGCCTTTTCGTTTGCGTGGATCGAATGAGAGAGTTTTGCATTCTTAGGAATGGCGTATTTGCTTTTGAGGAACGAATCTGCGGCGCGAAGCGTATCTTCTTTGAGTATCCGGTGCAAGGAGGCGCTTCATGTTCTGCGACAAATGTGGCACGGCGTTGCTGGCGGGCCAGGGTTTTGCCCGCAGTGTGGAAAAGAAGTGACGCAGGGCATGCGCATCGCTTATTCCCAGCCCAATCGCGTGCGCGAACATGTCCGGCTGTCTGGGCATCTTGTGGCTGGCGCTCTCGGCCCTCAACGCGGTGGGAGGATCGATCCTGCTTGTTATCGCGAACACCCTGTTTCGTCATCACTGGCCGGGGATGGGTCCGGAAGGAGGTCCGCCTCTCTTCCTGCTCCGTTTCTTAGCCTCCTCGCTGTTCTGATTCTGGTGAGGCTCTCGCGGGATTCTTGCGGGATGGGGATTGCTGCAACGCGAATCATGGGCCAGGGTTCTCACCGTGGTGATTGCCTTTCTATCGCTGTTCAGCATTCCGCTGGGCACTGCGCTGGGCATTTACTCTCTCTGGGTGTTGTTGCCTCCGGATCGGACCGGGAATACGAGGAGCAGGTGCGGGCGGCGTAGGGACCAGCTTCCTTTGCGAAGTTTGAGAAAGATTGGCATGTGGCCGGCCTAACCTGCCCATCTACACCCGAGGGTGCCCCGTCCAAGCTCCGCTTGGGCGGGGTTTTCCATGCTTTCGATTCGCAACAGAAAATGGCGCGTGATCTCCAACGAGAAGCAATGGTATAATTCATATGAGTAATCATATGAGTATTGATACTAGGACAGCTAAGAGCTTCACCCTGGACCGTGAAGTGAGCGACTACGTGACCCGCACCAAAGGCGATCAGTCAGCGAGTGAGCGCGTGAATCAACTGCTCAAGCGTGCCATGCTGCAAGAACGGTACGACCGGTTGGAGGCGGAGGCTGGGACATTTTTTGCGTCCGTAAAAGATTCCGAGCGAAAAGAGACCCGCGCTTTGCAGGCCGCATCCATCCGCTCCATCACGAGAGACTAAATGCCATTTCCCCGGCGCGGAGAAATCCATCTTGCGAAATTGGATAAGCTGCGGCCCGTGATTATTTTGTCCGTGGATGCGCTGAACAAGTTTGCGTTTGACGTGTGCGTGGTTCCCATCACGACCAAGGAACATGCAAGTTTCAATATGCGGGTTCCGCTCAAAGCCCGGGACGGCGGCCTGGATTGCGATTGCTGGGCCAAATGCGATCAGGTTGCCATGCTGGAAAAGGCGCTGCTCCAATACCCTGCGATCGGCATCCTGTCGGCGGGAAAATTCGATCGTATTCGAGAACAGGTCAAACTATGTTTAGGACTGCTTTGACCAGGCCCAGTCCGCCCATTTCTTTTCGGCTCTATAACCTCAAGCTATTCGCCTGTAAATTCTGAACAAAAGCGAAACTCCGTCGCCAGGCCACTTGCAACCTCATTCCGTGCAATAGCTTACCTGTCTATACAATTGCGCCATGACAATATGTTCCAGTTGGAACACTTTGCGCCATCCCGCCTCGTCTCCAGACAGACTCAAAAAGCGGCGGCTCCCGCCTGCCCTTTACCCTGGCCGCCCACACATTTAGAATCAGACGAAAGCCGACGTAGCTCAGTTGGTAGAGCAGCCGATTCGTAATCGGCAGGTCAGCGGTTCAAGTCCGCTCGTCGGCTCCATCTGCTTTCGCCAACCCATCTCGGGTTGCCTCTTTCCGCGAGGGAACAAGTAGGGCTACTGATTGCTCAATGAGAAGGTGCCACGTTATTTTTGGCGGATACCTGCAAAATCATCAGAGTCCCCTCGTCCAAATGAATGCTGGTTGAGGCCGAGTAAACCATCGAGTGCTGCAATCCTACCCCAGGGTATCCCATTGCTCCTTGCGAGGAAGCGGTGAGAATTTGAGGAGCCGAGCCAATCCCACCCATAGCGGCGGCTTTCGTCGCTTCGGCGTTCGCAGTCTGATTGAATCCGGCACCCCGCAAAATCTCGTTCATGTTGCCGTTGGGATCATTCGGGGGCTTTGACAGAGCTTGAATGACAACGGTCAACGGACGTTCGTCGCCTTCCTTGAAAACGACGCGCTCAAAATTAATGGCGACCACTGATACGTCCTGATCCTTGGATTTTGCTCTGACGTCCGTGAGGCGCCCGACAATGATCGAGTTCTTCCGGATGAGCACCACGCCCTGGACCTTCAGATCGCTGGTCACTTTGGCGCTCACCTCGTCGCCCACGTTATTCTTCTTCGCATCGATCGCCTTGATTAAGCTTGCTCTGACGATACTGGAGGGGGGAATTTGAACATCGGATTGAGCGCTTCCAACGTTACCCACCGCTGCGATGAACGCCGCCGCCAGCGACAGAGATCGAAAAGCTAACTGCATGGAAATGCCTCCTCGTGTTTACCAGGGAGCGTGCTCGAAAAGATCGCTTGACCAGGGAAATCATGCCACAAAAACGTACCGTTGAAGAGAAAATCTAACAACCGAGGGGAAACCTGGACGATGCGGCCGCCACGGATACAGGCATCTACCGCGACACTCGTACAACGTTTTGTTGCGATAAGGATTTGCGGAAACTGTATTACCATGCAACGACACGTTTGGGCTCGGGTGAACCTACAAAAATCATGTACACATTGAAGATCACGATCTCCGCCGCGCTGGGAGGGTTGTTGTTTGGCTACGACACCAGTGTCATTTCTGGCGCCATTCTTTTCCTCCGTCAGCAATTTCAGCTGAGCTCGGTAGAAACCGAACTAGCGGTCAGCATTGTCCTGGCTGGGGCAGTCGTCGGCGCTGCCGCGGCTGGCTACCTGGGGGACCGATTCGGACGGAAACCGGTTTTGATTGCGGATGCCCTTCTATTCGCTCTATTCTCCGCCCTCACCGGGGCGGCAAAAACGGATTAGGCGTGTTTCTGCTGGCACGTTTCATGGTGGGGCTTGCGGTTGGCGTCACCTCCATGATTACGCCACTGTATATCGCAGAGGTTGCTCCGCCTAAGATCCGTGGGGCCCTGGTGACGCTGAATCAGCTCGCCATCATCACCGGAATCGTCGTGGCTTATGGGGCCGATTACTATTTTGCGCAATCCTCCAATTGGCGCGCAATGTTTATCAGTGCGGTCGTCCCCTCGGTCATCCTGCTGGCCGCTCTTGTGAGCCTGCCGGAAAGCCCCCGCTGGATGGCTGCGCAGGGGCACTTTGACCAAGCCCTCGCATTGCTCTCCCGGCTCGAGAGCCCGGCTGCAGCGCAACAGCATATGGCGGAATTGCGCGAAGTCACATTAGCCGATCAATTGAGCTTTGGGGATTTGTACAAGCCGCGTTTCCGAAAAGCTGCCTTGGTGGGGGTGGGGCTGGCTATCTTTCAACAACTGACCGGAATCAACACCATCATCTACTACACCCCGACGATTCTTCTGATGGCCGGCTTCAAAAATATCTCCACCGCCATTCTGACCACGGTTCTCATGGGCGGAATCAATCTCGGAGCGACCGTCGTATCCCTGCTCCTGTTGGACCGTGTGGGCCGCAGACCATTATTGCTGATCGGAATCACGGGCATGGGCGTGAGCCTGGTGCATCTCGGATATGCCTTCAATGCGACTCACATTTCGCAGATCGCCATCCTGCTGGATGTAATGGTCTATCTGGCTTGCTTTTCCATCGGCCTGGGACCGGTATTTTGGTTGCTAATTTCCGAAATTTATCCGACGACCATTCGTGCCGAAGCCATGTCGGTGGCCTCGGTTACCATCTGGATCTGTGATCTGCTCGTAACCATGACCTTCTTGAGCCTGATCGAGCGCTTTGGGGCGAGGTTTACTTTTTGGTTTTATGCCGCAATGTGCCTCGGTGGCTTGCTGTTCTGTCTGAAAATCGTCCCGGAAACCAGGGGACGGACACTCGAAGAAATCGAGGCTTCCTGGTAGCGCCCAGCTCCGCATATCTTCTCGCAAGCCGTTTCCTTCGCGTTGATTGCCGGTTACGACGACCCTCCGTCAGCGCTTCCGTCCGGCCACGGACAGCTGCCGTTTCAATGATTTAGAGACGGTGTGCTCAGTGGTGAATCTGGCCCCTCCGGAAGTCATCTAAGGTTCAGGAGAACCCACTCACGTTGAGGTCACGAATCGCGGTCTTCATTGTGGTCATTCAAGCAATCCTGCTGCTCGCACATTGGTTTTTGTACGAAACCTGGATGGATTTTCTGGTATTTGCCGATCCGCCGGGAATTTCCAAACTGCAAGTCGTCTTGGCCATCTTATCGGTCAGCTTTGTCACGGCGTCGCTGCTGGCATGGCGATACCCGCATTTTTTGGTTCGCGTCTTTTACACCCTGTCCGCGGTCTGGCTGGGAACGCTCAGTTTCCTTTTCCTGGCGGCCTGTGCCTGCTGGCTGATCTACGGGGGAGCCAGAATTTTCGGAGTACACGCGAATCAGCGCATTCTTGCCCTGGTAATGTTCGGCTCCGCGTTGCTGGCCGCTCTATATGGAATCATCAATGCGGCGTGGACGCGAGTGAAACGGGTCACGGTCAAGTTGCCGAACTTGCCTGACTCCTGGCGAGGGAGAGTCGCAGCGTTGGTGAGCGACACGCATCTTGGCCACGTCCGCGGACTCGGATTCATGCGACGCATTGTTGGCAGAATCGCGGGCTTGCGGCCGGACATCGTCTTGATTGCCGGCGATATGTATGACGGCACCGCCGCAAAGGTCAACGAACTCGCCGCGCCGTGGTCCAAGCTGTCGCCACCGCTGGGGAAATACTTTGTCGCGGGAAATCATGAAGAATTTCGCGACCATACGAAATATCTCGACGCCGTGCAAAGTGCGGGCATTCGCGTTCTGAATAACGAGAAAGTGGAGGTTGACGGCTTGCAACTGGTGGGCGTGCATTTTCGTGACTCAGTGAATGACGAGCACTTTCGCAGTGTTTTGCGCCACGCCGAGATCGATCGTGACCGCGCCAGCGTTCTGCTGACACATGCCCCCGATCGAGTGAAGATTACCGAGGAGGAAGGCTTCTCATTGCAGGTTTCCGGCCACACTCATGGCGGGCAGTTCTTTCCATTTTCCTGGATCACGTCGCGGATTTACGGCAGATTCGTTTACGGATTGCAGCGCCTTGGCAATCTGCTGGTGTATGTCTCGTACGGCGCGGGCAGCTGGGGACCGCCACTGCGTGTCGGAACCACGCCGGAGATTGTGCTCATCCAGTTCGAATAATTAGTCACCTCAGGTTCGATCTTCGTCCTCTGGGCTTGGGGATGGTGAGCGCGAGGCTCTAGGCGGGTTGCGAGGTTCTAATTTATAGCGTCCGGGACGCTTCGGCTCGTGGCGCACGCTGCGGCCCTCCACCAGATGAAATAATTCTTCTCCCAGGTTCTTAGTGTGATCACCGGCGCGTTCAAAAGCCTGCGCCATGAGGAGGATCGAAGTGCTGTAGTCCCGGCGGCGCCGTTCGCGGCTTTCCAGATGGCGGCGAAAAACGGCGCGGCAGAGCTGATCAATCTGAGCGTCGGTTTGAATCACCCAAGTGGCGGAAGAAAGATCGCGGCGCAAGAAACCGTGGTGCACGGCTTCCAACATCTTCTCCAGCACCTCCGACATGGCAATCAGGTCGCGGCTGTCATCGCGCAGCAGGCGCACCGGAAGATCCTGCAAACGCATGGCGACCGAGCAGGTAAGATCCCCAATGCGTTCCAGATCAATGATGAATTTCAGGCAAGCCAGCAACTCCCGCGCTTCCGTCTCTGTGACTTCAGTGATGGCGCCGGGAATCTCTTCATCGACGCGCCGCTCCATGCGGTCTAATTCTTTCTCACAGTCCTTCACGGAAATGAACGCCATGTTGGAGGAATTTTCGATAAAGTCGCGCAGGTTGTAGGCAGCGTCTTTCCCGACGAGGCAGGCTTGCAGCACTAATTGAGTGAGTTCGTTGGTGGAACGGGGCTCTGGGGCCCGCTGTCGTTTCATGCCTCTCCTGGGGGACGCTCAAACTGAATCCATTAAATCATGAGCACTCAGACCATGATACCGCCGGAAGGTTTCGCATTGACTCTTGCCCATGTAGCGTGTAAGCACCGTCGGATTCGTTTGGCGTAAATCCAGCAGCACAAAGCCGTCCAGCGCACCCGAGAAGTTGGGGTCAACATTGAAACTGAGCAGGCGGCCACCGAGCTTGGCGTATTGCTGGATCAGAATGGGGATGCCCTTGCCGTCGGTCTCCAGGTCGGCGATAGGTCCGGTGAGATCGTGGAGTTCGGCGAGACCGGCGGGAAAATCTCTGCGGAGGATCCAGTCCGGCTGGAACGGCCTGCGCGGTTTGATAAGGTCTCTTAACTCGTGGTTCTTTTCGCGCGCCTGGAAAAAGCGCGCAATGATAGCGCGCGAAACCCGGTTATAGCGGCCGCTGATGCTGACGGCTCCGAAGACCACGGCCATTTCGGGATGGGTTGCCAGATAGCGAGCGATTCCTTTCCACAGCAGGAGCAGCGGCGAATATTGGCGCTGGTATTCCATGCGGATGAAGGAGCGTCCCAACTCGAGGGCTGGCCCCATGCGCTCGAAAATCCGCGGATCGTAGCGAAACAAGGTGCTGGTATAAAGTCCCGCTACCCCCAGCCGTGGAAGGACTTCCGCCGTCGAGCCGAGCCGGTACGCGCCCGCCAGTTCGTGCTTCTGTTTGCTCCACAGCAGAAGATGATGGTAGTAGTGATCGAATTGGTCGAGGTCCCGAGATTTGCCGGTTCCTTCGCCTACGGCCCGAAACGTAAGCTCGCGCAGGCGGCCCATTTCTTCCATCAGGCGGGGAATTTCGTAGGCTCTTGCCAGGTAGATAGCGAACTCGCGATTTTCGTCTAGATGCTGCTCGGGCCGCAGGGCTGCAATTTCCGCGATGAGGGACCCGCGCTCGCCGGCTTCGGCTACGGGAACCTGCCCGCGTTGTTCCCACGCGGGCCGCAAGGCGGCGCGAATCTTGTAATCGTACCTTCCGCGATGGGCCAACAGACAAGTTCGCCAGTGCAAATAGTCCGCGGTTTCCTGGTCGCTCGATTTCTTCCGCAAACTTTCGGCCGAAATGGTGCTGCCTACCCGGACTTGTACTTTCTTTCCCGCCTGACCAAGAAATTCGCTGAGCAGCCAAGCGGTACGCAGAGCCGGATGGAGCAAGCCCATGGCGAGGAACGGAGCGCTGTTGCACCCCTTGAAATAGACCGGCAGAGCCGCAGCTCCGGTGAGACGAATTAAACGAGCCACGTCCGGATTCCGCTCGGGATCAGCAATATTCATCTGGCGCAAGTTGATGTGCGAGACCTCTCCGGAAGGAAAAACCGCTAGCATACCGCCGGTGCGCAACCAGAAGATGGCGCGCCGCAGCGCCTGCCGGTTCAGGGCGGCCGATTGAGGATTGCGGAAGGGATCCACAAAAATGCAGTGCTCGTGCAATTCAGGAATGCCAGACAAAAGGAAACTGGCGAGGATTTTTACATCAGGGCGGATCTGGGACAGAAGCGCGCCGAGAATGGCTCCTTCGAGCAATCCGAAGGGATGGTTGGCGGTGACGATTACCGGACCGCTGGTGGGAATGCGCTTTCGATCGGACTCGGTAACGCGGTACTCGACGCGCATTTCGGCCAGAACATTTTCCAAAAGCGAACGATTTACCGGCTGCTGGGCACGCCGGTAGATTTCGCGGACTCGTTGCAGAGGCAAGAAACGTTGAACCAGAGCGGGGAAGGGAAATGGATCCGGACTATGGAAGCCCGGGCCAGCCTGGCCCGGCGCCGCCAGCGAACCAGAATTAGGCATGCTTAACGAATAAAACAGGGTGTTTACGGCATCATGAAGACGAGGTTAAAAGCGCGTGAACGACGTTACCGTGGTGATGCAGTGTGCGCGCAGAGTCCTTGCCGGTGGGCTTATGATGTCTGCACCACTCATGCTGCATTGTCGGAGGGGATTCCCCTGCGTGCGACTTTCCTATTGCCAAGGGGGAACGAGGTTCCGGATAATAAGCTCGGAAGCCCCTATCAGCACAGTGCATCGCTACAGTCGAGAAGATTTACTTCGCATTTTGAAGCTCACGGCGCGCCAGTTGGCGAACTGGGAAAAAGCCGGGCTCATCGTCGCCGCCGAGGGCTATTCATTTTTTGACTTGCTGCAGGTGAAAAAGGTGCGCGACCTGTGCGCCCGCAAGGTGCGTCCCGCGGTCATTCGTCAGTCTTTGGATGCCATGCAGAAACGGGCCTCGGGCATGGAGAATCCGCTACTCGAAGCTGGAGCATTTACTGCCGGACAACGGGTGGTTTTCCGTCACGAGGGGAAAGTTCTCGAGCCCATTGCCGGGCAATTTGTGTTCGATTTCAGCCCCGGAGAAAAAGTAGTAACCAGCACGCCAGTGGCGGCGTCCCATCCGGACCCTGCGGCGGCCGACGTGAATGAACTTTTTGCGCGCGGCATTGCGCTCGAAGAAGATCCTGGCAATCAAGCGCAGGCCATCTCGGCGTACGAACGGGTGCTGGAGCTTGATTCGCAGCATGCCGCGGCGCATATCAATCTCGGCACGCTTCATTACAACCGGCAGGAATACCGGCTGGCGGAGGAACACTACCGCGCGGCAATCGAGATCGATCCGCGCTATGCGCTGGCCTATTTCGATCTGGGCAATGTGCTTGACGAGACTAGCCGGGTGGAGGAAGCCGTCCAGGCCTACCACACCGCTTTGCAGCTCGCTCCCACTTACGCCGATGCCCACTACAACCTGGCGCTGGCCTACGAGAAGGTCAAACAACCTCGACTGGCACTCAAACATTGGCAGGCCTACGTTAAGCTCGATACCACGGGTCCATGGGCAGTGCATGCACGTAATCAGGTGCAACGCATCCTGCAATCCGACTCTCTCAAACTGGTGCATAGCCGCAAGCCCAACTGAGCCGCGCTTCTTCTTCCCCCGGTGCTAGAATTCTCAGTCAACCTTCCCAAGGGTGTCGCCATGCCTGAGCAGGTTTCAATGCCCACTCCGCTCACAACTTTCACTGACGATGAGATTCTTTTCCGCGATAACATCCGCCAATTTGCCGAGGACAAACTTCGTCCGCTGGTGAGGGAAATGGATGAAAAAGCGGTCTTCGACAAGGATCTCATTCAACAGTTTTTTCAGCTTGGATTGATGGGCATTGAGATTCCCGAAGTACATGGGGGCGGAGGGGGAAAGTTTTTTGACGCAATTCTGGCGGTGGAAGAACTCTCCCGGGTGGATGCCTCCGCCGGAGTTCTGGTCGATGTGCAGAACACTCTGGTCAATAATGCGCTGCTGCGTTGGGGAACGGAGGAGCAGAAGAAGCGCTATCTGCCTCGGCTCGCCGCCAATACCTGCGGGGCCTATGCTCTGAGCGAGGCCGGTTCCGGCTCCGACGCTTTTGCCCTGCAGACTAAAGCGGAACTCAAAGGCGGAGATTACATTCTGAACGGCCGAAAACTGTGGATCACCAACGCCAAGGAGGCCGGCATCTTCATCTTGTTTGCCACGATCAATGCGGCTGCCGGCTACAAAGGCATTACGGCCTTCGTCATCGAAAAGGAGTTCCCCGGATTCACTGTAGGCAAGAAAGAAGACAAGCTGGGTATTCGCGCGTCCTCCACGTGCGAATTGATTCTCGAAGACTGCCGCGTGCCGGGGTCGAACGTGCTGGGAGAGGCCGGCAAAGGCTACAAGATCGCGATCGAAACGCTTAACGAAGGGCGGATCGGAATTGCCTCGCAAATGGCAGGACTGGCACGCGGCGCATGGGAGTTTGCCGCAAAATACGCGCAGGAACGTAAGCAATTTGGCAAGACGCTCGCCGAGTTCCAGGGCATTCAATTCCAGATCGCACAAATGGCGACGGAAATCGAAGCTGCCCGCCTGATGGTCTACAACGCCGCTCGCATGAAAGACGCTCAGGTAGCTTTCTTGAAAGAGGCGGCCATGGCGAAGCTGTTCTGTTCCCAGGTGGCTGAGCGGGTCGCGTCCATGGCCATCGAGATTTACGGGGGCTACGGATTCACCAAGGACTATCCCGTCGAAAAATATTGGCGTGACTCCAAGATCGGCAAGATCTATGAGGGCACCTCCAACATGCAGCTGGCGACTATTGCCAAATTGCTTTTAGGCGGAAAATAAAGGACTTTCGTCTTTCGGACAGAAGTGGAGCACCCGCCAATCCCTCATCCCCCACTCTAGTAACCATCCCTGATTACCCATAATGTGCAGCGAATTGCACCCGGCCACGCTCGCGCCAGCGGCCGACCGCGCTCTAAGTCTTTTTGGTCGAGTCGGTTAACGATTATGGCTTTATTGGCGTCCAAGCTGCTTTTACAGCCAGTGCCTGCAAGCCACGGGCTGGGATTGGGGTGCCACTTTGTTGAACTTGATGCCGGAAAACGCAGTCGTCATATCGAAGCCGAAGCACACGCTACTTCCGGTCCTGGTGGTGTTGTTCATCATCTCCTACGGGCTGATGACCATGCTGATCGTGGAGCAAGGCAGGACCATCGACGTGCAGCGCTTTTTGATTGGAGAACTGTTCACGGATAGCAATCAGTTGAACTCGCTAAAGAGCTCCGCCATCCGCCGGCAGGCAGAGGCGCAGGCCAAGGCTCGGGCCAACGCACAGGCCCCATCCTCCCAGGCGGCGCAGCCGGAAAAGAAAGGCAAGCTGCGGCATCCGGCTCCGCAGCGGGTTCCTAAAGACACATCTGATTCTGCGAGCGTGCGTAGAAGTCTGGTCACGACTTAACTCCCAAGGTGTGGTTAGGCCATGAAGACTATCGCGTTGTTGTTTCTGTCGGTTACACTTCCCGGCAGCCTCTTTACGCATCCCGCGCGCGGTCCTGTGGATCGGGAGAAGACCCCCGCCGCGCGCAAGGGAGGCACCTGGTACTTTGCGGAGAACGGCCATGCCGTCTACTGCTATGGTCCGGTCATGTATTTGCGCGACGCCCAGGGTGGGCTTACTCGAGTAGCTACCTTCTGTCAGGGCGATAAACCGATTGTCCCGTTGAAGGACTAGCCCGCTTCGCACTTCACTTTCGTGCTGCCCTCACACCTTCAGGCACAAATCCTGTAAAGTTTTTTCATGCCTAAGTTCGAGAAGCATATCTTCATTTGTGGGAACCAACGGCCGGCCGGACATCCCCGCGGCTGCTGCGATCCTGAGGCCCGCGCGGAATTGCAGAAATTGTTCAAGCAGAAGCTCGCCGAAAGAGGGCTCAAAGGCAAGGTTCGAGCCAATCAATCGGGATGCCTCGACCAATGCGAGCACGGACCGAATCTGGTGATTTATCCGGAAGCTGTATGGTATGGCGGCGTAACGCTTGACGATGTAGACGAAATCATCGAGTCACACATTATTGGTGGGAGGCCGGTGGAGCGGCTGTTACTGTCCGACTTTTGTTTGAATGCGCAAAGTTGCGAACACAAGCCTAGGAAGGCAAGCTCCCCCGCGGGCGCCGCGCATCGTTCGCCAGCGCCCAATCCGCGTTCCGGTAACGGAGACTAGGCGATTGTAAGCATAGAGCCTGAGCGGCTAATGTCCGTCATGATCGGCATCAGCCGTGGACGTCCGACTGCTTGAGGCGTTCACAGGCTGATCCTTCGCCGGCGCCGGTTCCGCTTTCACTTTGCTAGAAGAATTCAGGGTAACGGTGTCTTGCGGGAGGGCTGAAGCCTGTTTGGTTGTAGCTTTTGCGGGTGTGGCGTGCACCTGCTGGCTCTGGGACACGGACGAACTCGGCTGGATCGGGGCAGTGGTCATGGTCAGGTCTCCTTACAGATCCGTATCGGCGGAGTTGAGGAAAGCTTTAGCCTCGGCCACGTTGGCGAAAAAACGGGTGTCGACCACACCAGTCCGCGTACAATGAGCCGCTCGGCGAGTCGAAGGTGACACGGCCGCTAAGTCGTAGAGAAAACCCTCTCGAGAAGAAAATCAAAGGAAAGCTCATGAAACGATTTGCCCGCGTGGCAGCACTGGGATTTACGTTCTCTTTCACTTTGCTTTACCTCGCCTGTACTTCGAGCCAGCCCTCTTCCGAGTCCGCTTCCGGCAGCTCCGGCGGCCCAACCTACATGTTCTGCTTTTCGAGCCCTACAGCGCAGGTCGTGCGCCTTAGCGGCACCTTCAAGGTGAAACCGACGACCCAGGTCGAGGCACTCGAAGAGCCGTGGGCGAAAGACTTCAGGCGGTACTTGGGTCAGTCGGGGAATGAGGGCGGAATCTCGGTCACCTGCACGCCCATCAGCTCCAAAGATCCCCAAGGCGCGCTCAAGGACAAAGCCGAGTCTCTGCGCAAAGAGGGGCATAAGGTAATCGAAACCGGCTGGACCTACGCCGGAGGTTAGCCGAAGTTAGTTGGCCAAGCGTCAACGGCACACTTGATCGAGTCAGGGCAAGTTGTTCTTTACGCATGCGAGGCACCTCGAAAGCATCAGCCATGACGCTTTGTAAGATTGCCGTCCTTCTCGGGATTGGTTTTGCCTTTGCCCTCAAGGGGCTCACAGCTTCGGATGCTCGGAGTTCGCCAACGCCGGGGCATTTTGTTGATGCCACAGAAAAGCTGGGCATTCACTTCCGCCAGCAAGCTTCGCCCACCAGCAAGAAATATCTTCTGGAGACCATGGGTTCAGGGGTTGCGCTATTCGATTACGACAACGATGGCCGTCTCGATATCTTCTTCGCAAACGGTGCGCGGCTGCAGGACCCTACGCCGAAAGGCACGATTCCGAAAAAAGACGGGCCTAAATACTGGAACCGGCTGTATCACCAAAAGCCGGACGGAACCTTTGAAGATGTCACGGAAAAAGCTGGCCTCGCTGGATTCGGCTACTCCACCGGAGTGTCGGTTGGTGACTACGACAACGATGGATTCGAAGACCTCTATGTAGCCGGATATGGCCACAGCACGCTTTACCACAACAACGGAGACGGCACGTTCACCGATGTGACGGCCGATGCGGGGGTAGGGGGCTCGGGATGGATGACCAGCTCCGCCTGGGTGGACTACGACAACGATGGACGCCTGGATTTAATCGTCGCCCGCTACATGATCTGGGACTTCGACGATATTTATTGTGGACGCGAAAAGGAAGGCTTCCGCTCTTATTGCCATCCGGATGTGTTTAAACCTGAGGCGGTCTTGCTCTTTCACAATGACGGCAATGGAAAGTTCACCGAGGTGGCCCACCGGGCCGGGATTGACAAGCCCGGTAAAGGACTAGGACTGGCCATCGCGGACTATGACCGCGATGGCTGGATGGATATCCTGCTGGCCAATGATGCCATCCCGGAATATCTGTTCCACAATCGCGGCGACGGAACCTTCGAGGAAGTGGGGATGGCATCGGGCACCGGACTTGATGGCAACGGCAACAGCTTTGCCGGCATGGGCGTCGATTTTGCAGACTATAACAACGATGGTTGGCCCGACATCATCATCACCGATCTCACCTACCAGCGGTATGCGCTCTTCACCAATCTTGCAGACAGCACGTTTGATTACACGACACCGGCCACTGGCTTGAACACGATCTCACGGCTGCATTCCGGTTGGGGCGTGCGTTTTATGGATTACGATAACGACGGGTGGAAGGATTTGCTGATTGTCCAATCGCACGTGATCAATACCATCCAGATGTATGATCCGAATGCGCGTTATCGTGAGCCGCCTCTGCTCTTGCACAACGAGCAGGGAAAAAAATTCGTGGATGTTTCGGCGTCCTCAGGCGATGTGTTCCATGAGGAATGGGCGGCGCGGGGATTGGCGATCGGAGACATCAATAATGACGGGAACCTGGACGCTGTCGTCACATCCAATGACGGCCCTGCCTGGGTGCTGCTGAACGAAACCCGCACGCCGAATCATTGGATCACGCTCAAGCTGGTGGGGGTAAAGAGCAATCGCGACGCCATCGGCGCTCAAGTGAGAATCTCTACCGCGGCGGGCGATCAATTCGCGACTGTGAGTACAAGCGGCAGCTACCAGTCCTCCAGCGACAAGCGATTACATTTCGGCCTCGGCTCGGCAGATTTCGTCCGCGAGATCGAAGTCCGCTGGCCGAGCGGTATTCGCCAAGTCGTGCGCGACCAACGGCCGGACCGGAGCATGACGATTACTGAGCCAGTAAAATAGCGACTGCTTTCCAGGATATGATGCGAAGCTCCGTTTTAAGCGCCGGGCTGTTGTTGCTGTCAGCGAGCTTGATCTGCACGGCGCAAATCCCCAAGCAGGATGCCAATCAGCCGCGGTTGCGAGATGCCGCCCGGGCCTTGGCATCCGGAAACCTGGATCGCGCCGAAAGTGAATTACAGGCGGTGCTGCGTTCCGCGCCGGGGGAATATCGCGCTCTCGATCTGCTCGGGGTTGTCCGTGTCCTCCAAAAACGTGAAACGGAAGCGGAGGAACTTTTCCGCCAAACCATTCAGAAACAACCTGGCTTCGCGCCCGGACACGCGCATCTCGGCCTGCTGTATCTGCAGTTCGGGCGCACCGGGGAAGCTGTTTCCCAATTGCGCGAGGCCCTTCGCCTCGATCAGGCTCGTGCCGATGCGGCGGGCGCTTTGGTGCGCATCCTGCAGGATCAGGCCCACGCGGCGGCTGCGCACGGCGACTCGAAGGCCTCCATGGCATTGTTGGCGGATGCCCGTAAATATGCACCCGGCAATGCGGATCTTCAATACGAATATGGAATGATGGCGCTGCAAATGTCGTTGTGGCAGGAGGCAATCCCAGCTTTCCAGGAAACGCTGAAGCTGCGCAAGAACGATGGCCCCGCGCTCTATAACCTGGGACGCGCGTTTCTCGGATTGTGGAAACTCGAAGATGCGCGCCTGCAATTTGCCCAGTACGTCACAGTACGCCCGGACGACGCTTCTGGTTACTGCGCTCTGGGCATGACTCTGGCTGCTCTCGAGCGTTCGGAAGAAGCGCGGGCGCAGTTCGAGCGGTCCATCGCACTCGATCCCGCGCAAACTGAATCGTATTTCCGTCTCGGGCTCCTGGAACTCGACGCGAGAGACCTGGACTCGGCCGACAGGAACCTCCACCACGTCTTGGATCGCGATCCCAGTCATGCCGGCGCTTTGTTGGCGATGGGAAGGGTGGAATTTTCGCGGAAGCATTACAGTGAAGCCCTGAACCTCCTGCAGCGGGCCATCGCCAATGGCGATTCAACCCATGAGGCCCACTATTATCTCGGTCTCACGCTTGCCCGCCTGGGACGCAAGCAGGAATCGGACGAACAGCTTCAGATCGCCACACAGATGCAGCGCGCCGAAGCCGAACACCGGAGCATAGTATTCACTCTCGGTCCGACGGCTGGCGCTACGGCGCAGACAGGACCATCCGCGTCACACTAGGCTGCTGATCTGCACTGAGCTGAGCGGGTACTACGCCCGGAAGCATCCCGCCGCTATTGAGGACCAAGGCTGTCGGATTTATCACATGGCAGGGAAGGATGGTGCGCCTGGCCCGACTCGAACGGGCGACCCTCTGCTTAGAAGGCAGATGCTCTATCCACCTGAGCTACAGGCGCATTGCTACGGTTATTGTCCCCTACTGGAGGGCGTAGGGTAAAGTAAAACATCCTTCTATTTTACCTTTGTCTCCTCCGTGGTTTCTCAGCTTCGGACCACCTCCTCCCTAGCCCCGGGCGAACCTAGTTTATTGAGGAAACTCTTTGACCTCCACCCGCACCTAACCTGTATGTCTTCCCCTGCAGTTTCCTCGTCTGTAAAGTCCAGCCTGAAAGCGAAGGACTTATTGATTTCCTGGGGACAAATCCTCAAAGGCCGGGCGCCGATGCTCTCAATTGAGATCACTCGCGAATGCCCGCTGAGTTGTCCGGGATGCTATGCCTATGGTGACAGCCACCTTGGATCAGAAACCACTCTTCGCCAGCTTAGCGACTTTCGTGGCGATGCGCTGGTCGAGGGCCTGCTTGATCTGGTGCGAAAACATCGCCCGCTCCATGTTTCTTTGGTGGGCGGTGAACCGCTGGTGCGGCATCGCGAGTTGAGCCGCATTCTTCCTGCACTCAACGCCATGGGCGTGTTCACCATGGTGGTGACCAGCGCGGTGGTTGCAATTCCGCCGGAGTGGATGAGTATTCCACTTCTGCGGGTTGCGGTTTCCGTGGATGGCCTGCCGGAGCATCACGATGAGCGGCGCCAGCCGGCGACCTATGAGCGAATTCTGAAAAACATCGCCGGGCAGCGGGTGAATATTCACTGGGTCATCACCAAGCCGATGATGAAGCGGCCTGGCTATCTGGAAGAATACGTCGCATTCTGGAATGCGCGGGCCGAAGTGGATCACATTTGGATCAGTCTTTACACTCCACAAATCGGCGAAAACAGCCCGGAAATGTTGTCCGCGCTCGATCGAGAGCGGTTGGCGAGAGAGTTGCCTCTATTGAAGCAACGATACTCCAAGCTGCTAATGCCGCAGGGGATGGCTCAAGCCTGGATCAAACCGCCGGCATCGCCGCAGGACTGCCTGTTTGCCAAGATGTCGGTTAACTACTCCGCCGATTTGAAGACGCGTGTCGAACCGTGCGTTTTCGGAGGCACACCGGATTGCTCGCAGTGCGGCTGCAGCATCAGCAGTGCTCTGCATTGGATCAAGGCGATTCCGGTGGCCGGGCCGTTGAAGGTGGATCACTTGGTAAGAGCTTCAGTGGCGGTCGGCGCGCGTGTGGCCCGGTTCTCGGCAAAATCCGCGGAGCCGCATCGCTGGGCCCCGCAGCAGGATCAGGATATTGTGAAACAAAGTCCACTCGTACAGATTGATAGTTAGTTCTTTTCGCCGTGGCCATACCAAAGGACATGTCCTGATTTTGCGGGCGCTGTGTCCTCATTCCGCATGGCTGAATGGTGCGTTCTCCCGCAGAATGTATGCGGGGCATTTCTCTGAATAAATTAATCACTTCTTTGGGAATTTCTGCTCTAATTCTGGCCTTCGCAGGCTGCGGAGGCGGAGCCGCGTCCAGTTCTGGTGTTTCATCCGGGAGCCCCAGCAGTGGAGGCGGATCGAACTCGGGGGGTAGTTCGGGGAGTGGCGGCTCTGGCGGTAGTGGCGGTTCCGGCGGCAATCAGGCAAACAGCAGCGCCTGTAGCGCGATGAGCGCAGGCCAGGGCGCCAGCCTGAACGGATTCATTCCATTCACCAGCGACAATTTGTGGAACAAAGATATTTCCAGTGCTGCCGTGGATGCGAACTCAGGCACGATCATCAACTTTATTGGCGCGAACATTGGGCTGCATCCGGATTTCGGAGCGGGACAATATCTGGGTTCCTATATGGGGATTCCGTACACAGTGGTGAGCGGCACTCAGGCGCCTGTGGCTATCAACTTTACCGCGTATGGAGATGAGAGCGACCCGGGGCCGATGCCGATTCCTTCGAGTGCGCCGATCGAGGGCTATCCCAATCCGGGCAGCGGCGACCGCCATGTGCTCGTGCTCGATAACAGCAACTGTTTCCTTTACGAGCTGTATAACTCCTCTACGAGTAACGATGGCAGCTGGAATGCCGACTCCGCGGCGGTCTGGGATTTACTGGGAGATGAACAGCGTCCCTGGACGTGGACTTCGGCAGACGCCGCCGGATTGCCGATCTTTCCAGGGCTGGTTCGCTACGATGAAGTTGCTGCGGGTCAGATTCAGCATGCGCTGAGGTTCACTTTGCCGCAAAGCAAGGCCGCTATGACTCCACCAGCCTCGCATTTTGCGGGCAATTCCAGCACTTCGCCTATCCCCATGGGTATGCGCCTGCGGCTCAAGGCAAGCTACAACGCTTCGGGGTTCTCCGCGAACGTGCAGGTCATTCTTAACGCTCTGAAGAAATACGGCATGATCATGGCGGATAACGGCAGCGCAATGTACATCAGCGGCGCTCCTGACGACCGCTGGAGCAATGATGATCTGCATAACCTGGGGCAGGTTACGGCGTCTGACTTTGAAGTCATGCAGATGGATCCGGTTTACACAGCGTCCAACATTCCGCAAGGATCGGCGCCAGGCATTGCCAGCTTTACGGCTTCGTCCACAACGGTTTCCGCCGGAGGCAGCACCATGCTTTCCTGGAGTGTGAGCGGGGCTTCTTATGTAATCGTGTCGCCGCAAATTGGAGCGGTTCGAGGCCCGACCGTAAATGTCGCGCCCACCCAGACCACGCTTTACACGCTCTATGCCACCAATCAATACGGACGCAGCACCGCGACCGTAACCATCACGGTGCAATAGCCCGCGTTCGGCGGTGAAGCGTAACGCACGTTGCTTTATACTGCCATGTGCTTCCGCGCTTCTGCGAGGCACGCGCGATGCCTCCTTCACGTTCATTACGGCTGGCCTACATTGACTGGATGCGCGGGCTGGCCTGCGTCGCGATGTTTCAGACGCATTGCTACGATGCCTGGTTAGGCGGGAGCGCGCGCAAGAGCAGTTTCTTTATGTGGTCCCAGGTGGGCGGGACCCTGCCCGCGCCCCTCTTTCTTTTTCTGGCGGGAATCTCGCTGGCTCTCGTGACCAACAAGCTGCGGCAGAACGGCTTGAATCCAAATCAGATTGCCCGCAGGTCGCTGCGCCGTGGCGTGGAGATTCTTGCCCTGGGTTTTCTGTTCCGGCTGCAGGAATTTGTGATTGCGTGGGGCTGGGCGCCGTGGAGTGATTTGTTGCGTGTGGATGTTCTAAACATCATCGGCGTTGCACTCATTCTAATGGCTGCGATGTGTTGGGTGGTCCTGTTTTTGGCAGACAGGTTTCACACGAGTTTATCCTCGATAACCATTGCCCTCGCTGGAACCGCAGCGGGAGTGGCTGCTGCAATTTCGATGTTGACGCCACTGCTGTGGACCACGTGGCGCGCGCGCTGGCTGCCCTGGCCTTTGGAGTCGTACCTTGACGGAGTCCACAATCTCGGCCAGCCCCAGGCGACGCTGTTCCCGATATTTCCCTGGGCTGGTTTCGGATTCGTGGGACTGGCGGTGGGATTTCTGTTGTTCAGTGATTGGGCGCGCGATCGCCAGGTGGTGACGATCTCATCCGCGGCGACGGCCGGAGTTGGACTGATCTATCTGTCGCGGTGGCTGGATGCACGGCCCGAACAAGTCTATGCGGCTTACGACTACTGGCACACCAGTCCGCAGTTTTTCTTGCTCCGCGTGGGCATGCTGTTGCTCGTGCTTGGCGCGGCCTATGCCTGGTGCCGCTGGGGCGCAGGACAATGGGGGTTTAGCCCGCTGATACAACTCGGACAAACGTCCCTGCTGGTGTATTGGGTGCATCTTGAATTTGTATATGGGCGATTTTCCATTCTGCCCAAACGCGTGCTGGATATTCGTACCGCCTCGGTCGGATTGCTCACAATCGTTCTCGCCATGCTCCTGTTGTCCTGGCTGCGCACCCGGCTTAAGGGCCGCCGCGCCGAAGCATGGGGATGGCTTCGTGCCCCCGCAAAAGCCAGCTGAGAATCGGCAAGAAAAACCCTCAGCAGTTGTGGATCGGTCAGGTAATTTGGTGGAGGCTACTCGGCTCGCAGAGCAATGATCGGATCCGTTTTCAGCGCACGATAGGCTGGGAGAAGCGCAGCGATCACCGCGACCGAAATCATCAGAGCCGCCGCCAGGGTAAAACTCAGCGGGTCGGCTGGAGTTACTCCGAAGAGCATTTCCCGAATCAGCCGTGAGGCGCCGAATGCACCCAGCGCCCCAAGGGCTACACCGATGAGCACTACCCGCAAGGATTCGCCCACGATCAGTCGAAGCACATGGTGCCGCCGCGCGCCCAGCGCCATTCGGATCCCGATTTCGTTCGTTCTCTGCGCCGTCGCATAGGAAGTTACGCCATAAATGCCAATCGCGGCGAGCACCAAAGCCAGCGCCCCAAACAACGTCGCGAGCGTCGCACTCATACGATCTCTCTGGTAGCCTTCGTTGACCAGGTCCGACTCCAAACCGAATTCCAGCGCAAGATGAGAATCAACGTCCTTCGCAGCGTTTTTCGCGCGGGCCGTGATATCCGACAATGGCCCCAAAAATCTCAATTTGTAAGTGCCAAACGAAGGACACGGAGACGAGCATTGCGCCAACGGACGGAAGATCATCGGATAGGGCTGGCCGCTCGATCTCACCAGCTCTTTCATGTCCTTCGCGACCCCGACAACCTCGACTGCGGATTCCCGCCCGGTCTCGTCAACGTGCCGGAATGTCAGACCAAGCGGATTCATGCGCGGAAAGAATTGGCGCGCCGCCGACTCGCTGATAACGGCAACTGCCGGGGACGTCGCGCTGTCTTCCTCGGTGAATTCTCTACCCGCAACCAACGGAGCATGCAAGGTTTGAAAATAGCCAGGAGACGCCAACAGGAAGACGCCCATAATACGACTTTCAGGGACTCCCGGTCGCTGAACGATCACGTTTGGCTTCATTGAGTTACTGTGAGTGCTCGCATATCTTGCCGCCGAGACTACGCCGGGCATGGAGCGGAATTTCGCGAGTAACTCGCGGGCGATGAAGGCCTGCCGCTCCGGGCTATCATCCCCGCCGGCCAGGCCGGCTTGAACCGACAGCACGCCCTTGGGGTCGTAGCCGATGTCCTGCGCCATTAACTTCTGGATCGTCCGCACCAACAATCCAGCGCCGACCACCACCGTCATTGACAAAGCGACCTGGGCGATGATGAGCCAGCTTCGAGAGTCGCGGCGGCTTGTCTGGCCGGCAGGACCGATCTTCATGGCCAGATACGGGCTAAGATGTGACGCTTGCAGCGCGGGAGCCAGGCCAAACAGCAACGCGCTCAAAATAGCGGTCAGGGCAGTGAACCCGAGAAACCGTACATCCAGTGGCATGTCGAGGTACTGCCGGTCCGCTCCCAACATGGATAAACAAAACGCGGGCACCAGCAGCTTGCCTCCCCAGTGCGCGATGACGACACCCAATGCCCCACCCACCGCCGACAACGCCATACTCTCGGTGAGGACTTGCCGGACCAGACGCCAACGGCTCGCGCCGTGCGCCAATCGCGTCGCGAGTTCGCGCTGCCGGGCCGTAGACCGCGCCAGCAACAGGTTCGCCAAGTTGGCGCAGGCGATGATGAGCACGATCCCAGCCATGACCATCATTAGCGTCACAGCTTCGCCATATAGTTCCCGAGTTAGGGAAATCCCGTTGGGTATCGCTGCAGCAACGAAGCTGTCGTGGAGCGCCCATTGCCGCCCTTTCTCGCCCCATTCCCGCGGCATTGACGCTTGCAATATCCCCGGACTCAAAACGCGCATCCGGGCATCGGCGCGCTGGGCGTCGATGCCCAACTTCAGCCGGCCTACGGCCAACAGCCACCAGGAACTTGGAGCATCGATCGCCGGCCCGACGGGGGGTCGCAGCCACCAAGTGCTTTGTGGACCATTGATCCGCAATTGCTTGGCGTCCACAATCCTTTCGCTTTCGATCGGCACCATGGCATCGAACGTTTCCCCTACATCGACACCGAAAAAGTTTGGAGGCGTGACGCCGACCACCTCGAACTGCTGTCCATCGAGAGACAGCGTCTTGCCGATTACGCCAGGGGACTTGCCGTACTGCCGCTGCCAGAAGCCGTAGCTGATTACGCACACCAGCGCCGCGCCAGGTTGATCGTCACTCGGCAGCAAGGTCCTTCCCCGAATCGCCGAGACACCCAACGTATGGAAGTAGTCCCCGCTGACGTAAATCCCCGGAATCGACCGCTTTTCCCCTTGAGTGGCCAGAGCGAATGTAGTTGGGCCGTACGCAGACACGCTGGAGAGAACATCCTGCTGATCGCGAATCAGTTTCCACGTCTTATACGAGAACACACCGCCCATAGACCGCCCCACTGCGACCACTCGCTGGGGATCCATTATGGGCAACGGCCTGAACATGAGGGCATCCATGACGGAGAAAATTGCAGTCGTGGCACCGATCCCCAATGCGAGCGATAGAACCGCGACGGCGGTAAAGCCCGGACTCTTGCGCATCATGCGAAACGCATAACGAACGTCCATCCACATCGTTTCTAGCCACATGATCGAAATCTCCCAGCAACGGAAATTCGCTTCCGGAGGAAACAAGCCACCCGCTCCCTAGGGCCTCGCTGCTTGCGGAGTTGTAGCCGGCGCGGAGAAGTTTACTTTCGGCACTTCGCGTGATCCCTCGCTCGCGGCAAAGTAAGCTTCGTTAGGCTTGAACCCTGCCCATCCCGCGAAGATGTTGTTGGGGAATTTCTGGATGTAGGTGTTGTAGTCCTGCAGCGCGTCGTTGTAGCGTTTGCGCTCGACCGCGATACGGTTCTCCGTGCCTGCGAGCTCGTCCTGCAAGCGCATGAAGTTCTCGTTCGACTTCAACTGCGGATAGTTTTCCACGATCAGCAGCAGTCGCCCCAGAGCTCCATCCAGTTGCTGGTTAGCCGCGATCTTGTCGGAAGGCGTTCCCGCCGAGAGCAATTGGGAGCGGGCCTTGGCGATGTCGCCGTACACCGTCTGTTCTTGCTGGGCATATCCCTTTACCGTTTCCACCAGGTTGGGAATCAGGTCGGCGCGGCGTTGCAGGACGATATCCACCTGCGACCATGCGGCCTTCACCGCCTCGTTCTTGGTGACCAGAGTATTGCGGACGCCCACGTACTGCCCAAACGTGAGCAGTGCGATCAGAGCGATGATGATGACGACGACCAAACTTTTGCTCATAGTTTGTCTCCCCAAGCTCGAGTCTGAATCTGTTACGAACCGCCAGGCCCCGCTGGTTCCAACATTGTATCCACAGCGGCGACAACCTGCTGCACCGCTGCCAAATAACGGGTGAACACATCCGCCACATCGAGCTGCTTGCGGTTCAACTTGCCTTCGCGAATTTCGAGTAACTGCAGGAATGCCGAGGGGTCGAAAGAGATGCGCTTGGAAAGCGCTTGCAACGCAGCCCGTTTGGACTCGGGGACGGGATCGCCCAGAGCGATCAGCGCGTGCCGGAACAGGGTGGTGAATGCCGGCAGGGATCGCAGCAAGAGCTCCCCTAAATGCTTCTTGTTGCTGCCCGCCTGCAAGGCTTGCTGACGCAGCAGGATTAGCTTTTCCCGCAACTCGTACTCCACCTGCTGCTTGTGCAAATGCATAGGGATTCTCAGGTTGCCGAGGAGGTCCTCACCAAATAGCAGCCGATGGCGGCGCTGCATGTCGAGAAACTCGATGGCGAAGACATCGGTGGACCGCTCCAACTCTTCGCTGGTGAACATCATGGGAGCAGGGTGCTTTTGCCGCGTCCACCATTCCACCGTGGGAGCCAAAGTGCTTAGCAAGGGAAAAGAAATTTCGCGTACGATGCACAAAAGGTTGAGATTCGAGAATTCGGGGTGGAATTCCTCGCTCGCCGCCGAGCCGTAGAGAATTACGCTTTGTAAATTCTCGCCCGCCGCCTGGCGCAGCCGGCTGACGAATCGCTCAAGCTGTTTTTCTGGGACCATCTTCTCTGTGCTCATGCGTTTCTCCCCGTTCCGCGTTACCAGCCTCCGCTGGCGCCGCCGCCACCCGAACTGCCGCCCCCGAATCCTCCGAATCCCCCGCCCCCGCCGCCAAAACCGCCGCCGCCAAAGCCTCCGCCACGGTAGCCGCTGCCTCCACCGCCGAACAACAACAGCCAGAAAAGACTCCGCAAAGGCGTGAACAGCACAAGCAGAATGATGACGATGACAAGAACAATTCCGCCAGCCGACAATCCCTGATCGGGCGGCTGTGCTGGCACGGGCGAGGGCTGCGCCTGCAATCCAGTCAACTGCACGCCAGCGTCCCGTGCGATGACGTCAGCGGCACGCGAGGTCATCAACAACATGGCACCGTTGTAGTCATTCTGCTTGAGTAGCGGAACCGCCTCGCGGCCAAAGCCGCCAACTTTCCCATCGGGCAAGATCGGCTCCAAACCGTATCCCACCTCGAAGCGGTATTGATGATCTTTTACGGCCAGCAGAATCAGCACTCCCCGGTTGGTGGACTTGCTGCCGATGCCCCATTGTTTGAAAAGAGCGACGGAGTAATCCTCGATGGAGTCGCCGTCGAGCGAGTTGATGGTCACGACCGCAATCTGGGCGTGCGCTTTTTGATCAATCTGCTGGCAAATATTGTCGAGCTGTGTGGTCGAGTCGCCGCTAAGAACGTGCGCGAAGTCGTTCACGTAGTGCGCCGGTTTGAGTTGCGTAACGGGTTCGGCGGAAACAATCAGTGGGAGCGCTAAAAACGCGAGGAGCAGCACAGCCATGCGAAGACGAGAGATAGCGCGGTGCTCGCGAATCCAGGGTTGCACGATTCCACTGTACTAGGGGAGGCCGGAATGAGGAAACCGCTAGCCTGCCTGAAACTGCCGCAGGAATTCCACCACTTGTCCTTCCGACCAGTGGCCGTCATCGCAATGTCCATTGACCGCTTCTGGTTCGGCAAGGAAAGAGCAGTGGCCTCCGTCCGCGGTTTCGACGAAACGAATTTGCGGGTTGCCTAGAATTCTTTGCCGCGTCTGCGGCAGAATACGGATGAACGGATCGTTGGCCGATTGCAGAATGAACGCGGGCACGGCGATGCGCTCCACTACGTTCGACGCGGATGAGCGGGCGTAGTAGTCGTCGGCGCTTTGAAAGCCGCAGTAGTAGGCGGTCACTTTGTCGTCGAATTGACGCAGGCTCTTGATGCCGCGCAAGCGCGCAACATCGAATGCCTCCGGAAACAGCCGCGCTTTCTCGCGCAACCGCCGCCGCAGATTCATCAGAAAGTAGCTTTCATAGAGGCGGTTGCCGGGAAGATGCAGCGCATCGGCAGAAGCCGCCAAGTCCATGGCGGGACAAACCGCTGCAACCGCTCGAAATTCTCGTGGCCCCTCGTTTCCCCATTCCCCGGCAAGTTTGAGCACCAGGTTGCCGCCCATGGAGTAACCGGCCAATGCAAAGTTTGAAATGCCATCCAGCGCGATGAGATTCTTCGCCACTGCGGCAATATCCGCTGAGCGCCCGGAGTGATAAAGGGTGGGCGCGAGTGCATCCGTGCCGCCGCAATTGCGTTGATTCACGCGCACCACATTCATGCCGGCAGCCAACCCCTTCTGCGCAATGCCCAGCATGTATTCCGACTCGCTGGAGCCCTCCAGGCCATGGACAATGATGACCGTCAGTGCCGCCTGCCGGTCCGGCTGCCAATGGCATTTGCACAATACGCTGACGCCAGATTCGACTTCGATGAGACGTTCCTCGGGTGGGGCAAGGGCAAACCGCCGGCGCAGGAAGAAGCTGCCGATGGTTTGCAGATGGCCTCCGCGCAGAAAACGCCGGGGCTGGAACTTAAGTGGAGTTTGCGCAGCGGGCACCGCTTGATTTTAAATGGTGCTGGGCCGCCGAGCCTCGAAGTGGAGGATTGAAGCTATGCCAATTTTTGAATACACCTGCAAAGAATGCGATCACCCGTTCGAAGCACTGGTTTACGGCAATGAGAAAGCCGAATGCCCCAAGTGCCACAGTAAGAAACTGGCGCCGCAGCTCTCCGTGTTTGCGGTCTCCGCGAAGGGCGCGGCCAGCAGTAGTGCGCCATGGGCGGGCCCTTGTGGCAGTTGCGGTGATCCCCGCGGCCCGGGCGCGTGCTCGCTTGGCGACATGGATTAGGCCGGTTTGCGGATAGGTCCTTCTGGCGATTTCCTTCCGTACTCGGACGATCCGATCCGTTTTGTTTTCAACAGCCTACGCTGGGTAACTTCAGTTTCAACCCGGCGAACCGGCGTAAGTTTTCTTTCCCCTTTGCGCGCCGTACTATCTCCCCAAGTCCCGCGGAGGGGAGCGAAATGGATCGTCGCCGGAATCCTCGTGTTACGGTGCTACTGCCGGTACAGGTGTGGGGAGTGGATGCTCATTCTCTGCCTTTCACCCAGCTCGTTACGGTGAAGAACCTGAGTGCCAGCGGGGTGGTGGTGCAGGGATTGCGCCGCCGGGTTAGCCCCGGGGAGATCCTGGAGGTGCAGACCGGCGATGGGAAAGCCCAATTTCGCGTGGTCTGGGTGGGCAGGATGGGCAGCCCGCGCGAGGGAGAAGTCGGTCTGCAATCCCTGCCCTCAGAACCACAGATTTGGGACTTGAACCTCGGCCCGTATACCCAGTTCGTCGCTCCGGGAATGGCTGCGCTGAGCTAACAAGCCCCCGTACACGTCATTCAGCGCGGTTTATCGCCAAGGATCCCTACCGCTGGCAGTGCCGTGGAGGCTGGGGGATGTGGTCCTTCGACAGGCTCAGGATTTCGGCGCACGGCTCGGCTGTTAGCCTGCCCTGAGCAACTGAGCGCAACGAAGTTGGCGAATGGGCCGCGCAAGCGCCTCAATCTCGACTGCGCGAGCCTGCGCTCGCTGGCCTCGCGACCCTCAGCATGACAGGTCTCCGATACGGCCCTTCTCTTTCCCAAACGATATAATTTCCCTTACATGGCGAACATCCTCTATGGGGTGACCGGAGTTGATTGCGGGATACGCATCGACTGGCCAGCGAGGCGTGCGCGCATGAGCTTCGCTGGGGTAACCAAGTTTGCCAGCCGTCATGCCATTCGAGCTGGGTTGGTGTGGCTCTTTATATTGCTCATCGCGATGTCTGGTGGAAGTAGCGTTTACCTAGCTGCTTCTGATGCTGGTAGTCCCACCTATCTTGGCTTCGATCGTAATGACTATCCTGGTGACGCAAACCTGAAAGCGCTGCGGCAGACATTTTCTTTCGCTGGCTACTGGCTGAACATCCCTCCCGGCGAGAAACGCAATACCTGGGTGGGCAAGCGGCAAAAAATAGAGGCGGAGGGATTCGGATTCCTGGTGCTCTTCAATGGCAGACTTTATGCCGAACTGAAAACGGTAGCGAAGGCGGGAAGACTCGGCGCATCGGATGCGCGGGCTGCAATCGCTGCGGCCAAGCGCGAAGGGTTCCCGGCCCGCACCATCCTATTTCTCGATCAGGAGCAGGGCGGACGAATGCTGCCGGAACAAAAAGCTTATATCTATGCCTGGGTGGACACCGTGACGGGGTCTGGCTTCCGCGCGGGGGTGTATTGTTCTGGTATCGCGGCGCCCGAAGACGGAGGAGTAAGCGTCACAACAGCCAATGACATCCGCGAGAACGCCGCGGGAAGAGCCATTACATATTTCGTGACCAACGACGCGTGTCCGCCTTCGCCGGGCTGCGCATTTCCCAGGCAGCCGCCAACTCCGGACGGCAGCGGCATTTCATTTGCCGAGGCCTGGCAATTTGCCCAGTCGCCCAGGCGGCCCGAAGTAGCTTCCGCTTGCCGGTCTGCCTACAGCCGCGATGGCCAGTGCTATGCGCCGGGAGGTGAGAAGCAGCAGTTGTTCCTTGATGTGGACACAGCGTCCAGCGGCGATCCGTCCCGTGGGCGTGCCCGCTAGGGGGACGGTCCCCGAAATCGGAGAAAATCCCATGCAAGAGGGTGAAATCATGGGGAAGCAGCTAAATTCCCGGAGATTTCAGTACTTCACGATTCCAGAATGAACTGTTCCCATTCTGGAAAATGAAGGGGGCGGAAGCCGCAGTGAATAAAGGCGAAAGACTTCTTGACTTCTGCCGTAAGGGGTCTAGCATGAAGCTATCACCTCCGATCCAATTCAGGATCGAATGGGCCGATAGCCAAGGAAAGTCACCGCTTCTTGGTTGCCGGCCCATTTAACTTGGTCCCGTCGGCCTCAGCAACTCAAATTCGAGGGTTTCGCGACATAAGGGATAAGTTCCCTGTCAGAAGGCGTAACGCAGCGCAATGGTCGCCGTATTGGCGTGGAAATAGCGGGGCGCAGTGGGTCCAACAAATGATTGCTCGCTGTACTGGTAATAATTCCATCCGGAAATCCAGGTGACATCATGTCCCAACCCAACCTCAAGGTTGGCCAGAGGCTGATGATATGTGGACTGCAGTGAGCCGTAAGGCTGCAAGACGTTGAACTGTGGCACGCTGCCATCCACGCTCGTGATGCTGTAGCCCACGCGGGCCATGACCCGCTTCACCGGTTTGACCATGAGGGCACCCATACCGTAGTGAGCCTGGCTGGTGTAGTACGAGTTGGCCAGCAAGGGATTGTTGGGATCGTTGGCCGCGCAGGAGCCGGCGTTGGCGACAAACGGAAGGATGACTCCGGTAGGAGGCGTGTCGTTGAAGCAAATCAGCGCATTTTGCATAAAGTCGTTGTAGTTGTAAGCCAGGTCAAAACCGACCCGCTCGCCGGGGTTGAGGGTCGCAGTAAAGCCGTAATTACGATTGTGCCCCTGGTATTGGGTGAGGGAGTCGCCATTGGCATCTTCGAGTGCATTCACCGAGGCTCCAATGACCGCCCACGGGCGCGGTGTGTAGTTTCCCTGGAAACGGTAGCGAGACTCTTTCCGTGGGGCCATGCGGACGATGGTGTTGTCGTAATTTACCCGCTCCACATCCAGGTTCAGGCGAAGACCATGTATAGGTTTTGCCCAGACCCCCAATAACGCAGTCTGCTCATGGATCAGAAACACGTCTTCGTCCCCAGGGGTGAAATCGTTGAAGTGAGTAAAGTCCTGGTCTCCGTAGCGATATCCGATGCGGACTCCCAACTGCTTCAAAATGTCCCAGGCGAGATCCGTCTGGTTTCTTTTCCAGTTTTGATTGAAAGACGAGGAAGCGATAGTTTCGGTTGCTGTGGGGGTGGCGGTCAAGGGAATCAGCAAAGTGCAGCTTGGAGCCGCGCAGGTTCCGGAGCCGGGAATGATCCAATCGGTTTCGGTGAAGTCGGAATTTTCCGGGATGCGGAAGGCCCAGAAGCTGAAGCTTTCAATCAAGCGTAGCTTTTTGGTCAAGTGAATGGTGGCATTCGCATTGGCCACATCGGAAAGCTGGTGCGCAGCCGTCGGGCCGGTGATGGTGTACTGGCGCAGAAACAAGCGCGATTCCAGGCCGTTGAAGAGTTCGTCCAACGGGGCCGTCATGTCGGCCGAGCTATAGGAGTAGGCCGCCGTGAACTCGATCCGGTTGAAATAGTTGCTGCGCAGGCTGACCCTTTCGCTGGGCGTGGAAGTGCGCACCCGCTGGGCGCGTGAATAGCTGAAATAGGCATTGCAGGCCAGATTCGTCAAAACGCCGCTGGAATTGATCAGGCTGGTTTGCCCGGTGGGTATCGCGCAGGGGAAGCGGCTCACCGTGTCAATGGGCAAGCCCAGTTCTACTGTCGAACCGCCCGGCAACAGTGCCTGTTCAAAAGGTGCGAGCTGTTGGGTAGTATCTCCTTTGTAGTAATCGAGGGTCTGGTCATAGCTGAGAACGGTGCCGGGCAGAAATCTCCAGTCCACTCCGATGCGATAGTCATTTACCGTGGTGTTCCATGGCTGGTAGAGCAAGACCATCGGTACCCGTGTGCATGCTGGTGAATGAAGGCCCGGTCATGTTGTTGTGCGAATAGCCCAGGCGAAAGCTCAATCTGGATTGCGGAAGCAGAGTCAAGTCCACGTCACTCATGCGCCGCGTAGTCGCGAATTCATCGGGAGAATTCAATACCGGTGCGTTGGGCGATGAGGTCGGCGGATTGAGAGGATTCGCGAGCAGATCGTAATCAAAGAAATTCTGGTCGCGGCGGAAGCTGCCCTGGAAGTTGTACCATTTGTTTTTATCGACACGCAGCCGGAGGTAGTTGTTGGGGTCGCCTCCCCATCCCACGCTGTTGAGGTAGAGGTTGTCGAATGGCTGCCCCGGCTGATCCTGCGACTGCATGGAAAGGGTTTGGTCAAGAAGCCGTGGGCCGCTCTGCAGATTCACCAGCGTGTCGTACATGGCGCCGCTACCATCCCGGCTGGTGTACCGGTAGCCCAGGTCCACCGACTGATGGATGGCATAGCCCATTCCGCTGACGCCTTCGTCGGAAGGCTGGCTATTACCGCCAGCGTTTCCTGACGATGAGTTGCGCTCTTGCGGTGCACGGCAACGACAAAGCCAGAAACAGAATGAGAGCACGACCACTAGGATTTGACATGCTTACCTCCGCACTCACTTGCCGGCCTCCATGTGGCAGGGCCATGCCTGTGCACTACCGGGCAGGCCGCGTGATTAAATGAGTCATCTGGAGCCCGCCCTTTATTTCGTCTTTCTCTCTGAATATCGTCATCACTTAAAAAACACGTTGCTCGAATTCGATCCATGAATCGCCATGTGGCACATGGTGCAAGCCTGATACTTCTGCGACTGGTTATGAACCGGCCCGAGTGGCCCCTGCGTAGGGAATGTATGGCACTGCAAACACAACAGATTGACCTGGCTCACCCGCAATAATCGTGGGTTGGTGGAGCCGTGGGGCGTATGGCAACTGCTGCAGCCTTCAGTTTTCACGGGTACATGCTCGTATACGAAGGGACCACGCTTATCGGCGTGGCACTTGTAGCAAACGAAGTCGCCATTGGGCAGTTCGCGCACCTGCCGCAGCCTCGTCGTGCCATGCACGTTGTGGCAATCACTGCATTGCACCAGTCCTTCGTTCACCCGATGGTGATAAGGCTTGCCAAAGTCCGCCTTAGCGGAAGTGTGGCAGCCATAGCAAAGTTGAGGCTGACTCTGCACCAGCAGGTGCTGCGGCTCTTTGGCGTGGTGCGGGGAATGACAATCCACACAACCCACGTCGCTCCCGGCGTGCGAGGATTCCGCGAAATGGGACTGCTCGTGTTTTTCGGCGTGGCAGCTCAGGCAGCGGGTGCTCGATTCCTGCCGCGAAAGATTCTTAAAGCTGATGATTTTGCTTACGTCGCCGCCCCCCGCCACATGCTCCGACCCTGGCCCATGGCAGGATTCGCAGCCGTGCCCGCCCTCGAGTGTGGTCTTGAAGTGCGGGGTGTGTTCAAAGGCCTGCTGGTAAAGATTTTCGTGGCAGGTCTTGCAGGTGTCCGAGCCGACGTATTGCGCGCTCGCCGGGGACTGCGCAGGCTTGGTATCCTGGGCATCCTGAGCGCCTGCAGGCAACATCACCAAGAACAACCCCAGAGCTGCGATCTCCGAAATGGCGGTCGTCCATTTGCGCATGGCCAGTCCTTTCATAATCTCGGCGTTCTGGTCCCGCACCACTTGAGCCACTCCGAATGCATTTCGCCCACCGTTCTTCGGAACATCATAATCCCCTGTGATTTCAATCACATCAACATCCGGGCTCATTCGGGCAGAATGCCATTTTGAACAGGGCCGTTCTATTTTGGGAACCTATTGATTCGAGTGCAGGTTCCAAGACTTGCTAATGTGATCGGCAAACATTTCAAGAACTGTAGCCTCCCCAGGATGTACGATCAGCAGGTTGTTGTACCGGGAGTCCAGGAAGGCCGGATCGCTGGGTCACGGACTTCGGAAGCTTTGGAAGTCAGAAAATAAATTATTGAAGAGAAAGGAATCACCCGATGAAATACCTGAACATGCAGATACTTTCCGCGTTAGCTGCGGGAGCGTTTTCTCTGGCTCTTACACTCCCGGCGCATGCCCAAAGCGCGGAGACTATCTATAAGGGCAAGTGCGCAGCCTGCCATGGAACGGACGGTACCGGTTCGGCAATGGGAAAAAAGATGGGCGTCCACGATTTTCATAGCCCGGATGTGCAGAAAGAGTCAGATGCGGACTTGTCGTCAGCCATCGCCAAAGGCAAGAACAAAATGCCCGCGTACGAAAAGAGTCTGAAGGCGGAAGAGATTCAGGGGTTGGTGGCCTACATTCGTACGCTCGGGAAGTAGCCGAGACCGCATCGTGCGTAGTCTCTAAGCGTGCCAACAATTTTTTGGCAGGAAGGTAACATCGACTCGTAATGAGCCTTCGCGAGGGCGTTCGAGAGTGGTCCCGGCCGCTCTATTTTCTCGGACAAAATCCCATCACCTTAGTGGGCGCTGTGCTTACCACCAGCACTGCGCTCACCATGGTCGCATTCTGGTTCTACGATTTTTTTCTGCCTGGCCCTCCCCATCCTTACGTTGGCATTCTGATCTTCCTGATATTGCCAGGTTTCTTTGTGATGGGATTGGCTCTCATTCCCCTGGGAATCTGGCTGCGCCGCGGAGCTCTGCGGAAGAGCGGAGCGCTACCCACCTCCTACCCTGCAATCGACCTGCGGCTGCCAATGGTGCGGCAGGGCATGGCCTACGTATCCGCCGCGACTCTACTCAACTTCGTCATTTTTGGAACCGCATCCTACCGCGGCGTCGAGTACATGGACTCGACCGCGTTCTGCGGGACGACATGCCATACGGTTATGGCGCCTGAATATGCGGCCTATCAGAATTCTCCGCACGCCCACGTAGCTTGCGTCGAGTGTCACATTGGCCCGGGCGCCCCTTGGTTCGTCCGTTCCAAACTGTCCGGCCTGCGGCAGGTGTTCGCGGTTACCTTCAAGACTTATTCGAGGCCGATTCCTTCGCCGGTGAAATATCTTCGCCCGGCTAGGGAAACCTGCGAACAATGCCACTGGCCGCAGCGCTTTACTGGGGACAAGTTCCTGGTCAACACCAGTTACAAAGACGACGAAAAGAATACGCCCCAGACCGATGTCTTATTGCTGAAGGTGGGAGGCCGCACCTGGCAGGGCCTAGTGGGTATCCACGGGCATCATCTCTCGGATGGCGCCCGCATACGCTACATTGCAACGGATACGGAGCGGCAGGTAATTCCCGCGGTGTACTACACGGACGACTCCGGGAAGACCATTGAATTTCTTTCCACCGACACCAAGCCGACCCAGCAGCAACTGGACAAGGGCGAGCATAGGGTGATGGATTGCATCGATTGCCACAACCGCCCGACGCATGCCTTCGAGATGCCGGAGAGCGCTGTGGACAAACAGATGTCAACCGGAACCATCAGTCCGGCTCTGCCTTACATCAAGAAGAAGGCGGTCGAACTGCTTAAAGTGGACTATCCCAGCCAGGACGAAGCGCGGCAGCGCATCCTCGCAGAACTTAACAATTTCTACCGGAGCAACTATCCCGCGATTTATCAGACGCAGCGCACCGTGGTGCAACAGTCGGCGGAAGGCGTGGCCGCCATCTATTTGCGCAATGTTTTCCCCGACATGCGGCTGACCTGGGGAGCGCATCCGAACAACCTGGGCCACAATGATTTTCCCGGCTGCTTCCGTTGCCATGATGGCGGCCATACCAGCGCCGACGGGCAAACCATCACCAATGACTGCTCTGCCTGTCACAATCTGCTGGCGGTAGGTGAGGAAAATCCCAAGGTGTTGAGTGATGTGGGGATGAAGTAAACGATCGCAGCAAGACTCAAATCTACGGCGCATGCCGTTCGCCGGATAAACCGGTACACCGAAGTAACCGCCCCGTGACGATGATCACACCGCGCGTGGTCCTCATCGTCAAGACTGGATACATGTACGTTATCAAGCGAGACACTGAAGGCGTTTTTTTGCTCTGCACCGCCTGCAATCACGTCGAGCGGGTGAAGAATTTCGATGGCAAACTTGGCAGCCAGCGTACGCAGGCCGCGCGAGCGATGCACCGCCACCTGCGAGACCATCAGGAAGCGAAGTTACAAACGCGCCCCATGGCTCTGGCTTTGGAGAGATGACGATCTGCGCGGAGGTAGTCCCCTTTTGGGGTAGTAGTGGAAAGTCGCGCCGTTGCAATTCTGCGATTGGTCGTGGAAACCGCTGTAGTGACTGCGTCCGCCTATTGGATTTTGCTGCAAAGCCGCTGAGGATGCGGGAACCGGTGTACGTGGATTCCCGGGACAAGAATGAATTTCACCGCTGCGTGCGCTTCGTGGTTTGTGAAAGAGGTTTCACTGTCCTCCCTGCAGGGGAATTTCCTTCGACCACCCACTCTCTAACCTTCCTTACCACCGACTCCGGCGCCTCCACCTCCAGTTCCACGTTCCCGCCTTTATATTTACGCGAGTGAATGCGGGCGCGGGCTTCGAGCAGAGGCGAGCAGCTTGCCTTCCTGTTGCGGAATGCGCAGGCGCACGCGGCTTATCCGATCGTCGGTCAGCATCTGGTCAATCTGCTCGTAGAGCGCGCTGATCCTGCCAGGTCCTTTGCGGCGGAAATATAGACGGTGGCAGAATCGTTGCGCATTGCCTCACGCTGGGCCGGCGGCAGCAAATCAATTTTGTTCATCACGCGCAGCCGCGGTTTTTTTTCCACTTCCAGTTCCTTGAGCACGCGCTCCACTTGCGCGTCCTGTTCGGCGGACAGGGCGCTGCTGGCATCGGAAACATGCAGAATTAAGGCCGCGCGCTGCACTTCTTCCAGAGTCGCGCGAAACGCGGAAACCAGGGTGTGCGGAAGGTTGCGAATAAATCCCACCGTGTCAGAGAGCAAAACCTCGCGGCGCGAGGGCAGAGTCATGCCGCGAATCGTTGGATCCAGGGTAGCGAACATTTTCGGAGACGCCAGCACCCCCGCCTGGGTGAGAGCATTGAACAAAGTGGATTTCCCGGCATTGGTGTAGCCCACCAGCGCGATAGTTGCAACGGGGACCGCCTCCCGGCGCTGTCTTTGCTGGGTGCGGATGCGCCGCACGTTTTCCAGTTGTTGCTTCACGTGCCGCACCCGGCGGGAAATCTTGCGGCGGTCGGTCTCAAGCTGAGTTTCACCGGGACCGCGGGTGCCGATGCCGCCGCCGAGCTGCGACATCTCGATACCGCGGCCAGCCAACCGGGGAAGCATGTATTCAAGCTGAGCCAGTTCCACTTGCAACTGACCTTCACGGGTGCGGGCGTGGCGGGCAAAAATGTCGAGAATCAACTGAGTGCGGTCAATGACCCGCGCATTGACCACCTTCTCGATGTTGCGCTGCTGCGATGCGGTGAGATCGTGGTCGAAGAGCAACAGATCAGCGGATACGGAGGCGGCCGCGCCGGCAATCTCCTCCAGCTTCCCCCGGCCGATGAGGGTGGCGGGGTCCGGGCGGTCGCGACGCTGCAGAAACTCGCCGGCTACTTCTGCGCCAGCGCTGGAGGCCAGTGAATGCAGCTCGTCCAGCGATTCTTCCGCGGTGAACTCTGGAATGCTGGGAGCCTTCGAGGGGGATGCGGCCCCAGTTGCACCGTCGCGCGCGGCTTGGGCTTCGCGTGATAGGGAGCTTCTGGATCCGGGGGCACTTCGCGAACGAGTACGGATATCCAGACCGACCAGGAAGGCGCGTTCTCTGCGAGGCTCAGACGCGGGCATCTAGTCCTGCGTTGGAAATCATCTATCCATCAGTGCCGGAGGCGCTTGGCGCAGGAAGCGCTTCATTCACAGCCGTTACCGCAGACGGCTTCTCTGCCGGAGCATGCGACGTTCTGCCCATGGCGACGGTCGAAATGGCGTGTTTGAAGATCAACTGTTCCTGATTGTTGGTTTCAAGCACGACCGAATACTTGTCGAACGAGCGAATACGTCCGGTCAATTTAACCCCGCTCAGCAGGTAAATGGTGATCGTGTTGCGCTCCTTGCGAGCAGTGTTAAGGAAAGAATCCTGAATATTCTGTGCCGGCTTGTTGTCCATCGCCGATCTCCTTACTTGCGAAAGCAAAGCTTACGAACTGCGATTCCTGCTCCGCGCGTTCCATCGGCGGAAGAGCCGCAACCACCAACATTTGTACCATACGGCACGGCTTGCCGATGTAACCGAGTGCATCCCGTCCTGCCAACGGCGTCTTGGTTTGACATGGTGACTGCCAAGTGCCAATATTCCAGCGCGCCCGGGGCCGTTACCGCCCTTCGGGCAACAACGACAAGATCGCGCCTTCGGCTATGCTTAAGGCGTATGCCCGAGGAGGAAGTTGAGATGCAATCCATGCTCTATGGTTTGGCTCTGATTTGGGCAATGCCGCAACACACGGGCACGCAGACGTTGGCCATTGCGCTGCGCTGGGTCCATTTTGTCGGCGGGGATTGCATGGGTCGGGCTTCTCTACTTCTTCAATTTGGTCAACGTTCCCTTCATGAAGCAAGTGGATGCGTCGGCCAAGCCGAAGATACTTCAGCATCTCACGCTGCCGGCCTTGCAATGGTTCCGCTGGAGCGCGTTGCTCACGGTATTCGTTGGCCTGTGGTACTGGGCGCAGGTTTATGTGGCAGCCGACGCACACCTTGTTGGCAAGAATCCCTGGATCACGGTCGGCCTGTTTCTTCTGATCTGGGTAGTTGCCTGGCATATTTACTTTGCGATTGTGCGCCGGACCCCGAACCCGGGCTGCTGGCGGTGATCGTGATCATATTGGTGAGCGCGGCGGCCTGGGCATTCGTGACCTACACGCCCGTGGGGGGAGATGACAATCACGTGCTTTGCATCGGCGTGGGTGGCGGGCTGGGGATGATGATGCTGTTCAACGTCTGGGGCATCATCTGGCCCAGCAACAAGAAAATCATTTTCGGAACGCTTGCCGGAACTCCGCCTGCAAATGCAGCTGCACTGGCTCGTCAGGCATTTTTGGCCTCCCGAACCAATTTCTATCTGTCGTTTCCTCTGCTGTTCTTTATGGGAGCGGCGAGCCACTACCCCATCCTTGGCAAATAATCCAATGCGTGCTTTGCGGGTGACTTGGTAATACGGTGGACTTGAACCTTTACCAGCGCGCCGTGGACTATTTCAATCGCGCCGACTTCTTTGAGGCTCACGAAACCTGGGAGGACATCTGGCGCGCTGCGGCAGGTCCCGAAAAGAAATTCCTGCAGGGACTCATCCAAATCGCTGTGGCTCTGCATCACCACTCGACCGGAAACCTTAGAGGCGCGCAATCGTTACTGAAACGCGGATGCAGAAATTTAGATGGCTGCCCGGAAGTTTTCGGCGGTGTCCAGTTGCCGCCATTGCTCCATTCACTGGAGCAATGGCAGCATGCTTTGTCGAAGGGAGAACCGGTTCCTCCCCGGCCAAAACTTAAGCCCGAGGAATAGCTGCTAGTGGCGCCGCTTTCGGCGTGGCGCAGGTTTTGCTGGCTCCTCCCCTGGGGCCAATACGCGGTGGACAATGGGCGTGTTCAGCTTGTATTTTCGCTCAATCATATTGCCGGCGTCGTCCTTGAGGTGTAATACAAACACTGGCAAAGTGCCTTCCTTGTCGAAGTTCTCCTGAGAAACCGTGACCGGCAGCACACCATTCAGATTGCGTTCCCGGTAAGCAGTCTCGTAGCGATGGCGTCTCACATTCCAGGTAAAGACGCGGATCTGATTGTAGTCGAATGGCATGCCATCCTTCGGTTCGGTCAGCATGACGAGATATTGCGGCACTTTCTTGTCAGCGTCTTGCACCTCATCCAGTACGAGCGCTGCAACAATGCGCTGGCCTTCGGCGTATTGCGCGACCTCCATCGGGACATCTACATCCATCAACCGGCCGAGAATCCATCCCACGTGGCCATCTGCGTCGCGAATCAACCACCAATCCTCGAGCGGAACGATGGGTGGGGTCTTGGCGGAAGCCTTGCCGGCAACAGCGGGCGGCACGCCGGATGAACCTTTCTCCGCTGTCGCGCGCTGCAGCAGGGAAATCTTTGCGCCCTGGTTGAGTTGGTAAAGATGTTCGGTGTCGCGCCCGGGTTCAAGATGCAGATTAGTGTCGTTGCGGGTGACGGCGGTAGCCTGACCGGAGTTGTTCTTAGTCTGCTGCGCCAGCTTCTGAAAGCCGTCGAAAATCTGCTGGCTCACCAGGTAACGCTGTTCGATCCATCCTTCCGTGCCATTTTCGGTACGCACCCGGACGAACCGCCGGTCGTGCTCCAGAACGTCAACCCGGTCGCCATTTTTCACGGTCCCGGTCTTGTTGAACACCGTGGCTACGCGGTCCCGCAGAAAAGCCTGGGGAGCTGAAACGTAGGCGGTTTCGAGGACACGGCTTCCGCCCCGTCCGCAGGCAGAAAATAAAAGGGCTGCGGCCAGCAGCAGCGGGGGAACTCGCCGGGGACGGTGCATGGGGATCACTGAATACTATAGCGCACGCGAAAAAGGAGTTAGCGGCGGTAGGCCCGTATTCTACTGCACGGTAATTGTCAACTCCGCGGTTCCCGAAATGGTTGTGTTCCCATTGCCCGGGTAAGTTGCGTTCACAGTGACAACGTAAGGCAATGAGGTAAACGCCCCGGATTGCGGCGTAACCACCTCAGCGGTGCCCGTGTTGGACAGGGTGAACAAACCTGTGGGGACTTGTTGGCCGCCGGGTGACGAACCTACGGTTAGGGTCCAGGTAGCGGTTGCTGTGATGTCCACCGGGTTCATCTGTCCGGAAACCGTGGCTGCTGCGGTGTAACTTTGTGAGCCATTCTGGGCAATGCTGGTGTTGCTGGGCGTTATTTTGATCGAGGTCACATTCGGCAATGCTACGATCACAGAGGTTGTGCCGGTGATGTTAGCGGAACTCGCCGTGATGGTGGCTGATCCAACGCCTACACCAGTTAGATTCCCCCCATCATCAATCGTGGCGACGGAAGTCGTATCGCTCGACCAAAACAGATTTTTCGGAGTGCCGCTGCTCCCATCGTCGTACGTTCCAATCGCGGTCATCTGCAATTGCTTGCCAACTTGTACAGTCGGAGTCGGCGGATCGACGGTGATCGTGGTCAGCGTCGGATTGACAAAAAAGCCCCGGCAGCCCAGCCCCACCGCGCTCAGCAGAAGCGCAGTCAACGCCGCCGCAACTTGGAGTTTCCGCTTTGTTTTCAGCATCGTAGGAACCCTTGTGACGCTACTTTCCCAGCTTTCTCCCAAGCCGCGCATGGCAAATTGTAGCAGAGAACGATTTTCGCGATGAGTAAGCATGCACCTTCGTTTTTCCGTTGGAACAGGCTCTGATCGTTGCCGGTTCCGCTCCAAATGCTTCGCGAAGACCAAGATTCGGATACCCAAGTTATGATGCTAGCCTCATGGGTCGAAACCAGACTTCTTATGAAAAATGTGCTCTTTTTACGACTTCTTCTTCCATTGTGCATCGCCGGGCCGCTTATTTCGCAGGCACCCCCGAGCGCTCCCAGCGTGCCACCGCCCCCGCGCACCGGTAGACTGGCGAATTTGTGGCGCCACCCCCGGGTCTGCGCCGCCTGCATCCGGGCCCATGAGGAATTCCTGGCCGCCGACGCCCTGCGTGGCCGGGGCAGCGCCACCAACGATGAACGGGTAGCGGCTGTCTATATCGGTTCTGAGCTGCGGGAATATGGAATCGAGCCCGCCGGAGACGACGGCGGATACATCCAGAAGGCGCCTGTTCCACCCGATCCCAATGCCCCCGCAACCAGTGATTCCGGGGGGAAATACACGTGGGACGCTATCGGAATCCTGCCGGGCCGCGATCCCGCGCTCGTGCATTCTGCGGTTTTACTGTCGGCGCACTTGGATCACTTGGGGATCGGCAAGCCGGTCAATGGTGACAACATCTACAACGGAGCCGATGACGATGCTTCCGGCACCACGGCGGTGTTGGAACTCGCGCGAGTTTTGGGTAAAGGCGTGCGTCCGCGGCGCACGGTCATCTTCGCGCTTTTTGGCAGCGAAGAGACCGGCGGATTCGGTTCGACTTATTTCCGGGAACATCCGCCGGTGCCGCTGAAGGAGATCGCCGCCAACCTGGAGTTTGAAATGATCGGCCGTCCCGATCCGTTGGTCAAAGCCGACACCCTATGGTTGACGGGATGGCCGCGTTCCAACCTGGGTCCGGCACTGGCTGCCCATGGCGCAAATTTAGTGGGCGATCCGCATCCTGAGCAAAATTTCTTTGCCCGCTCGGATAACTACATTCTGGCTAAAAAGGGAGTGGTCGCGCAAACCGTTTCCAGCTTTGGTCTGCACAAGGATTACCACCAGCCGAGCGACGACATCGCACACCTCGACTTCAAACACATGGACGCAGCTATTGGCTCGCTATTGCGTCCGGTGGAGTGGCTGGTGAACTCCGACTTTACGCCGAAGTGGAATAAGGGAGGACAGCCGTAGGCAGTATTCAGTCTTCGGTCGTCAGTCTTCAGGGCAAATCTTCTACGCCAGGGATCTTGTATTGCCTGAAGACGGAAACCGACGACTGAAGACTCAGTTCGCTCTCTTTGCCTTGCTGATGCGTTCGTCAATTGGCTTGCGTCCGGCAAAACCTTCGCTTATGCCGTGCCAATGCGTAATTTCCTTCTCGCCCAGCTTCCAGCAGAGCAGCACGGTGTGGCCATCGACTTCGCAAGGGAAGTCGAGCAGGCCGATGTCCAAATCCTTCACTTGGACGCCCATGGCGTCTATCTCGGCCAAGGAATCCTTAATAAGCTGCACGGCCTTTTCGCGCTCGGCTTTGCGCCGCGCCAGTTTGAGGATGTCTAGGTGCGTACCGCCGTTGAGAAAAACTCGATGAGCTACTTCCTGGAACTCACCGTCCACGGTTTCGATTAGCTTTTTGCTCTCGATTCCTCTGCGGAGCAGGGACTCAAGCACCGGGAGCAGAGTTTGCGCTTCGTCGAGGGTGAAGGTGCGGTCTGACATGGTCTTACTGCTATCCTACCGCAAAGTGACCAGCGGTAACATACCGTCACTGTCTGCGCCGTCTAAGCCTGCCACGGATCTGCCCGATCCACTGACTTAGCGAAAATAACCCGAGGAATACTCCCAGAATGCCAAATCCAATGAGCATTTGAATGAAGCCGGCAGTCACGCTTCGCAACGTAAAACCGGACTGAAAATCCCGGAACTCGGTTGTAGCAAGTGCAACAAGAAGGGTGCTATAAATCAGGAAAATCCCGAATTTTTGCACAAAATTCAGGCGTTGATGACCGTCAATGACATTTCGCCAGAAACGGCCCTCGTTATTTGCGGTATCCGGAAATACGATATTGCGCTGGCGAGCATTGATATCGCGAAGCCATTCGTCCCTGTCGCCGTGCTTGCTCATAACAGTTGTGTGCAACCTACTGAATGTCCAGCATTCGATCCAGCGCCACGCGTGCCCAGTGCTTTACATCGTCTTTCACTTTGATCTGATTCACTACGTTGCCTTCCGCCAAGTTTTCCAGCGCCCAGCACAAATGCTGCGGCGAGATGCGGAACATGGTGGTGCACAGGCAACCGGAATCGTCCAGCGTGATGACTTTCTTTCCTTCCGCCGCGAACTCCTTGCCCATGCGGTTGACCAGGTGAATCTCCGTGCCCACGGCGAACATCGTTCCCGCAGGTGCCTGCCGAATCATCTTCAGTAGGCCCTCGGTTGAGCCGATGCCGTCGGCCTTCTGGCAGACTTCCCAGCGGCACTCGGGGTGCACGATGACGCGGATGCCGGGATATTTCGCGCGAACGTTGTCCACATGCTCCGGTAAAAAGCGTTGATGCACCGAACAGTGGCCCTTCCACAGAATCGCTTTGGCGGCGCGTAGGCGATCGGGAGCGACTCCGCCGTTCAACAGATATGGATCCCAAACCACCATGTCATTCAGCGGAATACCCATGGCGTAGCCGGTGTTGCGGCCCAAATGCTGGTCGGGCAGAAACAGCAGCTTGGGATTCTTACCAAATCCCCACTTGAACGCTCCTGCGGCATTCGATGACGTGCACACCACCCCGCCGCGCTCACCGCAAAAAGCTTTGATCGCGGCCGTCGAATTCATGTACGTGAGCGGCGTAATGCCGTCGCCCTCGTCGGTGGTCAGGCCGGCGCGAACCAGTTGTTCCCAGCAAGCTTCCACTTGGGTAATTTCGGCCATGTCGGCCATGGAGCAGCCCGCATTGAGATCGGGAAGAATAGTGACTTGGCCGGGCTGGCTCAGGATGTCGGCGCTCTCCGCCATAAAGTGCACGCCGCAGAAAACGATGTATTTCCCCCCGGCCTTGGCAGCTTCCTGGGCCAGCCTGTAGGAATCGCCGCGGAAATCGGCAAAGCGGATGACTTCATCGCGCTGGTAATGGTGCCCTAGAATGACCACCTCCCGGCCTAAAGCTTGCCGGACGCGCCGAATGCGCTCGTCCATGGTGTGGTCGGGCAGGACGAGATAATTTTCCAAACTGCAAACCGTTGCTGCTGTAGCCATCGTTTGTCACGCTTTCAGCTCCAAGCACGGGCGGGCACGCGCCATTTTCTAACTACGCCGGCGCACTCCGCTCGAACTGGAACGGGGATGTTGAAAGCCTCTCAGCGGCTCCAGTTGGTTCACTGCGCGTCGTTTGCAACTTCTACGCGCCCAACCAGCGGGGATGTTGAAGCCACCAGTGGTTCTTTTCCTACTAACTTGGATGCTCAGCGCCCGCGAAAGGAATCACCCTTCCTGAGCCAGATTCAGCCCTTGTGGAACTGAGTATCGCTGCACCATTGTGCACTGAGAGTGGTGCGCCGCGCAATATCCAATATCCAGAAGATTTTAGGAGGGAATCGGCGAAGTTGGCGAAGAAGTTCTTTCGTTGACACTGGACTACCGATGATGCTAGTTTTAATGGTTTTTTAAGCCCTCTTTCACTAGGATTTTATCAGCCCCCCATGGATCAGACGCTCCAGCAACTAGGCCGATTACTGCGCGGATCGGTGCCTACGATTGTGTTCCTGATCCTGTTGTATTGGGTCTATGCGGTCTTACTGCACAAGCCCCTCATGAGGATCTTGGCCGAAAGGCGCAGCCGGACTGAAGGCGCGATGGAAAAGGCGCGCGCCGATATTGCCGCCGCCGAAGCGCACACCGCGGAATATGAGCAGCGCCTGCGCGAGGCCCGCATGGCAATCTTCAAGGCGCAAGAATCCCGCCAGCAGCAGGCTTCGCAAGCCCGTGCCTCTGCCGCCGCCGAAGCCCGGGCCAAGGCGCAGGCGCAGGTCGAGCAGGCTCGCTCCGCAATTGAAAAGGATAAGGAAGCGGCGCAGTCCGGCTTGCAGGCGGAGAGTGGGCGATTGGCCGAGGAGATTATTCGGACGGTTCTGCGGCCGGCTATGGGTGGCAACTAATGAGAAAGACTTCGGCTAGAACGCGCTGGGCAGTGGGCATGCTCCTGAGCATCTGCTTCGGCGTGATTCTTTCCGCGAGCGCGCGGGCGGAGGAACAACAGGGCAGCGCCCCACCGGCGAGCCAGGCCTCCGCAGGTCAACAGGAGCAGCAACCCTCCAATGACGGCCTCCATTTGGGCAGGCAATTGGCGAGAGAATCGCGCGAAGCAGCGGGCGAGGATGATAATGCACAGTTCAAGCAATCAGGCGCGGTCAAGCTGGTTGCCCGGATCACGAACCTGAGCCTGGAGCATGCTTACTGGTTTTGTTTGATCGTCAACTTCGCCATTGTGGCCGGTCTGATTATATGGATATCCAATAAGAGTCTGCCCGGTTTCTTCCGCAACCGCACGGCGCAAATTCAGCAGGCAATGGAGGAAGCGCGCGGGGCCAGTGCGGAGGCCAATCGGCGGTTGGCGGATATTGCGGCGCGGCTTTCGCGGTTGGACGCAGAAATTGCCGGGATGCGCAGCGCCGCGGAGAAGGAAGCAGCGGCCGAAGAGGCTCGTATTACAGCTGCCGCCGTGGAAGACTCGCGGAAGATCGTGGAAGCGGCCGAGCAGGAGATTGCCGCGGCAGCCAAGACTGCGCGTCGCGAACTAAAAACCTATGTGGCAAATCTGGCGGTTTCCCTGGCGGGTAAGCAGATTCGCGTCGACCCAGCCGCCGATCAGGCGCTGGTGCGGGACTTCGCGGCCCAGCTTGCCGATGACGGAAAATCCCGGCGGGGTGATAACTAGATGGCCAGCGTCACTAACATCTACGCCCGCGCCTTCGCAGATGTGGTTTTTGCCGAGCATTTGAATCCAGACAGTGTTTTGCGGGAGGCGCAGTTACTGGTTGCGCTGATCGCGGAGAGCAAGGAACTGCGGCAGGTTTGGGAGACGCCTTCGATTCCCTCGGAGCAGAAACGAAACGTGTTGGATGCGATTGCCGCGCGTGTGCAAGTATCGCGTCCCGTACGGAATTTTATGGCCGTGCTCATTGATCATCGCCGGGTGGAATTTCTGGGGCCGATCGTGAAACAGTTCGAGCTGGAATTGAATCAGCGCCTGGGTTTCGCCGAAGCAGAAATCACCAGCGCCCGGCCGTTGAGTTCCGCCGAACAACGTTCGTTGGAAGCTGAGTTAGAAACACTGACTGGCAAGAAAGTGCGAGCCAGCTACTTCCAGGATCCCGCCATTTTGGGCGGAGCCATCGTCCGTATGGGCAGCACGATTTATGACGGCTCGGTGAGAGGCAAGCTCGAGAGAATTCAGGCGGCGCTGAGCTCCTAGTTTCGGCAAGAGTTTGTGCGGAGGTTAGAAGCTGGAAGTTAGGAGCAAAGAGGTAAAAGCTAGAGGCTAGAAGCTGAATCTATGGCACAAATCAAAGCAGATGAGATCACACAGCTGATCCGGCAACAGATTGAGAATTACGAATCGAAGATTGCCGTAGACGAAGTCGGCACAGTCATCACCCTGGGGGACGGCATTGCGCGCGTCCATGGTCTGGACAAAGTGATGGCCGGCGAACTGCTGTCGTTTCCGCACGACGTTGCCGGCATCGCCATGAACCTGGAAGAAGACCAGGTGGGTGTGGTGCTGCTCGGCGAGTACACGGAAATCAGCGAGGGCGACGAGGTCAAGCGCACGGGGCGCATCATGAGCGTGCCAGTGGGCGAGGCTATGATTGGCCGGGTGGTCAACGCCTTGGGCCAGCCGATTGACGATAAGGGTCCCATTGCCACCACCGAATTCATTCCTCTGGAGCGCCTGGCTCCTGGCGTGATTGACCGCCAGCCGGTGCGCGAACCGATGGCCACGGGTCTCAAAGCCATTGACAGCATGATCCCCATCGGCCGCGGCCAGCGCGAGTTGATCATCGGTGACCGCCAGACGGGAAAGACCGCAGTCGCCCTCGACACCATCATCAACAACAAAGGCGGCGACCTCATTTGTATTTACAACGCGGTCGGCCAGAAGCGCTCTTCCATTGCCCAGGTCGTGAAGATTCTGGAAGATGCCGGCGCGATGGAGTACACCATCGTCGTGGCAGCGTCGGCTTCCGAACCCGCCCCCATGCAGTACATCGCGCCGTACTCGGCGTGCGCCATGGGCGAATACTTTCGCGACACCAAGCGGCACGCGCTGGTGATTTACGACGATTTGTCGAAGCACGCCGCCTCCTACCGCGAAATTTCCCTGCTGTTGCGCCGTCCGCCGGGACGCGAAGCGTATCCGGGAGACGTGTTCTATCTCCACTCGCGTTTGCTCGAACGCGCGGCCAAGGTAAGCGATAAAAACGGCGGTGGCTCGCTCACCGCATTGCCCATCATCGAGACTCAGGCAGGCGATGTTTCCGCTTACATTCCGACGAACGTGATTTCGATTACCGACGGCCAGATTTATCTGGAAACTGATTTATTCAATCAAGGCGTACGGCCCGCGGTGAACGTCGGACTTTCCGTCAGCCGCGTGGGCGGCAGCGCGCAGATCAAAGCGATGCGGCAGGTGGCAGGCTCTTTGAAGTTGGAACTTGCCCAATACCGTGAACTGGCCGCATTTGCGCAGTTTGGCAGTGATCTGGACAAGGCGACGCAGGCCCAGTTGAATCGCGGCCAGCGCTTGGTGGAATTGCTGAAGCAGAATCAATTTTCGCCGCTGCCGTTCTCCAAACAGATTCTGATCATCTTCGCCGGCACGGGCGGTTATTTCGATGATCTGCCGGTCGAGCAGGTGCGCGAATTTGAAGCGGAGCTTTACAAATTCGTGGACGCGACCAATCCCGGCCTGCTGCGTTCGATTATGGAGAAGAAAGTGCTCGATGATGCTCTGAAAGCCGAGATGGCAAAAGTAATTAAAGATTGCAAGGAGCAATTCGTAGCGCAACACCAAGCAGTGGCGAAGTAAATCCGTAGAGACGTAGCAGGCTACGTCTCTACCGAACAAGAAATGGCCAATATTCTCGACATCCGGCGCCGTATCCGCAGCGTCATCAACACGCGGCAGATCACCAAGGCGATGAAGATGGTCTCGGCAGCGAAGTTGCGCCGTGCCCAGGAGCGTGCGCTGGCGGCGCGTCCCTATGCCCAGATGTTGACCAACGTGCTGAAGTCTTTGGTTTCGCGCGCGGAGATCTTCGATCCGGAAACTGGCGAGCCGAGGCATCCCCTCCTGGCGCAACGCGAAGAGAACCGGGTTCTGCTGATTGTAGTTACTGGCGACAAGGGCCTGGCAGGGGCGTTCAATACCAACATCCTGAAAGCGGCGAGCCGGTTCCTGGAGTCCAAGCAAGGTAAGAACATCGAGATTGAGGCTATTGGGCGCAAAGGCCGCGATTTCTTACGCCGGCGCTATGCCGCGGCCGATCCGCGAACCGCCGATTCCACCGAGCCCTCGCGCACCACCCTCATCGGCGAACATATTGGCGTTCTGAATAAGGTCGAATATGCCCTGGCGGCTGAATTGGCCGAGCGGGTCATCGAACGCTACAGCAACGAAGAGATTGACTCGGTCTATCTGCTGTACAACGAATTCAAGTCGGTGATCGCGCAGCGGCTGGTGGTGGAAAAAGTGTTGCCCATTGAGGAAGTCGGTGAAGTTGGAATTGCACAAGCCGAAGAAATGGGCCTGAAGGAAAAGCAGCGGGCGGTCGAAGCCGCAAAAGAGTCGGGAGTGAGTGTCCGCCCGGCGGATACCCATGCCATCGACGAAGCGGCTGCGAAGTTTGCGACGGCGCCGGTGGACTACATCTATGAGCAGCCACCCGACGAACTCTTCCGTTCGCTGTTGCCGAAATATGTGGGAATGCAAATCTTTCATGCATTACTGGAATCAGTGGCCGCAGAACACGCTGCCCGCATGACTGCCATGGATGCCGCGACCAGCAACGCCACCGATATGATTGATTCGCTGACCCTGGTGATGAATCGCGCCCGCCAGGCGAAGATTACCAAAGAGATTATTGAGATTGTAAGCGGCGCGGCTGCGGCAAGTTGATGTAGAGACGTTGCTTGCAACGTCTCAAGCGGCAGCAAGAAAGACCTAGCGAGCTACGTCTCTACGAGAGAAAATTTATGCCAGAAAAAATCGGACATGTAATTCAGATTGCCGGTCCCGCGGTGGACGTCCAATTCGTCGAAGGCGCCATGCCGCCGATCTATGAGGCACTGAGAGTGGTCAGCGACGGCTTTCAAGTTCCCTCCCCTATCAACGTTGTTCTGGAAGTGCAACAGCACCTTGGCGAAGGCCGCGTGCGTTGCGTCGCCATGGAGCCAACCGACGGCATGGTGCGCGGCATGAAAGCCATTGACCAGGGTGGACCAATTTCCGTACCGGTGGGACGCGGAACTTTGGGCCGAGTGATGAACGTGATTGGCGAGCCGGTGGATCTGCTTGGCCCGATTCAATACGAAAAGAGATTACCCATTCATCGGCCTGCGCCATTGTTTGAGGAACAAGCCACCACCGCCGAAATGTTCGAAACCGGCGTAAAGGTAGTGGACCTGATTCAGCCCTTCCTGAAGGGTGGCAAGATCGGCTTGTTCGGCGGCGCGGGTGTTGGCAAGACCGTTGTCATCATGGAGTTGATCAACAACGTCGCCAAGCAGCACGGCGGCTTCTCGGTCTTTGCCGGCGTTGGCGAGCGCACCCGCGAAGGCAACGATCTGTGGCTGGAAATGACTGAGTCCGGCGTAATCAAGCCGGGCGATCCCGCGAACTCTAAAGCGGCACTCATTTACGGTCAGATGACCGAGCCGCCAGGAGCGCGCTTGCGGGTTGCTTTGTCCGCGCTCACCGTCGCTGAATATTTCCGCGACGAAGAAGGCGCCGATACGCTGCTCTTCATTGACAACATTTTCCGTTTCACTCAGGCGGGCTCCGAAGTCTCTGCTCTTCTCGGCCGCATGCCCAGCGCCGTCGGTTACCAGCCGAACCTGGCGACGGAAATGGGCGAATTGCAGGAGCGCATCACCTCTACGAAGAAGGGATCCGTCACCTCGGTGCAGGCAATTTATGTTCCCGCTGACGACTTGACTGACCCGGCTCCGGCGACAACGTTCGCCCACCTGGACGCCACCACAGTGCTCTCCCGCGCCCTGACCGAAATCGGAATTTATCCGGCCGTGGATCCGCTGGCCTCAACCTCGCGCATTCTTGATCCGCGCATTGTCGGGCAGGAGCACTATGACGTAGCCCAATCGGTGAAGAAGACCCTGCAAACTTATAAGGACTTGCAGGACATCATCGCAATTCTCGGCATCGACGAACTGAGTGAGGATCAGAAGCTCACCGTAGCGCGGGCTCGCAAGATTCAGAAATTCCTCTCACAGCCCTTCCACGTCGCCGAACAGTTTACTGGCGCCGCGGGCCGCTACGTGAAAATTGCCGATACGGTGAAGGGATTCAAGGGAATCGTGGAAGGAAAGTACGACGACATCCCCGAACAGGCTTTCTACATGAAGGGCACGATTGATGAAGTACTAGAAGCCGCGCAGAAGCTGAAGGCGGCAGCGTAGACACGTTGCCCGCAACATCTTGCATACGGCGTTGCGGACTGTGCACTGAGACGTAGCAAGCCACGTCTCTACGAAACTGCGTCTAGATAGTCATGGCCGACACTTTCCAACTCGAAATCGTCACGCCAGAAAAAATGGTGGTGCGCGACGTTGCCGAAGAAATGCAGATCCCCGGCAAGAAGGGATATCTCGGCATCCTGCCTGGCCACGCGCCCTTGATCACCGAACTGGCTGTGGGCGAAATCACGTATCGCAGCAATGGGGAAGCGCATACTCTCGCGGTGGCATGGGGGTTCGCGGAAGTCCTTCCGGATAAAGTGACCATCCTCGCGGAAACCTGCGAGCATCCTGAGGAAATTGATTGTAAACGAGCCCAGGAAGCTAAACAGCGTGCCGAACAACGCCTGGCGAGTGGCAGCACCGATGTAGACTATTCCCGCGCCGCGGTGGCCCTGCAACGCGCCGAAACTCGCCTGGAAGTGGCTAACAAGAAGTAACTCCACGGAAGTTTAGTGGGTCTGTTCCGTTCCGCCTGCGGGCACAATCTTTGTGTCGGTGCGGAATTTCTTGTACTCCCGGTAAGTCACATCTGATTCCACGTTCAATCCCTTGAAGAGTACCCGCGCATCTAGTTTCAGTGCGATGTGCTTAGGCAGCCAGACTTCGTCGTTTACCTGTGTCTGCTCAATCTGAATATTGGATCCGCGGTGAACCCGCACCAGAAATAACCCTACAGACACCGTGTCGATGCATTGAATATCCAGCTTGACCCATTCTTCTTTTGCCTTATCAATCCATACCCGGAACCGGAATTTAGGCAGAAATTTTGCGTTCCGTTGATGAGGCTCGAACCCTGGCCGCGGGTCGGCGTCAATTACATAGGCTGGACCGCTGTCTAAACCCTCGGTGCCGATAAAGCGAAAATTGTAGGCATCGGCAACCTCCTTCACGAACTCGCGATCCTCTTCGATCTGCTTATCTTCTTTCGCTAGGCGTTTTTTCCGGTCATCGTCGGATTCGTTCTTGCGCTTGTCAATCAGCTTCTGGATTTTCTCTTCTTCTTTGGCCGCATCTGTTGCGGAAAGTGGTTTGTCATCTCTTGCGATTAAGCGCTGCACCTGGTCGCCGTAGAGATCCATCACGTCGTAGGTCTTGCACTCGGTAGACTTCACTTGCCCATTGCCGTCGAGTTTATGTTCCTCGGCGCGTTCAACATAGGTGTAGTTGCGCTGCTGCTTGTCGTTTTCGATGTCGCGTTCTGCGGCGCGGCGAATGAGTTCGCGAATTTGATCCTGGGTAAGAGTTGCCGAACTGCTCAAACCGGGAGTAAGAGGTGTTGCAGCGGAATTTTGCTGAGCGAAGGCGAAGCCGCAGAATGCCGTGATGACGACGATTCCAGCGATCCTGATGAATTGCAGCGTCATCATTGGTTGCAGGAGTTCTACTTCGGCTCTTGTTTCCAGAATGATACGGCCGCAAATCGAATGGCTGCATTCGACGAGTTGGAGAGGTCCCACTTGCGCCCAGCGGGAATCCAGAGAACCTCGCCCGCAGACCTGCGGATATGCGTGTCGCCTTCGCCCTTTAAGTCTACGTCCGTAGCTGCAATCAGCAATTCCTCTCCTTCTTTGGGCGGAGGCGGGAACGAATCTCCGGCGAGAAGTTGGACGTCAGACACGCTCGCCGCTCCCATTGCCAGCGTATTGGTGAACTTGGCGCGCGGATCAATGGGAGGACTGATCCCTCCGCCCGCATACGCCATGGCGCCGGTCTCTGAGTTGTACTGGTAACTCGTAACTTTTGGGTTCAGAAACTCGACCACGACGGCCTGAAACTCCGTGGGACCGTCATTGCGCATTCCACCAACGCGACTGCCGACCCAAAAATGAACTTCTCCCTGATGAAAGCGAAAATGCGGCACCGGCGAAGCGCCCTCCGGCCAAACCACCAGCTCGCCATCCTGGATTGGGATAAACAAAAAATTGTGCTCATAGCGCACGTAGACCTGTTCGCTAGGCGGAAGCGCGAAGGAAAAAACTCGCGCCTGGTCATTTTGTAATAGTAGGCTATAGTGCGGCTCGGCCGTGATATCGGCGGCTGTCTGCGCCCATGCCGGCCATGAAGAAGCGCAGAACGTAAGCAGGATCAGCCACTTCATAAGCCGATTGTAGTATGAAATGAATCAGGTAAACACGACCGTCTTTTTCCCGTAGAGAAGTACCCGATTTTCGATATGCCAGCGCACGGCTCGGGAGAGGACGACTTTCTCGAGATCGCGGCCTTTTTGCAGAAGGTCTTCAATCGCATCACGATGCGAGATGCGCACCACGTCCTGCTCGATGATCGGCCCGTCGTCGAGGACCTCGGTGACGTAGTGGCTGCTAGCGCCGATGAGCTTCACTCCCCGCTCGAAGGCCTGATGATACGGTTTCGCCCCAACGAACGCCGGCAGAAAGGAGTGATGAATGTTGATGATGCGATTCGGATACTGAGTAACAAAATCGGAAGAAAGGATTTGCATGTAGCGCGCGAGAACCACAAAATCTGGCTGGTGTTGCTCCAACAGCTTGAGAATGCTCTGTTCGGCTTCCGCTTTCTTCCCCTGGGCGACCGGAACCACGACGAAAGGAATTCGATAAAAGTCGGCCATCGGCTGATTGTCCGGGTGATTGGAAATGATCACCGGAATGTCGCAGGCCAGCTCCCCGCTTTTATGCCGGTAGAGCAAATCCACCAGGCAGTGATCATATTTCGAAACCAGAATGGCCATCCGGGGCCGTTGACGGGACTGTGCCAGGTGCCACGTCATCTCGAATTTTTTGGCCAGCAGAGAGAACGCAACGCCGAAGTCGGCCAGCGGAATATCGAACTGAGCCGGATCGAACTCGACCCGCATCAGGAACAGATTGGATTCTTCGTCGGCATGTTCATCGACGTGAAGAATGTTGCCGTTGTGGCGAAAGACAAAATCGGAAATGGTTGCGACCAAACCCTTGCGGTCCGGACAGGTGACGAGCAGAATGGCGGTGTTTTTCATAGCGGATCGGGTTCTTTGCTCCACAGTGGACTGCAACCATCATACGGATTGTTTGCGAAGTCACAAGTTCCGAAGGTAAGGCGAAACTTGTCGAGCATGAGGAACGCGAATGCCCTCTTATCCCATGCCCAGTTCATCCGGGACTTCTAGTGGCGTTCCGCATTGGCGGCAAATCACGGCGGAGCAGTCGCCACAGATCAGTGGGTCCGCGACTTCTTCGCCGCACCGCGGACAATAAAGCGGTTCGGGCCGCCCACCTTTCTCTTTCGCAGCTCGAGGGGTTTCCGTCATTAGAACGGCAATGTAGCATAGTCATAGCGCTGCCGTCCCGGCGGCCAGCGTTATGAAGATGTCCATGCCAGAAAAATCTCCTACTCCCGATGAGAGGCTGCAGCAGGAATTCAACCACTGGGCCGGCGCCGGCCGTGGCGAAGAAATGGAGCGCCATCATCTCGACATCACTGAAAAGACGATCCGGCGGATGAATCTTCGTTCCGGAGAGCGCGTGCTCGACCTGGGATGCGGCGCTGGCTGGGGGACGCGCCTGCTGGCGCGGCTTGTGGCCGACGGGCCGGAGGGCTTCGGTCAGGTGGTTGGCCTCGATATTTCCGATGAGATGATCCGCCGGGCGCGAGCTGCCTCCAAGGACTTTGAAAATATTCTCTACGTATGGGGGTCGGCAGAAAGAATTCCCTGGGAAGAAAACTTCTTCGACAAGATGCTCTCGGTTGAGTCTTTCTACTATTACGCTGATCAGGACCGGGCTCTGGCCGAGCTTTTCCGTGTGATGGCGCCGCATGGGCGCATGTACATTCTGATCAATTTATACAAAGACAATCCGTACTCGCTGCAGTGGGTGGATAAGCTCAAAGTTCCAGTGCAGGTGCGGTCGGAAGCCGAGTACGTCGAGCTGCTGAAGAAACATGCCTTCGAGAATGTCGAAGCTTTTCGCATCGCCGACAGCACACCGACTCCGGATGACTATAAGACAACATCATTCCACAGCCTGGACGATCTACGGGAGTTTAAGCGAATTGGCGCGTTGCTGCTGATGGCGTCGAAACCTGATTTACGGACGCCTGCGCCCGGGTACACGATTTATTGAGATGATTGTGCTTCGAATGTTCGAATAAATTCCAGGATGCTCTTCGCAGAACTCTCCTGTTCAAATCTTCGAAGAACGATGCCTTCTGCTCGTGTGAGTGTGCCTTCTTTCAAGAATATCTTCTTATCTGTCTGAAAATCGGCACACTTGTCCTCAGGATAGGCTCGCAGCAACATTTGGATTTTATGATATTCGCCTGGTCTGATGCTCGCGGGAGCATTCAGAAAGTGCATACCATAGTGTAGCTGTGCGCCTTCTGCCAGTAGATCACCACGATAGGCATTGGTGATCGGTCGAAGCTTCTCGTTGAAATAAAGCTCGGCCTCGATTATGAGCCAGACACTCACAATGCGTCCTTGGGAATCTTGTCTCAATAAAGCGGCGGCTGCCCCTCCGGCCGCGTCTTCCATCGCCGATGTATCCACAACCACTGGTCAGGATAGCGGCGCACGTAATCCTCAATAATCTTGGTGAACAGCTGCGTGTTGGCCACAATATCCGCCCCTTCATCATTCGTGCGGATGAGGTTGACCGCCGGATCAAAGCGCAAACGATATTTGCGCAGCGCCGGGTCCCAGATGCTGAAACCCGGCACAACCGCGGCATCTGTCCGCAAGGCGATCCTCGCGAGGCCACTGGCGGTACAGGCGGGCATCCCGAAGAAATCGACGAAGACGCCCTGCGGCGGCGTCATGTTGGTGTCCATGAGAATGCCGACAACCTCGCCTTTTTTCATGGCAGAAAGCAGTCCGCGCACAAAGTCATCTTTGTCCACCGTGGTGTTGCCGTGCATGGTGCGGTAGTGGCGGACCATGCGGTCCACGTAAACGTTATCCATGGCCCGCATGACGACGTGCATGGGGTGGCCATGCAGCGAGTGGGTGAAGGCGGAAAGCTCCCAGCCTCCGAAATGTGCTGTCAGGAACAACACCCCTTTGCCGCGCGCCAGGGCGCGTTCGTAGTTTTCAAATCCGTCATACACGATGACTTTGCTGAGATTGGCAAGGGTGTAGCTGGGAAAATGGCAGACCTCAGCCAACTGCCGTCCCAGTGACGTGTATTCACCGCGCAGAATCCTGGCCCGTTCGTGAAGTGTTTTCTCCGGAAAGGCCAGCGCGAGGTTACGCATCCCAGCCCGGCGCAGGCGAGGATGGAAGACATATACAGCCCGGGAAAGCGCAATTGCGGCCGCGCGAGCCAGCGGACGAGGCAATACGCCAAGGGTCTTGATCACCAGCCAGGCTGCCCCGTATTCAAGTCGTTGCCGCATCACGCGAAGCGTGACGGTAGCACCTGCAAAAATTGCCTGTCAACAGCAATAGACGGGACAAGGGGTGCGGCAAGCAGGCCTTGTCCCGCGGAACCAGAAGCCTAGCCGGCGGATTTAGCCCATTTTGCCAGCGTAGTCAGGAACGGTTCAGACCCCTTCGGCGCCTCGATTTCGCCGTCCAGAGCGGTCTTGAAGGGCACGAACTTATCGTAAAACTCGTAGGTGCTCTCTTTGTCCTGCTTGATGACCGCGCCATTCAATTCCAGCCCTGCAAACACGCCACGCGCCCGCGAGTAGCTCAACACCTGCGCGCGCAGCTTCCAGTCGGTATCCGCCGCCGCATGACGCCCAACTGGGCCCGCAGCGACGCTGGCGTCAGCTCCCAGTTTGAACTCACTGGAAAGCAGATTCTTCATGCCATTGTCATTCATGATCAGCATCACCAGATCCACTGCCTGGCCGCCGATCTGCAACCCGAAGCTGCCGCCTTCCACTATGAAAAATGCCGGAGCGCTCCAGCCACCCTTGGGCAGGCGGCAACTCGCCACACCACGTCCGTAGTGCGCTCCTACGATAAAGCCGCCCTTCAGCATGGAGGGCACAACCGCCACGCATTCAGCCGAGCCGAAGACTTCCGACGGAATGCCATTGTCTGGCGTATTCATAATCTCATTCAATACGTCGGCGGAAGCCTGCACCCGGTCCACCGCCTTTTGGTTCTCATCCGCCGCGAACCCGACCGCGGCGAAGCACACCACTACGCACAGAAGCAGAAATTTCTTCATGTCCCCCAACTTTCTGGAAATCCTGGAAATTAGTTGGTTTAATTCTAAACGATTCTTAGGATGCGCACTGGAGGGATCTGATAGTGGCTTGTGGAGAATCAACAACTTAGTGAGTACAAAAAATCCGGGGCTGGCAGCGATGACCCTAAATCTTCGCTTCCAACCCCGTCTCCCAGGTTCTGTGGTAGGTGAAGCGAGTATGCGGCAAGGGTTGTAGGTCAACAAGATTACCGAGGGCAGTGTCCCAAGGTAACGTCCTCGACTACTTGGCGGTGACCAGCGAATGGGTGATGGCGTGGACTGACAGCGCAATGCGGTTCTGCACCCCGACCTTGCGCATCAGCTTCGCAACGTGTGCCTTTACGGTCCGTTCCTCGATTCCCAGCGCCGAGCCGATTTCTTTGTTCGAACGGCCCGCGACCAGCATTTCCAGAACTTCTTTTTCGCGATCGGTGAAAGTTACGCGGCCTGCCGGGAAAACGCGGCCGGGAGCGGAGCTCACGCGCTCGATAAACATCGAAAGCACGCGCCGCGGAGCCCAAACTGAACCTTGATTCACAATACGAATGGCCTGCACGAACTCCTTGGGAGACGCAGCTTCGTCCACATAGCCTTTCGCGCCCGCGGCAATGGCCTTCAAAATGGTCTCTTCGTCCATTCCGGAACCAGTTACGATAATGCGGAGGTCGGGACGGGAAGCCTTCAGGCTGGCCATTAGATCGAACAAATTATGTCCGCCCCGGTTGCCCAACAACACCAGGTCAATGCCTTGCAGAGCACTGATGTCGGGAAGCGACGAAGAAATGAGCTCGAAATCCGGCTCGGAGTCGAACAGGGCTCGAAAGCCGACAAAACGTAACGGATCGCTCTCGACAACCGCAACACGGATTAGTGGCTTCTTAGCCAGGGCTGGTTTCATATTCGGTATTGATGACCTGCGTTAGCATAAATGGAAATCGGCTCGAATGAGAAGCGTGGTAAGGGATTGGCAATTACTGCGGTAACATAAGAAGCGCGAAGTAACAGAAAGGTTGAAAACCATGAAATTGGCGCATTGGAGCGGCAGTAAGACGATAGCTGTCCTCCTGCTGGGCTTGTCCCTCTCGTTTGCCGCCGCCCAAACCACCTATCAGCCGAAGTTTCCCGGCGATCCGGCCCGTTCGGATTCCGAAGCCGCGGCGCTCGGCTACATGCGGACCGTCCTGCGCGCCCAGCGCCAGTATGAGAAAAAGAACGGCAAGTTCGCGGCAACCCTTGCCGACTTGGTTCACACTGGTTCTTTTACCCGCCGCATGGTTGATCCCAACCGGGGCGACTACACGGTGGGATTCAAGTCCCACAAAGATGGATTTGTGCTGACGCTCACGCCGAAGAATCTGGACGCGGAGCACCGGTCTTTCTATGCGGAAGACGACGGAAAGATCCATGCCGAAGAAACCAAAGCGGCGGACGAGGATTCGCCGGTCATTAAGTGAGATTGGCGAGGTGAGATTGGCCAAGTAAAGCTCCGCGGCCCCTAAGTGCGTCCGGGCAGCACTTCCGCCACTTTGCCGCCGCGGTAGGTGACGCTGAGCGGTTTTCCACCATTGGCGTAATCCACCGTTTTGTCGCCAGAATCACCCGATCCCTCGGGAATTCCCAGGCCAATGGCGCAGGCGACTTGTAGTTCGTTCATGCCCGGCCTCACTTCGTGGTTGTCGATAGCGGCCCATATCTCCGCCGGCCAATGTTTGTAGAGTTCGTGCGGATCTTGGATATAGAGCATGTCATCCGAATAGAACTGATAGTCGCCGTCGCTCAATATGCCGATAGAGAAAGCGTAAGCCTTTCCTTCCTCCTCGAAAACTGCCATGACCTGCTTGCCGGGGATCTTAGGCGCGACCGCGGTGATGACATCCTTGATGTTCAATTTCTCAATCGGCAGCAACTGGCCGGCCTCATGCCCGAAATTTACGCGGTGCTCAGCCGCGTCGTAAGGGTAGTAAGTGTATGCGTAACCAACTTTGGCCCACACCGGCTGCTGGGTCAGCTGGCGCGCTGATTTCAGATCGTACGGGTACAGCTTTTTGGGAGTTACATAGTAGTCCGCATTAAGTGGCGGAGGTTGATTCGCGGCTGGCTTGTTGCCTGCAGCGCTTCGCTCGTGGAAGATGTAGGCGGTTCGTGCGCCCGTCAGGATGATGGCGAGCCCGAGGGCAATTTGAATCTTCTTTCTCATGGACGAGATTTTAGTCGAACCAGTGGCTGCGGTAGGCAACCCACCAGCTCACGTAAACGATGGGGATCGTCGCCAGCAATCCCCACCAGATTGGCAGGGCGATATCCGCGATCACGCCCAGTACCGCAAAGCAGATCCAGAAGATTTTTCGCTCCATCCAGGTATTTTAGTCCAGATCGTCCAGCTTTCCTTTCCTCGGCCAAACGTATAAAAAGGTGCGATGAATCAAGCAGGAACAAAACGCTCGCTCGAAGAAATAGCGTCGAATATTGGAGCCAGGCTGCACGGCGACGGCCGCGTCGCAGTGACGGGGGTCGCCAGCATCGCATCGGCTTCGCCGGGGGATTTGGTCTTTGTCGAAGACGAAAACAATCTTCGGCTAGCGTTGCAATCTGCGGCTGCTGCAGTCATCGCGGGTGATTTCGGTCAGGGAACTGCCGCCTCCAAGCCTCTGCTCATCGCGAGCCAGCCTCGCTTGGCCTTTGCCCGCGCTGCGCGTTTTCTCGCCCCTACCTCGGAGCGTGAGACCGGCATTCATCCCAGCGCGGTTGTGCATCCTTCGGCCCGTGTGGCTAAGAACGTGAGCCTGGAAGCGCGCACGATCATTGGCGAAGGCGTTGTCATTGGCGAAGGAACGAAAGTCGGAGCCGGCAGCGTAATTGGCGAAAACGTAAGCATAGGGCAGGACTGTCAGCTCTATCCCAATGTGACCATCTATCCCGGTTCGCAGATTGGCGATCGGGTAATCGTCCATGCCGGTGCGGTCCTGGGCAGTGACGGTTTCGGCTATGTGCGCGACAAGCGAACCGGCCGTTACGAAAAATTCCCACAGATCGGACGCCTTGAGATAGAAGATGACGTCGAAATTGGCGCCAACGCGACCATTGATCGGGGAGCGCTGGAAGTCACACGCATTGCCCGCGGGACAAAAATTGACAACCTTGTCCATATCGGTCACAACTGCCAGATTGGCGAAGACGTGGTAATCGCAGCCCAGACTGGCCTATCTGGCAGCATCGTTATCGAGAATGGCGTTGTTCTCGGAGGACAGGTCGGCATCGGTGAGCATGCCCGCATTTGTGAAGGTGTCATGCTCGGTGGCCAGGGCGGCGTGCTGCCCAAGAAAATTCTACGCGGGAAGGGAATCGCATTCTGGGGGACCCCCGCACAACCGCTCCGGCAATATCTCAGGCAATTGGCTGCGCTGGCGCGGCTGGCGCGAAAACAATAAGCTGAAGTTCGCTCAGGGCTGCTCACGAAACGCTTTCCGTGCTTTTCCCAGACGAATTGCCGTTGCCTTCCGTTGTTTTGCGCAACTCGTTCAAGATGGCTTCATGATCCTTAGTAGCGTAGTCTTGCGCAAATCGGGTGAGCGCTTCAGTAAGAATGTCATGGTGGTGCAGCCTGTCGAGTCCAGGCTCACGGGTTATCTGCAGCCAGAGACGGTGCAGGTTGTGCACATCCTCGGTTTTCATCGTTGGGGTGTGGGGGCCGATGCGGAACGTATCTACCAGCTTATCCGGGCGTACCACCTGAAAGACAAACTGCCGCTTCGGTTCCGGCGCCGCTTCCCAGGCGCGTCCCAGCTCGAAGGCCTGTTCCTGCGAAGTCATTTTGCTGGAGAGCCCGGAAACCACCGCCGAAGATTCCAGATTAATGGCGGTCTGCACAATGGCGGACCACACATCGCGCGCCGGCACGACCAGCAAAGAGACTCGCTTGCCGAAACTTTCAGCGAGCGAAACCGCTCTTGTGAATAACGTCTGTTCGTAGTCGCTAAAAATCTGCTCCATCGCCAGATCGTAGGCCGCAGCCCCAAATTGGCTGACGCGCGCCGACATCACGACGATGTCCTGTTCCTTGGTATCGGTTCGCTCCAGCGCCCACTTGAGATGATTGAGCGTGTTGTAATCGCGCACCGTCACTAGCACGTTGCCGGGATGAATGCCCAGTCCCGAACGCTCGACGGTGTCGGTTTGCTGCAGTTGAAAGTGCTCTTTCATCTGCTGCTGCGCCAAAGCATGCTTGCGCATATTGACCTTCTCGGAGACGGAGAAGATCACGAAAAATGCAACCGTGAAAGCGACGCCTGCGACTGTGGCAATGGATTTCGTAAACAGGTTCACAATGGCAGTGGACAACAGCACCAGAAACACCGATGCCAGCCCCACCGGAATCTCATGCCCCGCAATACGGAAGTTCGGCGGTACTTTCCATCCGCGTTCGCCGTGGTACTTGAAGCGCAGCACCAGCATGGCCAGGCTGTTAAAGGTGAAGCTCCAAATCACTCCGAAGGCGTAGGCCTCGCCCAGCATGTAAACGTCGCCGTGGCTGACCAGAATGGTGAACAGTTGTAACAGGACCACGAGATTAATAATCCGGTAGCTCGTGCCGAAGCGTTTATGCGGCTGCCGGAACCAGTCGGCCAGCACGCCATCTTCCGAGACGCGGTTGAGCACACCATTCGAGCCGATAATGGCAGTGTTCACCGCACCCGAAAGAATCAGAAAGCCGACCACCACCACAAACGCACGGAAGGCCAGCCGCAGCAGCTGCGGCCCCCAGAGATACATGGCCAAACCGGCGATCAGGTTGTCCTTGTAAATCGGGATGCGCACCGAGTCGGGAATGATCATTACAAACAACAGCGCCGTTAGTCCGGTAAAGACGAAGCTGTAAATCGCGATGATGACCGCTGCCCGTTTAAGGTTCTTCAGTTTGGGATGGGCCAGTTCACGGTTGACCTGGGCCAGCGACTCCTCGCCGCTCATTGCCAGCACGGAGTGCCCGAAAGCAATCAGAATGCCGAGCAAGCCAAATTTTCTGGCCAGATCCTGGGCCAGCGTGGCGTGTTTGAGGAACCCTAGAGCTTCCGTGCTGAATTTCAGATTGCCGGGCACCGGCAGCGGCACCGGCTGGTAGCCCTGCTTTAACAAAGTGATCGCAGACCAGGCCAGTAACAGGATCACCATCACGGTGGTGATCTGCATCACCTGCAGCGCCTTCTCGCTGGACTCGTGAATTCCCTTGGTGTTCTGCCACCAGAAATAGACGGTCACGGCCACCGCAAACACCACCGAGGTCGAGTTAACATTCACCTGCGGCGTGCCGTGAAACATGGTGTGCATGGCTCGGGGAATCCAGCCATGCAGGTCCATGGTGAGAAAAATATCGTTAATCAGCCCGGCGATATACTGCCCCGCCGACACGCCCGAAATAGGTCCGGTCAGGATGTAATCGAACATCAGCGCCGACACGCTGACTTTGGCCAGCGTCCCGCCCAGCGCTTCCTTGACCACCTTGTAAACCCCGCCGCGCACGAACATGGAACAGCTCTCCACGTAGACTGCGCGCACAGTAAAGGAGAACAGCATCACCGCGACAATGAACCACGGCGCCGACTTTCCCACTGCCTGTTCGGCAATGCCGCCCGCGTAAAAAGCCGAAGAGCCAAGGTCGTTCAGCACGATCGCGGCTGCGCGCCAGTACGAAATAAACGTCAGCATCACGGAGGTCGCCACCACGATGCGTACACGACTGGAGAAGGGGCCGGGTTGGTCAGAAGAAGACATTCAGCAGGTAGGGTCGAGGTTCAGTGTTGGGTGGAGTCATCCGAGCCGAACAGGGTTTCAATATCCTCGATGCCACTCAGAATCAACACGACCGTCGAGCCGATCGCCCCCAGGGCAAATATCAGCTCCAGCAGACGGATCGCCAGAACGGCCACCACATTCATAAGCCAATTATGTTAACTGAGAATTCGAAAACCGTATAGCGCCGGATTCCGCCGGTAGTGTCCCGGTTTCGGCCATTCCGCCGTTGTCCGCGGTATTTCTCTGCGACCTCGACGGTTAAGCGCGTTTTGATCCACCAAAGTCAAGAGCTGGTAACCGCAGAGCGCGCTGAATTCTACGCAGAGCCTGCAAAGCAGACCTATACGCTTGGGGCTACCCCATTTCACCTTGGGCGCTGGCCCTTTTGTTATTCTTTTCCCAGTGGGAAAAATTCACAAGAGCGCGTGGCTTCTGGTTCTGCTTTCGGCCCTGCTGCAGGTCGTAATTTTCCCTCTGCCGAACCTGTACCTTCTCTCCTGGGTTGCGGTCGCACCACTGATCGTCGCGATCCTGCGTGCCCAGAAGCCCGATACTCTGCAACTTGCGGAAGGAATGAGGCTCTGGGCTGCCAATCCCTGGCAGGCGTTTCTCCTCGCCTATCTTTGCGGCATCCTGTGGTATGCCGGCAACTGCTACTGGATTTTCAACACCATGCGCCAGTATGGTGAACTGAACACTCCCGCCGCGGTGGGAGTCCTGATTCTTTTTTGCCTTTATCTTGCGCTCTATCATGGCGCTTTCGGCCTGCTGCTCAGCCTGCTCGCGCGCAAGAAGTCATTCAATCGGCTGGCGTTGCTCATGGCGCCGCCGCTTTGGGTGGCAATCGAGCTCGCCCGCACCCGCATCACAGGCTTCCCATGGGATCTCCTCGGAATCACTCAAGTGGATAACGTTCCCTTGGCGCACATTGCCACCGTAACCGGAGTATACGGCCTCTCTTTTGAAATCATGGTGGTGAACGCCGCGCTGGCCGCCGCGTTTCTGGTGCGGCGCGCCAAACGCAACCAGTTGCTTCTCGCAGCGCTAGGAGCGGCAGTTGTCCTGCAGACCACCCGCTGGATCGCTCCTCCCACCCTGCCAGCGGACGCCACCGCCGTCCTGGTACAAGCGAACACTCCGATTCTGCAGGAAGCCGACTGGACCTCCGAATATTTCCAGGACACTTTGCGCGATCTGACTTCCATCAGCTTTGACGCTGCTGCGCAAAAACCACCGGGCTCGACGGCCGGCATTCGTCTGATCATTTGGCCGGAGTCTCCGGCGCCCTTTTACGATGGTGATGCCGTTTTCCGCAACGCCGTGAGCAAACTGGCTCGGCAGTCCCAAGCGTGGGTGCTGACCGGCGTCGTCGGCCAAAGTGCGCCCGGCCAGCCGCCTTACAACTCCGCCTCGCTAGTGAGCCCCGGCGGAGAATGGACCGGGCGCTACGACAAGGTTCATCTGGTTCCGTTTGGCGAATACGTCCCATTTCCGCGCTTATTTTCCTTTGCCGGAGGCCTGACGCAAGAAGTCGGTTCCTCCAGTCCCGGCCATGCGCGCAAGCCGCTCGATGCCGGGGGCGCCCAGGTTGGTGTTTTTCATCTGCTACGAGTCCATTTTCCCCGACGAAGTCCGGCAATTTGTTGCAAACGGCGCGCAGGTCCTGGTCAATATTTCCAACGATGGCTGGTACGGAGACAGCGGCGCATACGCCCAGCACTCCGAGCAAACCCGCATGCGGGCCATCGAAAACAACCGCTGGTTGCTCAATGACACGAATACCGGCTTGACCGCGGCCATCGATCCCTACGGAAGAATCGTCGGCAGCCGTGCCACGCAAGGTGCGCACAGTTCTGCCAGCTCCCTACGCACTCTCCAATGTAACCACCTTCTACACCCGCCATGGGGACTGGTTCGCATTCCTCTGTGCGATAATTTCATTAGCCGGACTGCTGACACGCTTCCTGAGGTGCAGCCAAGCTACGCCCGAAAACGCATCGTAGAGACGTTGCTGGCAACGTCTCAGCAGCTTCGCCGGCGTGGACGCGAAAGGTATAACGAAAAGTCATGAGTGTAGAGCTCGATCAGGAATACGCAGCGCTGAAAGATAAAGTCCGCGAACTACGGGAGTACCTTTGACGCGGATAATCTGCGTCCGCAATTAGCCGAGATCGAAAAGCAGGCCGCCGCCCCGAATCTCTGGTCGAATCCCCAAAAATCTCAGCAGGTCATGCGGGAGAAAAAGCGCCTCGAGGACATGCTGTCCACCGAGGCGGATCTCACCCGGCGCAGCGAGGATATTGCCGCCTATTTCGAACTCGCTGGCGAAGGCGAGAATGTTGACGCCGATCTGCGCCGCGAAATTGATTCATTGCGCCAGTTGGTGGATCGTCTCGAAACCGAAACTCTGCTCTCCGGCCCGAATGACGCGCTCAACGCGATTGTCACTATCCATCCCGGCGCCGGCGGTACCGAATCGCAGGACTGGGCTGACATGCTGCTGCGCATGTATCTGAGATGGGCGGAGCGCCAGGGATTCCAGACCGTTCTTTATGACTATCAGCCAGGCGAAGAGGCCGGGTTGAAATCCGCTACCTTCGCCGTCAACGGCGAGTATGCTTACGGTTTGCTGACCAGTGAGATCGGTGTCCACCGCCTCGTCCGCATCTCTCCTTTCGATCAGGCCAAGCGGCGTCACACCTCCTTTGCCAGCGTGTATGTTTCGCCGGAAATTGACGACAGCATCGAAGTCGTCATCAAACCAGAAGAAATACGCACGGATACCTACCGTTCCGGCGGCAAGGGTGGCCAGCACGTCAACACCACCGATTCGGCCGTCCGCATCACTCATATTCCAACCGGTCTGGTGGCCTGCTGCCAGAACGAGCGTTCGCAACACAAGAACCGGGAGCGCGCCATGAGCATGTTGCGCTCGAAACTCTATGAACACGAAATGGAAAAGAAGCGCGAAGCCACCAAGAAGATCGAGGAGTCCAAATTGGACATCGATTTCGGCTCTCAGATTCGTTCCTACGTGCTGCAGCCCTACCGGCTCATCAAAGACCATCGCACCAAGGTCGAAGTCGGTGACGTGGACCGGGTGATTGACGGCGATCTGCAGCCCTTTATCCGCGCCTATCTGCTCATGCGGCGTGGTGAGAAAAGTAATTAGACAGAAATGTCCTCGCGAACGACAATGAGCATGATCATGAGGACGATGAGGAGGTCCGCACTATGCCGCGCATGTTGGATCTGATCCGCGTCTCGGCCGTGCCTTCCAACATTGTGCAATCGGCCGCCAAGGGCTCGCTCTCCATGCCCGCGCCGGAGATGGTGGAAATCCTCGTCCACCTGGCAACCCACAGCAAGCTCTTCGGCGAACAAGCCAGCCTTACCCTAGCCGGATGGGATGAGAATTCCTCGCGAGCCATCGCAGCTGATCCTAAGACGCCCAAAGAAATACTGGACTACATGGTCTCGGCGAAAAACTTGCGGCCAGGGCTGCTGCCCGCATTGCTCGCAAACCCGGAGGTCTCCGAATCGCCTTTGGCGGAACTGGCTTCGACCGCCTCCCGCGAAGTGGTTGATATGATTTTGAAGTCTTCCCGCGCGGAACATTCCTACGCCATCCTTAAGGCGCTCCATTCAAATCCGAATCTGAGCGGAATTCAGGCTGAGCAAATACGAAGCTACTTATCGCCAGGAACGGCGGAGCGTCGCGGCACAGTCGAGACTTCGTCGCAGGAAGCAGCACAACGCGAAGCCATTCCCTCTGATGATCCCTCTTCACCTGGATCTGACGATGTTCTGGACAACGACCTCGCCTCTTATCTCACCGAGCATGCCGACGAAATTGCCGCCCAGGAGAAGCCGTTTCAGCCCATCGGCGGGCTCCATGAAAGCATATTGGAATCAGAAGAGCCCGAAACCACAGCTGCTGCTGCGACCGTCACCGGAAGTACTACCGCGGCCGCCGCAAAACCGGCCAAGAAGGCTCACGTCAACCCGGAGGAGCAAAGGGGCAGCGCGCTGCAGAAAATTTCCAGGCTTGACGTGAAAGGACGCATTCAACTGGCCATGAAGGGCAGCAAAGAGGAGCGATCCATTCTAGTGCGCGACGGCACGAAAGTGGTTGCCCTCGCCGTCCTTGACTCCCCGAAAATCACCGACGGCGAAGTCGAAAAATTTGCCAGCCAGAAGAATGTTCTCGAAAGTGTGTTGCGCGGCATCACCATGAAGCGCCGCTTCATGAAGAATTACAATGTGGTTCGCAACTTGACTTCCAATCCGCGCACCCCGCTGGATCTCGCGCTTGGCTTGATGAAGAATATTTTGGTGAACGATCTCAAGACCATCTCCGGCAACAAAGACGTTTCCGACACGATTCGCAAGCTGGCGCTGAAAATGTACAAGCAGAAGAAAGATCCGGCGAAATAGCGCTTGCGCCAAACCCCGTCCTCACCGCTCTCCGAAGATCGCCGTGCCCACCCGAACGCAATTCGATCCCTCCTCAATCGCGATCTCAAAATCGTGCGACATGCCCATGGAAAGGACGCTCATCTCCACTTGAGGAAAATTCTGTAATACGATCTCCTCGCGCAATGCGCGGAGCCGCCGGAAATAAGGCCGTGCTTTTTCGGCGTCCTCGGTGAATGGCGGTACGGTCATCACCCCGCGAATTTGCAGATGCTGCCACTCCGGCGCTGCGCGAAGAATCGCCTCCAGTTCTGCAGACTCAGGCGGCACGCCACTCTTTGCTTCTTCACCGCCGATATTGATTTCAATCAGTACCGGAAGTTTCTTGCCGGTCTCTTCCGCGCCAGCATTGAGCCGGCGCGCTAAACGCAAAGAGTCCACCGAATCCACGCCGCCGAATAACTCTGCGGCTCGGGCAGCTTTATTGGCTTGCAGATGCCCAATCATGTGCCATTCAATATCTTTCAGATCGCGCAGGGACCCCATCTTGGCGGCAAACTCCTGCACCCGGCTCTCCCCAAAAAGGCGCAGTCCTGCGCCGTAAGCTTGGCGAATGCTGTCTGCGGGAAACGTCTTGCTCACGGCCATCAGCGCGACTTCTTCGGGGTTGCGATTCGCGCGTTGAGCAGCGGCGATGCGCTCCCTGATCCGCGCGATATTTTCGGCGATAGACACAAGAAGACAATAAACCACCAAGGAACGAAGATGCGCGAAGCCAGAACCTGCTTAAGATTTCCTTGCTGTTCCTAGTGGTTAGAGTTCTTGGCACTCACATCATGGCTGTCGGCGGCGCCGGTTCATTCGGATCGCCCGCGCTGCCGATCGGCAGGAAAATCATCAGAGCCGCCAGTGCAAGCATCATGACAATCCCGCCAATGTACGAAGGATGTTCGAAAACCTGTTTTGAGGCGATCCATCCCGCGGCCGCCCGTAACCATGGCGTCCGCACATAACTGGCGGCGATCAGCGCCGCCCACAGCAGTCCCAATACCGATTCGCCCGCGATCAGCCCGGATGCCGTCAACACCCCGGCATTCTCCACCCGTGCCATTTGCGCTCCGTTCAATCCACGCCGCTTGGCGATCCCATCCGCCAGGGAGCGGATCACCCCGCCCACAAAAATGGCGCACGTCGTCTCAAACGGTAAGTACATTCCCACCGCCACCAGCATGGGGCTCTTCACCTTCATCATGATCAGCGCAATGCCGAACAGAATTCCAACCACCACCAGCGGCCACGGCATATCGCCGCCCACGATGCCCACCGCCAAAGTGGCCATCAATCCCGCCTGCGGCGCCGAAAGCTGGCGGCTTCCGAAACCGAAGGCCGTATTCAATAGCATCAGCGGGAAGTACATCACCAGGCTAGCGACCACCACCGCAATCAGTTCTGCCATCTGAATCTTTTGCGGAGTTCCGCCGAGAATGTAGCCGACCTTAAAGTCTTGCAGCAGTTCGCCCGCCACCGCCGCGGACACGCAGACCACCGCCGCGACTCCCAACACCGTGGCGACGCCCGAGACTCCCGAAACTCCCAGAGAAACCATAAGCAGTGCCGCGATCACCAGCGTCGAGAGCGTTAGCCCCGAGATAGGATTGTTCGAAGATCCAATCATGCCCACCAGGCTTCCAGAGACCGTGGCAAAAAAGAACCCAACAATTAGCATCACGACCGCCGCCAGCACCGCCGGCCAGACCAATCCAGAGATATGAATGTAGAGAAAACACATGAGCACGAACATTAGCGCGATCAGCCCGAACACCGCCTTGGAACTCATGTAGCGCTCGGTGCGCGACAGCTTGGATTGCTCCTCCGAGGTCTGCCACAGATCGGCAAACGCTTTTCCCAGTCCCGCGGTCAGACTCTTACGCATTCCGACCAGCGTGGAAACGGCTCCCACCAGCATGCCGCCTACGGCTATGGGGCGCACAATGAACTTCCAAACCGCCAACGACATGGTTGCCCAGTCGTCTGGCGTGTTGGCGGGAAGGTAGTGCTGAATCTGCGGTCCGAGAAAAAACATGATCAGTGGAACCAGCAATCCCCAGGCCAGCACTCCGCCGGAAAACTGCAGCGCTGCCAACCGGATCCCAATGATGTATCCCACTCCCAGGTAAGCCGGACTCACGCTGGGCGCCGAAATCATGCTCGCGCCTCCGGCGGCTACAACGTTGGTGCTTCCCACCGTGCCCAGCCGCACCTGGCTGCGTCCCAGTGTGCCGATTGGAAAGTGAAAGTCCTGGTCGGAAGCGAACAGGCCAAAGCGGCCGAGAAGATAGACCGCGCCACCGATTCCAATGTTCCAGAAAAGATATTTCGCGGCTTCCGCGCCCCGCTGTCCCGCTTTGTGAATTTCCGACGCGGCCAGTGATTCCGGAAACGGCAATTCCGGGTCTTCCACCATGCCGCGCCGCACCAGCGAAATGAACAGCACTCCCAAAATGCTGCCCACCATGATCAACGCGGTGGATTTCCAATAAGCGTCGGCAAATCCAAACGAGGGCCACGCCTTGGCAATGAGAAACGCCGGAAGAGTGAAAATCGCTCCCGCCGCCACTGACTCCCCAATCGAACCTGCGGTACGCGCAATGTTCTCCTCAAGCAGCGATCCCTTCCACGCCCGCATCGCTGCCATGGCAATCACTGCCGCGGGATATGTTGCTGCAATGGTGATGCCCGCCCGCAGTCCCAGGTAGGCATTCGCCGCACCCAGCACAATGGTCAGCCCTAAACCGAGCAGCAGGGCCCGGAGCGTGAACTCCTTCATTTCCATGTGTTCCGGCACATAGGGCCGGAATTTCTTCGCGAGTCCGGGGTCCACCGGGTTCGGGGTGCTCATAGGAAAATCCCTCGTAAATGATTGAGGCTCTTTGACATATTTGCAGCGGAACCGCGCACCTTACCACGCGGGCCTTGTGCTTTACAAGTAAAGGTATCCGCAGGGTCCGGTTGTTGCATCTAATTAACCTCTGCCAGTCATCCGTCCGGCTCTTGGCTAACTATATACAGGCCTGCTTCGGTGGTGACTGGTTTTCAGGTTGTCACCATGGATTCTGCTGGATTTCGTTGCCGGCACTGCGGTAGTGACGAGGGGTACCGTTCTCGCCCGCGCAACGCCTTCGAAAAATATCTTCTGCCGCTGCTTTTCTTACGCCCTGTGCGCTGTGGTCATTGTTACCGGCGCTCCTATCGTCTTGCTTCTCGGCCTGTGCGTGAAGGGAAAGGGCCAGGCATAACCGGCGCTGCCGCCTGATCTATCCGTCGGCAATTGCGTGGCGCTGCGGCGCTCGTTATACTGAGTGGAGATTCATCCGCCTAGACCTCGAAGCAGTACCGGTAGGATTAGGGAGGCCCGTCTTCAGCAGTAGTGAGGACTCAACCCGCGACTCGGGGGCCAATGTTGCCGCCAAAGGCAGCTTGTTGGCCATGTGGGCAGGCAGCGCCGCAGAAAGCTTATTCGCCACTCTTTTCCCCGCCGATTGCCGTCTTTGTTCCGCTCCGCTGATCAGGATTTCTCGGCTCCCTGTCTGTGAAGAGTGCATAGCAGGTATTCATCCGATTCGCGGTGGCACCTGCTGGGTTTGCGGGGAGCGCATTTTCAGTCCGTATGCGGTTTCGTCGGGCGGGGAACAGGCGCGCTGCGGGCTCTGCCGCCGCCTGGAACCGCCTTTCGTGCGGGCAACGGCCTACGGCAGCTACGAAGGCGGCTTGCGCGAACTAATTCACTTGCTCAAGTACGAGCAAGTGCGGCCCGCCGCCAATGTGCTTGGCCGCATGCTGGCGGAAGCCATGGGAGATCTCGCTCCGTTCGTTCGGCGACCCGCCTGTCCTGGTGCTGCCGGTTCCTCTGCACCGCGACAAGCGGCGGCAGCGCGGCTACAACCAGTCGGAGATGATTGCCCGCGCCGCTCTGCAAGCAGAACTGCTAGGTGACCGTCTGGTCTTGCGCGCGGATGCCCTTGTGCGTCAGCGGCCCACGCAATCGCAGATCGGCCTTACCCGCCATCAGCGGCGGGAGAACATTCGCGGAGCATTTGCGGTCGCCAAACCCGCCGAAATCGCGGGCCGTAACATCTTGTTGGTGGACGATGTCTTTACCACTGGCACCACCGTCTCCGAATGCGCCCGCATTTTGCGGCGCAACGGAGCATCTAAGGTTTGGGTGGCGACGGTCGCTCGCACGCTGAAATTGTGGAGACTGGCGCCGACCGTGGGGACGGTTGCGAAATTCCTCTCGTCGCCGCCGTGCACGCTTAAGCAATATGGCAGGGAACTGGAACAATTCGATGGTTCGCCTGGATATGATTCGGATGGACACGGCACAAATGCCGCCACCGAGCGTCCTCGGCTTTCGTCAGGAAAGCGATGGCCATGCTCTGCACGCTCCAGTTCTCGTGTTGAATGCTTCGTACGAGCCGATCAACGTTTGCGCCGCTCGCCGCGCCATCGTGCTGGTGCTCAAGGGCATCGCCATGACCGAAGAGGAAAACGGCCACTTCCTGCACGCCGCCCGGCTCGCGGTTCGGCTGCCCTCGGTCATCCGTCTTGCTGGAGTACCGCCGCATCCCGCATCAGTCGCGCTCGCTCTCGCGCAAGAACATTCTGTTGCGTGATCGCAACACTTGCCAATACTGCGGAGAAGTGCTGCCTTCGAGCGAACTCACTCTTGACCACGTTATTCCCCGTTCGCGCGGCGGAGCCTCAACCTGGGAGAACCTGGTGGCCTGCTGCCATTTCTGCAACCGGCGCAAGGGCAATCAATTTCCTCCCGAAGCGGGCATGAAGCTGTTGCGTGAGCCCCGTGCCTTCAATCTCCACACCAGTCGCCACATCATGCGCCTGATGGGCCGCTCCGATGACAAATGGCGGAAGTATCTGTTTTACTAAGAAGCTTTCAGCCGTCAGCACTCAGTCATCAGCTTGTACCATTGGCATTTGGCCACCGCTTTGCCCGTTGCTATCGCCATTGATCCGCCAGCGGAGATTGACAAAACCCGACCGCCTGGCGGCGAGATGTGAAAGTCCGGCACGGCAGTGCCGAAACGGAATAGTAGAAGAGCCGGAGTGCGCAAGGACGGCACTTTCGTCTTCTGAGAGCTGAATGCTGAGAGCTGACTGCTATTTCTGTGGGGCCGGAGGCGGACTCGGCTGCTGCTCGCCCTTCGGGATATCCTTCCCCTGATATGTGATCTTCACGTTCGCGCCGAACTTCTTGTAGTCCTCGTACTTCACAATCTCCCGAATGTGAACGTCTCCGCCAGAAAAGTGAAGCTGGTCGTCGGCCTTGGTGTAGGTGGGAAACCAATACTTGCTGTCCATCTGCTCGCGCCAGGTGGTGAAGCTGGGGAAATAGATTCTCGTTGCCCTTCTTCTTGCGGATGTCCGGCACTGTCTTGCCGTACGTTTTTACGATCTGGAAGTCGTGGTCGTCCACCCAGATGCGCCCCTGAAAATAACGCTTTTTGCCCACAATCTCCTTGGGAGCGATGTCGAAGACGTAGCAATGCAACTCATCTTCCTGCTGCTGCCCGACATAAAGGATGTTGTATTCCGGAATCTCATCGCTGGTCAGCACGAACGGCAGGCGGTTCTCGATGTCATCCATATCCTCTTCCGTCATCATGATGCGTTCCAGCGTGTTCTGCGGCGCGAAGACCACGTTCTTCACTTTATGGCCCTGGTCATCGAAGGTCACATCGAAGACTTGATGGTATTCGCCGTCCATCGTGTCTCCGTCCAGCGTCTGCACTTTCACATCCTGCCTGTAAGTGTATTGATCGCGGGCGGCTTTGAATTCTTTCTCTTTGGCTGCGAAGCGCTGGATGATTTCGCTCCGGCGTCGTCCCGCTGGCTGCGCCTTGTCGAGCGGACCTTCCCCTTCGTCGGCCAGCGTTGTACTTGCCAGGGGCCCAAGCAGCATGGCACCCAGGACCAGGGCCGACAGCAAGGAAAATAGGTTTTCATAAGGTTTACTGTAGCAAATCCAGGGAAATTCGGCTTCAGATTCATGCCGCCTACCCGCGTGGCAACTCCTCTCCGCTCAGAGGGCTGCAACGCAGGAAGCGGCACTTCTACCATTTGATTGGATTGCCAATGCCCGACGAAAGTTGCCAGCTAGTTTTGGCTTTGGCCGGGCGTTGTAAGATGACGATTGCCTTAATGTACTGGGCATCCGATCGAACCTAAAATGACCCGCAACGGCGATTCCGAGCTCCTGGCCGGCGTTCAGCAAGAAATATCCCGTATTTCGGCTCTCCCCGAAGTTCGCGCGGCGCTGGCCTGGCTGCGCAGCCGCGAACCAAAATTCGCGCAGTGGCAACTGGAGATGGCGCGCATTCCCGCTCCTCCCTTTGGAGAAACCGCTCGCGGAGAATGGCTGCAGGAGCGTTTCCGCGAGCTCGGCCTGACAGACGTCTCGGTCGATGAAGTCGGTAACGTCTTTGGCCTGCATCCCGGAAACGGCAGCCGCTGCATTTCTCTCAGCGCCCACATGGATACCGTCTTTCCCGCCGGCACCCCGCTCAATGTCCGCCAGCAAGGCACCCGCCTCTATGGCCCCGGCGTCTCCGACAATGGCGCTGGACTGGCCGCGCTGCTGGCGATGGCGTCCGCGTTGCAGACATCTGCGGTGCCGCACCGCGCGCCTATTCTGTTCATCGGCAACGTGGGCGAAGAGGGCGAAGGCGACTTGCGCGGCATGCGCCACATTTTTTCCAGTCCGCGCTGGAAGGATTCTATTGCCGCCAGCCTGATTCTCGATGGCGCCGGCTCCGACACCATTGTGGCCGACGCTTTGGGCAGCAGCCGTTTCGAAGTCATCGTGCGCGGCCCGGGAGGCCATTCCTGGAGCGACTTCGGAGTGCCCAATCCGATCGTCGCGCTGGCCAGCGCCATTCAATCTTTCAGCCAAACGCCGGTGCCTGCCGCGCCGAAGACCACTTTCAACATCGGCGTCATCCGCGGCGGCACTTCGGTGAACTCCATTCCTGAATCGGTCAGCATGCGGGTGGATATCCGCTCTACCTCCATGGCGGAAATCGAGCGCCTGGAAGCGGCTTTGCGCTACGCGCTCGAACGAGCCGTGATCGAAGAATCGGAAGCCAGCGAGCAGCGCAACCCGCCGCAGCGCCGCTTCTCAGGACTGACTCACGAACTCATCCCCATCGGCAACCGCCCAGCCGGAGAGCTGGATCGCGGCGCGCACATCCTGCAAGTGATTCGCGCCGTGGACGACCACCTCGGCAACACTGCGCAGATTCAGCGCGCCTCCACCGACGCCAACATTCCGCTATCACTCGGCCGCGAAGCCATCGCCATCGGCGGCGGCGGCAGCGGCGGCGGCGCCCACACCTTGCAGGAGTGGTTCGACTGCAGCGGCCGCGAACTGGGGCTGAAGCGCATTCTGCTG
>CAVOMN010000004.1:0-95343 GCA_963697035.1 uncultured Acidobacteriaceae bacterium | reverse complement strand
CACCCCCCGCAACCAACCTCAAATCACTGAATCCGAAGTATTAGCGCGTTCGGCGCTGCGCTCGTCTCTTGTTCATTCCGTGCAGTAGTGTGCAGAATTTTCCCAAGTTCATCTGCTACCCAAGTGTTCCATGGGATTGTCCTCAACATCTCTAATCTTCCTAACGGCCTCGCCTATTTTTATTGGCTGAGAATTACCTCCAATTCATGCCCTAACTCTCCCATCTCCGAATTGGGGTTCTGAATGAAGTCGCGTGGTGACAATAGATTGAGGGAGCGGTTGCGCCTTCGAAGAATGGTTGTTGCCGCCTCTCACTGGGCGGCGGCTACCTTCAAGAGCACCGCACCATGCCGAGGGAGAGTCCCTTCGTAGCCTTCGTGAGATTTCCAAGATCAATCTTGCGCCAGAGATCGCGAACGCTCCGCACGTTCTTCAGTTGAAGCTCCTCCCAGCGGACATTCACGCTTCTGTTCTTTCTCTCCCCGATTAAACAGGGCTACTGCCGTCGCACCGTCCGACAACGGCTTTGCCCAGACTTCCATCAGTCCCTGCTGAAGAACTTGATGGCCCTGTTTCCCCATGGCGTCCTGGTCCACCGCGATGACCTCTTTGTTCAACAAAATATCCTTGATCGCGGGAGTCCACTTGGCGAGATCATTGTTGTTCTTTTCGACCAGAAGCGGCGCCGCCATGATCGACCAAAGCGTCATTTGCGTGCGGTATTCTTCGGTTGTCATTCCGCCGATACCGGTTTGCAGGTCGTCGGGGTCGTTCCATCCGTCCGCACCGGTATGGTCCAGTTTGCCGTTATGATCGAATCCGTTCGAGACCATTGAACTCCAACGATCCCCGATATCGTCCGTGGTTCGCCAAAGATTGGCACCAACCTTTCTTCCCCAAGACGAGACGTCGAACAGGCCATACTGGCAAAGGCCATAGACAATCGGACGGCCCGAGGCGCGAAGCGCCTCGCCCATTTTTTGATACGCCGCCTGCATCTCCGGCTGCGTGTGATAGATTTCGCCCGCCGAACACCAGTCATATTTCAGGTAGTCGATGCCCCATGCGGCAAACGTGTTCGCATCCTGCTGTTCATGGCCGTAGCTTCCGGCATAGCCCCAACAGGCCGCCGGGCCGGGAGAACTGTAGAGCCCCAGCTTCAGCCCTTTCGAGTGCACGTAGTCGGCCAGGGCTTTCATGTCGGGGAACTTCGCATTCGGATGAATATCCCCCTGGCGTCGCGGCGGCCTTGCCAACCCTTCGTCAATCTGAATGTAGACGTAACCCGCATCGCGAAGGCCATAGGCAACCATCTGGTCCGCCACTTTGCGCACCTCCGCATCAGTGGTCACGGTGAAATTGCCGATGCCCATGGGCGGGGTTGGCGCAGCATTGTTACCCGGAACATCGTGAAGCGCAGGCAGCGGAAGCTTCTGAACGAGTAGGATGGTCCGGCTTCGATGATCTTCAGATCCTCGGCGGTCGCCTTGCGACAGGTATACGGTTCGACTTGGACTCCCCGTCCCAGTTCGACGAGCAGCCGCAGTTCATTCCCGCGAATCTCGCCATGAAATTTGTTCTTTCCCTGGGAAAAGGAGACCGTTTGACCCTGCACCTTCAGATCGCTCAATGGCTTCTTGCCGGTCATTGACAAGAAGGCGCCAACCAGGGCTCCGTTCTCTCGGCGTAAATACAAACCTTTCGGTAAAGGCGTCGGATTCGGATACCCGGATATCTGCTGTCCCGGGATAAAGATAAGCATTCGGAGCAGGGACATCCAGGTTCCGACCAGGTCAGCCGCACCAGCGGGAACGCAGACCGAGAGACACGCCACGAAAGCGATACCCAACAGTCGATTCGTGCCGGCCACGACATTTCGCATACTCACGATCCTCCCGTATCAGTTCCGAGGTGTGCTTGTTTTCTTTCCGGGGAATTATACTGCCGGGCGCCAGTCTTGCGAAGGATGGTCCAGAGTCGAACAAGATCCAAGCCAAAAGTTAGGCGACGGAGGTTGAAAAGGACACCGAAAGAGATTCGATTCGCAATCTTAAATCGCACACTTCGCTGTAGAACGCGACGCCGATCAATTTTGAAAACCAAAAGTCGAAAATATTTTAGACATTGTGAGCAGGGGAAACGGGGTCAGTGCGTTTTGACCGCGCAGGATCAACTGCTGCGCGCTGGACCGCGATCCATTCTATTTAAAATCGTCACACTCGCCGCACTGTGATGCGCGTGTAAGACCTTCGCGATCGTCGGAATGCCATTGACCAACTCCCGTAGCGAAAGGTAAGAATATTCTCGACTTTTGGCTGCGAAAATTAAACAGTAACGAATTCTTCTTGACCTTTACAACAGATGTAATAAATAACCAAGCTGCCTTCTTGCTGCATCCAAGCCGCGGGTCAAGCTATGTCGCGCCACTGAAGCCGTCGTCCGCTCCAAATCACTTCGGAGGAATCCTGGCCGGGATGGTTCATTCGATAGTGCAGTAGGATCCCTCGGATCCATGCGGAAAGCCACGACCCCGGCAGATGCCTGAGCGGGCGATCTATGCGCCGTCCGCTCTTTTGGATGTGCGCTCTGTGACGGGCATGAGCGCGACGCGAAACTTCGCACAACCATAAGGCACGAGGGTGACGGTTTCGGGCGACCCTTTCCCGGCAGCGGGTTGGGCTGGTAAGGCTTTGCCATCCCAGTCCACACTTTGCATCGGAGCACGCAATTTCAGCGGTGACGCCAGCGGCCAATTCCAGCGAGCGGGCATTGCTTCACGCTCCACGGTGATGCCAGAGCCCAAAACCTCTCCCGGTGTGTCGAGAGCGTATTTCCAGCGGGCATTGGGGTCGGGCGTGTTGCCGTCCTCGGAATCTCCAATCGGCACTACGAAAAGCAGCGGACCGTAATGCACGGTGGCATAGGGCGCGTTGCCGGCATTGGCGTCCCGACTGGTGGCGACGCGGGGCGACATGGGGAAGCGCAGAGAAATCTTGTCGCCGGACTGCCAATGCCGCTCTACACGGACAAAGCCGTTAGCGTCGGACGCGGCATTGATCACGTCAGCATTGATTTGCAGATGGGGATTCTTGCACCATCCCGGGATACGGAAGGAGAGCGGAAATGTGGTGTCGCGCGCGAGCTTGACCGTAATATCGACGGTTTCGCCAAAGGGATAGTCGGTCCGGGAGGTCAGCTCGACCGGCACGCGGTCGGCCACCAGCGCGGACACTTTGCCGGGACCATAAAGGGTTGCCGCAAGGCCGTTCTCGTAAGTGGCCATCCACATGTGCACGACGTAGTTCGGAATGAAGCGGTTGAGGTTGGCAGTGCAACATAGCGGCCAGTGGGTTCGCTGATAGTTGCGGATGCCTCCGGCCGGAGTAATGCGGTTGGCTGTCTGTATGTAGACATGGGCGTTGAATTCTCGCGAGACGACTGCCGGCGCGGCGTTGAAGAAAGCGCGTTCGATACGGTCTCCGATGGCCGAGCGGCCAGCGATCCGCAGCAGTTCAATCTGACTCCACATATAAGCGGAGACGTTGCAGGTTTCAGTGCCGCGGGAAGCGCCGGTGGGGCCGCAGAATTCGTCGGCAACCATGACTCCGTAGGGCTGCATGCCGTCCTCTTCCATCATGTCGTAGTAGCGGGAGACGGCATCGAGGAATTTGCGGTCGCCAGTCCACAGGTAACCCAACACCCACGGACTGGAAAGCTCGTTGAACATCACGCCATGAACAGCTTCGGTTGAAACCCACCCACCGTCTTCATAGCTGTAGTGGCCGGCCTGGGTGTACCAGGGACCGTTTCCGTTGGGCATGACGATGGAGTAAGGCATGCCAATTTCCTCGGGCTTGCCCGGAATACTCTTGTTCACTCCCTTAGCGAACAGTTCGTTAAGAGAGGCCTGAACCTCTTTGTTGCCCGTCCAGGTGTAGGTTTCAAATGCCGGGAAGATGTTGGTTTGGGCGCCTCGTACCCGCAGCCAGTTGTACTTCGCGTCGTAGGCCCATTGAAGGGCCTGCAGAATCCGGGAATCGCTGGAAGCGGCGTAGTAGGCGGCGAGGGTTCGTCCCATGAACCCACTAGGCCAGGACGGCCACCATGCAGGGTTGCCAGCCTCGTCGTCTGACATGTCCTCGGGTTTGTTTCGGTTGAGCCACCAGATAAAAAGAATGCTGTTCGCATTCATGTGATTGACGACGACATCGAGTCGTGCCTTGGCTTGATTGATCAAAGACTCATCGTGCAGGGCGTAGCCGAGTTTCAACAAGCCGTCGAACCAATAGCCACCGCCTTCGAGCGGCCACGCGCCTTTATCCCACAGCCGCAATTTTTCGCCGCGCGGAGTGAAATCGGCGTCCCAGGCCTGCTGGAAAGCGGGAGAGAACTCATCCATGTGGCCGGTGTATCCGTTTTTTGCGGTGACGCACCAATCACGCAGCCAGCCTTGTGGTTCCACGGCTCCGGGGGGTAAGGGCAGAAGGGCCGGGCGGGTAGGCGGTTCGAAGGGCCGCCCATAATTGTTACCATGCTGGATTTCGTCTTGCCCGATTGCTGTTGGTTGGCCGGTGAATGAGGCTAATCTGCGGACGAGAGGTGTGACCGCAAAAGTGGAAACTGCAGCGTTTTTGAGAAAGCCTCGTCTCTTCATAAGGCCGGTCGCCAAAAAACCGAGAGTTTCCGCCGCGAATTGCATTTTAGGCTTGGCAGATTCGAGCCGTCAACGCGAATGGTTTGGAGATAGAGGGGCCTAACGTTGCCCCCCGATACTGGTTGGGAACGAGTGCATGGCCTGGCTAAAAGGGATGCGCGAGCGGCTCGATGACCTCCTGGACGGTCACCCAGACGTGGCCTGCTTGAAGAAGTGATAGGCCTTCCCGGCAAACGTCTCGAAACGAGAGGCAAGAAACTGGCGCTTGTGCAACGACCATCTCAATTGCCCATCGCTACTATGGGCAAAATGAGTGTAATAGGAATTTCTTGTCAGTCGACCTCTCCTAAGGAAGCGGTTCGCGGTCTCGGGTGACCTCTTGAGACGCGCGCCTTCAGGGAGGAGCAGACAGCGAGCGTGGAGCGCCTTGGATTTCTCAGGTTCCATAGAGCTTACGGAGATATTCATCAAATCCGGCAGGCAAGTCCACCAGCGGCTGCTCGATTCCCTGGGCGGCATAATTTAGAAAATTACGGATTAGCCTTTCAGCAGGGGGGGCAATTCCCAGGTTCTCTCGAATTTTCAGGCTGTTCAGGATGACGCGTCCGGCCCCGAATTTGTATGCCGCTACCGTAAGGTCCGACTCGTAGTCGTCCGGGCCACCGCTGGTTTGGATTGCCCCCGAAATCGCCTCCACTGGTTGGTCAAGCCCACGAAAGACAGTGGCGCTGATAATGTCGCGATAGAACGTGTAATCCAGAATGCCGCCGGAGGGAAGCCCACTAAACACGGCGTGTTCTTTCGCCCAGGGATCGGCGCGAAAATACCAATTTTGCGTATGGCACAGTTGCAGCCGCGTCCTGGATTCCAACGGTACCCACCGTATGGTCCTGGGCTTTCCGGTAAAGATTTCCTGCACTAGGTTCTCGGGATTTCGTGGGTAGGTTTCTTCCACCAGGGTTTCAGGAGTCAGGAACAGCGCCGTCGAGCCCCGCGCAACGCGCCGCGCAAGTTCACGGAATGCGGCCGCGGCATCTGTTGTCGCAGGTTTTCCGGAAACCACGATGACTTCACGCGCCGTTTGTGTGGGTGAAAGCGAATCCCGGAATCGTATTCCCCGGTCCTTGAGCCACGCGGCGAGCTGTTGATCCCCGCCCCACAAAACAACCTCGACAGGAACTTCGGGCAGTCCTGCTCTATCGCCAACATAAAACTCTGCTTCCCCGCCACCGGCAACGGCTCCGTGCTCGAATGTGGCTAAGAACCGGTATCGTCCAGCGGGACCGGCTGCAGCCAAATCGTGAGTGAAGATCGAGCGGGCGAACGCAGGCTCGTGCCCGGCGTCGGGAACTTCCACTTGGATCGTCGTATCCAGTTGCCGGCTGACATTCGGGCCTACAACTTGAAACCGAATCGGATAAGTTCCCGGCTTCAGGGCATCCAGGTTCACCAGGTATGCCTCCAGATGCACCGTGGCACCCGGGTAAACATTCATCTGGTCGGAGAAGAGGCACAAGCGAACTGGCGATGCCATGTCGTTGAAAGCATCGGCCATGCCGGGCTTGAGTTCACGGAAATAGGTGGTGATTCCGCAGCCATGGAACCACGCATCCACAATCTGAGTGGAGTTAAAGTCGCCGATGAGGGTAGGATTCGCCATCCACGTGTTGTAATCGGTGAGCGCTAGCTTGGCCTGCAGGCGCTGGCTCTCGGCAAAGTAATCCTCCGGACGGGCCCAACACTCATCGAGCCGGAATTTTTGCCAGTCGGCCTCGAAGGCATCCATCTTTTTGCGGAACAGCGCCGCGTCGGCAGCATGCTCTTTTCCCAGCTGTTCGAAGTGGCGCAGAAATCGCGGATAGTCCTGAGCACCGCAAACGCCATATTCCGACAAAAGCAGTGGCTTCCATTCCTCCGAATTCTCGGACCCCATGTTGAACGCACCGAGGAACTCAAACCGGTCGCTCGCTCCGCGCATCATCCGCGAATCTGCGGCGGAGTGCGGAAAGTTAGGATAGGCGTGCACATCGTGCAGGTTAGTCAACTCCCATTCTCGCGATCCCGGATTGCTGAGGCTCCCGACTTTCGCGTCGTTATCAAAGCGGCCGCTGCCCACCAGGATGATCCGGCCGTCATCCAGGTCGCGCACCCGGGACAAGGACCCCACCGCGTGGCGGAATAGCCGCCCATCTTTCACTTCGTTCAAAAGCGACCACATCACAATCGAAGGATGGTTTCGATCACGCCGGATCACCCCGTCAATACTGCGATCCCAGCGCTCTTCGAGTTTCGGCGAGGGAGCGAGTTCGCGCGCGCCAAAATGCTCTTCGCAGGCCAACAAGCCAAGCTCATCGAGCAAATCGAGTTGCCGGGGCAGCGCCGCGCCGCAGGTGATGCGGATTGCGTTAAAGCCCATCGCCTTCATGTTGAGCATGTCGCGCCTCAACAGGTCTTCGTCGTAAGGCGTTGTCTCGGAGACAGGAAATTGCAGAACGGTGTAAAGTGCGCCGTGAACGCGAATGCGGCGTCCGTTCAGGCGAAAATAATTATTCTCAAAACGGAAGTCGCGGAATCCGCATCGAACCGATCGCTCGTCCACCCCAGCGCTTCCCGGAGCTCGCACGCGCGCCGTCACGCGATAAAGGAACGGATCATTCAGCTCCCAGAGCCGATGGCCGGGAACTCGCAGGACCGCGTGGACAGTATTGTCGCCCGGTTGCAGTGGCTGCTCCGAGGTAACCGCTGCGACCGTCTCCGCCGCTCCGGCGGGTGCGCAGTGAAAAACAGTGAGTCCACGCACCGCCTTTTCGCTTGCATTCCGAATCGTTGCCTGGATGTGGATGTCTCCGGTTTTCCAGTCCGGAACCACATAAACGTCTTCGACGCGGACGACAGGGGTGAGCAGCAACTCGACCGATCCGGTAATGCCGCCCGTGTTGTAGGCGTTATCGCGCGGCACAGGATAGTCGCGGCGTCCGGTAGCCACTTCTTCAAGCCGAATCCCGTCAATCAATTCATGGGTAGGATTGAGAACTCTGACCGCGATCTGATTCGTCTGTCCCGGCCGGACGGCCGCGGTCGCGTCGAGTACAAAAGGTTCTTCACCGCCTTCGTGAATGCCTATGCGCGTTCCGTTTACCCAGACCTCGCCAAGATAGTCTACGGCGTGGAAGCGTAGAAGATATCGTCCGTCAGGTTGACTGGGCGCTGGAACCGGAAACTGCCGCCAGTACCACGCGACGCCGTGGTAGTCGGGAAAGGCATCCTGAATTACCCAAGGCACTCGCGCTGGTATCGCGCCTTGTGCGGGGCCTTTGATCCAGTCCCGATTGCGGCCGCTGTTGTCAGGATCAGTCGAGAGGAGCCAGTCCGAACCATCCAGCGAAAAAACCTGGCTGTAGGACTCTTCGGCAGGGGATTGCACGATGTGCGATGCCGCCGAAAGTGCTACGGGTACAGCGGCAACGCAGCCGGCCGAGTATAGGAACTGCCTCCGGCTTGGAATCGCACTGCCTGATTTAGAGTTTGACCCAGCAGCGGAGAAGCAATTTGCCATAGCGGGCAAATTATAAGCGAGAAGGCCGCGTCTCGCAGGCAATTGACACCCCACCAGTCGTAACCAGGCCGCTAGCGTTCATTGAAAGTCGGCCGATCCCGATTATTGCTCTTTCTCGCCGGGTTCAATCAAGTCTTTCGGGTCAACCTCTGCCCACCGCCCAGCAAACCGGGGCACTTCAACCGCACTGTGGGCCTTCCTCAGGAAACATGCCACCGCAATGCTGGTCTTTTCAGTACGTCAGCATTGACGATATTTTGTGGCTTCCTGCCGCAGAGGACATCGGCCATTTGAGTGGCCGCCGTTTTCCTCAGGTCCACGAGAGACTCCTCGGAGTTGAAGGCTGCATGTGGCGTGATCACTGTCTTGGGATGGCCGATGAGCGCATCGCCGGCAGCGGGAGGCTCTTGGGACAAAACGTCAAGCCCAGCGCCCGCGATGAGTTTCTCATTTAAAGCAGCGAGCAAACCTGCGCTATCGATAACGTCCCCTCGTGAAGTATTGATGATGACTGCGGTGCGTTTCATTTCACGAAAAGTGTTGTAGTCGAATAAGCGAGCCGTCTGGACTGAAAGCGGGACATGAATCGAAATGAAATCACTTCCTTTGAGTAGCTCAGGGAAAGAAACGGCAGCAGCCCCGGCTTGCGAAATCTTGTCCGAAGGAATGTTCGGATCGAAGACGATGATGTTGAGGCCAAAGGCCCGTGCCTTCAGCGACAAAGCACTTCCAATCCTCCCAAAGCCGACAATGCCCAGGGTTTTTCCCCTGAGGCGGAACAAAGGCGTTCCCGCCTGCAAATCATAGGAACCGGCTTTGATGTTGCGGTCGTAGAACGCTATTTTTCGCGTACAAGCCAGGAGCAAAGCCATCGCATGGTCGGAAACTTCGTCTATGCAATATGCTGGCACGTTGGTGACAATAATCCCGGCAGCGGTTGCCGCTGCCACATCAATGTTGTCCAGTCCGATTCCAAAACGGCCAATCGACAGGCAGCGCCCCGCCTTGCCGATCACCCTCCCACTTACCGGCTTCCAACACGTCAAAATGCCGTCGGCTGCAGGGGCGAGCTGAAGGAGCTCCTCTTCCGACGCTGTTTTCGCTACCTGTATCGCAATCCCCGCCTGAGTGAGTATCTCTTCTTCTACCTTGAGATCTTTCCAGGCGAAATCTGTAATCAATACCTGCCGCATATTCTCTCCTTAACCTGAATGCACTTTCCTGCGACCGCTTGGCTCTAGCTCAAGGACTATTGGACACGACCTCACTGCGTTGCAAATGTTGACTTCGACTAAAAAGAAATCAATTTGACTACTTGGATGCAAAAGGCAACCGTCCCCACGTAGCAAATCCTGCGGAACAACAGCGTAACAGTTTAGGGTATTTGACACTTTTCAAGGCAAGATTATTCCAATCGCGAGTGGGTCAACAATCTTGTAGACAATTGTTTCCTGCATCTGTTACCGTCTTGCTCGCGGGAGGGCGGGGGTGAACGGGGGTGTGGCTTCGAGTCCTACCTGACAGCCATTTTTTTAGATGCTATTTTGAGAAGAGATCAGAATTCAGTGGGTGGCGCTCGACTGAGGAGGCAAGGGCCGAATGACGAATGAAATCGACAAGGCATTGAGGTTCAAGGCGAGACTTCGGGCCGGCGAGTGCTTGATTGGCGCGCAACTTGGTCTCACCGATCCGTCGATAGCGGAGATTTTCGGCCACGCGGGATACGATTGGATTTCCCTCGATACCGAGCACGCCCCCCATAGCATCGACACGCTCAAGCATATGCTGCAAGCCGCCGCGGGCACTTCGGCGGTGCTGCTGGGGCGTCCGCGGAAGCTCGACCTGGATGAAATCCGACTTTATCTCGATACTGGCTCCCCCGGGGTCATGTGCCCCTTCATAAATAGCGGCGAAGAAGCCGCTCGCCTGGTGGAATACTGCCGTTATCCACCAGCCGGCATTCGGGGGTGGGGACCGCGCCGCGCGGTTTATGGGATGGATTCGGATGAATACCTGGCAAAGGCCAACGCGGCCATGTTGTGCCTGCCCATCATCGAGACCCTCGAAGCCGTAGAACGCATCGATGACATTGTGAAAGTCGATGGCATTGACGCCGCGGTGATGGGGCCAAATGACTTGAGCATGGCCCTGGGCTGTTTCAAGAAGTTCGATGATCCGCGTTTCATTTCAGCAGTAGATACGGTCCGGGCGGCTTGCCGGCGGCACGGCAAGGCTATGGGGACCGGTTGCTACAACCTGGAATTTGCCCGGGAATGCGCCCGCCAGGGAGACAATCTCCTGCTGGTGGCGAGTGATGACGGCTATTTGATGGCGGAAGCGCGCCGGTGCCTCCGGGAAGTACGGGCTGCGGTGCCTACTCAATCACGATGAAAAAGCTCAACGTACTCTATCTTCCTCCCACCCTCATTCCCGGCAATCGTTGGGGACGAGATGTGATTGATGTGATCAAACCGCCGCACGAGTTGCGCCTGTATGACCGCAATTTGCCGGTCGGTCCCCAGATTGAATGGGCGGACGTTGGAATTGATTTTGGCGGGATTATGGGAACCCGCGAGATGGCCGACTTTGCAGGCGGCATCAAACTGTGGCAGGTCCTCGGCAATGGGATCGACCAGTTCGACCTGGAATACTGGCGGTCGAAGAAGGTTCCGGTGGCCAATTGTCCAGGCAACCTGACCGGGGTCCCTCTGGCAGAGTGTGCGCTCATGCTCATGCTGATGCTTTCGCGGCATTGGCATGGAATTCAGCGCAACGTGCAATCCGGGGTGATCAATCTGCCCTTGGGAGACGAACTGGCGGGAAAGGTTCTCTTGATTGTCGGCTTCGGAGCTGCAGGCAAGGAACTGGCGCGGCGGGCCGTTCCCTTCGGCATGCGAATCCATGCCATCGATGTTCGTGAAATCAGTGCTGACGAAAAGCGCCAATTTGGGATCGAGTTCGCCACGGGTCCCGGGCAACTTGACGAGGCGTTAGCCGCGGCCGATTACGTGTCTCTCCATCTCCACTTGACCGAGCAGACGAAACACATCTTCGGCGAAAGGCGGATTCGGCTGATGAAGTCCTCCGCGTTTCTGATCAATGTAGCGCGTGGCGGCCTGGTCGATTGCGACGCTCTTGCGCGCTGCCTGCGGGAAGGGCAGCCGGCAGGTGCGGGACTGGATGTGACCGAACCCGAGCCGATAACCACCGATCACCCGTTGCTCCATCTGCCCAACGTAGTCGTCACCAATCACATCGCGGGGAACACTTACGGGACGTGGCGGCGTCGAGCGGATTTCACGGGCGAGAATGTACGCCGAATCAGCATGGGCCTTGAACCCCTCGCCTTGATCAATCAACGCTCTGATGTGATGGCTCCGCCCGCGCCGGCGGCGACGGAGCCATCGGCAGGTTAGGCCCACGCTCGGCATTCCGCTGGGAATCGCTTCCCGGGTGCGCGACGATCATCGCCAGATCGCATCCACGGTCGGGCCACCGATTTCGATCGAGCGAGGAGGGGTCACTTCCGATCGCGCAAGAACGGTAGTGTTAGACCAGCGGATTGCAACGGTCACCCAATGAAATGGGGTCGTGGTGGAGAATTGAAAACACCGGGTTCGCCGCCCTCTGGATCTTCCTCTTCAAGCCGAGTAAGTTCTTGCCGCAACTTATCAACCCTGAGTATGGCTGCACGGATTTGATTAGTGAGCGGAAGCATTTCATGAACCTCAGCAAATTCTCCCGTTGTGGCAAGAGGATCGAGTGCGGGCTGGAATCGTGGGTCGTGCGACTCCTGGTTGAAAATAAGAGTCTCTGGCGCGTTGGCGAGCAGGTTTCCCACTTGTGTCATGCGTTCACCCAGTTTGCGGGCTATTGCTTGCAACGCCGCCAATTCGTGTTTGGCCTCGCGATACTCTCGGCGCGTCTGTCCAGCTATCTTGTCTCTGTCCTCTTGCGTCATGCGGCTACTCCCTGAGCTGATCCCCAATAATCCCACCAATTCCTCCAAATTCCAAACATGATCTGTGGGCCCAGCTTCCATGCAGGGGGACTGTCCAGTGGAATACTGAGTGGCTCGGGTCCAGCCCAAAGTAAACGGGCGTCGCCGACGGGAAAGAACGCGAATGACGACCTTACTTTCGCGCCCCGGCAGGCGACGTGCACTCTGGAAATTCTGACGCCGGGTCATTAGGCATAGTCCGATGTATGCGCCGGAGGGAAGAGTGGGCTGATTTGCAGCATTCTGTCCTGACCCTGAATCGCTGAAGCGCCCTCTCTTCATGGCCGCAGCCCTCCTTCATCGCTACCGCCGCGACGTGAGGTCCCCAATTCTAGCTGGCTGAGTTTTTCGAGGGCACGTCACCATTGCCGTCGGTCAGGAGATTTCTCCAACTGCATTTTGACATTGTAATCTGATCAATTTTGATCAGCCTTCCTCGCCGGTCTAGCCGAGACTTAGAAACGGGAGACTGCGTTCCGGATAGCACGAACCCAAAAGCGAGTGAAATGAAATGTCATTGCCCGTTCTCGATTCACCACTGAAGAGCGGGCGTTCATTATGGAAATCAACCTCTCCAAACTAGCTAGGCGCAAACCAGAAAACTGATGTCACTACCTTTGACCGGAGCACTCGAACTTGTTAACCGGCGACCGATAGCTTCCTGGCAAGCGCCCAAGGCGCCCATTCAGCTGCAATCGAGCGCGGGTCTCCCCAGCCGGATCGCCATCGTTGGCAACTATCTTCCGCGCCAGTGTGGGATCGCCACTTTTACTACCGACTTGTGCGAAGCGATTTCCACCGAATGTGGTACGGCACGGCTGTTCGCCGTGCCGGTCAACGACACGGAAGCGGGGTATGCCTACCCAGCGCGGGTAAGACTCGCGCTGGCGCAGGATGATTTGTCCTCCTATGAGCAGGCTGCCGAGTTCCTGAATTTCACGAACTTCGATTTGGTATGCCTGCAGCACGAATACGGAATTTTTGGCGGCCCGGCCGGCAGTCATATTCTGGTGCTGCTGCGCCGGCTCAAGATGCCGGTTATCACGACTCTTCATACGGTTCTTCGCGAACCGAATCCCGATCAACGGCGGGTAATGGAGGAGATCGCAGGCGCTATCGGATCGTCTCATCGTGATGAGCGAGCTGTCTTCCCAGTTCCTGCAAGAAATATTCAAAGTACCTGGCAGCAAGATCGACATGGTTCCGCATGGCGTTCCCGATTTGCCATTTCTGGATCCCAATTTCTATAAAGACCGGTTTGACGTGGAAGGAAAAGCAGTACTTCTCACCTTCGGGCTGCTCTCGCCGAATAAGGGAATCGAAAACGTCATCCAAGCACTGCCGCAGATTTTGTCCAGGCACAAGAATGTGGTCTACATGGTTGCGGGCGCGACCCATCCGCACATCCTTCGTCGTGAGGGCGACACTATCGCGAGCCAGCTTGCAGGCTTTGGCGAAGGAAATGGGAGTGGAATCCAAAGTGATCTTCCACGACCGCTTTGTCAGCCCTGCAGAGATGGCTGAGTTCATTGGCGCGGCCGACATCTATATCACTCCTTACCGCCATGAGGCACAGGTAGTTTCCGGGACGCTTGCCTATGCGTTGGGTGCGGGCAAGGCGATCATCTCGACTCCGTACTGGCACGCGATCGAGTTGTTGGACGACCGGCGTGGTGCGTTGGTTCCCTTCCAAAATCCGGACGCGATTGCGCGAAAGACGATCGAACTCTTGGATACCCCGGCGATACGCCACGCCATGCGCAAACGCGCCTATTTGTACGCACGGGGAATGGTCTGGAAGAAAGTCGCCCAGGGTTACATGGCGAGTTTTGCGCAGGCTCGCAGTGACCGCATGCGGGAGCCACGCGTGATGTTCGCGGATAGCGGTACCAGCGAAATCTCTCGACAAGCTGCCGGCGCTAAAGCTGGATCATTTGCATCGGTTGACCGACGACACCGGGATGCTCCAGCACGCGACCTTTGCAGTTCCCAACTACACCGAGGGATACACCACCGACGATAATGCGCGTGCTCTCGTTCTCACCGTCCTGCTCGAGCAACTTGGACAAACGGAGTCCGTGGCCGACCGACAACCTGGCCTCGCGCTATCTGGCTTTTCTGGGTCATGCACTGAATCCGGCGAATGGAAGATTCAGAAACTTCCTGAGCTATGAGCGCACGTGGAGCGAAGCGCAGGGCTCAGAGGATTCTCATGGGCGCGCATTGTGGGCACTCGGGACGGTTCTGGGACGTTCCAAAGATCACGGCGCTCCGGGGTGCGGCGGGCCATCTTTTCGAGATCGCGGCTCCCGCCGTGGTTGCGTTTTCACAGCCCGCGCGCCTGGGCCTTCGCACTGCTGGGGATTGAGGAATACCTCCATTGCTTTCCCGGCGACAGAGAGGCCCAACGAGTGAGTTCGGCGCTGGCCACCCGGCTGGTCGAAATCTACGCGCAGTAACCGGTCACCGGGCTGGGACTGGTTTGAGGATGTTCTGGCATACTCCAATGCCAGGTTGCCGCAAGCGCTCTTGATAGCCGGCCGTCGTAACTCGGACCGGCAGATGATATCCATCGGCCTCGAGAGCACTGAATTGGCTCAGCGAAATGCAGCGTTGCGGAGGAAACAAGACCATTTTGTGCCCATCGGTTCGCAGGGTTTCTACCGCAAGGGCGGCTGAAAGGGCACGCTTCGATCAACAGCCGGTTGAAGCGGGCGGCGCGGTTTCCGCGTGTCTCGAAGCCTATCGCGCAACCGGAGATGATCGCTGGCGCAGGGAAGCCTGGTCGGCCTTCAACTGGTTTCTGGGAGACAACGATCTGCAGATTGCCTCTATACGATCCCACTCACCGGTGGTTGCCGAGACGGTTTGCATCCGGAGCGCGTGAACGAAAACCAGGGAGCAGAATCAACCCTGGCGTTCCTGATGGCGCAAGTCGAAATGCGCTTGCAGGGAGAGGTTGATGGTCCGCGATCAAGCGGCGACCTGTTCCGCACCGTCAGTACCTGGGATGAGGTTCCGGCTCATGTACTTTGAAGTTGTCCTCTTTCTTCTCGTGAAATCCTTATGAGCGTTGCCACAACAACTCGTCACGAGCCTCTGCTTCTTCGCCATCCCGCCAACCCAATCCTGACCGGCAAGGACTGGCCTTACCCTATCAACAGCGTCTTCAATGCCGGCGCGACGCTGCTTGCGGATGGCTCAACTCTGCTGCTCTGCCGCGTGGAAGATCGCCGCGGCTTGTCGCATCTTTGCGCCGCGCGCTCGCGAAACGGCGTGGACGGCTGGCAGATTGATCGCGAACCGACGCTGATGCCGAGCCCGAAAGAGTATCCCGAAGAAATCTGGGGCATCGAAGACCCTCGCATCACTTTCGTGCCGGAACTGCAGCAATACGTGGTCACCTACACCTCCTATTCGCGCGGTGGCCCGGGAGTGTCTCTTGCTCTGACCAAAGACTTTCGCAGCTTCGAGCGCTACGGCGTCATCATGCCGCCTGACGACAAAGACTCGGCGCTTTTGCCTCGCAGAATCAATGGCTACTGGGCGCTGATTCATCGGCCCATGACGACGCTCGGGTCCCACATGTGGATTTCCTACTCTCCCGACCTGCGCCATTGGGGCAGGCACCGGCTCATGCTGGAAGCACGCCGCGGGCGCCTGGTGGGACGCGAACAAGATCGGCTTGTCGCCGCCGCCCATCGAGACTTCCAGAGGATGGCTTGTGCTTCTACCACGGAGTGCGGCACACGCCTTCGGGCTGTCTCTATCGCTTGGGTCTGGCTCTGTTTGACCTTGAGAATCCGGAGAAATGCTTGCTGCGAGGGGACTCGTGGATCTTTGGGCCGGAGGCCGACTACGAACGCCACGGCGACGTGGACGATGTGGTGTTTCCATGCGGCTACACCATGGACCCGGATGGCGACACCATCAATCTCTACTACGGAGCCGCTGATTGCTCCATTGCCCTGGCTCGGGCCAGCGTGCGCTCCCTACTAACTTGGCTCGACGCCAATGGAAGTTGCGAACGCAGACGAGATCAGGATCGATGAACCCGCTACTTTGGATTTTCCAATTTGCCTTCGGGTGCCATCACCGTCACCTGAGCCGCGTGTTTACCATCAAGACACCGGACCTACCGGGTCTGCTTTGATTGTGGACGGGAATTTGAGTTACCGAAGATTCCGAGGCCCGTGCATCTGCCGCTGCCAAAACGCCGTGCTTACAGCTAAATCCGCACAAGCACGCTGAACGGCTTCGCGATTCGATCCGGTGGACATCCATCCTGATTCTGCACATGTGAGCTATCTTGCTCAGACACGAAAGTCCGCACCTGTCATTCTTGATTCTCCTGAGTGTGTAGACGGAGCTGCGACCGCTGATTCGCAGCTCTCATTCCTAGGTCGCTGCGGTGAGATCCAGGATCGAGATCGCAAGCGGCCACATCCAGCCAATCGGCATTCTTCATCCGTGTGTACGCCGCGAAACCTCCGGCGAGACACGATTCGACCCTAAAAGTCTCGAACATCGAAATTAGGGCAACACCTCCAGGCGGATGAGAGGCGTTAGCCCGCGAAACAAGGAAGGTAAAGATCATGCCTTTAATTCAACTCCTGGAAGTTCTGATCGTGGTGGGTGTTCTGCTGTGGCTGGTGAATCGCTTCATTCCCATGCAGGGATCCATCAAGTCAATTTTGAATGGCGTCGTGGTCATTGCCGTGGTTCTGTGGCTCCTGAATGTTTTTGGGCTGTTTCATTCCCTTTCCAGATATCCACGTCGGAACGTAAAGGATGACGAGCAGGATACCAGCAAGCAGCGGATCAGCAATCACAAGATCGATACAACGCAACACGGCAGACATCTGCCACAAGGAGATACTTGTGAAAACAAAGCTTTTGTTAGCAGTCGGAATCGCCCTCAGTTTGAGCGCATTTGCTCAAACCAATTCCCAAACAACCATGGTCGTCGAGCCCATGGCCCGACGCCGACCTTCCGGGTGAACGTAGTCAGCCGCAGCGTGCAGGCCGTCAACTACAAGCATCGCAGCGGAGCCACCAAGCTGGATTTCGCGGGCACCGATCTGATGCCCTCAGCGAACGGCCAAGCCAAAGTAGAAAGCAAGAAGGGCTCCATCGAGATCGAAGTGGAATTTGGCAATCTGCAAAAACCCACGACTTTCGGCAATGAGTATCTGACCTACATCCTGTGGGCGATTTCGCCCGAAGGCCGGGCCGTGAACCTGGGCGAAGTGCTGGTGGGCGACAACCATCGCAGCAAGCTGGACGTCACCACCGACCTTCAGGCTTTCGCTCTGATCGTTACCGCGGAACCTTATTATGCCGTGCGGCAGCCCAGCAACGTGGTGGTGATTGAGAACGTGGTTCGCGACGACACCAAGGGAACGACCGAGGCGGTGAATGCAAAGTACGAACTATGGAGCGCGGCGGCTACATTCCCACCGGCTACAAGTTCGACCCGGTGGTTCTGAATGCCAAGTTGCCGTTGGAATTCTTCGAAGCGCGCAATGCGCTGCGCATCGCGCAATCCGAGGGAGCCGAGCAATATGCCAGCGACAGCTATCAGCATGCTGTCCAGTTGATGAACAATGCCGATGAATATGCCACCAGAAAACACATCGACAGAAAGCCGCTGATCGCAGTCGCCCGCGAGGCAGTGCAGACTGCCGAAGATGCGCGCGCCATCGCGGTCAAGAAGATGGACGAGGTGCGCCTGGCCAACGAACGCCAGGCTTCCGCCGACGCGCAGGCACAATCGCAGGCGCAAGCCGATGACGCCACCCGGCAGAAAGAGCAAGCCCAGTCTGACCAAGCCCGTGCCGAAGCGCAAGCTCAGGCGAGTCGGACACAGCCAGCGCAAGCGCAAAGCCCAGGCGAAGCTGCACGTGAGGCCAGGCCGAACTGCCAGCACAGTCGGACTCCGACAGGCCAAATCCGATATGGCAGACAGCCAGGCTGCATCAGCCACCGCACTGCCGCAGCCCAGGCCGATGCCGAACAATCTCGTTTAGCTGCGCAGCAAGCGCAGCAGAACGCGCAACAGGCGGAAACCGACAAAGCGGCCATGCGCACGCGATTGTCCGAGCAGTTGAATTCCATTCTCCAGACTCGCGACAGCGCGCGCGGGCTCATCGTCAGCATGTCCGATGTTTTGTTTGACACCGGAAAATATTCGTTGAAGCCGGGTGCGCGGGAGAAGCTGGCGAAAGTCGCCGGCATTCTGCTCGCCTACCCTGGACTCAACATTGAAGTCGGCGGCTACACCGATAATGTCGGCGGCGATGCAATGAATCAAACGCTGTCTGAGAACCGCGCCGGATCGGTGCGCGATTACCTGGTGCAACAAGGCGTGGCGACCAATTCAGTCAGCGCAAAAGGCTTCGGCAACACTTTGCCGGTAGCCTCCAACGATAACTCCGCCGGCCGGCAGCAGAACCGGCAGAGTGGAACTTCTGGTATCCGGCGAAGCCATCGGCAACCCGGTCAACGCGACCACAGGAAGCTTGCGGTAAAGCAAGCACAAGTAACCAGTCAGTAATGGAGGTAACACTTATGAAAGCGATTGGAATCATCAGCACAGCCGTTCTGTCTTTGATTCTCGGAATCGCCTGCTCCGGCTTACGCACAGCAGGAGCAGCAGGGCGAAAAGCAAGACCATCCCGAACAGCAGCAGAGCAAGCACGAGCAAGCCAAGCCCGACGCCGGCATGCTCAACAGCAACGGCAGTCAGACCAGAACAGCAGCAGCAGCATGCTCAGCAACAGCAGCAGCAAGACCAGAACAAGCAGCAACAGCATGCTCAGCAACAAGCAGCAAGCAGGACCAGAACAAGCAGCAACAGCATGCCCAGCAGCAGCAGAAGCAGGACCAGAACAAGCAGCAACAGCATGCCCAGCAGCAACAGCAGCAAGACCAGAACAAACAGCAACAGCACGCCCAGCAGCAGCAGGGCAATGAGCACACAACGCTGCGCAGCAGCAGTCAACAGAGCCTGGCAGCAGCATCGGCGCACGAAGCTGGGAGTCCGACCACCGCACCTGGCAACAACGCGGCGGCTACAACGGCTACCGCATTCCTGACGACCGTTTCCGTGGATACTTTGGGCCGAGCCATGGGTTCCGAATCTACGGCCTGCCCTTCCTGGTTGTTGGCGGATATCCGCGCTTCCAGTACCAGGGCTATTGGATCAGTCTCGTTGATCCCTGGCCGGAATACTGGGGCAATGACTGGTACGACAATGACGACGTCTATGTCGCCTACGTCGACAACGGCTACTACCTGTACGACCGCCGGTATCCCAACGTCGGAATTGCGATCAGCATCTCGATGTAGCGGTCACCCGGTGCAGCCTCGAAGGAGGCTGCACCAGATAGCCAATATTCCTGAATCACGGAATGAAGGAGTGACAACATGCTTGGAACTATCTTGATTGTGATTTTGGTTTTCGCACTCTTTGGTGCGCTGCCACGGTGGTCGCATAGCCGGGACTGGGGCTATGCCCCGACCGGAGGAGTAGGACTGGTCCTGTTGATCGTTGTCATTCTCCTGGTTCTCGGTCGGATCTGAGCCATGCGCCAGCCATTGACATCGCCAGGCGCCATGGGCAAAGGTTGGCGCCCGCTTTCTGTCCGTGCGGCAGCGCTTCTTCTCGTCGCACTGATGTGCAGCGGCGGCTCGTCCGCCTACTCCGTTCTGACGCATGAGGAAATCGTGGACCTGCTCTGGACCGACGAGATCCAGCCGCTCCTGCTCAAACGCTATCCGGGACTTTCGGAAGACCAGATCAGAGAGGCGCATGCCTATGCCTACGGAGGCGCAGTCATCCAGGATCTCGGCTACTACCCGTTCGGCAGCAGGGAATTCAGTGACCTGGTGCATTACGTCCGCAGCGGAGACTTTGTCCGCGAGTTGCTGCTCGAAAGCCAGGACGCTAACGAGTACGCTTTCGCGCTGGGGGCGCTGTCGCACTATGCGTCGGACATCGCCGGGCACCCCGCAGTTAACCAGGCCGTCGCAATCGAGTATCCCAAGCTGCGAGCGAAGTTTGGGCAAGTCAGTCCGCTATGCCCAGGACAAGACGGCGCACCTGAAAACGGAGTTCGGGTTTGACACCGTGCAGGTCGCGAAGAATCGTTATGCGTCACAGCAGTACCACGATTTCATCGGATTTCAAGTGTCCAAACCACTGCTGGAGCGGGTCTTTCCCGTTGTGTATGGCGTGGAACTGAAGGACGTGCTTACCCACGAGGATCTGGCGGTGGGTTCGTATCGTTTCGCGGTCAGCCGGCTGATTCCGCAGATGACCGAAGTCGCGCTGCAGACTCACAAGAAAGACCTGATGCGCGAAACCCCAAATTTCGCGAAACGGAAATTTCTATACCGTCTTTCGCGCTCTGACTACGAAAAGCAATGGGGCAAGGATTACGTGAAGCCGGGCATGGGCACTCGCATCTTGTCAACACTGCTGCGGTACATGCCAAAAATCGGTCCGTTCAAGAAGCTGGCGTTCAATAACCCGACTCCGCAAACCGAAGACCTCTACATCAAGAGCATCAATACGACCGTCGATCAATACCGCGCGTTTCTTGAAGAGGTGCGCACTGAGACGCTGAAGCTACCCAACTGCGATCTGGATAGCGGCCACGCAACTAAGGCAGCGGAGTACACGCTGACGGACGATGCCTATGCGAGGTTACTAGCTCAGTTGTCAGAGCGGAAGTTCGATCGGATGTCTCCGGAGCTGCGTGAGAACGTTCTGCAGTTCTATTCCGACCTCTCGGTGCCGATCGAGACGAAAAAAGACCAGGTTCTGTGGGAGAGGGTGTTGACTAACGTGGACTTGTTGAAGTCCGCGGTGCCGGCGCCGTCATCATCGCCGATGGTTGCGGGTGGTACGGCACATTGAGATGATGCGCCTCGCCAGGGACCTGATGCGATGGGCGACAAAACATCTTGGTACGAATGTTGAGCAAGTGATGGAGTCCGAATTCGTACAGGAGAGCTGCTTGAAACTACATGATCGTGACGATTATCACTAAAGGTGTTCTCCCAATTTATGGTTTGGGGCATCCTGAGCCTTCAGAGATGCCCTTTTCTTCATCAGGAGACCTCGCGTGCCGTGGTCTGTGCCATGGCAGACGCTTGCCGCATTGATCCCAATGTGCAAGGGCCTGCAAGACTGATCCCGCGGACGGCAAAACTCCACATTGGGGAAGGCCTCGCGTCTGCAACCTTTCGGTGCTCTAGTCGTGCAGAACGACGTTAAGCAGCGAGCTATGGACTTGCAACTTGCCATTGTATTGAATAAATCCCAATTTCCTGAACCGGTTCATGAAGAAGCTGACCCGCGAGCGGGTTGTGCCGATCATTTCCGCCAGGACTTCCTGACTGATCTTGGGAACTACACTCTCCGGTTTGCCTTCCTTGCCAAAATGAGCGAGCAGTAAAAGGATACGGGCCAGCCTCTTTTCGCTCGAATTGAAAAGCTGATCAACCAGATCTTCTTCGTAACGGATGTTCCGCGACAACAAATAGGCCACGAATAGGTCAGAAAATTCGTGTTCTCGATGAAGGGCTTCCATCAGGGCAAGCTTGTCGATTCGCAGTACAGCGCAATCCGTCATTGCGGTTGCCGAGTGCATGCGGAGCGCTTGGCCCGCAAGCAAACCTTCGCCGAAAAAATCTCCGTCACTTAGTATGCCGATGGTTGCTTCCTTGCCAGTTTTCGAGACCACGGTGAGTTTCACGTTGCCCGTCTGGATATAAAACACAGCATCCGCGGTATCCCCTTGTGCAAAGATTCCGTGCTTCCTCTGGAAAAGCACAGATTTCCTGTCCTCGCCGATGGTCGCGAGGAATTCATGGGGATCGAAAGCGTGCCTTCTCTTGGCTACTACACCTGGACTTATGGCATTACGCTCTGGTTGGAATGCCGGGACGATCAGGGTTGGGCGGGCGACTTTCCTTCTGGGGGGAGTACCGTTGGTTTGGCGATTAGGAGACATAGGCGCACCTCCTTCTGCCTGAACAACGACGTCTCAATTTTACCCCTTCTGGACGGCGGTCATCTCGGCGAGGAGGCACACTTCTTCATGCAGTGAGCAATTCTGCACAGGAATCCAGGAGCAATTGAGAGAATCTCGTAAGTGACGTAAGGAGGCAGCGGTTTGCCATCATAACCGGAGGCAGTTCCTGGCTTAGTTGTCAGAGCGGAAGTTAGCTCGGACCTCGCCGGAGCTGTGCGAATGCATCCTGCAGTTAATTCAGGCCTCTCGGAGACAGCGAGACGAAGAAGGACCAGGTTCCCTAGCAAGGCCCACTGACTGGCTTGGACAAGTTGAAGTCCGTGGAGACGGTTCCGCCCGCGGCGAGCAGCGCTGCACAATGATCCCCTTGCGCTTACTCCACTTCAAGAACGCAACGGTCAACGTGGTTCGAGACATGGAAAAGAACCACACCATGGCTTTTGCCGCGGCATTGGCGTACTACTTTGTCCTCGCCCTGTTTCCTTTTCTAATCCTCCTCTCCGCGCTCGTCGCCCATCTGCCATTTCCGGACTTCTTTAGCCAGGTCATGGGGCTGATCGCACGGGTTGTCCCCGCCGCCACCATGGGCCCGTTCAGGAACCTAATAACGGACACGATTTTGTCCAGACACAGCCGTCTGCTGACCTTCGGAATTCTGTTCACCCTGTGGTCAGCGTCGAGCGGGTTTACGGCGTTGATCGATGCGCTGAACACTGCCTATGACGTATCTGAGACGAGGCCCTATTGGAAGACGCGTAGTCTCGCCATAAGTCTTACTTTCTCGGTTGGATGTCTGCTCATCGTTGCCCTTGGACTGATGCTTGTCGGCCCTAACCTGAGCGCGCCGTTCAACGCAACCGTGCGAATGGTCCGCCTCTGGTCCTATGTTCGATGGTCAGTCGCACTTGCATGCACAGTTCTCGCGGTTGAGCTCCTCTACTTCGTTGCGCCGAATGTGAAGCACAGATTCGTGAGCACGCTGCCAGGCGCACTAATCGCGGTAGGCGGCTGGATCGGACTTTCCTGTCTGCTCGGAATCTATTTCCAGGACTTCTCCGCGTACAGCAAGGGTTATGGCAGCTTCGGGGTCGCGCTCGCATTCAGCATTTGGCTTTATTGGACCGGGTTCGTGATCTTGATCGGCGCTCAATTCAATGCGGAACTCCTGCTAGAAGCTAAAGGGAGATTAGTACCTGAAACGACGCGGCGCACGGAGCCTAACTTAGCCGCGTAATGAGGAAATATGGCAAATAAGGAATGGACAGTTAAGGATCTCATGGAGGCGTTGAAAAAGTTTTCCCCGGACGCAAAGATAATATTACGAGATGGGGCCAAACGGCCCTGGAGCAATCGGGAAAGCGCAATACGCCAAGGTGTGGGGCGAGGACAAAGAAATGGGAGTGCTACTGGACCGGTAGGTTCGCCCAATAGAATGGCACAGCGCTCTCCGCTCGGATCCTGATATCTGCGCCCTATTGTTCCCGTGCATTCACCGGGGTTTGGGCTCCGCGGCAATCGACTGGACTTCCGCCGGCGTCAAACGGGAGCGATCACAATACCCGTATCCGGCGCGACATGCCGCGTAATTGCGGCCTTGCTCCGCGACCATCAGCCGGCCGGCTTCGGCCGCACTCAGTCTTGAGTAATCACAGGTTTCCTCGCCGTCCCCACAAGCAGAGAGGTTCCGCTGATGATCCAGGTAGGCGCTTTGACCTGCTTCCGCCGGAGTGAGTTTGGAGTGGTCGCATTCGTCCCAGCCATTCTCGCAATTTTGCGCATTGCGCTGGTGTTCAGCAGCACTCACTTCGCTCGCTTCCAAAGTGGTTAGAGCGGAATGGTCGCAGAGGCCCGTGCCGCGCTTACAGTCGGAGACGTTGAGTTGACGCCTCGCCGCGTCCACTTCTCCGGCTTCCGACGGTGTCAGTTTGGAGTGATCACAGGACCCAACCCCGTCCTTGCAGTCGCCGATGTTCCGCTGCCGCTCTGCGACGGACGAATCGCGGGCTTCGGACGGGGTCAGCTTGGAGCGGTCGCAGGTCCACACGCCGTCGTTACAATCGGAGACATTGCGTTTGTGATCGGCCACGGCCAACGCAACCGCTTCCGGCGGAGTGAGTTTGGATCGATCACAGGAATCGTAGCTGTTCCTACAGCTTGAAACGTTGCGTGCGTGGCTGGCGAGAGCCACTTCGGCCGATTGCGAGGGGCTCAACTTGGAGCGGTCGCAGGCTTCGCGGCCAGCCTTACATGCCTCCAGATTCTGGGCGAAACCAGCGGACTGGCCAAGTGCCAGCATAGACGAAAAACTGAGGCAGGCTACCACCTGTACCCAACGATATCTGCGCAAATTGGCTTTCATTGTGCCGCCTTTCGGAGGATCAATAGCGCCGGAAACGAGGATCCGTCATTCTAGGTTGGGAAACTGACCGGAGCCGGTACGCGGTTCCGGTCAGTTACAAGTCCAATTCGCCGGCAGAGCTTAGATGCAATTACTTTTTGTCTTCTGTGGCGTCTGCGATCCGCGCCTGTTGACCTGCATCTGAAACGGCCTTCATGAATGCGTCCGCACTTCTCGGGGTTGACACTTTGCCGGAAAGAATACTGCGGAACATCATAGGCTTGCCGTAAATAGCGCGAGTGGAGTCGTCGTCCTGCTCCACCACTGCGCCTTCGAGGGTAACGCCAGCAAACACGCCCTTGGAGCGCGAGTAGGTCAGCACTTCAGTGTTCATCTTCCAGTCGGTCCCCGCGGACGCGTGACGGCCAACCGGGCCCGCCGCAACCGATCCTTCACCAGTGAGCTCGAATTTGCTGGAGAGCAGATGCTGAAATCCCTGATCGTTCATCACCAGCATGACCAAGTCCACGCCTTCGACCCCGATCTGGAATCCCGCACTTCCACCACCAACCGAAACGAACGCCGGTGCACTCCAGCCCGCGGCCGTGCGGCAAGTAGCCACACCACGTCCGTGCTTGCCACCAAGGATGAAGCCACCCTTGATCAAATCTGGCACCACCAGGATGCATTTGGCATCGCTCAGTACTTCTTCCGGAATCCCTTTGTCCGGCGTTGCCATAATCGCGTGCAGAACCTCCACGGACGATTGCAGGCGTGCCACCGTGTCTTCCCGAGCCGAGCCTGCCAACGCGTAGGTTCCAGCTAAGGCTACAAAGCTCATCACAAATAGCGAAATCGTCTTTTTCATATTTTGGTCCTTTCGGAGCTGTAGAAACTAAGAGAAGAAAACTTCAGATGGGCTGACTTAGTTCAGAGGACCTGAAAGAGAGAGGAAGAGCTCATCTCAAACGGTATGATGACTCAGGCTCGAAAGAATAGCTGGTCTGAATTGCTCACTCGCGTTTTACCGTCGCATGAGGGAAGAGTTGTCTGTTTGCTGAGATACCTGAAAACTGAGGGCAATGTGAGCAATCCTGCACAGAATCGCTGGCGTTTGATGTGTCACCCTAGCCCTTGGCTTTGAGCTGATCTGGTGATCTTACGCCATTGAGCACCGATTCGAGCGGCCAGGGAAATTGGAAGTTCAGACATGGAATCAGTCGTGCGCAAGTTGCTGGTACGCGTTCATACCGCGTCCGCCTTTATCACCGGATTGCTGAGGAAGGGTTTAGGCGTGAATAGCCGAGACTTCGCATCACAAAGGATGTGCCCGTTTTGTGGTTTAATCACGCCACGTTCGAAACGATTTTGTTTGGAGTGTGGGAAGTCGCTCAAAGGATCTCAGCTCGGACGGAAAGACGCGAGGCAGGGATAAGCAAAAGAGATAGAGACCAATGATACTTTGGGCGATTTGTAGACGTGCCGGCGTTTCCGGCTGGGCGCGTGATAACCAGTAGGCGCGTACGCTCCTGGGGAAAGCCTCGCGTATAACTCAGCCTGCGATCCTGGTGCTTTCTGAGAACGCGGAGGGGTCTGCACTGCACATCCGAGTGATGACCGGCAACAAGCGCCTGGACGCCTCGCTCTTGGAAACGAAGGCATCGACCATCCTTAATTCGTGTTCAGGTATATCGTCGTCACTGGAGACCATGACTATCGGAATTTGCGGTCTGAGGCGCTTTATTTCGGTCGCGACCTCATGCCCATTCATATCAGGCATGTGGTAGTCCACGATGACGGCGGCAACCCCGGAGGCTGACGCAATTATTACCCCTTGCCGAGCTGAGGCGGCGGTAAGCACTGCAAATCCACATCTTTCGAGCAGGGCTCGTTGGTACCCCAGCATGCCGTCATCATCGTCAATGCACAGAATTATCTTGGGGGTTGTGTGATTGGACATAAATTTGACCTCCCCACATCAAGAAATCAGCGATATCACGCGACCAAAGCTGTTCAAATTTGCTCACGGCGTAACCATTGTTGCTAACATTGATTCCCTGGTAGAGCTGCCTCCAGAGGCGATGGAACTGCCTTGGTTAATTCTTGGAGGCATGCAAGGACAAAGAGCTGCCCTTAACCGTTCGTATTGGACCGGCTCAGCTTACGTTTGTGCGCTCTCTTTCTTCTCTGTTTGTTGGCCATTCTTTTTTCCGAAAACTTATCGGTGAAGGGCTTGGAATACTCCGAGGATGCATCTCTTATCTCTGTCTTCATTCCGCGTTTTTCTTCTGTTACGGTCTCCATATTAACGATTCTCCTTTGATCGACTTATCAGGCTGCTTATTTTGCAGAGAGGGCGACCAGAACGAACTCTCGTTGTTGATTACGCTTGCTCCACCGTTTTCTTGACCGCTCGCTTATCGGCTCGAAGCTGCCGCGCATTAAAGCTATGTCCGCAGGTGCTGCATCTCCATTTTGAGTTTGCGATTGACAAAGTGCCCGCACCAGGGTTGAGCCGTCCACTTTCGCTGGGACGGAATGCCATGACCAGCTCACCACCGCATTCCAGGCACTGCCTCTTAGCCATGGGATGTTGTTACCATAAGAATGGCGGAATTCTCTGGTCACAATTGACCACTGTCCGACATTGAGAGATGGATGTTCGATCGGGACGGAAAGCCCGAAAAGAGCTGCTCAAGCGCATTCAGCATGAGGTGGAGAGGAGCCTCAGCTTTTCGACCCCCGGCCACGCACGCCTGCAATGGCCGCGCGATCCCACCCGCGATCACCACCGCGCTGAGGATAGGCGATACACGTTCACTGTGACTGGTCTGCACGCCTATATTCGTGTCTCCTATTTTGATGCCCTGCGTCTCGCTGTGCGGGATCGGTACGATCAGCGATGCGATGCCGAGTGCGACTAGGAGCAGGCCTGCAAAGAGTAACATTTTCACAAAGAGTTTCTCCGCCTAGGCCGTGATCGCCCGAAGGCCGACCACCGGCTCAATAAAAATCTCTTGTCGTCCCGATCGAGAAAAGCAAACCCTCAGTCAAGGCCCTGAGAGGCGGCATCGGCTCGGCCGTTCTCCGGGTTGGGAAAGCGCAGTACGGTGGGGAGTTGCACGTTGACGATCTGGTTCCTCACCGCATACAGCACCAACTCTGCGATCGAATGTAGCTTCAGCTTAAACATGATGTTGCTTCGATGTGTTTCTGCCGTTTTCACCGTCACATTCAGGATCAGGGCGACTTCCTTGGAAGTCTTGCCCTCACTTACGAGTTGTACGACCTCGCGCTCCCGAGGGGTCAGTTGAGGGACCTTGCCTGCGACTGGATTAATGCGATGCCCCTGCAGGTAACCGTCCATGATCAGCTCGGACACTCGCGAGCTGAAAAAGGACTTGTGCCATTGCATTGCCCCCACTGCTGTTATCAGTTCATCGGTCCCGTCGGACTTAAAGACCCAGCCGCGAATCCCCGCTTCCAAACAATCCCGGACTACCTGCTCCGATTCCAGATCGGAGATGACCAGTATTCTCTGAGCCGGATTGTCGGCCAGGATTTTCCGTGCCGTGTCCAGGCCATTTAGTCCGGGCATGCAAATGTCCAACATAAGAAGATCTGGTTTCAAACGCCTGCATTTTTCTACCGTATCCCGTCCATCAGCAGCCTCTCCGCAGACCTCCCACCCTTCGTGCGCCCCAAGCAGCGAGCACAGACCGAAACGGAATATTGGATGATCGTCAGCCAGCAAAATGCGAAATGCACTCATAGAGCCTCCTCACAACTGAGGGACAAACTTAGCAAGGGCCCTTAAGATGTGTCTGTACAAAATTGCTCAACATGGCTGGTACCACGGGAATTCGCAAAGGATCCCTCGGGCGGTCTTGATTTTCGGGATATTCGAGTGAGGTGAGTTTGGCGAGAAATTCTAGTCGTGTAAAACGATGTTGAGCAGCGAACTGTGGACCTGAAGACCGCCGTTGTAGTGAATGAATCCTAATTTTCTGAATCTGTTCATGAAAAAGCTGACTCGCGAACGGGTGGTTCCCACCATCTCGGCCAGCGTCTCCTGGCTGATTTTGGGGACTACAGTTTCCGGAACGCCCTCCTTGCCAAAATGAGCGAGTAATAGAAGGACCCGGGCCAGTCTCTTTTCGCTGGAATTAAACAGGTGGTCCACCAGGTCCTCTTCGTAGCGGATATTCCGCGCCAGCAAATATGCAACAAACAGATCGGAAAATGCATGTTCGCGGTGAAGTGCATGCATCATGGCCTTTTTGTCGATCCGCAGCAGTTCGCAATCCGTCATTGCAGCCGCGGATCCCATACGCAGAATTTGACCAGCCAGCGCGCCCTCTCCAAAGAAATTCTCTTCACTCAATACGCCGATGGTGGCTTCCTTACCAATTTTGGAGACGACGGTGAGCCTCACTTTACCTTTTTGGATATAAAAGATAGCGTCCGCCGCGTCCCCCTGCGTGTATATCGCTTGCTTTGCCGGAGCAGGCACAAACTTCCGGCCGGCGCCAATCGTCGCCAAGAAAGTGGTGGGATCGAACTCGGGATTCTTCTTTAGTTTCGTTTTTGCAGTCAAGCCGGGCGCCATGATTCAAGATTACCTTTATCCCTCCGATTCGGGTGAACTCTTAAGCAAGTTTTAACGAAACGTTGGTTGTGTATCTTATTGATAAAGTTAAACTTAACGTATTCGTGTGTGACAGATCGCCGCCTTCACTAAGGTTTCGTATAGATTTTTAGTTGCGGGTTACGATTCTTTGCGGTAGGATTTCGCGCGTACGGGTACGATACTGAAAAACGGAGCCCTCCGTGACACCCAACAGAAACAGTAACGGAAACGACACGCACTATGCGTCGGTGAATCGCTCCGATGTTCCGCAAGGTCGTAAAGGAAAACATCGGAAGGCAGTGGCGGACATTCTCGGCGACCTTTCCAAGCTGGACTCGCGGCAAGCGGTCAAGATTCCGTTGAGCGGTCTGAACGGCGAGAAGATGCAGAATCTTCGTTCCGCTTTGAACCGTGTAACGCGAGAGAGAAACATTCCGGTGGAAACGTCGAGCGACGAGAAATACTTGTACGTTTGGCGAGCCGACCCGCCCAAGAGTACCGGCGCAACCGAGTAGCAGTCTTAGGTCCGGCAAGGCCGCAACGCGAGGTTGCTGCTTCCGCCCTTCCGTAGCTGTCCCTTAGTTGAATGGTTGAATTAAAGAGATGGGTCCAGGAGTTCAGGCGCTTTTCGTGGGCGCTCAATCGTTTAGGACGACGTTAAGCAGCGAACTGTGAACCTGTAACCCGCCTTCTACCCCTCCAGCATAGTGAATGAATCCCAGCTTCCTGAAGCGGTTCATGAAAAAACTGACTCGCGAACGAGTAGTTCCAACCATTTCGGCCAGGGTCTCCTGGCTGATTTTGGGAACCACGGTTTCCGGAATACCCTCTTTGCCAAAATGTGCAAGCAACAGAAGAACGCGAGCCAGTCTCTTCTCACTGGAGTTGAAGAGCTGGTCCACCAGGTCTTCTTCGTAGCGGATATTCCGGGCCAGCAAATATGCCACGAACATGTCGGAAAGCGCCTGCTCGCGGTGAAGAGCTTCCATCATGGCCTTCTTCTCGATCCGCAACAGCTCGCAATCCGTCATGGCAGCCGCGGATCCCATACGAAGGACCTGGCCAGCCAGCGCGCCTTCGCCAAAAAAATTCTCCTCACTCAGCATGCCGATCGTCGCTTCCTTGCCAATTTTGGAAACGACGGTGAGCCTCACTTTGCCTTTCTGGATATAGAAGACCGCGTCCGCCCCGTCCCCTTGCGTGAATATCGTTTGCTTCCCTGGGACGGCCAAGAGCTTTCTCCCGGCACCAATGGTTGCCAGGAAGCTCTTGGGGTCGAACTCACGGTTTTTCTTTGCCGCCGCACTAGGGCTCATCATCGATAAGTATAGTCCGGAAAAACGACACCCAATTCGCATAAATTTTGTCTCCACGTCGAGAGTGAGCCATTCTGCACAGTATTCCGCAAAGAAATCGATCAATCTATCAACAGCTCAAGAAGACAGTTCGCTCGCCAAACCAGACGGCCTACCTAACTCTTGAGGCGGGAACTTGCCCTGACAAGGTGGTTCGCGGGCCATCACCGGTGTTCACTTCTCCGGAATCCGCAACCGGGTCGCCCTCCAGTGGAGGGCACCTCGTCAGCGGCCGGTTTCGATACCACGCTCCCGCGAAAGATCGTGCCACTGCGCGCGGTGGTGGGGCTGATGTTCTTTTCGCCATCGCTCACATGCACTTAACCGGGCCAGTTTCTCTGGAGGACTCATGTCAGGCATTCAAGTTGGCGCCATCCTGCTCGAAGATCAGCCACTGATGGCACAATTCCCGGGCTTGGAAAGCGAGCCCCATTCGGGTACCAGGAGGCTGGTTAAGGTGCTAGATAGCTTTGCCCTCGATCGCAAGATCCGCGCCGCTGGATGGAACTTCTTTTTCATGGCGACTGAAGCAAAGGCGATGTTCTTTGGCGGCGTTAGAGCAAAGAAGATCGAGAACGCATTGAGGCGAATCCTAGGCAAGGTGAAGCAACAGCATTTTAATGGCCTGGAGGTGACGGAGATTATTGCCAAGCGTTTTCTGGGCGTGCCCTACGTCATCGTTTCTGCACACTCTCGCCATCTCCAGCAGAGCTGCTACCTGGACAGCACCGAGACACGTCGGATGTCCAAGCACGATGCAGTGGGGCCAGAGGTTGATCTGCGTCCGATCACGGGAGGGCGAACGCGCTAAGCCGTCTGAACCGGTATCCGGTACCGAAGTGGACACCCAAGCACCGCCGATATGAAATCGCGCATCCAATGGCTTAGATGAAAGAGACTGAGAAATCACTTTTCGAGGAGCGATACCGAGTAGTCGCTGTGGAGAATGACCGCTTATTGATCCGAGGGATTCTCAGCGGTCAGGTCCTGACGATCATTAACCCCGAGCCCGAGATTCCGCTTACACCGGCAGACTACCCGCCTGGAAAATTAATTGTTCTGACCGACCCGTCAACCATGCCTCTGAATTAAGTTGTTAATCCCCGCCGATCTACAAGCCAGTCGGAAGATCTTGCTGCTGGACTCAAAGCGTGTTGCTAGAGACTTACCTATCCGAAGCTGCCAGGCGTCGATCTCGATGGGGCTCGGTACGAGGCAGGCCGGTGCTTAACTCACATTTTTCTCCCGGCTTGGCGCCACAAGTGGGGCACCGAACCGCTAATGCTTGCTTCTCGGTGATTTTCATAACTACATAATGCGATCTTGCTCGGCCGCAAGATGGTCAATGTTGACCAGTGCATGCACCTCGAATCATCGAGCTTCTGCCGTTAATTTGAGCCGCGCCGTACCTGTGAACATACACCCGAAGAGAGTACTGCCGTTTCCTTTGCGCGGGCTGGGACTGAATTTCTGGAACGCCACTTGTTGAACTGCGTCGCCACCGCCAAGGCCAAGCTCGACAGAACCAATGCGCCCAGCTTTCCAGGGATGATGAGGTTGCTGGTTCGGTTCCTCAGTCAGATGTACGAAGGTAGCTGACAGAACTCGACATCAAGTAAGCAGCGAATCGGGTAGGACGGTAAGAACAAGGCAAGAAACTTGGGCAAAGAATCGATCCCGAATAGGGTCAAACCCAGGGCTCATAACCCAAAGGTCGGGTGGAACAAATCCACCCCCCGCAACCAATCCCCTATTAACCGACTCCTCTTATTAATGTTTCCAGCCATTTAGCTCTTCACCCGCCGGCGCCGGTCGCCCAGTTTTTTCATGAGAAATTCGCTGATTGCCCGGGTAAGTCCGCGGGTGTACGGGCTCGCCGCGGTAGCCAGCGCGACTTCCCTGAAAATACGTTCCTCGGCAATTCGAAACGTCCACAGCTTCCGCGAATCTTTTAGAGCATTGGCCGGAAGAATCGAGGAGCCAAAGCCAGCTTCGACGAGTCGCTTAATCGCCTCTGTATCCTCAGCTTCCATGGCGACCAGCAGAGACAATCCATGGCGCGCGACCACCTGGTCAATGATCTGCCTGGTTGTCGCACTCGGCGGGTAAAGGATCATTGGAATTTCACGTATGTCTCTTAGGCTTACGGTCTTGCGATGGAAGTTCGCTTGGCGGGCACTGGTAACAAACAGCATTTCCTCCTTAAATAGAGGGGCTAATTGGATGGCAGGGTCTTCCACTGGGAGCGAGACGAGACCCAGGTCAAATCGTTTGCTTTCCAGTCCACGAAGGATTGCCTCCGTGGTACCGATGCTTACCTGAATGTCATTTTTGGAAAATTTCCGGCGCAGCTCGATTAGTGGCTGTCGAAGTTGATAGATAAGAGTGGTGATGCCGGAGGCCAATACGAAAGGCCGGGTGTCGAGTTCGGGCTCAGGCGGGAAATCTTCCCGAATCGCTCGCAACGCGCCCATGAGCGGATATAGATTCTGCTGCAGCCGTATGGCCGCCGGTGTCGGCGCAAGCTTGCGGCCAACACGCGTGAACAATTCCGCTCCCACCTCATCACTCAGTTGCTTAAGTTGAAGGCTGATCGCCGCCGGGGAACGATACACATGCTTGGCCGCGGCCGTCATGTTCAGCGTTAGCATGACGATCTTGAAGGTTTCAAGCTGGCGCAACTCCATGGCACGTGATTTTACTCCCTCCGCCGGGATTCGCATGGCAACGCTCCGAAGGGCCGGATTGGCCGCAACGTTGCTCTTGCGGATATCCAGAGACAATTCCAGTTGGCCAGGATGCTGCCTATTTTCCATGTCTCGCGGATTAAGCTCCGCTAAACGCTGCCCTCAGAAGTTCTTGGTTGACTGTATTGCGCACCCGTTGAACACTTGTCGCGGAGAACCGGGATAGGACTCTAACCGCAATGCGTCCATATACTGGCACTCTGCTCTCCTTCACCAATCAAGCAAGCGTAACCTAGTTCACCGACTCTGTGAGCTGCGCGGCCGGTGCGAGGTCTAATGCCATGAGATTCCGATTACTGCCGGTCATTTGCGCGTTCATAAGCGTGCTGAGCATTGCTGGACGAGCGCAAACCGATGACTCCGTTCACCCAGCCGAAGCGGCGAAGTCCCCCTTGCCGGGATGGCTAAAAGCGGGAACGGTTCGTTTTGCCCGGTTTGACGGTGGCTCCCTCGAAACTCAAAAAGCGCGGAGATCTGCCTGGGCGGGGCGGTTCTCTTCCCAGGATTTCGAGGCGATGACGAATCTCTATGGAAGTCATGCGGACCGCATGGTCGATCTCCTGGATCAGGCGAAGATTAATTTTGTGTGGGTGACCTACAGTGTGGGTTTCTCCTGGGAGGACGAGGAAGCCCAACGCGTTGCGGTAAAGGAGCTCGTCAGGAAACTGCACGCGCATGGGATTAAGGCGGCGGCCTACATGTGCGCCACTACCATATTCTGGGAGAGCTTGTTCAAAGATGCTCCTCAGTCGGTGAAATGGATCATGTTGGACGATAAAGGCGTCCCATACCGCTATTCGGAAGGTCGCGACGCCATGCGGTTTGTGGCGGATATTGATAGCCCCGGCTGGGTGGAATACCAGAAGCAGCGGATCGGAGGAATCATTGATGACGGGCTCGATGCAATCTTTTTCGATAATCCCAATCTTGATCAACATCCCAGCACACCAGATAGGGTTCTTCATTTTTTTGAGCAGCTTCTGGACTATGCGCGCCGGGAGAAAAAATCTGATATCCCATTTTTCACCAACCTCGGACTTCACCCCCCGTTTAGCTCGCTGAACCAGCGGATGGATTTTATTTACGACGAGGGCTGGGTTGAACCCGGGGCTTGGGCAGATCAATGGGACGTTTCCAATATTCGCCGCGATCGCTTCGTAAAAGGCCTGAATCCCGGCAACAAACCATTTGTTACGGAGTATTCACACTTCCACAAGGGGGACCGGAACGATTCATTTCTCGGGGCACGCTCAGAAAAGCTGGGAACTGCGGAAGCGGCTGCTTTCGGCGCATCTTATACCTGGGACATGGAAGGCCCACTCGACACGGCTCTGCTTAATCAGGATCCCAATGGGTTGCAGTCCTGGGCGGCGATCGGTCAATATAACGGATTTCTGGCGGACCACCTATCGCTCTATGCCAATGCGGTGAATATCGCTCCCTGGGTGGTTCTTCTTCCTGACAGTCTTGATCCGGATTTCGATTGGACGGGTGGCGCCACGCGATTGGACTTCCTCACCAAGAACAGTGTCCTGTGCGACTACAAGTTTGCGAGTCGTGTTACGAAAAAGGATCTAGCGGCGTATCAAGGTGTGATCGTTCCTTCCTATTCGTCCCTGTCAGCAACTCAGAAGCAGATGATCCGCGATTATCAGGCTGATAGTGGCAAGGCTTCTATTCTTACCGAAAAGCCAGACGTAGAAGGCTTGAATGCGGAAGTACTCCCGCCGTCCGACAAGAGTTCGCCGAAGGACAAAACAATCCAGGCCCAGGTTCTCGCGGATATTTATTCGCTTGCGCCTGGGGCGACGCGCGTCGAACTAGATACGCCGGGTCATGTGCTCGCGAACGTCACTTCCGTGCAGGATGGCCGCGGACTGGTGGTCCATTTACTTAATTATGACCAGGCTCCCGTTTCCGGGGTGAAGCTGAAACTGGTCCTTGGGAAAGACTTCTCAAGACTCGCCGGCCGGAAGCCAACTCTGCTTTCTCCGGATACGGCAAGTCCAGCATTCCAGAAGGTGCAATGGAAGGGCTCAACCCTGGAAGCCACATTGCCTTCGATCGATGGCTATTCCGTCATAGCTCTGCAGTGAAATGTTCTGCAGTGAAATGTCCTTTAAGGAAAGCGGTAAGGTGCTCATCCTAGATTCCGTAATTTGTTCGTCTGTTGTTGATGGCGAAGGGGCAATGGCAAATGGCTTTCGCTGAGCAGATTTTCTGGGTCTATCCCTGGGATCTCACGGACGCCGATCCAGGGGATCGGCTGTTACACATTCGCCGCCTGGGAGCGAATGCGATCAGCATACCCTTTGCCTACCATTCCGTCCGTGCTTTCAGTCCCCACCGCGAGGGTCGCAAAGTAATGTCTGCCAGTGCTGCGCTTGGCTTCCGGCCGCGGTCCGGGGAGTTTCCCGCTTCCGGCGTACAACCACCCTGTGCGGATTGGGCGACCGACCAAGGGCCGGTTGAGTCCCTTGCGGAGCAAGCGGAGAGAACAGGCTTGCGGGTGAAAGCGTGGACGGTTGTATTTCACAGCACACCGCTGGCGAGTGCGAATCCCGATTCTGCAATTACCAATTGCTTTGGCGACGTTTTTGCTCACGCGCTATGCCCCTCCGCACCAAGAGCGCGGGAGTATGCCCTGCGGCTGGTGCGTGCGATCTCCAACCGTTCAGTGCATGCGCTCGAGCTTGAGGCCGTCGGATTCTACGGTTATGAACATCTGTCGCTACATGAAAAATGCGGGGTTGCTTTTGATCTGTTTCACCACTTCCTCTTCTCTTGTTGTTTCTGTTTGCACTGCAGGACGGCTTTTCAAGCGGCCGGTCTGGATATCGACCTTGTGGCCGGCAAATTTCGTGAGCGCCTGGCTGCATTCTTCAGAGGAGCCTCGGCCGTCAAAGATGCAGCGCACGCACAGGAAGAGCTGCAGCGGCTTCTCGGTGACGAGACGGCGCAAACCTTGCTGCGTGCTCGCAGTCAGTGTGTCCTGAGCCTGCTACAGGAAATACGCGGAATTGTTCCGCGTGCCATCGAATTGACTGTGAGTTCGGGGCTCTCGCCGTTCGAGTGTGGCGCCTTATTTGGCGCAAATCCTCCGGAGACACTGCAATTAGCCAATCAGCTATTACTGGTTGTGTTTGAACCCAACGAAAGCGCCTTTCGCAAGCGCTTTGAGACAGCATTGAGTTGCGTAAACGATGCTTCCCGGTGGATCGCGGGCATTCGAATCTTCCCCCCGGATGTTATGTCGGAGGCGGCGATTGAATCCCGGCTCGCCTTCTTGCACGCTGAAGGATTTCGCGCGGTGCAACTGTATCACTACGGCCTGGCCCCGGTGCACCTATTGACGGCGGCAGCAAATACTCTCGGAAAGCTTAAAAGGAGCGTCGCGTGACCGAAAACAGTGACCATCTGAATCGCAAGAATTCGGTAATTATTACGAAAATCAGCCTGTATCCAATCCGAACCCCGCGAATATCCGGCGATGCGTCGCAGCATGTTCTCATTCGCCTGGATACAGATTCCGGGATTGCCGGTGTCGGCGAATACGCCGATATCACCGACCTGCCGCTCACCATGCCCGATCTGGAAGATCTCCAAAAGAGCCTGTCCAATGTGCTGTGCGGCCAAAACGCCATGGAAGTGGCAAGGCTCGACCATCTTCTCGGCCTGCTTTTGACCGGGCGTGGTGATACCGGCATTTACACCGGGAGTCTTCGTGCAGGATTTGAGATGGCGCTGCACGATATTGCCGGTAAGGCTCTGGGAGTTCCGGTTTACGCGCTCTTTGGTGGGCCGGTACGAACCAGGATCAAGGTCTGCATCCCGATTTTCAGAAACCTCAATGAAAAGCATGTCGAGCAGAATCTAGCGCTGGTGGAACGGTTTCTTGGCGAAGGCTTCGATAATTTCCGCCTGTACATTGGAGGCGCGCCGGACTTCGACGAAATTTTCCTCTCCGCCCTCAGAAACCAGGTGGGCGACCGCATCACCATGCAGGCCTTTGATCTCAGCAATCACGTTCATCCCACCGACTCGGTGCGGTTGATCCATCGCATGCGGAAATACTACGAGCCCCAGTACGTCGAGAGTATCGCTCCGTTTCACAATATCGAGGGCATGGCGGAGGCAAGGGCCAAACTCGATATCCCGGTCAGTGAGCATGTGGGCGACGCGCGGCACGCGCTCGCCATGTGGAAGGCGCGCGCAATCGACATCATCAACGTTGCGAACAGCGCTCATGGCGGCATGCGGGAGTCGTTGAAGGTGTTCGCCGTTGCCGAGACGCTGGGTCTGCGAACCATCTTAAGCACGACACAGGAAACTTCGCTGGGAACCGCCGCGGAGGCTCATGTCGGAGCTGCCGTAATCAATATTCACTATCCGACCGTCGCGATTGGACCCAAGTTGTACACCGAAGATCCGGCGATTAATCCAATTCTCTACGAGTCGGGATACATGCTGGTTCCCGAAGGCCCCGGCCTAGGTGTCGACATCGACTGGGACAAGGTGAAAGCGCTGCACTACAAGATTGGCTGGCGCGAATATGAGATTGACCAATCCGTGCCGGACATTCATGACATCGCCTGGAAGGTAAATCTAAGTACAGGATTGCAGGGGGTTCGAAAGAAATAATATGTGGAAACCAACCAAGGTCAACCTTCTTGAGCTGTTAGCCCCTCACCCCCCGCGCACCAATTTTCACGTCATCGGCGTGGACGAGGACTACACGGTGCGAGTGGCGAAAACCATCGGCCGTTTTCCATGGCACTCCCATCCCAATGGTGACGAGGGTTGGTTTGTCTTCGAAGGCCGGCTCGGTATTCATACCGGGGACGGCATGTTGGAACTCGAATCGCGGCGATTTCACGATTATCCCGCGTGGCGTCCATCATTCCCCGGAGGCATTAGTGCCGGGCACGATCGTCATTATTTTTAACCGGCGAGATCTGGGGATGACATTGGACGACCCCAATATTGATCTGGGTGGTTTTCAAGAAACGGATTTAACCAACAACTCCATTAAATAAAGAACCATGATGCTCGCAGATAGAGTCGCTCTAATTACAGGTGGTGCATCAGGGATCGGCAGAGCCATTGCCCTTGCTTTCACCCATCAGAGAGCTTTCTCAATTATTCTCGACCAAAACATGGCTGCTGCCGAGTGCGTAGCCGAAGAAATCCGGCAGTCCGGCGGCCAAGCATTTGCGGTCCATGCCGATGTTTCATCCTCTGAACAGGTGTCCGCCGCATTCGAGGAGATTGGGAAACGCTCGGGAAAACTCGACATCCTCGTGAACGCCGCAGGCATGTATGTGTACAAAAATGCAATGACCCTGGAGGAGCGCGAATGGGACCGGTGTCTTGACGTCGATCTCAAGGGTGCCTGGTTTTGCTGCAAACAAGGTTTGCCACTGTTAATCAAGGCAGGTGGAGGCTCGATCATCAATATTGCCTCGACGCACGCGGAACGCGCCCAAGCGCAAGCTTTTCCATACGGCGTGGCAAAGGGCGGGCTGCTTTCACTGACGCGAAGTCTTGCCGTGGATTTTGGGGCGAAGGGAATCCGCGTCAACGCCATCGCCCCAGGATTGGTCATGTCCCCACTCAGTCTGGAATACTTCGCGCAGCGTCCCCATATCTCCGTTGACGAACTGATTGCACTGCAACCCTTGCCCATTCGCATCCTTCCCGAGGATGTAGCAAATGCTGCCGTTTTTCTGGTGTCCAATATGGCGCGCTGCATAACGGGTACCACTTTGTATGTTGACGCCGGGCGGACAATCTTTTCCGGCATCCACCACACCGACTGAACAATGGTCTCAAGCCAATCAAGCGATCAACTCGCGGCTATGAGTTTGTTGTTCATGGCCCTGTTATTTGCCGCGACCGCCGTCAATTACCTCGACCGGCAGGCCCTGTCCGTAGTTGCGCCAGTTCTGGCAGTCCAAATCTCACTTTCTACCCTGGATTATTCGCACGTCATTTTTGTTTTTCTTCTTGGTTACACCATCAGCCAGGCATTGGCAGGCGGATTGATTGATAAGACCGGCAGCCGGCTGGGCATGTTGCTGTGTGTTGCCGCGTGGTCGGTAGTGAGCATGCTGCACGGCCTTTCTGCCGGAGTACTGAGTTTTGGGGTTCTTCGTTTTTTGTTGGGGATGGCGGAGGCCGGCAATTGGCCTGGAGCGGTCAAGGCGGTGAGCGAGAACTTTCCCATGCCTCGCCGTGCCTTTGCTGTCGGTGTATTCAATAGTGGCTCAACTGCCGGCGCGATTATCGCCCCGCCGATTGTTTCCGCAGTCACGGCAATCTGGGGATGGCGGATGATGTTCGTTGTGGTCGGGCTGTCGGGCTTCATCTGGGTTTTGCTGTGGAGCGTCCTTTATAAACGCGAACCAGTTGCGGAACCAGAACCGACGGCGACTTCCTCGAATGGCAGCCATTCGTTCCGGTCGCATTTACGCAACCGGGCTGTTGGGGGCTTGATGATTTCCCGGTCATTGGCCGACCCAGTGTGGTGGTTTTACGCATTTTGGCTACCCAGCTATTTGGCACACAGTCGGGGCTTCAGTCTCGCACAAATCGGTCATACCGCCTGGATCCCATTTGTTTTTGCCGGTGTGGGTGGCTGGTTTGGTGGATACGTATCGGATGCCCTTGTCGGGAGAGGATTTCCGAAGTGAAGGCTCGGAAAATAGTGATGGGTTATGGCGCACTTCTCATGCTTTGCGGCATTTCGCTGCCCGCGCTTCCAGCGCGGCAACGCGCTGGCTTGGATTAGCGTTGTGTTATTTGGCTATACAGGTTGGGCCAGCAACATGCTGAGTTTGCCTATTGATCTTTTTGGAAGCCATGAAGTGGGACAGGTGACCGGTCTGACAGGAACGGCGGGAGCAATCGGGGGAATGGCTTTCACTCTGGTAACGGGATGGCTGGTGGCCAATGTCTCTTACGCGTCGGTGTTCGTCGCGGGCTCGGGCATGATTATTTGTGCCGCCATTGTGGTCATTGTTTTGGTACATCCTACGCATTGCAGAACTGCCGGCGTCCGATTGGTGGACGAGAGAACATAAACCGCGGCGCACATTCGCTTTGTTTTGTGCCGTCGAAACAATAACAACTATAGGAATGAAGGTCATAGCGCACCGCTTCTCATCCATCGGAGGAATCTATGGGACTAAGTCCTGCTGAACTGAAGTCGGCGCTACATGGCCTGATTGGATTTGGAGTTACGCCTTTCCACCAGGATTTGACGATCGATGAGCAATCTCTGCGGCAGAACGCCGCCCATCTGGCGAAATATTGCGATTTGGTGGTTGCGTTGGGCAATAACGGCGAAATTTTCTCCCTCTCGCTCAACGAGCAGAAATTGGTGGGCCGCACCGTAGTCGAAGAAGTCGGCAAACGTAAGCCCGTGTTAGTCGGAACCGGGTTCTCCCTTCCGGACACTTGCGAACTGGCACAGGCGGCCGAAGCATATGGCGCCGACGGCATCTTAATTCTTCCGCCTCACTTTTCCAGATCGAATGAGGAGGGCATGTTTGCGTATTATCAGGCGGCCGCGAAGGCCACCGATCTTGGGGTCATCCTCTTCCAGACCCCCGAGTTCATTTCAGCCCGGCTTTGCTTCGTCGACTCGCTGAGATCCCTAACATGGTTGGCTTAAAGATGAGCATGGTGATATGAAACAGTTTGTTCGACAACAGCAGCCGTCGGCGACCGCTTTGAGATGCTGTGCGGAGTGGGCGAGATTCTGATGCCAAGCTATGCAGCCTTAGGCGTGAAGGGTTTACCAGCGGCATCGTAAACTTTATGCCGCAAACCTCACGGGAATTATGACCTGCCTGCAGAACCGGCAACTGGAAGAAGCGGCAAGAATTGTCGAAAGAGACACACTCGCCATTTTTGATATGCGGGTCAAGCATCCCGGTTATTCGACCTCCGTGATTAAAGAAGCCATGAACCTCTGCGGCATCAATGTAGGTCCGGTTCGACCGCCACTCCCTGCGTTATTCGCGGCAGATCGCGAACATCTCCGCGTCATCTTAAGTAAGTGCGGGGCCCTAAAGTAAGGGTGTGAAGCCATTCGTAGCGCGCGGACCAGGGAAGCGCGCGGGTTATCTTCAAGCGGGTTATACTTTCTGGCCTGGATGCATGCGCATGCCTGGGCTTGAAGAACCGAAGTACAGTGTCTTTGTCAGCTACCGACGCCTTCCGGAGGATACCCAGTGGGCGGAATGGCTGGTCGAGGCGCTGGGAAATTTCGACACACCCGAACCCCTCCGCAAGCAGGGCGTTCCTGACCGCGTTGGACTCATTTTCCGGGACGACAACGAAATGTCGGCCAGTGCCGACCTTTCCGGTGATCTCAAAGCGGCCCTCTGGAATTCCTCCCACCTGATCGTGGTTTGCTCTCCCAACACTCCCAAGTCGGATTGGGTGCGCGCCGAAATTGCCCTCTTCAAGCACTGGGAACGGTCTGACAGGATTCTTGTCCTACTTACCTCGGGCCGTCCCGAGGAGTCCTTTCCCAGCGAGCTTCGGCAATACCGCATGGTCGGCGAGGGGCCGGCCACGGTCATGGAGTTAGTGGTTCCAGCGGGTGCCGACGTCACCGCCCGGCAAAATATGACGGACCAGGAACTCAAGGAACTGGCGCGCGACCGGTTGCTCGCAGGGCTGCTGAATTGCTCTCTCTCTGATTTGCGGGAGTGCCTCGCCACGCTCCGCAAACGCGAAACCAAGAGCGAATACTTTCACGACGTGGTCTGGCGCCGCGGTGTTCCCGAAGGAGTTGGACGGCTTTCAGCGGAAAATGTCGCGCGCCGCCAGTTCTCCTGGCAATTCGACATGCGCGATGGCCGGGTGCAAAGCGTAAAGCGGGTGGATAGCCATGGCATGTTGCGGGAAGACGACAGTGGAGTCGCTCAGCTGGACGTGACTTACCGTTCCAACGGTACTGTGGAAGCAGTTGACTCCCGCAACCGGCATGGAGGGGTCAAACTTCGGCAGACCTATAGCCGGGACGCCCGCACCGTGGATTTTCAAACTGAGGACGACCGTGCAGTGGCGCAGGGATCGTTCGCGGGCGGTTTGGGTTTCACCCGGAAGGAAATGAACCAGCTCTTGATCAGCAACGCGGAGATCGTTCGCCATCTCTTGACGTATGACGATCGAGCCTTTGTTGCTCGGCGGCACTATGCCCGGGACACTTTCAATACTCCGGCCCAGGACGCAGCCGGCAATTACGGAGAGGGCTATGAAGTTGACAGTTGCGGGTTGCGAATCCGCACCTGGTATTTGGATGCCGCGGGCCAGTGTGTTACGCAGCGGAATGGCGTAGCCGAGGAACATCACGAGTACGATTCCGCGCACCGCCTGACGCGCTGGTCTTATCACGATAGCCTTGGCCAGTTGATCGTGACGGGCCGGGAATACGCTTCCGTCACCACCGAATACGACAATGATGGCAATGCTACTCGTCTGATCTGCCGGGATGACCACGGCGTGCCCTCGTGCAATGAAGATTGGATAGCAATTTGGGGGAATGAATACGACGAATTTGGTCACGTCCGGGCAAGCTCTTACCGTGGGCCCAACGGTGAGCCGGTTGTGTCACGGCAGGGATATGCCCGCACAACTTCGCAATATGATGCTAAAGGGAACGTGATCGAGCAGGTATTTTTCGGCCCCGATGGTGCTCCCATTCCATGTACGGATGGTTACGCCCGCGCGACGTGCAGCTATGATTCCTGCAATGACATGACACAATGGGCCTGTTTTGCTGTGAACGGTGCTCCCATCCTGTGCGCCAATGGTCACGCTCGATGCACCGCAAAGTTCGATCCGCGTGGCAACATCACGGAGTGCGCTTATTTTGGGGTAAGCGGTGAGCCCATCTTGTCGAAGCAAGGCTATGCGCGAATCACTTTTGCGTATGACGCTCGCGGCGCCGAGACCAGCAGAGCCTATTTTGATGAGAAGGGAGCGCCCACACAGTGCAAGAGAGGTTCTGCCCGGGAAATATCCGCTTACGACGCGCGCGGGAACGTGGTAGCTCTGGCCTATTTGGGCGTGGATGATGCGCCCATCCTGACCAGCGATGGCTATGCGCGAGTGACCTTTGCTTACGACGCGCGCGGGAACCTGACGGAGATTGCGAGTTTCGGAACTGACGGTGCTCCGATTGTGGGGAAGAACGGTTATGCCCGGATGGTTTCTGTTTTTGACGCGCACGGAAATCCGATCGAGCAAAGCTACTTCGGCGCCGACGGCTCACTTATCCTGGGAAAAGCTGGCTATGCGAGAACCACTTTCGCCTACGACGCGCGGGGCAACCGCACCAGAGAAGATTATTTCGGCATGGACGGCCGGCCCATTCTGGACGCGAGGGGTTGCGCCAGCGTGGTGAAAACCTACGATGCGCGGGGGAACTACACCGAGGTAAAGATTTTCGGTGTGGATGGGAAGCCTATTCTTGGCAAAGATCACCTGGCCCGGTTGGTTGCTGAGTATGACGATCGCGGAAATGTGCTGACCACCCAGTGTCACGGGGTGGATGGCGCTCTGATCGTGGGCAAGGAAGGTTTTGCCCGCCTGCAATCAAAGTATGACGCGCGCGGCAATGTGGTCGAGCAGGCATTTTTTGGAACCGATGAGAAGCCCACTTTGCATCCGGATGGCTATGCGCTTCTCAAAGGAGTCTATGACAGCCGCGGCAATCAAACGGAAGAGACCTACTTCGGGCTTGACGGATCTCCGGTTGAAAGACGCGGCGGCTACTGCCGGGCCGAGCGCGATTACAACCCCATTGGCGGCATAACCGCTACCCGGTATTTCAATCTCAAAGGAGAAACTGTGATGCCGCCTGCGGAATGCCGTTGGGCAGATTCCGATGAGTCGCAATCGCGATAACGAATCCATTGGGCGGCACTGCCGTCGACTCGCTGACCGGTCCGAGTCGCGGGCCACAATGTTCCACGGATTGACGACGAGACTTTCGATAGAATCAGACTCCGAAAGCTTTAACACCGGTCGTGGACTACCGGCAGTCTTATGAAGAGCGTTATAAACCCAAGCCAGTGGCGTTCCGGTTTGCGGGCAATTCCCGGCACACTTCTGGTCGGGCTGGTAACGTTCATCTGTTATGGGTTGGGGCTAAACCTCACGGCGACCAGCCTCCTTTATTTGATTGTTGTGGTATTGCAATCCCTTCTCGGCGATTTCGTTTCCTCGGCCATTGTTTCCGTCATCGCAGACCTCTGTTTGAATTTCTTTTTCGTGCCTCCCATCTTTTCCTTGCGGGTCAGTGACTCCTCGGACACTTGGGCGCTGATTACTTTTTTGCTCACCGGGCTGGTCATTACCCGGCTCACAACTCAAGTGCGGCAGGAAGGCGAGATATCGGAACTTCAACGCCGCGACATGAAGCTCCTCTACCAGTTAGCACAACAGTTGCTGGCATTGGACCCGGGCGGCGGAATGCTAAGCAAGTCGGTCGCTCTGTTCCGCACGGTTTTCGGTATGCGGGCAGCCTGTTTATTCGATGGGACGAACGCGGAACTCTACAGCGCGGGTGACTCCCCGGCTGACCTGGCCGATAGAACCAGAGCGGCCTATATTGAACGAGTGGACGGAGATGACACCGTTTCCGCGATCCACACCCGTCCTCTTCAGGCCGGTGGTAAGACCATTGGAGCAGTTGGATTCGAGGGCTTGCGCAATCCGGAGTTGACCGCCGGTCCGTTGGCAGCATTAGCCGCGGCCATCCTGGAAAGAGCGCACGTGTTTCGCAATGCGAGCTACGCTGCCGCTGCGGCTCAGGCGGAAGTGTTTCGCGGTGCGATTCTTGACGCCCTGGCTCACGAATTCAAAACTCCTCTTGCCACCATCGTCACTGCCTCCAGCGGCCTGCGTGAAATTGGCGGATTGCGTCCTGAACAGTTGCAACTGGCCGAACTGGCGGAAGTGGAGGCTTCCCGTTTGGCGCGGTTAACTTCTCGATTGCTCCGTGTGGCCCGCCTCGATCGAGAGGAGGTGAAGCCGCAACTGGAAATTATTGATGCGCTGAGTCTGGTAAGCAACCTGGTCCAACAATATTCGGCGCGTTGGACTGACCGGAAATTCTCCGTGACGAAGGCTGTGGAATCCGCGGAGGTTTCGGCCGACTCGGAGCTTATTCAATTGGCTCTACGCCAACTGCTGGACAATGCCGCCAAATACTCGCCCCCCGGTTCCGAAATTGAGGTCGACGTTCGTTCACAAGATGGATTTGTGACAGTCCGGGTATGGAACGATGGGCGCATGATCACGCGAAGTGAAAGAGAAAAGATCTTCGACCGTTTCTACCGGGGGTCCCAAACCCGCGATCTGGCGCCCGGCTCGGGGCTGGGTCTGTATGTCGCTCGAAAAATAGCGCTCGCGCACGGCGGTACTCTGCAGCTTGAACCCGAAATAGCCGGGAAGCGCGGCACCGCCTTTCTTCTGACATTGCCGGCGGTAAAAAGCGAGGCGCTCACCGCAGTCTCGTAACCCTAAATATTTCACTTCGTCAGCCGCGGCTTCACCACCAACTTCTTATGGAATTTTTACGGATTTTTCATGAGATCAGATTTAGTGTGACTTATAAGATCTCGATTCGAGAGATCCGGCGAAGGGCCAGATTTACCGATGTCAACGCGCCAAATCAATGTTTTGGTGGTGGATGACGAGCCATCTCTTCGCAAAGCATTCGGTACCTCCCTGGCAGCCAGTGGCTTCGTAGTGGAAGAAGCACGCAGCGGCGAAGAAGCCGTCGACATTCTTCCGCAGCACCCATTCGATCTGGTATTGCTGGACATCAACATGCCCGGCATCGGCGGAGTGGAAGCCTGCCGTGAGATTCGCGCTTTGGCGCCTAAAGTCGGCATCGTCATGGTGACCGTGCGCGAGGCGGAGCACGATATGGTGAGGGCGCTCGAGGCTGGCGCGGACGACTACGTCACCAAGCCGGTGCGCTTTGGCGAGCTAGTCGCGCGCATGCACGCCGTCTTGCGCCGCGTTCGTTTCGAAGCGGGGATGGAACCGCCCGTCCTTCAAGCCGGCAATCTGGAAATGGATATGGAGCGCCACTCTTTACGCAAGGCGGGCGCGATCGTGCATTTAACGCCGACAGAATTCGACCTGCTGGCGTTGTTGATGCGCAACCGCGGCATGCCGGTCACCCACGCCAAGTTGTTACGCACCATCTGGGGGCCGGAATACGGCACCGAACTGGATTACCTGCGGTCCTACGTAAGAACCCTCCGCAAGAAAATTGAAGATGACCCGGCAAGTCCAAAATACGTTCTCACCGAACCCTGGGTAGGCTACCGCTTTGCTGATTCATCCGAGCCGGGATCTCCAGCAAGAAGCGACGAGTCTTTTTGAGCGATTTATCTCGCGCAGTCGCAATCTATCGTCCCTGTTCAGAGCCGTTGACTTACCAAGGTAACAGGTGCGACGAAAATTCTTATGTGCCGGAAACAAATATTTTATGGACATTTGCCGAAATCTTCACGTTTTCTCCATGCCTCGCGATCTATGTTCTCCAGTGAAGCTTGAGATCTTAGGCAGGTTGGCCTCGAGTTCGAGGGAGACGAACATGAAAGCTATCAGTCAGGTTGTATTTCTCGCTAGTATCTTTGCCTTGGGTCTGACAGCGACCGTGCGTTACGCCCACTCAGCAAGCACTGAGACCATTAGGACCACTGTGAGTGGGATGGTAAGTTGCGCGCATTGCCAGGATATTCAACCACACAAGGGTTTCACGCCATACAGCTGGGCTTGCTATTCCGTCAGTCGCGGTGATGACATTATTCTGGTCTCCCGCGACCGGGCCTACAAGCTGCAAGGCGACACGAACCAGCTCTTGAAGTTCATGACCTCCAAGGCGACGGTCACCGGGCGCCTGGAAGGGGCAGTCCTGAAAGTGGAAACAATTGGCCGCCCATCGAAGAACGAGTAGGTAGACGTATGGCTCTGGTAGGCCAACAGCTGCATTGCCAGGGAGGGTTCCGGGACGAGCCCTCCTTGGTATCCGCATTTCCTTTCTTGCTGTATCGCTTGCTTCGCATCCAGAGAGAGGAACCGTGCGCTTGTATGAGGCCTGATATGCACGCTCCAATAGTTAAAACTTCTATGGAGTCCAGTTAAAGCTTTAATGAAGATTCTTCACGATTTCTTTATGGTCATCACGCTACCGTGCAACTGGTGCAGAGTGGATGGTTGACCAGGTTACACAGTCAGTTCGCGGACAAGGATGTCGCATATGACGATGACAACCGATCGGGAAGACTTGGACCTCAGCCTTTTGCGCACCTTTCTTGCTGTCGTCCGGCACGGAAGCATGGGAAGGACAGCGACAGCGGTCGCCAAGACTCAATCTGCCGTAAGCCAGCAGATGTTGCGCCTGGAAGAAATTATCGGGCGAAAACTTTTCTCCCGAACCCGCAACGGAGTGTGCTTGACTCGCCACGGCGAGCTTTTGGTCGCGTATGCGAACCGCGCGGTTGATCTCAATGAAGAGGCCTTGGCGCGGCTGCGGGAAGAATCCGCCTCCGGTCCGGTGCGATTGGGAGTTAGCGAGGAAACAATCGTGGCAGGGCTCACGCCGGCATTGAAGCGATTCCAGCGCAGTCATCCAGCCGTTGAGTTGAGACTTACGGTGGCACGGCCGCCGAACTCGAGTCTCTGCTTACTCAAAAGGAATTGGACTTCATCATCTGTGATCCCGCTACAATCGCGGCTCTGCCCGTCATTGAATGGAGTTCTCAACTGACCTGGTTTGCCGCCGCAGACTTCTCGATCGAGCCATTCCAGGTGCTGCCGCTAGTACTTTGTGAAGGCGCGGACCTATGGCGCGGCGAAATACTATTTGCGTTGCGCCAGGCCGGCTGGGAATGGCGAGTTACATTCGAGAGCGCAAGTTTAGACGCGACTCTGGCAGCAGTGGAGTCCGGACTCGGAGTATCTGCATTTCTGCGTGAAACAGTCCGGAACGGTGGCATTCAGGAAGTCCGGTACGCCAAACTCCCTGTACTTCCCGAAGTCCGGTTCGGAATATTTCGCGGCGAGCCCGTAGCCAATCGGGCCAGCGCCCTGATGGAGGCGGCCCTGGCAACTTCGTTCCAAACCGCAACCCGGAGTCGTCTCGATCCGCCCGTGGAGGCAATCGCGTGGCCTTCCCACGCGAGCGGCTAACCGCAGGCAAGGGGGTTGAGAAGCCGCGCCGATCAATAGCTTGATGCTATGACTCTCACTGGCGTGTGCGACTCCGCACCATCTGCTCCGAGTCCGTTTACAACGCTTGCCACCTGATGCTTTGCTCCTGTCTGTCCCATTGCTAACCGAGCGAATTGCTGCAATGGAGTGCGCCCTCTTGTCCGTTCAGAGACTGCAGATTTCTTAATAAACATTTTATGCGCTCTTTATGCGATCTTTGCGCGCTTTCATGTGCAATTGAGAAGAGTCGCAGAGACCGATGGAAGAGTTTGTGGCTTGATGTGCGCGGCGCCCGCAGTCGTTTCGTCGAAGTTTGTAGGCGCTGTCCGGAATTTCTAATGGAACTGATTAGATATAACTAATGGCTAATCCGTTATCGAGGCAAGCAGAATTATCTATTGGACGATAACAACTGCCTGCGCTTAGTTTATGGGCACTCTGTAGTCAACGGGGTGCGAAAACAGGGCAGAAACAAAATCGCAAGTGGACGATGACGTGGAACGGGGGCGAAGGAAATGACGAATGTTTTCAAGTCGCGGATGTCATGCCGTAAAGCGGAGAGCAACCTTGAATCGGGAAGGAATGGGAGCGTGAAAAATATAGGAGCTTCGCGTGGAATCGCGGCAAGGGCAATTCTCACAATGATTCTTGCGTGCCCGGCGATCGTGCAGACCGCGCGTTGCTATGGGCAGGACCAGGCACGGCCTCCGGCGAAGATGGCGAAATTAGATGATCCAGCGAAGTCTTCCGCGGATGGCGCGGCCGATGTGGGAACGGCGGCGGCCGCTCCAGCCCACCGCGGCACCGTACCCAACAGTGTCCGCCGCCGTCGCGAAGGAGTTGGAGGCGCTGAAAGCGCGCATTGAGCAGCTGGAATTGCAACTGAAGGCGAATGCCGCGCCGGGCGAGCCAAGCACGGCGGTAGCCGGGCCCGCCACAGCCCCGGCTGGCGCAGTGGCGGCTGCGCCAGTCCAGGCGCAGGAATCCTCACCCGCGGCATCAACGCAGACGCCTCCACCGGCGGTCGATACACAAACTCCATATGCGTTCGCGGACTGGACGTGGTTGAACGGGACACCGCGCAACAAGGATGCGGTGTGGGATTCGAAATTCTTTACCCCTGAAGTCCGGTTCGACACGCACTATGTTTACAGTTTTAACCACCCCAAGGATGACACGCTCGGCGGCTCTACGGAGATTTTCCGGTCGGATGAATTCCAAGTGGAGCAGATCAGCGTAGGCGGCGACTTCCACTGGCAGAACGTTCGCGGCAGGCTCTTAACCATGGATGGAATGTTTGGCGTCACCACGCCACGCAATGACGCCAGTCCGGGGCGTGGTCAGTGGGATCTTCGAGGCGCCTACCGGTACGTCTCGGAGGCCTATGGCGGATACCACTTCAATGTGAATCATGGCCTCAACATCGATGCGGGAATCTTTGTGTCTTACATCGGTCTCTTCAGTTACTATAACTTTGATAACTGGACGTACCAGCCGTCCTATGTTTCCTCCAATACGCCATGGTTTTTCAATGGGCTGCGGATCCAGTGGTTTCCCACCAATAAACTGAAGATCGAGCCCTGGATCATCAACGGATGGCAGTCCTATGGCAGGTACGGTAGCAGGCCCGGCTTGGGAGGACAGATCCTGTATCGTCCCACGTCATGGCTTTCGTTCGTGTTCAACAACTACGGCATGGGCGAAGACACGCTGAACCAGGCTAATCCCGGTGGCGGATATCGCGCATCCACACCGACGACAGTATCGAGGTCAAGTATTACGACCATCCTGAGAATGTTCCTCGACAAAATGGCATTCTCCCTTACCGGCGATTTGGGTTGCGAATATGGTGGGGGCGTGAGCTGCTACCACAATCGACCCGTTGCGGCCAACGGTTCAGGCGGTCCGCAGAGCAGCCTTCGCGGGATGGATGCTCTATAACCGGTGGTGGTTCGATAATGACAAGTATGCGATCACCCTTGGCGGCGGCGCCTTCGAACAATCCAGGCACGCTATCTGACTCTTGCTGCCACCGATCAACGGAGCCGATGCCATCTCCGGTTCGCCTTACTTCCCTGCAGAATCCCGGAGACCCTGTTCAAATGCCTGGGACGCTTCCGCTCACCTTCGATTGGATGCCAAAGCAATACATCACCTTTCGTCTGGGAGTTTGGTTATCGCCATGCGAACGTGCCGTACTTTACCGGCCGCAGGCGGCATAACCCCTCCCGGCGGAAATAATGGCAGTCCCGGCCGAGTACGTTTGCATGCACAAGCACCGCCCGGAACGCTAACGCCCTCAGGTTGCGGTAATGACGGCGGTCTGTGGAACCCCGATCTGCGGAAGAACGAACCCAGTATCAGGATGGCCATCATGGTCAAGTTCTAGCCGTCCGCAGGCCTCCCCGTTGCGAGAGCAGAGCGGCCACATGTGCTGGCGAGCATGTGGCCCTCGCTGCGAACGATAAAGCTCTGTATGACGGAAAGGCGGCTGAAGTTCCATAACGGCAGTTGAATGACGCTCATGAAAAATAAATACCTGCGAATTGGGCTTCTGTTCATTCTCTAGCCGGCATTATTGCTCTTGCCGCTTGTCACAATGCGCAATGAGATCCGGTGGCGGAAGCGCCGCCGCCCGCCAATGTCGTCACCGACGCGATTCGTCAATTTCTTCACGGTTGAGCACCCGGAACAGTTTCCGCTCGCCGTGGCCACCGCGCATCCTTCAACTTCTGAGCTTAGTCGTCACCGGCACCGTCACTCCCGATATTTCCCGCAATGTCCCGGTCGTCTCGCTCGCTTCCGGCCGCGTCGTGGAAATCCACGCACGGCTGGGCGACACGGTAAGAAAGGCCAGTTGCTCCTGACCATTCGCAGCGACGATGTCTCCGGCGGTTTCGACGCCTATCGGAAGGCCGTGGCGGATGAACTGCTCGCGCGCAAGCAACTGGATCGGGCCAAGGATCTTTACGGTCACGGGGCGATGGCATACGCAAGACTCTCGAGGTCGCTCAGGATGCCGAGGACTGACGCTAAAATCGACGCTGGAAACCGCGGCCGAACATCTTCGCCTGCTGGGAACGACCCCGGCAAACCGATGGGCATGGTCGATATCTTCGCGCCTATTTCCGGCGTGATTACCGACCAGCAAGTCACCAATGCGGCAGCAGTGCAGAGCGTTCAATACTCCGAGTCCTTTCACGATTTCCGATCTCTCGTCGGTCTGGATTGTCTGCGATGTGTATGAAAACGACTTGCCAACGCGTCCGCATCGGCGATACGGCGGAGATCACTCTTGAATGCCTATCCCGAACGCCTGTTCAAGGGAAGGTGAGCAACATTGGCGCGGTGCTCGATCCGAACATTCGCACCGCCAAGGTCCGGATCGAAGTGCCGAATCCCGGAATCATGCGCCTCGGGATGTTTGCCAAAGCAACCTTCCTCGGCCAGACCACGGAGATGCACACGATCGTGCCCGGCCTCCGCCATTCTGCACATGCATGATCGCGATTTCGTGTTCGTCCCCGCGCCCAACAATAAGTTCCGCCGCGTGGAAGTTGTCGGTGGCGATCTCCTGCCGACAACACAAATCTGCAGGAGATCAAGTCCGGCGTTCGCACCCGGACAGCAGGTAGTGACGAATGCGTTGGTCTTGGACCACGTGCTCGCTCAGTGATGTATACTAACTACAGCCTGGCAACTGGGAAACCAGGCAGGAAATACAATAAACAATGATTCGCGCTCTCGTCGATTTTGCGCTCAACAACAAGTTCGTGGTGCTTGCGCTCGCCGTCCTGTTGCTCGGCTGGGGTGTTATCTCATTCCACAACCTGCCTGTTGAGGCCTATCCCGATATCGCCGACAACTACGTGACGGTCATCACGCAATGGCCCGGGCCGCTCGGCCGAGGAGGTGGAGCAGCAGGTCACCATCCCCATCGAGATCCAGATGGCCGGGCATGCCGCACATGACCTATCTGCGGTCCGAATCGATCTTCGGCCTGTCGTTCGTGATCATGATCTTCGACGACAGTTCCGTGAATGACTGGAACCGCCAGAAGGTTCTGGAGAGGCTCACCCAGGTCAGATCTTCCCGACAAAACCTTCAACCGCAAATCGGCACCGACTGGAGCACCACCGGCCAGATCTATTGGTACACGCTGAGAAGCACAAACCCTCGTTATGACCTGATGGAGTTGCGGTCGATCGAGGATTTGCGTTCTGCTCAAGCAATTCAAGTCCGTTCCCGATGTGGTGGACGTTTCGGACTTTCGGGGGCACGGAGCGCGAGTACCAGGTGCGCGTGGATCCGAACAAGCTGGTGTCATACGGACTCCAGCATCGGCCAGGTCGAGCAGCAACTGGCCAGCAACAACATCAACGCCGGCGGCAGCTTCGTCGAAGACGGCCTGCAACAGATGAATGTCCGCGCGCTCGGGCTTTTCGGTGACGTGCAGGACATCGAGCAGACCGTTCTGAAGACTCAGACCGGCACCGCCCTTCGGGTGAAAGACATCGCCGAGGTGACGCAGGGTCCGAAAATCCGTCTGGGCCACATGGCCAGAGCCAACCACCTGCAAGACGGACGCATTGTGGACGAACCTGATGTCATCCAGGGTGCGGTGTATTATGCGCAAAGGCGCCGAAGAGGAACCGACGCTCGAGGCTATTCACAATAAAGTGGACGAGCTCAACAACGGTATTCTGCCTCCCGGCGTGACAGTCGTTCCGATGCTGGACCGCAGCGATTTGCTTCACTTCACGCTGCACACCGTGATGCACAACCTGGCCGAAGGGATGATCCTGGTCACCATCATCCTTTTCCTGTTCCTCGGTAACGTTCGCGCCGCTCTCATCGTTGCGCTCACCATTCCGTTCTCCTTTCTCTTCGCTTCCATCTGGCTCGACTTGAGCAAGGTTCCGGCCAATCTGCTGTCGCTGGGCGCGCTGGACTTCGGCATGGTGGTCGACGGCGCCGTGGTCATGGTGGAAAACATCGTTCGGCACATGAGCCACCACCAGAATGGCCCCGGGTCAGGGCGCGCACGATGGTGCTGAAGAGTCCGACGCAGATCATCCGTGAGGCGGCCATGAAGTGCAGCGCCCGGTGTTCTACGCGATCGCCATCATCATCACGGCCTATCTGCCGATCTTCACCCTGCAGCGCGTGGAGGGCCGCTTGTTCCGGCCCATGGCATGGACCGTGGCCTTTGCGCTGCTCGGCGCCATGACCTTCTCCATCCTGATCGCCCCGGTTCTGGCGAGCGTGTTGTTCCGCGAGTGGTGTTCGGGAATGGCACAACCCGGTCATGGCCTACCTCACCGAGCACTACCGGCGGCGGCTGCGCTGGTGCCGTGGGGCATCGCTGGCTTTACGGTCGCGGTTGGTGTTGGCTGCGCTCGCGGTGACGCTCTGTTTCTGTGGCTTCAGCGGAATCATTGGCTCGGAATTTCTGCCGCATCTGGACGAAGGCGCGATCTGGGCGCGCGGCACCCTCGCGAACAGCACCAGCCTTACCGAAGGCGAGCAGTTTACGACCAACGAGCGTTATGTCTTCGCGTCCTTTCCGGAAGTGAACAACCGTCGTCTCCGAGGTTGGCCGGCCCGATGACGGAACCGACACCGGTGGATTCGGCAACACAGAATATTTCGTCGATTTGAAGCCGCAAGACGCAATGGCGGCCCATTTTTCATGAGAACAAAGAGGAACTCATCGCCGCCATGAATCGCGCCATATCAAAATTACCCGGGTGCCATCTGGAATTTCTCGCAACCGATTGAAGACAACGTCGGCGAAACGCATCACCGGCACCAAGGGTCGACTCGCGCTGAAGATCTTCGGGAATGACTTGAAAACCCTTGAGGATAAGGGCGAACGAGATCATCGACTGTGCATGTCGAAGATCCCCGGCATCACGGACGTCAAGCTGTATCGTGATTTTGGCCAGCCGAATCTCAACTTCACCATCGACCGGCAGCAAGCGGCGCGTTTCGGAATCAACGTCACCGACATTCAAGACGCGGTCGAGACCGCCGTGGGTGGGAAAGCCGTGAGCGAAGTGCTGCCGGCGAGCAACGCTACGACGTAGTGGTGCGTTACCAGGAGCCTTACCGCAAGGACGCAAGACGCCATCGAGCGATATTCGACTGCTCTCTCCTTCCGGGGAGCGAGTGTCGCTTGCGCAGTTCACCAGCGTGGAAGTTCGCGATGGCGCTTACGATATCTACCGCGAAGGAAACAGCCGCTACGTGGCCGTGACCTTCAATGTGCGAGGACGGGATCTGGGCAGCACGGTCGAAGATGCGATGGCCCAGATCAGTCGAAAAAGTGCAAACTTCCGCCGGGCTATCGCCTCGAGCTGGTCGGGAGAATACGAGAGCGAAAAGCGGGCCGAGGCGCGGCTTGCTGCTCATCGTGCCGCTGACCGTTCCTCGTCATTTTCATCATCCTTTACACCATGTTCCGTTCGGTCGAAGTGGGCGCTGCTCATTCTTGCTGAACGTGGCCATGGCGCGCATTGGCGGGCTGCTGGCGTTGCTGCTCACCGGTACGAACTTCAGCGTGTCCTCCGGCATCGGTTTCCTGGCGCTCTTCGGGGTGTCGGTCCAGACCGGCGTCATCATGCTGGAATACATCAACCAGCTCCGGGCTCGCGGCTACACCATCGTGGATGCCGCCATCGAAGGCGCCGTCCTGAGGCTTCGCCCCATCATGATGACCATGCTGGTGGCGACCTTTGGACTGGTTCCGGCAGCGCTTTCGCACGCCATTGGCTCCGATTCGCAGCGGCCCTTTCGCCATTGTCATCGTGGGTGGCCTCATTTCCGCCCTGGTCATGAGCATCGTTCTGTTGCCGACTTTGTATGTGTGGATCGCCAGGGACAACGACAAGCTCCCGGAACCGGAGGAATCGTTTGAGAGCTTAAGAAATTGCATTCGCCGGTTAAGTGCGCGAGCTTGCGGGATATGGCATGCTTCGTGCTTGCTGGCTTCGCTGCTTACGCGGCACTCGCAGCCGCCCGCGCAAAGTCTCGGTGCAGGATCACGCTCGGACGAAGCCATTCAGCTGGCGCTGCAGCATAACCACACATCTCTTGGCGGCGCGCACCACGATCCAACAGAGCCAGGCTGAGGAGATGACGGCGAACCTGCGGCCCGAATCCGACGCTGTTTGCCGACTCGGAGTATCTGCCACTCGGCTCGCCCGCCAGTCATAATCGCCCCAATCCGGCTATCCACTCGACTACCTGCAGACTACACCGCGGAGTCGACCTTGGCCTCGAGCTATCTGTTCGAGCGCGGCAAGAAACGCCAACGCCGCTTGCAGGCAGCGAAAGACATCACGGCGCAGACGACGCTCGCTCGTCGCGGACAACGAGCGCAGCGCTCACGTTTCAATGTGGCGCACTCAGTTCGTCAACGTGCAGCTTGCTGAATCCACTCTCGAACTCGCCGAACAGGACCTGAAAAGTTTTCAGCAGACCGTGGATCTCAGCCAGATTCAATTACAAAGCCGGCGGCGATCAGTGAGGATGACTACTTAAAGATCAAGTTGCAGCTGCTGCAGTTCCAGACCGACTTTCAGCAAGCGCAACTGGCCAAAGTCCAAGCCCTTTCCGATTTGCGGCAGTTATTGGGATACGAATCCGTGTCCGCGGATTACGATGTCGCCGGCGCAGTTTGACTATCAACCGGTGCAAGGGCAATGTCGAGGACATGCAAATTGAAGGCCCTGCAGAACCGGCCCGATCTTCGCGCCGCGCAACAGGGCGTGACTGCTGCGAAAAGCCAGTACGAACTGCAAAAGGCGATTGGTAAAGTTGATATCACGGGACAGGTCAACTACACGCACGTCAGCGGACTCAACACCGCCTACGTTCTTTGGCAGCATCCCGCTTCCGATTTTCGACCGCAACCAGGGCGAGATCGCGCGCGACGCAACTACGCCATCACGCAGGCGCAGGAGCAGCAGAAGGCAGCCAGCGAGCAGGTCATGACGGACGTTCATGACGCCTACGAAGGCCTGCGCACGAACGACAAGAGTGGTCCAACTCTTTATCGCTCGGGCTATCTCGATCGTGGCGCAGAAAGACCGTGACATCAGCGAGTACGCCTACCAGCGCGGCGCCGTCAGCTTGCTGGATTTTCTGGATGCCGAGCGCAGCTATCGGGCCACGCAACTCGCCTACCGGCAAGCGTTGGCCGCGTACTTGCTCGCGGTCGAACAGCTTCGAGAAGCGGTCGGGCGTAAGAGATCTGCCGTGAGTGACTTCGGGAGCCCATTGATCGCCAAGGAGTCGGATTTGTGAACAAAGAAGACGTACGAAGCCGGATCGAGGAGATTGGAATTATTCCCTCGGTTCGTGTGTCCACCGCCGACGACGCCCTTTTCGCGGCGGAAGCTGTGTCTCGAGGGGGAATTCCTATTGTCGAGGTCACCTTGACTGTGCCCGACGCGTACACACGTGATCTCCCATCTTGTGCAGAACGCTCCTGACGTGATCGTAGGCGCGGGCGGCGTCATACGATGTGAAGACAGCGCGGAGTTGCCTGGATGCCGGGGCCAACTTCCTGACCAGCGACGGGTTCGACGCTGACATTAGTCGGCTCTCGCGGTAGCAGGAAAATGCCGTTGTGATTCCCGGGCGACCCTTACTCCGAGCGAGGTGCTTCAGAGCGTGGAAGCTGCGCCCTGATTTCGTCAAGGTTGTTCCCTGTGCACAGGTGGGCGGGGAGGGCTACGTCCGGGCATTGAAGGCGATGTTTCCGAAGGTACCCCTGGTCGCGGCTGGCGGGAGTAAATCAGCAAACTGCGTCCAGCTTCATTCTGGCAGGCTCAGTTGCGCTCGGCATCGGCACCGCAGTTGATTCCTAGGGAAGCGATTCTTCGCATACGTCAACCCGAGCGAATTGCGGAGTTGGCGCGCCGCTTTATCGGCTTTGTGCAACAGTGCCAGAACTTGGTTAACCGGCAGGTAGAAGTATGTCCGTGGAGAACAAACGAAGCCAGTCAAACATTGAAGGAGGCATCAAATGCCATCGGAACTAGGGAACGCGCTATCGCAAATGGAAATGCACGACCCGGCAGACAACTCTTTATTTGAGAACCTGGTCCGTGTCGAGCACGATCTCAGCGACGTGATTAGCGCCTTGGCGCTGCTCGGGGTGAAGCGTTGTTCTCAATGCCAACAATTTTTCCGCTCCGCGGATCCCGGCGCACTTTTCGAAAACGGACACATCGTCTGCTACAAGTGCATTCCGGATTGGTGGTCCTCTTTAGTCCGCCCGGCTTAGTGTCATGGACCGGGAGCGGATTGAGGCGAAACTGGCCTCGTGGTTGCGCAAGCACCATCGCGCGGAAGTCGTTAAGGAAATTCCCGGCAAAGTGCCAGATACCAGCGACGCGCAATTTCAGATCGTCGCCAGATGTGCGGAGTGCGCTGCTCAACTCATGAGGCGGAGCGTTGCCGCTTTTGTAATGGATTTGGAACAGTGCGAATCGTGGTACCGAAGTAGATTGGCGGACCCGAGCGAATTGATTCGTACTGTAACTCCGTTTTGTGGCTCCCCGCGAGCCGCAAAATTAACCCTCTATTAACATTAGCGCTCAGCGTTAGGAGCTAGTATCTTGCGATGCCCATGCGTGAACAAGCTCTCACGATCGAGGATTTGCAGGGAAACGGGCCAGGCCAGCGCATCTTACGCCTCAGTGGACCCCTGGTGATTTCTAACCTATTCGATTTTCAGGCTCAGGTCCGGTCGGACACCTCTCGTGCACTCATCCTGGATTTCAGCGGCGTTCCCTACGCCGATTCTGCTGGCATCGGGGCTCTGGTCGGGGCCTACGTCAACCGCCAAAAGGATGGCCGCACGCTTTCGCTCGTGGCTGCCAACGAACGCGTTCGTTCCGTTCTGAAAGTGTCGCGCGTGGAGCAGTTCTTCAAGTTCTTCGACACCGTGGACTCCGCCCAACAGGCATTGGTCTCCTGAGCCCGCCGCTTTGAGTTGGTCTTTGGCCGCCCCGCCGGAGTGTGCTTGGGCCGCGCAGATTCCGCTGCAATCGCAATGCACCCGCTGTATACTTGCTGCCTCGCCTCCGGTGCGGGAGAAAGGCCGTTCCGCACAGGACGGCCGTGCGTCGAAGTGAGCCCACACCACTCATGGGAGAGGATGACAAGGCTGGTCCCGGCAAGAGCCTGCCGCATCTGGGAAATGCGTCGCTGGGGGTGCGGGCTCCCTCGCAAAACAGCATTCCGTCGGATCCTGACACTCCAACCCTGATCGATATTCCTGCGCTTCCTGTTTCTGTCCCCTTGTCTGGCCCGGCCGGCACACCCACCATCATCGATCGGATCCCTGCCGCTAGTTCGGCGGGTTTGGTTTCCGCACAACCCATCCTGCAGCCCAACGCCGTTTTGGGGCAAAGATATCAAATCCTCGAAATGCTCGGCGAAGGTGGCATGGGCGCGGTTTACAAAGCGAAAGACATCGAAATAAACCGTCTGGTCGCGCTGAAGGTGATCCGCCCGGATTTGGCAAGAAATCCCGCCATCATCGACCGCTTCAAGCAGGAGTTGCTGCTGGCGCACCAGGTGACCCATAAGAACGTCATTCGCATTTACGACCTGGGCGAGGCCGACGGCCTCAAGTTCATCACCATGGAGTACATCGAGGGTGAAGACCTTCGATCTTTGATTCAGCAAAAGAAAAAGCTGCCGCCGGACGAAGCCGTGGACATCATGCAGCAGGTTTGCCGGGCGCTCGATGCGGCTCACGGCGTGGGGGTAATCCATCGCGACCTGAAACCGCAGAACATTATGCGGGACAAAAGTGGCCGGATTCTGGTCATGGACTTCGGGTTGGCGCGCACCGTGGGTGGCGACGGCATGACCCAGTCCGGCGCCATGATCGGCACCATGGAATATATGTCTCCCGAGCAGGCTCTGGCCAAGCCGCTCGATCAGCGCTCGGACATCTTTACTCTCGGACTTATTTTTTACGAACTGCTCACCGGCGAAATGCCTTTCAAGGCGGATAGCGCGGTGGCTAGCCTGATCAAGCGCACCCAGGAGCGAGTCACTCCGGTTAGCGATCTCGACTCCAATATTCCTCGGCCTCTAAGCGACATCGTCAGCAAATGCCTGGAGCGCGATCCGAATCTGCGCTACCAGAAGGTTGAGCAGATTCTGCTGGATCTCGAAGCGTGGCTCGGCAAGAGCGCTGCCGCTTCCTTGAGTTTTCCGGCGAGCGAAAAGCCATGGGGACAAACTGTACCCTGGCCATTTCTGGCGGCAGCCATTGTGATCGCGGTGCTGGGGGTTACTGGATTTCTGCTGCGGGATAAGCTGTTCCGGGCGTCGCCAAAGCCGTCCGCAACAGCGGGACCGGTCGTCTCCTTGGCAATTTTGCCGTTTCACAACGCGTCGGGCGACCAATCCTGGGATTGGCTCGGACCGAGCATGGCCGAAATGCTGAGTACGGATGTAGGCCAGTCCGCACATCTGCGCACCGTTTCCACCGACCGCCTGCAACAGGTGCTGCATGATCTGCGCATTTCGCCGGCTACATCGGTGGATCCGGATACGCTGCGGCACATTGCCGAATTCTCCAATGCGGATACCGTTGTTTCCGGACAATTCGTTCGCTTCGGCGAGCAGATTCGTATCGACGCCGTGGTCCGCGATCTCAAGCACGACCGCTCAATTTCGATAAAGTCGGAAGCCGCCAGCGAGAAGGCTCTGTCCGCCGCAGTGGATCAATTGGCCGATGCGATCCGGCAAAGTCTTTCCCTGGCTCCCAATCTGGTGAAAGAGCTGCAGAGTCAGGCGTTCAAACCGAATTCAAATTCGGTGGATGCCCTGCGCGATTACAACCAGGGAGTGCAACTCGCCCGGCAGGGCAACAGCCTGGAAGCCGTGAAGCACTTAGCAGCCGCCACCAAAGAAGACCCGCAATTCGCTCTCGCCTACTCGCGCTTGGGTGAGAGCTACGCCGAGCTGGGGTATGACAGCGATGCCGAGCAATCTTCTCGCAAAGCCAATGATCTCAGCGAAAATCTTCCCCTGGCCGAGAAATATCTGATTCAAGCCAGCTACGCCCGCGTCCTGAAGGACGACAAGAAGGCGATCGAGGCCTATGAGAATCTGGCGAAGAGTTCGCCGGACAATCTCGACGTGCAATATGCGCTGGGCAGCCTCTACCAGGAACAGGGAGACTACGACCAAGCCCGCGCCCATTTCCAGAAAGTGCTCGACGCCGATCCCAAGAACATCAAGACGCTTTGGTCCATGGGCGCGGTGGAAGTCATGAGCGGCAACTACCAAGGCGCGCTGGACTTCTTTAATCACGGTCTGAGCCTGGCCATCGAGGTGGACAATCAGGAGCAGAAGTCGCTCATCCTGCAGGCTATGGGAGTCACCTACCGGCTGATGAACAAGCCCGATGATGCCATGCGCAACTACCAGCAGTCCATGGAGATCAATCAGCGTCTCGGTTTGAAAAGGAATTTGGCGGTGAATTATGTCGAGATGGGGACGCTGCAAAGAACCACCGGAAAACTCGACGCGGCTCTGGTCAGCTATGGCCAGGCGCTGCAGATCCAGCAAGCCATCGGTATCAAGAAGGAAATGGGCGATACCCTCATCGATTTGGGCGGCGTCTACCAGGATCGCGGGCAATACGACAAAGCGCTGCAAATGTACAAACAGTCGTTGCAAGTGCAGCGCGATACCGGCGACGAAAACTATCAGGGCCTGTGCCTGAACAATATTGGTCTGGTCTATCTGAGTGAGGGAGATACGGACAACGCGCTAACCTATTTCCAACAGGCCCTGCAGTTGCGGGAAAAGCTGAATGTTCCCGCTGACATCGCCGATACGGTGGACAAGATTGGCGCTGCCTATTCAAGAATCGGACGCTTCGATGATGCGCTTTCCTCTTACATGCGCGCTCTCGATCTTTGGCGCAAGAGTGGCGACGTCAGCGGAGCCGGACTGGAGTCCGCCCGCATGGGGCGCATATTCGAAACCCAAGGCAAGTTCGGAGCCGCCGTAAGCGCTCTGCAGGATGCCGTGAATAGTCTCCGCCAGGCCAATGATCGCAGCCTCACCATGGCGGAGTGCCTGAATGATCTGGCGGAAGCCTTGGCGCAGGCGGGCAGAGCTCCGGAAACCTCGAAGCCAATCGCCGAGGCCAACGATCTGGCGCGCGGCCTGAAGAACGATTCTTTGCAGTCCGCCATTCTCAACACGCAGGGCGACATCGCATTTTTTACCGGCGACTTAAACGCCGCCGGACGGTTCTATCAGGACGCGCTGACCATGTCAGGTCATGGAGCGGAAAAGGACAAGGTTGCTATTTCCAGGCTGAATCTGGCGAAGGTCTCGATCGCGGCAGGACGTCCCCAGCAAGCCATCGCCGCCTTGCGGGCGTTACGGCCACAGATTGAAGCCATTGAGCAGCCAAGCCTCGAGTTGGAAAACTCAACTTACCTGGCGGCGGCTCTGGTGGGGTCCAGGGATTATACGCAGGCGCGAACGGAAATCGAGCAAGACCTGGGGAAGAGCGACAAGCTTGGATTGCGGCTGCAGACCGCTCAGCTTCACTACCTACTTGCCACCGCCTTGCGGCTGTCCGGCAATGGGGCAGAGGCCGCCGGCCATTATCAGATCGCATTACACTTGCTCGATGACATGGCCAAGGATCCCGGAGCCGGCCACCTTACCGAGCGCTCCGACCTGCGCACCGTTTATACGGACTGCACGCGCTGGTCGAAGAGCGCGGACCAGAGCTGAACTGCAATTTGGTCAACACTTTACGCGAGGCCCGCTAAAGGCGTTAACCCATGCCCAGGCACTCCGGTGGCCGTATCTGGCTGAATCTGCTGCAATTGTGATTGCTATAGCTAAAAGATGTAGCGAAATCGAATTCTAGCCCTTGTCGGGATCGCGGGACACTCTGGGTCGCATCGACCCGAGAAAGACGCCTATAAGTCATCCTGGCGCGATTGCGGGGCATTCTACGCGACGGCCGGATCGAGGCTAGCGCGGTTCGGGAATGCCACGCCGCCCGTTTTCGATAGCTTATAGATAAACTATTGTGGCGGCATGAGCTAGGACAGTCTCTTCGACTTCCCATCCGACCGTGCTCCCGGCATGGCCGCGCCACAGCGAACCGGGATTCCTTAGAACTTAAGGTTCACCTTGTGACCGACTCCGTCTCCCAGGTTGACCGTAAGAGTTACGCATTTCCCGGCTAACGTGCTGGGCGGGGTCCAGTTCAAAGAATAGGCGCCCAACGGCAACCCCGAAAGAGTTCCGTTGAAGGCCACCGTGGTTGGATTCACGCCACTGCAGTTCGTCGAGGAGAAAGCAGCTACCGTGACCGCACCGGCAGGAGCCAGCTTCAAGCCCGTGATCGGCCGCGGCTTGCCGTCTTGCACATCGAACAAGATGGCCGTTGCCTTGCCCGCTTTGAGGGGGTTGGTGAGCGGCGGTTGCTGCAGAGTGAGGAATCCCAGAAATGCGTAGCTGACGTTGTAGGTGAACAAATTGGCCGTGGCGGAATTGCCCACGGCATCATTCGCCGAAATAACAAAGCTCTGCGATTGACCGAGCAGCGCGGTATTCAGGTTGTTGCTGATGTTCGCAGTTGTGCCTTGCACCGGCGTGGAGTACGTGGCCGTGCCACACACTGCGACCCCGGAGCCTCCGTCGGAGCAGTGATAGGTTGCGGTTATTTTCGCCGTCTGATTGAGGAAGTAATTCTGAATAGAGTTCTGGAGAGGCGTAACCTCCGTGATGACCGGCGCCTTGGTATCGATTTTGAATGGACCCACTGGACCAACCGCAACGGGTCCGTTGCCTGCCAGGTCCGAAACGGTAGTGCTGCCGGTCATGGCGTTGGCGATTTCCATTTGCCCGAGCACGGTGGTGCTGAGCGGGATATTTTCCGAGAGACTGCCGAAACTGGTCCCATTCACTGCGCTGGTTGGCGGGGCGAATCCTGCCCCTGTGTCGTTGGCGCTGCAGTTCACGGTGACGTTGGCGTTGTGCCATACGGTGTCCGCGGGCGGGCAACTGGCCGTCGGCGCCATGCTATCCACATAGATAGGCGAAGACTTGGTCGAAGTCGACCACGATCCTGAACTTGGAATACCTGTAAAGGTAAATACCAGTTCTTCGGTTCCGGCACAGTCACTGGCCGAATAGAAAAGCGTATTCAGCCCCTGACTCAAATTTGTCAGACTTGCTCCGCCGGTAAAGGGATTGGCTACCGTGGTCCCCGGAACAATCGAGGCGGGACAAGGACCCGCAGCAATCAGCGACGGGTTATTCGGTCCATTCAAGCTATACGTGACGCCCGCGATTGGCGCGGCTACGAAGTTATTGCTGTTTGTGGTTGGCGGCACCGCCGGGATGCTTATCCCTCCCGCAGTGCCCGGGGGGCTGGAAGTGAAACTCACACTGGGATTGGTGCTGTTGGTCCAGCCGTAGGAGTTGGTTGGAGAAATGGTTACCGCTGTGGTGGGCATCAACACACCGGCAACGGTCACGAAAGTGGAGTTGAGCCCCTTGGTCACCCCGCTGCCGATCGATCCGTCGCCGCTAAACGAGGTCAAGATATTTTGCGGACACGGATTTCCGGCTTCTGACCCGAGGAAAACGCAACTGGAGGCGCCTTGCGTACTCCAGTCATCCCCGCCCATCAACAACCCAAACCCGGTTCCCAGTGGGGTCCCTGGCTTCGGCGTCGCGTCAAAGCTGTCCTGGATGAGGATATTCCGCTGAGAGGACTGCGGACAATTCAGGCCCGACGGTGTTGAACTGACATCGTTGGTGCACAGATCGACGAAAAGCTTGCAGTTTCCGCCCTCCCCGTTATGCGGAACGCATGTCGTTGTGGCAAACGGCGTGCCGGCTACAAATTGACTCCAGTCTCCAGGGGCGACGGCCTCATTGGAACTGGCTAACGCTGGATTATTGTCCGTTCCGCTAACCGTACCCGAGCTGAACGCCAGACTGAAGTCCACCGCATGGGTAACACCGTTGTTCGGAGCGTTGTTGAACGTTGTAATCACGGCTGGCGTGTTGGAAGTGACCGGCGCCGGTGGCGAGGTGGTGGACAAATTCCAGTTCAGAAGGTCGTGCTCCTCGAAATCAGCCCCCGTTGCAGCAGTGAATCCGACATAGGCATCGCCGGAAGCATCCAGACCCAGTACGGCTGGGATGTTTATATTGCCGCTCAGCACCAGCGTGCCGTCAATGAACACCGAGAGGGTCGGGGTGGACGTGACAACATAGTTGATGGTCGCGGTGTGAACGTTGCCATCCGAAAGATAAGGCACAGCGCCAGAAGCGGAGATTCCGTAGTTGCAAGATGCGTGATTTGCGGTATTGTCCGTGGAGCCGCCACAACTCTGTATGGCCACGTGCGGCACGTACGGGTCCGCATTTTCCGAATTTAGAAAAGTATCAAACTCTATAGCCACACTGGGAAAGCCTGCCGGGTCAGCCCCGCCATCGATGGTTCCATAGCCCAGGCTGCCGCCGCCGGTGCTACCGCCGGGATCGGCCAAAGCGGTCAGGCTCGTATTCTGAATCACGAAAGCCAGGCCATCCGCCGGCGGAGTAGATCCGTTGGTAAAGCGGAATTGGAAATTCGTGGTAAATCCGTTGGCCAACGAGATGCTTCCGGCTTGGTTCGACGGATTACTGAACCAGGCGCTCCCCGCTTCGCTTCCGTTCGCATCCGTCAGGGTCAATACATTCCCGGCATTGCGGCAGGCCCCGCTGACCGACGCGTTGCCATTGCAATTCAGGCCTGTGGTTGAGCTGAAGTCGGGGAAGCTGATCACTTGCTGGGCGAAAGCTGGCAGCACAAGAGCACAAACAGCGCCAGTAAACGCCAGGAAGGTGCGCGGACGCCAAAGCGGCATGAGGTTCATTCGGCTTTCCTTGAGCGGCTACGATTGTGGGTACACGTCGAACGCAGGAGATTCCCCGCAAGGACGGCCCTTGCGATCCGACGAGAGGACGCTGCGCTTTTCAGGTACCTGGGTGCCTGGGATATCCCGTTGGGGGGAGCGGGTAAGCCTAAGCTTGCAGGGAATTCTGCAACCGGCCCTCCGCGATGTCAAGCAAATTACCCAGATTTGGCGAATCGCTGTTACGGGGGGAAACCCGCGCCCCGAGTGGGTTCTAGCCGGTGTACTGTAACTCGACCACGGTGCAATCGTCGTTGAGGGGGGCACCGGCGCAGAATTCGGCGATGGCGGAAAAGATGTCATCCAGTTTGTCGCTTTTGGCGGCTGCGGCTTCCAGGCGTTGGTTGTCAAAGAAGTCGCCGGTTTGGTTTTCGGCCTCGGTGACCCCATCGGTTACGAGTACCAACCGGTCACCGGGGTGTAGCTCGAAGTGATCGCTTTCGTAGACTACGTCTCCCATGAGCCCTACAGGCAGGTTTCCGTGAGCGGGACGGATCACCTCGCCTGCGCAGACCAGCAGCGGCGCAATATGACCGCAGTTCACATATTCCAGTTGTCCATCGTGGCGCACACGGGCGATCACCATGGTGGCGTATTTCTCACGAATGTTCTTATGCGTGAAAAAGCCATTCACGGCCGTCACAATTGCGGTCAGACCCATGCCTGCGGTGAGCTGGGAATAGATCATGCCCTGCAGAGTGGAAGCCAGCAAGGCCGCCGAAACGCCCTTGCCGCTTACGTCGGCAAGCACGACAGCCAGGCCGTCGTCGGTATTCACCACGTCGAAGAAATCCCCGCCAATCTCTTTGCAGGAGAGATTCTTGCCGCACAACCTGGCGTAGGGAACCTCGGGGATGGTGACGGCCATGAGGCCTTGCTGGATGCGCGCGGCGATGGACAACTCCTGCTGATAGTAGCGGGCTGCGTTCTCGGCCTGCACCAGACGCGCGTTCTCGATAAGCGAAGCCGCTTCGGTTGCGATGGCCCGCAAAATGTCGTTGCTAACATCCGACAGATTGTGTGAGGCGAAGCGAGAGTCAACGTACAGAGCTCCCATCACCTCGCCGGGTCCAGCCGCGGCCTCCCGGCCCCGTCCGGACTGTACTTGCGGCTTGCGTAGCGGGATGCAGATCACCGTGCGCAGGTCAAAAGCCACGATGCTCCTTCGTTCCGCGTGATCGAGCGACTTGATGGTATCGGTAATCAGGAATTCGGAATTGGACTTGAGGGCATCTTCGAGAATGGAGTGTGAGATCGTTTTATCATCCAGCAAAGACTCGCCCTTTGCGCTGCGTCCCGCCGCCAAGCTCAACCGGCCCTCTTCACCGTGAAGGAAAACATAGGCCCGCTCCGCCCGCGTCAACTTCAAAGTGGTATCCAAGAGGGTTACGAGGATCTCTTCCAGCACGCCGTGGGTGTTGAGCCGGCGGGCGGCTTCAAGAAACATGGTGAGCTTTTCCAGATCGGTAGTGGCGGAAGTCAATTGAAGATCTGGGATTTGATCGAGGAATTCCCGCGCCCCCCGGGCGTCTTCCTGGGGTGGATCAAAAATGACATAAGCGGAGTCACGGGCGCCAAACTCCAGGCGGTCATTGCGTTTCAAAGCGCATCGCTGCACCGCTTCGCCATTGACAAAAGTGCGATTGCTCTGGTCAACAATATAAAATCGGCCGTTTTCGGAAAGGATGGCGGCGTGCTCGCGCGATACCCGCGGGTCGCTGATCACCAAATCGTTGCCCGCCTTACGCCCGATGGTGAACGGAGCGTGGTCGAGATTCAGGGTCCGCTTTTGCTCGCCATGAACGAAGAGCAGGGTAGGAATGATGGATGGGTCGAAGGGCGTGTCCCGATGCGGAACCGATTGTGACATGTGAATAGGGCTCCCGCTCGCGGCCAGGGCCGGCGTCTGTTAACCAACAGATAATAGCCGAATTCGTTTCCATGGCCGAACAAAATTGCAAATCCCCCCGGCTTTTAGCCGTCGAACTGCCGTTGAGAGGGGGGACAAGCGACTATGACGGCGAACCCAGAAGGAAAGATCGAGACTACGAGGGGGCTAAACCGCGGTTGGGAACTGGGCCGGTTGCGGCGGCTGAGCGATGAGCTTCTCGGCAATGCGCACGAGGTGAAGGCAGGCATCCGATTTCATCACGACATTGCGGATGCCGGCGCGGTAAATCTCCCGGTTAATGATCTCATCCGTCGCGTACAAGGAGCAGACGATGATTTGGGCCTCAGGGGTGCGCGTCATGAGGAGTTGTGCGGCGCGGATGCCGTCCATGACGGGCATGGCGATATCGAGAACGATGACCGCGGGATGGCATCTTTCCGCAATCTCCACCGCTTCGCAGCCATTTTTGGCTTCCATCACCGTCCATCCGCAATCGTCAAAAAGTTTACGGATTGCAGCCCGCAAGACGGTGCTGTCGTCGACGATAAGAACGGAGCGCATTGGCAACCGCATTTGAGAGGCACAGTTCCGCCTCCGGGTTTACTGGAGAAGTAAAAAAGCTGCCGAACAGGCGGGTCTGAAGCCCGAGCAAAGCCGCGCAAGACTAGGCAGCGCGGGCGGACTGTTGGGGCTGTTCGGAATATTTGGGCATCTGAAATGGGCTCCGGCAAAGGGGGTAATTCGGACAGGCGAAGTAGGTGGTGAGCAACGCCTTCTTAAGTACGAGCTTGGCAGAGCAGCGGGGGCAGCAGGGGGCTGGTTTCATTCTTCGATTAAAGTAAACCGGTGGCAATCCAGCAATACGGAAATCGCAGTAGGCGGCCCTAGGTATTTGCCTTAAGAGCGCGGATTTCAAAGCTATGCCGCGATTCTTGCCGTTCGCCGGCGAGCGTTTTTTGGGGTCTGCTGGACGGGTGCGGGAGATGCCCTTACAATCATAAGGAGCATTTCCGCAGATGCTGGTGCGACAAGGCGGGCGCGTAGCTCAGTTGGCAGAGCAATGCCCTTTTAAGGCATGGGTCGATGGTTCGAGTCCATCCGCGCTCACCAGATAGCCTTTTCTCTCACGGGTCTCCCAAAGCGAGCTTATCCGATCAGCGTTTCGAGGTAGGCTTTGGACTTGCGAATATCCTCGACTTGCTTGGGCCCGGAAATCTCGCGCTCGATGGTGATGGGCCCCGGATAGTTCAGTTCTTTGAGGCGCTTCATTAAAACCGGGAAATTCGCTCTGCCCTCTCCGATGGGCACTTCTTCTCCTAACTTCCTAGGGTCGGTGGGGAACAGGCCGTCCTTGGCATGCAGACCGGCGACATATTTGCCGAGCACATCGAGGGCGTCCACCGGGTTTCCCTTGCCGTAGAGAATAAGATTGGCGGTATCGAGGTTCACCCGCTGGTTGTCCAGGCCGACGTCTTGGATGGCGCGCAACAGCGTGATCGGGGATTCCTGTCCGGTTTCAAAGAGGAATATCTGCCGGTTCGCGCGGATGTGGCCGACGACTTCGTGAATCGCTTCGACCGCCTCCTTGTACAAGGGATCGTTGGGATTCTCGGGAATGAAACCGCAGTGGGTATGGATGGCCTCGATCCCGAGTCGCTTGGCGAAATCGGAAGCCTTTTTGAGTTGCTCGATCCGCGCCTGGCGGTATGGCCTGGGCACCAAGCCGATGGTTTCCGGTCCCTGATAGAAGTCATACACTAGCGGACCCGGGCCCGAGCAATTGATGGCTGTGACCTCGATGCCGTAGTGGTCGATGGCAGCACGCACCTTCTGCAACATTTCAGGCGAGAAGTCCTCGACATTCAGTTGCGCGGTGGGCAGCCCGAGGTCGTGGACCTTCCGCAAGGCATCGTCGGGGTTCGAGCGGGAGTAAACGATAAGGCCTAAACGCATGGGCTTTGCCTGTGGGGCCGCGAAACCTGCTGGCGGGAACGCGGCCGCGGTGGCGGCGGCGGCCGAGATTTTGAGAAACTCGCGACGGTCGAAGAGGCTCATGGGACAGATCCTTCCAATTCGCAGATCTAGTGTTTCCGAACCAAACTAGTTTGCCACTTTCGGCCGGCCGAGGGCTGGCGTCGAGCAAACTCATTACCTCATAAGACTGATCCGTCGGGCAACCCGACGGCGTGTCGCGGAACGGATCCATTGCATGCCGCCCTGGTGATGGCTGGGTGCGCTGGCGTTGCAAGTCTGCACTGGAATTGACGGAAGACGCTCACTTGCCTAACATGGCCCATTCCAGAGGATTTGGTTCGACGATTCGGTCCGTGTTGCGGGCTTGTGTCGTAGATGTAGAGCCGCCAGGAGGCATCATGCTGCGGTGGAAAGCCGTTCTTCTGCTGTTTCCTTTTTTTCTGTTTTCGGCTCAAACTCTGGCGGCCCGGCCACGGTGGACCGAGGCCGAGGCCAATGCGTGGTATGGCCGCCAGCCCTGGCTCCTGGGAAGCAATTTCATTCCGGCGTCCGCCATTAATCAGCTTGAAATGTGGCAAGCCGCCAGCTTCGACGCGCAGGAGATTGACAAAGAGTTGGGCTGGGCCGAGGGCGTGGGCATGAACACTATGCGAGTGTTCTTGCACGACCTGCTGTGGGAACAGGATGCCGATGGATTCCGGCAGCGGCTGGACACTTTTCTTGCGATTGCCGCCAAGCATCACATCCGGCCACTGTTCGTGTTGTTCGATTCCTGCTGGGATCCCGATCCGAAGCTGGGCCCGCAACATCCGCCGATTCCCGGCGTGCATAACTCGGGATGGGTGCAAAGTCCGGGAGCGGCTGGGCTCGAAGATGCGAGACAAGTTCCGCGACTGAAGGGCTATGTGCAGGGAGTGATCGGAGCTTTCGCCAATGACCCGCGCATACTCGGATGGGATCTCTGGAATGAGCCGGACAATAGCAATGGCGGCTCGTACAGTCGAAAAGAACCTCAGAATAAGACGGATCTGGTACTCAAGCTCTTGCCGCAGGTATTTGAATGGGCTCGGGCCGCGAATCCGACGCAGCCCTTGACCAGCGGCGTGTGGGAGGGGGATTGGTCTACCACCGACAAGCTGGGTGCGATGACGCGAGTACAACTGGACGAGTCCGACGTGATTTCCTTTCACAACTATTCATGGCCGGAGGATTTCGCGAAAGATGTGAAATCGCTGGAGCGCTTGCACCGCCCAATTCTGTGCACAGAGTTCATGGCACGGCCCGCGGGGAGCACATTTGACACGATTCTGCCGCTGGCGAAAGAGCTCCATGTGGCAGCCATCAACTGGGGATTGGTGGCGGGCAAGACGCAGACCTATCTTCCCTGGGATTCGTGGCAGCGACCCTATGTGCTGGAGCAACCTCCGGTCTGGTTCCACGAAGTTTTTCATCCGGACGGCACACCCTACCGTGAGCGCGAAGTCGAGATCATGCGCGAGCTGACGGGGTTGTCCCGCTCGACCCACTAGACTGCAAACGAGGTTCTTCGATGAGATAGGCGCCCGATTCGGCGTTCGGCCTCGGACTTCCGAAGGCACGCCGACCCGTTCATGCCCGCCAGGAGACACAAAGGCAACCTTGGCTTGACCGTTGCTTGCACTATTGAGTCCGCCATTGTTTCGTGCTTTTCTGCGTACACTGATATCGTTCAACGAACTACGGCTAATGAATCTGAGATGAATCCGCAGTTTTCGGATGTCTTGGGCGGGTCTAGGGTTGTTACGCGGCTGTCCGGTTTGATTCCCCCGGCTTGTTCTCCGTTTTTTCCGTAGATACACTGCAAAGCTGAGTCCTATGAGGCTCTCGGTGTGGCCTATGAATGGGAGTGCGCAGTGCGCGTGAGGGTCCGTCTTTTCTGCTGCTTAGTCCTGCTGGTTGTTCCTACTTTTGCGGTCACACCCACCGATTACTACAACCACGTTGTTTTCGATAACAGCATCACGTCCGATTCCTACTACTACAGCAGCGGCCGGTCGGTATTTCCCAGTACGGTCAAGTTGCAATCAGGAGCGTTGCCGGTGGAAAAGAAGAATTTCTTTACGGCGCCCAACGCTCTTCGCCTGGAATGGCACTCCGTGGAAGGGGGAAGTTGGGAAACGGAAGTCCGAGTTGTAAGCATGCGTAATCGCGCCACGGATTTCATCGGCGATACGCTCTATCTCTGGTGCTATACGCCAGATGCCATTCCGGCCGCTGACTTGCCCTTCATTCAACTGGAGGATGAGGAGCACGACTTTACGGCCCCCGTGCGATTGGACGGACTCGTGGGTGACTTGCCAGCCAAACGCTGGGTGCAACTCCGGTTGCCGCTCAGTGACTTCGCAACGGAATCGATTCACCCGTTTCAGTCGCGCGAGCTGCACAGTGTGTACTTTGGACAGAGCGCCGGGGACGACACGCCGCGAACTTTGATCATTGACGAGATAAAAATTGACGATAAGAGCGCGGCTTCTCCGGTTGCGCCGGAGGTGAAGAGCCGCCTGCCAGCGCCGGAAAACGTGCGTGCCAAGGGCTACGAACGCCACGTTGACGTTACCTGGGACCCGGTGCCGGGAGACGATCTGCAAACCTACGCAGTCTATCGTTCGCTCGGCGGCAAGAAATATCAACCCGTCGGTATTCAGACCGCGGGCCTCAATCGCTACATGGACTTCGTAGGGCGGCCTGGATTGAAGGCGTCCTATCGGGTGAAGGCGGTTGACCGCGCTTACCGGCGCTCGGCGTTTTCCAACGAAGCGACAGCTTCCACCAGAGAACTCTCCGACGACGAGCTGCTAACGATGTTGCAGGAAGCCTGTTTTCGTTACTACTGGGAAGGTGGCCAGTCAGTAGCGGGCGCCACCCTCGAAAATATTCCGGGAGACGACCGCATTGTGGCGACAGGAGCTACCGGTTTTGGCGTGATGGCGCTCATCGCTGGAGTCGATCGAGGCTTTATCACCCGCGACCAGGGCATGCAACGTCTCACGCAAATCCTGAACTTTCTGGAGAAAGCGCCGCGCTACCACGGCGCATGGTCGCACTTCATGAACGGCTACACGTCGCAGAGCATGTTGGTGTTCGGGATGTTTGACAATGGGGGCGACCTGGTAGAGACGTCATTTCTCATGGAAGGGCTCTTGGCCGCCCGTCAATACTTTAAAGGCTCATCGGAAATTGAGCAGAATATTTACAAGAGAATCACTCAGCTCTGGGAGGGCGTCGAGTGGGACTGGTACCGCCGCTCTCCGCAAAACGACGCGCTCCTATGGCACTGGTCTCCGCAGTGGTCCTGGTACATCGACCACCGTCTAACCGGATTCAACGAGACCATGATCACGTATTTGCTGGCGATTGCCTCTCCCACGCACGGGATTTCCCCCGATCTTTATTACACGGGATGGGCGGGGCAGTCTCAAGCAGCGGTCGCCTATCGCAGCGGATGGTCCGGCACCACCGAGGGCGACCGTTATCGCAATGGCCACACTTATTATGGGGTCAAGCTGGATGTGGGAGTGGGCGCCGGTGGTCCGCTGTTTTTCACGGACTATTCCTACATGGGTTTTGATCCCCGTGGTATTCACGACCGGTTCACCAACTATTTCGAAAATAATCGCAGTCTGGCGCTCATCAATCTGGCATATTGCGAGGCGAACCCCGGCCACTTACGCGGGCTATGGGCACGAACGATTGGGGACTAACCGCGAGCGACGACCAGTTGGGCTATTCCGCCCACGCTCCGGACCGCGCCAACGATAATGGGACCATCACGCCAACCGGCGCGCTGTCGGCATTCCCTTACACTCCCGAAGCGTCGATGGCAGCGCTCAAATTTTTCTATCGCGAACTCGGTGACCGGCTTTGGGGAGTATATGGTCCGCATGACGCTTTCAACCTTACGCAAAACTGGTTCTCTCCGGTTTACATGGGACTCGATCAGGCTCCCATTGTGGTCATGGTAGAAAACTATCGCACCGGCCTCATCTGGAAATCATTTATGTCGAACCCCGAGATTCAGCCCATGCTGGATAAGATCGGGTTCCAGCCCGATAACGCCGCCAAGGCGGATGCACAAAAGCTTAGAGCGCGCCCCCCGGCTCATTAGGCGAGTCGCCGGCCACTTCACATGTGGCATCCGCCGTTGACGTTTAGTTCCTGGCCGGTGATGTAGTCCGCATCCACGGCCAGAAAGCCGGCCGCTTTCGCAATTTCCTCGGGAGAGGCGAACCGTCCGAGGGGAATCTTCGTCTTGATCTGCGCCGCGACCTCTTCGGGAATCGCCTCGACCATTTCGGTGGAGGTGTATCCCGGCGCAATGGCGTTGGCGGTGATGTTGTACTTGGCCATTTCGAGCGCCAGGCTCTTGGTGAAGGCGATGATCCCGCCCTTGCTGGCCGAGTAATTCGCCTGGCCGAAGGCGCCCATCTGGCCGACTACGGAGCTGATGTTGATGATCCGCCCAAACCTCTGGTTGATCATGGCGGGCAGAGCGGCGCTGGTGCAGTAGAAGGTGCCATTCAGATTGACGTTGATCACCTCCGCCCAGTCTTCGTCGGTCATCTTGCGCATGGAATGGTCGCGCGAAATGCCGGCATTGTTCACCAGAATGTCGAGCCGCTGCCATTTGTCGAGCACTTCTTTCACGATGCGGCGGGCGTCTTCTTTTTTCGCGACGTCGCCCTGCAAGCAGCAGGCACTCGACTCCCAGGGCGCGAACTTCTTCAGCGACGCTTTGCGCGTGAGTCGCGTCCACTTTGTAGTCAATGGCGACGTTCGCGCCGCGCCGGGCGAGTTCGAGAGCGATGGCGCGGCCAATGCCGCGTGACGCGCCAGTGACCAGAGCGACTTTTCCCGCGAGCGGCTTAGTTCCGTTTCCATTGGCATTTGCCATTTCCAGTGTTTTCCATAGCGGTATTCCTCTCTTCTTCGGGCATTGACTGACTATCGCTGGATCTACCCGCATGACCACATAGCCGCCTACCGCGCCGGCACCAAAGCCGGGCGCAAACACCCGCATCGGACGGTTGATTCGGCCTTCGCGCACCGCATCATGAATGGCCAGAAGAATGCTGGCGGCGGAGGTATTGCCGACGTGCGCAATATTGAAGTAGAGCCGCTCAGGGGCTGATTCCCGCCGCCTGGGCGAGGCTCGTGACCATACACTTATTGGCCTGGTGAGGGATGACGAGATCAATCGCATCCAGCAGTGTGCCGGGCCCGCCGTCTGGATGAGGCAGCGCTTTCAATTCGCCGATCATCTGCGTGAGATAGCGCTTTACCAGCGCCTTCACCTCCGGACCGTACACGGTAATGTTGTTATCGAATTCCGGATTCGGCCAGATGATCGAGTTCACCTCCGACCAGGGACCGCTGGCATAGGTCTGGAATACTTCGATGTCGGACGCTGCGCCCGCGGGTGCGGGGCCAACCACGACAGCAGCCGCGCCGTCGCCGAAGATCATGCGAGAAGTGCGCACAGTCCCGATCTTGTCGGAGAATTTTTCCGCGCAGACCACCAGCACCGGTTCCTCGATCTCCTGCAACAGGCGGATCGCTTCGCCCAAGCCGTAGGACATCCCGGCGCAGGCGGCCACGATGTCGCAGGACGTGTGGGTCTGCAGCAATCCCAACTCTCCCGATAGCCAGGTGGCGACCGACGGAATCAGCTTGGTGCTGGTGCAGCTGCAAAACAGCACTGCACCAATCTCCGAGGGCTTGCGGCCAGCCTTCTTGATGGCCTCCCGCGCCGTCAGCAGAGCCATATCCGGCAGGCTCAATTCGGTGTAGCAGCGCTGCTCGATGCCGGTTTTTTCCAGGATGTCAGCGGCGCTCATGTGCGACCAGCAGTAGGCGTGATTGCGGATGAGGTCTGCATTGGTGCAGGGGATTTCGCCCTCGTAAACGGCGATGGCTTCCACTCGGGGCAGAACCTTGAATGCTCTGGCGTACCACCACTGGAGGGTAGGGCTTCTCGGGCTCGCTCAAGGCCAAAGTCTGTGGCCTGGGGAGCTTCGGAGGATGCTCCGAGTGCCCGTTGTGGTTCACCCGGCGGATGAACTGCAGCACTTCGCTGCTGCGCGGGTGAAACGCAATAACGTAATCTTCGGCGCGCAGATTCGCCGACCGCAGTCAGTGTGCTCGCCGCCGGGTCCCATGGGTATTGGTTATGCAGGATCATGGCCTGCCGCATCAACGCTTCGAGTTCGGGAACCTCATGCAGGAAGTTGATGATGTCTCGTAGCTGTAGGAGGGATAGTCGGGATCGTAGCCGCAGAAGATGGCAAGTTAGATTGCCCGGAGCCGGCCAGATTCTCGCTCACCGTGGGCCGAAGCGGACGAGTTTCTCCTCCCGCGGTCTGTTTGTTGCGGAAGACTTGAGCAGAATGCGAAAGCTCTTGTCTTCCGCTCGCCTGATCCCATGCGGCGGGCAGTTTTTCGTAGCCGGCCTCGATCGCCGTAATCAGGCCGGAGGCGTCGCGCGGTTGGTAGACCGGCAGAAAGATGTCGTCGCGGTGCCGCGGCAGATCGCCCCAGCGCGTGGGACGCTTCTCATACATGGTCAGGACATAACGGTTCACCCAGAAGAGGTTCAGCGCCAAATCGCGGCAAATTTCATAGCGGCTGGGATAGCCGCCGGACTGCGCCCGGTTCACGATGTCCGTTTCGGTGGGCGCCTTTTCTCCAAAGTCGCGGCGGATGACCGCGTTGAACTGCTCGAGCGTTTCGAAAACAGAGAAGTCGAGCTCCGGAAAGAAATTGCACGGGAACACTATCCGGCCATGCTGATTGATCACGAAAGGTTTCATGAGGGCATACCTTTTCGCCCCAGCTAGTAACGACGGACTCGCAAGCTGGTGGCCAGCCTCCGTTTCGACGGGGCTCTTAGCGGGTACTGGGGCCCTCTTTCCTGACTGTCACCGTTAAGGCCTGGCGGGAAATGCTAGAAGCGATTATGAGAAGGGTGCGTCTGTGCACCGTGTTAGGTGTCACCCATGAGTTGGTGATAACCAGTCACAGACGAAGAGGAATGAGAGACTGGCCTATTCGAACTCGGCCAGAATCTGGTTGAGTTTCACGGCGTCGCCGGGCGCCACCTTGAGGGATTTTATCTTCCCCGCCGCCGGGGCGCTGATTCTGGTTTCCATCTTCATGGCTTCGAGCACAACGATCAGATCGTTCGCCTGCAACTCTTTCCCGGCCTGGGCGTGCACCCGGATCACGATCCCCGCCACTGGACTCCGGCACACTTTGGTTTCGTCAACATGGTCGGCATTCGTCGAGGCAGACGCTCCCTTGGGCGCCACCGATACGACACTGCGATTGGATCGTTGTTCTGGCGGGCGGCGGCTCGAGGACGGACGGATAACCTTCTTCGCTGTCCTCAACCTCCACCTCGTAGGTGGTATCGTCGATCGTGATCTGTACCTTCAATGCTCTCGTCTCATTCGACTCCCGCATCATGCCGGAAGTTCCGCGATCGTCTGGCATGGACAATCTCGTGCGAAGTGTGGGACCAGAACGCGCCCTTCCGTCTCCCAGGCTCCGTTGCCGTCAGAGGGCGGTTCCATCGGCGGTGGCGGAGCCGCTCGCGGAATCTTCTTGCAGAGCGAATTCGGACTGTTTTGCCGAAAGAAGCTGCGATGGTTTCCGCGATGACGGCCAAGGTTTCTGGGGAAAGATTCTCGTCAGCCGACGGGATCGATAGGCAAGCGTGGGAGTTCCGCGGCCCTGGATTACTGCGTAAACATCGAGCCGAACAAGGAGAGAGCGCGACTGCGGCGAGATCGCGCAGTCTGCGCTTTGGCCTGCGAATGAATCAGACTGCTCCTGAGATTCACGACGACCGCGCAGCGTGTCTACGCCGCAGCAGATATCGTAGAATTCCAGAGACATAAATCAACCCAAAGCAGACGAACGCGAGGTTATGAGCATGGGATCTCTCTCCAGCTAGAGCGGAATCAAGCCCATGCTTTCTTCGGCGGACGGCGCTCTCGTTTGGTGTGCAGAGCCTCTAGGGCTTGCGCCAGATATTTTCTGGTCTCGGCAGGCTCGATGATGTCATCAACCAGACGGCGTCCAGCCGACACGTAGGGGTTTGCAAACGTATCGCGATAAAGATCGATCAATTCCTGCCGCCGCTGCGCTTTGTTCTCGGCCTCTTCAATTTCATGGCGGAAGACAATTTCTGCCGCGCCCTCGGCGCCCATCACTGCAATCTCAGCCGTCGGCCAAGCCACCACGCGATCCGCGCCCAGGTTCTTTGCAGCACATGGCGATGTAAGCACCGCCGTAGGCCTTGCGCAATACGACGGTGAGTTTCGGAACGGTTGCGGCCGAGTAGGCAAACAGCACCTTCGCCCCGTGGCGGATGATGCCGCCATACTCCTGTTCGACGCCGGGCAGAAATCCCGGCGTGTCCACAAAGGTGATCAGACGGAATATTGAACGCGTTGCAGAAGCGCACGAACCGGGCCACTTTGTCTGATGCGTCAATGTCCAGGACGCCGGCGAGTACGCAGGGCTGGTTGGCCACGATACCCACCGGGCGTCCCTGGATGCGGCCGAAGCCAATCACCACATTGGCCGCGAAACCGGGTTGAATCTCAAAAAGATCATGGTAGTCGAGCAACGCGCGTGATGACCGCACGAACGTCATAAGGGACTTTCGCTTCCGTCTGGCACGGCATCGTTTAACTCGGGATCGCTTTGGGGGGCGAGCCGGTAACGCAGCCGCGGCGGATCTTCCAGATTGTTAGCCGGCAAAAATCCCAGCAGGCGGCGGCACAGAGACAATGCCCCATTGTCATCTTCGGCGATCAGATGAACCACGCCGGAGCGATTCATTTGCGCTCGCGGGTCCGCCCAACTCTTCACCGCGTCACCACTTCTCCGGTGACCTGCTTGATGACCTGCGGGCCGGTGATGAACATCTGGGCCCGCTTGGTCTGAATAATGAAATCGGTGAGCGCCGGACTGTAAGCTGCGCCGCCCGCGCATGGGCCGCAGATAATGGAAATCTGGGGAACGCTGCCGGAAAGCAATACGTTGTTGTAGAACACGCTGGCGTAGCCGGCCAGGCTGTCAATGCCCTCCTGTACCCGCGCCCCACCGGAATCATTCATGAAGATGAAGGGGCTGCCCGTCTTTAACGAGAGCTGCATCATCTCCGTGATCTTGGCGCAGTGCACTTCGCCGGCCGTTCCGCCGCATACGGTAAAGTCCTGGCTGGCGAGGTGGACGAGGCGGCCGTCAATCGTGGCGCAGCCGGTGACGACTCCGTCGGCGGGCGTTTCCTTCTCCGCCATGCCGAAGTAAGTGGCGCGGTGCTTGGCAAAAAGTCCAATTTCCTGGAAGCTTCCCTGGTCAACCAGCTTTTTTACCCGTTCCCGCGCGGTGAGTTTGCCAGAAGCGTGTTGCTTCTGGATACGCTGTTGACCGCCGCCCTCTTCAATGTGTGCGCGCTTTTGGCGGAGCTCATCAACTTTGTCGTCGATCGCGGATCTCTTTTTCGTCACCAGTTGTAATTTAGGAAGAGTGCCGGGATCGATCACCGAAGGAAGAAAGGCGGGCGCCAATTTGGGGGGCGGAACCGGATTCACGGCCATGGCAAAACCTCCCTTGGTTATTTGGGGGCTCCATACTGCCACAGGAACTGCAGTCCCATGGGTGCAAGCCCAAGCTGCTGTGTCGCGCCCCAGCATTGCCAGAGGGGATAGCAGAAGTTTGCGAGCGAGCCGCCGGGGCGTCAGTGATTTTGGTCACCTCGGGGTGTGACTAAAGGCTGGCCACTACTTTCTCGAATAGTGATAGGGGTCACTGCACCAGTCGCCTCATGTGAGTAATAAAAGAAGGAGGAGCTTGCATCTTATGAACCTCGGCAGACAGGTCAAAGCGAATCTTGATTACGGGAAGAAGCTTGTAATATCCGGTTTCGAAGGCGCAGCTCAAGGCCGAACCGCGTTCCTGGATGGAGATCCCCTTTCGCCCTTCCTCACGGACGCAGCGTTACGAGCGTGGAAGCAGGCCACCATTGGGGCTTGCATCGGCCTTTTAGGCGGATATTTCAATCGCCGGCATAAGACTGCGGGACGTGCAGTTGCTTTCAGCGCGATCGGCGGCATTATCGGATTTGGCGCCGGGCTCACTTGGCGGACGCAACGTCTAACCACAAGCATGGGGCAGGGCGCGGTCAAGAATGTGAATGCGGTTCGCGACCAGCATTGGCTTGACCGAAACCCGATTAACTATGCTTGAGAAGCATCCCAGTAGTTGGAGCCACGGTGTACAGCGATGACTCTCTTTTTTCCCTTCTGCATAGCCTTGAGTCCCGCTTGTTATCGATCCTAAAATATGATGTAATGCATTGCAGCAACACTATGCTGCAGTGCGGCAAAAGCCAATTTTGCTGCGCGCAGGGAGGTGGCCAAGATGGCGTTCACTCTAGAAGGTAAAACCGCGTTGGTTACGGGGGCTGGCCGTGGCATCGGCCGCGCGATTGCCACCAAGCTTGCATCCGCGGGCGCTGCAGTGATGGTCAATGATCTTGACGAAGCAGCTCTGAGCGAAACCCAAGGCATGCTGAGTCCGCGGAAGGACACATGGTGAAGCACTTTGCCGGTGACCTGCTGGACCATGCTTTTCCCGACACGCTGGTCAAGACCACGCTGGAATCGTTTGGAGCGCTGGACATTATCGTCAACAATGCGGGCTACAGTTGGGACAACGTAATTCAGAAAACCATCAGACGAGCAATTTCAAGCCATGCTGGAAATCCATCTGGCGGTGCCGTTTCGCATCTTGCGGGCGGCTTCCTGCTATATCCGCGAGACCGCCAAGAACGAGATCGCGGCGGGCAAGCGGGTGATGCGCAAAGTCGTCAACATCACGTCCATCGCGGGAACGGACGGCAATCCCGGCCAGGCCGGCTATTCCTCGGGAAAGGCCGGTGTCATCGGACTCACGAAAACTCTGGCGAAGGAATGGGGCCGTTATAACGTGAATGTTAATGCCGTGGGCTTCGGTCTGATCGAGACCCGCCTGGTGCAGCCGCTCACGGGCGATGAGGCCCACGTAAAGATGCGCGGACATCGCATTCGCATCGGCGTGCAGCCGCACATGCTGGATGCGGTGAAAAATGCCTGTCCGCTGGGCAGGCTGGGCACTCCCGAGGAAGCCGCAGGAGCGGTACTATTTTTCTGCTCGCCGCTGTCCGACTATGTGACCGGCGAAGTACTGATTTGCGGCGGAGGCTTCCACTTCTAAGAGAGCGGCGAAGCTCATTCCGCCAGCCTCTTCGGCCACCGGTCGGCCGCGAGGAGGGAACTTGTGGATCGAATCGAGAACCGCACGTTCGCCGAACTGCAAAGTGGGCGATTCCGCCAGCATCGTCCGTACTCTCACCTACAAAGACATCGAACTTTTCGCCATCATGTCGGGCGACGTCAACCCCGCTCACGTGGACGAAGAATTCGCCAAGAGCGACATGTTTCACCAGATTATCGCGCATGGCATGTGGGGAGGAGCTCTGATCTCGACGGTTCTGGGCACGCAACTTCCCGGGCCTGGCGCCATCTACTTAGGGCAATCCCTCAAATTCCGGCGGCCGGTCTGCCTGGGCGATACGATCACGATCACGGTGAAGGTGACTGGAGAAATTCGACGAAAAGAATCGCGTGACTCGCTGATTGCCAGGCGACCAACCAAAAAGGAGAAATCGTAATCAGCGGCACTGCCGATGTGATCGCGCCCACGGAGAAAATTCTGCGGGACCGGTCACCTTGCCCGAAGTCAAGTTGTCTGGTGAAAGGCCGGCACTACCGGCAGTTGATCGCGAAGACTCGCGGGCTGGAGCCGATTCGCACCGCCGTGGTGCATCCCGTGGACACGCTTTCTCTGCTGGCCGCGGTCGAGGCTTTTCGGGCGGAGTTGATCATCCCGGTTCTGATTGGGCCGGAAGCGAAGATTCGTGCTGCAGCGCAGCAGGCGGCGGTCGATCTGTCGCCCTACGAAATCGTAAATACCGAGCACAGCCATGCCGCTGCCGAACGGGCAGTGGCCTTGGCGCGGGAGCGCAAAGTCGCGGCCTTGATGAAAGGCAGCCTGCACTCCGACGAACTCATGCACTTTGTGGATGCGCCGCAGGGCTTGCGCACCGAGCGGCGCATCAGCCATGTCTTTGCGGTGGATGTTCCCAGCTTTTCCGCGGCCCTTGTTTATCACCGACGCGGCCGTGAACATCGATCCTACGCTCGAGGAGAAACGCGACATCGTGCAGAACGCCATCGATCTGGCACATGCTCTGGGTCTGACCGAAGCCGAAGGTTGCCATTTTGTCGGCGCAGGAACACATTTCCGCAAAGCTGCGTTCCACGCTCGACGCGGCCGTCCTGTGCAAGATGGCGGAGCGCGGCCAGATCACGGGAGGCGTGCTCGATGGCCCGCTGGGTTTCGACGTTGCGGTATCCGCTGGAGGCGGCCCGAAAACAAGGGGATACGTTTCGCAGTGGCTGGGCAGGCGGATATTTTTGTGGTTCCGGATATTGAAGCCGGAAACATGCTCACCGAGGAACTGGAGCACCTGGCGGACGCACAGATCGCCGGCCTGGTTTTGGGCGCGCGTGTACCGGTAATCCTAGCCGGCCTACGGAAAATACGCTCACCCGCCTCGGTTCATGCGCTCTGGCTTTGCTACTGGTCCATCACAAGCAATTGGCGTCCGCCCGATCCATGCAGCAGAATAGCGATCGCGTCGCCGCCTGATCGCAGTGACGCAGCGTTTCTAGCACGAACGCAGCGAGGGTACATTAAGCGCGCACCGTGAGTCTTCTGCGCAGGCTATGCGACGGACAAGATGCCGTGGCTATGGGCCGGCTTAGGACTGTGCCGGCGGTTCGTTCTCCGCCTCTTCGACCAGGTGACGGACTTCCATCCAATGCTCCAGACTGTGCTCAAAGCCGGTATCATAGGAAGTGAGGCGTGGTGTGGCGCGACCGTTCCGGTAGCCTGACTGCGTTTGCGTGAGCCATGGAAACTCCTCCCTGGGCAGTAGTCTGAGATCGTGCACATACTAAGCCAGATAAGCTGGCTGTTTGTTTGTGCTTGAGATCACAGATCACTGTGATTGGGCCAACCTATGCTCTGGAGGACGTTCAGTGTAGACTGCGGGCGAGTGGGCTGACGGCGAGTCCTTGCGTCTGCGTGGCGCTTTCTGTCGGCGCCTAACTCGGGAGAAACAAGGACTCCAGCTGTTCGATTCGTTCCCGCAGCTTGATGACCTCCGCGGATTCATCTCTCTGTCCTGGTTTGGGCCGGACGCGGTTCGGCGCGACTCGCAGACTCAGCGGCCTCCGCCTCGCGGTGGAGCGTCGAGGGACGCAAGAATTCGAACGGTGTCAACGAAGGCGCCATCGCACGATAAGCATTCTGGTACATGTCGAAAACAGCCTTCATATAGTTCAAGGCGCCTTCCTGCGTCACCTTGCCAGAGGCCGCGACCATTTGGCGCAGTACGTCGATGGGGAAAGTCGAGTCGGGCGCCCTTGGCGTGTTCCGCGATGATCTGCGTCAGCACCAGGCGGGTCAGGTCTTCTCCCGTGGCGGCGTCCACGACTTCGACGTCACACCCTTCCTGCACCAACTGGGCCACTTCGTCTAGGTTGATGTAGCGGCTGTTGGTGGTGTCATAGAGACGTCGGTTTTCGTACTTCTTGATGATGACTTTCTTGCGATTCGTATCCATGCGTACTTTCCTCTTGACATCGACTCGAGCGAGCGTATGATTTAGTTATGCTGCAGTGCAGCATAAAGCGCAGCATGACATTTCTCCATTGAAAGGAGACAGAACATGACTACCCCTCACAAGTCAACCAGAGAGCCACACGAGAAAGCCGAGTTCCTGGACACGCTGATTCCCGTTTACGAAAAGAACGTAGAGCGGCTGGCGGAACTGGAAAAGAAGTCCCTGGAAGTTGTGGCGGAACAGAATGCCGACCTGGATCGAAGCCTGCAAGAAGAGCCTTCCACCTTGTCCCGGATACGCCTGGGCTTTTTCTGTTCGATCTGTTCGGCCAGACATTTGATCGTTTTGTGGAGACCCAGAAAGGCGTCATTGATCTTGCGGTCGAGCAGAGCCATACCGTCGCCGGCCTGGCCAAAGAGCGCGGCGGCCTCCGCCGCGAAGATGCGCGGAGGACGTGACCGCCCTATTCCAGCAGACGGTCGAGCACTCTGTTGCAGCGCAAAAAAAAGTGCTGGATTATCTCGCAGAGCAGCATAAGGTGGCATACGAGACCGCCAAGAAGCAATTCCGGATCTCCAGCAATCCCGCGGCCGAGGCCTTTCAAAGCGGCATGGATACCCTGATTGAAACCCAGAAGGCGATGCTGGATATCGCTTCGAAACCGTTGAAGCGGTCGGCTGCCGCCTAGCAGGCGTTATACTGCGGTGTTGTAGAGAGAGCTCGAGCTTCCCGCCGGAAGTTCGTGAAGCAAGTCTTCTACAGCGGCTATATCCTCGCGCAGCCCGCGCGGGAAAGGAGTTGCAAATGGCCGATCCCAAACAAGCAAGCAACGGCGATGGGTTTGATCCCATGGCCGCTTTCCGTGAGATGCGCGATACCTAGCTCGATGCCTGGGCCAAAGCCATGGTGGAAGCCGTGAATTCCGAAGCCTATGCCAAGACCAGCGGCACCATGCTCGACACTTGCCTTACCGCGTCGGCTCCGTTTCGCGAAGCCACCGAGAAGGCCATGCTGCAGGCGCTGCAGCAACTCAGCATGCCTTCGCGGGCGGATTTCATCAGTCTGGCGGAGCGGTTCACCAACGTGGAAATGCGGCTCGACGATATGGACGCCAAGCTGGACCGCATCGAGAAACAGCTGACAAAGCCAGCCGGCGCGGGATCGCGCGTAAGCCGAAACCGGAAAGGCGGCCCAGAAAGAAAGGGGCGAGATAGAAATGGCAGACAGCACGGTTGTCCTCGACCAATTCACAGCCCTGGAAGAAAAACTCACGACGTTCACCAAGGCGGTGACGACGCGAGCGCCATTGCGCAAACGCCAAAAGAACTGGTGTGGGCGCTCAACAAGGCCAAGCTCTATCGCTACGTTCCCGTCGTGCCCGAAGAGCAGCGTCATCGGGTCCCGCTTTTGCTGGTCTTCGCGCTGATGAACCGGCCCTACATTCTTGATCTTCGGCCCGGGCACAGCTTTGTCGAGTTCATGATCAGCCGCGGCTACGACCTGTATCTGCTGGATTGGGGTGCGCCCGGGCCCGAAGACAAGAACCTGAAGTTCGACGACTACACTCTGGACTACCTGCCGCGCGCGATCCGCAAGCTCAAAGCGGTCGCCGGGCGTGGAAGAATTCAGCATGCTGGGCTGGTGTATCGGGGCCATCCTGGCTACCGCCTACGCCGCGCTGACGCCCCGATGACGGACTGCGTAACCTGATGTTGTTGACGGCTCCGCTGGACTTTCTCGGACAAAGAACATCTCACCTTCGCGCGCTGGGTCGACGAGCGCTATTTCGATGTGGACAAAGTGCTCGCAGCATTCGGCAACATGCCGGGCGAGATGATTGACTACGGCGCCAAGGCGCTGAAGCCGGTCGAGAACTACATTGGCAACTATCTGAAACTCTGGGACAACGTAGAGAATCCTCAGGTGGTCGAGGCCTGGCAGGCCATGAACACCTGGGTCACCGACAACATCCCGCTAGCGGGCGCAGCTTTCCGGCAGCTCATCGTGGATCTGTACCGCAACGACCGCTTGATGCGGGGCGAGTGGGTGATTCGCGGCCAGCGAGTGGACCTGAGCCGGATTCGCGCCAATCTGCTGACCGTGATTGCGGAAGGCGACCACATTACGCCGCCGTGCCAGTCGGCGGCCATTATGTCCAAGGTGAGCAGCAAGGATAAGGAACTATTCCGGATCCCCGGCGGACATATCGGGATCATGGCGGGCAGCGGAGCCCACAAGCGCACCTGGCCACACATTGACGGCTGGCTGGCGCCCCGCTCCGGCTAGCAGTTTCCGCCGGCGGTGATTCCGATCACAGTCTGCTGGGGCTTTCTTCCTGAACAATGAAGCAGTACTCGTTTACGAGGTGCTTGTTGTTCACCATTACCCACGCCGCGTTTATTGCTCCGGGTATCAAGCGGTTCCACATTGAGGCTCGGCGCATAGCCCGCAAACAGCTTCCCGGACAATTTGTCATTGTGCGGATTCATGAAGAAGGGGAACGAATTCCCCTCTCCATCGAGAGTTCCGATCCTGCGTGCGGAACCGTCAGCATCGTGGTGCAGTCGCTAGGCAAGACCACCCATCTCCTCAACTCTCTAAGTACCGGCGATCACATCCTCGACGTAGTTGGCCCGCTGGGCAAGCCTTCGGAGATTGCGCAATTCGGCACGGTCGTCGTGATGGGTGGAGGCGTGGGCACGGCTATGGCATATCCGACCGCAGCGGCTTTGAAGAAAGCAGGGAACCGCATCATTTCGATTGTGGGTGCACGCAACAAGGAACTGGTGATCCTGGAGCGCGAGATGCGCGAGGTTAGCGATGCGCTGATGATTACCACTGACGACGGCAGTTACGGAGAGAAAGGATTCGTGACCGACACACTGAGCCAGTTGATTCAAGCTGGCGAACACGTCGACCTGGCGCTGGCGGTAGGTCCCATTCCCATGATGAAGGCTGTGGCGGACATCACGCGCATTGCGGGTATCCGTACGCTGGTGAGTCTCAATCCCATTATGATTGATGGCACCGGCATGTGTGGTGGCTGCCGCGTCTTGATCAACAACAAGAGCCAGTTCGCCTGTGTGGATGGTCCGGAATTCGACGCGCATCAGGTCAACTTCGACGTGCTGGTGCAGCGTAACGCAACGTATCGCACCCAGGAGCGGCGCGCGCTGGAGGAGTTTCGCAGTAAGCAGGGATTGCGAATCGAGACAGCGCAGACGGTGTGAGAGGCGCCTGCGGAGGAGACGAAATTAGAATATGGCCCAGCTCGCCAAACCCTCGCTGAATCTGTTGCCGCTCAAGGAGCGGATGAAAGTCCCGCGGCAGGTCATGCCTGAGCAGCCACCGGAGATGCGCTCGACCTGCTTCGCCGAAGTGAATCTGGGCTACAGTCCGGAATTGGCCCGGCAGGAAGCGCTGCGCTGTCTGGAGTGCGCCAAGCCGGCCTGTATGACCCATTGTCCGGTCGGTGTGAAAGTCCGCGAGTTTGTGGAGTTGATCGTGGCGGGAGATTTTCTTGCCGCGGCAGCCAAGATTCGTGAGGACAATGTGCTTCCGGCGATTACCGGGCGCGTTTGTCCCCAGGAAGACCATTGCGAAGGCGCCTGCCTGATGGGCCGAAAGGTCAAGCCGCTGGGCATTGGCTATCTGGAGCGCTTCGTCGCGGACTACGAACAGCGCATGGGAATTCGCCATCTTCCCCAAGTTCCTCCGTCCGGGAAAAAAGTTGCGGTCGTGGGCAGCGGGCCCTCCGGGCTTACAGTTGCCGGGGACTTGGTACAAAAAGGACACCAAGTGCGAGTGTTCGAGGCCCTGCACGAACTCGGTGGGGTTCTCGTTTATGGCATTCCAGAATTCCGTCTGCCCAAGCAAATCATTCGGGAACAATTGGATTACATGCGCGATATGGGGGTCGAATTCGAGACCGATGTGGTCGTCGGAAGAACTGTGACCATCGACGAACTCATGCAGGAGGAAGGTTACGATGCCGTGTTCATTGGGACAGGGGCCGGACTGCCCGTCTTTCTGAACATTCCCGGTGAGCACCTGAATGGGGTGTATTCGGCGAATGAATTCCTCACCCGCATCAATCTGATGAAGGCTTACAAGTTTCCTGCGTATGATGAGCCGATGCTGGACTTACGCGGGAAAGATGTTGCGGTGATCGGAGGGGGGAACACTGCGCTCGATGCCATCCGCTCGGCGCTGCGTCTGGGCGCCCGCAAGGCGTACGTGATCTATCGCCGCAGCGAAGCGGAAATGCCGGCCCGGGCCGAAGAAGCAAAACACGCCCGCGAGGAGGGGATTGAGTTTCACATGCTGACCAATCCCGTCGAGTTCTTGGCGGACGGGGATGGATGGCTGGGCGGTGTCCGCTGCGTGCGCATGCAGTTAGGAGACCCCGACACGTCGGGCCGCCGGCGGCCGGCGCCGATTGCGGGCTCGGAATTCAATCTGCCGCTGTCGGTGGCCGTGATTGCGATTGGCACCAGCGCAAATCCCATTGTGCAGAGCACGACCCCCGGCCTGGATACCGACAAGCGAGGCTACATAGAGGCAGATCATGAAACGCAGCGCACCTCGCGAAAAGGTGTATTCGCAGGAGGGGATATTGTTACCGGAAGCGCGACTGTAATTCTTGCCATGGGAGCTGGTCGAAGGGCCGCGCAATCGATAGATGAGTATCTGACCATGCCCGAATGGTGAAGTTACGATACGAGATTTGCAACGTCGGCAAATTGAAGGATAAGGAGGCCCGAGATATGAACGCGATCAATACAGCACCGAACTGCGAGAACTGTGGCCTCAGACGGTATTCAGAGAGGCGTCCCGGTTCTTTCCTGGCTCGCCTCTGGCGCTGGCACACGGGTTGGTGCCCAGGCTGGAAGGCGTATCAGAAGTGGTTGGCTGCACAAACTCCGGGCGAACCGGCGCCGGTGAGTTCGAAACAAAAGGAATGAGGAGGTGTTCTGTGATGGACAGTCTGTTTTTTGCCGGATTTGATCCGCTACACGAAGTGCCTGAGGTGTGCACGGTGTGCTCATCGCGTCCTCCGGTATTCCACTACGACTACCGGGCATTGGACGAAAAAGGCGAGTCGCGGAAGACCACGGGCTTTTGCTGTGCTTCCTGTGCCACCCAGCTTTTGAAAAAGCTAGAAGGCGCCGAATCGCAGGAATGGGCCGAGGAAGAAGCGGCTTTAGAGAGCGATGCTCTCGATGTCAGCGAGTTCCGCAGGCATCGGCTAGCGGCTTTTCCCGGAGGCAAGCGCGGCTAGCGGCCGGGCTTCGCCACTGACTTATGTGGCCGCTGCCGCTTCCAGGAAATGGCACGGGATGGCTCTGTGTGCCTTAGACTTAATTCAGCCTGTGATAGGAATCACACCCGCGGGTGAGGCACGTCATGGTGGCCGATCCCTGCCCCAAACGATAATCACAATGGAAAAGGGGGCTGGACAACGGTCATGATGCTGGCTTACCGACTTGTGCGCCTCATCGAGACCCACTCTGACATTCTGGCCGGAAATCTCCTCACGAAAGCGCAGAGTTCGCCGATTACCAAAGCGTATGTAGACGTCCCGCAAGAGGAACTCAAACAGCGGGTGTACGAGATCTATCGTCATTTGGGGGAGTGGCTTCTGGGGCGAAGTGAAGTGGAGCTGGAGACTCGCTACCTGGAAATTGGCGCGCGCCGGGCGCATCAGGGTATTCCCTTGAGCCAACTCACCTGGGCGATCATACTGACTAAAGAGAATCTCTGGGAGTTCGTGAAAGAAGAGATTCCCCAGGAACGCGCCCTGGAGATATTCGGCGAATTGGAGCTGTTGCAGTTGTTGGAGCGTTTTTTTGACCGCGCCATCTACTATGCCGCGGTTGGTTACGAACTGGCAGCGTCTGCTCAACCGCGCTTCAACCTCAGGCAAAGGAAGCATAGGGGAAATGGAATGTCCTGGGAGACTGACTACTCAAGCAAACTGACAACCCCGGACGAAGCGCTGCAATGCGTGAAGTCGGGCATGCGCGTGTACATTCAGCCGGGGTGCGCCGAACCCGAGACCCTTGTTGAGGCTCTCATGCGGCGCGGCCCCTCCGTCTATGACGTAGAAATCGTCCACATGATGACGATCGGGTGCGCGCCGTACGTAGCCCCGCACATGGCGGAACACTTCCGCCACAACGCAATGTTCATCGGTCCGAACGTGCGTGATGCGATCAACGAAGGCCGCGCCGACTACACCCCCATTTACCTGGGGGAGATTGAAGAGCTATTTGAGAGCGGAGCCATGCCGATTGATGTCGCTCTGCTGCAGCTTTCCCCGCCGGACTCGCATGGCTTTTGCAGCTTCGGACTGGGCGTGGATACCTCTCTTACCGCCGCCAATTGCGCACGCTATGTAGTGGCTCACATCAATGATCAGATGCCTCGCACCTACGGCGACAGCTTCATTCATGTCAGCAAGCTGCACGCGATTGTGGATTCCTCCCGTCCATTGTGCGAAATCAAGAAGCCCAAAATCACGGAAGCTCACGTGGCCATTGCGAAGCACGTTGCCGGGCTAATTGAGGACGGCGCCGTGCTGCAAACCGGCATCGGAGGGATTCCGGATGCCGTTCTTCCCTTTCTCATGGACCGCAAAGATTTGGGTGTGCACAGTGAGATGGTCTCCGACGGCTTGATTTCGCTCATCGAAGCGGGGGTGGTGACCGGCGCGCGCAAGAATTTCAAGCCGCGCAAGATCATTGTCGGGTTCGTGCTCGGGACGAAGAAGATGTTTGATTTTGTGGACAATAATCCGATCTTTGAGTTTCATCCCACCTCTTACACTAACAATCCCGTGTCCATCGGCCGGAACGACAACATGGTGGCAATCAATTCCGCCTTGCAGATTGATCTGACCGGGCAGGTGTGCTCGGATTCGATCGGTAACCAGTTCTATAGCGGCATTGGCGGACAGGTGGATTTCCTGCGCGGGGCGGCCTACTCGAAAGGTGGAAAGCCGATTATCGCTCTGGCCTCGACCGCCAAGGATGGGGCGGTTTCACGGATTGTTCCTGTACTGAGCCCGGGCGCAGGCGTTGTAACCACGCGTGGTTTGGTTCGTTACGTTGCCACTGAGTTCGGGGTTGCCTATCTTGCACGGAAAATCCATCCGCGAGCGGGCGAAGGCGCTGATCGAGATTGCGCATCCAAAATTCCGCGATGAGCTGTACCGGTACTGTGAACAGACGAAGTGGCTGCAGCGGCCCCAGGTTGCAGACGTAATACCTTCGAGGTGAGTCATGGCGCCAGCGCGCGGTAAGGTCACCATCTGCGAGGAAGAATGCAAGGGATGTGGATTGTGCATCGAATCGTGTCCCCCGAAATGCCTGCAACTGGCGCCTGAGTTAAGTTCTTATGGTGTCCACCCTGCCCAATACACCGGCGAAACCTGCACCGGCTGCGGGATCTGCTTCTACTGTTGTCCCGAGCCGGGCGCGATTACCGTGTACCGGCTGACTGCCTCCCATAGCACGGCGGAGTCTCCGCGAGGGGGCCACGATGCGCCAGCTCTGTAAAGGCAATGTGGCGGTGGTGAAAGGTGCGATCCTGGCCGGCTGTGCGCGCCTACTACGGATATCCAATTACCCCTGCTAGCGAAATCGCCGAAGCAGCGGCGCTGTATCTACCGCAGGTTGGCGGAACATTCGTGCAGGCTGAGAGTGAAGTGGCCGCCATCAACATGGTGTATGGTGCGGCCGCTACTGGAGCGCGGGTAATGACCGCATCCTCGGGGCCCGGCCTCAGTTTGATGCAGGAGGGAATCTCTTACCTTGCGGGCGCGGAGTTGCCGTGCGTCATCGTGGACATCATGCGCGGCGGGCCAGGCCTGGGAAACATCGCTCCCGAGCAAAGCGATTACTTCGCCACCGTCAAAGGAGGCGGTCACGGCAACTACCGCAACCTGGTGCTGGCTCCCGCCTCCGTCCAGGAAATGGCTGAGCTCACCATGCTGGCTTTCGACCTTGCCGATAAGTATCGCAATCCGGCCGTCGTGCTGGCGGATGGTTTCATCGGTCAAATGATGGAGCCGCTGGAGCTCGAATGCAATGAGGTTGCCCTCCGCACAAGCCTTGGGCAGTCAAGGGAACGGCGGAGACGCGCGCCAATCTGGTGAGTTCGATCTATCTCGAACCCGACGAACTTGAAGAGCACGAGCGGGAGATGGAGGCCAAATACATCCGCGCCAAAAAGGTTGAGCCGCGCTTTGAGCTGTATCGTATGGAGGACGCGGAAATCGTTGGTCGTTGGTTTCGGCATTGTCTCCCGCGTTCTGCGTTCCATGGTGGATGCCGCCCGCGCCGCAGGCCTAAAGCTTGGATTGTTCCGCCCCATCACGTTGTGGCCATTTCCTGCCGAGCAACTGGCGAGCGTAGCTGCGCACGCGGACCGGGTCGGGTAGTCGAGTTGAGCAACGGGCAGATGGTCGAAGACGTGCGTCTGGCGCTGAATGGAAAGACATCTGTCGAATTCTACGGGCGGGTCGGCGGCAATGTGCCCACAGTCGAGGAATTGTTTGCGCATGTGATGGAAGATGCCAATGTGCCGGCGTGAAATCTTCGGCTTCGGAGGAGATCTGATGCCAGATGAACTCAAAACGCGGGCCACGAGAACCCTCCGCTGACGATTATTCCGTAGTCCACTCGAAGTCATCTCTCTTCTACGACCTCTACGAGCGCAAGGCCGAACTTAAGCAGCAAACCCACTATTGCCCCGGTTGTGGACACGGCATCGTCCACAAACTGATTGCCGAAGCGCTGCAGGAATTGGGATTGCAAAACGACACGATTTTCGTCAGTCCCGGTCGGCTGTTCCGTCTTTGCCTACTACTACTTTGATGTGGGCAATGTGCAGGCGGCGCATGGCCGCGCTCCCGCAGTTGCGACTGGCATCAAGCGCGCATGTCCGGACAAAACAGTCGTTGCATATCAGGGAGATGGAGACCTGGCAGCCATCGGCACGGCGGAGATCATCCACGCCGCGAATCGCGGGGAAAAGATCACCATATTTTTCGTCAACAATGCTATCTACGGCATGACAGGCGGTCAGATGGCGCCCACTACGCTGGTCGGAGAAAAAAGCACAACTTCGCCCTGGGGCCGCCGCCCGGCTAACGAAGGTTTCCCGCTCCATGTTTCCGAGTTGCTCGCCACCCTGGAAGCTCCCGCCTATATCGAGCGGGTGGCCCTTTGCGATAACAAAAACATCATGCGGGCGCGGCGCGCCATTCACAAGGCTTTGGAGAAGCAGCGCGATGGCGCAGGCTTCTCGTTTGTAGAGATTCTTTCGCCCTGTCCCACCATTTGGGATAAGGATCCCGTCGAAGCGCGAAAATGGGTGCTGGAAAAGATGGTGCCGGTGTTTCCTCTGGGAGTTTTTCGTGATCGCAATGCAGCAGCTCGCCGGCAAACGCGTGCCCCCTCAGAGGCCGGTCGAGGATGTCTTGGAAATCGGCCAGTCAAGTGATGCGGGCCCACGGAGAACGGTCGCGCGGCATTCGGAGAAACTTACCGTTAACGTCGCTGGCTTCGGCGGGCAGGGTGTTCTGCTGCTCGGCCAGTTGCTGGCCGAGATGGGCATGCGCGAAGGACTCGAAGTGAGTTGGCTGCCATCCTATGGCCCAGAGATGCGCTCGGGCAGCGCCCATTGTTATGTTTCTCTTTCGCAAGGATCGCATCGGATCGCCTTTGACTTGCTCATCCCGATGTCTTGATTGCGCTGAACGAACCCTCGCTGCGAAAGTTCGCCTCCGACGTACCTGCCGCTGGCTTGATCCTGTATAGCGGAGAAGCTCTCCCGGTTGACTTCACTCCGTGTGCAGCGCCCGTGCTCTGTATCCCGGCAGTTGCCATGGCCGACGCCTTGGCTCCGCGAAGGCGGCCAATATTGTGATGATGGGTGCGCTGCTCGAGGAAACCGGCTGCCTGGCTCCTGCTACCGCAGTGCAATTACTGGAGATCAAGGTCAAGAATCGCGTGCTGCTTGAAACCGATCTCCGCGCTCTCGCCGCGGGGGCGATTTGCAGGCCACCAAGCATCCCTTGGGGCGGTCACCCAGCCCGACGGCTTTGCCTGACAAGACTCCAGCATAGGTGCGGCTCGGGCGCCCCGCGAGCGCGGACTCGTCTTCTTCAGCTGGCCATTGAGCGCAATCGGAATTTTCCAATGAAATGCTACGCGAGCGGCGTCAAACTCTGCAGCACTGTGGGCAACAACTCCGACACCGTGGGATGGATATGCATGGCCCGGGACATGACTGTGTAGGGGGCTTTGGCGTACATCATGTCGAGCATGCAATGAATTACTTCATCGCCACCAGTGCCAAGGATGGCAGCGCCTAGAATCTGTTTCGAGCCGGCATCCACTAGGATCTTCATAAACCCCTGTGTCTCGCCTTTTTCGACGGCACGGCCGACTTTGGTCATAGGCCGGTTCCGATCAGCGCGGGTTTGCCCCGACTGTCGCACTTCTGCCTCGGTAAGGCCCGCTCGCCCCAGCGGAGGGTCAATGTAGAGGGCGTAAGCCGGAATGCGGTCACTCAAGCGGCGGGGATCATTATCCAGTAAATTGGCGGCAACAATTTCGAAATCGTTGTAAGAGTATGCGTGAACCCCCCTTGCCCATTGCAGTCGCCCAGGGCCCAAACGCCCGCAACATTGGTGCGCAGTTCATCGTCCACCCGGATGTATCCGTGGTCGTCCTGCGCAACGCCAGCCTTTTCGAGCCCAAGATCATCCGTATTCGGCCGCCGTCCCGACCGCCAGCAGAACGTGAGAAGCAGTTGACCTCCGGCGAACCTTGAGTGCAGTCCACGCCCACCGCGACATCATCACCGCGTTTTGCCAGGCTGATGCACTTGGCGTTCAGCCGCAGATTCACGCCCTCGTTTCGCACGATGTCCTGGATCGCCCGCGATATGTCTTCATCTTCACGCGGCACCAATCGTGAGCGCCATTTCAATAATCGTGACCTCGCTGCCAAAGCGCCGAAACATTTGGCCAAACTCAGGCCGATATAGCTTCCGCCCACGATCGCCAGGTGCCGCGGCAAGAAGTCAACGTGCATCATGGACGAATTCGTAAGAAAGGGAACCTGATTGACACCCGGCAGCGGAGGTATCGCCGCACGTCCGCCCACATTGATGAAGATACGCGGCGCGGTTAAGCGTTCTTTGCCGACGCTAACTTCGTGCGCGGATTCAAATCGGGCATGGCGGGTAAACAGCGCAATTCTGGGTGGTCCTGAGCATATTCTCCACCCCGGTCGGCTGGGGGCCTGGATGGCGTCCTTGCGCGCCTTCACCTTTTTCATGTCCACCCGCACTTCACCCGGCAAAGTCACTCCGTACTCGGGGCCGCGCCGCGCCATATGCGCAGCGTAGGCGCTGGCCACCATGGCTTTGGTTGGGATGCATCCGGTATTGACGCAGGTACCGCCGAAGAGCCCGCGTTCGATGACCGCGACCTTCATTCTCGCTTCCGCCAGGCGCACCGCGAGAAAGGGGCCGGCTTGTCCGGTACCAATGATGATTGCGTCGAAACTGGCGGCCATGAATTGTCCTCTACGATTCATTAGGCCACGTCAGCACCACGACGGCAAGCCGGGGCGTTCTGTATGGCAGAAATCGCGGCTTCGTCTTCAACGCTTCCATAAACTTCCGCATCATAGGTCGCGCACTTGTTGTCAGATACGGGGGAGGGCAATGCGGGGCTCGAACCGCTGGTTGGAAGATCGATCTGGATGTATTCTCTGCGCCGTGGGAAGATCAAAAGGGGATTTCAGTCGAATCCACGAGAAGGGCCGAAGCATCTTACCCAAGACGCGGGGAACTTCTGGAGGCAGATGCCAATGCTGGCGACGCAAAAGTATCTTGCTATCGAGCATGATTTTCTGCTTCGCCTGAGCGAGGCTCGGACCCGAACGGATGAGCTTTTCGAAGTAGTCAAGCCGGATTTCCTTTACCAGCGCCCCATCGCGGAACGCCATCGCATTATTTTCTACCTCGGACATCTGGAAGCCTTTGACTGGAATCTGCTTCGCGAGCGGTTGTTTAATTTGCCGTCATTCCACGCCGGCTTCGATCATCTCTTCGCTTTCGGCATCG
>CAVOMN010000003.1:0-32459 GCA_963697035.1 uncultured Acidobacteriaceae bacterium | reverse complement strand
TCTCAGCGTGGCGCTCAGAAGCGCACGAAAGGCGCTTCTACTGGCAGAATGTCGAAGGTTAAGGCCGCTTCTACCGATTGGTCCCGGCTGCGCCGCATGAGCGATACCGAGATTCGCAAAGGAATTGCCTCCGATCCTGACGCGCACGCCACCGATGAAGGCTTCTGGAAAAACGCCAAGGTCGTCTGGCCCACCCCCAAGCAGATCGTCACCATGCGCCTCGACGCCGACCTGCTCCGCTGGTTTCGCCAACAACGCGGGTATCAAACCCGCATCAACGCCATTCTTCGCGCCTACATGTCCGCCCACGCCACGGACTAGCTGCGAATGGGTTGCTGAATCCGCCACCCCTCCTATAGAATCTAAGGTTTCGGACAGAGGTTCCTAACACCATGAAGGCAGCCATTCATCCCGCTTACAACGAAATACGCGTTATGTGCGCGTGCGGCAATAACTTTACGACCCGTTCCACCCATAGGGGCGACATCCACGTGGAAATCTGCTCCAATTGCCATCCCTTCTTCACCGGCAAGCAGAAACTGCTCGATACCGCCGGCCGTGTGGAGCGCTTCCGCCGCAAGTACGCCAAGGTGGAACCGAAGGCAGAGCCCGCCAAGAAGTAAGGCAGCCACGCATTTACGCGGATCCCAAGCCCTCGCCGCAAGCCGGGGGCTTTTTCTTGCCTACTCGTCGTCGCGCTCGACCGGTTCGCCCACCAGGTTGTAGTAAACCTCTTTCGGCTTCTTGGGCTTTTCCGGCTTGACTGCCTCCGGCGGCTTGGGCGGAGGAGCGGCGGTCGTCACCGGCAAGACCGGTGGCGGAGGCGGCGTCGCCGAAATGTTGGCCGACGGAACGGCCAGAGCCGGAGTCACCGTCTCGCGAGCTGGCGCGACCGGCGGGGTGGAAATCGAAAGGCTGGCGGCCGGAGCAACCATTGGAGCTCTTCGCCGGGCCGGCGTCGGCCGGCGCTGTGACCAGGAACTCACCAGCAGCGCGACAATCGCCGCAAAACAAAGCTCCAGGATGGCGGCGAAGATCGCCGGGAAGTTGAAATCCCCTTTGCCCAGGGAGAGCAGCGACTGCGGATCGGTCTCCATCACCCGCGCCAGGCCGGGCAGAACCACGGCAGTGGTAAGTGTCGCCACAAAGTTCCAGATGGCCGCGCCCAAGACCACCGCGATCAGCAGGCGGCCCATCCATTTTCTCGATTCTGCGGGAGACAGGTCAGCGGCAAGGGGCTTGCTTGGGGCGTCCATGACTAGGACCTCTAGGCCGATTGTTACACAAGGGGAAGCGGCGGGGAAGGCAGTAGAATAGCTGGATGCGCGGGCATACGCGTACAAGAGCGTAGGATCAGTGAATGAGCCACGCTCAGCACATATTTCGCAATGCTTTTGTCTTGGTTTTGACAGGCTGGATTGCCTACACCTGCTTCAAGAGGGCGATCACGCCACCCAAAGACAAGTCAATGTGGTGGCATCACGAAAGCTACCGTTTAAACAAGAATCCGCTAGTGCGCCTTTTGAATGTACTGGGAGGAATCTTAATATTAGCCATCGGGATAGGCGTCGTTTTCGGCCAATAGATTCCACACTGAGCTAAGGATACTTACATGCGCAAGGGTTGGGACAATTCGGGACGGAGCGACTGGGTAAGCCCCGTCGCTACACAGGCTGCGCCGCCGCGCAAGCCAGTCCCGCAGCGAGTCATGATCGGCAGCGTGGAAATCGCTCCGGCCACCGTGCTCGCGCCCATGGCCGGCGTGACCGACACTGTCTTCCGCCGCTTCATCCGCAACCTGGGCGGATGCGGGCTGATCATGACCGAGTTCACCTCGGCCGATGGTGTTTTGCGTAAGAAAGATCAAAAAGCTAAGCGCTATCTGCATTTTTACGAAGACGAGCATCCCATTTCGGCGCAGCTCTTTGGCAGCGATCCGCAGGTGATGGCCGAGGCGGCGCGCATGGTGGAGGGCTTTGGCTTTGATCTGATTGATTTGAATCTGGGCTGCCCGGCGAAAAAAGTCGTCAAGTGCAATGGCGGCTCCGGCTTGCTGCGTGATCTGCCAGCCATCGGCAAGATTTTTGAGGCGGTGCGCGCGGCGGTGAAGATTCCCTTCACCGTAAAGTTCCGCGCCGGATGGAATGACGAAGAGATTGTCTGCGTGGAACTGGCGAAGCATGGCGGAGAGCTGCGGTCTGTGCGCGGTCGCGCTGCACGCCCGCACTCGCGAACAGGGCTACAGCGGACAAGCGCGCTGGGAGTGGATTGCCGCCATCAAAGCTGCCGTGAAGATTCCGGTGATTGGCAACGGCGACATCCGCACTCCGGAGGATGCCTGCGCCATGGTGGCGCAGACGGGATGCGATGCGGTGATGATCGGCCGCACGGCGCCGTCGAACCCGTGGATCTTCCGGCAGATTGAGCAATATTGCGTGGGGACAGCCGCCCTCGGCTGTCCGCCGGGCCAAAGGCACGAGGTCTCTCCGCAGCTCCTATCAAAATCAGTCGGGCTTTGCCCGACCGGACAGCCGGGGGCGGCTGTCCCTACGCGGTTCTATGACGAACCTTCCGAAGCTGACCGCTACGAGATGATTCGCACGTACTTCCGAATGCTGATCGAAGAAGAGCTGCCCGACGCCGTTGGCAAGATGAAGCAGTTCGCATCGTGGTTCACCCATGGCGTGCCCGGCGGAGCGGCGCTGCGCAAAGCGATCTACGAATCGAAGAGTCCCGTCGAGATTCTGGGCAAGGTCGAGGAGTTCTTCGAGGCCCGGCTGTTTGTTATCAAGTAGTTAGCTATGGGCTATTGAAAACTCGACGTGATCCGGCTCCTTCGTCGGAAAACCCTGGCCTAATCCTTCAGCACGAATGCCCCGCCGTTGCGCCAGGATCGTTTATAGGCGCGGTTCTCGGGTTCGATGACCCCGAACCCCGTCCGGCAAAATCCGCGCTAGGATTCGATTTCGCTATATCTAAAAGATATACAATCAGCAATTGCAATCTTTTCTACCAGTTAGCGGCTAACCGCGGGGAATTCTGCCCCTCCGGACTGAAGATCGAAGGCCCCCGGGTTCGCGAAAGGTGCAAGCGGTTTGTATGGAAATTCGCTTAGTGGGCCAAAGTGTCCTTTGACGTTTCGTACCGCTGCCGCCGAGACACAGGCCTTTGGGGAATCCCACCCTAGCGCACAAAACGCGCTAGGATGGGGCACCCATCGTTCAAAAAAGTCACAGACTCTCTGGATGACGGAACTAGGAATTCACCGGCTCTGCAACAACATCTTTCCCTTCTCGTCTTTTTCCGTGTAACCCCAAGACACCTTCACATCGTGGGTAAACACTGTCAGCCATTTTTCCGGGATGGCTTGGGCATAGTAGCGTTGCGGCTGGCCAGGGTATCGAGCGGATATAGATCGAAGGCCGGGCTCCAGGCCATGTCGAGATGGGCCGTGGTGGGAATGAGGTCAGAGATGTAGCAGGCGGTTTTGCCGCCGCTCTCAATCATCACGGCCTGCATGTGGGCGGTGTGGCCGGGGAACAGTTGGACGGAAACACCGGGAACAATTTCCCGATCTCCGCGCAGCAGTTGCATCTGGCCGCTGGCGACCAGCGGATCGTAGTTATCGCCGATGTAGCTGATGCGGTCGCGCTCGCTGGCCTGCTGCGCATACTCCCATTCGCCTTGCTGCACGTAGTATTTGGCTTTAGGAAACGTTGCGACAACTTTCCCGCCCTGGCGAACCGTGTTCCAGCCGCAGTGGTCGAAGTGCAGGTGGGTGTTGATGACGATGTCAAAATCTTCGGGAGCGAAGCCGGCGGCGGAAAGATGGTCGAGCAGCTGCGCTGGCTGGCCGTAAATCTGCACCATTTTCTCGGAGAGCTTGTTACCAACGCCGGTCTCGATGAGAACGGTGTGATCTCCGGTGCGGACAATCAGCGAGTTGAGGCCAACCGGGACATGGTTTTTATTATCGGCGGGCAACTTGCGCTCCCACAGAATTTTGGGTATGACGCCGAAGAAGGCTCCGCCATCGAGGTGATAGATGCCGTCGGAGATGACGGTGAGCTCGAAGTCGCCGAGGGTGGTGCGGGACGTGGTTATCATTTCAGATTCTATTGACTTCAACTTCTCTCAGCGCACGCATTCGTGGAATCCCATCCTAGTCGCAAAAAGCGCGACTAGGATGGGGCACCCTCGTTCACACTCACTAAACACGTTTACGATCAATGCCCTAACTCGGTTTCCAGAAAATCCTGAATCATGTGAAACAACTGCTGCTGGGTGCCGCTGCCGGCGATGCCATGGGTTTTCCCCGGATAGGCCATAAAACGGAACTGCTTGGCCGCTTTGATGAGCGCGTCGATCATCTGGATGCTGTTCTGCATGTGCACGTTATCGTCGCTGGTGCCATGTACCAGCAGCAGCGAGCCGTGCAAATTCGCGGCGGCGGCCGGCATAGATGAATCGTCGTAGGCTTTGGCGTTGTCTTTGGGCAGGCCCATGTAGCGCTCGGTGTAGATGCTGTCGTAAAGATGCCAATCGGTGACCGGGGCGACGGAAACGCCGGCTTTGAATGCCCCCGAGTGGGTGAGCGCATAGGCGGTCATGGAGCCGCCGTTGGACCATCCCCAAATCGCCACGCGCGTGCGATCGAGTTGCGGATATTGCGCAAACAGTTGATCGAGCGCGGCCAGTTGATCTTTCAGTTCGAGGGCGCCGAACTGGTGGCGGATGGCGACTTGAAATTTGCGGTCGCGGCCCGGGGTGCCGCGATTGTCCACGCTGAAAACGGCGTAGCCGTCGCGGGCCATGAGTTGATGGAATAAGCCGCGGGAGCCGATCCAGCCTTTGCTCACGGTTTGCCCGGCGGGTCCGCCGTAGATATAGACAATCACCGGAATTTTCCCGGCGCTGGAATTTTCCGGAAGCAGAAGTTGGCCGTAAAGCGGCGTGCCGTCGTCCGCTTTGAAATCGAGAAACTTGGGCGCGGCCAGGCCATAGGCGTCGACGCCGCGTGACTCCCAGAATTTCTGACACGAACTATCCGGAGCGCAAATGGCCATGCCGGGCGGCGTCAGGGTGGCGGAGAAATTGTCCAGATAATGTTTGGCATCTTCGGCAAACATGGCGCCGTGCATGCCGTCTCCCTGCGAGATGCGCTTTAATTCCGAGCCATCGAGTTTGACGGATTCGATCTGGTGCTGGAGCACGTCGCCGCGATTGGAAGTGAAATAAACGATCCCGCTGCCTTCGTCGAGACCATCGACTCCGAGCACATCGAAATCGCCTTGGGTGAGCTGGCGCTCCAGTTTGGCGTCGGCGGCCAGCGGATTCTGCGAATCAAAACTGTACAGATAAATGCTGGGTGTGGCCATCGCGCCAACTGGACCAGAGAAAGCGGTCGCTCGATTTGAAGATGCGGAAGTTGTCGGTCACTTCGACCCAGCCGTCGGGATCCGACTCGGTGAGCACCTTGCGCGACCGGCCAGAGTGCGCGTCCACGAAATAAAGGTCCACTTTGTCCTGCGTGCGATTCAAAACCTGCGCCCAGAGCACGCCATCGCGCAGCCAGCCGAAGCGGGGGATATAGATGTCGTTGGCTTGATCTTGGTCTTTGTCGGCGGTGAGCGAAATCCATTTGGTGCCGCCGCCGGAGGAGCTGACCACGCCCAGCTTCACCACGGGATTCGGGTCGCCGGGCTGCGGATATTTTTCCTGGTCCAATTTAGCGTGGACGGGCGACCAATCTTAATGGGATAGGAGGGCACGCGGGTCTCGTCCATTTGCAGATAAGCGATGTCTTTGCCATTGGGCGACCAGAAATAATTGCTGCGCACGCTCAGCTCTTCCGAGTAGACCCAGTCCACCTCGCCATCCAACAGATTTTCGTCTTTGTCTTTGGTGATTTGCTTTTCGGAGTCTCCGACAACCGGGCGCACGTACAGATTGTGCTTGCGGAGGTAAGCGACGCGGGCGCCGTCGGGAGAAAATTTGGGATCGCCGGTGGGATCGGGAGCGGAAGTGAACTGCACCGCGGTTCCGCTGGCGAGCGAGTAGAGCCAGAGCTGTCCTTGCGAATTGAACAGAAGATGCTGGCTGTCGGGCGCCCAGAGGTAGGCGGCCACGTTGTAGCGGCGCACGCGCTCTTTCTCGCGCTCATCTTTGATCTGATTGGTGGGAGGCGCCAGGCTGGAGAGTTTTTGTTCGCTGACCAGAATTCCCTTTTCGCCGGTGAGCGCGTTGACGGAAAGCAACTCGCCGTGATCGCCGGAGTCGTCACGCTGGATGTAGGAAATTTTGGAGCCGTCCGGACTCCACTGAATATTTTCCGGGCCGCGGCCGGTGAGTCCGCCCTCGGCGAAGATAGATTCGATGGAGAGCTTTTTCCCGGGAGCGGCGGATTGGGCCAGGGCCACGGAAACCAGCGCGCAGCAGATCAGGGACACGAGGGCGGATCGTTTCACGAGCAGCTCCTGCCGAATGGAAGCAACATTGGTAAGGCAGAAAAGTGTACACCGAGCGGAGCGGGAGATGCAGAGCGGGACTGCTAGAATCAAGAACAGACCCTTATGCCTCCCACGTTGGCGAATGGCAAGATTTGCTACATCCAGGTTCCGGCGACCGACATCGCGCGTTCGGCGGATTTCTACCGGCGCTCGTTCGGTTGGAATCTCCGCAAGCGGGATAATGGCGAGATTGCCTTCGACGACACCACCGGGCAGGTGAGCGGCACGTGGGTTCTGGGGCGGCCGCCGGCCTCCGAACCTGGGCTGCTTTTTTACATCATGGTGGACAGTGTGGCCGCGACGCTCGAGCGAATTACGGCCAATGGGGGCGAGACCGTGCAGCCAATCGGCGGCGATGCTCCGGAAATCACGGCGAGATTCCGCGATCCTGGCGGAAACGTAATTGGCCTCTACCAGGAACCCGCCTGATTTTGTGAGGGTACCCAGTCATTTTCCGCATGCTAAAATCAACTGGTGACCCGTCCCCACCATGCTTCCTGACGTGCAAAGTCTCATCGAACTGCAACAGGCAGATCGGGAGATCCTGCGCCTGAAGCAAGAAGTCGCCGCTCTACCCAAGCGGGTAGCGGTTATCGAAGAGAAACTGGCGGGGACCAAAGCGGGTCTGGAAAAAGCCAAAACCGCCGTAAAGGCGGATGAAGCCGCCCGCCGCAAGTACGAAACCGCCATCCAGGACCTGCAACAGAAAATCTCCAAGTACCGCGATCAATCGCTCGACGTCAAGACCAACGACCAGTACAAGGCGTTGATGCACGAAATCCAGTTTTCCGAGCAGGATATCCGCGCCAACGAAGACAAGATTCTGGAGCTGATGGTCAACGCGGAAATCCGCGAAAAAGATGTAAAAGCCGCGGAAGCTGAGCTGAAAGCGGAGATGGCGGAGATCGAAAAAGAGAAAGCCGCCGCCCGCGAGTGCACCGCCGAAGACGAAAAGCTGCTGGCTGAGTGGGGTGGCAAGCGCGAGAAGGCTCGCGGCGGCGTGCGGGAAGACCTGCTGCGCCACTATGACCGTGTGGCCAAGTACCGCGGCACGGGGCTCTCCGAAGTGCGCGATCAGAAATGCCTGGCCTGCCAGGTGATGCTGCGGCCACAAACCTACAATGACGTTCGCAACGGCGTGGAAACGGTGATTTGCGAATCCTGCCAGCGCATTCTTTATTACAACCCGGCCAACGAAACGCAGGTGGCGGCTCCCGACCTTCCACAAGCGGCGGCGGGCGCATCCGAAATTCGAGGCCAGCCAGGCCTGGTATTACCGGCCGGAATATGGCGAGAGCGGCGAAGTCTATTTGAGCTTTACCAACTCCGGTGGCTCCTCGACGCGCCGGGTGTATGACGTTCACAACGGACGCAAGCTGGGCGACACCCTTACGCGGGAAGGGGAGTACCGGCTGGGCTTCCCTGAGGATCTGAATGATTCCGCCACCCGCCTGAATGGAACATGGGCAGAAGCCGAGATGGACGAATGGGGCGACGAAATGCCGATGGTCGTGCTGGATACGCTGATGCGCGATCTGGAATTGGCGCGAGCGGAAGCGGCGGCGCCCGGCCGAACCAAGTCGGAAGCGGCACCTTCCGAGCACCCCGCCGCCAGCTAAGTCTGCTGGCTTTCCTCAGCGTATGTTTTTTCCTCTGAAATACTTCCGGAATTTTTCTAGCGGTTAGTTTTGCGGTTGGCTGGGATCGAAGCGCAGGTTGACGCGAATGTTGGTCGCGGAAGCCGCGGCTGCGTATCTCCACTTTTTGACGGCGCGGGTAGCGGCTTCGGCGAGAATCGGGTTGCCGCCGGCGACCTGCACGAAATCAACCGCACCCTTCGCATTCACAATGATGTCCAGGCGTACCATCCCGCCAATCAAAGCCCGCCTGAGGTCGGGCGGGTACTCCGGTTGTACCTGCATGAGCAGTTTCCTGGGGCTCGCGGGTTTATCAGCCTTCTGAGCGCTGACACTGGGAGTGATCCCGGCAAGCGGGAAGGTCAAGCTGAGGACGAGCAGACAGAGCAATTGAGTAACGGGGTTTTGTTTCAGCAGCAAGCGAAATGGTTCCATTCGCGGCAACTTGATTCCATGGGCCAGAGTTGCGGACAAAGTCCTGCAGGTCTTGACATTACGACGGGTGCACGACGCGGACAAGGTCACCAAGGTAATCCCCCAGCAGAAATTCGGGCTTGTGATTCCCTCCCGGGCTGAGCAAACGCCCCAGCACGCAACAGCTTGCGGAAGATACAATGCTGAAGACTTTCTAATGGAGAGGACTATGACAATCAGCGAGCGGTTACTGACAGAATTTGATCATGAAATAAAGACGACGCGGCGGACGCTCGAACGGATGCCAGAGGGCAAGCCGGACTGGAAGCCGCATGCCAAGTCGATGGCCATGGGCCGGCTGGCCGGACACCTGGCGGAGCTGGTAGGGTTTGGAACCATCATCGCGCAGACGGATGCGATGGATTTGGCGCAGCGGCCGCCAGACCGTAAGCCGCTGGTCGCCGAGAGCCGGAAACAGGTGCTGGAGATCTTGGACGAGAAGGCGGCGGAAGCGCGGGCGGCCATCGCCGGCACGAGCGATGAGCAGTGGATGAAGAACTGGAAGCTGACGATGGGTCCGCAGACTTTTTACGACGGGCCGCGGATTGGCGCGCTACGCGTCATGATGATGAATCATTTGATCCATCACCGGGCGCAGTTGGGGGTGTATTACCGGCTGAATGATGTGCCTTTGCCGGCGACGTATGGGCCATCGGCGGATGAGGGTCCGGAGGCGAAGTAGCGACCGCGCGGAAAAGGACTCACAAGAGTTAACCTGTGGGAGCATTGGGCCGTGGCAGCTCAATTAAGATGGCCGATGCCGCCCATTTGGAGAGGATAGTGGGACCGGAATGAGCAATTTGGAGAATACAGCCAAAACAATCTATGTGAGCCTGACCGGGCTGCCGCTATCGTTTGAACTGAAGTGGCCGTTTCACCGGTCGACTTCCGGGGCGGATTTCTGGGTGCTGCATGGTGACATCCGGCTGGAAGGGGCGGAGGGGTTGCATGCTCCGGTGGCAGTGAACCTTTCGGCGACCGTGCGCGAGGTGCTGCCGTCGCTGGAACCGAAAGATACCGAGGCCCCGGTGATCAATGCGCTGCGCAAGGAAGTGGATCACCGGCAGCTGGAGTTTGTGAAGTCGGGAAAGATGGTGCCGGTGCACTTTTCCAGCCGGCATTATGACTTCAAACGCGGGAAGTGGGTATTCGGCAAAGCCAGCGAAGAGTTGATGGAGCAACTGGTCGCACGGAAAGTCTACTGGCAGACGCGGCTGGTTGGAGGATCGGTGTGGATTGGGGATCCGACGGAAGCGCTTTACGTTGAGACCACCACGGAGCATGTGCTGGAAACCGCACGCAAGCTGGCGCAGCAGGGATTGATGACCGTCGAGGGGGACCGGGCCGCGGCGAATGCTTCGCTGATGGCGCAGGCGGAAAAATTCGATGGCGAGATGCGCACGGCGCTGGAAGAATTAGAGAAGAAGCACGCGTTTGAGAGAGGGTAGGAGCCGGGTAGACGGGCGAGGACGCCCGTCGCTCCACAACACGATTGATTCACGGCGCCATACCTTCGTCCATCCACTGTTTGAAGAAGGCGATGCGGTCTTTGGGCCAGGGTTCGTCGCAGGGCATGCTGCCGTCGAGAACACGGTTGTAAATGTTCTGGGCTTGCGCCTTGACATCGGTGAAGGATGAAAGATCCATCCCGTAGTCCTTCATGGTGTCCACGTCGGGAGAATCCCGGAAGAGCGGGCGAATGTCCTTTGCGAAACTAAGGGGCATAGAGTATCCGGATTTGATGCAGCGCCTCAAGGCGCGCTTAAGCTGCCGTAGTTGCGGCACCGCTGAAGCGGTGCCCCGATACAAGACACGAACGTTCCGCGGGCGAGGGCGCCTGCGCCCCACAATCTAGTCGCCGGCTTGGGCGCGGCGCTGGGCGTGGCGGTACTCGGCTTCGCGCGCCTGGTCGCGCACCTGATCCAACAGCCTCTTGAAGACTGCGTAAGGCTGGGCGCCGGCCAAAATGTATTTTCCGGCAAACACTACGGCGGGCACGCCTTTGATTTCACGATTGGCGGCCTGCATCACGTCGGCATCCACCTGGGCGGCAAAAGAGTTATTTGCCAGCGCTTCGAGCAGCGCGGCACGATCCAGTCCGACGGATTCGCCAATCTCCTGCAGTACCTGCCTGTCCTCAAGAGAACGTCCTTCGAGCCAATAGGCCTTCATGGCGGCGAGATGAAATTGATTTCCCTTGTGATGCGACTCGGCGAACTTATTGGCGACATGCGCGTCGCGAGTTTTGATTCCGATGGGCCCTGGGCGCAGGGAGACACCGTGCTGCGCGCGCGCGACTTCGCTAACCCGCACGTGCTCCTTCTCGATGGCGGTGCGGACATCTCCTCGAGAGGTCCCGCGCCGGACGGGCGCAGCTGGTAGGCGCGCCAATGCAACTCGACTTGCGTCTCCTGGTGGATGCGGTCCAGGGTCAGCGTGGCCAGAAAGCAGAAGGGGCAAGTGAAATCCGTCCAGGCGTCGAGGCGCACTATCATGGCTGGTTTCTCTCCCTGCGAAGTTCTTGTGGAGATTTGAAAGCCAGGGATAGAAGTTCGTCAAGCAAAATACGTACTAAGGTGTGGAGGGTCTGCGGCCAGTTTTCAACAGGGCCGGGCTTCCGGGCCGGTGTTCCGAGTGGGCGACCCCGCGGCTATTGGGCCTTCATGGCGTCGATCATCTGGTAGAGCTGGGAGCGGTCTTTCACTTCCACGTAAGACTGGCCGGTTGTCTTGTTATTCACCAGATAAATCGTGGGAGTGTGGTCAAGACCCATGCGCTTGCCAAATCGCGGTCCGCGTTGACTTCGGCGGCAAATTTTCCCTGCGGGTCCACCACAAAAGGCAGCTGCACTTTGTGGTCGGCGGCGAAGCGCTCGGAGAAGCCACGCAAACTTTGCGGAATGATTTCCATTTGGTGCTCGAAGATGTAGTCGCGGTACTGATTGCCTAGTTCTTTGGAAAGACTGTCGAAATAACGGGCAGTGACCGCTGCCTCATACGACCAGTTGTGCATGGGGAGGGGGAAGTCGTGGATGAGCAATGGGATCCTGTAAGTCTTGGCAGCCTGCTCCAGCAGCGGAGCATCGCGGCGGCACTGCGGGCACTGCAAATCTTCAAAGACAACGATAGCGAGGGCCGCGCCCTTGGGTGGGCGAAGGACGGAATTGATATCCTGCGCAGCGGCAAAGGTTGCGGACAGAGCCAGGGCAAGAACGAGAGCGATGGTCTTCATATGCATATTGGATGCGGGGTCTTCAGGGAACGCGAAATTCCATGGTAACCGAAGGCGGGGCGGATGCGCGAGGGCGAGCGCGCGTTCTGCGAGTGGTAGTATCCACGGTTGATGACGGGGAAGACGCAGGTGGCGGTTCGGTTCCAGGGCATCCGATGGATTCTCGTTGGGTGGATTTTCGTCATTGCCGCCATTGCATTTCTGGACCGGGTTAATATTTCCATCGCCGGGCAGTTCATGGCGCAGGAATTCCATCTCAGCACGGTGCAGTTGGGGTGGGTGTTCAGCGCATTCGTGGCCGGGTACGCTTTGAGCCAGACTCCGGGGGGATGGCTTGCCGACCGGTTCGGACCCAGAAAGGTGCTGACGATCGGCATAGTTTGGTGGGGCGTCTTCACCAGCCTGATCGCTTTTCTATCGCCCGGATTAGGCGCTCTCGTCTTCATTCTGATCGGACTCCGCTTTGGTCTCGGTATGGGGGAAGCGGTGATGTTTCCCGCCTCGAATTGCGTGGTGGCGGCGTGGATTCCATCGTCTGAACGGGGCATTGCCAACGGGATTATTTTCGCCGGGGTCGGTTTTGGCTCGGGGGTGACTCCACCGCTGGTCGTGTATTTGCTGTCTCACTACGGATGGAGAGCATCGTTCTGGGCCAGCGCCGGGCTAGGTCTGATTGCAGGCGGGGTCTGGTATGTGATCGCGCGCGACACACCGGGCGAGCACGCGTGGGTCTCTCCGGAGGAAGCGGCGCTGATTCAAGCCGGGCTGCCTAAACACCATTCCCACGAGGCGACCGGCGCCAGACTAAGCTGGAAAGAGATCCTCAGCCATCGCGATATTCTGGCCATCACTTTCAGCTATTTCTGTTACGGCTACGCAGCCTTCATCTTCGTGAGTTGGTTCTTTATCTACCTGAGCACAGTGCGCGGTTTGAATCTCAAGCAAAGCTCTTATTACACGATGCTGCCGTTTCTGGCCATGTCGGCGGGATCATGGCTGGGGGGATGGATGAGCGACCGGCTCAGCCGGGCCTACGGCAAGCGCGTGGGGCGATGCCTGTTCGCGTCTGCGTCCATTGGAGTGGCGTCGGTTTTGATTGCGCTGGGGGCGCAGGTGGCCAGTGCAAAGTTGGCCACCGTGGTTCTGGCGGGGGGAATCTTCCTGATGTATTTGTCGCAGAGCTCGTTCTGGTCGGTGAGCGCAGATATTGGAAAACGCTCGGCGGGCGCCGTCTCCGGCACCATGAACATGGGCGGGCAGATGGGCGGCGTGCTGACCGCCTCGCTCACGCCGGTCATCGCGAATCACTTCGGATGGCCGGCGTCGTTTCTGGTGGCGGCGGGCTTTTGCTTGGCCGGAGCGCTGGCGTGGCTGCCGGTGTCGGCCGGGCGCGAGGACATTCCGCTCCAGCGTGTGGCGGATGGTGCGTAGACGCTCGGCGGTTCACAGCAAACGAAGCTGACGGCGTTCCAGCGCCAGCAGTTTTTCTTTGTTGGGCAAGCCGCCACCGTAACCGGTGAGCTTGCCATTGCTGCCGATCACGCGGTGACACGGAACCACGATGGCGAGGGGATTGGATCCGTTGGCCAGACCGACGGCGCGCGAGGCCTTGGGATTGCCGGCGCGGCGGGCGATCTCGCCGTAGGAAATCGTTTCCGCATAAGGAATGTCGCAGAGCAGCTTCCATACCTTGAGCTGGAATGGCGTGCCTTCGGGCGAGAGCGGGAGGTCGAAAGTTTCGCGTTCTCCGCTGAAGTAGGCGCGAAGCTGGCTGGCAGCTTCCCTAAGGATGCTCGCCTCGCGCTTTATGGTTCGATTCGCGTTGCCAGTCGAACTGCGCGGTCTCTGGCTCGGGTCCTTGGTTCGCAAAAGCGGCTCACTCAGGATGACATCCAGATTCTGCCAAGCGGGATCGGGCTTGGCGGGATGCTTTCCTTTTACGAATCCCAAATAACGCAGGCCGGATTCGTCAGCGGCCAACAGCAGCGGCCCGAGTGGACTTTCCATGTGAGTGAAGTATGTGGGCATTGCGGGTGACTCCTTTCTTGGGGACGGTTTGCCATAAATACATGGCGGCGTAGGCGCGCCAGGGACGCCAGGCTTGCGAGCGGCTTTCGAGTTGGCGCGGATTAGTTAGATCGGAGGCGTGCAGCAGACCGAGGTCGCTGCTGGGAAAAGCATCGGGCTCGCCCAGCGCGCGCATGGCGATGTACTGCGCCGTCCATGCGCCGATGCCGGGGAGATGGCAGAGGCGAGTCACAAAGTCTTCGACGTCGGCGACGCCCGCGAACGAAACTTTGCCGTCACACACTGCACGAGCCAGGGAATGGATGGTCTGCGCGCGCGCACGGGTCAGACCGACGCGGGTGAGGTTGGCATCGGCGAGGTTTTGCGGTGACGGAAAAAGATGCGTGAGACCCGCCGCGCTCTCCGCTTTATCGAGCGGCGTTCCGAATTCGCGCACCAGTCTTCCGGCCAGCGCGCTGGCTCCGCGCACTGTCACTTGCTGCCCAAGAATGGCGCGGATGGCGAGTTCGAATCCGTCCCACGATCCGGGAACGCGCAGGCCCGGGTTGGCGGCAATGCGGTCGCGCAGCAGCCGGTCACGGCGCAAGTGGGCGGCGATGATCTCAGGATCGGCAGTGAGATCGAACATGCGGCGCACTTGCTCGACGATCCGAAAAAGATGCTGCGGCTGCGGATAGTGAATGCGCAGAGCGATTGCACTGACGGTGTGGTCGCAACCGACTTCCATCCATCCGGAGTGGCCGTGGTGAGAAAACGTGCGGCGGTAGGCGACGTTTTCGACCAGCTCGACGCCGGGGATAGCGCGCGGCGCGAGAAACGCCAGCAACGATGCCCAGTCGTAGGGCGGACGGAAGCGCAGCTGGAAGCGATATTCATCCGCGGCGGTTGCGGCGCGGCCGTTGGGCTTGCGCAGCTGGCTGGGCGAGCGGCCGTAGGTCTTGAGAAATGTCGCGTTGAAGCGGCGGATGCTGCCGAAGCCGGAGGCCATCGCGATCTCGCGCATGGGTAGCTGGCTTTCGTCGAGCAGCTTTTTGGCGAAATGAATACGGCGGGTCTGCGCCACGGTGATGGGGCTGGCGCCGAGATGCTGAAGAAAAAGGCGGCGCAGGTGGCGCGGGCCAATGCCGAGGCGCGCGGCCAGAGCCCCCATGCCGCCGTCGTTTCCGTTCTCCGGTTCGAGATTGCTTTCGTTGATGAGCCGCAAGGCGCGCGAAACCGTGGTGGAAGTGCCGAGCCAGGCCGGCGTTCCTGGAGAAGACTCGGGACGGCAGCGGAGGCAGGGACGAAGTCCCGCTTCGGCGGCAGCGGCTGCGCTGGCGTAGTAGCGCACATTTTCTTCTTTCGGAGGACGGGCCGGGCAAATGGGACGGCAGTAGATGCCGGTGGTGAGCACGCCGATGAAAAAGCGTCCGTCAAAACGAGGGTCGCGAGTGAGGCGGGCGCGGGAGCAGGTTTTGACGTCGAGCAGCATGACTGGAACTACCATAGCGCAAACAGCCGAAACTGGCTGGCCGTTTTCGGACATCAATGTTCTCTATTTCGCCCGACGGACAGTCAGCGAGTTGCCCGGCTATCGGCCTCGAGGTCGATAATGTAGGATTGGTTGCCATCCTATGCGACGCCGCGAATTCCTGCAAAACGCACTGCTGAGCGCCGGGGCGACGGTCCTTTCCGGCCTCCCAAAATTCGCGGTGGCCGGCGCGGCCGTGCCGGAATCGCGGATTGACATCCTGCTTGACGAATCGGCGGGCACCATTTCACCCAACATTTACGGGCACTTTGCGGAGAACCTCGGCGGGGTGATTTACGACGGAATTTGGGTTGGAGAGCAATCGAAAATCCGCAACATCAATGGGATCAGAGCTGAATTGGTGGAACACATGAAAACCATTCGGCCCGGCGTGGTCCGTTTTCCCGGCGGCTGCTTTGCCGACAGCTACGACTGGCGCGACGGGATTGGACCGAAGGAAAAGCGTCCGCGGCGGACAAATTTCTGGTTCGGCGAAGAGCGCGCCAATGATCCGGCGATCCGCAAGTACGATCCCAACCAGTTTGGCACCAATGAGTTCATTCAATTCTGCCGTCTGGTGGGTGCGCAGCCGTATCTCGCGGCGAACCTGCGCAGTCTTCCAGCGGAGGCTTTTTATCGCTGGGTTGAGTACTGCAATTCTCCGGCTGGAAGCACAACCTTGGCCGAACAGCGCATGGCGGACGGGTTCAAAGATCCTTTTGGCGTGCGTTTCTGGGGCGTCGGAAACGAAGCATGGGGTTGTGGAGGCAGCTTTACGGCGCAGGAATATGCCGCGGAATTTTGCCGGTTTGCTTCCTGGGTGCCGGATTACACCCGGGATTTAGCATTGATTGCCTCCGGACCGAGCGATGACGACTACAGCTGGACGCAGGAATTTTTCCAGGCAGTCGGCAAAAAGGGGCTGGCCGGGAGGGTCTACGCCTGGGCGCTCCACCACTATTCGTGGAACCTCAGCCGGGGCAAAAACAATGACTGGAATTCGGGAAAAGGGGATGCGGTCAACTTCGATCCGGTGGACTGGTATGAACTGTTGCGCGAAGGCAGCAGGATCGAAGAAATGATTACCGGTCACTGGCAGGTGATGGGTGAGACGGACAAGGAACATCGGGTCAAGCTGGCGGTGGATGAGTGGGGGCCATGGTACAAGCCGGGCAGCGGCCTTCCGGACCACATTCTCGAGCAGATGCCGACGGTTCGCGATGCCGTGTTCAGCGCCATGACCCTGGATATCTTCAGCCGGCACGCGGACAAAGTTGCGATGGCCAATTGCGCGCAACTGATCAATTGCCTGAACAGCCTGTATCTGGCGAGCGAAGACAACTTCGTGGTGACTCCGGTGGGGCACGTTTTCGGGATGTATGCCGGACACCAGGGTGGGGCAAGCGTCCGGACAGAATTTTCCGCTCCCTGGTTTACCTACGACCGCGATGCCGAGAAAGCGTCCTTCTGGCGGCTGAAAGGCTCGGCCTCGCTGAAAGAGAAGACTCTTTTTCTAACCGTGGTGAACGCGCATGTCAGCGAAAGTCAGGAGGCGGAAATCGTCATTCACGGCGCATCCGCCATGGATGGCACGATGACGACACTCACTGGGCCCGATATTCATGCCCACAATACGTTTCAGCAGCGCGATGTCGTGGCGCCCCGTGAGGCGACGCTCAAAGCAAGCAATCCGCTGGTGGTGACCTTTCCTCCGGCCTCGGTAACGTCAATCGCAATGCGGCTGGGCTGACGATTGCTGATCACTCCGGGCGTACGACACGTTCCATGCCGAAAAGCTCTGTTTCTTTCAGGACGACAGACTGGTCGCCTGCTCGCGGCGCTTGGCTTGAATTTCGATATAGACATTCACCAGCGAAACCGCGGCGGGGGTTACGCCGGGTATGTTGGAGGCGTGGGCCAGGGTGCGGGGGCGGATGTGGATGAGTTTTTCCTGCATTTCGCGGGAGAGACCGCTGACTGAGCGGTAGTCAAACCAGTCGGGGATGTGCCGCTGTTCGGCCTTCTTCATGCGCTCGATGGCTTTTTGCTGCTGCTGCAGGTAGCCGGCGTATTTGATTTCCGTTTCGACCGACTTGAGTTCGTTGCGGACGAGAGGAAGGCAAAAGCAGGTTCCTCGACTGCGATGCTCGCATCGGCTCCCTTCGCTCGGAATGACATCGCAGGGAAAGAAATCGGGCGCAAGTATCGCGGAGAACGGGAACCAGCTGTTCGATGGTGATCTCTGGACGCTTGAGCAGCTGGGCTAGAGCATTGGCCGATGGCCGAAGTCAGATCGACTGCGGAGCTTTGCTCCGCTGGACAGCCGAGGGCGGCTGTCCCCACGTGAACCGCGGTTAGCTTTGTCTTCTCCAGCAACTGCTTCATGGATTCCAGGCGCTGCTGCTTCGCTTGGAGATTGGACCAGGCTTTGTCGGAGATCAGTCCGACTCTGCGGCCGTGCGGGGTGAGGCGGCGGTCGGCGTTGTCAATGCGCAGATGCAGGCGGAACTCGGCGCGCGAGGTGAACATGCGGTAGGGCTCGTTGGTGCCCTTGGAGATCAGGTCGTCGATCAGGATCGCGGTGTAGGCTTCGGTGCGGTCGAGAATGAGCGGCGCTTCACCTTTTACTTTTAACGCCGCATTGATGCCCGCCATCAATCCCTGGCAAGCAGCTTCTTCGTAACCGGAGGTACCGTTGATCTGGCCGCCAAGAAAGAGCCCGGCAATCTTTTTGGTTTCGAGCGTGCGTTCGAGTTCTGTGGGGTCAATTGAATCGTACTCGATGGCGTAGCCGGGGCGCAGCATCTCGGCGGTTTCAAGTCCCGGGATCGACTTAAGAATTGCGAGCTGGACTTCGACCGGCAGCGAAGTGCTCATGCCGTTGACGTAAATTTCGTGCGTGTTTAGGCCTTCGGGCTCAAGAAAGAGCTGATGCGACGTCTTGTCGGGAAACTTGACGATCTTATCTTCGATCGATGGGCAATAGCGCGGACCGATGGATTTGATCTGGCCGCTATACATCGGCGAACGATGAACATTCTCCTGAATAATGCGATGAGTCTCGGGCGTGGTCCAGGCGATGTAGCAGTGAATTTGCGAATCGTGATGCGCGACGCGTTGGGTGCGAAAGCTGAACGGCGTGGGGTCGGCGTCGCCCGGCTGCTCCTGAAAACGAGACCAGTCGATGCTGCGTCCGTCGAGGCGCGGCGGCGTGCCGGTTTTCAGGCGGCAATGGCGCAGGCCTAGATTCTTGAGAGCTTCGCCTAATAGGACGGCATTGGGCTCTCCGGAGCGTCCGGCGGGATATTGCTGCTCGCCGCAGTGGATGAGTCCATTGAGGAAGGTTCCGGTGGTGACGATGACGGCTTCCGCGCCTACGGTGCGCCCATCGCGCAGGCGGATGCCTAGAATGCGATTAACTGTGGGGCTCTGCTCCGCCGGACAGCCGGGGGCGGCTGTCCCCACCTGGTCCGTGGAACTTTCCACAATCAGATCCGCTACTTCCGCTTGTTTGATCTTTAGATTCGGCTGCGATTCGAGGACCTCGCGCATCTTCAGGCGATAGGCCTGCTTATCGCATTGGGCGCGGGGAGACCAGACGGCGGGCCCGCGCGAAGTGTTGAGCAGGCGAAACTGGATGCCAACCGCGTCGGTGATCTCGCCCATAATGCCGCCCAGGGCGTCCACCTCGCGCACCAGGTGTCCCTTGGCAATGCCACCGATCGCCGGATTGCAGGACATCTGGGCGATCAGGTCGACATTGAGTGTGTAGAGCGCTGTCTTGAGGCCCATGCGGGCGGCAGCCATAGCGGCTTCGCATCCGGCATGGCCAGCGCCCACCACCACTACATCGAACTGTTCGGTAAACAGCATTGGTTTAAGCGACCGATCCTTCGACTTCGCTCAGGGCTTCCCGCTCCGCTCACGCCCGCAGAACGGCTCAACTGTTTCATTCTAACAAGAAGCCGCAAAAGCACTTGGAACCGTGTTCGCGGTCACAGACGTGCCTTCAATGACAAGATTAGAAAGTTAAAAGGGAGTTGTGCGCTTGTCACGACGGGGGGTAAGCCCTATATTATTGGTTCGTTCCTAAAGGAGCTGCCATGAATAGCCAGGAATTCTTCCAGGAGTTGGATGCGCGAATCGCCAAGCATGACCTTCTATGTCATCCGTTTTACAAGGCTTGGAGTGCGGGCGAGTTGACCCGCGAAGATCTGCGGGAGTATGCCAAAGATTATTACCATCACGTGGAGGCCTTCCCGACTTACCTGGCGGAATTGGGCATCCGTCTGGACGAAGGCGAGCTGCGCCGGGCGGTGCTGGCCAATCTCTATGACGAAAAAGGCATCGAGGACGGAGCCGGCCAGACGGCGGAAGAGCACTCGGAGTTGTGGCTGGATTTCGCGGAAGGGATGGGGTCCGAGCGCGAGATTTACGGCCATGCCCCCGTGTCGGAAGTGTCTGAGCTAATGAAATTTTTCCATGGCGTAGCCAGCGAAGGCACCCCGGAAGAAGCCCTGGCGGCATTTTATGCCTACGAGTCGCAGGTGCCGCGGGTGGCGGCGGAGAAAGCGCGCGGGCTGCAGGAGATGTACGGCGCCGACGAGAAGACGCGCGGCTATTTCACCCTGCATACCACTGCGGACGTGTACCACTCGCAGGTTTGGAAGCAGCAATTGGGCAAGCGGGTGGAAGCTCATCCTGAGGCGGCGGAGAAGGCTCTGGCAGCCGGAGAGGCTGCAGCCATAGCGCTGTGGCGCGCGCTGGATGGGATTGAGGCGCGGCGTACGGCGAAGGCAGCGGCGTAGACTTAAGTTCTTGAACCTCACGGGCCAGTGATTCGATAGAATCATTGGCTTTTTTCTTTTGCAGCGATGATCCGCATCGTACTACTCACGCCGATAGCGGCACCCGTGGAACGTTGTTTTGACCTTTCCCGCAGCATTGACCTCCACGTGGCTTCGATGGAGCGAACAGGGGAGCGCGCCATCGCCGGGGTGATCTCAGGACTCATCGCCAAAGGCGAAGAAGTGACTTGGCGTACACGCTTTTGCGGTTTCTCGGTCACGCATACCAGCCGCATCACAGCCTACGACTTTCCAAACTATTTTCAGGATTCGATGGTTCGTGGCGTATTCCGCAGCTATTGCCACGGTCACTACTTCGAATCGAACTCTGACGGAACACTCATGAAGGACGTGGTGACCTTTGCCGCGCCCTGCGGATTCCTCGGGAAGATCGCAGAGAAACTGTCGGTTGAGGCCCGCATGAGGAAGCTCATAGAGCGAAGAAATGCATTTATCAAACAGACAGCGGAAGGGACCGGCTGGCCCAGGTTCGTAGATGGCAAATCGCCTTAGCGCACTTCGTGCCCACGCAGCTCGAAGGTTTCAACCGATATACCTTCCGCCCGACCGACCTGGTCCGGTTGTACTATGGAACCGTGCGAACCCTGGCGCAGCGCGTGCTGGCCTACATCCGGAAGCATGAGCTTCTGAAGGCCTGGGGACCGCGTTGCGGCGGCGGTTTCGGGTGGCGTGGATTCGGTGGCGATGCTGCGGCTTCTGCTGGAATTGCGGCAGGAGATCGGCATTGTCCTTTCGGTCGTTCATTTCAACCACAAGCTGCGCGGAGCAGAGTCCGATGGCGACGAGCACTTTGTCGCAGAACTGGCCCGGCGCTACGAACTGGAATTCCGCTGCGAGAGCGGAGACGTGGCTCGCTATGCCGCGGAAAAGCGGCTGAGTATAGAAACTGCGGCTCGGGAGATGCGTTATGCCTATTTCAGAAGTCTGCTCGGAGATGGCTGTGTTAGCCGCATTGCCACCGGCCACACCCTGGACGATCAGGCAGAAACTGTCCTGATGCGGGTGGCGCGGGGGGCTGGAACCAGAGGGCTGGCGGGAATTTACCCCCAGTTGTCAGTTGCCGGTTCCCAGTTCTCAGATAAACCTGCTATCTGTCGGCCGTTGCTGGGCATCCGGAGACAGGATCTCGAAGACCTGCTTGCAAGCTCTCGGCCAGAGATTGGCGGGAGGATGCCAGTAATCACGATCTTCGTCATGCCCGCAACCGGGTGCGGCATAAGCATTTTGCCCGTATTGGAAAAGGATCTGAATCCGGCGGTGCGCGAGGCTCTGGCGAAACCGCGGAAATCGCGCGCGGCGAAGAAGATTACTGGAAACAGCGAAGTGCGCCGGCTGCTCCCCACCGCTGGGCCAGTACCAGGAAGGCTTGCCGTTGCAGTGTCTTATCAAACCTGCCATTGGCGCTGACGGCGCCGGGTGGTGCGGGCCGCAGCAGAAGTCGCTGGGGCTTAGGCTGGAGTTCCGGCAGGTGGAGGAGATCTTGGAAGTTTGCTCGGGCACTGCGAAGTCAGTTGAGTTGCCGGGGGCTGGAGGGTTTTGCGCCGCCAGGGAGGAATTAAGGCTTCCAGAAAACCGAATCGCTCCGGGCCCGGGCCATTGACTACGAATACCGGCTTCCCGTTCCGGGAAGCATTGTTGTTGCCCGAGGCTGGCGCGCGGCTTGAAGCGGTGCTGGTCTCTCCTGCGGAAGGAGCCCGGCATTGGGCATGGTCCCGAGGATTTGTTGGATCCGAGCGCTCTCGGCGCCGAGCTCATGGTACGCAACTGGCGCGCGGGGGACCGTTTCTGGCCCCGGCACCGGAGCAGCGCCCCGAAAAATCAAAGAGTTGTTGCAGGAAAAGCACTTAGCCCGTCCGGGAGCGGCTCTGGCCGGTCGTGGTCATGGGCAGCAAGTGATTTGGGTGCGCGGATTCCCGGTCGGCGGCTGCTTTCTCGGCGAAGGAGCCAGGAGGGCATTGCGGCCCTGATTCGAGAAGTCGACACTTGAAGCGACCGAAGCCCAGGAATGACCTAAGTTACGCGAAGAACCCTCCTCCTTTTCTCCCTCAGAACGGTTAGAATAAGGGATTGTCAATTTATCGATCCAAATGGCTGGGCACGGACATCTAATATGACAGGAGTAGTTCGTGCCGCCGCTGGGGCGTAGTTTCCAGGAGCCGTTTCGTGAATTCCACAGTAAAAACCGTAGTTTTCTGGGTGGTGATTCTCCTTTCCGCCGTTCATGCTCTGGCAGTTTGTGGTGAAGGCCGGGAGCTACGGGGCAAAAAGAGAAAGAAGTCAACTTCTCGGAGTTCATGACGGATCGTGGATCAGGGCCAGGTGAAGGAAGTCACCATCACTGGCATGGAAGTTCGAGGCAAGTACCAGAACGACAACTCGGCCTTCCATACCACCGTGCCGCAAACTATCCCGACATGATCAAGACGCTGCGCGACAAGGGCGTAAGCATCATCGTCCGGGACAACACCAACGGAGGCTGGACCTTCCAGTTGCTGGGAACCTGGGCTCCGCTGATCGTGCTGGCCGCATCTGTGGTTCTTCATGATCCGGCAGATGCAGACCGGCGGGAACAAGGCGCTGTCGTTTGGCAAGAGCCGGGCGCGGCTGCTCTCCATGCAGCAGAAGAAAGTCACGTTCAAAGATGTTGCGGGCGTGGATGAAGCCAAAGAAGAACTCAAAGAAATTATCGAATTTCTGCGCGAGGCGCAGAAGTTCCAGAAACTGGGCGGACGCATTCCGAAAGGCGTGCTGCTGGTTGGACCTCCGGGAACGGGCAAGACTTTGCTGGCGCGGGCGGTGGCCGGGGAAGCGAATGTTCCTTTCTTTTCCATTTCCGGTTCGGACTTCGTGGAAATGTTTGTGGGCGTCGGCGCGAGCCGGGTGCGCGACCTGTTCGAGCAAGGCAAGAAGAATGCGCCCTGCATCATCTTCATTGACGAAATTGACGCAGTGGGACGGCATCGTGGAGCGGGCTTGGGCGGCGGACACGACGAACGCGAGCAGACGCTGAATCAATTCCTGGTCGAGATGGATGGCTTCGAGTCGAACGAAGGCGTCATTCTGATGGCAGCGACCAACCGTCCGGATGTGCTTGATCCGGCGTTGCTGCGGCCGGGCCGTTTCGACCGCCGGGTGGTGGTGAATCGTCCGGATGTGCGTGGACGGGAAGAGATTCTGCGTGTCCATACGCGCAAGAAGCCGCTCGCCGACGATGTAGACCTTTCTGTTCTGGCGCGCGGGACCCCGGGGTTCTCCGGAGCGGATTTGGAGAACATGGTGAACGAAGCGGCGCTCAGCGCGGCGCGGCAGAACCGCAAGGCCGTGCTGATGTATGACTTCGAGCTGGCCAAAGACAAAGTTCTGATGGGCGTGGAGCGCAAGTCGCTGATCCTTACCGAGGAGGAAAAGAAGGTAACGGCGTTCCACGAAGCGGGGCACGCGATGGTGGCGACCAAGCTGCCGAACTCGGACCCATTGCATAAAGTGACGATTATCCCGCGCGGTATGGCGCTGGGCGTCACCATGCAGTTGCCCATTGATGACAAGCACAACTACACGAAGGAATATCTCGAAACCGAAATTGCCATCATGATGGGCGGGCGCATCGCGGAAGAGATGTTCCTGAACCAGATGAGCACCGGCGCGGGCAACGACATCGAGCGGGCCACCGATCTGGCGCGCAAAATGGTCTGCGAATTCGGCATGAGCGATCTGGGACCGCTGACCTTCGGCAAAAAAGAAGAGCAGATTTTTCTGGGACGCGAAATCTCGCAACACCGCGATTACAGCGAAGCCACCGCCATGAAGATTGACGACGAAGTACGGCGGCTGGTCGGCAAGGGTTACGACACGGCAAAGAACGTTCTCTCGGATAATCGCGACACGCTGGTGAGAATCGCGAATGCGCTGCTGGAGCGCGAAGTGCTCGACGCTAACGAAATCAAAATGCTCGTGGCCGGTCAGGAGCTGCCGAAGATTGTTCCTCCTCCCAAGGAGGACGGCGTACAGCAGGTGTTGAAGCCGGAACCGGGGCGCGGAATTGCGAAGCCGGGCGAGCGGCCTGCACCGGCGTAGAAGGCGTTAGCAGTTTGGTTACGACCGGGCGGCCTTTCAGGTCGCCCTGATTTTTTGCAGCGAGAGTGTTCCCCATGAGCGCTGTCACAAATTGGTTTGGGCGAAAATTCGATCTCTCATTTCCAGACCATCTCTATCCCAACGTCTGCATCCGGCTGCGCGGCACTCCGGCGCGATTGGAAGAGTTGGTGCGAGGTTACACGCAGGAGGTTCTGATTCGAAGGCTGCAGGAAAGCTGGTCCATGCAGGAGAATGCCGGGCATTTGCTGGATCTCGAGCCGCTTTGGCTGGCGCGACTGGATGATTACCTCGCGGGAGCGGAAACACTGACGGCTGCCGATCTTACCAACCGCAAGACCTACGAAGCTAACCACCACGCCAGTTCCATGGAAGAGATTCTGGCCCGCTTCCGTAACTCACGTTCTGATCTGCTTGATCGGGTTGAGAGACTGGAGCCAGGCCTCTTCTCCCGCGTGGCGTTGCATCCTCGCATGAAGACGCCTTTGCGGCTAGTTGATCACCTGTACTTTGTAGCCGAACATGACGATCACCATTTGGCGCGCATCTGGGAATTGGGGAAGCTGGATTCTAGAGAGACACCGTGATCAGCGGTTTGGATTGCGGGAGAACCTCACCGATCATTACCGTCCGGACTCCGGCTTGATTGAGATCGTTCTTCAGCGCGCCGGCATTTTGCTCAGCCACGGCAATCAGCAGACCTCCGGCGGTTTGCGGATCGAAGAGGACGGTCTTTATCTCTTCGGAAATTCCATCATCATATCTCACCACGCACTCCGCGAATTCGCGGTTGGCGAGAAGGCCTCCCGGAATGTGGCCCGCGCGTATGCAGTCGAGTGCGCCATCGAGCAGGGGAATTCGGCTGGCGTAAAGTCTTAGCGAAACGTTCGACGCCAGCGCCATTTCCCGGGCATGAGCGATCATGCCGAAGCCAGTGACGTCGGTCATGGAATGGACTGGCGAGCTTCGCTTGGCTGGGCTGCCGAGGGCGGCTGTCCCTAGGTGCGTCGTGATGACTTCTGCTGCCGTCTTGTTTAGCGTCGTCATGGAGAGGATCGCGGCGTCGATCCAGAATTGTTTAGCGGCGTCTTTCTTGATCGCCGTCGTGATTACGCCCGTGCCCAGCGCTTTGGTGAACAACAGTCGGTCGCCGGGTCGAGCGCCCGCATTGCTGAGCACGCGGGCTGGATCAATGAGGCCAGTGACTGAATAGCCAAACTTTGTCTCCTCGTCGCGGACGCTGTGGCCGCCGATCACCGCGCAGCCGGCCTCCATCATCTTGGACAGGCCGCCTGCCAGATATCTGTTCCAGCACGGTCAGATCGCCCTTGGGAGGAAAACACACGTGCGCCAGAGCCGTGATAGGCCGGCCACCCATGGCATAGACATCGCTCAGCGCATTGGTGGCCGCGATCTGGCCGAAGGTGTAAGGGTCGTCCACCATGGGAGTGAAAAAATCCACGGTCTGAACCAGCGCGGTGTTGGCGCTCGAGCTGGTAAACGCCGGCGTCGTCGGCATGATCGAAGCCGACCAGAACATTCGGATCGCTTTGCCGGGGCAGTTTCTTGAGGACTGCATCGAGAACGGCGGGGCTCAGTTTGGACGCGCATCCCCCGGCTTTTACGGTAGCAGTCAGACGGATAGGCGTGGTTTCCGGCATGGAAATCATTGTACGGGATCGAGGGATTTCCAGGAAGACACGTGCGCCGCGGATTCCACGGATTAACACGGATCAATCAAGAAGGAATTTGCGCCATCCGCGTGATCGGTGGCGTCTTTGAGGTTCTACTTTGTGACTACGTCTGAAATTTGCAGGTCGGGATATGCCTGATTCCACGTCGGCGCTGACGTGTTCGAAAGTAAGACGGAACGGCTTGCTCTGGCCGGGCGCGAGCGGAGAAACGCTCAGTCCACCGCGTCCGGATACGGACCGGTGGTTTGCAGCACGTGCAAGGGAACGTCTTCGATCTGTGCGACCTGCCCCTGGCATCCTGAAAAGTCACGTGGATCGTGGCATGGGTTACCGTCTGGCCGCCGGCATTGGTGATGGTTCCGTCAAGATAGGTCACGGTCGCGCCCACAAAATTCTGCGCCGCGCTCATCTTCAGATCGGAGAGTTTGAGACTGGCGGCGTAGGGAGGCGGCGTGGCAGGCGGCTTTGGCTGGCTGCGCGCGAACCAGGCGATGAGCCCCATCGCGAGCACTACAAACGCAATGCCCAGACCGATCGGAACCCAATTGGATTCGCGCTCCGGCTGCGACAACGGAGATGGTTCGATCAGCCCGCCCATGGGAGGATTGTACTACTGAGATGCATTCACCACTTCGGCACAGCCACAGAGAAAAACAGGTTCAAGCCGAAACGCGCAGAGATCCGTGGCAGAGAAATCTGGCATTTCTGTGACTCCGTGCCTCTGTGGTGAAAGTCTTCTTACTCGCCGCCCACGGTTAGCCCTCGATGCGAATCGTCGGCGAAGCCGTCGAGCCGCGGAATTCCAGATCGTTCGCCGACTTCGGAGATGTTGAAGAACATCTCTTTCAGATTTCCCGCGACGGTGATTTCTTCGACGGGATAAGCCAGTTCGCCGCCGGAAATCCAAAGCCCGGAAGCGCCGCGCGAATAGTCGCCAGTAACCAGATTCACGCCCATGGCCAAGAAATTCGGTGATGTAAAGGCCGTCTTTAATTTCGCCAATGATTTGCTGCGGCGTCTTCGTCCCCGGCTGCAGAAAATAATTTCCCGGGCCGATGCCGGGAGTGCCCGCCAGTCCGCGCGACGCGTTGGCGGTGGTCTGCAGGCCCAGTTTTTTCGCGGTGTAGGTATTCAGGAAATACGACTTCGAGCACGCCGTTCTCGATGATCACGGTGCGGCGCGTGGGAATGCCTTCGCCATCGAAGGGGCTGGTGCCGAAGCCGCCGGGCATGGTGCCGTCGTCAATCACATTGATGTGACCGGCCGCGATTTTCTCGCCCAGCTTGCCCGCGAGAAACGACGCGCCGCGATACACCGAATCGCCATTCACGCCCTCGAAAATGTGCCCGAGGATCGAGGTCGCGACCATGGGATCGAGCACGACGGGAACTTCCGCGGTCTTCACTTTGCGCGCGCCCAGGCGGCGGATCGTGCGCTGCGCGGCCACTTTGCCGACGTGCTCGGGAGATTCCAAGCCGCCGAGCTTGCGCGCTACCGAGTACCAATAGTCGCGCTGCATGGCGCCATTTTCCGACTGCGCGATGGGAACCGCGGCCACCGAACAATACGACCGGCGATACTCGCCCGACGAAACCGTGCGAGTTGGCGAAGATTTTCTGGCCGGTGGCAGCGTCAAACGAACCGCCTTCGGAGTTCTTGATGCGGGGGTCGTAGTCGAGCGCGGCTTTCTCGGCGCGGCGCGCGTAGTTGATGCGTTCTTCTCCCGGCAGCGAATACACGTCGGCGGAGTAGAGATCGAGATCGCCGGTGAGCGAGCCCAGTTGCGACGGTTCGGGAAGTCCGGCAAAAGGATCTTCCGAGGTGATCTTCGCCAGCTCCAGCGCGGACTTCACCATGCGGTCGAGACTCTCGCGGGAAAAGTCGCTGGAGTAGGTGCTGGCGGCGCGCTGGCCCTGGAATACCCGCACGCCAATGGCTCTTGAGCCGGCTTCTTTCAGGGTTTCCACCTGGCCAAGACGGACGAGCGTGGAGAATTCATCGCCTTCGCGGATCACGCACTCCGCGGCGGTAGCGCCGCCGGCCATGGCGCGGCGGACGATGTCCTGGGCTAGGGCTTTGAGGTCGGTGGCGAGTTCCCGAGTCTCGGGTTTCAAGTTGAGATGAAGGCATATGCTTTCATTATCCCAAGCAACTATCGGCGTCCACTTGTGGCCGCATCGGCAACGACTTGCCTGCGCATATCATATAGGGATGACAGTAATGGCAGATTTCGCCTTACATATTATTGGTGAGGATGATGTCTGGATGGCCACGCTCACCGTTACTGCGAGAGGGCAGGTGACGTTCCGGAAAAAAGTAATGGAGCATCTAGGCGTGAAGCCTGGCGAGAAGATTGAGCTCGATTTGCTGCCGGACGGACGCGGCGTTCATCCGGGCGGCGCGACCGACGGGAAAGATCGAGGACTTCTTTGGAGTGCTTGCGGGGAAAACCAAGAAAGTCGCGACGATCGAGGAAATGAATGAAGCGGCGGCCGCGCGGCTGGGCGGGGAACGTCCGGGTCGGCAAGAAATGAGGATCGCGGTGGATACGAACGTCCTGGTGCGGGCGGCTGTGCGAGATGACGCGGTGCAGGCCGATTCCGCGACCAAGCTGATGGGCCGGGCTGAAATGGTGGCGATTGGGTTGTCAAGTTTGTGCGAATTTGTTTGGGTCCTTCGCAGCGTTTATCGCTTTCGCTCGGACGAGATCGCAAAGGCGATCCGTACTCTGTTAGCTGCGGAGAACGTGGAAACCAATCGTCCGGCAGTCGAAGCGGGTCTGGCGATGCTCGATGCAGGCGGCGATTTTGCCGATGGCGTAATCGCCTACGAAGGCCGCTGGCTCGGAGGGGAGACGTTTGTTTCGTTCGATCGGCAGGCGGTTGCGATGCTCAAAGCGCAAGGGCAAGCGGCACGGGTGTTGTAGGTGGTTACGCTACCGCATCTTAAAGGTACGACGGATAACAGGCTGCGAGGCACTAGCGGGTCAGGGGTACGATAAGAATCTCTCCTTATGGTCCTGCTTAAGAAGGAAAAAAACGTTCCAATCTTATTCCGCTACTTCATGGCGGCGAGCCTTATGTCTCAGGAGTTCTATAGGCATCTCGGCGATCCCGTGGATACAGCGTTTCACGACGGTGATCCGATGTGGCTTTCATGATTCGCAAGGCCGGGCTGAAGATGTGCCTTTGGTACGGCATGCTGTACGTCGTAGTCGAGGGATGGAAGGCGTCGGGACTAACGGACCCGGAAGTCGACCGCTTAATCGCGTCGCCGAACACAGAACTGCTGAGACGGTTCCGCAACGGGATGTTCCACTTTCAGACAGACCAATGGCTGCCAGCCAAGTTCAACGATTTCTTTGTTCCGCAGAATAAGACGGTCGAGTGGGTTCGTGCGCTAACGACGGAGCTTCGTCGATGCCTGATGGCGGAGATGAAGCAGATCAGTGCGAAACCTGCCCGTTAGAGACGGCTCAATTCTGCTTATCAACCACGGTCTTCGCTTCGGGCGATGTGGAAAACGGCGTTTCCTTGTGCAGTTCCCAATTCGAGCCGACCGCGCTGCAGAGGTCTTTGCTTAGCTTCGGCAGATGTTCATCCACAGGCTCACTCAGAGTCTGGAATGCGTAAATCTTCTTAAGTTTTAGGTCGATTCTAAGGACGTTCAAGACTTTGCAGATTCCGGTAGGTTGTCCCTTTGCGACAATCTCCTCTTCGTTCCATCGATCAATCTGGTACTCCGCATGATCCGCAGTGAGTGTAAACGTGCCATCCGGGAATCCAACCATCATTGCCTGCGATTCCTCACAAGTTCCATCAGAACATACGCAGGTGATATCTGAGACTGATGGTCCTGCCGGTGGATTCTTGTGCTCTGCGTCAACCCATACCCCAGAAGCGCGACATAACCTTTCTGCACATAGATGAAAGCAAGACCATCCCGCAGATGAACGAACGCGCCGCTCTTTACGGGAGTCTTTGCCCATTCGTACTTAGGCGCTTGCACTGGGTTGCCGGAGGGAGGATTGGTCTGAGCTGCCGCCGTGAACGCAAGGGCAAGGATCATCCGCAGCGATTCTGGCTATCATAATTCGGCAATGCTATCGCCCTATGGCAAGCGGCGCAACCGGCACTCGACCCTTTATGATCATAGCAACCCGGCAAGCCGCGTTTCTATCAGTGTCTATATGCGTTGTACCAAATGTCACTGCATGAACCCGCCGGTATCTTTCTTGCCGGTGCCGCCGACGGTGAGACGATCCACCTTGATGGTCGGGATGCCGACGCCTACCGGCACCGCCTGGCCATCCTTGCCGCAGGTGCCGACGCCTTCGTCAAGCTTCAAATCGTTGCCCACCATCGAGACGTGCGTCAGAACGTCCGGGCCGTTGCCGATCAGCGTCGCGCCCTTGATCGGCGCGGTGATTTGGCCGTCTTCAATCAGGTAGGCTTCCGACGCCGAGAACACAAACTTGCCGTTGGTGATGTCCACCTGGCCGCCGCCGAAGTTCACCGCATAGACTCCGCGCTTCACCGAGCGGATAATATCTTCCGGATCATCGTCGCCGGGCAACATGTACGTATTGGTCATGCGCGGCATGGGGATGTGCTCGTAGCTTTCGCGGCGTCCGTTGCCGGTATTAGCCATTCCCATCAGGCGGGCGGAGAGCTTATCGCTGAGATAGCCCTTCAGCACTCCTTTTTCAATCAGCACGGTTTCCTGAGTCGAGTTGCCCTCATCATCGACGTTGAGCGAGCCGCGCCGCCAGGGCATGGTGCCGTTGTCCACGACCGTGCACTTTTCGCTGGCCACATACTTGCCGATCAGTCCGGCAAAAGCCGAAGTCTGCTTGCGGTTGAAGTCGGCTTCGAGGCCGTGGCCGACGGCTTCATGGAGAAGAACACCAGGCCAGCCCGGGCCGAGGACGACTTCCATCTCTCCGGCGGGAGCTTCGCGGGCGTCGAGCTGCAAGATCGCCTGGCGGGCGGATTCTTTGGCGAAGTACTCCGGAGTTTTTTCGCCGAAGAAGAAATCGAGAGCGACGCGGCCGCCGCCGCCTGCGCTGCCGCGAGCGGAGTTGCCATCGGTCTTGGCGATGCAGCCGACGTTCATGCGAGCCAGAGGCTGCGAGTCCTCGGCAAAAGTGCCGTCGGAGCCGACCACCAGAATGTTGCGCAGCTCGTCGCTGTAGCTGGCGCGGACTTCCTTGATTCGCGGATCGTAGGCGCGGGCCGCCTTGTCGGCGCGCATGACCAGCTCAACTTTGGCGGTGATCTCGGCGTCCACCGAAGGCAGCGTGATGGGATAAAGGCTGCGCGCCTGCTTTTCCTGGAATCCGACGGACGGAGTTTTGGCCGGGCCGCTGGCAATCAGAGCCGCAGTGCGCGCCGCGTGCAGAATGCGCTCGGGCGAAAGATCGTCGGTATAGGCATAGCCGGTGCGCTCGCCGGAAATCACGCGCACCCCGCACCCCGCGGAAATTCCCTGCGAGGCCGACTTCACCATGGACTCATCCACCATGAGCGAAGTGGAGGAAAGATACTCAAAGTAAAGGTCGGCGTAATCGCCGCCGGCCGAAAGCGCCGCCGCCAGATAGTGCTCCAGATCGCGCTCGGTCAGGCCATAGTGCTGGAAAAAGAATCGATTTTTATCCACGGGAATTAGATGTCCTCAGGCCGGGAAAAGGCTCCACAGCGATGGATTCATTATCCCATACTGGGTCGTAAGCGACTGCCGACCAACGCCATGGGCGGCTCTACGCTGCTATGTTTGGTCATTCATCACAGACGTAACTCTCGTCGCCTGACACAATTCTCGCATGACTCCCCAAAGCTTTGCCCAAACCGTTGAAGACTTCCTCGCTGGCTCACGCGGCGCCGTTGTCCTGGAAAACGGCGCCGTCGTCTTCGACCTCGCCCAGTCGAAGTATTCCGTTTCCGGCGAGACCAACAAGTGCCTGCTGCATTTGTGGTCGGCCGAGCGCAACATTGTTCGCCGCGTGCTGGATGCCGAGGTCAAGCATGAAGTGCTGCGGCTGGCCGTGCAGCGCATGGGACAGGCTCGCCCCACGAAATTGGAAATCTGCCGCGAACGCGACCGGCGGACGCCATCCGCGCGCCGAGTGGCGCGTCTGGCCTATCAGCGAACCTTGCAGCGGTTGTTCGAACGCAAGTTTCCCGCGTATCACGATTGCCAAGCTGAGCACTGCCATGGACCTGGAGAAATCATTCGGCCCCGTCTACACCCGCGGCCTTTTGCGCCAAGGCCAATCGGCTTTGCGGTGTTGGGAGTGAATGAGAAGGAAACTCAGTCATCCATTGATGCCGCGCTCACCTTCGGCATCCTGTGGCTTGACGTTTGCCGCCAGTCGCTGTCCGGAAAGTCGGTGGTCGAGGGATTGAAACTTTTCCTG
>CAVOMN010000002.1:0-106471 GCA_963697035.1 uncultured Acidobacteriaceae bacterium | reverse complement strand
CACGCCGCCGCGCGAGTGGACGCTGCGTAATATCGCGAACATGAAGGCGCAGATGAAGCGGCTTGGCTTTGCCTACGACTGGTCGCGCGAAGTCACCACCTGCCTGCCCGAGTACTACAGATGGAATCAGTGGTTTTTTCTGAAGCTTTACGAGCGGGGGCTCGCCTATCGCAAGAAGAGCAAGGTCAATTGGTGCCCGAAGTGCGCCACCGTGCTGGCCAATGAGCAGGTGGTCGGCGGATGCTGCTGGCGCCATGAAGACACGCCGGTCGAACAGCGCGAGCTTGAGCAGTGGTTCCTGCGTACGACCGAATACGCCGATGAATTGCTGCGCGACTTGGATAAGCTCGACGGCTGGCCGGAAAAAGTCCGCACCATGCAGCGCAACTGGATTGGACGCAGCGAAGGCACGCTGGTGGACTTCAAGCTGGACGGCGCGAGCGGGCAGGCCGCTTCGGCGATCACCGTGTTCACGACACGCGTGGACACCATCTTCGGCGCAACTTCGGTGCAGCTTGCGCCCGAGCATCCGCTGGTCGCCGACTTGACCGCCAATGACCCTGAGTTGCGCGCGACAAGTTGAGCCAATTGATTGCCGAGCAGAGCAAAGCCAAAGAAGTCGGCGATATCGGCGCCATCGAGAAGCATGGCGTCAACACTGGCCGCTTCGCGCTCAATCCTTATAACGGAGAAAAGGTTCCCATCTGGGTGGCGAACTACATCCTGATGGACTACGGCACCGGCGCCATCATGAGCGTGCCCGCGCATGACGAGCGCGATTATCGAATTCGCCAAGAAATACGGAATCGAGATTCGGCAGGTGATTGTGCCGCATGCGGGCGGGGCAAGCCCCGCCCCACACAAGCACAGCACTTCCCTTTACGACGCATCGACGGCAAGCTGGTCAACTCCGGGCGAATTCACCGGCCTGGGCTGCGATGAAGCGATTAAAAAGATGTCGGCGCTCGCTGAGAAGAACGGCTTCGGCAAAGCCACGGTCACATTCCGTTTGAAAGATTGGGGCATTTCGCGCCAGCGCTACTGGGGCACGCCGATCCCCATGCTGTATTGCGAGAAAGATGGCATTGTTCCCGTGCCGGAAAAAGATTTGCCGGTGATTTTGCCGGACAACGTGGACATCACGCTCACCGGTGGCTCTCCTCTGGGCCGCGTGCCTGAGTTCGTCAACGCCACCTGCCCGAAGTGTGGCGGCCCGGCGCGCCGCGAAACCGACACCATGGACACGTTTGTGGATTCGTCGTGGTATTTCTACCGCTACACCGATGCGCGTAACGACAATGCGCCATTCGACAGCGCGAAAGCCGCTTACTGGTTCGGCGAACGCGGCATTGACCAATACATCGGCGGGGTTGAGCACGCCATTCTGCATCTCGATCTATTCGCGCTTCTGGACCAAGTTCATGCGCGACCTTGGGATTGATCAAGAATGACGAGCCCGCCGAGCGGCTGTTCACGCAGGGCATGGTCATCAAAGACGGCGCGAAGATGTCGAAGAGTCTTGGGCAATGTCGTCTCGCCCGATGAGATGGTGGCCCGCTACGGCGCCGATGCCGCGCGTCTATACAGCCTGTTCGCCGCGCCTCCCGATCGCGATCTTGATTGGCAGGACACCGGCATTGAAGGCATTCAGCAGATTCTTGGGGCGGGTGTACCGGTTTGTGGTTCGCAACGCGCCGCCCGACGATCCCGCAGGCCGACGCCGTTGCAAGCCGCGTCGATTTGTCGCCGACGCGTCGCGCCCTGCAGCGCAAATTGCACCAGACCATCAAGCGCGTGAGCGACGATTTTCAGGGCCGCTGGCACTTCAACACCTGCATCGCCGCCATCATGGAATTGGTGAATGCGCTGTATGCGTTCGAGGATCCAGTCTAGCGCATTGAGCGCCCACTGCCCGCTGAATGGCCGAAGCCTCTGCCGGTTGTTGCGCCGAGGCCCAACGCACGTTGGTGCTTCTGCTCGCGCCCTTCGCTCCCTATCTGGCTCACGAGCTTTGGGAAATGCTGGGCGAAAGCGGCAATTTGCTGAAGGCGCCATGGCCGAAGTACGATCCAGTATTGGCCAAGGAAGAGGAAATCGAAATTCCCGTGCAGGTCAATGGCAAGTTGCGCAGCCGGGTTGTTGTGCCCGCAGATGCGTCCGAAAGACTGATTTTGCGAGCGCGCGCTGGCCGACGAAAAAGTCAAGAGCATTGATTGCCGGAAAGCAGATCGTGAAAACAGATCGTTGTTCCCGGCAAACTGGTCAATATTGTCGTCCGCTAGAGGAAGCAAAAAAGCGGGCTTTCGCCCGCTGCGGATGACAACTCAATCTTTGTTCCTATTCCTGACGCTGTTCGTCGGGTTCCAGCACCAGAGCCTGCGTGCGGTTGTTGAAATCGATTTCCTGTAGCTGTTGTTCCGTTTTTCCGTTGGTTGCTGTGCACCGTCACCAACGCATCGTAGCGGTGACGGTTCCGCGTGCGTGACCAGCTTGGCAGGAACGGTAGCGACGGTTTTGTCATGATTCATGATGCTTCACGCTTCACTTGGTTGCCTGTACCGCTCCATTCCACTTTGTAATTGCCGGGCGCAAGTTGGGTTGAGCCGACCTGCAACGGCACTCACCGTATGTTGCCCTCGTTTCGTTTTTGGTTTTCGCAAACGCAGCTCAAAGCAGAACAGCGTGACCACTGCAATCGCACCCACGAACAGATGCTTGTATTCATCAGAGATCCCTCCATGATTTGTGTTCCCCAAAACAAGCCGAAACGGCAAACCATGTAACCGTAGATTCGCAAATTAACCTCCCTACCTAAAAAGATGCTGCCTGACCAGTCAGGTTGCAGGAGTTCGTGGGGCAAGCATTGGCATACGCTTCCGAGCCAACGAGCGCAACGCGATAGATTAGTAGGAAGCCTCGAAAATACTTTAAAGAAGTTGAGTTATTCTAGCCTCGGATGACACGCTCGCCCACTCTCGAAGGTTTCAGGACCATCTTTCGTCAGCCATCTCTGGCTTTGGCGGAAATTGCCTGGCGCTGGAGCTTCGGTGCGGCAGGCGTCGTATTGCTAACCCTCGGGTTCGTCGAATATCTCGATACGCTGCCTGTCTCGCCAGAGGACGTGTTCTTGTTTCGCACCCGCCAGCCCGTTCTGATGGGGCGCGCCCTGCAGCATGTTCGTGCGGGGCAGCGCCTTGCGGATGGCTGAAGGGGCCCTCCTGCTTGGGCTCGGCTTTTGCTGTCGCCATGGGTGGTTGTGGCGGCACTGGGACGAGCGGCGACGGTCAAAGCGCTAGTGAGCTATTTCGCGGAACAATCTTCTCAGCAAATGATACCGAAGTGCGTTGCCGGCTGCGTCCTCTGGTGGCACTCAATTCTCTTCGCGCCGCAGCGACCCTGGCCGGCTTATCGGTTGGCTTCGGGGCAATCGGCTTCTCGGAGGGGCAGCCTCGCCGAATGATGATCCTCGCCCGGCAACTCGATCGTCGTGTTCATTCTTGATGGTCGCGGCGCTGGTGAACGCTCGGCGTGGCTGGTTGTGAACTGGTTTCTGTCGCTGGCTTCGGTTTTCGCTGGTGGCGGAGGGCGAAGATACGTTCGGGGCGATGGCCCTGCGGCCGCCGATTTTTGCCGGCGCCGCGGCTGGCCAGTGTTGGCGGCGAGCTTCTGGTTTGGCTTGGCACATTGCGGATCGTTCGTCATCGCCAGCGTTGCTTGCGATTCTTGTGCTTTCTTTTCTTACCGTATTGCCGGGGCTGTTGTGGTTGTTGTCGGGATTGTCGCTGGTGACCCTGGTCTACTTTGCTGTCGCAGATTCTCTTTACGTCGCGCGTTTGGCTGCCTATGTGTACATCGCGATCGGGCCCGAAGCTATCGGCAGTCCTTCGCTGAAGCAGGATGAGTCGCCAACCGGGATCCGGCATTGCCGGCAGAGACCTTCATGAACCGCATTGATCCCGACGAACTGATTCTCAGTGATCTTCGCCCATTACGGCTACCCCGTAACACTCCACTCTGGCAGCTTTGCTGCTTTCCCTTTACACTGTTCTGCCAATCTGAGAAACTCATCCGTGGAAACCCAATCCCGCTCGGCAATCCTCGTTGTCCTCGACTTTGGCGCGCAGTATTCGCAGCTCATCGCGCGCCGCATCCGGGAACAAAATGTTTTTTCCGTAGTACTTCCTTGCAATGCTCCGCTGGAGGAGATTCGCAGCTACTCGCCAATCGGAATCATCCTTTCCGGCGGACCGTCTTCGGTGTACGACAAAGACGCTCCGGTTGCCGATGCCGCGCATCTTTGACCTGGGCTTGCCGATTCTTGGCATCTGTTACGGATCTGCAATTCATGGTGCACGCGCTGGGTGGCAAAGTGCGCGCCGCCAGCAAGCGGGAGTATGGCCACGCGGAAGTTGAAGTGAAACCCGGCTCGCGGCTGTTTGAGAAGCTGCCCGCGAAGCTCTCTGTCTGGATGTCGCACGGCGACGAGGCCGTCGAGCTCCCCAGCCGGATTTCAGCTGATTGCCAGTTCTCCTCATGCGGTCGCGGCGATCGAGAATCCGGCAAGAAAATGTGGGCGGTGCAGTTCCATCCTGAAGTACACCACACCGCGCAGGGCAAGGATATTCTGGCGAATTTTGTATTTAACATCTGCGGAGCCACAGCTTCCTGGACACCGCAACATTTCATCGATGCCACCATCGAGAACGTGCGCCAAACCGTGGGGAATGGGCGCGCCATCTGCGCACTTTCGGGCGGTGTGGACTCAGCCGTAGCCGCGACCCTGGTGGATCGCGCTCTGCGCGATAAGAATGGCGTGTCTCGCCTGACCAGCGTGTTCGTCAACAATGGCGTGTTGCGCAAGAACGAGTTCGAAAAGGTTCAGCAGAATCTGCGCGACAAGCTGGGGTTGCACCTGATCGCCGTGGACGCCAGCGAGCGTTTCCTGAGCAAGCTGGCCGGTGTGACCGATCCGGAAACCAAACGTAAGATCATCGGCGCGGAATTCATCGCGGTGTTTGACGAAGAGGCCCACCGCATCGAGCAAACAGAGGGCAAGGTGGACTGGCTGGTGCAGGGCACGCTCTATCCTGACGTAATCGAATCGCGCTCGGTGCGAGGCCCGTCGCAGGTCATCAAGTCGCATCATAATGTCGGCGGCTTGCCGGAAAAGATGAAGCTCAAGCTCATCGAACCATTGAAGGAACTGTTCAAAGACGAAGTTCGCCGCATCGGCCGCGACCTCGGCATGCCGGAAGAAATCCTGCAGCGGCAGCCGTTTCCGGGGCCAGGACTGGCGGTGCGAATTCTCGGCGAAGTTACGGCCGAACGGGTCGCCATTCTGCAGGAATGCGATGACATTGTTGTCGACGGAAATCAAGCAGCGCTGGTCTTATACAACAAGATTTGGCAGTCCTTCGCGGTGCTTCTGCCGGTGATGTCGGTTGGGGTGATGGGCGATCATCGCACCTACGCCAACACCTGCGCTATCCGCGCAGTTCATTCCGAAGATGGCATGACTGCTGACTGGGTTCCGCTTGCCGCATGAAGTGTTGAAAACGATTTCCAACCGCATTGTGAATGAGGTAAAAGGCGTGAACCGTGTTGTGTATGACATTACCTCTAAGCCACCGGGGACGATTGAGTGGGAGTAGAGGCATCGATGCAACGTTACACATTACGATAACGATCTGGGCAACGGTGAGCCTCGCACCTCTGCGATCTGCATCAGCGTGAAGACAGGTGGGCCAGTCCAGCCCAAGGTGTAACCATGACTCAAACCATATCCGATGCTCTGGTCTTCTTCGGAGCCACCGGAGACCTCGCCCACAAGAAAATTTTTCCCGCCCTGCAAACGCTCGCCAAGCGCGGCGAACTGATATTCCGGTTATCGGTGTAGCCAAGGCCGGCTGGAATCTCGATCAACTGAAGCAGCGCGCCAAAGACAGCGTGGAACACTACGGCGGCCTGGATCCAGAAGGCTTCCCCAAGCTGATGAACGTGCTGCGCTATGTGGATGGCGACTATGCCGATGCCGCGACCTTCCAGCAACTGCGCACAGCTCCTCGGCGACGCTCAGCATCCGCATGCACTATCTGGCGATTCCTCCCAGCCTATTTGGAGAGGTGGTGAAGCAACTGAAAGCCGCAGGTTGCATCACAGGGGGCCCGCGTGGTAGTCGAGAAGCCCTTCGGCACGAGACCTGGCTTCCGCCCAACAGCTCAATCAGACATTGCACGCGAGTTCAACGAGCCGGATATTTTTCGCATCGACCATTACCTGGGAAAGAATGCTGTGCAAAATGTGTTCTTCTTCCGCTTTGCCAATTCTTTTCTGGAGCCGATCTGGAACCGGCGCTATGTAGAAAGCGTGCAGATCACCATGGCGGAGAATTTCGGAGTGCAGGGTCGGGGAGCGTTCTACGAGCAGGCCGGAGCCATCCGCGACGTTGTGCAAAACCACCTGCTGCAATTGCTCTGCAACATCGCCATGGAGCCGCCGCCCAACGTCGAAATCGAAAGAGTACGCGACGAGAAAGTGAAAGTGTTGCGCAGCATTCGCACGCTGCGGCCCAGAGGACGTGGTGCGCGGCCAGTTTGAAGGCTATCGCGACGAACCTGGAGTAAAGCCAGAACTCGCAGGTCGAAACCTACGTGGCGCTGCGCCTGGCTATTGATTCGTGGCGGTGGAAGGGCGTGCCATTTTATATTCGCGCCGGCAAATCGCTTACCCGTGACGGCAACGGAAGTGATCGTCAAACTGCGGCAACCCCCGGCGATTTTCGAAGACGCACTTCCACATAATTATTTTCGATTCCGCGTGACCCCCAATCTCGAAATTGCGGCCGCGGCGCTGGTGAAGAAATCCGGCGATGAATACCGGGCGACGATGACGGAATTGATGGTGACCGAATCCTCCGATCCCGCCGAAATGCAGGCTTACGAAGAGTTGCTGGATGATGCCATGTGCGGCAATCAGATGCACTTTTCACGCCAAGATTACGTCGAAGAGGCTTGGCGCATTGTGGATCCGGTCTTGGGAAACGCTACGCCTGTCCATCCATATAAGCCGGGAACTTGGGGGCCTTCGGAGGCCGATGCGCTGGTGGCCAAGAAGGCGGATGGTTCAGCCCGCAAAGCCGGCAAGCTGAGCGTGCGAGCAGCGTTATTGCTTTGTATTCTCCATCACCCAGCGCGATACCGCCGTTACCATCTTTCGCGGACTGATGCGCACCGACTCCGCCAGCAACCGGTTCATGGATCCCGCGATCACCAGAGTCTTTCCCTTCTTCAGCGCCGCGATATCCCACGCAGGCGACGGCTTTCGCGCTCATCGGGCGAAACCATTCGAACAAACGCGAGTGCGCATTGCCGGCGCGAGCGGCAAATCCGGTCTCTGTCGGGCCTGGGCACAGACACGTCACGGTCACGCCGCTGCCCTTCAGTTCATTGGCCAGCGCTTCAGAAAACAAAATAACGTAGGATTTCGACGCGTAATAAACCGCCATCAGCGGGCCCGGCTGAAATCCCGCGGTGGAAGCCACGTTCAGAATCCTTCCGGAATGCTTTTCGATCATGGACGGCAGGAAAAGCCTGGTCAGATGAGTGAGCGCCATGATATTGAGTTGAATTTGTCCCAGAGTTTCTTCCACAGGAACATCAGCGAACGCTCCCAGTTTGCCGTATCCGGCGTTGTTGACCAGAATGTCCACCGCGATTCCTTCATCGCGCAGCTGATCGAAGAGGAATTGCGGAGCTTCCGTTCTTGCCAAATCCAGCGCCACTGTCTTGACCGAAACGCCGAATTGCCGGTGCAAGTCGTCGGCAAATTGCGCCAGCTTGGACTCGCTCCGCGCGACCAGTACTAGGTTGTGATGGTCTTTGGCGAAAATCTTCGCCAGTTCGTATCCGATGCCGCCAGAGGCGCCGGTGATGAGAGCGGTGGTGCTGATCATTCATAGCCCAGGCCTCGCAGATATCTCCATGCAAGAGCCGTGCGCGGACAAACAAAAATGGGTAGGAGGCCGGCCTCGTGCCCACAATTTTGCGACAGGACTTTATGCGCCGACCAGAGCCGGCTCCAGTTCATAGATCGAGTGCCAGGAAGTCGCCGCCTTCAGCCGATCATTCACGTTGTCGATGTTCTTCACGCCTTCATTCTGCAGCCATTTGCGGAATGCGTCCGCCCCCTGCTTGGCATAGATCGGAATGCCATCTTTCCAGGTGGCCCGGCCGCACAGCACGCCGTTGAACTTTACGCCGGACTCCGCAGCCAGCTCCAGAGCCTCCGTGAACTCGGCATTGCTCACGCCCGCCGAAAGATAAATAAACGGCTTGGTGGCCACTTTCGCCGCCTTCAGGAACAAGATCCGCGGCTTCCTTCTTGCTGTAAGCCTTCTGCCCGGCAAAAACCTTGGAGCCTTCCACGAATTTCATGTTCACCGGAACTTCCACCTTAAGCACGTCCACGCCGTAGCGCGTCCTTGCTGAACTCGCGCATGCTCTCGGTCACAATTTCCGGCTTCTTCTTCGCGTATTCGAAGCCCTTCTCGTCCGCGCCTTCTTCGTAGCCGACAAATTCCAGGAAGAACGGAATGTCATTGGCGCGGCATTCGTCGCCCAAGCGTTCCACCCAGGCATGCTTTTTGTCATTGATATCCTTGGGATCGAAAGGCGTGTAGTACAGCAGAATCTTCACGCAATCCGCGCCCGCTTCTTTCAGGCGGCGCGCCGACCAGTGATCCAGCAGGTCGCCCAGGCGGCCGGGCCCGGTCTTGTCGTATCCGGTCTTCTCGTAAGCCAGCAACAGGCCCGGCATTCTTGGCGCGGCGCTTGGAAGCCGGCAAGCCCCATTCGGGGTCCAGCAAAATCGCGCTGGCATGCGGCGTAAGAACCTCGGTCACCAGTGACTTGAATTCTTCCATCATGGCGTCGCTGACTTCGCCGCCTTTTTCTTTGGCCAAAGATTTCTGCAGAGAACCGCGCTGGTCCATGGCAGCGGCCGCAATCACACCACGATCGTTCGAGACTTTCCTGAGTCCGGCAAGTTTCCCGGGCGTAAGCTTCATAGTTCCTCCAGAATGAGTGCGGTAGATTCAATTCATTGTAAACCAAGGCGTACCGGGATTGCGACTGTGACAGTCATCACAGGCATATCTGACCACGCGCGGAAACCGCATGGATACACGCTTCGACGGGGCGAGGTAGAGACAATTCATAATGCTCATTGTTCGCTTGGCGTGACCGCCATCACTGAGCGCTCTACCCAGAGCAGATAGCCTGAAATCGGTTACCTGCCTGGCGACAGGGTCAGGAGGTAACGGTCATGCGAACTGCGGTAGTCATCTTCTACTGGATTTGCGCCGTGCTATTGATCGTGATCAGTGTCCACGCCGAGTTACACAGAGAGGGAAAGCCGGACAATAAGAACTCAGCATTCGCGTACATCACGTGCGCTAGCACCATCGCCCGAGCAGAAGCCGTGCCACCGGAGCGCTCGAGTCTATTGCCGTAGCGTGAGTGTATGCAACACCGCCTGCTGTTTGGCGATCAGAGATTCCACTCCTTTGCCGGCAAGAGCCATCATTTTGCTTAGTTGCTGATCGTCAAATACCCGGTGCTCCGCTGTGGCTTGCACCTCCACCAGTTTGTGTCCCGCCGTCATGACAAAATTCATGTCCACGTCGGCGCTGGAGTCTTCCTCATAGCACAGGTCGAGCAGAATTTCGCCATCCACAATTCCCACGCTCACTGCGGCGACGAAATCGCGCAGCGGCGCAGCGGTCAGAGTTCCGGCTTCCACCAGTTTCTGCAGCGCCAGACCCAGCGCTACAAAGGCGCCGGTGACGGAAGCAGTGCGGGTGCCGCCATCGGCTTGAATCACGTCGCAATCAATCCAGATGGTGCGCTCGCCCAGGCGTTCGAGATCGGTGACCGCCCGAAGTGATCGGCCAATCAGCCGCTGAATTTCGTGAGTGCGCCCGCTCGGCCGGCCTTTGTTCACTTCGCGCGGCGTGCGGGTCAAAGTCGAGCGCGGCAACATGCTGTATTCGCTTGAAATCCATCCTTTGCCGGTGTTGCGGAGAAAAGGCGGAACTGCTTCATCCACCGAGGCGGTGCAGATGACTCGGGTGTTTCCCACCTCGATTAGCACTGAGCCTTCGGCGGTCTTGATGTAATCCGCAATGAGATTGACCGGCCGCATCTGGCCAGAAGAGCGGTTATCGGAGCGATAATGCATAGGCTTGCGATTCTAAATGAAATGGGACGTGATTGTAGTTGCGCGTCTCGCGCGCGGATGGTTGAGAGAATTTTCTGGTTGTGACGGTAGGTCCGTGGCCTCAGCCTTCCTCTTCAATCCCATCGTCCTTCCACTGATAGCCACCCGCGTCGCAGCTCCAATTGAATTTTGAAGTTGCGACCGATTCTTCCGAGGGATTGCCGTCCGGCCCTTCAAAGACAATCTCCGGGGAATGGCACCTGGGGCAGCGTATCAGGGCCAATCGGAGCCGATGCAGCGAGTCAAGTCGACGGCTCGGGCTTCTTTCGAGTTCTTCGTCCCCGCCCGCGGTTCTCAAGAACGGGGATCACAGACGCCGGGGCTCCCAAAGTCTCCGTGGCAAGGCGCAAATGCTCCCGTAACGCGGCCCGCAATTCTTTCAGAATGTGGCGGAGTTCATCTTCATTCTCACAGCCAAGAGCCCTCTCGCAGAGACGCTTGATCCGCGCTTCAGTATAGGCAGGCAAATTGGCACCGGGACGCCAATTCTGCCAGAGTGCACGGTATTCAGCGATACCCAACATTCTGTAAGGGCTTCCTACTAAGCATCCTGTAGAAGAAACCGCCAATGAATACATCCGACTCGCCCTGCGCGCCGATTGGTGGAGACTCTCCAACGGGCTTGAAAAACCTGCACCATGCTTGACTTCCCACCGTCCCTGGGCTAATCTCCGCCCGACATCGCGTTGTTTTCATTCTCCGCCGTCTTAAATAGAACGCTGCGTTTGGCAATCCTTGGTTTCCGGCCTGATTTCAATCTATTTTCGTCAACCGTAAGGAGGAGGAAGTGTATGCAAAGACTCACCACGTTCCTTTTGGGGATGTGTTTTCTGCTTGGGGGAGTAGGCCTGGCCGTGGCTCAGGAGATGTCAGGGGCCGTGCCTCCTCCCAAAGTGCTGGTCATACAGCGCGAGTTCGTGAAACCCGGGAAGAGCGGATCAATTCACGATCGTAGCGAAAGCAACTTTGTAGAAGTCATGACGAAGGCCAAATGGCCCACCCACTATCTCGCGTGCACTTCCTTATCCGGGCGCCCGCGCGCCTTGTTCCTCGTTCCCTACGATTCCTTTGACGCCTGGGAGAAAGACAACCTGGCGATGATGAAAGACAAAGCCGTTTCCGAAGGCATGGACAAGGCCATGATGACCGACGGCGAACTGCTGAGCGATACCGACCAAACCGTCGCTACTTATTCCGAGGAACTCAGTTTGCGGGCTAACGTGGACATCGCCCACATGCGGTATTTCGAAATCTCTCTGTTTCACGTGAAGCCGGGTCACCGCAAGGACTGGAATGATCTCGTCAAGCTGGTAATGGCTGCTTACGATAAAATTCCTGACGCCCACTGGGCAACCTATGAAGTCGCTTACGGCCAGCAGGAAGGCACGACCTATATCGTGTTCTCGGCGCTGAAGTCCGCCTCCGAAATTGACCACGAAATGACGGAGGACAAAGACTTCATGGCGGCCATGGGTGAGGACGGTATGAAGAAGCTCTCCGACCTGGAATCCTCCGCCATGGAGCCAGGGCAAAGCAATCTGTTCGCTTTCAGCCCTTCAATGAGTTATGTGCCGGATGAATGGGTAAAGGCCGACCCTGACTTCTGGAAGCCGAAGAAGATGGCCGCGCCTGCCGCGCCGAAAAAGCCGGCGGCAAAACCCGCGCAATAATCAACGAGACTCCTGACGGCGCCCCGCCCTCGGCTCTCCGCTTTTTGGAGACACAGGGCGGGGAACTTGCCTTTGACAGGAAACGGCTAGCCAAACGGATTTACGATCTCGACCCCTTCAATTTCCTGCCCGGCTTGCATGTCCTCGGAGAAAAGCACCTTACAGCCCGCTTGTTGAGCTGCCCGCAAAACCAGCGCGTCCCAGAAAGAAAACCCGTGCAAGCGGTGAAGGTCAACGGCCGCGAGGATGTCCGAGACCTGGGGCGCAGCTACGTCGAACTCAGCCAGAAGCTCAACCTTTCGCCGGGCGGTGCGTGCGTCAACCTTGAGTTTTCGCGTGACCGTGACGAAATATTCCTGTAGCACCTGCAGCGACACGGCGCCGGTTTGGTCGCGCCGATGCCGTGCGACCAGGTCGAGCGCGTGCCGTTGCTTCGCTGGGAAAGCCTTGTCGTCGGTGTACACCAATACGTTGGTGTCGAAGAAGCTACGTGCGCTCATGAATCTCGTCGCGGTTAAAGGGCCAGCCACGCGAGTGCCCGCTGCCGGAAAGGCGCTTGAATTCCTCGATGTTGCGTTCCGGGTCGTCGGCTCCCGCCAGTTTCTGGAGGTAGTCGCGGATCAGCTGATTGAGGCTTTTTCCCAGGGCATCCGCCTTTTTGCGGGCCCGCTCGACCGTCTGCTCGTCGATGGAAAGGGTGACATTCATTCACACAGTATATGTGCGCAAGTATTACGTGTCAAAGCGGAGATGGAGGGCCGCCTTAATCCTTCGGTCTCTCCCCTGTAATGCCCCAAATCAATAGTTGCAGGGGATCGGGGTCTTGCGAGCGGAAGTCCACCCAGGTCATCTGCCGCAGGAAAAGCGGCAGGCGTGGCGCCGCAGGCGAGCCCGGGAGCAAAACCGGAATGACCGGCATGTCGCGATTGCGAAACTCTTCCAGAAAGCCGCGCATTTCGTTTTCCTGCCAGGGAGCCACTCCCGCCGCCCCCACGAACACAGCCGCCGCGTGAATGGCTTCAATCTGCGTCTCCAGCAGCGGCTGCCAGGGCTGGCCCGGAGGCAGTTCCCACACGTCCAGCCACGGTAGAATGCCATTTTCTTTGAGCCGGTGCGCGATTTGCTTCACCGTCGGCTTATCAATGGAATTGTGGCAAAGAAAAACGTCAAAGTGTCCCTGTTTCCGCTTCTCATCGAGCACAGCCGCCCAGTGGTTCGGTTGCGGCGCTGCATGGGGAGGTTCCTGCGCAGCCGTCGAAACGCGTGCAGGCTGTGACTCAGCCTTTGGAGAGATGACCGGCGGCGTCACTACCGGGGCAGCGCTTACGCTCGCATTTGCGGACCCAGCCTCCCAAATTGGCTGCTCCGGCTGCCGGCTCACCACCCGCGCCACGCCAGGCCGCGTTGCGGACAGCGTTTGCAGTTCCTGCGCAAGATGGTTTGCGTTCGAGCCCTCCGCCACGGCCGCATACAGCTTGCTCACCGCCGCATTCACCAGGCTTCCGTCGAGGGCAGGCAAGGTCACCGCGGTTATGCCTTTGTCGGCGATGCTTTCCGCGATGGTGTCGAACCGGCAGTTGTGATCGCAGCCCTGCAGGACCACCAGCTGAATGGACGAAAATCCGCTCAACCATTCCCGCAGATACGGCGCGGTCAGATTTCGTGCTCGCTTGTCCGCGGCCTGCAGTGCAAGTGTCCCGTAATGTGCGGCGCTTCGCTCTTGCCCATGTCCAATAAAGTGCACCACGTCCCACGAGCTTTCTTTGCATGCCCGACGTAGCGCGATTTCTGTCGAATCCGCCAGGCGCTCACACACAACTGACGGCACGCCGCTCACCGCCTGCGTCAGCTCGCGCCAAATGCGTTCGCTATCGAATTTCGCCAGATCCGTAGGATTGGCCAGCACACAGAGAACTCGCAGCGGAGTAGAACCGGGGTTAAGATGAAGAGGAGAGCTCATCAAACGTCCTAATGTCCCGCAGCGGGTGGTGGAATGCGGTGGCCGCAGGCGCGGCAGAACGCTTCTCCGCTGTGCAGCGGACCACCACAGCTTGTGCAATAGCCAGTCACTCCGGGCGCGGCCGGCGAGGCTACTTTTTTCGGATCCTTCAGCACCTGTTCATAACCCCCGCTGTCAATCCACTGCAAAAGCTGGCGCGCCCGCATCACTGTCCAGGGGTGGGTCGCGCCCATCACGCTGAGCCACTTTGCCACCACCGAGAGCTTGTCGCTATCCAGGCTTTCGAACTCGCGCGCCTGCCGCACAAAATCTTCCGTGTTGATCGAGTTGCGGTATTTTCCCGGAAGTCCTGCCAGTTTCACCAGCGTGCGCAGCGCCACATCCACATCCTGGCAAGCCAGCAATCCCGCCCGATCGGCGGTGAACTCGGCCGTCCGCTTAAAGCTCATCAGCGCCACTTCCACGGGCTTGCTCAACAAATTCCCCAGATTGAAAGTCACATCGCCGAGAATGCCCGCGATCACCGGAAAGTAGTCGGCCATCTGGTAATACAAAACGTGGCTGCTCTTGATATGGCCTGCTTCATGCGCGAGCACAAATAACAACTCTTCCGGCGTCAGAAAATCCACGATGGCGGAATTCACCACAATCAGTGGCCGCTCGACTCCCATGGTCGAGGCGTTGAGTTCGCCGCTGGGCGCGATATAGAGGTCAGGCACGGTGGGAAGGTCCAGCGTGTCGCACGCGGTGTGCAGCGTTTCGGCAAGATCCGGCAGATTTTCGGGAAGCACGTGCAGGTAGCTTCCGGTAAGTTGAACGCGCAGCAGACGCTCGAAGCCCCATGCATTCAGCTTGCGAACCAGAGTGTCGAGGCCAGGTGTCTCGGCGAGAACGTCCAGCGCCGCCTGGTCGCTTGGATGTTCATAAGCTTGCGGGCGCAAGCCGGTCAGTTTTTGTGGCGGCGCCATCCCGCTACCAAAGTGGCGCCGTGCCGCTGGCGACCCGATAGGCATCCACGACCGACCATGCCCAGATTCCAAAATCGAGAATCGAGCCCAGCCCGCCAGTGAACCACAAAGGAATCGCGATCACGGAACCGGCCAGCATCAGCAAGCCTTTTTTGGTGTCGCCATTGTAGAACTGTCCAATGGCCAAGCCGGGGAGGATCAAGGAGAGAATTGCGGCGATGGCGGGATTTTTGCCGGCGGCAAATTTCGTTACACCGGACCGGCCGCGGATGCGGTCGTCGGTCTGTACAGTTCCTCGCACGGCTCCAGAAGCCGGAGTCAGCGCCAGCGAAGTGCCACATTTCGCGCAGAAACTGGCTCCTTCAGCCTCTTCTGCCCCGCAATGCGGACAGAACATCGTCACCTCCAGGCAGGCTAATGTCGCAGCTTTTCTAAAGGTTGTCAAGAATTCCGCCTGCCGCAAATTTGCCGGTTTGCAGCGCAAACAAGTTATGCAAAACTTGCGCTCCAGCGGTTTCTCTGCAGGAATTGCCTTGCGCCTTACTTGTCGGTAAAGTTGTTCGATCTTTCACTCCGGTGGACTCCTGCGCAGAGGAGGCGCGCGCACCTCTTGGCTGACTTCGATTGGCTCAAAAAATATAAGCTTGGCATCTTCATCGTCGGGGCAGCGGCGCTCGTGGACGCGCTCGTCTGGACGTTCGAGGGCTATGAGTATCTGGACAAAGGCACGGACCTGCTCATCCGCTGGGGAACCGTGGTTGATCCGAAGACCAACCTCGCCGGCGTCCGGCCTTGGTTTGAGGCCGTGCTGATTGTGTCGGCGCTCGCTCTCGCGGGGCTGATTGCTCTGGTCGTCAATTTGTGGCGTAGAAAGCCAGTTGAACCCGTTGACGCGGCCGCGAAATACAAACTGCTGCAGGACGAACATGACAAGCTGGTAGCCAGTCACCGCAAAGCGCAAGAGATGACGACCGGTATGATGGCCGCGACCTCGCGCATCCGTAATCAATTCAGCCCCGTGGGCAAGCTGGTCAAATCGTTCGATTACGCGCGCGTCACCTACTATATTTACAAGGATTTCACCGCTTACGTGGTGCGCGAATATGGCATCCGCTCCAACAAAGAGCCAGTGCATTTTTGGACTGCCGGAAATCATCCCACTCCCTACGCCGATCCGGCGGACTACCTGAATGACATCGCCTTCGAAATAAAAGACGAGAAAGGCGCTAAGCTCCCTTACCTGCCCATCAAGAACGATGCCTTCAACAAGGATGTGGTCATCTATTTTCTACCCCGCATCGAGCCCGGCGATCCCGCGCGGCATGTCAAGATCAAATTCACCTGGCCGAAATATCTCCGGCAGATCGCGGAACTTGGCTCCGAGAACTTCTCGCTCACGCTCGATTCCATCGATCCTGTTCCAACCGTTGAGTTTGCCTGGCTGCTGGAGCCGGGCACAGGACGAAACTTGACGGGCGAGGTGATTTCTACTCGATTGCCGAACGACGATCTGAATCAAGCGGCGAGCGCCGCATTCAACGGAGCAACCTGGTCAGGGTTTTCCTATAAGGTCACAAATGGTCCGGCGGGCACGTTTAAATACGAGCTACGGGCAGCTTTGCAGCAACCCTAGCCTTCCTGCCCATCGGTCTGAGTATCGCGGCAAGTCGTCATGGAGAACTCCTGCTTGATATTAGCCTAGCCGAGCCCCCGCCCCCAGTCAATATGACGGATGGCAGCGGCTTACACTCTCTATAGATGCGCCAACCTCCTCCTGGGACTTTAGAAGGAACGGAAGTGGTTGGCGCGTCTTTGCCAGCGTCACGTCCCTGAAAGATAAGGCCTTAACGCGTTGGCCAATCCCGAAACTAGAACGGTATATCCTCATCGCTAATTGGCGAAGCTCCTGCGGGTTCCGGCTCCGGCATACGCTGGTCGAAATTGTTGCCGCCGCCGGCCGAGCGCCGCGCGAACCGCAAAGTCTCCACCGCCGCCCTCGCCTTTACCGCCCAGCAGGATCAGGTCGCTGCCCACGACTTCGGTCATGTATTTCTTCTGGCCGCTGGTCTTGTCGTCCCAGGAGTGGGTTTGCAGGCGGCCTTCGATGTACACTTTGCCGCCCTTCTTCAAATATTCGCCGGCAATCTCCGCCAGCCGCTGCCACAGGACGACATTGTGCCACTCGGTACGGTCCTGCCACTCGCCGCTCTTGTCCTTGAAGCGTTCGTTGGTGGCGATAGTCAGCTTGGCCACGGGCGTGCCTTGCGGCGTGTATTTCACTTCAGGATCTTTGCCAAGATTGCCAATGAGTTGCACTCGATTCAGACTTTTACCTGCCATGATTGCTGCTCCTTCCGCCCCTTGGGGCTGAGAGATAGGAATGCCGGAAACGCCGGGGTTCGGGACCTGGGTTAACCTGGGACGCGAATTCCTAAGGGGCTGGATGGTCAATATATCAGAAGCAATTGGCGGTTGGTATCTGGCTATAGACGTCAGCTCTTAGCAGTCAGCACTCAGCAACAGCAACCGCCGCCATACCAGGCGGCGTGCTGACGGCGGAATGCTAAGGCGAAATGCCAAGTGCCAACGGCCGAAAGCTGGGGTATAATCCCCGCCATGCCTGCCGAGACCAAAGCTCCGGGCCTGGTTCCTGACGAACTGAAATTCGAGCCTAAGTCCAAGGGCATCCTCACCCCACGCAAGAAGAAACCCAAAGAGCTGGCGGTCATTACCGAATGCTGCACCGGTTGCGCCGGATCGCCGGCCTGCGTGGAATACTGTCCGATTGAAGACTGCATGTTCTGGGTGCCGGACGAAGACCATCCGCCGTTTGGCCGCATTCAGGTGGACCCCATCCTCTGCATTGGCTGCAAGAAGTGCGTCAGCAAAGGGCCGGAAGGCTGCTTCCTTGATGGCTGCCCCTGGGACGCCATCGCCATGGTCGAGACTACCGAAATCGAAAAAGAAGTCGGCTTCATGCCGATTTAGGCGTAAGTTTTCGCAGGGTACGATTGTTAGCCCGCTCACGAATGGCTTGCTCGGTCAGTGGAGCTTGCTGGCGCACGCGGTCGGAAATCTCCGGCACATCGTGTTCGTAGGGCAGGACGGCTGCCAGATCCTCTGGCTCGCCAACCAGTAAAGCCCGCGCAGGGCTTCCCATGCCTGGTCGTCGCTCGGTTCAACGACGGCGACCTCGCTACCAGCGTTGACGCTCTTTCCCGTCTGCACATACAAATCCCGTAAACGTCCGCTGATCGGAGAACGGACTTCCATAGTCTGCCCGCCGGCCTGCAGTTTGGCGAGGACTCCGCCCTGATGGATCGGCGTGCCGACGGTCGCCGTGTCGGTTACTTTGCCGTTTGCGGTGCGGTCACCTGGGCGGGTTGCAGAAGCGCAACGATCTGCGGGCGGCCGGAGGCGTCTCCGAAACGCACCAACGACAGTGCCGCATTGCCGCGAACCGTGAGGGAAGAGTCATCCAGCATTTTGAGCAGGGTTCATGAAAGCCGGCGCCGGTGGTGTCCTGGCCCATCACCCAGGCGTCGGTATTGCGGACTTCATCCACGGGATACGACGCCAACCGCACCACATCGGGATACCAGCGGGTTACGCTGGCGTCGTGCCGGCCAATGCGCTCGCCGATCTGCACCAAGGCATGCTGCATGTGGCGGGGCTTTTTGTCGTCCTGCAAATACTCGGCCAGTTGTTGATCGGAGAGCTGCCGCCCGAACCAGGTGTTCCACCAGAAGAGAAATGGCATGGAGACGATGAGCCATGCGGTGACGAAGAAAAGAATACGCTGGCCGGAGGACATGCGGCGGCGGGGTTTGATAAGGGGTAGCCGGGACAGAAACAGGGTTAGCGGACATCGCGGAGATATTTGACCACAGAGGGCACAGAGAACACAGGGGAAAAATGCGGAGAGGAAGAAATCGTGCCTGCGAAATCTGGTTAAGTTCGCAGCGCGAACAAGGAACCGACGAGCAAACAGGCGAGGCTCCCAAGTCCCGTGAGGACCGCCAGGGTGCCCGAATAAGGGTTTGCGGCATGTTGGAAAGCCAAATCGTGGCCCAGGGTCACGATCCATTCGCGCGCAGGCGAGGGAGTGAAGGCAAACCAGACTCCGGCGACGCTTACCGCGGCAACCCCCGCGCGCGTGACTAACGCAATGGGGCGAGTGGCTTTGGCCAAAGCGGCGTCGCGAGAGCGCAACTGTGCTTTCAACCAAAGCAAGCCGGGATCGGGGAGATGGGCCTCCGGGTTTTCCAGCCATGCTTGGCCGGTGAGATACTCTGCCACCAGCATGGCGTCTGCGCAGAGCACGCAGCTCGCGACATGGTTTCTCAACTCGCCATCGAACGCCCCGGCCCGAACCGCCGCAAGGACCAACTGCTCCTTTTCGCAATGGTTTCTGTTCATGTCCATGCTCCTATGTTATCCCTCTGCCCGCAATAATCCGGCCAACTTTTTGCGAGCCCGAAAGAGCAGCAGACGGATGCTGCCGACTCGAAGTCCGGTGGCATCGGCAATCTCTTGATGGCTCGAGCCTTCGATGTAGGCAAGGTACAAGAGCTGGCGCTCGCGAGGCTTGAGGCGTTCGAATGCCGAACGCAGACCGGTCTGCGCCTCGAGATCGGAATTTCTTCGCAGGCTGCCATGAATATCGGGGCTCTGCTCGCAGTCCGCATCGGTGGTGGCAAGAATGCCCGCCAGCCATGATCGCCGCTGACGCCGCCAATGATCATGCAGCAGGTTGGTGGCGATGCGAAAGAGATAGCTTTTTGTCTCGGCTTGGGTCATCGCCCCCACCTCCGAGGAGAGCAAGCGGCAATAGGATTCTTGCAACAGATCCTCGGCGAGATCGCGCTCGCCCGAGACCCGCCAAAGGTACCCAAACAACGAACGCGACGTCTGCTCGTAGAAACGAGAAAAGGCATCGTGGGTCATGCGATTGCCGGCGGCGTTTGCCCGCTCCGAGGTACACTCCGACGACGAAAACAACTCCGCGTTCACGCTCGGGCTTATGGGCTCAGATGGCATTGCGGCTGTTCGCTACTTTGCCGGGTAAGCTTGATCCAGCAAACCAAGTGATTTCGAGAGCGTGTAAGAGACGCCAGCTGCCGCGAGAAAGCCGATCCCCAGGGTGAGAAGCAGAGTGCCGAACACTAGGAATCCTTCTTCGGTTCCCGCAACTCGGCCGCGCAGGAAAAGAAGTCCCAGTCCTAGCGGGATCAGAATCACGCCGGTTTGCAGTGCAAGGAAGATGCGGCTGAAGGGAGAGGAGTGGTCAACGCCGAGGGAGTCCACCAGGCGTTTGCCGGCGTCCGACTGGACGTAAACGAGGAGATCCTGGCTGGAGCCAAATTTTTCAATCAGGGAAGTGTGCACTCCCGCCTGCAGCTTCGCGGTTTTATAGCGGCGCACTGAAGTGAAGATGACCCAGAAAATCCAACAGAACATGGCAAATAGCGCGGGGAGAACAATCAAATCCTCGTTCATCGTGATTTCCTTTCTGACTTGAGGGAGTGCGGGCTCTTCAAGAGCTCACACAGGTATAACGCGTTCCGCCGAAGATGGTTAACAGGGGTGCCGAGGAAAAAGACTACTCCACAACGTCGGCGTCGAGGACGCGGTCCTGCTCCAGGTAGTGGGTGATGGCGTATTGGGCGAGCAGCGGGGTTTGCAGGCGGATTTCGGCGCCAATCCATTCGCCTTTGTTGTGGGGGCGTCGGGAGCATGGTTGCAGCGGCCGCCGCTGCCGAACTGCGGGCCGAAGTCGGCGCTCTGGATTTCGTCGTATTGGCGAATGCTCGCGCCAGGCCTCGTCGCCTATCGTTGCCGGAGACGTCAATCTTGAGTCTTACGATTGCCATAGAGACGATTGCCATAGCGAAGATCAAAAGCGGGCCACGGATTTTCGCGGATTCCACGGATAGGGCAAAACCAAACAAGGATACTAAAGCATTTTTGTACTCTAAGTCTGTTTGATTTGATGCGGTGTGATCCGCGAAATCCGTGGCTGGCCTTTTATGCCGCGAACCAATGATAAAGCATGAAGTAAACGATCACACCGGTGATGGAGACGTACATCCACAAGGGATAGGTCCAGCGGGCGATGGCGCGATGGCGGTCGAAACGCTCGCGCAGAGCGCGAGTCAGCGTAATGATGATCAGGGGAACGATCGCGGCGGCCAGAATGGTGTGCGAAATCGAGAATCGTGAAATAGACCGGGCGGGACCAGCCTTGTCCCTGAAAACGTACCGAGCCGACATGGGCGTGATAGTAGAGGTAGCAAGTAAGAAAAAGTGGACGAGCAGCCAGCGCGGCCAGCATGAAGGCGCGATGGGCGGCCATGCGTCCGCGCTTGATGAAGCTGCGGCCGATGAAAAGCAACATGGCGCTCGCGCCGTTGAGCGTGCGTTGATGCCGGGGAAGATGGCGTACTTGCCGAGGGTGGCTGGGGTGAGGAAGAGAAGCAGATTCCTCGCTCCGCTCGGAATGACAAGGATGGAAGCAGCGGATCATGCGGCAGGCTTGGTGGTGCGGCGATTCACCATCACGAAGCACAATCCGAACATGAAGAGCGTGAACAAGACCAGCGTGGCCAGCGATTCCGGCAAGGAAAATGTCGTGGGGCTGGCCGGGTAGAGCAGATCGCGCAACGCCTCCACGCCGTAAGTCAGCGGATTGATTTTCATGATCACTTGCAGCCAGCCCGAGGCATTCCGGACACCGGGAAGAGCGCGCCGGACAGCAACCAGAGCGGAATCAGAAACAAATTGATGATGGCGTGAAAGGCCTGGGTGGAATCCATGGGCCAGGCAATGGCGAAACCCAGGGCGGTGAGCGAAAACGAGATCAGGAAAATCGTCAGCACGATCAGCGGGAAATCTGACAAAGTAATGTGCACGCCGACGAAGCGGAGCGAAAGCCAGAAAAATCAATCCTTGGATGGCCGCAAGGGTCGTGCCGCCCAGCACTTTGCCGAGCACGATGGCGGAACGCGGGACCGGCGCGACCAGCACGGAGAGCAGAAATCCTTCCTTGCGGTCCTCGATCACCGACATCATGGTGAAGATGGAGGTGAACAGCACGATCATGATCAGCGCGCCGGGATAGAAGTATTCGAGATAGTTGCTTTGCCCGGCGGCGTCGCCAGAGCGGAAAGAAGTGCCGAAGCCGGCGCCGATGACCACCCAGAACAGCAGGGGCGAAGCGATCACGCCGACCACGCGGCTTTTCTGGCGGTAGAAGCGGACGATTTCCCGCAGCCAAAGCGTATAGGCAGGGAGCACGATGCCGTTGGAGAGGGGCGCGGCGGTTGCCGGAAGGGTAGCGGTTTGTGTGGCCATCAGCTGGCCTTCTGCGCCGGCGATGCGCTGGCTTTGGACTGGAGCCGTTTGCGGATATCCAGGAAAGCGTTCAGAAAAAGAATTCCGGAAAGCGTGAGCAGGATGAGCGTGGTGAAGAGGCCGTCCACGGTGGTGACGCTGCCGTTTTCCGCAATCCAGCCGATGCCCAGCAGGGGCGTAATTCCGAGAACGACAGAGAGAAAAGAATGATCATAGCTTGCGCTTCCTCGCGGCCTTCCGTCCAGAACTTATGTCCGGTGCGGCGGATGAAAACATCCTCCAGCGACGGCTTGCTTACCGAAATGGCCGAAACTTCTCCGGGGAACGCCTCCACGATTTCAGTGATAAAGCGATGACCATTTTTGCGCTCCATGCGAACCTGGCCTTCGAGCACCTGCGTGTCACCGTAGAAACGCTCGCGAATGCGCCGCGCCAATGACTCGGCGTCAGGAGTGTCAAGCAAAATCACGTCGCCGCCGATCTCCTGCTTCAATTCCGCCGGCGTCCCCAGCGCCACCAGTTTGCCCTCGTTGAGAATGGCTAGGCGGTCGCAGCGCTCGGCTTCCTCCATCAGATGGGAAGTGACGAACACGGTGACGTGTTCTTCATCGCGCAAAATTCGCAAATACTGCCAGAGGTCGCGGCGGGCGCCAGGATCGAGCCCGGTGGTCGGCTCGTCCAGCAACAAGACCGCAGGATGGTGCAGCAGGCCTTTGGCCAGTTCCAGACGGCGTTGCATGCCGCCGGAAAAGGTCTCAGCCTTTTCGTTGGCGCGGTCGGCAAGTCCCACTCGTCCCAGCATTTCTTCAATGCGCGACTTCAACGCCCCACCGCGCAACCCATAAAGGTGCCCCTGATGCAGCAAGATTCTCCGCCGCAGTCAATTTAATGTCTATGCTTTGCGCCTGAAAACCACGCCAATCTTGCGGCGAAGTGCGGAGGGATCCGTGGCGACATCGTGTCCCAGAATCACGGCGCGGCCGCTGGAGGGAACCATCAGTGTGGAAAGGATACGGAACAGCGTCGTTTTGCCGCTGCCGTTCGGACCCGAGCAGGCCGAACAACTCGGCCGGACGCACGTCGAAAGAGACGCCATCCAGCGCGGTGCGGCGCTCGTAGCGGTGCACCACGTTCTGGACGGAGATTAACGCTGGCGCCGCAGAAGGATTCGCCTCGGGGCTTGTCGAGTTCGAAAGCGGAGACGTTAGAGGTCACAGGATATTCTACGCCGAGAACACGTTCGAACCGCCGAGGAAAGCTCAGATCGTTCTTAAACTGGACAACGTTTGCCGCTTGGCACGCGTTCCTTGACCCTCGACGGGATGTGCCGCCAAACCTGAATCGTCAGAATAACCGTGGTCGCCAGCAGCAGTGCGCCCACCGCAACATGGGCCACAGTCGAGAGCACCATCGGCAATTCGGGCTGCACCGCGTCGTGTCCCCAGGCGACGCGGGTGATAAAGCCAGAAATCCGAGGCACAACTGCGCCGATCAGCAGCCACAATGATCATCACGGCGGGGCGGCGCACTGCCTGAATCTCCGAGTATTGAGTCAGCGCGCGAATCGCGGTCCAAGTGAGAACGATGGCAACCAGCGGAGCATCCAGTACGTGGGGCCACCAACTCATCCCGTGATGGCGAAACATCGCGCCGAGAAACAACTGCACATAAAGAATGAAGATCGAAAGGAGGGTGAGGGTGAGCAGTGTCGGATGATGTGAGTCCTCTGCGGTCTGCGGAACCTCTTCAACCCAGTCGCGCCCGGTAAAGAGCGCAATGGCGACCGCAATGCAAAAAAATGTCTGACCGAGGGCAGCGTGGGCGGACGAGACGGCCGGGGGCAGAAAATGCAGACACCGTGATCCCGCCCAAGAATGCCCTGCGCAATCACCGTGCCCAAGCGCAGCGATTCCAAGACCTTTCATCCAGCGGCGATGGTCGCTGCGCCACGTCCAGATGGCGATGATGATGGTCAGCAGGCCGATAAATTCGGCGATCATGCGATGGGTATGCTCGAAGCGCACGCCGCCAACCATGCGAGGAATCTTGTAGAGCGACCCGAACGAAGTGGGCCAGTCGGGAACCGAAAGGCCGGCATCGTTACTGGTGACCAGCGCCCCTGCAATTATCAGGATGAAACGTCGCGCAGGCGGTGAATACGGCGAAGCGATGAAGGGTGCTGCTGTAGGGGGTGACGGCGGCTTTCAGAATACAGCTCCTTGGTTCCTAACGCATCATTGTGAGCGAGGCCGGCAGACGCGCGCGATTTTCATTTTTTTGCGCGTGGATGTGCTGAAGCGCAAACTTGCTCATCAGAAGTTGAGCTTCATCGCTATCCACTTCCTCGAGTTCGATTGTTTCAGGCCGGCGCTCGACAAACTTATCCTTCGCCCGGACAAAATATGAATGTCCGGCTTCCGCCTGAAAATGAATCGCGGCCGACTCGCGTCCCCTTTCTGGCGAGGGACTCCCAACTGGCACAGAGGTGACGCTCTCCGGGATCGACCGCGGTGTAGAAGTAAGAATTGCCATGGGTCGCGCCGACCCATGAGCCGTCGATGCCAAAACGCGTGGTCGGACGCGGCCTCGCAGCGAAATCGCGGTCGTCCTGAAGGAAGTAGATGAGCGCTTTGCCCTGCTCCGGTTGAGCGATGGGATGCTGCGCCGGATCCGTCTTAACGTCGAATCTGGCATCGTCAGCACCGCAACCGGGAGGCTTCGCGCGGGCAGTCTGCGTTTGGGCAAATGCGATGCTCGAAAAGAGAAGAGCCGCCAGAAGAGACTTCATCGGAACTCCAACGCGAAACAGTCTAGCTCATCTGCAATTGGCATGACGCGAGATCTCTGGGGTGCTTGGGATTGCGGACGGGCGGGCGAGCGCCCGCCCCACCTTCAAACAATTTACTGCTTAAAGCTTGCGTCTACCGTCTTGCTGTCTTTGGCGGCAAGGGTGACCTTTTGATCCTGCTCGCCGAGTTTCTCCTGCACGAACGCCAGTGTGTAGTCCCCCGGAGGCAGGCCTTTGATTTCATACTTTCCGTCTTTGTCGGTGACCGCGTAGAACGGGCTCTTGACGACGTTGATGTACATCTTCATCCAGGGGTGCTGGTTGCACTTCACCGGCAGCATGATCTCTTCGCGGGCGAAGTTCTTCTCGAGGGGCGCGGCGGCGGCGGCTGCGACTTGTTCCACTCGCGGTTGTTGGCCGGGGTGGGATGGATGTTGTGGGTAGTCATGTCGTCGTTCTTGATGTCCACATTCTGGCCGGTCATGACGCCGAGGATGTGCGGGTGATACTTGCAGCCCTGCTGATCGATCGTCACCGGCGTGGCGGGAGTATCAAAGGTGCGGCTGCCCAAGCCGTCTTTCACATAGACGAACACATTGGCCAGTTTGCCGCCGTCTCACGACGATGGTTTCCGATTCGTTGGTGCCTTTGCAGGCGGCGTCCTGGCTCATGTCGATCTTTGACATTTTGGGCGCAGCGCCGTCGAACTTCACCGTGCCGCTGACGCTGGCCACGGTGTTCGGGTCAATCGGCGTAGCCGCGGGTTGCGTCGCCTCTGGAGTCGAGCGCGGGTTGCTCTTCCGTGGATTCCTTTCTTGCTGCACCCCACCAGCATCCACAGGCCGAGGAGGCAAAGCAGGCTGAACATTGCTGCGATTTTCTTATTCATAAGGTCGCCCTTTCCGGGATTCAAAGTTCGTATCTCTCAACTTCAATAACAAATTGTCATCCCGAGCGCAACGAGGAATCGTGCTTTTGCCATCATCCTGAAGCAGATTCACGCTCAGACTTCAGAATTACCAATTACAAAATCTCTTTTCCGGTACGACTGCCATTCTACTGCGATCCGCCTCCGCTTGCCGCCGTTGCGATTGCGACGGCCTGGCGCTGTCTGCGGGTTCCGCCGGTTGCACTGCCGCCCTCGCGTGTCCCATCGATGCCGCCACGCGCCGCTGCTCTTCCGGCGTGAGCTGGAAGATATAGTCCACCAGCAGTTTGGTGTGATCGCGGTCATATCCCTGGAACGACGGCGGCGTAGGACCGGCAAACACCCACTGGCCATTCTGCTCGCCGGAACAAGCCCGACGGCATGGATGTTCCGGGGCTGATGGCCTGCGGGTCCTTAATCCAGCGCTCCACCCAGTCTGGCTTTAGACGCTCGTTGGCCAGCAGGAAGTTGGGCGCCGTGGCGATGCTGGTCATGCTGCAGCATCGCCGGTGGCATGGCATTTCAAACACGGCGCGGCGGTGCTGGAGAACAAGCTGCGCGCCATGTCGGTCTCCTTGGCGGTCAGCATCGGCACCTGCTCCGGAATATAGGGCAGAGGCTGCTGCGAGAGCGCCTGGAAGAAACGCACCAGCGTGCGAACTTCGTTGTCCGAGAAGTAGAACGTGGGCATGTGGACCTTGATGTAAGGCCGCACGCCGTTGCGATTAGTGTCGGTATCGCTGAGCGCGGGATTCTCCAGGAATTTGCGCAGCCATTCCGGAGAAACGCGCGCGCCCTCGGTCAGCAGTTTCGGAGGCAATTGCTCGGGCGTGTCCTGATACTGCTTCATGCCCCATCAGAACCGTACTCTGCCCGGGATAGAACTGGTGGCAACCCATGCAGTTGTATTTCTTGACGATCCACCAGCCTTCCTGAATGTCATGGCGGGTGTCACCGGGCTGGTACAGGAAGCTGTCGGGCAGGGAAGTCTCCTCGCTGCCGAGAAGGAACGTGGTTAGCGCCCGCACCTGCTCCTTGGTGAGGTGCAGATTCGGCATGCGCAGACGCTTCGGTGTCACTCTTGATCTTCCCTTTGTCATAGACATTGGGCTCCGCCAGTTTGTGCTCGAAGAATCCTTTGTGGTCGTACCAGGGAGCCTTGGCAGGCCCATCGGGCAGGCGCGCCAGATCCTCGGGATCGGTAATCGGCTCGCAATTCTTGCCACCGCGTTCGGCGGGAACCGTGAAGAGCGCGAAGTCGAGGCGCTCGATCGGCTTGCTGCCCTCGACCGTCAGATCGGTGCCGATGCGGCCTTCGTCCTCCATGCCGGAAATCTCATGGCAGCCGGCGCAACCGAATTGGCGAATCCACTTCTTGCCTTCGTCCTTCAGCTTGGGATCGTCCATGTAGGAGGCGTCAGCGTAGGAAGACGGCTCCATGCGCTTCTGCGTCATCAGGTAGCTGGCGATATCCTGCGCATCCTCCCAGCTCAGGCGCAGGCTGGGCATGACGGTCATGTTCTGCACTTGCAGTTCGTGGCCGTCGTTGGGGCAGCGGCTGTGCTGCAGATCGAAGACGTAGGGCAGCCTTTCTTGGCGTAGTCTTCGGGGCCGATGTCTTTTTTCTCGTAAGGACAGTAGGGACGAGTGCGCTCGCGGGCGTTGTGAATCCAGCGGACCAGATAATCGTAATTGGCCTTTTCGCCTTCGCGCGTAAGATTCGCGGCAAACGTCCCGCCCATCATCTGGTCGCCTTCGCCGATGGAATGGCAGGCCAGGCAGCCGCGCGTCTCCAGAAGTTCCTTGCCATGGTCGGCATTGCCGGGCTTCTGCTTGGGCAAGCGTGTCGGTCAGCGCTGACTGCCATAGATATGCCGTGATGGTCTGAATCTGATGATCGTTCAGCCGGAAGTTCGGCATCTTGGTGGTGGGACGGAAATCGGTCGGCTTCTTCAGCCAGACGGGAATCCAATTCTTGTTCAGCTTGAGGCGGATGTCTTTCAGATTCGGGCCAACCTTCTTCACGTCCTCCATCAGGTTGTGCGTCTGAAAATCGAGCTGCTGCAGGCGGCCGTCGATCTTGCTGTTGGCGACTTTCAGGTCAACCGCTTCCTGATTCAGCCGGTTGGCTTCTTCATTGCTCTCGGCCGCGTCGGCCTGCTTCATCAGGTAGGCGGCTTGCTTCAGAGTTGTCGATCTTCTGCTGCTCGAGAAGCTTGCTCTGCTGCGCGATGGCGTTCAGTTCTTCGGGCTCTTTGTCGTAGCCTTCGTGGCGATGGCAGCCCATGCAGCCGCGCTGCCGGAATAGGTCTTTGCCTTCGTCAATGACCTTCCATTCGGTGTCGCCGCTGACCAGCACCATGTCGGCGGCGTGGCAAGTCTGGCAGCCCGCCTCGGCATTTTGTTTGGGAAACATCGGCCACAGCCAGTGCTCGTAGTTTCCGTGAGCTTTTTCGATGCTGGTGGTGGCGCGCCCATTGCCCTGGTGGCAGGGAGAGCAGCCGAACTTGTCGGGATCGTGAATCTTGCAGCAACTCCGGCTCGGGATGGCTGACGAAAGCCCGGGCGTACTCGTCCGGCTTTCTCGCCCTTTGCGGTCATGGAGGCAGGCGTGATCTTGACCAGCTCGCGGGTGCCCATGTGGCAGGACTCGCAGCGGTCCACGATGTTGGCGTCGGGGATGTTGATCTGCACAATCGTCGGATCCCAGTCCTTCGGTCTTCTTTTTGAGGCCGGCGATCTGGCTCGGGCGTCAGGTCCACCATGTGGTCGGTGACGTAGGCCAGCATTTTGGTGTTGGCTTCGGTCACCGGTTTGAGGACGTCCCCAAGTTCCAGGCTCAGGCGGGTCTTTTCCGCGTTGACCTCGTTGAAGGCTTCTTCGAGCTGCTGGAAGTTATATTGCTTCTTGGAGCCGTCGGGGAATTCGACCGTGGCGGGTTCGCTTTTGTACTTCTCCAGCTCGCGCTTGATAGCTCTTCTTGGCCGAGGCGCTTTTTTCGGTCTCGATGTTGTAGGTGATGGCGTTCGCATAGGCGCGGCGGTCGGTGAATACGGATCGAACTGCCAGCAGCCTGCCGTTGACTTCATCCAGTTGCGCGTTGATCTTGTTCACCTGCGGTTTGGTCTGCTGGCGCTGCTGGTCGTAGTCCTGTTTCAGCGCCTGATAGTCGGGACTGTCCTCGATGCCTTTTGGGATGCGGCGGATTTCGAAGTCTCTTTGCTCAGCAAGGAGAGATAGCGAGTCTTCCAGACGTGCTGATAGGCCTTCCACGGCCGCTGGCCGATGTTCTCATCCCATAGCGCCCAGAACAGCGTGACCAGCAGAATCGCCATGGCGACCGCATAGTGCGCGGCGTAGGACTTCGTTACGACTGGGTCCTGCTCGGGGATGGGTTGTTCAGGCACCAAGGCCTCCGCTTAAGTCGAATCACGTAGGGACAGCCGCCCTCGGCTGTCCAGTCGAGCGAAGCTCGACAGTTGCTTCCACATCCATTGTCTGCCGGACGTTGCCCGGCCGGACAGCCGAGGGCGGCTGTCCCTACGCGCATTCACACGTTGAACCACGGCGTAATCCACACGTACTTGATGTGCCACAGCAGGCGGATCGCCATCTTCAGCGGCAGAGCAATCATCGTGAGCAAAAAGAACATCACGATGGAGTACTGCAGCAAACTCATGCGCTTGTAGTCCTTCGCCATGTGGCGGCGGAAGAGGCTGTGCGCGATGAATCCGAAGACCGCGTAATAGCCGCCCACCACAATCGCGCCGAAAATCGACTTTCCCAAGATTCGACGTGATGCCGAAAAGATCCGGCAAGTCGCGGTTCACCTCGTAAATCAAGCCGGTTGTGGTCCCAGGTCTGTCCCGGCCAGAACCACTGCCAACCGGGGCCGCGAATGAACGTGCCGATGATGATCATCGCGATCCACAGAATGATGAAGCCGAACAGAAATGTCCCGATGGCAAACTTGCGCTGCTTCCAGGTGTAGTAACCGCTGCCCAGCGGATTGTTGTCCACGTAGGGAATGACCATCAAGCCGACGATGATGAGCGTGGGCATGACCACGCCGGCAATCCAGGGATCGAAGTACACCAGCATTTCCTGCAGGCCGAGGAAGTACCACGGCGCTTTCGCCGGATTCATGGTCAGGTTGGGATTGGACGGTTCTTCGAGCGGCGCATTCAGCGTGATGGACCACACCATCAAAATGATGGTGACGATAATGGCGGCGAGAAATTCGATGCGCAGCAAAAACGGCCAGACGTGAACTTCCTTCTGCCAGCCCTGACGGAACGGCCAGGTTTTGCGGTGATGGGTCTTGGCGAGCGCCGGGTTCGGCTTCGAGCTCCTCGATGAGTTCATCGTTGGCATGGGCCTGCTGCCACGCCAGGTAGATGAAAAAGGCGAGCATCGGGATCAGGCCGACGATCGGCACGTTATCCGGAGCGGAAGCGACTTCCCAAAGTTGATGCCAGTCCATGACAGCTCCCTAACTTGCGTAGGGACAGCCGCCCTCGGCTGTCCAGCCGGGCAACGCTCCGGCAGTTCCTTACGTCACACCGCTCGGAGCTTCGCTCCGCCAGACAGCCGAGGGCGGCCGTCCTCACATGACTGCTATCCGCTGCCGCGGCTTGTCGGCCTCTGCCTCCAGCATCACCGGCGCTGGTCCGGAAATGCCGCCATCTTTCCTTACCCGCCAGAAGTGCACAATCATCAGCACCGAAGCCACAATCGGAATGCCGATGCAGTGCCAGATATAAGAACGCAGCAAAGCATTCGCATCCACAATCGAGCCGCCCAGCAAGCCAAAGCGGATGTCGTTGTAGGGCGTCATGCCGAGCTGTGTCCAAATGGGCCTTCGTTGCCCAGCAGCGGCGTGGCGCGCGCCATGTTCGTGCCCACGGTCACAGCCCAGAAACCCAGTTGATCGTCCGGCAACAGATATCCGGTGAACGAGAGCAGCAGCGTGAACACCAGCAGCAGCACGCCGATGTTCCAGTTGAACTCGCGCGGCTTTTTGTAGGAGCCGGTGAGGAACACCCGGAACATGTGCAGCCAGACGGCGATCACCATCAAGTGCGCCGCCCAGCGATGCATGTTGCGCAGAATCTTGCCGAAAGGCACGTCGTGCTCGAGATAGAGCACGTCGCGGAACGCCTGCACTTTGCTGGGATGGTAATAGAACATCAACAGCACGCCGGTGAAGGTGAGCACGATGAAGAGATAAAACGTGATTCCGCCCATGCCCCAGGTGTAGCTGTAGCGCACGGCGTCGCGATTGATCTTGGCGGGATGCAGGTGCAGAAAAACGTTGGAAAGCACGCCCAGCGCCCGATTGCGCGGTGTGTCGTCGTGCTTGTGGCGGAAGATCGAAGTGTAGACCTGGGTCTTGGTCGGGTCTTTCAGGCCCTCGATTTGTTCCTTGGCTTTGGCGGGAATGTCGGTCTTGAGGGATTGCAGGTCCTCTTTGATCCCGGTCGTGACCTTGTCCAGCAAGCCGGTCTGCTTGCCGTTTTTGCCGTTCGCCGTTTTCTTCAGCCATGGTTTCCTCTGACTTCCCTGGTAGAGTCGAGCTCGCTACCGCTCAACTCAACTGCATTCGCTTACGCCACGGCGTCAGAATAGGAGCCAGGGTCGTTGAAATGACTCGGCTGCCCCTTCGGCCACTGATACAGCTTCGAGACATCGACCAGTATCTGGCCGTCAGGCGCCATTTCCACGTGCGCACGGTCCATGGGGCGCGGCGCCGGGCCCTCGAAGTTAATTCCTTCGCTGTCGTATCCGCTGCCGTGGCACGGGACATTTGAATTTATTTTCCGCCGGCTTCCAGTCGGGCGTGCAGCCCAGGTGAGTGCAGCGGGCATAGATCACAAAAATGCGGTCGGGCGTGCGATCCACCCAGATGCGATACTTCTGCTGGAACTTGGTATCCACGCCCAGGCCGTAGTCGGAGGGATAGCCGATCTTGAAGCTGGTTGCCGGCTCAAACAGCGTGCGCGGCAGGAAGAAGCGGAAGAAGGCGATAAACCATGCCACCAAGAATGCCGCCACCGCGGTCCAGGCAAAGCGGCGGCGTCTGCTGTTGACCTCATTGTCTTCCGGCCCGACGGAGGCGACGCCGCCAGCGGCAGCAGCTTTCGAAGTTCCGACAGCGGGCGTTCCAACGTAGCGCGTAGATTCTCCGCTGCGCGCGACCGAAGCCGCCGCCGAAGCTGTGACCGCCGGCGCAGCAGGACGGGGCAGCTGCGGCGAGCCACCGCCGCTGCAGCCGGCACGGCAGCCGCAGGAGCGGGAGCCGCGGCCGCAGGCGCAGCCGGTTCTCCCAGCAACGCAGTGATTTCCGCATCATTGAGTGCAGCGAGATTGTTGCGCTTGCGGCGCGCCTGCTCGGCGGCAATCGAAGACTTGCTCCACTTCTTTCCGGCGGCCACTTGTTTGGCGACTTCGGGAGAAATGTTGCCGGCAGCAGCACTCGCTAGCGGCAGGAGCGCTGGGTGCAGCAGGAGGAGCGGCTGGCGCGGAGTGTGCAACGGGTGCGGCGGCCGACGGGCTGGGGGCGGGAGCACGGCGCTCCGCCCGCGGCAGCGCGCTCCCAGGGCATAGGCTCGCCAGCTTTGAGCGCCGCAATATCTTCATCGGTCAGCAAGCGGCAGGCCGGAACGCCTGCGATAGGCCTGCTCGGCCGCGATGACCGAGGTGTTAAGTGCCTCCCTCGGCAATGCAGGAAGCCGCCCACGGACGCCACTGGCTGCAGTCTGATACTCGTCTGCCATTCGTCCTACCCTCGATTGGTCTGGTACCCAGGGCCCGGTCTTGCGTCGTTCTATGAAATATGAATCTTGCCGCTTATGATTTTGACTTAATCCGCGGCAGCCGCACAGCCGGCGCCGCGTTCATGCTTATAGTTCACCGCTTAAATGATTGTAAATCAATTCCGATGGCTCCCGCCGACCAATTCAGCCAGAGCCGCGATAAAAGTGGGCGAATCGTTCAGCCCGGAAGTCATTTCAAACTGGCGGATGCCGAGCGCCGCCGCTTCCGCGCGCGCTTCATGGTCGATTTCGCCCAGCGTCTCCACGTGGTCGGAGACAAAAGAAACGGGCACCACGCAGATATCTCGCGCCCCCGATGCCGCCACGTTGCCGCAAGTGTCGTGTGCAGCGACGGCTGCAGCCATTTGCTGGCGCCCACTTTGCTCTGATAGCAGAGACGGTGGCGGTTTCGCCAGTGCCCCGCGCCGCATCAGCAATTCGACAGTTTCTTCGATCTGGCGCTGATAGGGATCGCCCTTTTCGATCACGGCCAGAGGCACGCTGTGCGCGCTGAATACCAGCTCTGCGTCTTGCTGGATGCAGGGAAACGGTCGCAGCGCCTCCTCGATTTTCTCGACCAGCGAATCGCAGATAGAGCTCGTGTCGGTAGAAATTTTGAACCGAATATGCACTGGCACGGTCGTCGATCAAACAGGCGCCTGCCACTCGTTCAAGCTGCTGCCCGTGGTAGTGCTGGAATATTGCGGATAAAGCGGCAGCAGCACCATTTCATCGCATTGCGCCTGCCCGCACCGCGCAATGGCTTCCGCCGTGAAGGGATGCCAGTATCGCATGGCCACAAAGCAGCGCGCATCAAGGCCGGACTCCGCCAGCGCCGTTTCCAGAGCCGCGCGCCTGCCGCTCGGTAAAACGGCGGATGGGCGATCCGCCGCCGATGGCGGCGTAGTGGTGCTGCACCTTGCGGGCGCGAGTGGTGGAAATCAGCTTGGCCAGGGGCTTGCGGCCGATGCGGGCGAAAGGGAAGTCGATGATATCGGGGTCGGAGAATAAGATTGAAAAGAAATGGCTCGATCGCCTCCAGCGTGTCGGGTCCGCCCAGCTGGAACAGTACTATCCCTATTCGCCTTCTCAGGTTCGCCATCCCCACTTACCTTGACGGAGACGGATGTTACTCAATCATGAAAGGTTCGTCAACGTGGAAGTGGAAAATATCGCAGATGGATTGACGATCCGATTTCCCCGAGTGCTTGGAGAGACGTAGCCTGGCTACGTCTTGCGGACATCTGCACTGCACCATTCCGCGTTCCCGCGACGGTTTTAGGGATACGGTTGTGGCGAAGGGCTATGAGCGGAGACGATGCAAGCAGAGACGTTGCGAGCAACGGTATTTCCGGAAAATCCTCAAGCTCCCATTTCCTCGATCACGGAATCGGCGAACGCCGAGTTCCGGCCTTGCCCCACGTCGCGGGTCAGCTTTGTCGCGGGTGCGATACACCTGTTCCAGAGCATTCTGAATTTTCGCCGCCGCCGCCGCCTCGCCCAGATGCAGCAGCATGAGCTGCGCGGAGCGGATTACGGCCGTGGGATTGGCGATGTCTTTGCCGGCGATGTCAGGCGCGGAACCGTGCACCGCCTCGAAAATGGCGCAATGATCGCCGATATTGGCGCCCGGCACGAATCCCAGCCCGCCCACGAAAGCCGCGCACAGGTCGGAAATAATGTCGCCGTAAAGATTCTCCATCACCAGCATGTCGTACTGGTAGGGATTCATCACCAGTTGCATGCAGGTGTTGTCCACAATGTGCTCGCCATAGGTGATTTCCGGGATATTCCTTGGCCACGGTGCGCGAGCAGCGCAGGAAAAGCCCGTCCGACAACTTCATGATGTTGGCTTTGTGGATGGCATGAATCTTCTTGCGCTTGTGCTTGCGGGCGTATTCGAAGGCAAAGCGCGCGATGCGGGTGGAAGCCTTCTCGGTGATGATCTTCAGGCTCTCAACCACACCCGGCACCACTTCGTGCTCCAGCCCTGAGTAAAGGCTTTCCGTGTTTTCGCGCACGATGATGAGGTCAACATCGGGATAGCGCGTCGGGATATGCGGCAGGTTCTGGATCGGCCGGAAGTTGGCATAAAGCTCGAATTGCTTGCGCAGTTGCACGTTGATGCTGGAAAACCCGCCGCCAATGGGCGTTGTCACCGGCCCTTTTAACGCCACGCGCGTTCGCTCGATGGATTCGGTCAGCTCTTTCGGGATGTATTCCTTGTACTTTTCGTAGGCTTCGGCGCCAGCCTTGAAGGTTTCCCATTCGAACTTGAGGCCGCTCGCTTCGAGAATGCGGACGGCTGCGCCCGTGACCTCGGGGCCGATACCGTCGCCGGGGATGAGAGTGATTTTGTATGCCATATTCATTAGTTGTCATTCGGAGCGAAGCCAAAAATCCCTAACTCCGTGCGTCAGATTGTGATAGGGATGCTTCGGCTCCACCGGAACTCGCTGTGCTCGTTCCGGATCGCTCAGCATGACATTTTTATAACTGAGAGAACTCTCCGCAAGCCGGCTGCAACTGCTTTTCGCCACAACCTTGCGAATCTCCGCGGCTTCCTTGCTCTTGACCAAGTCCTTCAACTCCTCCATAAACTCCTTCACGTCCTTGAAGTCGAGATACACCGAGGCGAAGCGGACGTAGGCTACTTTGTCGTAGCGGCGCAGGCGGTTCATGATGAGTTCGCCCTATTTCGCTGGTCTTACGCTCCCGTTCCGGCGACTCGATGACGAAAGCTCTCGGCCTCGTTGACGATCTGCTCCAGCTTGCTGATAGGGACGGGCCGCTTTTCGCAGGCCCGCAGCAAGCCCGTTCAAAACCTTCTGCCGGTCAAATTTTTCGCGGCGGCCATCCTTCTTGACCACCATGTAAGGGATTTCGTCAATGCGCTCATAGGTGGTGAAGCGCTTGCCGCACTTCAGGCATTCGCGGCGGCGGCGGATAGATTCGGCTTCCTTGCTCTCGCGCGAATCCACCACCTTGTCATTCGGCAAACCCGCAAAAAGGACACTTCATGGGATGAGAGTGCTTAAGGAATTATTGTAACAGGCTGGAATCGAGTTACACGCAACCGTCAACCATAGAGGCACGAGATGCAGGGAGATCTGGACCATACCTTCGTGAACTTGGTGTCCTCAGATCGTGATGACGTTGGCCAACCGGCTCACGAGGCGTCGCAGCTGCCATCGCTTCTTCCTGCCGACTGCTTTCCTCCGACAGTTTTCGCAATGACAGCCGCTCGAAGTGAGCCAACATCAGCCCCAGCGGAATCACCGAGACGAAGGTCGCCAGCCACAGCAAAATGCCGCAACTCGCCGCCAGTTCGTGGGGCACGCCGAAGATGTGCTGCAGCACCGAATAGTGGCCAACTGCGAGCCGCCGCCGACGCCTGGCAATTGGATCAGCGATCCCACCATGCTCGACCCCATCAGCGGAAAAATGTCGGAGAGCGTCATGCTCTGCAGCGCCGCGCCATAAGCGCGCATCACCTGGAGGTACGCCAAGGCGATGCAGAACCACATCACCAGCGAGACCCCGAAATTTGAGAAAGAGCCAATGGGCCGTGGATGGTGTCCAGACCGCCGATGAACTCTCGTACCTTTTGCGAGATGGTGTTTCCGAGGTTTGCCGCCAGATGGGAAAACCGCCGCTCCACCCAATGCGCAAGCGCCTCGCCCGACCGTTCCACAGAATCGCGCCAAGCGCAAGCCACCAGCAAAAGCCAGGAATAAAAATCCGAAGATTTTACTTCGGCATAGTCGGGCAGAGAATGCAGTGGATGTCCTGGCAGAAAAATCGCTAGGATCAGCAACACGGTGAAGGCGCCGATGTCGAAAATTCGCTCTACCGCCCAGACCGCCATCTGTGAGGAAAATGTCAGCCCCTCGCGGCGGGCGATCAGGTAAGGACGAATCAACTCGCCCGGCCGTCCCAGCAGCGCCAGGCCGGTGAAGCCGATCACCGTCGCGGGAACAATTCCCGTGAACGACGCTTCCTTGCGCACCGGCCGCAGAAAAACCTTCCAGCGCAGGGCGCGCAGCACATAGCTTCCGTAGATCAGGCCGACGGTGCTCAGAAGCGAAGCGGCTTGAGGGTGCGCGCCTCCGCCCAAAAGATCTGCCAATCGAAGTTTTTCCAGGTGCGGAACTGCAAATAGACCAGCACGGCCAGGACGGCCAGCACGACTCCGTAAACGAAAATCTGTTTTTTATCATGCAGCGGGACTGACCGGAAGTCGAGCAAGCCCCATCGCCAAGGTAAATGACCCGTCTCAGAGGGTCAATGTTCAGAGGATGACGGAGCAGCAGCCGAGCCGCATTACTGATTGGAACGTCTGAGTCGGACGGGAGGGGTCAGTTGCCCGGGCCAGGGATGATCGCGCTAGCCGGGTAGCCCCGGCGTGCTGCGCGGTTTCGCGGCAAGCGCCTGCGCATTCCTCTGCTGCGCCAGCTTTTTGCGGTTGAACTCCCGGACAATGCGCGCCACGTAAGCCTGAGTCTCAAGGTAGGGAGGCACGCCGCCGTACTGCGCCACCCGCTGCGGCCCGGCATTGTACGCTGCCAGCGCCTTTACCAGGTCAAAGTTGTAGTGCTCCAGCAGATTGCGCAGGTATTGCGTGCCGCCCTCGACATTCGCCTGCGGGTCGAAGGCGTTCGCCACACCCAGCTTGGAGGCGGTCTGCGGCATGAGCTGCATCAGGCCCTGCGCGCCCTTGGGCGAGACCGCCCTCGGATTGAAGCCGCTCTCGGCGTGAATCACGCTGCTCACCAGATCGGGATCGAGCCGGTAACGGTCGCTGGCCTGGCTCACTACCTCATTCAAGTTCGCACGGGGCTGCGGTGAACCAGTTTGGACTGCAGGAGAACTGGCATGTGGCGCGGTAGTGGCCGGAGCACTGACCGGAGTCAGGTCCTTTTCAAAGTGATCGATCTGGTCGCTGGGAACGTCCACGTATCCGCTGTCGCCAGCGTGGAGGTAGAGGCGCGTGACTGCTCCGATGACCTCATGCCGCTCGTGACGAAATGGAAAATCCATTGCGCAATACAGCGAGATCGGCGGCCAGCGCGGGGATGGCCGCCAGCGGCAACACGGCCAGCAACGCAATCACGATTTGTTTTGACTGCGGCCTCATTTTCTCCGGGCAAACGACTCACAACTCATAGAAGGCTAAGACATTTTTCGCATGCGAGCAACATTCCGACAGTACATTGCCACTCGATATTACCTGCTCGGCGCGGGCGCCGCGCCCAATACCTGTTCGATGGCCGCCGCCACACCATTCTCGGCATTCGTACGGGTTACCTGCCATCCGTCGCGGCGCATATCCTTCGGCCGCGTTCCCCATGATAAACGGCAACCCGGCGAAGGCAAGCATTTCGATGTCATTGTAGTTATCCCCAATCGCCATGACCTGTTCGCGCGCTATGCCGCGGTAATCTAGCCCAGCGTTCCACCGCATGTCCCTTGGAGCATTCGCGGTTGAGCACGTCAATCATCAACAGGTCGCGTGCCGGATATTCGGTCAGAAGTACGGTAATGTCGTTCTCCAGGCCGCTTGCCTGCAGCACGGTCAAAGCCTGCCGCATGCGTCAGATCGGGCCGCAAAACATGGCCTGCACGGGATCGCGCGTCAACGAATCTTCGATGGGGACACGAACTCAATGAATTGAGCGTTCTTCTCCAGCCAGCGCTGGATGCTTGCATTCAATTCGGTCATGTGCTCCAGCACGAGTGCGCCCTTGGTCTTCGCTGTCGAAAGTGATGACCGTATTGCCGCGGAACTCCCGCATAGCGCCGCAGAGCTTGCGGCAAGTTGCCTGCCGGCAACAGATCGCGATGAAAAGTCTCTCCCGCAAGCGAGCGGGTTACCGCGCCGTTCGAACTGATCAGCCAGGAGTCAAATCCCAGCTGCTGAGCGATTGGCAGAGCGAACGAATGCCGCCGCCCGGTGACCAGCATGACTTCAACCCCTTCCCGATGAGCCCGGCGCATGGCGGCGAGATCAGCGTCAGAGATCTGAAACTGAGGATTGAGCAACGTGCCGTCAATATCCACGGCAAGAAGGCGGATGGGAGGAGTCACTGATGGAATTCTACCAGCGCGCGAACCTGACATCTGAGAATCGGGTTTCTGAGAACTGATCTGGCGAAGCCATATCGGCGCCTGCCGCGTCATGCTATTCTGCGCCTGATCATGGGATCGCTGCTCTTTTTCGCTTTTTCTTGGTGGGGGCTGTTTCTACAGGCGTTCGCCATCATTCACTTTATTCGCCGCCGTCCAGATACGTTCTGGCTCTGGATCATTCTCATCGGCGGGTGGCTGGGCGCGCTGGTCTATATCGTGGTCGAAGCCGTGCCGGACGCCGGGCTGCTTCGCCAATCGTTCAAAGCGTTTCCGCGCCGCGCGCGCATCCGCGAACTCGAAGCAGCCGTCCTGGACAACCCTTCCGCCGGCAACTATGAGGAGCTGGCCGACCTCTACCTGGATGAAGGTGCATTACGGCCGCGCCCGCCAGTGCTATGACAAAGCGATCTCGGCGCGTACCGATTCGCCCGATCCCTTCTATCGCCGCGCGGTGGCAGCCATCATGATGGGTGACTTTGCCGCGGCATTGCCCGATCTGGAGCGCGTAGTCTCGCAGGATTCCGCAGTATGACTTTCACCGCGCCGCAGGCCTGCTTGGCGCACGTCTATGCCAACACCGGGCAGCCGGAGAAAGCGGCGGCCTGTTTGAGCAGGTGACGAAGATCTCGACCGCCTCCGAAACCTATTACAACTATGCGACGTTTCTGGCCTCGCAACGCCGCAATGCCGAAGCCCGGGAGTGGGCGCAGCGTCTCCTAGACAAACGGAGGAACATGCCCGGCTATCTCCGCCGGCGCGAGAGGCCATGGTTCCGCAGAGCAAACGCATTCCTGAGAGGATTGCCGGTATAAGTTCCGAGTGTCTCCGCGCTACGTATTGCACCAAATTCGGTGCAGTCATTCTACATTAAAGTAATACTTTAAAGAGTTGCCGATTCGTTAGGATTCGACATAGGCCGCCTTATCCTGCTCGGATTCCTGATCGTCCGATCTGCGCCATTTGAGGACAAATAACCTGCGACGCTTGCCGCCCGTTGTACAATCCACCCCTCGTATTTTCCTGATCAAATCATATCGTTCTCCGCATTTTTATCGCTCGTTTGCATTTCGGCTCAGCATTTAATTCAGGCTTCCTAACCGGAGAGCTCATCTCCCCGGAATCTCACGAAGAAGGTGGATCATGCACAAGCGGACGATCCCGTTCGTCGGTTTTCTAATTCTCTGTCTTGCGATGGCAGCCGGACCGTTGCGAGCCCAGATGTCTACTCCGTCCAAGCCGCCAGTGTACCTCTATGTATCACAATGGTCGGTTCCTCGCGCCCAGTGGGGCGAGATGACCAAGGTTGATGACATGGACAAGCCGGTGCTCGATAAGCTGGTGGCCGACGGCACCTTGATCGGTTACGGATCCTACGTCAACCTCATTCACCAGGAGGGCGAACCCACCCATGGAAGCTGGTTTACCGCTACTTCCGAGGGCAACCTCCTGAAAGGCCTGGAGGCGCTCTATGCTCATCCGGGGTCAACCGATGCTCCGGTGGAAGGCGCTTCTAAACATTGGGACCAGATTCTGACTGGAGACGTTTACAACTCCAAGCCCGGCACATCCAGCGGCTATCTCACCTGGTCGCGCTGGCAGGTCAAACCCGGCCAAATGCGTGCTTTCAGAGAACTCAACAACAAAGTGTTCGTTCCAGCTCTGGAAAAAATGCTGGCTGACGGTTTGATCACATCCTACGGAGAGCTCCACGAGGACTACCATCAGGACAAACTGGGCCTGGTGTTCGACTACTTCACGGTACCCGATGCCGCGTCCCTCGACAAAGTCAACAAAGTCTTCGACGATCTGATGGACGGCAACCCCACGCTGATGGATGCATTCCGCTCCCTGACCGAGCCGGAGGGACATCGCGATTTCCTCACCCGGCTGCGCTATATGGTGAGCAAATAAGTTCGCAGCGTCCCATCCTGACCTAGGTTGGAAGGGATGGGGCGCTGTGACTTTCCTCGATCACTGGCGATTCCCGAAGATGAGACCTCAGGACGCGAATCACGCCTTGCGGCGGAAGGCTGCGCCGCTGAAACACCAGAACCCTAAAGCTGTTCCGAGGATGAAAACCGCTCCCAGCGCGTATTGCCACCACGCGCCATTTTCCACGCCGGCCAGATTCCAATGGGTGAACGGCCAAATAAAATAAGAGTAGATTCCCACCAGGACCAGCACCGCTGTCAAAGCCATGAAAACCGCGATTCCCCCGGCGGAAAGGCTCTCGAAAATCAGCATTCCCAAACCCGGCTTATGAGTCGCTGGGCGGTTGCGGCTTCTTGGTGTGGCTTGGGGCATGGTTTTCCGGGATCAAGGCTACCTGCTTTTTACGGGTCTTCCAAGTTACAGTGGGCGGTGAACGGCAGGGTGGCGAAAGAATGAGAAAGCTCGTCGTCTGCGATGGATTAGGGGCCGTGCCGTTCCTGCTTTACACTGGTCCGTTTGAACTCCGATATCCAATCCTGGATTAATCGTCTGCGCTCTGGCGACCCGCTCGCTCTGGCCCGCGCCATCAGCATGGTGGAGAACCGCGCTACCGGATGGCTTGATCTGCTCAAAGGATTGTTCCCCCACGCCGGGCATGCCCTGATACTTGGCTTGACCGGCGCCCCTGGTGCGGGCAAGAGCACGCTGGTGGATCAATTGGCGCGTCACTACCGGAAAGAGAATAGGACGGTAGGCATTGTCGCAGTGGATCCGACCAGCCCTTACTCGGGCGGCGCGATTCTCGGCGACCGCATCCGCATGCAGGATCATTTCGCCGACCCGGGATCTTACATCCGCAGCATGGCCACGCGTGGTTCGCTCGGCGGTCTTGCCGGGACGACAGCCGATGTGGCTACGGTGCTGGATGCCGCCGGCCGCGATCTTATCCTGATTGAAACGGTGGGCGTGGGGCAGGATGAAGTGGATATCGTCCGCCTCGCCGATATCACCGTTGTGATTCTCGTCCCAGGCATGGGCGACGACGTGCAGTCGCTCAAAGCCGGCATTATGGAGATCGCCGACGTCTTTGTGATCAACAAGAGCGATTATGAAGGCGCGGAGCGCGTAGAGCGCGAGATTCGTGCGCTACAATCGCTGGCAACACGCGGCGATGGGTGGACGCCGCCGGTGGTGAAGACTATCGCCAGCGAAGGCAAGGGAATTGAAGAACTTGTGGCGGCGATTCACAACTTCGAAGCCTATTTGAAGAAGGAAAATCTTCTTCGCTTGCGGAATGCGCAAAACTGGCAGACACGTCTGGTCAACATGCTGCGCGACGCTTTGTTGCTGAAAGTGCAAGGACAGATGAGCGAAAGAGACTGGGCCCGTCTCGCGGCCGACGTTGTCGAGCAGAAGCGAGACCCATACACGCTGGTGGAGGAAATCACGGCCAAGCTGGAGAAGAAGTAGATGACCACCATTGACCATCTCGGAATTGCGGTGAAGTCCATTGCCGCGGCCAAGAGCTTCTACGAAAAACTGGGACTCAGCATTTCGCCTATGGAGGTGGTGGAGGCTGAACAGGTGCGCCTGGTCATGGCAGAGGTCGGCGAGAGCCGCCTCGAGTTGCTCGAACCAACGTCTGAGAGCTCATCTATGGCAAGGTTTCTGGCTAAGAGAGGCGAAGGCCTGCATCATGTTTGCCTGCGCGTGCCCGACCTGGCAGCCATCGTGAGTAAGCTAAAAAAAGACGGTGTCCGGCTCGTTTCCGAGGAAATCAAGACCGGCGCGGGCGGGCATCAGTACATATTCGTGCATCCTTCGAGCGCCGGCGGGGTGCTGGTGGAATTAGTCGAGGGACACTGATGCTTCTTATTGCCGCCGACACTTCGGGAAAATATGGCAGCATCGCGCTGGCGCAAGCTGGGCCGGGAGACTCTTGCGAAGTTCTTGAAGTCCTACCGCTCGCGGGAGGCACATTTTCCGGGCAATTGGTGCCTCAGCTCGCGGCTCTGCTTGCTAAGTATGGATTCGGCAGAAGCGACATCGGCGCCTTCACTGTCGCCGCTGGCCCGGGATCGTTTACCGGTCTCAGGGTCGGGCTGGCTGCGATCAAGGCGCTGGCTGAAGTCCTGGGCAAGCCCATTGCAGCCGTTTCGCTGCTTGAGGCGGTTGCCGTATCGGGCGGCGGGAAGGGAAGACTTTTGGCGGCTTTCGATGCCGGACGAAATGAAACCTATGCCGGTGAATACGAGGTGAACTCAAAAGTCCGAATGCTGAGTGAAAAATTGTTGACGCGTCAGGAGTTTCTCGCCGCAGCCAATGGCACCGTCGTGGTTACGCCCGACCCGGGAGTTGCGGAGTTGGCGCGCACGGTTGCTCTGCAGGTTCAAGTGATTGGGCATCCCACCAGCGACGCGGTTGCGCGCCTGGGCTGGAAGAAAATTCAGGCCGGGGAAACCATCTTGCCGGAAAATTTGGAAGCCAACTATATTCGCCGCTCGGACGCCGAAATTCTCTGCAAGCCGGTGGCGTAGGCACCCAAGGCCTTGCTCATACGCTCCGCTACCGCCGCCGATGTCTCAGACCTCGTAGAGCTTGAACGCGCCGCGCCAAGTGCCGCCCATTGGTCGCGGCAGCAATACGAGATCGCCGTTGGTACGTCGGATCGCGTGACTCTCGTGCTTGAAGAAGGTTCTACCATTAAGGCTTTTCTGATCGCTAGAATTCTCGATCATGAATGGGAGATTGAAAATGTCGTCGTCGCCGGTGCGCAGCGCAGGCAAGGCTGGGGGGGCCGCCTCATGGAAGAGGTCCACAGCCGCGCACAGTCGCGAAAGGCAGAAGCCATGTTTCTGGAGGTTCGTGAATCCAACCAGGCGGCCAGATCCCTGTACGAAAAAAGCGGTTTTGCACAGGTCGGCCGCCGCCCAAACTACTACCATGATCCCGCGGAAGACGCCTTGGTCTACCGTCGCGCCGTGGGCTGAAAGTTCCTATTTGCTATGACATCCCTCGGTACCCAGCGAAGAACTCGTAAGTTCACCGTCCCGTGGATTCTGGGATTGAAGCGGAAAAAGTCCTGTGGTAGGGTAAGGAGGAAATCCCGGTTAGGAGGTCTGCTGGATGCTTGCTTCTAGAGACCAGCTCCTTGCCAGCCACGATGAATTCCGCAAGCTGGTTACGGAGCATAATCAATACGATCAACGTCTGGGCTCTCTCACACAAAAACGCTATCTCACCGACGACGAAAAGCTGGAAGAAGTACGCCTGAAAAAGCTGAAATTGCGGCTCAAGGACCAAATGGAATCCATCGAGCGGCAGTACCGGCTGCAAATGCAATCCAGCTCAGGTGGCGTAACCCAGCTTTACTTGTGCTCCGGGGCCGCATTTGCGCATTTGTCTGCAAGTCACGGCCCTGTTAACTCCCTTATTTATCAACGCTCCTAGAAAAGCGCCTTCCAGCTGTCTCCTGCTCTATAATTCCCACTGTCTCCCATGGTGATTGACGGTTACTACTACGGTTTTTCTTTCTTGGCGGTGGCCGTGCTGCTGGTGTGGCTAACCGCTCCTATCTTTGCAGTGCCTGCGCTGCTATTGGCTGCTTTTTTTCTCTGGTTCTTTCGCGATCCTGAGCGTGCCATTCCGGCCGAGGCTGGAGCCGTAGTTTCGCCGGGCGACGGAAAAGTAACGGACGTTTCCTCACGCACCATCAATGGAGTTCAGCACGTCCGCATCAGCATTTTTCTAAGTGTTTTCGATGTGCACGTAAACCGCTCGCCTATTGCCGGAAAGATTACGCGATGTCCGCTATCAGCGCGGAAAATTTCTTAACGCCATGAATGTTGCCTCGGCAGAACACAACGAGCAGAACATGGTTACCCTCGAAGGCGAAGACCACACTGTAGTCTTCAAGCAGATCGCTGGCCTGCTGGCGCGACGCATTGTGTTCAACAAGAGGGTCGGAGACCATGTGCAGCGGGGCGAGCGTGTCGGCCTGATCAAGTTCGGATCACGGGTGGATGTGATTCTGCCAGCCTCCGCCAGAGTGCAGGTGAAAGTGGGTGACCGTGTTAAGGGAGCCGCGAGTGTCTTGGCCCATCTGCCTCCGGATGCAGGTCAACTGGTCGCGGCATCCGCCGTTGAAGCCGGCCGAGGAGCCCGCTAATGGACCCCGAGATCCGGCTCATGCCCAAGCGGCGCAAAGAAGATCAGGCCCCGCGCCGCCAAAGGAAGGGCATGTACATTTTGCCATCACTTTTCACCACGGCAAATATCGCCGCCGGATACTACGCGATTCTGCAAGTGACCCACGGCTCACTGGCTGCTCCCTGGCATTTCGATAACGCCGCCAAGGCCATCGGCTTCGCGTTTCTCTTCGATGGCCTGGACGGACGCATTGCCCGCATGACGGGAACCAGCAGTGACTTTGGCCGCGAACTGGACTCTCTGGCTGACGTAATCACTTTCGGAGTTGCGCCGGCAATGCTTGCCTGGACCTGGGGCTTCCGCAACTTGACCCCGGCGGTTCCCCAGGAGACGCTCGGCCGGCTGATCCAGTTTGGCGCCATCGCCAGCTTCCTTTTTCTCATGGCGGGGGCGAGCCGCCTGGCGCGTTTTAACATCACCTCAAATCCTCAACCTTCGAATCCTGGCCGCCAGGGCAAGAAATATTTCGTGGGGATGCCAATACCCGCCGGAGCCGGCGTTATCGCCGCGGTGGTTCACCGCTCGAATGGGATCCCGGTGGCGGCGACCTGGACAGCCGCCACATGGTTGCTCCTGGTTGTGGCTGTTTCTTACCTTATGGTTAGTACGTGGCGTTTCTACAGCTTCAAAGATATTGATTTGCGCATGCGCCAGCCTTTCCGGCTGATCATGGTGGTGGCGGTCCTATTCGCCGCGATCTGGTTCTTTTCGCAGTGGGTGCTCTTCGCCATCGCATTGATTTATATGTGCTCCGGCGTGCTGTGGCGCCTGCAATGGGTTTTCCGGCGCAAAAGTTCTCCGCCGCCTCCGCCCTACCAGGAGGCATCGCAGACCTCATGAGCTCCCCATCGAAGCCCGCACCATCGCACAGTGATGCAGCCCGGACCGGCAACTTTTATCGTGTGGCGATCGTCGGCGCAAGCAGTTTAAAAGGGAAGGAAGTCGCCGAGGTGCTCAATGATCGTAACTTTCCCGCGGCGGACATCAAGTTGCTGGACGATGATGAAACCATTGGCCAGCTGGAGAGTGTCCGCGACGAAATCAATTTCATCCAAAGCGTACGCGCTGAGCAGTTCGACAACGTGAATTTCACTTTTTTTGCCTCCGGCGCGGAGTCCACGGAAAGGAATTGGAAAGCAGCCCGCAAGGCAGGAGGTGCCATTGTTGATCTCTCGTACGCTTTGGAAGATGAGCCCGATGCGGTAGTGCGCTCTCCCTGGATCGACCGTCAACTTGGTCATGCCCCGGTGCTCGAATTACAGCCTGGGCCCTCTGTGGTGGCCCATCCCGCAGCGGTTGTGCTGGCGCTGTTATTGCTGCGAGCGCAAAAGGCGGGTGCGATTCAGCAGGTGGTTGCCAACGTTTTTGAGCCTGCCTCCGAACACGGCCAGAAGGGGATGGATGAATTGCACGAGCAGACCGTGAATTTACTCTCCTTCCAACCATTGCCGAAAGCCGTCTTCGACGCGCAAGTCGCGTTCAACATGCTGGCCCGCTACGGAGACCGCTCGGCTACTCCGTTGGCCAACGTGGAGCGGCGCATTCTCAAACATTACCGGCATATCGCCCGCAATGACGCGCCGTTGCCGTCGTTGCTATTGCTGCAGGCTCCGATTTTTCACGGCTATGCCTTCGCCATCCACATCGTGATGGCGGATGCAGTGGATGTGGCCGGAATGTCCCAGGCTCTGTCCGGAGAACACGTAACCGTTACCCATCATGCCGACGATTCCCCCAGCAATGTGAATGCAGCGGGGCGAACTGACATCCAGGTTTCGGTGCTCGCCGACGTGAGTGATCCCAACGCCATTTGGCTATGGGCGGCGGCCGACAACTTGCGGGTTGCCGCTTCAACCGCCGTGGAATGCGCCGAGACCATGGCCGTCAGCTTGCCGAGGGGAAAAATCCAGTGAGTGCCGCGAAGATGACAAATGTGTCGCGGACACTTTTGCCCGCGAAAATCCGGATATTAAATCGGTGGCGGAGTACGACCCTGCGCATTGCAAAAAGTGGAATGGCGGGATGCCTGTTGGCGGCTCTATTCTTGCCCACTGCCTGCGGTTACCACACTGCAGGTCACGCCATTACGCTGCCCACGAACGTTAATACCATTGCGATTCCGACCTTCGTCAATAACACCGAGACTTACAAAATCGAGCAACGGCTGACCGCGGCGGTAGTGCAGGAATTCATCACCCGCACCCACTATCACATAGTGAACAATGCGGACAGCGACGCCGACGCCACGCTGCGCGGCACAGTCTTCTCCACCTACACCGCGCCCCTGACCTACGACTCCCAGACCGGCCGTGTGGCCAGCATGTTGATTACTGTCAGCATGAAAGTCTCGCTGACCGACCGCCACGGCAGGGTCTTGTATCAGAATCCGGCCTACGTATTTCGCGACCAGTATGAAGTCTCGCAGCAGCTGAACAGCTTTTTCGAAGAAGACTCGCCGGCCTTCGAGCGCCTGTCGCAGGATTTCGCCCGCACCCTAGTCTCGAATATTCTGGAGGGTTTCTAAACAATGGAGGGCTTTTGATGCGGGCTTTCGCGCAAACCGATCGTTTCGTCTCCGATGTCGAAGCCCGCAAACTGCGCCCTGCCTACGTTTTTGCCGGAGACGAGGTTTTCTTCCGCAAGCGTTGCCGCGAGGCCATTATCGAGCATCTGGTGCCCGCCGATCTGCGCGACTTCAGTCTGTTCGAATTTGATCTGGCGGAAACCGATCTGGCCGAAGTCCTCGACCGTGCCCGTACCCCTTCCTTGATGGCGCCGTTTCAGGTGTTCTTTGTGCGCGGCGTAAAAAATCTCTATGGCCGGGGATCGAACGACGACAAGCTGGCAGCCATCGAGCAGTATTGCAAAGATCCTAACCCGGATGCAGTCCTTATCTTCGTCGCCGATCACATCAGTATCCCCGCCGACGTCCGCCGCATGGATATGACCGACAAGGAGCGCTACCAGCGCATCCGCGAAACCCTCGGCCAGTATTGCGCGGTCGTCGAACTGGCTCGGGTTGAAGAAGGCGAAGCCGTCCGCTGGCTCACGGAGTTTTGCTCCACGCAGGAGGTGAAGATTGACGCCGACGCCGCCCGTGAACTTGTCGACGCCCTGGGCGGCGACATGATGATGATCTCGAACGAACTTGAGAAGCTGATGCTCTACGTCGGAGAGAAAAAGCTGATCACCCTGGGCGATGTCGAAACCATGGTGCTGGCGGCCAAACAGCGTTCGTTATATGAACTGACCGACGCCATCTCCGCCAAAGATCGCGTCCGCGCTCTCGAAATGCTCGATGCCATCTTACCACGGGCGAAGGCGATGAAGCCGCGATCGGCCATCTCTACATGCTGGCCAAGACTTTCCGCCAGATGCTGGTCATCCTCGAGCGCAACGTCCGCGACCAGCGCATGTTGTGGGCCGCTCTCTGGCAGGGCTTCCGCGTTCCGCCCTTTGCCGCGGACGACATTATCCGGCAAGCTCGCCGCTATAAGTCGAAGAGGGAACTGACGCGCGCCATTCGCCTGGTCGCCAAGACCGATCTCGCCTTGCGCTCCAACCCCGTAAGCAAGCGTATGGTGCTGGAGAAGCTGGTCCTCGACCTGACCGCCGAAGCCAAGCCCGAAATCGGTTGGATGCAGGAAGAATTGCCGGTGTGAAGCGGGTGGATGACCTACGCTAACGTCATACCATCTCTCGATCTACCCTGGCTCACCTTTCTCAAACAAGACCACGAGTTGATTCGCTCAGGTCCGTACGCACGTTTCCGCCATCCCATTTATTCGGGACTATTCTTGGCAATGCTGGGCACAGCGGTGGCCATCGGCGAGTGGAGATGCTTGGCAGGGCTGTGTCTGGCACTGATCGCGTACTCGATTAAAGCAAAACGCGAAGAGGCGATGCTGACCGAACAATTCGGAGAAGCATTTCGGGAGCACCGCGGACGAACCGGCTTCCTGTTGCCGCGATGGTGAGCGTCCCGCAGAGGGAAGACCGATTTCTCCGAGAGCTACTTCAGCGCCTTGAGTCGCGCGCTCAGGCGGGATTTGTACCGCGAAGCCGTGTTCTCGTGCAGCACGCCCTTCTGGATGGCTTTGTCCAACGACGAAACCGTGCCGCGGAAGACTTCCTCTGCGGCCTTTTTGTCGCCCTTGGCGAGGCTTTCCCGCAGGTCGCGCAGCGAGGTTCGCAATTGCGAAGTGTTGGAGCGGTTACGCGCGGTTCGCTTCTCGGTTTGACGGGCGCGCTTGAGCGCAGAAAAATGATTTGCCATGTAGGTGCGTTACCTTCGTTTTCTATGGAAAATGTTCCGGTGAGTACGGAATAGGCTATTTTACGGTAGCGATCCGCTGCGGTCAACCAAATGCCCAGATGGGTAGTGGCTCAATTGAGCCACTACCCCCAGATGCGGTACTGCTAAAATCGTGATTTAAGTGGCGCGTGAACTCCTCATACTCTTTTTTTGCGCGACGATCGCCTTCCTCCTTGGAAACGGTTATTACAACTCCTTTCGCAGTGGTGTCCTTACTACGATCAGAGGCGGCCGCACCTCTCGCCGGGACAAGGAGCCGATCCGCTACTGGATTGGCATGGCCGTAGGGATTTTCGCATTTCTCGTCATGGTGTCCGCGACTGCGCTTATGGCGTTCCTTGTGTACGTGGGTTTATCGGGGACTCCAAAGTAGCCCACTACCCCAAGACCGGTGCCCGTTCCAGTCGCTTCTCGATCACTTCCCTTTGCTACTTCGTGTCCTTGGTGGTTTACCCGGTTCCAGGGTCCCAAAGTGAAAAGCAGATTAACTCTTTACCTCTCCCATTGACTCCCTCCACGGGCCGGCGGTAGGCTATGGCCAATGGTAGTTGCTTGCCCCTCGATAGCGAGCGCCTCGGCTGTATCCATTTCCAAACATAAGAGCATTGTGCTGCCGTTGACCGGCAGAGTTCCAGCCGTCCTCGCCCACGAAATTGCATCTGACCCGGCCTCTAAAGGGGGACGCGCGCGCACCTGAATGAAGAAAAGCATCGAAATTTCCCCCAATATCGAGACCTTCTTTGGTACCCGCGATGAAAATTTGCATGTGCTCGAAGACGGGCTGAACATTTCCATTGACCTGCGGTCGGATGCCATCGAGCTCGAAGGTTCCCCGCGTGATGTGGCACGCGCGGAGGAAGTTTTTGCAGACTACGTTCACCTGCAGCGTTCCGGTCATACCTTTAAAAATGGCGACCTGAATAGCTTACTGCGTGTGCTGGTGAGCGATCCAAAGGCGACACTGCGCAGTCTGGCCGAAAGTGGCCGGGCTCGCTCCTTCGGAGGGCGCACCGTCCAGCCGAAGAGTCCCAATCAGCGGCGCTACCTCGAGGCCATTGAAAAGCATGACATGGTCTTCGGCATCGGCCCCGCCGGAACCGGCAAAACTTATCTGGCCGTCGCGATGGCGATCTCCGCGCTGCTGGCGAAACGGGTGAACCGCATCATCCTGGCGCGACCGGCGGTTGAAGCTGGCGAGCGCCTTGGATTTCTTCCCGGTACCTTGCAGGACAAGATCGATCCTTATCTGCGACCCCTCTACGACGCGCTCTATGACATGCTCGATCCGGAGCGGGTGGATCGTTACCTGGAAAAGAATGTCATCGAAATCGCACCGATCGCCTTCATGCGTGGCCGCACCCTCAACGACTCTTTTGTCATTCTCGATGAAGCACAGAACACGACGTCCGAACAGATGAAGATGTTCGTGACGCGCCTTGGCTTTAACTCCAAAGCCGTGATTACCGGAGATGTCACCCAAATTGACTTGCCCAATGCCCGGCGCAGCGGATTGCTCGAAGCCGTGGAGATCCTGAAGAAGGTCCAGGGGCTTACCTTCGTCTATTTTGATGAAGCCGACGTGGTGCGCCATCACCTAGTGCAGCGCATCATCCGCGCTTATGATGAGCACAAGACGCGGCAGGCGGAAGAACAAATGTCATTGCTTGAATCCAAAGGCGAAATCAAGAATGGCGCGAACGGGAGGCGCGAGGCTTCCGAAGCCGGGCTTGCCGCGAAAGACGAAACGCACTCCTCTTCCTCCGAAACGCAAGCTGGACAATAAGCGCTTAAAATAATTAGGAGTGTCCGAATCCAAGATTCCTATTTTGGCGGCGTGGCTTTCGGCAAAGCAATGGTTATCTTAAAGAAATCGGTCCCGCATCTCAGTGAAACGGCGCTGCAACGATTTCTTGCCCGTGCTGTGCGGGCTGCCGGCCTGGGAGGCGTGGTGAATGTGCTGGTGACGACCAGCCGTGAACTGCAGGCGTTGAACGTCCGTTTTCGCGGTAAAGACAAGCCGACAGATGTGTTGTCTTTTGCTCCATTGCCGGGCTTGGCCCCAGGTTTGGCCGGAGATATTGTCATCTCTGCGGAGATCGCCGCGAAAAATGCCCGGCTCTTGGGACACCCCGCCGCTCAGGAGGTCAAGATCTTAGCCCTGCATGGCATACTGCATCTCGCGGGGTACGATCATGAGGCTGACCGGGGTGCGATGGCTCGCAAGGAAATGAGACTTCGCAAATCGCTGGGGCTTCCCACTGGACTGATCGAGAGAAACGCTTTGCCAGCGGGCCCGATGCGCAGCGAGAAAGGCAGCAAACAAGAAAGGCCGCAGGCGAAAACTCGCGCCGCGCGATCTGCGCCAGCACGATGAACTACGCGGTGACCATAGCGTTGCTGTTGCTCGCTGCACTCCTGACACTCGTTTCCTATGTGGAGCGCATCTATAACGAGATCGGCAAGTTCCTCTCCCGCGAATTCCAGGACAACATTGATGTCTTCGAACAAAGCATCGAACCTCGTCTCCAGATAGGCCGCGAGCGCGCAGCCATTTCGATGTCCGTTCTGGCTCAACTCATCACGGCGGCCATCGCCATGCTGATCGGGTTCCTGGTCTTCCGCGATCACGGCTGGGGCGTCGAAGAGATACTGCAAGCCACGCTGAGCCTGGTTCTCATCGTGCTGGTATTCAACCGCTTTCTGCCATTCGTTTTCTTCTCCCGTACCACGGGGAAATGGCTCGTTCCTTGGGTGTGGCTTCTGCGGGCGCTGATTTACCTGATGCTTCCTGTCACTCTGGCGCTAGGCTTTCTGCGTTCCGTTACGACTCTCACCAAGGAGCATTCCGATGCCGCGCCGGAAACTCAAGCCGAGGCGGTGGACGCGCTGATCGAGGCTGGCCAGGAAGAAGGCATCCTCGACGAAAGCAATCGAGATCTCATCCAGTCCGTGGTTGAGTTCGGCGAAAAGACAGTGCGCGATGCCATGAAGCCGCGCCCTGAAATCGTAGCCGTACCCACTAACACGACGGTTGAGCAGTTTATCGAACTGCTGCGGGTCAAGCCGTTTTCCCGCGTGCCGGTCTTCGACGGTACTATCCACAACATCGTAGGCATCGTGTACGCGCAGGATGTCCTGCAATTGCCGGACTCCGAAGCCCGCACTCGCACCGTGGACACGGTCATGCGCAAGGACGTGTATTTCGTTCCTGAAAGCAAGCTCGGCAGCGACCTGCTGCGCGAGATGCAAAAGAACAATATCCGCATGGCTATTGTTGTGGACGAATACGGCGGCGTCGCAGGGTTGGTGACCATTGAGGATTTGGTCGAAGAAATCGTGGGCGAAATCGGCGACGAGCACGAACAAGCCGAGATTGTGCGCGAAAACGACCACTCCTACATCGTTCCCGGCAACATGGACGTGGACCGCCTCAATGAGCTTTTCGGAGTTCGTCTCGAAGGCAAGGAATCCTCCACGTTAGCCGGGCTGGTCAGCGAACTTGCTGGCAGAATTCCCAGTAAGGGAGAAGTGATCGAAGAGGATGGTCTGCGCTTCGAGGTGCTCGACTCGACGGACCGTCGTGTCGAACGGGTGCGAGTTTCCACCAGCCAGCCCAGACAAATGAAGCTGATATAGTTCTTTATTCTCGCGTGGGCACGGGCTCTCTCTAACCTACCTTCAGCGGAGTCGAAGAGTACGGTCGAGCGAGGCTCGACGGGTTTTTCTCTTTGGGGATTAGGTAATCGGGCTGACCTGCTATTCACAAAGCTGATAGCCTATCTAGGTGTCCTTCCACTCCGGTTTTGTTTGCATCCTAGGCCGCCCTAACGCGGGCAAGTCCACGTTGCTCAATGCACTGGTTGGCGAAAAGCTCGCGATCATCAGTCCCAAGCCGCAAACCACGCGCAACCGCATTCTAGGAGTCATTCATTCCCAAAAGCAGAAAGGAAGGCCCGCGGGCCAAGTCATTCTTCTCGACACACCCGGCGTGCACCGTCCCGATAGTTCTCTGGGCCGCAAAATGATGGGCGAGGTGCGCGAAGCCCTCGAGGGTTGCAACCTCATTCTTCTGATCGAAGATGCCGCCCGCCGCCGCGATCCCTCCGATCAGTTCGTGATTGATCTGGTGAAAAAATCCCAGACCCCGGCTTTCATGCTTCTCAACAAGATTGATCTGCTCCGTGGGCGGAGCGACGGCAAAGGCGGCAGCAAGGCTAAAGACAAGCTTCTTCCGCTTATTGACGAGTACCGCGCCCTGCACGATTTCCAGGAGATCATTCCAATCTCAGCGCGCAAGCGCGAGGGTCTGGATCTCTTGCTCGACCGGCTGCTTGCTGCTCTCCCGTCTGGGCCCCATTATTTTCCGGATGATCAGATCACCGACCAGCCGGTGCGCTTTATGGCGGCGGAAATTATCCGCGAACAAATTCTGCTTGAGACAATGGAAGAGGTCCCCTACGCTACCACCGTCCTGATCGAACAATTCGAGGAGAAGCCCCGACTCACCCGCATCGCTGCGGCCATCTTCTGTGAACGGGACGGACAGAAGGCCATCCTCGTCGGCAAGGGTGGCCAGATGCTCAAAAAAATCGGTACGGCTGCGCGCCTGCAAATCGAGAAAATGGTTGGCACCAAAGTCTTTCTGGAACTGTTCGTGAAAGTCCGCTCTGGTTGGCGCGAGTCCCGCGAATTCGTCGAAGAACTCGATTGGCGGCGCCAATTGGACCATCTCCGCTAGGCACGATTAGAAGACGAATGCTTAAGATTCTGCTCCTCCCAATGATGAAAAGCACACCCCTTTCGATCATTCTCATCCTCGCGTTCATTCATCCATGGCTGGGGGCCCAGGACAATCCCCGCAAGCCTAACCCTGCCGAGCAGAAGGTTTTGGATAACTACGTCACTCGGATCAACGCATGGTTGGATCGGTTCACTATCACGTTTCGCCGCATGCCCGGTAAGCTTCTCTGAATTTCTGCTGCTGGAAATTTTCGTTGCAAATGCGAGTAGAAAAGAAAGCCTCGCTCTTGCGAGCGAGGCGTGTTCCAGATTGCATTTGGCTGCTGGTCCTATTTATTTTGGAGAGGTCGAATCCGTTTCTTTCTGAATGGAGATCGGCTGGTGCTGGCGCTTGCCGCTGGCTTGGCCCGATGCCGCGTCACGCGGGCTCTGAACGGTTGTGCTGCTGTTTATGACAGCGCTCTTTTCAGTTGCGTGCCCGGAATTCTTGGTGGCCTTCAGATCGGCGTGCCCATCGCCATTTACGTCCCCAGTCGCAACGTGGGCTCCGCCGTTCGATCCGTTGCTCGAACCATTGGCCTTCGCCGTCGAGGTACTCCAGTCGTCGGTGGCGCTCTTGTTCCCATTGCTGGTTCCGCTGGTAGGCTTCCCGGTGGCTTGATTCCGGGCCGCTATGTCGCGATGGATGACATTTGACGGTTGCGAACTCCTGCCCGACGCTTGGCCTGAAGCTGCATCCCGCGAGGTTGACGTCTTTGTATTCGAGGTCTGTCCTTGATCGGCGTTGGACTGCGCAAAGGCCCCTAGCGACAGACATACCAATCCCACAAGCAAAATCTTGTTCATGTTTTCTCCTAAGATGTACCGACACGGCACGGATCGTCGGCTCTCAAACGCGACCGATTGAACTCCACTCTACGAATGGAGACGATGTTGGCGTGTTATGACATGGCCGGCAAGTTACCAAGGTCACAGCCCTTATTCCCGGAATCGACTTGTTTCCCTGGGTGGCGCCCAGTCCCGGGGTATGCTGTGCCCAAAATTTGTTGTCTAAGCTTTACTCTCCGCCCAGCTTCTCGAAGAACAAACAGATGGATTCAATGCCGCGGTAGAAGTTTGGAATATGGAACTTCTCGTTGGGCGCGTGCAGGTTGTCGTCCGGCAGGCCGAAGCCCATCATGACCGAGGGAATCTTCAGTACATCCTGAAAGTCGGTAACGATGGGAATGGAGCCGCCCGAGCGGATGAACACCGTGTTCTTCTTGAAGACATCATGCAGCGCTTCAGTCGCTGCCCTGATGTATTTGTTGTCGGTGCCCACTACGCAGGCAGGACCACTTGACCAAACCTTAATATTGGTTTGAATTCCTTTGGGTGTCAGTTTCTTTACGTAGTTTTTGAACTTCTTGAGAATGTTGTTGGCATCCTGATTGGGCACCAGGCGCATGGAGACCTTCGCAGAGGCCCGCGCCGGAATTACAGTTTTGGCTCCAACCGCCGTGAATCCGCCCGGCATGCCGTGAACTTCCAGGGTGGGCCGTGCCCAGGTGCGATACAACACGGAATATCCCGGCTCACCGGTGAGTACAGTTGAGCCAACTTCTGTCTTGCGATAATGCTCTTCGTTAAACGGCAGCCGCTTCCAGGCTTTGAGCTCGTCCTTGCTCGGAGCTTTTACACCTTTGTAGAAACCGGGGATCAAAACTTTTCCCTTGGCGTCTTTCATCTTGCTGATGATTTCAATCAGAGCAAAAAAAGGATTTGGCGCGGCCCCGCCGTAGACGCCGGAATGCAGATCGGTTTTTGCTCCCACTGCTTCGATCTCCGTATAGACAAGCCCACGCAGACCGACGCAAAGGGTTGGAAGGTCGGGTGCAAAAAGCTCGGTATCAGAGACCAGCGCGAAGTCAGCCTGCAGCTTGGCTTTTTTCTTGCGCACATATTCGGCCACAGACTCTCCACCCACTTCTTCTTCGCCTTCAAAGAGAACTTTGACATTGATCGGCAGTTTGCCGCCGTTCGCTTGCATGAGAGCTTCGAGCGCTTTCACTTGCATCCATAGCTGGCCCTTGTCGTCCACGGCGCCACGGGCATAGATGTTGTTGTTACGCTCGCTCGGCTCAAACGGCGGAGTGAGCCACTCGTTTAGCGGATCGGGCGGTTGCACGTCATAATGCGCGTACATCAAGACGGTCGGCTTGCCGGAAGCATGCAGCCAATCCGCATAGACCAAGGGATGACCCTTGGTAGAGATGGTCTCGACATTCTCCATTCCAATGCGGCGCAATTCGCTGACGACGAAGTCGGCCGCCTTCTGCACATCGGGCTTGTGCTCGTCAAGGGTGGAGATGCTGGGAATGCGCAGAAAATCTTTGAGTTCTCCAAGGAAACGCGGCTGATTGCTGCGGGCATAAGTGACTGCGGAGGAAGCCATAAGACCGACCTTTCTCGCGCTCGGCGCGATCCATCCAAACGAGTAGGGCGAAGGCTTAGTATAACCAACCCGGGGGACGAAGCTTCAAATGGCGCCTGCCGCATTCGAAAAACGCGCCGGGGAGAATGCTGACAGATCATGATCGGGCGGCTCACCCATAGTAAGTTGTGCCATCACGTGCGCCGTAATGGGTGCGAGCAGAATGCCGTCGCGGAAATGCCCTGCCGCCACAAAATATCCCGCTGTGGACGTTGCGCCGAGAATGGGCGCGTCGTCTGGCGTGCCGGGCCGCAAGCCAGCCCAGTCTTCGAGGATCCTGGCCTCGCTCAGTTCAGGGACCAGGGCAATGGCGGCGCGGTGCAGTCGCTGAATCGTATCCGGATCGGTGCGCTTGTCGAAGCCAACGTCCTCGACGGTCGCGCCAATCACGATCCGTCCGTCGGATCGAGGTACCAGATACACATTCGGAGAACGGATGACATGGCGTAGTTTGGGTCCGCCCACCACCGCAAGCATCTGGCCTTTCACTGGACGAGTAGGAAACATATAAGGCGGAATTTTTCCCGCCCATGCGCCCGCACAGTTCACTACGAGCGGTGCGTGGTAGCTCGCCTTGTCGGTCACGACGCCGGTGACCTGGCCGCCTGACAGTAGGATTTCCTTCACGGCGGAGCCGGAGGAGATATCCACTTCGCGATGCCGCACCGCTTTTAATGCCGCGGTTCCCAGGGCTCTCGGATCTACGCTGCCTTCACGCCGAAAACCAAGGGGACACGTTGGGGTCTGTAGCGCCGGTTCTATTTCGGCGAGCTGCGCGGGAGACAGTGGTTGAAATTCTGCGCCCGCGTGATCGTGCCCAAGGAAAAATAAGGCTCCCTGCTGGCGGAGGTCGACATCCACCTCGGATTCATCCTGCAATTCATGGACGAACTCGGGATACATGCGCGCGCTCGCCGCTGCCAGCGCGTGGAGTGGAGCGGGAAGCTCGAGAGAGCAGTCGGCCAACATGCCGGCGGCTGCATGCGAGGCTTCCCGGCCTGGTTCGCCGCGCTCGACTATCAGAACCTTTGCCCCGCGCTTGCGAAGGGCAAGGGCAAGAGAAAGACCAATGATTCCGCCACCGACAATGATTACGTCCCAAGTCTTCACCCAATCATTGTAAAAGACCGCAGGCCGCGGGGCGTTACCTTCAGCCGAACCCTTTTGGGTACGGCGGCGAGTATGGATCGCCACTTATAATCCGCCCAGACGAGTTCTTGATTGTTGGTGCAATGGCAAAAGCAGCGGCAAACACGAGATCCAGCATCGCCAGCCCCTGGGTCTACAATCCCTGGCTCGATCTGCTGGTGGGCTGCGGAGCGTGGTCCGCACCGCTGCTGCTGTTTTGGTACCTGTCGAGTTCGTCGGCGCTGGCGTGGTCCGCGACTTTCTACGGGTTGGCGATTTTCTTCAACTACCCGCACTACATGGCAACCCTGTATCGCGCCTACCATACGTCGGAAGATTTTCAGAAATATCGCATCTTTACCGTTCACATCACGGCACTGATCGTGCTGACGCTGATCGTCTCCCACTTTTGGTACCGGGCATTGCCGTGGCTGTTCACCATCTATCTCACCTGGAGCCCGTGGCATTACAGCGGCCAGAACTATGGCCTGCTCATGATGTTTGCCCGCCGCGCTGGGGCAAAACCGGCGGAGAGTGACCGGCAGGCGCTGTATTCCGCTTTCCTGTGCTCGTACTTGATTCTTTTTTTGACTTTTCACACCGGCGTATCCCAGGATCCACTTTTTATTTCGCTGGGCATTCCGGAAAAAGTCAGCTTGCCGATCATCGCGATCCTGGCTCTGGCGTTTGTGGTCCTCTCAACCTTCGGCTTGTCGCGTCTAGGAGAGCAAGTGGGCTGGCGCGGCTTGGCGCCGTCACTGACGTTATTCTCCACACAATTCATTTGGTTCCTGTTGCCGAGCGTTTTCGCGTTGGTGGAACGGCAGCGCATTACGCAGAGCCGCTACAGCAACGGCGTATTGGCCGTAATGCACTCGGCGCAGTATCTGTGGATTACTAGCTACTACGCGCGCCGCGAGGCCGGCGCAGAAGGCGGCCGGAGCTGGCGACCGTTGGCATATTTCGGCGTACTCATCGCGGGAGGCATTGCGCTATTTGTACCCGGCCCATGGCTTGCCAGCCGAGTTTTTCACTACGATCTGACGGCGAGCTTTCTGCTTTTCAGCGCACTGGTCAACATTCACCACTTCATTCTGGATGGCGCAATCTGGAAACTTCGGGACGGCCGCATCGCGGCTGTATTGCTGAATTCGCGGCAGCAGTTGTCAAGAACGGCATCCGAAGCCGGCAGCCGCCTGGCGGTTGGTGCGCGCTGGCTGGTGGGCAATTCCCTTGGTGCGCGGTGGCTGAGAGCCAGCGTCGCGCTGCTCTTACTGGCTTGGGGCACGATAGACCAGGTGCACTACTACCTCGCGCTCCATCAGGACAATCTTGCGGACTTGCAGCGTGCCGCGGCGCTGGCTTCATTCGACAGCAGTGTGCAGACCGCGCTCGGGCGGCAAGAATTTGTCGCCGGGCACGGCGAGGAAGCGGCAGCCGCCTGGCGGCAGGCGCTGCGGGCTAATCCAGCGGCATCTGCTCCACGCGATGCGTTGCTGAGATACTTGGCCTCCCAAAAGCATTTTGATGAAGCCTACGTTCTAGCCCGCCAGTCGCTGAACTATGCACCTCGGGACGTGAATCTGCTGGTGAATTACGGCGTATTAGCGCAGCAGATGAATCATTCCGAGGTCGCCATAGGCAGCTGGCGGAAAGCGCTCTCTCTCGATTCCGCCCAGCCGTTGGCTCATCTGTACCTGGCCGAGCAGTTCGACAAACAGGGAAGCTGGGAAGCTGCCATTCCGGAATACATGGCGTTTCTTGAGCAAGCTGCCAGGGCGAGAGGGCAGAGTCGCATTCCCGCGAACAATGTGATTGCGGTTGTATTGCAGCTGGCACAGTGCCAGCAGAAGGCAAGCCATCCGGAAGATGCGGAAAAGTTCTATGAACTGGCGCAGAAGATCGCTGTGCAGGTGGGGGAGAAAAAGCTGGAGAGTCTGGCCAGAGTGGGCGAGGCAGGGCTTGAGTTCCAGCAGAAGAAGATTGCTCCCGCGCTGCAACTCTACCAGCGCGCGCTCACCCTGGACCGCGACATCGGCGATGCGAACAGCGAAGCTGCCGATTGGTACAGCTACGGGCTGTTTTTGCGGGATGCGGGGTTCCCACCGCGTCTGGCATATGCCTGCCTGGTGCGATCGGAATCTGTCACACAATCGCTAAACAATGGTCTGGAAGGTGCGAATGTAGCGCGGGCTCGGCAAGAAATCGAGGGCAAGCTTGCTTCTCAGGCTCAGGCTATCCGAAGAGATCCGCAGCCGCTGCTGGAAGAGGCGCTGAAACTTACCCCTCCCTAAATTTCACAACTTGTTCAGGAAGTTAACAATCTCCGGGTCGCCCCAGTCCACCGCACTGATGAACTTCCGCTGGATCTTGCCATTGCGGTCGATGACGTAAGTTTCCGGGATCTTCTCGGTTCCGTACATAGTCCCCGTCTTGCGGTCACTCTCCATGACAGTGATGAAGTTAACATTGTGGTCACGGAGAAATTTGTGGTACAGATCTATGTCCTCATCCCAGCTGACAGCCAGCACCACCACACCCTTGTTCTGCATGCGCTGCTGTAATTGCACCAGGGACGGAATCTCTTCGAGGCAGGGAATGCAGTAACTCGCCCAGAAGTTCAGCAGCACAACTTTGCCGCGAAAATCGGAAAGGGTCACCTTTCGCTCGGAATCCTGAATGGTGAAGTCAGGCGCCACGGAACCGATTCGAGGGGGACGAGTGCCTCGGTAGCATCCCGTGAGCAAAAGCGTAAGAGATGCAATGACAACTAGGGCGCGATGCACAAAGCTATAATACCTAATTCGGCCCTTTAGCTGAACTCATATGCCCGCGCCAGATGCTTCCGCAAAGCGCCCCTTGGTTTCGGTGATCGTGCCCGCCCGGAATGAAGAGGCATGTTTGGGCTCCTGCCTGCAGTCGCTGGCGGCACAGTGCGGCGTGGATTTTGAAGTCATCGTCGTGGACGACGGTTCCACCGACCGCACACGCGAGATAGCTTTGTCTTTTCCAGGGATGCGCGTGGTAGATGCCGGACTGTTGCCCCAGGGCTGGACGGGGAAGAACAATGCGATGGCTGCAGGCGCCCGAGAGGCGCGAGGCGAATGGCTGCTTTTCACCGACGCGGATACGGTTCACGCCCCAGGATCGTTGGCCAGCAGTCTGGCGGAAGCCAGGCAACGCGGCGCGGCTTTGCTTTCCTATTCGCCGGAACAGCAAGTTGAGGGTTTTTGGGAGAAAGCGGTCATGCCGGTGATCTTTGCTGAGCTGGCGGCAACCTATAGTCCCTCGCAAGTGAGTGATCCCGCGTCTCCGGTGGCCGCGGCGAATGGACAATATCTGCTGATCTCGCGCCAGGCATATGAGGCGGTTGGCGGACACGCGTCCGTGGCAAGCAGCTTGTTGGATGACGTGGCCTTGGCGCGGGCGGTAAAGACCTCCGGGAGCAAGATTTTCTTTCGCTACGGCGGTGACGCGGTTCGCACCCGCATGTATCGCAGCTTCGCTCAGTTACGCGAGGGATGGACGAAAAATCTGGCGCTTTTGTTTCCGTCCCCCCTGCAACTCGCCGTGTTGCGGTTCGCGGAATTTTTGCTGATTGTGGGAAGCGTGGAAGCCGCAGTCCTCGGCGTCCTTTACCGGCAGGAATTCCTGGCCGGGTTGGCGGCGATTCTGTTCCTTTTCATTTGCGCGCGGTTTGTAACCCGAATCCGCAAAGCGAACTTTGCCTCGGGGGCAACCTGGTTGGCGCTCTTGGGGTTGCTGCTGTTTTCATATCTACTGCTGCGATCCAGGCTCTATTATCGAAGAGGCAAGGTAAGCTGGAAGGGGCGCGGGTATGATCCTCGGAAGCTGCTGGAAAACGCGGAGAACGGTGCAGCGAGTGGTGCACCAGTTGCTCGCCACCCGGCGTCGAAACAGTTGCACGCAGCATCAAAATAGGCTCAAAAGGAAAGTCTGGGATGATTTATCTCACGCGCAAAGCCGAATTCGCCGCTTCGCATTTTTACCACAATCCGGATTTCACTCCGGAAGAGAACCGGCGCATTTTCGGCAAATGCAATAATCCGCATGGACACGGCCATAACTACACCCTCGAAGTCACGGTGAAAGGCGAAGTGGATCCAACCTCCGGATTTGTGGTGGATCTGAAGCAGCTCAAGGAAATCGTCAACCGGGAAGTGCTCGACGCAATGGATCATCGCTTTCTGAACAAGGAAGTCCCCGAATTCTTCACTAAGATTCCGACCACGGAGAATTTGGCAATCGCCATTTGGCAGCGCTTAGCCGCAAAATTTAAGACGGCGCACCTGCACCGCGTGCGGGTCTACGAAACGCCCGATCTTTTCGTGGATTTCTACGGGGAAGCATGAAGGCCTATCTCACCCGTCGTTACATGTTTTCCGCTTCGCATCGTTTGCACAGTGATGCCTTGTCGGACGACGAGAATGCTGCTACCTACGGAAAATGCAACAATCCGCACGGCCACGGCCACAACTACGCCCTGGAAGTGACAGTCAGCGGGCAGGTAGCCGCCGATACTGGCATGGTGTGCAATATCGCTGATATTGACAGTTTCGTCCGGACAGAAGTCTTGGAGCGCCTGCATCTGCAGAACCTGGATATGCTTCCGGAGTTTGCCCGGCTGGTTCCCACTACGGAGAACCTATGCACGGTTATCTACGAAATTTTGCAGCGCGGTTTTCATTTGGCTCATCTAGACAAGGTGCGCTTAGAAGAAACCATGATGAATTCCTTTGAATATGCCGGCGCAGCCGAACTCTTGAAGTAAAGCAGGTTCTGCTATTAAGAGAAAAGAAAAGCAGGAGAAAATGACGCAATCCGTTGAATCCAGCACGCTAACCAGCGCCAGCTTTGAAGAACTGGCGCGCGAACTTCTGGTTCGCCTGGGGGAGGATCCCGAGCGGGAAGGGTTGGTTCGCACCCCGAACCGCATGCGGCGAACCTATGAGTTTCTGACCAAGGGCTACAAGGAAGATCCCGAGGCCCTGCTCAAGAAGGCATTGTTCACAGTGACCTATGACGAAATGGTCATCGTCAAAGATATAGAGATGTTCAGTTTGTGCGAGCACCACATGCTGCCGTTTTTCGGCAAGGTGCACGTTGCCTATATTCCGAACGGCAAGGTGATCGGACTCAGCAAAATTCCGCGGCTGATCGAAATGTTTTCCCGCCGCCTGCAGATTCAGGAGCGGCTCACTACGCAAATCGCGGAAACGATTCAGAGTGCTATTCAGCCTCAAGGAGTTGGGGTGGTTATAGAGGCTCGCCATCTCTGCATGATGATGCGCGGCGTGGAAAAGCAGCACTCGGCCGCCGTGACCTCGTCCATGCTCGGCTCGTTCCGCGACGAACAGGAGACGCGCACCGAATTTCTGTCGCTCATTCACAACCGGACGAACGGGCTCTAGCGTGCCCTCTCGCGCGCGCGTAATGCAAGTAGACCGACCGCCCCGGCTCACCGGAAAGATTGTTCTGGTTACCGGTGCGAGTCAGGGCATCGGCCGCGCGATTGCGCGAATGTTGGCTGTAGAGGGATGCAGCGTCGTTCTTACTGGGCGTCGCCAGTCGCGACTCGATCAAGCGGCGAAGGGACTGGAACTGGACCCATCAAAGACATTGGCTCTGGCTTGCGATGTTCGCGAGCCGGCGCAAGTCCAAGCGTTAATGGCACAGGTTCGCAGAAAATTTCGCCGGCTCGACATCCTGATCAATAATGCAGGCGTTTCCCACCCCAATCTCAGTGTCGCAAAGCTACCTCTTGAGGTATGGCGTGAGGTGATCGACACCAACTTAACCGGAATGTTCCTGATTACCCAGGCGGCGCTGCCTCTCATGCACCGCGGTGCCGCCATCGTCAACAACCTATCCGTGGCCGCGAAGAGAGTGTTCCCTGGTGCATCTGCCTACAACGCCTCTAAACACGGCGCGCTGGGGCTCACTAATACTTTACGGGAGGAGTTGCGGCCCCAGGGTATCCGGGTGATTGCGTTGCTTCCGGGAGCCACTGACACGGCGATCTGGAACACCTTCTGGCCCGATGCCCCGCGTAAGAAAATGATGTCTGCGGAAACCGTGGCCGAAGCGGTTGTAAACGCACTCATTCTGCCAGCGAACGCCACGGCAGAAGAAATTACCGTAATCCCGAGTGCCGGAACTCTCTGAAGGCCCTTCGCAGCCTAGGTGTAAGCTCCATAGCGATTGCGTTGCGGCCGCTCCGAAAAGATCTTGATCATCAGGACGCCAGAGATGAATCCTCCTACGTGCGCCCAGAAGGCAATTCCTCCGTCGGAATTTCCCGCGTAAGAGAGGGAACTGACTGTCCCGCTGGCGAACTGGATCACGAACCAGTAGCCCAACATCACCCATGACGGCAGGTGAAAAAAGAAGATTGGAGGGAACCAAATAAGCACGCGGGCTCTGGGATACAGGATGAAGTATGCTCCGAGAACTCCGGCAATCGCGCCGCTGGCTCCCACGGTGGGGACACGCGAATGGGGCGTAATCGCGACCTGGGTCATGGCGGCCGCAACTCCACTCAACAGATAGAACCCAAGATACTTAAAGTGACCCAGATAATCCTCAACATTGTCGCCGAAGATCCATAAAAACAGCATGTTGCCACCCACGTGCAGCCACGATCCGTGCAAAAACATGGAGCTAACAAACGGCAGGAACGCCACCAGCGGATTGATATGGGATGCCCCGCTCAAAACACCTATAACGTGAGAAGGAACAAGCCCTAACTGGAAGAGCAAAGTCTTCTGGGCGGAGTCTGTGAGCGAAGCTTCGCCCAGGAAAATCAACACATTCACCACAATCAGGAAGTAGTTGACGAAAGGCGTGCTGAACCGGGGCTGGTCGTCGCGTATGGGAATCATGCGCGACTCGGTAATCTGGTACTTTGGAGCCAGGCGTTCTCAAGCGGCGCCCACTGACTGTTCAATACCCGTTCAATCGTTAAATTCCTCATGAATGGCATTCTTATCGTTGATAAACCGGCTGGCCCAACTTCCCACGATGTAGTCAGCCGGGTTCGGAAGATTCTACAACAACGCACAGTAGGGCACTTAGGGACACTTGATCCGCTGGCGACCGGCGTACTACCTCTGGTCGTGGGCAATTTTACCCGCCTCGCAAAGTTTTACCTGGCGTCGGAAAAGGCTTACACGGGCGTCATCCGGTTCGGCTTTGCTACCGATACCTACGATAGTGACGGGGAACCGGCCAGCCCGGTGCAAGAGGTTGCGCTCTCGCGCGAGCAGGTCGAGCAGCTGGCCTCCAGATTCTGCGGCACAATCGAGCAGATGCCACCGCCATTCTCCGCTAAGAAGATCCGGGGCATTCCGGCCTACAAGTTGGCGCGCCGCAAGGAAGACGTGATGTTGAAACCGGTGAAAGTCGAAATTAAGGAATTGGAAATTGTCGCTGTCGAGCGCGACCGCGTTCGATTTCGGGTTCGAGTCAGCAGCGGAACCTACGTCCGCTCTCTGGCCCACGACATGGGACAGCAGATGGGTTGTGGTGCGCACCTGGAGTCTCTGCGACGCACAGCGGCGGGTGAGTTCGAGATTGCGGATGCACACTTGCTGGAAGACATTGACGAGGCGGTGAAGAGCGGGCAGAGCGAAGAAGTGTTCCTGCATCCGAGGAAATTATTGCCGCAGTTTCCGGGCGTGACCGCCAACGACGAGACCGTCGCCTACATTCGCAACGGCCGCGCGGTCAACTTGCCGGATTTCTCCCCCGCACGGATGGTCAAAGTGTTTTGTGGGCAAAGAGAGTTGATTGCCATCGCCACGCGCGTTGCAGGCACATTGTTCCATCCTGAAATCGTGCTGACGGCCGAACGGGAAACCAAACTCGCCGGGCCGCTCTAGGAATTTCTGCCGATGTTGCAGGCTGCTACCGTCCGCCCGCTGGTAGGGCTCCGACAGCGTGAATATCGATGTCGACCGTCTGGCTCACCCGCAAAATAAACGTACTCGGATTTTTCATCCCCCACTGCACATAGGGGACGACAAAGTGCGAATTGGCAGTCCAGCGGTCCGCTGCCATTTCTACCTGGATAGGAATGGTGATCTCATGCGTGGCCCCATGAATACCAAACATGCCATGCACCTGAACGGTCGACTTGCCTTGAGGGGCCACTTTCCCGTCTACCCGGTCGGGAAGGAAGGTGATTTCGCGATAATGCGCACTCTCGAGGATCTCCCGATGCATCTTGCCGTCTCGAGAACTGTTTCCACTGTGTCCGCTCGTGGCATCCACCAGGATCTCGCCGCTGATCGCACCCGTAGCCGGGTTGAAACGGACGCCTCCATTCTTGAGGTCGAATCCCCCGCGCACGGTATGGAGGATGTCCCCCAGTGTGAACTCTATGGTGGTTTGTGCGGGCGCGAACTCCAAGTCGAGATCATGTTCCTGCGCCTGAGTGGGAACCGGCAAAGTTGACAGGAACAGAGTCGCAAGTAGAAGAGCACGGCGAAACTGCGTTGTGGTTTGATTGGTCATTCCGTATGTCATCCGTTTGTGGCAGCGTCAATGTTTGCCAAGCACAGGCGCCCAGAGGCCGGCACCACGGTGCGTTCCGCAAATAGAATTCAAAATCCAATTAGCTTGGTTTAGCGGGCCGCAACAAGCTTCTCAGTGAAACCCAAGTTCAGCCCGCAGCTTTCCTAGCACGGATGCGCCGCTTTGCAAGGATGGTTGCCACGGCGGGGCGTTCGATCTCGCCTGAAAAGTCAAAATCCTGTCATCTAGTAGAATTTGAAGTCTGGCCAGTTCAATCCGTTCTCAATGTCAGCACGAGCGACGGATTTTGAACTTCGACGCCTGTCCCGTGAAACGAATCGCCATCATCACGATTTTGGTTCTGGCCGGCATGGTTGTCACTCTCTATGTCGGAGACTATGCCGTGCTCCGATATAAGCTGGCGGTCAAGGGTAATGCCTTCGGGGTTGTCTCCGTAAGCAGCTATTACGCGGTTGGAGAGAAGAACAACAAGACCGAATATATCTTTAAGGACCGGGAAGATCAGACCTGCGTTCGCTCGATATTTTCGCACCTGGGCTATCTCCCGTGCTGGTACTTGAATCGCCACACGGAAAAGCAAATCACGATCTGACCCACCAAATGGCACGCCCAAGGCTAAGCCCCCCATGAAATTTTCAGGCGAACCAGCGCGCGTTTGCCGTTTGATGAAATCCGCAATTTTCATTTGCGAACGTTGTGAAATGCCGATACCTTGTGAAGACAGACACGAGCGAGCCGCCGGTTATGAGCCCTTTGGACAACGCAAGCAATCCTGACCTCAATCGAACTCTCCCGGGACAGTCGCGGGAGCAGACCGATGCCCGCGACCTGGCGCGCTTAGGCTACAAACAGGAGTTTCGCCGTGATTTCGGCGGCTTTTCCAACTTCGCGCTTTCATTTTCGGTCATCTCTATTCTGACCGGCGCGGTCACCCTGTACGACTACGGCCTTTCCATGGGGGGACCTCGGCAAATGACGCTGGGATGGCCTTTGGCCACATTGGGAACGCTCCTGATCGTCCTCAGTATGGCAGAACTATGCTCGGCGTTTCCCACGTCCGGGGGAATGATTCACTGGTCGGCAAAGCTCGGCGGTAGAACGTGGTCGTGGTTTACGGCATGGCTCAACATTGTCGGCTTGGTCACAGCTATCGCTGGCATAGACTACGGCTGCGCGCAGTTTCTGTTGCCCATGCTGGGATTGCAGTCGACTTCTTCCCACTTGCTGCTCGTGTATGGTCTCTTGCTGCTTTCGCAGACTCTGTTGAACCACTATTCGGTTCACTGGGTGGCGTGGCTGAACGATGCCAGTGTGCCTGTGCATATTGCCGGCGTTGTGATCCTCGTCGGCGCTCTGTTGATTTTTGCTCCCAAACAGCCTCTGCACTTTCTGCTTCAGGCAAGCTCTTCCAGTGGGATTCACGCTCCCTATGCATGGTTGTTCCTGTTGGGCCTCCTGCAAGCGCAGTGGACTTATACCGGATTCGACGCGTCTGCTCACGTCGCCGAAGAGACGCTAGATCCGCGCCGCCGTGCTCCCTGGGGCATGGTCATGGCGGTCGGAGTTTCGGGGATTTTCGGTTACCTGCTCATTCTTTCGCTTACCCTCGTCATCCCCGACGTCAATCAAGTTCTCACCGCAAAGGATGCCGGAGGCAATTCGTATCCTGCAGTGCTGGCAATTGTGCAGACGGCACTGGGTGGGCGCGCCGTGGTGGCCGTTCTCGGGCTTACCGTTCTGGCCATGTGGTTCTGTGGCGTTGCTGCTTGCACGTCGCTGTCGCGCACCATTTACGCTTTTGCCCGAGACCAGGGTATGCCGTTGTCGAATTTGTGGAGCAAAGTGAGTGCCACGCACAAAACGCCCGTGGCGGCGCTTTGGCTAGCGGCCGGAATGGCTTTTGCCGCGATGGTCTACAGCGGAGCGTATTCGGTGGTGACTTCCATCAGCGTGGTCGGCTTCTACCTCTCCTACGGAATCCCCGTCTACCTTGGCTGGAAGAAGAAGTCAGACTGGATTGCCATGCGCGGTCCCTGGCATCTCGGAAGCCTGAGCAACGTCATCAACTTGTCGGCAATCGCGTGGACGGTTTTTATCTGTGCGATCATGGTGATGCCTCCAAACACCCGAGCCGCCTGGGGAATTCTGGCCGTGATCCTTCCCCTGTACGCGCTACATCTTTTGCACGGAAAGTACGCCGTACATGAGCATTCGTTCGAGGGTCCACAGGCGCCGGAACGGCCGGCGATCGCCCCGGAGCAGGAAGGCTAGTCAAATAAATTGTAGGATGGTTTTTCTTTCCCTTGAAATGGATTGAAAGGTACGCCGTCTATGCCTGGTGATCGGTCGGTTGCGAACAGAAGCCGTGTGTTGGGAATGTTAACTGTCGATGAACTGGAGGATCTGGTTCGGCGCGACGAAGTCCGGACGGTGATCGTCGCTTTCACCGACCACTGCGGGCGGCTGATCGGCAAGAGATTCGAAGCGGAACTTTTCCTCGAAAGCGTGATCGAGCACGGCACTCACGTGTGCGACTACCTGCTGGCAAATGACATGGAGATGACGCCTGTCGGCGGATACCGCTTCGCCAGTTGGCAGAGCGGCTATGGCGACTTGCATCTCGTACCCGATCTGGACAGTTTGCGCCTGGCAAGCTGGCTGGAGAAAACGGCGCTCGTATTGTGTGACGTAAAGCATGAAAAGACAGGGGAACTGATTGAGGTTGCGCCGCGCTCCATCCTGAGGCACCAGTTGGAACGGGCTCACGAATTGTCTCTGAGCACCGTAGCCGCATCCGAGTTGGAATACTATTTATTTCGGAACAGTTATCGTGACGCAGCTCTGAAAGGCTATGCTGGCTTGGAAAGCGCCGGCTGGTATTCGGAGGACTATCACATCCTGCAGGGAACTCGTAACGAGAACTATACCTCTGCAGTGCGGCACCATCTCAAGCTCTCCGGAATTCCCGTCGAGAGCTCCAAAGGGGAATGGGGCACCGGCCAGCACGAACTCAATGTCCGCTACGCCGAAACCCTGGAGATGGCGGACCGCCACGTTGTATTCAAACAATGTCTAAAAGAAGTGGCGGAACAGATGGGGCTGAGCGTCAGTTTCATGGCAAAGGTTGCCGCGACGGACGCCGGATCCAGCAGCCATATTCACCTCAGCTTGTGGCGGGATGGGGTCAACGCCTTTGCTGGTGACGAGCAACTGGGCCCGGTCACGTGCTCAAGCACATTCCGCTGGTTTCTTGGCGGGTGGATCCGCCATGTGCCCGAGGTGATGGTTTTCTACGCACCGACGGTGAATTCGTATAAGCGCTACGTTGAAGGCTCGTGGGCGCCCACCCGCATCGCCTGGAGCCACGACAACCGTACGGCCGGATTTCGCGTTGTTGGGAAAGGGCAAAGTCTTCGCATCGAATGCCGAATTCCCGGGGCTGACTGCAATCCTTACCTCGCTTTTGCCGCAGTACTGGCGTCGGGGTTGAATGGGATCGCAGAAAAAATCGATCCACCGGAATGCCTCGCCGGCGATCTCTACGGCGCGGCCGATGTGCCCCGCGTTCCCCGGACCTTGGCGGAAGCCAACGAGTATTTCGCCAAGAGTGGCTTCACCAGGCGGGCATTCGGCGAGGAAGTGGTTGAGCACTACGCGCATTTCTTCCGGACGGAACAAGAGGCTTTCAACCGCGTGGTAACCGACTGGGAACGCCTGCGCTATTTCGAACGGATTTAATTCGGAAAGTCTGCCCAGCAGTAATCGGAATAAAAGAGGAATGAACGATCATGAGGCTTAAGGACAAGGTTGCTTTGATCACCGGTGCGTCCAGCGGTATCGGGCGCGAGGCTGCGTTGCTGTTCGCGCGCGAAGGCGCTTCGGTTGTCGTGGTGGACGTAGACGATAAAGGCGGCCGGGAAACGCTGGCGATGGTCGAGCAGGAGAAAGGCAAAGGCGCATACGTCCACGCGGATGTCTCACGGGCCGCGGATTGCGAGCTTATGGTCGCAACCGCGGAGAAGCAATTTGGCAAATTGAATGTTCTGTTCAATAACGCTGGGATCATGCATAGCGATGACGACAACGCGATTTCCACCGAGGAGCGGATATGGGATCTCACCATGAACATCAACGCCAAGGGCGTGTTCCTGGGCTGTAAGTACGGGATTCCGGCCTTGCGACGGGCCGGGGGCGGTTCAATCATCAACACTGCCTCGTTCGTAGCTCTGTTGGGGGCCGCAACTCCGCAGATTGCATACACTGCAAGCAAAGGCGCGGTGCTGGCTTTGACGCGTGAACTCGCAGTGATCCACGCGAGAGAGAATATCCGGATAAACGCGCTATGTCCGGGACCACTGCGGACCGAGCTGCTCATGAAATTCCTCGACACCGAACAGAAGCGTCAACGGCGGCTTGTCCATATCCCGATCGGACGTTTTGGTGAGGCGGCGGAGATCGCGCGGGCTGCGTTATTCCTGGCCTCGGAAGATTCGTCGTTTATCACCGGCACCGATTTTATGGTTGACGGCGGCATCACAGCGGCGTACGTAACTCCCGAATAAGAAATCCTTATGTCACAGAACGCGACCATTGCATCCTCTCAAATTCGAACCATCAGTCCTGTCGACGGCTCCGTCTACGTTGAACGCGAGATGGCCTCCGGCTCCGAAATCGAGACTAAGCTGGCAAAGGCGAAAGCTGCGCAAAGCGAGTGGAGGCAGGTGCCGCTCAACGAGCGAGCCTCCATCTGCAGGCGAATGGTGTCGGCGCTGGTCGAACGCGCCGACCAGCTTGGCAACGAACTTTCCTGGCAGATGGGGCGGCCAATTCGTTACAGTCCGATGGAAATTCGGCGAGGCCTACAGGAACGTGCCCTTTACATGATCGATATTGCCGCCGCCGAACTCGCAGATATCCCCATCGAACCGAAAGACAACTTTCGGCGCTTTATTCGCCGTGACCCAGTCGGCGTCGTTCTGGCTCTGATGCCGTGGAACTATCCCTACCTATGCTCCGTCAACGTTGTCATTCCCGCTTTGATGGCGGGTAATAGCGTAATTCTTAAACCCGCGGCGCAAACCCCCCTGGTGGCTGAAAGCTATGCGCAAGCCTTCCGTCAGGCGGGATTGCCCGAGGGTGTTTTTCAGTTGTTGTATGTAACCCACGATCAGGCTGAAAGCATGATTCGTGATCCGCGAGTCGGATTTGTGGCGTTTACCGGATCGGTGGACGGTGGACACATGGTGCAGCGCGCGGCTGGCGAGCGTTTCATCGGTACAAGCCTGGAACTGGGCGGTAAAGATCCAGCATATGTGCGTCCCGATGCTCCACTCGATCAAGCCATCGAGAACCTTGTAGACGGCGTGTTCTTCAATTCTGGCCAATCCTGCTGCGCCGTCGAGAGAATCTACGTACATCAGGATGTTTGGAAGCAATTTCTTGAGGGATTCGTCGAGCTCACCAAAAAGTACATCTTGGACAATCCGCTGAGTCCTGATACGACGTTGGGCCCAATGGTGAGCGAACGGGCTGCTGCCTCGGTGCGTACTAAGGTAGCAGAAGCCATAAGTAAGAGAGCTCGGTCCTTGATTGACGCCGCACTCTTCCCCAAGGACAAACAAGGCACTCCTTATGTAGCTCCGCAAGTTCTAGTGGACGTAAACCATGGCATGCAGATCATGACGGAAGAAACGTTCGGCCCCGTAGCGCCCCTCATGCGAGTGAAAGATGACGCGGAGGCCATAACCCTCATGAACGATAGTCGCTATGGGCTCACTGCGTCCGTTTGGACGTCCGACGCTGATGCCGCCGTGCGAATTGGCAATAGTGTGGAGACCGGGACCTGGTTCATGAATCGCTGCGACTATCTTGATCCTGCACTCGCCTGGACCGGGGTTAAGGACTCCGGCCACGGATGCAGCCTCTCCCGTCTAGGGTATGCATCGCTCACGCAGCCTAAGTCCTTCCATCTGCGACTTTCATTTTGAGTGATAAGGCCGGCTGGGTCCGTGACCAGGATTCTTCCTCCCTCCGCCGTTCCCATTTTCACAGTCCTTTAATGAATTTCTGCACCGCCGGGTCGCCGCATCGAATCGAAAATCGCTAGACTAGGAGAAGAAGAAGGAGTCTTGCATGACACCGGTAGCCTCGGCGAATCCCTCCGCACCCGTCACCAGCCAACCCCTTTCCACCGACGAACTTCGCAAGATGGACGCCTACTGGCGGGCTGCGAACTACCTTTCGGTTGGGCAGATCTACCTGCTGGCCAATCCGCTTTTACGGGAGCCTTTAACCCTTGAGCATATAAAGCCTCGCCTGCTTGGCCACTGGGGAACAACTCCCGGTTTAAATTTCATCTATGTTCACTTCAACCGGCTGATCAAAAACAATGACCTTAACGTGATTTACATCTGCGGCCCAGGCCATGGCGGGCCTGGCATGGTGGCCAACACGTACCTTGAAGGCACCTATACCGAGCTATATTCCGCCATTCAGCAGAACGAAGAGGGTATGCGAAAACTGTTCAAACAGTTTTCATTCCCCGGCGGGATCCCGAGTCACGCTGCGCCGGAAACCCCCGGCTCCATACACGAAGGCGGAGAGTTGGGCTACGCCCTGGTGCATGCCTACGGGGCAGTGTTGGATAATCCTGATCTGCTGGCCTGCTGTGTAATTGGCGACGGCGAGAGCGAAACCGGTCCGCTGGCCACAAGTTGGCATTCCAACAAATTCCTCAACCCCGCCCGCGATGGCGCCGTCCTCCCCATTCTTCATCTCAATGGTTACAAGATCGCCAATCCTACAGTGCTGGCCCGCCTCAGTGATGATGAACTTGTCCATCTGTTTACCGGATACGGCTACCGCCCATACTTTGTAGAGGGCGACGAGCCCGAGGCCATGCATCAGCTCATGGCAGGAACGCTCGACACCATCATCGCGGAAATTCGCGACATCCAGGATGCCGCACGAAATCATGGCTCGACTGCGCTGCCCACTTGGCCAATGATCATCTTGCGGAGCCCCAAGGGTTGGACCGGGCCAAAATTCGTGGACGGAAAGCCCGTGGAAGGCACCTGGCGCGCTCACCAGGTTCCAGTGGACAATCTTGAAAAGAAGCCGGAACATTTGAAAATTCTTGAACAGTGGATGAAGAGTTATCGGCCAGCAGAACTTTTCGACCGCAACGGAAAGCTAATCCCGGAGTTGGCTGAACTTGCTCCCAAAGGTGAACGGCGCATGGGAGCCAATCCACACGCCAATGGCGGCCTTCTGTTGAAGGATTTGCTCATGCCCGACTTCCGTGACTACGCCGTGGAAGTGCACAAGCCCGGCATAGACCACGCCGAGTCCACCAAAGTGTTGGGCACGTTCCTGCGCGACGTGATGACGCTCAACGCCGAATCCAAAAACTTCCGCGTGTTCGGCCCGGATGAAACCGCCTCCAACCGGCTCGACGCGTTATACGAGACCACCAAGAAAATCTGGATGGAGCCTTTGCTGCCCACCGACGAGAATCTGACGCAGGACGGCCGGGTCATGGAAGTGCTCAGCGAGCACATGTGCCAGGGCTGGCTGGAGGGCTATCTGCTCACCGGGCGTCACGGATTTTTCTCCTGCTATGAAGCTTTCATTCACATTATTGATTCCATGTTTAATCAGCACGCCAAGTGGCTGAAAGTTACGCGGAACATTCCCTGGCGGCGGCCCATTTCGTCGCTCACCTACCTTTTGACCTCGCACGTCTGGCGGCAGGATCACAATGGCTTCAGCCATCAGGACCCCGGCTTCATTGACTTCGTCATGAATAAGAAAGCCGATATCACCCGCGTGTATTTGCCTCCAGACGCCAATTGCCTGCTCTCCGTTGCTGACCATTGCCTTCGCAGCCGGCACTACGTAAACGTGATTGTGGCGGGCAAGCAGCCGGAGTTGCAGTGGCTCAGCATGGACGCCGCGATTCGTCATTGCACCAACGGAATCGGCATCTGGACCTGGGCCAGCACCGACCAGGGCGGCGAACCGGACGTGGTCATGGGCTGCGCGGGCGATGTCCCAACCCTGGAAACGCTGGCCGCAGTCAATTTGTTGCGCGAAGCTTTTCCCGATCTTAAAATCCGCGTGGTGAATGTCGTGGACCTCATGACGCTGCAGCCTTCGAGCGAGCATCCCCACGGACTCTCAGACAATGATTTCGACTCGATGTTTACCGTCGATAAGCCGGTGATCTTCGCCTATCACGGCTATCCCTGGCTCATTCATCGGCTCACCTACCGCCGCCGCGGGCATAACAATTTGCACGTGCGCGGCTACAAGGAAGAGGGAACTACCACCACGCCCTTCGACATGGCAGTCATGAACGATCTTGACCGCTATCACCTGGCCGAGGACGTGGTGGACCGCGTGCCCCGCTTGTGCCGCATCGGTGCCCACTTCAAGCAGTCCTTGCGCGACAAACTGGTCGAGCACAAGCTCTATGTCCGCGAGCGCGGCGACGACTTGCCGGAAGTAAAAAACTGGACTTGGCCGTATTGAGGAATGCGGATCCTCGTACTCAACTCGGGTTCCAGCAGCCAGAAGATTTCGTTGTACGAGATCGGAGATTCTATTCCGCGCAATCCGCCCTGCCCGCTTTGGGCAGGGGAGATTGAGTGGGAAGGGAAGTCTGCTTCGGCCACCGTGAAGGCTTCTCTGCACCAGGAGACCAAAAGGCGGTGGCAGGCGTCCTCCCGCCCCCGTGCAGTGGAAGATTTGCTGCGTACCCTTTGGGCTGGAGAAGGACGGACCCTTGTCTCTGCTTCCGACATTGATGTCGTCGGACACAGAGTAGTTCACGGCGGTCCCAACTTTAGCGAGCCCACCATGGTGACCCCGAAGGTGACATCCGCCATTTCCGCCGTATCCGCTTTTGCTCCACTCCATAATCGGGCGGAACTGGAAGGTATGGAGATCGTGAAAAAGCTGCTGGGGCCGGTTCCTCAGGTTGCGGTTTTCGACACGGGCTTTCATCGCACGATGCCACCAGCCGCCACGGTCTACCCTGGTCCGTACAAATGGTTCGCCGAGGGTGTTCGGCGCTATGGGTTTCACGGCATTAATCATCAATACTGCGCCATGCGCGCTGCCCAACTTCTAAACCGGAATCTGGAATCGCTCAAGCTGGTGACCTGCCATCTCGGTAATGGCTGTTCCTTGGCGGCGATTCGCAACGGCCGCAGCATTGACACCACCATGGGATTTACCCCTCTGGAAGGCCTGATGATGGGTACCCGCTCCGGTTCGGTGGACCCTGGCATCCTCACATACCTGATGCGCCAACGCCATTCAACCGGCCAGCAGTTGGACAAGGTTCTCAACCAGGAGTCGGGATTACTGGGAATCTCCGGCCTTTCGGGTGACATGCGGCGCATTCTGGCCGCCAGAAAAAGACGTCACCCGCGCGCCACTTTGGCTTTCGACATTTACGTGCACCGCCTGCGTGCCTCGATTGGATCGATGGCCGCGGCCCTCAACGGAATAGATGCTCTTATTTTCTCCGCCGGCATCGGAGAGAACTCGGCGGAGACGCGAGCCGCAACCTGCGATGGTTTGGAGTTCCTCGGGGTCGAACTCAACGCGGCGAAGAATAAGAACTGCTCGCCAGACGAAGACATCGCCTCCGCGGACTCGCGCGTTCGCGTCCTGGTGATTCGATCTCAGGAAGATTGGGCGATTGCCCAGGAGTGCTGGAAAATTATAGGAACAAAACCACTGCTGCAGTCCAAAAAGTCCGGTTCATTCACAACCAACCGCCGCAAAATCCGCAGCCGTTAATCTGGTTTCGTCAGCAACCGAGGATCGAACTGACTGCGCTGTAAGTTGGCTTTCTCCGCTCCATACGTAATGATCAGAAGGCTGGATCCCGGCATGCCTTTCGTTTCCACTTCAATCTGACTCGCGGACCACCTGCCTTTTGATTCACGCAGGCCGAAGTTGGTGAATGTTTTGACCGCTCCGGAACCCTTCACCGTCTTTTCGATCCGCACCGGGTAGAAAATGGTTTGATCGATCCAGGAGGTCACCGACGAATAGTGCGAGCGGTCCGCAAACGAGGGTACACTCTTGATGACGTAGCACTCACGCGCGCCGCACTTGGAAGACTCCGTCAGTGTCTGGTTCTTCCAGAGGAATTGACTGTCCATCAGGTCTTCTAGTGAAAAATCCGAGCCAAGCAGAGCATCTCCCCAATTTGCCGCCGACAATTCTTTTGTGGCTGGATCGTTTGCGTGTCCCGTCCGAATCGCAGCCTCGCCGCCCGCGCGAGTTTCCAGCAATAGGCGTATTTTGGCGGAGGGTGGGTCGGTCACTTCGCAGAAGACTTTAAGCTCGTCGGCGAAAGATCGGGCGCGCAGGGTAATGTGGTAGGTCTTGCGCTCTCCGGATCCCGCGACTTTTACCAGCCGCCCGCTGCCTTTGAAGTCAGTGGCCTGTCGCCAGGCTTGGATTTTCTCCATAATCTCAGCAAGCGTGGCTGGCTTGTTCTGTTGCGCTGGCAGCGGCATTGCCAAGAGAACGAATGCAATGAGACTTATGAATAGTTTCATGATCGGAAGCCGGGTTATTGCGGACAGATCCGCCCGTCTCGGATATGAATATTGCGCTGCGCACTGCGTGCGATCTCTTCCTCGTGCGTGACCACGATCAGCGCCATATTGCGCTGCTTCTGAATTTTCTCCAGAATCGCCATGATCTTCACCGAGTTCTCGCTGTCTAAGTTGCCGGTCGGCTCATCCGCGAGCAGAATCTCCGGCTCATTGGCCAGGCTGCGCGCAATGGCCACACGCTGACGCTCCCCGGCGGAAAGCTGATTGGGATACTGGTGCAGCCGGTGCTCCAGGCCCATCTCCGTGAGCAGAGCTTCCGCCTTCTCTCGCCGCTGATGGATGCTGAGCTTTCCCTCGAACATTGGAATCTGCACGTTCTCCAGGGCGCGCAGCGTGGGAAGCAGATGAAACGCCTGAAAGACAAATCCAACCCGTTGCGACCGGTAGTAGTCGAGATCGAAGGAATTTGAAAGGCGCTTTCCTTTGAAGCGAATCTCGCCGCCAGTCGGTTGATCCAGGCCTCCGAGTAACTGCAGCAACGTGGATTTTCCGCTGCCGCTGGGGCCGCTGATCGAGACAAACTCTCCGGCATTGATTTGCACATCCACGCCGCGCAGCGCTTGAATCCGTCCGTCGTCGTAGCTCTTGGTGAGCCCCTGCGCTTCCAGCAGGCTCTCAGTCATGCCGCAACGCCTCCACGGGCGAGAGCCGCGCTCCCCGATAGGCCGGCATCAATCCCGCCGCAAGCCCAATGAGCACAGCGATGGCAAGTGCCTCCGTGGCGTGAGACAAAGGAATGGTCGCCGACGCCAGACTGGCCGTGACCGGGAGTGTCGCCAGCACTCGCAGCGCCATCCAGCCGCCCGCTAAGCCGAGTAGTCCTCCGAGGAGTCCCAGAATCGCCGACTCGATCAGGATCAGCTTCATGATCCGCCAGCGCTTCCACCCCAGCGCCCTGAGGACGCCAATATCCTTAGTGCGCTCAAATACTGACATCGCCATTGTGTTTGCGATGCCCAGCGCGCCGACGAACAGAGCGATAAAAGATGTTCCCCACGCAGTCGACCGCGCCAGCACTACCAGCTGATTGTTGCTCGCCCGTTCTCCCGCAGGAACCGCCTTCAGGCCCGGTACCGCCGCCTCAATCTCGTGCCGAGCCTTTTGCACATTTTCATCGGCAGAGACCCCGGGAGGCGCTGGTTTCAGACGCACATGAAAGGCCGTTGCCTTGTGGCCAAGATCGGCCAGCTTTTGCAACTGTTCAATTGGCATCAAGGCGCCGCCCGTTTCCAGCGCTGAGCCCCCGCGGAAAACCGCAATCACCTGGAACGACTGGCCCTCGATCTCTAATTGATCTCCGGTTTTCTTGCCCAGATTGTCCGCCAGAATCTCTCCCAGCATGACTTCGGGGGCATCGTGATGAAACCGCCGTCCCTGGATAATGGTAAGCGAGTCCAGCTCAAACGATGTCTCCGGAAAGCCATAAACCAATGCATTCACTTCTGGAGTTAAATCCATCATATTCAAAACCATCGGGACTGCATCTGCAACCTCTGGAACCGCCCGGATCTTATCCCCCACCGACTCGTCCACCGATGTATTAAGGAAGGTCTTCTGCACCACCGCCAGGTCGGTTCCCGAGCTTTGGTAAATTCTCAGCCATTCCTTCTCGAATGATTTGGAAAATCCCACTAGCGCCACGAACGCGGCGATACCCACCGCCACGCCGCACAAAGTGAGAGCGGTTCGCAGCCTGCGGCGCAAGATGTTCCTCAATGCGATGCTGAACAAGGACATGTTATTTGGCGGTGAAGACCAGAAAGTAATCCATTCCGTCTTTTACGAAGTCATCCTGTTCCAGCAGCTTAAAGCCGGCTTCGTTCGCCTCACGAACCACAACTTCTGCGGCGACCCCGTGGTTCTCGCCATTGCCGTTCCGGTCAATCACGCCCACTTTTGCTCCAGGGGCAAGAGAAGGGCGCAGGTTACGCAGTAGTAAGACTGGCTGAGCCACCTCGTGATATGTCTTTAGCAATAACACTGCGTCCACCGCCGCTGGCAGAAGAGGATTATCAGCCTTGCCCAGGATCGCTTTGACATTGTGCAGATTCTCTTTGTGGGTTCGGGCACGAATATAACGAATGGCCGAAGGATTGATATCCACCGCATACACAATTCCGCTATCGCCGACCCGCCTCGCCGCTCGGACGGTGAACCATCCGGACCCCGCGCCAATATCGGCAACCGTCTTGCCCGCAGTAATTCCCAGAACATCCATCACGCGATTGATCTGCAGCCCTTCGTCTCTTCCCGGATAGTCGAAGATCGAAAGGTCGCCGGTGTAGGGCGTGCTGGTCTTACGCTGCTCACTCTGCGGTACCGCATCAGTTTGCGCACAAACGGCTAGAAAGTGAAATGGCAGCAGCAGCAAAAGAGTCAGTGCAAAGCGCTTCAGCATAGTTCATGCGATTCTAATTCATCGCCGGGTTCTCCATCTGAACTTGCAGCGCTTCACCGCAGAACGCCGAATCCATCATGATTGCTTCTCCCTGGGAGAAAGCGCTCGCAGCGCCTTTTCAGCTTCTTCCACCTCTGCAAGAGACAGCTTTCCGGACTCGATAAAATGCGCCATGACTGGTTGAGTGCGCCCTCCAAAGAATGTAAGCAGGTCATCGATCAATCTTCGCTGCGCGGCCTCGCGGGAGATTGCCGCTGCAAAGACGTGAAAGTTGCCGACTCGCTTTACTCGATGCACAACATTCTTAGCTTCCAACCGGTATACCGTAGTTTGGATCGTGGTGTAAGCCGGTCTTTTTTTCGAGGGGAAGGCCTCGAGAATTTCGCGAATGGAAGCTTCTCCTCGCGCCCAAAGCGCTTCCATGATCCGAAACTCCAATCTCGACAATTTGGGTTCTGCCACATCCCCTCCTATGGCTGTTCGATTGTTTACTACATAGGTTTTAGGCGGTCAAGTGATTGCTCGTGAGAGAGAACAATAGGTAAAGACATCGAGAAGGGAGATAAGGGGAAGAGGAATCGATGAGCAAAGGAATAGCAAAAAACTGGCGGAGAGGGAGGGATTTGAACCCCCGATACCCGTTAAGGTATGTCCGCTTTCGAGGCGGATCGTTTCAACCGCTCACGCACCTCTCCGCTTTGGACACTAAATACTTGGGCGCTGTCTGGTCAATGATACCAAAGTAATCGGGAGCATTTCTCGGATCGAGGGCGCGCTATCTTCTTTCTTCGCGGCGTGCCCGGAAAAATGATTGCAGCAATTCGGCCGAGCGGCCGGCGAGAACCGCGCCGCGCACTTCCATCGTATGGTTGAGGTGCGAATGATTTACGACCTGCATGGCGGAATGTACCGCGCCGGCCTTGGGGTCATCGGCGCCGTAGACCAGCCGCTTCACGCGGGCATGCACAAGTGCTCCAGCACACATGGCGCATGGTTCAACGGTGACGAACATCTCGCAGTCGCCCAGACGGTGATTGCCCATCAGTTTGCCAGCTTCGCGCAATGCGACAATTTCGGCGTGCGCGGTGGGATCGGAATCTGTAAGGTTTCGGTTCCAGCCACGTCCGACGATGCGGCCTCCGGATACCACGACCGCTCCCACCGGCACCTCGCCGGCTTCGAGAGCACGTTGCGCTGCGCGCAGAGCCTCTTCCATAAAGAGTTCGTCGCTTTGCGGCGGATCAGATAGTTCGCTCATAGAATTGCGATCGCAGGTGACGGAAGCGTGAGACCAAGGAATCATTGTAACCATCCGCTCCGGTCACGCCTAAGAAGCGATCGGGAATGTGTTCCCACGTGAATGTTCCAGCGCGATTGTGTATATTGCGGTTGGATCATCCGAGAACCTACCACTTGATGGACAGCTTCCTTCGAACCCTAAATTCTTCTCTCGCATTTTGGATTGCATTTCTTGCGGGAGCGGCACTGTGCTTGCGCGCCGATTTCCGGCGTCGCAGGCTCTCCGTCGGGCGCTCCGCGGGATGGAGTTTTCCATCCGCGTTGGACGTGATTTCGGTCGGGGTGACCGTCGGAGCCCTGGCAGGAATGGTCGTCCTGCTGATTCCGGTCGCTTTTCAGCAGCGAGCGATTCCGCTGTACTCGCCGCTGACCTGGGGAATTCTGGCCGCCGTTGGGGTCTTGGCTTTCCTCTGGAGTGAGGGACGGAGCCAAATTCAATTTCAGCGGCCCGCGGGCATTGTTTTCGGCGAGTGGCTGATCTTGTGCGGCGCGTATCAACTGCTGGAGACCTTCGCTTTTGGGGATCACGGAGCGGGGCTGAACGTTCCGCGAGGTAGGGCAGTCGAAGTCTTGTCTGGGGTGGCGATTGTTGCCGGCGGCATGTGGATTGCTGCCATCATTGCGCCTTTTCTCAAGCGCTACGAGGGGCTTAGGGTCATAGACCGCATTGCAGCCCAGGGTGAGGTGGCCCAGCCGGAGTACGTGGAAGCTACGCCGGAATGCCCGCATCCTGAGCGCTGGCAGATGCTCGACGCTCAGACCGCGGAACTCGAGGTCCTGGATTTTCTGAAAGCGCTGGTCATCACCACCAAGCCTTCGCTCATCGTCGAAACCGGCACATTCATTGGTCACAGCGCGATCAAGATGGCGGAGGGTCTCAAGGCCAATGGCTTTGGCCGCATCATTACGGTCGAATTTGATCCGGCGATTTTCGCCAAGGCACGCGAGAATATCGAAGCTTCTGGCCTGCGCAACTGGATCGAGTACCGCAACCAGTCCAGCCTGGAAACCAAAATCGACGGCATGATAGACATTCTTTTCAGCGATAGCGATGTGCCTATCCGCGAAGCGGAGATTCGGCGATTCCTGCCGCAGGTCGTTCCTAACGGATTGGTGCTGGCGCATGACGCCAGCTCGCAGTTCAAAATCGTGCGCGAGGCCGCGCTGCGATTAGAGCAGGAAGGCCTGCTCTCGGTGGTGCTGCTCTCCACCCCGCGGGGCCTGATGGTGGCGCAAAAGCGGGAAGGCAGAAAATAGGCCGGTGGGTTGCCGGGAGAGTCACTGACGGCTGCTGTGAGCATCGGCCAACAGCGAAGCCAGGGTCGGCAAATCTGGCCTCACCGGCTGATTCACCAAGACAAATTTCCCTCCGCTCTCGCCCAGCACATAGGTTGAATCGGCCGGCAGACGGGAGAACGCATCCTTTGTCAATTCCTCCGGCACGAACAGGAAAACGCGCTCCGGACTGCGCCAGAACGCAGGGAAGCTCTGGTCGTCCAGAAAAGTTGGCGGCGCGTCGGGATACTTGGACCCGAATTCCAGGTTGCTACCCACCCGTCCATTGAAAATCCAAACATGGCGGTGGGTATAGAAGGGAATGCTCGACCCCAGACCAAGATCGCCGTAGAGCGCGACCTGATCCTGCGAACGAAGGTAGGGAAGGATGTCGTCGGCCAGCGGCCGCGAAGACATTCTTGGCTCAAATTTTCCGAAGGCCCAGTTCGCCGCGAAAAAGAATACGCCCATCGCGAGTGCGATGGTGAGGGTGGCGGCCAAGTCGCGCCGGCTCCGGCGCAACAACCACGCGCCGCCAAATCCCAGGAGAAAAACTGCCATTGCCATGAGGGAGGGGCCGCGTAGCGCCGCGAAAGTCTGCGCGGTCATATCAAAAATATGAGACATCGAAAGATGATAGCTATCGATTGAGTAATAGCGGATCACGGCGGAAATATCTTTTGGAGCCGGAATGCCGCGCGACTGCCAGACCATGTAGCCCAAGCAGAACGCAGCGATGAACCCGACGGCGGCCAGACCCGCCTGCAATCGCGGCAGCCAGCGGTCGTGGTTGGCTTCGGCCTTTGCGATTCCAATCCCCAGCAATATGGCAATCGCGGGCCACGCGCCAAAACTGTAGTACTCCATGCGCGAACCGCTGGTCAGGGAAAAGAAAAGGAGGGTGAGGCCGGTCCAAATAAAAAGCAGCAACCGCGCCTGCTCAGCCGGAGGCATTTCCTTCCCCCATTTCTTCATCCCGGGGAATTCGCGAAAAATGTAAGCCGTGAAGATGCTCCACGGAAAAAGCCAGACCAGGTGCAGCACCCACCAAAGCAGCAATGGCACGGCTTCATAATCCGGCGGATAACGCGTGCCCAGGGCGCGCTTGAGATGCTCGTTGATGAAAAATGACCATAGAAACCCCGGCGAACGCCGCTCGGCGAGGACATGCCACGGAACCGCAATGATCAAGAAAATCAGCCCACTGGAAAACAACCGTAACTCGCGCCAGCGGCCCCAACCGCGGGTAAAGAGAATAAAAAAGAAAAGCATGCTCAGCGGAAACACCAGTCCAACCAATCCCAGGGTCAAAACGGCCAGCGCCATCAGAGCCGATGCGCCCCAGTAGCTGAGGCATGTATTGAGCCTGCCCGTCCATGCGCCAAGAAAAAGATAGAAGAAAGCCGTCAATTCCAGGGCGAAGATAGCCTCAGGAATCATGACCCGGGTAAACAGATAGACTCCGGTGCTGGTGCACGTGACCAGGCCGGCATAGAACCCTTCCCGTTCCCCGAAATAGGTTCGGGCGAAGAAATAGACCATCAGGACTAAACCGACAACGCTCAAGGCGAGCGGCAGACGGGTGGTAAAGGCATCCTGCCCGAACAGCTTGTAACTGATAGCGACCATCCAGTAGTGCAACGGTGCCTTCTCCAGATAACGGATCCCATTTTCGTAGGTGACGACCCAGTCGCCGCCCTCGAGCATGGTGCGGGAGATGAGGGCATGCGATGAGTCCACGTCGTCCAGCAGAGAAGGTTTAGCTGCGTTTCCAACGTAGATTCCGAGCGACAGGACGAGCAGCAGGAGGATGGAGAGCCTATGGTTCATTCTGAATGGAAGCAAAACCCTGTTGGTTTCTCGGACGCGAATCCGTGCGCTAAATGTCGAGTTTACATGAGACTAAAGAGATCTGATTCGGAGCTTCCCTTTCTCTTGGCCGTTATGCATAATATGCCGCCCTGAGGAGGAATTTATGGCGAAACGAATCCTGTTAGCGGGAATCCTGGGTGGTTTTGCACTGTTTGTTTGGGGTGGCCTGGCGCACATGACACTCGGCCTCGGTGAGATCGGTGTGCAGGCGCTGCCACAGCAACAGCCTACGGTGGATGCGATGAAAACGGCCATCGCGAGCTCTGGCCTTTACTTCTTTCCCCGGCCCGATGCCTCCCGAAAACTGGCGGCAGCCGACGCCGGTGGTCCCTGGGGAATCCTGATTTATCACCCGACAGGCGCGAGTCTGGCGATGGGTCGCCCGCTAGTGAATGAATGCATTCTGAATATTGTGCAAGCTCTGTTCGCCGCTTTTCTCTTGTCGCTGGCCACTGGGCTGGGCAGCTACTTCGCGCGCGTGGGTTTCGTGGCGGCACTGGGTTTGTTGGCAGCGATTGGAGTCAATATTGAGTATTGGAACTGGTATGGTTTTCCCACGAACTACACCGTGGCCACGATTGCGGATAAGTTCATCGGCTTACTGATTGTCGGTCTGATCGCTGCTGCTTTGGTTCGGCCTGGTCCGGCTCGTATTCAGGCCGTCTTCTCGGCTAGGGCCGCATAAAGCGCTCGCTGGAGGGAGGCGTTTTTACCCTGACGTCTCCCTTCTGCCTTCCCGCAGTTAGTGGTATGCTAGCCGCCATATGGGGATGCCATCTCTGCTGCGTAAAGTGCTGCTGTTGGACCTTTTCCAGGGTCTGAGCGTGACCTTCCGCTATCAGGATCCGAAGGAAATCTACACCGAACAGTACCCGTTGCAGCGGCCTCAGGTAGCGGAGCGTTATCGCGGGGCGCCGCGGCTCAATGTGAATCCCGATACCAATGAGACCATGTGCATTGCCTGCGACTTGTGCGCGTTGGCCTGCCCGGAACACCTGATTGTGGTTTCCAGCGAACGCAACGAAAAAACCCGCCGCAAGGAACTCACTACCTTCACCTACGATCTTAGCCGCTGCATGTTTTGCGGGCTCTGCGAAGACGCTTGCCCTACCGATGCGCTCGAGCTGACACAGGACTTCGAGCTGGCCAGCTACACCCGCGAAGGCGCCATCTGGAACCGAGAAATGCTGGAAAAGGGCCCGCAGCCCACGCAATACCGGAAGTAAACTTTCTGAGTCAGCTTCGCTAGCCACAGATTCCTGAGAAGAGAGTCGCTACTCAATGATTTGGCGCACGCTCGGCTTTTGTCTTGCTCTCGTGGTGATCCTGGGCCGTCTCCTCCTCCGCTGGAGAAGTAAAGACCGCTCTGATTCCCTCATTCCAGCGCTGGATCACTGGAGTTGGTGGCAACTTGCCCTGGCCAGCTTTCTCACGTTGTTCGCTGAGTTAGCGCTCATCCGCTGGCTCGGCACTGAAGTGCGGGTTTTCGCGTATGTAAAAAATCTTGCGTTGTTGGTCACTTTCCTTGGCTTCGGGCTGGGTTGCGCTCTGGCACGCTACGCGGTTCGCTGGCAAGCTTCCGTTATTTCCATGCTCGGGTTGGCGATGATCGTTCGCTCGCCCTGGAACCCAGACAATTCCGAAAATGCTCTCGAAATGCTGTCTCAGGCGCTAGGGGGGGCGCAGGACATCGAGATTTGGAAGACGGGTACGGCAACAAATTGGCCTCGATTCCTAGTTGCCGCTGCCATTACAGGCCTGTTGTTGCTGCTGATCGCCTACGTTTTTGTGCCCCTGGGGCAAATTGTTGGACGGCAACTGGAACTTGCCGTCGAGCCACTGCACGGCTACTCCTGGAACCTGGCGTTCAGCCTGGCGGGAATTCTCGGGTTTTTTGCGGTTTGCTGGATCAGCGCGCCGCCCCCGGTGTGGATCTCTGTTATTTTCCTCGGATTTGGTGTGCTGCAAGCCACGCCCCGGCACAAACTATTTGTGGCCAGCCTGGCGATACCCGCGGCCATGCTGCTGCACGACGCAGCCACCCCTGACCACTTCAGTCTCTGGACTCCCTACCAGCAGATCGAAGTGTTGCGCCAAAGGTTTTCGGATGGAGAGTGGGCGCGGGTTTTCGTTCGTGTCAATCACACTGGCTACCAGGCGATTGTGAATCTCTCCCCGGAGTTCCTGCAGCGCCATCCCAGGCTCCTCAAAGAACCCGCGGACCAGAATCCATATAACCTGCCTTTTGCCTTTGCAGCTCCGAATCCCAGCGTTCTTGTAGTTGGCTCTGGCACCGGGAATGACGTGGCTGCCGCAGTCCGGCACCAAAGCCGTTCGGTTGACGCGGTGGAGATCGATCCCGGCATTCTCGCTCTGGGGAAGACCCATCCGGAGCAGCCCTATGCCTCTCCCACGGTAAACGTTCACCTGACCGACGCCCGCGCCTTCATGAGGCGTGCCCACGGTTCTTATGATTTGGTGCTCTTCGGCTTGCTGGACTCGCATACTCAGCTTTCCGACTACGCCAATATGCGCATCGACAATTTTGTATATACGAAAGAGTCGTTCGAGGAGGCCAAGGCGTTGCTGGCTCCGGACGGAATTCTATTCGTCAAATTTCAAGTGGACCATGAGTGGATCGGAAAGCGCCTATCGGAAATATTGACTTCCGTCTTCGGTAAACCGCCATTGGCTTTCAAGCAGGGTTCCTCGTACACCGCCGGCGCCACTTGCTTTGTCATCTCGCCGTCGCAAAGGGTGGAGCAGACGCTCGCCGCGAACCCTCGCCTGCAGCGGTTGGTGGCACTCAACCCTCCATCATTTCTCGATGCGCCTTCCGTTCCGGTCACCACTGACGATTGGCCTTATCTCTACCAGCAGGGAAAGTGGATTCCCGGTATCTTTCTTTCGGTAGGGATTCTGGTTTTGTTGCTGGGGAGCGTGCTGTACTGGCAGATTCCGGAGGCTCGCACCCGGGTTCCGTCCCTTTTCTTCTTCAGCATGGGAGCGGGGTTTCTGTTGCTGGAGACGCAGGTCATCAGCCGGCTTGCGCTTTATTTCGGCACGACCTGGCAAGTGAATGGAATTGTCATTGCGGCTATTCTTACGGCGCTGCTGCTTTCCAACTTTGTGATTGAGAAGCAGTCCAAACCCTGGCCGGGCGGATGGTATCTGGCCGGACTGTTGACGGGGATTGCGATTGCTTATTGCATCCCTTTCGCGCGGATTCCTGGGTCGGCTGGGATGGTGGGCGCTTTGGCGGGATGTATCTTCGCGATTCCGGTATTTTTCGCGGGATTGCTATTCGCCACCGAGTTCCGGGTCGCCGAATCTCCTAGCGCGGCATTGGGAGCGAACATGCTTGGAGCCGTTGTGGGTGGGTTGCTGGAAAATTGTTCGCTGGTGATTGGCATGAGAGCGTTGCTGCTGCTGGCCTTCGGGCTCTATGTGCTGGCAGGGATTGGGTTGATGCGTACTCGAAACCGGGCCGCGACAAAGACCATGCTCACTCCAGCCAGCGCCGGCTAAACTGCTGGTTGCTGTTGCGTCATGCAGTGAATTGCGCCGAATCCCCAAATCAAATCTCCGCAATAGATGCCGACGATTTCGCGGTCAGGAAAGAGATCGGCAAGAATATCGAGAGCGAAGCGGTCATTGGGGTCGTTGAAAACCGGTACTAGAACGACTCCGTTCGCGATGTAGAAATTGGCGTAGCTGGCGGGCAGGCGCTGTCCGGCGAAAATCACGGGAGCAGGCAAGGGAAGCTCAATAATGGAAAGCGACTTGCCGTCCTGATCGGTGGCCGATCGCAGGCGGCGGATGTTTTCGCGCAGCGGCTCGTAATTTGGGTCATCGGGATTCGCTTCAACCGCAGTCACGACCGTGTCAGGCGAAACGAAGCGGGTGATGTCATCGACGTGACCGTGCGTGTCGTCTCCGGTGACGCCGGAGCCGAGCCAGAGGACGTTCTTGATTCCGAGATGCTCTGCGAAGATCTTTTCGTAAGATGCACGCTTCATTCCCGGATTGCGCTGCTGGACTTTGCCGAGCAGGCATTCTTCCGTGGTCAGGAGCGTCCCCTGGCCATTCACGTCAATCGAGCCGCCCTCGAGCACGACGCGCTTTTGGCCAATCATGGGACGGATTTCCTCGGCTCCTGCGGCCTTCGCCATCAAGCTGCCGATTTTCTCGTCGCGCTGCCAATTGGGATATTTGCCCCACGCATTGAAACGCCACTTGATGGCCACCACTTCGGTGGAGCGACGGGCGTCCCCGCCCGTCCCTTCTCGGCTGTCAACAGCAAACGTGCATCCGGAATCTCGGGTCCATACCCGGTTCGTCGGCCAGCGGTGAAAGCGGACGTTCTCGCTCAGAGCATTCGCTTTGCTCAATGTCTTGCGGGCGAGCTGCTCGGAAGCTGCGTCGTTCACGATCAGCTCCACTCGCTCATGCCGCGCCAGGTTGCGAATGACTTCGGCATAGACCCACGGAATCGGTTCAAATTTTCCAGGCCAGTCATCGCGATGGTGCGGCCAGGCCAGCCAGGTGGCGGCGTGCGGTTCCCACTCGGCGGGCATGCGGAGATGGCAGGATGTCGGTTTCATTTACAGAGCAGGGGCTTCGACGATCAGCGTGATGGGATATGCGAGACCATAACTTAAATGCACTTGCACTCGCTGCGGATCAGTATGCCAGCCATGCCGTGCGAAGCCTCGCGGGCGACCGTAAGTGTGGCGTAAGGGCCGTGCCAGCGGGAGTGATTGGCATCATGTCCGGCGGGGCGGCCTTTGCCGTGGTTGCACTGCCCGCAACTGGAGCGGTGCAGCACAATCTTATGCGGCCCGGCTGCCCAGTTCTCGTAAATGTAGAAATCGTTGGCCTCGGCCGAGGGGGCAGCGATCTTCGCTACCAGGCCGGCCTCGCCGGCGATCTTTTGCAGCTTGGAGCGAGTGTCGCGCCGCATGGGCAGCAGCGGCAGCCGATAGACCTCCTCAATTTTTCCCATCATGTTCAAGACGGCTTTCACCGGCAGGGGGTTCGACTCGATGAAGTTGGCCATCATCAGCGGCAGGTATTTGCGGTGAAGGCTACGCGCCGTGGTCCAGTCATTGTTAAGCGCAGCCCGCGTGAGATCTGCCATTTCGCGCGGAATCTCGTTGGAAACGACGGAGATCACACCCACGCCCCCCAGCGCGATCAAAGGCAGCGTAATGGAGTCGTCCCCAGATAAGACCCGGAAGGTCTCGGGAAGCGAATTGCAGACCTCGGCGATCTCGTTAATGTTGCCGGTGGCATCTTTGACGCCGGCGATATTGGGAACCTCGGCGAGCCGCACCAGCGTCGCAACTTCGATCGTCGAACCCGTGCGCCCGGGGACGTTGTACAAAATCATCGGCTTATCAATCGCCTCGGCGATGGCGCGGAAATGGCGATACTGTCCTTCCTGCGTCGGTTTGTTGTAATACGGGCTGGCAGTGAGAATGCCATTCACGCCCGGCCGCGCAGCGGCCTCCTTGGCCTTCTCAACCGCGTCGCTTGTCGAATTCGACGTGGCCCCGGCGATAATCGGCACGCGGCCTGCGGTGACCTCGACGGTCACATCAATCACCTGCAGCCATTCCTCGCGGCTGAGGGTCGGGGTTTCCCCCGTGGTGCCGCAAGGGACAAGGAAATCAATCCCGGATTCCACCTGCCATGCCACCAAGTTCCGCAGCGCGGCGTCATCCACCGAACCATCCTGGCGGAAGGGAGTGACAAGAGCTGTACCACAGCCTCGGAGTTCCATGGATATAAGATAGCGCGAATGGGCGGGGGGAACAAAACGGGGGAGGGTGATTTAGCGGTGGTTTGGGTAAGCTTAGGAAAGGGTCAATGAGTGAAATCGCGATGTTTCAACAATTCACCGTTCTGTCGGCAACAGATATGAAGGATTGTTCTTGAATGCCCCGCCGAAGACTTGCTGATCTGCCTCCCGCATATCCCAAGTGATCACGGAGGCTGGCACGAGCCTAACTGTAACGTCATCCCATGCCGCGAACACAGGACCCACCTTCGGGTCTGTTAAGGCGGCTTCGCTTAAGTACTTGCGATGAATCTCTGCATTGAAGTGTCGCGAGGACTCGCCACTGAGTAGATGTGCCGTTCCCGCAAGGGTAGCTCCATAGGATGCGGCCGGATCACGAGAGTCGATCATCAATGAAACTTGAGGATTCCCTTGAAGATTTCGGGCCTTTCGGCTGCGCGAAGACGTGGCAACATAAACGTCGGTCCCGTCGAACCAGAACCACACGGCAACAACGTGGACAGAACCATTCGGGTTCTGAGTGGCGAACGACGCGATATATCTTCCACCGAGCAACTGCCTGACCAGAGCATCCGATAGCGGAGCCATTGCAGGACCTCCTTCCGTAACTTCAGCTGGTATACGACTGGAACAAAGACCGGACCCCCACACTTAGCAAGATAAGAGTCTTTTTGTCGAGAGCCAAGTATTGCAACCAGCGATTTCGCTCAATTGGGGACTTGAGCATAATCGGTGATAGCACAACTTTGCACTTTCCGTCTGCCTTTTACAAAGTGAATGAGCGCTATCGGGATTTTGCAACAATCAACTCGGTGAATCGCCTTTCTTCGCGAGGTAATAGGTATTGTTCCCGCTGTCGGCGTGGACGTTGGCCAATGTGAATCCGTGGTCGCGAAGCACGCGCCCATACGTATCGATGCTGTATGAAAAATGACGGAACTCTACGCCGTTCATGGTGCCTACTTTACCTTGGAAGCAGTCCTCGTCTCCGGACGTGAAAAGGAAGGGTGCTCCGGGCTTGAGGACACGTGAAATGTTTGCAATTGCCCTAATCTGATCGTCGGGATTGAGATGGAACATGATGCCCCAAGCGACCGCTGCATCGAAGATGCTATCGATGAATGGGCAGGACTGCACGGTTGCCTGAACGGCAGGCATTGCGGGGTAGTTGAGTCGAAAATGCCAGAGCATCCCACCAGAACTGTCAAGCGAGACAACGCGGTGTTCCCCGCTCAGCAATGCTTTGGTGAGAGGAATGCCATTACCGCACCCAAGATCCAGAAGACGTGATCCGCGTGGGAGCGATGAAGCTAGCGCGGTCGCTTCGGGTACCCCCGTTGCATCGATGCGTACCGATGCATACCACTCTGCAATCAAGTCGTACTCACGCACCGTCACTGCGCCTCACAGCGCAGTCTATCAGTTCAGACTGTTGCTATCAGGCCATTACACTCAAGTCCCCCGCCCAAGGGAAGATGAGCGCAATGGCGATTTTTCAACAACTACGGGCCGCTGGTGGCACAATGTAGCCATGTTTTCACGCTATTACGGCTTGTTCGGTGCTGCTCTTTTGCTCTCATTTTGTGTAGGCGGGGACCTGTCAGCTCAGTCGAGCGCAGATTGGGATTGGATGAGCAATCATTTCGATAAGGCTCTCCACGACCTTTTTCCGATTGACGAGACCAACGGTGCCTACGTTGCCTACCGCTCCCACCGCGACCTGCACACAGATGTCCCTGAGTATTCTTTCTTCATTGGAACTGAAAAGTCCGATACGGTTTCTGGATTGCCGCGCTACCTTGCCGCGCACGTGAGAGAAGCCGAGGGAGCATCCGTTTACGACCAAATGATGGCACAGCATCGGAAATTTCCAAATCGCTCAGCGGACGACATTCAGAAGGACATGCACGTAAAGAAGTTGAAACTGACCGAAATGGATTGCCCAGCTATCAAGGCACAATTCTCGAAACTTCAGCAAACTCGCCTCGCTCTGCCGCAATTTGATGTTGTCATTCTTCATCCGTTGATACACGAGTTCCGCATTAGAGCGGGGGGTGGGGATATGGACGTTGCTTTATACGATGACGAGAACTCGCTTGTCTCGTGGGCCATTGAGACGCGGCACGAACTCGAACTGTGTGCAACCAATACCGTTGAACCCCTGACGGTCAAGTGACGAAAACAGGCGATTTCACTCAAATCCCCTGCCAAGGGGGAGATGAGCGTAATCGGGATTTTGCGCCAACTGCCGCGCAGTTTTTGGTTTGCCGACAAGACGGAGTTGGTGTACCTCCTCTGTCAGCGGCGTGGCTAGGCCCTGGCCCCATGCCCTCTGGCTTTCAGTCATTTGAACCTGCTAGCATGCCATCCGATCGGCCGGAAAGGATCCCTTGATCTGAGGAGGCTTCCATGCGTGACCACGCAATTCTGATGGTTCTATCGTGGCTTCTTTGTTACGCCACGGCTCTGGCGCAGACGGAGCCTGCGCCACCGAAACCCGGACCCGAAGCACAAAAGCTAGGAATGTTTGTCGGCGAATGGAAAATTGAAGGAGACCTGCCACCCGGCGCTATGGGAACTCGCGGTGGCAAAACCAGCGGCACCGCATCCGCTTCGACTTCGCTCAGCGCACGCGTTTGTGGAATCCCATCCTAGCGCAAAAAGCGCGCCAGGATGGGGCACCCATCGCCTACCGCAATTACAGAGCCTAGAAGATGATCTACAGCTCCCGCCAGATATCCTTGAAGTCGAAGAATCCCTTCTTCCCGGCGAGCCATTCGGCGGCGCGGACGGCGCCATCGGCGAAGCCGCGGCGGGATTTGGCGTCGTGGCAGACGTAGATCGTGTCGTTAGGCGATTCGAGAACCATCTCGTGCATGCCGACGACCTCGCCCTCGCGGAAGGAGATGATTTCCAGTTCGTGCCCGGAGGCATCCTTGACGACGTTCTGTATTACCACGGCGGTGCCGGATGGCGCGTCCAGTTTGTGGACGTGATGGCGCTCGAAAATCTGCCCGGTGTATTCGTGTTTGAGGGCGGCGGCCGCAGCCCGGGCGATTTCGTAAAACAGATTGACTCCCACAGAGAAATTCCCAGCGTACACAAAGCCAATGCCGCTTTCTTCCACCATGCGGCGGACGGCGGGCAGCTCCTTGTACCAACCCGTCGTCCCGACCACCATATTCTTCCTCGCGCGGGCGCAGGCAGTGATGTTCTCCATGGCCGCGTCCGGGGTGGTGAAGTCAATGGCTACATCGCAGCTCTTGAGCGTCTCAAGAGTCAGGCCCGAGGCATGCGGGTTGTCGTTGATGTCCAGTGTTGTGACGTGGTGTTTGCGTTCGTGGGCGACTTCCGCCACTAGAGATCCGGTTTTACCGCGGCCCAGGATGAGGAGATTCATAGTTGCCTCAGCGGCTAAGGCCGCTTTCAAGAGAAGGTTTTAATACAGCGCCGAAGCGCTGCTCCACCCAAAGTCGCATGGATACCCGACTTTCTATGCGAACGTTTCCGGGTCCACATCGGTAAAGAACTTCTTGTGCAGCTGCTTGACCACCTGCGGAATCGAATCCTCTTCCATCACGAAGGTGATGTTGATCTCGGACGCTCCCTGGGAAATCATGCGGATATTCACGTCGCGCACCTCAGTAAAGATGCGGGCGGCGATGCCGGGAGTGTTGCGCAGATTTTCGCCGACCACACAGACAATCGCTTTGCGGCCCTCATATTTCACGTCGGCCAGTTTGGCCAAGTCTGCGGCCAGCGCAGGGATGGATTCGTTCGAATCCACGGTCAGCGAAATACTGACCTCGGAGGTGGAAACCACGTCCACCGGAATGCGATGGCGGTCGAAAGCCTCAAAAATCGCCTTCAGGAAACCGTGCGCCAGCAACATGCGGGGAGCAGCCACATCCACGATGGTGATGCGCTTCTTGACCGCGATGGCTTTGAACGAATTCTTCGAGGGTGGGGCTTTGGCCGTAATCTTTGTGCCTTCGCAGGCAGGATTCTGCGAATTCAAAATGTACACCGGAATATTCTTCTGTACCGCGGGAAGAACCGTGGCGGGATGCAGCACCTTGGCGCCAAAGTAGGCCAACTCGGCCGCCTCCTCGAAGCTGATGACGCGAATGCGTCTGGCATCGGGGCAGAGCCTGGGGTCAGTGGTCATCATGCCGTCCACGTCAGTCCAGATCTCGATACGCTCGGCGTTGAGGCCCGCGCCGAAAATGGCGGCAGAATAGTCCGAGCCTCCGCGGCCGATGGTCGTGGTGACGCCCGCCTTGGTGGCGGCAATGAATCCTCCCATCACGGGGACGCGGCCCTGATCGAGCAAAGGCTGCACTTTGGTTCGCAGGCGTTCGTCCGTCTCCACAAAGAGCGGCGCGGCTTTCATGTGAGCGCCATCGGTGACCAGGCACTCGCGGGAATCCACATGGGCCGACGGCAAGCCTTTCGCCGAAAATGCCGCCGCGACGATCTTGCTGGAAAGCATTTCTCCGTAGGCAGCTACGTGATCGTTGGTGCGCGGAGTGAGTTCGCCGACAGCAGCGATGCCGCGCAGCAGCTCTTCCAAGTTCTCGAAGTCGCCGCCTAATTCCGAATGGAAGTCGCTGAACAGCGCGGTGCCGAGCAGCTCGCCGGCGGTATCGTAGTGCCGCTCCTGCAGGGCGCGGCAGAGTTTGAGGGCGGTCTTGCGGTCACCGGCGCCGGCAGCGCGCGACATGGCGAGCAGTTGATCGGTCACTTTGGCCATCGCGCTTACTACGACGACAGGCCGCTGCGGGAGGCGTTCTCGCACAATGGATGCCACGCGCTCGATGGCCTTGGCATCCTGCACCGAAGTGCCACCAAATTTCATGACGATCATTGGAAGTGGTGCCTCGACGCAAGGTTCCCGGCAAGGGATTCCGCGCTCAGCGCAAGGATCCGGGAAGATGGATTTCCATGACTTTTCGTTCGCATGAGTATGGAAGGGATTTTACAACATTGCGTGCCCCACTCGAGGCCGGGAGGCTACTTGCCAGGAGTGATTTCGCTTCCGAACGAATACTCGTTGAGCGGGCCGAAGCGCTTCTTCTCGGCATAGAGACGCCACCGCCGCCACACGATGCGCAGGCTCGCCATCACGGGAATCGAAAGATAAATTCCTAGCACCCCGGCGATCTCCCCACCCGCCAGCACGCCAAAAATGGCGCCCAGGGGATGGAGTTCCATGCTCTTGCCCATGATGCGGGGAGAGACCACATAGTCCTGCACCATCCGCCAGGCAGCCAGAAAGATCAGGAGGATGAGCCAGTGTGGATAACCCAACAACAAGCTGGCCGACATGATCATCGCGGCCGCGACCAGCGGTCCAACCACCGGGATGAACTCCAGCATGCCGCCCGCCGTGCCCAGCACTAAAGCGTAGGGAACCTCCATGGCGCTCATGAACGAGACGTATATGACCAAGCTGAGAGCAGCGAGAATCAGTTGGGCGCGAATGAAATGCGCCAGCATCTGGTTCAGATCGCTCAGCACGCCTTCCAGGAATTCGCGCTGCGGACGGGCATGGGCAAATGACAGCAGAGTTGCGCTGAATGCCCGGCCATCGCGTGAGAAAGAACGCCGCCAGGATCGGCACGACAATCAGCAGCCATGCATTCCTGAGCGACTTCCGCAATACGCAAGCCCGCCCGCTGAGCCAGAGGAAGCATGACTGCCGGTGACCGACGAGGAAGATCCTGCAATTGATGCCGCGTTTCCTGGCTCCAGCCATGTTGCTCGCCGATGTCCTGGGCGATTTGGCCGGAACCAACCTTCTCCAAAAGGGTAGGCAGAGATTCGCTGAGACGTTGTGCCTGGTGGGCGATGGTTGGCCCGACGAAGAAGAAAAAAGTCGCCAGGACCGCTATCATCAAGAGATAAATAGCGGCGATGGCCAGGCCCCGGCTGCGCGTCCACTTCTCCACCCGGGAAACGGCGGGATCCACCAGATAAGCAAAGAAAACCGCAAAAAGAAATGCGATGAGAGTGTGGTGGGCGACGTACAAGAAACCCAGCGCCAGTGAGAATAGCAGCAGGGTAAACAAGACGCGGGTTGTGCGGACGTCAATGAGTGACATCACGTCTTGTTTGTCCCGGCAATCGCGGGCCTAATCACGTACTACCTCGGTGTTCTCTTCCGCGATCACAATTCGCATCAGCTTGAACTGGTCATCCATCCAGAATGGCCCAGTCACCGGCTTCGCCTTTCAAGTCAAAGCGGCTGAGTTCGCGTTCGGCGCCGTGAATCGTCACTTTTTCTCTTCCCGAAAACTCCACGGTGACCGGGCACGGAAGAGCGGGAATGCGGATTCAGCGTGCCAAATTGAGCGCGCTGGTGCAGCGGACATTTGCAACTGCCCTTTTCCTGATGGCAACCGGTGGCCAGGTATTTCCACAGCAAAACTTCGCGGTGGATGAAGAAGTAATCGTCCAGGATGCTGGTCGAAGCGGGAAGCAGGAATGGCTGTTCCAGCGGGTTTTTCTCCCGGTCCGGTGATCACCTGCTCGGTGCAGGAACTGGTCGTTGGGCATGACCGTCGCCGGCAACTTTTTCGGGCAGAGTCTCTTTCCATTCGTACTTGCGGATGTCGCCGTTGGGATCGAGCTGAAGTTCCGAGGACTGCACCGCCTTGTCCATGCCCTGTTCCGACTTGAATTCGGAGACAATCAGGCTTCCGCTGGTGCTCTGCTGGATGGAAAACGTTTCTGTCGCCACGCGCCGCCCGCTCATGAAAACGCCGAAAGCGCCGGAATCCACGTCTCTGCCCAGCCTCGGCTTCTTTTTCTTTATCCTTGCCGGCGGGAGCAGCCCATAGAGCTGGCATCAACAGCAAACACAGAGCCTCCCACCATACATACGGTCCTGATCTTCACGGCATATCCCCTTGAGATGTTCTTACTGGCTCAAGTCCCAGACCAAGCGCAACTGCCCGGGCCACGGCATCCACATCCCGATCGCTGGTTTCGATCCGCAACGCCGCCTTGCAGGTAATGCGGGCGGCGCATCTGATATAATCTGCTGAATTCTTCCTGGCTCGGCGCAGCGGACGTTCAACTTGCTGCTCCTGCTGGCAGCGCCGGAAAAGCACCTCCACTGGAGCGTCGAGAAAGACGGATGGCGGCTCCCGCCTGCGTCCAGCAACCTGGCGTTCTCCGCTTGAACAAATGCTCCGCCGCCCAAGGCAACAACCCGCGAAGTTGCCTGGTCTCCGCCAACAAGGCGCGCAGGGCAGCATGTTCAGCGCGCCGGAATTCGGCCTCGCCGGATTCACGGAAAATCAGTTCAATGGACCGCTGTTCGCGGGCCTCGATGCGTTCATCCAGATCTTCGAATGCCCAGCCCAGATGACGCGCCAGCGCCTTGCCCACGGTGCTCTTGCCTGCACCCATAAAGCCCACCAGAAACACCAGCCGCGGCGACGGAAGCCTGCCCGCGCGCGGAGATATTACCTGCCGGGTGCGAACCCAGTGTGGTTTCCATGCCTGCCGATCGCCGCCGGACTCCGTCCGGGCGGTTAATTGTTAGCGTTTCTTAAGGTGGATTTTACCACTGATGGAAAACAACTTAACCGAAGATGCGGCCTTGCCCATGGTGCCCGCGAAGGCACTCCCTGCTTTGATGGGAAACCAGGTGTGCTTGGGTTGCATGGAGCCGTCGAAATCGTTTTCGACTTTTCCCTGCTCGGAGCGGGCAGTCACGTCAATGGAAGCATAGCTGGGAGCCATGGCCTCAATGTCGCCAGTGTGGCTGGTCAAATTGTATTCGCCGCCGCCGCCGAATTCGCCGTCGTAGTGGATTTTGCCGCTGTTCGAGTTGACCTGCACGAACGGACCGTTCACGGAGTTCATCACCACGTCGCCGCTGACCGAGGTGATTTCGACGTGTCCGTCGCGGATGTTCGGTCAATGTCACCTGTCCATCGAGGGTCTTCATGTGCACGTGAGCATCATTGATGCCGCGAACGTCCATGGGCGCATTGGCGCCTTCCAGGGTGACGTCGCCATGCAGTCCTTCGGCGTGCAGTGGCCCGGTGGTGGAGTGAAGCGTCACGCTGGCATCGGCCGGGACTAGACCTCATAGTCCACTCGACCGCTTTCGGTGTCGGCTCCCGGTAGAAGATGAGAGAGAATATCAACGCGGTTGCCGCTCTGGCTATTGTCTACTTCCACTTTGTCGGAATAGGTGGTAGCCGTGATTCACTGACTTCCTTGACCGGGCCGGGCTTAACCGAGACGGGGCCATATTGATTGATCACGGATACAATGCACGCGGCGACCCGACTTTGAAGTGAAATTCTTGACGGTTTTCGGCGAAAACGAAGGACGTTCCCGCCAGAACCACCACCACTGCGAGTCTTGCGGCGCGCTGCCTGCTGTTCATGACTGCTCCTCTCCCCTGGCGCCGGCGGCCGACTGTTCCCGCCGGCCTGTTACTGGCCCATATTATGGCAAAGAACGGTCCATCGCCAACTCATAAACCATGGCTTTCTGCTCGTAGGCGTTCATTAAGTACTCCTGCGCCGCCTCATCGTCGGGATTAGCCTTGTGCCGACTGCTCAGCATCCCGGATGTATTCGTTCACATGCTTGCAGCTCCGTTTCGTAGGAGGCCCGCATGGCCGGGAGAACGGGTGCCGACGACTTCCAGCATTTGCTTGTCGTCATTCTCGCATCGGCGGACGCGGCGGCGAGCCGTGCCGACGGCCGGCAGCGTTATAACGGCGGGCGCAGCTGGAGGCGATGTCCGCGCCATCTGTGGCGACGGCGTTACGGGCCGCTCGTAGCGAAGAATCCCAAACGTCACGAGGAAAGCGGCGCGCCGGCGGGCAACAACCAGGCTGACCGTCCAATGGCGTAAAGAGCCGGCACAGCCGACACCGGTTCCCCTGCGGGCTCGCGAATCAGGCCCTCCTGCCGCAAAGCAATTTCGATGGAGTTCCAAACCCTCGGGCTGGGCTCGTCGCGAGGCCCGCAAAAGCCGGCCTGATGCGAAATAGTTTTCATGTCGGACACCAGATTCAGAACATGCTGGAGCAAAACTGAGGTGCGTCTCGCTGTTCGGCGGTGCGCCGCCTTCCAGGATGTCTGGCAGAACTGCCTCAAACTCTGCACAGTTCATCGCTCTCTCCCCAATACTCTCTGTCTACAGCTTCCCCTACGGCTTGGCGGCCTTTTCGGCTCTGCTCGTTTTGAGAAGCTCGCGCAGTTTCATTCGCGCTTTGTGCAATTGCGATTTGCTATTGCCGATGGAGCAACCTACCATTCCGGCAATCTCATTGTGCTCGTATCCCTCAACATCGTGCAGCAAAAAAATCGTTCGGTATCCCGGTGGTAACGCTTCTACCGCCCGCTGCAATTGCAAACGATCCACGGAACCTGCCAGAGACGGATCCAGCATCCCCAACTCTTTCTTGCGGCGTCTCTTCTTCCGTCTCCACCGTGTCTTCCAGCGGAACCACCGGAAGGCCCTTTTTGCGCAATTGCATGAGGACTACATTGACCGCCATGCGATGCAGCCAAGTGGAAAAGGCAGATTCGCCGCGAAACGTTCGCAATCTTGCGAAATAACTGGAGGAAGGCTTCCTGGGTAAGGTCTTCGGCTGCCGCCGTATTGGCCGTCATCCGCAAACATAAAGAATACACACGCCGTTTGTGCAGGTTATACAGGACCTCGAAGGCCTCGGCGTCGCCCTGCTTGGCGCGTTCGATTGCCTCGCTCTTCCGAAAGCTTGCCGTCCCTGTCGCTTTCTCGCGTCCGTCAAATCGTCTTTCCGGCCGCATCTAGTCAGATGCGGTGCAAGTCCCGTACGTTGTACCGCTTAGAGCGTCTCAGGAACGCCAGTGGAAACCCTCGGCCTTTAAGGTATCCAAAGGCAGGGAATCCGGCAAGACGGTGACTACGAGACCGTTACGGAAGTCCATCCCTGCCACACTCGATTGAGCCGGCGTCCCGCTAAGTATCAGATTCGAAAACCCGGATAAGGGCGCGATCATGCGAACTCCGGAGTTTATTTCTTCCAAAAACCGTACGAAAAAGTTCGCGAGTTCCAAATTTAGAATGCTAGCCTTTTCGATTCGGGGTCCTTCTGGGAACTTGCATTTTAGGATTTTGCTTAATTCTCCCCAAAATTAGACCCCGGACAGGCAAGGGACAGATGTAGAGCCAAATTAAGCCTTCGCCGAACCGGTCGTAATCGTCTCTAACCCGTGCCCGTGGGGTCCAGTTTCGCGCTGGTGCAGCAGGAAAGCAAACAGTACCCCCAGGAACCCCAGCACGGAGAATATCCACATTCCCAAACGGTACCCCGCCGGGTTCGACGCGCTAGCCAGGCCCCGGTCATTGGCCCAGCCGATCAGCAGATTGAATCCGAATAGCCCGATGTTCTGCACCATCGTCATAACACCGTAGGCCGTGCCCAATTTGGAGGAGTCCACGATGTAGGCAACCGAAGGCCACATGACGGCGGGAATGAGGGAGAAGGCGACGCCCATCATGGCCATGGGGACGTACAGGTTGACTCGCGTGTACGCCATGATGAGATAGACGGGTATCAGGAGCAGGGAACCGAACATCATCATGAGCGCGCGTTTGCCGATGCGGTCCACCAGCAGGCCGAACAGAGGCGTGGCAATCATGGCGAACAGGGTCAACATGCTCGACAAAAATCCGCCGAACTCGCGCGAGGTTCCATGCGCCTCGATAAAGAATTTCACGGCAAACGTTTGGAAAGGAAAGATTGCGGAGTAAAAGACCACGCACAGGCCGACGATAAACCAGTAGCTCCTTCCGAAATTGAAAAGATCAGCCAGAATCACCTTGTCGGTGGAAGGCTCTCCCAGGTGGTAGTTGCGTTCGGCGTACACTTCGAGGGCCCAGTAGACAATCGCTCCGACAACACAGAGGGCGGCAAAGCCGACACTAATCAAGAAAGGTCCACGCCAATTGGCGTAGGCGGCGCGAGCCCAGGTAGGCGAATTGAGGGCGGCAAACGAGCCCAGGCGGCAAATTGTCAGATTGATGCCGAAAGCGAAGCTCAGCTCCTTGCCTTTAAACCAGCGGGCCAAAGCGACTGTGCCGCCAACCACCAGAGATTCTGCGCCTGTGCCGAAGATGAAACGTCCGGCAGCCATGAGCCAGAGTTTTCCCGCGACCGCGGTGATAGATGGGCCAATCAGGCAAAGGATCGCGAAGAGCACGAGAGCTTTCCGGATGCCGAAGCGGTCGATGATAATCCCCCCAAACACCACGGTGAAGATGGGAGGCAGGCTGTAGATCGCCTGGAGAAGTCCGATGTCGGAATCCGAGAAACCTAGTTGCTGCTTGAGCACATCGGCCAAAGGGCTGAGCGCGTCGTACACGTAGTAGCTTCCGAACACCGCCAGGCTGACGATGATGAGTACTGCCCAGCGATAAAATCTGGAGGGTTCGGGCCGCTGATTATCAGGCATGCGCAATCCTTTCCGGGCCGCGGTACGAGTCAGGATTCCGAACGATATCAGATTGTCAGGCGATCCTGCACATCTATTCGGGGCCGCGATTGGCCACGAATGGTCACCTCAAAGCTATACAGTGGAATCCCGATTACCGAGGGTCAGTAACCGCGGTCATCTTTCACAACCCGGATATCCATTCAAGAATAGCCGCTCGATACCACGGGAGACGATCATGCGACTAAAACTTCTTGCCACCGTCATTCTGCTGAGCGGAATGTGCTACGCCAAGGAACCCAAGCCATTTCAGAGCGGAACCTTGCTGCAAATGGATTCGGTAAGCTGCGGGGTAGATGAAAATAGCGGCAAGAGCCTTGCCGGAGAGTTGATTGGTACCGACGGAGCCCATAAGAAAACTCACGAAGTACTGTGTCAGGAGTACCTGTTGCAAACCGATCGCGTAATCTATCGCATTCGTCCCAAAGACGAAAAGCATCCCGCGCTTTTGCCAGTAGGCGAGCGAGCTCAATTCCGCATGGAGAAAGACAAGATGGTGCTGCGGGTGGAGGATCTGGACAGCAAAGACCGCGAGTACCTTGTAGTTTCCATGACACCGCGCGAAAGTGGGCATGAAAGTGGCGCGGCGTTGAGCCAAAAATAACCTACAGCTAAATCCCTACAGTTAAGCCAGCGCAGCGATGAACGCTGGCTTTTCCGCTCGCGCGTCTTTACAGAGTTTCTCTTCCTCCCGCCTGTACCAACCTGCCATCGCCCCGTTCGCATCCAAGCACGCGTGTTCGCAGTTGTGTGCGCCGGTCAGCGCGCCCGAGTGCGAGAAGTATGAACGACTCACGAGTTTAAGGAGAAAAGTATCAGAATGAAACGCAATTTGCTGTCAGCTATACTAGGTTTGGGTCTGATCGTGCCTTCCGGTCTCATGGCGCAAAGCACTTACGATCACGCGGAAGTCGGAGCGTTCGCCGACTATTTTCGCCTCAGCGTCACGAATCCGAACGCCAACCTGGTCGGCGTGGGCGGAAGAGCGAGCTTCAATGTGAGCACTCATGTCGCTCTCGAAGGTGAGATGAGCTATGACTTTGCCCGGAACTACACCACGACATTTTCGAATGGCGTCACTACCCAGTTCGTAACCACACGATTCCGCCCACTGACGGGACTTTTTGGGCCAAAATTTCAAGCGGGATCATCCGGCCCTTTCCGTGCGTTTATCACCGGGAAGGTAGGATTCATTAACTTCAGCACGAGCGGACAGGCTCCCCCGGCGGGATTTGTCGGTGCGGTGAATGACGTAACCACGGGCGACACGCATGTCGCGTTTTATCCTGGCGCCGGCATTGAAGGCTTCTGGGGACCGTTCGGCTTGCGGGTAGATGCAGGAGATGAGATCTATCTCAGCAACGGTGCGCGAAACAATATCAAGGTTGAATTTGGTCCCACGATTCGCTTCTAGCTATAGGAACTTGTGTTCGAAAAGGCGGCCGTTCCGCGGCTGCCTTTTTTAGCGCCCGGAAAAAAGATGTCCGAGTTTTTCTTTCTTGGTCTTGAGGTATTCTTCCGTATGCCGTGTCGGCGGGACCTCGCAAGGAACTCGTTCGGTGACGATCACACCAGCCCGCTCGAGGGCGGCGACTTTATCGGGATTGTTGGATAGCAGCCGCACGCGGGTAATTCGCAGAGCCTTCAGAACTTCCGCAGGCAAGGCAAATTCTCGTTGATCGGCCTTGAAGCCAAGACGCTCGTTGGCCTCCACGGTATCGAGGCCCGAATCTTGCAATTCGTAAGCTTTCAGCTTGGCCATGAGGCCAATGCCGCGGCCCTCCTGCTGTTCGTATACCAGGACACCTGAGCCCGCTTCCGTGATCATGGCAAAGGCCATCTCCAATTGCTGGCGGCAGTCGCAGCGCAGCGATCCAAAGACGTCGCCAGTGAGGCACTGGGAGTGAATGCGGACCAGGGGCGCAGCGGAATGTACATCGCCCATGACCAGAGCCACGGCTTCCTCGGTGCGCGCCTTTTCCCCAGCACCAAAAGTCCCGCGAAACCCGAAAATGCGAAAGGGCCCCCAGCGGGTGGGAAAATCGGCGGAGGCCATTTGTTCAACGGAGAAGGAAGTCACTTCATCATTATAGCGGCCAGCCGCGGCGCAGGCCGAGCTACGCTAGGCGTTAGGCCGCAGGTTTGAAGTGATAGTAGACATCCTGCTTGGAAGGAATAGCGACGCCATTGCGGGTGGCCGGACGAAAGCGCCAGCTCTCGAGCGCTGCCAATACCTTATTGTCAATCAACGGACCTAGACTTTGAAGGACCACCTTCTGCACGATGGTTCCCCGGTCATCGATGGTGACTTCCACGATAATGCTGCCCTCGGCGTGTCCGGGAAGATCATGCGGGTCGACGACCGGATCGGTGGCGGAGATGGGGAGAGCCGGACGAATCTCGTCTCCGGAGGTCGGGCCGCCGGCCAGGGTGCCATAGGGCATGCCTGCCGGCGCGGCTGGAGCGGGTGCAGGCATGTTGGCTGGCAGCGTCGCTTGTTCCGGCGAAGCGTCAGGCTTGGCCAGTCTGCGGTGTTTTTGACTATTCTTCCATGTTAGCTTGTGCCGGGCAGGCGCTTGCTCCGCCGAGTTACCAGCAGCCGCCCCGGTCCAGTAAAGATGGGTGAGCGCGGAGCCATTCTCCCCCACCGCGACAGACGATGGAGTGAGCACGCGGATATTCGGCGGGTACACGAGCCAGACCAACAACAGCCCGTGCAGCAACAGTGAAGCGCTGAGCGGCTGAGCCAGGGAAGGCGAGATTTGACGGTTGAGGGGCGTAAACATAAAGCCATCCCAAAGGAAGCGTTACCGCTATTAGACGTGAAAAGAGCCGCGTGGTAAACGCAATTTTTGCCGGCCTGCTGCTATGTGGGGATCGGGGTGGAACAAAACGGGCGGCGGTGCTGGTCTGGAACGGAGAGCGCTGCTAAAATTGCTCTACACCTCCGAAGGTTCAAGACGGGGCTATAGCTCAGCTGGGAGAGCGCATCGTTCGCAACGATGAGGTCGTCGGTTCGATCCCGACTAGCTCCACCAAATTTTTCATCCCTGCCGCAACCGGCATCAATCGGTCCCAGCCCGCCCTGCGCGGAGACTCAAGAGTAACGCGGAGCCGAGCACGGAGGGAACCTTGCGAGTTTGGGAAAACCTGTCAAGCTTATCTCCGGGAGGGTCTTCGACGCCTTCCTAAAATTGCACGGGTCAACAGTTGGCTGTAGCTGGCGCCCTCCCCGACCGAAATCTTCTCCCGCCACGCAGCGCGGGCGCTGCGCTTCCCCTGGTCATTCTGAGGGCGATTTCATGTCGATGTGCCTTGCGCTTTTAGTATCAGCCGATCCAGCGACCATTCAGCAGTTCAGCCACGCCTTAAGACAACTGTCCATCTCGCCCGATATCTGCGCGGAAGTTCCAGACGCCATTCGGGCATTGAACCGGCGGAAGTTCGACGCGGTCATTGTCGATCTCCAACTCGGAAAACACTCCGGCCAAGTTCTCGACGAAGTGCTCGCGTCGGCATCCAATCGAGCAGCGGTGACGTTTGCGATCGGCGGCGGAGACGCAGAATCAACGACGGCTTTGCGGAAGAAGTCGGGTTTTTTCCTGGAAAGGCCCCTTTCGATGAATTCAATCTGCGGCACGCTCAAATCCGCCTATGGATTGATCCTGCGCGAGCGGCGCCGATACTTCCGTTGTCCCGTTTCCATTCCGGTTGCGATCCGGAGGCGATCCCTGCCGGAAGTTCACTGCTCCTCTGTGAACATCAGTGAAGGGGGCATGGCGCTGAGCACTTTTGTCCCCCTTGAGCCTGGGGAAGATGTGGAGGTGCAGTTCACTTTGCCGGATCGCATTGTTCGATGCCTGGCGGAATCGAAGATCTGCTGGTGGAAAACAGGTCACCTTGGAGTTCGCTTTACGTCTCTTTCCCCAGAGTGCAAGTCTGAACTGCAGGAGTGGTTATCCGGGAAACTGGAAGAGATGCTTCCGGGCTTCGTTGCCGACAAATTCCAGAAGATCGTTGAGTGCCCGATATCGAGCCGGACAGATAGGGAACCGGAGACCAAGACTCACTTTCAGTGGCCACCAAAACGATTGATGCGAGACGTAGCTGTGGACTAAGTCGAGGGCAGAGTGTTTTTCGTTGTCGAGCCCTCTTGGCTAGGGTGTAGAATCCGCAACGATGAGACCGCCGGTTCGATCCGCATGCAGTCGACCAAATCTTCAATGGCTGAGCGCCACAGTTCCAGGGTGCAGTTCTGGCCTGCGTAAAACCCGGAATGTTCGACTGCTTATCCCTTTCTTGCTGATCCTGGCAGGTTTCACACGGGCGCAGGAGAGTCAGCCGGGTGTTGACTCTGCGCTTCCCGCCCCGCCGCCTGTCAAAGAGATTCACCTCAAGCATCTCCTGGTGATCGGCCAGACCAAGGGATTTGAGCACGATTCGGTTCCGGATGCGATGGCCGCCATTTACAACATGGGCCAGGAGAGCGGCCTTTGGGATACCACGCTGCGCACCGACACTGAGCTGCTGACCAAAAAAGAGCTGGAGAGGAATGCCAAGAACCTGAGCTATTTCGACGCGCTGGTCTTTGCCAGCACCACCGGCGAGCTGGACATGGACGACAGCCAGAAGCAAGACATGATGTCGTTCATCAAAGAAGACGGCAAGGGCTTTGTCGGCATTCACGCCGCGCTTGACACCAACTACAACTGGCCGGAGTATGGCGAGATGATTGGCGGCTGGTTCGACCAGCATCCCTGGGGCACCTTCAATGCGCCCGATCATCAACGAGGACCCGAGCTTTCCGGCGGTGCGTCATTTCCCCAGGGCGTTCGTGAAATATGACGAAATCTATCAGCCGAAAGAGTGGTCGCGCGACAAGGTGAACGTGCTGCTTAGCCTTGATCCCGCCAAGCTGGACTACTCAACAACCCCCGCATTCACCGAACGGACCATGATTTTGCCGTGGCCTGGGACAAGATGTACGGCAAGGGCCGTGTCTTCTATTCCACCCTTGGCCACACCGAGGAGGCATGGGAGGATCCTGACATCCGCAAAATGTATTTTGAGGCCATCAAGTGGGTGCTGGGCATGACGGAAGGGAGCACCGTTCCTCTCATCCGCGGCCAGCGGTGGGGGGGGATGAACCGTAATCGCCGCTTTCGGACGGGATGACGCTCGGAGTACTATCGGAACAATGAACGCGTCGCGAGTTGCCTCGTCCGGGAGTCGACAGTTGGCGGTTTCCTTTCTCGGCGGTCTCTTTTCTCTCAGCTTTACGATTTGCGCGGCACAAGTAGCCCCCAATAAAAAGGTAGCCGGTCAAATCCATACCCAAGTGCCCAAATCCTACCCGCAGGCTCTGATCCAGAGCGGGGGGTCTCTTTTCCAGCAGAATTGTGCTTTCTGTCATGGCCGCGATGCGGGTGGCG
>CAVOMN010000001.1:0-581869 GCA_963697035.1 uncultured Acidobacteriaceae bacterium | reverse complement strand
GACACGATTCAAAAGCGAGAAACCAGAAGCAATCCGAGTCCGATCGCGATTAGATCCTCAGGGATCGCGACCGTGAAATCTGGAACGCGCAAGGTGCGCACTAAGCCGACGCGTGCGTGATATCCAGCGAATGCCCCGGCAATCCCACGATCAGGCCGGCCAGCGCTCCCGACCAACCGTCGCACCACCAGCAACCGCGAGGCACGCGCCGGTGAGTGCGCCCGTAACAATTCGCGCCGAGAGTCCTAACGGGGCGGTACGGGGAGGAGTAGAAGGAAGCTGATCAGTGACAAACTCGACCAAAGCGAGCAAGGTGAAGATGCCGACGGCCCAGACGTTCCCATGAAAGCGAATGGGGAGCCGTGAAGATTAAGCCACCCGATGTGAGCCGCCCACGCCACGACCGCGGCGCAGTCATGCATCGCAGTCCTGCGGCGATTCCGACGCCGAGCGCTAACAGCAGGACGAGTCCGGAACTCATGCTCGTTCTCCATCACAGCAGTATTGAGGAATCAGGCAGCGTTTTCCGCTAGCGGCAGCCACACTTGAAATCGCGTGTCGCCGGGCTCGGACTGCACCTGAATGTTGCCTCGGTGCTTCTTCACGATTCGCTGCACGGTATCGAGCCCGAGGCCGGTGCCCTCCCCGACTCCCTTGGTCGTGAAGAAAGGCTCGAAAATGTGGGGCTTGACCTCGGCTGGAATTCCCGGACCGTTGTCGCCGATTTCGACGACAACGCAGTTGTCCTCGCGATAGTTGCGAACCCGCAGTTCGCCTTTTCCGCCCATCGCGTCAATGGCGTTGTCGATGATATTGGTCCACACCTGATTGAGCTCGCTGCCGAACGAATTCACCAGCAGCGGAATCTGCTCGTAGTCGCGCTGCACCGTCACGCCGTGCTTGAGTTTGTGGTTCAGGATGGTGAGCGTAGTTTCCAGGCTCTTCACGATGTCCACGTTCTGCAGCGGCGACTGGTCCATGAACGTGTATTCCTTGATCGCACGCACCAGATCGGAGATTCGCGACGTGCTGCTCTCGATTTCGTTCAGCAGGTCGGCAATCTCCACCGACGCGGCAATCCTCACCAGGGCGGCTCGGGCGGTGTCGGCATCGAGCGTGGCGAACAACGATTCCAGGACCTCGGGCTTGAAATTTTTGCTGCGCCAGATCGGCGGCCAGTTGCCACAGATCGTTTTGCCCGTGACTGCGCAGCAAGGAATCGATCTGCTCCTCCAGGTCGCTGGCGGCGAGCGCATCGGGCGGAGGTCCGTCCGCTTGGACCAGCGAAGCCTCCAACTTTTCGATTTCCGCTTTTTGGGCGGGAGTTAAGTCGCGCCGGCCCAGTTCGTGGCTGGCGTCGCGGATCCGCTTCAGGATGTCGCGCAGTTGGCTGGTGGCGCGCTTGGCGGCAGAAGCGGGATTGTTGAGTTCATGCGCAAGCCCCGCCGAAAGCTTTCCCAAGCGCAGCCAGCCGGTCGCGCTGCTGCTCGATCCGCGTGGTTTCGCGGATCCTGTCCGACATCAGGCCCACGAGCCGCTGGGCCAGTTCGGGCATCTTCTGCACGAGTTCGGGAAACAGCGCGGCCGGAAATCGCAGGACGCGAGCTGTCGGTGACGGCGCGCCCGCTCACCGGTGAACTGCTTCATCCTGGAAAACGGCAGCATGCCGGTCACGTCGCCCGGCTTCAACGGAATCACGATCGATTTCGCCGCCCATCTCCCCGCGCGCTTGCATCTGCCCTTCCAGGATCACGAACATCGCGTCCGCCGGATCGCCCTGGCGAACGTAGGTTTCGCCGGGCTTGAGATGCAATTCTTCCGATTGGCTGAGGAACCAGGCGATCTGGTCCTCAGGCAGGTCGGCGAATGCCGGGACACGGCGAAGTAGTTCCGATGTGTCGGCCATTTATACCTTGCTCAAGTACTGATGGATGAACTGCACCGCCACCGATCCTTCGCCAACTCCCGAAGCCACGCGCTTGACCGAACCGTGGCGCACGTCGCCCACCGCAAAAATGCCGGGAACATTGGTCTCCAGCAGGAACGGATCGCGGTCGAGCGCCCATCCCTTGGGACGCTGGCCGTCCGCGATCAGATCGGGGCCGGTCAGAATGAACCCGCGTTCGTCGCGCTCGACGATGCCCGCCAGCCATTCCGTTCGCGGCAGCGCTCCAATAAAAATGAACATCGCGCTGGCCGGCACGCGCTCGATCTTGCCGGTGTCCGAACAAAGGACCGAAATTTCCTCCAGGTGCGTGTCGCCGTGCACTTCGGCCACGCTGGCATGGGTCCACAACTGAATGTTGGGCGTCTCCTTGATCTGGTCGATCAGATATTGCGACATGGTGCTGGAGAGCGAATCGCCGCGCACCAGGATGACCACGCGCTCGGCGTACTTGGCGAAGTTCATGGCGGCCTGGCCGGCGGAATTCGCGCCGCCCACCACGTAGACGATCTCGCCCTTGCAGGACAGCGCCTCGGTCGCGCCGCCGCCGTAGTAAACGCCGGCGCCCTGCAAGCGGTCGATCCCCGGAGCTTCCAGCCGCCGCCACTGCACGCCGGTCGCGATCATCAGGCGTGGCAGGAGATCTCGCTGCCGTCCGCCAGCTTGATAATGCGGTACGGCCCTTCGACGCGGACGCCGACCGCCTCCTGCGGCGACAGGATTTCCACTCCAAAACGCTGCGCCTGCACCACCGCGCGGCGCGCCAGATCGCCGCCGCTGAGCCCGATGGGAAATCCAAGATAGTTCTCAATGCGCGAACTCATTCCCGCCTGGCCGCCCGGCGCTTCCCGCTCGATCATCACCGTGTGCAGGCCTTCGGAAGCGCCATAGACCGCCGCCGCCAGTCCGGCCGGCCCTCCACCCACAATCGCCAGATCGTAAAAGCTGGTTTGCGCGCGCGTCCGCAAGCCAACCCTTTGCGCCACTTCCGCCGGGACGCTGTCCAGCAGCTTTGTCCCGTCGGGAAACAGCACGACGGGAAGGTCTCGCGGCCTCCGGCCCCAGAGCTTCCAGAAGGCGCTTGGTTTCCGGATCGTTGGCGGAGACTTCAACGTCGATCCACTGATAGGGAACGTGGTTGCGCGCCAGAAAGTCGCGCAATTCGTAGCGAGCGCGGAGACCATCGTGTTCCCAGCACGCGGATCCCCTCGAACGCCGGCCGGTACGAAGCCTGCCAGTCGTCGAGCAGATCATCCAACTGCGGATACAGGTGCTCCGCCGGCGGATCCCACGGCTTCATGAAAAAGTAGTTGATGTTGGCCTCGTTGATGGCGCTGATCGCGGCGTTGGTGTCGGCATAGGCGGTCAGCAACGCCCGCTTCGCCTCGGGAAATATCCGCAGTCGCCTCCTGCAGAAATTCCGACGCCGTCCATGTGAGGCATGCGCTGGTCGGCAAGCAGCAGGGCCACGCTGTCGTTGCGGACCTTCAGCTGCCTTCAGCAGGTCCAGTGCGCCCTCCGGAGAATCGCTTCCGATCACGCGATATTCGGCGCCGTACTGCGACCGCAGATCGCGCTCGATCGCCCGCAACACGTCGGGATCGTCATCGACACTCAGCAAGATCGGTTTCGCCATGTCGTTCTCAGCACGCTAAGGATGTAACAGGTAATACCCGGACCCCACGGACCCAATAAACCCATTAGATACCAGAACCGGCATTCGGTTGCGCGATTATCGGCTGACGCTCGAGGTGACAGCCTCAGGCGCCGATTTCCCCGGCCTCAATTTCGTCCACGTAACACCACACCCACGATTCTCCCGGCTCAATCGAGCGGATCAGAGGGTGCTTCGTCTTGTGGAAGTGTTTGGTGGCGTGCTTGTTCTTCGATGAATCGCAGCAGCCCACATGTCCGCAAATGAGACACATGCGCAGGTGCACCCAGGTGTCGCCCATTTTTACGCACTCTTCACAGACGTGTGTGTTCGTCGTCTGATCTTGATCTGGTCCAGGTGGGTGCATTCTTGCGGCATCGGTTCCTCCGGAAACAGAGCTGATTTCAGGTCAAGTGACTACAGTCATGTAACGAAAGGGCACAATCACAGTCAAGCAGCCATGGCTTCAGCGCAGAATATTTTTGGAGGTCTTCATCTGTGTTGCGGCTTGATTATCTATCTTGCATATTGACCGTCGCGTCCACGATTCTGGTTGGGCGGCGGTGCTGGGAAGGCTGGGCGTTGGCTGGCGTTAATAGCGTTGTCATGTGCGTCATTGGATTCAGAACCGCCCAACTGGGCTTCATTCCCGCCAACATATTCTGCATGGTGATGAGCGCGATCAACCTGCGCGCCTGGCGCAAGTCGGGAGCATCCTAGAGGACGAGACGGCTCAAACTCGCGCTTCACTCCGCGATCAGCAGGTTCTCGGCAAAAGGCCACTGCTCATCGATCCATTGGGCCTCGCAGCGGAATCCGGCGTCGCGCGCCGTCTCGAATCATCTTCTCGGCCGAATACTTGTGGCTGCTTTCCGTCCATATGGTTTCTCCTTCCTGAAACTCGACCACAATTTCCGCCGCCGGAATGCTCACGATCTGCCGCCGCTTCGACTCGCAGATGCATCTCGACGCTGCGGGCGTCGGGATTGATCCTGGCTACGTGGGCAAACTGGCTCAAGTCAAAATCGGCGTCGAGTTCGCGATTGATGCGGGCCAGCAGGTTGAGATTGAAAGCCGCCGTCACTCCGAGTTCGTCGTCGTAGGCTGGGAGCAGTTGCGCGCTGGGCTTTTCCAGGTCGGTGCCAAGCAGCAGAGAATCGCCGGGCTCGAGAATCCGCCGCACTTCGGCCAGAAACTTCAGCTCCCGCGGGACGATCGAAGTTCCCAATCGTGCTGCCGAGGAACAGCACGAACAGCCGCTGGCCGCTCTGGCGGTACGCGGCCACTTCCAGCAAGCCATCGAGATATTCGCGCTCAAAACCCACGAATGCTGATCGAATCAATGTCGCCCAGTTCCCGCTCGCACATCGCCAGAGCCGAACGCGATATTTCCACCGGATAATAGAGCGTGCGCTGCCGCCGGCAGAGCGCTTCGAGTAGCCAGCGGGTCTTCTTGCCACTGCCGCTGCCCAGTTCGGCCACGGCGACCGGCCCGGCAACGCGGTCCACGATCTCATCGGCATGGCGCCGCAGCAAGCGCTCGTCGGCCCGCGTCAGCCCGTACTCGGGGAGGTGGCTGATCACTTCAAAAAGAGCCGAGCCCACGTCGTCATAGAGATACTTGGAGGGAAGTTCCTTCTGTCCCGGCCGGGTGAGTCCGGCGCGAACGTCAGCGGCGAATTCGTATGTGGCATTCGTCGGGGATCGCATGGACGAGCATTTGCATCCTCGACTCCTTCTGAGATCAGTGGTTCACGCAGCGGAAACCCGCATACACGTATTGGTAATGTGGCTGAAACCAGTTGCGAAATGTGGGCCGCAGCATGCACGCAGCCGTGCGCGCCGAGCCGCCCTTCATGACGAAGTGCTTGCCATCGAAAAAATCGGCCGAGTAGCCGCGATAGAACGGAAATGGCTCGAACCCAGGAAACGGGGCGAAAGACGTGGACGTCCACTCCCACCCATTGCCCAGCATGCCGTCTACACCGAAAGCGCTGCTGCCCGGGGAAAGCATTCACCGGCGTCGGGATCCCAGCGGTTGAAATCAAAATTGCCGAAGCTCGAATTGGGCGCTTCCCTGCCCCAGGGATAAGGTCCTCTCGCTTCCGTCGCCGGTGCCGTAGGCGGCGCGGTGCCACTCCGCCTCCGTGGGAAGCGACTTTCCTGCCCATCGCGCATAAGCCGTGGCCTCGGCATGACTCACGTAGACGGGCCAGTCCAGAGGCAGCGGAATCTCTTCGAACATCGCGCGATAGAGCCATTGGCCGCCCGCCTTCTCCAGAACACCGGATGAGAGACACATGCGCGGTCTTCCAGTTCCAGTCATCGTCGCTCCAGAAAGCGCGCGTCTCATAGCCGCCGCGGCCATGAAATCGAGGTACTGCCGGTTCGTCACCATGTACTGTCAATTTCAAACGCAGGCACCTGCACGGTGTGAGTCTCGTACTCGTTGTCCCAGCCGAAAGTTCTCGCCTCCGCGCGGGAGACCCAGTGTCGCTGTCCCGGCCGGGAATCGGAACCATCCGATGAGTCGACGGGCGGAGTGACGAGATTGGAGGATCTTGCCTGCGGGACTTTCCGGTCCAGCGGCAACTGGTGCAGCATGTAGGCCAGAGTCTCGACGTGCATCAGCCGATGCTCAATGGCAACGTTGAGCAATGTGTCGAGCGGGAAAGCCATCGCGCGTCAGGCTGCGAAGATTCGAGCCGTCCATCGGCCAGTTTCTCGTCCAGCGCGGCTCGAATCCTGGTTACATAGTCGTGCACCGCTTCGAGAGAGGCCAGTCCGACGGCTGGTCAGAGGGCAATCCTCCGCCCACCGGATCGATACCGAAGGCAAACAGCCGATCAAATTCAGGATGGAAACTTTTCAGACCGAGAACGTTTTCGTGAAGCAGGTTCCAGTCAAAGGCCTCGAGGTGTCCCACATAAAAAATGATGCGGTGACGCTCCGGTATGGGCCGTTCGTACATCGAATCGGGGCGGACCATGTTGAAGAGCGCGTCACTGCGCCGGCGAGCATCAGAGATCCGCTCCAGTAGTTGCTGCCGCATTCCGACATCGCTTTGGGTGGCAAGCATTGGCCCTCCTGGCGTACGGCTTGGATGAAACCCCAGAACTCAATTCGAACGACGTCGAGGGTGTGTGGCGCACCCATCGTGAAGCTTTCTGGCGGGGCCGTCCGAATACCGCACCGAACAGGCCTTTCGGCGCTCAGAATTCATCCCAGAAGACGAGGTCTGAGAGACTATCACCGCCACGGAACTGCTCGCAACCCAGGTCGCAGACAGTCAGGACCCGGCCACGCGAACGACCAGTACAATCATGGCGATGCGCATTCCGCTGTTTCATGTTGACGCATTCACCGACCGACCGTTCACGGGCAATCCCGCCGCGGTCTGCCCTCTTCAAGCGTGGTTAGATGACGAGACTGCTGCGCAAGGTCGCTGCAGAAAATAATCTTTCTGAGACCGCATTTTTGGTGCCGAACGCCGGCCATTACGAACTGCGGTGGTTTACGCCTCGGAGTGAGGTCAGGCTTTGCGGGCACGCGACCCTGGCCTCGGCGTATGTGGTGCTCAACATGCTGAACCGGGGCTGACGCGGTGCAATTTGAGACGCGTTTCAGCGGGCCTCTGACCGTTCGCAGGGACGGCGATCTCTTCTGCGATGGACTTCCCTGCGATGTTCCCTAAGCTTTGCGAATCTGCGCCGGAGGGCTTGGTCGAGGCGCTCGGGTCGGGACCCGTCCGTCCGACGTGCTGGAAGCGAACGATATCTACGTTGTGATCTACGAGAACGAGAGCAGCAATCCAGAACATGCGCCCAGATTTCTCGAGCTTGGAACTGCTGCATCCGTCGGTTGTGGCAGTCACCGCACCCGGGAAGAAGTCGATTTCGTGTCACGCTATTTCAAGCCCAGCTATGGCGTGCCGGAAGATCCTGTGACCGGCTCGGCCCACTGCGCGCTCGACTCCATACTGGGCGCAACGGCTGGGGAAAGTCGCAGCTGCACGCTCGACAACTATCCGAACGAGGCGGTGAACTCTGGTGCGAGATGGCGGGAGAGCGAGTGATCCTCAAAGGCAACGCGGTGCTGACGATGCAGGGCGCACTGCTGATCTGAATTTGCAGCTCCGCCAGCTCATGACCGGCTCATTGCACGAGCCCTTTCTTCTCTTGAGAAATTCGTGCACGACTTCTGACGTATCGCGGTGCTGGCCGTCGACCGCATAATTCAGGCGCTGCATTTCCTCGTCGGAAATCTTCCCCGCCAGCTCGGCGAGCAGCCTGTGCGACCTCCGGATGCTGCTGCAAAGTCTGCTCACGGATCACCGGCACCGCCTCATACGGAGGGAAATAATGCCGGTCGTCTTCCAGCACAAACAGATCCAGAGCCGGAATCAGCCCGTCGGTCGTGTTGCCGGCGGCCATGTCGATCTGGTGATCTTTGCAGCGCCCGCGCCAGCAAGCCCAGATCCATGATCCGCGGCTGTTCCGCAAAGTGCAGGCCGTAGGTTGCCGCCAGCCCGCGATATCCGTCCGGCCGCTCCATGAACTCGTAGCCAAATCCGGCGCGCCATTGCGGAGCAAACGCGCCGCCTGCGACAAAGTTTTGATATTCAGGCGGCGTGCATCTTCGCCGCGAATCTCCATCGCAAATGTGTCGTTGAACCCGAAGGAAGGCCCCAGAGTCAGCCCGAAGCGACGTTCATATTCGCGTCTTTGACTCGCCGATACACTTCTTCGCTATCGCCACTGGCCGTTCTCTTTGAGAATCGCCGTGAGCGCGGTGCCGGTATATTCGGGATACACGTCGATTCGTCCGGCCAGCATCGCCTGCTGGCAAATATAAGTTCCCGCCAGATAGAACCGCCGTTCGACTTTCAGAGTCGTGTGAGCCTCGATCTGTTGTGCGATGATCTCGCCCAAAATCAATGACTCAGTGAAATTCTTGGAGCCAACGACGATGCGATCGACGTGAGACGGCGAACAAGACGGACAGCAGCAACGCCAGCGCTACAAGAAGAACACCGACAGAGACTCGTCTCGACAGCCGCATCATCGCGGCTGCAGCCGCCTCTCCAGCCATCCCACGCCAAAGTCCGCCACCAGAGCCAGAATTGCCGCTGGAATGGCTCCCGCCAAAATGACTCAATCGTCGACCATGGCCAATCCGCGAAAAATGAATTCGCCCAGTCCGCCGGCCCCAATCGCTGCGGCGATCGTCGCCAATCCCACAGAAATGACAACCGCCACGCGCACGCCCGAAAGAATCACGCTCACCGCCAGCGGCAGTTCCACCTGAAACAAGAGCTGAGACTCCGTAAGCCCCATTCCTCGCCCCGCCTCGACGACTGCCGGATCGACTCCGCGGATCCCCGTGTAAGTGTTCCGGATAATCGGCAGCAGCGCGTAGAGCGTGAGCGCAAGAATCGCCAGCCGGTCCGCGCGTTCGCCTAGCCACGGCACGGGCAGCAGAAATCCGAACAACGCGAGGCTCGGAATCGTCTGAATAATGTTGGCGCTCGCCAGTACGGGCTTGTTGAGCCGCGGACGGTGGGCGATCGCAATTCCCAGCGGGATACCGATCAGCATCGCAAACAGCGTCGAAAAGCCCGACCAGCCAGAGATGCTCCAGCGTAAGCTCCAGTACCTGTCCGTGATTCTGCACAGATGAATCGAAATACGTTCATGACGCGCCTCGATTTGAGCGCGCCGACTCCAGCCCGTCTCCGAAAGCCCTGACGTAGGCGGAAGCCAATGGATCGGTCGGATCTGCAAGAACTCCGCCGGCGACAGTACCGTGACCAATCGTCCCGCCTCCATCAGCGCAATGCGTGACCCGAGCCGCAACGCCTCGCGCAGATCATGGGTAACAAAAACCACAGTCTTGTGAAGGCGCTGCTGCAGCAAAAGAAATTCCCGCTGCAGTTCGTCGCGCGTAAGAGGATCGAGCGCGCCGAAAGGCTCGTCCATGAGCAGTATTTCAGGATCTGCCGCCAGCGCCCGTGCCACGCCGACTCGCTGCCGCTGGCCGCCGGAGAGCTGGTGCGGATAACGCGTCGCCATTTCCGCCGGCAAGTCCAACCGTCTGCAGCAACTCCTGCACGCGTGCGCGAATTCGTTCCTCGGCCCATCCTTCGATCTTCGGAACCAGACCAATATTTCGCTCGACGGTGAAATGGGGAAACAGTCCAACATCCTGGATGACGTAGCCGATGCTGCGGCGCAGACGAATGACGTCGACTTCGCGTTGGACACGCCCTTCACGCGGACTTCCCCGGAAGTGGGCGACAGCAGACGATTGACCAGTTTGAGGGATGTAGTCTTGCCCGAACCGCTGCGGCCCAGCAGCACAAGAGTCTCTCCGCGCCGCACTTGCAGATTGAATTCCGAGAGCACTTCCGTGCCCGCGACGCGGTAGGAAACGTCACGGAATTCAATTACCGGACTGGCGAGCTGCTGGTTCCATGTCCGCCAAGGATACCGGACTTCGCGGGCCAAAGGAGCAATCAGTAATTCTTGGCCAGGTACTCGCGCAGCCGGTCGATCCTGAAGCTCGCGTCGCCTGTCTCGACCTGCAAAAGCAATTGTGCAGCCGTCAATTGGTTGGGGAAGTCGAGGGCTGCCGAAGTATCCGGATTGCCGACCAGCTGAAGATTCTTGTCGATCTGGCCGCTCTCCTCCTGCAGTGATTTGAGTTTGGTCTCTTGCGCCGAAACGCTATCCAGTAATTGCTGTGCGAAGCACCTCCGCGTTGCGCACAACGTCGCCCTCCTGCACTTTCTTCCACTCGTCGTAGGCTCGACACGCCCGATCGAGGTGTTTGTTGATGGCCCGGCTCGCGAAATTGTAGTTGACCGAAACCGCCCCGTACGGTTGTGGGTTTTGCGCAATCGGATTGACCTGCTGATGGACCCCGACCGAGAGCGCTACATCCCAGTTATTCTGCCGATTTAATTTGTCGAGCGCCTTTTGCTCGTTCGCTTCGCTGCTCAGTTTTTCCGCGACCAGGTCTTTCAGTGGCTTGTCGCTCAGCGGCGGAACATAGAGCGCGGTGATCTTCGATTCGCTGTCGGCCCGGTCCGCGTCCAGCTTGATCTTTGTGGTTTGCAGCGCGAACAACATGAGGCGAGTCGCATTCTGCGCTTCCACCATCTTCGCTGTCTTTTCCATCAGCGCATTCAGCGACTTCGAAGCCTGATCGATCAGACTCGAGCCGGTTGCGCAGAGCTTCTTTCTCCAGGTTGGCCAGAGCATATTGGACGTCCTGCTGGGCTCCGGTCGTGGCCTTGTAGAGCTCGCAGTTCTTGCGGGCCGCGTCCATGGTCAGACCCGCTTTTCTGATTTCGGAGAGGCCGAGCGAGCTCCCGCGACCAGCTGCATGGGCAGTCCTTCTCCGGCTGGGTGAAGCCGCCGACGCCGATCGGCGTGCGCAGCAGGTCCCGCTGCGCCTGCGCCTGCTCCATCAGGTAGGAGCAGTAGGCCACTTGATCGGTCAGGTCCGCCGCAACGGCCGGGATCGCCGAGGAACAGGATCGCAGGCCAACACAACTTCCAGCGATTCAGGAACATTTGTGTTTCTCCTTACAATAGAAACTGCGGGATTAAAACAGCATTGGCTTGCGGCCCAGGAACACAGTCTTCGATTTCGCTGACTCGGGATATCAAGATTCATCTGGATCAGGAATCCGCGAATCTGGGTCTTGAAGATGGGATGGATGGCTTGTTCTTCGCCCATGAATATTTGCTTCACCGTGCCCACCTTGCGGCACAAAATCATATTCAGGTAACAGTCGTAGATCGCGGCGCCGGGGTCGCGCTGGCATGGTTGTCATAGGGGACGAAAGCGAAATACAACGTCTTGCTCGCCGGACGCGTTGAGATAGTACGGGCTTTGCTTTGCGGTCGTGATCGCAGCTCGTAATCGATCGATCTGTCGAATTCTTCCTGCAGCTGTTTTTCCGCGACGTTGATGGCAACATCCAGTTGCGCGACCTCCGACCGCAATTCGGCTTGCTTGACCAGCACATTCAAGGAACTGGTCCCGGTCGTGGTTTTGTCGAGAACGCTGTCGGTGAGCAGGATCTCGGCAATTTTGCTGTCGGTATACGCCCCCTGGCCTGGTTCAGCGCAGCCAACTGTGTCGCCGCATCACCCTGCGTGATCAGTCCGGCGGCCAGGTCTCTTTCCCAGCGAATGTGGTAGGAAAACGCGCTCGAGAACTTCGATGTCATTGCCTTCGCAACGCGCCATCATGGTGGAGACGAAGTCACCGGAGCCGTCATAACTGAAGCCGGCAGCTTTCTCCCATGGCGAGCAGTAATAGGCGCTGGCGATGTGGGCGATGTGGTGCTCGAGATGATGTTCCTGAAAACGCAGGGCTTTGGGATCGAGCGAAAAGGTCTTGGCCAGAAGCAAGCGGACATCGCGCATCGCTTCCTTGCGCTGGCGCAGGCGGATGAAGTTGAGAATCTTCGCCGGATTGGCGAGCGCGTACTGCACCTTTTTTGTCAGGTTCGCGTCGCTGTCCTGACCTACGGCAACGTGATCAATGTCGGTTATTTTTGCACCAACCGCATCGAGACAGGCTTGCACGGCGAGCGCGGGAAACCCGGCATAATGCTTGATCCGGTTGAGGCGCTCTTCCGCGATGGCAAACACAACTTTGCCATCCTGCACGATGGCCGCCGAGGCGTCCGCGTGGAACATGTTTAGGCCGAGTATCAGCATGAAGCGAAGAGTTCTCCTGTTTTTGAGGGAATCATGAGCCGGAATGGCGGGTGGTCGAATGGGTTCGGATAAAGTCTTCTGCCGCGATCTGCACCGCAAGACCGGAAGAACGGGACTCGGCGGCGCGAAGCGTGGTAAGAGTGGTGGAGACAATCTCGTCGAACGGAATCGGGGATGCGGCACCGCCGCGAATGGCAGAGGCGAAAGCTTCCCACTCGCCGCGATGGCCTTTGTCCTGCCGCAGACGTGAGCGGAATGTTTGTTTGCGTCCGTGGCGAACTAATTCCAAGAGGCGGAAATCTTCCAACACTCCTGCCGCTCCGCCGCCAAAGACTTCGATACGTTCTTTGGAAAAAGACCGGTCCCCGTTGGCGAAATAGCCGATCGTTCCTTGCGAGCCGTTGGCGAACTGCAGCGCAATCACTACATTGTCGCCGGAATATCGGCCTGGGTTTTCCAGAGCTCGAGTCTGCACTTCGGTCGGCACAGCGCCAGCAAGGAAGCAAAGCAAATCTACAAAATGACAGACCTCGCCACGGATGCGTCCCCCGCCTTGCTCGGGATCGTTTAGCCAGTGGTCGGGTGGAATGTAGCCGGCGTTCACGCGGTAGTGCAGGGCGAGTGGCTCGTGGATTTCGGACAGAAATTTCTTCATCCGCTGGACCATGGGAGCAAAACGTCGATTGAATCCCACCATCAGCAAAGGTTGCGGGCCGCTGCCTGAGCAACTTTCGACAATGGCCGCCAATTCGTCCTCCGTGAGGCAGAGCGGCTTTTCGCAGAATACGTGCTTGCCATTCTGGAGCGCGGTCAAAGTCTGCGGCGCGTGCAAATGGTGACGAGTGGCGATCACCACAGTATTTATAGCGGGATCTTCGATGATTTTCGTATCGTTGGTCGAGCAATAACGAAATCCGAACTTTGCCGCCGCGCGGCGCGCATGCGAGCCGTTGGCGGTACAAACTCCAACCAGGTCCAATCCCGAGATTGATTTCATGGCAGGGAGCAATGTCGAGGTGGCAAAGGCGCCCGCGCCCAGCAGGCCCACTGCAACGGACTTCGCGGCCGCAGACCGGAGCGCTTCCCTGCCTCGTAAACTCGATCTCTTGAGTTGCGTCCGCCTGCTCGGGATATTCAATGAGCACTCCGAGATGGGGTTCGGCGGTTTTTCCCGTGATCAAATCGTAGGCGCCGTGAGCGCTCTGAATGGGAAAGCGGTGCGTGATCAGAGGCTTTCAGTTGAGCTTGCCTTCAGCGAGAAGTTGCAGAAAGGCTTCCATGTTGCGGGTTTCAGTCCAACGCACGTAGCCGATGGGATAGTCGCGGCCCTTCTGCTCGTACGCAGCATCATAGCGGCCGGGGCCGTAGGAGCGGGCAATACGGAAGTCAAGCTCCTTCTCGTAATAGAGCTTGCGTTGAATATCCATGCCGACGGTGCCCACCGCGGTGACGACCGCGCGATCCCGCGCGATTTCTCCAGCGAGATTTACCGGGCCGCTGGTGGGAGTCTCAGCTGTGACGAGGACGATGTCCGCGCCTTGGCCGGCAGAGTGTTGCAGGCAGAGATCGCGAAAACCAGATTCCGAGGACGATGCCGCAGCAGCGCCGCATCGCAGCGCCAGTTCCGCGCGCGCTGGAACGAGATCCAGTCCCAACACGCGACAGCCGGCGGCTTTCAGTACTTGCAGGGTTAGCTGGCCGAGCAAGCCGAGCCCGATGACAGCAACAACTTCGCCCAGTTTCGCTTCTGCCGTCCGGACACCGTGCAGTGCCACAGCACCTACCGTAGTGAATGCGGCTTCGGCCAGGTTCACGTTCGAGTTCGACGGAATTTTTGCCACCAGCAGGCGAGGCACGCAAACGAACTCGGCGTGAACCGCGTAGCCCGCGCCGGCGCAAGCTACGCGATCGCCGACGTTCAGGTCGTTCACACCTTCGCCCACACCGACGACGGTTCCGGCGCTGCTGTAGCCGAGCGCCGTCGGCTGATCGAGACGGCTGCGAACCACCGCAACCGCGGAGAACAATCCGTCACGCTGAATTTTGCCGAAAACTTCTCTTACCAGGTCGGGACGGGCTTTGGCTTTTTGCAGGAGGTTTTTGCTGGCAAACTCAGAGGAGGCGCGCTCGGTCCCGGCAGAGACCAACGAAGCGGCGATACGAACTAGCACACAACCCGGAAGCAACCTCGGGGCTGGGACTTCGGCGACGGTAATCTCTCCCGTTCGGGCCTGCTGTAGCACCTGCTTCATACCGACGCCACCTGCTGGGCGCGAATGGTCTCGGCGGCCAGACGTTTGGCGTCACCATCCAGAAAGGTCTTCATCCAGAGTTCGAGGGTCAGAAACTGCCAGATTTGCGGAGACCAGTCCTGAGCGCCGCGGCGGTGCTGCTCGACCAGTGCGCGGACGGCTTGCGGACGGAACAATCCGCGCTCCCGCACTCGCGATTCGGAGAGTAAATCGTCTACCATTTCCTTGAGGTCGTTTGCCAACCAATAATCCACCGGAGCGGCAAAGCCCGCCTTGGGCTGCTCCAAGACTTCGCGGGGCAGAATGTCCTGCATGGCTTTGCGGAAAATGTATTTCGTCGTAGGACGGAAAAATCCTTTGAGTTTCAGATTCGGCGGCACGTTCCACGCCACGAACTCGGCCAGCTCGCGATCCAAAAATGGTACGCGGACCTCGACCGAGGAGGCCATGCTCATCTTGTCGTTGTAGGTGAGGTTCAGGCTCGCCATGAAAATCTTGGTGTCCAGGTAGAGCATCTGGTTGAGGAAGTCGGCCTCGCTCACCTGAGCAAAACGATCGCGATGACGGAAGGACGGATCGAGCGGCGCAAGTTCGTTCTGCAAGGCGGAAGAATAGAGGGAAGCCTTCTGCTCCGCCGTCAGATAGGTGCAGTTCATGACAAAACGCTCGGTGGCGGGAAGCGCTGCGCTGCGCGCCATCTTCTTCGAAAGGCGCGCCAAGCCTTTGAGCGAGGTGCCACGTAGCCCGGGGAGAGAGAGAACCGAAGCCTCCAGCAAACGGCGGGCCGGCCCAGGGACATGTTCGTAAGCTTGCGCCCAGAAATGCGCGGAGTGCTTGCGGTATCCGGCGAAGAGCTCATCTCCGCCGACACCGGAGAGCAGTACGGTTGCCTGCTTGCGAGCCTCGCGGCAGACCAGGTACGCCGGAATGATGGCGGGATCGGCGGTGGGCTCGTCCATGTGCCAGGTGAGCTTGGGCAGTAACTCGGCGACATCCGGCTCGACGACGATCTGCTGATTCTGGCACCCAAGACGACGCGCCAGACGCGCCGGAATGTCGGGATCATCGAGCGCCATCTCGCCCACACGATATTTTGGTGGGAACGTAATCGTGTAGGTGCGCACCGGCTGCTGCGTGGCGCGCGACATGACCGCGGCGATGCTTGAAGAGTCGAGCCCAGCACTGAGAAACGCGCCGATGGGGACGTCGCTCACCATCTGCGCTTCGACGGAACGGCGAAAGCGTTCGCGGACTTCTTCGGCGAGGTCTTTTTCCGAACGCGCAAAAGCCGCGCCGGCCGACGGAAACGTCAGATCCCAATATTGGGTGATTTTGAGTTCGCCGTTGCGAAAAATGGCGTAGTGGCCGGCTTCGAGTTTAAAGATACCCCGAAACATGGTCTTGGGATCCGGCACCCAGAGAAACGTGAGGTACTGGTGCAGTGATTCGTGGTCCAACTCAACTTCAATTTCTGGGACCTCGAGCAGCGCCTTGATTTCAGAGGCGAATGCGAAACGGCGTCCGAGATGGGCGTAGTAAAAGGGTTTTACGCCGAAATGATCGCGAGCAACGAACACGGTCGGCGTGCCCGAGCGGAAATCGCAGATGGCGAATGCGAACATACCGTTCAGGCGCTTTACGCAGTCCGGGCCTTCCTCTTCATAAAGGTGGATGATGACTTCGGTGTCGGTATCCGATGCGAAGCGGTGGCCTTTGGCCAGCAGCTCACGTCGCAGTTCGGCGAAGTTGTAAATCTCTCCGTTGTAAGTAATCCAAACGCTGCCGTTTTCATTGCACATCGGCATGTGGCCGAGGGGCGAGAGATCAATAATGGCCAGGCGGCGGCTGCCCAACCCGACATACGAACCGTCAGGGAAACGCTTCTCCCATAAGCCGGAATCGTCGGGGCCGCGATGCGCCTGAACCGATGTCATGCGCGCCAGCACTTCTTTGTCTCCGCAATTGACGATTCCAGTGATGCCGCACATGCGCGGGGTCTAATCCTTCTTGGCTCTCGCTTTGGCTTTGACGAAAAATCAGAGTACTCTACAAACCACCATAAATCAGTCCGGACGCGCCGTCCAGAAAGGCCCAACCGGGGCATAGACAAGGGGAACCAGGTCAAACGCTTCCGCTGGATAACTCACGCATTCTGTGTAAGGATTTGGTGATTGCACGATTGATGGCAGGCACCTTAACCATCGGAGTTGTTCGTTCATCATGGTCGCATCCGTCGCAGTGGCTGCGGAAGAAGCAAACGTGATACCTGCCCCGCAGGGAGTTATTCGTCCAGTGATGCCGGAGCTGGATACGATTCGCGGTCTGGCCGTGCTACTGGTTGTGTTTTTCCATGGCTTTGCGCTTTCTTACGGATTGCCTGGCCTGTCCGGCATTCCCAGAATCCTGGTTGCGGCTACGATGCCCGGATGGACCGGCGTAAATCTATTCTTTGTGCTATCCGGGTTTCTGATTACAGGTATTTTGCTGGATACAAAAAGCAGACCAGATTATTACCGGCGCTTTTATTTCCGGCGGGCCCTACGAATTCTGCCACTCTATTACGCGGTGCTGCTGCTGTTGCTAATAGTGTCACGGACGGGATTGGTGCACCGTCCCATCTCTTTGGCTTTTCTAGCGCTAAGTTTCATTTACCTTTCGAACGTAGTACGCCTGTTCGGAGTTCCACCGCACTACGGCGTCCTATGGTCGTTGGCAGTCGAGGAACATTTCTACCTGCTCTGGCCGCTGGTGGTTCATAAACTGTCGCGGCGGGCAGTGGTCGTTGCCGCCCTATTTATTTGCGTCTTGTGTCCCAGTCTGCGGGCGCTCTATGTGCTTCGAGGCTACAACCAGGGAACGGGATATACGTGGCTGGTTGCAGACGGCCTAGCCATGGGCGCAGTCTTAGCAGCGGTTTCTCGAGGCCCCCACGGAACCCGAACCCGCGTTTTGAGATTTGCAGTTTGCGCTCTCGCTCTGAGTATTGGGATGTTCTTGGCGGGATACCCTTATGGAATTTTCCAGTCCAGTAGATTTTTGGGCGGAACATTCCGCGAAACGGCGCTAGATCTTCTCTTTCTCGGGACAATTGCTGGCGTACTTGTGCTCGGGACGTCTTCGTGGAAGGCGATCCTAAATCGTCCCATGCTCAAATTTTTCGGAAAGATCAGCTATTGCATTTACCTCATTCATTTGCTGACCTTCGAGGTTGTATATCGATTCATTGATCGTCACTTCAGCAGTCTGACCCCAGCCAGAGGGCATCTTGGCTCTATGGTAGTGCGCTTTTGCGCAGGGCTAGCGGTCACAGTGGTTCTCGCCTGCATTTCACGCCGGTACCTTGAAGACCCCTTCCTACGGCTTAAAGGCCGAATCGAGAACTAGTCCCGAATAGCCTTCGCGCAGCCGATCAAAAGTCTCCCACTGGACTCTTCCACCGAAGAAGGTGGCAGGATTGACTAGATTGATTGTTAGTCCTTAGCCGCACGCAATTCGTAAATCTTCGCTTTTACATGAAATAACTGAGTGCTTTGCAGACCGCAATAAATCAGTCCCGGCACGCCGTCCAAAAAACCCAAACAGAGAACGTACCTGTAAAAGAACAGGACTATGGGTGAACCTGGCAACCCGAGAAACCTCATCTTGAGCCAACGGCGGCGCTGGGCCTGCGTGCCAAACGGGTTCGGCGGCAAGTCGCCGAAACCAGGCTCTCCTTGCATCCACACGCGAGCTTCCCAGTTGGAATATTCATCGTGCTTTTGAATGTAGCGGGACAAGGAGTCAACGTTGTGATGCAGCAACGGATTCTTCAAGCTGCGGGTTTCGCCATTGACCACCACGTGCTCGTGAACTTCCATGTCGGCCATGGAAGCGTCCTGATCTTTCAGGCGGCACTCGTAGCGGCCCTTGCCGCGGCGGAAGAGCGACAGTTTGTAGAAACTGGCGCCGCTGTGACGCAACGCGCGGCCCAGAAAATACATGCGCAAGGCAACGTGATAGCCGTCAATGTTCGGATTTTGCATGGCCAGAGCGATCTCCGCCGTCAATTCAGGTGTGAGGGCTTCGTCGGCATCCACCAGAAAGACCCAGTCGTAGGCGAGGGGAAGCGTGTCCATGGCCCACTGGCGCTTCTTCGGCCATCCACCCTGATAGTGAAATTGAACGACCTTCGCACCGTAGCGTTCCGCAATCTCGGCCGTGGTATCAGTACTCTGGGAATCAATGACATACACCTCGCCCACCCCTCGCAACGATTGCAAACAACGGGCAAGATTGCGGGCTTCATTGCGCGCCGGGATGATCACGCTCACCGGGAGAGTTGCCGCTGCTTGCGGATCCGTGGTTGGCGCGACTGTGGTCAGTTTGTCCATGGCGGCGTGCATGTTCCATGATACCGTTCTCCTCCGAGCAGGGAATATCTTCGAAGGTAATCGGCGGGCTGCCGTGTCGAATAACGGAGCGGATATACTTGTCAGCCAAAGTGCTCTCCCTGCGATTCCAATGAACCGACCTTACCGATTTGGCCGGATTTATGCCGTCTTGAATCTGTTCGGCGCCTGCTTTGATGCATGGCTTGGCTGGGGCATGTTCATCCGCGGGTTTTTCTGGGCGGCAGTGTTCATTATTGTGTTGGCGCTCGTCGGCTTCGGCGCCGGCGTTGGACTTTGGCGTAGACGCCGCTATGGCTTCTATCTGCTGAATCTGTCGATTCTGTGCGGAATTGCCGGAAACATCTACGGATGGGTGCAGCCTAGCGAGTTTCGCCCACTCTACCGGATCGCGGGGAATCTAGGCTTCTTCGTCGCCATGGCGGTTATTTTCGTGTATTTCAACAAGCGGCGCGGCGAATTTTCTTAGCGTGCTTTTCTCAGCGCACTTCGCCCTTCACAATGCGCAGAGCATCAGAGAGGCTGGGCCCCCCGCCGCGGACCGAACCGCCATTCGGTGGGCCCGACACATCATCTCCTTCGCCGGGCGCGAGGAAGAGATTGCTCTCCAGTCCATGTTGCTTGGTATAGAGATCATAGTAGCGGCCGCGCAGGGCATACAGTTCGGCGTGGCTGCCACGCTCCACGATCTCGCCTTGCTCGACTACGAGAATCTGATCGGCGCTGCGGATAGTGGACAGGCGGTGGGCGATCACAAATGTCGTGCGGCCCTCCATCAGGTACGAAAGGCCTTGCTGAATGAGAGCTTCGGATTCCGAGTCGAGGCTGGAAGTGGCCTCGTCGAGAATCAGGATGCGAGGGTCGGCGAGAATGGCGCGCGCGATCGAGATACGCTGGCGCTGACCGCCCGAAAGTTTGATGCCCCGCTCGCCCACCACGGTTTCATATTTGTCAGCAAAGCTTTCCGCAAACTCGTCCACGCGGGCGATGCGGCAGGCGCGCATGATTTCCTTTTCGCTGGCGTCAGGACGCGGAAAAGCCACGTTCTCGCGAATGGTGCCGTCAAACAGAAACGACTCCTGCAGCACGACGCCCAGTTTGGTCCGGTAGGAATCGAGCAAAACGGTGCTGAGGTCAACCCCGTCCACCAGGATCCGGCCGGCAGTCGGCTTGTGGAAAGCGGAGATCAGTCCAATGATGGTAGATTTGCCGGAGCCAGAGGAGCCGACAAGCGCGGTCACGGTGCCATGCTCGGCCCGAAAAGACACATCGCGCAGCACGGTGCGATTGCCGTCGTAGCTGAAGTTCACATGATCGAAAACGACGTCGCCGGCGATATCATGAAGGGCGGCAGTTCTTTGCGGATCGCGGTCCTCGGGTTGCTCGCCCAGAACTTCGTGTGTACGTTCCAGACCAGCGATGGCTTCTGTAAGCTGGGTACCGATCGCAACCATCTGAATGATGGGCGCGACCAGGAACGCAAGCAGCGCATTGTAGGTAAAGAAATTGCCGAGGCTCAGCTTACCGGCCACGATCTGATGAGTACCCACGTATATGATCGTGGCACCGACTACGCCCACTAGAACGCTGGAGGAGAGGCTCATCAGGGAAGTGGCAGTCAAAGTACGCATGACGTTATCGAGCAGGCGCTGAACCCCCGCGGAAAACACGGAATGCTCACGCTGTTCGGCGTGATATCCCTTGACCACGCGCACGCCGCTAAGGGATTCGGTGAGGCGCCCACTAACCTCGGCATTGATTTTGCTGCGCTCGCGGAAGATAGGGCGAATCGTCCCGAAAGCTTTGTTTAGCGCGATTCCGAATGTGACCAAAAAAACAAAAGCAACTAATGTCATCATCGGGCTGATGCGGAAAAGCAAGACCAAAGCGATCGCTGAGGTGAGTAGACCTCCGACAAAATCGACGAGACCGGTGCCCAGGAGATTACGGATGCCCTCGACGTCACTCATGATGCGAGATACAAGGATGCCCGTCTTGTTGGCATCGTAGAAGGCAACCGGAAGTCGTCCGATATGTGCTTGCACTTTGCGGCGCAAATCCGCGATCAAGCGCTGTCCAGCCTTGGAAAGAAATTGCGTAAGTGCAAATGAAGTGACGCCCTGGGTCGCGGTCGCAAGCAGCACCACGAGCACTAGCGATTTCAAAAGGTCAATGCGGTGCTTAACGATGACCGTATCCACCACAAAGCGCAGTGAATAGGGCAACACAAGTCCGGCGACGCGGTTGATGACCATCAAAACAAAGCTGAGAGCGAGCAGGGCACGGCGCGGCCGGACGAGTTCCCAGACGTCGGGCAGGACCGCGCGCAGGCTTTGCGCGGTCACTTTGCTACGCGGGCGTGCAGTAGGGACGGAAGCCATTGAGGGTTTGACGTTATGGCGATCCGTTTGGGTTCAGTTTCTCTTGCATAGGAGGCGCTTGATCCCCAGCAAAATGAAGAGCTTTTGATCGCGGAGTGCGCTGAGTTTAACACGAAGTCAGCGACGCAAATCCGGACTGCCGGCGCGTCATACTCGTGGAGATAGCCGACTACTCTTTCACCCGCGGTTTTTCCGGCGGCCTGCTTTTTCTTTGGGGAATGAGAAAAACGATGTACTTGCCCATCAACACCTTGCGAACCAAATGAACTACCGTGTTAAAAACTGGTCGCGGTTTTGAGGCATCTTAGGAGTACCGGATGTCGCCTGCATTGGTTTGCGTGTCCCAACCAGGCCTCCCAAGAACCCAGGAACGCGAGTGGAGCATGAGATTCTGCAGGAAGGAACCGTTCGGTATTGCGGCGATTATTTTCTTCGTCGCGATTTCCACGCTGTGCGCGCGGGAAAATCCGCAAGGGGAACTGCGCTGGCCAGGGTCGAAGAAAGAGCCCATGAAGGTCCGACTGGTAGCGCTGCCGTGGAATCATCAGCGGGCGTCCTTTTTTGCCAGCGAGGAAGTTTTCATTGCTGAGAAGCAACTTGATCAGGATGAGTCCCGGCTGGTGAAGCTGATTTACGGATTTCTTCCCTACCAACCTAGGCTTTCCGAATCTGACTTTGCTTACGCCACGGTGTATGAAGTGCGTGCCACCAGGGATCCGAGCTGCGATGAAACTATGCTGCAAATGACCTCCGGGGGCGAAGGAGACTGGCGGCAGGCAAAATCCGACCTGAAGTATTCCACCGATGCGCCATCGCTGAATCTGCAGCGGAGGAAGTCCACGTTGCCTTGCTACCGGACCACTCCAGAGGACTACAAGGGAGCGGTTCACGAGCCCGTCAAAGAAGCGCCGCCCGCGTTGAGTTCCCGTTAAGGGCGAGGCGAGTCTGCCGGAATGCGTAAATACATTGCTTGTATCCGCTGGTTTTGGCATACTGGCTCCCCATGAAGGGAAATACAAAAGTTCTCTCTGAATTGAATAAGGCTTTGCGTGAAGAACTGACTGCCATCAACCAATATTTTCTACACGCCGAAATGTGCGAGAACTGGGGCTATATCCGGCTCTCGGAATACATTAAAAAGCAATCCATCGGCGAAATGAAACATGCTGAGGTCCTGATCGAGCGAATTCTGTTTCTGGATGGTTCGCCGTCCATGCTGCCGCTGGAGCTAACGGTGGGCGGCTCGGTTAAAACGATGATTGAAAGCGACCTCGCCCTGGAGGTCTCGGCGGTCAAGCAGTACAATCGCGCCGTTCAGATTGCGACGGAAGAGGGCGATAACGGCTCACGCGACCTGCTCGTGCAGTTGCTCAAGGACGAAGAAGGCCATGTGGATTGGCTGGAAGCTCAGGTTCACCAGATCAAGGAACTGGGCTATGAGCGCTATCTCACGCAACAGATGGGCGAGAACAAAGAAGAGTAAGCTGCATTATTCTCCGTCATTCGCGTGATGTTGCGCTACTGTCACGGCAACTGGAACAGTTGACCCCGCGCTGCATTGCAAATCGCAACTACCGCCGGATGGGTGAGTTTTCTTTCTCTTGGAATGGCATAAAAGCGATTGCGGATTTCTTCGATATGCCCAATGCGGCTAAGACTATCCTGCCGCTTTAGCTCTCTCTAACATCGATGGGATTGGGAATGCGCCGCGCCCAGCTTGCCCGAAGGCGCGCAGCATGGCGTAATCTTGAAACTCGCTGACGATGGCCGGCTGAATTTTTTGCTCTCTGAACCAGAAATCAAGATCTTCCCGCATTCCGGTGTTTACAGCCGGTCGAACGGCGGGCGTCCGGCCAGCCTTTTTCTTGATGACACCGCTGATTTTAGGGCCTCAGGCCGGTTTCTAAAAAGGCAACTTTTGCACAATGGCTGGGTTCATATGGTTTGAGCAGGCATGAGCGTGCTTGCGATACACAGATTAGGAATGACCAGAAAAAATGACTATTAAATTGAGAAATCCGTTGAAAAGCCTCGCTGGAAGACGTTTTGGCATATTTTTCGGTCTTTTTTGTAGTTTCACCATTTCCCTGTTGGCCCAAGATGCGGGCGTTTCCGCTGGAGGTAAATGGACCGAGTTCCAGGCTGAAGACCCCATGACCGCGGCCAAAAAGGTGCGCTTTGAATTGCTGGCGAACAATGCCACTGAGCGCGACAGCAGCGCCAAAATCACTCTTTTCTGTACCGACGGCAAGCTTCAATTAAGTGATTTTCGCCCCAATATGAAAATGGCCGGGCCCAACCGGCCTGGCTTCTGGGGACAGCCGCAAATGGAAGTCACGGTGCGCGTGGACAACAGCCACAGCCAACATGGCTGGAACTGGGTGAACGGACACTTCCTCTCCATGGATAAGGGGACTACCCGAGAACTGATCGGAGCACACTTGTTTCGCGTAGAGTTCGCAAGCCCGCAGGGTCCGCAGATTGCGGAATTCTCACCAGATGGGCTCGATTTGGGCCGGGTTTCTAAAGCCTGCGGTTTGACTCCGAAGAAGCCGTGATCGCGGTGAGCGGCCTCCGCATTATTTCAGCAGCGATTGTCGCGAAGGTAGGCGCACCACGGCTCCCAATAGTACTTGTTCCATCCTTCGGTCACTCCCTGGTGATCTTGTTCAGGAACGTTGACGTGCACCAGATCCACGCGGGTGCCTGAGCTAGTCTTCGTAAAAGTGATGACCAGGATGGAATCTGCGTCAGACTTTTTGAAAGCTGATGATCGCCAGGTCTGCACAATCATTTTGTTCGGGACGACAATCAGGTTCCGTCCCCGCAATGCTCCGTCGAACGCGATGAATGAGGCGCCGGCTTTGCGGCTCACTTTGGCAGGCGCGCCGGTGGCTTTGGAATGCTTGCGGGAATCCACATACATTTCGAATAGAGTCGCGGGGGAAGCTTTGAATTCGACGGATTGCTGGATGGCTTTTGTCATTGCAGTTCCTTTTCCGGTATTGTGCACAGGTCTCAAAGCTTCGCGGTGGCCCTGAGCATTGCGGATCTGGCGATCACTCAGCTTTTTTCACCAGCACCGCAGACAAAGCCGCGATGGCCGCAATTATTCCCAAAGACGACAGACATAAGATGCACCACACTGCCAGCACAAATTTCTCCACGTAGGTGAGGTAGAGCGCAAAACCGAGCCCGGCAAGCCCAGCAGAAAGCAAAATGACCGGCGTCCTCGGTCTTGCACGATATGAGGTCGCAAGCAGCAGCAGCGCCAGATATCCCAGGATGCCAATCAGGGCCACGGGAATACCCATCACCACGGAGTAGACGCTGCGGTTGACGATGTCGCAGTTGAACATCTGGCCAAAATCGCAATAGGAAGCTTGGTCGGTCCCGTAGTGGTGGTAAAGCGAAACCGAGGATACGGCAACTCCCCCTACCGCGAGCAGTGCAATCACGAGCAGGAACCGGCCCCGCGTCATGGCAGGCTGCATCCCGTCTTTTCGCTGAGAGCTTTGAGCGCCATTGCGCCTTCCCTGCGCTCGCCATCGGAAAATTGCCAGGTGGGAAAATGCTTTATGCCAGCCTGCACACATTCTGGAGACATCGCGCGCGACCCTTTAATGCCGCACTCCACATAGCTCACGTACTGAAAGGCAGAGCCGAACATTTGTTCCTGTTCCGCGCAGTGTGGGCACCAATAGGCGCCATACATTTTGGCTTGCTTCGCGGAAAGGCACTGGGCAAATGCGTTCAAATGGCTCACTCGACGGTGGCGGCCAATAAAGTATGCGGCAGCTACCGCGGTAACGATGAGGAGGCCGAGGAGCACATCCCGCCATGCTTCCTTCCGCCAATAATTCATCCCCGGCGGCTGCGCTTCAGGTGCCTTGGGTGCCTTGGCCTCGCCTGCCATGACAGGTTTATACCACGACGTTCAGGGCCCGCGGCAGGACGTCTAAAGTTTCGCAATGTAAGGTAAGCACTTCGCCGTCCACCATTACGTCCACCGGTGCATCAAGGTGAAAATCAATCCTTTGTGCTGGCCGCCTCTCCGCCAGTGGATGATTGATGTGCGTCCCGTCATAGAGTGTGGGGAGATTGCGGATCAAGCCCAACCGCCCGATGGGTCCCCAGCGCACATATTCGATGAGGCCATCGCTGACCTCCGCCTTCGGAGCAATCATCATGGTGCCGCCAGTGAATTTGCTGTTGTTGAAGGTGAGAAAAAGGCAAGGGCGTCGGTCAATGTAGTCTTCGCCATCCACCTGCAGTGGAAATGGGCGGCGGCGAAAGCGAGCCAAGCAAATGAAGATGGATGACTGGTAGCCGATTTCTCCCCAACCGCTGAAGCTGCGGGCACGCATGGTCGCGACGTCGGCGGTAAATCCGACGCTCAGCAGATTGATGTAATGGATCACTCCCTCTTTATGCTTGAGCCGCAGAACGTCGCACGGAGCGGAACGGTGGGCCAGCAGGGCTTCCATGGCATGGTCCACGCCGCGATTGGTGAATTCCCGCAGGAAAGAATTACCCGTTCCCAGCGGAAGAAAAGCCAGCGCGGGAGGATCGTGATCGAGCGCTTCGGGAAACAGCCCGTTGACGATTTCGTAGGAAGTGCCATCGCCGCCAACCGCGATAAAGCGGCGATAGCCGCGGGCATAGGCCGTGCGGGCAAGTTCCGTGGCCTGTCCAGGACCAGTAGTTTCGGCCACTTCCAGGCGCAGTCCACCGGCTCTCAGCCGTTCAAGTGCCGGACCGACCAGTTTGCGGCAGCGTCCGCCACCGGCGGCTGGATTTACGACTGCAAGATAAGTGTCGTTCACAGGTCGTTTAAAGGTCCGCCACAGCCGCGTGATCGGCGGTCTTGCGGATTTCCTCCGCAAGAACGTTGCGCTTGATCTTCATGGATGCGGTTCGCGGAAAATCGCGATCCCACACCAGGTATCCGCCCACGCGTTTGAAGTCGGGAAGATTCCGGTTGCAAGCAGCCATCTGTTCTTGCAGGGCGCTGGTAAGTTCATGGCTAGGCTCCAGCCGCAGCACCAAGACCAGAGTCTCTTTGCCGAGACCTTGCCCCGGCCACAGATAGTTTGCGGCAAAAATGCAGTATTCTTTCACCGGCAAATCGTCGAACGCATTCTCGACGTCCTCAGGATAAATGTTTTTCCCGCCGCTGGTGACGATCATGTTTTTCTTGCGCCCAAAGAGTTGCAGGTGGTTGCCTCCGTCCGAGCGTCCCAGGTCGCCGGTGAGCAGCCAGCCATCCACAATCGTCTCCGCCGTCAATTCCGGATCGTCGAGGTAGTGCGACATGACCGTCTTGCTACGCACCGCGACTTCGCCAATTCCCTCCGTGTCCGGATTGAGAATACGCAACTCGACTCCGGGCAGCGGCTTGCCAACGGTGTCCGCTCGAAACGGATTGAAGTCGTTGAGCGTCAGCGCCGTGCAGGCTTCGGTCAACCCGTAGCCGTTGGCGACGGGGATGCCGAGATCATAGAAAAACTGCAGCGTGGAAGGCTCCATGAACGCGCCCCCGGTGAATAGAGCGCGGAGTTCTCCCCCAAAAGCCAGGTGGATGTCCTTAAGCAGGGTGCGGCTCAAAGCAAGCTTGGGCCTACCCCGGGTGAGCGCACGGTTCACACCAATGACGCGATCCAGAAGAAAGCGTTTGGCGGGAGGAAGCTTCTCCAGCTTCGCCTTCAGGCCGCGTTCCAGATTCTTCAGCACCATGGGAACCAGGCTCATGTAAGTGATCTTGTAGCGGACAAAAGCATCACGCACGAACTCGGGACGCAAAGTGCGCAGATGCACTACGCAGGCGCCACAAACAAAAGGCCCGATGAAACCAACCATGAAATCGATGGCGTGGTTGGTGGGCAGAATGCTGAGATAACGCACGCCCGGCCAAAAGGGATAGAGCGCCGTGAGCGACTTGCACTGCTCTAGATAATTTTCGTGGGTCAGCACGCAGCCTTTGGGCCGCCCGCCGGTGCCGGAGGAATAAACAATGCACGCGGTGTCTTCACGTTGCCGCGGAACGAAAGTAGGATCGCCCTTGCGGCGGAAATCTTCCCAACGGATCGCGCCCGCCAGGTCAGCGCCAGGCGCAGCTTCTGTGACGAGGATGGTCCCAACTTTGAGAGTCTTAAACTCCGTCGATTGCATGATGGCACGCCAGAGGTAATATTCGATAATGAGCACTTTCGCCTGACAGTGCGCTAAGAGTTGAAGATGCTCGGATGCATTCAACTTGTAGTCCAAGGGAACGACTACCCCACCGCAATAGAAGATGGCATAGGCGGAGATCAGCCATTTCGACTGATTGGTCATGATGATGGCGGTGCGGCCACCGGCGCCGAATTCTGCGTCTTCGAGCGACCGCGCCAAAGGCAGAGCCATCTCTTTGAAATCGGAGTAAGTAAGGCGCGTCCGCTCCTGGTCGCGGTCGGCCTCGATCAGGCAGACTTCGTTCGGCCAGCGCTCGATCGCATCCCGCAGCGCCGCGCCCAGGCAAGCGTATTGATCAAGATTTAGCATGAACAAGGTTCAACATGAGGAAGTGGCTTCCCGCTTGTTGATTTTAGATGGAGAGATCAAGAATTGGGCCGAATTTGTGCCAAGGTCACTTCGCAATCAACAATCCAAGTCATCAAAGCCGCGAGTGGATCCGCCTAGCCAGGGTGCGGAAATCGGAGACTCCCTGCAGTTCATAATCCGGCAGCTCAACCTTGAAATGGTTCTCTAGCCGGGTGAGGAGGTCGAGCGCCTGCAGGCTGTCAATACCCAGCGTCTTGAAGAAGTCGTCATCGGGTGTGAGTTTTTCGCGGGGCACTTTGAAGTGGTTGGCCGCAAGGGTCAGAATTTCGTCCAGTGTTTGGTCGGGATTTCCCATAAGTTTTGATCATTGGATGGACGAGCGTCGCGTCCGGGTTCAAGGTAAATACGGCTGTGCGTCGGTACTCTCAACAAATTTTCTCAGGCCGGCCTCCACCGCCGGCTGCGCGAACAGCTCGCAGAAAACCTCGATCTCCTGTTTCAATTCTTCATACGGAATCGGTTTGATGAATCGCTTGGCCGCAATGGCAGTCTGCCTGTCGAACTTGCCCAATTGAGCGGCGGTCGCACGCGCCACGCGCAACGCTTCTCCTTCTCCCACGACCTGACTTACCAACCCGATTTGCTGGGCTTTAGTGGCGTTGAAACTGCGCCCGGTAAGCAGGAGATCGCGCACCACAGCATTGCCCAAATCGCGCTTCAGGCGCGGGATTCCACCGAATCCCGGGATCAGCCCCAATCGCAGCTCGGGAAAACAGAAGCGCGCCATCTTGTCGGCGATCATGATGTCACAAACCAACGCCAGCTCAAATCCGCCGCCAAATGTGACTCCATGGACGGCCGCAATAGTGGTAAGCGGAGCCGCGTCAATTGTATTCATGACCCGGTGAATGCGCTTCAGGAAATCGCGGACGCCTTCGACCGCCGCCTGCTTCTCCATCGACTCGGAGCGGCGGTAGAGTTCGCGAAGATCGGCTCCGGCACAGAACCCCGACTTCAGAGTGCTATGGAGAATAAGAGCATAAGCTTCGTACCGCAGTTCAGCCAATGCCCGGATGAATTGCTCGAGCTCTTCGAGAACCAGCGAGCCAATTTCGTTGCAGGGTTCACGGTGCAGCGCCAGTTCTATGACGCCGTCCTTCAGCTCCCACGAAAGTGACTGGCCCTGATTCTTGTTCATTAGGTTCTTCAAGATCTAGACTGCCTGCTTCACCTGGTACATCTCTTCAATTTCTTGCCGCAGCAGCGCTGCAATCGCATCACGTTTCAACTTGCCGTTCGCCGTTAACAGCCCGTTGTCAATGGAAAAGGGCTCTTTGCGAATGTAAAACGCCCTTATCTGTTTGTAATGTGGCAGCCCAGCATTCACCGCGTCAAGCGCGGCCTGGACCTTATTTGGTTTCACTTCACCGGTGACAATGGCGGAAAGATAGCCGCGTCCGTTGCCCATAAGCACAACCTGCTGCGCGTGTGCCAATTGCTGCAGCACGGCATCTTCAATCGGCTCGGGAGCAATGTTATGACCAGAACCGAGAATAATCAGATTCTTGATCCGTCCGATAATGCGCCAGTTCCCTGTCGCATTCTGTTCCCCCTGGTCGCCGGTATGGAACCAGCCATCGCGCAGCACTTTGGCGGTTTCTTCCGGGCGGTTCCAATATCCGGAAAAAATGTTGGGGCCACGCACCAGGAGTTCCTCGCCTTCGCCCAGCTTCATTTCAACTCCGGGAATCGCCGGCCCCACGCGCCCCGGCTCCACGTGCCTCGGATCATCCAGCGTGCAGAGGGCCGTGGTCTCGGTTAGCCCGTAACCTTGCAGTACCGGGATGCCGAGCATTTTGAAATAAAGTTGAGTTTCGAGGTTCAATGGCGCCGAGCCGCAGATCAGCCCTTTCAGCTTTTTACCAATCATTCTCTTGCGGATTGTTGGAAAAATCAGCGTGTTCGCCAAACCCAGCCAGAAGGAATCGGAGGAGTTGCTTTGCCCCTCCTGCCTGCGTATCCAGGCGCTCCTGGCGCGGTTGTAGATGGCAAGCACGATCCCGCCTTTTTTTCGAATCTGTTCATCCACAGCTTTACGCATGCGCTCCAGCAAGGCGGGCACATTCAAGAAATAGTCCGCCGACGCTGCGCTCATCTCGCTGGGTAGCTTATTCAAGTCGGAGTTGAGCGTGAGATGGCTGCGCCGCTGCAAACAGGTAAGCAACATGATCCATGATCCGCCGAAACAGAATGGCAGGTAGTGGAACACGCGATCTTGTTTGGACTTGTTTTCCATCAAGACATCGAGGCGTCCGGAGGTGCAGCCCAGCATGTGTTCGACATTGCCTGCGGTGAGAATGACTCCCTTCGCCTCCCCCGATGTGCCGGAGGTATAGGTAATCGTCACCGGGTCGGAGGGTGCAAGTGTGGGCTTCGAGACTGCGCTTTGACGGGTGGAAAAAATCGCCTCGAACAAATACATGTCCGGAGCCTCTTGCCAGCTTTGCGCAATGGCATCGCGCAGCTCCGGAGTTCCGCAGCAGATCAGGGAAGGCGAACAGTCCTTCATCATCGCGACCAGCTCGGCCGGCGCTTGCCGCGAGTAGAGGGGAACCGCGATCAGCCCTTCCGCCATGATGGCCAAATCCATGGCCACCCAGCGAATAGAATTCGGCGCCAGCAGCGCGCACCGATCCCCTTTTTTCAGTCCCTTACTCGCGAGAAATACACGCGCCCGGCCTACTAGATCCAGAACTCTCTTGCCAGTAGCGTCCACCGTTCCGCGGCCGCCATTTCTCGTCAGAATCTGCGTGTCTGATACCGCTTGCAACTGTTCAAAAATATTTTCCAGAAAGTTCATCGCTGTGGGGTTAGCTATAGGCTTCAATCAACGTGCGCAGCCCGGTGCTCATCGGCGGCAAGATAATCTTCCCAGCTCCACTCGCCCTTACGCGTCGGGAAATCAGGATAACGGCGCTGCACTTCCTCCTCGAAATACACGCCCATGCGCGCCATCAGCTTCAAATTGCGCACCACCGTACGCCCGATTCCATGCGCGATTGATTCTCCCTCATATGCCAGCTTGTCGAGCGCACGCGTCAGCTTTTGCTCCAGATCCGCATCGTCGACATTCATCAGGAGGTCCGCGTGGCCACGCTCGTGCATCAGGTTACGAATGCGCTCATCCATGGTGATGCCGGCCGAGGGCACCAGCCCCGGCATGGACGTAACGATGCCATGATAGCGCGACGAGACCATCATGTGGCAGGAGCGCAGAATGCTCACCAACTCGTACATATTGTGATCATCTGAAGAGAGCACCGGCACGCGGCCCAGTTTTTCCGCGATACGCCGCGCCGGCTTCGCGTCCAGGCGCTCGGTGGCTACCATGACGACGAAAACCTTTCGCCGCTTGCGAAATGCGTCGACTGCCTTGGCAATCGAATTCAGGTAGTGCTGCAGAGCGCGGTCCGCCTCCGGTCCGGAGTTATGGAAATATACCGACCGGTAATGGCTTTCCTTGTAAGCCCCGGTCAGAGTGCGCACCGCGAATTTTCCGACTGACGCTTTCACCGGCCACTCAAACGGGTTAATGGGACAAACCACCAGCACCGGGGTCGTTCCATCCCATCCGACATCGCGCAAAACTTTTTGGCCGTGCTCCGGCGGCAACGGTTCGAAAGTCCAGGCAGTGTCTGTGCCGAGTTCAGTTGGGACACCGAGTTCACGCAGAATGGTACGAGACTCCTCGTTGCGCGTGATCACCAGCGAATCGTGACAAAAGCGGGCGCACATCTTGCGAATCATTGGGTCCATATGGCCAGCTTCAGCGCCATAACCAACGGAAACCTTGTTCTCGGCTGCAGCAAGCCCCAGCGATCCGATCATCATGGTAGCCAGCGCGTTGGCAAACTTGCTCTTGAACATCGAGCCCTCGCACGCCACCACGCCATGATGCTTGGGCACTTCTTTGTAGAGGAATGGCGGAAAGACATTGGGCAAATACACTTGCCGCGTGCCTGCGAAATATCCGCGGGAGCGCTTAAAGTCAAAAGTCATCATGCTGAAATCGGTTTTATCCGCGCCCAAAATGTGCCGTATCTGGCGCAGCATTTCTTCGACTCGCACGTCCGAACCGGTATTGCGGGTGCCGTTGTATCCCGCGAACAACAGTTTGAGCTTTTCGCCCGGCTGCCAGCGTTTTCCTCTGCCCAGCATCCAGGCAAGCTTTTTCGCTTCGATGCCGCTGCTGACCCAGGCTTCGAGAAGAAGATCCATCATGCGGCTGATCCTCCCACCTTGGCGGGCCACCCCTGATAGGGATAAGAGAATTGCGTTTCCTGGCTGAACTTCAGCAGCGGATAACTGTATTGCGAGAACGGAACTGGTTTGCGCCCCAACTCGGTGGTGACGCGAGTGTTGTCGAAGACCGTATTCCACACCAGGTACGGCATGAAGACTTTCATCAGCGCGGCGCCGCGGCCCACGGAGTTTCTGTAGTTCGCCAAAGTATTTACGGCTGCCGCTAAATGGCTTCTCCAGGAACGGCAGGAAGAACGGGCCGCGTTTGTGCCGAGCCGCGGCCAGAGCCGAAGTCAATTCGCGGAAAGTCTGCGATTCCCTGCCCGAAGAAAGATGATAAGTGTCATACTGCGGATTCTCTTTCTGATGCAAAGTGGCCACCGCATCGGCGACGAAATCCACGTTCACGATGTCGATCTTGTCGTTCGGACGAAAGGGCAGAACCGGCAGACCAGCCAGGAAAACGAATGACCGCACCATATCGAACTGCGTGGTCTGCGCAAAGCGGCTGTCGCCCAGCACGATGCTGGGCCGGAAAATGGTCCGCGGCACGTCGCGGCAAAAGCTGGTGGATCATGTGCTCGCAGAATTTCTTGGTGCGGGCGTAAGGATCGTAGTCGGACCGATCCCAATCGATGGACTTGTCTTCTGTGACCACTTCGTTGCGCCGCATGCCAGCGACCGCCACGGTGCTTACATGACTGAAGCGGCGCAGCCCGTGGTAATACTCAACGCGCGAGCCGAGCTGCACGACTTCCAGCGTGCCGCGCAGATTCACATTCAGGCAGCTCTTCTCCGATTTGCGGTTCAACGACGCGGCGCAATGAATGATCGAATCGGTGGTGTGGATCAGCCGGTCGTAGTCATCCTCCGATAGGCCGAATTTCGCCCCGGTCAAATCGCCGCGAAAAATGCGGATGCGGGTTTGAAAGAACTCATAAAACGCGGGGAAAGTCCATGTGCAACTGCAAGGATCGCCAAAGGCGATCCGCGGCTTCTTGCGGATCGCGCGCCCGCATCAGAAGATTCAGGGCAGCGTCATGATCTTGCAAGAGATTGGCGGCAATGTGCGCGCCGATGTATCCGGTCGAACCGGTCAGGAATATCGCCACGTTGCTCCGTTGGTTCCGGTATTCACGGTTTCGCCTTGGCGTCCGGCGCGGGAGAAAACTGGAATTCTCGCGCCGGCCGGGCTTCGAGCGGACGCCCTTCAATCAGCGGATACGTCCACTGGCGCAGCGCGGGAATGTGAATGTTGATCCAGTACTCCCACCAGTCAATGCGCGCAAGTGCGATAGCCGAAAGTGGCCTGTTCCTCGCGGCACCAGCGCGTGCGAGAGCTTTTCCACATTGTCCGCGACAAAATCATGCTCATTTAACAGGATGAAAGGCTCGAACAGTTGAATGAGTTTTTCCACCCGCTCCAGATTGCGCTCGGCCCTTGCCAGTGGCGGCTTGCGCAGCGGCAAGCGGCGACATGATCCGCTGAATGGATTTGATGATCGCCTTCTGCGCCGGCGCCGACATCCGCCGATAGCGCTGCTTTGAAACCGGAATCGCGTCAAGCCGCAAGCCGCAGCCAGAATTCCAGGCCCTCCTGCGCACGATAGTGTTTGCGGTGCGCCAGCGACGTCAATTCGATGGAGCGGCCCATGTCGCAGGGATTGGTGACCGAAGTCGCCAGCTGATAGACCGCATCGTGCCGCCGCTCGATCAGCGCGGCCGCCACCAGCGTCATTCCGCGCAGACCGAATCCACCGGGAATAATGTCCAGCCGCTTGCGCTCGTTCGAGGGAAGCTGGCGGAAAGTGGTCCCCAACAGATAAGAGAGCGACGCCGAAGTGTTGATGCCTTCGTTCCAGCCAAGAAAAGGCTTTTCGATCGAGGTTTCCACGATGGCGGGGCGCACCACCGCAATCGGAAGACCCCGCGCCATGCTTGTGGATCAGAGACTCCGCCAGACTCTTAGTCAGCGTGTAGGTATTCGGCCAGCCCAATTCCTGCGCCCGCTTGATTCCGGCTTCCGTCAAATAGTTCTTGAGCCAGCGCACCCGGTTCTTGCGGATCTGGTTCTCCAGCGCTGCGCCTTGCAGATCCTTTGCCGCATGATCCTTGCTCAGCGCCTGCTGGCGGAGCTCTTCCGTGACTTCCGGCGCTTTCCGGCTTTTGCTCGATGGTCGCGATCACCTCGTGCAGCGCACGCCACTCCCGTTCCGCGTCGAAATCCGCGACGCCCAGCCGGGGTATAGTCGGGCCGCAGTTTCTCGCTGACGCGGCCGTCGCGGTCTCCCGCCACGTAGCAAGTGGAGAGATGCAGCAAAGCGGCAGTGGTGCGGATCTGCGGACGAAGTCCAGGATATTCACAGCGGCGTCCACGTTGGTGGCCAGGGCATCCCGCAGATCGGGATTGAAGTCAGTGAGCCCCGAACTGTTGATCACAGATCCAGCTTCTTGCAGCAGGATCATCCGATACTTCGGGTGCGAGACCCAGCCCGGGCTGGCAGACGTCTCCCGCAACCACCTCGACGCTGTGAGTTGATAAATTCCACAAACTTCGCCCATAGCGTTCGTAGAGCGGATCGAATACCGGCGATTCTTCCACCACCTTCTCGAAGCGCTGGTGCGCCGGATTGGATTTCTGCCGCCGGATCGAGCAGGTATATCCTTCCCGATCTCCGGCAAATCCATCAGTGTATTGGCCAGCCAGACTTTGCCGATGAATCCGGTCACGCCGATCAACAGAACGTTCTTTCCCGCCAGCGCTTTGCGAACCGAGAAGGGTTCGCTTCGCCGTGCCTCGTCAAAGTACACAATTGGCCGTTCCAGCGCGGACCGCTTGCCGCGCCGCGGAACGACTGCGCCATGCAGAGCTCCGTGCTGTGCAAATCCCAAATCCACTGCCAGCCAGGCTGCGTCGCGCTCGCCGTCGGCTCCGCCGCCCGTCAAGCCGGGCGAAAATTCCCCGCGGACGGATCACCGGATCCAGCAGTCGCCCGGTGGCAAATCCGTCGCGGAACTCCATGCGATTGGCGATCACCCACTTCACGCCCAAATGCCGGGCCAGCGGACGCATCACCTGCTCCAGCCCCTGGCTGACCAGCACCACGTCAGCGCCAGCGGCCACCAGCTTCCTGGAGCTTTTTCACCCCGGCGGGCTTAAGGTACGGCTCCAGCTCGTACTTAAAGTATTCTTCGCCCAGCAGATCGAGGCGATCGCGGCTGACTCCACGCAGAACGGTATGCGCAACCCGGGTGGCAAATGCCCGATTGATCAAATAAAGGAATGGACGCAGCAGCGCGATCAGCAATACCGATCCGCGGCGCAGCCAACGCTCGGCGAAGGTCTGGGCATTCCAGGTAAAGAAGGCCACCGGCCGGACCGTGGTCAGTTCCAGCAGACTGCCTTCCACCCGCCAGTACACGCGCGAGGCGGGTCCGGGTTTGTGGTTCGACTGATCCACTTCTATGTGCCCAAACCTCCGGGCCAGGAACTCCTAGCGGAAAACAAAGTAACCTATTGTAAACAATAGCAGCAAGTGGGCGAAGAAAAAGGCATGAACCATGAAAGGGTCAGGATAGCATTGCGGAAAAAGGGCCTGAAGGCTTGTCGGAGTTCCCCTTTTACGCTTACGGCTCAGGAAGGGTCAGTGTTAAAGACCCGCCATGACCACACTTTGGGGGGTGATTTCTTCGTTTGCTATAATCCGACGGCGCTTCTAATCCACCGAAGGAAACGAAATGGAGAGACGGGAAGTTTTGAAGTTGCTGGCCTCGGCGGCCGTGCTGCCGGCCTTGTCCTCAGAGGCGTTTTCGATCTTCCGAGGCGTCCATGCTCAGATCGCAGAAATGCCCGGATTGAAGACATTGAATCCGCACCAGAACACGACAGTCGCTACCGTCGCTGAACTCATCATCCCGCAGACCAACACTCCTGGCGCCAAAGCCGTCAAGGTCAACGAATTCATCGATCTGATTCTCACCGAATGGTATGACGAAGAAGACACCGCGCGCTTTCTCTCCGGACTGGCTGACATCGATGCGCGCAGCCAGGACCTTTTCGGAAATACGTTCATTGCGTGCAGCGAGGCGAATCAAAAAGAGGTGCTCACGCAGCTTGACCGCGAGTCCACCGAAAGCTTGCCCAGATATCCGAACCCGTCGTATTCCAAATTTGTCGAGCTGGCCAATCCTCCCAGCTTTTTCCTGATGATGAAGAAGCTCACCCTGATCGGCTACTACACCTCGGAGGCGGGCTTCGAAGAAGAGCTGCACCGCTCCATCATTCCGCCCGGGCACGCAGGCTGTGCTCCCATCCCACCGGATCTGGCAAACTAGACATGGCGGCCAAAATTTACGATGCAATTGTGATCGGTTCAGGAATGTCAGGCGGGTGGGCCGCCAAAGAACTCACCGAAAAAGGCATGGAGACGCTGGTGCTCGAAGCCGGCCGCTCCATCGTACCCGAAGTGGATTACGTGGAGCACGTTCCGCCCTGGGAAGTGAAATTCCGCGGACTCGGCGACCGCAAGAAGATGTTGCGCGACCAGCCTGTCCAAAGGGAAATCGGTGACGAGTGGAATGCCAAGTTTTTCGTCAATGACCGTGAGGAACCCTACGCCACTCCCCCCGACCAGCCTTATCTATATCTACGCGGACGTCATGTGGGCGGGCGTTCCATCATGTGGGGACGGCAATCCTACCGCTGGAGCGATCTTGATTTTGAAGCCAATCTGAAAGAAGGCGTCGGGGTCGACTGGCCCATCCGCTACAAAGACATCGCGCCGTGGTACGACTACGTAGAGGATTTCATCGGAGTAAGCGGCCAGGCCGAGGGGCTGCCACAGCTTCCGGACGGCAAATTCCTTCCGCCCATGGAAATGAACTGCGCCGAGGTGGTGATGAAGGACTTCATTGCCAAAACCTACGGCGGCAAACGTGTCTTGACGATCGGTCGGACCGCTATTCTTACTCAGCCGCACCGTGGCCGGGCTCCCTGCCATTATTGTGGCCCCTGCAGCCGGGGATGCATCACGCGATCTTACTTCAGCAGCGTGAATGTCCACTCTGCCCGCGGCCCAAGCTACTGGAAAAATGACGCTGCGCCCTTTCAGCGTGGTTCACGGCCTGATTTTCGATCCCCGAGACGCGCCGCATCAAAGGCATTCGCGTCGATCGACGGGCAAACGCCGCGAGACGTTGGAGTTTCATGGCCGCATCGTTTTTCTGTGCGCCTCCACTATGGAGTCTGCACGCATTCTGCTTAATTCAGCGACCCCTGAATTCCCTGACGGCTTGGCCAATTCGAGCGGGCAGGTCGGCCGCAATCTGATGGACCACATCTGCAGGCGGGTGCCATCGGAACCTTTGCCGGCAATGAAGACAAAATGCCGATCGGCAACCGTCCGAATGGAATTTATGTGCCGCGTTTCCGCAACGTGACCGAAAAACATCCGGGATTTCTGCGCGGCTACGGCTTTCAGGGCGGCGGCCATCGTGACGGCTGGGAGCGCGGCTTCACCATGCGCGGCTTCGGCGCCGATTTCAAACATGAACTTCGCCGTCCCGGCCCGTGGAAGTTCAGACTTCACCGGCTTTGGCGAATGCCTACCGCATCCCGACAACCGTGCAGTCATTGACAAGGAGAAAGTGGATGCCTGGGGCGTTCCGACCCTGCGCATCGGCTGTAAATGGCGAGAGAACGAACTCGCCATCTGCCAGAGACATGGTGCGGACTGCGGCGGAGATGCTGGAAGCCGCCGGGGCAAAAGACATTACGCTTCAAGACGTACCCTCGGCGCCGGGGGTCGGCATTCACGAAATGGGCAGCGCCCGCATGGGCCACGATCCCAAAACCTCTGTGCTCAACGCCCACAATCAGGCACACGACGTGCAGAACCTGTTTCATTACCGACGGTTCCTGCATGGCGTCGTCTGCTTGCCAGAACCCGTCATTGACCTACATGGCGCTCACTGCCCGCGCCTGTGACCACGCCGTCGGGATGACAAAACGAGGTGAACTCTAAGTACGCTCCGACGGCCGGATCGAAACACACCAACTTATCATCGCTACCGCAATGCCTAACGCGAATCCAGCTTTGCGGCGTCTTTGCTTCCCTTCCCAGATACTCGCTGTGCACACTCGGCGGGTTCGTCAAGCCAAAGTCGCATAGCTCTTCCGTTCACGCTGACCTGAAGAAGGGTCAGCCCATCTTCATGATCCGAAGTGACGATCAAAAATTTAAGGCCGTCGCCCACGGTCTTGGCGAAAATCGTCGTCCACTCGCCGTCGGTCTTGGACCAGGTCTCCACGAATGGGGACCAGTCGGAGCCCAGCGCCTGCTCAACCGCCAGTTTCAGCGGATACGCGTCCTGAGCCGGCAAAGTGAACTTCTGGAACACCGCCATCTTAAGACTGCCTAGCCCGGCGCCCCATAGAAACGGTTTTGCCAACCATAATCCCGGAACGCCATGGTGATGCACGGAGTATCTGGACTCCAGGACGGTAACTACAGTCTTCATGTCACTCTCGGCGATGGCTGCCCCGCAGACTACGATGAGCATGATGCCCAGACTTGCCAATTGCCGTGTTCGTTTCATTTCTGCACCGTTTGCTGCGTTTTGGGTGAGCTTGCTGTGACGGCTTTGCTCTGCGGCGCGTGAATATCTTTAGGGATCCCGAAATTGCCGCTGAGCTTTTCGAGGTCCTCGGGATTAATGGCGCCATCCAAATCAATGAACGCCAGGCTCGTGGGCTCCTGCGCCAGGATGACCATCCCCGCGGTCTGGTCGTTCACGGTCTTTACATAAATGTCGACCCTCGACTTCTCCGCCTTGCTGTTAACGTCCACGATGTGCGACCACTCCGGCCCGCGCAATTGAGCGCGAATCGGTTCCACGTCCTCGTCGCTGAAGGTTCTGGGCTCTTTAAATTCAAGAGTTCTGACATAGATACCATTGAGCTTCGAAATCAGTTCCTTGGCCTCAGCGGCATCATCGTCTTTGTCCATTTCCATGAACTTGGCGGCGAACTTAAGCATCTTGCGATCGAGGTTAATATTCGCGACTTCATCCGCCTTTGCCGCCAACTGGTTCCAACTTTCGGGAACCTTGATGGTCTGAGCATCAGCCAAGCCACCCATGAGCGTGAGGATCAGGGACAACAAAACGTTCTTCATGGTTTCACCCCGTTATCTCTGTGACAGGCTCTTAACCTTGGTTCGAGCCAGTTTCATCTTGCTGCTGGTAATACGCAGCGCGATCATGACCTGTTGTTTGGCAGACTCGCCTCGCGCACGCTGCAACTGCTGTTCGCGCTGATACGCAAAACCTCCCAAAATCAGAGCGCAAGCCGTCGCCATCGCTGCCCAACGGATTTGCGGATGTCCCAAAATCGACGGCCACCGCCATTTGCGACGACCGTCTACCGCCATTCGGCTCGCTAGGCGCGCCTGAAAATCAGCAGACGGACTCTCGCGCCGCAGCGCATTTCGCAGATCCTTTTCAAAACGGTCCATCGCCTTTACTTCTCCCAATTCATGTTTCCAGCCTTTTGCCGCAGCATAGCAAGAGCGCGATGTAGCTGGCTCTTTACCGTGTTGAGCGGCACGTTCATCACTTTGGCAATGTCTTCCGGATCCAGGTCTTCCTGGTAACGGAGCACCACCATCATTCGAGCCTTGTCGGGCAATGATGCGACCAGCCGCCGCAGACGCTCTTTAACGATTGGATCGGCCACTGGCGTCGCCGTGCTTGGCTCCGGCAAATCCCCTAGCTGCATCTCGGGACGCCTTTTCCGCCATCGGGCTTGATCTATGCACCGGTTCGCCGTCACCCGGCGCAGCCAGAACACGACGTGCTCGGGCGATCGCAGGTCATCAAGGCGCCGGAAGAGCTGCAAAAAAACATCCTGCGCCAACTCCTCGGCCGCAGCCCGGTCCCCGAGAAAGTGATACGCCACGCTGAAGACCATGGCTTGATGCTCCCGCACCAGAGCATTGAAATCCAAGGTTCCCGCAGCGGTAAGCACCGGGTTAGGGAGAGCCATTGCCGGATCCATTGCTTCTCACTTAGCTATACGCTGGCAGGCGGAAAAGGAATGCAAGAATTATGGGGTGTCAGGAAGCATGCTGGCGGAAAGCGGTGTCCGAATCCACAGTCTCTGTGCGCTCCGAGATCTTTCTTGGCGAAATCGGCGATTTAAGATTCTCCTGGCTTAGGGCGTTTCCCCCGTGGCCGCTCGCTGCCGCGCCACTGGAATCCGCACCAACAACGCGATGCATCCGCTTAGTCCCATGGCAAGGGCCGCGCAAAGCAATCCCCCCTTGAACCCGCCGGTGAATGTTCCGACCAGCCCAATAATCCCGGGCCTATCAAGCCACCCAGACTGCCGATTGAGTTAATGACGGCGATTCCTGCAGCCGCGGATGCTCCCGAGATCGCCATGGTAGAAAAAGCCCAGAATGGCCCCATCATAGAGAATTCCGCCAGGACGGCCACGCTGAGGATCGTGATCATGGGCCCCGCCGAGGTGGAGTAAGCCGCGCCGATCAACGCTACGGTTCCAAGAAATGCGGGCAGGATAAGGTGCCAGCGGCGTTCCCCGGTTTTATCCGAGTGCATCCCCATCAGCACCATGGCGATGGCGGCCGCGGCATACGGAATAGCCGCCAATGCGCCGATGACCACGGTGTTCGTCACTGCCAGGCTGCGAATGAGAGTCGGCAGCCAAAGCATGATTCCGTATCCAGCCGTGTTGATCGTCAAGTAAACCAATGCCAGCAGCCAAACCCGTCCGGTGCAGAGCGTAGTCCAGACTTCTGCCCCGGTTACCGTGCTGTAGGCGCTTTGCTCGCGGGTAAGAGTCTCCGATAGCCAGGAACGCTGATCGAGCGGCAGCCATTCCGCTTCATGCGGGTGGTCCACTAGATAAAACGGAACTACGAATCCCAGCAAGATGGCTGGCAGGCCCTCCAAAACAAACAGCCATTGCCAGCCTGCCAGTCCGCCGACGGCATGCAACTTGAGAATCGCGCCGGAGAGCGGTGAGCCGACAACGGCGGAAATCGGCCCCGCGGCCGAGAACCAAGCGACGGTTCGCGCATAGGTGGAGGCCGGAAACCAGTTTTTCAGGTAAAAAATGACGCCTGGAAAAAACCCGCACTCCGCCACTCCCAACAGAAAGCGCAAACCATAAAAACCGCGAACGGTGTGCACCAGGGCCATTGAGGCGGAAACCAATCCCCACACCACCATGAGAATTCCGAGCCAGCGCCGCGCTCCCACGCGCTGCAGCACCAGATTGCTAGGGACCTGGAAGCAACAATAGCCGGCGAAAAACATTCCCATGCCCCAGCCAAACGTGTCTTTGCTGAAGCCGAGTTGCGGCTGCATCTGCAGGGCAGCGAAACCGACGTTGATACGGTCGAGATAGCCGACGATATACAGCAGAAACAGAAATGGTACGACCCGCCGGGTCAGTTTCGCGATCACGGCGGACTCAATGTGGCTGGCGGATTGGTTCAGGATCTCCACCGTGGCAGGGCCGTCATCATCGGGTCTAGCCCTTCTCAAGGTCCGCGGCGGGACCCGTGCCGATCGGCAAACTCCCATCCGAGTTGCTGCACCGTCGACACCCCGCTCGTACCTTGGACCTTATCGGAACAAACATCATGGCAGTTTCAGACCATCCAGCGTCTACTTCGTGTAGGTCTTGCTGAACCCATTTCTTGGGTTTGTTACGGTGAAGGCTCCGTTCGGCTCAGCAGTCACCTTGAGATATTCGCCTTCATCGTCCGCATCCGCCTTAGGATTGGCAATAAGCATCTCATCCACGTTGTGGGATCCGGGGCCTAATGCGCTATGCAGCTGCCACAGATCTTCGAGTCCGGGAGAATCATGCACGACCTGCCAGGCTTCCGGAGCGCCGCCCTTGCGCGCACCGTTGTTCATGATGGCCACACGCGGATGCAGCGCCCACACCAATGCCTTTGAGTTGGAAAGAGCCAGTCCGTGATGGGAGACGAGAAACAAATCCACCGTGCCGATGGGATTGTTTGGGCACATCATCCCCAATTCCTTCTTCTTGGTAAGATCGCCGAGATCGATAAAACGGAACTGGCCGTAGGTAATGAGAGTTCCGAGAGAACGGGCGTTCTCGCTGTCATCAGATTCGGGTTGCTGATCCTGCCCGCAATATGGATTCACCGTCCCAGCCCCCGGTAAAGGCGAACTGAGATGCTCTCCGTCAGCGGTCAGCGCTTCAACCGTAAGCCCTTTGATAGGAATGCCCTCACCCGGCTTGAGCACCAAATGCTTGGCGTCTCCAATGGTCTTTTCATAGGCGGCGTAGTCCATGCGGGTGATGTCAGAGTCTTCCCGGTTAGGGCCATGATCCACGAAGGTCCCGATCTTGATCATCTTCGCCAATTCAGGCACACCCCCGACGTGGTCGCGGTGATAGTGAGTTACCAGCAAGTAGTCTATCTGCTTGATCCCGGCCTTTTTCGCCGCTTCCAATATTCGTGCCGGATGTGCCCCGTGGAAGCCGGGGAAACCAGCATCAATCAGCAGGGACTGCCCGGATGGGCTGACAATGAGCGTGGACTGTCCGCCCTCGACATCGATGAAGTAAATCTGCAAGGGCTTATCTTTGGCTAAGCCCAGCGGCATCAACAACAGACATGCAACGGCAGTCCAACCCAGAAAACGGCGCACAGTTCCCCCTTGATATGGGATGTCGAAATAGAAACGGCGTTTAGCTTATCACTTTTAGCTGGCAGCAAACGACGACGGCACCTTTTGGCACTGGGACGGCCTCAGGGTGGCGTTTTGGTTTTGGGAAACGGCAGTAACTAACTGAATCCGCCCTTCCCTTGGCACCCGCTGGTCCCGCAGTCATACTTTGAAGGCGCGGGCTGTAGTTGAAACGCCGCCTACGGAGATGCGAAATTGCCTGTCAGGTTCAGCGTGTTGGTTCCCACCTACAACCGGCAGGAACAGACTCGCCAGGCAATCGAATCCGTGTTGGCGCAGACATTTGCCAGCTACGAGTTGTTGGTCATTGATGATGGTTCGACCGATGGGACTGCTCAAATGCTGGCTTCGTTCGGCGAACGCATCCGCGCGCTTCGCCAAGCCAACCAGGGGCCTGAAGTAGCGCGAAATACCGCAGCGGCGCTCGCGCAGGGTGAATATCTCGTTCTGCTGGATAGCGATGACCTGCTGATCCCTTGCGCGCTGGAAACCTACGACCGCGTCATCCGGGCTCTAGATTCCCCGCCACTGCTTATCGGCTCCATGGCCTACTTCGAAGACGGGCAGCCCGTACCCCCCGGGCGCGACGACCGGGGCAAAACTGAAGTCTGGAAGTGTCCCGACTACCTGACACAAAGACGATTGTCGTGGGCCTTTCAAACAGCCGCATCGTGCTTCGTAAGTCGGTCTTTCAGGCCAGGTGGGTGGCGTTCGAAACAGCACTCCAGCGACCTTTCATCTGGACGACTTCAACCTTATCTTGAAGGTTGGGACTTATGGACCTTGTGTGGTGGTGAAAAGCCCGCTCACTGTCGCTTACCGTGTGCACCAATCCAACAGCATTCGCGGTTCGGAATCCATGGTCAATGGAATCCTGGCGCTGGTAGACGCGGAAAGGGCTGGACAATATCCCGGAGGACCCAGGCGCCGACTCGCGCGCTATGCCTGCATCGGAGGAATCGCGCAATTGTGGGTTAGAAAAGCGATCAAGCTCGGCCAATTTCGATTGCGGCCAAACTCAGTGTGCGAAGCGCGCCCATGATTGCAGCGGCGGCAATGAAGAAATCTTTGTCCGGATTGCACCGTTCCGACACCACTCTCATTTCCCTCGATTCAGCGATTTGAGGACGAGCCGAGGAAAATCGCGCGGAAGAAATCAGCCCAGATGACGGTAGAATATGTTCCCGATCATCGTGACACCGGAGAGGGAGCGCTAGAAAGAAAGATCGCACAATACGATAAGCCACAGTATTTCTCGACCGGCTGTTGCCTTCTTTGGCGTTCCCGAGCTCCGGGTAGAGATTAAACTCCGCCAGGTCTTCCTCCACTGGCGACCAGCGTCGTTTATAGGACAGCAATCCGTCATTGGCTAGCGGAAGTTCGACCGAAACTGAATGTTCTGGCACCATCGGCATAGGCCCGCTTGATCGTGTCCCAATACAGCAATTGGTTGACGCCGTTCAGTGCCTCGTCCGTGTTGCCCGAATACTCTGAAATCCAGAGATCCTTAAATCGTAGGATCAGATGGAAGGCGACAGTCTTGCCCCCTTGGTACGCCAGGAAAACCTTGAGATTTTCCGAGGCCGCAGGAATCTCCCATGGCTCGAAAAAAAGCGTATGGGAGCACCGGAAGGGCGGCGGGTTCTGGTAGCGGCAAGGATCGTCATGGCACAGCTTCAGGCCGGGTTCGCCCTCCCGCTCTTCCACGTCAATGCCCTGCACGTTCTGCATGCTGTATTTTTTGCCGGATCGAGGATTTCGCAAAGCCGCGGAAAATCTCGTCCAAATCGCGGTTCAGGGGAGATAGTGGTGCTTGTAGGTTGAACGCTTTCCGAGACCGGCTTCCGCGAGACTCGGCTCCGGTCGTTCTCGTGGAACGCACTTCAACCACCCGGCTTTTGGTGCGGCTGCGCAATGCCTCGAGTTCCGGCAAAAACAGCCGCTAAATTCTTCGGCAGAGTGATTAACGGATCACAAAACGACGAAAATGGGAGGCTGCTAATGCGTTGCCCAGTAGCCAACTTTTACCGTATAGACCGGCATACCGGCCAGATTTCGTCCGCTCGCGCTATCGCGGAGGACCAGGAAACCTCCTCGGATGTGAGGAAACGCCGCGTGTAGAACTTGCTTCCATGCCGACAGGTGGTACACGAGGCCATACCGGTGTTGCGCGACAAACTCATCCCATAATGCGTCTTGATTGGGAGATAACCACTGCACCAGTTGTGATGCAGCCGCCCGAAAAGGCATTTCTGTGATGCCCTCTTGGGTTATGACGGACGATTCTGACACGGACAGGACTCTTTCCTTTTGCTACTGTTTTTGCTTCTGTTTTTGGTCGCTTGCCACCCGGGGGAAGTCGGGCATCGTGATCGGATTGGCGCCAACCTACCGAGTTCATCGTATCCGCAACTCAGGTTCGTTTCATACGGTTTTTACTTATCTTTACCGAATCTTTACTGTTGTCGTAATTGATCGGCCACCGATCGCTCAGGGCATGTTCATGCAACACATGGATATTATTGGTCTTAATGCAATATAACAATTAGCTTGCCGGAATACATTAATCCGCAGCACTATGACTTGCCATTCTTCCGATGACTCTGGCGGGCGGCGAGTAGAACGGTTGGGCGGCAACCCGGCCTCGCGAATCTTGTAAAGCAGCGCGCGATAGCTGATGCTCAAAGCCCGCGCGGCCCGTTTGCGGTTCCAGTGATTGGCTTGCAGAACTTTGAGGATGACTTTGCGCTCCAATTCCCGGGTCGCTTGCCGGGTCATTTTTTTCAAAGAGATGGGCCCATCAAAATTCATCTCCGGGATTGGAGAATTCGGGCGGCCGTGCCACCAGTTCGTTGGTGATCCCCTCTTCATTGCCCAGAATGACGTATCGCTTCACCAGATTTTCCAGTTCGCGGATGTTGCCCGGCCAATGATATTTCTGCAGCACCGAGCAATTCAGCTGGAAAGCGGCGCGCGCCGGCAATTGTATTTGCGGTTGTAGTATTCCAGGAAATAGTTGACCAGATCCTCGATGTCGGCGCGCCGCTCGCGCAGCGGCGGAAGTCTGTAGATTCACCACGTTGATGCGGTAAAACAGGTCCTGCCGGAAAGTGCCGTTCTCAATTTCCACTTCCAGTTGGCGGTTGGTGGCGCACACGATGCGTACTTCGACTTTCTTATCTTCCTGCGCTCCGATGCGGCAGAACTGACCGTCCTGCAGCAATTGCAACAACTTGGACTGCAACGCCGGATCCAGCTCGGAAATCTCGTCCAGGAACAGCGTCCCGCGATGCGCCATCTCCACCCGGCCCGGCTTGGAGCCGTAGGCTCCGGTGAATGCGCCCTTTTCATAACCGAACAATTCGCTTTCGAGCAGGGTGCCCGGAATCGCGGGGCAGTTCACCTTTACGTAGGGCCCAGTGCGCCAAGGAGAAAGCCCATGGATCATGCGAGCGATAATATCTTTGCCGGTGCCGCTCTCTCCTTGAATCAAGACCGGGACGTTGGCCGAGGCCACTTTGAGCCAGACGTTCGCGCAGACAAGCGCATCGCTTCGGAGCGGCCGAAAACTACCGCATCCGGAGGCATCTCTCCCAGCGACTGGGTAACAGATTGACGGGATTCGCGTTGAGGTAGGCATCTCGGGTTTAAGCTCCTGTGTGCAATGTTCTAGTCTGCACCCAGAGAGCCAAATAGTGCTAGCCTTCTGGCGCACCTCGGTAATCACGATTAAGACTATTGTTGTTAATCGGTTACAGTGGGCCATCATCGAGAACGTAACGACGGATAGCAGCGCGATCCAACGGGTGGTTCCTGGACAGTGGCACGGAGAGAGGAAAAACTTTTCACACCGAAGAAGTAACTTTCCGTCGCTGGAGCCTTGGGACTTACACGTGCCATTGGCCAGGGGCCGCAGAAATTGGAAGCCGGTGAGCTGGTAGCCTTCGCCGTTGCGTCACTGCGCACGGTGCGGGCGCGCAGAACGCGCGAGCCTTAGGTCGCTGCGGCAGTGGCGGGCGAGGGCGGAGTGGGGACCTCTAGCGAAACCCGCGCGGATATTGGCAAAGGGCGGCGAACCGCCACCAGCGCGCCTCCCGCCGAGACGTTGACAGCAGTCGCCAGCTCGAGAAATCCTTTCCATTCTTGTCGCGGCTGCGCACGAAGACCGGAATGGCTAAAGGCAAGCGTGGCCACTTTCGGCGCTCCGATTCTCGTTCCAATCGGTTCAAGTCGCTCCCTTTTAATCCAGATTTGTGTCCCTTGTTGTCCGCATCTTGTGGGCCAAACCCAAAATAACCCTGTGATTTCGGCTAAAGACCGGCGTTAACCACGTCATTGACCATCCAATACCCAGCAACGCGGATGCCAATTGAGCGGCTGCTTCAAGGCCGTGGCTTCGTTACGCCGATCGACGCCTCGAAGCGAGCTCTAACTCGCAAGCTCCCTTTCGCCTGCACCTGTGACCACGGGATGGCCGTGCTTTCATTTGACAAAGCGCAAAACTATGCCATACTTTGACTAGCGCCATTCATCCAGCAGTCTTCCCTCCCCTTGTTGGCCTAAAGCTGAACACATTTTCACTTAACACTATGGGTCTAACTCCCAAGAATAGTTATGTTTCTGAGACAACGGCCTCGCAGGCCGTCGGGGGCGCAAAGCTCTGCACGGCGTCCTGTCGCCCGACCCTCGGTACCGAGCGCGGAAGTCAGCCCGCAGTTGCTCGACGAGTTACACCCATCTGAAGGAACGCTATCTGCGGACGACCAATGCCCTGGCCTCGGCCGCGCATGATCTGAAGACCCCGCTTGGCCATTCTGAACGGATACGTTGAGGTCTTGCAGAGCGAAAAGCTTGGCGGACTGAACCCGCGCCAGCGCGAAGTTCTGCGCGATATGCGCTCCAATGGGCGGCGTTTGGAGCACTTTATCCAGGATTTCCTCACCTACAGCGTGCATGGAAACCGGCGAACTGAAGCTGCATTACGAATCCGGCGACATGAATGCCTGCCTGGCCGAAGTTTGCCGCCTGTGGTCGCCGCGGTTTCAGGACAAGGGCATCGCGCTGTACTTCCTGCCCCACGACAAGCTCACCGAGTTTAGCTTCGATTCGGCGAAAGTGGAGCGCGTGATTTCCAACCTGCTGGAAAACGCCTCCAAGTTCACTCCAGCGGGTGGAACGGTTTGGCTGCACGCCGAGCCCTACATGTGGGAACGGCGCAGCGTGAACAAGACCGCAGTGGCAGGTGAGCGGCGGCGGCGTAGCCTGACCGTTCCCAATTCGGTCAAACTCAGTGTGGCCGATACAGGTCCGGGTATTCCTGCCGAATATCATATTGAGGTGTTTGACGATTTTTTCCGCCTTCCGCAGACCGAGAGTCAAACCGAAGGCATGGGCCTGGGCCTGGCCATTGCCCGCCGTCTGGTGGGCGCCATGGGCGGCAAGATCTGGGTGGAAAGCGAGCCCGGCGGGGGATGCAAGTTTTCCTTCCTCCTTCCGCTGAAACCGCTCACCAGCACACACGATAAAGGAGAAAGTAGATGAGTGAGACGGCCAAGATTCTGCTGGTGGACGACGAGCCCGGAATGCTGCGCTACATCCGGACTCTGCTCGAAGTGGACAACCACAAAGTCGAAACCGCCAGCACCGGCGAAGAAGCCGTGGCGCTGCGTGCAAAAAGGCCTGCAGCCCGGATCTGGTGCTGCTCGACCTTCTCATGCCAGGCATCGACGGCCTGCAAACCCTGGAGCAACTGCGCAAGATCCGAGCCCGGCATTAAAGTGGTGATGCTTTCCTGCGTCAGCGACACCCGCAAAGTTGTGCAAGCCATCCGCCTAGGCGCGCAGGATTATCTGACCAAGCCATTTCAGAAAGCGGAACTCGACGCGGTCATTGATCAATGCCTGGGCACCAATAAGCAGAATTACCCGGGCGAGGTAGAAGAGCTCGCGGATGAAGTCTTCTTCATTGCCGCGAGCCCGGTCATGCGCAAACTCCGCTCGCAGGCCGCCTTGGTCGCCAATGTTGATATTCCCGTGCTGATGCTGGGCGAGAGCGGAACCGGCAAGGAAGTGATGGCGCGGCTTGATTCACAAGCTGTCTCCGCGCGCTCATCGCACATTCCTCAAAGTCAATTGCGCGGCGGTTCCCGCCGATCTGCTGGAGAGCGAACTGTTCGGCTACGAAGCCGGAGCCTTTACTGGCGCGAACCACGCCAAACCGGGAAAGTTTGAGTTATGCAACAAGGGCACCATCCTGCTGGACGAAATCGGCGAAATGCCACCGCTCTTACAGGCCAAGTTGCTGCACGTTTTGCAGGATCAGCAGTTTTCCCGCCTGGGCGGACGCACCGTGATCAAAGTGGACGTTCGCATTCTGGCCGCGACCAACATCAATATTCCGGAAGCCCTCGCCAACAAGCGGCTGCGCGAGGATCTCTACTACCGGCTGAACGCTTTCACCTTGCAGGTTCCTCCTCTGCGCGAGCGCAAGGAGGAAATTCCAATTCTGCTGAAGCATTTCATGACGCACATGGCAGAGCGTTATGCGCGGCCGCCGCTGCCGCTGTCCCCGACCTTGCTGCAGGCCTGCCAGAACTATTCCTGGCCGGGCAACATTCGCGAGCTGAACAACTTCGTCAAGCGCTTTCTGGTTCTGGGAGACGAAGATCTCGCCATCCACGAACTTGGCCCCAAGAGCAATAGCACGGCACCGGTCCATGACGATCCACGCATCCATCCACGGATTCGGCTGGCGGTTGAAATCCCTGGCACGCAACGCCAAAGATGAAGCCGAAGCGGAAGCCATCGCCAAAGCTCTGGAAGAAACCAACTGGAACCGCAAGCAGGCGGCGGCCTTGCTAAAAATCAGCTATAAAGCTCTTCTGTACAAGATCCGTCAATACGGCATCGCGGAACCAAACGCCCACCACAAACTTTCTGCCGGCGCATAGAATGTGGCCCAAGAGCGCATGAGGCATCTCGCCAGGGGAAACAAACTCCTCCGGGAACGTGAATCCAATCACAGACCTACGTGACTGCATTCTCTTGACACCTCCAGGCCCCGCCTCTATATTTTCGCTTGCCGCAAGTCGAATCGGCCTGCGGCAGACCTGGGTTCCGGCCACTTCCGTCGGTCCGTCCCTTAGACCTTCTCCCACCCGCCGGGCCGGCCCTCTGAGGTGACGTGTGCCCATTTCCAAGGAGCGTACGATGTCCTCCCGTCTTTCGGCAACCTTCGCCCTTTTTTCACTGCTCATTGTGGCGCCTATGGGCGCGCGCGCTTACGTGGGATTTCAGCCGGTGTCGCCTGACGAACTGAAAATGACAAGCGATCCGCAGGCCCCCGGAGCGCCGGCGATTATTCTGTTCCGCGAGGTGGACCGCGACGACAACGGCAGGACCTCTCACGAGGACAACTATTTTCGCATCAAGATCCTCACGGAAGAGGGCCGCAAGTATGCCGACGTGGAGATCCCGTTTCTCAAGGAGAACGGCAGTATCGTCAATATCAAGGGTCGCACCATAAGGCCTGACGGATCCTCCGTCGAGTTCGACGGAAAGGTTTTCGACAAATCCATCGTGAAGGCCAGAGGCGTGAAATACATGGCCAGAACCTTCACCTTGCCCGAAGTTCAGGTCGGCAGCATCATCGAGTACTACTACACGATCGATTTAAGCGAACACTTGATCTTTGACTCCCATTGGATTCTGAGTGATGAGCTCTTCACCAAGGCCGCAAAATTTTCGTTGAAGCCCTACGAAGCTAATTATTTCCCGCTGCACCTGAGTTGGAGTTGGAACTACCTTCCCAAGGACACTCCTCCACCAGCGCAAGGCCCCGATCATTGGGTCCGCATGCAGGTTCAAAACATTCCCGCCTTCCAGACGGAGGATTTCATGCCTCCGGAGAACGAACTCAAGTCGCGAGTGGATTTCACTTACAGCGAGGATCAACTGCCCAGCGATCCCAATGAGTTCTGGAAGAAGACGGGCAAGAAGATGAATGGTGAACTGGAGAGTTTCGTTGGGAAGCGGAAGGCGATGGAAGAAGCGGTTGGGCAAATTGTGTCACCCTCTGATCCGCCTGAAGTGAAATTGCAAAAGATTTACGCCCGGGTGCAGCAAATACGCAACACTTCATTCGAAATCCAAAAAACGGAGCAGGAAGAAAAGCGGGCTAAAGAGAAGGATGCTTCCAATGTGGAGGACGTCTGGAAACGCGGGTACGGCGACGGCGCGCAAATCACCTGGCTGTTTCTAGCCATGGCGCGAGCCGCTGGGTTTGAGGCGAACGGGGTGTGGGCATCGGATCGTCGAAACTACTTCTTCAGTGCGAAACTGATGGACAAATCGAAACTCGACACAAACCTGGCGCTGGTCAAGCTCAATGGCAAAGACCTTTACCTGGACCCGGGAGCGGCATTCACTCCCTTTGGACTTCTTCCCTGGTTCGAAACCAGCGTGCCGGGACTCCGGCTAGATAAAGATGGCGGAACCTGGGTAGAGACCTCTCTCCCTGAGAGTGCAGCATCGAGGATCGAGCGAAAAGCAGATTTGAAGTTGTCCGAGGAGAGCGGAGAACTGGAAGGAAAGCTCATCGTAACCTACACCGGCCTCGAGGCGTTGGGTCGGCGGCTGGAAGAGCGCCACGAAGACGATACCGACCGCAAAAAATATCTCGAAGATGACGTCAGGGGATTTATCCCGGCCGGCGTTGAGGTGGAGCTTACCAACAAACCGGAATGGAACAGTTCGGCGCCAGCGCTGGTGGCGGCGTTCGATCTGAAGATTCCCGGCTGGATTTCAGCGGCGGGGAAACGCGCGTTGCTTCCGGTGGGAATTTTCAGCGCTCCCGAAAAACACGTCTTTGATCATGCCCACCGCGAATATGCGATCTACTTTGAATTTCCCAGCCAGCGGCTGGACGACGTGACCATCGAACTTCCGGCCGGCTGGCAAGTTGCGAGTCTGCCGCCTGGACAGAACCAGGATGGCCATGTCATCGCCTACACCCTAAAAGCGGAAAATGACCACAGCAAAGTGCATCTGGCACGGACTTTGAATGTGGATTTTCTCTTGTTAGACAAAAAATATTATGCGGCGTTGCGCAATTTCTTCCAGCAGGTGAGAACGAGCGATGAAGAACAGATTGTCCTGCAACCGGGAAGCGCCAGTGCAAAAAACTAAAACGCTGGGATTCTGGGTTGTGGTTTGCGTTGGAATATGGGTGGGACTAACCGCTCGCCCGGCTTGGGCAAGTGGCGATGCGCCGCAGTGGATGCATGCCCTGGTGAATGCGCCTCTTCCTGCCCACGACGAAAAGACGGACGCCGTCTTGCTGTATGCGGAGAGGAACGTCACCGTCCTCTCCACCGACAAAATCAGGACGCAGGTGCGGGCGGCCTACAAGATCCTTCGGCCCGGCGGCCGGGAGCACGGTGAAGTGTTTGTTTCCTTTAATGCGCCGGGCCAGAAGGTTACAAGCCTGCATGGCTGGTGCATTCCCGCTCAGGGCAAGGATTACGAGGTCAAGGACAAGGATGCAATCGAGGTTGCCTTGCCCAAAATCGAAGGCAGCGAACTGGTCTCCGATGTGAAAGCGAAACTGCTGCACATCCCAGCTTCCGAGCCGGGAAACATCATCGGGTATGAATACGAGATCGAAGAGCAGCCTCTGGTTCTGCAGGACAGCTGGGAATTCCAGGAAGAGAGCCCGGCACGCGAAAGCCACTACTCTTTGCAGCTTCCTTCGGGATGGGAATACAAGGCATCGTGGCTTAACTACGCGGAGGTCAAAGCGACGGAGGCTGGAAACGGACAATGGCAATGGACCGTAAGTGATGTGAAAGGAGTCCGGGAAGAGCAGGACATGCCGCCGGTGAGGGGCGTGATCGGGCAAATGATTGTGTCGTTCTTTCCACCCGGTGGTCTCGCGACTAAGGAATTTGGCAGCTGGCAGGAGATGGGCACGTGGTACTTGAGCCTCACCAAAGGGCTGCGTGATGCCTCTCCGGAGATCAAGCTGGAAGTCTCCGCCTTGACCTCCTCAATACCGGGGACGGTTGAAAAGATGAGGGCAATCGCGCAATTCTTGCAACACGATATTCGTTATGTGGGCATCGAACTGGGTATTGGCGGATTTCAGCCGCATGCCGCGCCCGACGTCTTCTCCCATCGCTACGGGGATTGTAAGGATAAGGCGACGCTCATGAGTTCGATGCTGCACGAAATCGGCGTCGAGTCTTACTATGTCGTGATCAATGCCGAACGCGGCTCGGTCACTGCGGATACGCCCGCCTACAGCAACGCTTTTAATCACGCGATCCTGGCGATCCAGTTGCCGAACGGGACGGGCGATCCATCGCTGATTGCGGTGATACAACATCCCAAGCTCGGCAAACTCTTGTTTTTCGATCCCACCAACGAAGTCACGCCCTTTGGGCAAATCGGTGGCTACCTGCAAGCCAACTATGGGTTGCTGGTAGCGCCGGACGGCGGCGAATTGGTGGAATTGCCGGTGCAGCCGGCCAATATGAATTCTGTTGAACGTACCGCCAAACTGTCGTTGGATGCGACCGGCACGCTGACCGGTCAAGTGAATGAAGTGCGTCTCGGGGACCGTGCCTGGACCCAGCGCTGGCAATTGCGCACCGTGACCAAGGATGTTGATCGAATCAAGCCCATTGAAAATCTGCTGGCGGGATCTTTGGCGGAGTTTCGTATCACCCACGCCGCTCTCATCAACTCGACGAACACCAACCTGCCGTTTGGGTACGAATATTCCTTCGAAGCGCCAAACTACGCTAAGAATGCTGGCAATCTGCTTCTGGTAAGGCCACGGGTTCTGGGGAATAAATCGAGCGCTTTGCTTGAGACGAAAGAGCCGCGCAAGTTCCCCATTGAATTTGAAGGGCCAGCGCGGGACACAGACACGTTCGATATCACGCTGCCCGCGGGCTACACGGTCGACGATCTACCTTCCCCGGTCGATGCCGACTTTAGTTTCGCCAGCTACCATTCCAAATCCGAAGTAAATGGAAACATCATTCACTACACCCGCACCTTCGAGGTAAAAGAGCTGAGCGTTCCGGTCAGCAAGGCGGCGGAGCTGAAACAGTTCTACCGGACGATCGCCGGCGACGAACGGAACGCCGCCGTGCTCAAACCAGTGAGCCCCTAACTTGTTGCGAATTTCCAGGCTCACTTGTCCGGTTTGCGCTTGCCCGGAGTGCATCGAATTCTGTCCCAGCGGCAAACCCGGCGGCGGTAGCGCCTTCTGCAGTGCAGCCTGCCCGTAGTTATCCACAGCCCGAACCTCTCCTGTCACTGTTTCCGCACGCCACGCACAGGTACACATTGATTTCTGCATCTGAGTTTTCAGGCTGTTGAGAGGGGATTCCGACCGATGGGCTGGGCCAAACTCCGAGAAATCAATTTCCTGTCTTTACAAGCTACCGTCTTCTGCGTGCAATGCGAAATGCTTAGCGAGAACAGCACGTCCGGGTGTCTGGCGTGCGGCAGCCAGGCAATTCTGAATCTGTCGCGGATCCTGGGAGGATCGCTGCACCGCCAGGCGACTGCAAACTTGATCGCCGATTCCGAGCTTGACCGCCTGGTGCGTGAACTGCTGCAGACTGTGCCCGCGCTGACGCCCGCCGACGAGAACCGTCCGGCGGCTTCATTTGCGACTCTCGCTCCGCGCCGCAATCATGCGCGCGCCATGCTGGCCAGCCCTGCTCCGGCCAGCGTCCATCCTGAAATTTCCATGGCGGAATTCGATCTCGAACCCGCAATTGGCCTAATTACGGAGCGGGCGCAGGCGCTTACCGGGGCAACGGGCGCCGCGATTGCGTTGCGCCGCGGAGAGGAAATCGTATGCCGCGCCCGCGCCGGGCGCACGGCTCCCGATCTTGGAGTGCGCCTGCAAACCGAATCCGGCATTTCGGCGGACTGCGTGCGCACGGGCGAAGTGATCCTTTGTAATGACGCCGAAAGCAATCCGAGGGTGGACTTGGCCAGCGCCCGCCGCCTGGGAGTTCGTTCGATTCTGGCCGCGCCGTTGCGCCATTTCCGTCAAACGCTGGGTGTGTTTGAAGTGCTATCCTCGGTTCCACATGCCTTCAACAATCGCGATGTGGCTACCATGCAACTGCTCTCGAGCACCATCGTCGCAGCCATCTCGAGGCTGTGCAATCCGCAGCGGACGGCTCAGCGGCGGCTTGCCTAGTTCCCGCGGAATCGTCGAACTGAATATCTTGGCAGAGGATGTGCCGGGAGAATCCCGTCTTGTTGGAATCTTTCGCTCAGACGCCGCGAACAGAGAGCCTTGTTGCCACTAATGTCTTCCCAGCAGCGTCTTTCCATTATGGTGCGCGGTCACTGCCGTCGATAGAATCTCACCACTTTCTGTCTATTTACCATTATTGCACCACGAGCTGCACCGTCGTGGTGCGCACCGCCGAACCCGAAGTTGCATTGACGGTCACGGTGTAAGTTCCGGCCGGCGTCCCTGTGGTTGTGATGGTGGGCGGAGTTGAACCGCAACTCGCCGATAATGCCATCAGTACCAGGAACGATCCGCCCAGGATTCCCAGCAGCCACCGCCGCCGCGATGGTTTTCCACCCGCCATACCGAGCAAGGCCAGCCCGGATACAGGCAGCAAGAGCGCGTATAGCGGTCCCGCCCGTCGCAACTGGACCGTGGTGGTAATCCGCTGCGTGGTATTGATGTTCAACGTGGAGCTGGCTGGTCCATTGTTGAGGTTGGGCAGCGAGCTCGTGGTGAATGAGGAAGTAGCTCCGCTGGGCAAGGTCGAGCCTACCGCGAACGAGACGGTATTCGGAATCGCACCCGTAGGCGTGACTTGCACGCTATAGCTGGCAACACCGCCGGCTGCCACCGTCTGGCTGGCCGGGGCCACGCTGATATTGAAGTCGTTGACTGCGGCACTCGCGCTCGCCGATGCCACCGCGGTCTGCCCCGCCACGCTTACAGTCGCACTGTTCCCCAAACTCGCGAGTGGAGTGGTCGATGGAGGAGTGGGAGCAATCGGCGTGAGCAACACGGTTACAACCGGTCCTGTGCTTCCGCTGGGAGTAGTGGTTATGTTGCCGAGATTGCACTGTGCCGTGGTGCCGTTCACCGTACCACAGCTCCCTGGAGTGGCCGTCGCTGACACAAAAGTAGCGACGGTGGCAGCGGGCAGATTGTCGGTAAACGTGACGCCGTTTGCCGCATCTCCGTTATTCACGATCGTGAATTTGTAGGTGACCGAGTTGCCCACCCCGATCGGACTCGGAGTCGCCGTGGCAGTCATCGCCAGAGTCAGTGCGGGGCTTAGTTTGCTCACAAAAGCATCTGATACGCCACCGAAAGTGCCCTGCACCGGATTCTTGAGCGGGAAGTTACCGGTCGTCTCGCCCGCAACATAGGTAGCTCCCTGCGCGTCCAGTGCGATTCCCGTCGCCATATCCGTTCCGCTACCACCCAGATAACTGGAGTAGCTGGGACAGACGACCGGCGGATTCGCCGTCGGATCCGGCGTGCACACCGAGGTTGCAACCGTGTTGAGGTTGGCAACGAATGCGTCCCTGCCGCCACCGGATGTGGCTTGCACCGAATTTTGCACGGGGAAATCGGAAGAATCTGTCCACCCCGTGACGCGAGCCCCACCCACCGCATCTACCGCGATACCCGTGCCAACATCGGCGCCCGTGCCTCCCAAATAGGAGAAATAATCCAGCGACACCGCGACCGGACTTGCCCCCGCCACCGGAGGAGTGAAGTTCGTGATCTTCGCCACGAAAGCATCGGTCGCGCCAGTCGAAGTCGTGCAGGACGTCGGCAGGAGATTCGGATCATTGGGACAAGGCTGGAAGGCTACGCTTCCGATGCCGACCGGAAAATCGGTGGAGGTCGTCGAACCCGTGATATAGGCAATTCCGCCGGCATCCACTGCGATGCCGTAGCTGACGTCATTCCCGGTGCCGCCGACGTAAGTCGAATAAAGCAGTTGAGCGCCCGGCGCGTTGGTGGGGGTGATCTTGGCAACGAACGCGTCCGTCGCCGTGGGCGGTGTCGGAGGGCAATTGAAGGAACTGGAGCTGGCGCTTGCACTGGGCACGTCGAGGCACGCCTGGGCCGCGTTCAGAATGGGAAAGTCATTTCCCCCGGTGCTTTGCGGGCTCGCTTGGGTGTCGAGAAAATTCGTGCCTCCGGTGATGTAAACGTCCGGCACCGTATTCTGGTCCACCGCAATGCCGCCGCCCAAAGCCACGCCGTTCGCCGGGTTCCCCCCCCCGAAGTAAGTGGAATAGGGAACGCTGGCCATGGCTGAGGTCGCGGGATCCACTTTGGTCATGAAGAACTGGTTGGTCGCCAGCGACTTGGTCTGGATCGCTCCCACGGTTGCCGGAAACGCTATGGTCGAGGAGGGTGTGTCGGTGGTGGTAGTCGTCCCGCTGACGTAGATTTTGCCCTTCACGTCCAAAGCGACACCGGTGGCAGTGTCATTGCCATTGCCTGAAAGATAGGTGGAATAAATCACCGGGGTTCCACTCGGAATCAGCTCGGTAACGAAAACGTGCTGATTGCCGTTCGACTCTGGCGACGACTGATAGCCTTTGACCGTGGGGAAATCTGTAGAGTTCGTGGTGCCGGCCACCGCTATGTCAAACCCGCTATCCACGGCAATTCCGGCCGGCGTATCCGTGCCGCTCCCACCGAGATAGGTGGTGAAGGCGAGCGTAGCTCCGGAATTGATCAGCTTGGTAACAAACACATCGGCAGGGCCATTTACCGTATTGCTGCGTTGCCAGCGCCGGCAGGATCGGGGAAATTCATCGTCGAGGTCGTCGCCCCGGCCACATAGATGTTCAGAGCGGAATCTACGGCGATCGCCGGGCAACCCGGGGTGAATTGCGGCGCCAGTTATCGCAGGAGCAACTCTCAGCCCCGCTTCCGCCCAGATAGGTCGAATAGCTGAGTACTGGATCGATCACCAGCGCGCGGCTGCGGTCGTATGCGCCCAGCTCGAATCCGACAGATGCCATCCGCCCGCTGTGAGAATCGCCCTTCAACCGGCCGTTGCTCGTTGCCCAATATTCTGGTAAATCGTGCGGCGATTCGAATCGAACCTCGCCGCCTGCCGTCGCTGAGTACGAAGTTGCCATGGGTATCCAGTGGCGTGGCTTGCGCGTCCTTCGAAGTTCAAGCGCGATCTGCTTGGGATCCGCACCCGGCGCGACCTCAAAGTCGTACTCCAACCGCCCTTGATTGCCGTAGTAGACCAGATCAATTCCCGGATAAACGTGCTGGTAGCGCACTCGGGCGAATTGTGGGACGTTGCGATGCCATTTTGCGGGATTGTTTCCGATGAAGTAATTGCTTTTCCCGGAAACTCGTTCGCTTCCCGCAACCGAAGCGGTCCGGTCGGATCCAGATAGCCGCATGCGCAAAACCGATGCGTTTCCCAGCGTAAGACCGCTTCCTCTTGCGTGAGAAACAACCCGTAACCGCCGCCTCTTGCCAGGAATTTAACCCTTGCATCGCTTTGCCCCTGGTTGGCCTCAAAACCCAATGGCAGACGTGCGTACGTCAGGCGCAACGACGATGATTCCGGCGGGCCTGAGGACGCTCGCGGCGCGACGCGAGATTGCAAGTTTCGTTCGCCTTGGCTGTTTGCGGCGGTGATCGGGTGCGCCGGGACCAATTCCATCAAGGCGGCGCCGGCCGCTATCAGCAGCCCAACCGCCATCAAAATCCAGCCCCGCGAACCACCCATACCCATCCCACGGCAATTCAATCTCACAAGCTCCTCCGACTTTCCGGTGTGACTAAAAGGAAGAAAAAACGGCGCACCCGCAAAACTCCGGCTGGCGCCCATGAAGCGGCATGCGTAGTTGTCATCAGAAACTGGGTGAAAAAAATAAATAACTACTTAAACATCTGACGGATAGCCTGTCAAGCTGCGAGCCAATTGCGGGCCTTGTCTTGCTGAGATGCGGCCAGCTTCCGTCCAAGATGCCGGAGCACCTCCCTGGAACCAAAGAAAGTCTTCCATCCGGATTTCAGCACGCTCGAAAATCTCTCTCAAGTATTAACCGAAGCAATTCCTCATCGCGTTAACTTGTTGCAAATGATCGGTCTATTCAGTGACCCTTGCTAGTCTGGACCCGCAACACGGTCAGTGAAATGCTGCTTTAGACAGGCGAAATGGAATTCCTGCCAGGAAACCAGACAATGATGGTGGATTCGTCCCAAGAACGCCGGGCGGCGCGCCGTTTCGATATGCGCCTCCCCGCCATGGTTAAAGCCACGGACAACAGCCGCTACGAGCTCCGCACCGAGACCCAGAATGTCAGCGCCCGGGGAGTTTTCTTTTACCTCGACCGGCAGATCGAGCCGGGTACGCGTCTAGAAGTCACGCTCACCTTCCCACCCCATATTACTCTGACCGACCCTGTGCGGATACGCTTTCTGGCTCGCGTCCTGCGGATTGATTAATCGCCAGTCTCGCGCATCGGGGTGGCCGCCTTCATCGAGGAATACGAATTCCTGCGCTCGAACCCTGTCGGCCAGACTGTTGATCCCGAAACCAGCGATTAGCTTCAAAGAAAAAACCAGCAATCCTGCGACGCAAAGGTCCATGGCGTAAAGGTAATCCCAGGCGAGCAGGCGTAGCAGCCATGTGTTATTTGTGAAGATCGTCCATAATTTCGCCGGTCGGTCAAGCAGCGCCCTAGAGACAACAGTTCAGGACCCGCTCGCCACTGGTCTTCGGGTAGGCAAATTTATTTCAATTCCCCGGCCTCTCAGTCCAGACGGTTTTGATGAGCAGTGACTGATCGTTTAACCTGATTACCGCTCGACTACAACTGCTAGCGACGCTGCCTTCGCCAATCGAACCATCGTGCTGCACGGGGGAAACAAGAATGGGACGTACGCCTTCGAAGAAACTTTGCAAGAACGACCACCTGCGGCGCTGGGTGGAAAAAACCGCGCGGCTGACCAGTCCTGCGCGCATCCATTGGGTGGACGGTTCGCAAGAAGAATATGACCGGATCTGCCAGGAGATGGTCAACGCTGGAACCTTTATCAGGCTGAACGACAAATTATGGCCGGGCTGTTTTCTGGCGCGCTCGGACGCCGACGATGTGGCGCGCGTGGAAGACCGTACGTTCATCTGTTCCCTGTCGAAGGACAACGCGGGGCCGACCAACCACTGGGAGAACCCTTACGTAATGCGGCGCAAACTGAAGGAGCTCTTCAAGGATTCGATGAAGGGCCGCACCATGTACGTGCTGCCGTTCAGCATGGGGCCGGTGGGATCGCCGATGTCCCAGATTGGCGTGCAGCTTACGGATTCGCCCTACGTCGTCGTCAACATGCGAATCATGGCGCGCATCGGGATACCGGTTTTTAAAGAGATCGATAAGGACTACAAACGAGTGGTTCCCTGCCTGCACAGCTTGGGCGCGCCCCTCCAGCCGGGCCAGAAAGATACTCCGTGGCCATGCAATAAAGAAAAATACATCGTGCATTTTCCCGAGAGCCGCGAGATCTGGTCCTACGGTTCGGGGTACGGCGGCAATGCGCTGCTTGGCAAGAAATGTTTTGCGCTGCGTATCGCCTCAAACATAGCGCGCGACGAAGGCTGGATGGCCGAGCACATGTTGGTGGTGGGCATAGAAGATCCCAAGGGCGAGAAAACTTACCTCGCAGCGGCGTTTCCCAGTGCCTGCGGCAAGACGAACGTCGCAATGATGGTGCCCCCAGAAGGCTTCGAGGGTTGGAAAGTCTGGACAGTCGGCGATGACATCGCCTGGATTCGTCCCGATGAGAACGGCCGTCTGCGGGCGATCAATCCAGAAGCGGGATTTTTTGGCGTCGCACCGGGAACTTCGAAGAGTACCAATCCGAACGCCATGGCGACGCTGGCCAAGAATTCAATCTTCACCAACGTCGCGTTAACGCCTGACGGCGGCGTGTGGTGGGAAGGCATGACCGACACGCCTCCCGCTGAGTGCATCGATTGGCAGGGCAAGAAATGGACTCCGAAGATTGCGCTGGAGACGGGCGCTAAAGCGGCGCATCCCAACGCGCGATTTACGGCGCCGGCTTCGCAGTGTCCCACGATCGATGAAGCCTGGGAAGATCCCAACGGCGTGCCGATCAGCGCGATTATCTTCGGCGGCCGCCGTGCAAACACGATCCCGTTGATTTACCAGGCGTTCAATTGGAGCGCCGGCGTTTATGTCGGCGCGACTATGGGCTCGGAAATGACCGCGGCAGCCGCCGGCGAAATCGGCAAGGCGCGCCGCGACCCCATGGCCATGCTTCCCTTCTGCGGTTATCACATGGGCGACTATTTCCGGCACTGGATCAAAATGCAGCGCTCTTTAAGTATGACGCCTCGCATCTTTCACGTGAACTGGTTTCGTAAGGATGCGGCGGGAAATTTTTTGTGGCCGGGGTATCGCGAAAATATGCGCGTTCTGAAGTGGATCGTTGACCGCGTGCGCGGCCGCGCACAGGGAAAAGAGTCGCCGATTGGATGGACTCCTTTTTATGACGACATCGAGTGGAAGGGAATGAACTTTCCGCGCCAGAAGTTTGAGGAGTTGCAGGCCATCAACCGCGATGCGTGGCGGCGCGAAGTCATGAGCCACGAGGAACTCTTCATTCTGCTGCATTCGCACTTGCCGCCAGAGATGATTTACGAGCGAGAGTTGTTGATCTGCCGCCTTTAGAATCTTTTCAAAGCGGCGCGACGACCTTTGCTTCTGTCGAGGCCGTTGACGAGGGTTCGATTTTCCCTCACAAGGACTACATCTTCATCCGCGAGATTCAAGCTGCTTCAGGTTATGTACGGCAGGACCGGAGGCGGTGAAAGGGAGTAGCTAAGCCTGTTTGTTCAATTCCTGCATCTTCCTGCGCACCCGCCGGTAGCGCGCCACCACGGTCCACAGATAGGCAGCATGAATGATCCCTGTCGCGGCGTAGGCGGCGTAGAGATAGTGGGTGGCATTCATCGCGAACTCCGGGGTTCCAGCAGCGCTTCGAGCGCCTGGGTTTCTTCCACTTCCTGTTGCATGAGTTCCACCCGGTAGCGCGCCCAGAAGACAAGGAATCCGAAGCACAAGAACGCAGCCCAGTTGATGAGCCAAACCCGCAACATACTCGGATCGACTGAACCGCCGTCTCCGATGACCGGCTGCGGATGCTGGGTGCGAAAAAACCAGATCGAGAAGTACACCAGCGGAATATCCAAAGCGCCAAAAATTGCGAGCGCGGCGGCCAGCACCGGCGTTTGCCCTCCCGCAGCGAAGCGGCGCAGTACCAGGTAGCTGACGTAAATCAGCCACAGGACGAGGGTCGAAGTCAGACGCCAATCCCAGGTCCACCAGATACCCCAAACCGGACGCGCCCAGAGGGGACCCGTCACCAGCACCACCGTGCAGAATACGAGGCCAACTTCGGCAGCCGAAACTGCGACCGCATCCGCTTTGGGATTGCGCCGAACAAGATAGACGATGGATGCCACGAAATTCATCGCGAAAAAGATGAACATTGTCCAGGCTGACGGGACGTGATAGTAGATGATTCTGTAAACATCACCCTGCAGTTGATCGGTCGGAGCGACCCATAAAGCTTCATACAGGCCGTAGCCCAGAAGTGCAGCCGTTAATATCGCGAAGATAAAGAAGGCTCGTTTCATTCCGCTTGCAACACCGTCTCAAACAAAAACAGGCTAGCAATAGTAAACACCACATCGTAGGCGACAAGCAACGCGATCCAGAAGCTGATTCCCTCTTCGCCGACCAAAATGGCTGAGGTTGCCCGCACCATGGCCAATAGGGCAGGCACGGAAATCGGGAACAGCAACAGTGGGAGCATGATCTCCCGGTTGCGGGTTCGCAGCGACATGGCGGCAAAGAATGTGCCATTCACCACCAGCGCCCAGGTTCCGAGCGCCGCCACCGGAATCAGTTGCCACGCCGGACCCAGCGGACGAAGGTTGTAAAACACAATGAACAGCGGGGTCATCAATGCCTCTAAAACCCCAACAAAGATAAAGTTTCCTAAAGCCTTGGCTACGAACAGGGAATTCGGAGGCGCCGGAGAAACCCGATATGCATCCAGCACCTGATTCCTGATTTCCCGCGCCCAGGTTTGATTGAGCGCAACCACCGCCGCGAACAGAAAGGCCACCCACACCAGCCCGCCAGCGATCGCACGCGATTCCTCCGCAGTGGGATCGAACGAGAAACTGAAGATCACCACGACGAGCAAAGAAAAGAACAGCATCGCGTTGATGGCATCTTTGGAGCGCCATTCCAGGCGGATGTCCTTGGCCAGCGTGGCTGCGGTGATGTTTGACGGCCGTTTCATTGGGATCTAGCGTTCAGGACTCAGCATTCAGCCCTCAGCCTTCAGCTTTCAGCATGCGGCCTTAGCAACCGGCATTTGGACCGTGTGGGCTTGCTCATACTCGCAGCATGCTAAAGGCTGACAGCTGAATGCTGATCGTTGAGTGCTTTCGTTCTCCTCACAATCTGTCCCGCCTCCATCCACACGAACTCATCCGCGGCATTTTCCAGCAAAGCCGCCTGATGAGTCACCACGAAAATGGTCTTGCCCGCATTGCGCATTTCGACCAGCAAGCCCACCATTTCATGCGCGGAGCGGATATCCACGTTCGAGAATGGCTCGTCCAGCAGCAGGATTTTCGGATCGTTCAGCAATGCCCGCGCCAGCGACATTCTCTGCCGCATGCCCTGCGAATACTGCCCGACCGGACGCTCCAGTGCCGGGTCAAGCTTCACCGCTCGAATCACCTCGACGCACCTCTGATCGTCTTCGATGCCATACAGGCGCGCAAAATACCGCAGGTTTTCCATGCCGCTCATCTCGTCATAGAGCAGCGAGGGATGCGCCATGTAACCAACCTGGCCACAGACAGCGCGCACATCTTTGGACCCAAAAAGCGACACACTGCCCCGCGTAGGCCGCGACAGTCCGGCTAGCGTGCGCAATAGTGTTGTCTTCCCTGCTCCATTGTCGCCAAGGATGGCGTAGAGACGCCCCGCAGCAAATTCCGCGGTCACTCCGCGCAATGCAGCAAAGCGCCCAAATTGCTTGATGAGATTGGCGACGACGACCGCAGAAGACGCCGCGGAACTTTCAGGATGGTCGGCAATCACAGGCTGCACGGGATGGTTGTTATTCGGAATGTAGCGAAGAATCTATGCAATTTGCGGCGGAATTGCAAATCGCGAACTATAACGAACGAAAACGCGGCTGACTTCAGTTGTTCGCGCCCGCCGGCTCCAGGGTCTGCACTTGCGTCATCTTCTTGGCAGGATCGCTGCGGGCATGCCATTGGCGGGCGTTCCCGGCTGCTGTGGAGCATATTTGGACGCGCATTTCGCCTGAATTTCGGTGGCATGGAAAACCCCATCCCGTCCGAAATGTCCGGCAGCCAAAGCCTGCGAATTATCTTTAAAGGTATCCGGCGGAGGCTCAGTTCCCGCGTAGGCTACCTGCAGGATCTGGTCGTTTTCCACCAGTGCAAACTCCACCTTGGTCCCCGTCCGTCTGATCGACCCCGGCTGAACGTTACCGGCCACACGCAATCGCTTGCTATAAGCGCTGTCGCCCATGCCGTGGAGTTCTTTGATGGTGACGTAATAGCTCTTGCTGTCCTGCACACCGGTGTAAGCCAGATACCCCAGGGCCAGCAAAACCACCAGGATCGCGCCGCCAAATTTCACGTATCTAGTAGTTTCGCCCGACACGCCGCACCTCTACTGTTCAGACTCTAGTCCGCGCCTTCGCCCCGGTCAAGAACCACAGGGACAGAGTTTCCTTGTAGAAAAAATATGTAAATCCATATCTTGAAACCATAATCGGTAGATGGAAAGAAGGGGAACCTGTCGTCGGGCGGCATTCTGCCTCAGAGGATCTCCATCTATATTATTGATTCTAATAAGCATGCTGGGATGTTCTCTGTTACCTATGAGCTATTACTAAAGTGGGCGGAAAACTGCCTCTGTTCCTTGCAAAGATCGCGTTTCCCCGGCTCGAAGAGAGCCAAGAATATTTGTGCTTAGAAAGGATTTTCATCCAATGAAGCGGACTGTTCTTCTCACTCTGGCTTGTTTTTGTCTGATATTTTCGCTGCCCGCCTTGCTCCATGGTCAGGAAGTCGCCTCCCTGACGGGCGTCGTGAGCGATAAAACCGGCGCCGTGATTCCTGATGTCGATGTGAAGCTGGTCGACACGAGGACGAACGCCACCTATTCGAGCTAAGACCAACGCGATCGGCGTTTACACCTTTTCCAATGTTCCCCCTGGTCCGGGCTATAAGGTCGTTTTCACCAAAGACGGTTTCAACACCTCTGAAATTGCGAACATTTATCTTGCGGTGGACGCCACGCATACACAAAATGCAGAATTGGAGGTCGGCAAAGTTACGCAGGTGGTGGAGGTCAATGTCCAGGGATCAGCGGTTTCGCTGGATACCACGGATACTGTGATCGGGAGCACTTTTGATATGAATCGTGTGCACGAGCTGCCGATCGAGGCGCGCGAATCGCCCACGGCGCTGCTTGATCTCCTGCCCGGGGTCGTAGACACGAACAGCGGCAATGACGATAACGGTGGCAGTCGCGAAGGTGCGGTCACCGGGGCTCGAACCGATCAAAGCAATGTGACGCTCGATGGACTGGACGTAAACGATTTCTCCACTGGCCAGGCATTCGCCACGGTGGGCGACGCGCCCGTGGATTCCATTCAGGAATTTGGCGCGCAAACCGCAAATCCTCTCTCCGCCAGCGGGCGGGGTAGTGGAGGCGAAGTTGAGTTGGTTACCAAGAGTGGCACCAACCAATGGCACGGCTCCGCATTCGACTATCTGCGGAACACCGTCACCGAAGCCAATACATTCTTCAATGACTTCGATGGCATCCCCAAGCCGAAGCTGATTCAAAATTCCTTCGGCGCGGATCTGGGTGGGCCCATCGTCAAAGATAAGCTGTTTTTTTTCTTCGATTATCAAGGCCGGCGTGACGCCCGTGAAGATTCGGTGTTGCAGATCGTGCCCCTGGACAGTTACCGCAACGGAGACGTTAGCTATATCAACAGCCAACCGGGTTGCACCAACACCAGCCGAATTAACACCACCCCAAACTGCATCACCCCCCTCACCACGGCGCAAATCCAGTCTCAGGGACTGGATCCTGGCGTGGATCCGAATACGGGCATGCCAGGTCCCGATTCGGCTCTTCTCAGCTTTATTAACAGCCGCTATCCCCATGCCAACGATCTGACCGTAGGCGATGGCGTAAACACCGGCGGCTTCCGCTTCAATTCTCCAGTGGGACGAAGCATCAACGATTACGTCGGCCGCATTGACTACAACATCAACAGCAAAATGAAGTTGTTCGGACGGTTCAGCATTCTCCGTGACTTCAGCGGCGACGATCAGAATTTCCAGGCGCCAATTGTGTTTCCGGGTGACCCGGTATCACGCGAAATCAACGACACCAGCTACGCTTACGTGGCCGGCCACACTTGGACGATTTCGCCGAATAAGATCAATCAGTTCTATTATGGGGAAACGCGCTCGCAGTTGAACTTTCCAAACCTGGACTTCCCGACGGCTCCGAACTACTTCCAAGGCTTTGGGCCGATCAGTGCTCCCTATCTGAGCCCCGATGCTCAACACCGCATTATTCCCATACCGGTGTTTCGCGACGATTTCACCTATGTGCGCGGGACCCACAACATCCAGTTCGGTGGCACCTTCAAGCCCATTCGTACGCAATCCAGCCAGATCTTCGACTACAACCTGATCTCGATGGGATTGGGTGGCGTTCTGACCAGTCTGAGCCCCTCACAAGAACCCTCGGATATTCTGCAGGATCCGATCGCGCAAAACCTATGGGATTCGGACTTCGCTTTTGCCTTGGGCCGGGTTGCCGATATTTCTACCAACGTAAACTTCAACAAGGCTCTCCAGCCTCTACCTCCCGGAACCGGTCATACCCGTGACTATCGGTATTACGAAACCGAGCTCTATCTACAGGATTCCTGGCACGTGCGCAGCGATCTGACCATGAGCTATGGTTTGCGCTGGCAGTATTACTCGGTGCCTTATGAAACCAACGGAATTGAGGCAGTACCAAACCTGGGCTTTGATCAGGTGTTCGATCAGCGGGTGGCACTTGGACAGGAAGGCATCCTGGGACCGCAACCCATCACTTCTTACCTATTGGGCGGAAAGGCCAACAACGGGCCCGGACTTTACCGTCCCGACTGGAAAGATCTTTCCCCACGGTTCAGCCTTGCCTACAATCCTTCGGCGAGCAAAGGGTTCCTGGGGCACTTGCTCGGCGAGCGCAAAACGGTCATCCGGGCCGGCGGAGGCATCATTTTTGATCACGTCACCGCCAATGCTCTGAATTTCGTTCAGGACCAGGCTTCGTACCTGTTCCAGACCAATATCCCCAGCGAACCGCCGGGGAACTTAGCCACAGATTGCCGCTACCCCATCTCCAACTGCACCATTAACCAGGCACAACCCGGGACTTCGCCAGTCCAACCTTTCGTCGATCCAGTAGCCGGCCCAATTGGTGCCGCGCTAGGAGCGGCAAACTACGCGATTGATCCAAATCTTAAGACTCCTTATTCCATCACCTTCACCTTTGGCATCCAGCGTGAACTGCCCGGGAATTTCCTGTTTGAAACCAATTACTTCGGGCGTCTGGGACGGCGCTTGCTAGCTCAAGCGGATGCCGCTCAGATCGTTGACTTCAAAGACGTAAACAACGGACATTTTCTGGCTGCGGACTTTGCCGACTTGTCCAAGCAGATCCGCGCCGGGGTTGCGCCCGCGAACGTGACACCTGAACCGTTTTTTGAGGATGAAGTTTTCCCGGGGTCCACGCCCTTGATTGCCGGCGTTTTCAATGCATTAGTTGACCGCGGTGACTTGGGAGATGTGGTCCAAGCCTTGGATTTCGATGGTCTCCTGGCTCCCGGTATAGGGCTGCCTCCGCAGTGGGCGACGGATGCTTATATCACCAACAAGTCCGCCTCCAGCTACAACGGACTGCTCACCAGCTTGCATAAGCGCCTTTCATACGGTCTGCAGTTTGACTTTAACTACACCTATGGTCATTCCATCGATAACACCTCCGCCACCGCCAACAACATCTTCGGCACGGGAAATCTGGCGGGAGGCCTGATCTGCGATGTGATCCACATTGACGTTTGCCGTGGCGATTCGGACTTTGATGTGCGGCATGTGATCACGGCAAACGGCATATGGACTCTGCCCATCGGCCGCGGGCGGGCACTGGGAAGTAATATGCCCGGCTGGGCGAACCAGATTGTCGGCGGCTGGCAGATCTCCGGAATTCAGACTTGGCAAACCGGCTTTGCCTTCACCACCGTTGCCAATGCCTTCCCTCTGAGCTTTGAAAACAACATTCCTGCCATCTTTAACGGAGATCAGTCTGCGATTGCCACCAAGATCCATATTGATCCCACCACCGGAGGTGTGCAGTTGTTCGCTGATCCAGCCAAAGCAATTGCCGCCTTCAGCGGCCCTCTGGGAATACAGGCCGGCTCGCGCAACAATTTACGTGGTCCGCACTTTTCCAACACGGACCTGGGCTTGGCAAAGCACTTTCGCATTGGGGAAAGAGTGGTTGCCGAGTTCCGGGCTGATGCCTACAACGTGTTCAACCACGTAAACTTCGATCTTCCGGGGGAGTCCGGCAGCAGAGGCACCGCCGATATTACTGCCCCTAGCGCATTTGGCGTTATCACCGGGACGGCGGCGTCACGGCAAATGCAATTTGCCCTGCGTCTGGATTTCTAGGCTCCGCTATCCGGGATTTTCGGGCCGGTCGTCCGAGGCCGGCCCATTTTTGCCCGCGTTACCCTGGTGCGCTGCGCGAACACGAACCTCGCCGCTCTTCCGTTACAATTCTTGGTTACTCATTCCATTCTTCAAGGGCCCTTATGATTCATCCCTGGCACGATGTCACTCCCGGCGATCAGTTGCCGCGCGAGTTCTATTCCGTCATCGAAATTCCATTTGGATCCAGTGTGAAATATGAACTCGACAAGACCAGCGGCCTGATCAAGCTTGATCGCGTCCTTTACTCGGCTGTCTATTACCCGGCCAATTATGGCTTCATTCCGCAAACCCTGGCCGAGGATGATGACCCGCTCGACGTGCTGGTGCTCTGCCAGGAGACGGTGGTGCCGCTCACCATCATTCACGCCCGCGCCATCGGCCTGATGACCATGATTGACGGCGGCAAGAAGGACCACAAGATCATCGCCGTCGCCACCGAGGACCCGGAATTCAACTCCTACCAGGAAGCCGCCGAGATGCCATCGCATCGCCTGCTGATGCTCCGCCGCTTCTTCCAGGACTACAAACAACTGGAAGGCAAAGCGGTCGAGGTTGACGAGATCCGTTCCGCCGCCGAGGCCTATCCCGTCATCAGCGACGCTCTGCACCGCTACAGCGAGCAGCGGCGTAAAGGTTTCGCGGAACTTAGCCACTGACTTCCACAAGACTCCGTTTGAAGATGCCATGGGCGGAGTCGAAGAAAATCTGCTTGCGGAAAAGAGCAGATTTCTCGCTGCGCTCGAAATGACAAGGGCATGAGGAGCGAATGTCAGCAGCTGCAAGCCGCAGGCTTGCGTCGCTGCACGCCGGCGGAGTGACAAGGGCAAGGACTCAGAAGCCAGCAAATTATTTTCTTGACATCAGTGTATTAGTTATATATAACACTATATATCTAGTTCACATGGAAACCGCGCCGCCATCCCGTCCCTTTCAGTTTCGCCTGGATCTGCACAGCGGCGTGCCCGTCTACCGCCAGATCATCGATCAGGTGCGCGGCGGGCTGGCCACGGGCCAGCTGCTCCAGGCGACCAATTGCCGACGGTGCGCCAGCTGGCGGTGGATCTGGCCATCAATCCCAACACCGTGCTGCGCGCTTATCGGGAACTGGAATTCGGCGGCCTGCTCGAAACCCAGCAAGGCACCGGAACATTCTTGACCGAAAAGAAAGTCGAGCAAGACGAAGCCGAGCGCGAGCGGCAGCTGGCAGCAGCTGGTCGGCGAATTTGTGGCCCGCGCCGGAGCCGCCGGATTCACGGTCGAAGATTTGCTTGAACAACTGCGTGAGCTTGCGCCCGAACGCGGGCAAAGGAGATGAACCATGATGCCGAAAATTGTGATCACGCCGGTCAACGGACCTGCGGTTGCTCTGTTCGTGGTCTGTCTTGCGGCTGGAGCCGGCGTCGTCATCTCTGCTGCATCATCCCTGGCCATTCATCGCCGGAGCGAGTGGTGGGCACTTATCTTCTCTTCTCGATCAAGGTGGTGCAGCAATGGGAGAAGGTCGCGCTGCTGCGCCTGGGCCGCTACGTCGGACTGCGCGGGCCGGGGTGGTTCCACATCATTCCCATCGTCGAGACGCTCAGCCCATACGTCGACCAGCGCGTGCGCGTGGCCAGCGTGACCGCGGAATCCACGCTGACCCGCGACACGGTTCCGGTGAATGTGGACGCCATTGTGTTCTGGCTGGTGTGGAACGCGGAGAAGTCGATCCTGGAAGTGGAGAATTTTATTGACGCCATCACCATGAGCGCGCAGACCGCGCTGCGCGAATCCATTGGCCGCCACGAACTGGCGCAGATGATCACCGAGCGCGAAATGCTGGGCCGCGAGCTGCAACGCATTCTCGACGAGAAGACCAATCCCTGGGGAATCACGGTGCAGTCGGTTGAGATTCGCGACGTGCGCATTCCGCAGGCGCTGGAAGACGCCATGTCGCGGCAGGCGCAGGCCGAACGCGAGCGCCAGGCGCGCATCATCCTGGGCCAGGCGGAGACGGAAATCTCCGATAGTTTCGTGCAGGCTGCGGCAGCCTATGCAGAAAACCCTGTAGCGCTGCACCTGCGCGCCATGAACATGCTGTATGAAGCCATCAAAGAACGCGGCTCGATGGTGATTGTGCCGTCGTCAGCCGTGGAAACCATGGGGCTGGGCGGAAGCCTGGCAACCGCGTCCCTCGGCGGAGCAAAACCCTAACCATTTCACCTGAATAGGTCGAAAGGAGTACTACATTGAACCATCTACTCGAAGTGTGCGTGGTTGGGCTGGCGTTAGCTACTGGGATTCCAGCTTTTGTTGCGGCGCAGTCTGTGTCAGCAGTCCCGAAGCGCGATTCGTTCGCGGGGACATGGGAAGGGAAAACGAATGACCTCCCAGCAATCAATCTCGAGCTAGCCGAGGCCGACGGAAAGATTAGCGGCATGCTTGTCTTTTATGTTCAAAAACGCAGTGACCCCGATGGTCCGTGGCACGTAGAGGGTAATATCCAGTCGGCTGTGCGCCGCGCTGACAAAGAATCTGATGCCTGAAATCGTACATCACGAATGTCATGGTTACGCGGAACTCGGCCCGAATTCATATTCCGTATGACGCTTGCCCGACCTGACAGGCTCAGCTCTGCAATTTAGATGAATCACGAATTCAGGACAGGACCTGCAACTCATCCGACAAGCGGCCCCACCTCAAGCGGCGTCCAGACCCCTTACAGCGACCGGGGATCTTAAAATGCCAGTCACCAGCACATAGGGTAAATGCGTGTTCCGAGGCCGACAAACCAGGATCATCACCGTCATCAAGATGGCACGTGATTTCGGAAGGCCTGCATTACTCCTCGGTCCGGTGCCGGGAAGAGGCGATCAAGCGCAATTGTCCATTCGAAGAAAAGAAGTTATACGCAAGGCCGAAGGGAGAACGGTTCCATGGTCCGACCTTTCAAACGCGCTGGAGCAGGCGAAAAAGAACTTCGCCGTGCTGACGGCCCAGGGCAACTCGATTCGCCGATATCGTTCAGGAGCTTGATGCCTGCCAGGCTTACGGTTCGCGGGTTGTGCTCTCGCCGCTGACAGGCCTGCATCGTAGCCGCTTACGACGAGACCGCGCATCGGGATATCAAATTTGGTGCGCGCTAACGTTCCATCACATTGTTCTCTTTACCACACCCGGCAGGCATTCGCGCTGACCATGGTGTCCCCTGCTTTGCAGCTCCCAGGCCTTTTGGAATTCCGGCATGTTCTGCACCACGCCATCGACGCGGTATTTTCCCGGAGAATGCGGATCCACGGTCACCAGCATGCGCGAGAATTCCGGGCGCTGCTTCTCGCACCACACCCGCCCGAATCCCAGGAAGAAGCGCTGTTGCGGAGTGTATCCGTCAATCTTCTGCGCCTCTTTGCCGGTCTTGTCCTCCGCGATCAAGTGATTCAGTGCCATTGAAGGCAATGCGGGCGCCGCCGTTGTCGGCGGTATTTTCGCCCAGAGTCAGCCGGCCGTTCAGCTTCAGATCATCCACCGCAGACAAAGTTGCTGTACTCATTGGCCATGCAACTGGCCCGCTTTTCAAATTCCTTCGCCATCCTCCTTGGTCCACCAATCGCGCAGATTGCCTTGCGGATCGAACTTGCGTCCCTTCATCGTCGAAGCCGTGGGTGAGTTCATGGCCAATCACCAAGCCGATGGCGCCGAAATTCACCCCATCGTCCATCTTCTTGTCGAAGAACGGCGGCTGCAAAATACCGGCGGGAAACACAATTTCGTTCTTCGACGGCTCGTAATAGGCGTTCACCGTGGGCGGCGTCATCTCCCACTCGCCGCGGTCGACCGGCTTCTCGATCTTGTTGATCTCGCGTCTGGCTTCGAATTCGTTGGCGCGCAGAATATTGCCCAGCAGATCGCCATGCACAATGTTCAGCGAGCTGTAATCCCGCCATTTATCGGGATAGCCGATCTTATTGGTAATCGCTGCCAGTTTGATTTCCGCCTGTTTCTTGGTCGCATCCGACATCCAGGGCAGGTTGCTGGATATCCTCGCCCAGCGACTTTTTCCAGGGCATTCACCATCTTCAGCATGCGCTGCTTGCCGTCCGGCCCGAAAGTCAGATCCACATATTTCTGGCCCAGCGCCTCGCCCAACTCGCTGATCAGTGAGCTCCACGCAGCGCTTCCAGCGCGGCTGGATTTTCTTTCTGGCCGGTCAAGTGCCTGGCGCATCTGGAAACTGGCATCCACATAGGGCGTGGGAGAGCCAAGGAGCCGACTTGCTGCAGCACGTGCCAGCTGACGTAGGTCTTCAGGCGTCGAGCGACTCGGAGTCTAGCAACAGGTCGTTGACCTGCTTGAAGAACTCCGGATTGCGCACATTCAATTCGGAGAAGCTCGGGCGAGCCTCACGGCAGTGAAGTAGCGATCAGTAGAGATTGGGAGCCAGCGCCAGCGCCTGGCTCGCTGCTCATCTTGTGATCGACGGTTCTTCGGGTCGCGGCGCAGAGTGCGATCCATGGACGCCTTTGCCAGGGCGGTCTCGATGCGCAGCACGGTCTGCGCCGAATCCGCCGCCTGCTGCGCGATCTGACCATCCAGGGTAAAGACCTGGGTGGCGTACTCGACCAGGTGCTTGCGCATTTCCACCATCTTGGCGTCGTCTTTGATGTAGTAATCGCGGTCGGGCAAGCGTCAGGCCGCCCTGGTCAGATGTAGGCGATCTCCATGTTGGCGTTGTGCAGATCAGCCGCGGAATCGAAATCGAACAGCGGATCTGGGCCCGATCAGATGATCGTGCGCGATCACCTCGATCAGCGCGCCTTGTCTTTTACCGCGGCAATGCGTTCCAGTTCAGGCTTGCAGCGGCGCAAGGCCCTTGGCGTCTACCGCCTTCTCGTCCATGCAGGCGCCGTAGAAGTCGCCGATCTTCTGGTCCGATGGCGTCGCGGTCCAGCACCGCCGGCCGACAGCCTTCTCCAGAATTCCGCGCAAGATCCCCAGGTTCCGCTCCTCCAGTTCGATAAAGCTGACCCACGCTGTCTGGTCGGCGGGAATTTCGGCCTTCTTCAGCCAGTTGCCGCAGGCGTACTGGTAGAAGTCGGTGCACGGATTGACCGTCTTGTCGATGTTGTCGATGCTGAATTCCGACTGCCGGCTCGGAGACATTGCACCTCAGTGGAAGCGGACGCGGGTGGACTGCGAAAAACGCATGGCCCGCAAGCAGGCAGCAGATGAAGCCAGCAGTACAGACGACATACGCATCATGGTAACCTCGATATCTAGGTCGAACCGGTGATTCTAAGCCTGCGCCGTTTAGACGAACAAGTGCATGAGAACGTTTGCAGAAACGCTTAGTTGCCGCTGACTCAGAGCAGCCGCCAGCTCTGTCCTCGACCTGCGTCTGTTCTTGCGATCGCGATACGCAGCATGCCCGTCATAAGCGCGCACGCAACAGTCGCAGCGTATAATCGAAGTTTGCAAATTTGCAAGCGAGAGTGGTCATCGAGATGGCACGCAACGAATGGCACTCCTGGCAACGGCAGCAACGGACATCGGCAATAATGGGCACAGCGTCCCTCGCCCTCGGGCAGAATGGATCGCCCGGCGCAAGACCCAGAACACCGACGGCAATTTCTCCCAGATGCACTATGCCCGCAACGGCCTGATCACGGAAGAAATGGCTTACGTCGCCAACCGCGAGAAGCTCACGCCGGAACTGGTCCGCGACGAAGTTGCTCGCGGCCGCATGATCATCCCCGCCAACATCAATCATCCCGAACTGGAGCCCATGTGCATCGGCGTGGCCTCGCTGTGCAAAATCAACTCCAACATTGGCAACTCGGCGGTCACTTCCAACATCGACGAAGAACTCAAAAAGCTGCACACCTCCGTCCACTACGGCGCCGACACGGTGATGGACCTCTCCACCGGCGGCAACATCCATGAAATTCGCGAAGCCATCCTGCGCCACTCGCCCGTGCCCATCGGCACGGTGCCTATCTACGAGGCCATTTCGCGAGTCAAGCGCATTGAAGACCTGAACGCCAGCGTCATGCTCGAAGTCATCGAAGAACAGGCTGAGCAGGGCGTGGACTACATGACCATTCACGCCGGCGTGCTGATTCAGTATCTGCCCATGGTTTCGAAGCGCATCACCGGAATCGTCAGCCGCGGCGGCGCGATTCTGGCGCAGTGGATGGCCCACCACCACAAGCAGAATTTCCTCTACGAATGCTTTGACGACATCTGCAAAATCTTCGCCAAACACGACGTCAGCTTTTCGCTGGGCGACGGCCTGCGCCCCGGCTGCATCGCCGACGCCAGCGACGAAGCCCAATTCGCCGAACTGAAAACCCTCGGCGAACTGACCAAGAAAGCCTGGGAATATGACGTGCAGGTCATGATCGAAGGCCCCGGCCACGTCCCGCTCGACAAGATCAAAGAGCAGGTGGATAAAGAAAAAGAGCTCTGCTACGAGGCGCCGTTCTATACGCTCGGTCCGCTGGTCACCGACATCGCGCCCGGCTACGATCACATCACCTCGGCCATCGGCGCGGCCATGATCGGCTGGCACGGCGCGGCCATGCTCTGCTACGTCACGCCGAAAGAGCATCTCGGCCTGCCCAACGAGAAAGACGTGAAAGACGGCATCATCGCCTACAAGATTGCCGCTCATGCCGCCGACATCGCGCGCCACCGCCCCGGCGCGCAGGACCGCGACGACGCCCTCAGCTACGCCCGCTACAAATTCGACTGGGAAAAGCAGTTCGCGCTCTCGCTCGATCCCGAGACCGCGCGCTCCATGCACGACGAAACCCTGCCCGACGACTACTACAAAGAAGCCGCCTTCTGCTCCATGTGCGGGCCGAAATTCTGCTCCATGAACTACTCCAGCAAAGTGGACGAATACAACAAGCAAGTTCATGGGCTGGAAAAGAAAGACTATTCGGAGCTGGTGGAGAAGCTGGTGGCGGCCACCCCAGGCGCGGCAGCAAAATGACCGGGCAACCCAAATGACTCTCCCAGTCATTGGAGCGACGGGCGGGAACGCCCGTGCCTCCATGTCAATATCAATGCGCAGCGTCCAGCAATTTGGCGGCGCGGTTGAGTGCGGCAGTTAACTCCACAAGCTGCTGTCTGGCGCGCTCCAGGTCGTGCTGGTCCATGGCTTCATTGACTCCGGGAATTACGACAGCCGCATATCCCGTATACATTCCTGGCGCATAGATGGAGTGGGTGTACCAGGGACGATTAGGCAGCCCTCCAGGAATGAGTAATGCACGCTCGGCGTCCCGCAAGGCACGATTCAGGTTCGCCGGAATGCTGGATTGCTTCAGCTGGCGGGAAAAAATTTTCCCGCCAGCCTGTTCAAAACGTTTGGCAGCTTCAATGGCGCCGGCGAAACTGGGTGCTTGGGCGCCAAAAGTCGCGTCCGCCTTCTTCTTGGCGGCATCAACATAGGCCTGGGCCTCCTTGCCGTACTCCTCGTAATCGAAGGGAAGAACATCAGCATCGGCCATGCGCAAGGCTTCAATGCCATACACCCGCGCCATCTGTTGCTCATAAACAAATGTGGGGTCGGCAAATTTCGTGAACCAGGCAAAGTTGTCGAAAGCCGAGTGATACACACCGTAAGGCCCGCCCGAACCGATATCCGTGGACGGCACGCCAAGGTGTTGCAAGAATGGCGTGTAGTCAGATCCGCTGCCTAAATCGCCGACCGCCACATCGCTCTTTGCCTGCGCGGCCGGCGCGTCATCCTCAGAATAGCCCTCGGGGTGCGTAGCCTTGTCGGCTGCCTGCGCTTTCTGCCATGCGGTATAAACGGAGCCACCCTGCGGGCTGCGAACGGCTTTGGTGACATCCCGCAGAAATTGCTTCAGGCTCGGGACGGAGGAGCACCCGAACTTTGGACCAGCGACGCCCACGTCCATATTGAAATATGCGGCGGCGTTCGTGAGTTCAGTGCTATGTTGTTCCGACCACTCGGTGGATCCGACCAGGCCTTCTTCTTCCGCGTCCCAACTGGCAAAAACAATGGTCCGCTTCGGTTTCCATCCCGACTTCAGCAGCTCGCCAATGCCGTGCACCGATTCCAGCATCGCCGCCGTGCCGCTATTGGGATCCACCGCACCGTACACCCACGCATCGCGATGATTGCCGGCCACCACCCACTCGTTTGGCGAATCACTGCCGGGTACCCGTCCAATCACATCCCAAATCGTGCGGTATTGATAATCCTGTTTGCTGTGCAGGTGCACCCGCACGGGGCCAGGACCGACGTGGTAGGTAAAGGGCAACGACCCTTGCCACTCGCGCGGAGAGTCAGGGCCGCCCAAACGTTCGAGAATCGGAGAGGCATCCACGTAAGACATGGGCATCGAGGGAATTTTCGGCAGCGCTTTGGATTGCTCGGGCGGAGTGCGCTGCGAATCAGGCAGATCGGGCACCGACGCGATGCCAGGCGTCGTGGGGTCGCCGGGGAAAAGAGACAAGCCACCGACCGACCCGCGCTGCACGCCGGTATCCGGCCGCCAGGGTCCCTGCGGATATTTGTCGCCCTGCCGCCAGCCGTCGTCGTAAGGGTCGGAGTAGATAAGCACGCCGGCCGCGCCATGCTCCTGCGCCAGCATAACCTTCACCCCGCGAAAATTCGCTCCGTAGCGCGCAATAACAATCTTTCCACGCACATCAATCTTCATCTGCTCAAGCTTTTTAAAATCTTCTGGCGTGCCGTAGTTGGCATAGACAACTTCGGCTTCCACGTCGCCCGAAGCAGACTGCCCGTTGAACGGCATAACCACGCGCGGGTCATCCTGGAACGGGTCGCCATCCACGTGCTCGCGCGTTGGCCCATGCATGGTGATACCTTGCGGTGCGGTGATGTCGACGCTCATTTCGGCGGGATAGTTCATCCAAACCCTGTATTCGACGACTTGAGTCTCGAGGCCGGCGTCGCGGAATTTCTGCGCGACATAGTCTGCGGTGGCTTTGTCTTCTGCTGTTCCGGCCATGTGCGGAGCCTGCGTCAGGATGCGTAGATGTTCGCCCGCGAGTTTGGCATCGGGCACCGCGAGGAAGCGGGATTCGACAGAGGCCTCTGCGGCAGAGTCGAGGAAACCGAAGATAGGCTGGGCTTGCGGCGCTTCGGGCGCGGCGCCGCCGACCTCCGGCGAAAAAGAACAGAGCAAAACGAAACAGGCGAGCAGAGTGGCAGGCAGAACTTTCATGAGGCTCCTGGGTAATAAGTACGTTAGCACAGGCCGGTTTTGGAGGATCATGGTGATCGATTCGACTCCAGCATTTGCAAGTGCCTGTAGATCACCATATTCACCACTTTCACCATTTGGTGCTATCATGGTCACCATGAGACGAGCCACTATGACCCTTCCGGACGACTTAGCGGAAGCACTGGAAAGCTATCAGCAGGCGCAGGAAGCGGCGCCTTCGCTTACCACCGTTGTACAAGCGGCTCTGCGACAATACCTTGGGGAGCGCGGATTCCTTCGCGTGCGGCGCAGTTTGCAAATCACGCCAGCTAGGAAGGGCAGCGGACACCGCGATGTAAGCCAGGAGCACGACCACTATCTAGCCGCAACGCGGATTACAGGACAAAAGTGACGCAGCGAGCAGTGCTGGCGGATACCGGGCCGCTGTACGCCGCCGCCGATCCCGACGACTCACATCACAAACGAGCGCAGCAGGAGTTGCAGCGCCTTACCCGCGAGCGATATGAGGTGCTGATTTCTTACCCGACCTTACTCGAAGCCTACACGCTGGTGCTGTTCCGCCTGGGCAAAAATGCCGCTTCTCATTGGTTAAACGATATCGCGCACGCGGGCGTAATCAATCCAAATGCGGAAGACTACCGGCAGGCTGTGGGGAGAGTACAGTCGCTGACCGATCAGCCCATCACCTTGTTCGACGCGACCGTGGCAGCTTTAGCCACACGCCTCAGCTTGGAAATATGGACCTACGATCACCACTTCGATCTAATGCGGGTTGCGGTGTGGAGGTAAATTTACTGCGCCGCCGGAATCGGCGGCGGTTCAGGTTCGGCGGAGCCGTCAGCACGTGGATCCGAGCCTGCGAAGTTCACGCCGGTTTTGGAATCATGCATCACGGCCTGACCGCGGCCCATGCGGCTGGAAAAGTCTCCTTGCACCTCGAGTTGATGCCCCATGGCCGTGAGCTTCTCGCGCACCCCGGGCTTGACTCGCGACTCAATCACAATGTCGCATCCGCCCTTGCCGCTTACGGTGAAGCGGGCATTCTCCAGCGCCTCCTGGAGATTCATGCCGTAATCCACAAAGTTCGAAACAAATTGCGCGTGGGCCAGCGGCTGGTTGGCGCCTCCCATGATGCCGAACCCGATGTGCTGATCCCCACGCTCCATAAAGGCCGGAATGATGGTGTGGAAGGGACGCTTGCGCGGCGCGAGAACATTGGGCGATACGGGGTCGAGCGAGAATAGCCCGCCGCGATTCTGCAGAACAAATCCCATGCCCTGTACCGTAACGCCCGATCCGAAGCCGCTGTAGTTGCTTTGAATCAACGACACGATGTTGCCCTCGCGATCCACCACCGAGAGATAAGTCGTGTCGCTCGCCGGCTTGCCGTAGGACACATCACAATTCGCCTTCTCGGGGTTGATGAGCGCGGCCCGCTGCTTCGCGTACTCCTTGGACAGCAAACCCTTCACCGGAACTTTAGCGAAACGCGGATCGGCGTTATAGCGATACACGTCAGCGTATGCCAGCTTCATCGCTTCAATCCGGTTGTGCAGCTCGGTGACGCTCAGCGGACCCTCCGGCGAAGCCTGCGTGTTCTCCATGATGTTCAGCATTTCCAGCGCAGCCATACCCTGGCCGTTCGGCGGAAGCTCATAGATGGTCCACCCACGGTACGTGGTCGAAATCGGCTCGACCCATTCCACGGAGAACTCGGCGAGATCGTCCGCCGCCATCGTGCCGCCATGCGCCATGGACGTCCGCAGAATCGCATGCGAAATTTCACCTCTGTAGAGTGCATCGCGGCCATTCTCGGCGATCAGGCGAAGAGCCTTGGCGAGATCGGGGTTCTGAAACACCTCTCCGAGCGCCGGTACATGGCCATGCGGAAGATACACCCGTTGCCCTTCGGGATCATGAGCGAAGGCCGGCGGCGCCAAGTCAAAGTACGCGTGAATCAGCTCCGGAACGGCAAGTCCGTTCTGCGCATAGAAGATTGCCGGCTGAAAAAGCTCTTTCCATGCGAGGCGGCCGAAGCGCTGATGTAAGGCATCCCATCCGGCAACCGCGCCGGGAACGGTAACGGAATCGATGCCCGACTGTGGCATTTGGGTAACGTCCTTCGCCTTCAGATGCTCAACCGTTAACCCCTTCGGAGCCCAGCCGCTCGAATTCAAACCGTAGAGCTTGCCAGTCCTGGCGTCCCAATAGATGGCGAAGAGATCCCCGCCGATGCCGTTCATCATGGGCTCGGCGACTCCGAGGACGGCGTTGGCCGCGATGGCTGCATCCACAGCGGAACCGCCGTGAGCCAGAATCTGCGCGCCCGCGACCGAAGCTTGCGTGTAGCTCGTAGCTACAATTCCGTAAGGACTGGCAACCATGGACCGGGCGGTCGAGCGATCCTGCGCCGCAAGAAATGAACTCGCGCTTAGAAGAACGACGATAAGCCAAGAACGCATGACTAGCCCCGATTAGGTTCGAATCTGGCCGGTACCGATGATTTCGTACTTTGTAGAGGTAAGCTCTTCGAGAGCAAATGGTCCGCGGCAGTGCAGCTTTTGCGTACTGATGCCCATTTCGGCCCCCATGCCGAATTCGCCGCCGTCGGTGAAGCGAGTGGATGCATTCCAATACACCGCGGCGGAATCGACCAGCCGCAGGAATTCGCGCGCATGGCTTTCGTCGCTGGTGACAATGGAATCCGAATGTCTGGTTGAATGGCGATTGATGTGCGCGATCGCTTCCTCGACATCGGCAACTACCCGCACCGCCATACACAGCCGCGAATATTCTTCATCCCAGTCCTGTTCTTCCGCGGGACGAACCTCCAGACCCCGCGCCAGACGCTGCGTTTCGGCATCTCCGCGAATCTCTACTCCGGCATCAATCAGTTTTCCGACGATGTGAGGCACATAGTCCATCGCGATGCGCTTATGCACTAACAGCTTTTCCGCAGCGTTGCACACCGAAGGCCGCTGCGTTTTGGCGTTGATCACAATATTGTCGGCCATGCCGAGATCAGCGGAATCATCCACATAAATGTGACAGTTCCCTGCCCCGGTTTCGATGACCGGCACCACAGAATTTTCCACCACGAAGGAAATGAGCTGCGCTCCCCCGCGCGGCACAATCACATCCACCAGACCGCGAGCGGTGATCAATTCGCGCACCGCATCGCGCGTGCTCGAATCAAGCAGTTCAATAGAACCCTCAGGCACGCCGGCAACCGCCGCAAGAATCTCCACGATTCGTTGATTGCTGCGGGCCGCCTCTTTGCCGCCTCGCAACACGATGGCGTTCCCCGTCTTGAGCGTAAGCGCCACTGTATCCGCTGTTACATTCGGCCGCGACTCATAGATGATACCGACCACGCCCAGCGGCACGCGCACCTTGCGAATCCGCAAGCCGTTGGGACGAGTCCATTCAGCAATTGTCTGCCCGGCCGGGTCCGCCAAACTCGCAACCTCCCGGATACCCCGCGCCATTTCTTTCACCCGCGCCGGATTCAGCAGAAGCCGGTCCCGCATGGAGCCGGTCAACCCGCAAGTCTCCATATCTTCGGAGTTCGCAGCTAGAATGCTTTGCTCGTCGGCTACCAGCGCGTCCGCCATGCGTAAGAGGATAGAGTTCTTCTGCTCCGTGGAAAGCTGTGCCAGGCGCGCGGCGGCTTCGCGGGCACGCAGCAGTTTGTCGCGAGTTGAAGCAGCGGTAGTCAGCGTGTTGGACATATTAAGCCGTCCGATGCTGGGGAGGAAAATAGGTTCCGATCTTGCGCTCGAGAGCAAAGCTAATGGCATGCTCGTGACGGCCATTCACGATGGCGACGTGCACTCCCGATTCGCTGGCCGACTTTGCCGCACGCAGCTTGGAGCGCATGCCGCCGCGCCCGAGTTTGCTTTGCCCGTTGCAGAGCGCTTCCATTCCGGGCGTCAGTTTGCGCACCGTGCGCACCAGGCGCGGGCGTGCACCGTTGGGAGCGAAAAAGCCATCTACGTCGGTAAGCAGCAACAGCCAGTCAGCTCTCACCGCCGTGGCTAACAACGCGCTGAGTTCATCATTGTCGCCAAATGCACCTTCGAGTTCGCGCACCGAAACACTGTCATTCTCGTTGACTACTGGGACTACGCCCAGCTTCAAAAGCTGCTGCAGCGTGTTCTGCAAATTCTTGTAGCGGACAGGCGAGGTAAAGTCATCGTTCGAAAGCAGCAGCTGTGCCACCAGTTTCTTGCCGAAAAAAGCCGCTCGTACGTGTGCATGAGCACGCTCTGCCCGACCGCCGCGCAGGCCTGCATCAGGGGCACTTTCGAGGGCTTTTCTGATAGGCCGAGGTTCAACATCCCGGCGGCAATGGCGCCGGAAGACACAATGAGATACTCATGCCGCGACAGGTCTAGTTGATCGACCAGGGCGCGCATGCGAACCGTATCAATCCGGCCGCCCGGAGCGATCAGACTGGTTCCGACTTTGACGACGAGGCGCAGAATATCATTAATTTAGCAGTTCCGGCCGGAATTGGGCACTGCAGGTAGAGGCGCAACCCAGCAGTCTTCCGTTTAGCCGAAGGCGATGCCGTCACCTCGCGAGTAAACTACTGTCATGACCGTTCAAGATGCAACCCGGCGCTTCTCTTCCCGCGTGGACAACTACGTCCGTTACCGGCCGGGGTACCCGGCGCAGGTCATTGATCTTTTGCGGAGCGAATGCGGGTTGACGCCGGATTCTTTGATCGCGGACATCGCTTCGGGAACCGGCCTCTTCACCCGCCTGTTGCTGGAAAATGGGAACCGGGTGTTCGGAGTCGAGCCGAACGCCGAAATGCGCAAGGCGGGCGAAGAATATCTGGCCGCCTTTCCGCGCTTTACTAGCGTAGATGGAACAGCCGAGGCTACGACTCTCGCCGATCACAGCATAGACTTTGCCACGGCGGCGCAGGCGGCGCATTGGTTCGACTTGGGGAAGGCGCGGCGCGAATTCATTCGCATTCTGAAACCCCACGGATGGGGCATGCTGTTGTGGAACGAGCGGCAGTTGGATTCGACGCCCTTCTTGCGAGCCTATGAGCAGTTGCTGGAGGAACACGGCACCGACTACGAGCAGGTGCGCCACGAGATCACCACGGCGCGCATTGATGAATTCTTCGCTCCCTCTCCGTTTCGCGAGCGAACGCTGCCCTCGCGGCAGGAGTTTGACTATCCGGCATTGCAGGGACGATTGTTGTCATCCTCCTACGCGCCCCAGGCGGGCGATAACAAATATCAGGCAATGCTGGACGAGTTGAAGAGAATTTTCGAGGCTTATCGACAAAACGATAAAGTGGCCTTTGAATACGATACCCGCGTGTTTTTTGGACGCCTGGATTAAAGCCTCCGTGCCTGCCGGAGAACTATGTCTGACCAGACCTTTCACATGACGCCCGAGGAGTTCCGCCGCCGCGGGCACGAGGTGGTGGATTGGATTGCGGACTACTACGCACGCATCGAATCCTTCCCCGTGCTCTCGCGGGTCGAACCGGGGCAGGTTCGGGCCTCGCTGTCGCCACATGCTCCCGCACGCGGCGAAACGTTTCGAAGCGATTCTTGGCGATGTCGAAAAGTTCATTCTGCCGGGCATCTCGCATTGGCAGTCGCCGAATTTTTTCGCCTATTTCCCTTGCAATACTTCGGGACCTGCGATTCTGGGAGATCTGCTGTCCGCCGGCCTGGGGGTGCAAGGAATGTTGTGGGCCACCAGTCCGGCATGCACGGAGTTGGAAACACATGTGCTCGATTGGCTGGTTGAGATGCTCGACCTGCCTAGCAAGTTCTTCTCGTCGAGCACCGGTGGTGGGGTAATTCAGGATACGGCTTCCAGCGCGTCACTTTGTGCGCTACTCGCGGCCCGCGAACACGCCACAAATTTTGCCACGAATCGGCGGGGCTGCGATGGAACGCTGGTGGCCTATACCTCGTCGCAGGCACACTCTTCCATCGAGAAGGCAATGCAGGTCGCCGGTCTCGGGCGTGATAACTTGCGCCTGATTGAAGTAGACGAAATTTTCGCAATGCGGCCGGAGTCGCTCGCCCGCCAGATTGAGGAAGATCGCCGGACTGGCCTTACTCCCTTTTTCGTTTGCGCCACGATCGGGACGACATCTTCGAACGCCATGGATCCGCTCCCGGAAGTCGGCTCCATTTGCCGCAAACAGAATCTCTGGCTGCACGTGGATGCAGCCATGAGCGGTACCGCCGCGCTATGTCCCGAATTCCGTCATATTCACTGCGGCCTCGAATTGGCCGACAGCTATTGCTTCAATCCACACAAATGGATGTTCACGAATTTCGATTGTGACTGCTTCTATGTGGCGGATCGAGCGGCGCTGATCAAGACGCTGAGCGTCCTCCCGGAATATCTGCGCAATCAAGCCACGGAGTCCGGTACGGTCATTGATTATCGCGATTGGCAGATTCCGCTGGGCCGCCGCTTCCGCGCGCTGAAGCTGTGGTTTGTGATCCGCCACTATGGAATCGAGGGGCTGCAGTTTCACGTCCGCCGTCACGTCGCTTTGGCGCAACAATTCGCCGAGTGGGTTAGAAGCGATCCGCGTTTTGAGCTGGCCGCCCCTGTGCCGCTGAATTTGGTTTGCTTCCGGCTTAAAGGCGGAGACGATTTCAGCCAGGAATTAATGGGCCGTCTGAATCGCAGCGGTGACCTGTACCTGACGCACACCAAGCTGGACGGGAAATTCACTCTGCGCCTCTGCGTCGGCCAGACCAATACAGAATCACGTCATGTGGAACAAGCATGGAAGAGGATTCGAGAAGAGGCAGAAATCATTCTGGCCGGCGCTAAGCCTTCGGAATAGCTTCCGCCCGCGCCTTGCGGGCAATATATCGTCCCGGACCAACCAGGAAACGCGCCAGCCGGCTCGCCACATTTTCCAGAAGCGCCCGGTCTTGTGGCCCAAAGGCATTCTCGCGGTCACTCTCAACGTCCAGAACTCCCAGTTCGCGCCCGGCAAGTTTCATCGACACTAGAATCTTCGATTTCGTCTCTGGCCTCGCCATCTGGCCCGGATGCGGTTCTCCACCTGCTCCCAGCAGTTGCGGGCCAGGCGCGCCTACAGTCACGTAGATGCCTACCCAGGTATAGTGGCGACCGTGACTGAGAATGTCGATAACTTCCTGCAGTGGAGAAAGGTGGAATGTAGGCCGGCTTGCAGCAAGAACATGCTCAATCCGAGCGAGCAAGGCGGCGGAATCACGATAAGCTTTCAATTCCATTCCAAAAGTGCGGATTGTAAATTGCAGGTAGTGTAGTCGCCGCGGCTGCTCAGGGTCAATCAATCAAACACCCAGCCAGTGTCGTAAATGACCCAAGCCCTCAATTTTCTTTTGGGTTTTCGGGACGCTGCTGCGCCGCCGGGGGCTGATCCACCGCCGGAGCCCCGGAAACCTCAGGCTTAAGCGCCAGGGGATTTGCCGGCGCCACTGGATCTATCCCAAAATCCCAAATGTTTTCCGGGAGACGCGGCGCTTTTGCATTGAGGTCGGCATCACCCTTCGACAACTCCACCAACCCATACTCTCCAGATGCCAGAGGACCGGACGGCGTGATCTTCAGCCAGCCCTCGGCCACGGGTTCTATGGTCGCGGAGATGGATTTCTGTTCTTCCTGCTTCCCGTGAGTCGAGAGGCGAACCGCTCCCACGATGCGCCTGTCCTTCCTGGCCTGCGACACGAACAATCTGGAACCGGCTCGACATCTCCTTCAGAGAGCTCAGCATCGGTCACTTTGACCGAGTCGAGCTTGAGATAGAGCACCGGGACCCCGGTGCGCGCCTGCACGTCCGCATGGGGACCGGCAATTTCCACGTGGTCTTTGACCGGCGACGCCTTCTTCTCCTCAATTCCCAGGGCAAGCTCCTGATCGGCTTGGACGACCTTCTCTTCCACCGGAATCAGCTGCGGCTGGCCTTCAAAAGTATCGAGCAAGAGAACGCCACCGTCAGCAGGCAAGCGAAGACTCGGGAGCAACCTCCGGCCGTTTTGCCTCTTCCGCGGCTCGCTCCGCCGCGAGTTTCTTATCGAATTTAACCGCCTCGGGAAGCGGAACGCCCGCCGAGCGCTCTTTTTGATATTTGTCGGTGGCCGACCAGTCCACCATGGAATTCGGGCACTTCCTCCCACTCGCTGCGTTCGGCGCTGAAATAGCGCACGCGCTCGCCATGCACCTCCCACTTGGTGGCAAGTTGATAAGATCCATCCTTTAGGATGAGCCGCTTGGCGAGTTGCTGCGCAGGAAGCCGGCCTGCCAACAGCACAAGGCTGGCCAGGATCGCAACCATCAGAAAACGAGATCGGGTCACGTGGATCACAACAATCCCTATTATCCTTCTGAATGGCTGCCGGAAACCAGATAGATTCCTGGGCGATTTCTGATGTTCAGAAATCATTTCCTTCCACAGCATTCTCTGCCATAATTGATCGTGCACCCCAACCTGCACAAAATTTCAATTCAATTCAGAGCGAGGAACAGATGTCGGCCAAGTACATCTTTGTGACGGGCGGAGTTGTGTCTTCCTTGGGCAAGGGACTGGCGGCGGCCTCCATCGGCTGCCTGCTCGAAAGCCGCGGGTTGAAGGTCAACCTGATGAAGTTCGATCCCTACCTTAACGTTGACCCCGGCACCATGTCGCCGTTTCAGCACGGCGAGGTCTTCGTCACCGACGACGGCGCCGAAACCGACCTTGACCTCGGCCACTACGAGCGCTTTACCCACGCCAAACTCTCCCGCGATAACAACTGGACCACCGGCCGCCTCTACGAGCAGATCATCGCCAAGGAACGGCGCGGCGACTATCTCGGCAAGACGGTGCAGGTGATCCCGCACGTTACCAACGAAATCAAAGCCGCAATGAAGAAGGTCGCGCACGATGTGGACGTGGCCATCGTCGAAATCGGCGGCACGGTCGGTGACATCGAGTCCCTGCCCTTCATGGAAGCCATTCGCCAGATGCGTCAGGAACTGGGCCGCGAGCACACATTGTTCATGCACGTCACGCTCGTTCCTTTTATTGCGGCCGCGCAGGAGCTGAAAACCAAGCCCACGCAGCACTCGGTAAAAGAGCTCCTCAGCATTGGAATTCAACCCGACATCCTTCTCTGCCGCACCGACCGGTTTCTCTCCAAAGAAATCAAGTCGAAGATCGCGCTCTTCTGCAATGTTGCGGAGGAGGCCGTCATCACCGCGAAGGATGTTGCCAGCATTTATGAAGTTCCGCTGGTGTTCGCCAGTGAGGGCGTGGACACCCTCGTGCTGAAATACCTGCATATGCCGGCTCGCGATCGTGACTTGAGCAAGTGGGAAGACATCGTTCACCGCGTCTATAACCCCAAAGCCGAAGTCACCATTGCCATCGTCGGCAAGTATGTGGAATACGAAGACTCCTACAAATCACTCAAAGAAGCTTTGATTCATGGCTCTCTGGCGCACAACTTAAAGCTTCAGTTGAACTGGGTGGAAGCCGAGGGCCTCGAGGCCGGCCAGCAAGCCTGTCACGACCAACTGAGCGGCTACGACGGCATCCTGGTGCCCGGCGGCTTTGGCAAACGCGGCATCGAGGGCATGCTGCAAGCCATCCGTTACGCCCGCGAAAACAAGGTTCCGTATTTCGGCATTTGCCTTGGCATGCAAACCGCCTGCATAGAGTTTGCCCGCAATGTCTGCGGGCTGGCCGAAGCCAACTCGAGCGAATTCGATCCCGCCACGCCGCACCGCGTCATCTACAAGCTGCGCGAACTCCGCGGCGTCGAAGAGCTCGGGGGCACCATGCGCCTGGGCGCCTGGACTTGCAAGATCGAGCCTGACACCCTGGCTCATAGGATTTACGGAGAACTTGAGATCAGCGAGCGTCACCGCCACCGCTACGAGTTCAACCGCGAGTACGAAGGCACCATGACAGCGGCTGGACTGAAGATTTCCGGTTCCACGCCGGACGGAACCTACGTCGAGATGGTTGAACTTCCCGACCATCCGCATTTCATCGGCTGCCAGTTCCATCCTGAGTTCAAGTCCAAACCGCTGGAGCCGCATCCTCTCTTTAGATCATTTGTGGGCGCGGCCTTTGACTATCGCTCCAAACGGCGGGAGGAAAAAGTTGCGTCGGAAGTCGAAATGTTCCATCGTCCGGAAAGAGTTGGCACCCGCTAAATTAAACCGCGAACCGGGAACTGAAACCTGACAACTGCTTTCCAACTCGATAACGTACGCGTGGGCTCCGGAAATCTTTTTCTCATCGCCGGGCCGTGCGTCATCGAAAGCGAAGAGCACGCGCTTTTCATGGCTGAGGTCATCAAAGGCATCGCTCGCTCCCTGAACTTCCCCTTCATCTTCAAAGCCTCTTACGATAAGGCCAACCGAACCTCCATGCGCAGCTACCGCGGCCCCGGCCTGGTGGAAGGGCTGCGCATTTTGAAGAAAGTGAAAGATGAGATTCATGTGCCCGTGCTCACCGATATTCATCAGACGGTAGACGTTGCTAAGGTCGCCGAAGTCGCCGACGTGTTGCAGATTCCCGCGTTCCTTTGCCGCCAGACCGACCTGGTCGTTGCCGCTGCCATGAGTGAGCGCGTGGTCAACATCAAGAAAGGTCAATTCGTTTCTCCCTGGGATATGAAGCACGCCGTCGAAAAATGCCGTGCCGCCGGCAACGACCGTGTCTTCGTGACCGAACGTGGCTCCAGCTTCGGCTACAACAATCTCGTGGTAGACATGCGCTCATTGGCGATCATGCGCAAGTTCGCGCCGGTGGTGTTCGACGCCACCCACTCGGTGCAATTGCCCTCGGCCTCTCATGGCGACGATGACCGGCCGGCGATGAGCGGCGGCCAACCCGAATTCATTCCCGTGCTGGCGCGGGCGGCGGTAGCGGCGGGCGTCGACGGGGTCTTCATGGAAGTCCACAACAATCCCAAAGAAGCCAAATCCGACGGCGCGAACGCCCTCGAATCCACCAAGCTGCGCGATGTGTTGAAGGAGTTGTTGTCCGTGCAAAGCGCGCTGCTAAGCGCGCGGGTAAAACCATAATCCGATTCGTCCCAGAAGGACGCAACAACGTAGCCCAGCGCTTCGGCGCTGGGTTGCCAGATAAAAATAAGGGCAAAAGTCCCGTAGGAACGGCGCGCCCACCCCTTCCTCGAACATCGCCATCCGTATCTGCTAACATTTTTCGCTGGCACCCATGAAACATTTTTCCCGATTCCTCACACTCGTCCTCTGCGCGCACGCACTAACTTTCTGTGCCGCACAAAACGCTCCGCTTCGAGTCGCCGTCGCCGGCCTGGTCCACGGACACGTGGAAGGGTTCTTTGAAAATTCCCTGCGTCGCTCCGACATTCGACTGGTCGGCATTGCCGAGGCAGACCAACAGCTATCCTCTCGCTACGCGGCCCAGTTTGGCCTCGACCGCTCAATCATTTTCTCCGACCTCGAAGACATGCTTCAGAAAACGCATCCCCAGGCAGTGCTGGCGTACACCAGCACCTACGACCACCGGGGCGTCGTGGAAATCTGCGCCCGTCACGGCATTCCGGTCATGATGGAAAAGCCTCTGGCAGTCAGCGCCGCGGATGCCCATGCCATGGAAGCCGCTGCCCACAACGGCAAGATTCAGGTGCTGGTGAATTACGAAACCACATGGTATCGCAGCAATCATGCGGCTTATGGCCTGGCCCACGAGAAGAGGATCGGCGACATCCGCAAAATTGTCGTTCACGATGGCCATCAGGGCCCTAAGGAAATCGGCGTTCAGCCCGAGTTCTTTGCCTGGCTCAGTGATCCCAGGCTGGATGGCGGCGGCGCGCTCTACGATTTCGGCTGCTATGGCGCCGACCTGGCAACCTGGTTGATGGATGGACGCCGTCCCACCACGGTGACCGCGGTGACGCAGCACATCAAGCCGGACATCTATCCCCGCGTCGAGGACGAGGCCACCATCATTCTCACGTATCCGAGAGCACAGGCCATCATTCAGGCATCCTGGAACTGGCCCTTTAGCCGCAAGGATCTCGAAGTCTATGGCCAAACCGGCTACGTCATCACAATTCGCAATGATGATCTCCGCGTAAGACTAAAGGACGAAGAGGAGAAGCAATCCGCGGCCGAACCGATTGCCGCTCCCTACGATGATTCATTGTCGCTGCTGAGAGCGGTGGTCTTGGATGGAACAGCGCCCGATCAAGCCTCGTCCCTGGAGACGAATGTCATTGTTTCCGAGATTCTCGATGCGGCCCGCCGATCGGCAGCTTCGGGACAGTCCATCCGATTGGCGGGAGGGCCCGCGGCCGCCATCAGCGACCACTGAATCTGCTACCATCCATTCTCATCACCCTTCTTTGCCTATGCTGGTAGCCTCCGCCATCGCCGGCGTCCTGATCATTTTCAGCGTTCTGCTGGACGCTTTCGAAACCGTCGTACTCCCCCGGCGGGTACAGCGTGAATTTCGCATCAGCGCTTGGTTCTATCGCAAGACCTGGGTCCCGTGGAGAAGAATCTGCAGCCGCATTAAATCCCCCAGCCGCCGCGAAAATGTTCTGGGATATTTTGGCCCTCTGTCTCTTATCGTTCTGCTGGGCCTTTGGGCAGTAGGTTTGATTCTTGGTTTTACGCTTCTGCAGTTCGGCGCGGGAGAACATCTTCAGCTCAACAATGAGCCCATCACCCTTACCCGGCTCATCTATCAGAGCGGCGAAACTTTCTTCACCCTGGGTTATGGCGATATCGTTCCGACTTCGGGACTGGCCCGCGCTCTCTCGGTGCTCGAGGCCGGCATGGGCTTCGGTTTCCTGGGGACAGTGATTGGATACCTGCCAACCATTTATTCGTCGTTCTCGCGGCGCGAAATTGAAATTTCGTTGCTCGATGCGCGCGCCGGCTCGCCCCCGACTGCTGCCGAATTGCTGGCGAGATTTGGGAATCCTCCGCAGCAGGAAGTCGTCGACGAGGTGTTTCGTTCCTGGGAACGGTGGGCGGCGGAAGTTTTGGAGAGCCATCTCTCCTATCCCGCGCTGAGTTTCTTTCGCTCGCAGCACAACAATCAATCCTGGCTCGGCGCGCTGACGACGATTCTCGACGCCAGCGCCCTCGTCATCGCCGGAGTCGACGGCTTGCGCAGCGATCAAGCCAAAGTGACATTTGCCATGGCCCGCCACGCCGCCGTGGATCTGGCGCAGGTCGTTTCTGCCCGTTACGATCCCAGCGTTCCCGACCGTCTGCCGGCGGCAGAGCTAGCCCGGCTTCGGCAAAGCCTGGCCGAGCGCGGCACAAAGTTAAGAGAGGGACCGGAAGCCGAACAAAAACTTGCACAGTTGCGCGCCCTCTACGAGCCCTATGCCCAGGGTGTGGCGCGCAATCTGCTCATCACGCTGCCACCGTGGATTCATCCCGAGAAGAGAAGAGACAACTGGCAATCGGGCCCATGGGACCGGGCGATTCAGGCTCGAAGTCTGGCAAGCCTCATTGTTGGGCAGCGGCAGAGTCACAAGGTGGACGAGCATTTCTAGATGCACTCGATTGGCAACGATTGTAGAAACGTAGCTCTACTACGCCTCTGACTTGTTGCCGGACGAAGCAGGTTGTCAACCCGATGAGCGTAGCGACGAGGGGTCTGATTTTTGCACCTAATTGAGAGAAAGCAGATTTCTCCCTTCGCTCGCAGCGCCAATTGGGGCGTCGGGGTTCATCAGCCTCCGTGCTAACATCCTTCTTCCCATGAAAAATGCCGGCGAAAATGTGGTGCGCATCGAGGCTGAAGCGCTGCGTGCGCTGGCCGACCGCATTGCCGGTCCCATGGCGGCAACCTTCAATCGCGCCGCGGATTTGCTCTATTCCTGCCAGGGCCGGGTGGTCGTCACCGGCATGGGTAAGAGCGGAATCATTGCGCGCAAGATCGCCGCAACCTTGAGTTCGATCGGCACGCCTGCGTTATTCTTGCATCCGGTCGAAGCTCTTCACGGGGACCTGGGCATGGTCGTCCGCGGCGATGTGGTGTTGGCTCTTTCGGCAAGCGGTGAGACCGAAGAAATTCTCCGCCTGCTGGCGACGCTGAAACGTCTGCAGGTGCCGCTCATCGCCATGACCTGCGACGAGATGACTTGCGATGAAGTCAGCGCAAGCAAGCTTTCCACCTTGGCTGGCTCGGCCGACGTGGCTCTCGATTGCTCCGTCGCAAAAGAAGCTTGTTCTCTGGGTCTGGCTCCAACCGCCTCAACCACCACAATGCTCGCGCTCGGCGATGCCCTGGCCGTCGTGCTTTCCGAGAGACGCGGCTTCAAAGAGGAGGACTTTGCGGATCTCCATCCCGGAGGCAAGCTGGGCAAAAAGCTGGCGCGGGTGGAATCGCTCATGCACAGCGGCGATGCGGTGCCCCGCGTGACCCTGCAAACCAAAATGCCGGATGTAATTTACGAAATGTCGCGCAAGAAGCTCGGCGTTACCGCAGTGGTCGAAGGAGAAAAGTTGGTAGGCATCATCAGCGACGGCGACCTCCGCCGCTTGCTGGAAAAGCGCGGCAAGGACGCGCTTGATCTAACCGCCGCCGAGTCCATGACGACCAATCCACGGACCATCTCTCCCAATGAATTTGCCGCCGCCGCCCTGGCCCTGATGGAAGAAAAGAAGATCACCTCGCTGGCGGTCGTAAATGGGACCGGCCATTTGCTCGGCATCGTCCACCTGCACGATCTCTGGGGAACCGAGATGGTTTAGTATCGCTTCCCATCCCTGCCATGCACGCGCGACGCAATCAAGCCGAGGTAGTATCCGTGACTTTGCCCCCCGGCTCGTTCTCTAATTTCAAGAGCGCGTGCAAAACCATCCCGGCGGTGATTCGAGGCCTGGTGCCGGGTCGGTCAACTGGCATAAGTGTTCCCGCTGGAACACAATGTCATCCCAGAAATGTATAGACAGCTAAGTTATTGAGCGCACGAGAAATGGCGCGGCAAAACTCGGGAGTTTCGCTTTTTCTTCAGAAATCAGTGACTTCCTGCCGCCGCCGCAGCCCGTTTCACAAATTTGACGGATGTGATCTTCGCGGGTTGAACCTGTTGGCCATTGCCGTCATTCAATAACTCGGCGCCATTTTGTACCGCCGAAGCGCAACGTTCGCAGAGAACCACATGACCATCGCATTCCGCGCTCTGCGCGCTATGGCTGCTGTGCTTGCACATCCATCCCTGGAACTGACCTTTAGGGTTCTTTACAACCGTAATTCTGGTAGCCATCAAGTGCCTCCAGTCGCCATACTGCCGGGCAGCCGAGAAGGCGGATAGATTACCTAGGGTCGATGGACAGACAGAGGGTTCTTAATTCCTTGAAAACAGAAGGCTTCCCAAAGGTAATAGCCTGAAGGCGCCACGACTTGAGTAATTGCGGATCGATGATCGACTGGTTTGCGAGTCCGATGAGCCCCGCCATCCCCCGGCCTGAGGTATGGCTAGGTCCACTTCTCGCAACCGCGGCGAGGAGAGGAGCACCTGCCTGCCTAATACCCGGCCTAGTTCCCGGCTAATGCTTTATCCATGAAGCCGCCGGTGTCGGCTCGCATCTTCTTAAGCTGATTCAGGGGGAGATACACCATATGTCCCGCCTGGTAGGTGGCAAAGGAGAAATCGCTGTGGAACTGCGGTCCCAAATCCAAATGATTCATGGTGTAATTTGCCGCGGAGTAGGGCGTCGCCAGATCGTAATATCCTTCGAGCACCTGGACTTTCAGATAAGGATCCTTCACCAGCGCCTGGCGCAACGCGGTGGCCGTGTCGGGATATCCATTCTCGGCTGAGCCCCAATCCCAATTCTTGCCGAACGATTCGTCTTCAGAAAATACGCCGTAGGGCATGTCGGTCTTGTAGCCCAGTTCGGTGCGCACGTAATTATTCAGAGTCGAGGTATAGGGTGGTTGGAAAGCAGATTGGCTGGGATCGTAGAACGACGTGTCCAGGAGTCCATCGGGATCAGTGCCGGTGAATCGGCCATCGTAGCGTCCCACGCGCAGCTTCTGGTCGATCAGCAAATAGTGGGTGAACTTGCCTACATCAATGCGCAGATTGGCCTGGTCAATCACGTCTTTGCTCAGGCCGGTAAAGCGCGACATATCTTCGATGACTTTCTTGCGCTCGTCATCGCTCAGCGCGTCTCCTTTGCTGAGAGCCTGGGCGTAGGTTGTGTTGGCCCACTCTTCGGAAAGTTGGCGGGCATGATCCATGTCAGCGGCCAGGTCGGGCGGCAGCTTGTGGTGATAGCCGGCGATCATGGTGAAGGTCGGAATCAAAAAAATGTACGGCTGGTCGTTGCTCTTGCTGTCGTCCAACGTCTGAAAACGCAGAGCCATGGAGAGCAAAGTAATTCCGTTGAAAGAAACACCACGGTCGGCGAGATAACTGGCGAGCCCGGCGGCGCGCGTCGTGCCGTAACTTTCGCCGAATAAAAATAACGGGGAGGTCCAGCGCTCGTAGCGCGTGAGATACAGACGAATGAACTCGCCGAATGCCTTGATATCGCCTTGTAATCCCAAGAATTTTTTGGAGGTTTCAGAGTTGATGGCACGGCTGAAACCTGTGCTCATGGCGTCGATGAATACGAGATCACTCTTATCCAGCAGCGTGTAGGGATTGTCTTCGACGTGGTAGGGCGCGGGCGGCATGAATCCATCGGGCTTCATGGCGACGCGCTTCGGCCCCAGCGCACCCATGTGCAGCCAGATCGTGGACGAACCAGGCCCACCGTTGAAGGCAAAGGTCAGCGGACGTTTGGCGGGATCCTGGCCGTCCAGGGTATAAGCGACGAAAAACATTTCGGCTTCGATTTTCCCGTCGGGACGTTTGAGGGGCAGACGGCCGGTGGTAGCCGTGTACTTGAGGAGCGCGCCATTCACCGTGGTCTGGTGTTGCGTTACCACGGGTGCGACTTCGCTGACGTCGAAGTGCTCTTCTTTGTCATCTTTGCCGGTGTCTCTTCCGGCATCCTCGGCGGATTTCGCGGGTTCCGGCTTGGGTTCTTCCGCGGCGGGCGCAGTTTCGGCGGGCTTCTGGGCCTGCTCCTGCTTTTTGGCCTTCTGCTCTTTTTTGGGAGATTCTTTTTGCGACGAATCGGAATTCTGCTGGGCTACAACAGAAACGCAGAAAACCAGGCTGAAAACAACGGCCAGAAAACTCTTCATGATTCCTCGTCGAGTATGGGTTCACTAACAACCTAACATTAGACGGTCTGCAGTGGAAAAGGCTGGTGGAGTTTTTGGTGCATGGGTGTTTGCGCCTTTGGCGCGGGATTTAGCCTTGATTCTTTTTGCCAGGCCCAAAGGCGCTGCCCTGATACGAATCGCTGAAAAACGCGAGGTGGGCTGGAGAGCACAGGGAGGAAAAGACTCATATAAAGATTTCGTATCAGGGCACGAGCTTCAGCCGTGCCGTCTGTCGCGCGGAGCGTAGCAAAAACGCGCCGATGATGCGCGGTTGCCAGAACGGATGCAGTGATGGGCAGCACTCCGGGTAGTTGCGCCCCATGGGCGCGGAACGTCATCACCGCGAGTTCGACGACATGCCTGAAGGCATATCCTGATACGAACCGCTCCTTCCGTTCACCTCATCTCCCTCCGGACGAGGTCGAGAGGCCCGTGGAAGCCCACTTCTCGCAAAGGCGGCGAGAAGCGGGGACACCCGGCGATTGCTCTAACATTTGATAAGTTTGGATAGCCCACCCTGGAGGATGTGCGATGAAAACCACTTTGTTTTTTGATCCTGCTTGTGGTCGAAGATGGCTTCGACTGGCAGCGGCACTTCTTACGTTCATTTCCTGCCCGCTTTTCCTGAATGCCGAGATTCGCCTTCCGCATGTGTTGAGCAGTCACATGGTGGTGCAGCGCGAGCAACCTATTCATCTGTGGGGTTGGGCTTCGCCCGGATCGCAAATTGAGGTCACACTTGGCAAGGCTCACGCCGCGGCCGTTGCGGATGATTTAGGCCACTGGAGCGCGTATCTGCCGCCGATGTCTGCCGGCGGTCCGTATTCCATTACTGTGCAGGGGGACGGGGGACAAATCACGCTGGAAGACATACTGATCGGAGATGTCTGGGTTGCCTCGGGCCAATCCAACATGGAAATGCCTCTCGGTGGATTTGGTCCGAACAGCCAGGTGCAGGGCGGGGAGACTTCGATTGCGCAGGCTACAGACCCAAAAATACGCTTCCTGCTGGTTCCCCGCGCAACTTCCAGCAACCGGCTCGACGACATCGACGCCACCTGGCAAGTGTGTTCGCCCGAGAGTGCGCGCCCGATGTCCGCGGTTGCCTATTTCTTTACTCACGAAGTCCGATCGGCGGAAAAGGTGCCGGTCGGTCTCGTGGAGGCCACGTGGGGCGGTACGCCCGCCGAGGCATGGACGAGTATGTCAACCCTCGCCAGCGATGCGAACCTCATGCCAGTTTTCAAGGTGTGGTCGCGATACATGGACGGACAAACCGACCTGGCCGCGACTCTCGTACGAGAGAAACGCGAAGATGACGCTGCGCGCGCGGCGGGCGCTTCTCTTCCAGATCATCCGTGGCGTCCGCAACCCATGTCGTGGGCACCGGCGGGTCTGTTCAACGGCATGATCGCGCCACTAATCAAATTCAGCATCAAAGGAGTGATCTGGTATCAGGGCGAGAACAATGGCAATATCGAGCGCGCCCCCGAATATGTGCGCTTGCTTCCGGCAATGATCGAAGACTGGCGTCAGCAGTGGGGCCAGGGAGATTTTCCTTTTCTGTACGCGCAGATTTCCAGCTTTCGCGGGACCGTTCAGGACGCATGGGGCGTGGTCCGGGATGCGCAACGGCGGGCGCTGTCCCTGCGAAATACGGGGATGGCGGTGACCATGGACGTTGGAAATCCGGACAACGTTCATCCCACCGATAAACAGACGGTTGGGCGTCGGCTGGCTTCCCTTGCAGAAGTCATCGCATACGAGAAGAGAGGAAATCCATCCGGACCGTTATTCCTGCGCGCGGATGTAGAAGGAGTGGGCCTGCGGGTTCGTTTCTCTTCCAAAAATCTGGTGTGCAAGGATTCTTGCTCCGGATTTGAGGTGGCGGGCACGGACCATAATTTCGTGCCTGCGCAGGCCAGCGTGCAGGGGGACAATCTATGGGTGAGTGCAACGGCCCTCGCGCATCCGGTCTATGTGCGTTACGCGTGGGCAAATTATCCGGCGGTCTCGCTGTTCGATGCCGAGGGCCTTCCGGCGTCGACTTTCACCAATGAGGATGAGATGGCAGACCAATTTTTGATTCCCGGGAGTTTTGGTCAGACGGGGCCTTAGCGAGCAGACCGACTGAGGACGGTCCGGTTGGGTATTTCGATCAGAAGACCTCAACCTGAGCCGAGTTTCCGGGGGCAGATTTCAGCCGCGCCTCGCGGGTGAATAACGGGGCGGCGAGATTCTCCGCCCGCGCCACTCCTCGCCAAGGCGGCGAGAAGCGAGGCACCTGGCGGGGCTTAGGATTCGTATCAGGGCACGAGCTTCAGCCGTGCCGTCTGTCGCGCGGAGTAGCAAAACGCGCCGATGAGGCGCGACTGCATGGCGAATGGAGCGCCAGCAGCGCTTCGGGTGGTTGCGCCCCATGGGCGCGGAACGTCATCGCCGCGAGTTCGACGACATGCCTGAAGGCATGTCCTGGCGCGGGACGATCACCCGGGTCAAAAATTAGAACAACTCGATGTGAGCCGCGTGGCCGGGGGCAGAGCTCAACCGAGAATCGCGCGAAAGCAATGGAGCATCGAGTTGCTCGGCCAGAGCTACGTATGCCGCGTCGTAGGCCGACAAGTTATTGCGTAGTTGCCAGACGCGATCCAGCAAGACGAAATGCGGGTACCGCGTGAGACGGAGATCGAGCAAATCCTGGATCGCCTGGGAAGCGCGCTGCTCCGAAACGGCATTCTCGCGGGCGAGACGGCGCAGCACCTGGGCAACTTCGACGTCAATCAGATGGGGCGCATGCAGAGTGTCGCGGCGGGAGTAAATCCGCCGCTCGATCCGTAGTCCCGCGGGGGTGTGGAGAAGCCAGTCCACGGCAGCGGAAGCATCGAGGACAATCACCGGACCCGACGTTCTTCCTGGAGCAGCCGGGCGGTGTCGAAGTCGGCATTGACCGGCTTGCGCTTGTGCAGATGTTCGCGAAATTCCGCCAAAGTGGGCCGCTCGGCGATCTCTTTGATTTCTGCCAGCAAATAGTCCGACAAGGACATGCCGGCCATCGCCGCGCGGGCCTTCAGGCTCCGATGCAGGCTGTCAGGGACGTGGCGGAGCTGAATCATCTTTGGCATGTGGGTAGCATATTTGCATGTGGACCACATGTCAATGGCGCTCGGATTCGTATCAGGGCACGAGCTTCAGCCGTGCCGTCCGTCGTGCGGAACAGCGAAAACGCGCCGATGAGGCGCGACTGCCATGGCGAATGGAGTGCCAGCGGGGCTCCGGGTGGTTGCGCCCCGTGGGCGCGGAACGTCATGGCCGCGAGTTCGACGACATGCCTGAAGGCATGTCCTGATACGAACCGCTTCTTTCGTTTGGCGCATCCCGTTCCGGACGAGTGATGTCGAGGCCTGTGGAATCCCGCTTCTCGCAAAGGCGGCGAGGTTGGGGCAGGAGGCGGCGTGCGGCGTTTGGGATTCGTATCAGGGCACGAGCTTCAGCCGTGCCGTTTGTCGTGCGGAGTAGCAAAACGCGCGCCGATGAGGCGCGACTGCCATGGCAAATTGGAGTACCAGCGGGGCACCGGGTAGTTGCGCCCCATGGGCGCGGACATCATCGCCGCGAGTCGACGACATGCCTGAAGGCATGTCCTGATACGAACTTCTTCTTCCGTTCGCCGCATCTTCTCCTAAGGGCGGCGAAGGGTGGGGGTCCTGCCGAACGAATACTCGATGGCTCACTCGATCGCAAAGACCGCGTAAACGGTCGCATCGCTCTTAACCTTCTGCGGAAATAACGTCAGTTCGGGCTTCTTCTCCCGCGACGAACCAAGCGATGCCGTCGCTGTGTTAAGGGTCATGCTTCTCCACAATTTGGGGACTGGTGCCCGATTGCTGGAGTAAAGCAAGTCTCCCAGCTTCGCTCCGAGACCCTTCGCCATCTGATCTGCGATGGTGCGCGCCTTCGCAAGTGCCGCAGCGCTCGCCTTCGCCTGAAGGGCCAACGGGTCGGCAACGTTCCAATCGACGTCGTCAACCTCGTTCGCTCCATTCTTAACCGCGAGGTCCACGATCACCTGAGCCTGTGATGCCTGCAAAGTAATGCGCCAGGATTGTTGCGCCTCGAATTGACGTTCTTTCTTTATCTCGGGCGTCCATTTTTCGTCCGCTTCAACCCGTTCCAGTCGCAGCTTGTCCGTCTCGATGTCAGATTTTGATACTCCGGCAGCCAGCAGAGCCTTCGTAATGTCATCGCTCCTTCGAATATTTTCGTCAAAAGCCGCGTCTTGGCTGGCGCCGTAGTTGTGATATCCAATGGCCAGCAGTGCGACCTCTGGACCAGCCGTGACCGAATCATCCGCGGTTACGGCGATTGTTCTGTTCTGCCGATTGATTTGAATGTCCTGCGCCAAGGCACCGGTAATGCCTAGAAGAAGAACGACTGCGAACGCAAAATTCCTCATCGTACTCACCTCTCAGGGAGTAATTTCTATCACGACTTCTGGGGGGCCTGACCAGAAAGACTGAACCCTCGTGTCTACTTCCGCATCTCCATTCACCCCTCGTGCATCTAAACCTTGACAGCAAAACACTCAAGTTCTAGGATACCAACGAGTGCAATCATAATACCGCTGATTATAAAGCACTTATAGATACAAAAGGAGCCAACTATGGCCAAGATTATCGGAATTGACCTCGGGACCACCAACTCCTGCGTCGCTGTCATGGAGGGTGGCGAGCCCAAGGTCATTGCTAATGAAGAAGGAGGCCGCACTACTCCCTCGGTGGTCGGCTTTACCAAGACGGGCGAACGGCTGGTGGGACAGGTCGCCAAACGGCAGGCGATTACCAATCCCGAGAACACGGTGTATTCGATCAAGCGCTTCATGGGACGGCGTTTTGACGAGGTGACGGAAGAAATCAAGATGGTCCCTTACAAGGTCGTGCAGTCGGGCGATCACGTTGCGGTGCTGGCGCAGGGCAAGGAATATACGCCTCCGCAGGTCTCCGCGATGATTCTGCAGAAGCTGAAGAAGGCGGCGGAGGATTACCTCGGCGAAAAGGTGACCGAAGCGGTCATCACGGTGCCCGCGTATTTTAACGACGCGCAGCGCCAGGCGACCAAGGATGCTGGGCAGATTGCGGGCCTGGAAGTGAAGCGCATCATCAACGAGCCCACGGCGGCGGCGCTGGCCTACGGTCTCGACAAGAGTAAAGACGAGACCATCGCGGTTTACGACTTTGGCGGCGGCACGTTCGATATTTCGATTCTGGAGGTCGGCGAAGGCGTCATCGAAGTGAAGGCCACCAACGGTGACACGCACCTGGGCGGCGACAACATTGATCAGCGCCTGGTGGACTGGCTGATTGACGAGTTCAAGAAGGACGAAGGCCTCGACCTGCGGGGCAAGGGCAACGAGATGGCGCTGCAGCGTCTGCGCGACGCGGCGGAGCGCGCCAAGATCGAACTCTCGACCACGATGGAGACGGAAATCAATCTGCCCTTCATCACGGCCGACGCAAGCGGGCCGAAGCATCTGGTAAAGAAGCTGACGCGGGCGAAGCTCGAGTCCATGGTGGAAGACATTTTGCAGCGCTCGGTTGGCCCGTCGAAGCAGTGCATGAAGGATGCGGGCGTGGACACCAGCAAGATTAATGAAGTCGTGCTGGTCGGCGGACAGACGCGTATGCCGCGTATCCAGCAGTTGGTCAAAGAGCTGTTTGGCAGAGAAGGCCACAAGGGTGTGAACCCGGATGAGGTCGTGGCAGTAGGTGCGGCCATTCAGGGAGGCGTGCTGGGCGGCGAAGTAAAAGACCTGTTGCTGCTCGACGTGACTCCGCTGACGCTGGCGATTGAAACGCTCGGCGGCGTGGCCACCCCGATGATTCCGCGCAACACGACGATTCCGACCAAAAAGACGGAAACGTTCTCGACCGCGGCAGACAGTCAAACATCGGTTGAGGTCCATGTGCTGCAGGGTGAGCGGCCCATGGCGGCGCAGAACCGGACGCTGGGCAAGTTCCATTTGACCGGACTTCCACCGGCTCCGCGGGGCGTGCCGCAGATTGAGGTGACGTTTGATATTGACGCGAATGGCATCCTCAACGTGACAGCGAAGGACAACGCCACCGGCAAGGACCAGAAGATCACGATTACTTCGTCTTCCGGCCTGAGCAAAGAGGAAGTCGAGCGCATGGCGAAGGATGCCGATGCGCACGCAGCCGAAGACAAGGCGCAGCGCGATGCCATCGACTCGAAAAATCAGCTCGACTCGATGATTTACCAGATCGAGAAGATGCTGAAGGAGTCGGGCGACAAGATTTCCGGCTCCGAGCGTGGCGATGTGGAGAACGCCTTGGCCGACGCCAAGAAGGCAGTCGAGTCGAACGATAAGGCGCAGATGGAGAAGGCGCGCGAGACGCTGACCGCGGCTTCGCACAAGCTGGCCGAGCAGATGTACAAAGCGGCGCAGGCGCACACGCCTCCGGCAGGTGGAGCGCCGGGTGCAGGTCCGGCGCCGGGCGGCGATGGTCAGGCCAAGAAAGACGAAGGCGTGATTGACGCTGAGTATGTGGATGTAGACGAGAAGAAATAAGCTGTCAGCTATCGGCTCTCAGCCATCAGCGAGAGCTGGCGTGGGCAGTGGTTATGTGGGGACAGCCGCCCTCGGCTGTCCGGCCGAGCGTAGCTCGGCAGTTTGGCCACGGATTGTGCGGATTTCCGGGATCAACCAGATCCCAAGAGATCCGCGAGATTCGTGGCTAGCTTTTTAGAAGTGACCCAGGGAGGTGGCGAAATGAATTTCCATGTGAAAGGGCAAGAGTACTTTTTAGCATTTGTGGAGGACGAACGGCGCTGGTTCGTGTTCGCGCCGACGGCGCAGGGGGTGCAGCGTATTCCGGTGTACGTGGATGCGCCAGCCTCGCAGCGGACCGCAAGTGAACACGCCACCCCGAAATTGTCATCCTAACCGGAGAATCGGGCACGCGAACGCTAACTCACACAGGAGAAGTGTTTATGAGTTTTGTTGTAACAGGCAGAAGAGGATCAGAAGAGCAAATCCGAAAACTGAGGAGTTGTGCTAGCGAAGCAGACGCCAAGCTGTACGACCAGCAGTTTCGTGACCTTGGGTATATTGATGTTCGGGTGGAAAGAGCATCCCCGAGGCGTCTGCGGTCCAATAGTCGGAGTGCGAGAAGAAGGTAAGAACAAATTTATGGCCTGGGGTTCTCGAAAGGCCTAGCTTCTTCGCTCTAGGGTCTTAAATCAGAAAATGGCGACGACCGACAAAAAAGATTACTACGGCACCCTCGGTGTGAAGAAGTCGGCTTCCGCCGATGACATTCGCAAGGCGTTTCGCAAGCTCGCGCGCAAGTATCATCCCGACGTCAATCCGGGGGATAAGTCTGCCGAGGAGAAGTTTAAGGCGCTCTCCGAGGCCAACGACGTTCTGAGCGATCCCAAGAAGCGAAAAATCTACGACCAGGTCGGCTTCTATTCGGACAACATCGATCCAGCGACTGCCGAGGCTTATGCACGCTCGGGCAGCGCTGGCGGCCAAGGCTTCCCCGGAGGCTCGGGCGGCTTTTCCGGTGGCCAGGCGGGCGCAGGCGGGCAGGGCGCTCACTTTGACTTCAGCGGCTTCGATTTTTCCGACCTCGCCGATAGCGCGGGACGCAGCGGGAAATCAAGCGGCGGCTTTCGCGACATCTTTTCTGGCATCTTTGGCGGACGGGGCGGCGCGCCGGCGGAAACTGGCCCCGAACCGGGGAGCGACCTCGAGTATCAGGTCAACGTCCCCTTCTGGACCGCCATTCGCGGCGGCGTGATGCGGCTGAATATCACCCGGCAGGACACCTGCAGCAATTGCCACGGCCACGGCTTCATCGAGTCTCCCGGCAAATGCCCGGAATGCGGCGGCAGTGGCCAGATTACTCAGACCGGCGGACGCATGAAGTTCAACGTCACCTGCCCGCGCTGCCACGGCACCGGCAAAAATGTTTCGCCTTGTCCCGTGTGCCACGGCGAAGGTACGGTGCAGCGAACCGAGCCACTCGAGGTGCGCATAAAGGCCGGAACGCGCGACGGCCAGCGCATCCGCATTGCCGGCAAGGGCAATGCCGGCGTGCACGGCGGTTCCCAGTGGCGATCTGTACGTAATTATCCGCACCGGCGATCATCCGGTATTCCGCCGTGACGGCGACGACATTTACCTTTCTGTGCCAGTAAGCGTTTCCGAGGCGGCGCTGGGCGCAAAAATTGAAGTGCCCACCATCGACGGCCGCGCGCAGCTCAAGATCCCACCTGGAACGCAGTCGGGGCAAAAGCTGCGCCTGCGCGAGAAGGGAGTGCCTTCCGCAACGAAAGAAGGCGACCGCGGCGATGAAATCGTCGAGATCAAAATCGCCGTCCCCATGCCGCGGGATGAGAAAACCAAAGAACTGCTGCGCGAGCTGGCCAAGCTGAACCCGGAAGACCCCCGCGAAGAGTTGTTTAAGAATGTCTAAAGGTTTTCCTCTGTGTAACTCTGTGTCCTCTGTGGTTCAAGCTTTTGATCTTTCCCTCGACATTCCTGTTTCGGGATCGCTTGAAAATCTCCACCACAGAGGGCACAGAGATCACAGAGGAAAACCAATCTACCGTGATATAGCCATTTCATGGTTACTCCTAAGACTACTTCTCAAGTTAATGACATAACCGGGAAAATTGTGACTGCCGCCATGAAAGTTCGTAGCGTGCTTGGCCCCGGCTTGTTGGAGAGCGCATACCATGCTTGCTTAGAGCATGAGCTTCGCAAATGCGGTCTACATATTGCGAGCCAGGTTGGATTGCCGGTTATTTATGAAGGAAATAAGCTCGACCTTGGATATCGCATTGACCTGATCGTCAACGATGCGGTGATCGTGGAAGTAAAGTGCGTCGAAGCGATTCACCCGGTCCATCAAGCCCAGCTGCTCTCTTACTTGCGCCTGAGCGGAAAACAGGTCGGCTTACTGATGAATTTCTATGTGGCCCATATGAAGGACGGCATCAAGCGCATGGTGGATGGATATGAATGGAACAAAACTGCTTGACCAGAGACTTACGTAGATCGTTCAGATTTCCTCCGTGATCCTCTGTGCCTCTGTGGTTCAAGATTTTGATCTACTTCGTGCCGACCAACCTGTTCTCAGCCCCATTACCTCCGCCCCTGCCCCGCCGACAAAAATTTCCCAAAAATTCTCTTGCGTCTGTGGAAATTTCCCGTAATCTCACGAATGCGAACTAACTTCAGCGCAGCTTCTGGAATCTAATCCCACCAGAAGGCCCGCAGACGACGCAGAGTGGCTGAGAGTGATTCGCCCAGAGGAGGAAGCCATCGAAATTGGCAACAGCTAGCGCCGCACGTCAGGAACTCCAGCCCGCAACCGCCGTTTCAGCCCATCGAACCGCTCGGAAAAAATCCGTTCGCCTCACGCTTTGGCCCCTGGTCGCCGCCACGTTCTTTATGGTTTCGGGCGGCACCTACGGCACCGAAGACATCGTGCACGGCGCCGGCTACGGCCGCGCCATTCTCTTCCTTGATGCTGACCCCGATTCTCTGGAGCCTGCCTACCGCCTTCATGATTGGCGAACTTTCGAGCGCCCTGCCCTACGAGGGCGGCTACTACGCCTGGGTACGCCGCGCCATGGGCAACTTCTGGGGATTTCAGGAGGCCTGGCTCTCGTTGGTCGCCTGCATTTTCGACATGGCGATTTATCCCGACTCTGTTCGTCGCCTATCTGACGCGGCTTTTCCCTGGTTCGCGGAAGGACATCGTGGCGTGATGGTTGGCTCTGGCCGTCGTGTCGGCTTGCACGCTGCTGAATATCGCCGGGCGTAAAGGTGGTCTCGACTACGTCTCTCTGGCTGTTCTTCCCCTGTCGTCGCCCTTCGCTCTGATTGTCGTTCTCGCGCCGTTCAAGTATGGCGCGCTGCTGCATGCCGTTACGACCCCTACGACTTCGCAAAGTTGACATGATCGGCGGCCTGCTCATCTGCCATGTGGAATTACATGGGCTGGGACAATGCCTCCACCATCGCTACCGAAGTGGAGCGCCCGCAGCGGACCTATCCTCGCGCCATGCTGGCGGCGGTAGCAATCGTCGGCTCTGAGCTATATGCTACCGGTCGCCGCCGTCTGGATGACGCACCTGCCCCCGGCGCCTGGGAAACCGGCTCCTGGGCTGACATCGCCGGACTGCTCGGCGGCCCGTTGCTGCGGATTGGCTTGGTTGTCGGAGGCATGGTCAGCGCCTTCGGCATGTTCAATGCCCTGGTGATGAGCTACTCCCGCCTGCCGCTGGCCATGGCGCAGGACGGCATGCTGCCCCGCATCTTCGGCAAGCTGAATCGGCGGCGCGCTCCCTGGGTCGCGATTCTGGCTCTGCGCCGCCGGCTGGGCCTGTGCCTGAGTCTCGGCTTCGAACGCCTGGTCACCATTGACATTCTTGCTCTATGGCACTAGCCTGGCGCTGGAGTTCGTCGCGCTCGTCGCGCTGCGCATCCGCGAGCCGGAGCTGCCACGCGCCTTCCGCGTTCCCGGCGGGATGTTCGGGGCCGATCGCCATCGGCATCATGCCCGTGCTGCTGCTGGGTTTCATCTGTTTTCGCAGCGAAAGCCGAGCAGGTGTGGGGCATGAGTTCGCTGGCCTTTGGGATGATTCTGATCTCCGCAGGCGTAGTCGCCTACTTCGTCAACCGCGCCCTCAAGCCTGAGGGATGGGCCGCTCCGTCGCAAGAAAAACCGCTGCCGGCGGCCTGATTTTTGTTATCTTACAGATCGGTATGCGGATTTATCATTGCCTGATATTTCTGACCTGTTTCGCGCTTGGGCCTATAAGAGCTCAGGATAAACAGGCTGCGTTGCCCACGGTAACGATTTTTGAGTGTCCGAAATACCCGCCCAAGGCCGAATCGATGGGACTGCAAGGAATGGTGAAGATGCAAGTCACAACCGACGGCCATAAGGTCGTCGATATAAAGCTACTCCCGAGCCACCCCGTGCTAGCAGCTCCCGCCGAAGAGAATGTTCGTACCTGGAAATTCGCTGATCACACACCAATGACTTTCACTGTAACTTATTACTATGTTCACGAGGGTCGCTTTAAAAAGGATCCAGTTACGAAGTGCTCCGCGAAAATGGAACTCCCTGCTGCAGTGACGGTAAGCACGAGCGCGCCTTTTCCGACACATTGAGAATAGCTAGTAATCAGCACGTGTTCATATTTAGAAAAAAATCCCGCGTGACTAAGAAATGACCAAGCGCAAATCCAAAGGGGCCTATATGATCTCGGCGGTCGCCGAGATGTATGGCATCCATCCGCAGACGCTGCGCCTCTACGAACGCGAAGGCCTGCTCAAGCCATCCCGCACCGAAGGCAACACCCGGCTCTATACCGATGAAGACCTGCAACGCCTGGAATTCATCCTTACCCTGGCACGCGATCTGAACGTAAACATCAGCGGCATGGCCATCATCCTGCAAATGCGCGAGCGCATGGAGGAGATGCAGCGCCAGATCCAGGAGTTCGTGCAGTACATTCAGCAAGAAGTACTCACCCGCGCCACCGCCGCCGCCGACCCCTCTCGAGGCGCAATTGTCCCGGTCAAAAGAATGATGCCCGCCGGCCCCTCCGCTACCCCGCAAGAAATAGCGATCTTCGCCGCTATATGATGGAGCAATCGCGCCATGCTGCCCTTCAAGCTCATCTACAGCCACGACTACTACCTGCCGATCGGCTCGCACGTCTTCCCGGCGGCCAAATATCGCCTGATTCATGAGCATCTGCTGGCCACCGACGTCGCCGAGCCCGCCGACTTTCTCGCGCCGCTGCCCGCCTCCGATCAGGACATTCTGCTTGTCCACAAGCCGGAATACGTACAGAAGCTGAAGAACGGCACACTTTCCGCCCGCGAAGAAATGGAGATGGAGATTCCCTTACTCGCCAGGATCTGGTGCGCGCCTTCTGGCTGGCGGCAGGGGGCTCGATTCTGGCCGCCCAGCAAGCCTTGAAAGACCGCATCGCCGTCAACATCGGCGGCGGATTTCACCACGCCTTCCCTGACCACGGCGAAGGTTTTTGCATGATTCACGATGTGGCCGTCGCCATCCGCCGCATGCAGCGCGATGACCAAGATTCGTACCGCCATGACCGTGGACTGCGATGTCCACCACGGCAACGGCACCGCAGCCATCTTTGCCGGCACCCGCACCCCCAGCGACCCACTGCCCTCGCAGTCCGGCGTCGCCCGTGAACACCGGCAAACTGCGCAACGCTCACGCTGGCGATGTCTTCACCATCTCGCTGCACCAGCACAATAACTACCCGCTGCATAAGCCGCTCTCTTCGATTGACGTCGATCTGCCCGACGGCATCGGCGATGACGCCTACCTCGCATGGCTGGACAATGCGCTTAGTTCAGGCCTGCGCCAGTTCGAACCCGACTTGCTCTGCTACATCGCCGGCGCGGATCCGTATAGTGAAGACCAGTTCGGCGGATTGGCCCTGACCATCGAAGGCTTGAAGCGCCGCGACGAGCTTGTCTTTCGCGTCGCCCGCGCTCACAATATTCCTGTGATGGTCACCTATGCCGGGGGTTATGCCAAGCGGGTCGAAGATACGGTCACCATCCATTGCAACACGGTGATCGCCGCAAAAGAAGTATTCGGAAGCAAGGCTTGAGTCGCGGCTCCAAAGAACCGTTACGTCGTCCCATTGAATTCCCGCCCAAATGTGACGGATGCCCTTTGCAGAAGTTTCTGCCCAGGTTCCAATAGCAACATGCGGCGCAGTGTGGCATTCGTTTTGACGATTGGGCTCGTCTCGCACGGCCTTTTTGCCACAGCGCAGTCTCTCCGCGAAGCGGCGGACAAGGCCGGCATTCTTATCGGCGCCGCTGCCAACGTAGCCTACCTATCGGAACCTGCCTACACCGGCACTCTGGCTCGCGAATTCAACATGCTCGAACCCGAAGACGCCATGAAGTGGGCCGCCCTCCGCCCCGACAAGAGATGTATTCAATTTCACCGATGCCGATCGCCTCGTCGCCTTCGCCGAGGCTCATCGCATGAAAGTCAGAGGCCACAATCTGGTGTGGGGACACTACAACCCAAACTGGCTGACAGACGGTCATTTCACCGCGAATCAGCTTCGCGATCTGCTGCATGAACATATTCATCGTGTAGTTGCGCACTATCTGCGGCAAGGTCTTCGCCTGGGATGTAGTCAACGAAGCCTTTGACGAAAATGGCCATCTCCGTGACTCCCTCTGGTACAACCAGCCTGGAATCGGACTTGCCTCGAACCACACCGCACACATCGAGCAGGCATTCCGCTGGGCTCATGAAGCCGACCCTCACGCGCTTCTCTTCTACAACGACGCCGAAGCCGAATCCATCAACCAGAAATCCGACGCCATCTACTCAATGGCACAGAATTTCCAGCGGCGCGGCGTCCCCATCGACGGCATCGGCCTGCAGATGCACATCCTGAATCTGACCGCTGACGTCGCTTCAATCTCCGCCAACATCGACCGCTTCGCGCGGCTGGGCCTGCAAATCCACATCACAGAAATGGACGTCGCGCTGCCAACCGGCGCCGACGGCCAGCCGCTTCATCCCGAAGACCTCGCAAAGCAGGCGGAAATCTACCGCCAGATCGCCATTATCTGCCTGCAGCATCCAGGCTGTACCGCCTTGCAGACCTGGGGCTTCACCGACAAATATTCCTGGCTGGGCTGGTTCACCCATGGCAGCAAGCAGGACGGTCTGCTCTTTGACCGGCAGTTTCAGCCGAAGCCAGCCTACAAAGCCCTCCACGAAGCCCTGGCGGCACAAAAGACGCATTGATTAAGAGCCTCTTCTCTAACTGGTCTTGAGCCCAATCTTCAGAAAACACGGCTTATAATGAGCGCTTAGAGCCTCATGCCCGCGCCTCCGCCACTTCGCGCCGCCGAAACCACTTCCAAACGGAAAAGCGTGATCTATGGTACGGGGATCGCCGCCTTTTTGCTGCTCGCGGTCATCGTCTCTCAGGTCTCTTTTGATCTGAATTTCCTCCGCCCGGAAATCAACCAGCAGATCATTGTCTTTGCGTCGCTTTCTCTTCTCATCTTCCTTCTGTTTGTAGCCCTGACGGTCGTGCTGGTGCGGAATTTGCTTAAGCTGTTCGCCGAACGGCGTCTGGGAGTTCTAGGATCGAAGTTCCGCACTCGTCTGGTGGTCGTGAGTCTGTTGCTCTCGTTCCTGCCAGTCATCGCGATGTTCTGGTTCGCCTACGGACTGATGAACCATTCGCTCGACAAATGGTTTTCAACTCCGGTCGAAGAAGTCCGCCGCGATACCGCAGCCATGTCTCATCTTCTCGCCGATTACGCGGCCGCCGATGCGCATGCCGAGGCCGTCTCCGTGGCGGCAAACTCCGGAAACGCAATATGCCTTCGAAGGACACAGCTTTTCCGGCGTAATGAATGCGTTCCGTCAGCATGAGCCAACCCTGCAGGGTGGCTTTGCCTTCGCCCTTGAGGATGGTCGAAGCTCAGGCGAGTTTCAATGCGCCCGCGCCCTACCCGCTGCTGGAGCCGAACCTGCCGCCCCATTCGCCGCCGCTCCGAGACTCCGGCGCCGTTTACTTGGGACGCAGACGGACTACATTCTGGGCAGCGCGCCCGTCGGCGATCACGGAATGATTCTGGTGGCCATGCCGCTCCCCAAGGAGTTTTCCCAAACCCAAAAGCAGATCGAAGCCAGCCAGAAGCAATATCTACAGTTGGCGGCGCAACGCAAATTAGTCCGCCGCACCTACATGGGCTTGCTGCTCCTGCTCACCGTGCTTGGTCTTGTTCGCGACTACATGGCTGGCGCTGTTTCTTTCCAAGCTGGTCACACGCCCGGTGGTAGCGCTGGCGGAAGCTACGCAGGAAATCTCTCGTGGCCGCCTCGACTATCGCGTAGACGTAAGCGCCGCGGACGAAATCGGCGACTTGGTGCGCTCTTTTAACCGCATGGCGGAGGAACTCGAATCCAGCCGCCGCCAGATCGAAGGTTCCAGCCGCGAGCTTGGCGCCGCTAACATCACTCTCGAACAACGCCGCCGGCATATTGAAACCATCCTCGAAAGCATTCCCACCGGAGTGCTTTCGCTCGATGCCAGCTCGCCGCATCACGCACGTGAACTATGCTCTGTTCCGTCTGTTCCGTCCGAAGGGCGGAGACTCCGGCACAACCGGCCTGCTGATTGGCGCTTCGTTGGCCGACATCTTTCCTCCCGAAGATTCTGGAAGACCTGGAGCAACTGCTGCGCCGCGCCGACCGCATGGGCACGACCACCATGCAAATGGAGATGGACTTCCCCTCCGAGAAACTCAACGTCGCCGTGACTGTGGCCACCTTGCAGCATCAAGGCCAGCAACTCGGCTACGTGCTGGTGTTCGAGGATTTGTCCGATCTGCTGAAAGCCCAAAAACAGGCCGCGTGGCGCGAGGTCGCGCGCCGAGTGGCGCATGAAATCAAAAATCCTCTTACCCCCATCGCGCTCTCGGCCGAGCGCATGCGCCGCCATCTTGCCCGCGACGGCTCCCCAATGAAGCTTCCGTGGAAATTCTCCGCGCGTGCGCAGAAACCATCGCCGGCTCCGTGGAGACCGTTCGCACTCTGGTGGATGAGTTCTCCACCCTGGCCCGCTTCCCCGCGTCGCAGCCGCAACCCGCCGACATCAATGCCATCGTGCAGAACACTTTGGCCATGTTCAACGGGCGTCTGGACGGAATCCGACGTTCACACCGAACTCGCCTCCGATCTTCCTGCCGTCATGGGCGATCCCGAAGCCCTCAAACGCGCCTTGGCGAATCTCGTGGACAATGCCGCGGAAGCTATGCAGATTCCATGCTGCGCGAAATTCGAGATTTCCACTGCTCTGGTCGCCAGCCGCGACGCCGTCGAAATCAGCGTGGCCGACACCGGCCACGGAGTCACCCGGAGTTAAAGAACGGCTCTTCCTGCCTTACTTTTCCACCAAGAAACGCGGCACCGGGCTGGGATTGGCCATTGTCAGCCGCATTGTGGAAGATCATCACGGCTCCATCCGCGTCGAAGAAAATAAGCCCGCGGGCGCCCGCTTCATCATGGAACTCCCGCTGGCGGCGGAAGCCGTCAGCTCGCTAGCTGTGAGCCAGCATGCATAAAATTTTCGTGGTGGACGACCAGGCTGACATCCGGCAATCTCTGCAGGGCGTGCTGGAGGATGAGGGCTACCAGGTTTCTGCCGCCGCCAGCGGCGAAGCTTGCCTGGAACTTCTGCGCAAGCAGGATTTCGATGTCGTGCTGCTCGACGTCTGGCTTCCCGGCATGGACGGCCTGGAAACTTTGCAGAAAATCCGCGAAATTGAATCTGCCCCCGAAGTCATCATGATCTCCGGGCATGGCACCATTGAAACTGCCGTCCGCGCCACTAAACTCGGGGCCTACGACTTTCTGGAAAAACCGCTTTCCCTCGACAAGACCCTCATCCTGATCAAGAACGCGATTGATGCCAAGCGCTTGCGGGAAGAAAATCGCGACCTCAAGCGGCAATTGATTCCGCGCAGTGTGATCGAAGGCGAGAGCATTCCCATGAAAGCGCTGCGCCAGCAGATCCAGCTTATGGCGCCCACCAATGGCCGCGTGCTGATCTATGGCGAGTCAGGCACCGGCAAGGAACTGGTCGCTCACGCCATTCACGCGCGCAGCCTGCGCAAAGACGAAATGTTCATCGCGGTCAACTGCGCCGCCATTCCTGAAGACCTCATCGAAAGCGAACTGTTCGGCCATCGCAAAGGATCGCCTGCCCAGCGCCGGCGCCGACAAAGAAGGCAAGTTTCAAAAAGCCCACGGGGGCACCTTGTTTCTTGACGAAGTGGGCGACATGAGCCTGAAGACACAGGCCAAAGTCCTGCGCACCCTCGACGAGCAACGCTTCGCGCCCGTGGGCAGCGACGAACTTATTACGGTGGACGTGCGGGTGATCGCTTCCACCAACAAGGATCTGGAAGAGGAAATTGCGCGGGGCAATTTTCGCGAAGATCTGTTTTACCGCCTCAACGTGATTCCCTTCTTCGTTCCGCCGCTGCGCGAGCGCAAAGAAGACATTCCTCTGCTGGCGCGGCATTTTCTGCGGGAATTTTCCGCCGCCTACGGCCGCCGTCCGCGCGAGCTTACCGATGACGCGATCGAAATTCTCATGCGCTATTCCTGGCCGGGAAACGTGCGCGAACTGCGCAATGTGATCGAGCGCATCGTCATCATGAATCCCTCGACCATCCGATTCGAGCGCAAGCATCTGCCCGCGCTGGTGCATCGCGATGGCAGCCGCCGCGCCTCTGGAGAATTCTCCACCCTGCATAAAGCGCGCGATGCCTACGAACGTGATTACATTCTGAAGAAACTCGATGAGAATCACGGCAACATGAGCCGCACCGCCGAAGTTCTGGGACTCGAACGCAGCCATCTCTACCGCAAAATGAAAGGCTTGGGAATTGCCATCAAGGAATAATCAGTATCCGCTGCCGCTTGTCCACCACCGACAAAAGTGGCTGATGATTCAGGTAGCGCCGCAGATTCTCCGCCACCAACGCGTATTGCCGCTCCCATTGCTTATCGGAATTGCTGGCGGTATGCGGCGTGATCAGTACGTGTTCCATATCCCACAGCGGCGAATCGGCGGGCAGCGGTTCCTCGACAAAAACATCCAGCGCGGCGCCCGCAATCCTGCCTTCCCGCAGCGCCCGAATCAAGCGTCCTCATCCACCAGCGGGCCACGGCCCACGTTAATCAGCCGCGCATCCGGCTTCATTTGGGCCAGGCGCGCGGCATTGATCAGATTCTTCGTCGTGCTGGTAACCGGCGCGGCCAGAACCACGTAGTCGGATTGCGCCAGCATTGTGTCCATTTGGGCCGGCCGCGAACACCTTTCGCAACGCCTCCGGCCCACCCTTCTCCGGATGCTCCCGCACCGCAATGACGCGCATTCCCAGAGCCGCAGCACGCCGCGCCGCCTCCCGTCCGATGTTGCCCAAGCCCACCAGACCCGAGCGTGGCTCCCGCCACTTCCCGCGGATGCGGCTGAATTCTCCAGATATCCTGTTGTCCCCAGGCCTTCTTGCTGGAATCGCGCCGCCTCCGGCAGTTTTCTGGCCAGCGCGAGGACCAATGCAATGATGTGCTCCGCCACCACGGCCGCGTGAACTTCGCTGCCGTTGGTGAGAATGATGTCGCTATTGACAATCTCCGGGTAGAGAAGTTGATGCACGGCAGCGGAGGTACAATGCAGCCAGCGCAGCTTCCGCGCGGCTTTGGAGCCTCTTCCGTGCTCAGAACCAGGAAATGACAACTTCAGCATCGCGAATCTGTTCTTCGGGTAGGTCATAAGTGGTGAGGTTAACCACTTCGATCCGAGGGAAATCCTCCCGCAAACGCTCGGCAAACCATACGGGCGCCGCCAGAGGTCGAACTCGTGATGAAGACGATAATAGCTTCATGTCAAGACTTGACCACAAGGGCCCAGAGAGCGTAGAGCACTGCGAAAGTGGCTCGGATGCATCCGGTCACGATCACCCAATCTCCACTCTCAGATCTTTCCCGTCATTTCTTTCGGCTCATCCAGGCCAAGCATTCCTAGCACGGTCGGCGAAATATCGCGCAACGAGCCTCCGGGCCTCAGCGTGAACTTCTTTCCATTGTCCGCCACCACAATAAAAGGCACGGGATTCGTGGTATGCGCCGTATGCGGACCTCCGGTCGCCGGATCAATCATCATCTCGGCATTGCCATGATCCGCGGTAATCAGCATGGCGCCGCCTTTGGCGCGCACCGCCAGTTCGATGCGTCCCAGACACGCATCCACCGTCTCAACCGCTTTGATCGTGGGTTCGATTTTGCCGGAGTGGCCCACCATATCCGCATTGGCAAAATTCACGATGATCACGTCAAATGTGCCGTCTTCCGTGGCCTTCACCACGGCATCGGCAATGCCCGCCGCGCTCATCTCCGGCTTCAAATCGTAGGTCGCGACTTTTGGCGACTGCACCAGCAGGCGGTCTTCCCCGGGAAACGGCTGCTCCACGCCACCGTTAAAAAAATAAGTGACGTGCGCGTATTTCTCGGTTTCCGCCACGCGCAAATTGCGCAGATTCATCTGGCCCATCACGTTAGCCAGAATGTTGTTCATGCGATTCCGGCGGGATGACGACCGGCAAACTGAACTTCTTGTCGTACTGCGTCATGCAGACGTAGTGCAGATTCTTCGGCGCACGGTCGCGCGGAATCGTCGCGTCCAGATCTTCCGAGCCTTGCAGATCTCGTCCGCCCTGTTCGTTCAGGCCGCTGTTGCGGGTCAGCGCGCGCGTGATCTGCCGTACCCGGTCGGCGCGAAAATTAAAACAAATGCAGGAATCCTCATCACGGATGGTGGAAAGCGGCGTCCCCACCGTCTCTTTGCGTCCACACAAACGAAGGGCACGACGAATTCGTCGGTCACATCCTTGTTGTAGGAATCTTTCATGCCTTGCACCGGGTCGGCATATTTGCCGCCCTCGCCCGTCGCCCTAGCACCATGGCGTTGAAAGCTTTGGCAATTCGCTCCCAGCGCCGGTCCCGATCCATCGCATAGTAGCGGCCATTAACGCTGGCGATCTTGCCGGTGTTGTACTCCCGCATCTTCTGCTGCAGCTGTTCGAGATAGCCGGCGCCGTTGGTCGGCAGCGTGTCGCGGCCATCCATGAAGGCGTGAACAAACACCCGCTCCACATCCGTTCTGCTTCGCCATCTTCAGCAAAGCATAGAGATGAGTCTGGTAGGAATGCACTCCGCCATCCGACAGCAATCCAAAAAGATGCAGTTGCCGCCCGCCCGACTGCGCGTTTTTCATCGCCGCCAGCAACACCGGATGCGAGAAAAATTCCCCGTTCTGAATCATCAGCTCAATGCGCGTGCTGTCCATGTGCACAATGCGTCCCGCGCCGATATTCAGATGGCCAACTTCGCTGTTCCCCATCTGCCCGTCCGGCAGCCCCACAAATTTGCCGCTGGTTTGAATCAGCGTATTGGGATACTCGCGCAACAAACGGTCATAGGTCGGCTTCTGCGCCATCGCAATGGCGTTCGCCTTCGTCTCGGCGCGGTAGCCCCAGCCGTCAAGAATGATAAGAACCAGCGGTTTCGGACGAGTCATAATTTCGCTTCCAGCTCCTGGCTTTTGTGTCTCTCAGAAAAATCTGCGGCGGTGGTCAAGCAACAAACTACCAGATCACCTCGACCGGATAACGGTCGAACAGCGGATCCGCCGTAATGATCGGCCATCCCTCTTCGATACTTTGCGCGATGAGTAGGCGGTCAAACGGGTCGCGATGATGGGGCGGTAGCGATTCGACCCTTAGCACGTGATCTAACGCAATCGGCAGGACCTCGATCCTGTTCTTAGCTAACTCTTTCACCAGATAAGGTCCGGAAGGCGAGGGCAAAGGAAGCCTTCCCGCTTGCATCTTGATCAAAATCTCCCACACGCTGGCCACACTAAGCCAAAGGTCATGCGGACCCGTATAGACCTGTTGAGCCCGCCGGGAAAGCCTTCTCTCGTCGGCGATCGCCCACAGGAATGTATGCGTATCGAGAAGCGCTTTCATCCCCGTGCCCTCATTTAGTAGAAGAGATCCTCGATCTCCTTCGGCAAGGGATCGTTGAAATCATCGGGTACGGTGAACTTTCCTTTCGCCGATCCCAGCAGGCGCTTCTTCGGGCGGCCCTCTATCGGCACCAGTTTGGCTACCGGCTTTCCCGCCTTGGCGATAATGACCTCCTCGCCCATGGCAACCCGCTCCAGCAACCGCGACAGATGCGTCTTCGCCTCGTGGATATTGACTTCCATAAACCCATTTTAGCTAAGTCATGGACTAAGTCAACCCATGGCCCCTCATTCATCGAAAGCCCCTTATCCTTTATAATTCAGCGCCTTCAGTCCCAGGAATCTCGCTCCAGACCCCAACTCTTCCTCGATTCGCAGCAGTTGATTGTATTTACAAATACGGTCCGTCCGCGACGCCGAGCCCGTCTTGATTTGCCCCGCTCCCGTCGCCACCGCCAGATCCGCAATGAACGTGTCTTCCGTCTCGCCCGAGCGGTGCGAAATCACCGACGTATAGCCATTGCGCCGCGCCAGATCAATCGCATCCAGCGTCTCGCTCACTGTGCCAATCTGGTTCACTTTGATCAGAATCGAATTGGCCACGCCGCGGTCAATGCCTTCCTGCAAACGCTTCGTGTTGGTGACAAAAATATCGTCGCCCACCAGTTGAATCTTGTTGCCCAGTTGTTCGGTCAAACTCTTCCAGCCTTCCCAGTCATCCTCCGCCAGGCCATCTTCAATCGAAACAATCGGATAGTCCCGCGCCCACTTCGCCAAATAGATCACCATGTCCTCGGGACTCTTCGCCGATTTATCGGATTTCTTGAACACGTACCTGCCATCCTGATAAAACTCGCTGGCCGCGGGATCGAGCGCAATGGCGATTTCATATCCCGGCTTGAACCCAGCCTGCGTAATAGCTTCGAGCACTACTTCAATGGCCTCCACGTTCGACTTCACCGATGGCGCAAACCCGCCTTCATCGCCGACCGCCGTGTTGTAGCCGCGCTTCTTGAGTACGCCTTTCAGCGTGTGGAAATACCTCCACGCCCCAGCGCAACGCCTGCGAAAACGACTCCGCGCCCACCGGCATCACCATGAACTCCTGAAAGTCCACATTGTTGTCCGCATGGGCGCCGCCATTCAGAATATTCATCATTGGCGTCGGCAGCGTGTTCGCCCCCGACCCGCCCAGATAGCGGTAGAGTGGCAACCCATAACTCGCCGCCGCCGCGCGCGCCGCGGCCATCGAAACCGCCAGAATCGCATTCGCTCCCAGCCGGCTCTTGTTCTCCGTTCCGTCGAGTTTGATCATCTTCCGATCGAGCCTTCGTTGATCGCCCGCATCCGCGCCCGCCAGCGCCTCGGCTATTTCGGTGTTCACGTTCTTCACTGCCTTCAACACGCCCTTGCCCATGTAGCGCTGCTTATCGCCATCGCGCAGTTCCATCGCCTCATGCTCGCCCGTGGAGGCGCCGCTCGGCACAATCGCCCGCCCCCGCGCGCCATCCCGCAGAACCACCTCAGCCTCAACCGTAGGATTGCCGCGCGAATCCAGCACCTCACGGCCCCGAATCTCCGCAATATTGCTCATATGAATCCTTTCCTCTGTCTGTTTGAAATGCCGTCTCGAACGTAGGTTATTAGCTTGGAGAAATGCGCCCGCGCAAGAATTGCGCACAACCTGCTCCACTGCGTAGGAACCTGTGATTATAAATCAGCCGCGATCCCACGAATGATGAGGATGTTCTCACCGTCTCAACACGATCCGCAGCCCGCCCTTTGCCAATACTCTCCGCAACGTGATTAGCGTCACAGCCTGCATCCCCGCACATCCTACAGTAGAAATGCACTCTCGTTCTCGGCATTCGGGAACCCGGAGTGGCCTGATGTTACTTTGCTTCAGGAAAGGCTGCCTTATGCTTGCACATCCTGAAAATGATCGTGCCGCATGGCTGGAAGGCCCGTCAGCCAAGTGCCCGCCTGTAGCGAATCAAAATGCCTTTGCGTGGCGACTCGTGCTCCTCGGGCCGCCGGGCGTCGGCAAAGGCACGCAAGCTGCCTTGCTGAGTCAAAGCCTGGGTGTCTGCCATCTTTCGACCGGCGACTTGTTTCGCGCCGCAAAGAATCTAAACCCAAGCGATGCGACTCCGGCAATGGCAGCCGCGCTCGACACCATGCGCCGCGGCCATCTCGTGCCTGACGAAATTGTCTGGGACATGGTCCACGAACGGGCAGGCTGCCTGCGCTGCCCAGGCGGCTTCGTGCTCGACGGATTTCCCCGCACCCTGGCGCAAGCCGAATCGCTGAGCGCACTGCTGGAACAGGAACATCTTCCCCTCCATGCGGTGGTGAATTACGTGCTCCCTCTGCACGAAATTGTTGCGCGCTTAAGCGGACGGCGAACCTGCGGCAAATGCAAGGCGATTTTTCATGTCGTATCGCAACCACCTAAGTCGGAAGACATCTGCGATCATTGTGGCAGCCGTTTGTACCAGCGCGAGGATGATCGCCCCGACTCCATCACCATCCGTCTGGACGACTACGTGCGTAGCACCGCTCCATTAATTCAGTTCTACCGCTCGCTCGGCTTGCTCACTCCTGTGCTGGCCATGGGCACTCCTCAGACAATTTTCGAGCGTTCGTTAGCCGAGCTTCAGGCGCGGCAAGAAGCAGATGAAACGCCGGATACGACTCGGCAGCTGCCTCCAGAGGCTTAGCCGGAACTTTTCGCCTACCTGTCGATGCAAAGTGCCCCAGGTTCACGCCCTGCTTTTGGGCGTTAACCTGGGGTCCGTGCCGAGGACAGAAGCCTGCGGCAGTCCGCAAACTGAAGGCAGGGCGAGGACGTGGATTTTTCCCAATCCGTTTGGGAATGCTTCCCGGATGCTCGACTGCGCAAGCCGGCCGCACAGCAGTCTGGGATACCGAACCCCGAAAGAGTTCGCAGCCCAGGCCGGAAGCTTCTACAGAGCTGCACTGGGGCAAGAGGCCTCAAACGCCGGCCCCTTGCCCCAGACCCCCATCCCCGCTCAAACCGGAGATGGGACAAAAGAAAGTTGTCGTATTCTTACGTGAACGAAAGTCGAGGGCAGGTCACATCCTTGCGTTCTTTGCAAGGGTGGGCGCGATGCTGCTTATAGTGGATGGCGCGGATGCTCATTCTCTTCGCGATGGAGTTTAGCTCGCGCAAACGATGCCACTGCGCGCAGCATGCACCCCACCTTTGCGAAGACCAAAACCGCAAAGGTGGGCCACCCGCCTATGTGATATTCGTCTACACTTCCTGGAGGGGGATCACACAATGTACCCGAAAGACTGTGGGGATAACGTGCTAGCGCCTGGTTGGGAGTGTGTAGCTGCACCGCCCGGACGCTTGGTGATATTGATAGCGGGCGTGTTCCTTTCGCTTGCCCTGGGATGCGATGCACAATCGAGCAGACCCGTGCCGCACGGTACATCGGCTGGCCCTGGAGCCGGACCGCAAGTCCTATTTGATCCGAGCACGCCACTCGGCAAGGGGCAAGAGGTTCACCTTATCGGCCGAATCGAATTCCACGACCCGGATGAGGACCTGGACGCGGATACGGCATACGCACGATTGAATCTCACAAACGGCAATTGCGACATCCTTCTGGATGCTCGTGGGCAAGAGATGGTGAAGATGATGGACGGAAGATTGGTTGATCTAAGAGCTATCTTGACCGGTGAGTTTTCTTCCGACGTGTCAATGTCTGTGACAAATGGCCTTAATGGCAGAATCTCGAAAGCGACACGTGTTCCGGAAATTAGGGTGACAGATTTCAAGTACGTTGGTCCGCCAAAGGTAAGCCGAATCGTTGACAACGGTGATGGTACGGCGCTGGACAAGCTAGTGGGGCTCCAATGGCAGAAAGCCGACGACGGGAACAAGAGAAACTGGAACGAAGCGGTCGAGTACTGCAAGTCACTGGCTCTTGTGGGGCACACAGATTGGCACCTGCCATCTGGGAAGGAATTGAATGCGCTGTGGGATAATGCGGGGCGTAAAAAGACCTTAAGAACCACCATTTTCGTTGGCCTCAAAGCAGACACTTATTGGTCGTCTAGTGTTCAGGAGGACCCCGATTGGGTTGATGCCGTAAGCTTCAACCCAAAGGAGCACGTGGGTGGAGAATGGAAGAAGGGCTCTAATTACGTGCTCTGTGTTCGCCGAGTGAAGTGAGGAGAGGCGGGTGGCCCATCCTTTCTTCCCGTGACCGTGCCTCCGACTAAGATGCGGGTGCCCCGTTCTTGCGTTCTGTGCAAGGGCGGGGCTTTTTGCTTCCCGTTTGTGACCGATGACCTTGACATCCAATGAGGGCGGGTGGCCCACATCTGGCGCGCGCAAAGTGCCCCAGGTTCACGCCCTGCTCTTGGGCGTTAACCTGGGGTCCATGCCGAGGACAGAAGCCGACGGTACTCCGCAAATTGAAGGCAAGGCAAGGACGTGGCGTTTTCCCAATCCGCTTGGGAGAATGGTTCCCTTATGCTCGACGGCGCAAACCGGCACGCCCAGCAGCAACAGAAGCAACCCGAAAACGAAATCCGCGTATGTACCTACGCTTATTGCACTTCCCCGGTAGACGCAAAACGGATTCCAGCAACCGGCTTTCCAGACGCCAGAAACTCTCGAATCTTCCCGCGATTCGTCCCGGACACTTTGACCGCCTGCGCGAGAACCTGCACCGCTTCCGATAATCCCGTGCCTTCCGGAAGGCGGAAAATCCACGGGATATTGGCCGATGTCAGCATTTTGTCGGACGAAATCGCGATCACCGGCACAAAAGCCTTCACCCCGATTTGTTCCGCCAAATGACTGGAATTCCGGTCGAGCGCGATGATGCCCAGCGACTGCTCCTGATAGACCGATTGCACCAGCGCCGTCGAAGCTTTGCCCCAGGAACTTTCTGTGGGGATGCCAATCAGTTTGAAGTGTTGTCCGGTGGTATCCAAATCGTTTATGAGCCGTGCGATTTCGGAAGAACGCACCGCCTGGTCGGCATTCGGCCCGAAGACCGCGATCTTTCGCTCCTGCGAATCGAGTTCGGGTGTCGCCGGCCCGGCGTATTGCACGCCTCCTTCGCCCACTTGCGCATACGCCTTCTCCATCGTGATGCGGCGGTACGTAATTGTGCCCTGATGCACGCTGGCCAGGAACATCGGGCTGATGTTCTTGCAATTGGGATCGAAGACCATCTCCCCGGTAACGCCGTCGTACTTCTCGGTGCCAGTGAGCGCGTCGCGAATGCGCCCACGGTTCAACCCTGCGCGGCAAATGGATTGCAGCAGAACCTGCATTGCATCGTAGGCCAACGCCGCAAAGTGATCCGGCTTCTCGTGATACTGCGCGTCGAACTGGCGGTTGAAGTCGAGCCACTTTTGAGTCCTCTGGCTGGGGTCGTAGGGATAAACCGCTTCGAAACCTTCGGCGGCCGGACCGGCAAGTTTAATGAGTTCGTCGCCGATGGTTCGGTGACTGCCAAAGACGCGCTGCTTCATTCCCAGCTCTTGCATCTCCTTCAGGATCTCCGCCGCAGGTCCAATGTCCGTCCAAAGCACGATCGCATCCGCACGCGAGTCCTGGATCACTGCAAGCTGCCGCCGGAAATCCGTATCGCCCGGCATGAACTTCTGCTCAATCACCACCGGGTGCCCGAGGCGCCGCGAAGCGTCGCGAAACTTGATCACGCCAAAACGGCCGTAGCGGTTATTCACGCGCAACAGTGCCACGCGCTTCAGGCCGAGTTCCGTATAGATGTGTCGGGCCAGCGTGTAACCCTGCACCCGGTCATCCTGAATATTGGTGAAGTACCAGGGGATGATGGTTTCCGGAATCGTGGGATCGGTGGAAGCGCTGTTGACCAGCGGTGTTTCGCCTTTCAGTGTCAGCCGCAGAGCGATGTGGGTGGATTCCGAACTGATGGAGCCGAACATTGCCCAAACGTTGTCGTCGTAGATCATCTTGACGGCGTCATTCGAAGCCGCGCCCCAGATCGCTGCATCCCTGGAGACACCCGCAGCGGCCGCGCTGCTGTTTTGCCAGTTGTCATAATCGTTGTGAATCACCAGACGGAAGGGCTTGCCGCAGTACCCACCGGCGGCATTCGCCTCATCAATGGCCAGCTTCGCGCCATTCAACATGCGATTGCCCAGCACCTGCTCGGGATGGTCATAGATCGGTGCCAGAAATCCGATGCGAATCTCGCTGAGGTCGTTGAGATTGGGGTCCGGAACGTCGCGCGCCGCACCGTTATATTCGATCAGGTCGGTGTAATGCTCGAAATAAGGAGTCGTGAATTTCGCGTATGGGCGCAAATCGTCGGGCACTCCTGCGTAAGGTTTGAGCGAGCGCGGAGCCGGACGGCCGGGCGGGTTGCTGCCGCAGGAACACGAACTCGAGGTCTGCCCTGCCGCGGCGCAGACCAGCAAAGCCACGGCCAAACTTAGAAGGACGCGACGCATTGGCTACTCCTCTGGCGTTTCCCGCCGGAACATGGCAATGGCTTCAATCTCAATCAGAAGGTCGGGCCGGCACAAAATCGCTTGAATGCCGGTCGACGCCGGTAAAGGATTCAGCCCTTGCTCCCCATAGAACGCGCTCCGCTCCTCATTGAACGCCTGGTAATCGCGCTCAATGTCGCGCAGGTAGCACGTCGTGCGGACAATATCTTTCCAGGTCGCGCCCTCGGACTCGAGCAGCCGGGTGATGTTCTCGAACGTGCGCCGGGTTTGCGCCCGCAGATCGCCCACGTGCACCGTCTTGCCTTGCTCATCAATGCTGGCCGTCCCCGAAATCAGAAGCAGGACAAACTTTCCCAGATCGATGCGCATGCCGCGCGAGAAGGCGCTGCCGTAGTCGTACGCCTCGTTCAGCGTATTCAGGTTTGTGATGGCCCGCTTCTGCACCGGCGCCACAGCAGCCTCTTGAAGTAATTCTGCAACCGTCATGATCGTCTCCTTAGTGTTTGTTGTCGTGCCGCTTTGCGCTATTTCTGCCGTATGCCGTGACTCAAACCTTTCGCCGTAGCCACCCAAAGATCGTCGCCTTGAAAATCCACGCCCAGGATGTAGTTGTGCGCGGGCGCCGAATCCACCGCCACCGGCGTAACATTTCCATCGGCATCGCGCACCGTCATCTCCGGCTTGCCACGTGTCGAGCGCCGGCCGATACACGGCCCAGTTGGTCCCGTCGTAGTACGCCAAACCTTTGTCGGTGGAGAACCAGGCGCGATTTCCGTCCACGCCTTTGATCTGGCTCAGAAAGTTGCTGGGCAGGCCGCTGTCCTTGGTCAGAAAATTGTGCCAATTGCGCCCGTCGTACCGGCTCGCGCCGAAATAAGTGGCGACCCAGACAATCTTGTCGATGTAACTGACCGACGTCGTGATCTCGTGGATAAGACCTTGATCCTTAAACAGCACAAGCTGCGTTTCTCCATCCGGATCGTTGTAATCTTTCCAGCGCTCGGAAGCCACGTCATACTCCAGCAGCCCGCCTCCCCACACCGCGTAATAAACCTTGTCGGTGCCTGGGCTCACGCTGTAGGTCCAGATCTCATACATCGGAGTATTGCGCTCGTTGAACAATGCCCACTGTCCGGTGCGGGTATTCAGGCGGCTGGCGCCCGCGGCGGTCGCGGTCCAAACCAGGTCCCCCTGCACGCCCACTCCATAGACAATGTCGTTGCTCAAGCCGGAATTAAGCTGCGTGAACGTATCAATCCGCCCACCCGACATGCGGCTCAGCCCACCCATAGTTCCCACCCAGACGTCGCCCGTATCTTTATCCAGGGCGAGTGAAAGCACGGCGCGATGAGCGAGTCCGTCCGCCGGACGAAACACCTTCCACTTCCCTGTCTTCATAAAGTCCCAAACCGTTTTCCGTCCCCGCCCAAATGCGATTCCCGTCCACCAGCACGCAGAAAACATGATTGTCGGGCAGACCATTCGCCGTCGTGAAATTCTCCCAGCGAAACATCGGCATCGTAGGCGGCGCAGCCAAATAGCGGGGCGGCAAAAACCAGAACGGCGATCAGTAAGCCGCACCTTCTTGTCATCTTCATAAAGTCCTCAAATATTCGATGAGATCATTCAACTGATCCTTGGTGAGGTCGTTGGTCACCCCATGCGTGTCCCTGGGATTAAACACGGTCCATATCTCTTCCAACGACCGCGCCGAACCGTCGTGCAAATACGGCGCCGAGTACACCACGTCAGGCAGATGCGGCGTGTCAATCAGAGGAGAGCGATCGGTCGCCTTCCCAGTCCCCACATCCTCAGAGTGATTGTTGGTGTACTTCGGTCCGCTGTGGCAGGTTGCACAACGATCGCTTTCTGGGATCGTCCGGCCGCTCTTGTCTTGGATCCGCTCAAAAATCGCCTTCCCGCGCTCCTGCGCCGGAGTCAGTTCGCCGTCCGGCGAGCGATAGCGGTTGGGCCGCACTGGAATGGACAAAACATAACTCACCAGGTCCGTTAGCTCTTTGCCGTCGTAACTCTGTGACCGGTAAATGTATTTCTCGGTGCGCGGACCGCACTCCGTGGGCAGATCAGGATTCCCGCCATTCCACTTGTACGGCTGCGTGCCCATCAAGTCTTCGAGCGAACGGTTATCGACGATATCTACTCCAAATCCATCCGGCTCCAGGTCCCATTGCATCCCGTCAAATGTCGAATCGAGATGGCAATTAGCGCAGCTGAACGCTCCCTGAAACGCAAAGCGTGCGCTGTTGAATATCTGTTCGCCACGCCGCAGCGGACTAATTTCCTTGGGACCGCCTAGATCGAAGGTCGTAACGACTTTCGCGGTTCGCGTGTCAATCACCGTGATGCTGTCATCCATTCGAGTGGCGACGTACAGACGCCGGCCATCCGGAGAGAGCACAATGCCTCGCGGATTGCGCCCCACGGGTATGCGGGCCGTCACATAGTTCGCCGATGCCGAAAGATCGTTGGCGGACGACGGAGTGGCGCGAACAAACTTCAGCAGCGCTGGAACGCTAATAACGGTGATGTTGTCCGATCCCGCCGCGCTGACGAAAATCTTCGACTTGTCAGGCGCCATCGCCACTCCAAACGGAATGGCAAAGTAGCGTTCCAATTCGTCGAGAGGCACTTGCACCACGCCGCCCACATCCTCGCCGAAGAGGACAAGCGAATCCGTGAACACCCAGCCATGCTCGACGTGCGCCAGAGGAATCAGATTTTTTGGCCGCAGAAGTGCCGCAACTCCAAGTTTCCCGTCGCTGGAAAGAGCGAGATGAAACACGCCCGCAGCGTTATGCAACGGTTCCCGCTCAATCACTCGCCGCGCAGCGGTATCGACCACGGTAATCTCCGACTCCGGTGCCGTGCGGTGCGCGCCAATCTTGGGATAAATATGCGTGCAGTACAGGCGATCGCCTTTGCCAGAAAGCGCCAGATAGCTCGCCCCTCGGCCCGCCGCAAGCCGCTTGATCTCTTTCCCGCTGTGCAAATCGATCACGGAAATCGAGTTGCTCAGCCGGTCGGCGACATACAGCGTCTCACCCCGGCGGTCCGCCACCGCGCTAATCGGCTCAAACCCGGTCGCTAAAGTACGAACCACCTCCAGCTTCTGAGCGTCAATCACCGCAATCGTATCGGTCCAGGAATTCGCCACATAAATCTGCTTTCCATCCGCCGACACGCTCAATCCCCGCGGCACATGGCCGACCGCAATCCGCTTGATCACCTCCCCGCTCTGCGTATCCAGCGCGCGCAGTTCATCGCTTTTCTCGCAGACGATGTAGAGACGGCGGCCATCGGGCGCGATCGCCAACTCGCCTGGGGACAGATACCCGGATTCTTTCAACGCGGAATTGGGCGCTGACGACGCGACCCGCCCAGATTTAGTCGAAGCCGGCTTGGCGGACGCCGAATTCACCGCAGCCGGGTTTACGCTTACTGCCGTCAAGCTGGCCAGCACAAGAAGAATCGGTATACGGAGCCACCGTTTCATTCCGGCTCCTCCACCGTAAGCATCCGGTCGGCCGCTACGTTCTCGAGCACCTGCTCGCGTCCGCTCGGCCAATGAATCGTCAGCTTATCGACATGCGCCGCGGCGCCCAACCCAAAATGTAGTCTCCCGTCATCCTGAGAGAGGTAGCCTGACCCTGCCACGCGCTCTGCCATCTGCCTGCGTCCGCCCGCACTCAACTCCACCCGCGCCCCAATGCCATCACGATTGCTTTTTGTCCCCTTCAGCGCAATCGTCAGCCAGTGATTCTGGTTCTGCGAGACGTTGTGCAGCAATGTGCCCTTGGCTCCCAGGTTGACGACGTAAGCGTCCACTTTGCCGTCGTTGTCGTAGTCCGCAAAGCAGGCGCCGCGGGCCACTGTCTTCACATCGAGCACCGCGCCGGCGCCACGCGAAACGTCGGCGAAGTTTCCCTTGCCCAGGCCGCGGTAGAGCGAGTGCTCCTCCGGAACCAGGTGGATCAAGCCGCCGTGAAACACCAGGATGTCCAGCCAGCCGTCGTTGTCGAAGTCATAAATTCCGCTGCCCCAACTTACGTACTGCCCCGTCGCCGCGGAAATGCCCGAACGCGCGCTAATGTCTTCGAATCCCTGCTTGCCTGCGTTGCGCATCAGGCGGTCATACTTCGAGTCAGTGACCCAGATATCGAGCAGGCCGTCGCCATCGACATCGGCAAACACCGGTCCCATCGACGAGGTCATCTCCCCGTTCTGCCCGTAGGCCACGCCCATGTCGCCCGCGATCTCTTCAAATGTGCCGTCATGCTTGTTGTGAAACAGGAAATTTTCCGTTTTGTCGTTGGAGACATAGATATCCGGCCAGCCGTCGCCGTCCAGGTCGGCGGCGCTCACCCCCATGGTCCTTCCTTTGTATGCGCCGATGCCCGAAGCGTCCGTCACGTCCGTGAACGTGCCGTTGCAGTTGTTGTGGTAAAGGCGGTTGGTATTGGCGGCGTAATCGAGCGGGCCCGGATAATTGTCGGCGGCATAAAACGCGCGATACTTGGGATCGAACTTTACGTAGCGGCCAACGAATAGATCGACGCACCCGTCACGGTCATAGTCCAGCCACGCCGAACTGATCGACCATCCATCCACATTGATTCCGGACTTGGCAGTGACGTCGGTAAAAGTGCCGTCGCCATCGTTGTGATAAAGAATCGCGCGGCCATAGCCGGTTACAAACAAATCCACGAAGCCGTCATTGTCATAATCGGCGGCAATCGCCGCCATGCCGTAGATGTTGGCTGCGACCCCGGCTTGTTCCGTCACGTCGGTGAAAGTTCCATTGCCGTTGTTCTTGTAAAGGTGATTGTGCGGAGGAATTGCCGGCGGATTCTTCAGCGGATACGGATGGATGCCGCTTTCCAGCGGCTTGCCACTAACCACGTAGAGATCGGGCAAGCCATCGTTGTTGAAGTCGAACCACAGGCATCCTCCGCCGGTGCCTTCGAGCAGCGAACCCAGCGTCTGTGCGCCGAAGCTGTGCGTAAACTGAATGTCCGACGAAGCGGTCGCATCTTCGAACCGAATAGGATTGGCGGCAGCCGGCGATGCAGGCGGTGAAGTCTGTGCCCATGTCGCAGAGGACAGAAAAAATACTGCAAGCGCGAAGCGAAACATCAATGTCCTCCTGGCGCGGATGAAGCTTGACCGCTGGCCGTCATGTCCGCCGGGATGGTCGAGCGCAACAGCACTGCGGGCACGGCGTTTTCCGGCGAGGTCTCCGGACCCGCGTGGCAGCCGGCACAGATTCTCTGCTCCCCGCCCCGCAGCCAAAACCAACCCGCTTCCTTCCTCAAGGTGTTGCCCGATTGGTCCAGCAGTTCGATCTTCAGGGGCTGGTCCCCGGGAACGCGCAGGTAGAAAGAGCCGTCCTTTTCTACCTGCGCCGTTCCCAGGATGCGCGGCGTTCCCTGCGCATCGCGTGTGTACACCCGGACGGACGCGATTGCGCTCTCCGCGAATCGAAACTTCGAGATGTATGCGTTCAGGCAGAGTACGTTTGCATAGGTCCAGTCGTGCAAGCCCGACGGATGGCGATTGGGAACGGGCCGCGGCGCCAGTAACACGGGCTGGATGACGTTGGCGCCGGATTCCACGATTTCCGGCTGAAGAACACTCACACCCGGTTTCCACTTCCGCAGTTCGAAGTTTTTCCCCGCGGCGCTATGCCAACTGACCAGCCAGGCCCCGTCGGATGTCTCGATCACGTCGCCTGCGTAGCTTCCCGCCGGCGCCGTGAATCTCGACTTCGTGCGCGAGGGCTGAGGTAAACCGAAATAGTTCCGCTTCGCGCGCGAACACAATGTCGCCCGAGGAAAGCTGCTTTCCGGAATACCGCGAATGTCCGTGGTCGCAACGGTAAGCCTCGACTCCGCTGCCATCGCTGTACACCGTGTACAACTCGGAGATCGCGCTGTCGCCCGAGGGATACTCGCCCTCGAATAGAACTCGGCCGTCCCGCAGCACATCGACCGGAAGAAAATTTCCCGCCCCATGCGTGAGCGTCAAGGTTTTCGTGTCGCTGGCATCCAAGGCGGAGATTTCCAGCACGAACTTTCCCCCGGCCCTATGCGCATAGACAAAGCGGTCAGGCGGAACACGGTCCGGAGGAACATAGAGAGGTCGCACGCAATCGTCCCCACATTGTGTGACCTGGCGCGGCTTGCCAATTCGTCCCGCCGTTAACGCTGCCTCCCAGATCTGCCAGCGATCCTCCTTCCGTTGCTTCCCCGCAAACAACACATTGCTTCCATCGAAGGAGACACTCGCATCCGCGGTGGCCAAGAATCCCGGAATCAACCCCCGGCGCCCATTCGCATCCTTGATGTAGATAGTGGCGCCGCCTGGAAACCGGTCGGCTCCCCGCATCCACGCCAGAGGATCGTATTCGTGCGCAACCGTATACAACAACGTTTGTGTCCGGCGTGAAAAAGTGTTTTGGGGCGCCGCGAACGACGCCGTCAGGATTACCACCCATGCAATGCCGAACGCGCGGGCAGGCACTTAGTTGTCACCTCCCGCCGCAAACAACTCGGGGGTCATGTCTTCCAGAAAAGGCCCAATGGCAATGTACCGCCGCAAATCGCGCATCATCTCTTCGAACTCGTCGAAGTTAAGCGATTGCACGCCGTCACTCAGCGCCGTCTCCGGAGTCGGGTGCACTTCCACCAGCAATCCATCCGCGCCCACCACCGCAGCGGCACGCGCCAGCACCGGCACCAGGCAGCGCACGCCCGCCGCATGGCTCGGATCCACAATGACGGGAAGCCGCGACACAGTTTTCAGCACCGGCACGGCCGCGATGTCCAGCGTGTTGCGCGTGGCGGTCTCGAACGTCCGGATGCCGCGCTCGCAAAGAATAATGTCGGGGTTGCCGGCGGCAGCAATCACCTGCGCGGAACAAAGCAACTCATCCAGCCGGGCCGTCATCCCCCGCTTCAGCAAAACCGGGCGTCCACACCCTCCCAGCGCCTCCAGCAGGGAATAGTTTTCCATGCTGCGTGTTCCGACCTGCATGATGTCCGAGTACTCGGCGATGAGCGCGACATCGTCCTCGCTCATCACTTCCGTGACGATGGCGAGGCCGGTCTGTCGCCGCGCTTTCGCCAGCAGCCTGAGCCCTTCGATTCCCAAGCCCTGGAACGAATAAGGGGAGGAACGCGGCTTGTAAGCTCCGCCGCGCAGCACGTGCGCCCCTGCCGCCGCGACCGCCTCGGCAGTCTCAAGAATCTGCCGCTCCGACTCAACCGCGCAGGGTCCTGCCATGACAACGAACCTGCCGTCACCGATCGCCAGTTCTCCGATGTGTACCGTCGTGCGGGGACACTCGTCCGTCCTGGCAACAAGATCAAAGCAGGAAAATTGCCCATTCCACTGGGAGTTAGTGGTCACCGGGCGAAGATTATCGGGACGATAACCCGAAAGATGTGATTCAACTAACCCGCTTCAGTGACGGAATGCACAAAACCTCCGTTTCAATAGTGCTTTCGTATTACCGTGCACCGTCTGTGGCAATAAAATGGGCCGCCTGGCGGCGGCCCAACTGAGAACTGAGAACAAAGAACTGAGAACTGATGCTTAATCGCCAGCCACCGGCTCCGCTTCCTGCGGCTTCGGCGCCGGGGCGATTCCATGCAGGCCATTTTGTCCATTGCCATTCGCCGGCTTGGCTAGTGCATCCAGCGGAATGAATCCCCCCTCGGACTGTACCGGCTTCTCTTTCAGCACGACTTCGCGATACAGCGCCGCCATGCGGGCATTGTAAGCCTCGTCGTTGATCTGCGGTCCTCGGGCAGCCGCTTTCGCATCCCGTGCCCGCTTCTTCTCTTCGCCGGAGTTCTTGGCGATGCCCAGCTTGTCGAGGTCGCGCTGCTCTTCCGTCGTGACCAGTTCATCTTTCAACACCAGCTCGTGGACCACGTTTTCCATCTTCACGTTCTTACCACCCGCGAAGATCTCATGCCGCCCGTGCTCCTCGTACCACTTGGTGAGCGTGGCCGTCATATGCATTTTTTCGATGATGTTCCGCCACCCCACGCCGGTGTTGTATGCGCAGAATGAAATTTCGCCTTCCTGCGTCGCGTAGGGAATGATGCACTGCTCGGTCCGGCGGAAGTCATAGTTGAACAGATCCTGGAACCACATTCCCGCGATAAACAAAAAGTTCCAGCGATCCTGCCGCCGCTTCATCACGTCATCAATCGTCCGGTCCGGACCCACTTTTCCATAGTTCTTTCCGGTAGCGTTGAAGTTCTTATCGAACTTCTTCAGCAGGTCCATCAGCTTGAAATGCGTTGGCGACTGGAACGGATCGTAATTCTTCATCAGGCACAGCGCCATCCCCACAATCGTGAGGAATTTTCCCCGCGCCGCATCGTTGACTTTGGCAATGTCCTTGGCCAGCTGATCGCCCTTCAAGAAAGCCGTGACCGGCACCGCTTCCTTCGTTTCCTTATCGATCATCACCGCCATCCCCGTCCCGCAATTCGGGTGGCAACCGCAGGAGAGTTGGCCCCAGTTGTTGTCGGCGTCGGAGGAGTGCATGAGGTCGGCCCAGTCACTGAAGGTGGACATGAAGCTGATGGGGAACCAGTCGCGGGCGGGTTCGCCGAGACCGGTTTGGTTCTTCACGTCGTGCGCGAGATGCGAGAGCGTGTAGCGCTGAGCTTGGCGGCGGTCGTCGGTTACGGCTTCGTCGCGGCCGGTGAAGCTTACCGGCTGGAAGCTCAGGAAGCCGATCTTCTTGGGATTATCCAGCGCGAACTTGATGATGCGTCCTACCTGCTCGTTGTTGATGCCGTTCACGATGGTTACGACCGGCACGATCTCGACGCCGGCGCGATGCAGATTGTCGATGGCCTTCAACTTCACGTCGAACAGGTTGCCAACTTTGCGGTGCGCGTTGGCAGCGTTGCCGATACCGTCGAATTGCAGATAGGCATAACGCATGCCAGCGTCGGCGGCCTGTTGCGCGAACTCGAAGCTCTTGGCGAATTCGATTCCGTTGGTCGCGGCCTGCACGGAGTTGTATCCCACCTTGCGGGCGTAGCGGACGGCGTCGAGGAAATACGGCGACAATGTGGGTTCTCCACCGGAGAACTGCACACTCATCTGGCGCCGCGGCTTAATGGTGATGGCGTTGTCGAGCATGGTCTTGATGTCATCCCACGTCAGCTCGTGGACGAAGCCAACCTGGTTGGCGTCCATGAAGCAGGGATCGCACATCATGTTGCAGCGGTTGGTGAGATCGATGGTCAGCACCGAGCCGCGGCCATATTTTACCGTGGAGGTCCCGTGGTGATGCAGCTTCTCGTCGTTGTGCGCCTTGATGTCGCGGCCAGGGAAAACATCTTCCAGGTGCTTGGAGAAGACGGTGTCAATGGACATCACATCTTCGAAGTGGCCGTGCTTGGGGCAGTCTTTCACCATCAGGATCTTGCCGTCGCGCTCGACGATGGTGGCTTTAATTTCGCCGACCTTCTCGTTCATCAGCACTTCGTAGGGCAGCTTGCCGTCGAGAATCTGCTGACGGATTTCGGGAACGCACTTGGGGCAGAGTGAGTCGGTCGCACGCGGCCAGCCCAGCGGCGGCTTCGACTTCTCATAAGACTTAAGGAGAGGTTTGTCGGACCACTTGGGTACCGGAGATTCGCCCTGGTGAATACGATTGAGACGGTCAAATACCACCCACGCGCCGCGGGCTGCTACCGTCACTGCTTTCTCTACGTATTTAACTGGCTTGTGCATATCCTCTCGCTTTCCACAGATGGAGATGGCGTTTCAGTTTAGAGCGTTGCCAAGGCCTCTTGGGTTGAATGCTCGAATCCTATTGAACCCGGAAACTCCACAGAATGCATAAGATACACGAATGCATGGCTGCGGAGATTGCCTGACCAGTATCCTAGGCGAGCGGGAGAAAGAAGGCACGCAGAAGGCAATGAATGGGTAGAAAACGGGGTTTAACGGGGAGATGGAGCATTGGGCGGATGGTAAGTGGTTGAAAAGGAAAGGGCTAGGGACGGGCAATCACTTCCGCGAGTTCGAAATCAGTGAAAAACGCTTAACCACAGAGGTCACAGAGGTCACAGAGATCACAGAGGAAGCAATGTCGCAGGATTGCCTCGAGATTTTCTCCGTCTACCTCTTTCTGTGGCCCTTTTGGTTCAATCCTTTGCTCGTCGTGGCTCGTCCTATTTCCGGGAGTTGAGGCGATGCCTGGGTCGAGACAGTTCTAGCCGTTGCTTCGATCTAGCTGCCCCACTCAAGCCAAAACCGGGCTTGAATGGGCCACTCGCCCCGAGTCGAAAAACCGGCTTAACCACCCAAAGTCCAGTCCTCAAGCGCTAACCTGTGAACCCGTCGAAACTCCTGCGTGTTGTGGGTGACGAGCGTCAAACCCAGGCTGCGGGCGTGGGCGGCGATGAACAGATCGTTGGCTCCAATCATCTTTCCCGATTTCTTCAACTGGGCGCGAATCTGCGCATAGTGCGAAGACGCGTTGTCGGGGAAATCCAGAACTTCCACGTAATTCAGAAAGGCATGCAGCGCCGCTTCGTCCTGCTGGCGCCGAGGAGAGACTTCAACGCCATAGAGCAGCTCCGACTTGGTAACCACAGAGACACAAACGTCGCTGACCGGGACTTTTTGCAGACGCTGCAAAAGCGCATCGTGAGAACGCTTCATTACATAAGAGCAAATATCCGTATCCAGCATGTAGCGGAGCATTACCGCTCACGCTCCTGCACGGGCAGATCTTCCACGCCTTCCAAGAAGCTTGCCGAAGCCGCAGGCGCATCCGCCAGATAGGAACTCCAATCAAACGGCCGAGGCGACAACACGACCTCGCTTCCCTCTTTGCGAATGAACACCTCCTGTGTGCGGAACTGAAACTCCTTGGGCAGGCGAACCGCCTGGCTGCGGTTGTTCATGAAGACTTTGGCCTTGCGCGCAGTGGATTGGTCTTTGGAGAGTGGCATATACACAAGTATATGCCACGTGGAGAGGCGGTGGCAAGAGATGTGGAATCTCGCACGGTTATCTCACCAGCGCAGATTTCGGTTCATGTTAGGTTGGAGCGAATGGGGTCATTTCCGTCTGTCCCCGAATTCTCCGGAGCGAATGGGGTCATTTCCGTCTGTCCCCGAATTCTCGTCCCCGAATTCTCATAGAGCAGCTCCGACTTGGTAACCACAGAGACGCAAACGTCGCTGACCGGGACTTTTTGCAGACGCTGCAAAAGCGCATCGTGAGAACGCTTCATTACATAAGAGCAAATATCCGTATCCAGCATGTAGCGGAGCATTACCGCTCACGCTCCTGCACGGGCAGATCTTCCACGCCTTCCAAGAAGCTTGCCGAAGCCGCAGGCGCATCCGCCAGATAGGAACTCCAATCAAACGGCCGAGGTGACAACACGACCTCGCTTCCCTCTTTGCGAATGAACACCTCCTGTGTGCGGAACTGAAACTCCTTGGGCAGGCGAACCGCCTGGCTGCGGTTGTTCATGAAGACTTTGGCCTTGCGCGCAGTGGATTGGTCTTTGGAGAGTGGCATATACACAAGTATATGCCACGTGGAGAGGCGGTGGCAAGAGATGTGGAATCTCGCACGGTTATCTCACCAGCGCAGATTTCGGTTCATGTTAGGTTGGAGCGAATGGGGTCATTTCCGTCTGTCCCCGAATTCTCTTAAAAACCAAAAGCCCCCGATTTGTATCGGAGGCTAAAAAACTACGCGCTATGGATCGCCCCCGTTACATGAACGTACCTACCCCCGCTCCTTGCCACGTAAACGTGGCCGGTGTCGGGAAGCAATCGGTATGGGGTTTTCGCATCATTGCGTGTATCTCACTTTTCACTCTCACATGATTGTTGAGATTCGTCAATAGCCCAAAAGCGGCAAACTCAGATGTTGAGTTACCAAAATCCGAAGTAACATGCACGGTCGCAATTTACGGGCTTAAGCTTGTTAGAGTATGCAGGCTCGAACCTTTATCCTTTCCTTGATTTTCCTTTGCAGCCCACACCTTGGCGCTGCGCAGGGCAGCGGTGCGCATTCCGCGTCAGGAGAAGGCATATTGCTTGGCTTTTCGAACAGCCCAGCCTCCGACCGCGGTCATGATTCCGCACAACAGTTCTCCACGGCATGGATCGTGAGACATGGGAAAACCGCTGAACTGGTCGCGGTGCTCCCGTATTTGGTCGTGCCACGCTCGACGGGGTTTTGGCGGCTTGGTATTGAAAACGTTTGCGAAATGTACGGGGAGAACAATGAGTTTCGCTCCCGTCGGGACATTGTGTGGTCCGGGACGGCTGACGCGACTCCGCACCTGAAGAAAGGACCAGACTGCCCCGCGAAACCGCAAGGTAAAGATCAGGCAGACTCTGCTCACGAATATCAGGGGACCAACGGCGGGCCAGTAGACCGGTATACGGACTGCATGTACAGCAGACGTAGGATCAGTTTCGTCTCTCCAGACTATATCTCGGAGAGCGCAGAAGACGCCAACACGGAAGACTGCGAAGCACGCGGAGGCCGAGTGTCGGCCTGGTCGCGTGTGCTGTCAATCACTACCCCGGAAATGGAAGAAGCATATGGACCAGAAGAAACTGGTCCAATCGCAAAGGCCTTGAGTGACTTTGAAGAACAAAACCCGAAGCGCTCAGCCGACGCATTCGGCGCGGTTTTCACAAAGGAAGCACAGGACTTAGTGGCTGGAGGGATGAATTGCCCGGAAGCGCACGTCGACTATCAGGGTTGGGAGATCAGGCGCAAAGATGGGCTGTGGACTCCATGGATATCGCAGGAGATGTCTTTGGGTTTTAGCGATTGCGAAATAGATGCCTATGTTCCCGTAGGCCTACCCACGAGCTTGGTTGGGCGCAATCGAGTTGTTCCTGCGTTTTCGAAACTCAGAAACCTCGTGCCGGAATTAACGGACGCTTTTACTTCGCCGGGTGGTGACACGACGGTAGTGATCACCAACGACAAGGTGATTGTTTTTAGCGTCTCCGAAGAGAAACTGACAAAGCTGCTCGAAGCCGACTTCGCAGGTGGCGCAACCGCAGTTATGGAGCAATGGGCCCTCGGCACCCACGTCGAGAGCTGGACACAACAAGTTCGTCAGTGGAAAGTACACACGCCTCCCAAAGCTATTATCTCCTCGCAGTGAAAATTGAACAAAGTGGGAATCTGATTCTCCGCTTGTGATTTCAGAAAAGAGCGGGCGTCGCCCATTTCACCTTGAGTTGACTGAAATCCGTCAATGAATTGGTGGGCGGGCCGGGCGTCAAACCCGGATTTGCAGCTTCGGACGCTGCCGTGTTGTTCGGTTACACTACCCACCCATCTGGAACTCGCGCCGGGAATCCAACCCGGATCTCCTGATCAGACAAACAAGGTTAGGACCGAAGCGTCGTCATGCCTTAGACCACGCGAGCCTACTTAATGTGGAGGGGATGCAGAGAATTGAACTCTGATCTCAAGGTTCGTAGCCTTGCGCCCTCATCCGTTGGACCACATCCCCATATTGGAAGCGGCAGAGAGATTTGAACTCCCATCGTCCGAGGTAGAAGCTCGGAGCATTGATCCGTTATGCTATGCCGCCTCTTTGCTGCTCTTGGTGCGGGATGTGGGAATCGAACCCACTTCGTCTCGCTTAAAAGGTGTTCAGTCTCATGACATCCTTTACAAAGTGTCCCGGGACATCCTTTACACTCCGGCGCGGGCGCAGCGAGCGCCGGAGCGTAGACCAGGATGCCGTGGAAGACCATGGATGTACAAGAACAACGCGTGCAGTTTGTGGTGGCGGCGAGCCGGAAAGAGAAGACGTTCAGCGCGCTGTGCCAGGAGTTTGGCATCTCGCGGCCGACGGGGATGCGGTGGCGCGAGCGCTATGAGCAAACCGGGCTGGCGGGGATCGCCGAGCGCAGCCGGAGGCCGCAGCAGAGTCCTACGCAGACGCCGGCGGAGTTGGAGCAACGGGTGGTGGAGATGCGGCGGCGTTATCCCGACTGGGGAGCGCGCAAGCTGCAAGTGCTGCTGGCGCGCGAGGGAGTGGAGTTGACGCGCAGCACGGTGCACCGCATTCTGCTGCGACGGGATTTGGTGCGGGACAGCGACCGGCATCGGCAGGCGCTGCAGCGCTTCGAGCGGGGAGAACCGAATCAGTTGTGGCAGATGGACTACAAGAGTCCAAAGGGATGGAACGCGGCGGTGGGTCCTTTGTCGGTGCTGGACGATCACAGCCGCTATCTGCTGGTGTTGCAGGCGGTGTGGAGCAATCACGGAGCGCATGTGCGCGAGCAGTTGGAGACGGCGTTTGGTGGTTGCGGGGTGCCCGACGCCATGCTGATGGATCACGGAGTGCCGTGGTGGAGCGCGACCGCTCCGACGGGAGCCACGGCTCTGACGTTGTGGCTAATGAAACAAGGGATCCAGCTGCACTGGAGCGGATACCGGCATCCGCAAACGCAGGGGAAGGTGGAGCGGTTTCACGGCAGCCTGGAGCGGGCGCTGCAGGCGCGGGGAGCGCCGCGCCAGCAACCACAGGGGTGGCTGGATGAGTATCGCTGGGAGTACAACCAGGTGCGGCCGCACGAAGCGCTAGGCATGCGGACGCCGGCCAGCGTGTGGCGCAAAAGCGAGCGCGATTATCAGCCGCAACCGCCGCGCTGGGAATACGCGGCCGGGGCGAAGGTGCGCAAACTGGACTGTCAGGGGAAGCTGACCGTGAAGGGACGGAACTGGCCGATCAGCGTGGCACTGCGGGGAGAATGGGTGCAATTAGAACAGATCGGAGAACGAGTGCTGGTGTATTACTGCCGCACCGTGATCCGGGAACTGGACTTGGGGAGCCAGCGCGCGACCGCGGTCGCGCGCTGGCTCCCCAAGTCCGAAACATAAGCAAAAACTGTAAAGGATGTCCCGGGACAAAATGTAAAGCATGTCGTGGGACTAGACACAACCCCGGCGAGACCTGGGCCAAGCCGTTGCTTCGATCTAGCTGCCCCACTCAAGCCAAAACCGGGCTTGAATGGGCCACCTGGCGGGCACCCATGCGGGGCGGGATTCGGAGGATTGGCTTATCCGGCACGGCTGAAGCCGATGCCCTGATACGACCATCGCGGGGCAACCTTCGCAGCTGTTCAGCAGGCACTCGCACACCGGCTGCCGAGCTGGGCTCGGCTGGACAGGCGAGGGCGGCTGTCCCCACGTGAGACTTGCAGTGCGCGGGCGAGGCATCGGCGCGGCACGGCGGGACGGGGCAAGCCCCGTCCCCACACGGTGTGCACTCCCTGGGACGTTGGTGGAGGAGGTGCCAGGCTTCGCGGTATTGTTCGAAGCGGGCGCATTTGGCGCCGTCGGGATAGAAACGGAGCATGGGCGAGGGCATGCAGGCTTCGACGGGGAGGACGTACCAGATGTCGCGGGGGACGATGTGGGCGACGAGGAAGTCGATGTCGTGGCGGGTGTAGATGGCGCGTCCCTTGCCGGTGGTGTAGGCGGCGCGGACTTCGTAGGCGCGGGCGCGAGTAATTTCCGTACATTTGACCTGAATGCGCCAGAACGATTCAGGCGCGTTGGCGGCGCAGGCGACGATGAAGTCGTAGCGCTCACTGTCTCCCCAGGGCTTGGCGACTTTGAAACCGAGGCCGGTGGCTTTGGTGAGGAAGGCGGCTTCGGAGAATTCTCCAGTGCGTTTGGTGTTCTTGCGCGGGCGCGAGGTTGGCTGGGCGCTCGATTTCCTGGCCAGGGTTCGAGGTCTCTGGGCAGGCTCGGGATTTCGGGTGCGGGCTCCCGGCCTCTCCTTCGCTCCGCTCAGCGACGGCTTCACGCCCGCACGACGCCTCAACTGGGACGGAGGGTTCGAGGGAGTGCCAGGTTGATGCCGCATAAGTTGTCCTTGGGGAAAGCGATTCTTAGCTTCAAGCAATAAAAAAGGCGCAGCTTTTGGCTGCGCCCATTTCTGATCCGCTAATTCCAGCATAGCAAATTGCATAGGGAAAATGGGACATGGTTGCCAACTTTATTTTATGAACTGGCTGAATGAGTTAGCGGGAATTTGCCAGTTTAGGGGGCTTGACAAGAATTTGGGGAATTGGCCTGTGGGCCGCGTGTGGCCACCCGCGCGGGGGCGGGACATGTTCTCCTAAGTCAGCCGGGGCTGGCGCGGGCAGGGGCCTTCCGCGGCGCGCAGGGCAGGCCGGCGCCAGGCGATGCGCTGCCGAGCTTTGCTCGGCCTGGCTGGGTCTGAAACCCAGCCCCACACGGCCGCTGTCCTACACGACGCAAGAAAATCCCCGCCCAAGCCAAGCTTGGACGGGGAGCCCGATTACTCGGGAAAGGTTCTAGCGTTCTTTGTGGTCCCTGGGCGCTTCGGCGTGACCACCTGACGGATGGTCGTGTGATTGGGATGCGTGACTGGACTGCGAGAGATGCGGCTCATTCCCGCGACCGGCGTTCACGCGCGACATGTTGGGCGGATCGTTATTCGGGCGAGCATTGTTGGGGCGAGCGTTATCGGGCCGAGCGTAGTTCGAGTGATTGTTCGCCAGGTTGTTCGCGGGCGGACGCGGCGGGTTGCCGCTTCTGGAATCTCCACCCGGTCTGGGGATGGAGCGTCCGGGGTTGGGGCTCGGGGCGCGGGCTCCTACAGCTCCCTCGCCGTGGAAGGCGCCCGGCCGGGCAGTGGCCGCGACGGCAGGGCGTCCATGATTCACTGACGCCAACAGGGTGTGGTCGTGGCGCGCCGCCTCTTCATGACGCATCTGCATGGAGTTCGCGGGGATGTGCTGCTCGTGTTCGAAAGCCCGCTCCTGCTCGGTGGGACGAGCGCCGATGCCACCGCTTCCACCGTTGTAGCTGACGCGGTTGATCGTGGTGGTGCGGATGACGGTACGGTCGATGTAAGTATTGTGAATGACGGTGGTATTCACATTCACCACCGCAGTGTTGTAGGCGAACACGCCGCCGCGCCACGCGCCGCCGCCGAAGCCTACGCCTCCGTAACCGAACCCGTAGTTAATGCCGCCGTAGAATCCGACGTGCGGGCCCCAATAGCCGGCGTGCCAGATGTAGGCTCCGCCGCCCCAGCCCCAGTAGCCGGGAGTCCAAAGCACTCCCACGCGGGGCGGTTCGACCCAGGTACCGGGAACCCAGTAATAGCCGTCAGGGCCGTAAGCCCAATAGCCGGGCGTCCACAGATAGCCCGGAGAGGGACAGACTGGCTGGACGTAAACGGGAAGCGGCGGCGGCCCGATATGAATGGACACACCGACGGAAATTTGCGCTGGGGCGGCGGACGGAAGAGCCAACATCGCGCCCACGAATAAGATTAAATAAAGCCATTTTGTTTTATGAAGCATGGGTTCTCCCTCTGCATTTGGGTGCTGTCGTTGAAACCCCAGACAGTCGAAAAAGTTCTTTTGTAGTATTGCGTTAAGAGGGACATCCCACAACGTTTGGAGGGGTTCCTAAAGACCGTGGCCGGCGGGGACCTTGCGTTCGCGGCGGCGCAGTTCGAACAGACGTGGTCCGAGTGAGGCGCGCTTTCCGCTATCAGCGCCTCACAAACGAAAGCTACTTCACCGGTCCCAACTGGATATTTCGCCAGGAACTGCCAGACCTCGGCATAAGCCTTGCGATTGTCTTCATCGGTGAATTGGCCGTGGCCTCCGCCTTTGACGGTGAATAACTCATTCGGCACGCCGGCTTTATCGAGAGCCTCGCGCAAGCGCACGGCCTGGGTGTAAGGCACGACATCGTCAGCATCACCGTGAATGGTGATGATGGGAGGATTGTCCTTGGCGCACGTAGGTGAGCGGGGAAACACGGCGCGCGATGTCTTCTTTGTCCGGCAGACTGCCGAGCCAAGCGACGGCGTAAGTTCTTGCGATTTTCGCCGGCAGCAAATCCACCACGTCGCTGATGCCATACCAATTGACGATCGCCGCAACGCGGGGCTCGGCTTCATTTTTGTCCGCGGGACAGTTGTTGTCGAGGCCATCGCTTTCCTTCAACATTCCCGTCGTCAGCGAGAGATGGCCGCCAGCGGAATGCCCGGTCACCACGAGCCGCGTGGGATCGATGTGATAGTCCTTGGCATTGCGCACCACCCAGCGCAGGGCACAGCGGCAATCTTCGACCGCGCCCGGGAGCTTTCGACGCGCTCGCCATACGGTACTCGACGTTGACTGCCGCCCACCCCATCTTGAGGTAAGGCAGAACTTCCAGCACCGCGGCCCCCTTGTCTCCGAACACCCAGCCGCCGCCATGAATGTAGATCACGGTGGGAACGGCGGCAGTGGCGTTATGCGGATAAATCACGTCCAGCTTGTTTTCGTGGCCGTTTTCCACCCCGTAAACCACGTCGGGCCTGATCCAATAGCGGTTGCCGGCGTCTTCCGCAAAAAAGGGAGACTCCTGCGCCCGCACAAAGGGCGCGAGAAAAACGGCAAGCAAGAAACAGCATAACTTTGATTTCATTCGCCGCCTCCGTCCGCCTTTATCGAGCGTGGGCTGGCCTTTCACGCTTAACAGGCGGGCGCCGAAGCCGCTGCTGGCGAACCAAATCATAATCATGGCCCGCATCACTCGGCCAGCATGCCAGAACTTTCAGCGGACCCGCCGCCACGTTGGCGATGCGGTGGGCGATGTGGGCCGGCACATGATGTACACTGCCGGGCGACATTGGTTCCATCCATGTTTTTCGATTTGCATCCATCAGGATCAATGCGCCTCTCGCCTTCGAAAGTCGCATAATATTCGCTGCGATCCCGCTTCTGGTGGAAATGCCCGTGCGTCATAAAGTATTCCGAATCGACTCTTGCCCGGTTCGATCACGGTGGTGCCCCAGAACAAACCGCCTTCGGTTCCTTCAGGGACGGGACACCAGGCTTGCACCCGGTAGACAACCTGGATCAAGTCCATGCGGCGCAACGCGCCGGTGTTTTGGAAAATTCCTTCGAGTTGCCCAAGGGTCTTCTTACTTTCCTGAACCTGAGGACTCGGTTCCAAGAGACCTTTGGCCCAATCCATTCGCACCATTTGTGGATTCTCCTTCGCGGACCTTGAATTCTTCTCTTTCCAGCGGACGCGGATCGGAAGATCCAGGGGACTGACGGACCGGCGGCAACGATTAGAGTTGCCGCCGCAGTGTTGGATCGAGCTTCAGAAGATGAGTTTCAGCGAGAATTGCACCTGACGGGCAGTACCAATCCCGATTTGAGTCCCATCGGCGTCGGCGATGGTTTGACCCACACGGCCGAAGTTGTGGTTGAGCGATTGGCCCGAGGGATCGGTCAGGCTCGGCGCGCACCCCGGCCCCGACGTGGTAACCGGCGCCGTTAGTGCTGTGCAGATTCCACCATCGGGATTTGTAAAATTCGGATGGTTCAGGATGTTGAAAAGATCGGCTCGAAATTGGAGCTTGAACCTCTCGGTAATCGGAAAATTCTTCATGGCGGAAAAATCCCACTGGAAGAATGCCGGACCTCGCAGCGAATTGCGCCCCTCGGTTCCGATAACATCCCCAGGGTTTCCGTTGTAGTTGGGTTCGACGGTGAACGCGTTGATGTTGTAGCTCTGATTCGGCCAATTGATGTTGGCAAGGTACGGCGCCTGACCGGACACAACATCGGGCCGCATCGGGTTACCAAAAAATCCACTGATTAAGGTGATGTTTTCGGGAAGACCCGAACGGGCCTGAATAATGCTGGAGGTCTGCCATCCACCGAGGACGCCACGAACCAGGGAGTTCGACCCTTTAAGAAAGGGTGCGCTATAGACCAAGCTGGCAGTCAGATTGTGGCGCACGTCCCAGTCGCCGCTACCCCGGTCGACGTTGGGATTGTAGGGATCCGACCAGCCGCTGAAGACATTGACCAAATCGTCAATTTCGTGAGACCAGGTATAGTTCGCTTCGAGAGCGATCTTCCCCATGTTGCGGCGCACTTGCACCTGCAGCGCGTTGTAAGTGGAAGAAAGAGTATCGGCGTCAATGCTCTCGTTGGCGAAGCCGGAAAATGGACGGGCATCGGTGATGGTGTTAGCCGGATTGGCGTTCAGAGCGGCGAAGTCCACCCCGGCCTGCATGTGCTGGGTCTTATTCCCCGTGTAGTTGATGGTCAAAACCGTGCCCTGCGCCAGCTCCTGTTGAATGCCGAACAGCCAGTTGGTGGAATAGGGATCGCGCGCGTTTTGCGGGAATGCGGTTACGTTTTGTGTTTGAGCCAGCAGCGGCGGATTGGGCGAGGGATAGGCGATGGAGAACGGCGGGGTCGCGAAGATCGCCTGGAATACATTGACGTTGTAGCTCGAGTACGCGGGGACGTTGGTGATGAGTCCAAAACCGAATTGCATCGGCATATAGAACAAGCCGCCGTAGCCGTGGATCACCGTCTTCCCTTTCCCGAACGGATCATAGGAGAAGCCGACGCGCGGAGCAAAATCCTTTTTGGGCGCGGTGTAGGCGGGCTGGGAGGCGGGAAGTAACGACTGTGTGGCTACGTCAAAGTTCTGTTCGCGGTCCTGTTGTTCACTCCACACCGTGTTGTAGTCATAGCGCAGCCCGAGGTTGACGGTAAGCTTGCGGGTCACTCTCCAATCATCCTGCAGATAGAAGTCCCAGTTGGAATCCCGAATGCCAAGAAAGCCGGGGAATCCATTCTTCGCCAGAACAAAGGGATTGTCGTTTTCGAGATCGGCGACGCTGGCGAAATCGTAGGTCTGTTGCGGCCGCAGCCACTCATTCAGGCGGTTGATGCGGATCTGCGGGCCGAACTTCAGAGTATGGCTGCCGATGGTCTTGGTTACGTTATCGAACACTTCAAAAACCGAGAATGGGGTGATCTGGTTGAAATTATTTGGGCCAGGGAGCGAACCCAAATCGATAAAGAAACCCGCGAAGCCCGCGAGCGGCGTGGGAGTGTTCGAATTGGTATCGGAGTAGAAGCGGTTGATGGAAACGCTGAACTCATTCAGCAAGGTGGAACCGAAAGTGTGGGTCTCATCAAACTTGCCCAACTGGGTTCGCAGGGCCTGGGGCGAGACCTGCCCTTGATTGGTGCCATAGGTATCATTGGTCTGGGAATCGCCGATGTTGTAGCGGAACATCACGCGGTCTTTGTCCGAAATGTTGTAGTCGACTCTTGCCGAGCCGGTGTCCTCGCGAAGAATGTTGGGCAGCACCGCGGGATCGTAAACCATATCGGACCCTTGCGTGACGGGGTTATTCCCATCCAGGAAGCCGGGATACACGCATGAAGCGGGCGCGGGAATGGCAGTGCAGCCAGCCGGAAGAGGCGCAAACTGCGCCAGATACAGGTTGCATCGCGGGCACGAATTGCGAACGGGCATAGGCACTCAAGGTGTGGTTGAGCGCGTTGAAGGTCGTGATGTGGGTGCGGTCACCTTCATAGTTCACGAAAAAGAAAAGTTTGTTCTTGACGATCGGCCCGCCCAGATTTCCGCCGAACTGATTGAGCCGCAGAGGTTGTTTCGATGTCTCAAAATAATCGTTGGCGTCCAGAGCGTCATTGCGGAAGAATTCAAACAGTTCGCCGTGGTAGGTATTGTCTCCCGACTTGGTGATGATGTTCATCTGCGGGCCCAGCGAGATGGCCGCTTTGCGCGCTATAGCCGCTGTTGGCGAAGTCAATTTCCTGGATGCTGTCCACGCTGGCGCGGGTGACGCGCGCGCCTTCCTGACCTTCGGTATCGAGGAAACCGTTGATGTCGCCGCGCGACGCATTCTGGCCGTCCACGGTGATGTTCAGGCCGGTGAAGATGTTCTCCAGACCATTGACGCTGCCCTGGAAGAATCCCGTCGAGCCGACCGATCCGGGAGCTACTTCAAGAAAGTCGCTAACGTCTCTGCCATTGATCGGCAGGTTGGAGATCTGATTCGAGTCCAAGGTCGTACCGGCGGTACTGGAGGCGGTATCAACCGTCGTGGCCGTGCCCGTAACTTCGATTCTTTGCTCAGAGGCGGCAACGGCCAAGGCCAGACTCACATGAACCGTGGCGCCGACATTCAGCACGATTGGCTGGCTTTTGGTTTTTCCGAAGCTGGCCGCGGTGGCGGAAACCACGTAGGTGCCGAAAGGCAGGGCGGATGCGACGAAACCTCCGCCATTGTCGGTCTGCAAAGTCGTATCCACGGACGTTCCGACATTGGTGACTGTCACCGTGGCATGAGGAATGACCGCGCCCGACGGATCCGTCACCGAACCGGCAATCGTGCCGGTATCGAATTGCGCACTCGCGACCAGAGAACACAGTAAAAGGATTCCGATCACTGCCATCACATGCCGCAAGACTGCGGCGTAAGAACGAAGGCCGACCATTTCTCGCCTCTTTCCGTTCAGCGCGCCATCATTTTTCTCTTCGCAGCTGAAACTGAGCGGATAGTACCGCCGCTCTTCAGCATTAGTCAACCTTTTTGTGTTGTTTTTAATGAATATTCAATCATCATTTTGTTCTTTATTAGGTAAAACATTCTCAACGACCTGGCCGAAGTGGATCGTATTAATTGTATCCAATTGACCGTAAGATATTGATGGCAAGCATCTTAGGTTGGTCTTTAGCTTCCAGCCACAAGCCTGATCAGGGTTAGGACTTGATTTGCGGGCGCCTATCGCCACGAAACTGACCACTCGGTCGCAGCGGGATCGATCATGATCTTTTGGTCTGCGATGCGGTGCGTGGCCCCGTCAATCTTGTCGAACTGGCGCCCGCCGATGGAGCTGGGCAGCTCCATGGCGTCAGGACGCAGAGTCGCAGTGGCATGCGACTGATCCATTTTTACATCCAGTTTCCAGCCTTGATTTCGATCAAGAGGCGCGATCTGAAGGGTGATGCGTCCGAAGCGGGTGGGCGTGTGCTCCAGCCGGTGAGTTTCCTGGCCGGAGGTCGCTGGGATGAAGCCCGCCAGGAATCGCATGCGGCCGCCGTCTTCAAGTAAGAGGCGGTGGCGCAGGTAGCGGACACACTCGGCGCTTGCCCAGTTGTGCGGCATGTCGCCCCAGTCCTGGCCCAGCAGAGAGTGCTGCAGGGGTTGTTCCTCACGCCAGCAATAAAGAGGAGAAGCGTGATTCAGAAAGCCGCGGAAGGTGCGCTCGGCCCAGTCAGGGATGCCGGCCCAAAGATAAACATGCGCCGCAAAGGACGCGTTGTAGTTCCACACACTCTCGTGCCAAAGCCAGCCAGTCTCCGCGGGGATGTCTTCCTGGGTGCAGGACTGCAGCAGCTTAATGTGACCCTGTACGATGGGATCGTCTTTCTCGAACACGACTCCGGGAAAGATCGCGTGGGAAAGCGCCCATTGAGCGGTTTGGGGACGCGGCCGATTCCATGGATCGGGATCGCGCCATGCGGGATCGTCGTGGGCGAGCATGGGGAGATAGTCGAATCCGCGGGGATCATGTACCATTTCGGCTTGCGCGGCCGCGACAAACGAAGCACGCAGTTCTTCATAAAATGTGCGCGCGGGTTGCAGCGACTCTATCTTCAGGCGCTCGGCGGCATTCGCGACCGCTTTCAGTCCGGCGAGAGCCCAGACAGTGTTGGTGAACTCCGAGCGCACGCCTCCGATTCCGCCGTCGGCAAAACCGGGCGGAAGCAGGCCGTAGCGGCCGTTGATGCTGGAGCCTTCTTTTGCCTGGGCGCGCAGGCCGATTAGAAAGTCGAGCGCCCGCCGGACGTTCGGATCCAGATCCTTGAAGAATTGCCAATCCTGCTTGAGCTCGCACTGGCGAACCAAGGTGAACATGGCGATAGCAGTGTCCTTCCAGTGTTCCCCTCCACTGCCGCCGACAACCTGTCCGCTCGGAAGCTGCTTGGCCCATTCGGAGAGCAGACCGTCGTCAGCTTCCTTGTCGTAGCCCAGATAGCGCGCGGCCTCGAGCAGGAAGTTGCCGTCGACAATCCAGAGGCCGCGATAGAAAGTGGGGCCGACCTGAAATACCAAGCGGCCATTTTGACTTCCCTGGCCTGCTGAATATTTCGCGCACAACTGGTGAGGAACTCTCCGGACCGTGCCGGGATAGCTCCAGGCGACGCTGCCAAATGGCTTCCAGGCTTTCCAGAATTCGCGGGCTTGCTCGACCAGCATTCGGGGGCGAGGGCTTCGGTTGGTGCAGCATGCCTGTGAGGACGTCAACTGGTTGGCCTTCCAGAGGAAAGCGGATCAGATAGCGCAAGCGGCCGGGTGTTCGAGGCTTCTCCGTGGGGCAAATAAAGCGTGTAGCCACCTTCTTCCCACCAGTCGCTCCACTGAGAGATGAGTCCAGTTCTGCGGCAACGAGAAAAGGGGCTTGGCTTTTTCGTCAGGACGGTGATTACGGGTCCAGGCGGAGCCGGCTTGAAAGGACTGCAAGTTCGAAGATAGATGCGGGGCACGGCCGCCACGGCGTCCTGTTTGGGCGAGATCGTCATCAGGACGTTGTCCACGCGGCCTTCCCCACCATGCCGGGTAGCAAATGCGGTAAGTTCGAGAGTGGCCGTGGGACGGTCGATCAATGTGTGCACGATTGGCAGGTGCGGAGCTTCCAGCCATTGGCGGACTACGCGATCATCCTGCATACCAGCCAGCGAAAAGGTGCAAACCATGGTGAAGTCTTCCATGCCAGTCAGAAGACCTTTTGCGAAGCCGTACCGGAGTTCGCCTGCCTGCCCTATCAGACTTTTTTGGGGATCATCGGGAAAACAAATGGTGGCCTGCGAGAGACGCGGCGCATAGCGGAAGTCAATGGCGTTGGCGCCAGTTTGGTTGAGGGCAGGCGCTGTCTCAGCTTCGGCATTTTGCGCGGATATCTGTTTACCCGCGACCACCGCCGCGCTCGATGCGGCCAGACTGCCCAAGAATTCTCTGCGACTGAATTGGCTCACAGTTCCCTACTTACCCCAAGCCTCCTGGATTTGCTCAAGCGTGCGCCCTTTCGTTTCCGGAACGAACCGCCACACGTAGAAGAAGCACACGAAGGAGAGAGCCCCGTAGATGGCAAACGTCCCGGAAAGATTTAGAACGTTCACCAGTGTGAGAAAAGTAAATGTCACAACGAGAGTGCTCGTCCAAAGCGCCGACGTGGCGATAGAGGCAGCGCGGCCCCGGATTTTCGTGGGGAAAATTTCGGAGATGATCAGCCAGGGGCCGGGCCCCATGCCCAATGCGAAAAACGATACGTAGAGCAGAATGCTGGCGAGCATGAACCCGGCAGAGGAGCTATGAAAGCTGAGCGCCGGCCACCAGTAACGTCAACGACAGCCCCATTCCGCCGCTGGCGATCATGAGAATGACGCGCCGGCCCCAGCGGTCGAGGAAGATCATGGCAACGATGGTGAAAATCAGGTTCACCGCTCCGATGATCACGTTCGCCGCCAGCGCCATGCTGGTGGACTGCCCGGGAAAGTGCTCGCTGACGATGATGGAACCGTAGTAGAGAACCGTGTTGATTCCGGTGATCTGGCAGAACACCGCCAACGCCACTCCGACGGCCAGACGCGGGCGCATCCCCGGAGCAAAAACTTCGCGCCACGAACCTTCTTCGACCGCAGCCGCGCTCTTCGACGGCTTGCACCTGTTCGCGCGGCCTCGGTTGCGCCAAAGATGCCGCGCCAGAATTCGTTCTCCCTCGGCGTGCCGTCCTTTACTCAGCAACCAGCGAGGACTCTCGGGAATGGCCAACAGGCCGACGAAGAAAGCCAGGGCTGGGATCGGCTGCCACGGCCAGCATCCACCGCCAGCTCGCTTCGCCCATCTTCGACAGTTGCCAATTGATGAGATAAGCGAAGAGAATTCCGAGCACGATCGCGAGCTGATTCAGCGAGACCAGCGTTCCCCGATTTTTGGAGGTGAAATTTCCGCGATGTAAACAGGGGTGAGAACTGAAGCAAGGCCGATAGCCAGTCCGCCCACCAGCCGCGCCAGGGAGAAAATCGTAACCGTGTTGGCGGCAGCGGCGCCCAGCGAGCGAGACAGCAAACAAGATCGGCAGAAAAAATGAGCGACTTCTTGCGTCCGTAGCGATCGCCGATCATGCTGGCACCGGCCGCGCCCAGCAGACAGCCCAACAATAATGAGCTGGCGGCGATTTCGGTTTGCAGATTCGAGAGCGCGAACTGGCGGCGCAGCAGGAGAAGCACTCCGTTGATGACCGCGGTATCGAATCCGAAGAGAAATCCGGAAATCGCGGTGACGGTCGCCAGGACGACGACGTAAACCATGGATTGCGCTTTTGCTCCGGCTGCATCCGCTCCGGTATTCGCGGCTAGTGTGCATCGTGTCTTCGCCCTACTGGCTTAACTAGCGATCGCCTCTGACGAATGCCCTTATGGTCGCGCAGGTAGAACCTTCGGCCTCTCCGCTGGGCCGGATGGTGTAGGCGCCCACCGCAGCGGGAACGATGAATGTCTCCGCGTAGTGGACCACAAAAGGATCGAACGCTCCGCTGCGGACTCTCGACGGTCGCTTCTCGTCCTTCGACCAGATTCAGAACGTTCACAGTGCCTTGCGTGTCATGCGGAGTCGTCTCGAGAACCAGCGGCGGCGGGCCTCAATGAATTCGAGTTCGTGCAGGCCGGTCCGCTCTTCTTTCCATCCCGGACCGGTAGCGATACATTCCACCCGGTTGATCAGGTTCGCCTCGACCCAATCTGTGTTGCGGCTCCAGTCAATATTGGCTTGTCCGTGATCAGATGTGAATAGGACGCGGCCGTCCGTTCATGCCGACGCGTCCCCAATCCCACAGTTTGAAGGTGAAGATGTATGGGGTCGCGCTGATTTCGAGGACCATGCTGTCTCGGCCGGAGCAATGGACAGTGCCGGCCGGAATCAGAAAATGATCGTGCTTTCGAGCTGGAAATCGATTGACGTAAGCCTCCGCCTGGAAGGGCGGGCCGCCATTCTGCGCCGGCGAAATCCCGGATCATGGCGTCACGATTGATTCCGTCCTTCAGCCCGAGGATAGACGCTTCCATCCTCGCCAGCATCCAGCATGTAGTAGCTCTCATCCTGCGTGTAGTGCATGCCGAACTGCTGACGGATGTATTCGGTTCGCGGATGTACTTGTAACGAAAAGTTACCGCCGCCCATGGTGTCCAGGAGATCGAAGCGGATGGGAAACTCGGCGCCGAATCGCGAATAGATCGAAATCTCCGAGCAAGTTCCCGCGGATGCAGAGAATGTCAGGTCGTTCGCGGGCAATTCGACGCGAACGTCACCGAAGCCGAGCAGCAGGCTGTTCTCCTCCGGGACGCAATCGAAGCACCAGGCATGGTTCGGTGCATCCTGGGGAGGTCGCAAACTTCTTCCATCCAATGCCCGCCCCAAGGACCCGGATCGAAATAGGGCACGACGCGGAAGGGACGCGCACGGCCTTGCTCAATCCCTCTCGCACCGCATTGCCGCTCACCATTTTGGGGATGGCGGCGATTGGTATCGAGGAGAAATCCATTTTTGGCAGAAGCGTCTTCTTCAGCCGGTCCGCGGCGCGCCAATCCACGAAGAAAGCTCTCTTATATTTCAGGCTCGGGCTTTCGGTGAAATTGTCGCTCCGAGATTTGCGATCTCATTTCGGCGCTGGCGGCCCTGGATCTCCCAGCGCGCCATATCGGCATACACGAGGATGTCCGCCTCAGGGGCAACGAGTGCGGCACCGACGCCAACGATGAGCAACAGGCCCGATTGCCAATTGGCCGCCCTGGCACGTGCCGAGTTCGAGTTTTGCCGGGTCGAAGAAATCATCCAGGACGATATCGTTCATCCGGCCGAAGACCGGATCATCGCCCAGCACGGGCTGTAACATCTGGTCCATGTCGCGCGGCGCCTTCAACAGATCGGGTGCGTAGATGAGTTCGGCGGGGCGCAGGCCCTCTTGCAAGGCTTGGCAAATCGAACTTTCGAATGCTCCCGGATAGCACTCAACATAAAGAACGCAGCGGCTGCGCTGCAAAAACTCCCGCAAGCCGGTCAAGAATTTCCGCCCAGCCTGCAGCGCACTCCGACCTGGAATTGCAGACCGGGATGAAGGGATACTTGTCGTAGTTTGATCGCCCGGACATTCAATAACCCATAAAGCAGTTTGCGAGTGGGCCGGTTCGTCCCCATTCTGGTAAGGCCGAACGGAATCGCCAGGTGGATAAATTCCCCAAGATTCTCGGTCCCTGGTGCACTTTTTTGAACCCTTCCCACATAAAGCGATATAATCGAACGAACGCAATTAGTTTCGTTTAGCGACTAATCGCACATAAAAAGTATCTGTATATGGCTATTATGTCAAGATTTTATCGTTTGGGTCAGCCAGGCGACTCCCCAAAACGACTGGTGGGACGGTTCTAGTTCCAAAATTGGAATTTGCCGGGGGTTCGCGATACCCTGATACGCTCTTTGCCAAGCTCGATGAGTTTTGATAGTGGCGGTTGTTCCTTTACAGATGAAAATCCAATCCCCGAAGAGGCCCGACCTTGATTCCACGACACCGGACTGAAAGAACATTGACGGATGCTGGCGTTCCTCGAGGTTCTAATTCGGACAGTCCCGACAAGCAGCAGGTCCGCCTGACTGCCATTCTGACTTTATTACAACACTCAGGCTCGGTTTCGGTGGAAGCGTTAAGTAAGGAACTCGACGTTTCCCTGGTCACCGTCCGGCGCGACCTGGACGCGCTGGAAAGGCAGGGCTTGCTGCGGCGAACCCATGGTGGCGCCGTTTCCATCGAACCATTGTTCTACGAACCGTTCCGTAATGACCGCTCTTTTCAGGCGCAAGTCGAGAGATTCGCGGAAGAAAAGCGGCGCATCGGGAGGGCTGCAGCGTCGCTGGTAAAAGATGGAGAGATTATCGCTCTGACGCCCGGAACCACGACGACGGAAGTGAGCCGCGGACTGCCGCTGAATCGCAAAATCACGGTGGTGACGAGTACGGTCAATGTGGCGATGGAACTCTCCAAGCGCAGGGATCTGGACATTTTTGTCACTGGCGGGCACCTGCGGGGAGACTGGTTTTCTTTGGTGGGGCCGGTAGCCGCAAAAAATCTTTCTTCTTTAATGATTCACACGCTTTTTGTGGGCGCCGATGGCATTGATCCGAAATGGGGGCTCACCTGTTTTATCGCGGATGAAGCCGAACTGAACTCCACCATGGTGAAGCATGCCCAAAGGAAAATTGCCGTGGTGGATCACAGCAAATTCGGAGTGAATGCGGGCTGGCGAATTTGTCCGAGCACCGATCTCGACCTTCTTATTACGGACTCCGGCGCCACGGACGAGATGATTGCGCCGTTTGAAGAGGCGCAAATCAAGGTGATGCGAGTTTGATCACCGACCCGAAGACGTGGAAAGAACATAAGTCCGAATTCCAAAAAGGGGCAACGGATGCGCGGACAAAGATCCGGCGCGCATGCCGCCAAGGCCGCATGGGACTAGCGCTGGGGACTGCGCCTGTACCGATCGGAATTCGGTCTGCTACAATTCAGCACAGAGCATGGACAGATGCTCGGCGTCGCGATAGCCTGCTGACAATTCTTCGGCAGTCTTTCGTACTGTCGATTTCCCGTCCATTTCGTCCCGAGAACTGGTTATATTCGGCGGAACGGATTGAACCAGGCGAAATGGTTGACGGCAAGAGTAGACAGTAAGCATGCGGGGTTGGCCTAACCGTATGAAAAGCAAGTGGGGACGTAGTTCAGTTGGTTAGAACGCTGCCCTGTCACGGCAGAGGCCGCGGGTTCGAGTCCCGTCGTCCCCGCCATTCTTTTCAGTAACATAGAAGGCACCATAAGCGAGCCTTCTCCCTCTTCCACTAAATCTTCCACACGCTCAAGCCAGATACAGTTTCTCGGTCTTCTGCTCAGCCGTCAGCGTCGGAGTCAAGATCGCCTCTGAATCGAGCGCTTCGACTGCTTTTCGAGCTGCACCTGAGCTGACGTGGGTATAGTGAAGCAGCATCCGCGAACTGACGTGACCGACGATGCCCTGTATCAGCCCGAGTGGGACTCCTCGCTCTAGCAAATGAGAGACGAACGTATGGCGCAAATCGTGAAACCGGAATCCGACGAGTCCCGCTTTCTCGGTCACAGAGGCCCACGCAGTGTCCCAGAGTAGTTGATGCTGATCAGGATCATAGCCACGCTCCCCTTTGTGCGCTCCGAACTATTGGTTCCAAAGCGTCGTAAATTTGGCGACGGGCTGCTGTCACTAGTCCGAGCGATCCATGCAGATAAAGATCCAATTCTCTGCATCCGAGCGCTTAGCGTAAATGACAAAAGCAGGCTCATATCCGCCATTTCAGCGCAGCAGTCGTCATCAACACAGCCCGGCTGGTCGTCGCGTATGAAAAACTAGTGCAGTATGGTGACCGGCCAACATGCCCCGCGAAAGTCCGATGTATTCATCAAAAACTTCGCCGAAGCCCGACTCGCACCTGAAACGGTTCGACAGGATGGAAAACGTCTGTGAATGCCGGCGTGGCCATCGGCGTGATTTGAGATTCGTAAGCGTAGTCGATGTCGTGATCTCTGCGGTTCAGCAGATTCAAGAATTCCGCTGAAATGCCCCATTTCTCGTTAAATTGATAACCCACCTCTCCGTTGAGCAACGCCGTTGCCTTGGAGCGATGAAGCCCGTCGGAGGTCAAATCGCGCGGGCCAAAGTAGCGCAGGCGCAAACTTCCGAAAAAGCCCTTGAGATCATGCAGTGTGACGCCCGAGGCTATGACCAGCCCCACTGCCTCCGGCACACGCCTGCCACCCGGGCTGTCCGGCGCCGCATCATCCTTGTCAATTTCGGTAAAAAGGGCTTTGGAGGTGGCAAGGTCGAAATCAAAAGCCACATGCTCCAGTGGAGTGTAGTAGTTCGCCCATTCGACGCCATAGCGGTCGCTCGGCTGTCGGGAAGCAGTCGTACCTCCGGTGTCGCCATCCTGCTGCAACTCGGAAGCACTGTGGAGATACCACAGCGAAAGAGTGCTCTGCAGATGCGGGGCGACCAGCGTGCGCACGCCGACTTCCGCGCCTTTGGTTGGGATCAGAGCCGGAATTCTCGAGACGGGCGTATTGGGGTAAGGATTGTCCGCCGAAACCGGTTCCACCGTTTGCGTTGCACCCCGCCCGTCGTTGCTGTGAAAACTAAATCCGCCCTGTACATAGAACTCAGTATTGGACCACGGCCCGAAAATCAAACTTAATTTCGGGCTGGGCAGCACCTTGCTGGCCGTTCCGGTATTGGCCGGGGTAACCAGACTGGTGACGTCAAAGGAATCCACGTCACCGCGCAGGGCCGCGACGGTGCGGAATTTTTCCGTCCACTGGATTTTGTTTTCCACGTACAAACCTGCTTGCGTGTCGGTAAAGCGGTCGGCTTGCGTGGTCGCTGGGAGAGTGGTGCCGGTAGACGAATCCGTTTTGTCTACGCGCACGCGATCTTCTGTCTGGTAAAGGCCATTGCTGATCCACTCATTGCGGACCTGCAGGCCGAACGTATTTGCCACCCTGCGGTCGAACCATTGGCTGAAAATTGTGTGGTGTGCGTCAAGTCCAGCGACCCAGCGCCTGTCCTGCTGTTCGAATTGATCGCCGCGACCGGGGTCCGTCAGGAAGTAAGTGAAATCGGAAAATAAATCGAGATCATAATAAAACCCGTAGAGCGTGACTTTAGTCTCGGAATTTGCGCCTTGGTGGTGCCATTCCGCCTGCAAGCTATAACGCTGCGAATTGCCACCGTCGGTCGGGTTCAGGGTTCCGAAGAAGCCAACCATGGGCACGGCGTTCTCGGCGAGCTGATCGCTCGAGTGCCACGTTCCATGGTAACCACGGGCGGTGATGCTGAAACCGTCGCCGTCTCCGCCCCGGCTGTAGGTTAGAAAGCCGTTGAATTTGTAATAATTATCTGGATGCGTCCATGGGCCGTCCTCGTGATACGCCTCTCCGCCGAACAGCAAATTGCCCGAGCCGAGCTTTCGAGATATGCCGAAAACGGCGCGCCCATAGCCATACATGCCGCCTTCAACCTTGAAGAAGTTCTGGGGCAGCGTCTTGAAAAACACCACATGGGCCGATCCCGCCGAGCCATAGTTGCCGACATCGGCGTAATAAGGACCTTTCTCGAAATCCACCCGCTCCACCAACTCCGGGATGACGGTGTTCATGTCCGCGTAGCCCTCGCCGTGCGCGTGCGACGGCAGGTTCAGCGGCATACCGTCGAGGAAAACAGCGAAATCTGTGCCGTGGTCGAGATTGAAGCCGCGAAGAAAATATTGGTTGGCCTTGCCGCCGCCGGCGTGTTGAGTGATGATGACGCCGGGAACTGTCTCCAAGATTTCTCCCGAACGAAGAATCGGACGATCCTGGATCTCCGCTGCGCCCACCGTTCCCTGGGTGGCGGAGGAGGCAATACCGATCAGGCTATCGGCTCGGCCCTGCACGCTTATTGTCGCACTCACGGAACCCACCGCCAAGGAGATGCGCAGTGGGGCTGGTGCCGCACGGTGCCCTATGGTGATGGGGATTTCTTTCGTCTCAAAGCCGGCATGAGACACCTCGAGTCGATAGTTGTCGGCAGGGAGTCCGGAAATGGTGAAGGAACCGTTGCTGTCTGACTGTGCGGTTCTCTGCACAGCACCGTCCGGGCTTCGCATTTCCACGATTGCTCCGACAATCACTGCGCCAGACGTGTCAACGACAGTTGCTGATAGCTGAAGAGGATAAGCCTTTTTGCTCGCGGCGACTGGAGCGTTCTCCTGGGCCGCAAGCAAGGCTGTGACACTTAACATCCAGAACGTGATCAGGGCGAACCGCGCCGAATTCCGACAATCCCTCCGGCGGCAGTCAAGGTGTCGGCGTGGAGAACCTCGTCTCATGACTGCTCCGAGGGATTCGTTCCTATAAAATGACACGAATTTATAAATCGTGTTACGTAATGAAAACAGCATACGCTGCGACACACTGGACCGCAAGTTGATCGGGGAACCACCCGAAAATCCGGGGGAGTTGGTATTCGGCTCTATACTCGAACGAGAAGGCCACTTCTTTGGATTTGATCCGAGCGCAAGTTAAGGTTCCGACGCATCTCGTCGAGGTATTGGCCTACTAGGAGCTTGAATTGCCGGGGAGGACGAAATGACTCGCCGCACGAAGAATAGGGACGAGAAAAAGAAACAGCAGAGCTCACGAGAACAGGCGTCTCAATTGAAGAACCCCTGCTTAAGCAGTTCGACCGCCTCATTGCGCGACGAGGGTACCAGAATCGCTCGGAAGCCTTGCGTGACCTCGTTCGAGAGAGCCTGATCGCCGAAGCGATTGACCAAAATGAGCCCGTAGTGGCGACGCTATCAATGATCTACGATCATCACCGCCCGAATCTCGCCAACAAGCTCATAGAAATTCAACACGACGCGCACCAACAGGTACTGGCAGCCACCCATGTGCATCTGGACCACGACAACTGTTTAGAGGTGATCATCATGAAGGGCCGTAGCGGTGATCTGAAGCAACTCGCCGACCGAATGCTGAGTTTGCGGGGCGTTCAACACGGAAAGCTGGTGATGACGACCACAGGAAAAATCCAGGATCCCAAGCATCATCATGCGTAAGAATCCATCGTGGCTGTCAACTCTATTCAGGTCGCTTTGCACCGTGACTGGCGAGTTCAGGGGGCAGCGATTTCCAGGTGCAAGTACTGATCAGCAGGGCTCACTTCAATTCCACGAGGCTGATTTTGTCAGAGCGCATGATGATGATTGTTGCGATGCAGAAGATGAAACAGCTATCCCCGTCACCCATGCTCAGTTCCTCATAGGTGCTGACGGGATGAATCAACGAAGTCTCCAGAGCCCACTTTCGATGTTCTTCCTCAAGCACCGCCGCCGGAATTTGCCAGCCCCTCAGTTGGCGTCCGCCATAGCCCGAGAAATTCCCCCTCGCGAGAGTTGTGAGCACACGATAGGGCGGAAGGTCATCATCTGGGTCGTATCCGTTCAGTTCCTTGTTTGCCCACACCTTCAGCCGCTCATTTTTTAGTTGACTAGCGAGGATAATGCACTTCCGCAGAAGTACCGTAATTGACTGCTTGTTGTCCGTCGCCAAGTCGATGATGTCGTCGAGGAGCATTGGGAATCACTTCACTTCAAGCCCAAGGCCCGCAGGAGGCCGTTCAGGGAGTCCACCCCATATTCGTCCATCAACGTGCCCAGCAGAATGTCGCCACGGCGTCCGGGCAAAAGATTGGGGTAGGTCTTCCTCAGCGTTTCGAGCTTGGTGTTGCTGTGCTTTCGCTCAATTGGGCCATGTATGGTTTGATAGCGATCATCCAATCCGGGTTCTTTCATAACTGTCTTTCTCCTCGACATGCCTCTAAACCAACCGCAAACGCTTCTCGCCAAGATACTGGTTCCTGAACTGCTGTTCGTCTGAAACGAACAGAAGCCGCCCGCATCATCCGTGCCGCTGCACTAACACCCCCGGCGTACTCCGTGGGTTCGATTGGGCGGAAGCTAAACGGACTTGTGACTTTCATCGACCGTAGCAGCCGTGACACCCGAATTCTCGTGAGGTTCATCTGAGCATGGAGCTTTCGCAGCACTTTGTCCGCTAGACTTTGCCGCTTTCGGTGGAAGAACACGGTAGAGTTGAAGCCGTAGACTCGGTCTAATTGATAAAAAAACTCTTCGTGGTAGTGCAGCTTTTCGGAAATCTCTCGCATTAGTTCGGGCGAGGGCGGCAACATTCCATTTTCGATCTTTGAAATGGTGCCTTGTTTAACAGAAATTAAAGTCGAAAGGTCAGTCTGGGTGAATCCTCGGGATTCTCTGGCGAGAATCAACATCTCTGGATTAAATGGCATTGTCCTCTTTCTTTAACCGCCCAGTGGCATTTGCTTGGCACCCCTGACTACACGAATGCGAGTTGTGGGTCGCTCCACGATTCTTGGACCGGGCATCGCCATTGCTGCTGGCTGCTCTTCGGCCTCAACGTCAAAAAACCACTTTGGTCGGAACAGACTTGGCGGGGAGAAACTGACCCGTCTGACGTGGGATTCCTCTGAGTTCAGCAGATACCCGACAAGGATCATGGAAGCTTTCCACCCGTACAAACACACCACCGTTCTCGAACGCAGCCTCGAAGATGGCAGGAACCTCGGGATTTGCGATCAACTCGCGGGTAATGCGGATCGCCTGCTCGGGGTCGTGAGAACTGACTTCCACGCCGCCCGCGAAGAGCTGCCGTGCCAGCCTGCCGACCTCGCGGCCCTGCTTCATGATGGCGACCGTTGTGGCATCGGGGACACCACCCAGTTCTGGCTCATGCACCTGCCAACACAAACGCTTGAGGCACTGGACGCCTGACATGAATTGCGACTTGGAAATAGTGATTGGCATTTACATTCGCGGTGAGCACACGCCACGGCTAAGACGCTCAAGCTCTTCGATCTCCGCTTTGCCTTCCACAAAAACGAAACACACGCCATTGACCCACGCGGAAGGCACTGCGGCAGGTAGATGAACCCCAAATAGCTCGGCGAAGGCTTTTCTCGTAAGCCTCATAAGCCTCCTACAGATTGTGGCATGTCACCGCGATCACACTGGGGCACTGGCAATTTCTTCGCCGCTCCTGTGCGGTCGCAGAGCGAGTTCAATCGGACTTGGTATTTGGAGACCAGCCCAGAGACGGACTGGATCGCCTTTGACGCCTTTCCCAACTCCTCCGTGAACATTACAATCACGAACGGCCGCACAGTGCTTTGGCGGATCGGACGCCAGCGGCATTCGCGGCGCTGCACAGGGCTGTGATTGAAAAAGCTAGTAAATCGATGGGGCGCGAAACCCGCATAAAATCAGGGGGATTGGGCTGTTGATGCTGGAAAACTTCAGTTTCGATTGGTACAGAAAAGCGGGGCGCGTCACCACCATCGCGACGTCCTATTCCTCGTCGCACTGATAAAGTGAAGAACCGCCGCTGTAGAAAGCCTTACACCCAGTAATTTGGCAGCGGCCTCATTCGGGACGTCCACCACTCTTTAACCACCCACACTGTGGTTTGACACGTCACTCCCTCGGGGAGATAAGTGTTGAGTCCGAACCTCACCCTCTTTCCGGAAAAAACCCCTGGCAACGGGGCGCTGAAAACTAACCACGGATTCCATTGATTGCTATTGGTCTGCCGGAAATCCGGTGTCCGCGTAAACTCGATGACGCGGCCATCCACGTCCCCGATGGCCTGCGCGACTTCGCTCATCTGGGATCGCCGCCAGGGCTTTCCATCTTTTTGAAATTGACAAACCATGGCGAGGTAATGCCTTTGCTCTGAAAATTGTGGGAGATCGCACTGCCTGGCCGCATAACCGGGACGGAAACTCTTCTTTTCGAGGATGGGGGCGTCCGAGAATGGAATCCTGAGTTCCGCTGGGAATGAGATGCTTTGGCTGGCCAGTTCCATGGAATGCCAGGTCGAAGGAGTAATACATTCCCGCACAGATGACATCGAATCGACGCCGGTGCCCGGAGTGACTTCAATCATCACCACCTCGAAGGGACGCAGTTGGATGCCGATATTTTGGCCGCCTGAAAAGCTGGGGTTGCCCTGCATCGCTAGAGTGGTCCGCTCCGGGTGATGAAGTTTCAGGCTTACAGGCCCTCCACCCGGCGAAGAAAACCCGAGTCGTTGATCAAGCACCAGTTGAGCCGTCCGGCTTTCGAAAGACATATTGTTGAGGAAGATAAATCCGTGGTCCCGCTCGAAATAGCTGTATCCGTAGATCTCGTCTTTCCAAGCATCGCCAATGGTGTGTCGCTCCTGCACCAAGACGCTTTCATTTTTCTTCACCAATTGTTGGAGATAGGCCAGAAACTCGACGTCGCGACTCTCCAGATTATTCAGGTCCGACCAAATCTGCGGAAACAACAGATTGCCACGCGCCAGGTCCATCACGAGTGACTCCTGCCAGCGTTCGGTCTCCATGTAATTGCCCCACCAGTTATCGGCCAACCACACTCCTAGGCTGTCATGATTCGGGGGAGGAACCCAGCGGGCAAATTGCGATCCTTGATCTAGAGCCTGATTCACGGAATCCCGGAAAAACAGCGATGGGAAGTCCCCCGTGCTGGCCGCCTCCATCGACAGCCGCGTGTCGAAGATGACGTCCCCGTGCAGCGCGAAGAAAGGTGAATAGACTCCCCAATACCACATCACAAAAAGGTCTGGTTTCGCCGCCCGGCATGCTTGCGCCATCGCAATGATCGCTTGAATAATAGCCTCGCTAGAATACTTGCCGGGCAAATGATCGTGGGCAGTCGAATTGCAGTAGCAATCGCTGCCATCGAACTTCACGAGTTCCACGTGATTGTTCTGAATGTGGAAGATGACCGCGTCCTTCAGCATGGTTCTGTAGGGTTCCGAAGCGACGCATAAATCGAGAGTTCCCCAGGTGTCTCCCTGGCGGAAGCTATAGTTGGCCTCCTGCTTCGGCCCCGGAACCCGGGATGGCGCCGTGGCGGGGTTGCGCCCGTTGGACCACCTGCCTCCGCTTACCGAAAACCACTGCCCGAACTTCATCCCCAGTTCGCCCACGCGGCCGATCATGGCGTCAGGTCCATCGGGAAACCCATAGAGACGGAATTTCTTCAAATCGGAGTCTGAGGTGTAATCCAGGCTCATGTCCGGGATGTAGTAGTCAAAGTGAATGCCTTTCTTCTGCCACTCCTCCAGGAAATTCAGCGTTCCCAAATTTTGCTGGTCGTTGAGCGCCCATGCCATGCCGTCCGAGAACGCTGTGATGCCGAAAGGATCGTACAAAGCGAAAATCTTCTTCTTTCGAGGACTGTGATCCGAGATATATCTCAGAAACTGCCCGTGCGCGTCTCCCCGCTTCGCGACGGCGACGATAGAACAATGGGTTTTCCAACTCTCCCCAGGGCTTAAGTGTTTCCCGGGAAAATGCAGCAGAGAGACGCGCCCTGCATCGTATCGGTTCAGCCCGGACGGATTCTCAATTGCGCAAAACACTTCATCATCAATCGTGAGCGGATAACCGTAGCCGCCAAACTGCCCGTTGCCTTGCATGCGGAAAGAGTCGACTTCAACGTCAAGCAGCAGCTTCTTCTCTTTTCCATCATTTCTGATCTCCGCCCATTTTCTCCGAACGGGGCCCTCCGCTTCGTAATGGACCGTGGCACGGATATTTTCCTCGCGATTGAACAGATGCACCACAAGGCGGTCGTTTCCCGCTTTCGATTCTGTTTTAATACGCTCAACTTCGAAATCGTGGATAACCTTATAGGGTTGGCCTGCGGTTACGAACTGGTCGCAAAGTACAACATCATGCAGATAGCGAACTAGAACTTCATCGGACAGGCCATCAAAATGGCGGTCATAGCCGCGCGCACGCACGGCCAAGATGTTCTTTTTTCCACCATAGACGAGCCCATTGTGAACTTCTGTTCCTACTGGGATCTCATAAGTACCAGGTGTACGCCAACGTCCCGAAGAAACCCTGTGACCAATCTCATGCCCGTTAACGTAAACCCAGTACTCATTCCAATCTGTTTGGTCGTAGGCACCCAGAGTGACCACAACCACCTGATCCCGTGCCTCGGCCGACAAGTCGAATTCGGACCGGAACCAACCATATCCGTTGTAGACAACGGCGGGCCTGTCTTGGTTTTGCGGAAGGCCATCGGTTGATTCAACCCCATACAAGGAGAGATTGAGGCAGGTACCCCACTTCGAGTCGTCAAAGGCCGCGCCATGGTAGCCGTCCTGATAACCCTGCTCTTTCTCCGCTGGAGCTGAATCGTTATCCGGTCCAAAGTGGCACCGCCACCAGGGAATATCAACACGCGCCCGCGAGTCATCGAGGATGACGGTTAACTCTCGTGCTTCCGTGATCGCGTATCGGTGACCCGTGAGCCGATTCTCGAGACTCGTCGAAGTGATCCGGCCATCTTTTGAAATAAGTTGCCAGATCAGTTCATCACTTCGAACCGACAGCTCCTGTCGCTGGCCAGATGAATCCGCCATCGCATTTGTACGCCGCTCGATGGCAGCAGCAGCGGCCGATGCGATTCCATACTTGACGAAGGTTCGTCTATCCATGGATAGTCACACCAGGATCGTTTACCGCAAGCGCCTTCAACGGAAAGGCAAGGATACTATGAGAGTTGTCGTGTGGTGCCGAGGCAGCGATCCGAGATTCACTCAGCTCGGGGACCCCGGCACCACAGAAGGCTTATCAAAAAACAAGTCTGCCCACAAATTGGATCTGCCGTGAAGGATAGGCGTAAAAAATTTGTCCTACCAAGGAACTGGAGACGTTGCTGTATGGGGAACTAAGGTTTGTCTTGTTGAGAGCATTGAACATTTCCGCCCGGAACTGAAAAGTTACTTTGTCGGATATCTTTGTATCCTTGGTGGCAGAAAAATCCAAGTTAACGTACCCTGGTGCCGTGATAATCCCCTGATGAGCGTCACCGAAGGTGTTGGCCGGCGCAAGCGGGAAACAACTTGCGTCAAACCAATGCTGAACTGTTCGCTGGCTTGACGGCAGATTTCCGCTGCATGTCTCGTTAGGACGGCCGCCTCCAAAATATCCGGCCAGTGTGTTGCTAAAGTCAGTGCTGTAGGGGGAAACTGGGAAACCCGAGTGATCGGTGAAGATTCCGACGAGATTCCAGCCGCTCACCAGTTTTCCAGCAACACCGGAACTCGAGCCGGCGAACCTTTGGCCATGCCCGAATGGTAAAGCGTACGTGACAGTTAACACGAAGTTATGCTTGAGATTATAATCCGACCGCTGCCAATCGAGTTTGGGATCCCACGGTAGATAACTTCCATCGGCGGCGGTTTGGGCATCATCCATTGCATTCGAATATGTGTAACCCAGACGGAAGGTGAGGCCTTTATTGTATCTCTTCTCTACGTCTACCTGGAGCGCATTGTACTGGGAGAGCCCAATCGATTGATCTTCCAAGATCGGGCCCAAGTCCGGAAATGGCAAGCGGTCGACGAGCGGCGTGGTGCCCACGTTTGCGACGTTATAGTTCACTCGCTTGAAAAGATGAACTCCATGGTTTCCGACATACGCAACGGTCATTAAGATGGAAGCTGGAAGCTCTCGCTGTACGCTGAGGGTATATTGCTCGTGGTAAGGGTCCGAACGATTGGGATCCTCGCTAAGCTCAAATCCTCCAATTTGGGGATTTGCGTTGCCAAACTGTCCTGCCGTGCTTAGGGTCGGGATGACCGGATCGCTGCTTACTCCGTAAGGAAACACGATTGGGTAGCCTAGACTGTTAAAAACCTCCTCATTAAATATTAACGTTTCATAGAATATTCCAGCGCTGGCGCGAACTGCCCATTTCGGGGAACCGAAAGGCCTCCACGCCAAGCCCACTCGTGGCGAAAAATCTTTGTAATTTGCTCGAACAATGGTTTTGGAAACACCATCTTGGCCGGCGAGCACAAATTTATAAGGGGTATTGGGCGCAAAACCAGGGTCAGGTTCGAATGCGGCGAGATTATTGTGCAAATCAGAAGCAGGCAAGGGTAACTCCCAGCGTAGCCCAACATCGATCGTTAGATCCTTGGTCGCCTGGATCTTGTCTTCGCCATACAAGGCGTACTCCCAAGAGCGGCGATAAGGGACCGCCGTCTTTGTCAAAGCGTTGATGAAGTCCGGGTATCCGAGAAGAAAGTCAGCCAGGGGATTTCCGGAGTACTGTCCTGAGTAATCAAAATAACCGTTGACATAGCTGAAGATCGGATCTGTGATTTGGGTACGGATGGCCGACCCGCCGAATTCCATGGAATGCTTGCCGCGGATGTAAGCAATATTGTCCGAATAGATAAAGCGATTGCTAACGCTAATAGCAGCCCCTCCCGGGACGCTGAAAACGTTATCAACTACGCTGACAGTGGGCGGGGCGTCAAATGGTTTATAGCTATTGCTGCCATGCAAGCCAAGTTCCGTGTTGAAATCTTCACTCCCAACACCAGGTCCGTAGGGTTGTGTCGGACGATTATTGACTCGGTCGAGTCCAGCATGCGCTTCGTTAATCAGAGACGAAGAGAAGGTGTGAGTCCAACCAAGAACCAGATTTCTGGCGTCGTAAGGAGCCACAGTCGTGTAACTGGAAAGCGATGGGTTAATTCTGTTGGAATCTCCATAACCAAACCTTCCAAACATGGAATCCTTGGTGCTGGGGTTGTAGTCAATTCGAATATCGTAGTATTGGTCATTTTGAAGCGCACTGCTGTGGACGATCCGGTTAATTTCCCCGAACGGCACGCCCGGAATGGTTGCGGCAGGGATAAGCCCGCGACCGAGGCCAATGTATGCCTGGGCGAACGGGTCGATGTCAGCCGAGGGAATGATGTTCCCTGGATAGGCCACGTGGGTGAACGGATTGACTATCGGAGTGGAGATATCAGAAAGGTTGCCCCCCAGTTCAGCTGCGGTCGGTACCGTGCCCTCCACCGTGTAGCCGATCACATCGCGGGAAATTTGTACGTTGCCAAAATAAAACAGGCGGTTCTTGACGATGGGCCCCCCAAAAGCGCCGCCGAAATGGTTTTGGCGCAAAGGAGGTTTGCTGACGTCAAAGTAATTATTGGCATCTAATTTGTCATTGCCAAACGTGTCCCAAACAACGCCGTGAATCTCATTTTTTCCGGAACGGCTCACCACGTTTACCACTCCGGGACCAGAGTACTTGGCCGAATAGAATCCACGCTCGATATTGAATTCTTCAACCATCTCCAATGGCAACTGGTATCCGATGCCGCCGTATTCGGGGCTCTTCGTCGGCACGCCGTCAATCAGGTTGGTGGTTGAAAAATCCTGCGATCCCGAAATGCTGACGGCCAGATCCGCTCTTCCTCCGGAATACGGACCTGTCCAGTTGCCGGGATAGTTGGCGACTGCTCCCGCGGAGAGCGTCGCCAACGTAAGAAAACTACGGCCAAGAATTGGCAGTGTAGTTATTTCATTGTGGGTGGTGATTGTGCCAAGAGTCGCGGTCGTTGCATCGACTTGTTGGGCCTTAGCGGTCACTTCCACCTGTTGTTCGACGGTGCCGACTTTTAATTGGACAGTTTCGTAGGCCACCTGTCCCACACTGACGTGGATATTTTTTATCACGAAGTTTGAGAATCCATGCTGCGACACAGTGAGGGTGTAAATATCGGGAAGTACGAACGGGATCTCAAACGCGCCAAGGTCCAATGTGGACGCCTCGCGAGTTTGTCCGCTTGTGGCCGACTGAAGAATAACGTGAGCGCCAACGATCGCGCTTCCGGATTGATCGGTGACATTTCCCTTCACCGTCCCTGTGCTGGTCTGGGCCTTGACTCCTAGCACGGTGATTAGCGCGCATACGATTGTGCACACGAGCCGAAGTGTTACTCGCCTGCTTGTAATCTTTGAAGTCATAAATCTCCTTAATTATCCCGGTACTTGGGTTGCTCTCTCCTGAAAAAGCGGAAGTACTAGTTCATTATTATCCGTGCGGGTGGAACTTTACTCCTAAGAGAAAAAGTTTGTCAATATCAATTTTTTGCTTGGACTTAGTTCTTTTGTTGATATTAAGTTGAACGTGAAGTAAATTTACTTCTAAAGACGTTTATTCTATGACTAAAGAACACCTAACCGGCCGGACAGCGCAGTTCACGCCCGCAGCGGCGGGATGTTTGATCCGAATTCAGAGCTTGATCAAGTAAATTTGCGAACGAATTGTGCGCTGGGTTGGGACTCCCGGAGTTTCAAGCGATGCGCCCGCCGGGATAACGCTCGCATACTTCAGGATCGTAGAGGGGAATGATGATGTCGGCTTCGTCGCGAACTCGCTGGTAAGTCTTCATCGCCTCGGCATAACTCTCGCCCACGCCGAGATAATGATTTTTCTCCACATTGCCGTACTTGAAAAAAGAGTCCGAGGCTAAGACCTGGCCTTCCTTTGAATCAATCGCGATCGCGAGCGACGACCTGTGGTGAACGCCGGCCCACCATACCCGAACCCCGGGACATACCTCTCCCTCGTCCATAAATCGAACTCTATCCCAGGCATCGAACAGCAGAAATCGCAGCACATCGTTAGGAACGAAAATTTCTCTTGGCACGTGGGCTGCATAGGCGGGGGCAATCACGTCTTCGATCCAGCCCGTTCGCGAGATCACAAATTGTGCGTTGGGGAACAAAGAGAGGTTTCCGCAGGCGTACCCGACCAGCGGACTGACAATCAGATGAGTTACATCCTTTGGATCGATGCCCAGAGAAGCCAGAGCGTTGACCGGCCTCTCGCTCTCGCTGCGAGCAAACTGCACCTTTCCGCTGGGATGAAACGGCTTCCAGAATGCGTTCATTTGCGTGATGTCAACCGGCGGGCCGCAGTTCACGACGACGGTGTGCTTCTCATTGCGGGCAACGACCATTAGAAACGCAAGTTCCTCAAATTGGTCCCAGTGGCTCATCCAGTAAACTTCCGGGCCAGGAACAGGGACCACTCCCATTTTCAGGACATTGACGGAAAACTTCGGGGCGTCTTCTTTTATCTTGCGCATGGGTTTAGTTGTTCTCCATCCGTCAAGTCTTGGCCGATCTGCCGTCCGCACGGCTCTTGTGCAGATGGCCTCAGTCGGCCGACGAAATACTCCCACCAAACGGAAGAGGAACGCAAGTCAGTATTCTCCGAAAGCAGAAACCATTCGTGGATTGAATAGAAGAGCGGCACCGGCCGGAACGAAGCCGCGCGCGACGACTTGGAGCCAAAGTGCAGAACCATGCCAACACCCGCGAAAAAACCAATATTCACAGTACGAATAGAAGTCATGATGTGCTTTCGATTCCGCCCCGCTTTCCTTGACGGATCACTGATATCCATCCATCATGTCTCGTGATTCAGCATCAAATGTCGATTTATCCCGACCAGACTCTCCTGCCACAGCGAACTATAAAGATGCTCAGCACTTCAATTTACCAATAAGGAAAGTTCATGAAGCGAGTAAAGGGGTTTGAACTCGGAACTGAGGCGCTGGAAGTCGATCTGCCGGATGACACAATTGTTTTCGAGCGGCCGCCTCAGGATCAGTTGTGCCCGGCGCAGGCGGATCCCACCACGGGGTTAGCGGAGGCACTGGAGCACCCGATGGGAATGCCCAGGATACAGGATCTTGTTGACAAGCATTCTAAAGTCGCTATCACGCTCAACGACTGGATGGGCGGCAGCTACTACGCCGCGCCGGCAGTCCTGGAGATACTGGCTCGCGCCGGTGTGCAAGACAGCAACATCAGAATGATGATTGCCGGTGGGACGCATGCCAAGATCACCACCCGCGAACTGGCGGGCTCGCGGCTAGCGCGCTGGATTACAGGAAACAAGCCCCCTTTTCCCCCGTCGTGCCGCATCCTGCCACCCGAGTTGATTGCGAAATGGGCTGGTGGCAGCAACCGGCTCGAGTTGCACGACTCCTCCGATCCGTCGCAACTCGTAAATCTCGGAGTGTCAAAGTGCGGAGACTTGGTTGAAGTCAATAGGATTTTGACGGAATGCGACATTGTGATCCATCTGGGATGGGGGCCTGCTCCCGCTCTCTCCGTTTGGAGGGTTCTTGGGCACAGGCTTGGCAATTGGCCTTTCCAGCGCGCGCTCGATTCTGTCGCGCCATGGGCCCGTCATGATGAACCATCCGGAAGGCGTACACGCACACCCGACTCGTCAGCTGTATCAAAGACACAAAATGTCCGTAATGGAAAAGATTGAAGAATCCATTTCGGCAAAAATATTCTATATTGACCCGTTCATTAATATTGACGTCCAGCTCGCATACGGTTGGTGGGCAGGGGAGTGGAGGCAACTCCGCGAGCGCCAAGTTGAAGTTGCGTCGAAGGAATTCATCGCGCCTTTGCCACGAGGCTGCGATGTTTTGCTGCTGGGATGCCCTGGCTATATGTTGCACGGCGAAACTTCGAACCCGATGCTGGCCCTAACTCATGTCGCGAATACCATGCGAGGATACATGCCGCCAAATCCGCTGGTGCGGAAGGGCGGGGTCGTGATTCTGACTACGCCTGGCGATGGTGTTTTTGACGAAAGATATCGGCCCTCGGACCGGGAGGTCGTAAAACACTACGCCGGCGTTGGCCGCGATCTCGAAGCGCTATTTGACCAGTACGCGGAAGAATATCTGACCCGCGAGGATTTACTCTACAAGTATCGCCACTGTTACGGGTTCCATCCGATCCATCCTTTCTGGACATTGGCTGAGAGCCAGTATGTCTTTGACCACGCATCGAAGGTGATCTTTGCGGGAGCAAAGGAATCGGAGATGAGCAAGCAACTTGGGATCACGGTTGTTCCGGATTTGAAGACGGCGTGGGAAATAGCGAAAGCCGAGACTGGTGGGCATCCCGATGTAACCGCCCTCCCCAATTCCTCCAAGCGGCTCTACGTGTTTTTTAACGTGGCGAATCCATAAGAACCGATAAGAGACGTGGAGGCGCCAGATGGCAGGAGCAAGACCGTCGGGAATAAGCTCGCAGAAGGTCAGACTTGGCATCATCGGGGCTGGCTTCTCCGCGACCACCCTGCATATTCCTCAATTTCGATCGCGATCGGATGTAGAGATTGTCGCAGTGTGCCGGCCGGGGGCCGAGATGCTGCGAATCATCCAAGACAAGTTTGAGATTCCGCAGGGCTTCGAAGACTATCGGGAAATGCTCGACAAGGTTCCGATGGACGCGGTTCTGGTCTCCACACCACCTGGCCTCCATCGGGAGCACGCGGTCGCTGCGCTTGAACATGGATTGCATGTCATGTGCGAGAAACCGATGTGCACCACGGCGGCGGATGCGTTTACGCTTGTGCAGGCCGCCGAGCGTCATGCCCGGATCATGCTGATCCCTTACGGCTGGCACTACAAACCATTTCTTCAACATGCCAAAGCTTTGTGCGACGAAGGCAAACTTGGCAACGTCGAATATTTCGTATGTCACATGGCTTCTGCTGTAGCCTCGTTATTCCGGGGCGAGAAGTTCGAGTACCCAGGGATGCTGGTCCCGCCTGAGAGCCAGACGACAACGGATCCGGTTCTTTCCGGTGGGGGATATTTACAGATTCAGACCAGTCATCTTGTCGGGATGTTCTTTTGGCTGACGGACCTAGAACCGAGGAATGTGTTTGCAATGTTAGCCGCTCCGCGCGCGACCGCTGAGCTTCACACCGCGATGACCATGACTTGTTCAAATGGCGCCATCGGAACCGTTTCCGGTTCAGGCACTTTGATTGGTCGCACGACGAATAATCAGCTGGATATTCGTATCTTCGGCTCCGAGGGCATGCTTCTGCTCGATTGCGAGCGGGCAAGAATGGAATTCAGGGGCGTGAATGGCCAGGAAGAAATCCTGAAGTTGGCGCCCAACGCCGGCGCTTATACCTGTGATGGCCCGGCCCACAACTTTATCGAGCTGATTCTTGGGAAGACAAAAGTAAACTACTCACCGCCCGGCCCTGCGCTGCAAGCCGTGCGCTTCATCGACGCCGCATACCGATCCGCAAAAGCCGGTGTGCCTGTAACTGCTTGATGCCGGATTTCGAATAGGGCGAACTTGGCCGCTCGCCCCAGTCCCTTATCCCTGAAGAATCTCTACTACCTCGCGATCGGGTCCAAGAAAATAGCAGAAACGCACACCGGCAAAGTGCGGATGGTCTTTCGCAATCGTCACGGGTGTGGACAAGAACTGAATGCCTTTAGCCTTCAACGTGGCATAGGTGCTTTCAATATCATCCACTTGAAAGCAGAGATGTCCCCACCCGCGATCATTAGCGTGCGCATCGGCCGCGATGGGACGGCCGGGGGGATGAACGTATTGGAATGTCTCTATGAGTCCGGTGTTGCCGGGTATGGCAAAAAATGTTGCCAGAACCTTGGTGCCAGGCAATCCAACACCCCGGGAGAATTCGGCGTCCTCAATCTTGGTCTCAAGCGCAATCTCAAGGCCCAACCGGTCGTGATAAAACTCCTTGGTTTTCGCCATGTCCGAGACAATGAGGTTGAAGTGGTGCAGGCCTTTCAGAATCATTTGTGGTTCCTTTCGTTCGCCTATCGGCCGGTCTTTGCAGGAGTCGCTGATGATGAATCCTGGGTCTTCTCTAGAGTCGCCAGGTCAAGTCCGCCATTGGCCGACAAAATCGCGCCGGTCACGTAGGAAGAGTCGTCGGAAGCCAGAAAAACAACAACCTTGGCAACCTCCTCTGGAGTGGACATTCTTCCCAGAGGAACCGCGGCGACCCAACGGCGCGTCGCCTCTCCCGGCGGCAAGCCAAACAGGCGCACTCGTTCGGCATCCATTTCCCGCCACATCGGAGTGTCCACCATCCCCGGGTCAATAGCGTTGACTCGGATATTGTGCGGCGCCAGGGTCAACGCGGCAGATTTTGTAATGATATCGACGGCCACTTTACTGGCGGCGTAGTGGGTCGCCATGGGACGGGCTCTCACTCCCGAAGTAATGTTGATGATTGCGCCACTCCTGTTGGGAATCATCTCTTTGGCCACAATCTGGTTGATGAAAAATGTCCCTTTGGCGTTGGTATTCAGTGTGCTGTCCCACTGCTCCTCGGTGAGATCGAGGAAGTGGTGGCTGGTGACAATGCCCGCGCAGTTCACGAGAATATCGATTCGACCGAATTCAGCGATGACCTTTGCGACCGCGCGTTTTATCTCCGCAGGGCGTGAAACGTCAACGTTCACCGCGATTCCATGCCGACCAAGTTGAGAGATCTCTTGCGCAGCAACCGCATTGACATCCGCGCTGATATCGAAGGCCGCAATATCCGCCCCTTCTCGGGCAAGCGTCAGCGCGACGCCGTGTCCAATGCCTTTTCCTGCCCCTGTAACGATTGCCTTCTTGCCAGCTAAACGCACGGTTACCCCCTAGGAATCCATCGATTTTCGTACTCAGCTTCGGACCACTTGCGGTGTGGCCAGGTAGTCGCTGGACAAATCTTACGATGATTAAAGCCTATTTAGCGGGGTGTCAAGGATTGGCGGTCCTATCGTGATTTCTATTCGAACCGCGAACAAGGCAAATTTTGCTTGGCTGCGAGACCTGCACCTAAAGACATGAACTTAGTAATACGTAATGCCCTTTGTGGTGGCCGAGAAGAAATGGCCTCCACGGCATCGTGGCCCGGATTCTGGAACTGGGGAACCGTATTGGCCGGGACGAACAACGCGTCTCCCTTTTCCCCCACAAGCCCAAGCCCGATTCCGACATGGTCACAATCAGCGGCGTCTCGCTCTGCGGATAGTAGACGCGCTCACCGGCCAAAGTGACTCTGGCGGCGATCGCAGATGAGCGAAGTCGCGCAGGCCACCGGGGACGTTTATGGCCGCGTCATCTAATTTACGCGTACGCCGGATTTCCGCCAGACCAGCTTGCCGCGCACTTTTTCTGAAAAGAAAATCCGATTCGGACTTAACACCTATCTGCCTGAGGGGGTGGACTGTAAAACCGCTTTGTGGGTGATTAAGAAGTGGTGGATCCCTCGAATGACGCCAGTGTCGAATTATTTGGTGTAAGACCGATCGTCGCCGATTCGGGCGCAACAACCGATCTCCTTCAATTTGAGTAATACTGCTCCAAATTGTCCTTCGTCAGAAGAACATGCTCGGCGTAGCAAATGAGAGGAACCTTTTCACCCTCAAGGATTTTGAGGGCGAGAGGAATGATCCGTTCACCGTAAGTGTGCGGAAAATAAGAAACCGAACCCGAAAGGGGCCCCCCTTTTAGGTAACGCCGGCCATCCGCTCCTGCCCCCTGCCCGACAATCAAGGTGTTCTCGTCCACTCCCAGCTTTAATGCCGCGCGACAGCTTCCGATTGCCAATGGGTCGGTCAGTGCGCCAATCAGCACCTTGGCGTTTGTGTCCAACCGCATGAGTTCTTTCTTGGTTTGCAGATATCCATCTTGTGCGGTGATTCCCGGTGAAGCCAGGATGATGTCGGAAGGTTTCAAACTGCTCAGACCGTGAAGAACACTATCGCAAATTCCTTTGACTCTCACGTCCTGGGTGGATCCCATTCCTTTGGCGGTAACGATCAGTAGCTTGTCCGCGCGACCTGACCATTTCTTCCTAGCCATCTCTACCAGATGCTGCCCGCTAATTTCCCCCGCCAAATGATTGTTTCCGCCAAAGTAGTAGGCCCCGGGATGCGCGAAATTAACCGCAATCACCGGGACGCCCGCATCATGGCATTTGGAGGCAATCATATGGGCGACCATCTCATCGCTCTGATACACGATCAAAAGATTGATCTTGTCCTCTTCAAGAAGCGAGTCAACATTGACCAGTGTGGTTGCCGGATTAAACTCATTGTCTTTCACCGTAAGGACCACACCATATTTTCTGGCGGCTAGAACGATGCTCCGCGTGACCTCATCAGAAAACTTCATTCTGCGGTCGAGGCCGGCATAGCCAATGCGATACCTCTTTCGCAGAGGAGTGCGGCGGTATTTCTTGCCGTTTTGGTGGCGAACGACATATCCCCGGCGCTCCAGAGTGTAGAGCAAGCGAAAAGCGGAACAGTATGTGATGGCCGAACGGCGAGCCACTTCGGTGATCGTCAGGTCCTCTTCCAGGGTGTCGAAGCTTTCAAGAACGTCTAAAGCTTTTGCGGCTGATTCCACAAAATAACGACGATCAAGGGAAGTTGACATTGAGAGGCGCCCAGAAGCGAGAGCATACTATCAGATTAATCGCACGGTGAATATTGTATTGGTGTTCTTGCCCTATTTACGGCAATTAGAGACCTGATTTTATTCGAACAGTAAATATACTTTGAGTGCTGCGGATTGCGAAGGAGTTGGAGAACGCCTTGATATCGATTTAGAGCCAACTCCAGTGCACGAAACAACAAGGTTTTGTCATTCCGGCAGGATTCTTGACAGAGAGAACAGAGAGTCAACAGCCTTAAGCTTGGTGGGGTGCCGAACTAACTCTTCTTCGGAGGATCGTCTGTTAGCAAACATGGATGGTGATCGGGTCATGCCTCATTCTTTTCCAAGACAAGCATGGCGCAACCGCGCTTCAATTCGACTTCGAAGATGCGCATATCCTGATATGACTCGGCAATCAAGGTAGTTTCCGTTGAATCGCCAGGGTGGAGAATCCTGGCCGTCTTCGCGGTTGCGTGCAACCGGACCCGCTCATTGTTTTGTTGTCCTCCCAGACCTACAAAAACCACGTAGTGACGGGGTGTTTCAAAGATATTGGCGCGGGCGGGCCCTTTTGCCACGGAGACTGCGTCTGGCCTTAACACCCAGGTTCGTGCTCTCAGTTGATTGAAAAGCGGACCGTAATCCAGATAAAGCTCTTCATTCTCCTTGCTCGGCAAAATCGAGTGATCATCGCCCGGATACGGCACCATGGGAAATGCACCCATATAAAGATGGCGCTGGAAGTATTCATCGGGGTCCGATCGAAAGGCTTCATCAGAAGTCCAACAGATGAGCGGTTTACGAAAAGCCAGAAAAGAACTGGTATTCAAGTCGTAGCCCAAAGGTCCGTGCTCATCGAAGAATCCGTCCACCTGGCGCATCAGTTCCAGTCGACGATCCATATCATTTACAAACACCACCTTGCCCGCGTCGTGGAGCAGGGGGCCCATTTGGTTCATCAAAGCGATCCAGGATCGCCGCAAATGGCGGGACGGTCCGTCAATCCAGGTGACGCCATCATCCGCATTAGGGCTATATCGAACTACCCAATCCATGCGATCGATGCAGATTCCGGAGGAAGCTGGAATCTTTTGAATGTGGCGCTCTACCTGTTGAAGAAGATAATCGCGATAGGCTGGATCGGCACAGTCCATTACCACCCCATACCCCCACGTCCAGGTCGGATCGGGGCTCTTCAGTACAGCATTTTCAAACTTGCCATGGAGAAAGCGGTTAGCATCGGTCCAAAGCGGAGGATCGTCTTTCGTTTGCGCCGCTGGAGCTGGATAGGTGATTTGCGTGCCAAACTCGGTAACATTGAAATAGTTCAGGACATGGAAACCGTAGGCTCGCATTCGCTCCGAGTAATCCGCCATCTCGCGGATTGACGTCTTCCCATAACGTCCTTCGTCTTTCGGGCCGACCGATTCCGCCGCGCCGCCCCCGGCGTAACGGTTCCATTGTTCGTCGTCCTTGACTGGAGGAAGGAAGGCACCCATGTAAGGAAAATCAAGGCTCGCCTTCCAGTTGACGGTAAAACCCATCGCGGCTAGTTTCTTCGCATCCAGGGGCCCTTCCCAGCCTGAGTAGGCGCCACCGCCTCCGACCTCATGGGCGAGTGGATTTGGCGGATCAAAATATTCGGGATAACGCTCCACAATGGCGTTCATTGCAGCACGTATGTCAGGCTCATGCACCACGACGTCCAAGTGAAACTTAATTTTGCTGGATTCGCCACCAAAACGGTGAAAAGCCCGTGAGAAAAGAATCTCTCCATCTTTCGTCGTGGAAATCTGCATATCGAGCAAGACATCGTTCGGCGACTGAATAAAACTAACACCGACCCCATTCTCTTCATCGAGGATGCTCGCCATCGGCAAAGAGAGCCCGTCTTCGCGATTGAAGAAGGCGCCGTAGTTGTAGATTCTGTCCTCGAATGGTTGCGTAACCAGTGGATCCTGCCATTTGGCCCCGTATCCGCGAGACATCCACAGTTTTGCGCGAGCCGGATTCGGCCACTTGAATGAGGTATCGATTGGCGCCGTCCACGGCCGATGAGATCGTGAAGTGCATTCCCAATCCCAGCTCACACCGCCAGGAGCGCTAGTAAAATCGGCCCGGACATCGAGTGCAGCATCGTGATCGGAATTCACGTAGGGCCCAATTTGAAAAGAACCTTCCAGCTTGATTCGCTTGCCGTTGGGCAATTGCAGACCTGCCAGGGAGCTTCCGCCCGCGGTAAACAGAAGCTCGTCGCTTTTTATTTGCCGCAGCGGCTTTTTGTCACGGCGCGGCGCCGCCGCAATGTGATAAGGATTCTGCACCAGCTCCGCATCCGCCCAATTGGCGCCTTCCGCATCGTCGTCCGTACTGACAACCGTGAGCCGCAATACGTTGACGTTGGTGATGTCAATGTCGAGGCGCATGGCGGGCGCTTGCGGTTTCATCGTGCCGCTATCGAAGAGCTTCGTTCCGTCCGCGTGGACCAAAAATCGAGCGGTGAAATCCCTGGACGTAGCCTGCGCCGCATCCACGCCCACCCATGCCCGAAATTTCGAATAGCGGCCGGCGACGAGATAGATCAAATCACTGGGCGTCGGCACACTTAACCCATGCTCAAACTTTCGATCGGCAATCTGTAGCCGCTTGCCGTCCGCGTTCGTGTCCGCAAATAGCTTTCCCCAGCCCTGGTTCCCCAGACGAGGATGTAGAGAGCTGAGCGCTATGGTCTCCGATTTCAGCGCGGGTTCGGACCCCAGAGCCTTCGAATTGGAGGCAAGAAAAGCGGAAACAATTGTGGAACTGAGGAATGAGCGTCGGTTCATAGCCATTGGTCAATGCTCACTTTCAAAGTGTCAAAATCGGGGAAACGCCGCAGGCGAGATGACTTCATCCACTTTCAGATTTCCGCCGTTACCGACTTCACTAGATTTCGCGGCCGATCGACATTCAAACCACGTCGCACCGCCATATAGTAGGCGAACATCTGCAGGGGAACGATCTCCAGAATTGGCGCTAGTAACTCGGAGACGTGCGGAATGTTGATCGTGTCGTCCGATAATCTGCTTAACTCCTGATCGCCTTCCGAGGCGAGCACAATAACATCCGCGGATTGTTGCTTGAACTTTTTAACAGCGGCGAGGTCGCGCTCATGTCGAACGACAGAACCAGGATCCGTTATGTCGCAAGTTGAGAGGACAAGGAGAGGTAGGTTTTCACTAATAAGAGCATTGGGTCCATGTTGAAATTCACCCGTAGGGTAACCTTCGGCATGGATATAGGAGACTTCCTTGAGCTTCAGGGCTCCGTCCATGGCTACGGGGTAATGCGCGCCGCGACCCAGGACCACACAATCGTCAAAACTCTGGTACTTCCTCGCGAGAAGATCGCATTTCTCCGCAGCCTGCAGAACGAACTCGAGTTTTGCCGGCAGATCCACCAATTCCCGAACATAACTGCTTACTTGATCGCCTTGGATCGTGCCTCGCACGTTACCCAGATGAAGCGCGAAGAGAAAGAGCACAGCCATCTGAGCCGTAAATGCCTTGGTAGAGGCAATGCTGATCTCCGGTCCCGCGTGAGTGTAGAGCGCGCTGTCGGCATTCCGGGCAATCGTTGAGTCCACCACATTAGAGATGGCCAAGGTCCGCGACCCTCTTGCCTGGGCTTTGCGTTGCGCGCCAGAGCTATCCGCAGTTTCCCCGGACTGGGTGATGACAAGGGTAAGTCCCGCCGGATGCAAATCACAAAGCTCGAATTCACTGGCATATTCGACATCCACCGGCAGTTTTGCAAGTTCTTCAATCATGTACCGACCTACCATGCCGGCATGGCGACTCGTGCCTGATGCGATGATCGTGATACGCCCCAACCGCGAGAGATCTGACCTCGTGAGCCCGATCTCCTCTTCCATGTGAATTGATCCCTCTTGTGGACAAACTCTCCCTTCGAGTGTCGCGCGCAGCGACTGCGGCTGCTGAAAGATTTCCTTGATCATGTAATGAGGAAAGCGGCCTAGGTCAGTCATCGGGTCCTTACGGAGAGCTTCGGGAACCTAAAATGGCTCCGCCGTCGCTAGATTATTTGAACGAGGCTTGAAGTCTGAGGAAGCGGCATTCGTTGCCGCAAAGACCAAACGCCCGTCCAGGTACGTTTCGCGCACCGAAACCTTTCCGGAGTCCGTGGTGAACAGCACCAGATCGGCGCGCTCGTCTTCCGTCAACCCCTTCTGTCGGTATGGCACGCGGGCAGCGATCGCAGGGTTGATCGTGACAGCGCTGAGGGCGTCACTCAGACTCACCCCGGTCGCCTGCAAGAAATTCGATATGGCCGCGTCAAGGGAAAGTGCCGAGCCGGCCAGTCTGGTGCCTCCTGCCAGTCGGACGCTGCCGTCGCGGTGGAGTTCCACATCCACTTCACCCAGCCGATAAATCCCCGGAACGCAGCCGGCCGGCGGGACGGCATCGGTAACCAGGATCGAGCGCGTGTTGCCTTTCGCACGCCATGCCGCCCGCAGGAAAGACACGGGAAGGTGAAAGCCGTCGACGATGAAGCTGGCCATGAGCCGATCCTCGGCCAGTTGCTCCCAGAGTACGTTCGGGTGGCGCTTCATAACTGGATAAGCCGCGTTCCCCAGGTGCGTCGATAGCGATGCTCCCGCGCTGACCGCGTTCCGTATGTTCTCTGCACTGGCATCAGTGTGGCCAATGCTGACTACCACTCCTAGCTGGGTCAGTTTTTCGATAAAGCGGGGCGCCTCCGGCCACTCGGGAGCGAGAGTAAGAATGCGAATATGGCCGTCCGCAGCCTCTTGAAATCGGCAAAATTCATCGATGTCGGGAGGCCTTACAAACGACCGCACATGCGCGCCGCGCGGTCCGTCCTCGGGAGAAATGTAGGGGCCTTCGAGATGGAACCCCTCCATGGCTGCGCCTTCCGGCAGTGAAGAGCGAGCCCGCGCAAGGTTACGGAGAGAGCCAGAAATTCGTTCCGCGGGACCCGTCACGACAGTTGGAAAGAGACGGGCAACTCCAGTCGCAAACTGCGCCTGAAGCGAGGCGGCGATGGCTTCGTGCGAAGTTTCCGGCGAGTTGTAGTCCGTTCCCGCAAACCCGTTTACCTGTATGTCAATCCAGGCGGGCGCAAGATAGGTCCGCGTTCCCCCGAGTGCGCGCGGTTCGACGCGCTGGATGCGTTCGATGTTTCGAGAAAAAGTGACCTCAACCTCGTCGCCGCTACCAGCATGAATACCTGCGATTGTTTTCTGATTCATTGAAAGCCGTTAACGCGAAACCCGCTGAGAGGTGGTTCGGCTTGACCTGCCGGAAAAGTACCTATCCGCAAACCTGGCGAGTGGGTCCAGAAGTATTGAATTCCCCAGTCGCTGAGATAACTCATTGTAGAAACAGGAGCGATTTCTATTTTTTCTGGGCATCATCCTCAACACCCAAGAACTTAATTCGCCCTTGATAAGGACGAAGAACCTCGTGCGCATCGACCGGAACGTTTTCGAGGTTGCCGCTCGGCAGAACGGGAACCCGCATGCCCTTCTCCGCAAGCAAGATGGCACATTGAACGAAAATGGAATTGATAATGGCTGCGCCAGCGACCGTAGAGGATGGCCCTACGGGAAAACCGACACCTGGGATGGAAAGCACGGCATCGCCAACCGGACCACAATTATCGATGACCACGTCCGCCACCTCGAACAGGCGCAAGCCAGAAGGGTTCCGCGGCGAGCTTGCTTTGGAATGAGCAAGGCTGGTGATGGCGATGACCCGAACGCCTCGTTGCTTTCAAAAGCAAGGCCATTCCACAGGCACCGCATTCCGCCCGGAATTCGAAATCACGATGGCCACATCCTGGGGCGCAACCGTGACAGATTGAAGTATGTCGGCGGCGAGCCCGGCAGTTCTCTCGGCGCGGCTACTCTCGAACGCGCCTGCGAGAAGGTAATGCGATCATCCAGAATCGCATTGACCGGCGCAAGTCCGCCCGGCCCGATAGAAAGGTTCGGCGGCAATGAGATGCGCATGCCCCGTACCGAAAGTGTGGACAACTCCTCCCTGCTTCAGGCAATCGGCCACAAGCGTAGCTGCTTGCTGAATAGCCGCACTTTGCTTATCCATCACTCGACGCAGGATGGCGATCAGATGCGCAAAGTAATCGCGGAACGAGGGACGAGAACCCTCTCCTGCGGTTGGGAGCTTATCGTTCATTTTTCCACTGCGGTGGAACATTACGCCATATGCGGCTGGCTGTCAAACTAGGCGGACCTCCTGGGAACAGTTGCAAGCGGGCCGCAGATGCGAACACAATTCCTCATTCTTTACAATTGCGCTAAAATCAATTCCATCCGTTTCTTACAAGTACATTCTTAATCTCAACGAAACTTACAAGTTTGACTATTTCAGCCGTGCCTGGAGTAATGTTCCACCTTACATGTCACAAGTGCCAGTTTCCCCAGGAGATCCGGAATGAAATCTTATTGTGCATGCGTTGCGTCTATCCTCGTTGCCTTGGTTTGTCCCAGCTTCGCGCAGTTCCGACGTGCCCCGGTGCGGATATCGGAGAACGGACGACGAGCGCTTAATTCTGAAACCGATGTTTTGGGTCAAGAAGTTTTATCCCAGGGAGAACCAAACTTTGCGAAAGTTGCCCGCTATTTCCCGTCTATGCTGCAAACCCGCGTTCCCATCAGCGTGAAGGATCATCCGGATGAGTTCATTGTGTCATTTGACGGCGCACTCCTGTTTAAGGGCGAGGATGAGATTGATTTCCGAGTCGGCGATCCTCCCAATCCCTACGGCGCGGACAGCGACTTCCAGCAGTCACTGCTCGACGGGTACCTTCCCGTGCCGCAAGTTCGTTGGACCTTCGATAACCTCTCCTACGAAGAGACAGCCTTCGGATACTCCAAGGATTTCAGTCCGGACGAACCGCTGTTAGCTTATGTGCGCTTCCGGGTTACGAATCCCTCCTCGAAATCCCGAAACGCTCGCGTCACGATTGAAATCGCGCCTTCCTCCCACCCAGGCCCCAACCCTTCGCAATCGGCTGAGGTTCCAGCCCACGGGCATGCCGATATTTATTTCATCATTCCTTATAAGGTTGACTGGGCCAAAGTGGCGGAGTCCGGCGATGCCGCCACTTTTAACGCGCGGTTGGCAGAAGTTCGCAACTATTGGCACTCCTATCTGGACAGCGGAACGCAGATTGAAACTCCGGAGCCTTTCATCAATAGCGCCTGGCGGGCATGGGAAGTTTACAACACCATGAACGTTGACAAAGTCAATGGCCGGTATGAGATTCACGACGGCTCAGGCTTCTACGAAGAAGAATACGGGTACAGCGTAGGCCTTTACTGTCACGCACTCAGTCTGCTGGGGCACCACGAAGACGCGGAAAAATATATTGAGAGCATGCTCGCCATACAGAAGCCGAATGGACAATATATTACGATCTACGGTAACCCTGACAATGGCGCCCTGCTGTTCGCGATCGCTGAAGAATACCGCCTCAGCCGCAATGAGGCATGGTTTCGCAGCGTGTGGCCCAGAGCTCTTAAGTCGATGCAGTGGGTCCAGTCGACACGTGGCACCACGCAGGTGATGGATGGAGGGCACAAATCTCTGGGATATGGCTTGTTGCCTCCCGGACCCGCCTATTGCGATTTCCAGAACCTCGTGGTTTCCTACTACACGGATGCCTACAACTGGCTTGGCCTTCACGAAATGGCGCTGGCACTGCATGACGCAGGCATGCAGAAGGAAGCCGCGGAATGGACCACGGAAGCCGATAAATATCATCAGGATATTCTGGACTCCATGCAGGCCGCTGTATTTCAGGACCACGGAATTGAGATCCTTCCGGTCGAACCGCTCACCCACCGTCTGGAAAAGCAGGGCCCTGAGTACTACTACTCGCTAATTGCCCCGCTCATTTTAGAGACTGAATTCTTCTCGGCGACCGATCCGCACTACCACTGGATTACCAATTTCATGGAGCAGCGCGGCGGGCTTCTTCTGGGATTGTCACGGATCTTTGACACCACCGACCACGCCTATACCTACGGCTATGCGATGGAGCAACTGCGACACGGCAACGTCGATGCGTTTCTGCTGACCTTTTATAGTTATCTAGCTTATGGCATGACACGGGATACCTATGCGGCCGTGGAAGGCACACGAATCACTGAGGGCCTCAATGAACGCACTTTACCCCACACCTATTCAAACACGCAGCAACTCCGGATGCTGCGCATGATGCTGGTGAAAGAAGAGAATGGTGAATTGTGGCTTGCTGCTGGCACTCCGCGCGCCTGGCTCGACACGCGCGACGGATTTGCAATTCGCAATGCGCCGACAACTTTCGGCACGATTTCTTATCGCGTGTTGCCCGAGCCGAGTTCCAAGCTGGTAAAGATGTCCATAGAAGCGTCACCTCTAACCCCGCCGTCCAAAGTGCGAGTGCGTTTGGCCGCGAATCTGGGCACGATTGTGTCAGCAACCATCAATGGAAGCACCGCCAGCGTTGATCACGATACGGTGGTCTTCGATGGGTCGATGCTGCGGGGAAAGTTGGAGATCGCGGCTCACTACAAATAAGAGGTTCACCGCGAGGCGCTGAAGTTGTCTATCGAAGTGGCTTGCGAAGCGCGCACGACGAATTCGACGTAGTCGCTTGCGGTTATCGTACGTGCGCGGGATAAAGTTTGCTTCTGTCTCGTAATTTATCGCGGCAGATTAGGCCCAGGCGTCCAACCCAACGTGGAGCACGCCAGCAGAAACGCCCCGATATAGGGTGGATAGCGTGGCGCGATCACCTGTGCGGTGGGAACTGTCCGACGAATCGCCTGGGTGAATTGCGTTCGCATGGTATCCCAGGAAGCCAGCAGACTCCCCGCGAAAGATACCAAGGGAGATGGCTCTCCCGAAAACAGCCGCTGGAGCACCGAGACGGCTAGCGTTGCCAGGTCTTCGGCCGCGGCGGAGAGGATGGTATTTGCCACAGCGTCTCCTGCAGTCGCGGCTTGCTGGACTGGCCGTGTAAGCCCGGCGATCTCACTTACTGAAAAGTGGCGCTGGTAGACGAGATCCGGCGAGTCGCGAAAACTGGAGATCCCCAAAGCCCGGCAAATATATTCCACCAACATTGTCGGCGGACCATAGCCGTCGCAAGCCTTTGCTGCCGCGTTTAATGCCGCGCGGCCAATCTGGTAGCCGCTGCCATCATCCCCATAGATGGGGCCCCAGCCGCCCATGCGCAGCATTCGTCCATCCGCCGCGATGCCCAGAGACGACGAGCCAGTGCCGGCGATCACCAGTACTCCGGGCCGCCGGTCGAGTGCGCCGACGTGCGCAATGTTCAAATCGCCGACCACGGCGCGGCTCGCAAAACCCATGCGCTCGAACACCGGATCCAGTTCAGCCGCGCCCTTGCCGTCTGGGGTGACGCTGGCGATTCCGGCCGTTACGCAGACCGCATCTTTGGCGTTCAGACCCGCTTGCTTGAGCGCAGCGGTGACGGCGTCTTTAAGAGCTTGCTCAGTCAGATCGAGGTCGGCGCCATAATAGTTCGATCCGCCCGATTCGTCATAGCCTAGTTGCTGCCCGTCGCGGGCCAAGATCGCGCATCGGGTTCGGCTCGCGCCCCCGTCCAGGACGACGACAAACTCAGGCTTCATGGCTTACGGTTTCGGGTACTTCGCTCGCGCCCAGTTCGCGAAATGCTCCCTTACGAGTCCAGCGCAGCACGAACCATGTGCCGGAAATCGTCCCGGCTAGCGACGCCCCGATCATAATTAAAAAATGGCCGCCCATCAGGCTGATCACGAAAAGAATGGCGGCTGCGGCGAAGGTGACACCTAGCCCGCAATCGGCCAGATCGGCAACCGTCTCATCGTGAATTGATTTCCGAATCTCGGGCGGAGCATGCCGCGCCACCGGGCCCCAAAGGCCGGCCGGCCGGCACTGCAGATAGAACTTCAACAGAGTTTCCTCGTTCTCCGGGCGAAACAAATACGTCACCAGGATGATGATGACCATGCCCGATCCAAAGAGAAGCAAAAAGCCATGCCAGAACGGATGCACTTGTTCGTTATGGAAGCCCAGAGGGAACCAGACGAGATAACTCAGCGGCAGTCCCACCACCAGCGCCGTCATCTCGCCATAAATGTTCAGTCTCCACCAGAAGAAGCGGAGCCAGGACAGCGGCAGGACAAAGGCGAACACCATCGAGTTGATGAAGAGTAGCCAGGCACGCAGGCCTTGCACGAAGAAGTAAGCGACAAAAATAGAGATGACGAATAGCATCACCGACCCGATTCGTCCTGCCCACACATAATGATGTTCACTTTGCTTGGGCCGCAAGAACGGACGATACAGATCATTGATCAGGTACGATGCGCCCCAATTCATCTCGGTGCTGATCGTTCCCATGTAGGCCGCGAAAATTCCGGCAACCAGCAGACCCATCAGTCCCCGCGGGGCGTAGTTGCGCACCAGCGTGGCCCAGAGCAATCCGGCTTCACCAACGGCCGCGGGTTTGAAGAGCGCGGCTGCGATCATGCCCAAAAACAGGAAGGGGACTATGCGGACAATGAGGGTCAGAACCGTATTCGTCAGTTGTCCGATCTGGGCGTGGAATTCATTTCGCGCCGCCATGAAGCGTTGCGCGGTGAACCCTTCTCCACCTGTGGGCGACGCCGCGAAAAACAGCCCTTGGACCGCCAGCGCCATCATGGTCAACGCCCCCAAGCCTGGCGCCGGCGGGATCACGCGGAAGAATTCCGCGCCATCCCGGTTCTGGGCAATCAACTGGTGGACATGATGCATTCCTCCAACCTTGGCCAGAATGATGGGAACAAGAATAATATTGCCCGCAAGAAAAATGCTGAATTGAAAAGCGTCGGTGTACGCCGCGCCCGAGAGCCCAGAAGTCGTCGTATAAATGACGGTAATGACGCCCGCGAAGAGAATCAGGTAGATGGGTTGCCAGCCCAGAATCGGGCCGAGAGCTGCTCCCAGCCAGCCGGATACGTACCCCATCAATACCACGACGAACCCGAAGCTCATGAATATCGCGTAGACCGCCCGGTAGCCGCGCGCGACCCGGCCAGAGTAACGGACGTTCAACAGTTCCGCTGAGGTGACCGTGCCCAGACGCCGCCAGTATTTGGACCATAGCACCGCGCCCAACGGCATCCAGATCACATACGGAATCCACCAAATGCCGTTTCCCAGTAGACCGCCCTGAAAAGTCAGCATGGTCGTTGCCGGCGCAAGTCCTGCGTCCGAGTAGGTGGCCACCGCCGAGAGACCAATAATCCACCACGGCATGTCCCGCCCGGATACAAAATAATCGGCAACGCTTCTTCCGGCTCGCCGTGCGAAATGCAGACCGACGCCCAACATCAGGGCGAAGTACGCAGCCACCACCACCCAGTCCAAATGCGTCATGAAGGAATCCGTCTCATGCCGGCGCGCTCCATCATCTCTTGTATGAGTTCAAGTGCCTCTGAAATCAGAATCCGGTCCGAGCCAGCAGCAAAACGGGCGGACACGGTTTCATAGCCATCTTCTTCGCTGGCTCCGGAAGCCGGGAGATACCCCAAATAGCCATTAGCTATCTCGACAACGAATAATCTGGCTTCCGCAGTCCGCTTTAACTCCAGTCCGATCTCCACAAAAGGCTCGACCGGGACGCCCAGGAAAAAAGCCTCCCCAACTCGAAAGCACTGAATCTCCACCGCCTCCCGTTGTTTTCCGGTGGTGCGTCGACATGCTTCGAAATGCGTCAGTGATGCATAAAGCGCTTCCAGTTGTGCCTTCTGTATCTCTGCGGGATCGCATTCCTTTTTTCGAAGACTCTCGAGATGTTCCCGCGCACGCTGCATTGCGGTTTGGGCTTCTTCAGGCGTCGGTAGTGGGCGGAGATCGAGCTTCATGGATCGCGTTGCAAAATCCAGGGTGCAATTCTCAACAGCTTCAATTGACGGAAGTGCCTTGATCGCCACTTCGGCCAATTCGCGACCGATTTTCTGGGCTCGCTCAAAAGTTCGCCCGGGTCCCGCCAGGCCCAGAGCGGTCGCCTTGGGGGAACGACCGACGCTGATGTTACCCGCCGCCCCATTCAGAAACATGGCGAACCCACCACCGGCCAGATGCTCGGAGATCCGCGCGACCGTGAAGCCTGGAAAATCCGCCGTGATTTGTAAATTGTCCGGTCCCAGGACAGTTGGATGACAAGCATAATTAAGAGCCACCGCGCGCGTGCGCTCACTCATATCGGCAATCTTCAATATGCCCAGTTCTGGGTCGGTCGCGCCGTCCAACCGATGACGATTTCCACCGACCCCCGAAACGTCCCCTGCCCCGATTCCAATCCGTGCCGGGAAGCGGTTCTTCCAGGCGAACGTGACCGCGTTCACGACGTTAGCCTGAAGGCTCTCGAGGTATGCGGTCTCCGCTACATGTTCTCCCGGGGAGAACATGACAGAGGTCACGGGACCGCCATGGGTATGGGTGGCCGCTATCATGACCGCGCTTGGGGATAGTCCGACTGCTTTGGTGATTCTGGCACGCACTTGTGCAATGAAGGCCGAATCCAGCGCCAGAACATCAACGCTGACCAGAGCCAGTGCACGCTCGCCGTCGTGCAAGACCAGCGCCCGTGCGTATAGGTCATCGTGAACGCCCTGTGATCCCGTTGTGCGCGCGGCGTAGCCCGCTAGTGGCACACTTTGTGACGGAGTAATTATTGAGAGACCGAAACCCGCGGTGAGTTCAGGCACAGATCCCCCAGTCTTTCGGGGGAATCATCAATACCTCTTTCCCTTCATCGCCAAAGCAAGTTTTTCAATGTTCTGAATACAGGATTCACCGAGCTGGATGGCAATAGCAGCGGAGAGAACATCCAACGTGCCAAGCTGTGATATCGCCGATCCCAGGGATTCGCCGGCAAAGGGTGTCTCCCAGGATGCCGTCAGCAATACAACATCGGCGGCTTTGGTGATCGGAGAGGGGCTGTAATTGGTAATCGCCACCGTAGTGGCGCCGGCGTCGTGGGCGAAGGTAAGCGCATCCACGATGTCGCGTGTGCTACCGCTGTGCGAAATTCCGATGGCTAAATCTCCGGGCTGTAACCCGACCGCACTCATCGCTTGCATGTGACCTTCCCCAAAAGCTTCGGCAGCCAGTCCGAGCCGCATCAGCTTTAGCTTCGCCGCCAAGGCCGAATGATAGGAGCTCGCAATTCCATAGATGGCAATTCGACCGGCGCGCACCGCCGCGGCCGCCGCCACTTCCACCATCTTGGGGTCGAGCGAACGGGCGGTGTTGTCGAGCGCGACGCAGTTGGATTGAAATATCTTCTGGGATAGTTCTTCGACTGTGTCGGAAAAGCTGATGGCCTTATGAATGTATTGAGCAGGCTGCGCCAGATCCTGCGCCAGCCTGAGCTTGAGTTCCTGATAGCCGCCAAAACCTGCGGCGCGGCAGAAGCGAATAACCGTGGATTCCCCGACGTTTGCATCCCGGGCAAGCTCCGAGATGGACATGCGAATCACTTCGTCGCGATGGGCCACGATGTATTCGGCGATAGCTCTCTCCGAAGGCCGAAATGTGGCCATGGCGCTCTGAATTCGGATCAGGCATCCCGCAGCCGCAGGCGTAAATTGGGCGGTTTGTTGGGTTCGGTATTTTGTGTTCATAAAAGTAGTCACATCAGAAGTAAATTTACTTCATGCCTAAATAACTGTCAACTAAGATAGAAATAATTAATAACGAATTTTATTTGACAAGAGTTTTAATGTTGGGAGTAAAGTTACGCCCTGCCATAGGATGATGAAGAAGTGTCTTTTTGTGATGATGTTTTGTTGGGCTGCTCTGGTGCAATACGGAAGGCCTACGTAAAGGACCGACCAACCGCTTGCGACTTGCGTTTTGAATCCCGCGGCACGCGCAGTGATTCTGTAAGAGCCGGGATGAAGCTCGGGGAAATTCGTAGGCGCCCGCACTATCCGTCACCGCGTTGCAACTGTATCCTTAATTCTTCGGATACACACGGCCTTTGCGAATTGGCTGTTCTCGTTCAGAATGATGGGTGACACTCTCAAAGAGAGTGTTGCATGCAGCCCAAGAGCGGTAACCAGCCCGATCGGCGCGCTTAGCGACGATCGAGGCGGAGTTGAGTCGGGCGGCGCAGGTCCGCCTCGGCTGGATGGACTTCTATGGCAAGAGCGAGAACGTGGCCCTGACCTGTCGGCATTTCAGGATTTCGCGCCAGACCTTTTACCGTTGGCGCAAGCGCTATGAGCCACTGGATTTGACGACCCTGGAAGAGCGCAGACATTGTCCTCATCGGCGCCGCCAGCCGAACTTGGCCTTTTCCTCTTCAAAGGGAGGCTTTGCGGTTGCGGTTTCCACGCTGAGGGAAAGACAAGCTGGCCGTGCTGCTGAGGCAGCAGGGAGAGACCGTCTCCACCCCCATGACGGGCCGCATTCTGACTCGGCTGAAACAGCGTGGAGAATTAAGGGAAGCCCCTCGTCCGGTTTTGCCGGGATCGCGACGCCCTGCGGGTGCGGCCGTATGCGGTGCGAAACCCAAGCAATATGCGGTTTCTCAGCCCGGCGACCTGGTCCAGGTCGATACCCTTGAGGTGCGCCCGCTGCCGGCGTGCTCTTCCAACAGTTCACCGCCCGCGATGTGGTCTCGCGCTGGGAACGTGATCCAATCCCATGGCCGGGCCACCGCGCAGAGCGCCACCCAATTCCTTGAAACTCTGTTAACCGCATGCCGTTTCCCATTCGTGCCCTGCAGGTCGATGGCGGAGTTTGCCCCCCACTGGCTGACAGAATCAAACGAGGCGAGCCTGTTTCCTTAGGGCGTGCCCTTGTCCTTTCTGGTACGAAACTCTTAGAACTGGACAATCGAGAGCTGAACGTAGAGCTTAAGCCTCGCGGAGCTGGGGAACTGAGTATCCTGCTCTACGATACAACCCCAGGAGGAGCTGGACATTGTTTCGAACTGATGGAGCTGGGTCGGCAGTGGCTGAGAGAGGCTCGCGAGATTCTTTACGTGTCCCGATCGCATGACACCGCGTGTCGTCGTGCTTGCCTAGAATGTCTGCTTGACTTTGCCGGGCAGTTTCACGCTCAGCGGCTTGATCGAAGGGGGGCTCTCGAACTCCTTGATGCTGTTTTGGCAGAGTCGCACAGCGCATAGCTAGACTTTCGGTACGATCAAGCCGTACACATCTGGCACGGCGCATAGTGGAAGCAAGTTGAATTTGTGGCCGGCTATCACCGACAAAGGTTGATTGGCCTTCACTCAGACAATTTTTCATGAGCGACTCTTCACTGAGATTCGACAAAGCTTTCAGCCGTAGAATCGGTCTGCGATTCCCGCGTGCCGAGTTCGGGCATTCCTGCCATGAGAATCGTAGTTATATCCTGCTTAGCCTCACGGACGAGGCCCGGGGACCTTGCGTTTTGACTAAGCGCGTAGATTGCCGAGGAGCGGGAAGGGCATAACTTCAGTCCGCACTTTCAGTCCGCAATTCCCTAGTCGCGCGCGTCTTTGCAAGTACTTAGCAGTCTCACGTAGCCTTGCAAGTTGTTATAAGTACTTGTTGTATAGACCCTGAAAAGGCTGGCGTCGGCGGTTCAACTCAGTCCCTGGCCACCATCTTTTCAATGAGCGAAGTAGGCAATCGTAATGTTGGTTGGTTCGGATTCCCGTTGGTACCAGGAATCCCTCTGGTAAGGGGTCGAGTACACTCCCCGATACAGCAGCGCACGAGATGCTCGTCGAATGCATTCCACAACGCGTTCCACAAAGTCGATCAATTCCGTTGATTCGTTGCCCAGTTAGCAGGGGCATGCAGTATTGAGCACGCTTAGCGCAGACATCGTTCAAGTTCGCGAGAACACTGACGAAGATCGCTACCGCTGCTCACCGCTGCCAATTGCACGAAAGCAAGAGGGATATTCTGTCACGGCAGAGGCCGCGGGTTCGAGTCCCGTCGTCCCCGCCATTCTTTTGAAGCACTCGCAGATTGGCACTTTTGGAATCTGGGTGCAATTAGGGTGCAACCGCTGCAGCGGTTTTCCCTGGCAGCAAATGCACCGGAAGAATGGCTTCTACCAATCTCGCCTGAGCGTTCCGCTTCGTATTCGATACCGCTTGCAAATACTTGTTAGTCACACTGAGATTGCTGTGACGCAAGTTGTCGCGGATCGTCAACTGATGTTCGCCCAGTTCGGCCAGCACCGTTCCGACGGTGTGTCGGAACGTGTGCCAACCCACCCCGATGACCCCAAGTTTCTCGAACGCAGGTCGAATCTTTCTTTTCAAGACCGCTGCGAGATCGAGAGCCTTACGGCCGCGGTGGAGTCGAGACGGAAACACGAAATCGGTAGGCTGCGTACGATGACTTTGCGTCTTCCATTCCAGCAACGCATGCTTCAATGCCGGATGCATCGGAAGGGGCTTCGCGGAAGCTTCTGTTTTCGTGCTCTTCAGAATGCCGCCACGCCGCCGTAGTAGGAATGCTCAATCTGAAAGGTGTCATTTTCAAAATTGCAGTCCTGCCACGACCATCCAAACAGAACTTTCCACAAGCCCGTTTCTGGATAGTCTCCGGTTTCCGTACTATCCAGGAGTTGGCCATGGTGCTTCTCACTCGCCCCCGAGGCCGGCCGCCCACAGCTTGATCTCGGTGATGATCGAGCCGAACAAAGCAATTGGTGAAGCCAAGCGACAGAGTGCTACATTCAAAGCGATGCGTTCTGAGATCGAACAGGCCGTGCAGCTCCTGCAGCGGGGTGACGATGCGGCGCTGGACCAGGCTTTGGCTCTGCTCCAAAATACCGTGTTCTCCTTCAGTATGCACGTCTGCGGCCAGCGCGAGGACGCGGAAGATACGATGCAGGAAGTGCTGCTGAAATCGGTTTCGCGCTTGCCCAAATTCGACAGTCCCAAAGCCCTCGTCGTGTGGCTTTATAAAGTCGCGAAGAACCGCTGCCTGATGACCCGGCGCCGGAGCAAGTTTGCTCCCAATCCAGACCTCTCTCTGGAAGAACTCATGCCGGATCGGAAGGAACTGGAGCAACTGGGGACCAATGGCAGCATCAACCCCGAAGCGTTCGCCATTCGCAGTGAAGAAGCGGGACGGTTGCGAGACGCCATTCAGCAGCTGCCTGCACAGTATCGCATTGTTTTGGTGCTGCGGGATATGGAAGGGCTAACCGACGAAGAAGTGGCCGAGATCACCGGGCTACGTTCTGGAACTGTTCGAGTTCGTCTCCACCGTGCGCGGTTGTTTGTCCGCAAGGAATTAATGAAAGCGTTGAAACCACGCTCGGGGAGATCAGCTGTCGCTTCGCGGGCGTCTTCCCAAGAACAGGTAAGCGACAAACAACCCAGACCTGCCCGCTGCAAGGCCATGTTTGCGGAGCTGTCGAACTACCTCGACGAACGTTTGGATGATTCGCTTTGTGAAGAACTGGAGCGACACCTGGACGGTTGCGAACCGTGCAAGGTATTCCTCTCCAGTCTCGAAGCAACTATTCAGCAGTGCCGAACCTCCCCAGCGGAGTGTCCTTCAAGCAAGAAGGCCGTCCGGCTGCGCAAGCAACTGCTGAAGAATTACGAACAAGCCCTGGCGGTGGTCAGACCGAAGTTGTAGCCCTCCTTACGGCTACTAAGCTTCCACGCCGATTTTCTGTAACAAAACCCAGCTTCCTGCATTTATTCGTGTGCTTTGTCGATAGGACCAAGCAGGAGGCAATCATGATCGCAGCCAAAGTCGGACTGACTCAACCACTTAAACAGCAGCGCCAGTTTGTGGCCCATACCGGAAGCGGCCACCACCTGCTGTTGGACGATGCAGCTGGAGGCACCGGTCCGAAGCCGATTGAACTGGTCGCCGCCGGATTGGCTGGGTGCACGGCCTTCGACGTCGTCACCATCCTGCGCCAGAAGTATCACCAAAAAGTCACCGGTTACGAAGTGCGGGTCGAAGCCGATCAAGCGGAACGTCCACCCCAGGTGTTCACCGCGGTGCGAATCCACCATGTGGTCACCGGCTTTGAACTTGACGTGGCGGCATCGAGGAGGCCATCCGTCTCTCCGAGGAAAAGTACTGCTCCGTGGGAGCCATGGTGCAGAAGACCGCGAGTTTTCATACAAGCTACGAAATCGTTGAAGACAACACTGAGTGGATGAAGCCGGCTCAGGCTGCGGGAGTGCAAGGTTGAGAACCGCGCTCAAAGTGTTCCTGAGCCTCGCCATTGCGGGGCTAGCTCTTGGGGAAGCCTCAGCTCAACAAGAGGCGCAGCCTTCGTCTCTCAGTCTGCAGCAGGCAGTGACCATCGCGCTGGAGAAAAATCCATTGCGCAAAGCAGCTATTGCGGATACAAAAGCTGCTTTTGCCGGAGTTCGAGAGGCACGTTCCTCCCTCATGCCTCACTTGAGTTTTTCTGAAACAGCGACGCGCGGGGATGATCCCGTTTACGTGTTTGGCAACGAGTTACGGCAGCAGCGTTTCACTACTGCAGACTTCGCACTGAACAAACTGAATTCACCTCTGCCCTTCGGGAACTTCCGCACTCGGTTTGGGGGGAGCTGGAACCTGTTCGACTCATTCGCTACCTGGCACGGAATCAGTCAGGCAAAACAGATGAATGAGGCTGCGGCACACCAGTTGGATCGCACGGATCAAGAGATTGTCTTCCGGGCGATCAGTTCCTACTACGAGGTTCTATTGGCAGCCAGGGAACTAGAGGTTGCCGAGCAGTCGGCCAAAACTGCCAACTCGATCGTGGAGCGCAGTCAGGCGAGATTCGACAACGGGCTGACCGTCGAGTCAGATCTGCTCACCGCGAAGGTGCGCATGGCGGCGCGCCAGCAAGAGGAGATTGGGGCCAGGAACACTCTCGAAGTGGCGCGGGCACAGCTGAACACGGCGATGGGGATGCCGATTGATTCTCCGTTCCAGATTACCGAAGCGTTGGCTGAGCGTACGCTTCCCGCCCCTGTGCTTGGGGAAGTCGAAAAGCAGGCACTCACAAGCCGGCCTGACTTGAAGCGCATTGCCTCCGAGGAGGCGGCCCAGGGGCAGAGTGTCTCGGTGGCCAAGTCGGCGTTCGGCCCTCGGGTGAACGCCTTTGCAGGTTGGGAAATGGATAACCCCACATTCGTCGCCGGTGGCGGGGGCAACAACTGGCTGGGCGGGATCGAAGTGCAATTCGACATCTTTCAAGGCGGTGCCAAGCGGGCGGAACTCTCCCGGCAGCGTGCGCTCGAAGAAAAGGTCGTGGCAATGAAACAGGCAGCTAGCGACGCAGTCCGCCTTGAGGTGAGGCGGGCCTACTACGAGACAGACGCCAACCGGCAGCAGATCGATGTGGCACGAGCGACAATCGCCCAGGCGCAGGAGAGTCTGCGTATCAACCAGGATCGCTACGACAGCGGACTGACCACAATTACAGATTTATTAGGCGCTGAAGATGCGGCGCGCCGCAGCCAGACCGACTACTGGGAGGCCGTTTATCACTTCCAGACCAGCTACGCCAACCTGGAGTTGGCGAGCGGAAGCTTGAATCCGCAATCTCCCGTGGTGATGCCATGAATCGTATAAATACCAAACGCAGACCTTCTTTGTTGGCGCTGCTCGCGGTTGTTAGCCTCGCCGGCTGCTCTAGCGAGAAAACCCGCACGGCTCCTTCGCCGGAAACCGTGCACAACATACCCGTGCTCGCGGCGCAGCAGGCTAACGTGCCCGATTTGCTGGAGGCGGTCGGGACGGTACGTGCCATCCAAACCAGCGACGCCGCCAGCCAAATGATGGGTAACATCGTCGAGATCCGGGCTCACGAAGGGGACCACGTGCAGCGCGGTCAAGTGCTCGCGGTAATCGATGACTCCCAGCCGCGAGCGGCAGTAGACCGCGCGACCGCAGCCGACCTTGCCGCCCAACAGCAACTGGTCGGTGCAGATTCCGATCTGGCCCTGACGGAATCAACGCTCAAGCGTTACCAGAACCTATACGAAAAGAAATCGGTGAGTCCGCAGGAGTTCGACGAGGTAAAAGCCCGTCAACAAGCGGCTCTCGCGCATCGCGATATGGCAAAGGCAGGCCAGGCCCAGGCCCAGGCAGCATTGAGCCAGGCACGTACGTCTCTGGATTACACGCGGATTCGGGCGCCATTCGATGGCGTGGTGACGGAGAAGAAAGCCGATTCGGGCACGCTGGCTTCACCCGGCATGCCGATCTTCACCGTCGAGGACGTGCGCCACTATCGACTGGAGGCCACCGTCAACGAGAACGATCTGCAGTATGTACGAACAGGAGAGCAGGTTTCGGTCGTCATCGATGCCCTCGACAACGCGGGTCTAAAAGGTAAGGCTGTGCAAATGGTCCCAGCCGCGGACGCCGCAAGTCGCACGTTCCTGGTGAAGATCGATCTGCCCACGGACACTCGGCTTCGTTCGGGACTGTTCGGGCGAGCCCAGTTTTCTCGTGGCGAGCGGCAGGCGCTGATGATTCCGCGCTCGGCGGTAGTCGAACGCGGCCAATTGCAGGGCATTTATGTGCTGGACCAAAACAAGGTTGCCAGCCTGCGCTACATCACTTTGGGAAAGCCATCCGGGGCCGAAGTCGAAGTGCTGGCGGGCCTTCAGGACGGCGAGCGCCTCGTAGCCAAACCGGGTGCTGTGGACCTGAATGGCAAGCGCATTGAGGTCCAGTAATGACTGAGAGCAAATCCAAGTCGGTGATACAGCCCGCGAAGGGCTTGCGCCTGGCCGGTCGCATTGCCCACAGTTTCATTGAATCGAAACTGACACCACTGGTGATCGTTGCCGCGCTGCTTCTTGGCGCGTTCAGCATTCTCAAGACCCCACGGGAAGAAGAGCCGCAGATCGTGGTGCCCATGCTCGACGTTTTTGTTCAGATGCCGGGTGCATCTGCTGATGAGGTGGCACAGCGCGTCAGCCTTCCCATGGAGAAGTTACTGCGCGAAGTGCCGGGCGTTGAGTACATCTACTCGATCAGTCACCCCGGCATGAGCATGCTGGTGGTGCGTTTCTACGTTGGCGCTAAAGAAGAAGATGCGATCGTACAGACCTACAACAAACTCTACTCCAACTTCGATCATATTCCCCCCGGCGTCTCACAACCGATCATCAAGGTCCGATCGATTGACGACGTGCCGATTATGGCCCTGACGTTGTGGGGGAAGAACTATGACTCTTATCGCCTGCGGCGAATCGCAGGTGAGCTGGAAAACTCACTGAAGCCGCTCAACGACGTTTCTGAGACCAAGATCATCGGAGGACAGCCGAGGCAAATACGAGTCGTGCTCGACATACAGCGGCTGGCAGCCTATGGCCTCACCCCGAGCGCCATCGTCGGCCAACTCCAGAACGCGAACAGCCGTGGCCAAGCGGGTAGTTTTGCGCGCGACAATCGCGAGTTTCAGGTCGAAGCCGGAGCTTTTTTCACGAGTCTCGACGACCTGCGTCAGCTCGTCGTCGGGGTTCACGCCGGACGCCCCGTCTACTTGCGTGACGTAGCGGAGAAACTGGAAGACGGACCAGCCGAAGCCAACACTTACGTGCTGTTTGCCAATGCTCGCGGCGGCTCAGGTCAAACCGCGGGCGCGGAATATCCCGCAGTAACCATCACCCTTTCCAAGCGCAAAGGTACGAACGCCACCGATATTTCCGAACGTGTGCTGGACAAAATCAACGCTTTGCGTGGGTATGTGCTTCCGAATGACCTGAACATCACGATCACGCGCAACTATGGAGAGACCGCAAAAGACAAGTCCGACGAACTTCTCAAACACCTTCTAATCGCAACGTTGTCGGTGACTTTGCTGATTGCACTGGCACTGGGCTGGCGTGAATCAGGCGTCGTACTGCTGGCAGTGCCGGTCACGCTGGCCCTCACGCTCGCCGTCTTCTACCTGTATGGCTACACACTGAACCGGGTCACATTGTTCGCTTTGATCTTCTCCATCGGAATCCTGGTCGACGACGCCATCGTTGTAGTCGAGAATATCGTGCGCCATTTCCGGTTACCGGAAAGCCGAGGGCGTTCCTTGTCTGACGTCGCGGTCGAGGCGGTGGACGAAGTTGGCAATCCGACGATTCTCGCTACATTCGCGGTAATCGGGGCGATCCTGCCCATGGCCTTCGTGCGCGGCCTGATGGGTCCGTACATGCGCCCGATCCCGGTTGGAGCTTCGGCGGCCATGCTGTTTTCGTTGATGGTGGCCTTCGTGGTTTCTCCGTGGGCGGCACTAAGGCTCCTGAGGAAATATGCGGGCGGTGGCGACCATTCCGAACACGACGCCGAAGGCTGGACCACGCGACTGTACCGGCGGATGATGAACCCGCTGATCCGCGACGCACGTCGCCGCTGGATGTTTCTTGGTAGTGTCGTGTTGTTGTTGCTCGCCGCGGTTACTTTTGTGCCGTTGAAGTGGGTTCGCGTAAAAATGCTTCCCTTCGACAACAAGAGTGAGTTCCAGGTCATCATTGACATGCCCGATGGCACGCCACTGGAACGGACGACTCACGTGGCGCAGGCACTGGGAGAGTATCTGGGCCAGCAACCCGAGGTCATCAACTATCAGATCTATGCGGGGACCTCTGGTCCCTACAACTTCAACGGTCTCGTGCGTCACTATTTCTTGCGGAATCAGCCCAATCAAGCGGATATTCAGGTGAATCTGCTCTCGCGGCACGATCGCAAGGCACAGAGCCACGAGATCGCACGACGATTGCGGCCGGAGTTGGACAAGATTGCGGCTCCCTTCGGCGCGCGCATCAAGGTAGCGGAAGTCCCGCCTGGTCCACCCGTATTGCAAACTCTGGTCGCCGAAGTTTACGGACCTGACTACAAAGGACAGATCGAACTGGCAGCGCAGATAAAAAAGGTCTTTCAGCAAACCCCTGGTGTCGTGGACGTGGACTGGTACGTTGAAGACCCGCAAATCAAGTACGACATGAAAGTGGATCTGGACAAGGCAGCTCTCCACGGCATTTCGCCCGCCGATGTGACGCGAACGCTGCAGGTCGGGCTTGGGGGAGCTAACGCGGGCCTACTCCACGATCCCCATTCCCGCGAGGATATCCCCATCGAAGTGCGACTGGCACGGTCGGATCGCTCTGGGATCGAAGAACTTGGCAGCCTGAAGCTGCCGACGCCCTCCGGTGGCCAAATCGCTCTGCAAGAAGTAACGAATCTTCAACAAACGACAATCGACACTAGCGTGTATCGCAAGAATCTGCAGCCCGTTGTCTATGTGACGGGAGATGTGGCAGGCGGAGAAGAAAGCCCTGTGTACGCCATCATGAAGATGAGCGAAGCCATCGACAAAATCAAGTTGCCCGATGGCTATGGTGTAAAGCAATACAAGGGCACGACCATGCCTGAGCGCACCGACCACTTCTCCATGAAGTGGGACGGTGAGTGGCACATCACGGTGGAAGTCTTCCGCGATCTGGGACTCGCCTTCGCGGCTGTCCTGGTCTTGATTTACGTTCTCGTCGTGGGTTGGTTCCGGTCGTTCGTGACTCCGCTGGTCATCATGGCACCCATTCCGTTGACGCTGGTTGGCATTCTCCCAGCGCACGCCTTGATGGGGGCATTCTTCACTGCCACATCGATGATCGGCTTCATCGCTGGAGCCGGCATTATCGTTCGCAATTCCATCATTCTCGTGGATTTCATCGAACTACGCCGCTCCCAGGGAATGTCGCTGGAGGACGCCGTCGTCGATGCGGGCGCGGTGCGCTTCCGCCCAATGCTGCTGACCGCAGCCGCCGTGGTGGTGGGAGCGAGCGTGATCCTGTTCGATCCGATTTTTCAGGGCTTGGCACTGTCCTTGATAGCTGGAGAAGTCGCATCTACCGTCCTATCGCGAATGGCAGTACCGGTTCTTTATTATTTGTCTCAGAGGGGACACTCGCTTCCACCCATACATCCGCATTCGCCCGAGAATGTCGCTGAATGCGAAACACCACAGTGCGAGATTGCGCAGAACAGCGTGTAGTCCAGAAGGAGAAATGTTATGACCGTAGAACGCACACTTCGTTTGATCGCTGGCAGCTTCATTCTGTTGTCACTGGCACTTGGGCACTACGTGAGCCCGTACTGGTACCTTTTCACGGCTTTCGTTGGTTTGAATCTGTTTCAATCTGGATTCACCAACTGGTGCCCTATGATGACGTTTCTGCGTAAACTTGGAGTTGGCAGATAGGAGAGAATGAACATGCCCAATTGGGTTTGGGGAGTCGTACTCCTTATCGCCTATGTAGTCCTGACGCAATGGCTACTGCCAAGACTTGGCGTCTCTACCTGAAGAACGCAAGGCTGCGCCGAGTCTCGGCGCAAAATTGTTCCGAGCGATGACACTCCGGGAAAAACATGACAACGATAGTGCAGGTTGAATTTCGTGAAAGCTTGTTGTCAATCCGTGACGAGATACTTCAATCGCTTGGACATCCGGTGGTTTCTGACGTCGGTTCGCGTGCTGCACGAAATCTCGATCTCTCGCATGAAACGGTAGGTGTCGTTCTGATCGGGCACGGCGCCCCTTGGGAAGAACGATGTGACCGGAGCAGATTACAATTTACCGGCAGACAATCTCGCCGTAAAACCGTATCCGGGTGGGCCGAGCGCTTGCTCCTTAAGTAAACTTACCGTCACACGAATGATGTTCGGTGCAAAGGACTCGAACACAACGTTCGAGGGGCCACGGCTCAACACAATCTGCTTTTGTTCCGCGCCTGCTGCGTTAGGCGCGAGTGTTGCGGACAACATCATAGTTGAGCACGCTGCCAAAAGCGAAGGAGACAATTTCATGATTCACTCGCTGGACCGCAGTTGATCGCGGGTGAGCGCACAGTGACCAGGCAGATCGCGAACATAGCGAACCTGCGCCTCTGGTCTCCATGATATGAGTGGTCCTTCCATTTCCTGGGCCGGGCTTATTGGCTGACCTGCAGCCGGCAAGCTGTCCTCGGGCGCAACTCGACAGTAACGAAGGATGTGCCCGGGGCGGGTGCGATCGGAAGCGACTTGCCTGGCGCCTCCACCTCGGTGAGGACCAGTTTCTTCTGAACCCACGCACTCGGAATTTGCACCTCCGCCGTTCGCCCCGTCACCGAATACAGCACGATCTCGGCATCCCCTCGAGGGATCGCGCGATAGTCACCATCCACTGTGGTAACGCCATGGTCGATCACCGTCCAGTGCCCGGAAGGTGAGACTCTCGAAACCGTGCCATCCGCAAACCTCCCCACATACGTAGGTTCCGGTGGATCCTTTTTCGCCCCATCCGTTGCTGCTGGTTCCTTGCTCGGCTCCTCGCCGATCCAAACCAAATGTTTATGTATGAGATAGCCTTGCGTCAGGGCTCCAAGATAGTACATGTCACGGATCTCGTCGTCTGTCGGCGGATTCCACTGGACGTCGATGTCGAGCTTTGGCTCCTTCCATTCGAGCGGGCGCGCGATGAAATCGTGATTCGGCGCCCACCCCAGCACCTGTCCCAAATCTGAATACTGGCCGCCACCGTAGACCTTTCCGTGCGTCATCAGAATGTGGAACGGATCCGTTCGCACAAAGAGGTGATAGTTGGCATCCAGAACTCCATAGAGGGCGTCGACTGGCCCTTCCGAAGATACCGCCATGTCATGCTGATGGAACCACTCGACGATCCGCGCTGAGCTCACGACTTCGTCGACGAGTCCGATATTTTCCCCAGGTCCAAAGCTGATGCTGTATGGGCGGAAGGTGTCGAGCTGAATCGAGTTGGTCTCGGGTACCAGCCGCAACATTGCTCCGACGCGCTGTTCGAAGAAGCCCGATTCCCAGTCTTTGGTATGCGAGATTCGGTAAACCTGCGGACCGTGGGTGTAATAAATAGCCCAGGGATAGGGCTTGCCATCGTGCCCGTCCGCCAGCACCGGGATGCTGCGCTCGAATCCCGGAGTGTCTGCATTCGCATCGTCGATATTGATGTGGTAGCTGATGGTCGCGTTGTACTTCTTGGCTTCGCGCGCCAGCCATTGCAGCTTCGGCAGGCCCCCCAGCTCTTCGTTGACGCGATCGAAGTAGGGCCAGCCCGAGTCCATGCCCCGGTTCTGCCAGCCGGTCACGGCGGCGATCTGTTTCGCGTTCCCAGTGATGATCGAGATTTTCTTAATAAGCTGTAGCGTCTCATCAAAAGTCGTGGAAGGCTCATGCCCCGGCTGATCAATCCACTCGTTCATGACTTTGTAGGAAAGAGTGGTGGACGGGTCGAAGACGGGACTAGGATCCCGTAACAGGTCGTGATGCCATAGAGCGGCTTCCATCCAGTCGATGCGGCCATCGCCATTGGCATCGCACGTCAGCAGGGCAATACGCGCTTCGAGCAGTGGCTGCACGGCTCCCCGCAGACGATAGTAATAAGTGCCAAGCCAGAAAGCGAAATCCGTGGCCCTGGCGTCGTACCCGAGAAATTGACTGCGGATTTTCCAGTACGGGATATTGGTCGCCAGCGTCGCCGTAATGCCATCGGCGCTCGCGGAGACCCAATTCCCAAGCATCGGATACAGCTCCCCGTCCTCCTCCCCGATGGCTGAACTGAAGAAGGGCTCGGGCTGATCGTATCCCGCCTTGTATCCCTTATATTTCCAGGGATACCGATGATACTGGCTGCGGTACATGCTGGAGGTCGGATCGCTCGCCGTAATCCTGACCAGCTCATGATCGGGAAAGCTCAGGGTGGTGAGTTTGAATTCGCCTTGCTCCTCGACGGACGTGAACTTCAGAGACAGTTCTTCCGCGAAGTACCTCGAAGCGAAAAACGAGTCGTAGATGGACAGGCGTGATCGTGAGCTATGTAATCGATCGTCGTGTCGTCTGCCGCGCACGTAACGGTGTAGTCCCCGGGACTGAAGGTCCTGCCGTTGAGTTCGATAAGCGCCTGGCTGCCCACTCTGGGCGCCAAGCAACCGCCCTCGGCCTTTCACTTCATAAGACAGCACGCGGGGAAATTCTGAATCAAGCGTGACCAACAGGTTGTCACGGTGGATCGCGACAGTTGGCTCCCCACAGCTTGTCTTCGCCGAACTGGCAAACGCAGGCGCGGACGAACTCACCAACAACAGCAGCGTCGACGCGATGAGCTTCATCCGCAACTGTGACCGCGCCCGGGCCGGGAGTCTGTCCATTCCCGTCGAGACGGTGGAGCGAGGGGCACCCTGCGACCCGAATCCGCACGTTATGGTGATTTGCCAATGAACGAAGCAGATACTCATTGCCACTAGACTTCGGTGCCGAGGATGCACTTAGTGAACCTCCTTCTCGCTGCTCAAAGGGTCGGGGCTCTTGTATCGTTGGCGCGATAGTTGAGTTGCGCCTATCTCAGTTCCACCCCGCCTGACAATCGCTCGAAGTAAAGACTCAAACCACCAGCCGAATTTCTTGAAGAGTGAGATGATAGCCACTTCCGACGGGATCAGATTTCCACTCAGTACGGAGGTCTCCGGTATTGGTGTAATTTGCTGAATAGCAAAGCCACGCGGAGAGCCCGTCGTTGCTGATAAATTTTGAGGGCATATTGACAAAATAACCCTGTTCGCCAAATCTCTCCATGAATGTAACCAGTTTCCAAGGACCACTAATTTCGTCCGACACTTCCTGAACATCTTCCCTTGGCGGTAGAGCCACTTGTTCAAGCCGGCGCGAGCGATCAAATGTCAAACTGCTCACAATCAGGAATAGCGGTGCGCACGAACTGCGCGTTCTTCTTGGACCAATAAACGGCAATCTCATGCAGCCCATTGCCATCCGTGCCAGTAATGAGGCAACGCACCATCACGCCGCCTCGCCCGCCATTTGGCAGCTCCTTTGCTATCTCATCTAAACTGGCACGCGACAGAGCGGACGCTGGATCACACGCCAACGTTTTCCGGTCAATCAATGTCTCCACATGGACATTCAGCTGTCCTTCGAATGTCTTCGCCGAGATGACAGGATATCGCTCACATAAGGAAACCACCGCGTGACCAAAAGTCTCATTGGTTGCATCTCTACAAGTTCGAAACACTATCGAGGTCGGTTTAGGAAAAATAGAACCGAGCGTCTGGACTGGATCGGGAGCGGAGGCTTTGGCTGGGTCCGCGACGGGAGTTTGCTGGTTATCTGGCGGATGTCTCTCTTCAACTCTTGAATGCTCAGATGGTTTTTGATCGGTTGGTTGGTGCGGAGCGGCACAGGGTGGTTTTTCTGCCGGACCGTCCGCCTTTTCAGCCGTTTGTAGCCCGAATAGTCTTGCAAAGAAAGTTTTCATAGGCGATTTCTATTAAATAATCGTTTTCGCTGCCCAATCCCTAATTGCAACAAATGTGGGGAGATGGTTCACGAAGATCTGGCAGACGTAACCCGCATTGCGACCACTGACATCGAGGCGTCCGATCGACGCACCTTCCGTCACAAAAGACGGCAATCCGCAGAGGATCGAGGTCCCGGTAGAAATGCCGGGGAGAGTGAGCAAAAACAATTCCTCCCACCAGTGCTCGTGGAAGTCGTCGCCACAGGAATAGTGCTTTTTGTCCCTCATCATTCCGGTGGTCACATTCAATCCCCTCAGGCGCTTGCGAACAGCGTCGACCACAAGACTGCTGTCACCTTCAATTCGGATCGTTTTCTTCTCTCCGCACATTTTGCATGTGCATTCATCCCACTGATGGGCATTGGAGCGGGTGGCACCGCAGCGACTGCAGCGTTCACAATTGGCTCTCCAGTCGTGATCCTGATCCCGCGTCTTTCGACACATTTTGCACGTACACCCGTCCCACGCGTGAGCATTGGCACGCGTGGCGCCACAGCGACTGCAACGCTCACAATCGCCCGTCCAGCCGTGGCTTTGGTGTTCTTTGTTCCGCGCCTTCCCACAGTCGATGCATTTGCACGCCCGCCAACTATGAGACCCAACCATACAAGCAAGTTTCATCTCTTATTCTCACTTAGCGTTTCTGCACCAAGTCCGGGTGGACGTATCAGGATTCCACTAGCCACGCGAGCACGGCGGCAATAATTGCTTCAAATCATCGCGATACAAACGGTTCTTCGCGAGCAACGCTTTGGCAACAGCGTCCAGATGTGCACGATTCTCCTTTAACAATTTGAGGGTGTTCTCCATTTCCTGCTTGAGAATCCGGCCCGCAGCCTCACTGACTCGTTGGTAGATCGGACTGCTTACCGCTTCGGTGTAATTGAATAGTTCAGGCGTTGCCAACAACCCGAAATCTTCTTCCATGCCATAGCGGCAAATCATTTGGCGGGCAATCCGCGTGGCATTTTCCAAATCCCCAGACGCGCCCGTGGTAAGACCTTTTTCTTTTCCGTAATAAATCAACTCAGCAGCGCGTCCGCCGAGGCATGTGCGGATGCGGGCGAGTAATTCTTCTCTGGTCTGGCTTTCGCGCTTCATTTCTTCCTCACTATGCCTCATACCGCCCCCATGGTCGGCCCGCGCCACGATGGAGACCTCGGGAGACCACCAGCCGGAAAGCCAATACAGGATCGTGTGGCCGGCTTCATGACGGGCAGTGCTTTCCAAGAATTCAGGGGACCACTCTTTGGCCTCGCCTTCGCGCGCCGTGTCGAGCGCTTCAACCAACATGTCACCCGTTAGTTCGTGGTTCTTTTGAAGGGCGTTGCGGCCAGCAGTCTCGATAACCTGCTCCAGACCTGCAATGCTCATCCCAGTGGATTTCTCAGCCAAAAGCTCGATCACGGAATCGGTTATGACCACCCTCTTCACCGTGCCCAGCCTCAGTGCGAAATACTTCTGGCGAGCAGCCTTGTCAGGCAAGTCCACTAATATCGCTCGCGAAAAACGACGAACCAAGGCTGGATCGAGCGTCCGCAAACGCCGTTCTGGCGTCTCCTGATCCTCCAGTCTGCACATTGAAATTGGTCGCCGCCAATACGAACACTGGCCGATCCGCCGATGGCCCGGTAAAACCGTCCATCTCGGTGAGAAGAGCGTTAAGTGTACTTTCCTCGGCCTGACCGCTGACCCCCTCCTGTACGCACTTTCCCAATAGCATCGATCTCATCGATAAAGATAATCGCGGGCGCATATCGCCGTGCCCGGGCAAAAATATCTCGCATGTTTTGTGGTCCGCTACCTTGCCAGATGGTCACGAAGTTGGTAGCAGACACAGGCAAAAAGGCGACGTTCGATTCACCCGCCATCGCGCGGGCGAGCATGGTCTTACCGGTCCCCGGAGGACCATGGAGCAAAACCCCCTTTGGCATCTTTAGCCCCAATGCCGCAAACCGCCGTGGATTTCTCAGGAAATCGATGAAGAACTTCAACTCGTCTTTGGCACTATCGGCGCCGATCACTTCGTCGAAGCGCGTGCGCGGCCGCTCCACGTCATCAAGAATCTCGCCAGCATCGACTGCGGCAACAGCGCGAGTGAGATGCAGATTGCGCAAGCGGATAGAGATTCGACGTCCGTCCACGCGCGGCGCGGTATCGAAACCGAGCACCTTCCGCTCCTGGCCCAGCCGAGCCGCGGCTTTCTCGCGATGCAAGCGGCGAGTAATCTCGAGCAGGCGGCTCGCAAAATCGTTGCGCTGTTCCTGCCAGTTCTTCACCAGCACATCAATGAATCGGCTCGTGATTACCCCTCGCGCGCCCCCCGCCTGAACACACGCCAGATATATCTCGTCATCCACGGTTTCTGGACCGGGGCCGACTGCATCAGATTCGGCGAGAGAAAGAAGGTAAACGGGGATCTCGGGAAGACGTTCGCGAATCTTCCGTAATATCTCCTGTCCTAGATCCAAGCTACGCGCTGCCGCCGGAAGGTGATCGAATTGCTGGATTGTCTTGCCAATCCCTTCCATCCCGGCCCCGAGTGACAAATCCAAAAGTGCAAGGTCTACTTCTTCGCCGGCAAGAATCTGCAGTGCCGCCGCCGCCGTCTGGGCCACACGCCAATCCACATCCGATACGGATTCCCGGTAAAGATCAGCCAAGTCCGATCCTGCCAGCAACAGAACGCGTGGGCGCTCGGTAGCCTCAAACAACGAGCGGACTTCTCGATCCAGGCCTTCGATATCCCCGTCTAATTCCAAGCGGAGGCTATCCACCTTGTCCCAGACCGCTTCGAGGCGATCGGTATTGAATAATTGAGCGAACTTGAACAACTCGCTTTTGAGAAAGGTCTCCGCCTGAGACCGCAGGGTGCGAGCGTCTCCCCGGGCGCCTTCACGCAGAACCAGGCACATGGGCAAGAGTTCGTGGAAATTCACCTGCTTGCGGTATTGCCGCTCCAGCAAACCGGCGACACGACCCAGTTCCGCCCGCACCACTCGCTCCAGCTCGTTTACCCGTAGATGATTGAACAATACCGGGTAGCCCGTGGCCATACGCGAGCATATCGCTGCGGGAAAGAATGGCTTTCCTGTCCTGGGATCGGTCTCATGCTCCAACGCGTCCAGCAGTGTCTTGCGGTGGAAAGCGGCATTGGCGCTGCGGACGCCACCATCGTCGGATTGATCGTAAAGTTTGCGGCCCGCGTTGGTGGTGAAAATGATGGTGGTTTCGGTGAAACTGATGTCGCGTTTGAGATATTTGTCTTCCAGCCGCCCGGCGTCGAGAATCTGGAGAAAGAGATGGATCGTGTTCAAGTGGGCCTTTTCAATCTCGTCGAAAAGCAGCACCGCGTCAGGATTCTTTTCGACGAAACCGGTGAGCAGGCCAGGCTGCGCCCCCTTGTAACTTTCCTCCCACCCGACCAGCGCGTTCTGCTGTTGATGATCGGCATATGCGCTCATGTCGAACCGTTTGAACGGACGGGCGAGATGGGAAGCGCCCAATTCCGCAAGAAATGTCTTCCCCACGCCCGGCGGCCCGGCCAAAACGAAAACGGCTCGCGGCGCTTTGCGCTGCCGATCCGATGCTGCCACAATCTCGGCGTTGAAAAGACCCTCCACGAACGCTTGCACGGCATGATCCTGGCCAAACACCTTCGCCAGCAAATCCGTCCGTAACTCCCGCAACTTCTCGGTTAATTCCTCCAATCGCGGGAACAAACCTTCTTCGATAGACCAAGCGTTGAGCCGAGCAATGGCACTATCCCGCGCGAGAGAGGATGCATTGAACATGGCGCACACCTCCTGGGACGTCGCCAGGGCGCAGGCCAGATGCCGCAAGTCGACCAATCCGGGGTGCGCGCGGTCAGGCACCTCCTGGGCCATTCCTTGGACGTCTGCAACACAGCCCGCACCGTCTCCGCCACGGGTAGTTTGTGTCGGCAGGGGACGGCTCCTCGGCAGCCGGCAACGCCGCCGCAGTTTTTCCGGAGTTGTGCCGACGCACTCGGACAACAAAATAGCGCCCTCGAGTCTGATGTAGCATTGCCAGCACCAACGATGACAAGCTTAGTTCGTTAGCGCCGTGCTCTGGGCGAAATCCTTGGCTAGATCGATTGTCGTTTGAGCTTTGTCAGTGAACATAGGCAGGAAGTCTCAGTTGCTGCTTACCTGGACCACCAATATCTGGACCACCAATATGAGGAAGCGCTGTGAATGATCTCGTTTGGTTTAGTTAGCTTCAAGGTGATTGAACCCGGCATGCTCATGGATGTTCCCGATGTTGAGCACTCATTTAGCTTTTTCCTTTTCGATCATAGGCATGAATGCCCGTTGCCGTTCAGCATCGGGGACACCAATTGTTTTCACCGGCATAGCCGCATATTTTGACGGGATCGTCACGAGGGATTCGTTCTCGATTCGGACATTGAGCAAACTGACGCCGTTCTCGAATTCAAAATCAATCAGGCGTATGTCACCAACAGTCGGTCGAACGAATTTGAACATGGCCTGAACACGCGCCTGGTCTTTCAAAAACTGCGCGTTCATCTGAAATAAATTAACTTTTATAAAAGTTTGAGACTGGGCTTCGGCATGGCCACCATGCTGGCGCAGCAAGTCCGCAATACGGGCGGTCACCGCTAAATGCAAGGGCGTTCGGCCGCTGTCGTCCTTGGCGTTGACCTCGGCCTTGTTGGCCAGCAGCAATTCCGTCACGGCCTCGCCGTCGATCTTAACCGCTATGTGCAAAGGCGTCTCGCCTCCGCCGTTCTTGGCGTTGACGTCGGCTTGGCCGCCTAGGAGCACCTCCGCCATGTCCTTGTTGTCCCTGAGCGCCGCCACATGCAAAGGCGTCCAGCCTGCATTGTCTTTGCTGAGAGCCAGTTCAGGATTTTTTTTGAGCAGCGCTCTGACCTTTGCCAAGTCGTCATCCTGAGTTGCGTCATGAATCGAAGAAGCGCCGGTTTTCGGCGATTCCTTGACCGCGAATAGTTTCTTCCAGAAGCTCAAAGTGTGTTTCTCCGTCTTGTAGTGCAACCAAGCCCTTCTGCTTTCGCGCGCAAGCTCGATAAGTGGCTGTTCACAGTTCTCTCGGAATGCTGCCTGCAATGTCCTTCTCCAGCCAGACCGCTTCCGTTCGACGCTTCCAAACCGCGTCTTTGCCAAGGTGCTCCGTGAAGATCTTCGGGGGCACCCGGCAAATAAACTGGGCCTTCCCCTGCACCAGTATTTCCTGCAAAAGGCTGGCCATTTGGCCTCTGCCTGCGGACTCGGATTTTACTTCCAACGGCGGCACGAGCAGAATGATTTCCGGGCGGGATGCCGCCTCCGCCAGAAATTGCCGCAGACGCTCCAACTCCACTGCCTCCGCTTCTGAATGAAGTCGAATCCCTTTGCGCGGATTCCGCCGGTTCGGCGCCGCAATGTCAATCAGCCTACGCCCTTTCAATCCCGTTGGCGGCTCTTTCCCGGCCATCGTACATGCAATTGTGATGGCGACTCCCTCAGCCAGATCATCCTCGTCACTCACCAGCAGAATGCTCTTGCGTTCTTTCTGCAGCAGAATCTGCAGCACGGCTTTGCTGGCAACTTCCGCAGCCGGATCGGCCTTCAACCTGCCCTCGGACGCCTCCTTCACGAGATCTTTCCCATGTTTGTCGAGCACTGGCAAGGCCACCAGTTGCGGCGAAGCTGCAGCCCTTTCAAAAACAGCCTGGGCAATAGCTGGCGTGGGAGATCGCACCAGGGCCGCGAGCAGATGCAGTGGAGTGACCGCATCGCACCCAGACACCTGGGCCAGATTCGCGGCGGATTCGAATAGCGCCCGGCTGGCGGCAGAACGGTGAACCTGGCCATCATGGTGGTGAGGTGTGGCACCTTTGCCAAGCTGGACGCGCAATGTGCGCCTGGCGCGCGTGCTCTCGATCCCGCGCTTCTGCAGCGACTCACGCACCGACTCGACATCGGCGGCGATGGCCTGGGCAATTGCAGCGTGCTCGTCATCCGCTTCAACCGCCGCTGCGGACAGTTCCGCGAACTTCAACAGGGCCATGCAAAAATGTTCAGGCTCAATTTCCTTGAACTGGCCAGCCGCCATTTCGCGGGCGGCCAGTTTCCAGACCAAATTTAAAGACGGTCTCAGGTCCATGAATCACGGCACCACATGAATATCTGTTATAAAAACGCTCTTCTGCGGTCTTGATCGAGCTTTTTCGGTTCTTTCGTCCATCATCAATTCAGTACTTACCTTTGCGCCGCCAAATTCTGCGTGGCCCGGTGGGCTAATCATCAACCAGGTTCGATCCACCACGGCCCTCGCAGACGAAGCAGGTGCCGGTGCTGTTGCATCGTCCGCACCGCACTATGCCAAGCGAGAACAGCCCGGGGATGTATGGCTTCCAAGGCATAGTGACTCCCATCTGGTCGCGTTGCCGGTCCTGCCGCCGCGACCGCTCAAGGGCTTCTCGTCGCTGGTCCTTGCAGTATTTGCAAATGCCGGTGCCGCCGCAATCCTGGCATCGATTGAGGTACCTGGTTCCCATGGCCGTTCCTCTTTCCGCGTTGGTAGCACAGCTAGGGATGTTACTACCGACGGGTGTCCCTCAAGGCTGACGAATTAAGCACAAATCCGCGTTCAGGGATACCGCCGTTGCATTGTAACGGCGTGCCAGCGGATCATCCGGGCAATTCCGCATAGCCCCGCTAGACGCTACTATCCAGAACGTGCGCTGATTCTGCGCGGCCGCTGTTTGACTCAATTTCCTCGTCCCGGTTCGACGAGACGAAGGAGCACCACCGTGACGTTGTCTTTTCCGCCAGCCCCATTGGCTGCATCGACCAGACGGCGGCATTGCTTCTCCAGAGGCGCAGGCTCGTTTAGGATTGAGAGTATCTGATCGTCGCTTAACACGCTCGCCAGGCCGTCGGTGCAAAGCATCAGCAGGTCGCGGGGGCGCAGTTCCAACAAACGCGCCTGGGGCAGCGGCTCCCCTTCCATCCCCACGCTGCGAGTCAGGCATCCCCGGGCCGGGTGCGTGGCAGCTTCCTCGGGAGTAATCTCTCCGGCGTGAAGGAGTGCTTGAATCAGCGTGTGGTCAGCGGTGAGTTGCTTCAATCGGCCCGCACGCAGCCGATACACCCTGCTGTCCCCCATCTGCGCGATGAGCACTCGGTCACCCCGCACCAGAGCGCACACAACCGTGGAGCCCATGTCTGCCAACCCCGGTTCGTTTTCCGTCTGTTGGCGCAGTTGCCTGCTCAGCGTAGCAATGGCTCTCGTCAGGCGCCGTCTGGCCTGGCCATTCAGCGTACCTTGCAAGGTTGCGAAATACTCCCGGACTAATTCTGGCAGAGTAGCGACGACAGCTTGCGATGCCAGCGCCCCGGCGAATTCGCCGCCCATCCCGTCTGCCACGATAAACAAGCCCTGGTCTGGATCGACGCTCCAATTGTCTTCATTGGTCTGACGAACACGACCCGGGTCTGTGATTCCGGCATATCGGACCGTGAGTTTCATAGCGCCGCTTGCAGCGCTTCCTTCAGGTCTGCGGAAGTCTTATACGTAATGGCCGGACGGTCAATCAGTGCTTTGTCAATTACCTCAGCAAGGCGCAATGGGATAGTTGAATCGCGTCGCCGGACGGGGACTGGTTCAGACTCCAGCACCGTCTGCCAAACGTCCTGGCTCCGGGGGAAATCGCGAGGAAAGCTTCCGGTCAGCATGTTGTAGAGACACGCTGCCGCCGCCCACACGTCCACTTCGGGGCCAGCATATTTGAAGTTGACCACTTGTTGGCGGGGCATGAACCAGGGTTTGCCCGCGGCATTTCCGGTTCGCGCAAGGCCGCTTAAGCCGGCAAGGTCGAACGACCGGCTTAAACCGAAGTCGGATATTTTGGCCGTTCGAATCGCGCCGGCTTCCGCCAGGAGAATATTGTGCGGACTTAGGTCGCGGTGGGTGAGCCCATGCCCCTCTGCGTAGGTGCCGTCTTTGAGCTTAACGTTCGGAATCGTGGCATGGTGCGCGTATTCCAGTCCGTCGAGAACATCGCGGATGATGGGCATCGCTTCCTTTACCGAGAGCTTCCCCCCGCGCTGCTTCATGATCTTGTCCACGCTGCCACTGCCGCAGTATTCAAGAGTGAAGAAGAACGTGCCTCCGGAGCAGCCCGATTCCCGAAACTCGACAATGTTTCTGTGCTTTAGTGCTTTGGTATTTTCAACTTCCCGCAGAAAAGATTGCTTCGCCCGTTGGTCCGCCGCGACCTGGGGCAGCATGACCTTGAGGGCCACCAACTCGCCGGAGGCGTCGTTCCGCGCCAACCACACCAGGCCCATGCCCCCGCGGCCGAGTTCACGCTCAATGGTGTAACCGCGGATGGCCTGCAATTCGCCCACCCCGGCCTTGGCGCGGTCGAGCATGCCCTTGAGAATTTGCAGGGCATCTTTCTGGCATTGGGCGCAGATATAATCCCCCGGGCGGTTCTCGCCGATCTCGGCGGCGACATCGCGGTTGCATTTGAGGCATAGCCTCGCTTTCCTTCTGGTCGGCTCCTTACGTTGGGCCAGGCCGGCTTTCTTCCGGCAACTCTCGCACCGAAATACACCGGGAAGTCGTTCCGCCTGGAGTCTCAGGCCCTCGGGTATCTCCGCTGAGCACTCCTCACATAGCGCTGGCACAAAAACAGCGACGCGAAACAAAGTTTCACCGACTTGAATTTCATCGCCGTGTTTCAGGTCGTGCTCCGGGAAGGACATTCTGGCGCCTTGCTCCGGCGAAAGACCCGGCTTGCGCTGGCCAATTTTTCTTCCATTGACGTAAGTTCCGTTCAGGCTGCCGAAGTCTCGTACGCGGATGTCGGGCGGGTTGATGTCCAGCAGGCAATGGTGGCGTGAGACTGTTTTGTGAGCTTCATCGGAGGGCAAGCGGGGCGAGCAGTCGCTGGCCCGTCCGACGATGCAAGAGGTGGTTTCGTCGAACACAAACTCTTGGCCGTTCAACGCACCCTGGAAAACTCTCAAGGTAATTTTCGGCGGCATACGCTTTATCCGTGCCGGCCGTACTGGCGCAGCAAGTACTCCACTTCGTGAGACCGCTCTCCAGGGAAAGAAGCAGCGAGGTCGCAAGCTCCCCTTGGCAAGCAGCACTGCACCAACCTCGCAGTGGGCGAACTGATCTTCCTCGTCCCTTCAAGTATCGTTGCCATAATTGTGTTTGTATGCGGTGACATAACGCTCCAGCGTGGCAAGGTCAGATCACTGTGTCATGCGGCTTCTCGCGGCTCCTCCCTAAGAGCAATTCCCATCCGCGCTTGCCACCGTGCTTACGTAGCAGGTCCCGCACTTCCTCGCGGTTTCGACCCAGTTCATGCATACTGGCTGGTGTCACATCCTTTCCCTCATACCCCATCGCCCGGTCCAATGGAGTCACGCCAAATTTATCAAGGGCATTGACGTCAGCTCGGTTAGCCAATAACCATTCCACGAAGTCCTTGCGGCCATACTCTGCCGCGCCGTGCAAGCGCGTCCTGCCGTTGTTGTCGCTTGCATTGATATCGGCCCCGTGGGCCAGGAGCAATTCCGCCACCTGCTCGTCGCCCCCCGCGCGGTGCAAAGGTGTCTCGCCATGGTTATCGCGCGCATTGACATCGGCCCCGTGAACTAACAGCAATTCCACAAGCTGCTCGTGGCCGCGAGCCGCCGCAGAGTGCAAAGCTATATTGCCATTGTTATCCTTCGCATTGACCTCGGCCCGGCTGGCGAGCAACCATGCGACGACGTCCTTGCTGCCTCCCGACGCGGCCCAGTGCAACGGAGTGCTGCCATCGCTTTTCCGGCTGAAAACAAGATCAGGATTGTGCTCAATCCAGGCTTTGACTTTTTCCAATTTGCCGTCCCGGGCGACTTCATGGAGATAGTGCTTTTCACTCATGGTTGCTCCTCATCCTGTTACGAATGCGGGGCTTGGCGGCGAGACCGTTCGTTCATAGCCGCGGTGCTCGCGCAGCAATTCCGCACGATCCTGTCGCTCCGACACCTTACTCGACTTGCAATTTAAACATTTGCGACAACTTTGTAATGATTTGATCATCCCGACTACCAGCCTCGAAAAAATACCTGTGTTTGAACAGTTGCGGCAGATGTTGGATGCACAATTGTTCCAGGGCAACACGCGGCATTGCTTCTGCCTGTTGAGCTGCCCGGCGCGCGATTGGTAGAAATTCACCTTCTCCAAACTGCGCAATCTGCCAGGCAATCACTTCTCCGATGCTGGTAACCTGATTAAGAAAAAATGGAAAGCGATTACTCACATCATCGGTATTGAGATACAGGTTTAGATGTCCGATCAAACGAGCGATCACTGCGGCATCCTCGCGATCCGTTTGAGATGGTTCTATCGAATCGGGCTGTTTCTCAAACGATGGTGGGCGAATTGGTCGTTTAATGCCGCAAACGCCGCATTTGAGACCCTCCCACGAATGCTGCTTTCTGCGAACTGCCCCACATCTGGCGCATTTCCGGCAGTCTTTTTCCCACCGGTGAGCTTCATCGAGAATTTTGTCGCACTTCAGGCACTTACACCCGTCCCATTTGTGGAAACCAAAGGTGCACGTGATGTTCACTCTGTATTCCTTTCATGCCTTGCTTCTTTCTTCAACAGCCAGAGATGCTTACTTACCATTTTGTTGTCAGATTCTGCGTGAGCGGAGTCCTAGAATCGAAAAACCCGCCTTACGATAATCGCAGTAAGGGCTACGTACGCCACGAGCACTATCGCCATGATCGTGAGAAGTAACAACCAGTGCAAAACAGTTCTTTTTGGTCTGGGGCCGCGCGCGAAGTCCCACCAAAAGCGAATCACCCATCCGAAAATAATGAAAGGCAGGCCGAGTATAATCAGGATTGCTTGTAGCCAATCCTTGATCGTCCATGGCTCGTGCTTATGCCCCAAGTGACGAGCCAATATCTTTTTCTTTTCCGTCTCGGCAGGGTTGCTGAACATGTTCATGTTCGTGTTCCCCTGAGCTTTTTCTTCATCTCCTCCAGACTCCGGCGATGCCGTTGCGCCCATTCATGGCTTGGTTCGAGTTGCACCGCCTTTTCAAAACACACAAGAGCCTCCTCGTTCCGCTCCATGTCGCTTAAGCAATTTCCTTTGTTGTGCCAGGGGGTTGCTTTGCCCGGGTCGCACGCGATCGCCCGGTCATAACACTTCAAGGCTTCCAGGTGCCGGCCCATGGCCCGCAGCGCTCTGCCTTTGTTGGCCCAGAGATTCACGTACCGGGAATTCAGTTGGAGAGCCAGGTCAAATATGTGGAGGGCGTCGGCGTGCCGGCCCATGTCGGTGAGATAAATTCCTTCCTGATTCAGGAATTCGTAATTGGCCCCATGAACCGCAATCCCCTCGCGGATCAGGTCCAGGGCCTCGGTGTACCGATTCTCCCCGTATAATGCGTTGGTTTTGTCAATGTAATCCGAAGGGCTCAAGGCCGCGACCGTATCCTCCTCCAGGCTACGGATTGCCTCGAGAGCGGCAATCAATTCAGCGGCCTTTTGATAGCGGGCTTCCGGCTGCCGGGCCAGCATTTTCTCCACCACGGAGGCTACCGGGCGGGGAATGCGGGGATTGATGGCACGAAGCGGCGTGAGTGGTTGCGCAATCGAATTGGCTCTGATCTCAAGCGGCGTGTCCCCCTCGAAGGGAGGCCTGCCGGCAAGCAACTGATAATAGGTTGCCCCAAGGGAGTAGATGTCCGAACGCTGGTCAGCCGCGTGCGCGTCTTTCCATTGCTCAGGACTCAGGTAAAGCGGCGTCCCCATGCCTTTATTGGTCTGAGTCAGTGCGCTGCTGGCCGGATTCTTCGCCAATCCGAAATCTGCAATCTTTAAAACGCCTTTCTTATTCACCATCATGTTCGCCGGTTTGATATCCCGGTGAATGATGCCCTGCTCCCAGGCATGCTCCAAACCCTGCGCTGCCTGGAACATGTAGCGAGTCGCCTCTGCCACAGGGAGCCGCCCATTTACCGCCTGCAATTGTTCGAGTGAAGCGCCGTCCACAAATTCCATAGAGAAGAAGTGAAATCCGCGATCGCTTCCCGTCTCATAGATCGTCACGATGTTGGAGTGATTCAGTGCCCCTGCCGACTTTGCTTCCTGCTTGAACCGTCGGAGGTAATCCGGGTCGAGCATCAACCCCGGAGACATGATTTTCAGGGCAACGCGGCGATCCAGATCCTCCTGGATAGCTTCAAAAACCACGCCCATTCCGCCTGAGCCAAGCTTCCTGACCAGCTTGTACCGGCCCAGCTTCTGGAATGGCATCGGGTTCCCGTCATCGTCGAACAAGGGATCACCGATCGGTTCATCGTGACCGTTGCCAATGTCGCCGTCTCGGGGTGCCTGTCCGCCAGAGCCGCTGCGGAACATCCGCGCTAACCAGGTTGGTTTCTTAGGGGGCATAAGTTCTGTCCAGTGTAGGGCTAAATCCCGGCGCTGCGAGTCGCGTTGAAGCGACGATCTCGGACGTTCTACCCGAATGCCCCGATTTAGCTGCGCGCGGTACACATTCACTCTGAGCCGCCGAACCGCTTCTTTCGGGCAAGGGAAGTTGAACCAGCCCAGGCTGGCCTTACTTGCGACCTCGGCCATGGCACCACCTGCACGCTTGATAGCCTCCCCCTCCGGAACGTTGACGCCCGCTGCCGCCGCAGGCGTAACAAATGCCGGCAGGCATTGGCGGCGCTGCGAAGCGTGAGGGCGGCCGGGTGCCGCTGGCGTGACGCAGCAATTCAGCTATGTCGTCGTAGCCCTTCCCTTCCGCCAGGCGCACGGGCATCGTGCCGTGCTTGTCCCTCGCATCAACTTCGGCCTTGCTGGCCAGCAGTAATTGCACCATGTCCTTCCGGTTATTGAGCGCCGCCACGTGTAGAGGAGCGTAGCCATACCAGCCCTCGGCATTCACATCGGCCTTGTTGGCCAGCAGCAACTCCGCCACTTCCTTGTGTCCATGAGCTGCCGCTAGGTGCAAAGGCGTATCGCCATCCTTGTCCTTCGCATTGACCTCCGCTCCGCTGGCGAGCAGTAATTCCACCACCTCCTTGCGGCCATTGCGTGCCGCCTGGTGCAAAGCAGTGTAGCCGCCAAGGCCGCCCTTGGCATTCACCTCGGCCTGGTTGGCCAGCAGCAACGCGGCGAGTTCCTTATGCCCCCTGGCCGCTGCCAAGTTCAAGGGCTTCTCGCTGAATTCTCCGTCTGTATTGGCTAGTCCGGGATTTTTCTTGAGTAGCGTCTTGACCTTTTCCAAGTCGTCTTTCCTAAGAGCCTCATGGAAGGAAACTGACTGGTCGCTAGTGATGGCGGGCGGGCCCGGTGACTTCCCTTGAGCGATCCCCACCTTCGGTGATTCGACTCCGAATAATTTCTTCCAGAGATTCATGATGGTTCCGATCCGGTCGGACCTGCTTGCCTTCGCATCAGCTATTCGTGTTCGTTGGTACTGCCGTTCCACCCGTTACTAACCCGCATCCCGCCGAATTCTGCACGGCAAATAAATTTTGCAGCTTTTAAGAGTCTCGAGAACGGCTTGATGGACTGGCCGACGCGAGCATCCGCCTCCCGCCGCTGAACTCGCGCACTCATGAATCTCGCCACGCGAGAAGCGTCGATAAGCCCGATCAGCCGGTTGTCCACCTCAGTCCAGTGCCGTCGCACGCAACGCAGGTCGTAGTGTCGGCGGTCGTGGATTCCGATCAAACAGAGAAGGGCCATCCCTTCGCTCTCCCAAGTTCAGCAAAGCTTCCAACTCAAGTTCTGCCGCAGTCTCTTTTCCTTGCCGGTCACCTGCCCATGAACCGCCACAGATCCTGGATCTCCAACGTTACCTCTTCTTCTGAGCTCGCGTACCTGCGAATCTCGTCACGCAGGAGTCTTTGGTAGGCTCGGCGCGCCGTGATCACCCGGTTTTCTACGTCCTTCACGCTTAAAGAGTACGCATCGGCCAGCTCCTGGAGCGAGGGCGCCTCCGCGCCTTCGAGAATCGGAGCAATGATCCGCTGCCGCAGCAATTCGATATGGACTTTCTTCCCGTTGGCCGCATATTCCTCTTCTAAAGTCTCCAATACGCGCAATACCAATTCGCACAGCCATGTTCGATTGAAAACATCCTCCGGTGTTTCTGTATCTTTCGGCACTACGACTGGTCGGGATGCCGACGCCAGTTCGCGGATTGATACAAATCCTTCCGCCGGATGCCTTTTTTGTGCGTGTCGATCCCGCCACTCCTTCGCCAGAAAATGCTGCATCGATTTCAACAGAAAGTTTCGGAATCGTCCGCGCGCCGGATCGGCTTTGGCAAACAACTCCTTGGCAAACGCGGTCAGAAAGAATTCCTGGACAAAATCTTCGGCCTCCGCGTCTCCGTACCCGCGTCTGCGCACATAGCAGTAGACCGGCTTCCAATAGCGTTCGGCCAGGTAGGTCAGGGCCTCCCGCTGCTCAGCTTTGTTACCCCCCTTAACTGCCGCGAGCCGGCTCCAGTGTGTGAGCGGAAAACTATTGTGATTGCTAGTATTCATGGCAGATGGGCATTCCTCCCCCGCCGGTTCCGCGGGCTGCTGAAACGCGGCCAACATCCTATCTTAAGAAGCCCGGCTAGTCTTCCGCTGAGTAGTGATTGGGGTTCATGGAAGACCAGTTCGTTCGGATAGCGAACGCGAACGACTGCCTCTGCCCAGGGCAAGGCTGATAGCCAGTTCAGTTTCAACCGAACTTCAATGGAACCGCTGACGACGGAAAAGAATGGCGCCTGAGACGGGCCGGGGTTCGGAATCACTCTCAACGAGAAAACAGCCAACAAGTACAGAGTGGCTTAGACATGGTAGAGCGTCATCTTGCCGACGCCCAGCATTTTCGCTGCACTTAACTTGTTTCCATTCAGGGGGAAAACAATCGCGTGAACGCGTTGACCGCGATAATCTATTGCGAGGAATTCGAAACGGCTTCAGTTACCGCGCTAAGTGGGTTCAACGAAGGAACGTGCCGCGATCCGTTTCAACAAAGGTCAATTCAACTCACTGAACCCTCGCTTGAGTTTCTCTCCGCGGTCGGCGGCTGCACTTGGATAATGTGGTTTTTTATCGCATACAAGACCAGATCCTGCACCGAATGGAGTCCCAGTTTTCGCATGATATTGCTGCGATGTGTCTCCGCGGTTTTTGTGCTTAGGTTCAACATGGCGGCGACTTCTTTGGAGCTCTTGCCCTCCGCTACTAACTGAATCACTTCGCGTTCCCTGGCGGTGGGAGTCGGCACTTTGGGAGGCCGGCGGGATGAGCCGTTATGTCCCGTTTCAAGAAAACCCGCAAGAACCATGTTGTTGACTCGCGGAGTAAAGAAGAGCCGATTATGTTGCAAGGCCTCGACCGCCGAGACCAAATCGCGAGCCGCATCCGATTTCAGTACGAATCCACGGGCGCCAGCATCGAGCGCCTCGCGAATCGCCTGGTCGGAGTCGTCAATGGTAAGAACAACAATCTTGTAGTTCCCCTGCTGCACCAATTGACGGGTCGCCGCCAAGCCATTCAGGTTTGGCATACCGATATCGAGGATCACTATGTCCGGCTTGAGTTGCTTCGCCTTTTCCACGGTTTCCCGCCCATCCGAAGCCTCACCGCAGACCTCCCAATCGGGACGCGCCTGCAGCAGCGCGCACATGCCGCGCCGGACCAGTTCGTGGTCATCCGCCACTAAAATTCGAAGTTTCACTTTTCCTCCTTGGTGGCAAAACCTTTACCGTCTGTTGGTTTTCACAATGGCAACTGAACTTGGTAACAGCCGATTTCTAACTGGAACTCACGAAACCTGCCCCACCCAAAGTGAAGGGTTTGTGCTGACTCACAGCTGCGACCGCAGCCAGCAAATCGCGTCCGGCGTTTGACTTAACCACATAGCCACGCGCTCCCGCGGCGAGCGCTTCTCGCATCATTTGCGGAGAGTCATGCTGAGTGACAATCAGGATTTCCGTGCCCGGCACGGCCTTACGAATCAACCGGCATGCCTCAAGGCCGTTCAATTTGGGCATGCTGACGTCCAGCAGGATGACGTCTGGATTCAAGCGGTCCGCTTTCTCAAGCGCCTCCAGCCCATCCGCCGCTTCATCAATCACTTCCCAGCCCTTCTGTACTTCCAAGAGGTTTCTCAGCCCATGCCTTACCACGGGATGGTCGTCCGCAATCAGAATGCGGATCACCGCTTCACCGCCAGGCCCACCCTGGAACGGACCGAAAAAAGGCCACTCTCTTTGACCCAAATTTGCTTCCTTCTTTCGCCCACCACATGCGGGCCCGGCTCCTCGGGTCGAAAACCCAAACAAACATTACAACTGCTGAGGCATACCATACTTAATTAGCTTTGCCGGACCAGCAATCGGGATTTCCCTGTATTCCTCAGCCCACCAACTGGTAGGACGTCTGCTCATAAAGCGATTTTCATTCGCGAAATATTCCGCCTGACCTCCCAATCCGCTGACGCGTGTTCGTCCTTTCTTCCCGGAATTTCTGCGGTAGACTAAGGCAACAGTGTCACCCTCGGCGCAGGTTCCCCTAGTCGGACGCAACGGCGAAGGGATGATGCTGGTGGTGGTCCTAACGGAGCGGGGGAACGTGGGTTTTTCGCAATCCGGCCCTGACGCCGAGTTTCACAGCCAAAAGGAAGACTTCATGTTGCGAAGAGTGGTACGTCTGCTGAAGAAGATCCCTTTGGATTTCGGACAATACGAATTGCGCTATACCACCAAAGGGAAAAAAATTGCCTTCGGTTTGGTCGAGAACGGAGAGGGGAAGAAAGCGCTCGACGTAGGTTGCCGCGACGGCCATTGGGCAGAAAAACTCAAAAGGAAAGGCTATCAAGTTGTGGCCATCGATATCGAGCCACATTATGCGGAAGGTCTTCGTGTGGACGCCAATATCACGCTGCCTTTTGCCGACAGTGAATTTGACCTGATCTGGTGCTCTGAGGTAATCGAGCACTTAGCTGATCCTGCTTTCACCATTTCAGAATTCAAGCGAGTGCTCAAACCACGCGGCGCGCTGGTGATGACGACCCCCAATCAAACCTTCTGGGTTTTTCGGCTGATTGAAGCTGTGGGAATCTCCATGCAGCGACTGGAGAATGAGACTCACACCTGCTTTTTCAGTTATCCCTCCGTCCAGATGCTGGTGGGCGATTGTGATTTTTACGGCTACTTTCCCTATTACCTCGTCAAACTTCGCATTTCGGCCGCGGCTCCGCTGCTGTCTCCAACGATTGTCTGGCGCCACTGGAATGACAAGCGCGGACTGAGGAATGAAGCAGTTCTTCAGGAATCGACGGCCAACAATTCGTAGACCGATGTATTCGCGGCCCGGCTTGTGTCTTACCGCAAGCCCCAGGTCAGCCAGATCACAAAGACGGGATCAGTATCCTCTTCCCTTCGATGAATTCCGCAACAATCTGATTTGCAAGACTCAGCTTCGCTGTCACCGCAATATCTTTATAGCGATCGAGCAGCATCATGCAAACGCTGAGAGCATCCCCGGTTCCGGTGCTGTTTACCTGTCGCGTGACCGGCGCGCACGGGACACTCACCAGAGCAACCTCGCTCATAGTAGCCAGCCCCCGCCGCTCCCAAGTGGACGATCACTGCTTCCACGCCCCATTCTTCCAGCAGACGCAAGCTATTTTCGAGATCAGTTGCTCCAGTGAATTCCATCAACTCCCGAGTATTGCCGTGGACCAGGTTGACCGAAGGAAGAACTTTGCGGACAGCCAGCTTTCGCTCACGGATAGTCTCCGAGTTCATGGAACCGCCCCACTGCGGGTCCCAATTAACGTCGAGGGAGGTTCGAATGCCCAGTTTCCGAGCATAGTGAAAAAGTTGTTCATTCCCGCCCTGCAGCATAGGCGCGGAAAACCACACATCGGCCCGGTGCAGGTGATCGTATCCGTGGAGAGCGGCTAGGTCGAGGTCCGCAAAGCTGAGGGCTTCGTTGTTCGGCAGTGAACTGAAAAAATGCCGATGCCCGCCGGTGAAGGCCAGATTTACTGAAGTTCCGGTCACGCACTCCACCGACCTGCTTAAATGAGCGCTGACTCCGTGGCGGACGAGGACATCTTCCAGTCGTTGTCCGAGCCCATCGGCCCCAACCTTGCCAAGGAATCCGGCTCTTGCGCCCAACGCCGCCGCGGCACAAGCGCTATTGGCGCCTCCTCCGCCCACCGACTCGGCCGTCCATTCAACCGGCGTTTCTCCGTCCTCAAAAAGATAATTGCCCGGCGTGATGGGAGCGAGTTTGATATCGCGGTTGATGTTGCCCACCACGCACAGATTGGCGCCTTTGAAGATTCCGTCTTGCCACGGCCCGGGGTTCACCATTTCCCGACTTCCTGTTGCACAGCCGGTAAGGGCGGAATGGACTGACGGCCTCCACGTTTCTGCACCGACAATCCCGCTGCAACTGTCGCGAATTTCAGCGTCGCTTCCAGAGACAAGCCGTGCAGAACGCAGTACGCAAACGCGCCGTGGAAGATGTCTCCCGCCCCGGTAGTATCAATAGCTCTGACCGCACAGGCTGAAGCGTGGCGGAGTGCGCCGGCCTTCTCATAGATCAACCCGCGCGAGCCAAGAGTAACCACGATGACTGCGCCCGCACAAGCCTTCTTACGCAAACTGTAGAGACATTCGCTTTGCGCCGCTTCACTGGCAAGATCCGGTAAACCGCTTACCTGGAGCGCGAAGCGCTCGGCCGCGACTAAGAAGCTGACCTTGCCCGCCAATGCCTCGGTTCCGGGACGAAGCGAACCCGCGTCAAGCATGGAGATGGCATTGGGGAAAGCATCAAGGGCGGACAGAGAGGCTTCCAGTTCGTGCCCATCGAACAAAAGCATCCTCGGGCTGATTTCCTGCAAGCCGGCAGTGCTCAACTGCAGTGTGCCGGCGGCTGCCTTTCTGTTCACAATGGTGCGGCTGCCATTCTTGCTATTAACCAGGATCACGGAAACCGCCGTGGTGTGGAGAGTCCGAATTTCGGTTAGGCCTAGATCGGTTCCGGCCCGGTCGAATTCGTCCAGTATTCGTTGGCCATGCAGGTCGCTTCCCACCAAACCCGCAAAGGCACAACGCACGCCCCAAAGCGAGAGTAGATAAGCGGCATTCGCCGCAGGGCCGCCTCCTTGCTCGATCATCTCGTAGATTTCGTGCTTGCTGTTCTCGCGGGGAAATTCATCTACGAAGAGACTTATGTCATAGGACGCGAGCCCAATGCTAAGCAGTTCAACTTCGCGCACTGACATCGGCAACCGGGTCCCCTGTCATCGGGCATTGTGAGAGAAGGCGCTGTAATCAATTTTATGCTATCCCAAGGGATGCCATTTCATCTAATGGAACGTGCGAACAGTCCGTGAAACTGAAGCGTATCGGAGGAGACGGAGCCAAGTTTCCTAGCACCAGCCGGACCCCACGGACGCCGTTTCATGAAACGAAATCTTGTTTTGCCGGACGTGCGGCCCTTGACAACATTTCGGGAGGACTGACACTCTTGCCTGCACTTGGGGAATGGCCAATTTCGCGGAAATCTCAAAAAGGCGATTTTTGGGACGTAACTCCGGGTCTGTCGATGCCTTAAGAGTTGAGTTCTGCCTGCTATGACACTCGCAAGTACAGGCGCGCGCGCGGCCAGTCGAAGTGCACCCCGTTATCTCGTGGAGTCCGTAGGGCGGGCTTGCGACATTCTTGCCACTTTCCGTAGACCGGAGGAGGTTCTCCATCTGCGCGAGATCACCAAACGAACCGGCCAGAAAAAGGCCACGGTGTTCCGGCTGCTGATGACCCTCGTCTCCAAAGACCTGCTGGAACGGGTGGGAGAACATGGTTACCGCCCCCGGTTTGAGCCCTTGCCGCACCGCAAATACCGCATCGGTTATGCCGCACAAAGTCAGGTAAGAGTTTTCATCAGCACGGTGAACGAAGGCATTATCTCGGCTGCCCGGCAAGCGGGCGTGGATCTGGTAGTTCTAAATAACAAGGCCAGCCGCGTGACCGCCGTGAGGAATGCCGCACAATTCATTCAGGAAAAAGTGGATCTGGTCATTGAATTCCAACTGCACACTGCCATCGCAGACACCCTTTCCTCGAAATATGCCAGTGCCGGCATTCCGGTGATAACGGTGGACGCCCCTCAACCGGGGGCCGTCTATTTTGGGCCGGACAACTACAAGGTTGGACATATGGGCGGCATATATCTCGGAAAGTGGGCGATGACCAACTGGCAAGGCCGGGTTGATCAAATCGTATGCATCGCACCGCACGGAGGTTTCCTGCATGCCAGAATGTTGGGCATTCTAGAGGGTTTGCGCGACACTCTCCCGCATTTCGACAGCGCCTCGGTCTTTCGATATGAGAAACGGCCAAACTACGAAAACAGCCGCATGCTAATACGACAACATCTGCGGCGACATGGGGCACAGCACGTGCTTGTAGGTGCGGTGAACGACCAGTCCGGCCTGGGCGCGCTTCAGGCATTTCATGACTTTGGCTGCGAGGAAAAGTGTGCCATCGTTGGCCAAGGCGGCGCCTTGGAAGCCCGCCAGGAGATGAGAAGTCCGGGTACAAGATTCATCGGATCGATAGCGTATTTTCCCGAGACTTACGGAGGGAAGATTATCCGCCTGGCGCTGGACATATTAGAAAACAGAAGCGTGCCACGGGTCGCTCTGATTCACCACAAGATGGTGAACCCTCAAAACGTAGATAAGATGTATCCCGATGATCTGCAGATCCCGGTAGCAACCTAGTCAAAATACAATCGGACCTCCTCCGTGGCTTCCCCGCACTTGAGACGCGGTGCGCAAAGCTGTCAACAGGCTTGGGGCAACGGAATCGTGCGCTAGCCTGTCTGCGCCTGAAATCTCAGAGGTCCAAGCGTCGGAGCGGAAATTCTACCGGCCCTTCGTTTCTGTGCACGAGACAACTTTCTTCTTCCTGACCAACAATCATTATTCGAAAAGGTTGCAGCAAGCGCTGGTTTTGCAGGGATTTAACATCACAGTCGTTTCGTATAGCGAAATTAATGTAATTCCATTTTATGCAGTTTGACAAGTCTCTACGGGTGCGGGCAAACTCCGCCCACCTCGGGACAAAGTGTGGAGACCCGATTCTTGGTGAGGAGAAATTGACAATGAAGACCCAATCAATGGCAGTCTTGTCAGCCGTCGCGCGGGGGCTTACTGCGGCCGGACACGAGACCTTGGAACAGGAGAGGAAGCCCAAAACCGCGGGAGTCGCCCCGCGGCCGATCTCCCTTTCTCTCGGAATTCTTCTGAACACACTGGTGTGCTGCATTGCTCTGTTGACCATGACCGTTCCTGCGCTGGCGCAAGGCGGGCGCGCCAACATCAATGGAACCGTAGTTGACGCAGCCGGAGCCGTCGTCGCAGGGGCACAGGTTTCGGCGAAGAACGTCGGTACCGGACAGATTACGAATGTGACCACCAGTTCGGGAGGAGCTTACTCGCTGCCCTTTCTGCCCATTGGCGCCTATGAACTATCCGCGAGCCAAACCGGATTTACTACTGAGACGCAGACCGGAATCACGCTGACCGCGGACCAGGTCGCGACCGTGAATTTCTCGCTGAAGCCGGGCAAGGTTTCCACCAAGGTCGAAGTGACGGCGGAAGGCACGCAACTAGAAACCACCACTGGAGCCCTGAGCGAGACCATCGATCAAAAGGCCATTCAGGAATTGCCGCTGAACGGCAGAAATCCTGCCGCCCTGGTTTTCACCGTGCCCGGCGCGGTGGATGGAGAAGCCGTCGGACTGCCTCAGTCAGGCAGCGCTTTCCAATCCGGCCAGCAGACGCAGGCTTCGGTGAATGGAAGCCGCAATGGCGGCGTCTATTACATGCTGGATGGCTTCAACAATATCGATGAGAACTACCGAAATGCCGATCCGTTCCCGAATTCCGATGCCACCCAGGAATTCACCGTCATCACCAACAATTTTGACGCGCAGTACGGCTATACGGCCGGGGCGATCGTCAGCATCGCCACCAAGTCCGGCACCAACCAGTGGCACGGCGAAGGATTCGAATTTCTCCGCAACAATTCCTTGAATGCTAAGGACTATTTCACGGGGATTGCCGATCCCTTGAAACGCAACCAGTTCGGCGGCTCCATTGGGGGCCCGATTATTCACGACAAGCTCTTCATCTTCGGGAATTACCAGCAGACTAACGAGCACATCAGCATCGCCAGTTCAGGGAACTCTGTGCCAAACAACGCAGAGCTGAATAACGGCGATTTTTCGGGACTCTGCACGGCTGGATTTACGGCCGGCCTTTGCAACGACGCGACTGAACAACTTTACATGCCCGGAGGAGCGCACGTAGCCGCGAACGCGTATCTGAATAATCAGATTCCCGTTTCGTCCTATAGTCCCGTGAGTCTAAAGATCGAGACCCTTCTACCCCACACCGATGATCCGGCGGGCAACGTTCTCCTACAAGGCAAGAACGAAATCAACGATAGCAAAGAATTCACCATTCACAGCGACTACTACCTGACCGAAAAGCAACACATCAGCGCGCATTGGTTCCTCGACAACTTCACCAATCCGGCATTCAGCGGGAATGGCGACATCCTGAACGAAAGCCGCGCGGCGTTGGGGGAAGTCAACAATGTGGGCATGGATTACACATTCACGATCCGACCTAACTTGGTCAATGATTTTCGCTTTGGTTACAATCGCATTCAAAGCACGTTTCACTCAGGATTGGTTGGATCGGATGGAAAGCCGCTGGGGCCGAATGCCCTCGGCCAGAATCTGGTCACCCCCGATCAGACCATCGGTTACCTGGTTACCAACCACTTCGGGATCAGCGACGTGCCGGTTTTCTTGCGTCAGCATCATTTCCTGGTGAGCGACACTGTTTCACTTACCAAAGGTAAACACTTATTTGTCGCCGGGGTTGACGTCCAGACGCAATTCCAACTGGCTTATGACGGTTGGGGATCCGATGCGTTTGAGATCTTCAATGGCGCGGTCACGGGTAATGATTTTGCCGATTTTCTGCTTGGCGACATGGTCGCATTCGAACAGTCTGGCGGTGAATATAACGGCCTAAACGGAAATAACTACGCATTCTTCGGACAGGACAGCATCAAGCTGAAGCCCAATCTGACCATCAATGTGGGCGTACGCTGGGATCCACAGGCCGCCCCTCACTACACCAATAATACTCTGCCCTTCTGGTCGCCTGGCCAGACCAGCACGCGCTTCCCCAATGCTCCGGAGAATCTTGTGTATGCCGGTGACGCGGGTATTCCCGTGGGTGGATGGAAGACCGACTGGGGAGCCGTCGAGCCGCGCTTAAGCCTGGCCTGGGCGCCGCGTGCCCTGCCGAATACCAGCATTCGCGTCGCTGGTGCTGAAATGGTTCAGCCTTACCCATTCGCGGCCTACAATCACATGGGAACCACGGCGCCCTTTGCCCCAAGTTACGAATTCAATTACAACTCCCCGACCATCACGCCGGGATGCATTCTCAACGTAACCAGCCCCTGGGCATGCTACGCCCCGACTGGAGGCGCCGAGCCCTTCCCGCCGTTCTCGGGGCCTAGCTTCCACCCCGGGGCGGACAGTACGTTCGTGCTTCCCACCTCGATCGGAGCTACCTTCACCCCAGGCTATCGGTTGCCGCGCGACTATACCTGGAATATGAGCATTGAGCACATGCTCAAGGACTATCTCTTCCGGGTGGCTTACATCGGCCGCGCCGATGCGCGACTGTACACCGTGCAGAACCTGAATCCCATCAATTTTCAACGCCGCCACCTATGCGACGGACATTGCGAACAACATCAGTCCGTCGTTTCCCAGTGAGTGGGCCAACTTCAGCAGCGTAAGTGGCTACGTTTCGGCGGGCCACGCGTCCTACAATGCCTTGCAGATTTCCGCGGACAAGCGGTTCTCGCACGGCCTGCAGTTCACCTCCAACTTTACCTGGTCGAAGAACATCGACAATTTCTCCGGCAATACCGGTTTGGACGGCAATGCCACCGATCCCTTTAATTTGGAATTCGATCGGGGCATTTCCAGCTTGAATTTGCCGCGAATCTGGAACAACACGCTGGTTTACCAATCGCCGAACCTCTCACAAATCGGTAAGGTAGGCAATTCCTTCCTGGGCAACTGGGAGATTACCGGCATCTGGACTCTGCATTCCGGAATGCCGTTCAGCGTCAACGGCGGCGTAAACGGGAACAACAATTCTTATTCAGGCAATGGCCAAGACCGGGCGGATATCGTTCCGGGGGTATCTTTCGACCAGCATTCTGGATCAAAAAGCCATTGGCTGAATGATTATTTCAACGCGGCCGCCTTCACTCCGAATGCGGTCGGCACCTTCGGGGACTCGGGAAGGAATATTCTGACCGGGCCGGGATATAACAACGTGGATGCCTCGTTCTCGAAGAACTTCCCGTTCCGCGAGCGCTATCGCCTCCAGTTCCGCTGGGATATTTTCAACGCTTTCAACCGAACCTGGTTCAGCAACCCTCACCAGACGCTGACCGATCCGAACATCGGGAGAATCCTTAGCGACAACAACAACAACCAGACCATAGGCCCCCGGCTTATGCAAGCGGCTCTGAAGTTGTACTTCTGACCGGTCATCACAACCCGTTCGCTTCAGCTTCGGCCTGCCCCAGAAAGTGGGCAGGCCGAACTGCTTTATGAAAGCGTAGATTGGAGGCATGGGGGATGCGACGACAATCACCCGTTCCTCGATGACGGCCGCGAAGTGGATCACTGGTGCTATCAGTCTTGTCGCTTTAATGCTTCCGGTGCGGGCCGCCGCCGCTCCGAACATCATTCTGATCACACTCGATACCCAGCGGGCTGACCGCATGGGCTTTCTGGGGTCGAAGCTCGGCCTCACACCGAATCTGGATGGGTTAGCCCGCCACGGTATCGTTTTCACCCGCGCTTATTCTCAGGTGCCGCTCACCACAGCTTCCCATGCCACCATCCTCACCGGGACTTTTCCCCAGTTTCACGGAGTCAACGAGTTTGGTAAGCCTCTACCGGCCGGTGTTCCATACTTACCCGAAATTCTGCGCCAACATGGATACCGGACCGCTGCCTTTGTCGGTTCCGTGGTTTTAGATCCCGCTGCCAGAACAGCTCCCGGCTTTGACCGCGGCTTTGATACCTACGACGCAGGGTTCCGGACCCCGGCTCCCGGAGAAGATCGATTCAAGACCGTGGAACGCCGCGGGGACAAGGTAATTGAACACGCTCTCACTTGGTTAAAGAAACCACGAGCCGGGCCATTCTTCGTCTTCATCAATTTGTATGATGCCCACGACCCATACGATCCGCCTCCTCCCTACTCAGTGCGCTTTGCCAAGTCGCTTTACGACGGTGAGATCGCCTACGTCGACGCCTGTGTCGGCAGGCTACTGACCGCGCTGCGTGCCCAAAATCTGTACAGCGATACAGTTTTCGCCATCATGGCAGACCATGGAGAGAGTCTGGGCGGACACGGGGAACAGACTCATGGCATCTTCCTCTACGACGAAACCATCCACGTTCCATTGTTGTTCCGATTGCCGGAAGACCGCTTCGCTGGGAAGCGTGAGGTAACCCGCGTCGGATTGGTGGACGTCGCGCCCACCCTTCTCGAAACAGCCGGTATTGGCGTTCCGAGTTCAGTACAAGGCGAGTCATTGCTCGGGATGATGAAGCGGAGGCCTTCGCCGGCCGTCCTCAGCGGTGCGAAGGTAGACGCAGCCACGGGCCGCAGGACAACGGCCGATCAGCCGGTCTATTCCGAGAGCGATTATTCCCGCCAGGCATTTGGATGGAGTTCCCTGCGCGCTTTGCGAACCGGCAAGTACCTTTTCATCGAGGCGCCGCGTCGCGAACTGTACGACGAAGCGGCTGATCCTGAGTGCGTCCATAATCTGGCCAGCATCTCTCCCGCAATCAGCGATACGCTGGCCGCGCAATTGAACGAGTTCCGCCGCAAATCGGCCAATCCGAACGCCACCACATCCAAGATAGCGTTAGATGCAAAGCAGGCGGAACAACTTGGCTCCCTTGGCTACGTGGCGAGCGGAAGCGCCTCCGCTGCCGATGTCACCAAAGGGGAAGCGGCCGACCCAAAAGATAAGATTCAGATCGCTAACCTGATGCATGAAGTCCTGCTGAATATGGAAGACGGCCGCTACCGGGAAGCCGTCCCTCAGCTTGAGCGGATTCTGGCCGCCCAACCTCATTTGACAGTAGCGGAAACGCAAATGGGGATTGCGTTCTCGCGGCTGAAGAATTTTCAGAAGGCGCTTCCTCTGCTGCAAACCGCGGTGCAACAGGAATCGGACGAATCCGGCAGCATCCACTACGAGTTGGGGGTCGATCTGTTTGCGACGGGAGACCTGCAGGGAGCAGCCGCCGCGTTCGAATTTGCCGTCACACACGCTCCGCAGTCGCCTGATTCGCACTACTCCCTGGCATCCGTGTATGCGCAGTTGGACCGGATTCCGGAGGCGGTCACGGAACTTCAGGCTACCCTGAAGCTGGAGCCGGAACATTATTCTGCGAACTTGCTTTACGGCCGCATCCTGGCCCTACAAGGCCACCCAGACGACGCTTTGCCCTATTTGCACAAAGCGGCCGAGGCACAGCCGTCCTCCGTGGACGCTCATTTCTTTCTGGCGGATGCCTACGTCCAGATGAATCAGACCGGCAAAGCGAACAGCGAACGCGCCATTGCAGATCGTCTAAGAGCGGCCGCCCCCGCCGCGAATCGTAGCGCATCGCAGCCGTAGTAGGTCACCAGGCGAGTGAGCAATACACCGGGCTGGCAACTCAAACTGGTGCGAAAGGGGGGACTCGAACCCCCACGGGTTTCCCCGCCAGATCCTAAGTCTGGTGCGTCTGCCAATTCCGCCACTTTCGCATTTGCGAATTCAATTATTCAGCGCGCTCCACAATCCATAGTTCAGCGCCTGTAGCGGATTGTGTAGCGAGTCCAGGTGAAGAATAGATATTTTAAGCGATCTGACGCGGGACTGGGAATCTAGTTCACGATACGTATTAAGCCCGCCCAAAGCTTCATCCAACACAACGGTTCGGATCCCGGCCGCTTGTTTAAAAGGAGGTTAGCTGCGCCCGGCGCTCTCTGAAGATTTCCTCCCAGCGCCAGGTGATGAGGTCCCAATCGAAGCGGCCAGCGTGCCGGCGGCCTGCTGCGCCAAGACTTCGCCGGAGCGACTCAGATTGCAACAACTCGCGAAGGCGGCCGAACAGTTCTTCATCAGTGGAAACGATATAGCCGGTTTGACTATCAATCACAGTTTCGGGTTCATAGTTTTTTCTGACGATCACCGGCAGGCCGCAGGCAGCAGCTTCGAGAACGACTTTAGGGGATCCCTCCCAGCGTGAGGGAAAAAGGAAGATATCCGCACGCCGATATTCCAGCCGAACCGCCTCCCTATCCAGGGGACCAGTCAACCGGACGTTTGCCAGTTGCTGTTGCCGAACCCGTATCGCCAACTCTTGCGCCATGACTCCTTCGCCGACGATCACAAAATCAGCCAGTGGAAAACGGCAGGCGGCATCCAGCACTACCTGGGGGCCTTTGAAGGGACGCAGAGATCCGACGAATAGGACTCGAGGCCGCACATTCTCTGCCTGCTGGGAAACTGGGGTGAAGAAGCTCGTGTCGACGCCGGTTGGAACTACCGCACTGGGAAGGCCATACTCTAACTCCAAACTCTTCTTGACTGATGCGGAATTGCTATACAGCCAGTCGCAGCGCAAGATGGTGTTCTCCCACAGGCGAATCACCTCGGGAGCGATGGTAAGTTCGGTACGGGCATTGCACTGCCCCTCAACCGTTCCAATCACGACACGATTGTCTTTCCGCCTTTGCCGCAGCCGCAAATACCACTTACTCGCGGGCGCAACCTTAAGGTAGAAAAGTATTTCGTGTTGTCCAAGAACAAATTCTCGAAGGATGGAGATGGTTTTCAGGCGAGGAGGCAATTGGATAAGCCTGGTATTCGGCCGCGATACAAGGGCCGAATCCGGGTCGCTCACGTAAAAAGTGGTTATATGAAACTCTTCCGGCTTCAGGCGCCGCATGATATCTCGCGCATTGGTCATCTGCGAGTTGGTCAGTCCCTTATCGGCAAGGCTATCGAACAAAATGCGAATTGGCTTCATGGTTAAATACAGCGCTCCATGGGAAATCTCCGCGTCCGCGATGGGGACGGCGATAAGAGGCCAGTTTGAAAGCAACTTCAGAGAAGAGGCATCAAGGTCTTCTCAGACGGTGAAAAATCACACTTCGGAGATTGCGGAGACAGGAGGAGCACGACAGGCAGCTTTGCGGACTTGTACCTCCTCAGGGAGACAGAAACGGTCTGGCAGGACTTGGCCGCACTCCGCGCCGCCGGAAAAAGGACGCAAAGATGAACCGGCCAGAGCGGGGAATAGGCTAAGGCTTTTGAGAGGCCCTGAGGTGTTTGGGGGGAATAATTGTTTGACCCGTCTTGACGAACTGGATTCCTCCATCGCAGGCCGGATTACATGTAAGTCATCCGTCGCCGAGATGATGGGAAACAGTAATACGATTGCGCAACTCAGAAGTACCGCTGCGCGCAAAGACTCCCGATACGGAGAGCCGGGAAGACACGCTGCCCTACGCCGCCATTGCCAAGCAGCTGGCAGTACCAGGAGTGCCCAGAGAATGTTGAGTAATAATTCCATCGCCCCAAATCTGGTAATTACTCAGGGAGAAGCATACCCTCTTGAATAACCTTAAGGGAACTTCTTCACCATCTCAGCGTAGCATATGGAAAAAATCAGGTTTGCGCTAGTCATAGCCGCTGCGGTGTGTCATAGCCGCTGTGCTTGACTTCACGGTCTAAGTTACCAAATCGCAAAATACTATGCGCTCCACTTCGGTCAGAGGGAGCTGCGACCCGGGGGCTTTACGCTGAATTGTCCTCGAATGCCGGATCAAGGAGATCATGGCACCCCGCGATTTCCCTTTCGTCACCGCGGAACGTGCCGAGAGTCCTCGGATTTCGCGGTAAGATTGTGCGTGATATGTCGCGAACACGACTGAATGCGACTACATGCCACTTAAGACCTTCACGGACCGGTACCACGTGATGCGGCATGCTCAATTGGTCTGACGGCACCATGCTCTTCGCGGGGGTTTTCCGGTGGTGGTGCAGTTTCCAAACTGCACCACTACCGGTTTTCCACCCCCTTTCCGAGAAAATCAAGAACTTAGAGATTGACAGGCTACTGAATGTAATGTATACATTACTCATAGTTCGTTATACTATACATAAAGAAGGTTAACATGACTAACTCAGAGAAGTGGGCTATCTGGACGTTGGGCGTGGTCGCAACGGCGGCCGTTGCATGGTTCACCTTCATCGCGCTGCGCGGAAGTGGCCCGGCCAGTCAGGGGGTTTTGGCGCTGTCGCTTGCGCTCACCGCGATACCGAAGAGCAGCCGGCGGTACTTCATAAAAGGAGCGCAATTCGATGAGCGGGAGAAGGAGATCGCCAGCAAGGCGATGCGGGTAAGTCTCAAGGCATTAGCGGTAGGGCTCATCGCGGTTGCAGTTGGTACGACCTACGGAAAGGGATGGGATAGTACGCTCTCGCTGCCAGTGTGGGAGCTGGGCACGATCATATGGTGGTCCGCATTGCTGGTCTTGGCGGTCCAGAGCGTGGCGACGCTGGTGCTGTATCACAGAGGCAGCCGTGCCTAGCGAAAAGAGCGAGATCCGCAACCACATCCGGCGGCTACGGTTTGAGCACCGCGAGATGACGCAGGACGAACTCGGCAAACTGGCGGGAGTGACGCGGCACACCATCATGGCGCTGGAAGCGGGGAAATATTTCCCTTCCCTGCTGCTGGCCTTCCGTATCGCACGAGCGTTCGGAGTGGATGTGGGTCAGGTGTTCGAGTACGTGGAGGTGAGTGAGTTGGACCAGGGCAGGGTGGAGTATCATTCTCGCGCACAGAGGACGTGAACTCCGGACACGAAAGACGACGGCTTGAAGCGGTCTATTCAAATATGTCCGAGGGAGAGTTGCGCAAAATCGCCGGGGATGCTCCTTCGCTTACAAGCGAAGCGCTGGAGATGCTAAAAGCGGAGATTGGACGCAGAGGATTGGATATTTCGTTGGCGATTGCTTCTGGCGGAACGGACGTCGTGGAACTCCAGGAACTGGTGACCGTCCGCCAGTTCAGGGATTTGCCGGAAGCCGTTCTGGCGAAAGGGTTAATTGAGTCCGCGGGAATTGAAGGTTTTCTCGCAGACGACAACATGGTACGAATGGACTGGTTCTATTCGAACCTGGTCGGAGGCATCAAGCTGCAAGTCAAGCCGGAGGACGCCGTGGCAGCTCGCGAACTCCTGGAACAACCGATCCCCCAGGCCTTCGATGTGGAAGGGCTGGGAACCTACCAGCAGCCGCGATGTCCCAAATGCGAGTCCTTGGATATCACATTTGAGGAACTGAACAAGCCGGTAGCCTATGGCACGGCTTGGGTGGGCGTCCCGGTTCCGCTGCATAATCGGGGATGGCGGTGCAAGTCATGCGGGCACGCGTGGGAGGATCCGCTTTACGAAGACTAGACTTTCTGCCGGAATGTAAGCATGCAGGTTGAAGTAGCGGTCAATATCGCGGCCACGCCCGAACGGATTTGGGCAGTCCTGATCGAAGTGGAGAAGTGGCCGGAGTGGACCGCCTCCATGAATGGTGTGCAGCGCCTGGACCCAGGCGCTTTGGGACCAGGAAGCAAAGCCCGCATTCGCCAGCCGAAGTTGCCCGCCACGGTTTGGCAGGTGACAGACTTTCGTCCGGCGGAGTCGTTCACCTGGGTGGCCAAAAGCCTGGGTAGCGTGACGGTGGCAGAGCACAAGATCATTCCGCAACCAAGCGGCCAATGCACCGTCGTGCTGACCGCAAGGCAAAGCGGATTTCTGGCCCCCATCCTGGGTCCCCTGATTTCCCGCATGACCCGCCGCTATGTGGACATGGAAGCGCAAGGCCTGAAGTGTCGCTGCGAAGCGATACACCCACCGTCCTAGCCTGCCGTTGTTACCGCCGGGCATTGCCGCGGGATTACTCAGCGGCTATGATTCCTCCATCGATTCGCGTCGAGTCCGGTTCGTCCTGGCAAGAACCCGAAGGAGAGATCGCATGGATGTTTCGCAGGCTTTTATGTTTCTGGTATACGCGGTGGTGGCCTTGTTCCTGCTCGGCACGCTGCTGAGCGGGTTCTTTCAGGTGAATACAGCGGAAGCGGCTGTAATTCAGCGCGTAGGACGTTTCCTGCGCGTGGCGAATGCGGGCATCAACTTCAAGTTTCCCTGGTTGGACCAGATCGCCGGGCGGCTCGATTTGCGGGTCCAACAACTGGCACTCGATGTCGAGACCAAGACCAAGGATAACGTGTTCGTGAAGATCCCGGTATCGGTGCAGTACCACGTAATTCCGGACAAGGTCTACGAGGCGTTCTACAAATTGGCAAACCCCACGCAGCAAATATCTTCTTACGTCTTCAACGTGATTCTTGGACACGTGCCCAAGATGAATCTGGACGATACATTTCTGCAACAATCCGATATTGCGGTGGCGATCAAGGTCGGATTGGACGATGTGATGAAGACCTACGGCTACGCTATTGACCAAGCGCTGGTTACGGACATCAAGCCCGACGAAAAGGTCAAAGCCGCGATGAATGAAATCAACGCGGCACAGCGCGAACAGGTGGCTGCGAGTGCGCGTGGCGAAGCAGAAAAGATATTGAAAGTAAAGCAGGCGGAGGCGGAGGCGGAGAGCAAAGCGCTGCAAGGCCAGGGCATCGCTAACCAGCGCAAGGCGATTATTGAGGGGCTGAAGCTTTCGGTGGAGTCGTTTGCAGCGGCCGTCGAAGGAACCACCGCTAAGGATGTAATGATGCTCGTCCTGGTGACACAGTACCTCGACACCATGAAGGATATCGGGGCGCAGGATAAGACGAATACGCTCTTTATTTCCCACTCCCCGGCAGCGGTTAGCGATCTGTTCAAACAGATGCAGGACGCGGTCATGATTGGACAAAAAGCGGCCAGCGTTAGCCAGTAACCTGGACGCGACCGCGATTTCTTGCCGTCACGGCTCGAGCCAAAATCCGATATGAGCCTAGACGGGATGGAATGCGCGGCATCCGAGGGAGTCTGCCACCAAGCCGGAAGCGGAAAACGGTTCCCAGGAAAGGCCCGTTTACAAACTTTTACGTGAAGTCTCACAACCATCCGTTCGTTCTTACGTTCTCACTGATGGGGTGCTGTGCGAGTACACTGGCCCACAATAAATTTTCAGCCTTATTCGCAGCAATTCCGGGGAATCAATGACGAGAATGGTTAGGCAGGGCGAGTTTTGTCCCGTCGCGATTTGTGCGGCAGTTTTGGCCTTAGGGTGCGCATTCCTGAGCGGCCCTGCGGCAGCTCAGGACGCGCCAACTCTGCACAAGCCGGCGCAAGAGGCAACACAGCAGCCCACAACGACCTTGGCGGTACAGGTAAACGTGGTCAACGTTCTGGCCACGGTACGGGACAAGCATGGCAAGATAATCAGCGGCCTCTCCAAGCAGGACTTTGCTTTGACTGAGGATGGGCATCCGCAGAATATCCGCTACTTTACCCGCGAGACTGACCTGCCGTTGAGTCTCGGATTGCTGGTGGATACCAGTTTGAGCCAAAGACGAGTGCTCGATAAGGAAAAAACCGCCAGCCACAGTTTTCTAGATCAAATGGTGCGGGAAGATAAAGACAAAGCTTTCATCATTCATTTCGACCGTGAAATCGAGCTACTGCAGGATTTCACTTCGTCGCATGCCCAACTGGAGGCGGCGCTGGAGCAGCTGCAGGCACCGCAATTCACGCAAACCAGTGGAGGGGGTTCGCCGGATCCTGATGCTGGCTCCGGACGGGGATCCGGAAGGCGCGGTAATGGAGGAGGGGGCACACACCTTTATGACGCTGTCTACCTGGCGACCGACGATGCGGATGGCTTGATGAGCAAACAGCAGGGCCGCAAAGCGCTCATCATTCTTTCCGACGGAGTGGACCGGGGCAGTAAAGAAACACTGGAGGGCGCCATTGCCAGCGCCCAGCGCGCCGACACGATCGTGTATTCGATCCTGTTCAAAGACGACGAACAGGGCTTTGGGAACCGCGGGGGGTTCGGCGGACCGAGGATCGGCATGGGCGGCGGCGGTCCTTATGGAGGTGGGCCTTATGGGGGAGCGGGGGGCGGAGGAATGGGCCGGCGCGGAGGGGGACGGTACCCGTCAGAGGAACGTCCTGACGGCAAGAAGATTCTAGAGCAGATTTCAAAGCAAACCGGCGGGCGGTTGTTTGAAGTCTCGAAGAAGCAGCCGATCGACGATATTTATTCGCAGATTGAAGAAGAACTGCGCAATCAGTACAGCCTCGGCTATACACCTGACCGGGCGGGAGCGGCCGCCGAGGGCTATCACAAGATCCAATTAACCACCAACCACAAGGACGCCGTGGTGCAGGCCCGCGACGGGTATTACGCCGAGCATTAAGCGCTGGAGTTTGGCATTAGGCCGCAACCGTATCCGGCACATGGACGCGCTCATAGCCAACTGCCGTGTGATACAAGGCGCGGTCATAGAACTCGTCGACCATGCGGAACAGCTCCATTTCACCAAAAAGCTCCACCGGCTTGGCAACCATTCCCTCCTCTTCCAGGAACTTCCAAAGATGTTCCTTGGTGGCCAACAAGGCGTACAAAAAATGGCTGAACGCAACACCTTGCTTCGCTCTCCGCTCCCCGAGTTGCAAGTAGACTTGTTCGATTTCATGCGCGGTTTTGCCCAGCAGCCAATCACCTAGATTGCGATACACCTCATAGGTACGGGCTTTCATTTCGTGAGGTGACACCTTATGCAAGTCCGCGCAACGCGGATCGTTTTCCAGCCTCTTGATCAAACTTTGCGACAGCAAATCGGCGTGCGATTCAATGAGATGCACTAACCGGGTGGCTAGCATGGAAGCACCTCCCTCGCCCTAGCGAGATATGGTCTTGGACTCTTAGTTTCTTCCTGGCCGTTCGACCACCAGTTCGGGATGTTCGCGACGGAAATCCTGCACGATGCAGCAATTCCAGCAAACCGGCTGGCAGGACGTGAGCATCCCGGGAAGATCCTGAGCGGGGATTTCGTCCCACTCGATGGTTTTCCCTTCCGGATTGAGCAGGGCTGGCCGGTGATCGAAGCGGTTCAAGTCATGGATCGGCTTCTTGCAATACACGCAATTCTTGCCCGCGTACCAATCCGCGGCAATGTTCCAAACCCAGTGACTTTGGGGGTCCGATTCCAGTTGACCGAGACAATCCTGGTCACAGTCGTGGCGTTCGGGCCAGCGGGAGCACGTCTTCAATTCCACATGCCGGCGCCCGGCCATGGCGGCGGCAGCCGCCCGCCCGTTGGCAATTTCAACGGCTTCGGACTTGTGAGTTTCCGGGCAGGTTACGATCATTTTGCCCGCCAGTTTCCAATATTCACGGGTGGCGATCTGAAAGCGGCGGAGAAGATAGGCTCCAGCGACTCCAGCTAAGGCAATAAGCAGGTAGGTTTCGGTGGCCATAACAGCCTCCTGGAGGAAACCTCGACGCACCTTAGGTTAGTCCGGGCATGGGCGGCTGAATGTGATCCTGGAGACTAGGCTGCGTGTTAGAAATCACATGCGGCAACCGAGCGGGTCTAGGGTAGAATGCCGCCTCGTGACTTGACGGGGGAAAGCTATGAACAAGGTCTTAGTGATTGTCATTGTGGTCTTGTTGGGAGCGGCGTATGTAGGAGGATATTGGCCGCAGCATCAGCAGTTGCGTGCCGCCCAACAAAGCGCCGAGCAAGCGCACCAGCAATTGGCGGGAGTGCAGGCGGTGGCCCGCGTCTGCCGCCTGGAGAATGAATTGCTGGCCCTGCTCGGCCAGACAGAAAATCAAAATTACGGTGACGCCCGCAGTCTTTCCAATACCTTCTTCGACGACATGCGGAGGGAAGCCGACCGCGACCAGAATGCACCCTATAAAGGTGATATCGAGAACATCCTGTCGCAACGCGACGCTATTACCGCCGGGCTGGCTAAAGCCGACGCGTCCACGGCGACAACGTTACGGCAGATGCTGGGTCAAATGGAGCAGCTTGCAGGCAGGTTAGCGGGGCAGGCGAGCCTGTGATCTGCCGTTTCCCGGATGCCAACCCCTCTATCTACAACGGCGGCTCGATGGGCAATGCCAGCGGCGGCTCGAGCAAAAAGTCGAGTTTCGCCATCTCGATCAACGCCTGGCGCACGGACTCCTCGGTCGTCGGCTCCAGAGTAATTACAAAAGGCAGGTCATGCTTATTCTCGGACGGAACCTGCAGCACGGCATCCAAGCTGATGTGCTTCGCGGCCAGAATGCCAGCCAGCGCCGCGATGATTCCTTCGCGGTCGGTCACCCGGAATCGTAAATAGTAGGCGCGCTTTTGCCGCGTTACCGAGATGGGTTTGTATTCGCCAAGGCGCTTGTGGGCAAATGGTGAAACGCGCTCCGGGCTGCCCTCGCGAATTTCGCGGGCCACCCGCATCAGATCGCTCACCACCGCGACGCCGGTAGGCCGCGGGCCTGCGCCTCGCCCATAGTAGAAGGTGTCTTCGCCGTAGAGGCCTTTCACCCAAATCGCATTATAGGAACCTTGTACGCTGGCCAGAATGGTGGAGGTCGAGATGAGCGCGGGACGAACCGATAGGATCAATCCGTCTTCGGTCTGGCGCGCCGCACAGAGCAGGCGAATGGTGTGGCCGAGCCGGTGGGCATATTCAAAATCCACCGGTGAGAGGCGGCGAATGCCTTCGGTGAAGATATCGGAAGGCGTAATCTTCTCACCGAAAGCCAGCGCCGACAGGATAGCGAGCTTGGAACGGGCATCGAAACCCTCGACATCGTTGGTCGGGTCAGCCTCGGCGTAACCTAGTTTTTGGGCTTCGGCCAGAACCTTTTCCAATGCCGTGCCATGCTTTTCCATCTCGGTTAGGATGTAGTTGCTGGTGCCGTTGAGGATGCCGTACAAGGCGACGATGCGGTCGCCGGAGATTCCTTCCCGCAGTACGGCATGAATGGGAATTCCGCCGGCCACACTGGCTTCCATGGCGAGGTTGGTTTTCGCCGCGATGGCGCGCTCCAGAATCTCGGCGCCGCAGGAAGCCATGAGCTCTTTGTTGGCCGTAACCACCGACTTCTTGTTGGCAATCGCCGCCTGGATGATCTCGGCAGCCACCGTCGTGCCGCCAACCAGTTCTACTACGATGTCCACGTCCGGACGCGCGACCAGTTCGCGCCAGTCTTTGGTTTTGAAAATTGGCCCAAACGCTTCGGGCACGGGTTTCTGATCCACGCGGCGGTCACAGATCGCAGTCACGCCGAGGCGAAATCCAAGCTTCAGAGCGATCTGCTCCGCATTTTCGGCCAAAATACTTGCGGTTCCGCGGCCAATATTACCGAGCCCCACGATGCCGATGTTCACTTGCTCCATGGTGGTCATGATAGCATTCGGCGCCCGACGCTTCTGGGCATCCTTCAGTGTATGATGGGTCCGTTTTTGCAGTAATGAATCGTTGGTTCCCATCTCTCCACTTTGAAATGGAGGCTTCAATCGCATGTCTCTTACACGACGCTCAATTCTCAAATCTGGACTGGCCGGCGTCGCGGCCCTAAGCACAAAGTTTTCCCTCGCCGATGAAGCACCCGTACCCAAGCGGAAAAATCGAGTGCATCAGTCGGTATGCCGCTGGTGCTACCCGGACATTTCGCTCGATAAGCTTTGCGAGTACGGGGCACACATTGGGTTGAGCGGAGTGGATCTGCTGCAACCGGACGAATACGAGGTGCCGCGCCGCTACGGCCTGGTTTGCACCATGGGGCTCATTCCGGGTGTCGAGATTCCGGAGGGCTTCAACCGGCTGGAAAATCACGCGAGGCTCGAAGAGGGATTGCGCAAATATATGCCAATGGCCGCCAAAGCGGGGATGAAGAGAATCATCACCGTGTCCGGCAACCGCAAAGGCATGGACGATGAAACCGGACTGAAAAACACCATCATCGGACTCAACCGCGTAAAGAAAATCTGCGAGGACAACGGCATCATCCTTTGCATGGAGCTGTTGAACAGCAAACGCAACCATCCAGATTACATGTGCGATCACACCAAGTGGGGAGTACGAGCGGTGTCGGAGGTCAATTCACCGAATGTGAAGCTGGTGTATGACATCTACCATATGCAGATCATGGAAGGTGATCTGGTGGCAACAATCCAGGAAAACATTCAATGGCTTTCGCACTTCCATACCGGCGGTGTGCCAGGACGGCACGAATTGAATGACACACAGGAAGTGCAGTGGGATTGCGTCATGCGTGGCATCGTGGCCACAGGATTCGACGGATACGTTGCCCACGAATTTCTGCCCACGCAGGATCCCTATGTCTCGCTGCGGCAAGCGGTTGATTTGTGTGATGTTTAAAGCAAGAAAAGGGGGCAGGCGATTTGTGGTGGTGGATCGTGCCTGCCCCGGCTTCGCGTCGGTTGAGCACAGTGTCCCCCCAGACCCGCCCCCGCACAATACATACAACACTGTAGGCGCAAGTAGAGTTTGATGTACCAGCCCAGGTGCCCGGAAAACTGAGCTGGGAGGGACCGGTAACTACACTAAAAACCCTATGGCCGTCTTTCGGTTAAAGGCTTAGACTTCAACCACTGCTCGCCGCATCGGGAACGTGGGGTTTCTTTGCGCCGCGAGTCGCCCCCTGCGTCGGGCCTGAGTTTTCACAAACTTGCCGCCAATGAGGACTGAGTGCGCTTTTTGAGCGTTCGCCTGATCGTGTCGCTGATCGTGGGGATTACCCTGGTTACGCTTGGTTTTTCCTGGAAACAGGTAACCGCCCAGAAGCAGGGACTCCGTAGTGACCTGGAGCGGCACGCGGCCGAAGTAGCCGATGGTCTGGCCAATAGTCTGGAGCCATACGTCGAGACCGGGCAGAAGCGCCAACTGGAGCGGGCGGTACAGAGATTTGAGAGCCGGCAGCACTTGAATGGCGTGGCAGTCTACGACAAACAAGGGACGCCGGTCGCAATCACGGCAGGCTTGGTGGACCGCTTGCCCACAGAACCAGCCGTGGCGGAACAGGCTTTGGCCTCGGATCGGGAAACCGGGACCTTCCTGCATGTGGGGGACCTGTTGCTGCACGTGTACGCGGTTCCTCTTCACGCCCAAGAGACTCCCATAGACGTCTTGGTGATCGTGCACGATGCCAGCTATATCCGGGTACAGAGTGCCCGCGTATGGCGTGAAACCTTCGTTCGGGTATTAGTGCAGGTTTTTCTGATCGTTCTGATCACCTTGCTCATTGTTCGCTGGAGCATCGTTGGGCCCATCGCCCAAGCCGCCCAGTGGATGCGCGCGCTGCGCACTGGAAAAGGATCGATCCCGTCGGGAGCCCCAAGCCTCGATCTGCTGCGTCCTCTGGCGCGCGAAATGGAAACCATGGCGAAGAGCCTGCGGACAGCGCGCTCCGCCGCCGCCAAGGAAGCCCAGTTGCGCGATGCGGCGGAATCGATTTGGACCGCGGACCGGCTTTCCGCGCATGTGCGGAGCCGCTTGGGAGAACAACCGCTCTTTGTGGTTTCCAACCGGGAACCCTATGCCCATACGAGAAAGGGGAAATCGCTGGAGGTGGTGGTCCCCCCCAGCGGCCTGGTAACAGCTTTGGAACCCATTCTTTATGCCTGCGACGGAACCTGGATCGCCCATGGCAGCGGAGACGCCGACCGCGAAGTAGTGGACAAGCACGCCCGCTTGCGAGTCCCGCCGGACGATCCGCGATATACGCTGCGCCGGGTTTGGCTGACCAAGGAACAAGAGGAAGGCTACTACTTCGGCTTTGCCAATGAGGGATTGTGGCCGCTCTGCCATATTGCGCATGCGCGTCCGATTTTTCGCGCCACCGACTGGGAGCACTACCGGGAAGTGAATGAAATATTCGCCGATGCGGTCTTAGAGGAAATGGCCGATACGGAAAGTCCCCTCTTGTTGGCTCAGGACTACCACTTCGCCTTGCTGCCGCGTCTGGTGAAGAAGAAACGTCCGGACGCGCGCGTTGCAATCTTTTGGCACATTCCGTGGCCCAATGCTGAGCTGTTCAGCATCTGCCCCTATCAGCGCGAACTCATAGACGGCCTTCTCGGCGCCGACCTGGTTGGCTTTCACATCCAACAGCACTGCAACAACTTTTTGGAAACTGTGGATCGCACTCTGGAATCGCGGGTTGACTGGGAGCGCTTTGCGGTTACGCGGGAAGAGCATCGAACCGTGGTGAAACCGTTCCCTATCAGCGTGCAGTTCAGCGAACCTTCGCCTGAGGACGACGCAACTGAACGCCTATGACGATCGTGTGGCATTGCTCCGCGAGCTGGGTGTGACCGCTTCCCTGCTGGGAGTTGGCGTGGACCGCGTGGATTACACCAAAGGAATCCTGGAGCGCTTCCTGGCCGTGGAGCGGCTGCTCGAACGTTATCCGGCATACCGGGGCAAGTTCGCCTTCGTTCAAATTGGCGCTCCCAGCCGTACCCACATCAAGCGCTATCACGATTTGCTGGGAGAGGTGGAAGTCGGAAGCGGAGCGCATTAACTGGCGGTTCCAGGAAGGCTCATGGAAACCCATCGTCCTGCTTAAACGGCAGCACAGCCATCGCGAGATTCAGCGTTACTACCGGGTCGCCGATATCTGCCTGGTCACGTCGCTACACGATGGCATGAATCTGGTGGCGAAGGAATTTCTGGCGGCGCGCGACGATGAACAAGGAGTGCTGATCCTCAGCCAGTTTACCGGCGCGGCCCGCGAACTTCGCGATGCCTTGATGGTGAATCCCTACGATACAGAGCAACTAGCGGAGTCCCTGCGTTTCGCCCTGGAAATGCCCGCCGAAGAGCGCGAAGCGCGGATGCAGCGGATGCGGAAAAATCTGAAAGAGAACAATGTCTATCGCTGGGCAGCCAATTTGATTACGGAACTCTCCGATCTGCGGGTGGCGCCGACCGACAACGAGCAACCTTCCGCAGCTGGAAGTCAGTCTGCTAGAGCGCCGGGTGCGAGCCGCGGCGTTGGGGCCCCCGGCTAGGCTGATTCCCCGTCACCGTATGCGTTCAGCACATCCTCCCGCGAAATAATCCCTTCTAGTTTCGCGAAGTTGGCGCGGCTCACCACCGGTACCAGTGGCCATTGGTTGACGTACCGCAGAGCCATTTCGAGCGGGTGATCGGGATGCAAATGAGGGAGCTGACGGATAGGAAGCACCGAGCGCAAGCTGAGATTTCCCTTCCCTTCCGCCACCATGGTTCCGATTTCCTGTTTCGTGATCGCGTTCCATCCCACGGGGCTCAGAGACACCAGAAAATTTTCGCTCAGAGAGTCCTGCACTTGGCGCTGGATCCGCTCCAAGGAGTCTTCATCGCTTAGAACGGGGATGGGCACGGGACGCATGGCGTCCTCCACGCGCACGATATTCTCTTCGCGTTGCTCTTCCATGGAGGGTAGCTCCAGGCCCTCTTGGCGAGTGAGCAGATCGAAGATTGGAACCGGCTGGAGCGCGCGGGCGATAACATAGGCAAAAGTATTGGCCACAATTACCGGAACAATAATGGAATAGTTGCCACTCACTTCGAGCGCCATAAATACGGATGTCATCGGCGCACGCATGAATCCGGCGAAGAGAACGCCCATGCCGACCAGAGCATAGGTCCCAGCGGATCCTCCTAAATGAGGAAAGAGCATTTGTTCCACGCCGCCAACGGCAGCGCCCAGCATGGCGCCAATAAACAAAGTTGGCGCAAACATGCCGCCCGGCGTCCCGCTGGCGAATGAAAGGGTGGTCGCCACAATTTTGAGCCCCGCGAGAATGCCCAGCACCTGCCAGGTGAATTGTCCGTGGATGGCTTGATCAATAAATTCATAGCCGGCTCCCATCACTTGCGGAAAGCCGAGCACGCCGATCAGTCCGATGAGCAATCCGGCGACGGCGGGTTGAAAATATTGCGTCCACTGGGGAAGAGCTTTGAGGCGGGGACGGAGCGTGGCGATGCTGCTGGAGAATGTTCCTGAGGCCAGTCCGCCCACGATACCCAAAACGGCGTACGCGATCAGTTCAGCGGGACGAACCAGAGCTACGCGTGGAATGCGGAACAAGGGCTCGGAGCCGAGGAACCAGCGCATCACCACCACGCTCGAAACCGCAGAGAGAACCACGGAACCGAGGATACCCGCGCTCCAGCGTCCGATGACTTCCTCGATCACGAACAGCACGGCGGAGATTGGCGCATTGAATGCCGCAGCCAGCCCCGCCGCTGCGCCTACCGGGGCGATCAACCGCATGCGCTCTCGAGTCAGGCGCAAGCGCCGGCCGAGAGCCGACGCCAACCCCGCACCGATTTGCAACGACGGATCTTCGGGCCCGAGCGAATGTCCCGAACCGATCGCGAGAGCGGCGGTGATGAACTTTCCGATCGCGGTGCGAAATGGAATGTATCCGTTGTAAATATAGAGAGCAGCTTTGGTCTGATTCACGCCGCTGCCTCTGGCCAACGGAAAAACATGAATCACCAATACGGCGATGACCAGGCCGGCAAGGCTGGGCGCCAATAAAAGACGAGTCGGCGAGGCGATTAATTCGGATCCGAGCAAGTGTAGGCGGGACCACTCAATGGCGAAACGGAAGCAAACCACCGCAAGCCCGGAAAAGATCCCAATGAAAACTGAGAGCACCAGGAAAAAACGGTCTTCGCGGAAGACCGAGCGCATCAGCGATGCGGGAATTGACCTCGAGCGCAGGCCTGCGGTTTCCGATCCGATGGCTGGCGGAGCAACTACGACTGGCGGTTTGGGCAGCGAAGTCACTTAGTTTCCTTCATGTAACTTAGAAACGAGAAGCAACGCCAGGTCCGGGCCGGTGGGAGTTCCGCATGCTGAACCGGTCTGCCGTTCGATGGTAAATACCAGGTCCATGGCGGCTTCGATGGCATCGGGATCGCGGCGCAGACCGGCCTCGGAAATCTTCGGCTTCATCGCCATCCATCGGGCGTTAAGCGTCGCCTCGCCGCTGGCAGCGGATTCGGAAGGCGGCGAAGGTGGCGGTGCAACGCATTCCTTCAACCTTTGGCCCGCGGCCCCAAATGCACGCACCACGATGTGAGCGCGCTGCGAAGCCGGGATCCTCCGCTGAAACGGATCGAACTGGAGCACCAAATTCACTGTCTCAAGCAAGCGAGCTGTCTCACCGTCCGCGCCTGCAGCCTCTGCCTCCTGGAGACTATGCTGCGCTGAGGCGTAGTTGCCCAGCCCGAAAGCAGCCCTGCCAACTCCCGCCAGCGCGAGCGGGTTTTGTCGATCTATCTTCAGAGCCTGCTGGTATTCGAAATTGGCGTGATCGTAGTCTTGCGCCTGCGCGAACAAGTCGCCGACATGAACCAGAACGGCAGGGTCGGGCGGCAGGTCCCCCGACAGCGCGATCAACTCGGCCTGGGCTTGAGTTGCAGCACGCTCGCGCAACAGAAATTCGGCTAATTCGAGACGCGCGGCCCGGCGCTGCGCATCCGGATGGTCATTCCAAAGAGCATAAATAGCGTTGTGATAGTAACGGAGGGCCTGCTCTTTGTTTCCTTTTGCCGCGGCTATCCGCGCCAGCGCCAGATTCACCGTTCCGTTTTGCGGCTCACGCTCCCAAAGATCGAGCAGATAGACATTGGCTTCGTCTCTGGAGGCGCCGCCTTGGGCTTCCAGCGCCTGTGCCAGCCCCATTTCGTACGCATCCTGGCTTGGGGAAAAAAGCAACGCGATGCGGAAATCGGCAACCGCACGGGATGGGTTTGCCGCCTGCAGGTCCGCCATGCCGCGGGTGTACCATCGAGCCCCGCGCGCTTCCTGATCCCGGTGATAGAGGCGCGACAAGGCACTCACACCGGCAAAGCCGATAAAGGCCAGCATCGTGAGAACGCCTAGAATGATGGGTTCCCTCGCCGCATACCACTTCAGGCCGCGATCCGGGTCTGCTGTCGCCATGGTCAATCCCTGTGCACACTATATGCGCACTGCGCCAGCTCCAGCCCAAGAGGAACCGACATGCTAATTACCCATCCACGTTAGAAGAGAAAATGATGAAAAGCGTTTTGCTTATGAGTCGGACTGAGGCATCAGCAACGCAGGGAGAGCCAACGCTCTGATATTAAAAGGGGCGATAGAGCGGAACCCCAAACTCGGCTGAATGGGCCCAGCAACATCAAGAGAAACATCTGGATCCAGCGGAAGAAGACTACGGCGCATAAAGCGACTCGGCACTGTTGGATCTCCTGCTGCACCTGGAGAGCTTGCCGTATGGCCCGGAATGCCGTTGCGGGACCGTTGGTGCTGGAGAAGGGACCAGCATTCATGGGAAAGAGGACCATCGCGACGACCGAAATCACAACGAGCAGAAGCGTGATATTGAAGAGTCGTGATGTCACTCTCATAGTGTGACGAGGGAATGGAATCCGGTCAAGTAACTGGTAGCAGGAATGTCGAGGCCGTGCTCCGCACAAGTTGGGATGCGGAGCACGGCGTTCGAGCGGGTTAGTTGTTTTCGGCCGGATGCAACACGCGGAAGGTGTTCCCGCCATTCGACCAGACGAGCAACATGACCTCCTGGCCATTGGGCACAGCGCTCATAGCCGATTTCACGGCAGCGGCGCTATCCACCCTGTGCCGGTTGACTTCAAGGATGATGTCTCCCCGCTGCAACCCAGCGGGCGTGGCGTTATCAGCCGGGCTTCCTGGCTGAACATCGGTAATCACAGCGCCGTGAACATCCGCGGGCGCTTGCAATTCCTGTCTGAGGTCGGGAGTCATATCCTGCAAGCCGATGCCCCAGCGCGGTTTGCCCTGTTCGGCCGATCCATTCTCGGCTTTCTCGCCCGCGTGGTCCATGCTTTCGAGGGTCACGGGAACGTTCATCTGCTTGCCATCGCGCAGGGCGGTCAGATTGAGATTTGACCCCGGCTGCTTTTGTCCCACCACGACCTGAAGCTGGCCCGCGTCGGTGACTTTGTTGCCATCCACTGCAGTGATGACATCGCCAATGCGAAGTCCGGCTTTTCCGCCGGGCGAATCCGGTTCTACTTGCGTGACGACTGCGCCCAGATTGTTCGTGAGGTTAAAGAACTTGGAGTTGTCCGGCGTAACATCGGTAATTCCAATACCGATGTAGCCATGGTTCACCTTGCCGTAGCGGATCAGAGTGTCCACGGTCGGCTTGGCAATTTGTGCCGGGATGGCGAATCCCATCCCCGAGAAACTGCCCGAGGGAGAGATCAGGAATGTATTGATTCCCACGACTTCGCCCCGCACGTCCACCAGGGGGCCACCGGAATTACCCGGGTTGATGGCGGCGTCGGTCTGAATGAATTCACCGGGCTTGCGGCGGTCCGTGGGATCAGGATTGGGGCGATTAAGCGCGCTCACAATGCCCCGCGTCACGGTAAAGTTCTGGTTGTAGGGATTGCCGAAAGCCAGCACAGTTTCTCCGGGATGCAGAGCAGTCGAATCTCCCCAGGGAACGCTGGCCAGGTTATTCGCATCCACTTTGAGCACCGCAAGATCGGTGAGCGGGTCGGTGCCAATAAGCTTGGCCTTCATGATGCGGCGGTCGGTGGTGGATACCCGAATGTCCACCGCCCCCTCGACCACGTGGTTGTTGGTGACGATGTAGCCGTCGGGTGAAATGATGACGCCGCTGCCCAAGCCGTGCTCAATTTGCGGTTCGGGCCGCATGCCGCGTCTGCCGTTAGGGCCGTTCGGGCCAAAGAATTGACCGAAGAACTGCTCCATGCCTTCCGGCATTTGCCCTTGCGTGTCGTCCTGCTTGGCGCGCGACGTCACGGTTACGTTCACGACCGCCGGCGTCACATGCGCGGCTAGAGTTTCCATGGCATGATCCATAGCAATGAGTGGGCTGACGCTTTCGGCATCCAGAGCCGCAGCCGGGGGCGCCGCCATGGCTGCCCGGGCCGCGGATGGGGTTACGAATTTATAGGCTGCGAGTGAACCTCCGAGCACCAGCGCTAACGCCGGCACCAGCCAGAGGCGCACCCATTTGGAACTTCCTTTGAATTTTTCTACGTTGAGGTTGAGGTTCATGTCCGTTCTTTTCTCCTTAAGCTTGATTTCCGTAAACTAATTTCTTAGTTTTCATTGCTACAACTCAATGTGCGATTTTCCGAAGTCATTTCTAAATTACTTTCTGAGGAGTTGTTTGCGGGGCAGGATTTTTCATCCGCAACATGGTTACGTGCCACATCTCGACTTGCCATACCGTCATCGTGGCGGAGCCATTCCAACGGCTTTCCATGAAAACGACCAGGAACTCTGCAGAGGGAGCGGCGGGCGTCATCGCCGCGGCCGCGTGATTTGCTTTGAGTCTGAGCCTCGCCTCCACCACCGGGTCTGCCAAATGATTCTGCTCAGCCGGAATTGCTGAAGGGAGGTGAGCGTTCGGCTTTGGGATCTTGGCGAGTACCTTTCCGGCCGCGGCGTTAGCCGGCGAACTTGCAAGCGACGCTTTCACCACCATCGGCAGTGTAGACATTCTGGCTTCGGCGCGCGCGAGCTCAGCCTGATTCTCATTGTCTTGGAACGCTATGAGTTGAGGCGCGCGCGCGAACAACGCTATGCCTGCGATCAGCGCGGCGGCAAAGACGGGAACGGTCAGCTTTCCGATTCTCGAATTCGTGTGATTTCCCGCGCCCAGAATTCTCGTTATGCGACGCGATGTCTGCCCCACGCGGCTAACGGCGGCTTGCGCCAGCATGACGCCGCGGCGGAAAACACTCTTTTCCGCCAACAAGACGAGACATTCCGCATAGGCACGGGGATTGCCGGTTTGGGCGAGGACGGCTTCGTCGCAAGCCATTTCCCTTTCCAGAGAGACTTGCCGTTCCATCCACCACACTGCGGGATGAAAAAAGAAAAGCGCCTTGACAATTTTCTGCCACAGGTTGCTCCAATCATCCCAACGCCGCAGGTGCTCCAGTTCATGCAACAGGATTTGCCGGAGCTCCGCCGTCGATAACTCGTCAAAGAGCCATGCCGGGAACACAATGGCAGGACTCAACAGGCCGATGGCAGTGGGGGATTGGACTTTATCCGAGAGAAGAATTGCCACCGCTCGCGTGGGCCGGAACCTTGAGAGAGTTTCCCGCAACTCGGGCGCAAGTTTCTCCTGATGAAGCCTGATCGAGTGTCTGCGCAAAACCAATACTTGCCAGAACCCCACCGCGATCCGTCCCAACGCGACACTGGCGATCAATGACCAGGCAGCAAAAGCGTAAAGAGCCCAGACCGCCGGCATTGTGATTGCCGCCGTTCGGTCTCCAGCGGGCACCAAACGGTGCGCGGTTTCAAACGACCAGGCCATCGCCGCCAGCGGTACACTCGCAACCGCTACCAGGCCGCTAAACCAAACCGCGAATCGCGCCCGTGAGGTTCCCTGCCGCAGCAGGTGGGCCAGCAAGCCAGCGAACAGCAGGATCAATGTGCCGCCAACCAAACAGCTGCCGATCTGTCCAGCGATGGTTTGGGCAATCGTGTTCAGGCTGTTCATGTGCGGGCTCACTTTTTCTCATCCAGAAGCTGGCGAAGCCGCTGCAAGTCATCGGCGCCGAGGCTTTCGTCTTCCAAGATGTTGAGCACAAGTAATTCGTGAGAGTTCTTAAAAAAACGGTTCACCAGATGTCGTATCTCGAACCGGGTCGCATCCTTTTGCCCCACTTGTGGAATATAGACGTGCGCGCGGCCGTCCTTCGCGTGTTTCACATACCCCTTCTTTTCGAGAATGCGGATGGTGGTTAGAACGGAGTTGTAAGCCAGCACCGGCTTCTCTGGAAGCGCCTCAAGCACTTCGTGCACAGTGGCCGACCCTTTTTGCCAGAGAACGTTCATCAACCGTAACTCGGCTTCGGTCAGAGTTGCTGATGTATTGCGGGGCAACGAAAGATCTCCCTCGGTTCGTTCTAAAAACTAATTACTTAGTTGCATGGAAAGCAGGCCGAGTTGCCCACCCTCTGGCGGGCTACAAAACTGCAAACCAAGCGTGCTAAACGATTTGATGGAAAGCACTTAACCGTCGAGGAAGCGCGAGATACGGTGGTCTACTTCTCATTCATTTCAGCCCAACTGCCAACCCGCCCGTAGTAGACGCGCAGGTTACATACTTTAGGGGCCATGTGGGCAAAGCCGATGTCCGCCTGCTTTGAGGCCTGGGGCAGCTGTCCGATTTCCATGGGTTCACGAACCAAATCCTGAGCCGGGTCATAAGCGCTGTCTGGCTTTACATCCTTATTGACAACCAGCGTCCAATTCTTCTTATCCGGAATCAGCCACAGGCTATAGGCTCCCGGAGCGATCTCCACCTTGTTGACGATGAGCGCGGTTTGGGTGAACAGAATCATGGGGGCGCCGGCAGGCCGCCAAGGCTTTCCGTTCCGCGGCTCTTCGGACGGGGTCGCAGAGTTGCTGTATTGCACGCTGACCTGTTGGCCGTCCTCGAAGGTGCAAACCGCGGTAGCAGGATTCGCGCTCGAATTGGTGTCCTGCGCAAAAACTGGAAGCAGTCCCTGGCAGAGCAAAACGATGGAGATAGCAATTGCGCGCATGGGTTGATCCTCCCCGGGAAGCATGCTGCCGTTGGACGTTCCACGCTGGCGCAGCGTAGAATCTGGCGCCTGCTGTGCCCAACATCATAATCCCGACTTGAGCCAGAGCCTAGAGATTCTTGAGAAGCAGGGTGGTCGTAACCGGAAGCGCTCCCCTGTTAAACTTGAAGGATGGGCAAGACTATCAACCTTGCGTACGGCCGTAGCGGGCTCGCGGTCAGGTTTCCGGATGAAGCGGAACTGACCGTCATCCACAAGAAAGCGCCGGCACCGCTTGCCGGTCCTGGCGCAGCAATCCGGCAGGCTCTGGATGCGCCCATGGGCGCAGCGTCCTTAAAGAACCTGGCACGCGGCCGCCGCAATGCCTGCATCTTGATCTGCGATATTACCCGCCCTGTTCCCAATCACCTCTTCTTGCGGCCCATGATTGAAGATTTGCTCTCCGCGAGAATTCCGGCGAGCAGAATTACGGTCCTCATTGCCACTGGACTGCATCGCCCTTGCGAGGGTGCGGAGTTAGAAGAACTGGTCGGGGATCCCTGGGTTTTATCCAAGGTTGCGGTGGTGAATCACATGGCGCGCGTGGATGCCGACCACGTGGACCTGGGCCGCACTTGCACCCGGGGCACTCCCGTAAAGCTTGACCGGAGATTCGTCGAAGCCGACCTGCGCATCGCAACCGGGCTGGTCGAGCCCCATTTCATGGCCGGATATTCGGGGGGAGAAAAGTTGTGGCTCCCGGGATTGCTCACGCCGACACGATCCGCACTTTCCACAACGCGCGCTTCATGGAAGATCCGTTTGCCATTCAGTGCAATCTGGAGCGTAATCCGCTTCACGAAGAGCAACTGGAGATCGTCCGCATGCTCGGCGATGTATACGCGCTCAACACCGTCACCGACGGAGACCGACGTCTGGCCTATGTTTCTTTTGGGGAGATCATCCAGAGTCACCTGGCGGCAGTGGAGTTTGCCCGCGCGAGTTGCGAGATTCGCGTACCCCGGAGATTCAAGACGGTAGTGACGTCGTCGGCCGGCTATCCCCTCGACAAGACCTATTACCAGACGGTCAAGGGAATGGTCACTCCGCTCGATATTCTCGAGCCGGGCGGAACGCTGATCGTCGCGTCGGCGTGTTCGGAAGGATTGGGCTCGAAAGAATTTCATGAGGCGCAAAGAAAGCTCGTGGCACTCGGGCCGGAAGGCTTTCTGCAGAATATTGCCGCCAAGCCACTGGCCGACGTGGATGAATGGACGACCGAGATGCAACTCAAGCCGCTGAAGCGCGGGCGGGTCGCATTGTACACAGAGGGTCTGACCGAAGCGGACAAGCAAATGACCGGCGTGGAAAACATTGCGTCGGTTGAAGCGGCCATACGCGAGAGCATGGTGCGCACCGGCGACAGCGCAATCGCCGTGATTCCCGAGGGACCGTACGTCATCCCGTTCTACGCCGGGGCATAACCCCGCTTCAAGCGACCCTATACAATCTTCCCGTGCTCCGCAGCCTGGCAGTGATAGTCGTCTTGTGCACGGCAGCTCATGCCGCTGATCTCAAATCCGATCTCGCGCGCATCATGCACGGGCGTGCCGGAACCGCGGTGGCGGTTGAAGTGGGTTCGGGGCAACTACTCGCCGCTTACCATACCAAAGTGGCGGCGCGGGCTTTGGCGCGTCCCGGATCCGCCTTCAAACCATTTACGCTGCTGGCACTTTTACAGTCAGGCAAATTACGGCCCACGGATTCGTTGGTCTGCCGCCGCAATCTCCGCGTAGGTAGGCACGATCTTTCTTGTTCGCACCCGCAGACAGGAGCTTTGCAGGCAGTGTCCGCACTTGCCTATTCGTGCAACGACTTCTTCGCTACGTTTGGTCTGCGCTTAACACCCGAGGAACTTCGAGCCGCCTTCGTTCAAGCCGGATTCACCTCTCCTAGCGGCTTCGTCTCCGACGAAGCGGTTGGCTCGGTCCAGCTGGCGGTCAGCGATGAGGAACGCGAATTGCAAGCGGTCGGTGAAGGGGAGATGAAGCTGACGCCGCTCGAGATGCTGGCAGGCTATCGCAAACTGGCGCTTCGCCGCACCGCGGCTGACGTCACAAAGGCCGAGCAAACCGTCTTCAGTGGGCTGCAAGCGGCCACGGAGTATGGCATGGCGCGGCTGGCCTCAACGGAAGAGATGAAAGTCGCAGGAAAGACAGGTACATCGCGCACCAACCGAGGCCCATGGACCAATGCATGGTTCGCAGGATACGCGCCAGCCGACGCGCCTCAGATCGCGGTAGTCGTCTTCCTGGAAAAAGGGACCGGCCCCGGCGATGCCGCAGTTCTCGCAGGCGAGATTTTCCGGGCATGGTTTCGGGATACACACCCAGGCAACAAACGATGAGCCGCCTCGCCGGTACAGTGTGTCTACTATTCCTCAGCGTGTCTGGCGCTGCACAACAACGCAGCGTGCTGGTGCGCTTGTTCTGGCAGCATCCGCCGGCCGCAATTCATGTGGTTCCGGATGGTACATCTATCGCCAGTTGCGCCGCCTGCGCTCCGAAAACTCTGCGAAGTACGGTGGACGTCACGGCACTGGGCGCGAGTGTCGTCTGTGGCGGAGTTTCTTCCTCAGCGCTCCTGTTCAGGGGGGAAACCCGCATAAGTGGGGAAGCTTTCCCGCCTTTCTCGATTGACGGCGACTTGCGTGTGCAAAGTCGTGAAGGCCTTCTGCTGCTCACGCTCAGAATGCCGCTGGAGCAGTACGTTACGGCTGTGTTGCAGGGAGAAAGCGCGGGATTTCAAATCCGATGAAGCATTAAAGCTATGGCGGTCGCTGCCCGCACTTATGCGGTTCACTTCGGCTCGCGGCATCGGTTGGAGGGTTTCGATTTCTGCGATACCACTCATTGCCAAGACTTGCGCCTCGGAAACGAGTCGGCCCATGTTCGGGCAGCGGTTGCTGCAACTGCAGGCGAGTTGCTGTGGTATGAAGGGCAGCCCGGCAGCGACTTACTATCACCGGAGTTGCGGTGGGGAATTCGAAGATGCAAGTGCGCTGGATCCCGAGCTACATGCTCCTTATTTGCGACGGCATCATGATGACTATTGCGTGCGCACTCCCGATGAGTGGCAGGCGCAAATCACAAATGCGATCTTCGCGAGCGCTTGGCCGCCCAGTACAACGGATCAGCGTGGCTGCGAGATCCGAATTCCGGACGTGTTCAACGGCTGCTCCTCAATGGCCGTGCCAATTAAGCGCGACGGATTTCCGCTTCGCCATCGGCAGAAGTTTGGGGTGGGACAAGCTGCGCAGCGATCTGTACCAGGATTAAGATCTGGGCGACAGTGTTGGGTTCCGCGGGCGCGGCCAGGGACATGGCGTCGGACTTTGCCAGGCCGGCGCCGAAATATGGGCGAGCAAGGGCGCAGCTATCGCGAGATTCTCGCCTTCTACTATCCGGGAACGCGCTTGGGATCAACGCGCAAGGTATGTCGTGGGAGAAGGCTTCCCGGCGAATCAGTCGACCTGCCGACCACGAATAGAAGATGCTACCGTTCTGCTTCCGGCCGCCGAGCCGCGCTGCGTTTTGCGAAGGAACACACAGGCTGGGATTTGGAACTTCGACCGCAATTAAGGTGTATCCGACGATCGCGCTCTATCGCGATGCCACCGGCGAACCGGGCTGGGTGGCGGCCAGCACACTCGGAAATGTGGTTCGCCTTCAACCCGTCAGCACTCTTGAGCGCACGCAGTCTCTCGATTCGACGTTGCGCCATGAATTCCTGCACATGGTGATCGAGTCGCAGGCGACTGCCGAAAACACCGCTATGGTTGCGCGAAGGACTGGCAATCTATCTGTCGAATCCGGACGCTGCGAAACCCGTCAGAGGTTGACGTGGACACCCTTGAACGCCAGTTGCATTCGCTTGCGGAGCGAAGAAGAGATGCGGGCGGCCTATCAGCTAATGCGCTGCGGCGGTGGCGGATGCCGTGGAGAAGAATGGGTTGAGCACGGTGCTGGGGTGGGTCAATAAAGCGCGGTAGACATGGTTCCCCTGCATTACATTTGCATATGGAGAGCCGAGCGTCGCCGCCCGGCTGGATGGGCGTCTCGCCCGTCCCTCCACAAGCTAGGAAGACGCCGGCGCTGGGAGCGGTGCTGATTGGGGATCGTTTGCTACGAACTCTCCCTCGCCACTCGCGCGCATGATCGCCGCGCACAAAGTCACCCACGCCGTCACCAGCAGCAGATATCCGAAGTTCCCAAGCGCAGCGACATGCTCCAGGTCTGGTCAGTCAGCGGAGATGGTTTGCGGGGAACCATCCATGCGAGCGTGAACGGAATGTAGGCTCCAATCGCAAGCATACGAGATACGACAATCCAGAAGCGCCTGCGGCATACTGGGCGAAACGCGGCCGCGCTCATAAATCCGCGAAAGTTCTTCGTCGCAACCTGCCCGCCATGGGCAGTAACAACACGGCCACAGAAAGAAATACAGAAACCAGGTCAGCCAAGCGAGGCGGAAAACACAGTTCGGGGCATCCATGGCTGCCGCAGGAATAACCGGCAGCGAGTGGCGCGCCCATCCGCCGATTTGTTCGTCGTAATCCCACAGCTGGCCGATGAGGCAAAGACCTACGCCGAATATCAGGCCCAAACTAAAAAAGCACGGCACTCGTGCAACAGAACGACGCAGGGAGCTATCGAAGTCAGTGTTCCGCTGCCAGCTGAAATAAATCAAACGTCGCACTGTGCAGCCACAACGTCACAAATGCAATCAGCAGCCGCCGACGAATGTCAGCGCGACTACCAATCCCGTCTCTTCCGGAATGCGTGTCCAGTAGAAGAACGCAATCATCAGTAGTGCGTTCGTAAGCCAGTGAACCAGCCACACGCGCTTGCTGTTAATGACCGCTATCTGATTACGTCACGCTCGAAGCCTTGAATGTGGGATTCATTGGACCTCCAACGTCAGCGGGTCGCTGGTCGCGAAGTACGAAGGCTGATACATAGGCTCGACCTTGCCCGGACTGACGCGGAACACGCCGGGATTCACCACCTTCAAGAGATACACATACTCCTTCGCGCCCCGCGGGAAATAGGTTTGGAAGAATGCCGCGCGGTCATCGTGAAATTCGCGCCGCGTGTACCACCACGTCCACCATGACGGCTTTTCTGCTACGTCGTACAGGTTGTCGTGCTCGATGAACTCGGTCCCGGCAGGAATCGGGTCTTCCACCATCATGTATTTCCACTCGGAACCGGTGACGGTGAGCCGCACGGCAAGCGTGTCGCCCACCTGAACTGACCCGTTCAATGGCTCGAGTTTGTAGCTTGAATTGTCTCTTTTTCGCGGACAGGAGACAGTTTGAAATATTCGCGCGCCAGCGTCAGATTGAACGAACCGGCATTGGTGAGTTTCTTCTCGTCAGAGTAGTACTCCGCGCGCAGCGACCAGTAGAGCCTTCCCTGCCCTTTCTTGCGAATAACCACGCGATTGTTTTGGCCCAACTGATCGGCAGTCGAGCTGCAGACTTTTGCGGCACTCGGCGAAAGCGCGTCGCCCTCCGCGAATCGCTTCGTCAGCACGGACTTGTCATTGACCAGTACTTCGACCGAATAGCTGGGCTTGAGTTCGCCGCTCTGTTTCAGGAAATCGATCAGCCCGTACACGACGAATGCAGTCTGCTTGGTCGAATCCCACCAATAGCCTTCATTGCGGTGAGTCACCAGCCAGAAGACCGCCTTGGGCAACAGTGGACTGTTCGGGTTCACCTTGGCCAGGAACTTCGCGGCGAAAGCAGTCGCTTCCGGGCTGGCATCGGTTTCAAAGTCGAGCATGGGATCGCGAGTAAGGCTCCAGTGCGCCGACACATTATCGACGGTCGCACCCTTCTCGACGATGGTCTCAAGTTCCGCCACACGCGAGTCATTCGCCAGATTCATGGCGAGACCCAGCATGGCGGCCCCGTACGGAGTGAGATCGGAACGCTGATCCCAAACAGAATCCAAGACCGCTTTATCGGTCATGCCGCTCAGGGCCAACGAGTACGCCATATACGCGCGCAAGTCGGCAACGATCTTCGGATCACTATCGAACTCATGCCGCACCCAGGTCTGCGCCTTAGCGAGGCGGTCCTGGTCCACGTCATAGCCGATTTGTTTTGCCTGACTCAGTCCGGCAAGCACATATGACGACATGAATACGTGGCTTTCGTCGGTTTGCCACCAGCCCCAGCCACCGTCGTCGTGCTGGAACTCGTAGAGGCGCTTCACGCCTGCGTTGATCTTGTCCTTAAGTTCGTTTTCGTCCATCGCAGGCTTCAGTCCGAGTTGCTTGACGGCGTCGCCAACAATCATGTCCGGCAGGAAACTCGACATCGTCTGCTCGGTGCAGCCGTAGGGATACGACGTGAGATATTCCAGTGCGCCGAAGATCGCGCCGGCAGCCGATGGTGAGAGGTCGATCTGAACGTCCTGGAACGAGCGCCCCGAGGGACTTCCCACGGGAAGGTTGATTTCCTGAGTCGTTGCGCCGGTTACTTCACTGATCGAACCTGACTTCGGAATCGCCATCTTCACGCCATAAGGAATCACGGGCAACGTCAGCTCCATCGCATCCGACTCTTCGTTGGTAAGCGCCTTGACGAGCACAGAACTTTGCAGCACGTTTTCAGCTTTCACGCGCCAATCCAGCTTGACTTCACCTCGGCTTGGCAAGTTGACGTCGCGCGTGACGCCATCGATAATCTGCAGGCCTTTCATATTCATGGAGACACGAGCCATTTTCGCGTTCGGCAGATAGTTGTGAACGATCGCCGAAATCGTGACCTCGTCACCTTGCCGGAAGAAGCGCGGCACCACTATCCGCACCATTACGTTCTTGCGGACAATTACTTTCTCGACCGCGCTGCCCACTTTGCTATCGGCGGTAATGCCGCGAGTAGTTGTCCGCCACGTGGTGAGTGAATCAGGGAAATTGAATTTCACGGATGCTTTGCCGTCGGCTCCGGTACTGACATCCGCGACCCAGAACGCAGTATCGGGAAATGCTTTGCGAACCTTCGGTTCGACCAGGCGTTCCGGCTTGATCTGCGCCAGCCACTTGTGCGGCCTGACGTTTGCCAACTGCATTTGCTTTTTACCGGCCTCGCCCTGGAAGTAATAAGTGAGGGAGCTGTCGGTTGTGACCTGGTTGAAAACGCGGCCATAGAAAAATTTCAGATGTCAGTCGTGTTTTCAGGGCGAATCGCGTAAATGGCCTCATCCACCACGCCCAGACTGAACTCCGCAGCTGCCGGTTTGCCTTGGGCATCTTTGGCGACAATCGTGTAGCTTGCGGCCTCGCCAGGCTCGAATTGCGGCTTTGATGGTTGCAGTGTACATTGAGCTTGAATCGTCAGGAGGCACGTTGATGCTTTTCGATCCCTGGTGCAAGCTTGTTGTCTTTGAGAAAAGCCGCACTGAAGTAGAAATTCGGCGCGTTCTCCGCACATATCGGTACCTGCACCATAACCGGCCCGCCATTGCTCTGAACCACTTGCTTGCTCAACAGTCCCAGCCTTCGGAGGTGACCAAAATGTTCACCGGATCAGGACCAGCCATGATCAGCACCTTCGCCGTGTCTCCCGGGCTTGTAAACTTTTTGATCGGGAATGATCTGGATTCTTTCACGCTCTCCGCCCCACCAGTACCAGTCGCGGTCCGGCACCCAGATATAAGCCGTCTCCTCGAGTGTCCGGCTTTCCGCCGTGGGCGCGGTAACGATGGCCCGTATCGAGCCGCCCTTGCTGATGCGAACCTTAACTTCAGCATGTCCGTTGGCATCGGTCTGACCGTCGGTTGAAAATAGCTGGCTCACCTCTTCGCTCAGTAGTCCCAGCTTTCGAGCGTCCACATGAAAGGGGTCTGCACTGGCTTGCCGTCGTAGTCGCGGGCTTCGATGTTCAACTGCGCGGTGCTGCCGACGTCGTACACGTAACTCGCCGGACTGGCGCCGAGACGAAAGCTACCATACGTGGCTAATACATAGTTGTGCCCGCTGATTTCCCGGCTTCCCTCGTCGGTTACACGCGCTTCAATTCGATACGTAGTGTCGTAATGGTTCTTCTCGTCAAACTGTGTAGGTACGCTGATCTGCAGCTGACCATTGCCGTCCAGAGTGCCGGAGTTCTCCTCGGTCTGCTCGCCGGAGTAATAACGCTCCGTGTCGCTACCGGCGCCTTCTTCATCACCCTCGCCGGCGTTATCGCCGTTCTCTTCGTCAACATCCTCCGCATACATGTACAGGCCGCTATAGGTGCGTTCGCGATGCACCACCCACTTGACTTTGGCATTTACCACGGGTTCGCCGAAGTAATATTTCGCGTCGATGGTGGCTTGGATCGGCTGTCCCTGCAGAACGCGCTGGGCCGCAGGCGTGACGCGAACCTCATATTCCGGTTTCTTGTACTCCTCGACGGCAAAGCTGCCGCCCTGCGTGTAATTCTCACCAGATCGAATTTCAATGTTGTAGTCGCCCAGCGAAGCGTTCCCGGGAATCGCGTATTCGCCGTGGAGCGTGCCCATTGCGCTTGACTTGAGAGTGGCGGCAAAGACGTCTTTGCCTTCGACGTCGCTGATCTTCACGTTGAAATCGGTATTAGCCGGCGCCTGATAGGTAAATCCCGATCGCGTACGCAGGATGGCACTTGAAGTGGACCGTATCTCCGGGCCGATACACCGGGCGGTCGGTGTATACGTAGGTCGTGAGTGATCGCGCCGCATCCGTGCCCATCCAGTATGACCAGGGCGCGTTGACGGCAAAATCGTCGCTGGTTCGCGCCATGACCTGCACGTTCTCCGGACGCGGTTCGTTGACGCGATCTGCACCAGGCCGTCGCTACCAGTAGCCTGCTCGCCGACCTGGATTGCGATTTACGAAAAAGATAGGTCTCCGCGCGAGGCACTGGCTGGCTCGTCTCCCGGTCGGATGCAAATGCCAGGATCGTCCCCGGCGCAGTCTTCGTAATCAGCGCCATTTGGCTGACGACCACGATGGTGTAGGCGCGCAGTTTGCCGTCCGTGGCTTCGATCAGATAAACGCCGCGGTCTTTCACAGGAATGGAGACGTTCTCGGTTTCCCACCGATAGGCACGCGAAGAGACATTCTGTCGCCAGGTGGCAACCAGTTGCTGCGAGTTAAGAATCGGAACCTGGGCGAAAACTTGCGGAGACTTTGCGACAGCGGCTGCTGCTTTGCCTGGCTGCGTTGCTCGCGGATGGTCTGGCGATTTTCCGAGCGTGAATTGCGCGCGGAAGAAGTCGCGGATCCACACGAAAATGTCGTGCTTCCAACTATGGAAGCGTTCCAGCCATGTCAGCTTGTGCGGGGGGCGAGGTGCCTGTCCGCCAAACTGGTGCGCGTCTCCGAGTTCGGACGAAAAACTTGACCGGGTCGTTCACCCGGTAAACGCGGAACTCCAGCGTGTCCACGTTCTGCGCCCACATGTCGATGGAGACTCTTTGCCCCGGTGCGTAGGTTCGGCTGGAATTCAGCGAGAAGTAGCCGGTTTTTTCCTCCTGGGCAATGGAGGACGAAAGCCGAGAAGAAAGAATGACGAAAGCGCCGAAATAGGACGCGGAATAGAACGCATATTAGTCCTCCTCCCGGAGGATGTTCCAGCGGTACACGCCGAGAAAAGCCGGGTTCTGCGGCAGCGGCCGCCAACAAACCTGGGGATGTTGCGATGTCTGCTGACCGTGACGCGGCGAATTTCTCCGGCCCGCGCCTTGCCGATCCCGATATGGCCGGGACCAGTGTTCTGGGGGCCGGTATGATAAATGAGCCAGTCCGTACCCTCATCGAAATAGCTGCTCCCCGAGATAAATCATGGCGTGAAACGGCATCTCGTGTGCCAGCCTGGCGGAAAAACAAGAAGTCGCCAGAACGCGCCGCGCTCAAATTCACGGCTGACAAAATGAGTGTTGTAACGGCGCAAGGTTTCAGCATCAGCAAACTCTGCGAAGCCGCCATTGGCAACATCTTGCGGCACGAATGATCCAGGCCGGATGCGAAATAGCCCGCCCCCAGGGCGGTGTGCGGGTAGTCGTACTTCTGCACCGATGCCACGTTTGGCAGCATCGGCAAATGCCATGCGTCGCCCACGGTCCGTCATGCTGCGCAACGCTTCGCGATAGGCGAAACGAATCAGCGCGGCACAATCGTTCACTTCCGGCGGGCGGTCGGTTTCTTCTGGAAGTAAGTGGACTCGGCGAGGAACGCGAACCAATGGCGGAACGCAATTTGATCTTCGGCATTCTGCAGGCGAAGAAAATCGGGTGTGCCGTCCCCAAACTGGTCGGTGGGATCGAGACTGAAATGCACCTCGGTCCGAACTGCCTTGAACCCCGGAGCGGCGGCGACGAGCGTGATATCCCCGGGTATAATCCCTGCCTGCAACCGCGCATCCGAGGCGGAGGGCGCAAAGTCAGTGATTTCTCGAGCGTTTTCGATTCGCCAGGTGACGTTCTGCAGTTCCCGGCCGTCGCTGGCGTGCACATGCGCGCGGGCTTGCGCATAGCCGTCCGCCGGAAGGACGGCATGGTCAACCGTCAGAATCAGGGCCGGTTGGCCGGTGTGGCCGTGAAGGGCAAAGGCCACCATTCCCGCCAGCAAGCAAGCTGGCAATACGGCCCACCATCGTCGGGCAAGGTAGCGTGGCAAGGCAGCCCTCTCGGGAAAGCGGATTATAACGCTCGCACTGTTGCAGTTCAGTGACCACGAGCAACCCTGTCATAAATCTGCGGGGAAAATGCAGGTAGGTGCCGGCGGAGGCGTGTGGGTGTGTGCAATTGTGGACAACGCGTCTAACTCAAGCCACGTACTCAGCGGATCCAAGTCTGGCCATAAAAAACGCCGGCGTGATCAACACGCCGGCTTTGTCGCGTGCTTTCCTTTCGGCTCACATCAGAACTTCAAGTCACCCGAGAGTTGCAAAACGCGAGCGGTATTTCCTTGACCAGTGACATACCCGTAGTTCGGATCGCCAGTGGGATTTCCGCTGTCGAAGCCCCACAGCGTGCGGTTGAAAATATTGAAGGCACTGGCCCTGAAGGTGAAGTTGAACCTTTCCGTGAACCGAATGTCTTTGGCGAGGGTGACATCTTCGTTATACCAAGCGAAACCCCTCGTCGAGATGGTCCGTGGAGCGTCGCCAAACGTGAACGGCGCGGGCTGAGAAAACGCGAGCGGGTTCAGGTACCGATCAGGAGTAGCTCCATATGGATTGAATCTACCTTGCCATTGCTCTTTAACCGGCACGCCAGCAACAATGTTCGGCCGGAGGCTGTTGTTGATCAAGACATCCGGGTTCTCAGGGGCTTGTTCAGCTAACGGGGTGCCAGATTGATAGCGCTGGATGGCAGAAACCGACCATCCCCCTAGAATTGCATTCCCTGGCCCGGAATGAGGACCGAACCTCTTGCCGCGCCCGAACGGCAACTGATAAACGTACGCAAGGTTAAATACCTGGGGAGGCAGCGAGGCTGACGGACTTTCCTCACCGGCATAGTTGAAACTGTTTTGTGATCCGCCGTTTGCATCCAGGTACTGGTGCTGAGATTCTCCCGTAGTTAGCAAGCTGGCGTAGGTATAGGTGACGAACAGCGAGAATCCAGCGCTAAACTGCCGTTGCAACTTTATCTGCAGCGAGTTGTAGTGTGACCAACCGGAGGTTTGCATAGGTTGGCCGATGTAGTTGTACTGAGGATAGGGTCGCAATGCCTGACCGACTGTGCCCGAGAACGGGGAGCAATCTGCAGCCGATCCCGGGCCACACGTCCAAGGATAAGGAACATTGTATTGTTGCGATAGGGCCGGAGTGAGCGGCTCCGTGAGAACATTTCCCAGCGACAAATACACCGGATTCAACTGGTCAAGATTTTGCAGCGATGAGCTGATATGGGTAGCGTAGTTGCCGACGTAGCCAGCATCCAGAAGCAGGTTGCCCGGCAGTTTTCGCTGCACACCCAAGCTCCAATAGTAGACGCGCGGTGGGGTCCCATCGGCGGGTTGGATGTAGTTGATGCTTCCATTGTTATCCAGGCTAGGATCGAGGAACGGCGGTTTGGAGAAAGCCGGGAACCCGTAGGTGCTGCCAGTGAGGTAGAACGCGGGAGTGATGCCGTTGTTCAAAGTGCTGAAGTTTGGCGCCGCGTTGAACCCATCACTGAACACGCGAGATCCATTTTCCAGAACGTCACCGGCAGAACCCTCAAAAATGCCGGCGCCGCCTCGCACCACGGTATCGCCATTCACGGCATAAGCGAAACCTACGCGAGGCTGAAAGAGATTAAAGCGGGTATTGCTAAAGCGGGTGCAGTTGCAGTGGTCCGGACCCGAACCAGCGAAGACCAGCGCACCCAAAATTCCACCCGCGGCTGGGTTCGGATAGTTTGGTTCGAAGCTGGAGAAGATATTGTTCTTTTCCGCGCGAGTCCAGGGGATATCGTAGCGCAAGCCAAGGTTGACGGTCAGCTTGTGGCTAACTTTGTAGTCGTCCTGCACGTAAGCACCCAAGTACCAAAAGTGAGAGGTGATTTCCTGCAGCGCATATTGCTGGCTGGAGTTATCTACCGCTCCGATCAGGAAGCTGGCGAACTCATTACCGGTGTCAGCAATATCGACAGGACTATTGGGCGCATTGTCTGCTGGATTGTCGGTTTCCGTGCTGCTGAAATTGAACTGAGAGGAGGAGATTGGAATCGTATTGTCCTGATAATGCCTGAGTTCGCCTCCAATCTTCAGGGTGTGCTTGCCCTTGATAAGGGAGATGAAATCGCTGACCGCGAGTCCGTTTTCTCGTATATTTTGCCCAGGATCTCCCCAACCCGCTGGCCCATACTGACCCAATCCGAAAGCGGGCGTGACATCGGGAATGTTTTGAATGCCGAAAGTTAGCTTCGTAAAGGTGCGCGGTGAGGTATATAGCGCATTGTCACGGTTGTATCCGATCGCCAGATAGTTCAGCATGTTGTTGGAAAACGTATGGTTTTCGCTGATGCGGACAACGATGGAATTGTCCGGCTCCTGGAAGCCAATGCCTGTGAACGGATATTTGTAAACCTCCGACGGGTAGTAAACCAGATAGGGCGACTCACCGTAGAAAGCGTGCAGCACATCGTTGCTTCCGAAATTATTGTCGATCTTCACACCCCAGCGGTTGTAGCTGTCGTTGGTCACGCCGCCGCCAAAGAAGTTGGGTTGGCCGTTTTCATTGTTGTTCAGATAATTCGTAGGGATGTACGGGATGAAGTCCTGGGCAACGGTTGAGAACCGGCTCGGGCAGATTACATTCAGCACCCCATTACAACTGAATTGCTGCCGCGAGTACAGCCCCGTTCCAGGATTGAACGTCGTGGTGGTTGGATCCCAGATTGTTACCGGGACAGTCTGGTGGGATACAGGATCCACCGTCGTCACTCCGCTAAAGTCGCCCGCAACCTCGGCGGCCGAGGGGATCAGAGTCAGAGTTAGAGGTTTAGTAGAAGTGAAGCGAAAGCCGCTATAGTAGCCGAAAACAAACGTTTTATCCTTGCGAATAGGGCCGCCGATGCTGGCGCCAAATTCGTTCTGCCGTTCTGTGGGAACTGCCTGGCCGAATTGGCCAGCCGCATTCATCGCGTTATTTTCGTTGTATTCATATGCTTCACCGTGCCAGTTGTTCGTCCCAGAGCGGGTGTTCAGGGAAACGATACCGCCAGGAGTCCGGGAATATTCCGCCGAGAAATTATTCTGGACGAGGGTGAATTCGGAGATTGCCTCGACCGGAACTGGCTGATAACGGTAGTCGCCGGCGACATTGGTTTGCAGCATGGCGACGCCGTCGTAATACACTTCGGAGGCCAGGGTCTGGCCGCCGTTCACGGTCTGAGAAAAGATTTCGACCTCGCCGGGCTCGCTGAAGCTCGAGCTGTTAGTGGGCGCTGTCGCTACACCGGGCATCAGATCGGAAAATGCGGTGGCGGCGCGGGGAGCGCCCGCCAGAGCCAACGGCAGGTCGGCATAGGTTTGCTGGTCGAAGCTTGTACCCTGCTGTGCAGTTTCGGTTTCCAGGTGCACCGCCGAGGCCGTTACCTCCACCGTCTGCGTCGTAGCACCAACTTTCAGGACGACGTTCTGGGTAGTCGCCTTGTTGGGCAGGACCGTGATTCCCTTGGTCACCACCTGCGAGAACCCCGCGGCCGAAACAGCTAGGGTGTAGGAACCCACGTTCAAGACCGGGAAGATAAACTGACCGGCAGATGTGGTGGTGGTAGGAGTCACTACTCCCGTTCCCTCGTTCGTGAGCTGAACGGTAGCCCCGCTAACGGCCGCTCCCGACGGATCGGTCACCGTACCGTTAATGCTTCCGCCCAGGGACGATTGTGCCAACAGGCTCTGCCCTAGACCTGCCACGATGAAAAGGACAGCCAACGCGATGCCGCGAACCGCACGGTTAATCATCTCCAGCCTCCAAGTATTTTTGTCTTTCGGAGAGACACTGAGCCCCATGAGCCGCGCAAGGCTCACCTTGCACGATCATTAGCGAGCTGCCGAGAAACGCACCCACATCCACGCACGGGATTGATATCACTACTGAAAAGTGACTGTCAAGTTATTTATAGCGTTATAGTAAGAAAAATACTGCGTCTAGAGCGTTCTAGTAAGATTCGGATTTAGTTTGCGTGGACTCAAAGTGATACGGGCCTGCCAGGTCGGGCTACGTTTTATAAATGTTAGGTTTAGCCGGACGTTTTCCACAAAAGTTGGTAAGCGCGGCAAGAATTGTTCCGGAGAAATCCACAGCTTGCCTTAGAATGCTTGCCTGCATTCCGGAGAGTGGACAGCATGGGAGTTCGGCTCAAGGACGTGGCGCAAGCCCTCGGTCTGTCAATCTCCACGGTGAGCGCTGCGCTCCACCACCGGGCGGATATCAATCAAAGCACTCGCGAAAGGGTTCTGAAAAAAGCTGCGGAACTCAACTATCATCCCAATCGCCTGGCCCATAGCCTAGCCACGCAAAAGACGCATGTGTTGGGAGTCGTGGTTCCCAATTTGTCCCGCCCGTTTTTCCCCCACGTGCTGGATGGCATTGACACGATCACCTACCCGGCCGGCTACAGTCTTGTAGTGTTCAATACCGACGACGATCCGGCGCGCGAAGAAAAAGGCATTGCGACTCTGATCAGTAACCAGGTCGATGGGTTGATCATCGCCTCCGCGCAACCTCCTCGGAACCATAACGCATGGAAACCCTTGAATAGGTTTGGCGTGCCGTTCGTGCTCATGGACCGCTTCTTCCCCTCCACACCCTTTGTCGGGGCCGATGACGAGTGCATCGGATTTGTGATCACCCAACACTTGATTCACCAGGGCTACCGTCGTATCGCACATCTGGCGGCGACCAATGTAGTAACCGGTTTTGGCCGCTACCGCGGCTATTTGCGCGCCTTACGGGAAGCCGGCCTGCGAGTGCGGCGCAATTACATCGAGGAGGTGACGTGGGGAGAGATGGATGGGGGCCTGGAAGGCGCCAAGCGATTACTCCAACTGCGACCCCGCTTGGACGCCATCTTTGCCGTTAACGATCTGGTTGCCATTGGCGCGATGAAGACCATACAAGCCGCCGGACTTCGTATACCGGCAGACTGTGGATTAATCGGCGTGGGAAACGTGCGGTACGGCGACTGTTTGAGCGTGCCGCTAAGCACGGTGGACTTGCATCCCAAGGAAGTCGGAGAAACTGCTGCCTCCCTGTTGCTTAAGAGTATCAATGGCGCGCCATTGCCCCCAAAGCCTGTTTTCCTGGAACCGCGATTGATCCTGCGCGAGTCCAGTCGCCGTATCCTTCAATAAAACGGCATCACGGTGGCACGAAGAGATCGAAAATGACTGGTCTCCATGCCGTGCCCGCTCGCTTCGCGCAGAATGATTGCAGCCCGCTGAAATTTGACATGGGCTCCGCCCCGGCTTGCGGCTCTATATACTTTAACGGGATTTGTCACCGGGAGAGTGCAGACCCTCATGGCAGTGCGACTCAAAGATGTGGCGCAAGCTCTTGGTCTGTCCATATCCACGGTAAGCGCAATTCTCCACAATCGTGACGACTTTAACGAAGCGACTCGCAAACGGGTTCTGGAAAAAGTTAAGGAACTGAAGTATCGTCCGAATTGGCTGGCGCGCAGCCTAGCCACACACGAGTCTCACGCCATCGGAGTTGTTGTCCCTAACCTTTCGCGCTCGTTTTATCCCAGCGTCCTGGAAGGAATCAACCTGGTCGCCCGGAATGCCGGGTACCATATCATCATTTCTTATACGGACGACATTCCGGCGCGAGAAGACGAAGAGATCGTCACCCTGGTCGACCGGCAAGTGGACGGATTGATTATCGCCTCCGCTCATCCACCAGGTAAAAATGCCGTCAAGAAGATACTGGAACCTACGGGCATACCGTTTGTGCTGTTTGACCGCTTCTTCGCCTCGTCACCTTTCGTTGGCGTAGACGATGAACGGGCCGGCTTTATGGCAACGCGGCATCTGATCGAGCAGGGCTACCGCGAAATCGCCCATCTCGGGAGGCGCATCGTCTCCACCGGTCTTGCCCGCCACCAAGGCTATGTGCGGGCGCTTCGCGAGTCAGGACTGCCCGTCCGGCGCAATTTCCTGTTGGAAGTATTTGCCGAAGCCGGTGGATACGAGGGCACGAAAGAGCTTCTGCAAATGCAGCCTCGTCCCGATGCCATATTTGCCGCCAGCGATCCCGTGGCAGTCGGCGCAATGCGCGCACTCCATGAGTACGGACTGCACTTGCCTTACGATATTGGTGTTATTGGCGTGGGTAGAGTGCGCTACGGAGAGGACTTGCGTTTCCCTCTCAGCACGGTGGACACGCACCCCACGGAGGTTGGGAAATCCGCGGCATCTATTCTTCTGGGTATGGTGAATGGCAAGCCGCCTTCCATGGTTCCAATTTTTATCGAACCCACATTAATCGTTCGTGAGTCGAGCCGCCGCCTTCCGGAAAAGCGAAAAAAGGTCCGTTCAAATTCCGGCCGCTTCAACAAGTGACCGACGGACCGAGAATAGTTCCAAATGTTTCGGCATGATCTGAGGAAACGAACCGAGGCAACACTATATTCCGCATTCCCGCAACCCTGAGCGGATCAGGAGCTAATCCACGACTCATCCGAAGCCGTAGGTGTGACCGCGTCTTTCTTTAAACGGACGGTCGCGTTCGTGATGAGTGGCTTAGCCCAGAAACCAACACTTAGAACGCACGCGAATGTAACGTAGAGGAATGCGACTCCGGCTCGCAGACTGAAATGATCACCGAGCCGTCCAATGATGACGGGCACGACGGCCCCACCCATAATCCCAGTGCTCAGGATTCCGGCGAAGGAGCCATGGTGCTCTGATACGGAATTAAGTCCGAGGGAAACCAGGATAGGCCACATCACGGATGCGAAAAGACCAATCCCGGGGAAAGCAATGAGAGAAACACTCGCTGGCCCGAATAGTGCGGCGGTCAAACACAAAAGCGCTCCCAGGCAAGTACCGATCAGGACGTAGCGGCTGTCGAAGATCTTCAGAAGCAACATGCCGATAAAACAGCCCGCTGTGAGCAAGCCCCAGAACCAAGAGACTGCGGTTGCGCCGGTGGTGTGCGGGTCGTAGCCGTGGTATTGGGAAAGAAATTTGGAAATCCAATCCGCCGTACCCTGCTCCGAGCCCACGTAGGCAAAAACGCAAAGAAAAAAGGCCCAGACCATCGGCTTGCGAAAAAGGCTTCCGTACATCTCCAGAGAGCCGGCCTGTTCGTCGGCGGCACGCTCCACGCGGGGGAAACGGCTGAAGATAAGAACCCCAATCATAACCAGCGTGAACACAGCGAAGATCCAGTACATGGAAGCCCAGGGAAGCGCCGGGGGTGTCAGCCTGCGCAAGACTTCGAGCAGTTCGATTTGCTGGCGGACTTATTGCCCAGGTTCAAGACCAGATACGAATACATGTATGGACTCATGAAGGAGGCCGTGCCGAAGATCAACTGGGCGAAAGCGGAATTAAATGCGAAATGCTCTTCGCCTCCGGAAACCCGCAACAGCGGATTGATCGCGGTCTGCAGCGTGGCCATCCCCGATCCCATCACGAATAGCGAGACCACCGCCACCCGATAACTCGGGTGCAAGGCGAAACTCAGCGAGCCCGCCGTACCGGCCAGGAATGCCGCGATCATGACGGGCTTTTCTCCAAAGCGTTCCACCAGAAAACCGGCGGGAATCGACATCACTCCATAAGCGATAAAGAAAGAGAAAGGCAAGAAAGCGGCCGCCGCGAGGCTCACTCTGAAGCTGCTGATGATGTCGGGCACGATCGGGCCAAGAATATTGGTAAGCAATGACATTACGAAGAACGTCAGGAAGACGATGGCGACCATGTATCGGTTTCTTGGCATGGAGCGTGACATTTTCTGCTATTCCTTGTGTGGTCACTTTTGAGGCCAACTCAAAACGGCCCGGTTCACGTCCCGCCTGCGCAGCGAGAGCCAAAGTGACCATCTGCACGGGCAGGATCTCCAGGATCGGACGGATGGACCGGGGTGCGGTGGGGCAGAGCACAGGATGGGGATGCCGCGCCTTCGCCTACCATTTCCGCTCGGCCCTGTTGCTTCGGCGAATATCCTCGAAGAGGCGCTGGTTCAGGTCGCGAGTCTCATGTTCACCCGAAAAGACCAGGACGAAAGTCTCGTCGCTGAGCATTTCAAAGGGGCCGTGGCGAAATGCCGCGCTGCTCATTCCCTCCGCGTGGAAATGGTCGGACTCTTTAACGATTAAAGCGCCGGTTCCGACCGCAGCGAGCGATGACCCTCGACCCACAAGGAACAGATGCCGATGCCTTTGAGCATCTGCGCCAGGTCTTCTACATGTGTTTTCCAGTTGGCCAAGTAATCTCGAACCGCTGGGCAGGCAGCTTTAAGGTCCTGCCGGGTACGCCGCGAATCACGCTCGCACACGACATCGCCAAGCCACTGCAAAGCCATCAGAGCCGTTACGTAGGTCTTGCAGGAAACTGAAAACTCCTTGCCTGCCCGAGCCAGGATGGTGGCGTCGGCTCTGCTCCGCCAAGGGACTGTGGGGTGTGTTGGTAATTGCGATGACAGATGACTTGCCACGATTGATCTCCAGCAGGCGAACAACCTCTGCACTCTGCCCGGATTGAGAAACCGCAATGATCAATGTCTTAGGATCGAAGAGGCGGTTCCTGTAGTACAAAAGTTCCGAAGTCTCCACCATCATGGCGGTCAAACCGTGATTGATCAGCTCCATGTGGAGGGGATGGAGGGCGTGGAAAGAAGAACCCATGCCGGTGAGAACAACCGTCTTGAACTTGCCTTTTTGAAGGCGGACCGCGAGCTGATGCAGAGTCTTCCGAGACCTCCAGCCCGGCAGCGTTTCATCCAGCGCGCGGGGTTGGTCGAGGATGTCGCGAAGATATTCCCCTTCGATTACGGAGAAATCAGATAGCACGGGTCCTCACCTTCGGATCCGAAGCGGTGATGCCAGACTCTGGCCGCTCCAATCAAGTTTGTATCTTCGCCCAGCGAGGCCAGGGCCAATTCGTTTTTCTGAAAAGGCACAAGCGGCAGCTGGACGCGATGACTTTGCGAACTTCCATCCAGAAACAAGGCAAGAGCTCTTCATGACGCTGCCGCCGAGCACGATGACTTCGGGAACGAACATTGTCACCAGATTGGCCAGACCGAGACCGAGGTAGCGGCTTTCGTGTTCCACGGCACGCCTGGCCCAAGCTGTCGCCCTGCTGCGCCAGTTCGCAAATTTTCTTCGCGGTCAGTCCGGCCCGATGAGAATATTCGCGCGGCGCATTGCTTTTGAGCCATGCTACCATTGCCGGACCGGCGGCCAGCGACTCCCAACAGCCTTGAAAGCCGCAATCGCAAAGAGGGCCGGAGGGGTCGATAAGGTGGTGTCCAATTTCAGGATGAGCCTGTTCGACTCCACGATAAACCTGGCCGTCGAGAATAATCCCCGCACCGATACCGGTTCCTACCGTCACATAGATGAAGCTGCTCCTTCTCCGCCCAGCGCCCCAGCCGCTTCCCCCAAGGCGGCTGCGTCACCGTCGTTCTCCATGGCCACAGACGTCGCAAGATTCGGTCCAGATCTCTGACTGGATTCTGGCCTTGCCAGTTGGGAAAGAAATTGACCTCGCCGAATCTCGCCCGTTAATGGATATACGGGTCCGGTGCATCCGATGCCCACGCCGGAGATTTGCGTATCCGCGGTTTCAGCTATGGCTCGCAACATCTCGACGATGCGGCGCAACGCGTCGGCGTAGCCGCGATCAGCCTGAAGCGCGCATTCTCTCCGTGCCAGGACTTTACCGTCGCTGTTAACCATTCCAACCGCTATTTTGGTCCCGCCGATATCAACTGCTCCAATCACCGGGGTCTCCTGTTCGCGTTTGGCCGCGTGCCTGACTTGGTGCGCGCCGTAACCACAAACCTGCAAAATCTAACACAATCGCGCTCAAAGCCGTGCAAGTTGGAAATGCTAGCCTAGCGCGCACTTCTAGGGAAGAAATGTGACGAGACAAAATGGGACGAGACAAAATGGGACGAGACATTGGGTGGCTGCAGGCGAGTGAGGCCCTGATTTCTGAATTACTGACCGTCCTCCTTTAATATCTCCTGAATTACGTGGCCTTTCGTCTGCTTCATCTCGAGCCCGAGCAACGCAGCGACGGTGGGAGCAACATCCAGATTGGAAATATTCCCGAGGTGAATTCCTTTGCGGATACCGGCGCCCGATGCAATAAAAATAGCCTGCATCTGCGGATCGGTATTGAGATAGCCATGGGTGCCTCCTTCTGCCGGCGTGACGAAGTCTTGTGCGGCCCCGCTCACGAAGGCATAATCCGGCGCGGCAGCCAGCACGAGATCGGGCGCCTGATCGCTGACCGCGGGAACCGGCAAGCCGATCTTCGCAAATTCATCGCTGCCGTATACGCGATCAATGCCTTCCGCGCCAGTAAAGATATTGCGAAGCCGAGAAATCAACTCAGCCTTGTGGTCGGGATTCAACGCGTACACCATGGCGATGCCTCCGTCAGCCACCACCCAGGCGTCGGTCTTCTGCTGACCATGTCCTTCAGCCAGGAGTCCCTCGTCGCGCAAGAGGACATTGCCGTGCATGTAATGTTTAAGGGTACGGTGACCATGATCGGAAACAATAATCAACGTCGCTCTGCTCAGCTGATCCGTATGCTGGAGCGAATCCAAAATTTGCTTCACATGGTCGTCGAGAAAAGCCATGGCCGTGAAACTCGCCATGCTCATGGGACCATACTGATGGTTCGTGTTATCCAGGGCTAGAAGATGAATGAGCAGGAGGTTCGGATGATGCCTTTCCAGAATGTCTTCTGCTGCATCCGTCCACATTTCATCTTGCCAGGCTGGGCTGCCATCCTCAAAAGTGCGCAACTGCTCGGCCGTAACCGTTCCGTCGGCGATCATTTCGCGTTCGATCGTGCCATTCGGATCGGGCAACTCCGGAAACTGCCATGTAATCGTCTTGGCTCCATAGATTGCTACCCAATCCACTTGCGCTGTCGTCAGCCCTGCCCGGTAGGCGAGGTCATAGACGGTCGGGGCATGAACCATTAACTCCTTATCCCGCCACGGTTCAACCGTTGGCGGCGCCCCTTGCCCAGAACGCGTCAGCAAACCGCCAAACAGGACCTGATGCTCCGAGGCATCAACTCCAGTGACCATGGAGGTATGATTTGGCCAGGTAACGGTAGGATTGACGGGCTGCATCGAAGCCGCGACAGCGCCTTCCCGGGCAAGCTTGCGTAGAGTTGGGACCGGCAGCCTCGGGTCATCGAGCGCATATGCGGGAAAACCGTCGAGGCTGATCAAGAGCACGATTCGCTGGTTCGGTACCTTTGTCTTTGCCTGCGGAAATGCCTGGCTTGCGAATACGATCATAGCCAAAGCGCAGATCCGCGCCATCGGTTTCACTTGAAGTTTCAATAGATTTCCTCCCAGCCTGCGCGATTGCTCCACCGATTCGCCGATGTCGTTTGGTTTCCCGAAATTGTGGAACAGATGGCAGCAAAAGCCAGCGCGAGTATGCCTCGCGGTATCCCGACCGAAGCCCTGAGCGGCAAGCCAGACTCGCCGACCGCTCAGGCGGGAAACGCGACATACTTAATACTGCAGTACCCTAGAACTGGAACTTAAGCCCGAACTGGATGATGCGCGGCGCATTTGCCGAAGTTACCAGCCCGAAGTTCGCATCGGTAACGGTGCCATCGGGTGACCCGAACTGGGCGTGGTTGAAGGCGTTGAAGAATTCCGCCCGAAATGCCACGTTCATGCTTTCGGTGATCTTCGTAATTTTCTGCAAATTGATGTCCCAGTTGTTAAGTCCAGGCCCATGAAAGAAGAAGCGAGGGGAGTTCCCCAAGCTGTCCAACGGCTTCCGGCGTGAAAAGGGAAGTGTTGAAGTATGGCTGCCTGGTGCGAGGATTAGTGACATTCAGAGGACCCGGCGAGTAATTGGGCCGGTCCAGGGGAAGCTGAATCGGGCCCGATCCGGAGGTTCCCAACAGCGAATTGTCGTCATTCTCCAGCATGAAGACAGGCAGGCCCGTAGAAAAGCGAGTGATGCCGCTCACCGTCCAACCATTCGTCAGCCGGTTCGACTTGAGCTTATAAAGCGGCAACTCGTAGTCATAGCTGATCACAAAATTGTGAGTGACATCGAAAGCGGAAAGCGATCTCTGATTTGGATTCAGGAAATTGATCGACTCTCCGTAGCCGGATGCGTTGTCCATGGATTTGCTGTAGGTGTATGAAGCCAGGAACTCCACGCCATGCACCACGTGGCGCAAGCTGGTTTGCAGAGAGTTATAGTCGGAGTTCCCGATCGTCTTGAAATAAGCATCGCTTGAAAAGGCGGTCGAGCCGAACGGGAAGCGCGTGCCATTGATGACGCCGCCGCCGATGGGATGATAGGTTCCGTTCTCGCCGTTCGGTCCGCAAACCACGTCATCCGTCACTTCACTGGGCTGGCTCACACTTAGACATAGCGCCGGATTTCCTGGATTGGCCTCTTCCGCGGAAAGGAGATGATGCCCCTGAGTTCCCACGTAGGCGATCTTCAAAAGAGTGGCGCGGCCAAACTGCCGGTCGAGAGCCAACTCGTAATCTTCCGCGTAGGGGTTGACATTCTTGTAATAAAAGCCGGGGGAACTGCCGATGGGCTCTTCATTCGCCCAATTCACGGAAGTGTCCGGATTCTTGGCGGAAACATTGAAAGGCGGTGGCGGGGCGGGGAATCGCTGGCCCTCGTTGAATCCGGTGCCGCGGTCGATGAAAGGATTTGCGAACTCCGGCGGAACAGGACTGCCCCAGAAAAACCCGAAGGGGGCGTCGCCGATTTCGTTGTAATCGGTGCCGCCTTCAAAGGTCGTGTAGAACTTTCCCCAACTGGCCCGGATGCTGCTGTTCCCTGGACCACCGGTCAGCTTGCGCAGGAAGCCATTGTCAGAACTCGGGGAATAGGCGATTCCGATGCGCGGCGCAAAATTGTCGTAGCGGATCGGCGCCAGGGTTTTGGGAATGCCAGGGTCACCAGGAAACACCCAGCCGGTTGGAGAGCCGGGAAAAACTTGCGATTGCAGCCCCGGCACCAGGGTTTGGATCTCGTTATGCTGTTCCCACCAGGGGGTGGCGACCTCATATCGCAACCCATAGTTCAGAGTCAAGTTTGGACGGACGCGCCAACTGTCCTGTCCGTATCCGCCAACATACAGATCGCGGCCATTCGATGGATAACCCTGCCCTTGCGAATAAGACGTGGGAGCACCGATGAGAAAATCGGCAAAATCAATTCCGGTCTCGTTCCCGTTAAAATTGTAACTTCCGTTCGAACCCAGGTTCTTCCAGATTTGCTCGGTGTAACGAGCGTCTGCACCAAACTTCATGGTGTGTCTGCCAATCACCTTGCTGTAGTTGTCCAATGCCTGGTAAGTGTTTTGAAAAATAGGCGAGGGAGCGCCCGAGTTGCCGGTGGTGAAGTTATTGAAGTTAAGTTGGGGTACGCCAGCGTACGTCGGCTGCACTGGGACAATGCCGGTAAAGCCCAGCCCAGTGAGAACGCTGAGACCCAGGCCGGCGCCGGTGGAAAAGTTCACCGTGTGGTTGCGCGTATAGGCGATGCGCGCCTCATTCACCGCAGTGCTGCCCAGAGTCGTGGTTACACCGAAGTTGGCCACCTGCACCCGGCCCGTGTTCTCGCTGGTGAAGGCAGGGGTAACAGGATTACCTGCGTTCGAAACATAGTTATCGTAGAAGTAGTATCCGGAGAGCAGACCGATGCGGGTATTGCCGTCTACGCGAGCGCTGAACTTATTGTCGCGCAGAAACAGGTTTGTGCTGGAGCTAACGAATTCCGGGATGCCGTTGCTTATAGTATTTGCTTTCGGAATGTACTGAAGAGTGTTTGTCGATGGCGTCGAAAATGCCGCGCTGGGTATCATGGCATTGGGGAAGACACAGTTCGCCGAAGAGGTGCATCCGGGCGTGTAGTAAGGTTCGAGGTTGCTCACCGGGTACCCTAACGCGCTCGACAGTTGCTGCGCCCAGAACGGACCCTGGACGGTAAAGGGCTTAGGCACTCCGTGGACCAGCGGATCAAACTGGCCTGCAATCGCCGAGAAGTCACCGGTACGCTCCGCGTCGCTGGGCACTGGTATTTCGCCGCCATTTTGCCCAATCACCTTGCGGTTGCCCTGATAGTCTCCAAAGAAAAACAGCTTGTTATGCAGTACTGGGCCGCCGAAGGTTCCACCGAACTGGTTTTGCTGAAAAGCCCCTTTCTTGCTCCCCGGCAGGTCGAAATAGTTGTGCGAGTTCAAATCCGTATTACGCAAGAATTCGAATGCGTTGCCGTGAAACTGGTTCGTCCCCGACTTGGTGATGACATTGATCTGGCCGCCGGCGTAGTTACCGTACTCGGCGTCAAAATTGTTGGTTATGATACGGAACTCGTCGATGGAGTCGAGGTTAGGAACCGCTGCCGCGCCATGGACCGCCGTTTCCTCGACCGTGGCGCCGTTCAACAGGAAGCCATTCGAAGCTTCCCGCATGCCATTGACCGAAAGATTGCCAGCATTAAGATCGCCTGAGACCAGGTTGATGGCAAACCCAAGCGAGACGAACTGCCCGTTGGTGCCTCCGGACATTCCGGAGGCAATGGGAGCGACTCCGGGCTGCAGCGCCAGCAGGTCGGTATAACTGCGCGCCACCAAAGGTACCTCGGTGATCTTCTGGCTGTCGATCACCTCGCCCATCTGTGTGCTGGTTTCTTCTACATGGACAGCCGTACTGTTAACCGTGACACTTTCCACCACTTTTCCCACCTGCAAGGGAACATCTACCGTGATGGCGGCGTTCACGTTGAGGACGATGCCCGACTGGCGATACCCTCTAAACCCGTTCTTATTGGCTTCGATGTCATAGGTTCCAACCGGAAGCGCCTGCAAGGAATAGAATCCGCGGTCGTCGGTCGTGGTGGACCATTGAAGACCTGTCTGCGTGTTGTGCGCGGCCACCTGAACTCCAGGGACGACGGCCCCGCTGGAATCGCGGATCACACCGGAAATACTGCCGGTAACGCCGCCCCAGGCAAATTGACAGCCCACAATGAGCACGACAACGACGGCCGCACGAAGCCATGCCGAAGCATTCACCACACGCTTGCATTTCTTGCTCGCTTGATTCATATGATCCTCCTCCACACTGGTCTTTGAGGCCGTCGGCCGCACCACATATTTCCGGCAAAGTGTTCCGCCACCTGCCTGCACAAGGGCCGCCAGATCACAACCACAGTTTCGCGCCGGATTACGATCACTGGCCCGGCTTCTGGCCCTCTATATCAAAGCGCTTATACATCCTATGCAATTGCCGGTAATGTCAATAGTTTGTTAATTTCGTCAAAGCGATTATTAGGGAAACCGCTTTACGATATCGAAACGTTTCGACATCTTGTAGTATCGTTGGCAGTTCTTTGTCAAGCTCTTTCTTCCACGTGTCACTGGGAAACCACACCAGCGATTCGTTCAGGGTTCTATCCGCCGGAACTCCGTACCGAATTGACAGGTTTGGCCCCATTTGCAGTAATGGAGATGCACGCGCAATCCGAACACTCGTGAACTCATACTTCCATCATGGCCACCATTCGCCAGATCGCCCGTGAACTCGGTGTAAGTATTTCCACGGTTTCCGCCGTCCTCAACAAACGCGGCTATGTCAGCGCCGCCATGCGGGCTCGCATCGAAAAGGCGCTGCGCGAAGCTGACTACCAGCCCGATGAGATTGCGCGCAGCCTGCGCCGCCGTGAGACGCGAACCATTGGTCTTATTGTTCCCGACTTAGGAAACCGTTTTTATGCTCACCTGATGCGCGGCGCCGAAGACTATCTTTCTTCCGCGGACTTCCGATTGATCGTGGCTGAGTCGCGCGAGGACTGGCAGAGACAAAAAGATTACTTGCGCTTATTTTCCGCCAAGACGACCGACGGGGTGATCCTCGTCCCGAGTTTCGCCACCGACGAACAGATTGCTTCGACCCCAGGTCTCATGCGGGGAACTCCGTTGGTATATGTGGATCGCAGCCCTTTGCAGGTGCGGCTCGATTCTGTCCTCGTAGACAACGCGCGTGCGACCTATGAAGCCACGGAGCATTTGCTGAACCTGGGGCATCGGCGCGTCGGTATCATTACCGAGCCATTGAACCTGCTCAACGCAGCGGACCGGTTGCGAGGATACAAACGGGCGTTGCGCACGCACCGGATTCCCGCCGGGCCCGAACTGATTTGGCCAGGCGACAACCGCGAGGATTCGGGATACTGTGGCGCTCTCGACCTGTTCAAATTGGCTGACCGGCCAACCGCCGTGCTGGTTTGCAACAACCAGATGACGCTGGGAGCTCTTGCGGCACTGCGTGACCTTGGCCTGGGCTGCCCGCAGGAAGTATCGCTGATCGGCTTCGACGATTTTGATTGCGCAGCTTTAGTGGATCCTCCGCTCACGATGGTGCGCCAGCCCGCTGCCGAACTGGGCGCTGCCGCCGCCAAGACTTTGTTGAAGCGTATGAGCGACCCAGGCCGCGATCATTTTGAACATGTGATATTGCCGACCCAACTTGTGGTACGGGAATCCACTGCCCCGCTTCACCGCGCCCGGGCCAATGGTCAAGATGACAAACGGAACTGCCTCTGACATCGGCGTGAACCCGGGGCCGAGCGCGAAGAGGTGCAGGTGAGCGCGGGTGGGGCTGTTTTTACCGGGCGATGCGCTTGCAGTTTCTTCGTTCACTGGGTCGCAGGCGGTTAAGTCCTGTGGTCTTCGAGGTGAAACATGCAACGTCGCGAATTCGTGAAGTCTCTGCTGGGTAGCGCCTTCCTGGGGAAGGCGTCGGCGTTGCTCGCACTCCAAACCCCCTCCATTTCACCGGCGCCTGACGCCGGAGTAAAGCGCGTCCTGGTAATGTTCAAGTGCCATTTCGACGCCGGTTTCGCCGACACGCAGGCGGCTATTGTTCATCGCTATTTCGCGGAATATTTCCCCCAGGCCATGGAGCTTGCCAGCCAACTGCGCGCGTCGGGCAACTATCGCTATGTCTGGACCACAGGATCATGGCTGCTCTATGAATACCTGGAGCAAGCGACGCCCGAGCAACGCATGCGCATGGAAAAAGCCGTCTCCATGGGAGACATCGCATGGCACGCTCTTCCCTTCACCTGGCAGACTGAGTTGATGAACGCGTCCATGATTTCCGGAAGCATAGGTCTGTCTCGAGCATTGGACCAGCGTTTCGGCAGGACTACAACCGGCGCCAAGATGACGGACGTACCCGGGCACACCCGTGGCTTGATCGCTCCCCTTGCCGCGCAGGGCGTGAAGTTTCTGGATATCGGTGTGAACGATGCCAGCACACCCCCAGAAGTTCCCCCCTTGTTTCTCTGGAAGGCTCCTGGCGGAGCGACGCTCGTGGTCATGTATCATCACGGCTACGGCGGAGTGACGCGCGTTCCGAACTCTGACCTCGCCATCGCCACAGTGGTGCGCGACGATGACAGCGGCCCGCACACCCTGCAAGAGATTCATGACACCTATTCCACGCTAAGCAGCCAGTTCCCCAATGCTCAAATCGCTCCTACAAATCTGACGGAAATCGCGAATGCGGTCGAGCCCTACCGCGGCTCGCTTCCGGTGGTCACCGGCGAAATCGGAGACACCTGGATTCACGGCGTCGCCAGCGACCCTCTAAAGCTTGCCCGGTATCGCGAAGTCGCCCGGTTGCGTGAAACCTGGCTGACCCAGGGAAAATTTGCCGCAGGCGATGCGACAGACGTCGCGCTGCTCCGTCATCTGCTCCTGGAGGTCGAGCACACCTGGGGCACGGATACCAAAACCTGGCTCGATTTCGATCACTACATTCCCAGCGATCTGGCCACCATGCTCGACACCAAGAACTATAAGGTCGTGGAGTTCAGTTGGCAGGAAAAGCGGCAAGACCTCTTCGACGGAATCGCCACTCTTCCTTCTGGATTGCGGGAGCAGGCGGAAACGGCGGTACGTAATCTTGCAGCAATCCCGCCGCAACTGGCGCATGCCAGCGCTCATCCACCTGAAAGCGACATCGAGACGCAGCATTTCACCATAGGGATCGATCCCAAAACCGGAGCCATTCGCCGCCTTTTTGACAAGAAGTCGAAGCGGGAGTGGGCCTCCAGTGAACACCCCCTGGCCCTGTTTTCTTATCAGACATTATCGCAACAAGACTATTCCCATTTTTTCAAAAGCTATGTCATCAGCGACGAAGATTGGGCCAAGAAAGACTTCGGCAAGCCTAACATCGAGCGCTTTGGAGCGGAGAGCCGGGAATGGCTGCCCTCGCTCGCTGCTCTGCAGACAGAGGAGGATCGGCTCGGCCACCGCTTGCTAGCGCGCCTGGAGATCAACGATCCGGAAGCTCTGCGCAGTGGGCGAGCGGCCTTTCCGCAGAAGATGTATCTGGAAGTGCGGTTGCCTAAGACAGAGCCGGTGATCCACTTAGATTTCTCCTGGTTTCAGAAACCGGCAACTCGACTGCCCGAGGCCCTCTGGCTGAGCTTTCACCCCATTGCATCCGATCCTTCCGGCTGGACGCTGGAGAAATCGGGGGAGCAAGTCTCTCCCCTGGATGTGATTACATCCGGCAATCGTCACATGCACGCGGTCTCGAAGGGATTCGGCTACAAGGACGAGAGTCGGGCCTTTGTTGTCGAGACACTTGACGCGCCGCTCGTCGCAGTGGGTATTAAGTCACCCTTATGCTTTTCGAACCGGCAACCAGATTTGCTCGCCGGGGTTCACTGCAACCTCTATAACAACGCCTGGGGAACTAACTACATCATGTGGTTCGGCGAAGACATGCGGTTCCGTTTTATTCTGCGCGCGTGATGGGGAGCTAGCTGGCAAGTTTTTCTGGCGAAAACCTAAAGCCACACCAACAGGGAAACTGAGGCTAGCTTGCTGACTAACGGTCCTATGCACGTTTCGCACTACTTTGCGCTCTCGCCGATCGAATCGCCTCAACATATCGTCTGGCGTTCGCGCTGACGCGATCTAGATCGCCCTGCTGAACTGCGGCCGGATCGAAGATTTCTTCTCCCACACCTACCGCGACAGCCCCTGCCGCAATGAATTCTGCCACATTCTCGACCTCAACTCCTTGAGAAGGAACAAATCGAATTTGCGGAAATGGGCCCCTGAGTTGCCGAATGTACCGTGGTCCTCCGACTAGACCGCAGGGGAATACTTTCACGAGATCCGCGCCCGCCTCCCACGCTGTTAATACCTCGGTCGGGGTTAGAGCGCCGGGCATACATATCTTGCCGTAGCGGCGCGCCATTTCGATCATGCGAGGGTTAACGCTAGGACTCACAATAAACTCGGCTCCCGCCAGGATTGCAGCCCGGCAGCTTTCCGGATCTAGAACTGTGCCTGCTCCGACCAGCAACTCATCCTTATAGCGTTCGGCCAGTTGCGCGATGATATCGAGGGCCTTCGGAGTCGTGAGAGTAATCTCGGCGACCGAAATCCCTGCGCGCATGCTGGCTTCGACGGCACAGAATGCCTGTTCTGGCCCGGCAACTCGGACCACCGGAATCACGCCCGTTTCTTCAATCATCGCGAGAACCTTTTCTCTGGGACGCGGGCGCGGGCTCAATGTCTGCATCTTTTCATCTCTCCCTTGAAGGTGGCCGCTGAACAAATCTACCGGGACTGCCACTCCCACAATCTACCACCGCTTTCCCTTGGCGGCAGTGGGCCTTTCTCCGTTAAGAATTCACCTGGACGGAGAAGCCGCTGTTTGCACAACATCCTTCACGCAACGGAAGCCGATAGTGCTCTTTCGGTCTTCGCTCGCGGACATCAGGAATAACTTGACGTGGTACTCGGTGGGGCGTGCGGAGCGTTCCCCTTTTCCCAACCCCATCTGCACGAAGCGGTCGTGCCACACGTTGCCGGACATGTCACAGAGCCCGAATGGACTGCGACCATCCGGGAAAGCATCCACCGGAGTTGTCGTTGTCCCACCGTCGTTCGCTACCTTGGGCTGCATCGTTTCGCCCCAGGGATAACGCAACCGGCCAGCGCCTCCTGCCGCATATTGCCACTCTTCTTCGGTCGGGAGGCGTTTCCCGGCCCAAGCCGCATACGCGCAGGCATCATCCAGATCCACCCACACGCCGATTCCAGGAACTCGATGCGCACGGCCCAGCGCTTCCCGCTGCATCCCGGAACGAAGAAGTTTAGACCCCGCGTTTACGCGATTTGACGTTTCGCAGCGGATCAATGACTTGATAGGAAACGTGGGAGAGAGCGAAAACCAATCGCGCAAGCCGTCAGTGCAGTAAGCCTCTGAAAAAAATTGGCTCCTCAGGTAGGACTCGAACCTACAACCCTCCGGTTAACAGCCGGATGCTCTGCCATTGAGCTACTGAGGAGTGTTGTCACGGACGCGGGAAAGAACCAGCGTCCCGAGTGGCACTCCCCATCATAACATCGGCCTCACATCGTGAAAACCCAAGATGCGACAGCTTCCGTTGCGCATCAGGCAGTTTTCTCTTTGCCGATCCGCATGCCGTAAAACGAGCGGTAGACAAACATGTAGGAGACGACGAAGAACGCCAGCGCCAGTCCATGACTGCAGAGCTGGCTCGTTTCCGCCGTGAGCTTCACCGCCAATTCAACCGCCAGCAGGCCGAAGAGGGTGGTGAATTTAATAACCGGGTTCAAGGCAACCGAAGACGTGTCTTTGAAGGGATCGCCCACGGTATCGCCGATCACAGTTGCGTCGTGCAGCGGAGTTCCCTTCTGCTTGAGTTCGACTTCCACGATCTTCTTGGCATTGTCCCAGGCGGCGCCGGCATTGGCCATGAAAATCGCCTGGTAGAGGCCGAAGGTGGCAATCGAAATCAGGTAACCAATAAAGAAGAACGGTTCAACAAAAGCGAAAGCCAGCGTCGCAAAAAAGACCGCGAGGAAGATGTTCAACATTCCCTTCTGCGCATAGCGGGTGCAGATTTCGACGACCTTCTTGCTGTCCTCGACCGACGCCTTCTCCGAGCCCTCGAGCTTGATGTTGGCCTTGATGAACTCCACCGCGCGATAAGCTCCCGTGGTTACGGCTTGCGTGGAAGCGCCGGTAAACCAGTAGATCATCGCGCCGCCGCTGATCAGGCCCGAGCACGAAAGGCGCGTGCAGCAGGGAAAGTTTGTCCACGTTCTCGGAAAGCCCATGGGTCAGCGCCATGATGATGGAGAAAATCATGGTGGTCGCGCCGACCACAGCCGTGCCGATCAGCACTGGTTTGGCGGTCGCCTTGAAAGTGTTGCCGGCGCCGTCGTTGGCTTCGAGCAGGTGCTTGGCGCGATCGAAATTGACGGTGATGTTGTAATCCTTCTTGAGTTCAGCCTCGACTCCCGGGGACCTGCTCGATCAGCGACAACTCATACACCGACTGCGCATTGTCGGTCACCGGGCCATAGGAATCGACGGCAATGGTTACCGGTCCCATGCCCAGGAAACCGAACGCCACCAGGCCGAAAGCAAATACCGGCGCCGCCAGCATCAGCGCGCCCAGGTTGTTGCCGGCCAGGTTGGTTATCGTGCTGACGTAGTAGCCCAGGGACATCAGAAAAACCATCGCCAATCCCAGGTAGTAGGCGGAAAAATTTCCCGCCACGAACCCGGACAGAATGCCGAGCGAAGCCCCGCCTTCATCGGCGGAGGTAACCACTTCCCGCACATGCCGTGACTCGGTGGAGGAGAACACCTTCACCAGTTCGGGAATCAGGGCCCCGGCCAGCGTGCCACAGGAAACGATGGTCGCCAGCTTCCACCACTGCGTGGGATCGCCGCCCAACTCGGGGATGATGATGGAAGAGACCGCGTAGGTAAGGGCAATGGAAACGATTGAGGTGATCCAAACCAGGGAGGTCAGCGGCGCTTCAAAATTCATTTCGTCGGCGTTGCCGAAGCGGGCTTTGGCAATGGCGGCATTCAGGAAGTACGCTACCGCACTGGCCACCAGCATGACAATGCGAATGACGAAAATCCAGACCAGCAACTGCACCTGTACCGCCGGATCTTTGACACCCAGCAGAATAAAGGTGATGAGCGCGACTCCGGTGACGCCATAGGTTTCGAAACCGTCGGCCGAAGGCCCCACCGAGTCTCCGGCGTTGTCCCCCGTGCAATCGGCAATCACGCCCGGGTTGCGCGCGTCGTCTTCTTTGATTTTGAAGACGATCTTCATCAAATCCGAGCCGATGTCGGCAATCTTGGTGAAGATACCGCCTGCAATTCGCAGCGCCGCGGCGCCCAGCGACTCACCGATGGCAAAGCCAATGAAGCATGGTCCCGCGTAGTCTGCGGAATAAAGAGAAGGATGATCAACATCATCAGCAGCTCGACGCTGATCAGCATCATGCCAATGCTCATACCCGCTTCGAGCGGGATGCGGTAAATGGGATATGGCTTGCCGCCCAGGCTGGCAAAGGCCGTGCGGGAATTGGCGAAGGTGTTCACCCGGATGCCAAACCACGCCACGCCGTAGCTGCCGGCGATTCCAATCACGCTGAAAAGAAGAATGATGGCAACCCGCAAGGCTTCGTACTTCAGCAATAACGCCAAAGTAAAGAAGAATAACCAGAGCGATGAATACCCAGAGCAGCAGCAGAAACTTGCCCTGCGTCACTAAATAAGTCTTGCAGGTTTCGTAAATCAGCTCGGAAATCTCCCGCATGGCGCGGTGCACCGGCAGGTTCTTTCAGCCGCATGTAGATGGTCATGCCAAAACCCAGCCCGAACAGGCAGAAAAGAATGTCCGATCATCAGCAGTCTGTGGCCATCCATGCCAAGAAACGACACCGGAAGAAAGGTCCGGCAGTTTGAGGCTGGCCTCACCGCCCGCCTCGTCAGCGGACTGGGCGAACGCGCTGGAAGCGCTCAAAGTGAACCAAGCTAGCGCGGCGGTCAGAACTTTGCCGAACCCGCGGCTTCGAAGCGCAGTTGTTGCGAGCCAGGTACGCATTAGGAATCCTCCCGGAATTAGAGCAATTTAAGAATGACAATTGGCTTTTCGTGTTGCGTCCGTACACAGCACGTCACGGGCCCTCCTTGGAGGGCGCCGCGGGGACCATGGCCGGAATTCCGAACACGCTTCCACCGCAAGACTTTACAGGTGTGCTGAGTTTGGCCGCGTCGGAGGTTTGCATGCTGGTTCGGCCTGGGCTGGAGGTACAAGCACCTCGAGGCCGTCCCATCACAAAACGTGCTGTTTATAACATGCGAAACGGGGCAGGTCAAACCTCAATAAGCGGGAAATTAAAAGTCCCGACCAAGGATTGTCAACGCCTGCAGTTCGCTCCGCGGTGACGGAGATCACAGCAAAAATCCTAGGGTCGCTTCGTCCTCAAACTGCCACCGAGGGCGTAACCCCGCTTACGGCCCCACCCCCAACTGCCAGAAAAGAAAGGAATACACGTCCACTCCTTCTTCGATTTGTTTGGCGATCGGCTTCCCTGCTCCATGGCCGGCTTTGGTTTCAATCCGCAACAGGATCGGCCGTTCGCGGCTCTGACCGTTTGCCGCTTCGGCTTGCATGAGCGCCGCCATCTTTTTGGCATGCATGGGATCCACCCGGGTATCGGTGTCCGCGGTCATGAACATGATCGCGGGATACTCCGTTCCCGGCTTCACATGCTGATAGGGCGAATAGGCGTACAACCACTCAAATTGCTTGGGATCGTCGGCCGAACCGTATTCCGGAATCCACAGCTTGGCGATCTGGAAATTCTGGTAGCGCAGCATGTCCAGCAGCGGCACCTGGCATACCACCGCACGGAATAAATCCGGCCGCTGGGTCATCATCACTCCCATCAGCAGCCCGCCATTTGAGCCGCCCTGAATCGCCAGATGATCCTTATCCGTGATTTTGTCGGCGATCAGAAATTCCGCCGCGGCGATGAAGTCATCGAACACGTTCTGCTTCTTCTCCAGCATGCCGGCGCGATGCCATTCCTCGCCAAACTCCGCTCCGCCGCGAAGGTTGGCCACGGCAAACACTCCACCATGCTCCAGCCAAAGAAAACGCGAGGCCATGAAACTCGGGGTCAGGCTGATGTTGAACCCACCGTAGCCGGTCAGCAGCGTCGGATTCTTCCCGTTCAGCACGATCCCCTTCTTGTGGAATACAAACATGGGAACCTTCGTCCCATCCTTGGAGGTGAACCAGACCTGCTTGACGTCGTAAGCGGAAGGATCGATCGGCGTATGCACCCGGTCCCACAATTCCGTTTTGCGGGATGCCAACTGCACCTGATAGACCGAGGCCGGGATGGTGAACGACTGGAAGCCGAAAAATATCTCCTCGCGATCCCAGCGGCCGCCGACACCGGCCGCCGTTCCAATCGCAGGCAACGCAATCTCTCCCAGAGGCTTCCCGTCAAGATCGAACATTCTCAGTTGAGAGCTGGCATTCTTCTCATACTGCGCAAACAGCTTTCCGCCAAAGATGCTCACGTTTTGCAGCACGGCATCGTTCTGCGGGATGATCTCTTTCCAGTTTTCCCGCTGGGGATGGGCGGCATCCACCACAAAAACGCGGAAGCGCGGCGCATCTTCATTGGTCAAGATGTAGATTTGCCGCGGAACACTTCGCCGCCGTAGATAAAATCCTTGCCGCTGGTGATCTGCACCGGCGCCGTGCCCGCCTGCAAGTCCTGCAAATACAAATCGGTTTTCGCCCAGCCGTGCGCGGCGGAAATCAGCAGCCAGCGGTCGTCGTCATCTGGAAGCTGGACTCCCGGCATATCCTGCGCTTCCAGCTTGTCGCCAAGATCAGGGGATCCTTCGCCGGATCGCCGCCCAGCGGATGATAGAAAATCTTGACGTGGTAAACCTCTTCTCCTTCGGGTACTTCGCCCTTCCGGGGATGGCGCGTGTAGTAGAAACCCGAGTTGTCTTTCTTCCAGGCGACGCTGGCGAAACGCGTGCGCTCAATCGTGTCACTAAGCGGCTTGCCGGTGGCCGTCTCCAGCAGGTAGAGCGTGCTTTCTTCCGAACCGCTGTGCGAGGTGCCGTAGGCGAGATACTTCCCATCATCCGATGGATACCACCAGTCCAGCGCCACCGTGCCATCGGCCGCCATCTGATTGGCGTCCACCAGCGCGCGGTCTTTGCCGTGAACCCCTTCGCGTACCAGCAGCACCGGCTGATTCTGCGTGCCCTCGCGCCGGGTATAGAAGTAATAAGGACCGGCCGCTTGCGGCGTGCCGATGTTCCCAATCGAAGAAAGTTCGGTCAGCCGCTTTTGAATCTGCGCGCGCCCCGGCAGCGGATCGAGCACGCTGCGTGTGTACGCCATCTCCTCGCGGACATATTCCTGCGTCTCTGGGCTGGACGAGTCTTCCAGCCAGCGGTAATTGTCCGTAATCTTCCGGCCATGCAGATCGTCGGTCACCGGCTCGACCTTAGCCTTGGGCGGCCCAGTTGGCGCTCCTTGGGTTGCAACCGGCGTATCGCTGGCGTATATCGCTGCTGCCAGCAAACTCATCGCAATCAATGTCCCGAGCAAGCGGCCTCCTGTCATTGCGCACCTCGTATGGTGGGGGATTTCAGCTTCTTAGCCTATCAGACCGCCGGCACGGTTCAGAGTGCCGCCGCTCATCACCTTCGGCGAAAATTAAGCCGATGGAAAAATCGTCAGCCCCAGTTCTTGCTACTGTCAACATTGCTGTTGACACACCGAACGGCGGAAACTAGACTGAGTGCCTCGCGGTCAACCACTCCCATGCCGGCAGCCCCCAACCCATCCAATCTCTTTGCTTGAGCATGCTGTTGCAAGAGGACTTCAACCCGATGCGAGATACCGCCTTTGGCAAGTCGATCCCCTTATACGGAATCGTGATCGTGAGCGCCGTTTTTCTGGCGCTGTTTCTTGGACCGAAGGGTCTGCGGGCGCAATCACCAGCCCCGCTGGAGATCCATTCGGAAGCTCTTTCGGTCACCCTGGATGCAACCTTTCCGCGTGTTTTCAAGTATCGGACGGCCAGTGGAAAGACTCTTCCGGCGGCAATCGAGTCATCGCGCCCGGCCATCCGGTTGAATGGAGAGCTGTTCGCGCCGGGCGACTTGAAGGTCCGCGTCCAACCTACGGCTTCGGGCGCGACCTATGTGATGCGGGTTCCATCTCTCGATTTGACGCTCGACTGGCGCTTTGCAGTCGAAGGCAACGAGCTTGTTTTCGAATTGACGAAGGTGCTGGAGGACGGAGCGTTCCGTCTGCAAACCCTGGAGTTTCCCGAGTCACTATCTCGTCCGGGTCCCGGCCGAGAACGGGAAGGGTGAAGCTTATCGCGGCGAATACGTGCGCCAAAAATGGAATGAACCATACCCGAATCTTCTCTGGCAGTCGACCGCGCACTTCATGAAGATCGGCGAAGCCGATGGAGAAGAGTACCCGAAGGACGCAAACTGGGCTTCCGCGGATGTGCCGGGAGTGGTAGCCACCATCTCCGACAACATCCCCTACTGGAAACTCAAGACTCAAGTTTTGGGCGGCGAAGGTCCGGGCACGGATTTTGCCATGTGGCTCGGCGCCTACTACTACCGTCATCTCCGGCGAAGTGCAGCCCCTGCTTCAGTCGCGCGTGGCAGTGCTGACCGAAGATCGCAATCACGATGGCGCCGTTGACTGGATGGAAGCCGCTCTGTGGCAGCGCGACCACCTGCGCACCCCGGGCGACACCTACGAACCGAAGACTTTCGTCTACATCGTCCCCATCGATTGGGTAAAACCGGTCAAGGAACCACCCGGAGGTTACGATCCGCCCATCACTTCATTCGCCGAAACCCTGGAAATTGTGCGGGCCGTCGCCAAGGTGACAGGCAACGCCAAACAGCGGGTGACTCTGGTGGGATGGCAATTCACCGGTCACGACACCGGTTACCCGGCATTGAATCAGGTGAACGAACAGGCCGGCGGCGCCGCGGCATTGCGAAAGCTGGTGAAAGATGCGGCCGGATATAACGCAAACATCGAGTATCACATCAATCTCGACGATGCCTATCCTGACAACCCGCTTTTCGATCCCAGTGTTTTGCAATTCAATCGAGAAGGCAAACCCTTCGTCTGGTCCTATCAGTTTGACGGTGGGCCGCCGGACTATCGGATCTCCCTTACCAAGCAATTCCGCTCCGGCTACTTTCAGCGGCGTGTCCAATCATTCCTAGATACCGTTCCGGTTTCGGAAGCCATCCGTCTGGATACCTTCCGCAATTGCGACATCAGTGTCGGTCCTGGCGAGGACATTGGCATTGTGTCCGAGACCGTCTACGGCGCCAAAATTCTTGATTGGTTCACGGAACACGGCATCGTTCCTTTGACCGAGGGACCTGTGGACGCCTGGTACGGAAAACTAGAGGGCGTGCAGCATCGCTTCGTGATCTCCGATCCCTTCCATCTCATGATGATGCAAGGAAAGCTCTACGGTGGCGGCAAATCTACGAAGGCGCGGGACAGGCCTTGGGCTGGTCCATGAATTTAGGCTATGCCTTTCGCGAGACCAACGCGCTCGGTGGCGTGCATCTCGATAAGTACAACGAAGCCAAGATCGCGGACATGTACTATCTCGGCAATCTCACCCAATCCTATCTGCTAAAGAAGAACCTGATTTGGCTCGGAACCGAGAAGGTGGGCGAGAAGCAGGTGGTAAAGGACGGAAAGACCGTCACCGTACCTCGCAACAACTACATTGCTCGCTTTAGTGACGGGACGGTCTCGACGGTTCTGGACGATGGTTCCTGGACGGTCGTTGACCACGATTTCAAAAGCGTCGACGGTCAACGGCGCGTGATTCCCATCGGTGACAATGAGATTGTCCTCTACTCGGTAGATGGCGGCTCCGTTAATTGGACTCTTCCCGCACCATGGGCGCGGGCCAAATATCCGCAACTCCGGTCGATCCCAGTGTTGCCACCCCGCAACGCTATATCGTTGGCTCCGACGGTAAAGTGCGAAATTTCAACCAAGGGCAGGGCTGCCTACATCTTGAAGCGGCTGAACTGAAGAGAATACAAATCAGTGCGGGTGCGATTGCAGACCCGCGCTGTGCCTCATCCCCTTCCCGGCCTTCTAAATATCCACCCATACGCGCCCAGATTCACTGCGCACACTCCCACCCCCACGGCCGTAAGCCACGCCGCGGAAATATTCGGATAGACCGTGGCATCCAGATAATGCAGCAGAAACCCACCCTGATAGGGCCGCACCCCGGCCTGCACCTCAAGCCAGTTTTCCAGCAAGGTCAGCGGGCATGGCCAGGGGAGAAGTTCCACCAATATTCCCCAGATAAGGCAAGCGATATGCAACCAGCGCAGTCTGGGCCGAAAGTAAGGCCGCGATCGCGCCAAAAACCACCCACAGTATAAAAAGCAAATGCAGAATCAGAATGGCGAGGCGAGCGCCGAATATAAACTGCTCATCGCGGAGCAGATCACTGCCGTGAGGCGGAGGCTCCGGCAGCCAGATCGCGCAACACTTTCATGAAACCCAGCGGCCGATTCTTTGTCCGAAAGGGCTTCCAGAGGGATTGTGACCGCCAGGTGAGGCGATTGCGAACGCAAGCGCACGCTCAGTAAGAGTGTGGCCACGCGACGTCATAAAGGTGTGCACCACCGGAGGCAGTTCCTGCGTCCACTGCGACGGGTGGTGAACACTACCGGTCCAGGGCGCACAACGACCATTCGCGGGTATCTTCCTCCGGGTGGAACCGGCTTGCCGGTCACCCAGCGGTGGCGGAATACTTCGAGCACACACCCGGCGCGATATCCCAGATCGGCCTCAAAGGTTAGAGTCTCTTTCTGTTTGCGGAACAGGCAGTACAGCCATTGAAGGGCACGGGCGCGGAAAAAGATGCACCGTAATCTGGGCCTGGTCGAACCAATGGGTGGCAAAATTCACCTGCAGCCTGCAAACGGGACGGACTGAGCCAACGGGCTTGCATGATCCGGCCCTCCCCGGAACACGCGTTCTCCACCCAGCGCAAGGCCTCGATCGCCCGGCGGCGGTTGTAGCTGGCGAAGCAGAAATACCAAAACCCGGACAACACACTGCCCCAGCCGCGTCGATGAGGAGAAGTCGCCCCACAGAATCCCCTGTGGTGATGGTACGTCCGCCTCTCGCCAGGGCAAGCAGAGTATCTCGTCCCAGCATGGGGTTACGCCTCGCCGAGTTTCTGGCCAGTTTTTCACATGCTTCCACACGTGTCTGTTGTCCTCGCGCGCTACAATGGCGGCGTGGACTTTCGTACTGCGGGACTTTCGGCGCGAGGACTTCGACACTCTCTGGAGAATCGACCAGGTGTGCTTTGTCGCCGGGAATCGCCTATTCAGCCGCGAGAATTCAGCACTCTATATCCGCCAGCCCCGGTCATTCACCCTGGTAGCGGAATCGGCTTCCGTAAGCCAAATCGGCCAAGGAGCACGGGCGGATTCGATCGACCGCGATTCTCGGTTTTTTGGTGGCGGAAGCTCATCGCGGCTACCGGGCATCTCATCACGATTGACGTGCTGCCGGAGGCGCGCCGGGCCGGAGTAGGTTCGAAGCTGCTGGCCGCCGCCGAAGACCGCCTGCGAGCGGCTCGTGCCGCGCGCGTCTATCTGGAGACAGCGGTCGACAATCTGTCCGCATTGCCTTTTATAAGCGGCACCAATATTTTGCGGTGAAAACCGTGCCCGGTTACTACTCGAACGGAGTTGACGCGCTGATGCTGCGAGAAAGATTTGCTTTCCGCCGCGCAGGCCAGTTAAGTTGCTCACATGAAAGTCGCCATCCAAGGCGAAGCGGGCTCCTTCAGCCACGAAGCGGCGCAGCACATGGCCCCGGGAGCACAGCATTGTGCCCTGCGCGCGTTCAGCGGAAGTGTTTGACCACTTAGAGAGCGGATCGGTCGCGCTTGCCGTGATCCCCATTGAAAATTCGCTGGCCGGCTCGGTGACGGAGCATTTCGATCTCCTGCTGGCGCGAGATGTTTTCATCCAACGGGAATTTCGCCTGCGCATCGTGCATAACCTGATCGCCGCGCCAGGAGTGAAGAAATCGGCGTTGCGGCGGGCCTATTCGCACCCCGTGGCGCTGGAGCAGTGCCGCGACTTCTTTCAGCGCAATCCACAGATTGCCGCCACGCCCTTCTATGACACGGCCGGAAGCGTAAAGCATGTCATCGGCAAGGGCTTGCAGGATGCCGCTGGCATCGCGGGACGGCATGCTGCGGCCGTGTACAAAGGAAAGATTCTCGCGGCCGGCATTGAAGACGACAAAAAGAACTTCACCCGCTTCTTTCTAATCCGCAAGGCCCGGCGCATTCTTGCCGGAGCGAATAAAACCTCAATCGCGTTTGGGCTTGAAGAACATTCCTGGAGCGTTGTTCAAAGCGCTAAGCGTTTTCGCCCTGCGTGATATTAGCCTGAGCAAGATCGAATCGCGCCCCATGCGTGGGCGACCCTGGGAATATGTCTTCTATGTGGATTTTCTCCGCGGAGATGACGCAACCGCTCGTCATGCCCTAAGGCATTTGGCGGAAGTAGCCGATTTGGTTAAGGTGCTGGGAATTTATCCGGCGGCTTGAGCGCATTTCTGGCAAGCCGCACTCTTACAGGTACCGAATTTGGCTTACAGTCCGAACTTTGGAACTCAAGCTGTCTTTCTGCGCACCTTTGGTCCGTTTCGAACAGGAACGTTTGGTTTGCCATTCATCGCCGCAAGGAGTTAGAATCCAACCGTTCCGAATTACACCGCGCTTGCATCGTATCGGGCCCGATCGTCATCAAAACTTGAGCAAGCTACACTCAAGGTGAAACATGGCACAAAAGTAGACGCCTGAAGCCAGCCTCCAAAGCCATTGGAAAAAAAAAGAAGAACGCAATGCCCTGCCAGTTCTGCCGGTACGGGACACAGTCTTATTCCCGCACGCTGTTCTGCCGCTGACCGTGGGGCGGGAAAGCTCGGTGCAGCTGATCAATTCGTTGGGCGAAGACAAGACCATCGTCGTAGTGGCGCAGCGCGAAGCGCGCGTGGACGCGCCCCAACCCACCGACCTCTACACGGTCGGCAGTCTGGCCGTGGTCCACAAAGTCGTCAAGATGCCCAACCAGAGCCTTTTTGTATTTGCCGAGGGCCTGGATCGAGTGCGGCTGGGCGAATTTACCCAGCTCACGCCTTTCATGCGCGCATTCTCAGAGCCGGTTCCCGAGGCGATTCCGCCTAAGAGTTCCGAACTGGAAGCCCTGCAGCGCAATGTTCTGACCTTGTTCCAGCAGATCGTAGCGGGATCGCCCACGCTTTCGGATGAGCTCTCCACCGTAGCCATGAACATTGAAGAGCCGGGACGGCTGGTGGATTTTATCGCCTCCAACCTGCCATCGCTCTCCACCGCCGATAAGCAGGACACGCTGGAAACTACCGACGTCCGGGTGCGGCTGGAAAAAATCAATCATCATCTGGCGCGGGAACTGGAAGTCCAGCAACTGCGCAACAAGATCCAGTCCGAAGTGCAGGACCGGGTGCAGCAGACGCAGCGCGAGTACTACCTGCGCGAGCAGATGAAGGCCATCCAGAAGGAACTGGGTGAGCAGGATGAAGGCGCGCGCGACACCGAAGAACTGCGGCAGAAGATCGAATCTGCGGGCATGCCCGATGAAGTCAAGAAAGAAGCGCTGAAGGAATTGGGCCGGCTGTCGCGCATGTCTCCCATGGCGGCGGACTATTCCGTGACGCGGAATTACATCGAGTGGCTGGCGGTGTTGCCGTGGGCGAAAACTTCCGGCGGCGAAGTGGACATTCTCAAGGCCAAGGAAATTCTCGATACCGACCACTACGATCTGCAAGAAGGTGAAAGACCGCATTCTGGATTATCTCTCCGTGCGCCGGCTGAAGCCGACGATGAAGGGGCCGATTCTCTGCTTTGTCGGGCCTCCGGGCGTGGGCAAGACTTCGCTGGGAAAGTCCATTGCGCGGGCGTTGGGGCGGAAATTCGTCCGCATTTCGCTGGGCGGCGTGCACGACGAGGCAGAAATTCGCGGCCACCGGCGGACTTACATCGGCGCGTTGCCGGGACAGATCATTCAGGGCATTCGCCGCGCCGAGACCAAAGACCCGGTGTTCATGCTCGACGAAATCGATAAAGTCGGCCGCGACTTCCGCGGCGATCCGGCGTCGGCGCTGCTCGAAGCGCTTGATCCGGAGCAGAACTCGACCTTCCGCGACAACTATCTGGACGTGACCTTCGATTTGTCGAAGGTGCTGTTCATCACCACGGCGAACATGCTCGACCCCATTGCGGAGCCGCTGCGCGACCGCATGGAGATCATCGAACTGCAGGGCTACACCGAAGAAGAAAAGGTTCACATCGCGTTTCAATATCTGGTGCCGCGGCAGATCGAAGAGAACGGCATCACGGCGGAGCAGATTGAATTTCCCGCCGGAAGCCATGAGCTACCTCATCCGCCACTACACGCGCGAAGCCGGGGTGCGCAACCTGGAGCGGAACATCGGCACCATTTGCCGCAAGCAGGCGCGGCGGCTGGCGGAAGGCAAAACCGAAAAGCTGGTGGTGACCAAGGAAATCATTCAGGAATTTCTGGGTGGGATCAAAGTCCGCAGCGAAGGCGAAATTGCCGAGCGCACCAAGCGCGCCGGCGTGGTGGTCGGCCTGGCCTGGACGCCCTCCGGCGGCGATATTCTGTTTGTCGAAGCCAACGCCATGAAAGGCAAGGGCGGCTTCACCATGACCGGGCAGATCGGCCAGGTGATGCAGGAGTCCATGCAGGCGGCGCTGACCTGGGTGCGGTCGAATGCCGACCAGCTGGGGATTGCCGAAGAATTTCTTCGCCGAACACGACATTCACATCCACGTTCCGGCCGGAGCCATTCCGAAGGATGGGCCTTCGGCGGGCGTCACCATGGCGACGGCGCTGGTTTCGTTGCTCACGCAGCGGCCGGTGCGTCCGCTGACCGCCATGACGGGCGAAATCACGCTGAGCGGCAATGTGCTGCCCATCGGCGGAGTCAAGGAAAAAGTCCTGGCGGCCAAACGCGCCGGCGTGCACGACGTGATTCTGCCGGCGGAAAACAAGATGAACGTGGAAGAAGACCTGACGCCGGAGCAACTGGAGAACTTGAGCGTGCACTACGTGAAGACGATTGGCGAAGTGCTGGAGCTGGCTCTGCCATCCACTCCCCGCGAGGAAAAACAGGACGAGGAAGAACGGGAAAAAGTCCTGACCGAACAGCCGGTAAGCTAGAGACAGATCGATTCACGGGACAAGTTGCCAGTCCTCAATTCTTGCGGAAATACGGGGCTGGCTATTTTTGTCCTGACTACGGCTTCAAATGATTGTTACTACTAGGTTTCGGTATGGAACTTCCGGCTCTGGAGGTGTTTAACTATATCGGGTAGGTTGGCTGTCGGTAGGCGGTGCCGCATTTGCGGCCGCGCGGAGGAAAAGCCATGAAAACACGCAAAGTTTTGGCGGTCGGAATTCTTTTGGCGGGACTTCTGTTTCTGCTGCCAGCAATCTCGAACGCCCTGGGCGCAGGATCGCCCCGCCGCAGCGCACCACGATCAGCAGGATCAGGCCGAAGATCAGGCCCCGGCCCAAGACCCTCCGGGCCGGGTCGCGCAGCTGGCTTACTCGTCGGGATCGGTTTCGTTCCAGCCCAGCGGCGAAGGCGACTGGGTGCAAGCTGTCACCAATCGCCCTCTGACCGCGGGCGACAATCTTTGGGCCGACAAAGATTCGCGCGCCGAGCTGCAGCTCGGCTCCACCGCCATCCGCATGGATTCGGAAACCAGTATCACGTTTCTGGATCTCGACGACCACACCACGCAAATCAAGTTGTCCCTGGGTTCTCTGATTGTACGGGTGCGGCACCTGGATGACGGCGACACTTTCGAAGTGGACACGCCCAATCTGGCATTCAACATCCAGCGCACCGGCGAATACCGCCTGGATGTGAACACAGACGGCAACCTGACCGATGCGGACCGTCTGGCAAGGCCGCGGCGAAGCCACCGGCGGCGGCGACTCTTACATGGTGGTGGCCGGGCAGCAGGCCAAATTCTCCGGCACCGATCAGCTGGATCATGAAATCGCTCAACTGCCCGGTTCGGACGACTTTGACAACTGGTCCTCTGAGCGCGATCAGCAGGAAGACCGCAGCGAGAGCGCGCAATTACGTCTCCGACGAAATGACCGGGTACGAAGATCTCGACGCCTATGGCACCTGGACCTATCAGGCTGGCTATGGCGCCTGCTGGACGCCTACCGGTGTTGCCGTGGATTGGGCTCCCTACCGCATGGGCCACTGGGTTTGGATTGCGCCCTGGGGCTGGACTTGGGTGGATGATGAACCCTGGGGCTTTGCTCCCTTCCACTATGGCCGCTGGGCCTTTGTCTCCAGCCGCTGGTTCTGGGTTCCGGGACGAGTGTTCGTGCGTCCGGTGTATGCGCCCGCGCTGGTGGCATTTGTGGGCGGAGGCGGATTCCATCTTTCGGTCGGAGTTGGCGGACCGGGCGTTGCCTGGTTCCCGCTGGGGCCGGGAGAAGTTTACATGCCGTGGTACCGCACCAGCCGCGGCTATGTGAACAACGTGAATATCACAAATACCCGGGTGAACATCACTCAGGTGACCAACGTTTATAACGTCTATAACTCGCAGAACGAACGTCACCCGCGTCACCTACGTAAATCAGCGCATGGCCAATGCGGTGACGGCGGTCCCGCGTGATACTTTTGTGAATGCGCGCCCCGTGGCAAGAAGCTTTGTGCGCGTGGATGAAAAACAGCTTGCCGACGGCGCCGGTCAATTACCGTCCGGAGGAGCAGCCAGTACGAACCAGCGTGCTGGGCGCAGGCGCGCCGCGCGCGCTACCAGCCGCCGGCCGCGGTGGTAAACCGGCAGGTAGTCGCCACCAGAGTACCGGCGGCGCCGCGCGGACTCCATTCGAGCAGTCGCGGCCCGCAATGAACGTGCGCACCGAGTCTGCAGGAGTGCCGCAGCCCGCCAATGCGCGGCCAGAATGTGCCGCAGCCAGCAGAATACGCCGCGCTACGAGGCGGAGCGGCCTTCGCAACCGGCAGATAGACGCCGATGGACAACCGGCCAGACCAAAACAATAAGTTCCCCGGCCGCGGTGTGCAAGGCCAGTACGGCACGCAAGGCCAGTACAACGACAACGACGCGCCCGGGAAGTAACGTAACCAGAGCAGCCGGCAACGTTCACCGTCCAGTGGTGAGGTCCGCGCCGCCAGTCGCAGGAGCGGCCGGAAATGCAGACGAAGCGAACAGCAGAAATTCGATACCTGGCAGCAGCAGCGCCCCAGAGAGTCGGCCCCTCCGCCCGCAGCCGCGAGCGCCGAACCGGCACCGCGGCAGGAGGCTCCGCGCACTCATCGCCGCCAGCGCATCACGGGATCGACCATCACAAGTAGCAGTTCAGGCCGGACAGAAAAATGCCGGTCCTCTTCCAGGACCGGCATTTTTCATCTGCATTGAGAATTTCGATTCTGATCTTCTAGACCGAAGCCAACTCGCTCTGCGCGGTGGCAGGCACATGCCGTCTTCTTCGCCTTCCGCCTTGCCGGGGCAACTCGGAGAGTTTCACACGATAAACGTGACGCGCCAGACCAAGCTTTTTCAGCGCCCAGATGCCGTACCAGTTCATATCCACTTCATACCATCGCAGGCCATGGCGGGCGGAGACCGGATGGGCATGGTGATTGTTGTGCCAGCCTTCGCCGAAAGTCAGCAGCGCCACCCACCAGCTGTTGGTGGAAAGATCGCGAGTCACGAAGCGGCGCGTGCCCCAGCTATGAGTCGCGGAATTCACCAGCCAGGTGGCATGCAGCCCGACCACGGTGCGCATGAAAATTCCCCACATCAGGAATGGCAGCCCGCCGATGGCCAGACAGAATCACGCCCAGCACGATCATGGGAACGTAGTGATACTTGGTAATCCAGACGTGAAATTTGTCCTTGGCCAGATCGGGAACGTAGCGGGCGAGCGTGGTCGTGTCGTGGTGCATGGACTTGCCCATCAGAATCCAGCCCATGTGCGCCCACCATTTGCCGTCAATGGGGAATGCGGGTCGCCGTCCTGATCCGAATATTGGTGATGAATGCGGTGCGTGGCCACCCAGAAAATCGGTCCGCCTTCGAGAGCCAGAGTGGCGCAGACCGTCAGAAAGTATTCCACCCACTTGGGCGTCTTGTATCCGCGATGGGTCAGCAGGCGGTGGTAGCCCATGCCGATGCCCAGGCTGCCGGAAACCCACCACAGAAACATCGAGCCACAAACAAAGCTTTCCAGGTGAAAAAGAAAAGGGCGGCAACCGCGCCCAGATGAAATGCGACCATGAAGCCCGCGGTAACCCAGTTGATTTCGTTATCGGCAGCTTGCTTGCGCTCGAGCGCCTCCAATTCCATGGCATCTCCCCTTGGATCGGCCTAAGACCCATCGGTACGGTAGCAGCGAGGCCACATGCGGTCTGTAATAGTTCTGTAATAGCAGGACGTTGAGTAACTCGATTAGGGAACGAAGGCCCGTCCGTTGCGCCAGCTTTTTGGTCGCTTTGGGCAGCAAACTCTCGAAAGGCGGAAAAGGCTGTGGGGTTACCAAAGTTTGTTCGGGGGCTGGGTGCGCGAGCGACATGCGCGTGCGCCAGCATTTCCAGTGCGATCCCGGTGAGTGGCGGGAGTGATGACAGTCGCCTTCAGCAAGTCCCTGGCGCACGTAGGCCTGGCCGCACGTCCGGCACGCCGTCGCAACCGAGGAAGGGCAGCGCCAGAAATTCTGCCGCGTCCGAGCGAGATTCGGTCATCTCCTCAAAAGCCCGGCGCGCACCCATGGCCATGGTGTCGTTCTGGCAAACTACGGCTGCGATCTTGTCTTCTTGCTCGATGCCGAGTTGCAGCCAGGACTGAACGGCGTGATAGCCGCCCGTCTCCGTCCACCCTCCCCGCAAATGCTTGAGTGCGATGTCCGGGCGCTTGGTTGCCTGCATTCCCTTGCTGCGGTGCCGCGCGGCATCGCTATCGCTGGGACCCTCAATATACAACACGCATCCCCCAGGCGGCGTAAGCGCATTCATCTGTTTTCCTTGAATGCGGCCAACTTCCTCGTTGTCCGTGCTGACGCCAAAGATGGGAACCGTGGCTTTGGAACGCAGCTTGGTCAGATAATCCGCATCATGGTTCAGGATCACCCAGCCAATGCCTGCCGCGGCCGCCGCCTGCGCAACTTGCGCCATGCTGGTACCCACCGGTTCAACGATTACCGCGTCCGGACGCAATTCCGGCGCGGACTGAATGACTTTGAGAATCTGCAAGGTCTGGTAGACGCTGTCGCTATCCGCATATTCGACATTGATCGCGAGGTCCGAGCTTCGCCGCCACCCGCTCCGCGACCGCGGCCTGCTCTAACTGATAATCGGTGTCTGGCGTGATCAGAGACAGCAGGATCTTGAGTTTAGGCTGGCGATTCCATCGCAGACCGCCTGCGGCGATGATAGGCTATTCCGGCAGCCTGATTCGCGGATTACTTAGGTATCAGGCGGACTGCGCGGTCACCGATTCGCTCTTTGCATCGCTGCCCCTTACTTCCACTCCCGCCCATTTTTCGAGCAAGGTAAGCGTGGCGGCATAATCGAGATCTTCGTGGCCATCTTCGGTTGCCATCTCATAGACCTCTTCGACGGTTTCGAGGGCGGGCAATTTCACGCGGGCTTCCTTGGCGGCGCTCAGGGCGAGTCGAATGTCTTTGTGCATGAGGCGCAGGGGGAAGTTTGGGGAGAAATCCCGCTTTAGGACAAACGGAGCCTTGTATTCCACTACGCCGGAACGCACCATGGAAGCCTCAATCAGAGATATCAAAGTCGTGGCGCCTCCACCCCGAGTTTCGCCGCGAGAGTCAAGCCTTCGGCAAATCCTTCGTAGATGAGCGCAATTTGCAGGTTCATCGCGAGCTTGGCGGCATGGCCTTTGCCGGTCTCGCCGATACGGAAAAATTTCTTGCCCATGGCGGCGAACAGGGGCTTGATTTTCTCGATGGCGGAGTCTTCCCCGCCGACAAAGAAAATCAACGTGCCGCCTTCCGCGCCCACCTTCGAGCCGGTCATGGGAGCGTCCACGTATTGCACGCCCTTGGAACGCACCCGGCCGGCGAACTTTATGGTCGCGGAAGGTGCGATGGTGCTGGAATCCACAATCGTCATCCCTTCCGTCAAAACTTCGGCGACACCTTGCGGACCGAACAGGACGCTCTCGACCGCCGCCGTATCGGAGACGCACATCCAGACCACTTCAGCGCCGCGGGCCGCTTCCGCGGGAGAGGCCGCGCTGCGCGCGCCTTCCACGTCCTTGCCGGACGAGCGATTCCAGGTGGTCACTTCGTGACCGGCTTTCACCAGGTTAGCGGCCATGGGGCGGCCCATGATTCCCATTCCAAGAAACGCTACGCGCATGTCGATCTCACTCCCGAGAAGTCTCTCCGACGATTAGAACCGACGGCGGGAATCGCGGTCAAGCAATCCCTGCGGTAATGTTCTAGAATTTACAAGTAGGGTTCGGCGGAAACAGGCTGGCATCACGAGATCCGCAGTGTGAAGGGGTCTTCATGCCCATGAAACGCGGGGATCCGGAGGCGAAGCGCCAAGGCTCCCTGGTAGACGTTGCGCTGCGGAACCCAGTGCTGCGCAAACGCGCCCAGGATTTCGGCCGCCTGGTGCGCCATTCCGCAGTCACCCCCCGCACCGGGCAGGCCCACAAACCCAAGCTGGTGAACAATGGACAGCTGGGGCTGACCTTCATCGGGCACGCCAGCTTCTTTTTGCAGATGGGCGGACAGAATATTCTGCTCGACCCTAATTTTGCGCGCTGGCTGTTTCGTGCTCAAGCGGCTGCGGCAGCCCGGGGTGCATCTTCGCGACCTGCCCGCCGATCGACATGGTGCTGGTCACGCACGCCCACTTCGACCATCTGCACCGGCCGTCGCTGCGGGCCATCGTGCAGCACACGCGTCGCCGCCAAGGCAAGCCTCCGATGATTGTGGTGCCCCGGCAAGTGTTCGATCTGGTTTCCGATTTAGGTTTTGAAGACGTTGTGGAAATGGATTGGTGGACCAGCTACCGCCATCGCGGATTGACCGTGGTGCATGTTCCGTCGCGGCATTGGGGAGCAAGAATCATCAAGGATGCGCACCGCGGTTACGGCGGCTATGTGCTGCGGGATTCCAAGCACTCGGTGTATCACGCCGGAGATACGGCGTATTTCGCGGGCTTCCGCGAGATTGGCCAGCGCCTCGCGCCCGAGTTGGCATTGCTGCCGATCGGCGCCTACGACCCTCCAACGTATCGCAATGTGCACACCAGCCCCGCCGACGCCATGCACGGCTTTCTCGACCTGAAATCCCGCTGGATGGTTCCCATGCACTACGGAACGTTTCGCCTGTCGCACGAACCGATGGAAGAACCGCTGCAGCTTCTGGAGCAGGAAGCGAAAGCCGCCGGGATTGAGGACCGCGTGGTGGTGCTGGAAGAGGGCGTGACGCGCTTCTTCTAGGGCTGATGGCCCATTCAAGCCCGGTTTTGGCTTGAGTGGGGCAGTTCCACAACTGGACAAAGTCTCCCCGCCGCTCGTTCGCGTTTTCGCGCCGTCCATTCCGATTCGATCTCGACCCGTCCGTCGCAGCCGCTTGCGTAATGGCGAAAACTGCTCCACTCCCAGTCCTCCGGACGCTCGCACAACCCAGCCTTCACCGGATTACGATGAATGTAACGAAGCTTCTCCACGAACTGCGAATAATTTCGAACATTGAAATCGTAGTACCGCTTTTGCCAGAAGTGTTGCTCCCCACTCGAGCCAAAACCGGGCTTGAATGGGCCACCCATTTTTGAGAGTAAGCGCCGCGATACTCCTTGCTTCAACGACTTCAAGGCTTCGGCCAGCGTGTCTGGTTCTGGTTCGCTGAGCAGGAGGTGAACATGCTCCGGCATGATTACATAGCAATAGATGTAGAGTCGGTAGCTACGCCGCACCCGTTCCAAGGCTGACTCGAAGATTCGGCGGCTTGCGTCGGCGATAAGCGACCGACGCCGATGGTAACAGCAAAAAGTGATGTAATGACTCTGTCCGCTCTCGTGAAAGCGTGTCAGTCCCCATGGCATGAGGACATTGTAGGTTTGTTCGTCAGAGCAGGTCTGTGACGTGTGAACATTCCCCCACTCAAGCCAAAACCGGGTTGAATGGGCCACCTGTCGCATCGCCGAGAGGCGCAAAGGGCGGGGCCCGAGCGGTGGGGATTGAGGATTAGGCGGTGCTGCTGTTCCTCAAGCCTCAAGCAGCACTTGCGGATGCTTCCGCGCAATCGCTAGCAGTTTCAACGCAGCCTGGCGCGGGCGGCGCACACCCTGTTCCCAACTCTCCACGGTATTGGGGCTCACGTTCATCAGCTTCGCAAAAATAATTTGGCTGGCGTTCAACTGTTGCCGAATTTCTCTGATCTGCTGTGGGGTGATCCGCTTGGCGGGCGCCGGCAGCTCCGTGGCTCGCAGATTTACCGGTTCGCCGCGTTCATAGCGCAGAGCATCTTCCAGCGCACCCTTCAGTTCTTTGAATACCTTCCTTTTTGCCATAAACATCCTCCCGTCCATACTCATTGTTTGATTGCATCCACCAAGCTCTTGAGCGCTTTCTTCTCAGCGTTCGTTATGTCTGCCTGCTCATTTTTGTCGAGCAGAAGCAGCAGGTGAATATGTTGACGATTCTGCAGGTACAAATAGAAATAACGAAACCCGCCCCGCTTCCCCTTGGAACGCCCGGGATTCGATGACCGCGCTTTCCGCATTCCGCCAAGTCCGTGGAGCAAGCTGCCCTTCTCGGGATTCAGCATCAGGTCCCGTTGAATCTGGGACAGAACATCTGCCGCTGATCTCCCGGCCAGTTCCTCCAATCTGGCAGTGAAGATCCGCGATTCAACGAAAATCATATGAAGAATGTACCACGTAGTGGTACAACAAGCAAGTTGGCACTGAGTAGGGGCGGGCAAACAACTTGTCTGCATTTCACTAATACGCCAGCAGTATCCGCAGGTCCCGCAGATTATTCCCGGTGGGATTGGTCACCACCGCATCTCCCAGCGCCGCGAAGAACGGATAGGCGTTGAATCCCTTCAAGTGCTCGCTGGCGTTGAGTCCCAGGGCTCCCGCCCGCGCCATAGTCGTTCCATCAACTACGCCGCCGGCGGCGGAGCTATTGCCATCCACGCCGTCCGTGCCGGCACTTAGCACAGTAATGTTTTCTCCGGCAATTTTCGCCGCGCAGTAAAGGGCGAATTGCTGATTTCTGCCTCCCACGCCGCCGTTGGTGACTTTCACTGTGACCTCGCCGCCGGAGATCAGGCAGACGCGCTCCGACTTCTGGCGCAGCTCGCGCAGGCGGTCGAGAAGATAGTCGGCGGCGCGGGCGTAGTCCCAATCGTCGCAGGAGTTATCCACTTCTACCGCGAAACCCGCTTCCCGCGCCGCCGCCGAGGCGGCATCGAGCGCCGTTTGATTCGACAACAGCGTCCACCAGCGGGCGCACACGAATGCGGGATCGTCCGATTTGGGCGTTTCTTCCAACCCACGGCGCTGAAGGAGCAGCCGCACCGGAGCTGGGAACCGTTCCATCATTTCGTATTTCGCGGCGATGGAGTAGCAGTCCTCCGCGGTAGTCGAGTCGGGCATGGTCGGTCCGGAGGCCAGAGCGTCGAGCATGTTGTCGGGCACATCGGAGACCAGCAGCGAAACCTGCTGCGCGGGATAGGCCGCCTGCGCCAGCCTGCCTCCCTTGATGGCGGAAAGATGCTTGCGGATGGCGTTGATCTCCGCAATGGGAGCGCCGGAGTGCACCAGGGTGCGGTAGGTGGCGACCAGATCGGCGAGAGGGATTTCGTCGTCGAGGAGTTTCTCGGCCATCGACGATCCGCCGCCGCTCAGCAGAAAAATCACCAGGGAGGCCTCATTCTGCGCCTGCAGCGAGTTCAGGATGGCGCTGGCGGCGCGGACGGATTCGTGGTTGGGCGTAGGATGGCCTCCCAGAAAATAGCGGAAGCCGCGCACCTGCGAAGCGGGCTCGGTGGAGCTGACCACGATGCCCTCAAAACGGTTGCCTGCCCGTTGTTCCAATGCCTGAACCAACGAATGTGCCGCCTTGCCGATGGAGACTGCGAAGATGCGGCTGTAGGCATTCAGGTCATAAAGGTCGTCGCAAACCCGCAGCAGGCTGCGTTCGCAACTCACGTGACGCTGAAAGGCGTTCTCGATGCTGGCGTCGGCGAGGGCACGGTCAAAGAAATGGCGGGCCAGGCCGCGCATCTCGGCGCTTTGTTGTTCGTGGCCGGATTTCGAGAAAGCCATGGGCTGGATTATAAAAGCATTTACTAAGAGTTGAGTCCACTCAGGGCAGGCTGCCGGCGCCACGGGCGAGAGTAAGATTGCGAGTAAAATCGGGGTCTGCGCCCGGAGGAGAGAGAATCATGAAAATCTCACGGATTGCCTGGGTTCTGGTCGCGGTCGCCGCCGCGGGTCTGGCGCTTTTCGTCTATAGCCAGAACGGCAAGGCCGTCTCGCATTCCGTGACTTTGCGCTGGTCAGTGACGCCGGGAGCGACTTCGTACAACGTCTATCGCGCAACCACGAGTGGGGGGCCTTTCAACAAGATTGGGGCAGCCCAGGCTCCGCCCTACTACGACAGAACGGTCACCAGCGGCAGCACTTTCTACTATGTAGTGACTGCGGTTCGGAACGGTAAGGAAAGCGCGTACTCCAGCGAAATCAAGGCTTCCGTGCCTTGAGCTTGATCCAGTGCTCCGCCTCTTCCACGCTGTGGAAGATCCCGATGTTCTCTTTGGAAATTCGCAGAATCTGATGCATGCGGGCGGCATGGCTTTGGACGGAATTCTGCACCACGAATGCGCGCTTCGCATTGGGGGAGAAGGGATCGATACGGTCCGCGAGTTCCACCATCTGATCGCCCCGCAAATCCAGCTCCTCGACATCCCTCAGGTCCACAATCTCGGAAAACTCCGGATCAAACGATGGATCAGCATGGAGCCTGATGGCATAGCGCGCAATCTCGCGTTCGGTCGTGAGTTTCCCAAACTTGACGAAGACCAAGCGCCTTTCGGGAATGACATTGTACTCAGGAGGGGTTCCGCGGCGCAGGGGCAGCTGCGTGGAGGCATTGAGAGTTTTCTCGCTCAACGGGGTGTTCCGGCTGCAGGCGCAGGACGATTCACGGAGACTTCATCGGCACCAAGGCGGAGAACTTGAGGCGCCGCGAGGGGGATGCCGCAAAAAGTGTCGCAGGCTATCCAATTCCTCTATCCGGACCCATATCCCGGACCCAGGCTTCGATCGTCTCCCGTAGCTCTTGCAACTTGCCCGCGAAGAAATGGTCCGCCCCTTCGATCCATACCAGTTTCTTCGGATCGGCGGCTGACTCCACTATCTGCTCCAGTTGCGCTCGGGGGCCGAAAATGTCCTGGGAACCGCTGACAAAGAGCTTCGGCTTAGCGCAGCTTTCAAGTAAGCGGAAGTCATAGGCGCGGCCCTCAATCGGAATCACGGGGAGACCGAGTCCAATCAATGCACTCACTCGCGGATCGGGGCAGGCCGCGCGCAGATCCGACCGCCGCCCCGAAAGAAAATCCTGCAAGAATGATGGGCAGATGGTATTCACTATCCAGCCAGTCGAGAGCGGCGCGCACATCTTCGACTTCGCCTTCTCCATTGTCGTGCTCTCCCTGGCTCAAGCCTGCGCCGCGAAAGTTGAAGCGCAAAGTTGGAAATCCAAAATCGTTCAAGGCCTTCATGGCATGAAACACCACTTTGTTATGCAGGGTTCCGCCGAATACGGGATGCGGGTGACAGACCAAACCCGCATGGGTTGCAGCGGTTGTGCCGGGGTGCAAGACGGCTTCCAGCCGGCCGGCGGGCCCGTCGAGAAAAAAAGAGCGGATTGAGTTGGAAGGGGCGTTCACGGGTGTACTGGGCTGCAATCAGAATATCGGAAATCAGAATATCGAATTTCTGCGGCAGCGGGGCTTAGGGTATCCTCTGAGCCATGGGCGCTGGAACGGCTGGATGTTGTCGGGCTAACGCGGCAACTCGTGGACATTGAGTCGGTTACCGGCAATGAAGCCGGGGTTGGCAGCTTTCTATGTCAGCATCTGACGGCCCGGGGCTATGAGGCGCGGAAAATGACGGCGGAAATGGAGCGGTGCAACGTTCTGGCCACCGCGCCCGAGCAGCCGCGACCCCGAGGTAGTGTTTTCCACCCATATGGATACGGTGCCGCCCTTCATCCCTTCCTGGGAGGACGCTACCTGTGTCTATGGAAGAGGATCCTGCGACGCCAAGGGCATTATCGCCGCCCAGATTGCTGCCGCGGAGCAGCTCCGCGCGGAGGGCATTTATGTAGGCCTGCTTTTTCTGGTGGGTGAAGAGCGCGATAGCCTGGGCGCGAAAGTCGCCAACCAACAGCCCATCGGCTGCAAATTCCTGATCAATGGCGAGCCCACGGAGAACCGGGTAGCGGTCGCGTCCAAGGGAGCGCTGCGAGCTGAGATCACGGCGCGGGGAAAGATGGCGCATTCGGCTTATCCGGAACTGGGGGAGTCGGCGATTGACAAGCTGGTCGAGGCTTTGCACCGCTTGCGGCAGATGGCGTTGCCGTCCGATCCGGAGATCGGCCCGTGCACGCTGAACATCGGAGTCATCGAGGGCGGCCGCGCTCCCAATGTGGTTCCCGATAAGGCGCGGGCCCAGGGGCTTTACCGTTTGATTGGTCCTTCCGAAGAATTGCGCGCGCGGATTCGGGAGACCGTAGGCGATTTGGCCCGAGTCGATTTCACTCTGGAAATTCCTTTTGTCCGCTTGCGCACCCTGGATGGCCTGCCCACTATGTCCGCCGCGTTCACTACCGACATTCCCGCGCTCGGCAATTGGGGCCAGCCGCTGCTGCTCGGCCCGGGATCGATTCATGTGGCCCACACCGAAGCCGAATTCGTGGAAAAGAAGCAGCTACACGATGCGGTGGATTTGTATGCGCAGATCGCCCGGCGGCTGACGAAGTAGGGCTCAGGCCATCCAGTGACCGTGGTGCTCGTCTTGGCGGCGCTTCGATTGATGCGAGTCCAGGCCGATGCTAACCTCGAAGCGGACCCACCCATGTCTAGCCCTGCGAAGCCCGCCGACTCCCTTGAGGTCCGCCGGAAATGTCGGGGCGCTGCGCGTTTTCCTCGCCTCCAAATTCCTGAGGTGTGGATCAGGTTTCTGCTGGCCATTGTGGGCCTGGGCTTGGCGTTTGGAGCCGCGCTGTTTTCCACTGTGACCCGCGAGTCGGGCAATCTTTGGGGAACCTTGATCCTGGCTTCGGCGGCGCTATTGCTCGCGGTTCTCGTGGGATTGACGACCGTTCCCTACCTGGCACGCCGCGTGGCAGTGGCCCGCATCCGTAACGTCTTCGACTATGACGTAACCCGGGCGGGTATCGTGTATGTGGTGATCGTGGTCGTGATCGGCGTGGCCGCATTGAATACCGGCAACAACCTGCTCTACATCATTGTGGCCGCCATGCTGGCGGCGATCTTGTGTTCTGGAGTGGCTTCGGCCCTGGTCCTGCGCGGCCTCGAACTCGATGTGCGCGTTCCGCAGCATGTGTTCGCCGGCCGTCCGGCAATGGCGCGGATCGTATTGCGGAATCCGGCGGCGCTGGCTGGCTTCGTTTTCGATCAGCGTGGTTGCGGCCCGGCGGGGCGGCGTCACCAAGAAATGGCGCTGGCAGGCCACCACGTTTTCTTTTCCGCACGGGCGTTCGCCGGAGAAACAGTGGCTCCGCCTGCCGGACCGGCAGCTGCGGCTGGTTACTGTCAGCCCTGCGCAACCGGAGATTTTTCAAGGGCCAGCCTATTTCCCTTACCTGCCTGCGCGCGGCCAACTCGTCGCGGACGTGAAGCTGTGTTTCGAGCGGCGAGGACGATATCAGCAGGAGAGCTTTGGACTGGCTACGCGATTTCCTTTCGCATTCCTGGTTAAGACCCGCCGGGTGCCCCTCATCCGGGAGATCGTTGTGTATCCCTCCGTCGAACCGGCGGACGAGTTCTTCGAGGTGTTGCCGCTGATCAATGGTGAGATTGAATCCTGGCAGCAGGGCCGGGGTTCCGATCTTTACCGCATCCGGGAGTACACGCAGGAGGATTCCGCCCGCCACGTGGATTGGAAAGCTACGGCCAAATCAGGGTCATTGAAAGTGCGCGAGTTCGCCCGTGAAGATCAGCGCAAGCTGCGGATCGTTTTCGATAATCCGGTCCCTGGTGCGGTCTCGGAGAAGGACTACGAGAAGAGCGGTTGCCCTGGCGGCGTCTCTGGCTTGGCATTTCGCCGGAGAGAACGCTGAAGTGTCTTTTGCCACGCAACCGTATGCTGGCAAAGATATTCACGGCTTTCTTGGCCATCTGGCGACGGTCCAGCCGGGGAACTGCCATCGGTGATTGACTCGCTTACCGCTCTCCGACGAGTACAACATCGTCGTCACGCCCGCGCTCGCGGGGCACAATTCCGACCGCGCTTGTGGGCCTCTTCTTATTTCGTTTTCATCTGCGCCACAGAACTGAGCACACTTTCCGCCCAGATTTATTTCTGCCACGGCGGGTAGGTAACCACGTGGTTGGTTACCTTCGTTGCATGACTAAGGATTGCCAATCCGCACGTTCTGCGCGGGGTTCAGGGGCTTCGTCAGTGTAGTCTTTTTATGGCCAGCCAGTCACGGCGGCCGAAGACGCTTCGATGAGTCGGAACCTCTACCAATTCATCTATTACGGGCTGTGGTTTGCCCACCCGGTGTTGCAGTTGGCCGTTGCCGGGGTGATGTTCCGCATACCAACTGAACCGGAAGTTTCCCGTGTTTTTTGGTTACGCACTCTCGCAGGTCGTAATCTTCTCGCTGGTATTCGCCAGCCGTTCGAACTCCTTCGCATTTTTCTACACCTATTGGCTCACGGAAGCGGTGAGTCTGGGCATTGGCTTCTGGGTGATCTACGAACTGTTTCTCGATGTGTTCCAGCCCTACCACACGCTGAAAGATCTTGGCACCGTGCTATTCAAGTGGGCCGGTCTGGTAATGCTGCTGGCGGCTGGAGTGGTTGCGGCAGCGAGTCCCGTCTCGTATTCGCAAGACGGGCCGTTAGTGCAAGCGGTGTTTGCGGTGCAACGTTGCGTCCGCGTGATTCAGTGCGGCTTAATTCTGTTCCTGCTGCTGTTTTCCCGCTATCTGGGCGTTTCCTGGCGGCAGAAAAACTTTGGGATAGCTCTCGGCTTTGGCGCATTCGCCGCAGTAGAGCTTTTTGTCGGCGCACTGCTCGCCACCACCCAGGTGTCAGAGGATTCCTGCGCCATCGTCAACATGGTCGCCTACAACCTGAGCATCCTGGTCTGGCTGGGATACATGTATGTCAAGGAAACAGCGCGAGACTCTTCCGCCACCCTGCTGATGTCGCAGCGCTGGGACCAGAGCTTCATGGATTTGCAGCATCCCATGCCCGCCGAGTCACTCATACCGATGTTTGAAAACATGGTGGAAGAGGCGATTTCCCGGGTGCATGAAACTCCCTCTGCCGTGGCGCCGCCGGAGGAACCTGTTCAGGCGGAGCAAACCCTGGAAGATCTGGTGAACGCATCGCTGGCATCTTCGGGCGAGCCCCGGCCGCAGCTTGCCAACTCCGCCGCCGCTTCGGGTCGCACGTCTTCCAAAACCTGATGGTCTCTCCCGCAAGCAAGACATTTTTCTGAGATCGTTGAATGGGTTCGCGGGCGAGCGTTTTTTTGCCATCCAGCCATTTTGTCCGGATTTCGTAACAAGGTCCTCTGGACCACTCCGGGCCCTTCAGGCAATGAATCCATTGATTTACAGAGTTTCCATATCTGTCTGGAAAATAACACTTTAGTAATTGACCTTTCGTCACCTTGACTCTTCGCCGATGGCCTCTGTCCACTTCCCCAAATCCCGGTTGGCGAGTGCTTGCGCGGCTCGACCCTATAATTTTTTCGCGCTCGGATTCCCGCTCCCAGGGGAACCCGAAACGCAAGGAGAAAGAACAATGAAACGTGCAATCAGGCTGTTTGCCCTGTTGGTAGGTTTCGCATGCACGTGTTGGGCGGTCACTGCTCCGATGCTTCCAACCCCGGACGGTGGACCGATTCCAAAATGCGGACCACACGGCTGCTGCTAATCATGCAATTTGAGCCGCTCTCAGCGGCTTGATTCTGAGGGGGGCTGAGGGGGGATTATCCAGTCAGCCCTTTTTTATTTGTCCTAATGATTTGCCAGTTCCTCCCGGAGGCAACGGCCGAGTTCCTCCGGTTCCGAGATGGGCCCGCGACAGGCGAAACCGGAGCAAAGCAGCGCTCCGGTTTTTCCTTCCCGCAAAAAAGGCAACTGCGGAATGGTTTCTGCCAAGGCTGGCGGCAAATTCTGCGCCACCGCCTTGTCGGCAGTTAACTGCAGCACCGCCTTGCCGAAGTTGAAATCGCGGATGGCCGAGGCATAGAGCCGGCCCGACGTCTCATCACTTCCGACCACGATTACCTGGGTGTGCGGTTTTGCGAAATGCACCGCCGCAATGCCGTAGGTGGCCGCAAAGAGACCGTATTGTCCCGCCATGCCTGCGAGAATCTCAATGGTCTGCCCCGCCCGGCGGTGGTAACTGGCTTGATTGGTGTAAGCATGCAGGCGCAACAAAGCAATCGCGGCCACCGAATTTCCCGCAGGCGTGGGAGAATCCTGGTAGGGTTTGCGGCGTGTGCCCAGAACGCCGAGCGCTTGGCCGGCATTGCTGGCGGATTTCTGGGCGTCGAAAAATCCGCCGGCTTTGTCGTCCTCACTTCCCACATCGAAGAAGCGCTCGATCATCTGATCCCCAATATGGCGGGCGAAGTTGAAGTAGCTGAGATCGGAGGTCGCCTCGTAGGCATCCAGGCAGGCGACCGCGGTGAAGGCGTAGTCGTCCAGCATGCCTGGCACTTCGCGATGTTCGGCATCTGGATCGGAGTAGGCAATCACGTGCAGCAAGCCGCGATCCTCACGCCAGGCTTCGGCCAGAATACGATCCAGGGCGCGCAGCGCGAAGTGCTTAGCGGCATCCAGGCCAAGCACTTTAGCGGCTTCGAGATAGGCGGAGACGCAAAGCGCATTCCAACTGGTGTACATCGTCTTGTCCACGTAAGGCGTCGGCCGCTGGAGGCGGGCGGCATACATCTTTTGCTTTGGCCGAGTGGAGCAGCTCTGCGACTCGTTCGGGCGCGAGGCTTAGCCGCTTGCCGATCTCCTCCACCGAAGCGCGCACGAAGAGCACATTCTTGGCAGGATTGTGGTGCATCTCGCCGATTTCGTTGATGTCGTAGTGCAGGCTGGCGAGCCTTGTATTCCTCGTCGCTGAGCGCCGCCTTGGCTTCGTCCACCGTCCAGGTGAAGTAGTCGCCGTCGTCGTCCATGGAGTAGTCGGCGTCCTGGGAAGCGTAGAAGCCGCCCTTGTCCCGGTCACTGAGCCATTCATCCATCCAGCGGATGATGTCCCTGGCCACCGCCGGCGAAGAACTCCGCACCCGGTCGCCTGATAGGCGTGCACATAATTCTTCAGCAGCTCGGAGTTGTCGTAGCACATCTTTTCGAAGTGCGGCACCACCCAGCGCTCATCCACCGAGTAGCGATGGAATCCTCCCGCCAGCTGGTCGTACACGCCGCCGTCGCGCCATTTTTTCCAAAGTGGTGACGAAGACATCCCGCAGATGCTGTCGCCGGTGTGTGCGTAGCGGTCGATTAGGAGATCGATCGCCGCGGGATGCGGAAACTTGGGCGCGCTGCCGAAGCCGCCGTTCTTCGCGTCAAACATCTTCAGAATGGACTGCACGATGGAGTCGATCACCGCGGGCGAGAATTCGCCGCTGCGTCCGGCAAAAGATTCGGCGTTGCGAGATGGCGTTCTGCACCATCTGCGCCTGCTCGACCACGTCGCCATTCTTTTCGTGATAGGCAGCCGCGATGGACAGCAGCACGCGCTTGAAGCTGGGGCGGCCGTAGCCGTCGTCGGGAGGAAAATATGTGCCGCCATAAAATGGCTTGCCATCGGGCGTGAGGAACGCGGTCAGCGGCCAGCCTCCCTGCCCGCTCACCGCCTGCACCGCCGCCTGATAGCGGATGTCGATGTCGGGGCGCTCGTCGCGGTCCACCTTCACCGCGATGAAACGCTCGTTCACGATCTGCGCAATCTCAGGACTGTCGTAGGACTCGCGGTCCATGACGTGGCACCAGTGGCACCACACCGCGCCGATGTCGAGCAGGATGGGCTTGTTCTCGCGCTGCGCGGCGGCGAATGCCTCCTCGCCCCACTCGTGCCACTGGATGGGCTGGTGCATGGCGGAGCGCAGGTAGGCGGACGAGGCGCGGGAGAGGGAGTTGAGGGTCGGGGAGGACATGAGTTCAGTGTATCGCGACCGTTTGCGAGATTGCGCTAGTGTTCCAACTGGAACATATCGTCATCACGAAAATGTGATGACAGGCAAGGTATTGAGCGGGTGGGGGTTGCGGGGACAGTGGCGAGGGGGTTCGCTTTTTATTCAAAATTTGTGGATTGGTGTCGAATCCGCGTCAAAACTGCGGGAGTCAGTCGAGGTCGGAGGCTTGAAGCTTACGTCTTGCGCCATGGCGGATGTGAAGCACCTCCGCCTGCTTTTGCTTTTCACGAACCCGGTAGATTACACGATAGATGTGGGGCTTTTGGCCGTACAGCAGATGCCTCAACCGGTCACGCACGCGCACCAGTGGGCATCGGTTCGGCCGGTGTTCCAGGCTGAGAATGGCTTGCTTGATGCCCCGGTACCATTGCAGAGCGGTGACGGAATACTCGGCGTCGATATCTTCGTAAAGGCGGGCAAGGTCGCGCTGGGCGCGGAAAGTAAGGTTAACGAGGTATGTCATATTTGGCTTCGAATTCGCCGAAAAATTCTCTTGCCGATCGCACCTTCCCTTCTTTCACGTCGGCGACCCTTGCCGGATGCCTTCCTCGGCATCAGCCCGAGCGGCAATGTCGAGCAGGCGCTGATACGCCTCGGCATCCTGCACGATGGCGGCCGCTTTGCCCTTCACGGTAAGCACCACCGGGCGCTTGCTCTTTTTTAGCTGTTTCATGAAATCGCCGGAGCGGCGGCGGAAAGTGGTCAGCGATTGGATGTCGCGCGTAATGTCCAGCATGGGTATCGGCCTCGGGAAGCACCTTTTTAGGTGTGCTACTAGATTACTATACGGTAAACGGGGGCATTTGAGTTTTCTGTCGAGACTTTGAAATCGTTCGCCCAAGATCAAGGCTCTTGCCTTCGTTTTGATGACCGAGTCGTATTCATCCATCGGAGTTCTGAGGAATTAGACTTCCCGGCGAGTCGAATGAACCGCGCGATGGATGCCCCTATGGATCAAGCCGCCATTCCCCCGCTCCCACTCGGGAACTCTCAGGCCTCCAGCAAGAATGAGTGGATACTTTGGAAGTGGTCCGCGGTCGCGGCTGTTCTGCTGCTAACTTGCTTCCTTTGGCAATGCGGATCGGGCATGCTTGCCGGTTCCCGCTTTTCGGATGATGCCGTCCACCAATTTCATGCCAGACTGGATTCTGAGGCATACGACGACATTCTGCGAAATTCGAATGAGGCGTTTCAGGGTACCGATTCCCGGAAGAACTCCTGAAATTCTTGGGTGCGGTCCATTCCAAATTGGGGCGATCCATTGCTTGCACTCGCAACGGGATTTACGTGAACGTCGGTACCCATGGAACATTCATTACTTCGCATTACACAACTTCGTTTGAACACGGGCTGGCCGCCGAGTCGTTCGTTTGGCGAAAAGCTGATGGTGGCCTTCAGCTTGCGGGCTATAACGTTCAATCAAAAGCGTTCCTCGCCCAGTAGGGGTATGAAATGGTTTTTGTCTCCCGATCTTGAAAGATCACAGCTGCCCCCCGAAGCTCATGACTTCGAGCGGAGGGGCGGGCCCAGCTTCTTCGAATCCGACCCGGCGGCTGCGCCAACCGACCCGTTGTGAAAATTCCTTGCGAGGTCGATTGTCACGACTAGCTTGTAGGGATCTTTCGACTGCGTTGCCGTCCGCTACGCGGACGGCAACTTCGCTCAAGATGACAGTTTTGAGTTGAACTCCTTACCCCGCCGCCACTTCATCCAGCCGCGCCGGCGTATCCGGGTAGCGGCGCACCAGAAGCACCAGGGCGGCGGCCTGCGGGTTTGGTTTGGCGCGGCCTTGCTCCCACTTTTCCAGCGTGCGTTCGTTGATCCGCAGTTTTGCGGGCGAAGACCGCACGCGAGCAGCGCAGCCTTTTCGGGGTGCTGCCAGAAGTTAAAGTTCCGAGCGCGTGGGCCAGCCCCCCGTCGAAATTCTGCACATCTGGCACCCGGCCGAGCCCTCACCTCTGGGAAGACGCCATAAAGCCTCTCACCAAGGCAGCAATCTCATCGGCAGCCGTGTCCAGCGCGAAGTGGCCACCGTCAACAATGTGGACTTCGGCGTTCGGAACATCCTTGCGATAGCTCTCCGGCTCGCTCGGGTCAAACGATGTTTCGTACTTGCCCCAGAGCACGAGCAGCCGCGGTTGTTTTTCGCGCATCCAGGCCTGCCACTTCGGATAGGACTCCACATTGGTTCGGTAGTCGTAGAAAAGATCGCTCTGGATTTCGGCCTGGCCGGGCCGATTCAGAAAATAAAATTCGTCGGTCCAGAGGTCGGGATCGTGGCGTTCCACGTTGGGATCGTTTCCGACGTGTCGCGCACGCGCGGCCTCGAGCGACAAGAGATTGCTGCGCAATGCGCTCTCATTGGCAGCGCGATCGGCCCAGAACGCCCGGCGTGTTTTCCAATTTGCTCCCAGGCCTTCGTTGTGGGCAACGGCGTCCTGCACGATCAGCGCCTCGACTCGCTCGGGATGCGCCAGCATCATGCGAAAGCCGATGGGGCCACCGTAGTCCTGCATATACAGGGTGTAGCGCGAGAGTCCCAGCGCCTCGGTGAAATGGTTCATGATCCCGGCGCAACGGTCGAACGTGTACGCGAACTTCTTCGGGTCCGGCCAGTCACTGTGTCCGAAGCCGGGATAATCCGGCGCGATCAGATGGTAGCGGTCGGATAGCCGCGCGAAAAGCGGTTCAAACATGCGCGACGAAGACGGAAGTCCGTGCAGCAGGAGAAGCGTTGCTGTGTTCTTCTGACCAGCTTCCCGGTAGAAAATTGATAGGCCGTCGATCTGGATGGTGCGATAAACCACGGGATTCATCGGCAATTCCTTTCCTTGTACTTCGGCCAATGGCCAGGCCCGGCAAGATGATCGTAAGAATGATATTAAGGAACGGGCCGAGCGTTAGCCGTACGTGAGATCGGTGCTCTGTCCGACCTCGATGATGTAACCGTCAGGATCGCGGATGTAGCAGCGAATCTCGCCGTACTTTGCTTCGGCTCCGTGATGAACTCGGCTCCTCGACTTTTCCATAATTCATAGCACGCTTGAATATCCGCAACGCGGATATTCATGAAGCTGCTGACCTTATCCGGGTCGGCGGGGACGCTGAGCGTTACCGTCGGCTTGTCCGGGGTCGGCCCGCCCCCGACGTTGACAATCAGCCAAGTATTCGCGATCTGAATGTGCCCAGACGCGCCCTTGCTGTCGCCTCGGCTCAGAATGCGGCCGCCGAAGACCTTTTCATAGAAATCAGCCGATCGGTCGATGTCGGCGACGGTGATGAAATGGGTGACGGTGAACCCGTCGCGCGGGGGCATCTCATAGCTCTTTTGCTCGATTTGTACGCTGCTCATTGACGGCTCCAATTCCGATAAACAGTGCTCATCTGCTGATGCTGCTTCTCCCGTATTCATACCTGCCGCCGATTAAGCCTGACGAGGAAAAGAAAAACAATTGGACCAAGGTATTGTTTGCGACCAGTTGTCGAACGTATCGCAGACTCAGCGATACGCTGAGGCTCGTGCTTCCTATGAGAAGGCGCTGGCCCCGACCCATCAGAAACCGGAGCGGCAATTCCTGCAAAGGCGAATTCGGCAGTTGAAATAGGAAATACTCGTCAAGTAAAACGGGGGATGATGTCAGACAAATCGGAGAAGATACTTGTCTGGGGAGAAACCTCTCCCGGCTGCAGTACGAACCAACTAGTTGATCGACTGGTTTGCTCCATGAGATAATGCTCGCATGAAAACCGTAGGTGCGTTCGACGCCAAAACTCACCTCAATGAGCTGCTGCAGAGAGCCTCGAAAGGCGAGACCATTCAGATCACGAGGCGCGGAATCCCGGTTGCCAAGCTTTCTCCACCCGACTCCAGCCAGAAAGAAGACGGTCACATCTTAGCCGCCTCCATCCGCCGGGTGCGCCGCGGGGCCACTCTGGGGAAACTTTCCATACGCGAGCTAATCGATGAAGGCCGCCGCTACTAAACGCTTCGTGCTCGATGCGTCCGTCGCCGTCGCCTGGTGCTTTGAGGACGAAGCAACCAAGTTCACCGAGACCGTTCTTGACCTGCTTTCCGCCGGCTCCGAAGCCCTGGTTCCTGCCATTTGGCCTGTGGAAGTCGCTAACGCTTTGCTGATCGCAGAGCGCCGTAACCGCATTCTCCTGGCGCAGGTCACAGCCCTTCTTCAGAGAATCGCCGCCCTGCCCATCGCGGTCCTCCCCATCGATCCGCCCCGCGCCTTCGACCACATCCTGCCCCTTGCGCGTCAACAGTCTTTATCCGGATACGACGCCGCTTACCTCGACCTCGCGCTGCGGCAAGGCCTCCCCCTGGCCACGCTAGATGAGCCATTGCGCCGCGCGGCGAAAACAACCGGCGTCGCCCTGCTGTCGTAGTGAATATGGGGGAACTTGAAGAAGCAGACGGAACGCCATCCGAATTTTTCGATGAATGGAAATTTGCTGAACGTTCCGTCATGTCCCCGGTTTCCGTGTCCCCGGTTTCCCGCTACTATTGGCCCAAGTCTTTCATCAAATCGTTCGCGATCTTCACTCCTGCATTCGCGCCCTTTTCATTTCCAGCCGCAAACATCAGGACAAAGAGTAGCCCCTTGGAGTTGTAGAGAAATCCTGGCTTCGCTACCGCAGCGAAACTTCCCCTTCAGTCGTTTCATGAAGAACTCCGTGATTCTTCTCCTGGTCGGCCGTTTTGTACATACGTTCCACCCGCTTCTCCGGGTCAATAAGCGACTGCCAGGAACTCGTCGAATAAAAATCTTTTTTCCATTCATCAGTCCCGAAGATCCTTGTCAGGCGATCCGCCCACGCTTTCGGAGGCATGGCGTCGCTTACCAGCATCCTGTTTATCGCGCCATAGGGGAACAGAATCCACAAGTCAACCGCTCTCGTGTCGGCAATGGCCTCGATGACTTTCCATTCCACGCTGGCGCCGAAAGGGTCCAAAAATACAACAGCTCTCGCCTTCTTCGTGTCCAATTGCTTGCACCAGTTCAGCAGAGCCGTATTCGCATCGTCGCAGATGATCTTGATGTCGCGCTTCGGGTGCTCCTTTCTAAGCGCTTCCAGTTCCTCGCATTTCTCCGAGTCCTTCTCAATGAAAACGTAATGGTGAAAGGGAGGATCAACTTCCAGCGCTCGCTTTACGCTTCCCTTGCGAAACTCCTCTTCTGCCTTCAGCAGGTCAGGATCGTCCTTGAAAAAACCTTGCAATGTTCGGCCTGGGGATTTCACCTGTTCCAGCGAAGGCGTCAACATAGCTGGTCTCAAAGAATCTGGCTTTGGGATTCTTGTCGAATATTAGCCGGTAGGCGCCCAGGTATTTGCTCAGGATCTCCAGCTTCTGCTGAGTCCATGGGCCGCCGAACATCTCTTGTTGGCTCAAGCTCCAATTGTCCCAGACCGCGAGTCAACCTACAAACCGATGACTCCCTCGGAACCGCCTCGCCGAGAATCATTGGCGAACAAAGGCGAATACGATAGACTTTACTGATGCGCTGCCGTGTCTCGTTACGACTCGACGGGGTGGTGCACACAGTCGGTTTGATGCGAGCTCTGTGTATGAAGCGGTCACCTTGCGGTCGTGGAATTTCGCTCCGATACGCAGAACTCCTGAGCACATTGACGGACCTTCATCCCGCAGTGGAGCATAGAATTCGATTGGGACAGGTAACCAGTGGACGAGGGAACGCGCGACGGCCCGGACTTTCGAAAAGACGGGTTAAGGAGTTACTGGAAAGGCGCTGATGGCATCGCGACACTTGCCTTCGCACTGCTAATGGAAGACCAGCTAACGATCAGGAGCCACCATGAGTGAGAATTCCAAAATTGAGTGGACAGACACTACGTGGAATCCACTGAGAGGTTGTACGAAGATCAGCCCCGGCTGCAAGCACTGTTATGCCGAGGCCTTCGCGGAACGCTTTCGCGGCACCCCTGGCCATCCCTATCAGCAGGGCTTCGACCTCCGCCTTGTCCCTGAAAAACTGTCTGAGCCGTTTCTGTGGTCATCGCCGAGGACGGTATTCGTTAACAGCATGAGCGACCTATTCCAGCCCGGAGTCCCTGATGCTTATATCGAAGATGTGGTGCGGTGTGATGGTCGAGGCCAACTGGCACACGTACCAAGTGCTCACGAAACGGTCTGAACGGCTGCGAGACCTTCTCTCCACAAAGCTCAGATTTGCCGTTGATCATCGTCACATCTGGTGGGGCGTTAGCGTGGAAGACAAGCGCTACGGGCTACCCCGAGTCGAGCATCTGCGTGTCACGCCTGCAGCAGTCAAATTTTTGTCCATCGAGCCTCTTCTGGAAGACCTTGGGCAGTTTGAGATCTGCGGCATCCATTGGGCAATCGTGGGCGGTGAAAGCGGCATAGGGGCACGCCCGATGCAAAAACGCTGGGTGGAGGACATCCACAAGATTTGTCGCCGCGACCGAGTTCCTTTTTTCTTCAAGCAGTGGGGCGGTGTTCGCAAAGCAACCACCGGCAGGCTCCTCAACGGCCGCACGTACGATGAGATGCCGAAGCTGAACGCTCACTCCATGCCAACACGACACGTTCGTCTGTCCGCAGCGTCCGCATGGGATCGCAAAGCTGCTCCTGCGCAACAAAGAAAGAGGATTGTATTTCTGCAGCCCGCCTGCGCCGTATAAACCTCCTTGGCCATCCTGATGCCGGGTGCCCCATACATCGCGCACTTTGCGATGTGTGGGTTTCTCCGGGGGCTGGCCCACACATTCGCATTTTAACTCCTGGGACCACCCGAAAGAGGCTGCCCCACTCGCCGCGGTTTTCGGCGAGTGGGCACCACGGACCTCGCTCCCTTTTTCACTCGTCACGGACAACACTCACAATTCTGTGATAGACGTGGCCAATGCCCACCAACCTGCATCGCTACCACGGCGCTGGATATCTGCACTTCATCCCCACCAGTTGCTATCAGCGAAGAGCGCTGCTCGGCACGCCGCAGAATCGCAGTCTGTTTCTGGAAGTCATGGAGCGGGTGCGCCGTCGTTATCGTTTCGTTGTGGTGGGATACGTTGTGATGCCCGAGCACGTTCATCTTTTGTTCAGCGAGCCGGAGCGCGACGATCCATCGGTGGTGATGAAGGTCTTGAAACAGTCGTTCGCGCGACGTCTGCTAAATCGATGGCGAGCCGGTGTTGATCCTGGGCAGTCCTGCTTGCGGAAGATCCCAGTTACGGAGGGGCACGTGTGGCAGCATCGCTTCTACGATTTCGTCGTGTTTACGGAGAAGAAGCGCGTGGAGAAGCTACGTTACATGCATCGCAATCCGGTTGTCCGCGGCCTGGTGCTGGAGCCGGAACAGTGGAACTGGAGCAGTTATCGTCAATACGCTCTGGGAGAGCCGGGGCCGGTGCTCGTGAACGAAGCGCAGAAGGCGGAGATGCGGGTACGCCGGGTTGGATAAACGGGAGATGGCTGGTGCCAAGCTGTATGGTCCGTGGTACCCACTCGCCGAAATGCGCGGCGAGTGGGGCAGCCGTTTTCGTGGTGGTGCAAGAAACAAAAAATGCGAATGCTTGGGCCAGCCCCCCGCCTCTTAAGCGACTCGCTTCTTCTTCGCGTCGAGTGCCGGTAGAAGAAGTTTCAGAAGCGCTTCATCAGAGAACGGGTTCTGGCCTGAGATCAGCTCGCGATCTTGAAGGACATAGCTCTGCCATGGAGCGAGCACACTTACGTCACCGCCCGCCGTACGCAAGGCGAAGTCCGGGTAGAACAGCACCTTGCCACCAATCTCAAGCGGCTCGCGCTGCTGCTCTTCCGCGGTCGAAAAGATGGTCATCTTATATCCGGAATAGATCCAACCTTGAGCCTTGGCGTGTGCTCCGGCGGCATCGCCCGCCGACAGCGCGGCGACAAACTCCTTCGAATTCGGAAGCGCCGAGAGAAGTGAAATCGGGCCATGGCAGAGCACTGCCGTAGGCTTGGATGTTTTGTGAAAGTGTCTAAAAACGGCGCCAGCGTCGGGATCATCGAGAAGATCGATCATCGGGCCATGGCCGCCGGGGACGAAAACAGCGTCATATTGATCCAGGCCGGATGCGATGACATCCGAGATACGAGTTGGATTTTTGAGCCCGGTAAGGGTGTCGCGGAATTTCAGATAGTCCTGAAGCTTAGCCTCGTCTCCGCCGAAGAAGTCGGCGATCGCTGAATTGACATCGAGTTGCGGCGTGTTGCCTTTGGGGTTGGCGAAAGTGATTTCGTAGCCCTCCTTCATCAGGGCGCGAACCGGAACCGTCAGCTCGTTGAGGTAGTAGCCCGCGCCGGCATAAACCTTGCCATCTTTCAACGGCAATCCGTGACCGCTCGAGACCAGTACCAAGACTTTTCCTTTTGTTGCCATTTTGTTCTCCTTTTTGAAATCGAATCTGTTCTCCCGAAATGGAACTAAAGACTGGGGACCTTCACTACTTCCGATTCATTGAAATTGGGGAACGTTCCGTCTTCCCCCACTGGTTCCGGTCTGCTACCGATTAAGCCTGACGAGGAAAGGAAAAACAATTGGACGAAGGTATTGCGCTCCTTTTCGGGGTGGCTCATGCGAAAAAGCAAAGTTTGGCAAGACGCCACAGGCCCTCCGGGACAATCGGCCCGGTTTCAATCCAAAGCCTGAGCCGGTTCAAATCATCGACGCCGATTTTGCGGTCTCGCACGCGCTCGACCAGATGATCGCGGACTGCCTGCGGCAGTCGTGACCAGCTCCCGATTTTCGGCATTACTCTCCAAATACGAAACGGCCCAGCTCATCGCCTAGCCGTCTGGTTTCGGAAGGATCCTGTGAAGAACGGAAGCGTTCGGCGAGTTCGAAAAAGGCCTTTGCTTTAGCTCCGCGGGCCGCAATGCCTTCTTCGATCAATTCAACCATCACGCGGTTATCGCTAAGCCGGTGATGGCGGGGGATGCTGGCTACCTTTCGGGCAGTTGGCTCCGGCAGGGTAATGCTGCGACGGACTCGTTTGTTGGCCTTCACAACACCATTTCACACCACTATGGTGCCCACCATCCAAAGAAGTCGGGGTGGGGTGCACTCCATCCCGCATTCTCGCCCCAACGCCCCGTTGACAGCATAGATACGCGCTCCTAGACTGGCAGGTATGGAAGTCCGTTTCACCCCCGAGCAGGAGGCGCAGTTATCCCAATCGCCAGTCATGCCGGTACGGATACCGAGCGATTGGTAAAGGATGCGGCCTTGCGTCTGCTAGAGCAGGATGCCCGGTTTCGCGCCGCCGTGCGAGAAGGCATCGCGCAGGCCGACCGGGGGGAGTTTATCGAAGAGGAAGAGATGGAAGCACGCATCGAGCGGATGCTTAACACCTGATGCGTATTCGCTGGACGCCCACCGCCGCAGCGGACTTGCAAAACATCTGCGATTACCTCAAAGAACACGAACCTCATTTAGCACGGCCCACTGTCATTGAAATCCGCAAATCTACCCGCTCATTAAAAAATTCCCGCTGCGTGGACGCCAGGGACGTGAGGAAGGCAGCCGCGAATTATTGCAGCGGCGCTTGCCGCATATCATCGCCTACCGCGTGAACGACGATGCCGTCGAAATTCTGCACATCTGGCACCCGGCGCAAGACAGGTAGCCCGGAAATTTCCTGGGTTGCCATGACGAGGGAGGAATGATGGTGCATCAGCATAAGGTTGAGCGTGGCCGGGTGGCCCGGGCTTTTGATCTTGCGGGCATTACCAACGCAGTTGGTGAACGTTCCGACCCCCCAATTTCCCCTGAGCGGCGCACCCTCCAGAGAAGTGGCCGTGGTTGGCCGGGCCACTCGCCTTTTTCGCTCATTGTGGCGAATGAATGTAGCGGTCGCTCGATGGACATCGACCCGAATTCTCAGATAAGCGCGTGTTTCTTGCTCGGATTCCGTTCGACATCGTTGCTCTGGGGAATGAAATCTATTCTGGAGCCTGCCACTCGCGATAGCTGGGATGTTCTCGTAGATCGTTCATGGAAACAAGAGACCTTCTCTTGACTTTCGGGTTCGATGACAATGGTATCCGCAACACGATACAGACGTGGTTCAAAGGGCTGAACGATAGCACATGGAGAGCCCGCCACAAGAAAACCGAAGAGTTTGTTAGGAAGATCGGGGGCGGCGATACCGAACTCGCAAAGCGTTGGAGTGCATTCTCGGCCCTTTCCCATCCAACCGTTCATGCAGCCAAGCACTCAACGAATCTTGTCGTTACACGACTGACCGGGCGACCTGAGAATTACGATGAGGCTAGGAATCCAAAGATCGCTGATTATCTGGCTTCAGTCGGGACCCTCATCGTTGCCACCACCTTCGATGAGTTCTCTGAGTTAATTCCTCTCGGTTGCGACTTGAATCGAATGCCGAACGTCGAGCCCTTTCGACTGTCTGTAGCGCAAGCTGTGCCACGAGTTCTCGGCGTAAATAGCAAAATCGCGCTGCCACCCGAGAGCTACCGATCGAAATGAACTTGAGCCGGGGGGCCCACCTTTCGCGGTTTTCGAAAGCTGGGATTCCACTGGCGCATCCCGCTTGGGGTTGGGAAACTTGGGGAGCGTTCCCCGATTCCTCAGACGGCGTCATGCGCGTCGTGGCTGGCGAGAGTTGAGTGCGAAGCGGGAAGGGAAGGTCCGTAGCTTCGGGCCGGGTCCCACCTTTCGAAAACCGCGAAAGGTGGGGCACCCTCAAGTGGAAACAGAGTGCTCCTCTTGAGACCTCAACTTTCACGTGGGAAGGTAGGGCACCCGGCAGGTCCCTCCACTCCGTAGATCATCGCCTTCGTGATGATCTACTCCGGTCGGAATGACAATGGGGGGATGGTTTCGCGGTTGGCATCGCGCCTTAGAAACTCCGCCACCGCGGCGTTGAACTCCTCCGGCACTTCTTCGTAAGGCAGGTGGCCGACGCCCTCGAACATCTGCACGCGGCAGTGGCGGAATTGGCGGCGGAGCGGTTCGGCCGAGGAGGGTTGAACCGCGGCGTCCTGCGCGCCCCACAACAGCAGAGCGGGAATGTGGGCGATGCGAGGCAGGGCGGCTCGCAATTGTTCCAGATCGCGGTCCCAGGTGCGCAGGATTCCCAGGCCGTAGGTAAATGCTCCGGGAAGCGAGAATGGTGCGGAATAGCCCTCCAGCGTACCGGGACGAATGCGGCGAGGGTCTCCGTAAAGGCGGCGCAGGAAATAACCATGGAAGGGTTGCAAATGCGGAGCGATGCGCAGGAAGACGGGGGTCACGGCGCGGTTACTGAGAAAAGCTGCCATGCGCTTGCCGCGAGTGGACCAGGGATTTACGGGGGCTACCAGAATCAGGCGGCGAACGCGCGCGGGCGCGAGCGAGGCGGCCATCATGGCTACGGCGCCTCCGTGCGAGGTGCCCAGCAGATCGCAGGATCCACATTCACCGCGTCGAGAAAACGCAGCAGGCGATCGGCGTTGGCCGCAGGCAGCCATCCAGACCGTGGGGCCGGTCGGAGAATCCGACTCCCAGCATGTCCACCGCGTGAACCGTGGCCTGCGCAGGCGAGAGCGGGCAAGGCGTATCGCCAGGAGAAGGAATAGCCGAGCAAACCGTGGAGGAGCAGCAACGCAGGCCCGGAACCAGTGCGCAGATAACGCATGCGAGCGCCGTCGAGAGTGATCCAGTGGTCCTCGATTGAGTACGCGGAATTTGCCGGATTCCTTGTGGCGCAAGGGTCATTTCCGGATGGTTTCTTTTCCGGTTAGACAACTCTTGGATGACTGCAAGAGTCTACTTAAATGTATCGCCTCTGTCGCTTCTGTGCGGGGGAGCCAAATTGCTCCCCCGTTTTTTTGCACGCTACGACGCGGCCAGGATGGAAACGGTGCGCCCAGCGCGCACCTTCGAAGCTGCGATAGCAGGAATCCAGAGCTTTGTGCAAGCTGAGATTTCCCGTCTGAGGAGACGCGCTAAGTTCCAAAATGACAATCAGTTACCATAATCCCACAGAATCCTACCAAAAAGCGTAGTCGGGCTCGTGCCGGACTTCTATAATCGTGGAAGTCTTTTCTTTGAGGCTACTTGTGAACTTCATCCTCTGGCGGCGACATGGCAGCGAACGTGCATAAGCTCCTCAGGGACAGCTTCGGTCCCGCAGCGTGGGGTGCCTCCACGGCCAATGGACAAGAACCTGCAAAACCGTTTCACCGCTGTCTTGCTGGCTCTTGTGACCGTCGCAGCCGTGGTTACGCGGTAATCAACTTCCAAAAAGAACGCGAAGTGCAGGTTCCTTATGACGGGGCCTGGTGGGTGGAGCACGATGGGGCTCTGACCGCAGACCGCGTGGAAGCCAATGGGCCCGCCGACAAGGCAGGAATCAAACCAGGACGACCGCCTGGTGGCGGTGAACCAGCATTCGGTGAACGATGACGCCGCCCGCATGCGCTTGCTCTATCGGCGCGGGTGTGTGGTCGAAAGCCACTTACTCGCTGGTACGGCAGTCGGTTCCGGTAGATGCCGACGTGGTTCTGATCCCGACCGAGCAGTCGCTCAACACCTGGCTGCGGCTGATTGCGCTGATTTATCTGGGCATTGGACTTTATGTCTTGCTGCGGCGCTGGACTGCGCCCGGGCTCTTTTCACTTTTACATTTTCTGTCTGGCATCGTTCATTCTGTATTCGCTTTCCACTACACCGGCAAGTTCAACGGTTTTGACTGGACGATCTACTGGGGCAACATCGCCGCCAACCTGCTGCAGCCCGCGCTTTTTCTGCACTTCGTACTCACGTTCCCGGAGAAACGGAGGTTGGTCCGCCAGCACCGCTGGCTGATTCCGGCAATCTATCTTCCTGGAGCGATGCTGCTTGGGCGTGCATCTGCTGGCGCTGCGCTACCTGAAAGCCAGCGAGCGGCTGAGCTGGAACCTGGGCCGGCTGGAGATGGGCTACCTGGCGCTGTTCTTCGCGGCGGCGGCGGGAGTGTTGTGGTACTGCTATCGCCGGGCCAGCACGCCGATTCTGCGGCAGCAGCTGAAGTGGATCACGCGCGGCACCATTCTGGCGATCGCGCCCTTCACGCTGTTTTATGTGATTCCCTTTCTCACGGGAGCGATGGCGAGCAACGCCATGAAGGTTTCGGTGCTCTCGCTGGGCCTGCTGCCGCTTGACCTTCGGCTATGCCATCTTCCGCTACCGCCTGATGGATGTGGACCTGATCTTCAAGCGCGGCATGGTGTACACGCTGGCGGCGGTGGCCATTGCGGGCGCTTACTTTGGCGTGGTGGCAGCAGTCGCCGAGCTGGTGCATACCCAGGTGCCGAGTTCCGGGCCCAAGGGACTGGTGCTGGCGATTGTCGTAACCGCCGTTCTGTTCGATCCGGTGCGCAAGTGGATTCAGGAGCGGATGGATCAGTTCTTCTATCGCGCCCGCTATGACTACCGCAAAACGCTGATCGAGTTTGGCCGCGAACTGAGCTCCGAAACCGATCTCGACAAGATGCTGGGCGCGGTGGTGGACCGCTTGTCGCGCACGCTGCTGGTGGACCGCATGGCGATTTTCCTGTGCGGCGCGGAATCCGATCAGAACATCGTGCTGGCCAAATCTTTCGGCATTTCGCAGACCGGCGGACTGGATCTCAGCTTCCTGAGCCGTCCCCGGCCCGAGATGGAAGCCGGACACCTGTTCTTCGACAACACGCATCATGGTCCCGCGGGAAACGCCGAGCGCGCAGGAGACCATCGCCAAGCTGGAGTTGAACTACTACATTCCCTGCCGGGCGCAGCAGCACGCCATCGCGTTTCTCGGCCTGGGCAAGACCATGGACGGCGACTTCCTTTCCAGCGAAGACGTGGAGTTGCTGGAAACGCTGGCCGGTTATCTCGGCATTGCCATTCAGAACGCACGGCTGTATGCCTCTCTCGAGCAGAAAGGCGGCGCAGTATGAGCGCTTGAAGGACTTCAACGAGAACATTGTCGAATCCATCAATGTGGGCGTGCTGGCGGTGGATCTGGAAGACAAGATCGAATCCTGGAACTCGCAGATGGAAGTCATGTACGCGCTGCCTCGGCTGGCAGGCGCTCACCCGGCCGCTGGGCGAGGTCTTCCCCGCTGCGTTTATCGAGGAGTTCTACCGGGTGCGGGAGACGCCGGGAATTCACAATCTGTACAAGTTCCGCCTGCACACGCCGGCGGGCGAAGACCGCACGGTGAATGTCGCCATCGCTCCCCTGGTCACCAAGAAGTTCAACGTGGCCGGCCGTCTGATCATCATGGACGACATCACGGATCGCATGGAGCTGGAAGCTCAGCTTTCCCAAGCGGACAAGCTTTCTTCCATTGGCCTGCTGGCCGCAGGCGTCGCCCACGAAGTCAACACGCCCCTTGCCGTTATTTCGTCTTATGCGCAGATGCTTTCGAAGCAATTGCAGGGCGACCCGCAGAAGGGCGCGCTGATGGAAAAGATCACGCGGCAGACCTTCCGCGCCTCGGAAATCGTCAACAACCTGCTGAACTTCTCCCGCACCAGCGGGACCGAGTTCACGGAAGTCGATGTCAACAAGATCATTCTGGACACGCTGGCGCTTGCTGGAGCATCAGTTCAAAACCGCGAAAGTGCAGGTGCAGCGATGAGCTGTGCCAACACTTGCCACTGATCTACGGCAACTCCGGCCGATTACAGCAGGTCTTCCTGAACCTGTTTCTGAACGCTCGCGACGCCATGCCGAATGGCGGTTCCCTGCGCGTGAACACCTCGAATGGCGACAGCGTCAGCGGTGACGGTCGCCGACAGCGGAAGCGGCATCGCGCAGGAGCACATCCAGCGAATCTACGATCCATTTTTCACCACCAAGACGTCGCCGCGCGAGGGCCAGGCAAACCGGGGCACCGGGCTGGGCCTCTCGGTGACCTACGGAATCATCCAAGAACATGCGGGGAAAATCCGGGTGGAGAGCCAGCCCGGCGAAGGCACCACGTTTTACCTGGATTTCCCTCTGACCCGGAAGGCCGTCCATGTCTGAAGCAGCCGTCATCTCGCACCGAAGTCCCAACGAAGCCGCGGCGTCCGCCGGCGGGCTCGGTCCTGATCATTGACGATGAAGCGGCCATTCGCGAGTCGCTGCAAACCTTGCTGGAGATTTGAAGGCTACGACGTGGAATCCGCCGCCGACGGCGAAAACGGGCTGGCCGCGCACTGGAGAGCGTCCATTTGATCTGGTGTCTGCTGGACCTCGCCCTGCCCGACCGCAATGGCCTCGATCTGCTGGCGGAACTTCGAGCTCATGACCCGCAGATTTCGGTCATCATGATTACGGCGTATGGGACGGTGGAGAACGCGGTGGCCGCCATGCAAGCCGGCGCGGTGAACTTTGTCCAAAAGCCCTGGGACAACGAGAAGCTGCTGGCCGATGTCCGCGCCGCCGTGGCCCGCCACCGCGCGGAAGAAGAGAACATTCAGCTCAAGCGCGCTTTGAAGCAGCGCTATAACTTTCAAAACATCGTGGGCAAGAGCGAGCCCATGCTGAAGATTTTCGATCTGGTGGCGCAAGTGGCGCCCAGCCGCTCCACCGTTCTGCTGCAGGGCGAAAGCGGTACCGGCAAGGAACTCATTGCCAAGGCCATCCATCTGAACTCGCAGCGCCACGACCGCCCGTTTGTGCCGGTGAATACCGGTTCCATGCCGCCGGACCTGCTGGAATCCACGCTTGTTCGGCCATGTAAAGGGCGCGTTCACCAGCGCGATTGCTTCCAAGAAGGGGCTGTTTGAGATTGCCGACCGCGGCACTTTGTTCCTGGACGAAATCGGCAACATGAGCATGGACACGCAGAGCAAGATTCTGCGGGTTCTGCAGGACCGGAAATTCATGCATCTGGGCGGGGTGCATGAAATCCAGGTGGACGTGCGCATCATCGCCGCCACCAACGTGGACCTGAAACAGCATGTGCAGGAAGGCAAATTCCGCGAGGATTTGTTCTACCGTCTGAACGTAATCAGCATTGACCTTCCGCCGCTGCGGCAGCGCAAGGAAGACATTCCTCTGCTGGTGGATTTCTTCCTGAAGAAATATTCGGAAGAAAACGAGCGCCCGCTGCGGCGCATCACGCCCGAAGCGCTGCGTCCGCTGCTCACCTATTCCTGGCCGGGCAACGTGCGCGAACTGGAAAATGTGGTGGAACGGGCGGTGGTGCTCTCCTCCAGATCCGCAGATCGGGCCAGAGCTGCTGCCAGACTCGGTTTACCGGCCGCGGCACATCCCTCCCCGTGCTCGAACGTCATGGAAACGCATCGCTGTTCGACATCATGGAAGACTGCGAGCGGCAGATCATCGTGGACATGCTGGAGAAATGCAGTTGGAACCAGACCGACGCCGCCGAACGCTTCCACGTGCCGCTCTCCACCCTGAATCAGAAGATCAAACGGCTGAATATCGAGATCAAGAAGAAGACGCGGGAGTAGCTTTCAGCTCTCAGCCGGCATGATGAGCGCTGCAGAGGCGTAGCTCCGCTGCGTCTTTCTGGCTGGGCACAGAGGAGCATCTTCTGTGACTCCACCAGAGTAGCGAAGCTCGGTCTCACAGGCCGAAACCTGAAAGCTGACAGCCGGGAGCTGAAAGCTGCTAATATTTCGGTCAAGCGGAGGCAACCGCATCGCATGGCAGCCGGAGACTTTCTCAGCAGCGTGGAACTGATCTCTCCCTCCGAATGGGCAAAGGGCAAGATCGAATCCGTCCAGGAATATTCCCTGCTGCGCGGCACAATCGCTGGCCAATCTCTTCCGGCGACCGCTATACGTGGCGGACATGGTGCAGCAGGCGGACCTCATTGGCTTTGGCTCGCTTTCCATCGTCATGCTGGCGGGCTTTTTCACCGGCGCCGTGCTGGCCCAAAACAGCGCCACCACCCTGGAGCGATTCGGATCGCTGTCCCTCATCGGGCAACTGGTTTCCATCGGCATGGTGCGGCAACTGGGGCCGGTTATCACCGGGCTTCTGGTCGCGGGGCGCAACGCCTCCGGCATGGCCAGCGAACTGGGCTCCATGGTGGTGACCGAACAGATTGACGCGATGCGCGCCCTGGGCACCGACCCGACCAAGAAACTGGTAACACCGCGCGTGGTGTCAACCATCTTCATGCTCTTCTTTCTGACCATCATTGCCGACCTGCTGGGTCTGGTGGGCGGCAGTTTTGTCGCCGTTTTTCTGTTGGGCCTGGACTCTCACCAATACTGGACCACGTCGTGGCAGATCCTGGAGTATCCCGATGTTTTCACCGGGCTGGTGCAGCCGGTGTTCTACGGATTTCTCATCGCAACGGTCGGTTGCTACTTCGGCATGACGGCAAAAGGCGGCACACAAGGCGTGGGACGCGGCACCACCCAGGCCGTGGTCGTATCGTCGGTGCTCATCCTGGTAGTCGATTTCTTCCTGACCCGGTTGCTCGATCTTCTTCTCGGAAGCCGCTAACCCATGCCCACGCTTCCCCTCGAAGAGCGCTCACAAGGAAATTGCCGAACCGGCGCCAAGAAGTCGTCCGGTTCGAGAACGTGGTCCTGGCATTCGAGGACAAAGCGGTTCTGGACGGCATCTCATTTTCCCTGGCGCGAGGCGAGACCAAGGCCCTCTTTGGGATGGCGGGCGTGGGTAAGAGCACGATTCTGAAGCTCACTCTGGGCTTCTAAAACCAGATGCAGGCCGCATTCATGTGCTGGGCAGCGACATCACGCAGATGAACGAGAACCGAACTCTTCGAGTTGCGGCGCAGGATTGGCATGGTCTTTCAGGAGAGCGCGCTGTTCGATTCTCTGACGGTGCGGGAAAACGTTGCCTTCCGGCTGGCGGAAGAGAAGGAGTTTCCCGAGGATGAAATCGAGCGGCGGGTTCGGGAAGCGCTCAGCTTTGTGGAGCTTGAACACACCATCGACCACTTTCCCTCCGAACTTTCCGGGGGAATGCGGCGGCGGGTAGCCATCGCCCGGGCGATTATCACCCGGCCGGAACTCCTGCTGTACGATTCGCCGACCGGCGGGCTGGACCCGGTGACTTCCACGACCATCGTCGAACTGATCGTAAAGCAGCGCGATGTCTATAAGACCAGTTCCCTGCTGGTCTCCCACCGGCTGCAGGATGCCTTCACTATGGCGACTCACTCCTTTGATCGCAATACAGGTCACATCCAGTCCGCTTGCCGCCGGGCGCACAGGCAGAGGTCCCGATGACATTTCTGTTGCTGCGGGACGGCAAGGTGGCATTTGATGGATCGGCGCAGGAACTTGCCCGCTCCAAGGACCCATACATCCGGGAATATTTTTCCTGAAAGCGACGCGGCGCCGCTACAGCGATCAAGCTCTAGCGTCCCGGGTGCCCACCATCGACTTACGCCAGGCCGCCATGCGTGCTTCCAACTTCTTGAGTCGTTCCTTGCCGGCTTTGGACTTGGTGGCAAGCTTTTCCATGTGCAGCAGAAGCTCAGGTGTCTGCATTTTGGCGCGTATCTCTTTCAGGATCGGGCTCACTTTGGACAGAGTGAACCACATTTCTCCGCAGGTATCGAAGAATAGTTCTTCGTTGAGCGCGCCGTTGAGCACGAGAGCAGAGGCCATCCCCCAGTAGCTGGTCACCTGCCGCAGCCAGGCATTTTCCGGGATGGAATAGGCGTTCGCGACTTTGGCGTAGTCGTCAGCGCTTTCTGGCCAAAAGCTTCCCGCATACCAACTGCGGGCCTTGCGCATTTCGGCCTCGCGGCGAAAATCGTAAAGTTGAAGAACCAGTTGAGCATCTGCAGTAGTGGGTTTTTTCGGCATCGTGTTCTCCTGAAGTGTTTTGGAGCTGAACAAATTCCTGTCGGGTAAATTACAGCCGCAGAGACGTCCCTTTACGGCGCTGCCGGCACAGCCTCGGCAGGACAGCGCTCGCTCATATTCGCACTCTTTATTAGGGCAGGCGATCACCGGACCTGCCTTCAACATTTTTTCCACCAGATACTCGACTGCCGCAGTCGGGACACTTTTCCGCCAGCGGTTTGTGGGCGGAAGTAAACTTGCATTTCGGATAATTGGAGCATCCGTAAAAACGTATTTCCCTTGCGCGCTTTCTTCTCCACCAGGTCGCCGTCTTTGCACAGCGGGCACTTCACTCCGATGAAGTTCTGCTTCACGTACTTGCATTCCGGGTATCCGCTACAGGCGGTGAATTCGCCGAAGCGGCCATGGCGGATCATCAAATTGCGCCCGCACTTGGGGCAAGGCTCGTCGAGCGGAATGTCTGGGACTTTCTTGCCCTGATCGAGACGGCGCGTCGTCTTGCAATCCGGATATCCGGTACAGGCCATGAACTGGCCAAAGCGTCCGCGTTTGAGGACCATCACCCGGCCGCAATTCTCGCAGTATTCTTCCTGCGTAGTCTCCTGCACGTCGGCGGAATCGAGGTCCGGCAGATTGATGGGATTTTCTTTGGTGAAGGTGCAGCTGTTGGGATCTTCTTTATCGTAGGAGCTGCAAGCATAGAACGACCCGTGCTTGCCCCACTTGATGACCAGCGGCGATCCGCAGCGTTCACACTTTTCGTCCGTAGGCTTCTCCATCCGCTTGATGTTTTCCATGTGCTTGGAAGCGTAACGGAGATCCTTCTCGAACTTCTTGTAGAATCCGGCCAGGGCGTCGGTCCAGGTCTCTTTGCCTTCTTCGACTTCGTCGAGTTCCTCTTCCAGGCGCGCGGTGTACTGCACGTCGAAAATGTCGCGGAAGTTCTCCACCAAAAGATCGGTCACCACCAAGCCGAATCTCCGTGGGCGAGAACTTACCGCCCAACTTCTGCACGTACTGCCGCTCCTGGATGGTGCTTAGAATCGCGGAATAGGTGGAAGGACGGCCAATGCCGCGCTCTTCCAGCTCTTTCACCAATGAAGCTTCGTTGTAGCGCGGCGGCGGCTCGGTGAAGTGCTGCTCCGGCTTCAGTTCGCGAAGCGTGAGTTTCTGGCCGGGTTCGAGCGGTGGCAGCTTGTGTTTGAGCTCTTCATCTTCCTCATCCTTGCCTTCCTTCGACTCTTCGTACACTTTGAGGAAGCCGTCGAACTTGAGAACCGATCCGGTCACGCGGAACCAGAAAGTCTCTGTTTCCAGAACGCGCATCAATGTCCACGCTGGTCTGATCGAAGACCGCGGGATTGATCTGCGAGGCGACGAAACGCTGCCAGATCAGTTTGTAAACTTTGAATTCATCTTCCTTCAGATACTGCTTGATCTGGTCGGGGTGGCGCATCGCCGAAGTCGGACGAATGGCTTCGTGCGCCGCCTGCGCTTCCTTCTTCTCTTTATATGTATTCGGCGATTCCGGCAGATATTGCGCGCCGTACTCCTTGCCGATGTATTCGCGCACTTCGGTGATCGCGTCGCACGGAGACGCGGGTCGAATCGGTACGCATATAAGTAATGAGGCCGACCGAACCTTCTTCGCCGAGTTCAACGCCTTCATAGAGGCGTTGGGCGATCATCATGGTGCGCTTGACGCTGAAGCGCAGCTTGCGCGAAGAATCCTGCTGCAGCTTGCTGGTGGTGAACGGCGGAGCGGCGTTGCGGCGGCGCTCTTTGCGATCGACGGTGCGGACCACCCAGTCCGCCTTTTCGAGGGCCGCGCGAATTTTTTCCGCGTCCTCGCCGTTGGTGACTTCGACTTTCTCTTCGCCCTTGCCGAGAAAACGGGCGTCGAAGGCTGGCGGCTTGGCCGCGGCGAGATGCGCGTCAATCGTCCAATATTCCTTCTTCTCGAACGCTTTGATTTCGCGTTCGCGCTCGACGATCAACCGCAGGGCAACCGTCTGCACGCGGCCGGCGGACAAGCCGCGGCGGACTTTATCCCAGAGGAGCGGCGAAACCTGATAACCGACCAGACGATCCAGAACGCGGCGAGCCTGCTGCGCATCCACCAGATTCTGATCAATATCGCGGGGATGCTCGAAGGCCTCCTGCACGGCGCGCTTGGTGATTTCGTTGAAAGTGACGCGGCGGATGCGCTCGCCCGCTTCGCTATCCTTCTTCTTTTTCTTCTTGCCCTTCTTGCCGTCGCCGAGTTCTTCCGCCAGGTGCGCGGCAATGGCTTCGCCTTCGCGGTCCGGGTCAGGCGCGAGGTAGATGGTGTCCATCGACAAGGCCAGCTTCTTCAGCTTGGCGAGAACCTTCTCTTTGCCGGGGATAACGATGTATTCGGTTTCGAAATCGTTGTCGGTATCCACGCCGAGAGTGCTCTTGGGCAGATCTTTGACGTGACCGAGCGAGGCCTCGACGGTGAAGCCTTTCCCCAGATATTTTTGAATCGTCTTCGCCTTGGCTGGCGACTCGACGATGACTAAACCTTTAGCCAATGTGTCCTCAAGTCTTGGATTGCTTTTTTTGAAGCTAGCACGAGTATGGTGGAAACAACAAGTTTGGCGAACCAAGCTGCTAGCTGCTAGCTCCTAGCTTCTAGCTGGCCCTTGCACTTTTGACGCTCGCGGAAAGAGAGGCCAACATTCGCTTAACTTCATGAATTCGCGCTTCCATTTCTTCGAAATCAGCGGCCCCCAACAAGCGCAAATCTCTTGCCAGAAGCAGGTGATATTCGAGCTCGCTCGCCGAGCCACGTGGCAATCTGCAGGAACCGATTCATTTCTCCATCGGATCGGCGCCCACAGCCTTCGGCAATGTTCGCTCCCACCGACGCAGCCGTACGACGTAGCTGGCTGGTAAGACCAAAGATTTCTGCCTTGGGGAAACTAAGTGTCTTGTTGTACACGATTAGCGTCAACGTTGTGAGCCTTCTCCCAAACTTTGAGATTCTTGAAGTCTCTCCATAGATAACCCGGTCTTCTGGCACTGAGCAGCTAGGAGCTGAGCAGCTAGAAGCTCTTTACAAAATTCTTTCCCGGCAACTGCTTCACTTTGCCGGCCAGCTCCAGCTCGAACAGCGCGGCGAAAATTTCCGAAGACGAGAGATTCGGTTCCAGACGCTCGACGATCTCATCGATCTGTGTGGCCTCGTCGGCCTTCAGCACGGCCAGAATCTTTTTCTCGTGCGGCCCCAGAGCGTCGTCCTCGAATAGAGATGCAGTTCCTCCGGCTGGCGATTCAGCGCCGCCCGCCGGCTCGAGCGCCAGGCGTATCTCTGCCGGGAGCTCTTCCCAGATGTCCTCCCAGGTCGCGACCAGCTTAGCGCCCTGTTTAATCAGTGTGTTCGGGCCCCAGGAATTCTTGTTGGTGACGTTGCCGGGCACGGCAAAAACCTCGCGATTCTGTTCCAGCGCGCAGCGCGAGGTAATGCGCGTGCCACTATATTCGGCAGCCTCCACGACCAGCACGCCGGCGGAAATTCCGCTGATAATCCGGTTGCGGATGGGAAAATTCTGCGGCGCGGGAAAAGTGTTCAGTGCGAATTCCGAGATCAGCGCCCCGCCCAGCGCGAGCATCTGGTCGGACAAGCGCGTGTTTTCTTTGGGATAAATTACGTCCACGCCGGTGCCGAGCACTCCAACCGTCTTGCCTTTGGCGGAAATTGCGCCGCGATGGGCGGCAGAATCCACGCCGCGAGCCAGGCCGCTGAAGATGACCAATCCCCGCGCGGCAAGATCGCAGGCCAGGCGCTCGGCCATCCCAGTTCCGTACGGGGTCGGATGGCGCGTGCCTACGACAGCAATTCCCGGGGCGAGACAATGCCTCTACATCCCCACGTACATAAAGGACCAGCGGCGGATCGTAGATTTGCTTGAGCGGCGGCGGATAGGCGGCGTCATCCAACGCCACGACGTGAATATTGGCCGCCAAAGCGCGCGCCAATTCATCCTTCGCCAAGTTCCATGAGAGCGGCCAGTGCCGAGTGATTGCGCGGCCACCGCCTGAATTCCTGCTGCCTCCAATTCCGTGAGCGTGGCGTTGAAAACGCTTGCACGCTACCGCAGCGCTCTACCAGTCTGCGAGCTTTTGTTGGACCGAGGCCGGGCGTCAGGGACAGGGCCATCCATTGCAGAGAGTGCTGGTCCGATGATCCGTCTAGCCCCTGGCCCACCGCTTGCACCGCTTCTGGCACGATTGCCTCCCGAGGTACGCATCGCGACTCTAAGTACCAGCGAAAAAGCCTGTCAAGGTCAGATGACACATAGCTTTGCTAAAATCGAGGTCGCAGCATGAGACGCCTTCGCATTTCCGCCATTTCCTACCTCAATACCGCACCTCTAATGTGGGATTTCGAGCATGGCGACGCGGGCGCCGATTTTGACATTTCCTACACCGTACCGTCCCGTTGTGCCGCGCAACTTGATGATGGCTCAGCAGATATCGGAATTGTTCCGGTGGCGGCGTATGCCACGGTGCCGGGGCTTTCGATTCTTCCCGGAGTCGCAATTGCGGCGCGGCAGGCGGTTCGTTCCATCCTTTTGGTCAGCAAGGTTCCGCTGGAGAAAATTCGCACGATTGCACTGGATACTTCTTCGCTGACCTCGTCGGCTCTGACGAAAGTGCTCTTCGCGAAGTGGTGGGGTGGGGATAGAAGCTGGCTCCCGTTGGAGCCCGATCTCGAGAATATGCTCCGCCAGGCGGACGCGGGACTGGTCATCGGTGACCCTGCGCTGCGGGTAGACCGTTCGCGCTACTTTACCCACGATCTCGCTGAGGAGTGGAATCGGCTTACCGGCCACCCTTTTGTGTTCGCGTTCTGGGCGGTGCGGCAAGACGCCCCGACACAGGCTTCGCCCTCTCTCGATTTGGCCGGCATTTTTCAGCGCTCACGCGATCACGGGCTGGAACCGGGGAATTTGCAGAAAATCGCGCAGGAGTGGGCGCCGAGCGTAGGACTCAATGAAGCTGAAGTGAAGCAGTATCTCACTGAGAACATCCACTATTCTCTCGATGCCCCATGCCTACAGGGGCTTGAGCTTTTTTATCGGTATGCGGAAGAGTGCAGCGCGTTGCCCGCTGCGCCGGCGCTGCGTTTTCTCGATGTTGCACATGCGGCCATTCTCTAGAAACATCTGCTAGTTCTGGGGAGTTTATGAAGAAAGTTCTCTTATCTTGGAGCAGCGGAAAGGATAGCGCCTGGACGCTGCATCTACTGCGACAACAACCGGACCTTGAGGTTGTGTCATTGCTCACAACCTTTAATTCTGGAGCGAACCGGGTGGCGATGCACGCCGTGCGGCGGGCGTTAGTCGAAGCGCAAGCCGAGCGAGCCGGGATTCCGCTTTGGGCGGCGGAACTGCCGTCGCCGTGCTCGAATGAAGTTTACGAAGACCGAATGCGCACCGTGTGCCAACGCGCCAAAGCTGAGGGAATCACGGCGATTGCGTTCGGCGACCTTTTTCTACAAGACATACGCGACTACCGGGTGCGGCAACTCGAGGGCAGCGGCCTCGAACCGCTGTTTCCAGTCTGGCAAATTCCGACGGACAAATTAGCTCGGGAGATGATTGCGGCGGGCGTGAAGGCAAAGATCACCTGCGTCGATCCTGCAAAGCTCGCTAAGTCTTTCGCCGGGCGTGACTTCGATCTCGAGTTGCTGCAAGCTCTGCCCGCCGAGATCGATCCTTGTGGGGAAAATGGCGAGTTCCACTCCTTTGTATATGAGACGCCGGTGTTCTCTAGCCCCATCCGAGTGCAGTCCGGAGAAGTGGTGGAACGCGATGGATTTGTGTTTGCTGACGTGCTGCCGGGATGACCGTCCTTTCGACCGGATTTCAGGAGTTCAGCGCGAGTACTGCTGAAGGAATGCGAACATACCGGCGTGGCCCATCTTCTCAGCCCAAGGTGGTGTCCATTTCTACGGGGTCTGCGCCACGATTCAGAACTAGTTTCGCCAGCTCGAAGCGGTTCCAGCGGCACGCCCACCCAGTGGCGTAGAGAGCAACAAGTCAACCCGCATGTCGCTTCGCACACCATGGTCCCGCAATATTGTGGCAGAACGCGCCCTCTCCACGTCGCTCGGGCCGTGCGCAGCCGCAAAATGCAGAACGGGTTGGCCCAAGCGAAGGACGTTCGGATCAACTCCATGACGCCCGCTCCAAGCCTACTTCGCCGACTCCGGCAGTAGTCCCAGAGCAGCCATTACTTTCAGTCCGTTGGTATGAGTTAGAACGCCGGGACGCATGATGTAGTCACATCGCATCTCTCCATTTTCGTAATATTCTTCGAAGTGCACATTCACAGCTTGATCTTCGAGCACGCGGCCTACCTCGGTGATGGTTAGATCGTGCGTCGTTACAAGCCCGACACTACCATTTTCGGCGAGTCGTTCCATAACCGCTCTCGCTCCAAAAAAACGGTCGTTGGAATTCGTGCCGGCAAGAATTTCGTCCAGCAAGAAAAGGAGGTTAACCGAGCGCGATAATGCCATGATTAATTTCAGCCGCTCCACTTCGGATTGGAACTTCGATTTTCCGGTGAGCAGAGAATCATGAATGGAGATCGAGCAGCCAATGTGGAGAGAGGATATCTGGAGATGAGTAGCGCGCACCGGAGCCCCCGCAAGAGCTAGCACGGCATTCAGACCTACCGAGCGCAGCAGCGTGCTCTTGCCTGCCATATTGGAACCGCTCACTATGATGAGTCTCGTCCCTCGGGTATCTAGGTCGATGTTGGATCGAACGCAGATTTTGCCATCGAGCAGCGGGTGTCCTAGAGCCTCGGCCTTGAATTGCGCCGAAGAACGAGAACTGAGAACCGGGAATCGGTGATCTGGGTTCTCATAGTGATACCGAGCCAGACAAAGTAATGCTTCGAACTGGCCCAACGAATCAAACCATGCTACCAAGGGCTCCCTGTTTTCTTGTCGCCACTGTTCGATGAGAATTGTAAGGTTGGTCCCCCACAGCAGGAGTGAAGCCGGCAGCGCGAAGACTTCATTGTTCTGCCTGAGACCGAGCAGCCGCACCCAGAGGGTGAGCCGTCGAACTTGTCTTAAGAAACCGGCTGACGAACTCGCGATGGGCGACTGCAATGCCTTAAGCTTTGCGCTGCGGAAGGTCTGCGCGGCAAAGGAGTCTAGGTAGCAAGTGAGTTGCGCGAGTTCGAGTGATGCCAGTCCGGCGCTGGCAGCCACACTTCGGCTTTTCTTTAGCGAAATCGTTGCCAGCAGCGCCTCCATCCCAAGAGGAATGGCAAGGAATCCGATCCATTGATGGCCAAGTATTCCAACGTAAGCAAGTGCACACAACCCTGCCAAAAAAAATGGCAGCGTGATGCCCAACACGCGCACGTAGGGGTGAAAGGAAATAGCTGCCGCGTCCGCCCAGTCGTGCACAAGCGACGAACCGAAATCATCTAGCCCGTTCCCCTCGAGGGATGCCCAATGCTCGCGAAGATCGAGTCTGTCGCGAAGTTCCGCAACAGCAGATTGCCGTGCCTTTACCTCCGAGCAATCGGCGGGATTGAGCAACCAATTTGCCAGGGTACCCCTGCCCACGCTTGTGCGAGCGGTGCAGAGCAACTCGAAAAGAGAACCTGAGCCAAACAGATCGAGGTCGGAAGCAAAAGAATGGTTATCGGGCAGAAATTCCTCGCCGCCAAATCCGCGGCCTTGCCACTGATGATGCAACCGAGCCATGCCGAACTCGTAGAAACCGACAATTCGTCGTATGCGGCTATGTGCCCGAGCGTTCCTGGTAAGGGACCGCGTGACAGCAATCAATCCAAGTAAAGGCAGGAGCGTCCACACTTGGGAGATTGCATGCGATGAAAAGCCGGCATAGGCGGTAAGAATGGCCGCCAAACCTGCCACAGCGAAATATGCCCAGAGCCGTTCATGTAGCCTCTCAATTCCTTCTAGCGATCGTTTTCGCGTTGCCAAGCGTTGAGCGTACTCACGTTCCGGTTGCAGGTGTGGAGGCAGGCCCAAATCTGCATCGCCGGGCAGACGGGCATCTCGCCCGCGCCTTCCAGCATTATCCATTGACACAATCATCCCCCTGGGGCACGAAGGCCCGACCTTTACAGGTAAGAAAACAGAAAGGTTACGCCGGAGAAACGCCGGTTTTGCCTTCAATTCAAGAGTAGAGTTACCAGCGGGCGGGAGGTGGAGGACGCTGAAAAAGAGCCTGGAGGATTGGCTCGCGGGAGAGCGGAAATGCGGTCGTCGATCGCGCGTCCCATCGACGGTCAAACACTGCAAGGAAAGGGCAAGGTAACGCAGCCAGAGAGTCCGAGAACACTCGGCGGACAGCTGACGAATGAAGGACCACGAAGGTCAGAAGGCAGGCGAGGACTACGAAAGCGATTCCACGAGATAGTCCTCCTAATAACAGTGATCGGAAGTCCGCCAGAAACAGGAAGACGATACAAGCCACGGTTAACAACACCTGTTTGTTATCTTCGCGTTCCATAGGTGGCTCTAATTGACAACTATACAGCTGCTATGCAAGTCCCGGCCCCTAACTCGCAGAGTAATCTGCCATGTTAGGTTCCGTTATTTTCGTGCAAACGCGCCGTTTAGACGCAAACTAGCGTCTAAGCACCTTAATGCTCCATCACGTCCAACCTTTGCTCGCAATGTCCCTATTCCGGCGATTGCACCGGATGGGAGGCCCAGGCCTGATCCTGCTTGGAATCGCCGATAACTCGCTGATTCCGCTAACCGGGAGCGTGGATGTCCTGACCATCTGGCTGGCAGCGCATCATCGCGAGCCATGGCTGTACTATGCCACGATGGCGACGATTGGCGCGGTGCTGGGCGGTTATATCACCTATGTTATGGCAAACAAGAGCGGCAAGGAAGCCTTGGAGCGGAAGCTGTCCAAGCGCATGGCAGTGAAGGTTCATAGGAGCTTGGATCGTTGGGGATTCTATGCGATTGCCGTGCCCAGCGGTTCTACCGCCACCCTTCCCGATCGTCCCATTCTTGCTGGCGGCCGGGGCATTGCAATATCCGCGGAAGAAGTTCCTGGCAGCACTCACCGTCGGCCGTGCGGTTCGGTTTACGATTCTCGCCAGTCTGGGAGCGAAATACGGGAGCCACATCGTGCGATTTTTCGCCCAATACTACAAACCAGCCCTGGGCATTCTGATTGGCCTGGCGGTTTTCGGCGGGTTGATGACCCTCGTCTCGTATTATCGCAATCGGCCGGCAAAGAACTCAGCCAAACCGGCGTCCCCGCCCCGCGCCCGAGTGGCTTAGCTTCGGGCACGATTGGAACAAGCAGCCGAACTCCGCTAAGATTCATGAAGAATCTATGTCTCTTACCAAGCAACAAGCCCTGGATTTTTTCCGTTCCGATGACCTGATTGGCATCGGTATGGAAGCGGACGCCGTACGCCGCAAGCTTCATCCCGAAGGCGTGGTCACCTACATCATTGACCGCAATATTAATTACACCAATTATTGCACCGAGTACTGCACCTTTTGCGCTTTTTATCGCCCGCTTAAAGGCCCCAAGGCCAAAGAAGGCTACATCCTGGACTTCGACACGATCTACGAAAAGATCCGCGAGACCGTGGAACTGGGTGGCACGGGCGTACTGATGCAAGGTGGCCTGCATCCTGACTTGAAAATTGACTGGCATGAGCAGATGATGCGCGGCATCAAGCAGCGCTTCCCGAAAATCCATCTGCATTGCTATTCGGCGTCGGAGATCATCGCGATTGCGGAATACAGCGAGCTCAGCATTCGCGACACCATTGCGCGGCTGATGGATGCCGGCCTGGATTCCATCCCTGGGGGCGGCGCCGAAATTCTGGATGATGAAGTCCGCTACAAGATCGCGCGCCTGAAATGCCTGACCGAAGATTGGCTGAACGTGCACCGCACGGCGCATCAACTGGGCATGCGCACCACCGCAACCATGATGTTTGGCGTGGGCGAGAATTACGAGAACCGCATCAACCACTTCCAGAAGCTCTATGAATTGCAGGAAGAGACGGGCGGCTTCACTGCATTTATTCCCTGGAGCTTCCAGCCGACAAACACCGCGCTAGGCGGCGGCATTGGGATGAAGCCACTGCGGTCGAGTACCTGAAAGTGCTGGCGATTTCGCGGCTGTATCTTTCGAATTTCCTGAATGTGCAATCGAGCTGGGTAACCCAGGGCTTGAAAGTCTGCCAGATGGGCTCTGCGCTTCGGCGGCAATGACGTTGGCTCGGTGATGCTGGAAGAAAACGTGGTCCGAGCCGCCGGTGTAACCAATTGCACGACGGAAGAAGAACTGCGGCGGATTATCCGCGATGCTGGATTCAAGCCAGCGCAACGGGACACGCTGTATCGGCAATACTTCTTGAATTAGCCAGACATAGAAACGGCCCCATAAACGATGGGGCCGATTTCCATGCGGCCCCGTCAAAGTCAACTTCTATTATTCTCTGCTTTGGAAGTCAAATCAAGCAATTTGAAGGAGCCAGACACTCCGTCTCGCTACCTCCCGATTTGGCACTTCGTGGCCAACCTCCATTGTTCTGAAGGAATGGACCTGACGGGATTCGAACCCGCGCCTGCGACTTTGATGGGGCGCCGTGCTAAATGGTAATCCGCTTGCCTGAATTGGAAAAGCACTTGTTATCCGTCACAGGACACGTCAGTTCTTCCCATTTGGGAACGCTCAATTCTTCGGCGGATCCGCTTTCTTGGCGCCAGCTCTGACGTATCCTTCACCGGCTTCAGCACCAGCGGCAAGCTATGGTCGCCCTGGGTCCACGTCCCGTCAATCGCCGAGTGATCCGCAGCGATTTTGCCGGCGAAGACTCCGCCAAACTGCTTGGCTTCGATCTTCAGCGAAACTCCGTCTCGGGTCAGCGATGTGGCAGGAAAAAGTTGCGGACCCTCATCCGGAGCGCCAAATGTCGCCATCAAACCGTCTTCCGTATTGATGATGTGAAAAACCACGCGCAGCTTCCTGTCGCCAACGTCCAACGTTCCCAGCCATGCGCCGTCAATATCTGACGGCTTACCCGGCTTGTGCTCCGTCTTGATCGGCGTGGTGGAGCGCTCAAATTCGAGGTCCATCGGCCGGCCTTGCTGCCACCTCCCCAGAATCGTCTTGCCGTCACCCATCACCTTACCGCGATACTCTCCGTTCACTGCGTCCACGTCAAAAGCTAAGGTTGTACCCTTCGAAAGAAAGTCGGTCACCGCAAGGCCGTTCTGGCCCTGATCCACACTGTCCAGTGTGCTTTGAGCGTCCCGTCAGGGTTCTTGGTGATGTGCAAAACCAGCCGTAGTTCCACGTCCCCCATGGGCGACAACGTTCCCTGCCAATCGCCGGCGATATCCTGCGCGACCGCGAACCCGATGCCCCACAACAATAAGCAGCCAGAAATCAGCATTCGTTTCATAGGTTTGCGCCCTCCTGAGGGCAAGGTACGGTTTTCCGAGCAGGTCATGTTCCACCGAGCACCGGGACCTGCTCACTCAGGCTACCCATACTATGCCAATTGCGATTCCGGTAGAATAGAGACGTCTGTCAGACTCCTTTTTTGACTTTGCCGCTCACATTCCCCTCTCCGGTTTTGGCCTTATTTATCACGTCTCGCGGCATTCGTCCCTACATTCGCCAGCATTTCCTCGATAAGACGTTTCAGGGGATATATCAGGCCAATGCCTTCGACATGGCGTTGCTGATCCCTTATTTCATTGTCCTGATTCTGCTGGCATCCTACGGCGTGCACCGCTACATCCTGGTCTATCTTTATTACAAGCATAAGAAGAACCGCACCACCGACCCGGCGGCGCACTTTCCCGAACTTGCCCCGTGTGACCGTCCAGCTGCCCATTTTCAATGAACAATTCGTGGTGGAGCGGCTGCTGGACGCGATCTGCCAGCTCAAGTATCCGCTCGACAAGCTGGACATTCAGGTACTTGACGACTCAACGGACGAAACCCAGGATGTCGCTCGGCGCCTGGTAGAGCAGTATGCCAGCCAGGGATGCCCAATTACCTATCATCATCGCGACAACCGCCAGGGCTTTAAGGCTGGCGCGCTGCGCGAGGGCATGAAGACCGCCAAGGGTGAATTCATCGCCATCTTCGACGCCGACTTCACTCCGCCGGAAGATTTCCTGCTGCGCACCATCCATCACTTTACCGATCCGAAAATCGGCATGGTGCAAACCCGCTGGACGCACATCAACCGCCATTATTCTTTCCTGACCGAAGTCGAAGCCATGCTGCTCGATGGCCATTTCGTGCTGGAGCATTCCGGCCGTGCCCGCAGCAACGTGTTCTTCAATTTCAACGGAACCGCCGGCGTATGGCGGCGGCAAGCGATCGAGGATGCCGGCGGCTGGCAGCACGATACGCTCACCGAAGACACCGACCTTTCCTATCGCGCGCAGCTCAAGGGCTGGAAATTTATCTATCTGCAGGATGTCGAATGTCCGGCCGAACTGCCGGTCGAGATGACCGCGTTCAAGACGCAGCAGGCACGCTGGGCCAAGGGACTGATCCAGACCGGCAAGAAGATTCTTCCCAACGTTCTCAAGAGCGATCAGCCGCTTTCATGTAAAGCTGGAAGCCTGGTACCACCTGACCTCGAACCTGAGCTATCCGCTGATGATCATGCTCTCCGTGCTGCTGTTGCCCGCCATGATCATTCGCTTCTACCAGGGCTGGTTTCAGATGCTCTACATTGACCTGCCCTTATTCATGGCTTCGACTTTTTCGATTTCCAGCTTCTACCTGGTTTCGCAGAAGGAGCTGTTTCCGAAGAGCTGGCCGCGGGCCTTGTTCTATCTTCCATTTCTGATGGCGCTGGGAATTGGCTTGACCATCACCAACACCATTGCGGTTATCGAGGCTTTGATCGGGCGGCAGACCGCTTTTGCGCGCACCCCGAAATACCGCATGGAGAACGAAGAAAGACAAAGTCCGCACCGCCAAGTACCGCCGCCGCCTGGGTTGGATTCCCTGGGTCGAGCTGTTGATCGGCACTTATTTCGCGCTTACTGTGTACTACGCCATTGACAACGAAAACTTCATCACGGTGCCGTTTTTGATTCTGTTCGTGGTCGGCTATTGGTACACGGGCCTCATGTCCCTGCTGCAGGGACGCTTTTCTGGCGTATCGTTTCAGCCCGGAGAGCCATACCAAACCGTTTCCGGTGGGAGTTTAGACGCATGCGGCGGAAAGCCCTGGCAAGAATTGCGTGATCGTCGCCGACGCTCTGCTGGTCGCCCAGACTCTGCTTGCGGCGCTGGACCGCCAACCGGCATCCGACTATCGCATGCGCCGCGAAACGTTGGCCGCGCGGCTCGATGGCGGAGTTGCTCTTCTATTTGCTCCCAATGAGTCCGAAGGCCCGAACGATCTCTACGGCTACCGCCCAGACGATAACTTCTACTACCTGACCGGCTGGAGCGAACCCGGCGCAGCGGTTCTGATCGCCGTCGCGGTAGATGGCAAAGACAAAAGTCCCGCCCGCCCCTACACCGAAATTCTCTTTCTTCCCAGCCGCAACCCGTCGCAAGAGAAATGGACCGGCCCAAGCTGGGACCGGAAAATCCCGAAGCTCCCAAGACTCCCGGGATTCGACCGCGTGGAAGTCCTCGATCACTTGCGCGACGTGCTGACCGGAATTCTTTCCGCCGGCAAAGCCACGGTCTATACCGATTTGCCCGCCTATGAGCAGATTTCCAACTCCGAAAGCGCGCTGGACTGGCTGAAACGGGCCAACAGCTTTCCGGTTCGCATCTCGTTCGAGGATGTGCGGCCATTGCTCAGTTCGCTGCGCACTTTCAAAGATGCCGGCGAAATCGAACTGATCCGCAAGGCGGCGAATGCTTCGATCGCCGCCCATTTCGCGGCCTTCGCAATCAGTAAAGCCCGGAGTGACGGAACGCGAAGTTTCCGCCCTCATGCAATACGAATGGGGCAAGCGCGGCTGCGAGCGTCCAGCCTATGCTCCCATCGTGGGCTCGGGATTCAACTCCACCGTGCTGCACTATTCCGACGATTCCGGAACCATGCAAGCGGGAGACGTCGTGGTCATTGACGCGGCCGGTGAATATTCGCTCTACGCCGCCGACATTACACGCACGCTTCCCGTCTCTGGCAAATTCACGCCGCGCCAGCGCGAGATTTACGACATCGTGCTCGGTGCGCAGCAAGCGGCCATGGCCGCGTTCCAGTCGGGCAAATCCACGCTCACCCATGACGGCGAGAACTCGCTTTACAAAGTCGCCTATGACTACATCAACACTCACGGCAAGGACTCTGCATGGCCAGCCGCTCGGCCAGTATTTCATCCACGGCCTGAGTCACTACATTGGTCTGAACGTGCACGACCCAGGCGATTACAGCGTACCGCTGGGCCCGGGAGCGGCTTTCACCATCGAACCGGGGATCTACATCCCCGAGGAGAAGCTGGGTGTGCGCATTGAAGACGACTTCTACGTGGACAACGATGGCAAGCTCGTTGACTTGACCGCGGCGTTGCCAACTTCAGCCGACGAAGTCGAGAAGGCCATGGCAGGGCGTTAATGGCTGTTTTCCTTCGGTCCCCGCGGATGTTTGATATCCTATGACACCGTGCGGATGCTGTGGTGGTTCCTGATTCTCGCCTGCGGGGGCGGCGCGGTGGTATGGGCCGCTATCGCGGTCTATCTGCGGGTACGCCAGCATATGAAAAATTCGAACGGCGCATCGAAGGGAAAGCTGGGCAGTGAGCAAGCTGAGCAAGAATTTTGGAGAATGAAGTACATGGCTAAACCTGCAACTCAGACTCTTCCTGCAAACGATCGCGCGCTGGGTTGGGCGCAACAAGTAGCATTGGTGGTCGGTGGCAGCCTGTTCGTGGCCTTGTGTGCCCGCGTCACTCTACCTCTGACTCCTGTGCCGCTGACGCTGCAGAACTTCGGCGTGCTGCTGGTCGGATTGCTTCTGGGCAGCAAGCGCGGTTTCGCCGCTTTGGCGCTGTACCTGGCCGAAGGCGCCACGGGCATGCCGGTTTTCAGTTTGCCTGGCGTAGGCGGCATCGCGCAGTTGCTAGGACCAACCGGCGGCTATTTGATGATGTATCCCTTTGTGGCCTTCCTCGCGGGTTGGATCATGGAGCGAGGCTCCAGAAGCTTCCTCCGCGCCGCGATTGCAGGCACGCTGGCGGAGATTGTCCTTTTTGCGGGCGGGATTGGCTGGCTCGCCCTATGGAGTCATTCTTTTGCCCTCGCGCTCCGTTTCGGTCTGTATTTGTTTGTGTTTGCGGAAATCATCAAAGTAATGTCCGCCGCCGCGATCGCACGCGGCTGGCAGCGCATTGATATTAGTGATAAAGATAAGATGCTCTCGTAAGTTTCGAGCCCCCAGTTGTCCGCAGTGATGCCCGGCATCTTCCAACCAGGGAAAGCAAGGATTCCATGAATAGCAGTGTCTCGTCCGCCGTCCGCGAAATAACCATCGCCCACAGTCCCGATTCCGACGACGCCTTCATGTTTTACGGCTTGGCCACGAATAAAGTCCGCGTGCCCGGCCTGCGCTTCACCCATACGCTCTGCGATATCGAGACCCTCAACCACAAAGCGATGGAGGGCGAGGGATCATACGACGTAACTGCGATTTCTTTTCACGCTTACCCTTATATTCAGAAGCACTATGCGCTCCTGCCCAGTGGCGGCAGTGTGGGCGAGGGCTATGGGCCCATGATCGTATCCAAGCATCCGTATTCGCCCAGCGAGATCGCACGCAAACGGATCGCCGTACCGGGCACGTTGACAACCGCCTATTTGGTGCTGAATCTATTTGCACCGGGAATTGAAACCGAAGTCGTTCCCTTCGACCAAATCATTGCGCAGGTTACGGAAGGCAAGTACGACGCAGGCCTGATCATTCACGAAGGCCAGCTAAGCTACTCGAAGTCCGGACTGCAACGTGTGTTGGATCTAGGCCGTTGGTGGCACGAACAAACCGGATTGCCGCTGCCTTTAGGAGGCAACGCCATTCGCCGCAGCCTGGGCCCAGAGCTGATGTCCAGCGTAGGTGGAGCACTGCGCGAAAGCATTCAGTATGCTCTCGATCATCGCGAGCCGGCACTGGCTTACGCGCTGCAATTCGCTCGCGATCTGGACCCTCAACTCGCCGATAAATTCGTCGGTATGTACGTGAATGAACGGACACTCGACTACGGCGAGGACGGCCGCGAAGCCGTCCGCCGTTTGCTGGAGATGGGATACAAGGCAGGAATTATTCCACATGAGGCGAAAGTGGAGTTTGTGGAGTAGCACCGAATCCATCCTTCTGTCATTCTAGGCGAAGAATCCCGAGCGGGAGCAGACTGGCAGGGCCGCTTCAAGGCATTCCCGTTACCTCACCGTCTCCTTAAACGCAAACACCGGATCCACATCCACCGGCACCTTCGACGCCGACTTCAGCGCCGCGGTCAGCTCCGGCGGCATCACGTCATATTTCTTGAACCAATTCTCCGCCCGCTGGCGGTCGCCGGTGGCTTCGATATCGAGCAACTCTTTCGCCAGATCGGCAATCACTCCCGGCATCAGCGCGTAATCCACCGCATACTTCCCCGATGCCTCGCGCTTCACCGCGCCGCGCTCGCAACAGATAGTTGAACTCCATCATCTCCGCCTGGCCGTGCGCTTCTCCGGTGCCGAAGCGAATGGTGCGGAAATTCCCCGCCACGTACGATGCGTAATATTCCTCCAGTTTGTCTTTCGGCAGACGCGCCGTGGTCCACCAGCCACTTCAGGCCAAACATTCCGACCACATCCGCCTTGGCTTCTTCCAGCCCGCTGTAGGCCGGGCCGATGGCTTCGCGGATGTCCACCTTGCCGCGCGGCGGTCCGCGCATAGGCCGGCCCCAGCCCGTGCGAAATCTCGTGCATGATCGTCGAAAGCAGATAGCCCTCGCCGGAAGCCTTCGCCGCCTGCTCCGGCACCATCATGTAACGCGCCAGCGGCAGGATGACGTAGTCCACGCGCGCATCCATGAAATTCTTGAAGAAAATCTTCTTGCTGCCCTTCTGCTCGTGAATGCGCGGATCGTTGGGCAGATTGTCGGCCACCGCCTGGTAGCCATGGCGCAGATCGCCCGCGCGGTAAGGCGAATCCATCACCTCCATCGGCGTCTGCAGGCCGCGCTTGGAGGGCCGATCCTCGGGCGGCAGCGGCAGAGCATCCTGAATGTCGGCCACATAATTTTCGAACATCTCCAGCTTCTTGCTCTGCTCCGCATTGCGGATCATGACCGCGGCGCCGTAAGTCGCCTTCACTCCCAGCAGGTGATCGTCATAGGTCTCGTAGGGCGCGAAAATCACGTCGAACTTCGGATTCTTCAGATCGAGCCACGCCAGATCGCTCGGATAGTAGTCGTCGGAGAGCAGCGCAGTCCGCCCGCATGCGCAGAAAATTGGCAAAGGCCGCGTCTTTGCTCAAGCTTCGCCGCCTCACGCAGATCTTTCGCGGCCGGCTCCAGAAACGAACGGTAGGCGATGTGGTAAGGAATGCCCTTCAAGCTGGTCGCCCTGCCAGCGCACCACGGTCGTCGGACTGTAGATCTCCGCCTTTTTCTCCGGATGATCGTTCACGTACTGCTCAATCTTGTCCGCGGTCAGGCCCGCCGGATAGAATCCGCGGCCGGGAGGCATGGGCGCGGTGCCGACGAATGGCTTGTTTTCGTCAATCTGATCGAAGCGCGATGCATTGATCCACAGATAATGCCGCAGCTTCACATCCTTCGGATTGCGTGCTGCCCGCCAAGACTGGTAAAGCGTAAGCGCCTCAGGATCGCTCTGCCGCCAGTAGATTTCTTCCAGATAGCGCGACGCGTCCACCAGCTTTTCAACCATTTGCCGCTCCCGCGCAGTCAGCCCGGCAGAGTGAAACGGCACCTGGATCTGCGCGGAACTTGGCCAGCCGGCGATCGAGATCCGGAGCCACCTGCAGACCCAGCGATTCCGCGCCCTTCGCCGCAGAGCCGACCATGAACGTGTGTTTTTGTTCTCTGCGGAGGAGGCGACCATGGGAAGTAATCAGCACCAGGGAGAGCAAGCATCCCAAACTCTTCATAAGAGCTGAATTTTAGCAGAGGCAATTGCGCACCGATCGCGATACCTCGCCAAGTATGCTCAGCGTTATCATTCTAAGAATGTCTTCCCCGCAAATCGATCAACGGCGCGCAAACCTTGCTCATCGACGCCGACGACACTCTCTGGGAAAACAACATCTATTTCGAGCGCGCCATCGCCAACTTCATCTCGTTCCTGAATCATCATGAATATTCGCCGGAGCAGGTGCGCGAAGTTCTCAACGAGGTAGAACGCGAGTGCATCATCAGCCACGGCTATGGCCTGCACAGCTTCGCCCACGCCCTAGCGCAGACTTTCGAACGGCTCGCGGTCGAGCCGATCACTCCGGCACTGCATGAAACCATCGACGGATTGACCCTCGCCATCGCCGAACATCCCATCGAGATTCGTCCCGGCGTACCGGAAACGCTGCAATATCTGGCGGAATGCCATCGCCTGATTCTGATGACCAAGGGCGCGATCCAGGAGCAATCCGGCAAAGGTCGAGCGCTCCGGGCTGAAGCATTTTTCTCCGCTGTGGAAATCGTGCAGGAAAAAGACCCGTCCACCTACCAGCGAGTCGCGTCAGCAACACCGTCTGGACCCATGCGTCGCACCTGGATGGTCGGCAACAGTCCGAAGTCCGACATTAATCCCGCGCTGGCAGCCGGATTGAACGCTGTGTTCCTCCCCCACGGCGACACCTGGATTCTGGAGCACGAGGAATTGGCTGCCAGTGGAACCGCCGAGCGCCTGCTGGTGCTGGAAAGTTTTGAGAGTTGCGAGAGCACTTCTGAGCCGCTCAGCTAAGCTGACGGTCACAGCATACTTAGTCTGAATGCTGAGTACGGACGGCGGAAAGCTGTCTTCCAGCACCAAACTAACTAACAAGCCATCTTCGCCCGTTGTTCGCCTGCGTGGTACCCTCAAATTGCTCTGGTAACTGCTCCCACCCCGCGTGGCGGTGCAGAAAAACAATATCCGGCGGCTTCTGCGAACCGTTGAAGCCCTCTCCGAGCTTGGCCCGGAGATGACGGCTGAACGCGAGTTTCCGCAGACGGCGCGCGCCATGGTCGCTGCCTTGCAGCAGGCGGCGGGCGCTCGCGAAGTTGTGCTTTTCACTTTCAGCGATAAGCCTCCCCTGCTGAGTTCGGTCGCAGCCGACGGCTTTGCGCTGATGCCGGAACCGGCCGTCATCCCGCTGCTGCCCCGGCACGTGCATGCGCTAACTGCTGCGCGCGGTCCGGTAGTCCTGAATTCGGCCACCTACGACGGCTTCCTCAGTTCCAACGGCAACGTTGCTCCCGAATTGTTCAAGTGTGTGGCTCCTTTAAAAGTTGGCGGAAAACTGGTCGGCCTGGCGGCTCTGGGACGCCGCGAGGGCGACTCGCCCTACGACGAAGAAGAACTCGCCGCCCTCGACTTGCTGGGCCATTATGTCGCGCTGGCCGTACACAATCACGTGCTGACGCAAACCCTGGCGCAACGCGTCGCGGAGAAAGTGAAGCTGCTGGCTTCCGTGCACGGTTTTTACGACAATGCGCTGGAAGCCTTCGCCTCCGCCATTGACGTGAAGCATGTCAATATTCACGGGCACTCGCTGCGCGTGGGACGCTACGCTGCCGGCATTGCCGAGGCCATGGGCGCGGACGCAGGCGAAGCGGCTGCGCTGAAATCCGCCGGCTATCTGCACGACATCGGCAAAGTTGCCGTGGACAAGCGCCTGTTCGGCAAGCCCGGCGCGCTTGATCCGGAAGAATTTCGCGAAATGGCCGATCACACCATCGTTGGCCACCAGATCGTCAGCGGAGTGCAGTTCCCCTGGCCGCGAATTCCGGAAACGGTTCGCTGGCACCATGAGCGCGGCGATGGCTCCGGCTATCCCGACGGCCTGCGGCTGGACGATGTGGCCATGCCGGTGCGGATCGTGGGCCTGGCCGACACCCTCGACGCCATGACCAGCGCCCGCCCTTATCGCGAGCCGCTTTCCATCGGCGGAGCGCTGAGCGAAATCGTCCGCCTGGCGCCACTGAAATTCGATCCCAATGCCGTGCAGGCTTTGCTGATGCAGGTCCGGCGCACTGCCGCGGGCAGCCTCCGTAGCCCATTTTTTGACGAGCGTATGATCGTGGACATCGCCCCCACCGACGTGGACCACCTGGCCGCTGCCTTGCAGCATAAAATCAGCCACAATCGCCTCTACCTTACGTAGCTTCGCCTAAGCCTTTGATGCCCCGAGACTACTTCACAGGCTGCCCCAGTGGGGCAACTTTTCCTTCGCTCGAGGGTTCATAATTGCAAGCTACCGCATTTGCCAATGGAGTGGGAATGCCATTGAAACGCCGCACTATCGCCTTGGCCGCCGTGTTTCTCTGGCGTCGGACTAACCGCGTCTGACGCTGGCTCTGGCAAAGAAAAAAGACAAGCAGAATTCCGCCGCCGCTCAGATGAATGAGCAGAACGGGCGGTGCATGTGCTCAATCGCCTGACCTTCGGCCCAAGGCCAGGCGATGTCGAGCGAGTGACGGCCATGGGCGTGGACAAATGGATCGATCTGCAACTTCATCCCGAAAGAATTGACGATAATGCGCTGACCGCCCGGCTGGAGCCTCTGCGTACATTGCGCATGGATACGCGAGAGATCGTAGAGAATTTTCCGCCCCCACAACTGATCAAGGCAGATTGCGGATGGCAAACAGCCGCTTCCTTCCGATCCAGCCAAGCGGGCAATCTACCAGGCCCAACTGGAACGCTATAACCAGCGTGAACAACGCAAGCAGGAAGCCGCGAATAGCGCGCCCACAGCGACCGCGGTCTCGGAGAATTCCGCTCAGCCTTCCGCGATCCTGACCGATTCCAGCAAGGCTGGAATGATGAATAGCGAAGAGGAGGCGACGCAACGCGAAGACCACTTGTACGCCGAGCTTGCGCGTGGATCAACTGATCAATCTGTCCCCCGATCAGCGGGTAAAAGCGGTGCTGAAAATGATTCCGCCGATGTGGTTGCCATAGCTTCCACTCTCAGGGGACAAAAGGCGGACGACTTTCTAGCGGGTCTGACCCCGCAACAAAAAGAGATCATCGCAAGCGCTCAACAACCCGCAGCGGCTTGTTGACCAGGAACTGGCCGATGGCAGATTGTTGAGCGACATCTACAGCGAACGCCAATTGCAGGAAGTGATGACCGATTTCTGGTTCAATCATTTCAATGTTTTCATCGGCAAAGGCGCGGATCGTTATCTGCTCACCAGCTACGAGCGCGATGTGATTCGCCCGCACGCTCTGGGCAAGTTTGAAGACCTGCTAGTCGCGACCGCGCAGAGCCCGGCAATGCTGTTCTATCTGGACAACTGGCTGAGCGTGGGCCCGCATTCCGATTTCGCTCTTGGCATTCCACCGCGGCCTGTCTATGCCTCGCGGCGACGTTTTCCGCCGCAGCGGCCTCCACGGCCGAAAGCGAACCGCAGCGGCCTTAACGAAAACTATGGCCGCGAGCTTATGGAGTTGCACACTCTGGGCGTGAATGGCGGCTACACCCAGAAGGATGTCACTGAAGTTGCGCGGGTCTTCACCGGCTGGACGCTGAAGCAGCCGCGTGAAGGCGGCGGCTTCTACTTCGACGAGCGGAAGCACGAGCCCGGAGCGAAAGTTGTGCTCGGCCATCGCATCAAGACCGTCGGCGAGAAGGAAGGCCGCGAGGTGCTGCACCTGCTGGCGCGCAATCCGGCGACCGCGAAGTTCATTTGCACCAAGCTGGCGGTGCGATTTGTTTCCGACAATCCGCCGCCGGCGCTGGTGGACCGCATGGCGCAAACCTTCCTGAAAAAAGATGGCGACATTCGCGAAGTGCTGAAGACCATGTTGCAGTCGCCGGAATTCTGGGCGCCTGACGCTTATCGCGCCAAAGTGAAGACACCGCTGGAATTCGTGGTTTCCGCGGTGCGCGCCAGCGGGGCGGACGTAGCCGACGCCACTCCGCTGGCACGGGAATTGCAAATCATGGGCATGCCGCTCTATGGCGCGCAGCCGCCCACCGGCTACTCCATGAAGGCTGATACCTGGGTCAATTCGTCGGCGCTTCTCGACCGCATGAACTTCGCGCTGGCTTTGACTGGCGGCAAGGTGAAGGGCATCCAAGTGGAGGGCAATTTGGGGGAAACCGCAGCCGAGTCTGCCGATCCACAACAGACCCTGGCTGCGCTGGAGAGCGCTCTTGCTGGCGGGAGATGTTTCGAAGCAAACGCACGACACGATTGCATCGCGGCTGGAAGATCCCAGGATCACGCAGCGCAAACTGGATGACGCCGCGCGGCCGCCCAATGTCAGCCTGATCGAAGGATTGCTGTTGGGTTCGCCGGAGTTTCAGAGAAGATAGCTCTCAGCTCTCAGCCGTCGGCAGTTTCACGAGCTAGCTGACGGCTGAGCGCTGAAGGCTGAAAGCTGAGGTTCTTATGTCCATCACGCGCCGCGTTTTTCTTCGCAACAGCGCACTGGCGTTGTTGGCACGACCGCGTTCCCGGCTTTCTCGACGCGGCCGCATTCGGAGCGGTTGAGACTGGCGGCGCGCGCCAAGCGGCTTGGTCGTCATCTTCCAGCGCGGCGCTGCCGACGGGCTGAACATTGTGGTGCCGCACGGCGAGCCGTCGTACTACTGCGATGCGGCCTTCGATCAATATCCCGCGCAACCGCGTGCATTGATCTGGACGGCTTCTTCGGCCTGCATCCGGCCCTGTCCTCGTTTCAGCCGCTGTGGCAGCAGAGGCATCTGGCCATCGTGCACGCCGCCGGTTCGCCCGACCCTACGCGCTCGCATTTCGACGCGCAGGATTTCATGGAATCCGGCACGCCGGGCGTCAAAGCCACCGAAGACGGCTGGCTGAATCGCACGCTGCGCGGCCTGCCCGACGCCGTCGGTCAGAATTCTTCTTTCCGCGCCATCGCCATGGGCCCCTCGCTGCCGCGCATTCTTTCCGGAAGCGAGCCCGCGGTGGCCATGAACAACATCAATGACTTCGGCGTGGGCGGACGCAACCCCAACGCCTCGCCCATCGCCAATACCTTTGAAGCCATGTACGACCAGTCGGTGGATTCCGTGCTGCACGGCTCCGGGCAGGAGACCTTCGACGCGGTGAAGATGCTGAAGTCCGCCGACCCTGCGAAGTACAAGCCCGCGCCGGGAGCCGATTATCCCCAGGGCCGCTTCGGCGACAGCCTGCGGCAGCTCGCGCAGCTCATCAAGGCGAACCTCGGCGTGCAGGTCGCCTTCGCCGACATCGGCGGCTGGGACCACCACGTGAACGAAGGCAGCACCGATGGCCAGATCGCCAATGTTCTGCGCGAATTCTCTGCTTCGCTGGCCGCATTCTGGACCGATCTCGGCGACTTGGCCGAAGACACCGTGGTGGTCACCATGTCGGAGTTCGGCCGCACCGCCCGCGAGAATGGCAATCGCGGCACCGATCACGGCCACGCCAACGTGATGTTCGTCATGGGCGGCCCGGTGCAAGGCGGAAAGGTTTACGGCCGCTGGCCCGGGCTCGACCAGTCGCAACTCTACGAAGGCCGCGACCTGGCGCTGACCACCGACTTCCGCCAGGTGCTCGGCGAAGCCGTGTACCGTCATCTCGGTAATAAGAATCTGGATCAGGTGTTTCCGGGGTTCGAGAATCCAGCCGGGAAGTTTCTGAACTACCTGGGGTAGGTCAGACCTCAATCATCACGTCGCCGTTTTCGATCTTGAGTGGATAGACGGCGACCTTGGCATTCGGATTGTGCACTGCTTGCCCCGGTCTGCGGATCCCACTGCCATCCGTGCCACGGACAAACCAGCTTTTCCGCCCTCGATGGTTCCCTGCCCCAGCGGCCCGCCACGGTGCAGGCAAACGTTTTCCATGGCGGTGATCGCGCCGTTCACATTGGCTACGCACATCATCCTTGTCGCCGCAGGGAAACTCCTTGGCGTGATTTTCGGCGGGAAGTTCAGATTGACGGTGAGTTTGGTCAGCATAGGTTATTGGCCGTTAGCAGTAGGCCGGGATGTGCCCCACGAGTTTTGACCGAAGGCTGACCGCTGAGAGCTGAGTGCTGACAGCTATCTCGGCTGCAAGGTCTGCGCGATCATCACCTGGCGCTTGAAATTCTCCACCATGTTCTCCTCCAGCCGCACTTCGGTGGGCCGCTTCGCCAGCGACATCTGATCGATTTTGTCCTGCAGTTTGAGCAGTGCGTAAAACAGATTCTCCGGACGCGGCGGGCAGCCGATCACATACACATCCGTCGGCACAATCTTATCCACGCCCTGCAACACCGCATAAGTATTGAACGGCCCGCCCACCGACGAGCAGGCTCCCATCGAGATCACCCACTTAGGGTCGGGCATCTGTTCGTAAATGCGCTTCACCACTGGCGCCATCTTCAAAGTCACGGTGCCGGCAACGATCATCAGATCGCTCTGCCGCGGGCTGGGGCGAAATACCTCCGAACCGAAGCGCGCAATGTCGAAGCGCGCCGTCGAAGACGCAATCATTTCAATCGCGCAGCAGGCCAGCCCGAACGTCATCGGCCACACCGCCGATTTCCGCGCCCAGTTAAAAACGTAGTCTACCGTCGTGAGGAGAAAGTTTTTCTCAAACTTGTTCTGCAGCCAAGCCATGCCATGACCTCGCCGAAACGCGCCAGGATTCCGCCTTCAGCCACGGCCGTGGCTTGCCGCGGACGCCTCAAGTCATAGGGGCGAAGCGCACGAGTGTCAACGTGTATCCGGAGAAGGTTGCGAAAATACCAGATGGGGGCGGAAACTACTGTTCTTCTTCGATCTTGATGATGTGAATGGTTCTCTTGTCCGATTCGATTTTGCCGACGATTTTTACCTTTTTCGCCGGCAAAAGCGCGGGCGATATTCTGGTCGTCGAGCCGGTACACGTCTTTTTTATTGGATAGCACGAAATCTCCCCCGTGGTAATTGACGCAATAGAGCGTGCAATCCTCTCGGGGTGCCACCCATGGACTTGGATTTCAACATCTCCTGGTGCGAACGGGTGAGGGAATGCACGTTCATCGCGCACTGGCTGTCGGAGATCTCGCCGTAAAATGTCCTGGCTTCCTGGGCGTTCACGAAGTGAGCCGGGGGCTATCATCAGCAGCCCAGTAAACGCCAATCTTCTGATCGTTCTCATTCGGATCCTCCAACTTATGGCAAGACCACGAACTTCATATGCATGCCCTCATGCTCATCCACTGCAAATCACGGTGCAAACCACCACGTATTCACCTGGATCAGCGGGAGCCGTCATCTGAAATTCCTGCATCCCAGGCCTGAGGAGCAAGATCCCAGCCAGGCATCTTCAGACCGGTCCTTGGCGCGAAGCAATGAGAATCCGTGGATGGAGCCATCCCGGTTCCATGATTTTCCCCGCCGGGCGGTGATCCGCAACAGCACCGCCTCCCCGGCTTTCACGGTGATTTCCGGGGTGCGCTCTCCGGCAATCTTGTAGCGGCTGTCTTTGTCCGCCAGAACTTCGACGACATGAATCTAGCCCTCGCACCGACAGTATCAACACTACGAAAATCGCCGAGCAGCGCCACGCATCTTCACCAGAACGCTTCTCGCTTTCATCATGCTTTTCGTTCTCCATTACTGGGTCATGTAATAGAGGACAAGCCGCATATCCTCATCGGTAATGGTGGCTCGCACCCGCATGTGGCGCACGATCGTCGCCATCATTCGTGGCGGAAACTTGTGGGGCGCGGCATGGCAGCGGCCGCAATTGGCGCGGAAGCGCTTTTCTCCCTTCCAGCCGCATGCTGTCGGCGCTCTGCTCGCTCTGCACCGCAGACGCATCCGCCACCGTTGCTCTTGCCCGGCGGGAGCGCCGGACCCACAACGCTGACGCCACCGCCAAGACCGCCACCAGTATTGAGATTCTCGTGATCATTGTGTCATTGCAACCCGCCCCAGGGGAATAGCAAAACGATATGCGATCCCTACGGTCCACAAATTGGCGTTGCCTGCGGAGCTGAATTGGCGGCCATAACTGGCCGGTGGCCTTCAGCCCGTCTTGCAGAGTAATAGTTAAGCCCGAATTCCCCTTCGCGGGTATTCGCGCCGGGCAACCCAAGTGCCTCGGCTTCGTCTGGGCTGATCTGCCCGCTGAAGAATTGCTCTACTCGTCCCGGCAACTTCCAGGCGGCGCATGCCCTCCTGCCAGAACGGCAACTGGCTCAAACGGTAGGCGCCATCAACCCAGTAGCCGCTTCCCTCGTTCGATCGCGCATATTCGCCGTGCATGTTTAGCGGAAGCGGCTGTGGGCTGCCAGGCAAAATGGAATCCAAAGGCGTTGGACGGCGCATCCTGCAGCAGCTTTTTGCCACGAGCCGCCGATTTCGAGCCGCGGACCAGGAAGAAAAACACCTATGCGTCCGCCGACATTGCGGTCCGATTCCAGATTGCTGTGCCCGGTGCTGACCGCCGAAGCATAGACCGCGTAGTTCAGAGTTCGCCTTGGCATTGAGCGGGAAACCGCCGCGCAACATCATTCCGTCGCTTGACTCGGGAGTGAGTGGAAAATTAATGGGTCCTGCTGCAAGCTGCGAATCCAGATGGGATACAGGCGCTCGTTGAAGATACCAAACGGCGTCAGAAACCGTCCCATGGTGACGGTAAGATAAGGGTTAGCGATGTAGTCCACTTGCGCATAGTCAAGATTCTTGCTGACTCCGTCCGCCGTAAGGCTCGCCATCAGCGGGGCGCTGAAACGCTCCTTCAAACTCAGCCCTTGATTCCATCAGCCAGTGATCTCCCAAGGGAAGCAGGAGAACAGGGTTGATCTGGGCATCAATCTGGTTTTGTCCCGCGGTCACGAAATTGAAATAGCCCGCGCTGCCGGTAAGAATCGGCAACGGGCCGTTCACTCTCGGGTGCCTGCGCCCGCAAACTTGGAATGATGCGACTAATTAAGAACAAGAACAGAAGAAAACGCGGCCACCAGGGCAGAGTGCGGCCGTGCTGGACACTAGATTTAGAGAGATACTGCAACACCGCTCCATCCCCGCTGCGATTGGGCAATTGTTGCAATTGTGGTGTTTTGAATGGAACGAGGATAGATAACCAAAGTAAGCCAGGAAATCTCAAAAGTGCCGCGTGCGAAAATCAGGAAAAGTTCGGATCATCGAGTCTTCGAAATGACGTCATATCCGACTTCTTGTTGCGAGGCCGCAGGAGCCCAACCTCATACCGATTGAGGCTACGACTTCCCTTTTTCTCATGGACCGCCTGCAGCGCAGATTCGAGCACATCCAAGCCCTCATCCCATTGTGCAGGGGTGATAACCAGCGGAACCAGCACGCGAATCACATTGGAATATGAGCCAGCCGAAAGCACGATCAACCCGTGTTCATAGCAGTGTCGAACTATCTGCTTGGTCTCTTGCTGGGCTGGTTCACGAGTCTCCGGCGACTTGATCAGTTCGATGGCTTGCATCGCCCCCAAACCGCGAACATCGCCGATAATCGGCCAGCGCCGTTGCCATTCGCGCGCGCGTTCTTGAAACTGGCCGCCCAGTTCCTTTGCCCGGGCGCAGAAGTTCCTCGTGCTCGAAAATATCTAAGATGCCAAGCGCAGCAGCGCAGGAAAGGGGATTGCCCGCGAATGTCCCGCCTAGGCCACCAGGCCGGGTGCATCCATAATCTCTGCGCGGCCGGTAACTGCGGCCAGTGGCAATCCCCCGCCTAACGATTTGGCCGTCACCAGAAGATCAGGCTCAATGCCATAGTATTCGCTGGCGAACAGTACCCAGTGCGGCCGAATCCGGTTTGCACTTCATCGGCAATGAACAGCACTCCGTGCCGATGGCAAATTTCGACCAGCACGCGGAAGAACTCTTTGGGAGGAGCGACGAACCCACCTTCCCCGAGAACCGGCTCGGCGATCACGGCGGCTACGTCTTCCGACGCAACGATTCGTTTGAATGTGTCTTCCAGATGCCGCGCACAGAACAAATCGCAGGAAGGATACTTTAGCGAATACGAGCAGCGATAACAATAGGCATAGGGGATGCGGTAAACATCGCCGGGAAACGGCGCAAAGCCAGCTTTGTAAGGATGCGTTTTGCTGGTGAGCGCCAGTGCCATCATGGTGCGGCCGTGAAACGCGTCCTCGAAAGCAATTACGCCAGATCGTCCAGTGTGAGCACGCGCAATCTTGACCGCATTTTCAACCGCCTCCGCGCCGGTATTGAGAAGCAGCGTCTTCTTGCGAAGCTGCCGGGTGTTGCGGCATTCATGCGTTCCGCCACGCGAATATAGCTTTCATAAGGCGTGACTTGAGCCGCCGTGTGCAAGAACCGATCCAGTTGCTGGCGAATGGCGGAAACCACCTGCTCCTGACGATGACCTGCATTCACGCATCCAATGCCGCCGGCGAAATCAATATAGCGGTTGCCGTCCACATCCTCAAGCCAGGCATCTTCCGCCTTCGCTACATAGATGGGCGTCGCATACGAAAGTCCGCGCGGCACGGCGCTTGGCTGTCCGTTCGGCCAGTGCTTCGGACTTTGGCCCCGGAATCGCTGTTTGCAAACGAATCGTCGTCATTCTAGTACCAGCCAATCGGCTGCTCGTTCAGATTGATGTGCACTTGCTTGGTCTCGAGATACTCTTCAATTCCCCAAGGCCCGAGTTCGCGGCCAAAGCCGGATTGCTTATAGCCTCCCCATGGCGCTTCAACATAAGTCGGTTGCATGTGGTTCACCCATACCACGCCGGCGCGAATCGCCTTCACCACCCGGAAGGCTTTGAAGATGTCACGAGTCCAAACCGCCGCCGCCAAGCCGTAAGGCGAATCATTGGCGATTTTCAGAGCATCTTTCTCGTCTTCGAAAGGAATCACGGTGGCAACCGGACCAAATATCTCTTCTCGCGCAATGCGGGCAGAATTCGACACATCATAAAAAATGGTCGGCTCGACATAGTATCCTTTGGCAAATTTCTCCGCTCGCCCGCCGCCACTGGCCAGTTTGGCCTCGCTCTTACCCAACTCCTGATAGGACCGTACCCGGTCATATTGTTCTTTGCTGATCAGTGGTCCCATTTTCGTGTCGCGATCGAGCGGCATTCCCAATCTTATTTTCTTTGCCTTCTCGGTCATTGCGTCGACAAACTTCTTATAAATCGGCTTCTGCACCAGAATGCGGCTGCCGGCGGAACACACTTCGCCCTGATTGATGAACACGCCAAATAGCGCACCGTCTATGGCGGCTTCGAAGTCGGCATCAGCAAAAAAATGTTGGGCGACTTGCCACCCAGTTCAAGCGTGACCCGCTTCACCGTATCCGCAGCCTGTTTGACGATGATCTTGCCAACCGCGGCGCTGCCGGTAAAAGCAATCTTGTTGACGTCGGGATGCTGCACCAGCGGCGCGCCACAGCTTTCACCGAACCCGGTGACAATGTTGACTACGCCCGGCGGCAGGCCGACATCGGAGAGCCAGTTCGCCATTTCGAGCGCGGTGAGCGGCGTCTGCTCCGCGGGTTTCAGCACGCAGGTGCAGCCTGCAGCTAGCGCCGGCGCCAGCTTCCACGCCGCCATCAAAAGCGGATAGTTCCATGGGAATGATCTGTCCTGCAACACCAATTGGCTCTTTCAAAGTTAAGCTGACCGCATTGTCCGGGACCGGATTCACGAATCCCAAGAATCTTCGTCGCGAGCCCGCCATAATATTCAAAGCAGGTTGCGACGTCAGCAATGTCGAACTCCGCTTCGACGATCGGCTTGCCGGAATTGCGAGATTCGAGTTCGGCCAGCAGTGGCGGCGTTCTGGCGGATTTTCTCCGCCAGACGAAACAACACCCGCCCCCGTTCCTGCGGCGTTGTCGATGGCCCAAGGACCGTTTTCAAAAGCAGTTTTCGCGGCGGCGACGGCGCGGTTTACGTCATCCGCATTGCATCCGGAACTTGCGCAATCACTTCTTCGTTAGAGGGATCGTAGACCGGAAACATCTTGCCCGACTTGCCGTCCACCCACTCGCCGTTGATATAGAGCTGATATGTTTGCATATCTGCCTTCACTCCGCCAGCCATGTCGCCTTATAATTGTCAGCTCCTCATAAGTGCCGGGCACTTCACTCGCTTGCGATATGAGGTCGCTCTTGTTTCCGACTGGAACCCATTAACGCGCGCATAATTTTTTGCGGCCATAAACAAAGAAGAAAAACGCCGCCAACACCAAGAAATCGCCAATGTGATGCCAAACATCTTTGCTTCATACCACCAAATGGAACTGATTTGCTTGGCCGGAAAAAATGCCAGCACGATGCCGAGCGTGGTTGTAGCAGCCCCTGGCGCCGGCAAAAACGAGCATCCCTTTGCCGTAACGGCCCTGCTGCTTTCGGTTTCCCGAAACGCAAACTTCAGCAGCGCCGCAAAAACATAGAGAAACGGCACCAATTGCAGCACGACCGCAAGCGACAGCATGGTTTGAAAAGCTTCCTGCACCCCGCCGGAAGCGAGAAAGTTTATCACCACCAGAACTAGAGAGACCACGCCCTGCACGATCAGTGCAGCGTGCGGCGTGGCGTATTTCGGATGTACTTTGCCCAACCACGACGGCATGTAGGAATCGAGTCCCGCAACAAATGGAATGCGCGCCGAGCCTCCCATCCATGCCGAACCAATCCCGGCGATCGAGAAGGCTCAGCATCAAGGCGAACGGTGGAATAATCCAACTCAGCCCACGCGCGCCGCCATGTGGCTCACGGCCTGAACAATTCCCTGCAGCACGCTGATGTCGTTCTTGCTGATGGCGACCAACAATGTGAGCGTTGCTCCGATGTAAAGCAAGCCGGAAAGCATGCCTCCCCATGCCACCGCGCCTGGAAGTATGCGCCGCGGTTCCCGAATCTCATCCCCCATCACCGAAGCCAGTTCCAGCCCGACCAGTCCGAAGCAAATCACGCCGAAAGAATTGAGCACGAACCGCGGATCGGCGGGAATGCGGAAATCGGCGGCGGTGACGGTTGTCCCAAAACGCAAACAGATCGTAATGCCCAACCCAATCAGGACCGCGGCGGCAATTCCCGTCCCAATTGCGCCCAGATTGTTCAGCCACTTGCCGACGCCGAGACCCACAATGTTGAGAACAGTCAGCAGCGCCAGCAATACCAGCGAAGCTGGCAAGCGCAAACAGCTTGTTGTCGGCCAGCGCCTGATGGCCAGAGCCCAGAACGAATACCGATACGCCGACGAAATACAGCATCACGGTCGGCACATAGAGCATGTTGTTGGTCCAGTAGCACCAGCCGGAGAGAAATCCGTGGAAGTCGCCGAAAACTTCTTTGGCCCACAAATACACGCCGCCTTCTCCCGGATAACGATGCGCCAGTTCGATAACGGCAATGCCCTGCGGCCAGAAAAACAAGAGCAACGAAATCAGCCACAGCCAGATCGTCACGCCGCCATTAGCCGCGATAGACGGCACCACGTTCAGGTTGAAGACCGCGACCACAAATAGCAGCACCAAATCCCAGCGCCCTAGAACACGCTTCAGGTGAGGCTGGCCATGCTGCTGGTCTTCGTTTAAGAGCTCCGATTTCCGTGCGTTCCCCCGTCCTCTGTAGTATCAGATCCTTAGCCACGGGGAGCACAGAGGCCTTAGTGCGCCGCCACCGCCTCCGTTCCTGCTGCGCTGCGGCCAAGCCCGGCGCCACATCCGCAAAGGCTGATAGATGCTTATCAATATCCGCCTCGGTATGCTGCACGGAAATCGTCCACTGCTCATCCCACCAATAGGGCTGCGGCATCACGCCGCGGTTCACCATGCCAAACCAGTAGTGACGCCACAGATCGGTATCAACCGTGATCCAGTCGCGGTAATTGACGATCTCTTTCGGATACAGCATCAGCGCGCCATTCGCTCCGGCGCTGATCGACATAAGCCTGCAGCCCGGACTTCGCGACAATCCTTCGATAGCCTTCAGTCAGCTTCTTGCTCAACTTTCTCCACATGCGCATAATTCTCACGAGTGAGACACTTCGCGGAAAGTTGCCAGGCCCGCCGCCATCGAAACCGGATTCGTGTTGTAGGTGCCGCCGTGAAAGACCTTATGCTGCGAGATCAGATCCATGACGGCGGCTGCTGGCTCCGAATGCCGCCAAGCGGAAATCCGCCGCCAATGGATTTCGCCAGGCACACCATATCGGGTTTCACGCCGAAATATTCGGAAGCTCCGCCCCAACCCAACTTTGCGCCGGTTTTCACTTCGTCAAAGATCAGGAACGCGCCATTTTTCGTGCACAGCTCGCGCAGTCCTTCGAGAAACCCGGGTTGCGGCATACACAGGCCGACATTCATCATGATGGGCTCAAGGATGATGGCGGCGATCTCGCCGGGATTCTGCTTGAAGCGAAATTCGACGGTGGCAAGATCATTGAAGGTGGCTACGGGAATGTTGGCGATCGAGGCTTTGGGCACGCCGAGTCCGCCGGTAACCGACGCCGGCGCATGAACATCGCCAAATTCAGGCGCGTGGGGCTTTACGCTCACCAGCGCGGCATCGTGCAGCCCATGATAGCCACCCTCAAATTTAATGACCTTGTCGCGGCCGGTGGCGGCGCGAGCCAGCCGAATGGCGTGCATGGTGGCTTCGGTGCCGGAAGAGCCGAAGCGCAGCATTTCAATCGGAAAGCGATTGCAGATTTCCTCCGCCAGTTGCCATTCCATGTCGTGCGGCATGCCGAACATGGTGCCGGTGGTGAGGCGCGCGGAAACTGCCTTCATCACCGCGGGATGGCAATGTCCCGCCATCAGCGCGCCAAAACATAGATTGTGATCAATATAGTCGTTGCCATCCAGATCGCGGAAATGCGAGCCCTGCCCTTCCTTCACGAAAATAGGATAGGGATCGTAGGCGCGGTAATTGCTGGCCACGCCCAGCGGAATGCGCTTGAGATTGCGTTTATGCGATTCGGCGGATTTCGGCGTGCGGCGTTCAAACGTCTTCAGTTCCTGCTCCAGTGCGGGATACATCGAGGTCTCCGGAAGTCTCAAGCCGCGTTCGGCGGCCATTAGAGTGCGGGCGGCGCGGGCCGCCCGCTTCCAGCTAGAAAAAGAATTTCAAAGCAAATTGTACCTGGCGTGGATTGCTGGCCGTGATGATTCTGCCGAATGCGGTCGGCCCATCCTGGAAGTTTCCGTCCGGGTTGGAAAAGTTCGTGTGATTAAAGACGTTGAAGAATTCCGCACGGAACTGCACATATCGGGCTTCGGTAAATTTGATTTGTTTGTGCACCGAGAAATCCCAATCCTGCAGGCCGGGGCCGCAGCAAATGGTGCGCTGGGTGCCGTTATTGAACTGGCCGAGCGCCGGGTCGGCAAAATCGTTGGGATCAAACCAAAAATTGTTGTTCGTCTTGGGATTCAGCTTGATGAACGGCTGCACCAGGCTTGGCGCCTCGGTCCCGACAAAGAAGAAGCTGTTGATCAGCTCGTTGTCGTCAGTGGTCGCGAGGCGAATGGGAAAACCGGTCTGAAATTGCGTGATGCCGGAGATGGCCCAGTCGTCAAGGAATTTGCCGGCCAGTCCCTGATGCTTGGGCAGGGGCAGTTCCCAGTCATAGCTGATCACAAAACGTTGCGCCGAGTTGAACAAAGACAGGGCGCGATTGGCGTTGTAGTTAAAGGGATTCAGAGTTTCCTCGAAGGTGGAAGCGTCGTCCATGGATTTGCTCCAGGTATATGCCGCCTGGAATTGCAAACCATGCGAGAAACGCTTTTCGAGCAACGCCTCGAGCGCGTTATAGCTGGAGTTGGCAATGGTGTCTTCGGCGAAGATGTCGGTGAAGACAGGGACACCGTCAACCGGGCAGCCCGCACCGGTGTAGGGATTGCAGTTGGGTGAGGAATACGGACGAAGCCCGACGAGGTTCAATCCACCCGGCGCAACAGAACCGATGGTGGCGCCAGCCGGAATCACTGCCGGGCCATTCGGACCATAGGGCACGTGAAAGCCACCGGCCGGCGCGACATCCCCCGCCGGAATGATGAATTGCTCATCCTCGCCGGTCGGAGCGCAGGTGCCAGCGCCCAGAACGGAGTTGATATCCAAACAGGTCTGCGGATCGGACGGATTGATATCATGGCTCGCTAGCAGGCGATGGCCCTCTGACCCCACGTAGCCAATCTGCGCCATCAGGTTGTTCCCCAACTGGCGCTGAATCGTCAAGTTGTATTGCGCCGTGTACTGCGAGCGCAAATGGGGCTGAAAATCGCCGTAAAACAACATCGGGCGGAAGATGGAAAGATCGACCGGTTGCCCGCGGGTTGGGTCGATGAATCCGGTAAATGGATTTGGGCTTTGCACCCCGTTCTGGCTGACGAACGGCGTGTTGAAGAAGGTGTTGGAAAGCGAGGTGCTGCCGCCGAAGGGTGGTTCCGCGCCGAACTGCGCGAGCACCAGCTCTTCAATGGGGTTGTAAAAAATTCCCCAGCCCGCACGCACGCTGGTCTTGCCGGACTTGCCGGGACTCCAGGCAATTCCGATGCGGGGAGCGAGAGCCTTGTAATAGGTGGAAGTCAGACCGGCGGGAACGCCTTTGTCGCCGGGGACGACGAGCCCAGTCGGGCAGTCGGCGGGATAATCCGCGGTAAGCGAAGCGCTGCACGGATAGACGGTACTGCTTTGTCCGGGCCGGAACGTTTCGACGTGCTGGCTGATGTCAACCGGAGGAGGAGTGAACTCCCAGCGCAGACCGTAGTTCAAAGTAAGATTTGGCCGGATCTTCCAGCTGTCCTGCACAAAGGGATAGACTGCAAGCGAGCGAATATCTTCGCGCTGCGCCGAGCCTTGCAGATAGGTGTCGTTGAGACCAAGTAGATACTCGGCATAGTTGTCGCCGTCATTCGGCACGATCGCATTCGGCCCCAGATTGTCGAAAGTGAACTCGCCATTCACGTCGAAGTAGTACACCTGATCAAAGCGCGCCCGCCGCACATCCACGCCGAATTTGATTGTGTGAGCGCCTTTCACCCAGGTCAGCTCGTCGGTCCACTGGAAGCTGTTCCCTACTTGCGGCAGAAATCCCTCCCAGTTATTACCAAAAGCCGCGCCGCCGCCGATGCTCACATAAGGCACGCCGGTGCTGCCGGGCGGCAAGCCGGTGGTGATGCCCAACTGCGGACTGGTGCCGAAATTATTGGTAATCGCCGACGAGTCCGACGTTCCCGTAAAACAAAATGCTGTCGCGCTCACACACGAGGCCGTCACTGCCCCGGAGCTCTGCGGCTTCAGAAAACCCAGCTGTCCTTCGCGCATATAAACGAAGCGCGCTTCGTTCACCATAGAACTACTCACGGTCCACACATGGCTGATGTTCCACTGCTGGTTACGGTTGTTGTTGTAGTTGCCGAAGCCGGGAACGTTCGCGCCCGCCTGCTCAAATTCGTTGTATGGCTGCAGCTGCGAAACGTTGGTGAAGTAATAATAGATGCTCAGGTTCTGGTGATCGTTGATCTTGTGGTCGATGCGTGCCGTAAACTGGTTTTCGTAATCGCTCCCGACTGGAACCGATTGATTCTCATTGGACCCGACATTGGCTAACGGGACGAAACGGAGCATATCCACTGCCACCGGATCCTGGCATGCAGATGGAATAGCGCCAGTCGGAAACACCGATGTCCAGAGCGAACCGGCCTGCGGCGTTGTTCCCCCCAGCGTATTGATCGCGCTGGTGCATCCGGGGCGTCCGTTCAGCACATCCGCCACAAGCTGATCGGAAAGCTGATTGGGAGTGCCGGTTGGATTGTCCGCCGTAATGCTGCCGGGAATTACCGCCGGGAACCCGCCGACGTCGGAAAAATCTCCCCCGCGCTCCACGGTTGTGAGAACGTTCAACAAATCTCCCGACTGCCCCTGGCGAATGCGCTGGCCCTCGTACGAAACGAAGAAAAATGTCCGATCTTTCTTAATCGGGCCGCCGAAAGTCCCGCCAAATTCATTCTGATTGAACTGCGGCTTGACGGTATCGAAGTATCCTTGCGCGTTCAAGACCGTGTTACGGAAATATTCGTACACGTTGCCGTGAAAGTCGTTCGCGCCTGATTTGGTGATGACATTGACCACCGAGCCCGAGTTCCGGCCGTACTCCGCATCGAAAGTATTGGTGATCATGCGAAACTCAGCCACACTGTCAGGAGTTGGCTGGATGGTGGGCGTGTTCACGAACTGGTCGTTGGCGTCTCCGCCATTCACGCTGAAGTTGTTGGCGCGCGTGCGGCCGCCGTTCACGGAGACCGACCCGGCGTCACTGTCGCCGAAGAACAGCGTGCCGCTGCTGCCCAACTGCGCCTGCACTCCCGGCTGCAATTGCAGAAACTGATAAGTATCGCGCGTGTTAAGCGGCAGTTCGTTCACCGACCGGTCATTGATTACAGCGCCAAGCTGTGTGCTGGTGGTATCCACCTGCGGCGCCTCTGAGGTGACTTCTACAACGTCCTGCACCTGGCCTAGCTGCAAGACAGAGTTGAGCGTCACTACCTGGTTTACATCGACGATTACGCCGCTCTGCGAGTTCTTCTTGAAGCCCGTATGTTCAAACTCTACGCGATAAGTTCCCGGGACAACTTCCACAAAGCCGAAGTCGCCGCTGTCGCTGGTTTGCGCCTGCCGGCTTACCGAAGTAGCCTGATTCGTCAGCGTGACCTGCACCCCGGCCAGGACCGCGCCCGTGGGGTCAGCGACTCGTCCAATGATTCGGCCGCTGGTGCTTTGCCCGAGCAGCGAAGGCACCGATAGGAACGCGAACCCTAGGAACGCCAGCCACCAGGCTGAACTACAACCGGCAGACGAAAACATGGGGACCTCCGCGGCACACTCAAGAATCGCAAAACTGAATATCTTGCGCTCTTTCGAAACCTTGCTATAATCCCGCAAGGTTATGGGTCCGCCAACTGGACTGTCAAGGAAAAAATAGCTTATCGGAGCCATAAGCCAATCGTATGGGATCTTCTGTCACGAGCCAGATAAACGGGAGTGCGAAAGCCTATTTGAAGATCGGCGATGCCGCCCGTCTTGCCCGAATCTCCCCTTCCGTGCTTCGCTCCTGGGAGCGTCTGGGACTCACTCGCCCTCATCGCACGGCCAGTCATTACCGCCTGTACACAGCGGCAGACGTGAAACTCCTCAAGCGTGCCCGCTTTCTGCGCAAGGTGCGGGGCCTCAACGCTCCCGCCATCGTGCAACTGCTCAAGCGCGAAGGGCGAGTGCAGTCCGCTCCGGACACTCCTGCCCACGCCATCGGCGCACATCTGCGGCAGCTTCGTATCCGCCGCGGATTGTCTTTGGCGCAGGTCGCCAAAACCGCCGGTATTTCTGTCGGATTTCTCAGCTCCCTGGAGCGCTCGCACATGAGCGCGTCCGTCGGCACCTTACGCAAGCTTGCCCGTTTCTACAAAACCAACATCCTCGAGTTTTTCGACACCGCCGACTCCAATAGCCGCGTCGTCTCGCCCGACCACCGCAAAGTGCTGGAGGCCGGTCCGGGCGTTCGCATGGAGCTCCTGGCGTGGGGAAACACAGTCATGGAACCGCATTTGTTTCGTATTGCTCCGCAAGCCGGAAGCGGCGACTCCTACACTCACGAAGGTGAGGAATTTCTCTACCTGTTGCGCGGAAAGCTGCACATTTCCGTCAACGAACAGGAGTACCGGCTGAAAACCGGCGACAGTTTTTATTTCGAAAGTGCTACGCCACATCGCTGGCGCAATCCGGGCCAGACGGAAACCTGGGTGATTTGGGTGAACACTCCACCCACGTTCTGAAGCACGCTCGGCTTAACAAGGGAGGCTCGATGAGAATCCGCCAAATGCTAATTGGGTTGTTAGCTCTGGGCGTGATTACGCTGACCTCCTGCGGCAAGAAGGCTCCAACGTTAAATCTGCTGGTATGGGAAGGCTATGCCGATCCCTCCTTCGTTCGCGCCTTCGAAGAACAGAATCATTGCAGGGTTTCCGCCTCCTACATGGGATCGAGCGACGAACTGGTTGCCAAGCTGCGCGGCGGCAGCGCTGGAAACTACGACATCATCTCTCCATCGAGCGACGTCGCCACCTCCATTACCGCAGCCGGACTCACGGCCCCGCTCGATTTATCCAAGATCCCGGGTTACAGCCAACTCTCTCCGCAACTGACTTCGCTCCCCCTGGTGCGCGCGAATGGCCAAGTGTATGGCGTCCCATTTATGTGGGGACCGAATCCCTTGATCTACGACGCGACAGTGTTTCCGCAGCCCCCGGAGAGTTGGAATGTTTTCTGGGACCCACAGTACCGCGCGAAACTCTCTGTCTGGGATGATCTCTCCACCGTTTACATGGCTGCACAAGTTCTCGGCTACGACAAACCCGATCCAGCGCACCTCTACAACCTCAGCGACGGTGAACTGGAAGCGGTCAAAAAGAAACTGCTTGAACTCAAGCCGAACATTCGCAAGATGTGGTCCACTGGCGGCGAGCTGACGAATCTATTTCAAAACCACGAAGTCGTTGCCGCCATGGGCTGGCCGCTCATGACGAATCAGCTTCGCAAAATCAACTTCCCGATCGGCGAAACCATCCCGAAGGAGAACACCACCGGCTGGATTGATCATCTGATGATCACCGCGGGCAGTGAGAACCAGCAGCTAGCCTACAAATTTCTTGAGTACATGATCGAAGCGAATACTCAAAAACAAGTCGCCGACGTGACCGGCTACACTCCGGCAAATCCCCATGCCGCTCAATTCATGACGCCCGAAGAAGTCAAGAATCTTCACCTCGACGACGTGGACAACTATCAGAAGCACATTTACTTCTGGCAAAACGTGGCGCGCCGCGCCAAGTACAACGAGATATGGAATGAAGTGAAAGCCGCCCAGTAACGTGTGGGGCGGACACTCTCGTCCGCCCGTCTGTTGCACATCGATCTGCCGGCATGGCAAGGACATGACCTCCGCCTCGATCCAACCCGCCGCTGTTGATTCCAAACACGGCTCCGGCCCATTGCTCTCGATCCGTCAACTGGCTAAGTCGTTTGGCAAAACTCCCGTGCTCCGCAACATCTCTCTCGACATCGCAGAAGGCGAATTTCTCACCATCCTCGGCGAAAGCGGCTCGGGCAAAACCACTCTGCTTCGCATCGTCGCCGGATTCGAGGGCGCAACCTCCGGCGAAATTCTCATGGGTGGCGAACCTTTCGACCATCTGCCTCCCTACCGCCGCCGCGTCAACACCGTATTTCAGCACTACGCACTCTTCCCACACTTGACGGTTCAAGAAAACGTGGGCTACGGCCTGCGCGTGGCTAGGCTGCCCAAGGACGAGATCAACACGCGTGTAGCGGAGGCTTTGGCGATGGTCAAGATGGCAGCCTACGCGGCCTCCAAGCCGGCGAAGATCAGTGGCGGGCAGCAGCAGCGCATCGCGCTCGCCCGCGCGCTGGTCAACCGCCCGCGCCTGCTCTTGCTCGATGAACCACTCTCCGCGCTTGACGCCAACCTCCGCCGCCAGATGCAGGTTGAACTGAAATCATTGCAACGCGAAGTCGGCATCTCCTTCGTCTTCGTCACCCATGACCAAGAGGAAGCCATGGTGATGTCCGATCGCATTGCGCTGCTCCGCCACGGTAGGCTGGAACAGATTCGCCAGTCCCGCGCGAAATCTATCACCGCCCGGCCACGGCGTATGCCGCGCAGTTTATCGGGCAGACTAATCTGTTGCGAGCTGCCGTCAAGGATGGAGTCGCCCGCTGCAACGCGCTTTCCTGGCCCGTGGCCATGCCGGATGGTCCTGCCCTTTTCTCCCTGCGGCCGGAAAACATCCGTTGTGTCGATGACGCGGCCCATATTTCCGAGCAGGACAGCGTACGCTTTCGCGCCCAGGTCCGCCATCGCGCGTTTCACGGCGCCACCGAATTGTTGCAGGTCGAATGTGCCGATGGACTCAAACTCCTGTTGCGCGCAAGTGGAGACTATCGCGCGGAAACTTTCGATCTGGCGTTTTCTCCGCTTGATACCGTCCCCGTACGTGAGTCGCAAACCGGGGTGGCAGATTAGCAGATGTTCTCTCGTGCCTATAAAACCGTGGTTGCGCTACCACCTTTACTGTGGGTTGCGATTTTCTTGCTTGTTCCTTACGGGCTTCTGTTCTGCTATAGCTTTTGGTCGATTTCTCCCTCCCAGGTGATCGTCCATTCCTGGACTCTGGACAACTACCGCGAACTGCTTCGTGTGAACGTCTATGTGCAGACGCTATTTCGTTCCATGTGGATCGCCGCACGGGTGACCATCTTCTCTTCGTTGCTCGGCTATCCACTGGCTTACTACCTTTCCTTTCACGCCGCCAAACGCAAAGATCTTCTCTACCAACTCGTAATCATCCCGCTCTGGGTCAGCTATCTGGTCCGGGCGTACGCGTGGAAAACCATTCTTGGCAGCGATGGCGTTCTCAATACACTGCTGCAATATGTCCATCTGACCAGGCATCCACTGGAGTTTCTCCTCTACAGTCCTTTCGCCGTGGTGCTCACACTCACTCACATCTACACGCCTTTCACTTTGCTGCCGATCTATGCCTCGCTGGAGCACATACCGCGTAATCTGGTGGAAGCCTCTCAGGATCTGGGCGCTTCCTCTTTCCAAACTTTCTGGCGAGTCATTCTGCCGCTTTCGATTCCGGGAGTTCTAGCTGGCGCTACCTTCGCTTTCGTGCTCAGCCTTGGAGATTTTCTGGCGCCCCTTCTCCTCGGAGGCCCCAGCGGAATCATGATTTCCAATGTTGTGGTCAGCTTATTCGGCGCGGCTTACAACTGGCCGCTGGGCGCAGCCATTTCCTTCGGGATGCTGTTACTGGTTCTCGGGCTTCTCTTCCTCTCGGAGAATCTGGAGAAGAAATGGAGCTTTCGATGAGCCACGAAGCCGCCCCGAGCCGCTCGCGTTGGCTGGCGGTGCATGCGGTGGTGGTTTTTGCATTTCTATATTTGCCAATTGTGACGCTCATCCTCTATTCGTTCAATGGCGCTGGTGTCGGCGGGTTCCCGCCGCGCAATCTCACTCTCGATTGGTACCGCCTGCTCTTCGCCGACGACGCCATCTGGACATCGGTGCTGAACAGTCTTTTGGTGGCGCTGGCCGCCATGGCTATTTCGCTTCTCTTCGGAATCCCGGCGGCGATTGCCCTCGATCGCACCAATTTCCCTGGCAAGGCGCTCTTTCGTCGACTCGTCCTCCTGCCGCTGATTCTCCCCGGCATCATCACCGGCCTGTCGCTGCTCATGCTTTTTCACGAAGGCGGCATCAAACTCAGCCTGCTAACCATTATTTTGGGCCATGGCACAGCCCTCATTTCCGTTGCGACGACGGAAGTCTTCGCTGGCTTGCAAAAATTTGACCGCGCTCAGGAAGAAGCCTCGCTCGATCTCGGCGCCAACTACTGGCAGACCTTCTGGCGCATCACCTTACCCAACTTGCGTCTCTCCATCATCGGCGCGACTTTGCTGATCTTCACTCTCTCCATGGATGAGATCGCCGTCAGCTTCTTCTTGATTGGCCGCGACAATACCCTGCCCCTGGAGATCTGGGGGCGCCTCCGCCGCGGCATCACCCCGGAGATCAATGCCATATCGACCGTCATTTTTCTTTTTTCCTTGGTCGCAATCGTAATCTGGTACCGCCTGCGCATGTATGCCGAAGACAACAACGAAATCGCCGCCGAACTGGTTCCGTAACGCCATTTTTGCAGCGCCGGCGTTTCGCCGGCATTTTGTGAGAAGACACATGAGCCCCAATCGTCGTGACTTTATCAAGTACGTAGTCGCAGGAAGCGTTGCTTCCGGCTGCCCTGTTGATTTATCGCTGCTCGCCGCCGAACCTGCCCAGCCCATGGTGGACAGCGAAGACAACCGCATTTGCCATCAGGTGCGCGACGGCGAAGTATTCAGCCGGCCTCCCGCCAGCTCTCGGCATGATGTCGTAATCGTCGGCGGCGGCCTCAGCGGCCTCACTGCCGCGTATCTGCTGCGCCAGCGCGATTTTCTTCTCCTGGAAAAAGAGCCCCACCTCGGAGGCAACGCTTATGAAATGGATTACAACGGCAGCAGCTACGCCACCGGCACGGCGTTCCTTTATAAGAGCGACGCCAGTTTCTCGCTCGCTGAAGAGATCGGCATGAAGCCGCTGCCCGTCAACAATTCTGACGGCACGATTTTGAACGGCGAATTTATTGCCGACACTTGGGGGAGCGGACTGGACCGCTTACCGTATCCAGAGCCGGTCCGGGAGGCTTTCAAAAAGTTCAAAAAAGAAATCCTCGCCATTGATATCGAAAAGCATGCCGAGAAGTTCTATAACCAGCCATTGTCGGATTTTCTCAAAGGATATCCCGAAGAACTCACTCGTTGGTGGGACGCGTACGGCGCGTCAAACTACGGCGCCATTTGCAGCGATGCGGCGACCGGTGTCGCTGTCAGTGAAATGCAGTCCATGAATCTGGAAACCTCGCATGATGACCGCTACACCTGGCCGGGCGGCCTCGGAGCACTGACCAGAAAATTATCGGAGCTCTTGCTTCCTCAATTCGCTGCGCAAATGATCGCGGGAGCCACTACGGTCAGCGTGGTTCCTGATAAGAGCGAAGTCCACGTCACGTACACGGCAGGATCCGAACTGAAGACGGTGGCAGCCAAAGCGGTCATTATGGCCACGCCAAAGTTCATCACTCGTCGCATTGTCGAAGGCATTCCGGCGAAACAGAATCGGGCCATGCAACAGATTCGCTACATCCCCTATCCCGTCGTGAATTTGATCTTCGATCGGCCAGTTTTCAATCTTGGCTATGACACATGGTGTCCGGGAAACAGCTTCACCGATATTACCGTTGCCGACTGGGTGCTCCGCGATCAGCCCGGCTACCAACAGAAGTACAACATTCTCACTTGCTACACTCCCATGCACAAACAGGACCGCGCCTTGTTTCTCGGCGATGAAGGCACGCGCCAAGTCGCTCAGAACGTTCTTCGGGATTTCCAGAAGTTGCTTCCCGGATCCAATGTGGACCCAGTCGAGGTGCACATTTACCGCCGCGGCCATCCTGTGTACATGTCAATCCCGCGCCTTTATACCCAGATCCAGCCGCTGGCGCGCCATCCCATGCATCGCGTCTTCTTTGCCAACACCGACTCAGAGGGACCGGAATCGACCGCCGACACTGCGATCCTCGCCGCCCACCGCGCTGTAAAGGAAGTCGAATCCCGCCTGGCTGGCTAAAAGTGTAGGGGCGCCCGTCCTCGTCTCGCTCGCTACGCGGAGCCTGCCCTCTCCTCTCCACTACGCCAATCGGCGGCCATCTAGTAGAGTAGTAGGGGAGCACTACATTCCCCCAATCAACAAGACGGGCTATTTTTGACTTCCAGCATTCGCAATATCGCCATCATCGCCCACGTGGACCACGGCAAGACCACGCTGGTTGACGCCATGCTTCGCCAGAGCGGCACCTTCCGCGCCAATGAGCACGTGATCGAGCGCGTCATGGACTCGAACGACCTGGAGCGCGAGCGCGGCATTACCATCCTCGCCAAGAACACCGCCATCTTCTATCACGACGTAAAGATCAACATCGTGGATACGCCGGGCCACAGCGACTTTGGCGGCGAAGTGGAGCGCGCGCTCAAGATGGTGGACGGTGTCATGCTGCTGGTGGACGCCAGTGAAGGCCCGCTGCCGCAAACGCGCTACGTGCTGAGTAAAGCGCTCGAAGCGAAGCTGCCGCCCATTCTGGTCATCAACAAGATTGACCGCGCCGACGCGCGCCCCCAGGAAGTTCTGAACGAAGTTTACGACCTGTTCATTGATCTCAACGCGCAGGAAGATCAGCTCGATTTTCCGGTGCTCTACACCAACGCCAAAGCGGGAACCGCATCGACGGACATCAATGTCCACGGCGAAAATCTGCGCCCGCTCTTCGAAGCGATCCTGAAGACCATTCCCGTACCCACGGGAGACACTTGCCGGCCCGCTGCAAATTCTGGTCGCCAATCTCGACTACAGCGACTACCTGGGCCGCCTCGCCATCGCGCGCGTCTTCAATGGACGCATGTTTACCGGCGAAGACGTTGCCATCGCCAAGCTCGATGGCTCCTTCCACAAGACGAAAATCACCAAGCTGTTTTCTTTCTCCGGCCTCAAGCGCACCGACATTACCGAGACCACGCTGGGCGACATCGTCGCCGTGGCGGGAGTCGAAGGCATCACCATTGGCGAGACCATTACGGACGCCGAAAATCCCGCGCCGCTGCCGCACATCACGATTGATGAGCCCACCATCGCCATGCAGTTCACCATCAACACCTCGCCGTTTGCGGGACGCGATGGCACCTATGTCACCTCCCGCAATCTGCGCGAGCGTCTGCAGAAAGAACTGCTGACGAACGTCTCTCTACGCGTAGAAGACACCGGCACCACCGATGTGTTCGTCGTCATGGGCCGCGGCGAGCTGCAGCTTTCCATCCTCATTGAAATGATGCGCCGTGAAGGCTACGAACTGATGGTCGGCAAACCGGAAATCGTGACCAAAAGAGTGGACGGCAAGCTGATGGAACCGGTTGAACATCTCACCGTAGACGTGCCCGAAGAATTTGTCGGCGTGGTGATGGAGCAACTGGGCTCGCGCAAGAGCGAAGTAAAGAACATGCACAACCATGGCTATGGCCGGGTGCGCATCGAATTTCGCGTGCCCAGCCGCGGTCTCATCGGCCTGCGCAGCCAGTTGCTTACCGACACGCGCGGCACCATCGTCATGAATTCTCTGTTCGATGGCTACATCGAGTGGCAAGGCGAGATTCCCCACCGGCTGACGGGCGCTCTCATCTCCGACCGCGGCGGCACGTCCACTGCCTACGCGCTGTGGGGATTGCAGGAGCGCGGCGAACTGTTCGTCGGCCCGGGCATCGAAGTCTATGAAGGCATGGTCATCGGCGAGAACGCCAAGGACAATGACCTTGACGTGAACGTGGTGCGCGAAAAAAAGCTGACCAACATGCGCGCCTCAACCGCGGATGAAGCCATCCGGCTGGTGCCGTTTCGCAATCTGAATCTGGAGCAGGCCATCGAGTTCATCGCCGACGATGAGTTCGTCGAAGTCACGCCCAAGTCACTGCGCCTGCGCAAGAAGGTCCTGCAATCCAACAAGCGTAAGAGGAGTTCGATGGTTGCGGTCGAGGAGTCGTAAGTGCACTGGCACAAGCGCACCGGCAGGCCTTAATGCTAATGTTCCAATTGGAACATTTTGCTTACAGTATTGTACGTATACATTTCATGTATGTGCTTTAGTTTGTGCGGTTTACGCTAAACCTCCTTGGCCCGATAAACCAGCGGCAACCTTCATAAACTGTCATATTATGAAGGTATGGAAATGACGTCGTTGAACATCTCCTTGCCGAAGGCCCTGAAGAAATATGTGGGCAGACAGGTGGCTTCCGGGAATTGGGGCACTCCCAGCGAATATATTCGCGATCTGATCCGCCGCGACAAGGAACGCCGCATAGAGAACAGCGCCCGGGTGCATATCGAGATGGAAACTCCGGCTCATCCGCACAAGCGACCAAGTGCGCGCCGATTCAGCAAGCAGATGAAATCGGGCCTGGATGTGATGAACGAATTGATAGCAGAGCGGCGGCAAGAGCAGAAATAGCGATCCCCTACGCCCCTCGACTTGTAACGACTGCTTTAATTAAATTTGAAGGGTCGCTTACCGACTGGCAATTCGCCTGACCAGTGGGGCTTTTGATTTGTCGCTTGCCATCTTTTTTAAGGTATCGACGCCCCGAACATACCGTCGCTATTGCGGGAAGGATTGATTCTCTGCCGCTAGTCGACGGGCCTCGGCGAGATCAATTCGAGCTCGGTGGCCGTGCTTTTGAAGTAGGTAGAGCAGCTCGCTCCCGTTCAGAAGCGTCAAAGGTTTCCCTTTCGCGAACTCGTAGGCATCCGAACCATATACCGAGGTTGTGACTAGAATTCCCTTTGTCGCGCCCTCATTGTGAACGGTGCCAAAGAGGTCGCGGACAGCTGATACGCCGACCGAATTGGTATAGCGCTTTGCCTGGATAACAATCTTCCCGCCGCGTATTGGGTCAGGATCGAAGGCGATGGCATCGACACCGCCGTCCCTGCTCGCACGGGTGATTTTTACCTCTCCGCCCGAGGATCGAAATTCCTTCTCGAAGATCTCGCGTATTAGGTTTTCGAAATCCAACCAATCCATCGCAGCTAAGTTTTTCAACGCTACAATTTTCTGCCAACGCGCCTCCCAGGCTTGCATTTGAAGTTGTGCCTTGAATTCTGCCGAGGCTTGGTCCTGTGCACGAACGAGACGGGACGTTTTCAGACCTTGGTGGTGAATTTGCTTCTGCCACACGAAGAGTTACTCGCTTTCGCAGTGAGGCTACTATCGCATTCCGGTCGTAGTCAACTGTAAGGCTCGCTAACTCGTCACCTTGGTCATAAAAAGCGACCCCGCTAGATTACCGTCGCAGTCCCTGCGGCGCCCTACCGAATCACATGAATCCGCACACCTAGCTTCAGCTTCTTCCACGACCGCTCAGCGGTATAGACCGGAGCCTTCATCGCCAATCCCAGGGCAAGGCAGGCGCGGTCACCCAGCGACAATCCCAGCGCCCGCGTCTGAGCCACCAGGCTACCCGCGATCTTCGCCTGTTCGGCTGTAAACGGCGCAACTTCATTCACTGGGCTCAGCGTATCTTCCCAAGCTTCTTCAGGATCGCCACCGCGTGCCACCAGCTTGGTATGCACCTCTGCCAAATTGACGGTGCTGCATACCGAATTGGCCAGCAACTCAGGGGTTAGCCGCTCCGCGCCTGCTTCCTGATTGAGCACAGCCAGCAACGCGGAAGCATCCAGAACGACCCTACTCACGCTTAGCAGCCTCGCGCCGCTCGGCGATCAATTCGTCCACTAGCGAAACACCCGGTTTCACATAGCTGCGAATTCGCCGCTGCGCCCGTTCGATCCGGCGCTTCATGGTCGTAATCCGCAGTTCGTCATCCTCAATCCGCAGCACTAATTCGTCTCCCGCGCGCATGCCCAGCGCCTTACGAAACGAAACTGGAATGACCACTCGGCCGCTTTGATTGATCCGTACCCGGGTTTCCGTGGCAGACTTTTGATTAAGTGTCATTATGTATATTATATGTCATGTATCTAAGAATTGTCACCAATGACCATTAGCGGCATTCTGGCGCTCAATGTTCGGTATAGGCAATCCCAAGCGAGGGACGGGTCTCCGCCACACGAAGCATGAATCCCCCCTTGCCAATGACGACGAGCCCCGAGGATCGCACTGCACCAGCTACAATATCGCCATGGACAGGCGAACCTTTATGCAAACTTTGCCCGCAGCAGGATTAATCGGCGCTGACGTCACGGCCAGCGCGAAAAATACAAAGCGCGTTCCCCATCTGCCCGCGTCCGCAGTCTATGAGTTGCGGGTGTATCACTGCTATGAGGGCAAGCTGCCCGATCTTCTGGCGCGCTTCCGCGATCACACCATGAGCCTTTTCGAAAAGCATGGCATGACGAATGTCGCATACTGGACGCCGACGGATGATCCGCTGAAGGGCAAAACGCTTTTCTATGCAATCGCGCACGCCAGCCGCGAGGCGGCCACGGCCAATTGGCAAGCTTTTCGCGATGATCCGGAATGGAAGAGTGTGCAGGCAAAATCCGAGGCGAGCGGCAAGCTGGTGGAGAAGATAGATTCTACTTTCCTCATGTTGACGGATTTTTCGCCACGGTTGTAGGAGAACTGAATGGCGGACTTCGCTGATTCGCGTCGATTTCCGAAAATCAAAATCCCCACCCCTTCGGCTTCGCTCAGGGCAGGCTCTGTCGCAAAAAGCGCGACGAGGGTGGGGCGCCCCGCGCCTACGATTCGTGCGCCGGCTACTCGGACAACACCATCTCTTCGCAGTCGCGGAAGTAGCGAATGCTGTTCATGACCAGCGCATCCAGCCTGGATGAGTCGGGATTTCCGTACATCGCTGGATAGGGATCTCCGCCGGGGCCCAGCGGTTCGAAGGTCACGTAGTGGCCGGAACGGTTGTAAGCGAGGACGTATAGCGCCCGGATGATGGTGGCGACGTCCAGTGAACCGTCCCCAAGAGCACAGCGATTGCTGTCGGCAAAGTGAAGATTAAGCAGCGTGTCACCCGCCTGAAGAATCGCTTCTCCAATGTGCGATTCCTCGGATTGCATGTGATACACATCGCCATTGATGTGGGCAACGCCGGCATGGCCAACTTGCGCGATGTAAGCTTTGGCGTCAGCGACGGTGTGCACGCAACTCACTTCAGCGGAGCGGATGGGTTCGACGGCCGCGTGCACATGGTGTTCGGTAAACCACGGTGCGCACTGACGCAGAGTTTCGGCGGAGCGATCCGCTTCCACGCTGTCATAGGCTTTGGGGCGGCCGACCGCGCCAGGAACCACCAGGAGATACGTTCCGCCGACTTCCTGGGTGAAGGGGATTTCGCGGCGCAGGTAATCCACCGCAGCCTGGCGGTTGACGGCGCGATTGCTGGAGAGATCGTTATCGGCGGAGAACATGCCGCAGACGCCGGAGACTTTGAGCCCATAGTCGCCGAGCACCTGTAAGGTCTCCTGGGCCGCGTAGCCAAGGTCGGGGCCGTAGTGGTTGCCGTGAAGCTCGATGAAAGACAGGCCTGCCTTTTGCAGGCGCCGGGCGGAGACGGCCAGAGACTCGCGGCCGAATCCCCAGTTGCTCCATGACAAATTCAGGCGCCGGGAGAGTTGGGCTGGGGAATGTTTTTTCAGAGCATCGAATTTTTCGCGAATGGCCTCATTCTTTTCTTCGAAGCGCTGCACGCGCATGGGTCTTTCCTTTCCTTAAATGCAGACCAACTGCATGATAGTGAAGTTCGAGCTGCGTCCCAACTGACCACACCAAGCAAAAGCTCTTAACCCTTGAGTACGCAGAGACCGCCACAGAGTTCGCGGAGAAAGCGTACTCATCTTCTTGGTCATTGCGCAGAAGTAACCTCGGCGGATGACGGCTGGAGGAATATTAACTCTAAAAAGATGAAGACCTTTTACGAACTGCCGCTATCCATGATAGGGGCAGGGAGGCCGAGATGCACTGTGGTAATCACGACGAACCGTACTCCCGGAAAGGCGAGGCGCGGGCATTCCTGGAGGCAGTCTGGAGGGCGCAATGTCAGTGACGGCGGTAAGTGCGATTTCGTCATATGGCCACGACCCGTTAGAGCAGCAGAATGGGCTGCGGCAGGACCTGCTGACGCTGCAACAAGCTTTGTCCACCAGCAACGTGGCCAGGGCCCAACAAGCATTGGCTCACTTTCAGGAGGACTTGCAGAGTGCTCGGCCGCAGGAGAATGGCATACGAGCTTCGGCGCAGGTGAATCCAGCAAACACGATGCGGACGGATCTGCAGGCCCTGCAGAGCGCGCTCGATTCCGGCGACTTGGCCATGGCCGAGGAAGCGTTTGTCCGCGTGCAACAGGATACTCGGAAGATTGTGCAGCCCCAGGCGGGCTTGAGCGGTGAAGATGCGAGAGCTTTGCCGAACGCTGCGAGCGGCAGTGAGGAAAATCCCTCGGCTGCGCAAACAAAAACCGATGGCAAGCTCATTGATGTTATGGCGTGAGACAATCATGGAGCGCCGAGTGACGCGGCGTGGCGCGGAAAAGAAAATATCCCGGAAGAATCTTGCGCCTTATTTCCGGCAAGCTCCATCTCATGAAGATGCACGGCACCGCAGCGGCTCGAGCCGCGGACAAAAAACTAACCCATAGCGCAGCGTTGAAAGCCTGCGCTGAGCTGGTCGAAGGACGCTGCTCCACTCGAAATCAGAACCCCACCGGAGGGACCCAGCGCTGCCCTCAAGATCAGGTTCACTCTGCTGTGTCACGTGCATGCGTCTGGTTCGTCCTCTCTGCAGCATTGCTGTTGCCCGCGCAGGGGCAGACTGCGGGACCTCTTAGTCCTGTTGATCCCCTTCCGCAGGACACCGGAGTGAACGGACTGCAGCAGACATTACGACGGCTGCAGACGACGGCGCGCCTGCTGCAAATTGATGCGCATCCGGATGACGAAGACGGCGGCATGCTGACGCTTGGAGTCAAGGGGCAAGGGCGCGACCGTGACCTTGTTGACGCTGACCCGCGGCGAAGGCGGGCAGAACAAAACGGGCAGCAATCTGTTTGACGAACTGGGTGTGCTACGGACTTTGGAAGTGCTGGCGGCGGACCGCTATTACGGAGTGGAGCAGCGTTTTTCGCGGGTGGCGGACTTCGGATACTCGAAAAATCCGGACGAGACATTTCAGAAATGGCAGGGACATGATATTGCGCTGGCAGATATTGTGCGGGTGATCCGGCAGTTCCGTCCGGATGTGCTGGTGGCGCGGTTTTCGGGAACGGGGCGCGATGGGCATGGGCATCATCAGGCATCAAGCATTTTGACGCAGGAAGCATTTCGGGCGGCGGCCGATCCGCAGCGGTTTCCGGAGCAAATCAAAGAAGGCTTGCTGCCGTGGCAGGCGAAAAAGCTGTACATCGGGAATGTGTGCTCGTTCATGGCGCAGACCTGTCCTGACAAGGACTACACGGTCAAGCTGAATACGGGCGAGACCGATCCGGTGCTGGGAATGTCGTATGTACAGTTTGCGATTGAGGGCTTGAGGCATCAGCAATCGCAGGGGCTGGGCGGGATTTCGCTGCCGCGGGGACCGCGTTATGCGTTTTATCGGCTGGTGGATTCGGTGCTGCCGGCGACCGTCGGCAAAGATGGGCATGAGCAAGATTTCTTTGATGGGATCGACACGTCATTGCCGGGGCTGGCGGCACGGCTGGGGGATGAGGAACAGAAAGTTGCCGGATTGCAGCCGGAGTTAGCGGAGACGCAGCAGGATCTGGCGAAGGCAGCGGCGAGTGACGCAGATGAGTTTGGTGGACTCACTGGCCGCGGCATTGAAACTCGCTGGGACCGATGACGGTTTGGCATGGCAGAGTCGAGGAGAGTGATTTGAGCGCCGCGGCCAAGGCGATCTGCGGGAGCGGCTATTGGAAAAAGAGGAAGCAGATTCGCAGTGCGCCTGAATCTGGCGCTGAACGTCACGCTGGATGCGACGGTGCTGGCGCCGCAGGGAGCGAAGGTGGGGCTCACATCGGAAAAAGATGCGCTTGACGGTGGTTTCTCCGGGGCAGAAGTTCGCGGTGCGGGTCACTTTGCACAATGGCTCGCAGTATAATCTGCGCGCGCGGGAGCGATCGCTGGCTGGAGCGGACGGATCGAATCAGGAGATGAAGGAAACAAGCGAAGTCGATTCCGCCGGGGAAGGATCACGTGATTCTTTTTACGCCGCAAGGTCGGAGCGGATTTCCCTTTCACGCGGCCATATTGGCATCGCGACAATCCGGAGAGGGACGCGTTGAACACAATCGATCGGGACGCTACGCAGTATGCGCCGCTTCTCGATCCCGCGTTCATGCCATGGGAAGGCTATGAGTTACTGGACAGCAACGGATCGCAGATCAGCGACGGCGAGCATTGACGCTCCAGTGCTGGCGCATTTCGCCGACGAGCAAGGCGCAGAAGAGAAACGGGAGTTAGCCGTCGCGCCGGAATTTTCAGTGATGCTGGAGCCGGGGGAGCTGGTCATTCCGGTGGAAAATGGGCCGGCCACCAGCGTGAATGTGCAGGTGAGCTGCAATCTGACGGGAGCGCCCGGCGGAAAACTTCATCTGGAAGCCCCCGCGGGTTGGAGAGTTGAACCGGCAGAACTGGAGTGTGGATCTGAAGCAACGCGGCAGACAGCACGGACTACCAATTCAAAGTATTTCCCGCAAGTTTGCAAGAAGGCCGGGCGCAGATTCGCGCGGTGCTCGAAGCAGGCGGACAAAAAATACAGCGAGGGATATTCGCTGGTGACGCGCGAGGATCTTAGGCAGCTTCTACTACTACCAGCCCGCCGTGCAGCGAGTGAGCATGGTGGATGTCAAAGTTCCGAAGGGTTTGAAGGTTGGCTACATCATGGGCGCCGGGGACGACATTCCAGCCGTGCTCGAGCAACTCGGGACTGGATGTGACCATGATTCCGGCGGAGAAGCTGGCGACGGAAGATCTGAGCGCATTTGGAACGATTGTGCTGGGCATTCGGGCCTACGACACGCAGAACGATGTGGCGGCCAATAATAAGAAGCTGCTGGATTACGTTTCGAACGGCGGGACGCTGGTGGTGCAGTACAACGCCGGCGTCGGGGATTTCAATAACGGGCATTTTACGCCCTATCCGGCGGAAATGAGCCGGGCGCGAGTTTCGGTGGAAGAAGCTCCGGTGGAGATTCTTGATCCGCAAGATCAGGTTGTTGCGCTATCCGAATCAGATCACGCAGCGCGATTTTGACGGCTGGGTGCAGGAGCGCGGATTGTATTTCATGGATCAGTGGGATGATCACTTCAAGCCGCTGCTGGCGTCGAACGATCCGGGAGAGCCGCCGCAGAAAGGCGGGCTGATGGTGGCGCACTATGGCAAGGGCACCTACATCTACACCGGATACGCTTTTTTCCGGCAATTGCCGGCGGGAGTGCCGGGGGCGATCCGGCTGTATGTGAATTTGCTTAGCGCGGGGCATGAAGGCGGCAATTAGCCTCTGGCAGTCGGCTTGGGTCTAGTTCGTCCGAAGTTGTTAGTTCTCGGTCTCTCTGGTTCTCAGATTCGGTCTGCGGTTCATGCGCATGCAGATCTTCCTCCGACAATACGACGAAGCGACCGTCCCCAACTGATTCGCGGAATCGGGCTGGGCAGCGCAACCGCGCTGAACATGATTGACATGATCGGGGTGGGGCCGTTCATTACCATGCCCCTGATCGTGAGCGCGATGGGCGGGCCGCAGGCGATTCTGGGATGGATTGCGGGAGCGCTGCTGGCAACTTGCGACGGATTGGTTTGCGCGGAATTGAGTTCGGCCATGCCGGGGTCGGGCGGATCGTATCGCTATCTGCGGGAGATTTATGGGCCGCATGGCTTGGGGCGGCTGATTTCTTTTCTTTTCATCTGGCAGCTTTCTTTCAGCGCGCCGCTGTCGATTGCGTCGGGCGCGATTGGGCTGGCGGGATACGCGTCTTATTTTTTTCCCGGGCTGGAACATCAGTACGCGATGCACAACTGGGCCTGGAATGTTCCGCTGCTGGGCACGTCTGCAAGGTGCGCTGGATGGTTTCGGGCGCAACTTTTGTGGCGATTGGCATGGTGGTGCTGGCGGTTGTGCTGCTTGTACCGCAAGATCACGAGCATTGGCTGGATGTCGAAGTGGCTGCTGGCGGGCGTAATCGCGACCATGGCATGGATCATTTTTGCGGGATTCAGTCACTTTCATGCCGCGCTGGCGTTTGGATTTTCCGCCGGGAGCATTTCATCTTTCGAATGGATTCTTTTTGGGGCTGGGCTCGGCCATGCTGGTGGCTTCCTACGATTATTGGGGCTACTACAACATTTGCTTTCTGGGCGATGAGATCAAAGAGCCGACCAAGACGATTCCGCGGGCGATGTTGCTATCCATTTTGCTGGTGGCCTGTCTATACATTGCCATGAACGTCAGCATTCTGGGAGTGCTGCCGTGGCAGGGAGATCGCGCAGGCGGGGCAATCGAACGGCGGCTTGTATGTGATTTCGATTTTCATGCAGCGGATTTATGGGGCGTGGGCGGCGAAGCTGGCTTCGGGATTGGTCATGTGGGCGGCATTTGCCTCGGTGTTCTCGCTGGTGCTGGGGTACTCGCGCGTGCCCTATGCGGCGGCGCTCGATGGCAATTACTTCCGGATTTTTGCGCGGGTGCATCCCAGATACCGGGTGCCGCATATTTCATTGCTGGCTCTGGGATGCGTGGCGATTCCGTTTTGCTTTTTGTCGCTGGCGGATGTGATTGCGGCGCTGGTGGTGATCCGCATCCTGCTGCAGTTTCTGGTGCAGGCGATTGGATCCATTGTGCTGCGGATTCGGCAGCCGGAATTGCCGCGGCCATTCCGCATGTGGCTGTATCCGCTGCCGGCGCTGCTGGCGAGCGCGGGATTTCTGTTCATTCTGATTTCGCGCAAGAATTTTCTGCGGGAAATTCGCTATGCGGCGGTGATCCTGGCGGTGGGTTTGACGATCTATATGGTGCGGGCGTGGCGAAATCGGGAGTGGCCGTTTGCGGGCGGATGCTCCACCGCAAGCGTTGAAGCTGCGAGTCAGTAGATATGTCTTATCCGTCCACAATCACGCGACTGGCAAGGTTCAGCTCCAGCGAAACGTTTCCCCATGGTCGCCGCTGCGCGAGCCGCTGTTCCGCTCGTTGTGGATCGCGGCTTTGATTTCCTACACCGGCACCTGGATGCGCAACGTGGCGGCGGGCTGGCTGATGACCGAGCTCACGCTCTCGCCGCTGATGGTGAGCCTGGTGCAGGCGGCGTACACGTTGCCGGTGTTTCTTGGTGATTCTGCCGGCGGGCGCGCTGGCGGATTTGGTGGACCGCAGAAAATTCCTGCTGGTCACGCAGGGATGGATGGTTGTGGCGGCGGCCTTGCTTGGCATCATCACGCTGCGCGGCTACATCACGCCGTGGGTGCTGCTGATCTTCACCTTTGTGCTGGGATTAGGCGCGGTGATGAACGATCCGGCGTGGCAGGCGATCACGCCGGAGATTGTGTCGCCCGAACGGCATGCGCCGGCTGTGGCGTTGGGTTCGGTCGGGCTATAACCTGGCGCGGGCAGTTGGGCCGGCGATCGGCGGATTTGTGGTGGCGGCGGCGGGCGCGGGGATTGCGTTTCTGCTGAATGCCGCGACGTTTTTTGGGGTGATTTTCTTTCTGTACCGCTGGAAGCGGCCGCAGCATGAGCACGTGGAGAGTGGGCGGGTGCGCGACGCGATGCGGGCCGGAATGCAGTTATGGGATGAGCAGCCCGGTGGTGCGCTGCGTGCTGGTGCGGACCGGCGCATTCAGCCTGGCGGCGAGCCCGCTGCTGGCGCTGCTGCCGATTCTGGCGCGTCCGTTCGGCGCGACGGGGATTTGGATTGCTGCTAGGATCGTTCGGGCTGGGAGCGCTGCTGGGCGCGGCGGCGTTGCCGCGCGTGCGCAGCCGGTTGTCGGTGGACGGCCTGGTGGTGTTTGCCATTGTTTTATTTGCCGCCATGGTTTTTGCCGCGGGACACGTGCAGAGCTTTCGGCTGGTTGAATCTGGTATTGTTCGTGAGCGGAGTGGCGTGGATCGGGATTCTGGCTTGCCTGAATGTGGCGGCGCAGACCATGTCGCCGCCGCGGATGCGGGCGCGGGCGTTGTCCATGTACATTCTGGTATTGCAAGGCGGCATGGCGGTGGGCAGCGCGGCGTGGGGAGCGCTGGCCACGCGGGTGGGTGTTCCCGATGACGATGACGTGTTCCGCGGGTGCGCTGCTGGTGGGATTGTTGACGGTACGGCGCTTCCGGCTTACCTCGCATGAGGTGGAGATTGGCGCCGGCGGTGGTAAGGGATTAACGATACGTGGGGAATCAAAATTCACTTTCAAGGAGAAAAAATACGATGAGATTGCATGAACACTGTGTAGTATTGCAGTTCTGTGTTTGCTGGGTTGCGCGGGCGCGCACTGCGCGCAGGATTCGAAACCGGCAAAAGCAACCGTGGGTCCGAGCATCGACAGCATTGTCGGCATCGTGGAGCGCGAAGTGGTTTCGGCGGCCGACGCCATGCCGGAAGATAAATATGGATTCGCTCCAACCAACGGCGAATTCAAGGGCGTGCGCACTTTTGCGCAGGAGGTTAAGCACATTGCGGCGGTGAACTACGTTTTCGGCTCCACGATCCTGCAGGAGAAACCTCCCGTGGACCTCGGAGGAGAGAATGGCCCCGATTCGGTCAAGACCAAAGCTGACATTTTGAAGTTCCTGAAAGACTCTTTCGCTTACGCGCACAAGGCGCGTCACCAGCATTAACGACCAAAATGCCCTGGTCGCGATCAAGCCGCCCATTTGGCAAGAACGACACGACTCGTACCGCCGTCGCCGCCTTCGTGCCCACCCACTGCATGGACCATTACGGGCAGATGGTGGAGTACCTGCGGATGAACGGGATTATTCCTCCCGCCAGCCGCTGATCCTGACCTCCAGCTGGGAATCTCGAAGTAGCCTCAACAGTGAGACTCGCCCACTCGGCACGGAGGTGCCATTTACAGATTTTGGAGGTAACTATTACTTTTGGGCATCCCCCGATTCGTGAAGGCCAGCTGAAAGTGACGCTCAACTATCCTTTCACCTTCACGAATGAATCTTCTTGCGTGCTCTGGCTGAGTGCCCGGTTCTTGCGGGCGCTGCGCAAGGCTTCACTTGGGGGAATTAGATGAAGAGTAAGATAGAACAAATCCGATATTGCCGGCGGCATGAATGCGCTCCGGCGCGGCGACACACAACGCGAAATCAAGAATTTTATGCGGGCGCTCAGTTCTTATCCCGGAGCGGTTTGCGCATAACCCGTGCCTGAGCTTCGAACAACATTTGTCAGCATTGCTTCGACAGCGAACGGTGAAAGCAACCGCTAGAACTGGCTGAAGCTATCGTCCCACATTGTTTGGTCTTGCGGCTCAGGGCCGCGCCACCCCGTCTTATTCGAGTGCTGCTATCCTGAATGGGATGAAGTGGCGCTCCCTCGACGAATCTACTCCGGACACAGACTCGCGCCCGTTGCGCGATATTCTCACTGAACGCAAAGAACTCATTGAAAAATACGTTCCGGCGGAAACACGCGAGACTTACGCTCGCGTGGTTGCGGAACTCAAAGACCAACAGCTTGCCGACGAAAGCTCTGCAGGCGGGCAGCATGGCACCGGCTTTTGAACTGAACGATCACAACGGAAAGCTGGTTTCATCCGCGCTGCTCTTGAGTAAAGGACGGCTGGTGATTTGCTTTATCCGCGGCCGCTGGTGCCCGTTCTGCGTGGGGCAGATGGAGGCCATGAATCTGATTCGCGCCAGCACATTGAGCAGCGCTGGAGCATCGCTGGTTGCGATTTCACCGCAAACCGTGAAGCAATCTTTCTTCATGCAGCGATCAGCATAAGCTGCGCTTCCCGCTGCTGAGCGATGCCGGCAACCAAGTGGCGCGGCAGTTTGGTTTGGTCTATCGCGTGCCCGATTATCAACAAGCAATCTACCGGCGCGTGTTCGTAAACTTGCCTCTCACCAACGGCGACGAAAGCTGGGAATTGCCTGTGCCTGCGACGTTTGTTGTCGACCGCGACGGCCAGGTGCTCCTTGCCTCGACGAGCGAAGACTACACGGAGCGGCCCGAGCCGGAAGAGATACTGCAAGCTCTCAAGACCACCTTATAAGGACGATCCTCTTTCGTTTCGGTAATATTGAAGACATGAGCACGAAACCACTATGGAGCGCGGAGGATCAGGCCAGCCGTCTGGCGGAACTGACAGCGAGCACTGCCGATCCGTCGAAGGAATTGCCTCTCCGGCGCGATGTGCGCTCGCTGGGCATGCTGCTGGGCAAGGTTCTGGTGGCACAGGCGGGCGAACCGCTGTTGGCCGTGGTGGAGGAGTTGCGGCGGCTGCTGATTGGACATCGCGAGGAAAATCATCCGCAGATTCCACCTCGCTCGAAGAAGAGCGGATGAGCCGGGCTCGAGAGATCGTTGCGGGCCTTTCGGTGAAAGATGCCTACCGGGTGAGCAAAGCCTTCGCGATCTACTTCGAACTCACCAATCTTGCCGAGACCAACCATCGTAAGCGGCGGCGGCGCGCGGCCAAACTGCATCAGGAGCAAAGCGCCCTGGCAGGATCGTTTCGCGGCACACTGCGGCGCATGCGGGCGGCCGGCCTTAGCGGCGAGGAAGCCCTGGCTGCTCTGCGAAAAGTAAAAGTCACGCCGGTGTTCACCGCGCATCCTACGGAAGTCGCGCGGCGCACGGTTTTGCTGAAGCGTCGCCGCATCGCCAAACAGTTGCAACGGCTGGACCGCCTGCCGCTGTCCGAGTCGGATGCCGCGGAGTTAGAGACTGCGATCCTAGCCGAGATTACCGCCCTCTGGCAGACGGATGAGGTCCGGCTGGAAAAACCGCTGGTGACCGATGAAATCCGCATGGGGCTCGATCACTATCCGATGTCATTGTTCGCTACCCTGCCGCGCCTCTATGCGGAGATGGCTGACGGCTTGCGCGAAGTGTACGGGGTTGCGATTCGGGAAGAGGATTTGCCTGACGTTCTTCAGTTTGGGTCGTGGATCGGAGGAGACCGCGACGGCAACCCTTTTGTCACTCCGCATTCCACGAAAGATGCTCTGCAGCGCGCACGCAACGCCATCCTGGGTCATTACATTACGGAGCTGGAACGCGCACTGGAACCGTTGAGTTCCTCGGCGCGGCAAGTGGCCATCTCTGAACCGCTGGCCGCCCGGCTGGCGGAATACGATGTCCGCCTGGGAGAAGAACACGCTCGGCGGGCGCGCATTTCAAAATCCGAGCTTTACCGCCGCTTTCTTAACTTTGCGGTCATGCGGTTGCGCCACACCCGCGACGAGGTTTCCAGCGAGCACGCTTATCGCAACGCGCAGGAATTTGCCGCAGACCTTTTGCTGGTGCGCGACAGCCTGCATGAGCATGGAGGCCAACCGCTGGCCGGGCTGGTGATTGAGCCAATGTTGCGCAAGCTGCGCACCTTTGGATTTCATCTTTCCACTCTAGATATCCGGCAGCACGCCCGGGTGCACGCGGAGACGCTGGCGGAAATCCCCGGAAATGCCCGGCAATACACTCCGCAAACCCCTGCGCTCAGCCTTTCTGCGCAGGCCACCAATGTTTTGGAAACCTTCCAGTCCATCGCCGAACTCAAGAAGACCTATCCAGCGATGGCCATTCGGCAATACGTCATTAGCGGAGCCGAGTCGGAAGAGGATGTATTTGCGGTATTACGTCTGGCAGATCTATGCGGCGTGCAAATGGCAGCCTCGATGAACGATCCCGGGCTGATGCCGGTTCCGCTGTTTGAGTCGATTGACGCGCTGCGATCCGCCGACAGGATCATGAGGCATGTATGGGGCGCGGTCGAATACAAACGCCTGCTGGCTTCGTGGGGCGGTTGGCAGGAGATCATGCTGGGCTATTCGGACTCCAACAAAGACGGCGGCATGCTCACCAGCACCTGGGAGTTGTACAAGGCGCATCATGCGCTGCATGCCGCGGCGCATGAGCACGGCGTAAAGTTGCGCCTCTTCCACGGGCGTGGCGGAACCGTAGGCCGCGGTGGAGGACCCACGCGAGACGCGATTCTCGCGCAACCCGTGGGAGATTTTTCGGGGGAAATTCGAATCACGGAACAGGGCGAAGTGCTGAACTGGAAATACGCCGATCCGGTTTTGGCAGAGTGGAATTTGGAGTTGATGATCGCCGCCAGTCTGGAGGCCCTGACCCGTCCCGAGGGACCGGCCCCGGGAGACGACCTGCGCTGGCGGGATGCCATGGAAGAAATGTCGCAGGACGCTTTTGCTTTCTACCGCCGCAACATCGCGGAGAATCCCGAGGTGTTGGAGTACTTCGAACAGTCCACGCCGGTCAACCAGTTGGAGCACGCTCGCATTGGCTCGCGCCCGGCGCGCCGCAGTGAAAGCCGCAAACTCCTGGATTTACGCGCCATTCCCTGGGTATTTGGCTGGATGCAAAGCCGGCAAGCTGTCCCGGCATGGTACGGGGTGGGCTACGCTTTGGAGCGTTTCGCGGAGCGGGGTCCCGAGAAGTTGCAAGCGCTGCAGGAGATGGCGCGCGGATTCCCGCTGTTTTCCAGCCTGATCGCAAATGTTGAGCTGGCCATGGCCAAGGCTGATCTAACCATTGCGCGGCTTTACGCTTCGCTGGTCACGGACCAGGAACTGCGCGAGCGCATTTGGACCATGCTGGTTGAGGAATTTCGGCGTACGCAACGCGTCATTCTGGCGGTCACGGGACAGCGCGACCTGTTGCAGAAGAATCAGGTGCTTTCACGTTCCATACGCTTGCGAAATCCCTATGTGGATCCCATGAGCCTGATTCAGGTTGATTTGCTGCGTCGCAAGCGCCAGGGCGAAGACAACGACGCCGTCAACTACGCATTAGGCGCGACCATCAATGGTATTGCAGCTGGACTGCATAACACGGGATAGAGCGGAGACAAACTCGGGCAGCGTCGCAAGCGAGAAGCAGCCGAGTTCCCTCCACGGCTGCCTCTCGCCCCGCAACGATAGTGTGCAACTGGAAACGATTACTTATCGTAATCCAGACAAATCTGCAGCTGACGAATCGCCTCATCGGTGGCGCGGATAGCTTCCACCCGATGCCCGCCGAAGTCGTGCGCCGCGTGCTCCAAGTGATCCTTTGCGCGATGCAATGCGTTCAAGGCATCGCGAATCTCGGGGTGACGCTCCGGAGCGGCAGACGCGGGAGCCATGGCGGGAAAGGTCAGAGCCAACATCACAGCAAGCACCGCAAATGTGCTAGTCAATCGCTTCATTCATCCTCCTCGGTTCATTCCGGCAAAACGCCGGACGGCTTCTGTCGATTTTCGCCCCGCTGCGGCGCCCTCAACCCGCTGACGTACCCGAGCACTTTGTCGAACAATAGCGAACTCCGTGCCTGACCGCAAATCAAGAATTTACTTAGGAAGCCATGTCGCCAATAGGTTGCCCGAAGCGATCACGCTGCCGACGTCGCGCATCATCGCGTGACTGATCACCGAAGCCATTCACACATCTGCCGCCGCAGATTGACTAAGCTGTCATGGTAAGCGAGAATTGATCATGTTCCGGAATGTGTTTCGGGATCGTTCCTTTTAAGTGGGCCTGTGGCGCAGTTGGGAGCGCGCTTCCATGGCATGGAAGAGGTCGTCGGTTCGAACCCGACCAGGTCCACCATTCCCCACAACAACTTAGGTGGGGCTCCGCTCGGGCGACCCACTGTGGCATAACCCACCATTTTGGTGCTGACGGCAGCGGCTTCCATCGCCCTTCGCCTCCATCCGCACGGACTCTACCGCTCCAACATGCAATGGGGACCCCCTACTCGGATAATCGAGCGGCTCAGGTAGACGCCTTCTTACCGAGTTTGGCAGCTAAAGCCTTTAGCACCTTTTGGGTCCCATCGCTCCACCAGTTCGCGAGTACTTCGTTCAATTCCGCTTCGAGATCACGGTCAAAAATGTGCACCAGATCAGCACGGACCTGTTGGCGGGTCAAAGCCATGGCCTGCCGGGGAAGTCCGAGCCTGCTTTGGCACCATTCGATTGCTCGCGCGACTACCTTGTCGACGGGGACCAGGTCGTCGACAAGACCAATCGCTGCCGCTTCGACGGGTGAAATTAGCAGTCCGCCAGCAGCTAGACGCTCAGCCTGGCGCGGTCCGACCTGACGAGCCAATGCTGAACAAATCACTGGAGGGAGCGCCAGACCCACCTGCACTTCGCTCAAACCGATCTTCCACTCCCCTTCTGCCATCACGCGCCAATCGCAGAACAGTGGTAATACCGTTCCACCTGCCGGCGCGTGGCCGTTAATCGCGGCAACAATGGCAACGGGTGAGCATGCTAAAGTGCGAAGGAGGGCATACAACTCACGCCAAACCCGCTCGATCGCCGGCCGGTCGAGTGCGACCAGCAGTGGAACATCCAGCCCAGCGCAGAACCTCCGGGGAGCACCGGAAAGCACGACAGCTCCCACGCCCTCCCGCGCCGCAGCTTCCAGCGATTGCCGGAGCGCGGCCATCAACTCCGCGGAAAGCGCGTTGGCCGGCGGGCGGTCAAGCGTTAATTCGCGCACCTCACCATGATCAGTCGCCGTAATCATTTTGTCTGATCGTCGGTATTCTTCATTGCCTCGAAGATTGTGGCTCCCCGAAGCCCAAACTCATCGAGAGACATCTCTCGTATCCGGTATTTTTGAATCTTCCCGGTCACCGTCATGGGAAAGGCTTCGGCGATCTTGAGGTAACGTGGAATCTTGAAGTCCGCGATCTTCCCCTTACAGAAATTCTTAAGTTCATCCAAGGTCAGCGAACAACCGGGTTTCAGTTGAACCCAGGCTGCCACTGTCTCACCAAACTTTCGGTCAGGTACGCCAACAATCTGGACGCCAGTAATGGCGGGATGAGCGTAAAGAAATTCCTCCACCTCGCGCGGATAGATATTTTCGCCACCTCGAATAATGACATCTTTCGCGCGCCCGGTAATCCGGAAATAGCCTTGGTCATCGACAACGGCCAGATCCCCGCTGTGCAGCCAGCCACTTTCGTCAATCGCTGCTTTGGTTGCTTCCGGGTTCTTGTAATAGCCCTTCATCACATGGTATCCACGCGTACAGAGCTCGCCGGCAGTCCCTATGGGTACCGTTTCCTTTGTCAACGGATCAATGATCTTAACTTCCGTGTTCGGAAGCACTTTGCCGACCGTCGCGACCCTCAGTTCGATCGGATCATCGGGGGTGGTCTGCGTGATCCCTGGGGAAGATTCCGTCAAGCCGTAAACAATCGTCAAGTCGCGGCAATGCATGTCGTTAACGACTCGCTTCATAATTTCGATGGGACAGGGTGAGCCTGCCATAATGCCGGTACGCAGAGAGCACAAATCGAATTGGGGAAATTGCGGATGTTCGAGTTCGGCGATGAACATGGTAGGGACGCCATGCAGGGCGGTGCAGCGCTCTTCCTGCACTGCCGCCAGTGTCAGCAGAGGGTCGAATGACGCTGCTGGAACGACCATAGTGGCGCCACTTGCCACACAAACCATGTTCGCCAGCACCATGCCAAAACAGTGATAGAAAGGCACCGGGATACACAACCGGTCGCGATGCGTAAACCGCATTGCATTAGCTACCAGCAGCCCGTTATTTGCAATGTTGCGATGTGAGAGCATCGCGCCCTTTGGCCGCCCGGTCGTGCCGGAGGTGTATTGAATGTTTACGGCATCGTCGATCTGTAGTTCGGATTGCCGGCCCTGCAGGCGGTCCAGGGAAATCCGCTCGCCGCCGACAAGGAATTCGTTCCAGGAAGTCGTCCCAGGCACGTCCGAGGTGCCTAAGAAAACCAGGTGACCGAGATTTGGCAAGTGGCGCAGCGACGGCGTCCCAGATTCGTGACGGCTGAAATCACCGCAAATTTCTCGCAACGTGGAGACGTACTCGATGTCCCGATATCCCTCGGCGAACAGGAGCACTTGGCATTCAGACTGCCGGAGCACGTATTCCAGTTCGAAAGCCCGATTTGCCGGATTAATGTTCACCAGTATCCCGCCGACTTTCGCGCTTGCGAACTGTGTGACTACCCACTCGGCGCAATTGGGGGCCCACAGCCCAATTCGATCTCCGCGCTTGACTCCAAGACGTAGGAAGCTCCGGGCAGCAAGGTCCACCTCTTCGTTGAATTGGCGGTAGGAATATCGCTTGTTCTGATGGCGCACAACCAGGCAATCCTGCTCCGGATGCTTCGCCACAGCATCTTCGAGAGCCTGGCCGATGCATTTATCCAGCAAGGGCATATCAAAGTTGCCGCGGACGTAGCTCACGCGGGTCTTCGTTTCGGGGGATGCCATAGCTGCGGCCTCAGAGCTTGTATCCAAGATTTTCATCTTCCAGCGAACTTCACCACTTGACAGCGCTATCCGACATGAGTAGAGTGTCGGTCCATTGTGCGGGAACATATTCTGATTTGTAGAACCCACGAAAGTCAAGCACGAACGATAAAACCGATTTCTGGAGGCCTTAGCAGCGGCTTGCACCCTATTATTCGTTAGATTCGGAGCTGACCGGTCCCTACTCATCCAGTCCTCATGGAAGGCAAGAAATGATTTGCAAACCTGCTTCAGAGCGGCGAATCCAGCTTCCGAAAGTCGGTTCAACAGCTATAAGCATTTTCCTGGTTTGGCTCGCCGTTTTCTCCGACTCTGTACATGCCCAGACTCCAAAAACTCCGGGCTCGTCGCAGACCGAAGCGAGCGTTATCGGGAAAAATCTCTACGCCGTGCATTGCGCCATGTGTCACGAGCTGGGCACCTTGCCGCTCATGAACCACGCCGTTTTGAAGGAGATGTCGGCAGAGTACATTCTGCGCGCCCTCAAGCTGGGAATCATGCGGAAGCAAGCCTCGGCTTTAAATGCCGGAGAGCCCGAAGCCATCGCGGAGTACCTTACCGGCCAATCGGCCATTCAACCGGGAAAAATCGAAGCCGGACAGGGCCGATGTTCCACCGCGTCTTCGAAAAGCGTCGACCGTGCGAGTTGGAACGGCTGGGGCGTGGATATTGAGAACACCCGGTTCCAGCCCGCTACCGGAGCCATGTTGACTGCCCTACAAGTCCCGCACTTGAAGTTGAAGTGGGCGTTCGGGTTTCCCGGCAACTTCGCGGCCTACTCGCAGCCTTCCGTTGTTAACGGACGCGTGTTCGTTGGAGGTCCTCTCGGCCAGGTTTATTCTCTCGATGCCAGGACGGGCTGTACTTACTGGAGCTTCCAGGCCCTCGGCGGAGTTCGTGGTGCCGTAACCATCGGTCCCGATGACACCGTTTATTTTGGTGACACTCGGGCCAACGTCTATGCAGTAGACGGATCGTCGGGAAAACTGATCTGGCGAAAACAGATTGATGAACATCCTCTCGCGCGCGTCACCAGCTCGCTGAAGTTATATGAAGGCACGCTCTACTTCGGTGTTTCGTCGCGCGAGGAGTGGCTCTCGACCAGCAGCACCTATGAATGCTGCACTTTTCGCGGCAGTGTGAATGCTTTAAACGCCAAGACAGGGAAGCTTGTCTGGAAAACCTACACCATTTCGAGCCCACCTCAGCCGACCATCAGGAATGCCAGCGGAACTCAATTGTATGGGCCGTCTGGCGCCGGAGTCTGGGGCTCGCCAACCATCGATAGCCAAAAGAAGCTGCTTTATGTCGGCACGGGAGATAACTACACTGCGCCCGCTACCGGGAACAGCGATGCAATTCTGGCTCTTAACCTGAAGGACGGCAAACTCGTCTGGTCAAAGCAGATTACACCAGGCGACGCCTTCAACGGAGGCTGCCTGCAGCCTGACAAGAGCACGTGTCCGGAAAAAGCCGGGCCCGATTTCGATTTTGGCGCCTCGACTGTTTTGCGCACGCTTGCCGACGGACGCCGGATTCTGCTGGCTGGTCAGAAATCCGGAATTCTGTTTAGCCTGGATCCGGACAATCAAGGAGCCATCCTTTGGCAGGCAAAACTCGGCACCGGCGGCGTTTTGGGAGGTATTCAATGGGGATTCACCGCGAGTCCCGACGCCGCCTTTGCCGGAGTTTCGGACATTGGGCTCACGACCAATGCTAACGGCTTTTTGCCCGATCCCAAAGCGGGCGGTGGCCTCCACGCCGTGGCGCTCGCCGACGGGAAAAAACTCTGGGACGCTCTGCCTGCAGCCGAAGGCTGCAAGACAACCCGCTGTAGCCTCGCCCAGTCTGCCGCGATATCTTCCATTCCCGGTGTCGTGTTTTCGGGCGCGGAAGACGGCCACATCCGCGCTTATGCCAGCAGCGATGGCAAGGTTTTGTGGGATTACGATACCCTCCAAAGATTTGACACCGTCAACATGATTCCTGCCACAGGAGGCACGATGGATGGCGGAGGACCTGCGGTGGAGGGAGGAATGTTATTCGTCAATTCAGGTTACGGCTTTTTGTACGGAGCCCCTGGCAATGTCCTGCTGGCCTTCGGCGTGGAGTAATAGGAAAGAACGGTGCCCGATGGGCGGCATTGTTCGGGATCGCCGGGTGCGCCGCCTGCGGAATACGCGCGATCGTTTACAACGCTGGCCACAGCTGCTCCCAAACTTTGAACTCGGTGTGAATGCCCGATTCCTCGGCCCGTACTTTTTTGTGACCGGAAGCAACCGCAATAGTGTCTTCGAAGATTCGCTTTCCTACCGCCTCAACCGTCTCGGTACGATCGAGAACAGTACCGGCGTTGATGTCCATGTCTTCGTTGTTATTCCACAACAGCGTGTTCGAGCTGACTTTCACCACCGGACCGAGAGCATTGCCAATGCCCGTGCCGCGCCCGGTGGTAAACAATGCTACCTGGGCGCCGCTGAGAAACAGGGCTGGAGTTGAAATCTGGTCATAGCCCGGTGTGTACAGAACGTAAAGCCCTTTCCGCTTGCCCAGCCACTCCCCGTATTCCACCAGTCCTTCGACGGTCGTCGTTCCGCCCTTCGCCTTTGCCCCGGTGGATTTCAGGTAGATGTTGTAAAGTCCGCCCTTCTTATTTCCCGGCGTGGGGTTCTCGCTGAAATCCTCTCCGAACAGCTCGACATATCTGCGGAATCGCTCGAGCGAATCCATGAGCTTGTGTCCGACCTCTGGAGTTCGCGCACGCTGCACCAGGTCAATCATGGCTGCGCCCTGTAGTTCGGGAACCTCCGGCAACAGCACGGCTCCGCCTGCCTTCACGAACATGTCGGCCGCCGCACCAACGGCAGGATTCGCGGTCAAGCCGGACCAGCGGTCTGAGCCACCGCATTTTGTGCCTACGATTAGGTTGGAGATGAGGAACCGGCTTCCGCGCAAACTTGTTGGCATAATGCAACAACTCCTCAACCGTCTCCAGGCCCTTAGCGATCGTCTTACGGCTTCCTCCCTGTTGCTGCACGGTCATATTGACGACCCGCTGGTTATAGCTGGGGAGCTGTGCCTGGAACAGCGGCACGGAACATTCCACGCAGGTCTTTCCGCAACCCAAGTCCAGGTAGATCGCGCTGCCCAGGTTCGGATGGCGGAGCGTGTTGACCAGCAACTTGTTCAGCATCGTCAAACCGGCCCCGTCCGGCATGCCGCAACCGGATTCGTGTACGACGGCCACAACTCCATCGACGTTCGGAAACTTCTCCGAAGTGAATATCTCGTGCATAGCCCGCCAGGCAATCTCGCGCGCCTCCGTGGATGAACACATCCCGGATGTCACAATTCCCACGTAGTTTCTGGTTCCGACACTGCCGTCGTCGCGTACATATCCGTCAAAGGTGCGCACGGCCAGTTCGGGCACGGTTGGCGTGGGAGGATTGTTGCGATAAAGAACCTCGAGCTTGGGCAACTCCAAGGCGAGATTTTCCTCCTCGATCGGATCGCCCGCCTGCATGGTTCGGGAAGCGATTCCGAAGGGATCGCCCAGCGTGATATAGGGTTGTCCTTGCTGTACCGGACGGACCGCAAAGCTTTGTCCTCTCTGTGCCCGCCGGCTCATGGTGATTACGCCGTCCAGGTAACGGAGTTGGGTACCTTGCTCGAGAAAATCGACTGCCACGACAGCCACGTTGTCGGTCTTAGGACGGCCGACGATGGCTACATCTTCTAAATCGACTGGTTGCATTGGGATTCGGACTCCACATAAGCAGCCAACTTGCTCAAGCGAATACCGCGATTTCGCGGACCAGAATCGGCTGTCGTCACTCACGCTTTCAAGCGTGATCTCTACAATTCCATCGACCTTCTACTACTATTATAGACGCGCCTCGCAGACCTCGAACCGGCCATCCTTTTTCTATTTGTTTCTATTTGGCCGTGGGTTGGCGATACTTCTGCACGATCCCGTCCATCGCCTCTACATCGCGGACATAATCCTTGAAGCGCAACTCGCGGAACTCTTTGTTCCGTGCTGCTTCTAACTGTTGCCACAGGGCTCCGTCTTCCTTATTTAGGCGCATGCCAGCGGGAGACAGCAGACTGGCCACTTGCTGCCGGAGTTCGTTTTCTTTTTCGATAGCTGCCGCTACATCGGTCGGCCATGCCGGCAGCCGGTCTTTAGCCGAAGGCACGGGAGGAAAAGCCTTGTGTGGCTCTTCCTGATACCAGAGAGCCGTGGTGGTGTAATCGTTCTCGAAATCATTATCGTGTCCGTGTTCGATGGTTACGCGAATGGACTTCTGAAACTCCACCGGCTCGTTCACATAAAAGTGATACATTTGGTTCTTGCCACCCCACGGGCCATTCAGGTTCTCAATCAGGTAGAAACCGGTATAAAGGCCGGCAAACTCCCGATCGGGGCTGGCTCCGGAGTTGAAAATCTCCTCATGCCCAGTGCCCGGGTAGGTTGGCGGCCACTTCACGCCATCGACGAAGATCATGTCATCGCCTTCGCCATACCAACCGCCCGCAATATTGTCCACAGTCAGAAACAGACCGACATAGCTCCCGTGGCCCTCGGCATCGAGCGCCACGTAATTGTCTTCCCCGGTGGTATTGAGCATACGGTCAGCACCCAATTGAGAATTCTTCGGCAGCTCCGGCTTTACCGGGGTTTTGGCCACGCGCCGCCATTGGGCGTGGAAGCGTCCGGAATTCGCTGGCAATTTTCCGTCGGGAAGCTGTTCATACTCGATGTGGTACCAAAGCAGCAGGTTTTTCACGTCGCCGTCGTTTTCCACGGTGATGCGCGCCCCCTTGGCGAATGGCATGGGCAGGTAGGAAACCATGGCATCGAAGTCGAAGTCGGAGAAGCCCGGATTCACGTCCATGGCAATGGAATGGAAATAGCGCAGCGTCCCCAGTCCCGACCCGAAGAAATCTCCAATCGGCACTTCCACACACGGATCTTTTTGCCCATCCCAATACATTCGCAAAATCACTTTGCGATAGCGCATCCGGTCCAGAGCGAATGGAGCGATGTAAAAACGCCGGATGATGCCGGTTCCCGGAATCTCTGCCAGCGTTTTGGTTTCTCCGGGAGCGATGTGAATGAAATCATAGTTCCCCCCGGATCGGTCATAAGAGGAGATCCTCGCCGTATGCGTATTGCGAAGCACAAACAAGTTGTCGAGAAGTCGTCCGGGGTCATCTGGGGTAGCCTGCGGGTGGAGTCTCAACGGAGCCAGCAGAACGGCGCCGCAGCAAGCGAAGAAAAGCAGACGATGGATACTGATTCTCATCATGGTTTTGTACCCCTGCGAAATTAGGGCGTTGACGAAATCAGACCGGAGCCAGCGGTTGCGCATCCCCGCTCGGGGGCGCGACTTTCTTATTTTGCGTCTCCGGAGGCCCCCTGACGATACTTTTCCGCGATCTTGCCCGTGGCATCTACATCACGAATGAAGTCGTCGAACTTCAGAGCATGAAACTCCTTGTTGCGGGCGATTTCCAATTCCCGCCACTTGGCGCCATCTTCCGGACTGAGCTTGATCTTGCCGAAAGACAGGATTCCCGCGACTTCTCCGCGCAAGCCTGTTTCTTTGTCGAGTGCCTCTGTAACTCCTTCCGGCCACAACGGCAAACGGTCTCGGGCTGCCGGCATGGGCGGAAATGCTTTGTGCGGCTCGAGCTGATACCAAAATGCTGTCGAGGTATAGGAGTTTTCAAAATTGTTGTCGTGGCCGTGCTCAATCGTTGCACGAATGGATTTCTGAAAAACTACCGGTTCATTCAAATAGAAGTGGTACATCTGGTTCTTTCCGCGCCACGGAGTATGAAGATCCTCAATCAGATAGAATCCGGTATAGAGGCCGGAGAATTCCTTATCGGGACAGGCTCCCGCGTTGAAGATTTCTTCATGCCCCGTCCCCGCATACGTGGGCGGCCACTTTGCGCCGTCAATGAAGATCATGTCATCGCCTTCGCCGTACCATCCACCTGGAAGGTTATCTACCGTGAGAAACAGTCCCACGTAAGTTCCGCGGCCCTCCGCATCGAGCACCAGATAATTGTCGTCGCCGGTAAGGTTCGAGCCGCCACCCTCCTGAGCATTCTTCTTCAAGCCAGGCTTCACCGGGGTTTTCAGCACTTGGCGCCACTGTGCATGAAAGCGGCCCGTATTGGGCGGCAACTGCCCGTCGGCGAGCTGCTCGTACTCGATATGGTAGTAGAGGATGTAATCCTTGATGCCGCCATCGTTTTCGACGGTGACGCGTGCTCCTTTGGCAAAAGGCATGGGAAGGTACGAGACCATTCCGTCGAAATCAAATCCGTCAAAGCCGGGATTCACATCCATGGCAGCGGAATGAAACTGTCTTAGCGTCCCCAGCCCCGAACCGAAAAAATCCCCGAGCGGCACTTCCGCGCACGGCTCCTTCTGGCCATCCCAGTACATCCGCAGGATCACCTTGCGCCCTCGCATGCGGTCACCGGCGTAGGGAGCCATATAAAACCTCCGGATGATTCCCGTCCCGGAGATTTCCGCGATGGTCTTCGTCTCGCCGGGGGCGATCTTGATGAAATCCGCATTGCCCCCGCTTCGATCATAGGAAGAAATGCGGGCCGTCTTGGTGTCCCGAATGACGAACAAATTATCGAAAGGCCGTGGTTCGCCCGTCTGACTGGTTTGCGCGTACATCGGGGACGAGATACCAACGGTCCCGGCTAAACACAGGAAGGAAATCAGACGCGCCATTTTTGTTCTGAACATGTTCTCCTCACACCGAAGCATGCGGATATTCCGATTTGGGGGAGCGAGCCCCACCTGTCGGAATGGCTTTCCTAAACTGCGGAAAAACGATAAACGCGCCCTCAGGCAGGCAAGGATACAAGCGCCCTTGTGCCCTCGGGCCGTGGGAAGCATGCTCGCCCTCCAGCGCCCAAACTTCGACATTCGCGTCCTGCAAGACCTTGTATTATTTCCGCGGCGCTTATCAGCTTTCTTGTGAGCGGAATGAACCTCCTATCGCTTTGTGCCAACCGGCTCATCTTGCGCCGATCTTGCCTGTATCAGTTCCGGATGCACCCGTTGAATGAGCTCCTCCATGATCTGTACATTACGCACCTTTTGCCGTGCCAGATCAGCGAGGCCCTGTTCGCTGCTCCAAGGTTTGCAAAGGTCGGCAACCGATTTTCCCGGCTCCTGCTTCAGGTAGCAGGGCGCACAAATTCGGCAGATTTCCGGAACCTCCCAAGGACGATACCAGCCTCCCTGGGAATCAAAAATCGAGATGTGCAGGTCCATGGGGATCCGGATGGTCTGCCGGATCGCCCCCAACATCGGCAGCGTCAAGTCGGGCAGCGGATTCCAAGTGTCAGCCCCGAGATTCTCGACTACCTTGGCCCCCGCCGGATTCGCGTGGCCGGTAAAGACGGAAACTTTGAAGAAACAATCGCGCGGGATCTTTCCTTGCCGCCGCATTTCCACGAGCACCATCAGCAAGCCTTCGTCCCACACCAGAAAGCCACGAACGCCAGCTTCCATGGCACGCATCATGTCGGCGATGGTATAGGAAAGATAATCCGCGCCACGCACGCGGATGCCGCTGTAGGCGCCTTCGGGCGTGGCCGACATTTTGCCGATGTCCCAGAACACGCGTGGTCCAGGCAGCACCACCAGCTCGGTGCCTTCGTCCGCCGCCATGTTCGCCATATCCTTTAGTTCGTCCATGGTGAGCAGCGTCGCCCCCATCGTCACGGCAATGATCCGGTGAATCTTCACCTTGTATTTGCGGGCTTCATCCTGCATGGCCCGCAGCGTCGAAGGCCGCTCGATGCTGGAGATCTCGTTGCGATATACCGCCCCGTCGGGAAAACGAAGTGGAGATGATGGCAGATCGTACGCATCGCGGGGTGGAATGTTGATGCTGGACAAGAATTGCTGCATATCTTCGAAATCAAACTGGAATGGCATTTCTTTTGCCTCCTCGTTGTTCCATAATGCGGAAGTTAATCACACAACTTGGAACTGCAACTGTAGTCGAGCGCGGAAAGCCCTGTCAAGCGTAAAACCCTCCGCGCCAAGACCAGGTCCGGCAGATAGCGGCGCGGCATGCAGCCTTGCCGCCCTCCTGGCGGGACTGATTCGGTCGACTGACTCGTAGTAAGGAAGCGCGCGAAGCGCAAGACTAGGGGCGGAGCTTCGCCATAAGAGCTCGTGCGCCCGCCAGAAACATGCCGGCATCAATGCTGACAGTCAGGTAGGAGACTCCCAACTCACGGTACTCGTTGGCAACTGCTGCATCGTCACAATAGGTGCCGATACGCTTTCCTAAATGGGATGCCATAGCAACCGCGGCGGAGATGGCGTCCTTCACCCGGACATCTCCCACCTGGCCGGGAATTCCCAGGGATTGGGATAAATCGTAAGGTCCCACGAAAGCAACATCGATACCGTCGACATTCAGGATAGATTGCAGATTTGCGATGCCTTCAGTGCCCTCAACCTGGGCCACAAGCACAGTTTCATCATTCGCAGCTGCCAGGTACTCTGCCGTCGGATAGGAACGATAGCTTGCAGCGCGCACATAGGGCTGAATACCGCGTTCGCCCAAAGGATGGTATCTGGTCGCCTGCACCGCGCTGCGCGCCATCTCCGCCGAAGTAACATGCGGCACGTGAATTCCTGCCGCTCCCTGATCCAGAGGTTGCGCCATGGTCGCCGCAGAGTGGCCCGAGACCCGGACCAGCACGCTGATTTCGCTGGAAACGCCCGCCCGTACCAGCTGTTCACACTCATTCCTGTCAATCGGCCCATGTTCCCGGTCCACCACAGCGAAATCGAATCCCGCCAGACCAAGCAACTCCACGATCGCAGGCGAAGGTATCTCGACGAAAGTGCCTACTACGCAGTCGCTCTCCCGTAATTTCCGTTTTAGGGAGTTGGCCCGCAGACGCGAAGGCACAAGGGCGTCAGGCAAGGGCAGCCTCCAGGCGATTCTTCCGCTTGAATCCCAGATCATCGGACAATTCTTGCGCCGCATCGCTGAGCAGCGTCTTGAATTCCTGCATCTTCTTGGACTTTACACGGTTCTTGGGAAAGGCAATGCTGATCGCGGCAATGGTCTTGCCGCCATGGGTCTGTACCGGAGCCGCCATGCAGACCACCCCGTGATAGGTCTCCTCATATTCGAATACCGCGCTCGCGTTCCTCAGCTTGTCAATCTGATCGAGCAATGCGGAAACGGTGGAGATACTTTTTTTTGTCGGCGCTTCGAGTTTGACACCGCGGCCATAAAGACGGGTCAGCTCTTCCCGCGACAGGCCACACAGCAGGGCTTTCCCCAGTGCCGTGCAATGTGCAGGCAGCCTTTTCCCCACATGTCCCGTCATACGAAGAGGAGCGTTCGATTCCTTGATCACCAGATAAAGCACCGACCGGCCATCCAGCAACCCGAGATTGCAGGTTTCGCCTGTATCCCTGGCAAGGCGGGAGAGCACGGCTTCGCCATATCGAACCAGAAGACTCTGGTGGCTCAACTGCTCGCTCAATTGCAGGACCCTTGCCCCCAAGATGTAACGGGAGGAATAGGGCTCGAGCCAGACAAAATCGTGATCGCGCAGAGTTCCCAGCAAGCGGTGTACCGTGCTCTTTCCTATTCGCAACTTGCCGCTGATCTCGGTCAGTGTGCTTCCACTCTCAACCGTCCCCAAATATTCCAAAATCCCTAGAGCCTTAATGAGAGATTTTACCGGGTACTTATTGTCGGGATTTGACACGTCTGTCCACCTGTCGCACCGTTTTCAGCCCTCTCAGTTCGCGAAAACCAAAAAGCTAATACATGGCAAACGGGCGCATTGCCACACCCGCAGCTGCTCCTTTTATCTTGTTCGTGGTAGCTACATAAAGGAACTCGTATATCCGCTCCTGAGAAAGCTGTTCCAAATAGTGTATCTCACCGAGGGGGACTCCCTGTTCGACCAGCAGATAGGGGTGCACCATTTCTGTGAAGGGGACCACCTCTACCGTGGATGTGTCCGAGCCAATCAGTACGGCACCATTCTCTTCCACCAGCCAGCGCGCACTTTCCAGATTGATCCCCGCCGTATCGTGACGGTTCAGCTGGGCGTGATCGGTGCCGGTTTCACCCCAGAAACGTCCGGTTCCGGTGCGGATAAGAACCACATCGCCTGTTCGCAGGGAGACACGCCCGAATGCGAGCGCGTCACGCAAATCGGTCGCATTAATGGCGTAGCTCCCATCAAGGGCCTCGACATTCTTGCAAGCCGCTACGTCAAGCAGTACTCCGCGCGCTACAATCGGCGGAAATTTATCAACCGACGCTTTGCGGACGCCAAAATCCCCGCCATGCTGACTTTCCTTGAACCCGTTATACCAATGCGTGTCCGCTCCCGTCCCGACCGTGACATGCCCCAAACTGTCCAGGTGCGTGCCAACATTGTCGCCGGTAAAGATTGCCGTACTATGCCAGCGTGGATCGTTCGAACCGGGCACGTCATCTCCCGCCACGCGCTCTCCATGAGGAGTGCGGTACGTCATGATTTCCGTGGCCGCATGACCAGCCCAGCGGAACGAGCCCCGATCCACCGTTACTCCCAAATCTGCGATCTTTCCTTTTGTGACCAGCTTTAGAGCCGCTAGAACCGACTCCGGCGTGATCGCGTTAAGTGCTCCGATCTCGTCATCCGGACCCCAGATCCAACCCCAGCCCTTCCCTTGTTGCCAGTTTCCCATTGGTCTCACCCGAAATCATTGTGCCTACCGTAGTTGATAGGCCACTGCCACCGTAACCACGCCAAGAATGTAGAGCGCCATGCTGGCGGACATCAGACACTTGGCTCCAACACCGGCGTTCTTGAATTCCTTCCACAGAAAAATGCCCCACAGCGCGCCCACCATCGGAGCCCCACTGCTGATTCCCCAACTCACCGCCACCCCTACCACTCCGGCGGAAGCGAAATACGAGACCGTCCCCACACTCCAGATTGCGCCCGCCAGCAGTCCGAGCAAATGCCAGCTCGTCTTGCCGGCGAAATATCCCCTAGAGTTGTGGTTTCTCCGATCAGCGGTCTGGCCAGCAGAAGCGGCACCAGCACCAAAGTCCCCACCAACGCCCCCAGAACGAAACAAACCGCCACGTTGTAGGAATCCAGCCCATGCCGTCCGCTAATGGCTCGGCCTACGAAAGGAGCGAATGATCCGATCAGCACTCCCGCAATCACTGAAAGGATGAGTCCCTTACGCACGCCCGTCCCTGACGACTCTCCAACTTTCCGGTATGACGCTGCGTTCGCGCAGGCCGCCAGACACAGAATCAAGACCGCGATCATCAACCAGCCAGCATTCCCGATTGGTTGTGCAAGATAGCCGATGCCCACGCCTACCGCGATGGCCAGTACCGACGCTACCGGGTATGCCACCGCGATTCCCGCAATCATGATCGCGATCAACAGCAGTATGTTGCCCACGTTCCAGATGAAACCGCCTGCCGCCGCCCAGAGGATCTCGCGGGTCCCGGCTTCGCCCAGCCGATGAAGGAAATCGCCGCTCGCCGCACCGCGAGAACCCAGCGTGGCTGCCAGCAGGACCGCCATCAGCAACCCACCGAGAGTGTAATCCAGGTAGAAATACTCAAGCCGCCACCCGGGCGCCGCTTTCATTAGATTTGGCCAGGACCCCCAGCACAGCATCGCCACAGCAATCAGCAGCAACGCTGCGAGGAACGTTTGTGGAATAAACACGCTACCCCCGACCTTAGTTGCTGAGCTCGAAATATCTGCCGGCCTTAACTGGTGTAGCCCCCATCCACCACAATCGTGGCCCCGGTAAGGTAGGAAGCCTCGTCGGAGGCCATGAGCACAATGAAGGGCGCCAGTTCGTGGGATTCCCCGAATCTTCCCAGCAGGCACCGCGGACCAAGAAACTTTTCCTCCGCCTCTCTGCGGCTTACACCCATCTGCTTGAGCAGATTTTCCATGGCCGGAGTATGGATCATTCCTGGGCAGAGGCAATTCACCCGGATGTTGTGCTGCACAAAATCCTTGGCCATGGTCTTCGTCATGTTCACCAGCGCCGCTTTGCTGGCACTGTAGTTCACCCAGTCCGGTCCCATGCCCACGAGACCATTGATCGAAGCAACATTGATGATCGATCCGCTCTTTTGTCGTTTCATGATGGGCAGAACGTGCTTTACGCAAAAGCTGCATCCCCACACATTGACTTTGAAGACTCTTTCCCAGTCGGCCGCGGTCGCTTCTTCCGTCGTTACATGGTGAAACGAGGCAGCGTTGTTCACCAGCACGTCGATGCGGTTCCACAAACCTTCTGCCATGGCCGCCACTTTCTTGGCTCCCCCTTCGTTCGAGATGTCCTCCACGAGAAAAGCGGAAATCCCTCCAAAATCCTTGATTTCCTGTGCCACCAGTTTCGCCCGGTCAGCCACCAGATCCACCACCAGCACCCGGGCGCCCTCGCGTGCCATCTGCAGGCAGGCATGGTGGCCAATTCCCGAACCACCCCCCGTTACCACCGCGACTTTGTCTTTCAGTCTCATTTCTTCACCGGGATCTATTTCTATATTATGGAATCTAGTACTACATTACGGAGAGGACTTTAGCGGGTGCATCGGGCCTTGTCAAGCCGATTCCGCAGCGATCGCTGCCCCTTCGCGTGCTTCCGCTGACCCGGAAGTTGCATTTGACCTTAGCTCCAATCCCCCATACTCTGACTTCGTTGCGCGCTAGGTCGCGCGCGCCTTTGCCTGTCCACCGTGGGCTTCCCGTAGGCTCGTGACGGTTCCCGGCAAACTGGGCCTCGGTGCACGGACGTGAATCGGTGCACGGAGGCGGAGCTGCAGATATGTGGCGGCAACCGATTTTGAATCGCAAGACCAGCCGCCCGAGGGTCTCGCCCTGTTACGGAGACCGTCTTTTTCTCGCTAACTCAGGCCTTCATCCAGCATGGTGAGGTAATTTTCGAGTGGGACATAGGAGGGAATCGAGTTCCCTGCCCCCAATGCAAATCGTCCGCCGGATGCGCACTCATCGATGGTGTGACGCACGTATTGGCGGAGTTTGTCGGGAGGATAGGTGCACAGCACATCCATGTCGATGCCGCCGATCATGCCAATCCGGTCGCCGTATTTTTTCTTCCAATCGATGACCGGCGCAACGCCATCCTGGAAGGAGTGCTTGGCGTCGATCTTGACATCATTGATGAGGTCGTCCATCAGAGCGTCCACCTTACCGCAGGAATGTAAGTAATAAGGCCGGCCGGCGGCGTGGCACATGGCGGCATATTTTTTGTGCCAGGGCAGGAAATATTCTTTGATCGACTTGGGCGAGAGCAGGGTGCCGGTTTTGTGGCCGAAATCCTCGCCCTGAAAGATGGCGACGAGTCCGTCGAACTGGAGCAAGTGCCGATTATATTCCTCGATCAGGCCACCAATCTTATCGGTGATGGCTTTGAATAGTGCAGGGTCGTCGTAGAGCATAGTGCAGAGGGTTTCGTAGCTCACCAGACGCGAGAGGTGTTCGTATACGCCACCGGCGTGGCAGGTGACGAAGCCCAAGCCTTCGGGCAGATGCGAGCAAACATACTCATGCATGTAGAAACAAGAATCGGTCACCTGGGGCCAGGGATACTTTTCAAACTGCTCCCAGTTGGTAATGATGCCCTGCGTCATCGATTGCCAGGCGCGATTGTGGGCTTCGGGAACCTGGGCGGTATCGGGGACGACGTAGGAGACCGCAGGCAGCGGCAGGCTGATCTCGACGCGCACATAGTCGTAGCCGACGGCTTGCCAGAAGGCGATGACGTTGTCGAGGAAGCCGTTGACAATGGCGCGGCCTTCTTTGGAGAGATCCATCTGACCGCCCATGTACTCTTCCTTTTCGCCGGTATCGACCCACTTGCGGCCCATCATTTCGAGAACCGGTTTCATCACGACGTTATCCACCAGGTATTCCGCCAGTGGTGGTTCGGCCGCCGGCTTACGCCCGGAGATGGTATCGAGGAAGGCGTTGATGTCGGGATGCGGTTTGACCAGCGGTACTCGCAATTTGGAAAGTTCGATAATCATTAGCTTATCTCCAGATTCTGGAGAACCGCTTCACGGCGAGGCGGGACTCCGAAACTCGGCTTTGGGCGTGCGCTGCTCTGAGCACGAGTGTTGTGCAACCCTTCCTCATGGCTGCCCTTGTATGCGCAGGCTCGATATTCGAACGCACTCCCTGAGGTTCCGCCGGGTGGCTCGCGCCAGAAGTCAGTTTTTGCGCCGGTGTGGACCTGAATCTTTTTCCCAAACCTGTGCCAGAAAACGAGAGGATTCATCCAGGTCATACGGGCGATTAGGTCAGATTCGGAGCCGGAGGAGGTCTGCTCCACTGCTGCCAGGCCGGAAACACCAATGACCGCGGCGGTGGTGCACAGCAGACAATTCTGAAGAAATGCACGACGCTTGAGACGCATGCACTACCCTTCGCGGAACGATGCAAGGCGGCTCACCGCCCGTACCATACATTGTAAATTTCTACATTATAGAAATCAATACCATAATACGGATTGACTCTACTGAGTAGGGGAGCGGACTGTCAACAAGGCTATTCTGGCCGATGCTCCTCCCGTGACAAAACCCATGGGCGCGCACACGATTGGATGGGAATGTCGAAGCGCTGGATGCGGCGGGTGCGAATGCGGGCGCATGGGAGTCAAGCACATTGTGCGCAGACATTTTCAAAATCCTCGAAAAGGGGGATGGATTCGACTACTTCTGCCACTGCAACTTCACGGCTTGCGAGGTGGCTTTGGGGTAAGGAGTCCGGTCGACCACATCCGGACGTGGAACGTAGAGCGGAGAGGCGTAGTCCTCGACCATCATGTCCACTCTCGCGTTGAAGAAGCGCACCGCTTCCGGGACCCAGACAATATCGGCTACCAGACCCTGCATGATGTACATCCCTTTGATGGTCTCGTAGAGTTCATGCTCCAGCCGCATTTTCTGCCCTGCCGTGACGCCGGGCTGCGACATACGCACGATGTAGGTCAGGAAAGTGACGCCGTTGCTCACATATTCCAAGTTGCGGGAATGTTTTTGGGTCAGCGCTTCGCGGAACAGCTTGTCTGCTTGTTCCATGTCCTCGAGCTTGCGGGTGGTCCAGAAATGCTCCAGAGTATTGATCGCTTCCTTCACGGTAGCTTCATCTTCCTGCGCTTCTGTCAGTAGGCCTGCCAACTCGTCCACCAATTGTTCCTGCGTGAGTGAGGGATCGGAAGCGAGCCGGAAGAAAATGTAGTCATCCATGAAGCGCATGGGCGGCGCCAGGCGATAACCCTTTGCACCGTCGGCGCCCACCTCGTCGCGAGCATAGCGCGCCTCCTGGATCGCTCGCTGAATGTAGGGGTGGGGGAACATGTTGATGGAACCCTCGGGGTTCATGTACCAGAACAGATCAATCACGGGATGGAAGCCGTGTTCCTTGGCAACCAGTAGGCTTTCGCTGACCGGCGGATTGCCGTCCGCTTTCATGAAGATTCCGAAGTTGTGAATCCAGGTTAAAACGGAGGCGTCTTCCCAACCGGCATTTTTTGGCAGCAAAGCGAGAGTGTCATTCTGCAGAGTCGCGTATTTGGGATTGGCGTTATATATCGATTTGGGAATGGCGAGGTCTGCCCATAGTTGTAGCCCCCAGTTCATATTCACGAAGCTGGCATGGTTACCGGCCTCGCGCAGCATCTGCAGATAACTGTTGGTGACGTCGCCAAATGCAGCGGTGGGATCGTTGCTGCCCTCGCGGCTATCAAAGAAGAACGATCCTCCGTCGCTATACATGAGGATGAGGCTGTCGAGGTCGCGGAAATATTCCATCGTATATTTCTGCGTCCTGAGGATGAGATCTTTGCCTTTCTTCCAGTCCAGGCCGTTGCCATACCAGGCGCCATGTTCGTTGATGTAGCGTTTGTCAGGGTTGTCCCAGAAGGCCTGTTCCGGGACAAGATTCGGCATCATGAACCAGTCGAATTTCATGCCAATCTGGTGGCAATAATCCATGACTTGCTTCCAGACTTCGTAGCGCCACTGCTCACGGCGGCTGTCGGGATACTCCGGGTCGTACATGCGCGTGGAACCCATGGCGAGCGTAGTCATGTTGCAAAGGCGCATGAAATCGACGTAGTCCTTCCATTGCGAGAAAGACCAGCGATCGGGACTCAGCTGGGCGAATCCGTAGGACGCGCCGTAACGATAGGGGGCGACCTGCATGGACCGGAGCGTAAAGGCGGGCTTTTCTTCGACGTTCCATTCGCGGGAGAACGGATCCTTGCGGTGTTCGATCATGAGCGTGCGCAGAAGGGTATACACACCATTAGCCGCTCCTTCCGCATCGTTGCCGGAGACGACGATCCCTCGGTTTGTGGAGCGGATGGTGTAGCCTTGCGGCTCAATGCGAGGATTCTTGGTTGCATTCAACTCGACACGCAGCGATGTTTCGCCGGTCTTGGCTGCGCCCTGCGCGATCCCGGCGTAATCGGACAACCGATTTACCGCATGCTGAACGGGCGAAGGAGCATTCTTATACAATGCGATTACACTGGTAGTCTTCGCCGGCAAAGTCGTAGTAAAGAACGCGATCAGGAAAACCAACAGGACTGATTTGTTCTTGCGCCTCATAATCTGACCTCCAAATAAAGCTGCCGGCACGCATCGAAGGCGCCGCATATCGCGGGGACGGTCTATTTCGGCCACTGCAGCTGGACGGGCTGCGACGTTGCCTTAGGATAAATGCTGCGATCTACCACCGGGGGCGTTGCGGAATAGAGCGGCGACTGATAGTCCTCGACCATCATGTCTACGCGAGCATTGAAGAACCGCATTGCTTCTGGGATCCAGACAATATCGGCCGTCAAACCCTGCATGATGTACATGGGCTTGATGGTGTCGTAGAGTTCGCGCTTGAGCTGCATTCTCTGTGCGGGCGTAACCCCAGGTTGCGCCATCCGCACGATGTAGGTGAGGAACGTGATCCCGTTACTCACATGCTCCAGATTCGGGTTGTGCTCTTTCGGCAGAACCTGGCGAAAGAGTTGATCTACCTTCTGGATGTCCTCGAGTCTGCGGGTGGTCCAAAACTGCTCGAGTGTGTTGATGGCCTCTTTCACGGTGGGCTCGTCTTCGGCATTGTCCGTTAGTAAGCCAGCCAGTTCGCTCACGATCTGATCCTGCGTGAGCGATGGATCCGAAGCCACCCTGAAAAATGTGTAGTCGCACAAAAACCGCATAGGCGGTGCCAGGCGGTAGCCCTTTACCCCATCCACGGCCAGTTCGTCGCGAGCATATCGCGCTTCCTGAATAGCCCGCTGAATATAAGGATGGGGAAACATATTGATGGAGCCCTCCGGATTCATGTACCAGAAAAGATCGATTACCGGATCAAAACCGTGTTCTTTGGCGACCAGCAGACTTTCGCTCACGGGCGGATTGCCGCCAGCCTTAATGAATACTCCGAAATTCTGAACCCACGTCAGCACCGACGCGTCTTCCCAGCCGGCATCCTTGGGAAGCAAAGGAATGGTGTCGTTCTGCAGAGTGCGGTATTTGGGATACTTCTCGACCAGAGATTTCGGCAGGGTGAGGTCGGCCCAAAGTTGCAATCCCCAGTTCATGTTCACGAGTTTCGCGTGATTTCCCACGTCATGCAGCATCCTGAGGTAACTGTTTGTCACATCCGAGAACAAAGCGGCTGGGTCGCTGCTGCCATCCCGGCTGTCGAAGAAGAAGGAGCCGCCATCGCTATAGATCAGGATCAGATTGTCGAGATCGCGGAAGTATCCCATCGTGTATTTCTGCGTATCCATGATGAGATCTTTGCCCTTGGTCCAGTCCAAACCGTTGCCATACCAGGCACCATGCTCGTTGATGTAGCGCTTGTCGGGATTGTCCCAGAAGGCCTGCTCCGGAGTCAGGTTCGGACTGATGAACCAGTCAAATCTTCATGCCGATCTCGTGACAGTAGTCCATGACCCGCTTCCAGACCTCGAAGCGCCATTGCTCCCGGCGGCTGTCGGGATACTCTGGGATCGTAAACACGAGCCGATCCCATGGCGAGGTTGGTCATGTTGCAGAGGCGCATGAAATCCACGTACTGCTTCCATTGTTCAAACGACCAGCGATCGGGGCTTAGAGCGGCAAATCCATAGGACGCGCCGAAGCGGTAGGGTGCGACCTGCATGGAGCGCAGCGGGAACGCAGGTCTCTCCTCCACATTCCATTCACGAGAGAAGGGATCTTTGCGATGTTCGATCATCAAGGTGCGGAGCAGCGTGTACACACCGTTGGCGGTGGCGTCACTGGAGTTTGCGCTGATGGTGATGCCGCTGCTGGAGGAGTGGATCGTATATCCCTGTGCGCCGATCCGTGCATTTTGAGTGGAACTGAGCTCAACTCGGAGAACGTTAGCGTTGGCCTGGGCCTGGCCGAGCGGAATTCCCGTGTAGTCAGAAAGGCGCTGCACCGCATGAACCACCGGAGACGGAGCGTTCTTGTACGCCGAAATGACGCTCCCCGCAGCGGCCAGCAAGGTCGCCATGAAATACGGCCGTGAGATAACGAATTGCGCAATTTTATTTGGGAGATGCATGATTGCAATCCTCCTGCAGCTAGGTCCGTTGGAGAGCGGCCGCCCACCAACTCGCGGGGGCGGCCGCATCGATACAATCAGTCGACTTCCAGTTGCTCTTTCGCGGGCAGCTTGGGGAAAGCAGCGTGCGGCTCGACCTGGTACCAATAGGCCACCGAAGACATATCGTCCTGCAGCGGAAGATAGCGTCCACCTTCTCTCCAGCCGAGGTCCTGGATGGTCACCCGCAGATCGCTGTCGAAGCGCACCGGATCCACGATGTGCCAGCGGTACAAGCCGAATCGTTGCTGCGTCTGGTAAAGTCCGTCGGGCTTGAGGACCTGTGCCAGACCTGAATAAGGACTGGTGAACTCCTCATATTGGTGGGTGATCTGGTTCTCGAAATCGTAGGAGCCGTTGAAGTAGTCTTCGGTGCCGGTGCCGTTGATAGTGGGGAATTCCTTGTCGCCGTCCATGTAAAACTTGATTTCGCCTTCGCCCCACCAGCCGTTGTTGTGCACGCCCCAGGCCATGTAGGTGCCGACGTACTGGCCTTTACCCTTGATGCTGTCCACGATCGTGTACACCTGCTTGTAACGGAAGCGGATTGACTCGGCGGAACTGGGCATGAAAGTATGCGGCATCTGTGGGAACGTCGCCCAGGGTGTAGTCAATCTGGTAGTAGACGGCCATGGGCTTTTGATCGATGTTTTCCATGGTGAGCTTCGCCTTATGCCGGAAAGGCATCGGCCAGTAGGAATTGAACGCGCTGCCGGGATTGACGCAGATCGGCAGAGAAGAAACTCGGGCGTATTTTCCCCAGCCCGTGGCGAAGAAGTCGCCGACCGGCACTTCCACCGACGGAGTCGTCTCATCGTCCCAATACATTCGGAGAATGGAGAACCGCCAGTTGCCGGTGGGGGTCATCCAGATGTGCTCGATGGCGCCCGAGCCGTTAATTTCCGCCAGGGTGAAGGTCGTGCCCGGTTTGATGATGACGTAGGGATTCATCTTCCAGCCCTGGCCCAAATCGCGCGCCTGGTTGGACGCTACGCCGGTTGTGGCCATTCCGCCCTTGCCCTTCTCGTCCGGTGAAGTTCTCCGGGCTGATGGAGAAGCTCTTCGCATTTGAGACGCGGTAGATGTTGCTCAAGCTGTTGTTGAGGCCGTCGTTAGAAATTTCCTGCGCCAACGCGGAAGCCGTAACTATAGTGAGGACAACCGCATAGACAGCAAAAACCTTCATTCGCATGATTGAATTCTCCGTTCTTAGAATTGGCACAAAACCAGCCTTGGCGCGAGCACGCGACCGGAAAATGGTCACGGGGAGCATCCTACTGTTTTGCAAACACGAGTTTCTGATCGAGCTCGCCAAGAGAACTCGCGAAGTGGGAATTTACCGTCAGGGTTTTTCCATCTTCACTTAAGCTCCACAGGCTCTTGATGGTGAGCTCGGTGCCTTGAAATGTAGTATCGGTATCGATGGTCAAAATATCCTGTGCCCAATAAGCCGTGTTCGTGGCGTCGGTTCCCTGGAAGTTCATCGTCGAAGGTTTGCCGTCCGTCGTCAAAGAGAAGCTGTAGTCGAGATCTCCCTGCATCGTGCCTTTTTGAACGCTCCTGATCTTGATCGCCGGGTTACTGTGTTCGATGGTATCGACGCGGCTTTCCGGACCCGGTACCGGACCGAAACTGCTTTGCGCGGGATCGAGTTTCCATGTACCGGTGAAGTTAGGCTGAGCTGCCGGCTTGTTGCCGGTAAGCGGAGGCGCCGTGGCAATGCTGGCGCCGTTGACGGAGGCGGACTGATCCTGGCGGTCAAACACGAGCTTCCTCACCATCTCACCCGTCGCCGAAGTTATGTGAGAAGTAACCGTGAGAACCGAGGCATCGGCGGACAGATCGTAGTGATTCTTCACTTGCAAATCACTGCCTTGGAATTTGAGGGTTTCGGAGACCGCGAGTGCGCTTCCTTCCCAGGAGGCGGCAATCTTCTGCAGAGTCAGCTCGCCGATGTGGGCCATCGGAGAGTCTGACGGAACCTCCCGCGCTTTTCCGTCCACGGTAAGCGACAAGGTGTAATCCCGTTTGCCTTGCGGACCATCCGAGACGACACGCTGGGTAAAGGCCGAGCCGTTCAGTGCGATGTCGTCGGTTTGCGAGTCTGGGCCGGGAATCGGACCAAAATCACTCTTGGGGAGGTTGAGTTTCCACCTTCCGGTGAGATTCGGAGACGGCTGAGCACAAGCAATTACAGCCACGAAGATGCCGAGAAATGCGGGGAGGAATGCATGTCGTACCATGAAAAACCTCCGACGCCGAATCACGATTCGTAGTGCGCCTGCAATGCCTCGTCCCGGAAGCACAGCCCGGCGATAGAGGCCAGAAACCAGACAAAGGTTTCTAAGAACCAGAATTATATTCCGCATCCAGCAAATCTTGTACTTCTAAATTATGGAAAGTCGTTCCGTATCGCACAAAGTTCAGTCGAATTCGCTTGACACTTAACGCCGTCGTCGACTAACTTTCTCACCGATTGAGGCTCGAGGTTCGGAAACAAGTCTGTCGACTATTACTTCTGCGGGCGGCTGGTTCGCTTCGGACCGGCAGTGGTTCGCGCGGAAGACTTGTTCTAAACTAGGCTGCCGCCAACGAGTTTTGCCGGCAGCGCTGGAACGAGCCGTCAGCTTTCCGTTCAACTCCTGCTGCAGGCGTACGGCGGGCAAAGCGATGGTACGGCCTGAAAGGTACGCACGGACGATGGGCACACTCCGCAAGGTTTCGTTTCCACTCCTGATCCTCACAACACTTTGGGTCGAGAATGCTGGCGCTCAGCAGCCCTGCGAACACCTCACCAAACTCAAGCTCGAGCAGGCCACCATCACCTCATCGGCCGTCGTGCCCGCCGGCGCGTTCAAGTTTCCCGCGCCGACCACGATTGCAGCTCCATCGGTTGATTTAGGGGCCTATTGCCGCGTCGAGGGCGTGGCACGGCCCACTTCGGATTCCGAAATCAAATTTGAAGTCTGGATGCCCGTCAGCGGCTGGAACGGAAAGTATCTACAGGTGGGAAATGGTGGATTCGCCGGGCACATTCCGGCCGTCGCCATGACCAGCCCCTTGGAGCGCGGCTATGCGACCGCGGGCACCGATGACGGCCACACCGGGCCGGAGAAGCCGGACGCAAGCTGGGCCCTTGGACACCCAGAGAAGGTGGTTGATTTTGGCTACCGCGCGGTGCATCAAACCACTCTGCAAGCCAAGACGGTCATTCGGGCGTTCTACGGAAAGAAACCGGCGCGCGCTTACTTCGACGGATGTTCCGACGGCGGTCGCGAAGCTTTGATGGAAGCGCAGCGCTTCCCCAAGGATTTTGACGGAATCGTCGTTGGCGCTCCGGCCAACTACTGGACACATCATTTTGCCGGCTTCATCTGGGATGAAAAGGCGCTGCTGGACGATCCGGCAAGCGCGATTCCAGTCAATAAACTGCCCATCGTACAACGCGCCGCTTTGGTGGCTTGCGACACTTTGGATGGGGCAAAGGATGGTTTGATCGAAGATCCACCACGTTGTCAGTTCGATCCTGCCACAATCCAGTGCCAAGGCGCCAGTGATGTGGACTGCCTGAGCGCTCCGCAAGTTGAAGCTTTGAAAAAGATCTACGCCGGGCCCAGAAATCCGCGCACTGGCGAAGTCGTCTTTCCGGGATATGTGCCCGGCGATGAAGCACCGCTTTGGAACTGGCCATTCTGGATCATTGGCTTGACCTCAGCCCGAGACTCGGCGCAGGCCCTTTTTGGCAACGCGTTTTTTGGCGAGATGGTATTTGAGAATCCCAAGTGGGATTTTCACAATTTCGACTTCGACAAAGACGTGGCACTCGCGGATGAAAGAATGGGGCCGATTCTTAATTCAAATGACCCCAATCTCAAGCCGTTCAAAGCGCACGACGGCAAACTCATCCAATACCACGGCTGGTCTGATGCCGCCATTGCGCCGCAGAACAGCATTAACTATTACGAGCGTGTGGCCGCAGCCGTGGGTCGAGGAGGCCAAGACAGTCTGGCTACCCTGGGCGACTTTTATCGTCTATTCATGGCGCCCGGCGTTGGCCACTGTGGTGGTGGTTCGGGTCCGGGAGATTTTGGGGATCTGGCGCTCGGCAGCCGTTTGCAGCCGCACGATCCCGATCACGATGTGCTGAGCGCGCTCGAACAGTGGGTAGAGAACGGCAAGGCCCCCGAGAAGATCATTGCCACAAAATATGAAGGGGCCGGCTCCAAAAGAAACGTCGTGATGACCCGGCCGCTGTGCCCTTATCCCCAGATCGCGCACTACAAAGGCATGGGCGATACAAATGACGCCGCCAATTTTGCATGCATCGCGCCAAAATAGAACAAATGATCGTGGTTGGGCCTTCCTTGATCGCGGTTCAAACCGTTTCCCGCGAAACCGGGAGCATTCACTTATGCACAAAGCCAGTTTGCTTCTTGGGCTCTTGGCGTTGCTGTGTGCACCAGCCATAAGCACCGATAAGCTGAGTCCGCAGGATTCATGGAAGCTGGAGAATGATCAGCTGGCTGTGACCCTGTCACGCAAGTCGGGCGCGATTCAAGCCGTCCTCAAAAAGCAAGGAGGGGTGCCCTATAAGAACCCGGCAACATCTCCGGAAACTCTTCTGCTGCGGATTCCAATGGGCCTGTGGGAGGGCCACTCCGTTCTTGGCAGCCAGGGAAGCGGACTTCGGGCGCGCCAGCAGACGGCGGATTCCATCACGCTGACAACTTCCGATTTTGTGACCGGCGAGGGCACGTTTCCGGTTGATGTGGAGATACGATTTCGTCTGGAGAAGAACAATCTGGTGGCTCAGCTTCGGCTAACCAATCGAAGCAGCCACACCATCGACCAGATTGCGTTTCCCATGCTCGATGTCGGGCCTTCGGCTGACGATAGCGAATCCATTGTCACCACATCTGGACCCAGAGAATTACACGAACTGTTCAGTCAGAACAAGATTCGGACTCACCTCAATCCCTTCGAGCGCCTCGATCCGGACGATCCGCGCGGCTGGGGGCACAGCGACCCCACGATCTCAGCAAAAGCTTTCGAATACCCTTCTGGTTTCATGGGTATGCATTCGGACTGGATGCTTTACCGGGTCGGCGACCTGGGAATCGGCTGGGACATTCGTGACAAGTCCTTCCAATCGCAGTACGCCGTTGTGGAGCGTTTTCTCACGCGCGATCACCTCTCAGCAGCGGCGAATCGCCAGAACTACCGTATCTCCTGGCGCTGGTTTCCACTGGTCGGGCAAGGGAAGTCATGGGAAAGCCCGGAGGTCTATTTGAAGTTCGGATCCACCGATTGGCACGAACTGGCAAAGCAGCACCGGGAATGGGCCGAGACCTGGATGCAGCGGCCCAAGGTCGCGGAGAAATTCCAGTCTTCGCTCGGCTGGCTGAGCCGGGGCGTTACCTCTTTCGATCAGATTCCGGCTATCGCCAAAACCGGCGTGGACGTAGGCGCACCGTACTTCATCGTCTATGGATGGTATATCGACGGGATGAACGATCTCTCCTACGGTTATTTCCCTCAATTCTGGTTGGGGGGCGAACCCGCCTTGCGTGAGAACCTGAAAAAGGCTCGCGATCTGGGAGCCTACCCGATGGCCTGGTACAACGGCACCACGACTGTCGAAAGCACCCGCGAGCACCAGCAGGAAGGCAGAGATTGGGTCGATGTGGACAGTTATGGCGGCATCATGGTGGATGGACGCTGGAGCTTATTCGATCCTGACCGGCCTCCCACCACCGACGACGCCACCGTCGATCTCAACGTTGATATGGGGACCGGGGCCGGCGACTTCAATATCAGAAATGTGCACCGCATGATCGAAGACTACGGTTTTTCTGGATTTGAAATGGATCAGGCGGGTAAGAATTTTCTTTCTTACTCGCCCCATAGCAAGGCCAGCAGTCCTGAGTTCAGCTATACGAACGGAGCCCGTGAGCTTTATGAGACGTCGGAGAAGATCGTGAAGGGCCACGATCCCAATGGGATTATCGTTACGGAGGGGATTTCCGACCTCGAAAACCAGTATTCAGACTCGGCGTGGATCTTCGAAGGCGGCGCCCTATCGGTTCCGTTTTACACCTTTTTCCGCTACAGCATACCCTGGGCCACTTTGAATGCGCGCGCGGTAAACGACAAAGGCCATGCTGACCAGGCCTTCATGATGAATTCTCCCCTAGACATCTTTATTGACCTTAATAAGTATCCGGAATATGCGGAGCACCTGAAAAAGCTGCATGCGCTTAAGGAACAAATCTACCAGCACCTCTACCAGGGCGATTTTTCCGATGGAGACGGTTTCACTCTCCGCTCGCCCGTGCCGCCAGGGATAATGGCCAAATCCTACATCGAAGCCGGGCATTACACGACCGTCGTCGTCATAAACTCCAGCGCTGCTGCACAAACGGCTACGTTGGATTTCGCCGGTCCGGCAGGAGGAACGCTAAAGAACTACCGGCTGGGTGGGGCCGTGGATACTCCTGCAAATGCCAACGGCGTCTCATTGGAATTGTGGCCTTACGATGTCAACGTGCTGGTGCTTGAGCAAGGCGGAAAACAATGATCCGGCGACTTGGATTTCTGCTGCTTTTCTCGACCCTCCTAGGTTGCGTTGCCACCGCGCAGGTTGTCGAAGACTCCGACCTGCGGCTTGAGGCTTCCTCGCAGACAGGCTCGATCATCCATTTATTCGATAAGCGGAACCAGACGGAATACATCACCGACGAGAAGGCCGTTCGTCTGTTCGAACTACTCATTCCAAACACTACGAACTACTCGCGGCGGATCGTCTCCTGGAATCAGCAGGCGGCCAGCGTTCAGACCACGGGAGACCGCATCGAGATTCGCTACGACGGCCTGCAGCCCGACCAGGAGCAATACAGATTTGGCGCCGGCGTCGTCCATGTTCCCGAAGCACAGCTTCCCATCGCCGCGGATGTCACTTTGCAATTGCAAGGTGACCATATTCTGGTCCGCATGCACATTCAGAACAAAAGTCTCGTGCTTATCACCGGAGTAGTGTTTCCTTATATTGGCGGATTACCCTCCAAATCCGGAGCAGATTCTGCAAAAGTAATCGTGCCCTCGCTGTCGCAACGCGTGTTCTCGAATACCCTTGGAGTCCTCTCTGGACAAAAAGCGCTCCGCTATCCTGGCCTGCTTGCCACGACATGGCTCAACTACCAAGTGGGCTCGAAAGGAGTAGGGATCGAGGCGCGGTCCGGGCTTGATGCGCAGGACGCCTACTTTTCCATGAGTCCCGGCCCATTCCAGGAAGGCTCCGCCTACCGCGGGCGCGATGAGTTCCCCTTCATCGGCTGGATCCAATATCCCCATATCGGCGGACAAACCGAATGGACCTCCCCGGAAATGGTCATTCACGTTCATGGCTCCGATTGGCACACGATTGCGGCGGAACACCGGGACTGGTTCCGGGCACAGAACCAACCTAAGCCAGGCACAGCCTGGCAGCAAGCCATAGGTTTCGCCACGTTTCTTCTAAAGCAGGATGACAACACCATTCTTCGAGAATACAGCGATCTTCCGCGGCTAGCGGAGCAAACCGGGAAAGCTGGAATTCACCGCCTGGTCATCGACGGCTGGCGAAAGCAGGAGGGCATAAGCAATCCGGCTCCCTACGGAGAAATTGCCGACCCCAGGCTGGGTGGGGGCGCTGCGCTAAAGCCGGTCATTGCAGACCTGCAGAAAAAGGGGACCGATTTGCTGTTCGCTTACCACTCAGCGCTGATGAATGTGCGGCAAGATCACTATCCGCCGGAGCACGCATTTTGGGCGGTCAAGACGAGGCGCGACGGCACCCAGATCCCGGTGGATTATACATTTGAGACCGTGGACTATCCATTGGGGATCACCGGGTATCACTATTGGATCGAGATTGATCCCACTTCCGCAGCCACGGATTATCTGCTGAGTGAAGCGCGACGCTTGAAGCAGGAATATGGTTTCCAGAATCTATTCCTGAAAGGAATCGGGCAGCGAGCCTTTCTTTCCTATAACCGCTATCAGGGCGTTGCTCCCCAGGATGTTTATGCCACCGGCTACAAAGAATTCCTGGGCGGGTTACAGGAAACTTATTCCGACGGGCTGTTGCTCAATGAGGGATTTAACGACCTGGTAAATCCGTATGGCAACGGCGCATACACATGGGATCAAACCCATGACACCGAGATTCTCGCCTACAGTGTGCCCTGGACCTATTTCTCCAACGACGTGGAAGCGTTGGACTACGAAGCTGCCGACACGAGTTTTGCCCATAAAGCCCTGCTCAACTTGATCGTGGATGGCGGACAAGGCTCGATCGCGGATTACCCCGAATTTGCAAAGCATCTCCTTGCTCTGCAACAACTCAAAGCTGCCACCACTCCGTACTATGCGAATGCAGAATTTCGAGATCACGATGGTTTGCAGAAGGTCACGGATCCCCCGGGAACTGTGGTTGCGGTGTTTATCAACCGGGCGGATCAGAAGAGCGGAATCGTGCTCGCGAATCTCACCGGCCAGAACAAAAGCGCAGGTTTTGAACTCGCAGCATCGACGGCGATGCGGGCACGTGTCTTTCCACAGGGAGCAATAGGAGAAATTGATCTAAGCAAGCCGGTGAGCTTAGAACTGACGCCTCACCAGATTCTTATTCTGGCCATTGATGCAAGCTTGTCGCGGCCAGACTAGTGCTGCCAGCATTGTGCAGGGCAAGTCCACCTTCGCTACAGGTCTTCTTTATCTACGACACGCCGTGCGCGATCGCTTCGGCGACCTGTTTGGAGTTGACGGCGTCGAACATGGCAACGATGTTCTCCGCCGGCACGTCCGTTTGAATATTGTGGACTTGCTGGAACACAAAGCCGCCACCTCTCGCCAGAATACTAACCTGGCGCTGTACGTGCTCCCTCACCTGTTCGGGTGTGGCGGAAGGCAGCACGACTTGGGTATCGCAACCTCCGCCCCAGAAGGTGAGATCGCGGCCGAACTCGCGCTTAAGCTGGAGAGCGTCCATCCCGCTGCAGGAGATCTGCACCGGATTTATTGCATCGATGCCGGCATCAATCAAGTCGGGCAGCAGCGGCCACACGGCACCGCAGCAGTGCAGCATGACTTTCACGTCGGCCAGTTCTTTGGCCCGGCGCCACATCTGGCTGTGCCGCGGCTTGAAGAACTCACGATACATCTTAGGCGAGAGCAGCAGACCCTTCTGCCCGCCCAAATCGTCTCCGAAAACGACGATGTCAATAAACCGTCCAACCGCATTGAGGAACTTCTCCAGAGCCGCGAGATGGAATTCCAGCAAACGGTCGAGCATGGCGTGCACGCGACGCGGGTCGCCTGCCAACATCTCCATAAGCCGGTCCATACGAAACAGGTGTTGGCTCAGTTCCAGAAGACTACCGCCGAACAATCCCAGGATTGCGCGGTCCGTGCCTTCGCGCAACCGCCGTGCGCCATCTGTGAGAGTAACTGCGTCGGGAGCTAAAGGTCCGGGAGGGCAGGGGACGGCCGCCCATAGGCACTCTTGCAGGATTTCCTCGAGTGGGCGGTCCTCGGCGGAGTCCAGTAGCGGCCAGTGGCATTGATCGAAATAGAACCCGCCATCAGGCATTCGACCCATAACGAGGCCGTTGCGTGTCAGCAGTTGCCATTCCCCTTCACCGCGTTCCGGGACCGCCCACGCTGGCATCTTGCAGGGAGTTCCGTCTGCAGAGCATCCAGTCCGCCCAGTCGGCGTCACTCAGAGCGAAGGCGCGGCCCAGTTCGATGGTATCGACGCCGAGCATATTCAGCACGTCACCATCAACGATGGCCAGTTGCTGGATCGGATCGTAGATGCGAAGCGGAACCTCCTTGAGGCCTAACGCCTGCCGGAGACGCTTGTATGCCAACGGGGCAATCCCCGACGAGCGGTGCCCTGAGAAATCAATCGGCACCTGATCGGGTTCCCGATGGTTCAGCGCCATCAAAACTCGCTCTTGTGATGTCATCTTGAGCTCCAGGCTGGTTGCTTGCCAGCAGCTTCCGCCAGCTCGGCCGGTCTCCACGGACACGCCGGCGTAGTTCAGCATACCCGCGGGTCCCGGAGAATCCCGTGATGTCCATCACCGCGGGCTGTGATTCCGGCATCGCATTCCCGCAGTGTGTGGTTCGCAACTAGTGTTGCTTTATCACGATCGTGTGTCCGGCCCCCAGTGCCCCGCTAAGCTTCAGTTCCTGTTTTTCAGAATCCCAGTTCGCATTCAGTATCCGGGAAGCGGCGATGGTTACCCGTCCGTGATCAAGCTTTCCCTGTGTGGCAGCGTCAATGGTCAGCCAATAGCGGCTCTTTTCTGAGAGATTGCGGATGGCGAACGATATCTCGCCTTGGTAGACGGTACCCGGAACCACCGCGACCGCAAAGCACCGCTTCGCTTTGTCGTAATACGCCTGCGTGACTTGTACCTCCGGATAACGAACATCCACCAACTCAGGATCACCGGAATGTGCGAAGGAACTAATCGATATCTTGTTATAGAGATTCCAGATTCCATTGCCCGGATTGAGTCGGGCAAAATTGAGCAGCACATTGCCGGTGAGCGGACCTAACTGATGCTGCCCCACCAGGCTGTAAGGAACCGGTTGCGGGGGATGACTGAATTCCTCACCCACGACGTCGTGGCGAGGATAGTAGTATCCGCCATGCGCCCACCGCGGGGCGAAGTGCGCGTCGGCATAGTCGAGGAGCTTCATGGTCGTCTGCCGATCGCCAACTTCAGCCGCGTAGGCCGCGAGAAATCCGAAGTCGATAGAGACCCATGTCTTGCCCCATCGCACCCGCCAGCGCTCAGGATTGGTGTCGATCAAAGCGGCTAGTTCGGCATCCCGCTGCGCCGGGTACACACTTTCCACGAACTCGCGCTGCCAGCCGTGCATCATGATTCCTGTCCACCCGTCACTCCAAATGAAAGGATTTATGAGGCGCTTCTTCTCGTTGACTTCGTAGAACCACATTGTGCGATGGGATTGCGGGTCAATATAGGCTTCTTCCTGAATCTTCGTCCAGAATTTCTGGCGTACGTCGCTCAAGTTCGTTCCATGAATCTGATCGTATTGCATCAGGCCCAGCGTGGGATGCTGGTTGCACTCGGTGAAGATACGGTCAGGTTCGCATTCGATGCCGAGGTAGTCCCCGCGGACAAACTGGTTGGAGATAAGTTCCGCCAGCGCCTTGTGGTTGTAGGCATGACTAAAGCCTTGATCGCCGGGGATCTCAAACACGATTGAACCGGGAGCGTCGAATTCTGGGTCGTCATAGAGCGTCTCGTACAAACTGATCATCTGCAAGAGGTGGCCGCTGTACATTATGTTTTTCTCGCGGACCGGATCCCGCCAGTCCTTGGCGGGGTCAAGATACTTCTTGAAATCTGGCAAGGAAACAATGGCCATCCACACGCCCCACACGTCCGGTTGCATCATCTTCCTGATCAGCTTGCGCGACGTGACGTGATAGAGCTCCCGGTAAGCCGGCATGAGCTGCGACTGCACCACCGCCAGTGCGTAGTCCATATAAGAGAGCTGGAACTGATATGAATCATTCGATAAAGGCGATTCCGGCTCCATGAGTTCCCAGGAGCCCTCCGGACGATTCGCAAGTTCGACGAAGTGCCGCACCGCTCCCAACTGCTCGGCGTCCAGGGATGGATAGTCCTTCAGCGGTAAAGCGGTCTGGGCAGATCCACTCGCGACCCACAGCGCTATCATCAAACCGATGCTCCATCGCTTCATTGCCAGAATCCTTTCGGCGGGCGGATTGCGGCGCGTGCCCACCGCGGACGAGGAAGAAAAACCTCAAGTGTTTATAGGAATTTCGACTGGTTTGCGCAGTGACGGGAGTCACACTAGTTCTACAAATACGAACTATAGTTCCGTATTTCAGAATAGCTTGAGAGCGCCGGCTCAATGCCTGACTGGCGGCCAAAGCACAAAACCGCTCACATTCATGCGAATGCGAAATAGACTTGGTCCCGCCGTGATGTACAAGGTCTTAAGATCAGGATCGCCAAAAGCGACGTTGGTCACCAGATCGACCATGACGGGAATAAAGTCAATCTGGTTTCCCGTCGGCGAGAAGACGTAAATCCCGCCCTTCACGCTGCTGTCTTCATCGGGCAGATTGGGGGCGGTGCGGCCGGCGGCAATATAGATATTTCCATCGGTATCCACCGTCATGCCATCGCCGCCGCGTCCCGTGCCAAAATCATGAAGTATCCGTCGGCCACCGGTTGAACCATCCGGGTTCAACGGATAGGCATACACCTTCCGCGATCCGCCGGCCACGATGTTGTCATCCACAACGTACAGCGTTTTCTGGTCAGGAGAAACCGCTATCCCATTCGGGCGCTCCACGTCATCAATGATGCGGGTAATACCGTCTGGATCGATGCGATAGACCCCATCTTTATCCTGCTCCACGTCGGAGCGGTCCAGGTAGCGCGGGTCGGTAAAGTAGATTCGGCCTTTGGCATCAATGTCGAGATCGTTAGGACTGTTCAGCCTCTTCCCTTTGTAATGATCGGCCAGAACAGTGATGGTCCCATCTTTCTCGGTACGCGTGATGCGGCGATTCCCGCCGTCTCCGTTGCCTTCGGCGGCCAATAAGCGGCCCTGGAGATCGAAGACCAATCCGGCAGCCCGCCCCGCAGGCATGCGGAACACCTCTGGTCCTCCAGCAAAAGGACTTGCCCCACCCCCCGGCTTGAGCCGCAGGATACGATTGTTGCCGATGTCGCAGAAATACACGCTGCCATCTTCCCCGTATACCGGGCTTTCGGTAAACGCGAGAGTTGCGGCGGTTTGAAGCTTGGCATCGGGTTCACGCAGAGGTTGCTCCGCCCAGGCACAGGCCGAAAAAGCCGAGAGCAGCCCAGTAAGGACGACCACCGTTTGCCACTTGGACCGTGGCCAGGAAAACACTTCAGCATTCATCGCCTTGAGTCCTCCTTCAAACATTGGAAGCGGGCCGCGCTATTGTCGGCGCGTAACCTGATTACGAACTTTGCGATCCATGGCATCTCGGTGAGCCGCACTCGCCCCATAAGCGAAGTCTTGTTGCGGCGGGTCGGCAAGATCGAAGTGTCCGTACTTATCTTTCCCTCGAACCAAAACAACCAGATCCCGCAGTGCACCGGACTGCACCACATCCGGCGAGATATATCGCACCGCGATTCCAATCCGGGGAGTTTGCGACTGGTTGGGACCCGAACCGTGGACGGTTCCAATGTGGTGCAAGGAGAATTCGCCGGGATGCAATGGCATCTCCACCGCCTGGGCTTCGTCCACTTCAACTGCAATCTCCTGGCCGCGGGAAAGCATATTGTCACGAGCATAAGTCTCCCGCTGCGGCAGTGACGCGCGGTGGCTACCCGGAATCACCCGCAAGCAGCCGTTCTCGGATGTGCTTTCAGACAGCGCAATCCACGCCGTCGTTACATTCGCGGGGGTTAAGCCCCAGTAGGCCGCATCCTGGTGCCATGAGACATAGGCGCGGTCTCCCGGGAATTTGGGGAACCAATGCGAGTTCCAAACCATGATGTCAGGCCCCAGGACAGACTCGACCGCATCCAGCACTCGGGGGTGCGAAACCAATGCATGCACCCAAGTCAGAAAGAGATGCGTCTCAAGGAAAAAGCCCACCTTTTCGCGCGGAATCAGGCTCTTCAACGCTTCTTCATTCTGACGCGTATACGATAGAAACTTTTCACAGAGCTGTAACGCATCTTGCGCTTCGAGCGCACGAACTCTCGAATGGCAGCCGCGGTTTCGGTAGGCTTCCACTTCCGCGGGTGTCAACTTAGCCGTAGTTTCAGGACTCATGAATTGCAACACCTCAACCTGGTTGGTTTTGTAAGCCAGTATTCTCCGACGGCCATGGCGTAATCCTCCCCGCAGCGAAGACCAGCACCAGGGCGAGGGGCAAGCCGATCCCCAGCGCAACGAACACTGGCCTGTATCCCACATGGTCGACCACGCGTCCGATAAACAACTGCGAAATCGCGGAAAGGAACGTTCCTACTGCTCCGGTGATGCCATAAAGCAGCGCAACATGTTGCTGGGGAACGACCTCGGTAATGGCCGACTGAACATTTCCCGCCCAGGAAAACACTCCGAACAGCGCCACGCTCAAGCACAGTAGCGCGACCCAATTGGTGTGTGCGTAGAAGGTGCCGACGCTGCACAGACTAAGAAGTGCCGAGGGAATCAGCACGGACTTACGGCTGATATCGAGGGAAAAGCCTCGTTTCAGCAATGCGCTGCTGCCCCAAGTCCCCAGCAAAGCTCCGAGATCGCCCGAGAAGTAAGGTATCCAAAGCAAACGCCCTACCTGCAGCAGATTAAACCCGCGAGCTTCCTGAAAATAACCGGGAATCCAGAACAAGCAGAAGAACCATATGGCATCGGTAATGCTTCGGGCACCGAGCAGAAACAAATACTTTCTTTGCCGCAGCGCATGCGAGATGGGAACCGCGCGCGGAGTTCCCGGCTCCAAGGCAGCCGCTGACTCGACGGCGAACGGCGGATGAGTCTTCCGCAACTGCAAAAGCAGCCACGGGATCAGCAGAAAAAAACCCAAAGCGCCCGTCACCAGGAACGCCGCCCGCCAACCGTAACGCATAGCCACCCAGGCTACTGCCGGAGGAGCAATGAAGCTTCCGATACTCATGCCACAAAGCAGAATTCCTATCGCCTTGGCGCGGTGCGAGAGAGGAAACCAATCCGCAATGCTGCGGATCGCGGTAGGGTAGAACCCTCCCTCGGCTGCCCCTAACAACGCGCGGAATGCGCACAAGCTGAGCAGACCCTGAGATAGGGCATGCAGCATGCTTGCGGCCGACCACCCGATAACATTGAAAATGAAGCTGCGGCGGCTGCCCAGCCAGTCGGAGATGTGACCTCCCAGAATGTAAAAGACCATGTAGAGCAGCAGGAACGCATTCACCACCAGGCCATAGTCTGCGTTGGAAAGCGACAGGTTGTGGCGCACCTGGGGCATGAGAACGCCCAGCACCGCGCGGTCAAGATAGTTTAAGACCGAGCCGCCAAACAATACCGCCAGCAACAGCCAGGCAAATCGCAGGGAGCGGCTACCGCCTTTTCCCGCCGGCTCTTCAAGCAGAGAAGATGCCATTGAAACCTGGGGAACTTCAGGTTCGACGCCGATGGGATGTTGGCTCTTCAATAGAGATAGGTTTTCTTCCAGCGCTAATTGATTTTTGTTGACTCGGACATGAACAGACCAGCAGCGGCGAGAGCGGGCTCCCCGCCTCGCAACTCGGTTTTAAACACGAAACGGGCCCGCCACATCGCAGGCCCGGACCTGCAAAATCCTAAAAGAGAAACTTCAGTGCAAATTGAATTTGCCGGCTCGATCCAAATCCCCCTGCGGTGGTAATGGTCGATGTGCTCTGGCCAAAAAAGGGCGACAGGATATTCCCCACCGGCGGGGAGAATTCCGGCGTATTGAAGATATTGAAAATCTCGGCGCGAAATTCCATATTGAATTTCTCCGCAAATCTAAAGTTCTTGAAAGTGGAGAAGTCCCAGTTGTAGATCGACGGACCGTAGACGCTGTTGCGCCCGACGTCGCCAAAATGGTAGCCGGGAGCCGGATAAATCGGCTGCAAAACGTACGCAGCGGCGTTGATCTCATGGAAGGGCAGCGAATAATTGGACGGACGGGGCGACACTCCAGCAACGAAGTCTGGCCTGCCTGTCGCATACGTGCTGCCTACGCCGTCGGGGTCGCAACCACACGTTATGTTGACGGGTATCCCGGAGCGCATTGCGGTAATCCCGTTGATTTGCCAGCCATCCCCCAATAACTTAGGCACGTGTGGGATGGCCGGTATCTGGTAGATGTAATCAAACTCAACTAGATGACGCACATCCTGATCCGCATTGGACCGCTCAGCCCGTAAATCCTGGTCGTTCTGAGTGTAAGTTCCAAAGGAAACGGAACTCTCGTCGATCGAGTGGGAGTAAGTGTAGTTCACGTTAAAGCTGAAGCCATGGCTGAACTGCCGCCGGAAAGTAGCTTGCAGAGCGTTATAGCTGGTGGAACAGCACGCGTTATAAAGAGCGAAGCCACTGAAGTCAGGATAGGCCCGCACGTGCGTCGTAGGATCAAAGCGGTTCGGATCCTGGAAGACCGCGAAATGAACTCCTTCCGTTCCCATGTAACCCACTTTGAGAACCGTATTCTGTCCGAATCCTTTCTCGAGGTTGAGGTTCCAGTCCTCGCTGTAAGGTGTCTTGTAGTGCGCGGGAAACGCCTGAATTGCCAGGGCTCCCAGAAAGCCCTGGATGTCGGGTTCGGGAAACGCGACCAGGGTGGGATCCTGAAAAATTGTGACTAGCCGGGAGCTGCCAAAGTTGATGTTGTTCTCGGGCAGGGACTGAGCTTCCGCCGGGTTGAAGGAAACATGAAAAATGCCGAACCCGGCTCGCATTACGAACGAGGGCCTGGAAGCGAAGGGAGTCCAGGCCAAACCCACACGGGGAGCAAAATTAAGCTTCGCGGAGGTAAATACCTGCGCCCCTTCCGGATTCAACTCTCCCGTAACAAAGTTGAAATTCACATTCCTCCCTTCAGCCTCGGTCGGAGGGGTGTCGTACTGATAACGAAGGCCAAGGTTGAGGGTGAGCCCGGGCCGTGCCTGGATATCGTCCTGCACAAAGAAGTTGGTCATGGTGTTCCGCTGGCCGGTAATCGGATTGCCGATGGTTTGGATCCGTAGGGAATGTCAGAGGCCAGCGTGAGTGGCGCGGGATTCGTAGGATCGCCCAAGCCAGTGTAGTAAATAAGGGATTGGAAATTCGCTCCCTTGTTGTCGCGGTTGCGGACGATTTGCGTGCCGAACTTGAATTGATTGCGGCCCTTCACCCATGTCAACGTGTCGAGGTAGGTGAAATTGGTGTTGTCTACTACCAGATTAGAACAGAACCGGACCAACTGCGGGATTTCGCCGGTCAAATCATCGACCAAGGGAAGTTTCGCACCGCGGCTTGGTCAGACGAGATCGGAATCGCTTCGGTGCGGTTGATCCCGATCCCCACCTCATTGAGTAGGTGCGGTGAAAATGTGTGCAGATAAGTAATTTTCCCGAACTTGGAGGTGTAGGGATCTACCCGGATATCACCCTGGGCAATGCTTCCACGATACTGGGTGTTCGACGCATTGCGGTTGTAACGCATGCTGAGGCTGTCTTTATCCGAGATGTGATAGTCGAGTTTTCCCGCCAGCGTATTTTCGCTTAGCGGGTCGGTGTAGGAACTCGAAAAAGTCGCCGTCCAGGGACTTGCAATGGTGCATGGGTCGGAGGCGCCTAAAGTTGAGTTCGGCAGGGGCAGCATGTTGATCGCGGTCGCCAGGACAGGATTCATCGCAGCACGGAAAGCTGCGGTGGGAACGCAGCCGCTGCTGGCGCTTTGCGGCGTGCCGGTGTGTTGCCGCACCCCTTCATAATCGGCAAAAAAGAAAAGCTTATTGCGAAGGATCGGACCGCCTAGCGAGCCGCCAAACTGATTGAGTCTGAACGAGGGTTTCTTTACCGGCACCCCGGTGAAGTTGTAAGGGGTAGCGTCTGAAAACTTCGTTGCGGAAAAACTCAAACAGGTCACCGTGAAAATCGTTGGTGCCCGATTTGGTGATGAAATTGATGACGCCGCCGCTGGCCTGGCCGAACTCGGCCGAATACGAATTTTCGATGACTCGGACTTCAGCAATCGAGTCGACGCTGGCGCGGGTAATGCGTGCCCGCGTCTGGTATCCGCCGTCCGCCAGATCGGAATCTACCTGCCCGGAGTCGGTGCCATCCAGAAGGAAACGGGAGGCAGTCTCGAACAGACGCGCCGTGGTGGCGCCGTTGAGATTGGGAGCAACTCCCTGTTGTGACCAACCCGGAGTCGTTGCCAGCAACTGGGTAAGCGAGCGCCCATTCAGAGGCAAATCGGCCATCTGATCGGGCGTTACCAATCCGCCCACTGTGGAAGTGGCCGTGTCCACGACTGGGGCGGATCCCACTACATTCACAGTCTCACTCACCGATCCCGCCGACAGGGAGAACTTTAGCTCAACCCGGTCGGAGACGTTCAGACGGATATTCTCCTGCACGCTTGTCTTGAATCCCGACGCCCCAGCCGTAACTTTATATAGTCCCACGGGTAACGCAGAGGCGATAAACACGCCGCCTTTGTCTGTGGTCAACTCGGTGCTGGTGCCGGTGCCCATGTTTTGCACTTCGACTTTGGCCCCGGGGAGCATCGCTCCCGTTGCATCGGCAACGGTACCGACAATACTTGCCGTATCGAGTTGTGCCCACAAGGAAGGTAGGCAGCACACTGCCAGAACGATCACAGCCAACCTCTTCATCATCATGGCACTTCTCCTATCCCTGAAGTAACGAGCAGTAGTTCTATATACCGGAACTAACTATCGCTTTTCAGAACCGATCTGCAGCCGGCTGCGACTGTATGACGATTCATATTTCATTGTCAAGCTCTTTGGAGGCTCCGGGCTTCTAATGCCGGTCGCAGACAGCTTGCAGATCGCAAGCTCTGGCAGCGGCCGCGGGGACGCGCGCGGGGATCTTCAGAAGGCAGTGTGAGATGAGGTCGCAGCGCCACATTGTCACGCCTCCGCGCTTCACGGCAACGCCGCCCGGTGAGCGGCCCTACCGCAGTTGGTATGAGATCGCGACGGTAACGACTCCTGCCACATATAAAGCCATGCTCAGGCCAATCAGGGCTCTTGCCCTGCTTCCGCCGCTCTTAAATTCCTTCCACAGGAAGATGCCCCACAGTGCGCCCACCATGGGAGCACCGTTTCCAATGCCCCAACTGACAGCCACTCCGACGACCCCGGCAGAGACAAAGTTCGAAACGGTTCCGATACACCAGACCAGGCCTGCAATCAGCCCGGCCAAGTGCCAAAGCGACTTGCCCCGGAAGTAGCCCTTCACGCTGGCTGCCTCTCCGATTAAAGGCTTGGCCAGGAGAATCGGCATGGCGATCACGGCGGCCACGAGAGCCCCGAGTGTGAAACAGATGGAGACGTTGTAGGAATCGAGCGCATGGGGGCCGCTGATGGCGCGTCCCACCAGCGGAGGAAAGATTCCCACCAAAACCCCAGCGGCCAATGAAAGCAAGATGCCCTTCGATTTGGAAGGGGAGCCGGAAGATTGCCCCATGGCGCGATAGGCCGCGGCATTGGTGAAAGCGGCAACGGTCAAAATAATGACAGCCCCTACCAGCCACGCAGGATTGCCGATGGGCTGCGCCAGGTAGCCGATGCCAACTCCAAGAATGATGCCCAGAGCCGAAGTCACCGGGAACGCTACGGCCAGACCGGCAATGGCGATAGCATTCACCATGAGCATGTTGCCGAAACTCCATACCAGTCCGCCGAGAAATGCGGAAATGACCTCCCGCCAGCCCGCGGCCTGCAACCGGTGCGCGAAGTCCAGTCCGATCAACCCGGGTGAACCCATGGTGGCGGCGAGAAGAATTGCCGTCAGCACCCCGCCCAGCATGTAATCCAGGTAGAAATACTCGATGCGCCAGCCGGGCACGGCTTTGCTGAAATTGGGCCACGATCCCCAGCAGAGCATGGAGACGACAATCAGCAGCAAGGCAGCCAGAAACGTATGCGGAATGTACACAGTGTCCTTTTATGCCACGCGTAATTTTGCAAATTGCTCGGGCTTGAACTCGGTGGAAGCTCCCGGTTCGTCAGGGATGTGCAGCCAACCCTCACGAATGTCCACCGGATGCAGAAAAAGTTCGTCGCCATAAGGAACGCATTCCTGCTTGGGAGAGTTCTGGGTGGCAGCGACAAGGTGTTGATGTACCAGTCCAGCATCGGCGGTGTGCGGAATCACCGGGCAGTTGAAGCAGTCTGCCATGTCGGCTGTCTGCATCCACTCCGTAACGCCAGCCACGCGGGTCACGTCGACTTGCATGACCTCGACCGCCTCCTGCAGCAGATAGTCGCGGAAGACTTCTTTCGAATAGATATGTTCGCCCAACGCGATAGGAGTGTTCAGTTCCCGTGCCAGAATGCGATGAGAACGGATGTCCTCCGGCGCCAGAGGTTCCTCCAGCCAGCCGATCTGGAACTCTTCCAGCCGCTTCCCCCAGACCATGGCGGTATTCAGATCCCAGGTCTGATTCACGTCCACCATCAGATCGATCTTGTCCCCAATGCTTTTGCGCACCGCCCGCACACGCTCATAGTCCTCCCGCGGATCGGGCTTGCCGACTTTCATCTTCACACCGGTCCAGCCCTGATCGATGATCTGTTTCATGTAGGTGGTCATCTCGTGGACCGACATGTTCAGCCAGCCCGCATCCGTGTTGTAGGTCTTGATCTTCTTGGTCTTCGCGCCTCCGAGGATGGCCCAAAGCGGCTGTTCCGCTTCTTTTGCAATCAAGTCCCAAAGGGCAATATCGACGGCGGCCATGGCCATTGTGGTAATGCCCTGCCGTCCTACCCAGTGCAATGGTGACCAGTAAAGGTCATGCCAGATTCGCTTCACATAATGCGGGTCGCGCCCCATTAATATCGGGGCGTAGTAACGTTCGATCGCGTCACGAATCAGATCGTCGCCGGCCGCCAGCGTGGCGGTGAATCCGTTGCCCACAAGGCCGTTGTCAGTGAACAACTGCACTCCTGCCAACCCGACGTGCACGGCGACGTTGAAGGAGTCCGCCACTGCCCGCCGCATGGGCACCCGTAAGTAATAAGGGTCAACCTTGGTGATCTTCATACTTGCTCCTCGGGCCTAGTGATCCGAATCAATTCCTATGATGACAACTTCGTAAGGCGCTAATTCCAGGGAAAGCTGCGGCAACTCGACCTCTTCCTGCTTTCCTCCCAGGCGGAACAAGTGGCCTTTCATTCCGCTAGACTGCAGATCAAGCTCAACCTTCGCCGTCTTTTTCTGCTCCGAGAGGTTGGCTACCACAATGCCCCGTCTTTTCCCTGCCTCATTGTCGAATGCAGAAATAACAACTTGCGCCTCAGCGTCGACTTTCTTCAATCCATCATGGTCGCGAAACTCGGCCTGCGCATAATAAGGAGCAGTCCCCGCCTTCAGTTTCTGCAGCGCTTTCAGGTGGTCGGCGAACTGGGCGTAGCGTTCCACCGTCCCATCGCCACCGTCCACCAGAAGATTGATCAGAATTTTTCGCGCGAAGCTCAGATTCGCTTGATCGTAGTCGAGGGCGTCAACATCGTTGGAAAATGGCGTCCACGGAATACTGTAGGCAAGCACTTCAGCATCCGTGTTCTGCACCCAGGTATAGCCGCCATCTCCAAAAGGATTCACCAGATCATTGAATCCTTCCATGAGGAGAGTTCCATCGGGATAAAGCTTACGCAGCCCACCCAGGAAGCGCTCATATCCCGCTTCATAGACCTTCTGTGGAGGCACCACGTCCTCTTTGTTGTAAGAAAGGTAAGATTGCAGGCCAACCCCGCGAAGAAAAAGATTGCGAAAGCCGTACTCGTCTCGCAGCCGTTGCGCATCCTGCAGCAGCTTATCGGTCACCGGCAAAGAAGGATCCACCACCCCCCAGAAATGCGCAATCTCCTCCTCATAGGGATAGTCGAACGTATAAAAAGTGAATTGCGGCTGCATCTGCTCCACTTCTCGCCGGGTGCGCACCGTCCAGCGCACGCCTTCCTTCTTGTAATAATCGGTCGCCGTATTGATGTAGGCCGGATGAAAAGCAAACAGCAGATTCACATGGCTTTGCTGCAGCTTGTCGTTGACCGCCTTCAGCCGCGCAGCACCGCCTAAGCGGGCGTCAGGATATTCCCCAAAAGGCGAAGGATTGCCAGGACCTTCGCGCTCTCGCCAACCATCGATCACCAGATTGCGAATGCCGGCCTTTGCGGAAGCATCCGCCAACTTGGGCAGGTCGTCGTATCTCCAGTTGATGGTGTTGTTGTCGGTCTTGAGCCGGTAAGTGGAAAATGCCGCCGCGTCGTCGAAAGTAGTGACCATCTTCGGCGAATGCTGGGTGCGGTACCACTCGCGATGTTCGGCGGCAATGGTATGCCAATCGCTGCCATGCACGTGGAGGATGATCGGCGGCGACGTCCACGAACTCATGCCATCGATGTGGGGATAGAAATTCCACCCGATATAACGCAGCCCGCCGGCGGGCCGGTTGGCCGCTACCAGTCCATTTCCGCTCATGGAGATAAGTCCCTCCTGGCTCTCAGGAGAAGACTGAATTTCGATCCCGATTCCCTTATCCCCAGCCTGATAGTTGAGCCAACTGGTCGCCAGCAGCGCAGGATACGTTTTCGCCCGCTCGCCAAAAAGAAACTCTGGACCAGCGGTTAATTTCTTGTCGGACAACGACGGCAGAATAACCTCGAAAGGACGGTTCCCGGAAGTTGTCGGCAAATTGTCCACCCGGGGGAAAACCACATCCGTGATCCGTTCGAGGCTGTGATTTTCAATTTCGATCGACGCCAGAATATGCTCGCCTTGCAGACGGAAGGTGACCGTAACGGCAATCGGCAGTTTCGGCCGAGGCGAGTCCATTTCCCCGGCCTGGAACAGGTAGGTTTTCTGCAGAATCTGCAAATCCTCGAACTTGATGGTCAGGACACCGTCGGCGACTGTGACGGAAACCGGCTTCTGATCGGTAGAAACAATTTGCCGCGCTAGATCCCCCGGCCGGGGCAGGACCAACTGGAAAAGCCGCGTGTGCGCCTCGGGCTCCACATATTCCGTATTTGTGTGCTTGTCGAAAATGCGCGTGATCGCGCCAGTCTGCGGGGAAACTTCGAGGCGGATCGCATCATTTTCCAGAGCAGTCGCGTCGTCCATCGCGGGAAGTCGCAGCGGCAGAAGTAGCAGCGAAACCAGCAGCAGCGCGCGTGAGCTGAACCTTCCCGTCATTATCTATCGCTCGAAAGTCAGAATCTGCACGTCATACGGCGGCAGGGTTATATGCAATTCGCCGGAAGCCGGCTCCGGCTCGATCCGCCCATCCAGATAAAAGTGGCGCATCTTTTCGTTGGCGATATCGGCATCCGGGCGAATCGTCGCTTCGCGCGCAGTGGATCCCGCATTGATGATCACCACCGCGGTGAATTTCCCCGTAACCTCGCGGTAGGACTTCGCCATGACATCCTTCTGCGGAGAAACCAGCGCAAAACCTTCCTGATCGGAGAACTCACCCTGGTAAAAGAAGTCGGACGCCGCCACCTTCAGACCATGCAGCTGCTTGAGATGGTCGGCATATTCCGGATGGCTGGAGAGGTCATCGAAGATATCCAGCGGCGCATTCATCATGAAGGCGCGGTTGGCATGCGCCCGGTCGGTGGGAATGGCGCGCGTCGGCACGGTCATCCACGGCCAGGAATATCGCCAGGTGGTAAGGGTCGCTACATTCAGCGCGCCGCCCTCGAAAATCCAGGTGGAATCGACATACTGGTTCATCAACTCCGAGGGGTTCTCGCCAACCATAATGCCCGCGGGATTGGCCTTCTTGATGATCTCCTGCGACTTGGCAAAAAAGTCCCCATAGCCCTTCGAAAAAGCGAGTTCCGGCCCAGTCCCATCCGCGTGCACCCGGTACGACAGGTAATTCTTGTGAGCCTGGTCCATTTCGTTGCCGACGAAGCCGTATTCGATGAACCGCTTCTCGGTATCGAGTAGAAAGTTTTTCGCCGCAGTGCTGGGATCCATTTCAAACCACTGGTCACTGTTGTTGACGGCCGGAACAATTCCTGGGGAGAACAACGACCACCGGCCATCCAGCAGCAGCCCTCCCCAGCGATCGACGGCAGCCCACTCACGGCCTACCAGCATATGATCCATATCGCTTTGCACCGTGGTCGTGCCGTTGAACCAGGCGAGAGGAAACGAACCCAGTTTCTTGGCGGCCTCCAGGTTGCGCCGCAGCGCCTCGACTCCACCGAACTCCGTTTTCGGGTAGGAATCGTAGGTCATGCCTCCTTCGTTGAGCAGATCTCCCCAGCCATACACAATGAAATACGGTGCACCGATCTCCACCCCGGATTTTGCAATGGCGGGAATCTGATCAAACGACCGGATGCCGCGGCTGATCCAGCCAATCGACTGCTGCAATTCTTTTGGCGGTTTGGGGCGCGTGATCCAGGTCCTCAACCAGTCGCGATGCTGTCTGGCAATCGCGTGCCAGTCGCCCTGATCGCATTTGATGTATACCTCGGGGCTCTGCCACGATGTTCCCGGCTTCACCAGCGGATACCAGTTCCAGGCGAGTTCGTAGTCGTGTTTGTTATTCGTCCGCGAAACCGGATCGCGGAACAGGCGGCGCTCCACCGTGAGCTTCTGGAACTCAAAATCTTTGGTACGCACATCGAACCCGAGGCCTTTTTTATCGCCGGTGTAGGTGATCCAGGCGGTGGGCAAATCCATCGGATAGTTGATGCCTTTTACCGGAATCTTCGGGTCGTTGGCGAACCAGGCGCGCAAGTCCACAGGATCGAGCGAATCGAACGGATTGTGTGTCGTCTGAATATCGTTCTGACTGAACAGCAGTCGCAGCGGCAAAAGTTGGAAAAAGCTGCTGTTAGGGGTGACTATGGTTTCGTTTCCGTCGGAAGCCACGGGAAGATCCACAACAGGAAAGCCGATCCGGTCAATCGTCTGCTGGCTGTCGTTATGCAGATTGAGCGAACAAATAATGTTGTCGCCCGCGAGCCGGATCGACAAACGGGCAGCGATTTTGTACTTGCCCTCCTGGGAAGCAAGCCCGGCCGCCTGCAGTTCCACGGAATCCGCAGTCTTCCTGGATACGCCGATTGCCGGCAGATCTTTGCTGGCGGTGAAATGTCCCTCCCAGCCGGGTACCGGAATCTGCACCCGAAACCATCCCGGCTGCACCGACGATCCCAGATAAGAAAGATTTCCGTCCTTGCGGTCAATGCTGATCAGCGAGCCGTTTTGCGCCGACAAGACCACTCGCAGCTGCGAGTTTTCCAGCGTGATTTCCTTCGGCCGGGCGGATGAGGTCTGTGCCCGCGCAAGTGCTGCGCAAATCGCCAAAGCCGCAATTCCGTAGAGATATCGATGCACCGTCTTAACTCGTGTACCCACCGTCCGCCACAAAAGTGGCGCCAGTAATGTACGAGGCCTCGTCCGAAGCCAGCAAAAGGATCACCGGAGCGATCTCCTCCGGTTTGCCAAAACGTTTCAGCAAGCACCGTGGCCCCATGATGTTCTCTTCCGCATACTTTTTGGTTACGTTCAGCAGGACCAACTCTTGTTCCAGTGCCGGCGTATAGATCATCCCCGGACAAACACAGTTCACCCGGATGTTGAAGGAAGCGTAGTCCCTCGCCATTGATTTCGACATGTTGATGATGGCCGCTTTGCTGGCGCTATAGGTCGTCCAGATACCCGCCATGCCCACCAGCCCGTTAATGGAAGCCACGTTTATGATCGAACCACTCCCTTGCCGTTTCATGCGGGCAACCGCGTGCTTGGTGCAGAAACTGGTCCCCAGCACATTCACTCTAAGGACTGTCTCCCAATCGGCCTGATTCGCTTCTTCCGTGGATTTGTGATGGAACGAGGCGGCGTTATTCACCAGAACATCGAGGCGGTGCCATAGCGCATCGGCGCGAGATGCAATCTTCTCTGCGCCCGCTTCCGTGGAAATGTCGGCCTCCAGGCCTTCTGCAATACCGCCTGCGTCGGTGAGTTCGCGCACCACCCGCTCGACTTTTTCGCCCGCGATGTCTGCCACCAGAACACGGGCGCCCTCGCCGGCGAACTGCACACAGGTGGAGTGACCGATGCCCGAACCCCCTCCGGTTACGATCGCAACCTTGTCCTTGAGCCTCATGATCGAAAATAAAACATTTTCTATATTACGGAAGTCAGTACCATAATACGGATCGCACTCTACTGTTCGAAAACGTGATTGTCAAGAGATTCCTGACCCGTCGCGACTGCCATGCCGTCCTCGGCCGCTGGAGGTCAACGCCACTCCTGGATCGCTTCCACCATGGCCACAAAGTTGCGTAGTGGAACGTAGTCTGGCACTGAATTTCCAGAGCCCGGGCAGTAACCGCCATCGCGTGCGAGCAGATCAAGGTTGCGTCTCGTCTGCTCGCGAACCTCCTTCGGCGTGCCGCGGGCCAACAGGTCGACGTCAATGTGCCCGAGAAGGCAGATTTTCTTGCCCCACTTTGCCTTCACTGTAACGGCATCCATCGGCTTGGGTTCGATCGGATGCAGACCCACGAATCCGCAGTCCACGATATCGCCGATCAAATCCTTCATCTGCCCATCGGAATGAAAAAGATAGAGAACACCGCGCTCGCGGCACATCTCTCCCATCTTCTTGTATGCGGGAAAGACGTAGCGCCGGTAAACCTCCGGATTCACCATCGGTCCACTGAAGTAGGCGAGGTCGTCGGCGTGAAGAACCGCGCCGACTGCTGGATGTGCGATCACCCGTTCCGTCAGCCGGGTCTGAATGGCCGTGACCCGTTCAAACATTCGTTCCACCAGCCTCGGGTTATCGCGTAAAGCCTCGCAGAAAAATGTGAAGCCCATCAATTGCCAGACGCCGGTGAAGATTTTTCCGATGTTGGCTGCTGCCCGCATTCCTTCCGGCAAAAGCGGCTGCACTTTGTCCAGCAATGACAAATCTGTTTCTTCTGGATCCGGCCACTCGTACCTCTCAAAATCGGCTTCCGAGGTAATCGCTCCCGAGCCTGTCTGCGCCCAGTTTATGTCGACGTCTTCGTGCTTGTAGAGGCTGTAGCGGGCATGTGCGAGCGTTCCGTCCGGCACGCTCAGTTGCCCGCCGCGGCGGACAAATCCGAAGTTGACTGGATACAGGCACAGACCCGCTTCCTTCCAGAAATCCACCTCGTCTTTCAGCGACTCGATCTTTCTGCCTAGGAATGCCTGGCGGATACCTTTGCCGATATTGAGGTCAAAATAGGGCGGCGGAAACATGGGAACGCGCTCTTCGATGGCCGAGCGAATTTTCGCGAAGCGGTCTTCCCCCATGGTTTCCCGGTCCTCTAAAGGAGAAAGCTCACGCTTGCGTAGTGTGGATATCCCGGCAAGATATTTGCGCTTGAAATCGCAAGGTGTTTGACAATAGGCGCGAGCGTGGAGAACATCTGCGGCCGGTCCCCGCCGGCCGCAGACTTAAATCATGATCAGAACAGGTATTTCAATGCGAACTGAATCTGCCGGTTAGAGCCAAACCCACCGGCAGCGCCGATGGTGGCAAGACTCTGCCCAAAGGCAGGCGAGGTGATGTCACCCGACGGAGCGGCGAATTCGGGCGTGTTGAAAAGATTGAAGAATTCAGCTCGGAATTCGAGCTTCTGTCTTTCCGTCAGCCTGAAGTTCTTAAAAACGGAAAAGTCCCAATTGAAAACCCAGGGTCCGAACAGCGAATTGCGGCGTACATCCCCATAGTGGGCGCCGTTACTGCACGTCTGATCCGTGCAGGTAATAGAGGGATCCAAGGGATTGTACACAGGCTGCAAAGAGAACGCTGCTGCATTGAACTGCTGGAACGGAAGGCTGTAGTTGCTGGCATAAGGAGATATCCCCGGCACTAGATCAGGTCTGCCCGTGGCCGCCCCGGTGCCCAAGGGGTCACAAGCACAGGTGACGTTCACCGGGGTCCCTGATCGCATGACTGTTATTCCATTAATCTGCCATCCGTTGGCCAGCCATCCCGGAAGAACTCTAGTATCGGGAAGCTGGTAGGTGTAATCAAATTCCAGGTAATGGCGCACGTCGTAATCGGCGTTCCCATATTCCGCCGCCAGATTGTGGTCGTCCTGCGCCGAGGTTCCAAAGTTGACCCCTCCGATATCGAGGTTGTGCGAGTAGGTGTAATTGAAGTTAAAGGCCAGGTTGCGGCTGAACCGGTGCTTGAGTGTTGCCTGCATCGAATTGTAGTTCGTGCTGCAGCAGAGCGTTTCCAGATTGATGTCGCTGAAGTTTGGATACGGGCGCGTATGATCCATCCCCGGATCAATGCGGTTGGCATTGATGATGTACATATAATGCGTTCCCTTGTTTCCAATATAGGCAACCTGCAAGACGGTGTTTGAAAACAATTCACGCTCGATATTTAAATTCCAGTCCTGATTGTACGCACTGTGAAAGCTCTGATGGTCGTACCTCAAGTCGGGTATATCCGACCCGACGACCCAAAGCGCTCCCGAAGACGGAAACGACTGCACGTCCGGAGTGGGGAAAGCAATCAAGCCCGGGTCTCCGCCGAGCGTAACGGTTCTGTCCTGGCCAAATACCGGATCATTCGCCGGAGTCAATTGAGCGCCGACAGGATTGATGGGAATATAAAAAATTCCGTATCCTCCCCGAATGACCCATTTCTTTGCTGACTGGGGATTCCAGGCGAACCCAAAGCGAGGAGCGAAGTCACGCAATGGAGCGTCGAACATCTTGGTTCCCGCCGCCGCAAGTTCCCCAGTGGCAAAATCGAACGGCCGGTTTCTCCCCTCTGCCTCTTCCATTGTCGTGCTCAGCTCATAACGCAGACCGAGATTTAGAGTCAGGCTTTTGTTCACCTGAAAATCATCTTGCCCGAAGAATCCCATTTGCCAATCGCGTTGTCCCTCCATCGGGTTTCCGATGGTGAGCAACTCGAAGGGCTCATTGGAAGCGTACGAACCAGGCACGTCAGTCAGACCCAAAAAGACCAGGTAGTTTTGAAAGTTGACCGCCTTGTTCAGTTGCATACGCACAAACTGTCCCCCGAGTTTGATCTGATGGCGGCCATGCACCCAGGAAAGCGTGTCGAGGTAAGTGTAGGAAGTATTCCCCACCGCCAAGTCGAAGAGAGATGCTCCCGGCTGGGCGGTTCCCCCCAGGATGTCCATCACCGGAAGGGCACGAGTCGCGGCGTCACTGGCGGAGCCGGCGAGCGTGTGCAGACGATTGAGCCCGAACCCTAGCTCATTCAATAAGGTGGAAGAAATGGTCTTCGTATAGGAGAGTTTTACAAATTGTGAACGGTAGGGGGTCACTCGCGATTGTCCCGGCGCCACCCCGTAGGGGCTAGCCGTGTAAGAGTCATTGAAATTCCAGCGCGCACTGATATGGTCGCTGTTGGTGACGAAATCGTCCACTTTCGCGACGAACGTGTCCTCTCTCAATTGTGTCGGAATGTTCGCCTGGTACGCCCCCAAATTCGGATCGGAAGTCGCTCCCGGCACATTGGGAAGCGGCAGGGTATCGATCAGCGAGGCCACGTCCGGAGTGAGCGTGTCCCGGTAAGCCTGGTTGGGTGTGAAGGTGCTGAACTGCTGCCCTTGGCGCTGGCGATCGCCTTCATAATCCCCAAAGAAAAATATCTTATCGCGCTTGATCGGCCCACCGAGTGATCCGCCAAACTGGTTCAGCCGGAACGACCCTTTTTGCTCGGGAACCGACGGATTGAAGTTATAAAGCTTGGCGTCCAGCACCTCATTGCGGAAATACTCGAATAGGCTGCCATGATATTGATTGGTGCCAGTCTTCGTGATGAAGTTGATCACCGCGCCGGAAGCCGATCCATATTCGGCGGAGAAGTCGCTTGCCTGAACCCGCACCTCGGAAATGGACTCGACACTGGCGCGCGTCATACGGGCGGCGGTACCGTACCCGCCGTCGGGAATATCGGAATCTACCTGCCCTGAGTCGGTCCCATCGAGTAGAAAACGTGTAGCGGTTTCGAACAGGCGGTCCATGCCCGCTCCGTTCATGCTCGGTGAGGGCGAGAGCAACGAGACGCCGGGAACGGTTGCCAGCACCTGGGTAAGAGCACGACCGTTCAACGGCAAGTTGCTCACCTGCTGGTTGTCAACCACTCCCCCCAGAGTCGACGAGGCGGTCTGCAGCACTGGCGCTTCGCTCGTGACCGTTACTTGTTCCGTCACCGATCCGGGCTGCAGAACAATGCTCAGCTTGATTCGGTCGGAAACGTTGAGGTGGACCCCAGACTCGGTCGATGTCTTGAATCCCTTTGCCGAGACCTTCACGGCGTAGTTGCCCACGGGCAGCGCGCTCGCAATGAACCCGCCGTCACCGCCTGTGGTCAGGGTCACGGTAACCGACGTACCAAGATTTTGCACGTCCACCTGAGCGCCTGCAACCAGAGCTCCAGATGAATCGGTAACGGTTCCCAGAATTGTGGCAGTATCCAGTTGCGCCAGACAAACAGCAGGGGCAACTAGAAAAAGAAACAGTTGTGTAAGTCGTTTGAGTGACATTGGCCAGCTCCGCTTCACGCCTTGCGGCTTTCGAACTCATTTTTGGAATCGCGGGGCAGCGGGCTTGCTTGCGGCAATTGCCTTTTGTAACGGCAAATCCCCGCTACTTTTTTGCGCTTGAGCAGCTCCGTAACACCCTCCGCCATTTCTACATTTCGGAACACATTATCAATCCGCAGAAAACGTACCTCTGATGAAGATGCAGTGTCAAGCAGAATATTCGGATCCGCGTGTCCGTGCCCGCAAGTAAAACTCTCGCGGCTCGGCAAGCCTCCGGTGCGCCAAATCACACGCGAACGACACTTCCTCGCCGGAAAGCTGCCGGTGTCGCTTGACTTTAAGTTCTGCGAAACAGAATATGTTCCCGAATAATAGACCCCGGCGAAGTCTTCGTAAGTCCGAGACCTGACCGATCGCTTGGATAATCCGGAGCGCGGAGGCTTTAGCCCTAAGGGACGGGAGTCCAGGCGGAGGATTGGATGATGCGGCTGGCCGGCAAGCTCATTTTGCTAAGTGCGGCTCTTACTTTTCCGGCGGCGTTGCAAGCGCTCCCGGCACGGGCCATCTCGACCTACGCCAAGGCGCCATCGCCCGTCCGGTACGCGGCCGATCGTCTTTCTTCCTATACCGGCATCCCTTTGGCTCGGAGCGCGGCCCGCGAGGTACGAATAACGCTGGTTTCCTCCCCGAACCCCGGAATTGGAACGCAAGGCTACACCATTCGCTCCGCTGAAGGACTCATCACCATCAGCGGAAACGATGCGGAGGGTGCCGCCAATGGCGTGTACACGTTTTTGCGTACGCTCATGATCGAGCATCGAAAGGATCCATTCTCCCGCGATTGGAATATCGCGGAGAAGCCGGCGTTCTCTGTCCGCGAGATGCAGATCGCCCCCTACCGTTTTGGCGCCTCCTACGGCTTTGCGGTTTTCAGCCCCGACCGCTGGACCTTCGAGGAATGGAAGCGCTATGTGGACTTCATGCGGTTATGCAACATGACCACGCTGGATATGGCGTCGCAGCGCGTCTACGATCCGGCGTATCCGCAAAGCGACCGGGATCAATGGCGTTACGAGGTCTGGAAGAAGGTTATGGACTACTGCCACCAGGTGGGAATCAAGTTCAATTGGTTCATCAGCCCGAACCTGGTAACCGAGCAAGCTTTCTGGGATAACCCCGATAAGCGCGCCATCCAGGACGAAGGACCTGGTTTGGCAACGGCTTGAACTGGAGTAAGGGAAAAGACTTGATCCTGCAGGACGAGAAATACACCCTGGAATACTTCCGCCGATGGATGGACTGGAGGTTATCTATAGCGATGGAGGGGGCTTCTCCTTTGACGATGCCACGGGCGCGAATCCCGCCGCCTATTTCGCGGATGCCACCCGGAGCTATATCCAGCTGCTGCGCAAGCCGGGAATAACGCCGGACTTTGTCTACTGGAATTGGGTCCTTGATTTCTGGTCATGGTCCATCTTCCGGAATACATTCTGCAAAAATACCCCAAGTATCGGACCATGCAGGACGATGTGATTCCCCTGCTTCCCAAGAACGTCGCCTGGCTGGATGCGTCGCTGCTTACGGTGATTCAGAACTGGGAAACCTTCCTTCGGCCGCGGGGAAATCCGCCGGTACGGGAGGGCCCGCTGATTGGCAAGGAAAACGGTTTCAGGCCCATCATCGACTTTTTCTGGTATATGAATCCCGAAATTTCCTTCAACATGTTCCCCCATCCGTTTATCCGGCGGACCATTCAGGAGGCCCGCTACGCCCGGGATGAAATAGGCGCCGACGGCACGAGGGTTACCGGCTGGCGCCACCCTGTAAATTCATTGAGGACTACGTATTCTTTCGCGTCTCCTCCGACCCTTCTTTAACTGAGGAGCAGCTTGAGAACGAATTGGTCGGATTGTTGGCGGAGAATCCGGAAAATCAGCCGCGCTTAAAAGAAGCCATCGATACTCTGGAAAACTTCTGGACTAGCCGCAAACTGACGATCTTGAAAGCGCCAACGATCTTTTCCGCGAACTGATGTCGACAGAGAAGTCAAAAGATCTGGAATATGTCGGCGATGGCGTAACTTTTTTAACTTACATTGTGCGCATGGCCCAGCCGGGAGTGACCCCCGAACAGAAAATTCAACTAAAGCGCGAGCTCTACCAGAAGGTGCAGCCCATGTATATCTTTCAGGGCATTACCGCTGACATCGTGTGGCTTCCCGAAGCCGTGCGCTTCTTCAACGCACGCGTGGACATGATGGTGGAGGATTACGCGCAATGGTATACCGGGGGCATGCAGCTTGGGGAAGTAGTAGATCGCAGCATTTACCCCAGAGCCACGTCACAACCCTTCCAACTGCGTTGGCCCGCGCCCGGAAACCACCCCTAGGGGACTAAAAGCCGCCAGCAACCTGTTTGCGGATGGAGTAAAGCTCGTTTTTTCATATGTATAGGGGACAACGCGGGCAACGTGTCTCGAAAAGGATCTACCGAAAAATACCCCACAAACGAAAACGTCCCAGACTCGTTTAAGTCATGGGACGTTCCCCGAACAGCCCTCCCCCGAAGTCTGCTCACGGACTACCCTAAAGGCGTTCTTCTCACCTGTAAATGGCCCGAATGGGCTATTCCGGGGACAAAAGATCAACAGTGATCGAAATGTTTTCCACAGGCCCATTCTCCACAGGCCATGGAAAGCGGCGCTTCTGCGCTTCAATCCAGGCGGTAGACCCGAACCGCGTTGTCATAAAACAGCTTTCTCTGGTTCTCGTCCCCATAAGCATCGGTGATCGCGCACAAAGTTTCCACCCACCGCGCAAGACTCGCTGATAGGGTGCAAACTGGCCAATCACTCCCGAACAACACGCGGTCGAAACCGAAGCACCGAATGACGTGCTCAATATAGGGACGCAGGTCATCCGCGGTCCAGGCAACTGGATCCGCATAGGCTACCAGCCCGGAGATTTTGCAGAAAACATTTGCATATTTCGCCAGCTCGGTGATGTGCGCCCGCCAGGGATCGAGAATCTTTTCCTTCACCTGCGGAACTCCGCAATGGTCCAAAATGAAAGTGACATCCGGACATCGCGAAGCCAGGCGGATCGCCACCGGAAGCTGGCGAGCCAGCGTGCAGATGTCGAACGATAGGCCGTAGTCCGCAAGGCTACCGACGTTGGCAACAAATGTCGGGTCCGCGCCAAGATCATCGGGCTGAGTGTGAAGCACGCGGCGAATGCCCTTCAGCCGGGGATGACCCGCAATTCTGGCGATGTAAGCATGGAAGTCATCATTTTCCGGGCGGGCGCAGGCCACGATGCCCACCAGCGGATTGCCCGGCTCATCGCAAAGTTTGAGCAGGTGCTGCGTTTCCGCCAGCATGTAGGGAGCGTCCACGTCGGCTTCCAGGTGTACCGATTTCACCACCTCTAGGCCCTTCGTAGCCTCCAGATAGTCGCTCATGCGAAAAGAACGATTCAGAGCCGGAACATTCTGCAGCCAGGAATAGCGGAATAGATCCAAATCCCAGAGGTGCTGGTGAGTATCGACAACTTGCATGGGCTTCATTCCTGAGCGGCCACCGCCAGTCCTTTTAAGCTGGCCCTTTAAAGCTGGCCCTTCAGCCGGCGTGGAAAACTTCTTCCATGCTGGCCCACCACTCGCCTTCGGCACGAGTTTCCAGCGGCCTTTGCATCGGCATCATCAGCGCCCACCACTCCTGCGTCTTCCGATCGGCGGCCATTCTGGCCATATCCGCCGCGTAGTCGGCCCCGTGATACTCAAAATAGCCAAACAAAAGATCATCTTTGAGGAAAATTGAGTAGTTGCCAATGTTGCACCGGCGGATCATCTCCAGGACTTCCGGCCACACCGCGGCGTGATGACGCTTGTACTCCTCGATTTTCTCCGGCTTTATCCGGATCACGGAACCGTAGCGTGTCATGTTCGCCACTCTTTCATGCGGTGATCTCCTCGGGACGCACCGCCCGCTTTTCCGCCATCGAGCGGTATTCGGCAAACACGATCTGCAGGGTGCGTAGATTATCGCGTCCGCCGGTCTCCGCCTCCGCATCATTCTCGATCGCACATTGCAGGGACGCCATCGGCCCCACAAACGCGTCCGGAATCCACATTTTGTCGAGTGGGGCGGAAAACCATGCCCCATGGTGGCGCTTCGACATGAATTCCAGCGTATCGGGACGGCCCTTGGGATAGTCATACATGAGCCCGATCGTGCCCTTGATCACGCCTTCGGTCCCTTCCAGGCGAAAGATCGCATAGGCATCGTCCTGCCAGGTGGAGTGGCACGCATCGATCAAGACCTGCAGGCCCGACGGATACTCCCACACGCTGATGGTTTTTGTCTCCGCCTCGGTCGTCTCGCCCGGGCCCCGGCTTCCGCTGGTGAAAACATGCGCCGGGTCGCCCAGCAAATAGCGCAGCGAATCGATGTAATGGATGCTGTGAAACATGATCTCCAGCTGGCGGCCCTGATAGATCCATGGCCATGCGCTCCAGTCCGTCTTGCAGTGCACCTGGATGGTCGCGTAGGTGGGGATGCCGAGCCAGCCATCATTTATCAACAATCCCGCACAGCGTATGCCCGCGTCCCATCGCATCTGCTGGTTGACGGCGAGCTTCACCTTCGCAGCTTGGGCGATTTCCACGCTGCGCACCGCTTTCGCGTAATCGTCCGCCAATGGCTTCTGGCAAAGCATGTGCTTTCCCGCGGCGGCAGCTTGCTCCACAATCTGCGCCTGGCCGGCGGGATAAACCGCGGTATCGACAATCTCCACGTTGGGATCGGCCAGCAGCTCTTGCAGATTGCCATACACCCGGGGAATCGCGTGCTCCCGCGCCGTGCGTTCGGCTTGCTCTTTGTTCTTGTCGGCGATGCCCACAACTTTGAATCCCGCTTTCTTGTAGGCAGGGAGGTGAGCGTAGTTCACGATCCCGCCCGCGCCGACAATCGCAATCCCATGATTCATCGAACGCGGCAGCTGCGGCTGGTAGTCGAGGCGCGGAAAACCTTCGCCGATTTTTGCGTCTTCAGTCATCGGTATCCCCAACCAGAATGTTTCCCTCCCGCGATTCCAATCACTTTCGATCGAGTCACTTTTCGCTCCTCCCTTCATATTGCGACGCATCGCGGTATTTCACCGTCTGCAGGTGTTCGCAGTACAGGACCAGCTCGCCGGGCATTTTAAAGACTTCGTAGGAAACTCGCACCATGCCAAGTTCCGGATACTTCGGCCATTTCTCCAGATTGGTGCGCACCGTGTAGATGGTGTCTCCAATGAATACCGGCTTGATGAAACGCAATTTGTCGTAGCCGTAGCTGAAGCTGTGAACGCAATTGTGCGCCATCAGCCCCAAACCCAGACTAAAGACCATGGCGCCCGCAATCAGCCTGCGGCCGAACACGCCCTCTTCTTTGGCAAAAATGTCGTCGGCGACATAGGGATGCATGTCGAGAACCAGCGCGTTGAACATCATGCTCTCACCCTCCGAGATGGTGCGGCGGATGGAGCGGGCTCGCGTGCCCACCTGGAAATCCTCGTAGTGCCAATCCTCCGCATTCCAGATGGGAATCGCTTTGTGGGCGGCGGGATCGGGATTGGGATTTTTCACGGAAACATTCCTCCAGATTCAAAAGATCATTTGCATTATGCGGTCGTTATTCGCGTCTTTCATGCCCAGCCAGGGCGCTGCGGCGGGCATATTGCGCGTTAAGCCATTCCAGCAGTTGTGCATCGCCGACTTCCCCCCGCAGGCAGCGGTTGATCTCGATGCCTGCCGCCTCGAAGAATGGAACGAACCCATCGAAGCGCGGGCGGACGTAAGCATCCTGCAGGGTCCGCAACGTTCCCGAGAAGAAGCGGCCTGCGCTTTCATCGACAACGGGATCGGTCCAGGCTGTGAGACTGGCGGGCTGCCCCCCTGCGCGGAAGTATGTGCCGCCCTGGTGTTCTGGACTGGCCAGCCATTTTGCATAGGCCATCGCTTCGCCTGCGTGGCTGCTGTTCGAGCTGACTGCAACTCCAGTTCCACCCAGCATGGTGACCGCTCTCCCTCCAAGCGAGGGCGCGTCGGAAAACTGCAAGACCACTGGATTCCCTTTGCGCGAATAATTGCAATATCCAAACCCGTAAGGACAATAGACTGCGCTCGCTTCGGAAATCATGAAATCGTAGACCTGAATCGGATTCCAATCGACTGACTTCGGATGAGCCGCGGAAATGAGCGCGTGCAGACGCTCCAGAACCTCTTGTCCCACCGGCCTCTCGAGGAACGGATCGGCCTCTTCTGGGATGGGATGGCCTAGGCTGGCGCTCACCGTAAAAAAGAGACTGATGGCATCGGTGGGGCAAGCCGGCACCACGATGAACTTCTCTCGGCTCCGGGCCGCAGCTCCCAGCCGCAAAACATCGTCCCAGGTTGTTGGCGCCGCAAGGGCTAGCTGCGCGAGCAAGTCCGGCCGATAGCAGGCGACCTGAGTTGCCGCGTCCACCGGCAAGGCCCACACCCCGCCCGCGTAGCCATAGGAAGCCCAGGACAGCCCGACCGAGTCCCGCTCGAATCGCAGCTTTTCTTCCTGACTCAAATGCGGACCAAAGTTCAGCAGCACACCGTGTGCCGCGGCGAATCCCACAAAGGGATGGTCCACAATAATCAGGTCATAGCGATCTACGTATTTTTCGATGGGGGCTTCGCCAAATTCGCGCAGGCTTCTGCGGTCCCAATGAATTCGCAGCCCTGGATTGCTTCGTTCGTATTCGGCAGCTCCGCCCATGAGCGGGGCATATCCGCGCGGGTGGTCCCAGGTAAGGCCTTTGAGCGTTATCTGCATGCTGGTTTATGCGGATGATTTGTCCGAGCCCGAAGAACGTTTGTCTACCAGAAGAATGTGCTCGCAGTATAAGACCACTTCGTCGCGCTGGTTCAGAACCTCGCAAGCTTCCACCACGCGCCCAGCTTCCGGGCGCTTGGGGTCGTCCTGCTTGTGCTTGACCGTAACTCGCGTGCGCAGGGTATCCCCGATGAACACCGGCTTGATAAAACGCAGCTTGTCATAACCGTACGTGAAGGCAAGCGGATTGACCTGACCCGCCGTAAGCCCAACCCCGATGGCAAAAATCATGGTGCCATGGGCAATGCGTTGCCCAAATGGCGTGTGGCGGGCAAACTCGGCATCCACATGATGCGGAAAGAAATCCCCAGTATGGCCCGCGTGGATTACGATATCCGTCTCGGTGACGGTGCGGCCCGAGGTTAGCCGTTGCGCACCGGCCACGTAATCTTCGAAGTATTGTGCGTCAGCCACGATTTTTCTCAACCCTCGCGGAAAAGCCCGCGGAGAAGCAATCCAGCCTACTACAAGGCTTTCCCTCTGCAAACCTGGGTTGCGATTTCTCGGATGGGGAAAACCTCCCGTACAGCGTTCTCTGTAGCGCGGATTTTCCCGGCAGACCGCCGAAACTTCCGGCAGTCCGATGGAGTGTCCTGTAGCGTACACAAAACACAAGGCAACATGATGGCATGGTTCGTGCGACAGGAAATAACGAACCACCGGGAGAAAACAATGTTCAGCGTTTACATCGACAATATCGGCGAGATGGCAGTCATCGAGTGCTCCGGAAGACTGGTGCGGAGCGAAGCTGGTTTAAAGCTGCGCGAGGCCCTGACCTCGCAAGAAAACGCACGCATCATTGTGCTCGACCTTTCCGAAGTGCCGGTGGTAGGAGGGAGCGGGCTCGGCATGCTCGTATTCCTGCAGCACTGGACGCTGGTACGTCACATTCGGCTCAAAATCTTCAATCCGCGCCAATCGGTGCGCGAAAGTCTGAACCAGGTTAATTCCATGCAAGCGTTCGATATCGCTACTCTCGACGAGATGATGGCTTTGCTCGCGGGCGCGGACCGGCAATACGCGCGCGCTGCCTGACTTCATCGCTAACTCCTTCGCAGGCTTGAGCTTTCCTCGGTGATTCACGTCACGGTGAAGGGCTCGGGGCATGTGATCTTCTACCTCTTCGACGCGGACGTCTCCTTTTTCGCGTTGCAGACTCCCTTCGGAACGAAACCCATGACGGAAATCGACAGGTCACTCTGCGAAAGACTCAAACAGCTCGGCTACACCAAGAATAAGCATCTGCGGATGTACGGAGAGGACTTCGATCTGCTCTCCGACCCGGAAGTCGTCCATGACCGCTTGGTGGTGGTGGATGTCGTGGTGCGAAAATCCGGAGTGCTCCGGCGCTTATCCATTCCTCTGTCGGCGGTGCAGATGGTGAGGAATGAAAAGCGGGCGGCCTAACGCCGCATAGTTGCCAGTAAAAGAATGAACTAAAAGACCCTGGGGCTCGTATCATCAGGAGTCGAGACACGAGGAGTCGCAACCCGAATCGATCGTGCGTCTCCGGAGGTGGAGCATGGGCCTCGCCTTATTTTTCTTCCCGTTCGTATTTTTCCCTTTCTTTGGTTTTGGGTCGTTTTTGTACTTCTTGCCGTTCCTCGTGGCTCTGGCCCGCGGCAAGCGCGACGCGCTGGGCATTTTTCTGCTGAATTTCTTTCTGGGCTGGACCGTGATCGGATGGGTGGTGGCTTTGATCTGGGCCGCGAAGCAGGACGTGGTTTACGTGGTCCGGCAGTGAGGAAAATTCGTTCGCAACTGTCCTGAGACTCGCCCGTGGTCAGATTCTGGCCCCCACCTCAAGAAGTTTCACTTACCCTCGCCGCCCAGGCATCCCCTTTAACGTATCGTCTTTAACGTATCGTCGCCATTCTCGCTCTCATCGGGAATGGTGTATTCAATCTTTGGCTGATTCATGCGATGCATTAGTTCTTCGATTTCTTCTGGGCGCATAGGCACCCCGAACAATGAACCGGCAAGGAGTGGCAGGCATAGTAGCAAGGTGCGTAGCTTGTGCTTCAGGGACACAAAGTCCTCCGGGCAGGGCGGGCCCGCAGCGGGCGAACGCAATGCCGCGCACCGCCTCGTCATCGAAATCAGGCTGTGTTGTTTGGACAGTTTCGAATCAGGAAGCTAGGCGTTCGGGGGAGCACGGGGACTGTGAATTGCAAAGGCAGGAAACAGCAGGACACAATCGCTCTCGGGCTCAGAATCCAGCGAAGCAAGCGCAACGTCCGCGACGAAGAGGAACAGCGGAACGACGATGGCCCAGAGCAAACCGGACGAGGCCGGGGTAATTGCAGCCACGACTATGGCCGCGAGACAAAGAAAAACCAACAGCCTGCGTGCGGAGGGCATCACTTCAAATCGCTGCCTCAATATACACCCTGCAGAAATACCCCGGCTCTGAGGCGCGACCCAGATGGGAACACCCTTCAGGTTCTGTCCCACTCGCAAACCATTCAGGATTCAGGAATTGCGCTGCCTATATCTTTAAGATATTGGACAGGCATCGCCTTGGCCAGCCCTAACCCAATGAAAAGCAATGAATTGCGATGGATATATCTCGCAGCTATGGCGATTTCAAATCCTAGCCTCGCCGGAGCGCGGACTGCCATTCCCTTCACCCGGAGAGGTGATCGTTCGTCTGCGGGCATCCTGACGCGTTTGTGAGGCACTCTACGATAGATTCCGGCCGGGGTCTTCCGCGGCGGAGCGGCTCCCACCCCGGGGCAAAGCACGCGCTAGGACGGGGCAACCTCATATTCGATTGCAGCCCCATACTCTACCCCTACCAAGTACAATCCGCCCGCCGGAGCGGTCGCGCCCGCAGCCGACCGTTTGCGGGCCTGCAGGACTCTTGCCACTTCCTCAACCGCGAGCGTCCCTTTGCCGACGAGCAGGAACGTCCCTACCAGATTGCGCACCATGTGGTGGAGAAAACCGCTTCCCCGCACCGTATAGACGAATTCGTCGCCATCACGCACCCAGGTCGAAGTAAAAATGCGCCGCACATTCGAGACTTCCTGATCCTCCAGCCCGCGTTCCGGATCCACCGCGGCGAAGGAGGTGAAATCATGCTCGCCGGTCACTAGTCCCGCGGCCAGCTGCATGGCTTCTTCGTTCAGCGGATACGGATAGTGCCACACATAACGAGCCAGAAACGGCGGACAGATGGCTTCACGATACATGCGGTAGCGATAGGTCTTTGCCCGGGCCGATTTGCGGGCGTGAAACTCGGGTGGGGCCTGGGTGACTTCGAGTATGCGAATCGAGGCGGGCAAAATATCGTTCAACGCGGTGAGCCAATTTCCCACCGGTATCGGAGATGCGGTCGAAAATGTCGCCACCTGCGCCAGCGCATGTACCCCGGCATCGGTCCGACCGGAGCCTTGCGGCAAGACCTTTTCCCCGGTCAGTCGTCCAATGGCAGAGGCCAGAGTGCCTTGAATGGTTTCAGCCCCGGGCTGGACTTGCCAGCCTGAGAACTCCGATCCGTCATAGGCCAGAATCAATTTGAGATTGCGCATCAGGATTCTTTTCGCGTCGTCCGGCCAAGGCATCTCATCTAAGGATACAAATCTTTACGAAGTTCGAGGATTCGAGCCTAATTTTTGTGGGTTGGCCGTCGGCTATACTAAGGCATTGTCTTGGAACAGTGGGAATTAAGTGTGCTTTGGGCAGTCCCGGCTCATCGTGAAACTATGGCTTGCAGTCTTTCGTACCAACCTCTAGCCAACTAAGCTGGCGGTCCCAACTAGTCTTAATAGATATAGATGGAGATAAGTAAATGCGACTTGTGCCTATAACTCTTCTTCAGTTTCTGGCCATACTCGTTCTGGCTGGTTCCGTTTCTGTTCCGGGGAGGGCCCAGACGCCCGATGCTCCGCAGCCGCAGGCGGCGCCCGGGGCCAAGAGCGGTTCGTTCCAGTCCGTGGACTATTCCAAGCCGCAGTCCCATTTTCCCAATCCAATCGCACCCTACATGCCGCGGCATGTGGCGCCGGTCAATCTGAATAACAGTGCGCGGATCGATCAACTGATTCATGACGGCAAGCTGATGCTTTCGATGGACGATGCCATCGCCCTGGCACTGGAGAACAACCTCGACCTGGTAATCGCCCGCTACAATTTGAATATCGCGGATACCGATCTGCTGCGCGCCAAATCCGGCAACTCACTGCTGGGGGTTAATACGGGAGTTGTGCAAAACACGCCCGGAGGGGGAGTGGGCGGGTTAGGCTCGCAAATCGGTTCCGGCGCGGGAGGCACCACTCCGGGGACCAGCGGCGCGGGCGCGGGCACAAACGGATTGGTGCAGAGCACAGAGGGCATTGGGCCGCCGCTTGTCAGTTTTGACCCAATGCTGACCAGCACGCTGCAAAGTGACCACGCGCGCGTCCAGTGCAGCAACATTTTCTGCGGTCCGGTCACGAATACGGCAACCTGGAACTTCAACTACACCCAGGGGTTCAGCACCGGAACGGATTTGGCGGTAGGGTTCAACAACAACCGGATTTTCAACAACAGCGCCATAAACTTCGTCAACCCTAGTCTGAATTCCAACTTCAGCGTGCGGCTCACCCAGCCGCTGTTGCAAGGCTTTGGTCTGGCCTCCAACACGCGCTGGATCCGTATCGCCAAAAACAATCGCGAGGAAACGGACGTAAGCTTCCGCCAACAGGTGACGCAGACCGTGGATCAGGTCGAGAACATGTATTGGGACCTGGCGTACGCCTATGAAAATGTGCGGGTACAAAACGAGTCGCTGGCTTTCGCCAAGAAAACTCTTTCGGATACGCAAAAGCAGGTGGACATCGGCAGCCTGGCGCCAATCGAGATTGTGCGCGCGCAAAACACCGTGGCTCAGGATCAGCAGACGCTCACCGTGGCCGAGACCAATCTGCAACTGCAGCAGTTGCTCATGAAAAATGCGCTCAGCCGCAACCTGCAGGATCCGACGCTCGCCAAAGCCGAGGTTATTCCTACCTCGACGGTGTTGTTGCCGGCGCAGGAACCGGTGGTGCCGACGGAGGATCTCATTAACGACGCACTCAGCCATCGCGCGGAACTAGCCCTGTCGCGGATCGACCTGGCAACCCGGCGGCTCAGCCTGAAAGCGGTTCGCAACGCCATGTTGCCGACGGTCAATGCGTTCGCTTATTACGGCGGCACCGGGGTGGGAGGAGCGCTGAATGCCAATGGATTCTGCGCCACGGACCCCACCAATCCTTTCTGCAGCAGCAACACGGTTCTGCCAACCGGCACCTACGGCAACACGCTCGGTGAACTGGTCAATTCCACCGCACCCGACAAAGGGGCAGGACTTACGCTCAACATTCCCCTCCGTAACCGCGCTGCCGAGGCGGCGCAGGTGCGGTCGGAACTGGAATACCGCCAGGTCGAAGTAAACCTGCAGCAAATCGAGAATAAAGTGCGGATTGAGGTCCAAACCGCCCAGTTTGGCGTGGTGCAGAACCGCGCCTCGGTGGATTCCGCTCAGGCGGCAGTGAACCTGGCGCGCCAGTCGTTGGACGCCGAGCAGAAGAAATACGCTCTGGGCGCTTCGACCACCACACTGGTTTTGCAGCAACAGAGCGGCCTGGCCACGGCACAATCCACGCTTCTGTCGGCGATGGCAGCCTACGAAAAATCCCGGGTGGAACTGGACCGCGCCGTCGGCCTGCTGTTGGAGCATTCCGGAATTGACATTGCGGATGCGCAGCGCGGCCAGGTCAACGCGTTGCCCAACGTTCCTTACATTACCGCCCGTCCGGAGGCCGCGCCCGGGGCGCAAACTGAGCCCGCGCCAACGGAGCAGGCGCCACAAACGCCGCCGGCGCCGCAACCATAGAGGCGCTTCCATGGTGGTTCGCGGCCTTTTCTCCCCAACGAGAAAGGGCCGCGCGACAATTCTTTACAATCTCACTGTGCCAGGTTGGCGGGCCGCTACTACTATGGATAGACCAGCCCTTGAGCGCCCTGTATCCAATCTGCGCATTACAACTCGATTACCTGCTGCACCAGCTTCCCGCAAGGAGACATCGCGATGCGTTTGCTTAACTTGAATGCTGCTGCCCGACTGTTTTATATCGCCATGCTGGCGGTGATGGCCTCCGTCAGCACCGGGGCGCAGGACACGGCCCTGCCGCCGGCGCCCCAGCCCACTCCGGCGCAAACCTCGCAGCAGTTCGTTATGAAGGACTATTCCAAGCCACGGCCCGCGTTCCCCAACATCCTTGCGCCCTATAAGCCGCAGGACGTTGACCCGGCAAACCTGAGCAATACGCCGCGCATTGACCAACTGTTGCAGGGCGGCAAGCTGATGCTGTCCATGGATGACGCGGTTGCGCTGGCCCTGGAAAACAATCTCGATATTGCCATCGCCCGCTACAACCTCAACATCGCCGACACCGATATCCTGCGCGCCAAAGCCGGGGACTCGATTCTGGGCGTCAATGCGGGAGTGGTGCAGAACACGCCGGGCGGAGGGACAGGCGGATTGAGCGGAACCGTAGGCTCGGGAGTGGGAGGTACCAGCATCGGTTCGGCGGGCGCTGGAACCGGCACCAATGGTTTGGTCAGCTCGACGCTGGGCATTGGCCCCGCGCTCACCAGCTTCGATCCGGTGCTGAGCGGGACGTTGCAAATCGACCACAACACGCTACTCTCGAGCAGTTCTTTCGGCGTTCCCGTCAGCGAGCAGAATACGGGCACGGCGAACTTTTCTTACTTGCAGGGATTTACCTGGGGAACCAATCTTTCGGTCGGATTCAATAACACCCGGGTTACGAGCAACAGTCCCTTCACCTCCCTGAGTCCGAATCTGACTTCCGGTTTCCAGGCGAGGGTGACGCAGCATCTGCTGCAAGGGCTTGGCCTGGCGGCGAACACCCGCTTTATCCGCATCGCCAAGAATAATCGCGAGATCACGGATGTTGCCTTCCGCCTGCAAGTCATCACCACGGTGGACCAGATCGAAAATCTCTACTGGAATCTGGTGTTCGCGTTTGAAGACGTGAAGGTGCAGCAGGAAGCGGTGGAGTTCGCGCAAAGGACACTTTCCGACACAAAAAAGCAAGTGCAGTTCGGCACGCTGCCCCCCATCCAGGTGGTGAGCGCGGAGAATACCGTTGCCACCGACCAGCAGGCTTTGATCCTGGCGCAGACCAACCTGCAGCTACAGGAATTGCTGATGAAAAATGCGCTCACCCGCAACATGGATGACGCTTCGCTGGCCGATGCCGAAGTGATTCCCACCTCTACCATGCAACTACCCGAGCAGGAAGCGGTCACGCCGACGCCGGATTTGATCAAGAGCGCGTTGGACCATCGCGCCGAATTGGCCGAGTCGCGAATTGACCTGAGCAATCGCGAGATCAGCAGCAAAGGCGTGCGCAATGCCATGCTTCCCACGCTGGACGCATTCGCCTACTACGGGGGCAATGGGCTGGGCGGCGATCAGAATCCAGCCAATATCTGCCCCGCGCCCCCGGCCACGCAAATCGGCTGCCACGCAGGCCAATGCGATTACACCGGTCGGTTACGGCGGGGTGCTGGGTGATCTGGGGGATTCAACCGCGCCCGACAAAGGGGTGGGCCTGACCCTGAACATTCCGATCCGCAACCGCGCCGCGCAAGCGAACCAAGTGCGCGCCATGTTGGAATACCGCCAGGCGCAGATGCGCTTGCAACAAATCGAAAACCAGATCCGCATCGAAGTACGAAATGCGCAATTCGCTCTGCAGCAAAACCGGGCGGCGGTGCAAGCTGCCCAGGTGGCGCGCGAGTTTGGCAGCCAGACGCTCGATTCCGAGCAGAAGAAATTGGCGGCGGGGGTTTCGAATCCGACCGCGGTATTGCAGGATCAGTCAGCGCTGACTTCGGCGGAATCGAATCTGGTGTCCGCGATGGCGGCTTACGAAAAGTCGCGCGTTGAACTGGACCGGGCCACCGGATTGCTGCTTGACCACGCGGGAATCGTGATGGCGGAAGCGCAGCGCGGCCAGGTGGAGCACATGCCAAGTGTGCCGGACGTGGCTCCGCGGCAAGATTCCCCGGGGACCACGCCGCAGCCGGCTCAGCCGTCGCCAAGTCAGCCGTCAGCCAGCGCCGGCCTCCGGTCATTGAGTTTTTTCTAACTTCGAGCCCTGCCGTCCAAGCTGACGGGCGGGGCTTTTTTCTTTGGCCGCCGCCCTCTACAATCAAGCACGCCAATGCAGGAGGCGACGCATGAAAATTGCACAGGATGTCACCGAGCTGATCGGGCACACGCCGCTGGTTTACCTGAACAAAATCACTGCGGGATGCCAGGCCAAAGTCGCCGCTAAGCTGGAGAGCTTCAATCCCTGCCACAGCGTGAAGGACCGCATCGGCGTCAGCATGATTAACGGAAGCGGAGCGCGCCGGAAGAATTCAACCCGGCAAGAATGTGCTGATCGAGCCGACCAGCGGCAACACGGGAATTGGCTTGGCGTTCATGGCCGCGGTTCGCGGCTACCGGCTTGATTCTTGTCATGCCCGATACCATGAGCATGGAACGCCGCGTGCTCCTTATGGCGCTGGGCGCGGAACTGGTCCTGACGCCGGGACCGAAAGGCATGAAGTCGGCCATCGCCAAAGGCTGAAGAACTGGTCGCCAGCACGCCGGGCGCATTCATGCCACAGCAGTTTGCCAATCCGGCCAATCCGAAAATCCACCGCGAAACCACCGGCCCGGAAATCTGGGACGATACCGATGGGCAAGTGGACATTCTGGTCTCCGGGGTGGGAACCGGCGGCACTTTGACCGGAGTCACGGAGTACATTCGGCCTAAGAAAGCCAGCTTCAAAGTGATTGCGGTCGAGCCGAAAGATAGCCCGGTGCTTTCCGGGGGGCAGCCCAGTCCGCATAAGATTCAAGGGATCGGCGCGGGCTTCATCCCGGAAATTCTGCGCACCGACTTGATTGACGAGATCGTGCAAGTTAGCGCCGAGGATTCCATCTCGATGGCGCGCCGCATGGCTCGCGAAGAGGGTTGCTGGGCGGCATTTCGTGCGGCGCGGCGGCTGTGGCGGCGATCCAGGTCGCCAGACGCCAGGAAAATGCCGGCAAGCTGATTGTTGTGGTATTGCCGGATTTCGGCGAACGCTACCTGAGCACCATACTTTTCGATGCTTTGCGCAATCAGGCTTTGCAGTTGCCGACGATCAGCGGTTTAACGATGACGGGATTCTTCCAATCCGTCGCGCGAGGACATTGCCAATGTTCTCGATCATGATCCGGCGGCGAAGTCGCGCCTGGAAGTGGTGCTCTGCTATCCCGGATTGCACGCGCTGTGGGCGCACCGCTGGAGCCACTGGCTGTGGCGGCATGGCATGCGAATGCTGGCGCGCTTGCATTCCGCAGTGGGCTCGTCTGGTTCACCGGGAATCGAAATCCATCCGGCTGCCTTGATTGGACGCCGCGTGTTTATTGATCACGGCATGGGGGTGGTGATCGGCGAGACCAGCATTGTGGGCGACGACGTCACCCTGTATCAGGGCGTCACGCTGGGCGGGACCGGCAAGGAAACCGGCAAACGCCATCCTACCGTCGGCAATAACGTGAGCATTGGCTCCGGCGCGAAATTGCTAGGGAACATTCGCATCGGCGACAACTGCCGGGTGGGCGCGGGTTCGGTGGTGCTGCGCGATGTGCCGGACAACTCGACGATTGTCGGCGTTCCCGGCCACATTGTGCTGCGCGATGGCAAGCGCGTGGTCATCACCGATCCGAAGGAGATCAGCGATCCGCTTTCGGATGTATTCATCCGCCTGGTGGCCGAGGTTCACGAATTGCGCGAACAACTGCAACAGCACACCGACGCCGTGCTGGCCCCGGAGCCGAATCTGAACATTGATGAGGAATGGGGCATGGTCTCGGATGGGGCGGGAATTTAAGGTTTAGTTGTGTGGGGACGGAGTTGGCTCCGTCCCGGGCGGGGCAAGCCCCGCCTCCACACGGCCAATTGGATGTATCCTTCTTTCCGTGAAGATTTCGGTCGTCATCATCACGCACAACGAGGAAGCCAACATCGGGCGGACACTGCAAAGCGTTCAGCCGCTGATGAAAGATGGCCAGGGCGAAATCATTGTGGTGGACTCGGGCTCGACCGACCACACAGTGGGGATTGCGGAGTCGTACGGCGCGAGGGTGTTTGTCGAGGAATGGAAAGGTTATGCCGCGCAAAAGAACTCGGCGATCGAGAAAGCCAGCGGCGATTGGATTCTGAGTCTGGATGCGGATGAGGAGTTAGAGCCGGAATTAGCCGAATTGATTGCGGGACAATCCGAGCCAGCGAAAATCAACTCGCCGGAATGGTGCCTTGCCATGGCGCTGGCGGGAAAGAGCATGAGCAAATTTCCAGTTAGCCAAGGGAGAACCGGCTGGCTTCTGGATTCCGAGAAAGAATTTCTTTCTCGGGCGCTGGATTCAACACGGTGGCTTCTGGCCCGACCGCAAACTGCGCATATTCCGGCGAGGGAAAGGACGCGTTAAAGACGTGCCGGTTCACGAGATCATCGCAGTGGACGGAAATACGCTAACGCTGCAACACGCTCTTCTTCACCATTCTTATCCTACGCTCTCCGGCTACATTGACCACATGAACCGTTACTCGTCGCTTGGCGCGGAGATGGCAGCGGCTAAGGGCCAGCGCGGCAACGCGATCGACATCGTCGCGCGGCCGTTCTTTACGTTCGTCTATAACTATTTTTTTCGGCTTGGGTTTCTGGATGGCCGCGAAGGGCTGTTACTGCACCTTTACCACGCGGTGTATGTTTCGTGGAAGTATGCCAAGGTATGGGAGCTTTCTCGTAGGAGTGCGGGCGCGGCGATATCGCAATAACCGCGAGGCGCCCCATCCTTGCGCGTGGTTTGCGCAAGGGTGGGGATTTTCCTGACACCTGCCTGGAATTACTGCTGCTTCTCCGCCGCACGCATCCGCATGACGGCATCCCATTGAGCCTGCGAAAGCGGTTCGGCGGGCACGCAGGCGGTGCTGAAGATGTACCACTGTCCTTTGCGTTTGGCGAAGCTGTCGACGCAAGTCAACGTGTAGTCCGCGTTCAGGGCAGCTTCTTTGTGGCCGCTCTCGGTGTTCACCAGTTTATAGCTGGCAAGCGCGGCGTCCCCGAAACACATCCACTTGCAAGTCGCTGAGTTTGCCTACAGCTTTTGCGTCGGGATCGGTGGGATCGGGTTTTTTGGTCAGATCGACTACCTGAGATTTTGCCATGCGAAAGGCACGGCCAAACTGGTTCACCGCCACGGTGGTGCCGTCGTAGAGATACTTCTGCAGCGCGTCGGTCATTTCCGGGCTGTTGAAATTGCTGATCGCGACAAACTTCTGTTCAATGTCGGTAATCTTTTGTTTGTCGGCGTCGGTCGATTTCTGCGCGAGGGCGAGCAAGGGAGCAAAGACCATGAGCAGGACCGCTAATTTTCGTTGCATCGGAAACATCCTCCTGGTGAGGCAGGCATTCTGCACCGCGCCTGTCCACACTGTCAATGCTTGGTGCGGCGATAATTCGGAGGAAAGAGACGGACATCCGCCCGCGCATATTCTGACTTTGGAGTATTGGTCAGTCGCAAGGCTATAACCACCAAGGTCACGGAGTCCCACTGAAGGAACTCCGGCGCCTTCGTGACACTGCGCGTCGCTTGCGGTTTGCGGGTTGAATTGGGCGCCGCCTTGCTGTCTCGCATTGCCTCTTCTATCATCGCTCAGCAGGTCATCCATCTGCAGATGACTCATGGCTGAGCCGAATCCATCCTGTCCCGAAAAGCCTATCGGCGCGCCGACCGGCATGAATCTCGACGAACAGGGCCGCGCGCGCTTCACGACGATTTCTGGCGTTCCCGTCAACCGCCTTTATAGCAAGCTGACCTCCCCGACAGATTGGAACTACGAAAGTTTTCTTGGCGCTCCCGGCGAACCGCCCTTCACGCGGGGCATTCATGCCAGCGGATATCGCGGCAAACTTTTCACCATGCGCCAGTTCTCCGGCTTCGCGTCGCCGGAGGAAACCAATCAGCGCTACCGGTACTTGCTAGAGCACGGCGGCAGCGGGACTTTCGGTCGCCTTCGATCTGCCGACGTTGATGGGCTACGACTCCGACCATCCCGCCAGCGAAGGCGAAGTCGGAAAGTGCGGCGTGGCCATCGATTCGCTGGAAGACATGGAGATTCTTTTCGGCGGCATTGATTTGGAGAAGACTTCGGTCTCCATGACCATCAACTCGCCGGCTTCGGTGTTGTGGGCGATGTATCTGGTGGTCGCGGAGAAGCAGGGCGCGGACTGGAAGAGAATCTCCGGCACCATTCAGAACGACATCCTCAAGGAATACATCGCGCAGAAGGAATACATCTATCCGCCCGCGCCTTCCATGCGGCTGGTCGTGGACACTTTCGAGTTCGGCTCGAAGTTCACGCCGCGATTTAATACCATCTCTATCAGCGGATATCACATCCGCGAAGCCGGCTCGACCGCGCTGCAAGAACTGGCATTCACGTTGTATGACGGCATTGAGTATGTGGAATGGGCGCGGCGCCGCGGACTGGATGTGGATGAATTCGGCCCCCGCCTGAGCTTCTTCTTCAACGCGCACAACGATTTTTTCGAAGAGATTGCCAAATACCGCGCCGCCCGCAAGATTTGGGGCGAAGTGATGAAAGACGCGCTTCGGCGCCAAGAACCCGCGCAGCTGGCTGCTGCGCTTTCACAGCCAGACCGCGGGCGTCTCGCTGCCCGCGCAGCAGCCCATGAACAATGTCGCGCGGGTCGCGCTGCAGGCCATGGCCGCCGTGCTCGGCGGTACACAGTCGCTGCACTGCGACGCTTACGACGAAGCTCTCGCCCTGCCCACCGAAGAAGCCGCGCGCATTGCTCTGCGCACGCAGCAGATCATCGCGCATGAATCCGGTGTCACGCAAACTACCGATCCGCTGGGCGGAGCTTACTTTTTGGAAGCCCTAACTCTTCAGATGGAAAGGGCGCGCTCGACTATTTTGGCAAGCTCGATGTCATGGGCGGCATGGTAAAAGCCATCGAGCGCGGTTATCCGCAGAAAGAAATCGCCGAGGCGGCGTATCAGTATCAACGAGCGGTCGAAGCCAAAGAAAAGATCATCGTCGGGGTAAACGAGTTCACGGTGGCGGAAGAACCCCGCAGACTTTCTACATTGACGAAAGCGTCGCCGGCGGCAATCGGCCAAGCTGAAAGGCTTTGCGCGCGCGACGCTCCAACGAAGAAGTCAGGCGCTGTCTGGATGCTCTGAAAAAGGCGGCTGGGCAGGAGCCGCAAGCGGGAGCGAACGGGAATATCTCTACGGCCAACACCATGCCGTACATCGTGGACGCGGTGCGAGCCTATGCCACGGTGGGGGAAATCTGCGAGGCGCTGCGCGAGGTATTCGGGACGTACAAGGAAACGAGTATCACCTAGCAGGTGGGGATTCCTGCCAGCTTTGCCCGGCTGGATAGCCGAGGGACGGCTGTCCCCACGGGAGCATTGGCGATCATTGAGGTCCAGTGTACCGTGGTATATTGGTATTACGAGGTTGAATTCATGCCCCGAGCTCTTCAACGGCCAGATTCACGTTCGTGTTCCGTCGGGTGTCCACGAAGAAGTTGCCAAGGAAGCCTTCGAGAAAGGCACCTCCATCAGCGGAATTTTTGCCCAGGCGCTCGTCGTCAGGCAGGCGCTGAGAGATATTGATCCCTGGAAATCAATTGAGGAAGTGCAATCCGCGAATCGCGCGGTCCCGGCGCGAGACGTGGAGCGCGCGGTCGCAAAGCCGGTGAAGGCGGTCAGAAAAGGCCGGCGTGGACGGTGACGGAGCCGCTGCCGCGCCTCGTCCTTGACACCAACATCTTCGTAAGCGGATTGATTTCTGGCTCGGGAGTTCCGCCCGCGCGCATTCTTCGCGCGCATTCAGAACCGGAGAGTCATCCATCTCGTCTCGGATCCGATTGTCGAGGAATATCTGCGCGTGCTCGGCTATCCCCGCATTCGCAAGTTCAAGAAGATCACGGACGAATTTGTCGCAGACATCGCCGCTTATCTGGTTCATCAAACCGAGCGGGTCGAACTGGTTTCGACCATCCGCCTTAGCCCTGATCGCGGACGACGATGTCTTTCTTGAAACGGCCGTTGACGGAAGAGCAACGCTGCTGGTCACCGGAGATAAGACCGATCTCTTTCCCTGGGAACGTGCAAGGCATCCCGATCGTCTCGGCCAGCGCGGCCGTGGCCCGGTTGAGCTGTATGGCCGCGGCCGCTAGAAGTGTCGCCACCATTCTCTATTCTCTTCTCTCTGTGGTGAATTATGCTGTATGCGCTCTGCCGTCCGCCATCTTAAACAAGCCGACCCGGTCCTGCGCGCCATTATCGAGCGGATTGGCCCTTGCCGGATGGAGTTTGGGCCGCCCGAGTTTCACAGCTTGGCCGAAGCCATCGTGTATCAGCAGCTCAACGGCAAAGCAGCGGTGACTATTTTCAAACGCTTTGCCGCGCTGGCCGGGGAGCCGCTCGACGCCACAAGGCATTCTTAAACTGAGCGAGGCGCAGATGCGCTCGGTGGGCTTATCGAAACAAAAATCTTCTTATCTTGAAAGACATGGCTGAGCGTGCCGCGCGCGGCGATCTCGATTTCTCGCGTCTTCACGAGATGACCGATGACGAAGTCATCCAGCATCTGACGCAGGTGAAGGGCGTGGGCGTGTGGACAGCACATATGTTCTTGATGTTCACGCTGCGGCGCGCCAATGTGCTGCCCACGGGCGATTACGGCATCCAGATGGCGATGAAGAAACACTACAAGAAACGCAAGCTGCCTAAGCCGGAGCACATGGCGAAGATTGCCAAGTGCTGGGAGCCTTACCGCAGCGTGGCTTGCTGGTATTTGTGGCGGAGTTTGGATATCAAGACCGTGTAACCACAGGGGACACAGGGATCACAGGGAACATGCGCTGTGCACCCCCGTGCCCTCTGTGGTTAAATGATTCTGATGGCCGAGCAGAAAATTCGCGTGCTGGTGGCTAAACCGGGCCTCGACGGGCACGACCGCGGCGCCAAGGTGATTGCACGCGCCCTGCGCGATGCGGGGATGGAAGTCATCTACACCGGGCTGCGGCAGACGCCGGAGATGATCGTCAGCGCGGCGTTGCAGGAAGACGTCAATGTGATCGGGCTGTCCATTCTTTCCGGGGCGCATAACGCCATCGTGCCGCGCGTGATGGATCTGCTGAAGCAAAACAAAATGGATGATGTGCTGGTGATCGTCGGCGGCATCATTCCTGACCAGGATGTAGCGCAGCCTAAAACAAACCGGCGTGGCCGCCATTTTTCAGCCGGGCACCAGCATGGACACGATCGTCAACTTCATTCGCGGCAATGTGAAGCCGCGCGGCGTCCCGGCAGCCGGTTGATGGCTGAGACCAGCACCTCCCGCCTGCGCAATCTGATTGGCCGCACGGTCGGTCCTGCACCCTGGTATTGGGAGACTTTTCCCGGCTGAATTCCGCTCTGGTCCAGCGCTTGGTCTGGACTCATCATGGCAACGAAGGCGCGCTGGGATATTTGGTTTCGCTGAGCGCTGAAGGTGAAGCCGGACAAGCCGCTGCTCGCGCTGAATACATACTGCCGCCCCTTTCTGGTGCCGCCATCGTACCTGGGAATTTGGTGTCCGGAGGGCGCAGCATTCGTGTGCTCTGTGCTTCGATCCCGGCGCAGCTCAAAGCCTTTCGACTTCGCCGAAATTGCCGGATGGTTCAAGCAATCGAGCGAGCGGATCTATGCGGCGACGGCGCCGGTTGCGGAGTTTGAAGTTCCGCTGCGCTCGCACGCCGGCACGCACAAGATCGAAGTCCCGGCCGAATTGCAGAGCGTGGAGGAACTGATCGCACCGACAAGCTATGCCGGCAAAACATGCGCGATGATCCAGCATTTGCGCTCTACGTTTTCTATCTGCATGCGGGTCTGGTCGAAGTCCTGCCGCAACGCTGGTTCACGTCGGCGCAGTACGAAGTGGGACGGCAATGGATTCCGCGGGCGGCGCGCGATCCCGAATCGCACCGGATCGTGGGCGAGTGCTTCGGGGCGGGAAGCTTCTTGCTCGAGGAAGACGGCCAGCGGCTGGAAAACTGGATCGAAAAACACTCGCCTTAACCGAAGTCCTACGACGGCATAATTGCGCCATCGCTCATCCGCTGATATACGGTAAGTCTTTTGAGCTGCCAACATGGCCGAACGCGTCGATCCCAGTCCGCCTACGAAATCTCCGGCGCTTGAGTCGCGCGTGGATCCGACCTCCGCGCGTTTTGAAGCCAACATGCGTTTTCTCGCCGACCTGGTCTCGCAGGTCCGCAATGAAGAAGAAAAAATTCGCGAAGGCGGCGGGCCCAAAGCTATCGAAAGCCAGCATGCCAAAGGAAGGTTAACCGCGCGCGAGCGCATCCATCTGCTGGTTGATCCCGAACAGCTTTTTCGAGTTGGGCGAATATGCCGCGCACGGCATGTACGAAGAATGGGGCGGCGCGCCAGCGGCAGGCGTGATTACCGGCCTGGCAAGAATTCATACCCGCCTGGTGATGATCATTGCGAACGACGCCACGGTGAAGGCGGGCGCATTTTTCCCCATGACGGCGAAGAAAGTGATTCGCGCGCAGAACATCGCGATCGAGAACCATGTGCCAACAATTTATCTGGTGGATTCCGCGGGCGTATTTCTTCCTCTGCAGGAAGATGTGTTTCCCGGACACCGACGACTTTGGCCGCGTGTTCCGCAACAACGCGGTGATGTCGGCCATGGGCATTCCGCAGATCGCGGCCATCATGGGGATGTGCGTGGCGGGCGGCGGATATCTTCCCGTGATGTGCGATCACGTGCTGATGACCGATGGCAGCGGCTTGTTTCTGGCTGGCCCGGCGTTGGTGCAGGCTGCCATCGGACAGAAAGTCATCTGCAGAAGAATTGGGCGGGGCCGCCATGCATTCGGCCATCAGCGGCACGGTGGATTTTCGCGAGCCGAATGACGAGAGCTGTCATGGAGCGCATTCGGGCGATCGTGGAGAAGTGGGGCTACCGGCGGCAGTCGCCATGGGACCGCCGCAAACCGGAGCCGCCCGCGCTGGCGGCGGAAGAAATCTACGGCATTTACGATTCTTCTCCGACTCGCCCCTACGACATGAAGGAAATTCTCGCGCGCATGCTGGATGGAAGCCGCTTCGATGAATACAGGCCGGAGTATGGGAAGACCATCATTTGCGGCTACGCGCGCATCGGCGGGTTTGCCGTCGGAATTGTGGCCAACCAGAAATTGCATGCGCAACAGACCGACCACGAAGGCCACAAACGGATGGAGTTTGGCGGCGTGATTTACACCGAATCGGCGGAGAAGGCCGCGCGCTTTATCATGGACTGCAATCAGAATCTGATTCCGCTGGTCTTCTTCCACGATGTGAATGGGTTCATGGTAGGGAAAGATGCGGAGTGGAGTGGGATCATCAAAGCGGGCGCCAAGATGGTGAATGCGGTTTCGAATTCCGTGGTGCCGAAGATTACCGTGATCGTGGGCGGATCGTTCGGCGCCGGACATTATGCCATGTGCGGCAAAGCTTATGATCCGCGCTTTGTGTTTGCCTGGCCGACGGCGCGCTACGCGGTTATGAGCGGAGACGCCGCGGCGGGCACGCTGGTGGAAATCAAGATCCGCCAACTCGAACGTGGCGGCAAGAAGCTGAGTGAAGAAGAAAAGAAAGAATTGTACGAATCGGTGAAGAAAACCTACGACGAGCAGACCGATCCGCGTTACGGCGCAGCGCGGCTGTGGATTGACAAGATTATCGATCCGGTGGAAACGCGGGATGCGATTACGCAGGCGCTGGAAGCGGCAGCGCTGAACCCGGACGTGGCGGAGTTTAAGGTAGGAGTGCTGCAAACCTAATTTCTTTGCCGCGGATTTGCACGGATTAACGCGGATAGAAAGAAACAAAGAATTGTTTTCTTGTTGCGATCAGCGAAATTTGCGTTAATCCGCGGCTCTGTGTCGTGGTTAAAATAATGTCGAATCAAGTGAAACTCATTGAGTGTCCGCGGGATGCCTGGCAAGGGCTGAAGGGGCAGATCCCTGCCGACTTGAAAGTGGATTATCTGAAAGCCTTGATCAGCGCGGGATTCAAGCATATTGATGCGGTTTCGTTTGTTTCGCCGAATGCGGTGCCGCAGATGGCCGATTCGGAAGATGTGCTGAAGGAACTCGATCCGCCGGATGATGTCGAGATCATCGGGATTGTGGTCAACGAAAAAGGCGCGCAGCGGGCGGTTAATACGCAGGCGGTGCGCACGCTGGGCTTTCCGTATTCCGTTTCGCCGACTTTTCTGCGCAACAATCAGCGCCAGACCCTGGATGAAGCCATTGACGAACTGGAGAAGATCAAGCAGAAGGGCGAAGAGGCCGGACTCGACACGGTGGTCTATATTTCGATGGCTTTTGGCAATCCTTATGGCGATCCGTGGATGCTCAGCGAAGTGGTGGACGCGGTGGACCTGCTGGAATCCTATGGCGTGACGACGATTTCGCTGGCGGATACTGTGGGCATGGCGGGTCCGTCGCAGATACAGGAAGTGATTTCCGCGGTCCTGGCGAAGTATGACTATCTGGAGATTGGCGTGCACCTGCACAGCCGGCCTGAGCAAGCCGCAGAAAAGATTCTAGCCGCCTATGATGCGGGCTGCCGGCGGTTCGATTCGGCGCTGGGCGGGCTGGGTGGATGTCCGTTCGCGCAGGATGCGTTGGTGGGAAATATTCGCGACGGAAAAAGTGATTGAGGCTTTGAATACGCGAGGCGCGAAGTTCCGGAGCTGAAATCTTTGGATGTGCTGCTGCGCGTATCGGCGGAGTTTGGGGCGCGGTATTCGGCATCCAGCGCAGCGGATTGAAGAGATTCGCATGTGACTGGACGAATGATTCGTATGCGGAGTACATAGCACAGATCCGAGACGTCATGCAGTTACTGATCGCTCAGACATCGCGTACCATCACCCTCAACCGTCCGGAGAAGCGCAATGCTATCAGCTACGAACTGATCGACGAGCTGCTGCGGGCGTTCGATGAAGTGGCCGAGATCCCCGGCGCAAGTCCTGATTCTTACCGGCGCCGGCACGGCGTTTTGCGCGGGCATGGACCTGGAAGATCTGAAGGGCTGATCGGAAGAACGCCAGAACAAAATCTTGAAAGATTCGGAAACGATTGCGACGACTCTTTCGCACGCTCTACGATTTCCCCAAGCCGACGATCGCGGCGGTGAATGGAGCGGCGATCGGCGGCGGCATCGGACTGGCAACGCTGTGCGACTTCACTTTGTCGTGCCTGAAGCCAAGTTTGGCTATACGGAAGTCCGCATTGGATTCGTTCCCGCTCTGGTCTCTATATTTCTTTGCGCCAGGTGGGAGAAAAATACGCGCGCGATCTGCTGCTTTACTGGAAGACTCTTCAGCGCGGACGAGGCCGCAACGATTGGGTCTGGTCAACGAAATTGTCGCAGCAGACAAACTTGATGGAGCGGGCCGGCAAGTTGGCAGCTCAACTCATGGAGAACAGTCCCGGGATCCTTGCAGGCCACCAAACGTGCTGAGCGACATTTGCGCGAACGCGAACTGGATGGGCAGATCAAGGCGGCGATTGCGCGAGAATGCCGCAATCCGCACTACGGACGATTTTCGCGAAGGAATTTCCGCGTTTCTGGAAAAGCGCAATCCGCGCTGGAGAGGAAAGATGAACGGGACCCAAAATGAACGACGGCGGCAATCACAGTCACGCGGCGGGTGAAACCCGGATCCGGGTGCGGTACGCGGAGACAGACCAGATGGGCGTGGTTTATCACGCCAATCATTTCGTGTGGTTTGAAGTCGGCCGCGTGGAGCTGCTGCGGCAAGCTGGGATTTTCGTACCGCGAAATGGAGGCGAACGACGGCTGCTGTATCGCGGTGGTGGATGCGCGCTGCCGCTACAAGGCTCCCGCACGCTACGACGATGAGGTGATCGTGCGCACCTTTTTGCGGAATGTGCGCGAATCGGTGGTGCATTTTGGATATGAACTGGTGCGGGCCTCAGATGGCGATTCTGCTGGCCGAAGGCGAGACCACGCACATCGTGACCGACCTGCAGACTGAAAACGACCGTGCTGCCCGGAGAAATATATGAAGGCGTTTCGCGAGATGATGGCGCAAGTAGGGTTACCGCTTGCAGTCCGACATACCCACGGAGCACGGCAGGACGCCGGCAGCTACGATCCGTGTGAAAGCCCTTCACATTAACGGAAATGACCTGGCGCTGGAAACGGTGCGGGAGGTGGCGCTGGAGCGCCGGCCGTGCTGCTTGCTCCCGATGCGCGGGAAGCGGTTGCCCGCGCGCGAGCCGTGGTGGATGCGCTGGTGGCCAGCGACAAGGTTTCCTACGGCATCACCACTGGGGTCGGCAAGCTCAGCGATGTTCGCATTCCCCATGAGCAGATTCGTGAGTTGCAAGTCAATCTGCTGCGCTCGCATGCGGTTGGCGTCGGCGCACCGCTCTCGCTGGCGGAAACTCGCGCCATGATGCTGCTGCGGGCGAATTCCCTTTCCAAAGGCTACTCCGGCGTACGCGCTGCCATCATTGACACGCTATGCGAGATGCTTAATCGCGGCGTCACGCCGTGGGTCCCGTCGCAGGGCAGCGTGGGCGCAAGTGGAGACCTGGCGCCGCTGGCGCATTTGGCGCTGGTGCTGATCGGAGAGGGCGACTGTATCGGCGAAGCATGGCGATCGCAGTTTCCGGAGCCGAGGCGATGCGGCTGCGCCGACATCAAGCCTCTGGCGCTCGAGGCCAAAGAAGCCATTTCGCTGATCAATGGCACGCAGGCCATGCTGGCGGTAGGAATTCTGGCTCTGCTGGGGGCGGAAGTCCTGGTGAATTCGGCGGACGCGATCAGCGCATTGACTCTAGATGCGCTGCGCGGAACGGACGTGGCTTTCGATGAACGCATCCACAAGGTGCGGCCGCATCGCGGGCAGAGCACAAGCGCGGCCAACTTGCGCAAGCTGCTCGAGGGCAGCGAGATTCGCCGCTCGCACATTTCGTGCCGCAGAGTACAGGATGCGTATTCATTGCGCTGCATCCCGCAGGTACACGGCGCGGTGCGCGACACATTGGCACATTGCCGCCAGGTGATGGAAATCGAGGCAAATTCAGCGGTGGATAATCCGCTGGTTTTTGTCACCCAGGATGGAGAGGGCGACGTGCTTTCGGGCGGAAATTTCCACGGCGAGCCGATGGCATTTGCTTTGGATTTTCTGGGGATCGCATTGAGCGCACTGGCAGGAATTTCTGAGCGCCGGGTGGAGCGGTTGGTGAATCCCGATTTGAATGAAGGTCTGCCGGCTTTTCTGGCGCCAGGTGCGGGCTTGAACTCGGGCTTTATGATGGCGCAGGTCACGGCGGCGGCGCTGGTGAGCGAGAACAAGGTGCTGGCACATCCCGCGTCGGTCGATTCGATTACGACTTCGGGAAACAAGGAAGACTACGTTTCCATGGGGATGACAGCAGCGTTGAAACTGCAGCGAATCGTGCAGAATACGCGCAACGTAATCGCAATTGAGGCAATGGCAGCGGCGCAGGCTCTGGATTTTCTGCTACCACTCAAGACTTCGAAGCTCGGGCAACAGACACATGCGGCCATCCGCACCGTATGCGCTGCGATGGAGAATGACCGGGTGATGCATGGGGATTTCGCGAGGATTGCGGAGTTGATTGAGAGCGGGAAACTTGCGGAGACGATGCAATAGGTCCATCGCAAATGCCATCGGCGCACGACGGGACTAGCCTTCTCGTAATGTGGCCCTGCCATCCCGGGAGTCGCACAATGCAGAGATGGACCTGGAATTCGTTTTTGCTGATTTTCTGCAGCCAATGGCCATCGGGGCCGGTGCAGTGTTCGCCTTGCTCTTGGTTACCTGGATGGCAGTTCCCCGGCGTTCCGTGATCGTCATCCGCCGGCGGACGACGAACTGACGACTGCTACCTCTGACGCACGATTCCTGGTCAGACAACTTCGTCGCAACCGCGCCAAAATACAGACGTGGTATAGCCCCTTCATGATATAAGTATTTGCGCTGCAGCTTTCTCTTTATAAGCGAATGTAAACCCAAACGCCCTAGGGTTCTTTACTCCTGACAATGGTCCGCCTGATTCCGAAGGACAATAGTTTCTTCCAGATGTTCTACCGCGATGTCGAACAATCTCATCGTGGGGGCGCGCGTGCTGGTGGATCTGTTTGCCGACTACACGCGACGTGGAAAAGAAAATTGAAGAAGTGCACCGCGTCGAGTCGCAAGGCGACGAACTCACCCACGCCATTCTGACCAAGCTGAACCAGACTTTCATCACGCCGTTCGATCGCGAAGACATTCACCAGCTGGCCTCGTCGCTCGACGATGTTCTGGATTTCATTAATGCCGCGGGCTCGCGCCTGGTGATGTACCGCATCACGGCACCGCCGCCGGCGGCCGCGGAGCTGGCCAGAGATCATCCTGCTGCAAAGCCAGGAACTGCAGAAGGCGGTTTCGCTTGCTGCAGAAGAACAATGACATTCTGGCGCACTGCGTGGAGATCAACCGGCTGGAAAACGAAGCCGACCAAGTTTCGCAGCGCGGCATCGCCCAGCTGTTCGATTCCGAGAAGGACCCGATCAACCTCATCAAGACCAAGGAACTGCTGGAATTCCTGGAGAGGGCCACCGACAAAGCCGAAGATGCCGCCAATGTCCTGGAAACCGTGGTATTGAAAAACACCTGAAGCTCCAAGCCTCCGGGAAACGGGAAAACTGGTGAAGCCTGACCTACTGCTGCTGATCATCACCATCGTGGTCGCGCTGATCGTTTGATTTTCTGAACGGATTTCATGATGCCGCCAACAGCATTGCCACCGTGGTCTCGACGCGCGTCTTGTCGCCGAAGCTGGCGGTGGTGTGGGCGGCGTTCTTCAATTTTGTGGCGGCGTTCCTGCTGGGCACGGCCGTGGCCAAGACCATCGGCAACGGAATGATTCGGATCGACTACGTAACCCAGTATGTGGTCATTGCGGGCTTGATGGGCGCCATTGTCTGGGACTTGCTGACCTGGTGGTGGGGACTGCCAACCTCCTCTTCGCACGCTTTGATTGGCGGCTATGCCGGAGCAGCGGTCATGCGATCGGGATGGCACGTGATCATTGCCGCAGGCTGGTACAAGACCCTGATTTTCATCGTGGTGGCCCCGATCGCCGGGACTTAGTCCTCGGCGTTCGTGTTCATGGTCGCCATCTTTTGGCTTTTGCGGAATAAGGCGCCGCGGCGAATCGACGCCTGGTTTCGCAAGTTGCAACTCATCTCGGCGGCGGCTTACAGCCTGGGACATGGCGGCAATGATGCGCAGAAGACGATGGGCATCGTCGCCAGCGCGCTGTATGGCGCGCACTTCTTGACCCCAGCGGAACTGGCCGGCAATTGGGGGAAGTTTCACTGGCCCATCATTCTGGCGGCGCATGCATCCATCGCGCTGGGAACGTATTTTGGCGGATGGCGGATCGTTCACACCATGGGGTCGCGCATCACCAAGCTCAAGCCGGTGGGAGGATTCTGCGCCGAGGCTGCGGGCGCAATCACGCTCTTCTCCACCGCTCTGGCGGGGATTCCGGTGAGCACGACGCACACGATCACGGGAGCGATCGTCGGAGTGGGAGCAACTCATCGGCTTTCGGCGGTGCGCTGGGGGGTGGCAAGGCGCATCGTGTGGGCATGGGTGCTGACCATCCCCGCGTCGGCGCTGGTGGCCGCGGTGGCGTTCTGGCTGGTGCGACTGGTTCATGCCGGTGCTTAGGGCCAAGCAATGCCTTGCCTTCGGGCTTAGGCCGATTTGGCGGCGCTTCCGTCAAGTCCCAACTCGGTTGCGATCCCTTCCATCGCGGCGATGCAAAACGCGATGTGCTCTTCCAGGTCTACTCCAAGATCGGCGGCTCCGTTGACGATGTCGTCGCGGTTCACGCTGCGCGCGAAAGCTTTGTCTTTCATCTTTTTTCGCACGGACCGGGAGTCCACTTCGGCCAGAGACTTCCCAGGCTTTACCAAGGCGACCGCGGTGATGAATCCGGCCAGCTCATCGCAGGCAAAGAGCGCTTTTTCCATGGGAGTCTCTCGCCTCACACCGCTGTATTCCGCGTGCGACATGATGGCGCGGCGGACTTCCTCCGGCCAGCCGCGTTCCTGCAGAATCGCGTTGCCCTTGTAAGGATGATCTTCGCGGCCGGGATATTTCTCGTAGTCGAAATCGTGAATCAGACCGACAATGCCCCAAAGATTTTCTTCCGCCGCACGGTCTTCCGCTGATCCCGCAGAGAATTTTCGGGCGCAAGCGCGCATGCACGCTTCGACGGCGAGGGCGTGCTTGCGCAAACTTTCTGACTGGGTGAACTCAGTTAGTAACCCCCAAGCGGCGACGCGGTCAATCATGGTCTCGTACCTGTTTTCTAGGCGATTTCTCTGGTTAGTTTGGCTTTTTGAGGAGAGATTCTCCGGCATCAGGCGAGATTTCTCTTGACATCCACAGGCATCGTACCTCAGATTGTGCATCAGGTTTGGAACTTGTAGTTCGTGTTCCAGGAGAAGCCCCCGCTCTGGCAACTCCCACACCTAGATGGCCACAACACTTGCCCCGGTAGATTCCAGGGAAGTAGTCCGCTGCGATCACTGCCTGCTGGTTCAATTCCGCACAACAAACGATTTGTGCCGCCGCTGTCATGCCTCGTTGGACGAGGACGAGCCGGAGGTGGTTGCGACGATGCCCGAGCCCCAGATGATGCCGATGAATGGCAACGGGCGCGGCCATCTCAACCTCGCGGCTTCGATTCGGGCGCTGCGGCTGCGTGGCGGACTGAGCCAGCGGCAACTCGCGGGACGCATGTCGGTGCCGCGGACCTACGTTTCCAAGATCGAAAATGAAAAGGCAACGCCTACCCTTTCGTCGCTGGAGCGGCTGGCGCGAGCGCTCGAAGTAACTGTACCGGATTTGCTGTCCGGGGGTGAGCGCAACCGTCAGGAGGAGATTCGCGACCTGATGAAAGACTCATTCATCGCGGAACTTCAGCCCTGGGTGGGACAGCTGAATGGATTGCAGATGTCGAGCGTGCTGGCACAGGTGCGAGATCTGACGGTACGACCGAGGAGAACTGCGTAGGATCCTTCGCTACGCTCAGGATTTCGGCGCACGGCTTCCTGCTTCGCTCACGCCGCGCAAGAACTTCAATTTTATCCGGGCGAACCTGCCAACTGCAGCCGGAGCCGAAAGGCTCCGGCTTTTTATGTTTCCAAACGGAATCTCATCTCCGCCAGGGCGTAGAGCCGGCGCCAGACCAGGCGGTTTACCGTCACCACGGTTGCGGCCATCAGTATGGTTGAAGCAATGAGCAGCCGAAAGTTGCCAGTGTCTGTCGCCTCGCTGATGACAGCACCGAGGCCGATCGTGGAGAAAATCTGCCCTTTGAAGTGAAAATATTCGGCGATGATGCTGGCGTTCCAGGCGCCGCCCGATGCAGTCACCAGCCCCGTCACGAGATAAGGAAAAATTCCCGGCAGAATCAGTTTGCGCCAGCGTTCCCAACCCGTCACGCCGAAGACCGAGCAGGCTTCTTTCAAGTCGGTGGGAATGGCCATCGCGCCCGCAATCACGTTGAACAGGATGTACCACTGGGTTCCGAGGAGCAAGAGAATGATCGAGCCGAGTCCCAGCCCGCCACCCACACGGATCAAAAGCAGAAGAACCACGGGAAACAGAGCGGTCGCCGGCACCGAAGCCGCAATCTGAGCCAGCGGTTGCGCCACTCGCGCCAGCCGCGGGCTGAATCCTACGGCAACGCCGACGGGAATTGTCCAGGCTGCGCCGATCAGCAGAGCGGCATTCACGCGCAGAAAAGTGGCGGCCAGAGACAACACAGAGCTGGCCCGCTTCGTGATGATCAATCCCGGAGAGCATGATCACGACACGGGCCATGGCGTAGAGGATGAAACCGAGCGCGATGATTCCGATCAGGCGCGATGTCCAAATTTTCAGCCGGTTGCGCGATTCGTTCTGAGGGACCACCCGGCGTGGCTGAGCGAAGCTCGACATCAGCGATTCCCGGGTCGGGTACCAGACCTTCTTGCGCAAATATGCCAGGCCGGACGGAGTGCTGCAGCAGATCAAGCACCCAGGACTGGGGAACATCCGCTGCTCTCCACCTGCTCGATCTTGAACTTCTCCGCCCAGGCGATCACCGGCCGCCAGACCAATTGATCGAGCAGCACGATGACCGCGATCATGGTGGCGACGCCCAGCAGGATGGAGCGCGTGTCTCCGGCGCTGGCGGCGGTCTGCAGGTAGGAACCGAGGCCGGGCAAGCGGAAATCGCGCGTGCCCAGCATAAACATCTCGCAAGCCATCAGGAAGAACCAGCCGCCCGCGACCGACATCATGGAATTCCACACCAGGCCAATCGCGGAATAGGGCAGCTCCATCTCGGTGAAGCGCTGCCACCAACTGAAGCGGTAAATCGCGGCCGCTTCGCGCATCTCTCGCGGAATATTCTTGAGTGAAGCATAGAAACTGAATGCCATGTTCCAGACTTGCCCGGTAAAAATGAGCAGGAGTGCGCCAAGTTCCACGCCCGAGCTGACGGCTGGGAAACAACGACACCATGGCCAGCATCACGCCGGGCAAGAAAGCTCAGAACCGGAATGGATTGCAAGACGTCGAGCAGCGGAACCATGAAGCGTTCGGCTTTGGGGTTGTAGGCGGCGATGTAGCCATATACCAGCGTGAAGATCAGGCTCAGAAAGTAGGCGACGGTGATGCGCAGCAGCGAGTAACCGGCATAAGCCGGAAGCGCCCAGAGGCTGTGCGAGATTTCCACTCGCGGGGTAAACGGGCCCCACCAGGTGCGGGCGATCTCCAGAGTGCCGTAGAACAACGACAGACACAGCGGCGAACATTAGCGCATCGGGCAGATGCGAGGTTTCCAACCGGGGCAGCATGGACCAGAGCCGGTAAGGGGATAACGCTCTGGATCCCGCTTCTTCATGGCTTGGCCGCCGATGCGTGATGATTCTGCTCCGGCCGACGGCTCGCTGAGCACGAGGCGGCCGTTTTCCGCGTCGTAGTCAAAAATTTCCGCATAGCGGCCCCAGTTCATGGCAGTCTCGAACTGGCGTTCGACTTCCGCCTGGCTGAAGTGCTCATCCAGAATGTCGTGAAAGAATTCTTCAGGGATGGAGTGGTCCGACTTGCTGCGCAGAACGCTGTCAATGCACTGCAGGATGGCGATATGCTTCAGCGCGGCGTCGCGGAACAGGCACTTTGCGGGTGAGGATGTCGGCCTCGGCAAAGGCCACGCCTTCGGGCGTAACTTCGACGTCGCCTTCTTTGAGCGTGGCAAAACCTAGCATGGTGGCGGCTTCGATGATAGGCAGAAGGTCGTCCACGTCCATGGCCAGCGGTTCGGCGAGGCGATAAACGTCGTCACGGCCGCCACGGTCGTGAAGCAATTCCATCAGGCCGGCGATTCCACCTGGGCGGGCGTGCGGCAGCATCTGATATTTCTGCTTCGGGGCACGAGGCGCGATGAGCGGTGCCTGGCCAGGCACCGGCGGCGCAGCGTGATCGAGGTCCGGCTGCGTCATGATCTTGTAGACGTAGTCCACAAACTCCACAAAGCGGGCTGGACTTGCGGTCACGCGGCTGCGGCAGGCCGACTTCAAAATCGGAGCGAATGCGTCCCGGGATTCTTTCCCAGGACGATCACGCGATCCGCCAGCAGAATCGCCTCTTCGATGTTGTGCGTGACCACGAAAATGGCGCTGGCCGGCATCTTCTTGCTCAGCCACAGCTCCAGCAGTTCGCCGCGCAGATTTTCCGCCGTAAGCACGTCGAGAGCAGAGAACGGTTCGTCCATGAACAGGACTTCCGGCTCAACGACCAGAGCGCGGGCAAATCCCACGCGCTGCTTCATGCCGCCGGAAAGTTCCTTGGGATAGGCAGACTCGAAACCGTCCAGGCCAACCGTGTCGAGCATCTTGAGCGCGCGCTTGCGGCGCTCGATCGCGCCGACATTGCGCGCTTCGAGCGGCGCTTCGACGTTTTCCAGAACATTCAGCCAGGGAAACAGCGCGAAGCTCTGGAAGACGATGGCGACATTGGGGGCATGGCCGATTGACCGGCTGGCCGTGCCAGAGCACCTCGCCAGAGGAAGGCGTGGAGAGGCCAGTCAGAATCCGCAACAACGTGGACTTGCCCGAGCCCGAGGGGCCCAGCAGAGCGACGATCTGGCCGGGAGCGACTTCGAGATCGGTGGGGGCAATGACTTCAATGCGGTTGCCGTCCGGCTGGACGTAGAACTTCTCGACCGCGCGCGCCTGAATGATCGCATCTGCCACTGGATGTCACTCCGAGCCTCGCTCTACATCTTTACACGATTTCTCGCGCCATGGGACAACGCGAATCAACTTTTGCGGGATATTGTTACGCGACTGTTACATCGCGCCGGATAGGCCGCGAAATCCTCATGCGGAGGCGCGGGAACGGCGGGTGGCAAGCGGTCCGTCACCTCGGCAAGGTCCGCAAGCGCTCCGCCAATGGAGGAGTCTAGCGATTCCTGGCTGGTAACGCCAGCGGTAATTGCCGTCATGCACGCTGGGCGTGTTGAGGCGAGCTTCGCTGCCCAGCCCGAGCACGTCCTGCAGCGGAACCACCGACAGGCTGGCCACCGAGCCTTGCGCCAAACGAATGAGGCCCCAGTTGATGCCGTCGGGGCAAGGGCCTGCGTAGGCCTGACCGAGCGCCGCTCGTAATCGCTCAGAGTTGGAGTTCCACCAGCCCTAGAGTCGTGTCATTGTCGTGCGTGCCGGTGTAGATCACGCGATCGACGGTGACGCGGTGCGGCAGATAGATGTGGGCGCCGGGATCGCCGAAAGCCGAATTGCAGAACCGCCAAGCCAGGAATCTGGTGGCGCTCGCGAAGCGCATGCACTTCGGGAGTAATGTAGCCCAGATCCTCGGCGAAGAACGGCAAGCCGCCGAGAGCTTCGCGAATTTTATTGAAGAGCTCATCTTTGGGGCCATCCACCCAGCGGCCGTGCATGGCGGTGGGTTCGCTGGCGGGAATCTCCCAGAACTGATCGAAGCCGCGGAAATGATCGAGTCGAATGTAATCGCAAGTTTGCGTGGCCCAGCGCAGGCGCTGGATCCACCATTCGATAGCCCGTGGCTCGCGCGGCATCCCAGTTGTACAGAGGATTGCCCCAGCGCTGGCCGGTGGCGCTAAAAGCATCGGGAGGAACGCCGGAAACGACGGAAGGCTTGCAGATCGTCTCTTCAGATGATAGAGATCGCGATGCGCCCAGACGTCGGCGCTGTCGTAGTCCACAAAAATAGCGATGTCGCCGACTACGCGGATGGAGCGCTGCGCGCAGTACTGCCGCAAGGCTCGCCATTGCTCGTAGAAAATAAACTGGATGGCGCGGCGAACGGCCATTTCAGAAGCCAGTTCCGACGCGCGCGGACTCGCATCCCTCCGGCTCGCGGCGCGCCAACTCGCGCGGCCAGTGATTCCAGGTTTGTTTGCCGTGGCGCTCGCGCAAAGCATCGAACAAGACGAAATCTTCCAGCCACCAGGCATTTCTCCGCAAAAACCGTCGAAGCGTCCGCGCGCGTTGCCCTGCGCACGCTGCAGGAAGTTTCTCGCCGCTTCGGTCAGCAACGGCAGTTTGTAGCGCGCGAACTTCATCGTATTCAATCGAGCCAACATTCTCGGAATCCCAGCCAAACGCGGAGCGATCGAGCCATCCGTGTTCCGCCAAACGTTCCAGACTGATCAGCAACGGATTTCCCGCGAAGGCCGAGGTTGAGGAATAGGGCGAATTCCCGTTGGCCGGGCGGTCCAAGGGGCAGCACTTGCCACAGACCCTGCCGGGCGGACGCCAGAAAATCGAGGAATTCGTAGGCCGCAGGCCCGAAATCGCCGATACCGCCGCGCGATGGCAGAGAGGTGGGATGCAGCAGGATTCCAGTGGCGCGAGGGAACGACATACGCTTTTTGCCGGGCGAGTTACCGCGTACTATTCACCCTCTTCACTGTTCTGCGTTCGGGTGAGGCTGTTTAGTTCATCCTGATTGATTTTGATCTTGCCGGATTTCTCCATCTGCTCGCGCAGGTTGGAGAGGAACAGGCCAAACAGTTCCTGTTGCTTGCCTTGCAGAACTGTGTCGCGAATCTGATCTCCCTTGGTGGCAAAATCCTCCGCGGATGGCGCCTGCTTTTCGGCCACCGAGAGCACAGCGCCGCTGGTGTTGGTGACGAGCGGGCCGCTGATTTCGCCGGGCTTCATGGTGAACGCTACCGCTGCCGGGCCCGACATCGAGCCGATATCCGGCACCTGGCCATCGGGCAGACACGAAGTCGCTGGTCTTCATGGTCGCGCCCAGCTCTTTGGCGGCCTTTTTCAAATCATGCTCGGCTTTGGCGCGGTCGGAAAGTTCCTGGGTTTTTTGCGAGAGCAACGCGGAGGCCCGTTCGTTCTTGAAATCGGTTTCCACCCGGCTGCGAATTTCTTCGAAAGTCGGCGTCGCGGCTGGTTTCGTATCGAGCACTTCGAAAATGGCGTATCCCTGCGGCAAGCTGAACTTCATCCGCAGGAGACTTCTCAGCCTCGGAAAACAAAGCCTGCATGAACTGAGGAGAACTCCCAATGCCAGGCAACGAATCGCTCTGGCTGACAAAATCTGTCGTCATGACCTGCAATCCCTTGGCGGCGGCGGCTTTCTCCAAGCCCTTGCCACGCGCCTGCGTCAACAAAGAATGCGCCTGAGCATCCGCTGCCTGCGCTGTCTCTTGCTGTTTGATCAGCGGTTCGATCTGGTCCTTTACCTCGGCCAGCGTCTTCACGTGGGCCGCCTGCTTGTCGTCCACGTGCAGGATGACGAAAGCATAGCCCGCATTGATCACCCCGCTGGTTCCACCCTTGGGCAGCGATTGCGCCGCCGACTGAACCTCGGGAGCTGGGAAACGGCTGGCTTCCATCCAGCCGAGCGAGCCACCATCCTTGGAGCTGGGATCTTCGGAATACTTCTTGGCCAGATCGGCAAAGTTGGCGCCGCCCTTAAGCTGATTCAGGACGTCTTCCGCCTTCTTTTGAGCCGCTGCCAGTCCCGGCCGGATCTACTTTTCCGTCTGGCCCCGGGAGTGGTGTCTTGATCAGAATCTGACGCACGTTGACCTGGTCGGGCACGCGGTACTCGTCGCGATGCTGATCGTAGTAGTCATTGCAGTTGCTGCGGCGTCACTTCGACCTGGGCCTGTACCTTGTCATTACCCAGCAACGCATACCTGACTTTGCGCTTGGGCGGAATCGAGTTGGCGTAGCGAACCTTGTTACGGTCATAGTAGGCGGCGAGTTCGACATCGGTTGGCTTCACGGTTTTCGCCAGCTCGTCCTTCTGCAGCACCGCGTAGTCGAACTTCACTTTGGTGTTCTGGCGTTCGAATTCCTGATGGATCTCATTTTCAGAAACCGTGGCGGCACCGGTCACCAGATCGCGCAGTTTGCCAAAAAGAATCTGATCCTTGACGTCCTGCTCGAACATCGGGACAGTAAGGTCGTGCTCGCGCAACAGCTCCTCATACTGGCTCTGGCCTATGAAATTGCCCCCCGGAAAGAATGCTGCGGCGTACTGCGGGCCGTGCTGGATCTCATCCCGTACCTCGTCATCGGTGACGTGCAAACCAACGCGGCGCGCCTCAACCAGAATGGCTTTGTCGTTGATGAGCTGCTGCGCGGCCTGCGAACTAAAATAAGGCAGCAACATCGAAGCTTGCGCTGCGGCACGCGGAGCCTGCTGTTCCAGCATCCGCCGCGCCGCGCGCTGCACATCCTGCGAAGTGATGTTCTCATCCCCAACCACGGCGACCACACCCTTCCCAGGACCACCGAAGCCAAAAATATTGCCAGTGCTGCCCCACGGGACCAAAGTGATGACCATGGCGGCGCAAATAATCAACAAAAGCCCACCGAGAATAATCTTCTTGAGCGGGCCAGGGGTTTGCAGAAATCTGATCATCGAATGAGTGCTCCAGAGCTAGTGCGGAATTCCTCATTATAAACCAGCGGCCGGGCCGAGGGCCCCGCTCGAAGTACCATACGCGGTGCCGTATCCGCTATTTGCTTCCGTAGTCGAAAGCGTATCCGCGCTGCTCATTCCCGGACATGAAGCGGGTGTTGTAATTCAGCAGATAGTCGAAGTGAGCCGCATCCAGCGGAAAGGGCTTGGCCTTGGGATACGGATACCCCTGCATGCCTCTAAAGGGCAATGGATCCACGGTGTTTCCGTAGGCGGCGTAGAAATCCATATCTTTTTCATAGCCGTTGGCGACGAAGAAGTAATCGCGCACCCATCCATTGGGCAGGGCTGGGAGCCTTGCCGGATCGAAGTCGAGTGCAATCTCATCCCCGGACCCGAAAACCGCCATCCGGTCGTCGAAGCCAGTGAGCAGAGGCAGCACGTCGCCGTACCGGGTATAAGCTCCCATCGGTCGCGTGTACGGGCCGGTGGCACTGGCTTTCTCGTAGATGTACATCACGTTGCCCTGAGGCTGGCCTTCGATCTTCAGCGGAAAACCGTGGAAGCGCAGATCGGCACGGCTCATGGGCACCGGCGTCAGATGGAAATCCTGAGCTTCATCCTGGCTGGTGCGGTTGATCAAAATGCTGTCCCAATAAATCAGCAGGTTGGTCGAGATGCGAATGTGCTGCGCGCCTGCCGGCAGTTTTCCGGTGAGGTCCGCGGTCATGGTGCGCGGACCACCGGCCGGGAAGCCCATGTCGTCCTCGACCCGCACCCACTTCCCAGTAGCATCGAGCGCTTCCACATAAGGTGCGATGGACTCCACACCCGCCTGTGCGGCCGCATACATGCTGGTAGCGGAAAAGTATTCCACTTCGCCGTGCATCAACAACCAAAGCGGGCCGCCCTGGTAAGGCTGGCCAAGGTCGAGTTCCAGGCTGTGCAGCTTGGCGAAGCCGTGGAAAGGCAACGCTTCAAAATCGCCAAAGTAACGGTGCGCGAGCAAGTCGGGAAGCACATCGTGACCGTGGTCGTCCTGCGCCGCAGCCGGTGGCGTGGCATCGCGGCTCGCCACCACCTTGAATGGCGGATACGGCGGATTGCTGGCGAAATATTCGTTGGGATAGACATCAATCCCGGCCGGATGGTCCACCGCCAGCAACTTCGCCTGGTCGAGATAGACAACTTCCTCGAGCGGTTCCATGAAACGGAAACTAAGCTTGCCGTCCTTCTCGCGGATCATCCGGCGATCCACCTTGATGTATTCCGTCGGCCGCGGAATGTCCCGCAAGCCGGGAGCAATCCAGTGACCGACAACGCCGGCGCCCAGCATGTCGCCCACGAGTTGGTAATGTGTTCCATCCCAAACGAACAGCGTGGGACAAGAACTGCCGCGGCGGTCCAGTTCGGTGTACTCCTGCTGGCGAAGGCCCGCGACCTCGATTTCATCCTGCAGCACGCCCGTGGGCCACAGCATGCGAACCACATCGGCTTCTTTTGACTGGCCAAGTCCGACATTGATCACGGTCGAGTTCTGCCCGAGATACCCGGAAGACCCGGCGAGTTCGAATTTCTGGCGGTTTCCGCCGGCGAAGACTTCAATCTTGGTTCCGATGGCGCTCTTGTTGTCGTTCAGACCCTTGAGAGCCAAGCGCAGCCAATGATTCTTGTTGCCGCCGTCATTGCGCAAAAGCACAGCAGGCCCATGATTTTGCGTGATGAGCAGGTCCGTGGCGCCGTCCTCGTCGTAATCGCCGGTAATGACGGCGCGTGGCGCCTTGAGTTGAATCTTGTCGAGGCCGACTTCCGCGGTGACATCTTTGAAACCGTCGGGACCAAGATTGCGAAATAACTTCACTTCGCCTTTGCCATCCGAGGTCTCGCCGGCGGCGACCAGATCAACCCAGCCATCGTCGTCGTAGTCGAAAGCGGCCACGCCGAAAGCACGCACCCAGTTGGTCGCGGGCAGTGTGACCTGCTCAAACTTTCCCCGGTTATTACGCCAGAGAGTGAGTCCGGGAGCGGTGTTATGGGTGAAGGCCAAATCCATCCAGCCGTCATGATCGAAATCGAGGACAGCGACGCCGGACGTTGCGCTCATAGAACTCGCCCAAGGCTCAACCTTGGGGAATGCCCCTTCCCGGACTCGCAATGGATTTTCGAAAACAACTGCCGCCGGCGCGCTGGTGACCACCAGATCCACGGCGCGATCGTTGTTGTAATCACTTCCGACCGCCGCGACTGAATCCCCCTTCAGGCTTAGGCCGGTTGCATCAGTCACGTCGGTAAACGTGCCATTGCCATTATTGCGCCACATGACGTTTCCAGCAGGACGCATGACATACAAGTCGAGATCGCCGTCATGGTCATAATCAACAAAAGTGACACCGATGTTTGCGTCATCGCTCTTGATGCCCGCAGCCTCCGCCGTATCCTTAAAGGTTCCGTTCTTTTCGTTGTGCAGCAGAAGCACCCGCCCGTTCAGGGTTACTGCAATATCTGTGAAGCCGTCGTTGTCATAGTCACCGGCGGTGCAACCCACCCCGTGCAGAGTTCCGTCGAGTCCGGCCTTTTTCGTGACGTCTTCAAATCTGCCGCTGCCCAAGTTGTGAAAAAGCGCCATGCCGCCTTGCGGGCCGTTGTCCGCCACGAAAATATCCTGGTGGCCACTTCCGTCGCGATCGAGGAAACAGGCGCCTGGCCCCAGCGAGGAGGGCGCGCCGCTCGCGCTCGCCATCCCAGCCAGACCAGTGTCTCCAGTCGCATCCATAAAACGCACGGCGATTGCCTCAGGGACTTTGCGGGGCGCGAGCGGCGACTCCTCCGCACGCGAGTATTTCCCCTGCTCGCCATACGACAGACTGACCGGTTTGCCCAGATTGCTTTCCGTAATGTGTTGGAATTTTTGCAGATGCTCGCGCGCCTGAGCTGCGTCTCCGGACTGTTGCAGGGCGCGCGACAATCCGAATTCAGCCGAGGCGTGCGCCGGATTCAACTGCAGTGCGTGCTGGAACGCCTGGATCGCTTCAGGAAATTGCCGTCCCTGCGCATAAACCGTCCCCAGGAAATACCAGGCATCGGCGTCGGCGGGATCAAGCTCGGTTACGCGCCGGAATGCGGTGATCGCGGGTGTGAGGTCGCTGGTGTTCTTCGCCGCCAGGCCCAGGTTGTACCAGGCGAATGCGTCTTTGGGAGTCTCCTTTGCCGCGGCGGACAGAATTTGCTTCGCCGCATCCACTTTCCCCAAGTTGAGCAGCGCGACCCCTTGATTCACCCGGGCAATTTGCAGCTGAGGGTCTGCTTTGGCAGCGTCTTCAAAGGCTTTAAGACCTTTCTCGAATAGCTGCTGATTCATGTAGGCGGTGCCCAGGTCGTTGAAGCGGGTTCCCTGAGCAGAATCGGAAGGCTGAACACCCTGCGGAGCCGCCGCAAAGATACCTAATCCAGCCAGAACCATGCCCGCGCAAAAGGCGATAAGTTTTCGAGTCATGAGGGGATACGGCTATTGTAGCAATGTAAGCCTAGCCGTCGTCCAGGACGCCCCGCAGAAAGCAATTGCGTATTTAGACTTTTACGAGTATCTCCGCCCGTCGCTCCATCCCAGGGCGAGTTTCTAAGACTTCCGCAACCGAAAGCACGTGTTCCTCCTGCCACGGGAGTCCAGCGATTTGCACGCCAATCGGCAAGCCCTCCGCAGATTGTCCGGCGGGCACCACCGCGGCCGGCAAGCCTAACAGATTGAACCATTCTGTGTAACTCCATGCGTCCAAATACTCAACCGTCTTGCCTGCAATCTGCCAACTGCGCTCGCCGTGGCGAAAGGCCGGAATCGCGGCTGCCGGACACAGGAGAATGGGATGCTCCCGCATTTGCGCGAACATCTCCATGCGCACCAGGTCGCGTTGAATCCACGCATCGAGCAATGACTCTCCAGAATGCGCCGGCTCTTTTTCAACCCATCCGGAGAATTGCTTGAGAATGGGACTGATCTCGGATTCATGCCCTTTGATCATGGGACCAAGCATCATGCCGCCGGCAATGCCGAAAAACTTCCACCATAGCTGGCGAGCCTGCTCCAGGCCTTCCGGACGAAACGGCTCTACCGGAAATCCCGGCGCTGCGCAAGCGTTCGGCCGCCGTCCGCACCGCTGCCCGAGTCTCCGCAGTCACGGGAGTGCGGCCGTCGTCTTCGAAATATCCGATGCGCAGTCTCTCCAGATCAGCTTCGGCTGGCCATCGCACCGGAACGGGCGCGGCGGAGGGATCGCCATCATCCGGTCCCTGCATCACTTCGAATAGCACTTTCAAATCGGCGACGGTGCGAGCCATCGGTCCTACTACTCCGATCAGAGCAAAAGGTCCGGCAGACTGCGGAAAGTGCCCCGTCGCGGGGATTCGCCCAGGCGTCGGCTTCAGCCCGCAAATGCCGCTGAAATGAGCGGGCACGCGAATCGAGCCGCCACCGTCGCTGCCCACCCCGCCCGCGGAGCATCCGGCCGCAATCGCCGCCGCTTCACCGCCACTGGAACCGCCTGGGGTCCGAGATAAATCCCAGCGGGCTGTTCGTCCGTCCATAAAGAAGATTGTCGGTCTCCCACGCCATGAGCAGTTCAGGAGTGTTAGTAACGCCAAGAATGATCGCGCCCGCCTGCCGCAACCGGGCTACCAGCGGAGCATCTTCTCTAGCGATGTGTCCCGCTCGCAGCTTTGTGCCAGACTCGCAGCGCATTCCGCTGACATTAATCGAACTCTTGATGCTCAACGGAACTCCGTGCAGTGGTCCGAGCGGCAAATCCCTGGGCAACGGCCCTTTCCGCAGCCTGAGCCTGGCGGCGCGCCCCTGCGGCGTCCACGTGAACAAATGCGTTGAGCTGTGGATTCAATTGCTCGATGCGCTGCAGATGCGCCTCTACCAACTCGACCGGAGACAATTCTTTCTGGCGAATTTGCTCCGCCATGGAAACAGCGGACAAGAATGTCAGCTCTTGCACGGGACTGGTCTCTGAATGTAGCCGGAAGGAAATGAGTCTAGCACGTGGGTCATAACGGTCGAGCTATCACTGATGACCGGTAGTCACAGTATCGTGAGTCGAAAGCCTTCACAGGAAAACTCTTATGGCACATCAACATTCCCCTCGCTTTCTGCAAATTGTGGATGACGCGAAAACACGCGTTCGCGAAACCACGGTTGACGACGTTAAAGCAAGGATGGATCGCGGCGAAAAATTCCTGTTGGTGGACGTCCGCGAGGAAAGCGAGTTCGCCGCAGACCATCTGCCCGGCGCCATTCATCTGGGCAAAGGAATCATCGAGCGCGACATTGAAGAACGCATCCCCGACTTGAACGCGCCGCTGATTCTCTACTGCGGCGGCGGTTTTCGCTCCGCGCTGACCGCCGACAACCTGCAGAAAATGGGCTACACCAACGTCATTTCCATGGATGGCGGCATTCGCGGCTGGCGTGAAAAGGGATTCCCGCTGGTGAAAGATTAAGCGGAACTTAATCCGAACCCCTATCAGTTAGCGCCCCCGCCGAAGGGTCGTCACCCTTGGTAACTTGATGGAGTTACTCTCTCAGCCTCACCATTGGTTGTTAAGCTCTCGGCGGAGTCTTCTTGCTGAGCGACTAAACTGGCGGTGCCGACCCTTGCCGCTGACGGCTCACTCGAATATGCAGCGCGGCAAACGAAATCTCGGTCGGACCCGGAGAAAACAGCGGCCATTGCCTCCGGCATACGGCGCTTGCAAAGCTCTGTAAGCGATACATCTACAGCCGACCAGTTTTGCGACCAACTCTCCAGGATTTTTCAAGTCCAGCAAACCGAAGTCGCCCTTTTGCAACTGGAGAACGGCTGCCTCAAGTTCCTTTTCCCGCAGGCGCTCAAAATTGCAGGCTCGATTCCGGTATCCAGTTCTTCGTCCATCGTGGCTCACACTGCGATGAGCAAGAAGGCGGAACTCTACAACAACTTTCCCAAGATAAAGCACGCCAGCATTTTCGAGACGGTAAAACTGGGCAACCCGGAAGACAACTCGCTTATCACCAACCCGCCCATTCAAAAGCTGATGTCCGCCCCTGTGCTTGACGAAACCGGGAATGTCGCGGGGGTGCTGCAAATTTGCCGTAAGGGGCACGACTTGGCGTCAGCAGGGCCGGATTTCAGCTTGGAACATCTGCACCAGGTGGAGCGGGCAGCCGAAGTCGCGGCACAAGCTCCGTTCATGAAGAAGCGGGTCGCTGCTTCTTCGGCGAAGTAGTCTAGGTTCACACATTCTTCAGCGTTCACTCCGCTTTTGTTCTAATGCGTTCATCCAAAGCCAGCTTTTCGTGAGCAGTGAGCAGACGGGAAACCCCTTTCGCAAGTTGACCTAGCGCCAATGGCCCGATCGCAACCCGCACCAGCCGCAACACCTCCACGCCAAGCCCTTCCAGCATGCGGCGGATGTGGCGATTCTTGCCTTCGTCCAACACGACTTCCAGCCAGGTATTGCGTTCTCCATGGCGCAAGATGAGGGCTTTCTTAGCGCGCAGAAAATCCCGCCGTCACTTGTTCGAACCCCTTTTTCCATTTTTTGCGCGAAACCCTCATCCACAATTGCGCCGACCTGCACGTGGTAGGTCTTTCGAGATGGCTTTCTGGAGCGAGGATGCGGGCAGACCATTCCGAATCGTTGGTGAACAGAAGCAAGCCTTCGCTGGCTTTGTCGAGACGGCCCACTGGGGCCAGCCAGGAAAAATCTTCTCCCAGGCACGCAGTAGACGGTTTCGGCGGCCTTTTTCGTCCGATGCCGTCGTCACCACGCCGCGCGGCTTGTTCAACATGAGGTAGATCTTCGTGCCGTTCAGTGACCTGCGTGCCGTCCACCTCGATGCGATCCTTTTCCGGATGGACCGGGGCTTCCGGGATCGCGGCGAGCGGCACCGTTGAGACGCACGCGGCCGGCGCGAATCAGCTCAGAGGCTTGCGAGCGCGAGCAGTAGCCTAATTTCGACAGCGCCCGCGCCAGACCAATTTTTCGAGCGCGACTGTTCCGCAGAGGATCGCCAGATTTCACAGCGCCATGCTAACGCGCGGCATCCGCGCTGGCGAAATCCGGGACAGGAAGGTCGAAGCGCTCCGCGACCCGGGCCGCAGTCTGCTCAATCGTGTCGAAAAGCATGCCATGGATGCCAAGCTTGGCCGCCGCTTCGATGTTGGGGGCAAGGTCATCGAGAAACAAGACTTCCTGGGGCGCAACCTCAAGCGATTCCAAGCAGGCTTTATAAATCGCCGGGTCGGGCTTGACCATGCGCACGTCACAGGAGAAAGTCAGATGATGAAAAAATGAAACCCAGCCGCCTTTGGCCACCAGATACCGGCTGAGATCGGATGGCATATTGGAGAGCAGACCAAGGCGCAATCCAGCGCCATGCAGTTGCTCCGCCCACTTCACCGTCTTGTGATTCAGCCGCGCCCAGCCCTGGGTATCCAGCGCACCAGCTTCGCAATCTGCTCGGTGCTCAAGACGAGGTGCTCTTCCCCTGCCACCTTCTGCCAATAAGCCTCCGCAGTGAGATCGCCGCGGTCATAGGGGACGCGAAATTTCCAATATAGTTCCCGAAACCGTGGCATGGCAATGCCCGCAGACTTGCGCCATGGCCTCGAGGTCTGAGGGCTGTTGGGTGTGACAAAGCACATTTCCGTAGTCGAAAATGACCCCGCGAATCGGGATCTTTCCATTGGGGCAGATTGCAGCTTGGCCATACTCCTCCTGTGAATTCGATGATACATGGTGAATTTGGTCGCCTCGGGCGGGATGGCGAACCGTATTCCCATAACATTTTCTGATTGACTCCATAAATAACTTTTATTTCCCTGTCGCTCCCATCGGCGCTTACATTCTGGAGTGCTTCGCAATCACTCCCCGAACTCCCGCAGGTGCCCATGCCAAAGTCATTGATTCGATGGCTGTTAGTCTTCATGGTTTTTTCATCTCTTACGCCGGCGTTGCACAGCGCTGGTTGCCCCGTTCGTACGCTCAGGCGCTACGCGGCAGGCTCAGGTCGCGGGCGTCAGGCCGCCGATCCGCAAGAAGCCCGCCTCGCCAAGTTGGAGCAGCGAACCGCCGACGCCAAAAGCTCCGCCGACAATGCCTGGATGCTGACCAGCGCCGCCCTGGTTCTGATGATGACTGGCCCCGGCCTGGCTCTGTTCTATGGCGGCCTGGTCCGCAAGAAGAACGTGCTCTCCACCATGATGCAGAGTTTCGCCATGATGGCACTGATCACGGTGCTCGTGGGCTCTGTTTGGCTATAGCTTATCGTTCGGCTCGGGCAATAGCTTTATCGGCGATCTGCATCATCTTTTTCTGCGCGGCGTCGGAGGACAGCCCGACCCCGCCTATTCCTCTACCATTCCACAACAGACTTTCATGATCTACCAGCTCATGTTTGCCATCATCACTCCGGCGCTGATTACCGGCGCCTTCGCCGAGCGCATGAAATTCAGCGCCATGGCGCTGTTCATGGTTCTGTGGTCAGTGTGGTCTACGATCCGATGGCGCACATGGTCTGGGGCAAAGGCGGCCTGCTGAATGCCGCGCTGGGCGGCTACTTCCCTACCCTCGACTTTGCCGGCGGGACGGTGGTGCATGTCACGTCAGGAGTCTCCGCGCTGGTGTGCGCGATCTATCTGGGACGCCGCCTCGGTTATCCGCATGAGCCTATGCCGCCGCACAGCGTGGTGTTGAGTTTCGTGGGCGCGTCCATGCTGTGGGTGGGATGGTTTGGATTCAACGCGGGCAGCGCTCTGGCCTCGGGCACCTTGGCTACCAGCGCTTTCGTTGCCACTCATTTTGCCGCAGCAGCGGCAGTCGTGGGATGGGGAGCCGCGGAATGGTGGCGCAACGGCAAGCCCAGCGCTTTGGGCGCGATTTCCGGCGCGGTGGCCGGCCTAGTGGCCATTACTCCGGCCTCGGGTTTTGTCGGCCCGATGCCCGCGTTGGCCATTGGCTTGATTGCCGGGGCCTTCTGCTTCTGGATGGTCACGAAAGTAAAATCGCGCTTCCGCTATGACGACTCGCTCGACGCCTTTGGCGTCCACGGCGCAGGCGGTACGCTGGGCGCGATTCTGACCGGGCGTTTTTGCCTCGAGCGCGATCAATCCCATTTTCAAAGATAGTCAGGGCAATCCGCTGCCTTCCGGCCTGCTCGAAGGCAATGCACATCAACTGCTCAATCAGCTGCGTTGGCGTGCTGATTGCCTGGGGTCTCGCGATTGTCGGCACGCTGCTGATTCTCAAAGTCGTGGATATGACGGTAGGACTGCGGGTCACACAGGAACACGAGATTCAGGGACTCGATCTCTCGCAGCACGGCGAAGAAGGCTACGTCTGGGAGGTGGCATAGGCCGCATTTCAACGACCGTCTGAGCTGAATGTCTCGCCATCTTCGGCACTTAGTCTCGGCTTCCATATCACGGCATGAACGGATAACAAATCCTGATGCGGACTATAAATAGTTTCGATTTCCGCACCCCTTCGGCAGGCCGCGTAGAGTGAAATGCACGCTTGGGTCGCTGGCGCCGTTGCTTCGGCAAACTTTGACCAGAATCGCATCCACCAGTACCGGCCCGAATGCCGGGTAAAACCCTATGACCACGTCACTCCCCAGCAACCAACGAATTGCGCGACCTCTACAGCGAGGAATCGGCGCGCATTCAGAGAGAGTTCGATTCCACGGGGCGACGGCCGGCCGGTTTTGGCGCAGCGCACCGCTTTGGTGGAGAGCATCGCCCTGCGGCTGTGGAAGGAGATGATCGCGCCCGAAGAAGGCGATCCCAAGAATCTTTCGCTGGTGGCTTTGGGCGGTTTTGGCCGCGGCTGGCTGTTTCCTTACTCCGATATTGATCTTCTCTTCCTCTACGCGAACCGCGCAAATCGAAGAAGCCTACAAAGATAAAGTGCGACGATTTTCCCAGGAACTCTGGGATCTGCGCATGAAGCTAAGCCCGGCTACGCGCCTGCTTTCGGAGTGCGACCGCTTCGATCCTGAGAATGTCGAGTTTACCATCTCACTTCTCGACTGCCGTTATCTGGCGGGCGACCAGGAGCTGTTTTCGCGCGACTGCACGACAAACTGATCCCCAAGCTCGTCATGCGCGAAGCGCAATCGCCTAGTGCAGCGCCTGGCCGAGATCACTCGCGACCGCCACGGCAAGTACGGCGGCACTGTTTTCCATCTGGAGCCGAACGTCAAGGAAACTCCCGGCGGCCTGCGCGACTACAACGTAGCCTGCTGGCTGGCGCTGATTTCCTCCATGGATAAGCTGCGCGACTGGCCTGATCCCAAGACGCTGCTGCCCGCGTCCGTGCGACCGCCATTCGATCCCGCGCTGGAATTTCTGATGTCGGTGCGATGTTTTCTGCACTTCCGCCACGGACGCGACGACAACATGCTGACCTGGGAGGCGCAGGACGATGCCGCGGCCCACAAGATTGGCATACCCGAAACTGAGGTTGTCAACGCCGCCGACTGGATGCGGGTGTACTTCGGCCATGCGCGCATCATCAATCGCACTGCCTTGAAGCTGCTGGAAGAAATTCCCGCCGCCCGCTCTTCGCTCTACCGGCAATTCCAGAACTGGCGTTCCCGGCTCTCCAATTCGGAATTTTCGGTGGTCGATGGCCTGATCTTTCTGCAGCAACCGTCGGCCCTGCAGGATCCCGAATTGCTCCTGCGCATGTTCGACTTCATGGCTCATCACGGCTTGAAGCTCAGCACCACTACCGAATATCGCATTGAGCAGGTTCTGCCGGCGCTGGCGGCGACCCCGCCTCAAGGAGCGGAGCTCTGGCGCTACTTGCAGGTGATTCTCATCGAACCGCATGCCGCCGACGCGTTGCGCGCCATGCACTCGCTGCATCTGCTTTCTCTGCTCTTGCCGGAACTCAAGCTGGTCGATTCGCTGGTGGTCCGCGACTTCTACCACCGCTTCACCGTGGATGAGCACTCTTTCCTCGCCATCGAGAGTTTGCATCGCGCGTTGCAGTCACCTTCGGAATGGGATCAGCGCTATGGCCAGCTGATTGAAGAACTGGAGCAGCCGGAATTGCTCTATCTTTCCTTGCTCCTGCACGACCTAGGCAAAGGCGTTCCCGGAGACAATCACGTGGACGCCAGTTTGGAAATCGCCGCGCGCTGCATGGACCGGCTCGATCTCAGCCCCGAGGACCGCGAGACCGTGCAATTCCTGATCGGCAGCCATCTGGAAATGTCAGCCGCGGTGCGCCGCGACATTTTCGATCCGGAAAACGTTCGCGCCTTCGCGGAAAAAGTGGGCACGCCGGAGCGCCTGAAAATGCTCTGCCTGCTGACCTACGCCGACATCAAAGCGGTGAATCCGGAAGCGCTTACCCCCTGGAAAGCGGAAAACGTCTGGCAGCTTTACATCGCGCGCCAGCAATTACCTGAGCCGCAGCGTTGATCAGCGCCTGCATGTGGACGCGGACAGCGAAAATCTTGCGCGGCTCAATACGCCTGGCGCCGGTGGTCGGCAAGAAAGTCAAGGCGTTTCTCGAAGGCCTGCCCAAGCGCTATTTGCGCGTCTATCCTCCGGAGGATGTTCTGCGTCACACCAAGATGGCGGATCGCCTGGCCGACGATCCGGTGCAGCTTGAACTGGAGCGCGGCCGCCACTGGTTTGAGCTGACTCTGGTGACCACCGACCGCCCGTTTCTTGTTCGCCAATGTGACGGGAGCGCTTGCCGCCTGGGGCATGAACATCGTCAAAGCCAATGCTTTCTCCAACCAGGCCGGCACGTGTCGTGGACACTTTCTATTTCACCGACCGCTTCCGCACTCTGGAACTGAATCTGCCGGAATGGGATCGTTTCAAACGCAGCGTCGCCGACGTGCTGACCGGCGAAGCCGACCTGGACCGCATGCTGCAGGATCGCATGCGCGCCGAGGGAAAAAGCGCGCGCCGCCAAAGTGAAGATTGCCACCAAGATCACCTTCGACGATTCCTGCTCCTCCACCAGCACGCTGGTGCAGGTCATCGCCCAGGACCGGCCCGGATTGCTGCATCGCATTTGCTCCAGCTTTTCCAATCAGGAATGCAACATCGAGATCGCGTTGATTGATACCGAAGGCCAGATGGCCATCGACGCGTTCTATCTCACCTCGAGGGCGTCAAAAGCTGACCCACGAACAGCAGATGCGCCTGGAAAAAGACTTGGTCGAGGAATTACGCGAAGACTAAGATTCGCCCTCTATTTCAAGTCCCACTCCATAAAGGTAGTCGTAGGTATTACCAGATCCCCAGGGAAGATGCGCCGTAAACGAGGAAAACAACACCGCTCGGCCCAGGAAAGTCACAAAAACATCTTGCTGAGAGCTCGCAGTAGCTCACGCGGAAGGTGAAAAGACCATTGCAGGGATCCTGCAGCTCCCCGGCGCCCGACCAGGTAGCTGGCGTCGGCCACCGGGGTCAGCGTCGCCTGCACCAGCAGTGCCCCTGTGCGATCTGCCACCGTCACTCTGGCCGGCGCCAGTGATGGTAAAAGTCGCGTTGCCCAGGCTCGGAGTTCCAGTCTCCACATTACCCGTGCCGGTACTGGCGTTGATCTTTCTGGTAGTAGATCGCTTTATAAGTCCCGGCAAAAGTTGGATCGAAAGCCTTGCTGGCAGCTTTCTTCAAGCCCAGAATCGCGCCATTCGGGGTGTCCACGGCAAAGACTCCGTTGGGAGTTCCGAAAATGTAGTCGATGGTTCCGGTGCCACCTGATCGGCCATTGCGCATGAAGGTTCCGGAAGCGTCGGTCTGAAACTGACTGGCCGGAAAAGTCCCCTGATGAAATTGGCCACCGCCGCTCTGATTGACCGCGCCAAAAGGCCAATACGAGGTCAGGCTGACATTCGCCCGATCCGTCCATGCTGATCGAACCCACTTCCAGCCCGCCTGCCGCCGTGCGGAACTGCATGGAGTTGTAACTGCTGTTGGCCCAGGTGGTCGTGGAGATCGTTCCCTTCTCCACCGCTGTCACCAGCGCGGGCTGGTCTTTGGTTGGCGCCGGTCTTTGCCGCCTGGATCAGCAGCGCGTAGTTCGGCACTTCATAGGCCGCCACCAGATTGCCCGTCGAATCATTCAGGGCGTAGGTGCCATCGGCATTCACGGTGTAGGGGACGATTCCACTGTCGCCATTGGAGATATCCGTGTAGGTAAGCGTGTGAGCCACCGGGTCCAGCGTAATCGTCAGAAAATCTCCCACGGAAGCCGTACCGTTGTAGGAACGTGCAGAAGTAACCGGATTAGGAATGGATGCGGTGGAACCACATCCGGAAAGAACGAGCAGAGGAAGAACCAGCAAAAGGTTCAGGATTTTCATGGGACACACGTCTCCTGAGACGCATGTCGGCATTCGATGAAATAACTTCAGCGGAAATCAGCGGGAAAGCGGGCTGACTAAGAACGCTCTCAGAAACTCAGGGCTTATAGATCATCATGGCAGCGAGAACGACGGGCAGATAGATAACTGAAGCATGGACGAGCCGGCTGGCCGCACTTCGGGAAGCGGAAGCTGCCAGTTTGGCGCCGTAGTACAGAAAAAACAATCCAGATCCGGCCATCGCTAATAAATACAGCGGAGCCACGCGACCTGCCAGAGGAAACATGGTGACCACGATCAAGACAATCGTGCACCCAATAATTTCTCCGCGGGTGAAGCGGCCGTCTGCGTCGAAATCCGGAAGCATTTTGAATCCGGCGTGGGCGTAGTCTTCGCGATACATCAGCGCAATCGCCAGGAAATGCGGGAACTGCCAGAGGAAGAGAACAGCAAACAGAAACCAAGCTTCCCGGCTGAGCCCGTTCGCACTGCCGGCCCAGCCAATCAGTGTGGGCATGGCTCCTGGGATAGCTCCCAACAGCGTGCACAGCGGAGTCTTTCGCTTCAGCGGCGTGTAGACCAGCAGGTAGGACAGAAGCGTGGAAACTGCGAGCACGGAAGACAGCCAATTCACCGTAAGCAGCAGATAAAGCCCACCCACGGCGCTCAGCAGGAGACCGAAACTCAGCGCTTCCGGTGGCGAGACCCTTCCGGAAACCAATGGGCGCTGCGCCGTGCGCACCATCTGGGCGTCGTGCCGCCGTTCCATATATTGATTGAGGGTCGCCGTGCCGCTTGCCACCAGCAGCGTTCCGATCAGTGTATTCAACATTCCCGCAAACCGGAATGTCCCCTGTCCCCCTAGGTAATAGCCTGCCGAAGTAGTCATCAAGATGAGCAGGTTGACTTCGGGCTTGGTCAGGGTCAGGTAGTCCCGTAACTTGGCATTGAATGGTCGCAGATTTTGGTATGACATGATCTGAGGGGCTACCCTTAGCTTACACGATCAGAACGGGACGACGTACTGCTACTCACTCCACCTCGGCCAAAAAACGGGCCTGAGTATAACAGAGGAGGCAAGCTGGCGAAAAGACTGCCCAAAATGGATGCTGATTCCGTGATTTTAACCGCTTTCACGAATCTCATGCCACGCCACGGTGAGCGAGCAGACTCCAATCGGATCCTACAGAGATTACTGTATATGTCGACCAGCACAGGTCTCATTACCATTAGCGCAAGTGGCGGCCCCCCGGGTCCTGCGTGCCCTCTACCAGAGCACTCCGACCGGGTCTGCGTGATCGAAGTACCAGCTGGCAGCCCGTCTTAGCTCGATACAGAAACACAAACACAGGCAGTTCCAAGGATCAGACAATATGCCGGGACGTATACTTATCGTCGATGACCATGCTGTCGTCAGAGGCGGGATTCGTTCCCTGCTCTCCCCGCGCCCCGAGTGGATGGTTTGCGGCGAAGCCGTGGATGGCGCCGACGCTGTCGATAAGGCCCGAGCGCTACAACCCGACCTCGTGATCATGGATATTTCCATGCCTCGCATGGATGGTCTCGAGGCTACCCGGATTCTCCGCAAGGAACTCCCCGCTCCGAAAGTCATCCTCATCAGTCAGAACGATCCCAACATTGCGGATCGCCAGGCGCGAGCGGTGGATGCCGCGGGTTACGTCGCGAAGAGCAAGCTGTCTTTGGATTTGCTTCCGCTGATTGAGAAGGCACTCGGCACTCCCGAAGCTGAACACGCGCCGTCTTCGGAAATTCGAAAGCAGGCCGCGTCGGCATCGGGTTGGCTAGCGGGCGGGGGAGAGATGGGCCGGCTGATCCGCGAACATGATTGGCACAATACACCGCTAGGTCCTCTGGAAAAGTGGCCGCAGAGCCTGAAGACGTCGGTCAATCTGATCCTGAACTCCCAGCACCCGATGTGGGTCGGTTGGGGCCGGGAAGCCATTTTCCTCTATAACGACGCCTATATCCAAGTCCTGAGTTCGGCCAAACATCCCTGGGCGCTGGGCAGGCCCGCCGCCGAGGTCTGGGCCGAGATTTGGGATATCTGCGGCCCCTTGGCGGATAAAGTTTTCCAATAGCGGCGAGGCTTCCTTCGTGGATGACGTTCGTCTCTTCATGAACCGCGGAGATTTCCTGGAGGAAACGTACTATTCGTTTTCCTACAGCCCGATTCGCGACGAGGCCGGCAACGTGGCGGGCTTGTTCTGTCCCTCAACACAGATACCACTGCCGAAAATCATCAATGCGCGGCGCCTGCGCACGCTTTCCGAACTTTCCGCCGAGACATTGATGCAAAAGACGACCGAGCGCCGCCTGCGCTTCGGTCGCCGCCGTCTTTCGAGAAATCCTGACGACGTTCCGTTTGCGGTGCTCTATCTGGTGGACGATGAAAGTAACAAGCCCGCCTGGAACAGGTTTGCGGGCTTGCCGGAAGATCCGCTGACTGACGCCCGAGGTAGTTGATCTCACCGATAAGGATAAGAATGAGGCGTCCTGCGTGTGGATGGTGGCGAGATGTAGCCAAGACTGGCCGATCGCGGGTCGTCTCGGTCAAGCATATCGAAGGTTTGCCGCTGGGACTCGCACAGCAACGCGTCTCCGAAGCAATCGTGTTGCCTGTAGCTTCGGGAGGTGAAGGCGGCACACTGGGGGTTCTGGTATCGGGTGTGAGTCCGGCCCGCAAGCTCGATGCGGAGTATCGCACATTCTACGAATTGGTCGCAGGCCAGATTGCTACTGCGATCCAGAATGCGCGCGCCGCCGAGGAAGAGCGCAAACGGCTGGAAGCGTTCGGCGGAAATTGATCGCGCCAAGACTGCTTTCTTCAGCAATGTCAGCCATGAATTCCGAACTCCGCTGACTCTCATGCTGGGTCCGGTCGAAGATTTGCTGGCGAAGAGCCACACCGGGCTTTCTCCCGCCGCCAAAAGCCAGCTCGAACTGGTAAACCGCAACGGGTCTCGCCTGCTCCGGCTGGTCAACACTCTGCTGGATTTCTCGCGAATTGAAGCGGGCCGGATGCAAGCCATCTACCAGCCGACCGACCTTGCCGCGTTCACCATCGAACTCGCCAGCGTTTTTCGTTCGGCCACGGAAAAAGCCGGCCTGCGGCTTGAGCTGGACTGCCCCAAGCTTGAGCAGCCGGTCTTTGTGGACCGCGGCATGTGGGAGAAGATCGTCCTGAACCTGATCTCCAATGCCTTCAAATTCACCTTCGAAGGCGAGCATTGCCGTGGGTTTGACCAGGTCCGGGAAGCAACGTTGAATTGCGAGTGCGTGATACCGGCGTGGGGATTCCCGCGCAGGAACTCCCCCGTCTGTTTGACCGTTTTCATCGCATCGAAAATACGCGGAGCCGGACCCACGAAGGGAGTGGCATCGGCCTGGCTCTGGTGCAGGAACTGGTCAAGCTTCACGGCGGATCGGTCCGCGTGGAGAGCGCGCTGGGCGAAGGCAGCACCTTCATCGTGAGCCTGCCGCTCGGGGAGTGCCCATCTGCCCGCCGACAGAATTGGCGGGACGCGCACGTCTGGCATCCACCGCTCTCGGCGCGGCGCCCTTTGTTGAAGAAGCTCTCCGCTGGCTTCCCGATACCGGCCCCACGGATGACCAGCGAGGAAGCTCTTCCCAGCGACGAGCTGATTCCCGTTCCCTGCCCTCCGCTGTCCTCGGTGACGGCGCGCTCCGAAAAGCGTCCCGTCATTCTGCTGGCCGACGATAACGCCGACATGCGGCAATATCTGGTCCGCTTGTTGGCGGAACGCTATGAGGTGCAGGCCGTTGCGGACGGACAGGCAGCTTTGGCGGTCGTGCAGGACGCGCCTTCCGGACTTGGTTCTGCACCGACGTGATGATGCCCAATCTCGATGGCTTCGGGCTGGCTGACGCGATTGCGGAGCGATCCCAAAACGACGAACCATTCCGATCATTCTGCTTTCCGCCCGCGCCGGCGAAGAATCCCGGGTCGAAGGGCATGGAGCATGGCGCCGACGATTATCTGATCAAGCCATTCAGCGCGCGCGAGTTGCTGGCGCGCGTGCAAACCCATCTGGAAATGGCTCGCATCCGCAAGCAGGCAGAAGAGGCCTTGCGGAGAGCGAGCGAGCAGTTTCGCACATCCTTGGAAGCCATGCGCCGCGGGCGTTTCCTGCGTCGACCGCGGACTTTCGTATCACCTGACATCAACCCAAGCGCGGCAAGGAGCTTTGATCCTCCGAAAACCGGTTCGGATCTTCTCGGAACGATATTTTGGAGGAGTTCCTTCGACGCGGTTGGCCCGATTATCATGAACGCAAACTCCTTCAGCACTTCTGTCATACCCTCGAACGGAGAGCCGATCGTGTCCCCAGTTGGACGGCCGTGTATCCCGATGCCGCGTACGTCAGGTCTTGATGTCAGAGTCAATCGATCGCCCTGCACCGAGGGCGGCCACGGCTTTGTCTGTTATGTCCTGGATATTACCGAACGCAAGCACGCTCAAGAACGGGAGCGGCAGATCACCGCGGAAGCGGTCGCCGCCACCGCAAAATTCCGCGCCGTATTCGAGCAAACGCGGTCTTCGCGGGAATTATCGCCCTTGAAGGCAGGGTGATTGACGCCAATCGGCTGTGCCTGGAAGCTTGCGGTTATCGGCCGGAAGAAGTTCTGGGTCAGCCTTTCTGGGAAACCGGATGGTGGCGTCACTCGCCCGAGGCGCAAGACAAAATCCGGGCCGCGACCCATGCAAGCCGCACAAGGGCTCGGCCTACGCGAGACCTTGGCCTACCACTGGGCGGATGGCACGGAACGGGTGGTCGATTTCGCCCTTCATCCGATCCGTGACCATCAGGGGCAGATACTCTTCCTGCATCCCACTGGCGTGGACATTACGGATCTTAAGCGTGCGGAAGAAAATTACCGTACCCTGGCCGAAACCCTCGACGCGGAAGTACGTGCCCGCACCAGCGAACTGGAACAGCGAAATGTTGAGGTGGTGCGCCAATCCGACCTGCTGCGCAGCTTGTCACAGCCGTTTATTGCAGGCCCAGGATGAAGAACGGCGGAGAATCGCGCGCGAACTCCACGATAGCGCCGGGACAGATCCTGACGGCGCTTGGCATGAGTCTGGCCACGTTGCTCAACAGGCGCGGCAAAATGCTCCTCAGGTTGCCAAAGTACGCAGAAGACAGCCAGCAATTGGTGCAGCAACTGAGCCAGGAGATACGGACGCTTTCCTACCTGCTGCATCCGCCTCTGCTGGACGAAATCGGACTGGCGGAAGCCCTCGGCTGGTATATCCAGGGCCTGATGGAACGGAGTAGTCTCAACATCGCATCTAATCGTCTCCCCAGACTTCGGCAGGCTGCCACGCGAAATGGAATTGGTCATGTTCCGCCTCGTGCAGGAATGCCTCACCAACATTCACCGCCACAGCGGGGGCAAGAGCGCGGAAATTCGCCTGGCGCGCAAGGCCAGTCAGATCTCTCTCGAGGTCAGAGATTACGGAAAGGGAATGTCGGCCGAAAAACTGTCCGAGATTCAATCGGGCGGCGGCGGGGTGGGAATTCGTGGCATGCGTGAACGGGTCCGTCAGTTTGACGGCCATATGAATATCGAATCAAATGCGCATGGCACAAAAATCTCCTTTGTGATCCCGATCGTGGAGAGAGTTGCTGCGAAACCTGAGGTCGAAGCGCAACGCATGGAAGCGATTGGATAAAGCCCTGTGATCGCCCGATGCCGGACCCCACTTTTGGGCTATTTCTTGACTTCCCGCTTTGCCTTATCGTTGACCCACTTGAGATAGGTGGAGCTACCGTACCCTTTCGAGGCGATTTGTTTGCGTAACCACTGTAACGAGATCACGATACCAAGAGCGCTGATAGCGCTGCTGGCAGCCTTGGCCGTGTTCGCCGTACTCGTTAGCCCAGCCCCGGACGAACTTCCAGGCACGGCTGCACATTTCAACCATGCGTTGGCCTTCGCTGCCTCGTTTCTTGCTGTGCATTTCTCGCCCGACCTTCTAAGCTACGGAGTTCCCGGATCAACCCAGTCAACCATAACGGGCGAGTCAGATATTCTCGCCCTGCAGTGCACGCGACTCTGCTAGACCTCTCCTTCCCACAGCTTCTTCTTTAAGACCCGACGGGATTCCCAGTTTTTCCAATCTAAACGGCTGGCCCTTTCCTTCGCACACCTTTGGACGGAAAGCAGCTTAGTTTCACCGGAAGAAATTCGCCTCCCTCTGGACTTGTACAGGTCGATCGACCAACCGGCATTCCCAGCGAATGCAGCAAAGCCGAGACGCGCACGATGAATTCGCAATTTGAAACCTTCAGCAATCCTTCTGCTTTCCCGGAGTCACGCCCTATCCATGCAAAGATTATGTCGGCGGTTCGGGAGCGAGGTTGGCTATCCACGGCATTCTGTGGATCGCTTTACTTATTGCGACGCGTTCAGTCCTTCTGCTATGACCTGGTCCACGGTGTCAGTACCCGCCACGGCATCCCCGTATCGAAACTCGATCTCGCGGGAGAATCCGCCGCTCACGCCCTGGATTACGAAGCGACTCACACCGGCTGCCTGCGGCGGATTCTTCGCAGCTTGAATATCCAGCACGAACACTTTGAGTTCGTAGATCTTGGATCGGGAAAAGGAAGATCTTTATTGATCGCCGCTGAATTCCCGTTTCGCCGGGTCTGGGGATCGGAACTGTCCCCCACTTTGTCCGAAATTGCCCGCGGCAACTGCAAAACCATCAGAACCAGGGCGCGCGCCTGTAAGAACTTTGAAATACTCTGCGGAGACGCCGCCGACTTTTCTTTCCCTCCGATCCCCTTGGTGATTTATCTGTTCAATCCGTTTGACGGAGTGATCGTCTCCCGTATCCTCGACAAGCTCAAACAATCCTGGGAAGAGAATCCCCGCGAAATTTTCGTGGTTTATCACCACCCGGTGCACGGACATCTCCTCGAAAGCTCACCTGTTTTCGAACCGTTTCTGTCGGGAACCGATAAATGGGACTACAGAAAGCTTCGCTACCACATCTTCCGCACCAGAAACATGGCTTCGCACCCTCCGGAGCATGTTTGTTGGGAATCGTGGCGCATTCAGAACTATAATCCTTGAGGCGCAAAGGGACCCTCATATGGCGATCGGCGCCGTTGGGATTCGGGTTTAGATGGATTCGGCTGCGTATTGCCGCGTCGGACCGAGGACATGCGATCTAAGCACAAGTTAACGCAGGGCGTCTCCAGACCATTGCTGACAATGGCGGTAGCGATGGTCGGCGTTATCGCCGTCGTAGTTTTCTATGCGGCCCGGCAAAGACACCGGGTGAACTCGGCGGACTCCGCAAAAGTGTCGTTTAACGACACCATTCAACCCATCCTCTCTGAAAATTGTTACGCCTGTCATGGGCTCGATTCCGCGGCGCGTAAAGCAAATCTGCGCCTGGACCGTGCCGACTTTGCTTATGCGCCGCACGGACAGATGGGACCTGCAATTATTCCCGGCAAACCTGACAAAAGCCCGCTGATCCGGCGCATTGAGTCCAAGGACCCAAAACAAAGAATGCCTCCGGAAGAGTCTCATCGAACGCTGGAACCGGGGCAGATTGCGGCGCTGCGCGAATGGGTGAAAGAAGGCGCGCACTACGAGCCGCATTGGTCGTTTGTCGCTGCAAAGCTTCCCATGATCCCAGCCACGAAGAACCAGCAGTGGCCGCGTAATGATATTGATCGAGTTCATCCTGAGCCGGCTTGAAAAAGAGGGGCTGAACCCATCTCCCGAAGCCGACAAGCGCACACTCATCCGCCGCGCGACCTACGATCTTACCGGACTGCCACCAACGCCCGAAGAAGTAGCCGCATTTGTGGCGGACAAGTCCCCGAACGCGTATGAGAAGGTCGTAGACCGTTTGCTGGCGAGTCCCCGCTACGGCGAGCATCGCGCCCACTACTGGCTGGATGTAGCGCGCTACGGTGACACCCACGGTTTGCACGTCGATAATTTCCGCAGCATCTGGCCCTACCGTGACTACGTGATCAAGGCTTACAACGAAAACAAACCCTTCGACCAGTTTGTGCGCGAGCAAATTGCCGGCGACCTATTGCCGGATAAGAACCTGGACACCATCGTCGCGTCGGCCTATCTTCGCGTAGGAATCAGCTCCGGCGAGGGCGGCACGGTCATCGAGGAATTGCGCGTAAACAACAAGCGCGAGCGGGCTGAGGCATTCGGAGCTGCGTTTCTAGGGCTCACCACCGGCTGTGCGGTTTGTCACGACCACAAGTTCGACCCGATTACGAAGAAAGACTTCTATCAGCTCACAGCCTTCTTCAACAATCTCACGGAGAATCCCTCGAACGACGACCGCCAGGATTGGCCTCCCTACATCCGCGTGCCGAAAGCGGAACACCTAGCCGCCTATACGAAGGTGCTCGCAAAACGATCGGACATTGAGCGTCAGATCGACGAACGGAAAGCCAAAGCCCGTGATCTTATTGCGGCATGGTTGAATCAGGCTCAAGCCAAGCCACAGCCGGTTGATGCGGCTGGGCTGCAAGTACGGCTGCCTTTCAATGAGCAGAAGGGTTCGACCTTCGCGAATACCGCACCGAACGCCAGAGTGGCGACCGTCACCGCCACCGGAAGCCCAATCCTATGGGGCGAAGGGACGTGGTTCTGGCCGTACATGCGGATGGATGTCAGCACCAAGCTCGAGCTGCCGGATGCCGGCAACGTGGACACGAGCGATTCCTTCACCGTCGCCACCTGGGTGCGTCCCTACTTGCGTCCGCTTGAAGCGAAAGATAAGAAACTTCCCAATGGGGTGATTCTCGCCCGTGCTGACACTGGCCAGAAGCAGCGTGGCTGGCAGCTTCGGGCCGACAAGGGAAAGCTGGCGTTCACCCTCGCCAATGAGGCTCCGGCTAATGCCGTCACCATCGAGACCGTGGAGAAGAAGGCGTTGGTGGTCGGGCGCTGGAACCATATCGCTGTCACCTACGACGGCAAAGGCAAGGCCAGCGGATTAAAGCTCTACATTGATGGCCAGCCGCAGCAAGTAAAGGTAGTCAAAGACGCGCTCAAGGGCAGCATCCTGACAGCCGTGCCCATGACTTTTGGTGGCATGTACCCCGATGGCGAACCGCTCCGTCAGTCTTCGTTTATGGATTTTCGGTTTTACAACAGAACGCTGTCTTTTGAAGAGACATCGCGCCTGCCCTATGAAGATTACGTGAGCGAAATCATCGCCAAGCCCATGGCGAACTGGTCCGACGATGAATTTAACGTGGTCAATCAGTTCTACTTTGCCGAGCGCGATGAGCACACGCGCGCCCTCGCTGCGCAATTGCCCGCACTGAACGCTGAATTAGACAAGCTCTCGAATGACGGCGCTATTACGCTGGTAAGTGAGGAAGCTCCCGGACCTGCCTACGCGGATGTGCTAACCCGCGGTATTTACAGCGCACGCACCGAACGGGTGCGAGCCGATGTGCCCCACTTTCTTCCTCCGCTTCCGTCCGGAGCCCCTCACAACCGCCTTGGCCTGGCCGATTGGACGGTCAGCCCATCCAATCCGCTCACCGCGCGCGTGACTGTAAACCGCATGTGGCAGGAATTGTTTGGCGCCGGAATCGTCGAAACCACGGAAGATTTCGGAGTCATGGGTGCGCGGCCCAGTCATCCCGAATTGCTCGACTGGTTGGCTTTGGATTTTGAACAGCATGGCTGGGACGTGAAGCGCTTCTACCGGCAGTTGGTCTTGTCGGCGACCTACCGCCAGTCGGAACGAATCACGCCCGAACTGCTGGAGAAAGATCCGAAGAATCGGCTGCTGGCCCGCGGGCCGCGTTTCCGCATGGATAGCGAAATGATCCGCGACACCGTTTTGCAAGCCAGCGGACTCATGGTCAACAAAATTGGCGGACCCAGCGTCAAACCCTATCAGCCTCCGGGGATTTGGGAGGGCCTTGCCATCAACGGCAGCAACACCAGAGTTTACAAACAGGATCATGGCGACGCGCTCTATCGCAGAAGTCTTTACACATTCTGGAAACGCATGGGCACCATGCCTGACATGGACACCTTCGATTCGCCGGCGCGCGATGCCGCTTGCACCCGCCGCCAGCGAACCGATACTCCGCTGCAGGCGTTGGTCTCCATGAACGAAACTCTGAGGCTTGAGGCCTCACGGAAGCTGGCGGAGCGGCTGATTCATGATTCTCCGAAAGAGGACGTAAGGCTGGAGTTGCTTGGCAATCTGCTGCTGGCGCGTGATTGGCAGCCCAAAGAGAAAGCCGTCCTGGAAGACGAGTTGACGCAGTTCCGCGCGAACTACAGCAAAAATCCCGCCGACGCTGCGAAGCTGTTGCACGTTGGCGAAAGCAAGGTGGACCCCACGATTCCGGCGCCCGAGCTCGCGGCTTGGATGCTGGTTTCGAGCACGGCAATGAATCTTGATGCGGTGATCAACAAATGAAATTGCGAAAACTTTTCTCGCCTTCGAATTCTTCTGACCATCTTTGTTCCGATGACCATGGTTGCGGGCCCTCGGTCTACGATCTTCCCATACCTCTTTCCTTGCGCGAAGAGTGGCGCCACTTAGAAACTCGCCGGCATTTCCTCGGCCGCATGGGCAAGACGTTGGGATGGGCCGGCCTCGCCACAGTGATGGGCAACGGTCTTCTCGGCATGGAAGCTCGCGCCGCCATTGGATCAGCCGCTACGGAGTCGATCTATCTGCCCAACTTTGTGCCCAAAGCGAAGCGTGCCATCCACCTATTCATGTCGGGTGCCCCGCCGCAAATGGATTTGTGGGACTACAAACCTGGGCTCGCTGACCTTTACGACAAAGACTTGCCCGCTTCGGTTCGCGGCACGACTGTGCTCACCGGCATGACTGCAGGCCAGGCACGTTTTCCGGTGGCTCCGTCCCACTGGAAATTCGCGCAATATGGTCAGAGCGGACGCTGGGTAAGCGATCTTCTTCCCTACGCTGCCAAGATGACCGATGATCTCGCGGTTATCTACTCCCTTCACACCGACGCCATCAACCATGAGCCGGCGAATTTGCTCCTGAATACCTGCAACATGGTTCCCGGCAAACCTTGTTTAGGATCATGGCTGGCTTACGGCCTGGGAAGCATGAACGAGAACCTGCCAACCTTCGTCGTCTTGAACTCGAGCCTCATCAAGGGCACAAACCAGCAACCGATTTCTCCCAAGATGTGGAGCAGCGGGTTTCTTTCGAATGAATACTCCGGGGTCGAGTTCCGGTCTGACGGCCAGCCGGTTCTGTACCTGGACAATCCCGATGGCATGACCAGCCAGACCCGGCGAACCCTGGTGGCCAGCGTGCGCGCCATCAATCAGATGACCTATGAAGAAGTGGGCGATCCCGAGACGCACACCCGCATTCAGGAATACGAAATGGCGTTTCGCATGCAAACTTCGGTGCCGGAATTGACGGACATGAGCAAGGAGCCGGCAAGCACCTGGGAGCTCTACGGTGAGGAAGCGAAGAAACCGGGCACCTTTGCCCACAATTGCCTCCTGGCCCGCCGCATGGCCGAGCGCGGGGTGCGCTTCACGCAGATCTACCAGCGCGGTTGGGATGTGCATGACAATGCCGTCGGCAATCTCCCGAAACTCGCCGCTGCCACCGACCAGGGTTCCTACGCGCTGGTCACCGATTTGAAACGCCGCGGAATGCTCGACGACACCCTGATCATCTGGGGTGGCGAATTCGGCCGCACCGTCTACAGCCAGGGTGGGTTGTCGAAAACCAACTACGGCAGAGATCATCATCCCCTCTGTTTCACCGGCTGGTTAGCGGGCGGCGGAGCCAACCCCGGAATTGGATACGGCCAAACCGACGACTATTGCTATAACATCGTTCGCGACCCGGTTCATGTTCGCGATTTCAATGCCACCCTGCTGCGTTTACTGGGGATCGATCACGAGAAATTGACGTTTAAGTTTCAGGGATTGGATCAAAAGTTGACGGGACCAGTCCCCGCGAGTGTGATTCCCGGATTGATCGCTTGATAGCTGATTGCGTGATGTTAGAGTTTCCATCTTCTAAAAAAGCGAGGACACTTTTGCCGGAAAAGGGGCGAGCGGAATTTTGCAGTAAGTGACAACAACTTATGGTATCTCGCTCTCGCTCAATTCTCTTTGGTGCAGCCGTTGTTGCTGTCTTGATTCTGTTCGTATTGGTTAAGTTCCTTCCTCCGAATGGTCAGCAACATGCGGACCTCGCCCAGTTCCTGGGAACATTTCATCTTCTCGTTATACATTTTCCTATCGCACTGCTTCTGCTGGCCCTGCTGTTCGAAGTCATCACGTTAGGCGGGCGGCGGCCGGCTTTGCGTGAGTCCTCTGAATTTGTGATGGCGCTCGCTGCCCTCGCTGTAATCGCTTCAGCAGGGTTGGGTTGGCTGCTCGCCTGGAGTGGCGGCTACGAAGGACAACTCGTCAGAAACCATATGTGGGGCGGCGTATCGCTCGCCGCCCTGAGTCTTGCCTGCTGCTGGAGTTTCACTTGGGATCGCCGCTCTTCTCTAATTGCATTGCTGGCAACGGTCGGCTTGATGACCTGGACCAGCCATCAGGGTGGCAAACTCACGCACGGCTCGACCTACATGACGGACCGCATGCCCGCACCCATGCGAAGTTTGCTTCGTGTCAGCGCCGGCAGCGTAGACATTGGAGTTGACCCTGCCAGCTTCTATGCGATTCGTGTCAATCCAATCCTTGCGGACAAATGTCTCTCCTGCCACAACGCCGATAAACACAAAGGCGGCCTGCGCCTGGACAGTTATCAGAACGCAATGCGCGGAGGCAAAGACGGCAAAGTCATCCAGCCCGGAGATATCCACAAGAGCGATCTTTTTCGGCGCATTACTTTGCCTCCCGACAACAAAGATTTCATGCCCGCGGAAGGCAAGCCCGCGCTCACCCCGGACGAGACGAAGATTCTCGAACTCTGGATCACCGCCGGAGCGCCGGTTCAGCTGGACGAAAAGTCGCTGCCCGGACTACCTCGGCGTCATGCAGCGGAAGCACCCCAGCCCAAGGTTGCTGACTATCGTCCGCAGTTAAAAACAATCGCTGCGTTGGAAGCAAAATTGAATATTCGTCTAGTACCGCGGTCGCAGGATCCCACCGATGGCTTGATCCTCCGCACCATCAATTCACCTGGAACGTGCACTGACGACACCCTGGCACAACTCGGCCCGGTTGCCAGTCTTATTGTCGACGCCGAACTGGCGCGCACCAAAGTGACCGACCGCGGTATGCCAACCCTGGCAAAAAACTTCCAGAACTTACGATATTTGGATCTCTCCTACACCGCAGTGACCTCTGCCGGCACCAAGGAAATCGCACACCTTGACAAATTGCAGTCGTTGAACCTCACCGGCACCAAAGTCTCCCCAGATAGTGTGGCGGAGCTCCGCTCCAAGCCCAACCTCAAAAAACTCTACTTGTTTGACACCCATTGATCCTCTAAAGAGGGCCCCAATCCCAGGCATTGCAAACGAGCCGACATGCCCTAGTGATCCAGGGAAACGGCACCTTTTCGTTGACTTCAAATTCTCATCTCGCTATAGTCGCGCGCACAGGGTGGTGGATCACCCAAGTCTCCTCACAAATAAGGATCTGTATTTGTCATGAAGTGTGTCGTGTGTACCTGTGCCGTAGTATGCGTTATGCTGCTTGGTTCGAGGGCGGCGTGGTCAGCAACCAAGTATCAGAATCTCGAAGATTCTACTTTAGTGGACAATGGAGTAATGGGATGGGGCTCTTGCGTGCCCTGTGCCGGCGGCACCAGCAACAATGCTTCGATTGCCAGTTCCCCTTTCCAGACCTTCCCTTCGGTGAGCGGGCACAGCCGTGATTTCTACATCAATGGCGCTGCCTATAGCGATGCGCTGTGGTGGTACAAGGTGGGGCCGAATGATTCCGCTTCGAACTTCCAGTTTGATTTCTGGTTGAATGTGGATTCCAACACGCCATCAGCCCAGGCGCTCGAGTTCGACACCTACCAATTCATCGGTGGCCGTGAATACATGTTTGGCACGCAGTGTGACTACTCCTCGTCCACCTGGGATGTGTGGAACGCGGGGACTCTGAAATGGACGCACACCACCGTACCCTGCAAGAAATTTACCCCGAAACTCTGGTATCACGTGATCCTTTCCTTCCATCGCACCTCGGACACCTATGAGCACTACGACCAGCTCACGATCGTGCAATACAACAGTAACGGCGCCTTTGCGGCCATGAACACCTACAATTTCGACCGAACCTATCCGTCGCAGCTGACCCCACCGGGGTGGAGCGATGACCTCGGCGTCCAGTTCCAGATGGACATTGGGTCTGTCGGAACACAGATGCAGGAATGGGTGGATATGGTCAATCTGACCGCGTGGTAAACCTCAGTGGTCATAGGAAGGAAACAGTGCGGGAGAAATCGCGCCGCGGTTGCAATGGCACGCCGAATACTTCCGCGAGATTTCGTGCTATTCCTTTGCAGGAGCGGGGTGGATTCCGACCTACTACGCCGTCGTGATGCGCTCTAGAGGCTCAAAAAGCGGGCGTCCCGTGCAGGACGCCCGCCCAGGCCACGCCCGAGTCCTGCTTCATGGTGATTTCGTCGGCAATGCGAATGCCACGTAAACCCCTCCCTGTCCATCCATTTTGCCGCCCGCGGCAATCACGATATATTGGCGGCCGCCGACCTCATAGCTGACCGGAGTTCCCCTCCCCACGTAGGGAAGTTGCGCTTCCCACAACAATCTTCCCGTATCTTTATCAAACGCTCGAATCTTATTGTCGTAAACCGTTGCTCCGATGAACACCAAGCCCCCCGCCGTGAGGATAGGCCCGCCGTAGTTTTCGCTTCCCGTGTCCTTGATACCCTTAGCCGCAAGCTCGGGATACTCGCCCAGCGGAACTCTCCAAAGATACGCTCCGGTATTTAGATTGATGGCGCTTAACGTTCCCCAGGGCGGCTGCACTGCCGGATAACCATCAGGATCGAGGAATTTGTGATAGCCGGTAAAGCGATACTCTGCCTGGGCTGAGGCGGGCGACGATGACGGGGAAACATCCGCCTGTTTGTCGTTCGACAAATATCCCAGCAAGGCGGAGAGTTGATCGGGTGACAGCGAAGAAAATGGGGGCATTCTGCCCTGCCCGTGACGAATGATCCGCGTCACATCCTCGACACTCTTGCGAGGAACGATGCCGAGCAGCGACGGGAATTGCGGGGGTGCTCCTGCGCGATCATCGCCATGGCAAGCGGCGCATTGGCTCAAGTACACGGCTTTTCCGGTGGAGTGCTCCGCGATTGCGTTCCTGGTAAGGGACGCCGTCCAGGCAATATCACTCGCGTTCACGTAAAGAATTCCCGTTCCTGGATCAACTGCGGGACCACCCCACTCCGCCCCTCCATCAAATCCCGGGAAGACGACCGTCGGCTTATCCACACTCAACGGCACGAACTGGCCTTCGCTGCGAAAGGAGTGGAACTTTTCGACTGCCCATTGATGGGCCTCAGGCGTTCGCTCTGTCAGGATGTCCTCGGTAAGGCGCTGCCGGGCAAAAGGCGCCGGTTTCGCCGGAAGGGGTTGAGTTTTGGCGGCCCTTTCGCCCGGGACCGTGCTCGGGGGACACTTGCGGTACTTGATCGGAAAGATTGGTTTCCCGTTGGCTCGATCAAACAAGTAGACGAAACCAGACTTCGTGGTTTGTGCAACCGCATCAATCTCTTTTCCGCCGTGCCGCACCGTCACCAGTACGGGAGGAGCGGGAAGGTCCCGGTCCCACAGATCGTGTTTCACCGTCTGGAAGTGCCAGATGCGTTCTCCCGTCGCGGCATTCAGAGCAATCAGGGAATTGGCGAACAGATCGTCACCCAGGCGATCGGCGCCATAAAAATCCGAAGCCGCGGATCCGGTTGGCACATAGACAATTCCCCGCTTCGCATCCAGTGCCATGCCCGCCCAGTTATTGGCGCCGCCGCTATACGTCCAGGCATCTTTCGGCCAAGTCTCGTAACCGAACTCTCCGGGGTGAGGAATGGTGTGGAAGGACCATTGCAACTTGCCGCTTCTGACGCTATAAGCCCGGACATCCCCGGGAGGGGCCGGAAGAACCTCCGGCTCTCTTGCGCCCACAATGATCAGATCCTTATAGATGATCCCCGGACTGGTCAGCGTGATGGCATCGCTCGGCACTTTGCGGCCCAAGTCGTTGCAAAGATCAATCCGGCCTTTATCCCCAAATTCAGGGATCGGTTTACCGGTGCGAGCGTCCAGGGCATATATGAAATTCATGACCCCCGCCAGAATTCGACGGTCATCGCCATCTTGCCAATAAGCCACTCCCCGGTTCGGCTGCGAAACTTCTATGCCGGGATCAAATTTCCATAGCTCAACTCCGGTGGCGGCGTGCAAAGCAAAGATCTTTTGCGCCGGAGTAACCCCATAGAGAACATCTCCAATGACGATTGGACTGCCTTCCAGCCAGCCGCGATCCGGCATCTGGTAGGTCCAGGCAACTTGAAGACTCCCTACGTTTTCACGGGTAATCTGTTTGAGAGCAGAATATCGAGTCTGCGCGGCACTTCCGCCGTAGGCTGGCCAGCCATTTTCCCCTTGCGTGACCGCAGGAGGCTTGGAGTTTGCCGAGGAGCAAACCAGCGCCACAGGTAGAACCGTAAGAAGTGCAAGGTACTTCATTGTATTTCGAGGAAAAGGCCCATCGTATAGAAACTGCGAGCAGGTTATCCGAGATGCAACAGGGACCCGCCAAGATCAAGGTAACAAATGATTTAAGTGTGTTCGACGCGAGGTGTCAAGCGTCAATTCTCTGGCCCGGTTTCGGCGGCGGGCGCATCGTGGTGGCGGGTGATTTGGGCCGTCAGAGCGGGTTTCGAGCCGGAATTAGTCTTCGAGATCAAAATACATCAAATAGGGTTCGCCCCTTCCTATTTTATAGAAAGGAACAAATAGATCCGTGGCTGGAGCGGAGGAGTGAAAAGCCATGGGATCATTCGGGTCGGTCTGCCACGCGGAAAAGTCCGCTAACCGTGTTTTCGGATCTTTGCGCACTAAAACTACCGGCCCGCGCACCACGGCGACGCGTTTTGGATGTTGCGAATCCACCGCAGCAAACCTGAGGTTCAGCGGAATTCGGAGTTCAACCCGGTCACCGGGATTCCAATTCCGTTGAAGCGTCATCCACTGGCCAGGCTCAGAGCGCGTCGTCTCCGAAATTCCGTTGGTCCTGACGCTGATTCCGTGTTTTGCCCATCCCGGAACTCTGAAGCTCAAGGAAAAGCGAGCGGGGGTCTTTGGATTCACTGTCAATCTGACAATTTCCGATTCCGGGTAGGATGTTTCCTGCCGCAGTGTCACCTCTTGATCCCCGTGCTGCCAGATGACCTGCGACGGAACATAAAGATTGACGTAGAGACCTTCCGGATCGCGGAAATAAATGAGGTTGTGATAATCGGCAACCGCCTGTGGGTAGGTACCGGAACAGCAAGGCCACGTCAGGCCATAATATCGCTTGGCGCCGCGCTCGACCCGATAATCGGCATAGTAGAAAGTCTCGCCGTTTCCGGTCATTGGCAACGCAGCTCCAATTCCGTTGTAAGTGAGCTTTTCGATCCAGTCGCCGTAGCGAGCCTCCCCAGTGAATCCCATAAGGTAACGTGAGAGCTTAAAGGCTCCCCAGGAACCGCAAGGAGTCTCGAATGTGCTTCCCTCCTCTTCCAATGCCTTGCCCAGAGCGCCATTCGGAGGACGCAACAATTCCGACGGACCATATCCGCCGGTGGCATAACACTGTGTCGCCTGGAAGTAGTCGTAGGCGTTGGTAATGGCCTTCAACAATTTGGGATCTCCGGAAACCATATAGGCCATGGCGGCGCTGCTCAGCGTATTGACATGACTGTAAGCATGTAGATAATCCGCGACTTCGGGATGTCCGTCTGCCATGCCATCCCAATATTTGTCGTAGTGCCAAACTTCCGCGAAGGTGCGGTATTTCGCTTCCCCGGTCAGCAGGTAAGCGCGGTATAGATTCTCACTGAGCGTGTACCACTCTTCGTCGGCGAACTTCTTCGGTGTGCTGTTGAAGCGAGTGCGATCGAGGTTCTGGATAGCCCAATCCGTGATGCGCTCCAGATAGACGAGAGCATCCCTCTCGCCCAAATATTCATAAATGTCGTTCAGGCCTCCCACCGTCTTTTCATATGTGTAGTGAGCCAGGTGGGGAGCCCGTGAATAGAAGAAAAAACCGTCGGGTTCAATTGTCTTGGCCCACTCGCGCATCAGGAAAAGGGTCTTGTCACGCAGGGACAGGTCTCCCATAGCTCTGGACATACGGGCCATTCCGGCAAGGAACTGCGGAAATGCGTTGAAGGTGTCGCTTCCGTACCAGCCAGTAAGCCCCTCGCCAGGAGCCGGCAGTCCCGCACGCTTTCGGAAACCGTAAAGCAGTGAGTCGTCCGGGATGTTGTAGTAAGTGTCGCGCGTAGCATCCAGTTGCCGCTTCAGCATTCCGTCGAGCAGCCGCACGCCGTCATAGTTGAACGGATCCAACAAAAAAGGAGCCTTCGCGATGACATTTGTCGAGTTCGCCGCGCCGCTCCCCAGGGCCCGGCCGGTTAGCACTGAACCAGCTGCGACGCCCGCAAGCAACCTGGAAAACTCTCTTCGATTAAGGTTCATGATTGCGGCATCATTCACATCGTGCATCGAGCGAGCATGCCAACCGCTTTGCCTGCCGCGTCATAGACGACGAGTTCGATCACATGAGCGTTTGCTGGGGCAGACATGGTGGGGAAATCGCTCTGCGCCACCAGCGGGGAGTCGGGCGAAATTTCGATGGCAGCGGTTTCCAGCAATCGATTGCCTTGCGCATCCAAAATTCGTGCCCGCACTGTGCCCGCATAGAACACACCAAACCGCCCGGAAAGGGAAAGTTCGCCATTGTTCGTGCGTTTGCCCACAAACGCCTCCGCGGTGCAGCCGACGACCGTACAGTCAAGGATGGGAAAGCTTCCCCCGATTCGGGCAACCCGCCATTCGTAATCGAAAGACGCTGTCTCGCCCGGCTTCAGGTGGGCATACGGACCGACCAGCTCCGTCTCCGCCACATATGGATTTTCCGCCGCGTCGTTGGGCTGGATCACTTCCTTTCCCCAAGCGAAGATTTTTCCCAAGCCGTTGGTCCAATACTCCACACTTGCCCCATCTGGGTAGTCGCGATCCGCGTCATAACGAAAGGTCTGTACGAAAACGTAACCCGCGCTGCCATCTACGTTCGCCAACCATCCCGCCGGTGAATCCATGACAACTTTTCCCACCTGGCGCTCATAGTGAATGCGCATCATGTGGGTGTGCGCGTCGTATTGGAATTGCGGATTCGTCTCGCTGCCGAACAATATCTTGTAGCCTTGCTTAAAATGGCTGTGCGGATTCCCGGGAATGTACGCCCGGAAGTCGGGATTGAAATCCGTGCCCTTAGGGTTCTTCGCGTCCAGTTGAGTGTTGGTCCAGATGCCCCAACTGCGGGGCTTCGCATCGATATTCTTCATCGTGGCATGAACGTGAAGAATGGAAGACCCATCTTGAAGAGTGACCACGCGGCTGAACTGAATCCCGCTGCGCGCATCTTTCTGGCTGGTCAGACGCAACGACGGCCCGGGCAAGACTTCCGGACGATAAGGACTGCCATCCAAAACCGCGTCCGGAGGCCCAGGCCATTGCTCCGGTCCATCCCATCCCTGCGGGGCCGGCCATAGTTTGTCACCGCCCCAGTTTAGAAAAGTTCCATCCGGGTCCTAATCCCGACGTGGGAGGAACCTTCCCCGCCAGATTCGGATTGGCCCAGAGAAAATTGTGTGCACCCAGAGTGTACTGAATCAGCCGCCCCCCCAGTTTCGGGGCGACCTCAAGAGTCACAATGCCATTGCTAAAGCGATAGGTTTCCCAGCCCTGATATTTGGAGTTGGCAAGATCCGCCGCGAAAGCAAAGGCCGGGAATAGGATCGCGAGACCTATCCAAGCTAATCCGGTGAACGCGCGTTTCCTGACCGGATGATGTTTTGCCTGAGCTCAATTCGTTGCGGAGGCCGCAGGTCGCCCGGTCAACTCCTGAATGAGCTTGATCTCCGCCGGCCTGTAAGGTCTTCCGTCAGGATAAAACATGTCGTGAAACCAGATAGGAGGCTGGTCCAGAATATAAGGATGGTCCCATGACTCCCAGGGCAAATACGATTGCACCTTGCCGTACACCAGAGCCGCGGCATTCGCTCCCACATGGTGTTTCTTGGCGATCGGCAGGATAGTGTCAAACATGTTTCCCAACCCGCGCGCCATGAACTCCGTACAGATGATAGGGCGATGATAGGTTTCCAGCAAAACGACCTTATGTTCCCAGTCCTCCGGCCACGAGTAGTTATGAAACGAGAGTATGTCTGATTGTTCGAGTTGGATCCGCTCGTCTGCAGCCACCTTGTCCAGCGATGACCAGTCGCCTCCTCGCCACAAACCGCTGGTCAGCGGTTGCATTGGATTCTGCGAGCGCGCCCACTCAAAAGCTTGGGGCAAAAGCGCGTCTTCCAGTTTGATTTTGTCCTTGGGCTCAAATTTGGCGTAAGGCGGAAAAATGTTATTGGGCTCATTCCAAATATCCCACGCCAACACGCGCGGATCATTGGCAAATGCACCGACCACCCCCTGAACGTAGGCCTTCAAGTGAGGATACTGGGAGGGATCTTCCAGGACCGCCGCGCCGGGACTCTGTGTCCACGCAGAATTGTGCACGCCAGGAATGGGCGGATGCTGCGGACCGAGTTTGGGACGCGGATCGAAACAAGAATCGAACAGAACCAGCACTGTCCGGATGTGGTGCTTCGAGGCAATCGTCAGAAAAGCGTCGATTCTTTGTCTGAAACCCGCCGGATCCTTGTCCCAAAGAATGTAGGGAAGAAAAACCCGCATCATGTTCATGCCGGTGTTTTCCGCCCACCCTAGTTCTTTATCGATCTGTTGCGGATCGAAGGTATCCGCTTGCCACATTTCGAGAGGATTGACGGCCGTCGCCGGGACGTAATTGGCGCCGACCAGCCACGGCTGCTGCGCGTACCACGCGTTGGCTTGCGCTTCACTCCAGCGTTGCGTCGCTGCCAAGCAAGTCAGCGGCAAGAACAGAGCCGCCAGAACCACGAAGCTGATTGTTTTCACGATTCTTTATTCCTTGGGGGAGAGCTGAGATCCTCTTGCACAAGAAGCATACGGTATGGAGGCTTCTATTACGTTGAGGACTTAAGGTGCAGTTGAAAATGAGGTGCGATCCCGCTTGGGGATCGCACCCTGGCTAACCACCCGTGTTCTCTAGAAATAGAACTTCCCGGAGAACTGCATGACCCTCGGCGCGTTTTGAATGGAGTACAACACTCCGAGGAAACCAACCGATTTGTCGAGAACGTTGGTGTCCGGAACCCCAAACTGCGTCCGATTGAAAGCATTGAAAGCGTCTGCCCGGATCTGCAGCCGGTATCTTTCGGTGATTTGAAAGTTCTTACTGGCGGCCAGATCCCAGTTGTTGATTCCCGGACCGGCAAGAATGTTACGGCCCGAGTCGCCAAAGGTCCCGATTGCATTAGGCACGAAGGCGTTTGGGTTGGTCAGGTACGGGATATACCCGGACGAATCAATTTTGCCGCGCTGTACGCCCGAGCTGGTTTTCTGGCCGGCCACTACGTCGGCACGGTCCTCACCTTCCAGGGAGAAGGAATTGTCGCCAGGAGAACCAATGCTGAACGGCCGCCCTGACTGCATATGCCAGATGCCACTGAGCTGCCAGGTTGCCAGGAAACCGCGCGCCACCGGATTCATACTCTTTAGACCGGGTGACACGTAGACCCAGTACATGTTGAAGATTCTCGGGAAATTCAAATCCGAGATGCCGTAGTCGTGACGGATATCGTAGGGATCGCTGAAGCTGCCGTTGCCGTCAAAATGGCTGGCGGAAAGCTCGTCGAGGGTTTTCGACCAGGCGTAGTTGACCGAGAACAACAGGCCTCGGGAGAATTTCTTGTCGAAAGAAAGCAGCAGACCGTCGTACGAAGAAACCGCCGCCGCTTCTGAGATAGCCAATTCCTGGACGTAGGGAATCGGCCGCACCCCATTGACAGACTGCATGGCTGTGGTGCACTGCGGGGTCGGCGGATCCGCAAAACAACTGAACTGCCCGGCATTCTGATCGCCAATGATCGGCAGATGATAGGCGTGGGAGCCGACATAAGCCACCTTGGCCACCATGGTTTGCCCGAATTGGCGCTCAACCGAGAGGTTCCAGCTCTCGTTCTTCCCCGATGTGTAATTCGGAGCAAACGATCCGTAGAAAGCGAGGGGCTGGAACGTGGCGTCCTTCGGCGGGATATAGGAAGGTGTGGCAAACGGCGGGAACGGACTTTGTCCGCCTGTCGGCGTGAAAGTCGCCCACGGGTTAACGAGGTTAATGATGTCAACACCCTGCGACAGGGTATTTGCCGTAACCGTAACATTCGGAGTAAAAGGCTGGTCAATGGATCCTGGGTCCAGGGTGCCATCAGCCGGAGCGGAGAACATGCCAAATCCCGCCCGGATTGACATGTGCGGCATGAACCTTGGCTGCCAAGCGATGCCGACTCGCGGCGAGAAGATATCGTAGCGATTGGGAATAGTTCCCGCGGGGACGCCGGCATCTCCCGGATAAACCTCTCCCAACGGCGCGTTGGGGAAACGCGTGCTCTGCTGTCCAGGGTCCCAGAAGCCTTCCTTGTTATTCGCCGAGGTCCTGGCGAAGAACGGCTCCCAGCGCACTCCGGCGTTCACCGTCAGGTTAGGCCGCAGACGGATCGTGTCGGTGCCGTAGGCGGACATGTTCTTTTGATATTCCTGGAGGAAGCCGCCTCCACTTTGCTGGAAGCTCTGCGGGTGTCCCAACAGGAAATCCGACATCCAGTTGCCGGTTTGGCTGCCATCGATATTGACGATGGGAACCGCGCCCCAGTCGGTCCCTCCGTATTGATTTTGATAGAGAATATCCACGCCGGCCGTAATCAGATGCTTCCCTCTGGTGTAGGTTACGGAGTCGGTGAGGTTGATGGTGTGGCGATTAAAGCCGTTAAAATTCTCGCAAAGACAATTGGCCCAGTTGTCGAGAACGAGGCCCAACGAGGACGGGAAAGAGGCGTCGGTAGCAACTCCGGTCGCTCCCAACGCCGTAAGGTTATCGTCCTTGGTATAGCCGGAAGTGCTGTCGGAATTAAGCCGTCCATAGCCGAACACGAAATTATTGAGAAGGTTTGGCCGCACTGTCCAAGTCCAGGTCGCGGTATGGCTTTGGAACTGCACCGGCCAGCTCCGGGTGGCAAAAATGATGTTGCTGCCGGTCGGTGGCTGGTTGTAGTTATCGATGAAGGCGCGGTAACTGAGGCGGTTGGAGGAGTTGATGATGTAATCGGTCTTCGCCGTTCCTTCCTGATAGTTGAATACGTTCAGAGTCCCGGCAGTCGAGACCCTGCCAGCGGGATCGCTGGTCTGGGGAAATTGCTTTTCCAGATTTAGCGCCACCGGACCGTAGGTGGTCGGATCGATCATGTTGTTCAAATACGCGTTCGTGCCATTGTTAGCCTGAACGGCCGCTTGGTCTACATAAAGCTGGTCCGCGATCAGGCAATTCGCGCTCGGCGCTATCCCAGTGGGGCAGACGGTGTTCGCAGGTGCGCTGCTGCTCACACTCCTGTCGTCGCAAATGCCATTGGTGAACGTCCCTGAAGTACATAGAAACTGGAAGTTCCCCGCAATCGCCATGCTATTGGGAACGACCGTGGAGCCGCCGTTGACCGTCTGGTGATTCACGGTGCCTTGATAGTTCAAGAACACGAACAGCTTATCTTTTTTGATCGGACCGCCGATGGAGCCGCCAAACTGGTTGCGGTGCAGCTCATCCGCGGCGGTTTCAAACCAGCCTTTCGAGTTGAACTGGCCATTACGCAGGAACTCGAACACGTCGCCATGCCATTGGTTGGTGCCGGACTTGGTAACAATGCTCACCGTTCCGCCGGCGGAGAATCCGCTCTCCGCGTCCGGATTGTTGCTGGTCACCTTGAATTCCTGCGTGGCGTCAGGATTCGGCATGGGCGTCGCCAGACCACCCCAGGAATCCATGGCGTTGGCGCCGTCCAGTGTGTAGTAAACGTTGCCCTGCCGCTGTCCGCCGACCGAGGATGCGGTCGAAGAAGGAAAGCTCACAAAGGTCTCATTGAAGCCGGCGTTGCTCGTATTGATCGTATCGACAGCGCCGGGAGTGATATTGATCAAGCTGGCCGGATTGCGGCCATTCAACGGCAATTCCGTGATGGCCTCCTCGCCGATGGTTTCACCAATGGCAGCACCCTGGGCGGTGATCAGTTCGGCATCGGCTTTCACGTCAACCGATTGCGAGACCTGTCCTACGTGCAGAGCCAGGTCAACATTGATGAGGGCTTCTGCGGTCAGCTGAATGCCCGTATGCTTTTCCGGGCGGAAGCCTTCGGCTGTCGCCGTCACTTCGTAGGTCGAGGGAAGCAGAAGTGGAAAGGCAAACGTTCCGGTGTCCGTGGTGACGGTCTCATGTTTTTCCCCGGTCAGGGTACTCACAATCACCACCTTGGCTCCGACAACCGCGGCATCCTTCTCGTCATGAACGTAACCTGTGATTCTGCCTTGGCCCGTCTGCGCTGAACTGAAGGTAGATGTCAACACCACACCAAATAACGCGAGACCCAGCAGGGCCGCGTCCAACTTTCCCACTAATCTCATTATCTTTGTCCTCATAGGGTGTTCCTCTCAAAAGAGACGCACGCAATCTGAAGTCAAACCGGCTGCAAAGCAATTTGAGAACCATGCACCGCAGAGGCAAAGCGCCGTAATCCAGGCGCTCGTAGCCCCTCTTGTTTGTGCACAAATCTCCCGTCTCCGCCAGAACCGGCAGAGCCGGCAACATGACATTGCTTACGGGATAGCTTCCCCGAGTGGAGTGATTGATATCACCGCCCGAGAGAGACTGTCAAGATAATTGTTACGTAACAAATGGGCCAAATTCGCACAATTACCCGCCACCGCATAAACTGCTTGCTTGGCCTCTTTTGTTCATGCCGTTTCCGCTTTGCAGCACTACCTAGGAGAAACCCAGACTTAAATCTGGCTGAGGGATTGAACCAATTTCACGTTGACCGTAATATTGCAGCGCATGCGCACTCGCATTAAAGACATCGCGGAGAGCTTGGGACTGTCCGTTTCAACGGTTCAGTCCATCCTGCGTGATAAGCCAGGGTTCAGAGAGGCGACTCGCCAGCGCGTCTTCAAAAAAGCCAAGAGCCTGCACTACCAGCCCAACTCGCTGGCGCGCAGTTTGGTAACGCGAAAAACCAATGTATTGGGCGTTGTCGTCACCAGTTTGTCCCGCCCTTTTTTCCCCGCCGTTCTCGAGGGAATCGATGCCGTGAGTTACCCGGCTGGGTACAATCTCGTGGTATTCAACACGGAAGAAGATCCGGTCCGGGAAGACAAAGGCATGGCCGCTCTTCTCGGCAATCAGATTGACGGACTGATCGTCGCTTCCGCCCATCACCGTACCCGCAATGGATCGTGGGAGCCATTTCGTAAATCGGGAGTTCCTTTCGTACTGATCGACCGTTTTTTTCCTTCAGTCCCGTTCGTCGGCGCCGATAACGAACTCGTGGGTTACATGGCAACCCAGCACTTGTTACAACAGGGCTACACATCGATCGCACATCTTACCGGAGGGCGGGAGGTTGCCACCGGCTATGGCCGTTATCGCGGCTACCTGCGGGCTTTGCGTGACGCCGGAATTCGCGTGCATAAATCCCATATCCTCGAAGTGGATTACCGCACCGAACCTGGCGGATACGCAGGCACCATGCGGCTCCTGAACTTGCCGGTTCGTCCCGATGCTATTTTTGCGATTAACGATTCGGTGGCGACCGGCGCCATTCAGGCGGCACAGGAATTCGGCCTGCGTGTGCCTGAGGATTTTGGTGTGATTGGTGTGGGGAATTCCCGCTACAACGAGCACTTACGGATTCCGCTAAGTAGCGTGGATCTGCATCCGGTTGAAGTCGGAAAATCTGCGGCGTCTATCCTGCTTGACATGATTGACGACAAGCCCTCTCCACGAAAACCCGTTTTTGTTGAACCAACTTTGATCGTGCGCGCCTCCACCCGGCGCGCCGCAATTTCGTCCGGACTCGCTCTTGGGAAATAGGGTTAATTTTTTCACTCATTGCTATTCCCTTCGAGACCGCTAATGATCCTCTTTTCCGCGTCTCCTTCTTCCTTTTTGTGGTCCTCGTAGTAAATCCGGCTCAGTGCGACATGCGCTGAGAGCACATCCGGTTTCAGCGCGAGCACATCCCGCAGTAACTGTTCGGCCTTCGTATAGTCGCGCTTTCTTTCCAAACAGAGAGCGAGTTCTTGCTTGCTTGAACTGTCGGAGGGATCCAGCGCCAGCGCCTTCTCGAGATTAGCGATGGCTTCGTCTGTTTTGTCGTCCCCTAACTGGCGCAGCACCTTGCCCAGAACCAGGTAGTAGGTGGATTGGTTCGGGTTGAGGGCGATCGCTTTTCGAGAGCAGGCCAGCGCTTTCTCGAGGTCGCCAGTCTCATTGTAGGAGTTTGCAAGATAATACTGGATCAGATCGAGGTCAGGATGCTCACGGTTGAGTTCTTCCAGCGCGGCGATGGCTGCTTGATACTGACGGGCTCCGTATAAGGCAATCGCCATCTTGAAACGGTACTCCAGCAAATTTCCGAATACACTTTGCACGGATGTCAGGAAACCGATTGCCTCCGGAAAACGCTTCTGCAAGAGCAGCGCTTCGGCGAAATGCATCGAATATTCCGGCGACGCGGGAGCCAGATGCACGGCCAACTTCAACTCGTTTTCGGCATCTTCATATTGGTTTCCGTTCATCAATAGCACGCCGAGTGTGGCATGAGCGTCAGCCGAGTCTGGAAGTTCCACCAGGACCTGCGTAAGAATTGGCTGAGCGTACTCCGCCAATTTGTCTTCCACGAGTAGCTTGGCCAGCTTGAGTTTCTCTTCCGGCGACGCGGTTGGAGCTGCAAGAAACTCCTGCAGCTCTCGTTTCCCGTCGTCGGGCATATTGGCTTTCAAATAGCATTCAACTAGGGCAGCGCGGGTGGATAAGTCGGAGTCGTTCAGGCTGCGCATTTTGCGTAGGGGAGCAATGGCTTCTCGAAACTTTCCCGCTTCCATGAGAAGAAGTGCGTAATTCTGATTTGCCGGCAAATCGTCGGGGACTAGCTTCAATCCTTCCCGGTACATCTCCAGGGAATTTTCTCTGTCACCTTTGCGCCGGTACAGTCGTCCCAGGTTGAAGTACGATTGAGCGTCCCTGGGCAACACGGATAGCGCCCGGTGAAAATCTGTAATCGCGGCCTCGATGTTTCCAAGTTGCTCCTCCGTCAAGCCGAGATAAGTCCACAGCGCAGGATCGCGAGGAGCGATGTGGAGCGCCTGGCGAAGCTTCTCACGAGCTTCCTGAAATCTTCCCTGCTGAAAGTCCGCCTGTGCCGCATGGGTAAGGCCACTCAGGTCCTGGTAGGAATGCTGGACGCTACCTGAGTTCTGGTCGAGAAATGCGCCATAGCCCGGCGCCAAAAGCGGGCGAGCCATCGCGAGAAAGCAGAGCGCACAGGCCAACATTTATTTTCCCGCGGCGCCCTCGCCCTCAACCACGGTCGTGTATTTGTTCATAGGCACTTCTGACCATCGATCTACCCGAGTACTCGGCCGCGGCCATTGAATTTCTACCCAATCCATTTTTGCGCACTTGCCGATTCCCAGTATCTCCCGGGGATCATGGCTCGACAGGAAACTTCCGCCTGCGCCTTTGAGCCGGGAATGGACTTGCCCGGCACAACTCCACCTGAGGACCGCACCAATGGCATCGCGATTCGCCTGTTTGCCAACGAGCTTCAGGCCCACCCAATTATTCCCGCTTGTTGCATTGTTGTACAACACCAGCGGCGCTCCGCCATTGATGCCCACCACCATGTCGGCATAACCGTCATTGTTCAGATCTCCGGCTGCGAGCCCCCTGGCAGCGTAGCGTTGCTGAAAGGCATCGCCGCCACTGGCGCTCACATTCGTTAGCTTTCCGTTCCCATCGTTGTGGAACAGCAGTAACGGCTCCTTATACGTCACCGTCTTCATGCGATGCTCGACCAGGTCGTCCGGGTGGCCGTCAGCCAAAATCAAATCCGGGAGGCCATCGTCGTCGTAATCGAAAAAACGTAACCCCCAACCGCTCAGCAAACGAGTCGCGTTGGCAATCCCTAGATTGCGGCTCAAATCGCTAAAAGTTTCGTCGCCATTGTTCCGGTACAGCGAGAAGGTTTCTTGATCGATGTTGGCAACAAACAGGTCGGGCTTGCCGTCCCCGTCGAAATCGGCGGCGTCCACTCCCATACCGGATCGGGTCACTCCATTTTCGCTGTAGGCGACATTCGCTTGCAGGCCGATCTCTTCGAACCGTTTGCCGCCGCGGTTTACAAACAAGGAATTGGGCGCGGTATCGTTGGCCTGAAAAATGTCCATAAAGCCATCGCCGTTGATATCCGTGACCACCACGCCCAAGCCCTTGCCCTTAGCGTCGAGGATTCCGCTTTCCTGGCTGACGTCGGTAAAATGTCCGCCGCCGTCGTTGCGATAGAGGTGGCTTGGCATGGGCTTGAACAACCGCGGCGTACAGTAATAGGTTTGCGTGTCCGTCGCCGTTGCGCTCTCGGTATGGCCACCATATGCGTTCGCAACTCCACAGGTCTTCAGGCTGGAATAGTCGAGATATTGCCCGACAAATAAGTCCAGCTTGCCGTCACCGTTGTAGTCGAACCAAACGGCGCCCGTTGACCATAACGTTTCGTGGATCCCGCTCTGCGCGGTCACATCGGTAAAGGTTCCATTGCCGTTGTTGTGATACAAAATCGCGCTTCCGTAGCCGGTCAGAAAAATGTCGGCATAACCATCGTTATCGTAGTCGCCGACCGCGACGCCCATTCCGAAAATATTCGCCGCAAGCCCCGCTTTTTCGGTGACGTCGGTAAATGTACCGTCGCCATTGTTGCGGTACAGAGCAGGATGCAACGGCTGCGCCGGATGGAAAAATGTGGAATCGCCACTGTTAACCAGAAAAATATCCATCAAACCATCGTTGTTATAGTCGAAGATCGCAACCCCGGGAGGAAAGGCTTCCGGCATGTACTTGCGCTCGGAATGAGCATTCGTGTGCTGCCAATGGATGCCACTCTCCGCAGGTTGCAGCAAACGGAAAATGCCTGGGGGCGCCGCCGTCTGAGCCCGCAAACTTACCGCGATTCCTATGATCGATAGAGCCTGAAGAACGAATCTCATGGATAAAGGGCGGATGCCATGCCGGATCGCGCGTTCACGATGCTTGAGCCTCAGTTACGCCGCATCCCTTCCAAGCCTAATCGACAGACGGCCAACCCGCGCAACGTCCTTCTGTATAACACAGGAGTGTTGAATGCCCCTTGCGCTTGACTTGCGTGAGGTCGAATATTACTCCATATCTCGAAATCACTCCAAAGCAAGCTCTCCCCGGAATCCCGCCGCCCTGGCTTTGTATGAGGCAGCGGATGTCCTCATCGATAATTGTGTCCAGGCCGGGACGGGCTGCTTTCCGTTCCATGGCAAAAGTGCTTCGAGATTCGTCGTCGCATATCGCGGCCGGATCAAATATCTTGTTTATGGACGACCCAGCCGCCGCAAGAGAAATCGTCCGCGGCTGAAGCGCGCAAGATTCACTCCGGATGCAGAGAGAAATGAAAATAACAGGCAGCAACGCACTGAGCAACGAGCGGATTGAGATCACGTTTTCCCGCGCAATCGAACGTGTGGAGCGGGGCGAGCCGCGCGGACTCGCAGCGGACCAGACTTACGTTGCGCCGGCCTTCATCGATCTTCAGGTGAACGGTTTCGCGGGCGTGGATTACAACTCTGCTGAAACCACGCAGGAAGAGATTGCCCGTTCCCTTCACGCCCAGTTCGCGACTGGGGTTGGCCGCCTCTTCCCTACTATCGTGACCGGCCCGGCGGAGCGAATTTCTGCCTGTCTGCGCAATCTTGCGCGCGCGCGTTCTTCGCTCAAGGAGGGTCTCGCCATGGAAGGCTTTCACCTCGAAGGCCCTTACATCTCTCCCGAAGATGGTCCACGGGGCGCGCACCTGCGCCAGTTTGTGAGGCCTCCCGACCTCGACGAGTTCCGCCGTTTTCAGGACGCGGCGGATGGGCACCTGCGCATCCTCACCCTTGCCCCGGAATGGCCGGGAGCGCCGCGCTTCATCGAACAAGTCACCCGGCAAGGAGTGGTGGTCAGCATAGGCCACACCAATGCCAATGCGGATGAAATACGCAATGCGGTCAGCGCAGGGGCATCGCTGTCAACCCATCTCGGCAATGCGGCTCTCCCCCTGATGCCGAAACAGCCCAACGTCATATGGGAGCAACTGGCCGAAGATCGCCTCATGGCAAGCTTCATCGTGGATGGAATCCATCTTTCTTCATCATTCTTGCGGGCCGCCTGGCGCGCCAAACAACCGTCGCGATCGATCCTGATCACCGACGCCGCGCCGCCGGCGGGCCAGGCGCCGGGACGCTATCGCCTGGGCGAAATCGAGGTGGAACTTCACCCCGACCGCAGCATCCGCCTGCTGGGCGGAACCCGGCTCGCCGGCTCGTCACTCTTGTTGAATGATGGGATCTCCAACCTCTTGCGGACGACAGGAACGAGCCTGGCAGATGCGGTGAAGTCGGTAACCATCAACCCGGCGATTGCGGCCCGCATCAACGGCCGCCAGAATGGATTGCTCGAGCAGGAGCGAGCGGATTTCGTAAGCTTCGAGTTGCGCGGCGGACGCGTTCGCGTGCTGGAAACGTATATCGGCGGGCACCAGGTTTTTTCGGCTGCGGATAGAGTCGCGGCGGATAGAGTGCAAGACTCAAACTGATCACCCGCTGCTTCCGCCCGGTCAGCGCGAGCTCTCGGCGCAAGTCGCCCAGGGATGGGCACCCGGCAGGCTGCGGGGAAATTTCCTTAGTCCCTCTCCCGCGTTCGCGGCGCCGCTTTTCTCGTCACAAACTTGTGCGCCATCCGCAGCAAATCCCGCAACCCATTCGGACTGACCCGCGCCAACCGAACCAGCACAGCGGTATACCCGACGTAGTGGTCGGTCACGTAATAAACCTCAGGATCCTCCGCCAGCAACGCGGCGCGCTCGTCGAAATCCACGCGCACCATCAGCGAACCAGGCTCCGCCGATTTATTCACCGGGACACACGCCATAAGTTTTCCGCGGACTTTGAGCGCCGGAGCGCCAAAAGCAGTGCTCTCCTCCACGCCAGGCAGGGTGAGCCCGATCTTGCGGACGGTGTCGAAGGTGACTGTGCGGCTGGGCATGCCCAATGTCAGGAGCGATTCTAATCCCAATCTGCTGCCCGACGATTGGCCGTTGAGAGCGGAGAAATGTTCCAGCTGGAACACATCGTCATCACAAGAATGTGATGACAATCAACCTATTGAGCGCGTGAGGTTTACGGGCGGAGCGGCGGCGACTTTCGCTTTTGTTCAAAAGGTGGCGTCGGAACTCCATTTTCGGCCAGGGCGGATTCAATCCCACAGGTCGCAAAGGCGGCAAGACACGGGGGCCCGGAATGAACCGCCCGAGTCAAGCCAACGATAGGGTTGAATGGGCCACTCGCCAGGTCTCGCGACTGTCGAGACATGGGAGCGCATCTACTCCGAATATAACCCTACTCCCAGAACTTTCGCGTAGCGCTCGAAATCGCGGTCGGCGGTGAATACCTGCCAACTCCTGCGCTGGGCAATAGCGCAAATCAGGAAGTCGACGGCCGAGCCAGCTATGCCGCGGGCGCGGCACTGGATGTTGATGCAGGCGGCTTCTTCGTAGTCGCGGACATCGAGACGCGGCTCGTCGAAGGCACGCAGATAGCCGCGCAGCTTTTCGAATTGCTCCGCCCCACGAATGCCGGAGAGCAACTCCTGCCGGACGACGCCGGCGATCTGCGCGCGGCCTTCCCGGATCAGCTCGGCCAGCGCCTGCGTCAGCCACCGTTCGCGCGCATTCAAAGCGCCCGGCTTGCGGCGCAGCGCCAGCGACCACACCGGAGTGTCCACCAGCACCATCATGCGCCGGCTTTGCCCTTATGCCTGCGCCGCCCGGCCTTGTAGTCATAGGCCGGATCAAACTCAAAGCTGCCGAAGGCATCCAGAATGCGCAGCTGCTTGCGCCGCTTGATGTACTCGTCGAGCGCGGCGGTGACCGCTTCTTTTTTGGTCTTGTGCCTGCCCGCGCGCTGGGCTTCCTGGATCAATTTGTCGTCCAGAGCGAGGTTGGTTGCCATGTGTAGATGATTACGCATTGGAATGTGTGGGACAACCTGTTTTTGTGTGGCCGGAGCGCTCTTGCGCGCCGCCTCGTATCAGGCGCTGAATTCGTATCAGGGTATAGCTTAGACATGCTGCCCCAGTGCATGGAGGTTGTCCTCCGGAGCGAAGCGAGGAATCTGCTTTTCGCCTGCACCTCCACCACAAGGGGTGCCCCATCCTAGCGCCGCTTTTGCGCTAGGGTGGGAGGCAAGCCCCCAAAAGCAAATCGAACTGGGGATTTCTTCTCACCCCACCTTTGCACAATCAAAACCGCAAAGGTGGGCGACCCGTTCGAAATAATATTCCCCGGTGTCCGCATCGTGGGCCGCTGCCAATGCCTCCGCGTCGAAGGGCAAGTGCTTCTTGCTTTTGTAGACCAGCGCGTCTAGTCCCATGGTGTTATTTAAAACCGCCGGTCATAGTCTCTCGAAATACGCGTGAGCAGTGCGGAGTATTCCATCCGGGTCTGATCCTGGTCGATCCACGAGAAAGGGTACGGCGTTATGTTGGAGGCGGTAAATCTGAGTATGAGGAATTCGTCGAAATAAGGTTGGGCACGCTGCTGCAACCGTAGAATTGCATCAGCGGCTTCTTGAATGGGATGCTTATATCGCTTGCCATCCGTCGGAAACGCGCGATCAGCCTCGAAAGACGTATATTGTTCTGCGAAGTTAACGCCGACGATACCAACACAGATCGGGCGTTCTCCTCGTTTCTTAAACTCTTCGGTTTGCCTGACTAGGTCGCCGATCACCCGGTCAATCTGTTTAATCATTGCCTTTGCCAGAATCTTGGTTTCCACACCGATTTCGATGGTCGCAATTGGGCCCCGTGCAACCGCTTGACCGTCAATGCTCAGCACCTTTGCGGTCGGAACTAGCTCTCCAAAGGTTCCATCGCCACGCCTTCGTGCCACACCAACGGTCAGATTCCGCGCATTTAGAACCCGACTATGCGCATCGACCCGTTCACGTAATTTAGTTGATTTCGCGAGGACATATAAGTCCTCGTAGAGGCAACCAGCGACGCGGTCACCCAGGCTGGAATCTCTATGAAGGTAGGTTTTGCTTTCAAAAAGGCCGCGGAATTCTCTTAGTAGCGCATAGTCAGGCATTCCCATGTTGGAATGGGATTCTAGTCCTTATAAAGCGTCCGATTCCAGTGCCACGTCGAAAAGGTGGGAATTCGTCCGCAGAAGCACGTCTCGCTCTATTCTTTCGTGTGCCATGCGAAGGTACTTGGCCTCAACCTCGACACCTATGCTATTCCGCCCCGCATGCAGCGCCGCGAGACAAGTGCTGCCGCATCCGGCGAAAGGGTCGAGTACAACATCGCCGGCGAAGGAAAAAAGGCGGATTAGGCGCTCCGCTAGTTCCACCGGGTAAGGAGCCGGGTGACCCTTTCGCGTGGACACGCCTTTGATATCAGTCCATGAAGTGCGCAACCAGGCCTTCATTTCGTCTTTCGAGAGAATGGAGAGCGCCTTTTGGGCGTGGGACGGTGACCGATACGTTCCGCCCTTTCGAAGAAACAGTATGTACTCGAAATCGTTCTTGACGATTGCCCCCGGCTGGTAGGGTTTTCCATAAAAACCTGCGCCGTTCCCGTCCGCCTCGGTAGCGCCGTTGGCTATCTTGAACCACAGTATCGGGGTTAGAGAATCGAGTCCCAATTTGCGGGTGCGGACCATGATGTCAGCGTGCAGAGGCATGATGCGATGCCGTCCATCCCTTTTCCGCGGAACGCACACGTCCCCCACAACGCAACAAATTCTTCCACCGGGCGCCAGGACTCTTGCGCACTCTGCCCAAACCTTGTCCAGTTCAAGCAGGAACTCCTCGTAGTCTTGAATCGCTCCGAGTTGGCGCTTGTTGGGCGCATATTCTTTCAACGTCCAGTAAGGGGGGGACGTGACAACGAGGTGCACACTTTCGTCGGGCAAAAAAGATAGATTTCGAGCATCGGCAGAACACAGCCGATGCGCTGTTTTTGCGTATTCCGCAGGCCAACGGTGTCGCCTATAGTGCTCATTGAGTTCCTGGAGTTTTTCGATCGCTCCGGGCTCGTTGTCGGCGTAACCAAGCGTCGCTGGTGTCCACAGACCGTCAATCCATGTGCTCATAATCCCTCAGCGTACGCTAACTAATCCTCGCACAAAAACAATTCTTCGCGGATGCGAATGCGACCTTAGTGTTCATGAACGAAATCCCAAAAAGGGGCACGGCGCGTGCCGTGCCCCCCCTCACAGTACGTTCATTCAATTTTGGTTGTAGGGCCCTGGTTGCAATGCCATCTAGCTGGCATCAACGAAAATCAGCAAAGCAAATCAACAGCAGATTCCTCGGTCGCGCAAACTACGCGCTCGGTCGGAATGACAACCCATAAAGCCGCGCCCTACCTCGCCCTCAGTACTGCCCTCTCCGCCGACTGCGGCAGTTTGATGGGAACGAAATACCCTTCGGGATACAGGTAGTCCTCTCCCGACTCATCAATCACCCGCAATTGACGGTGCTTCGCCGCCTGTTCGTCGCTGAGGAGCCGGTACACCTTTCTCAGTTCCAGAGACGCAGGATAACCGGCATTTCGCACACACAACACGAAGCGAGCTTCACCCCGTTTTGGATCACTCGATAAACCGTTTGATTTTGTGTTCCTTCGCGCCGATCCCATGAGCTTCATACCAGTGAATCTCTGCCTGGCACATCGTACCATCAGAAAATTTGATGCCGGCGATGCCTTTCAGCTTTCTCCAGCGCCCTTTGCCGTATGTCTTCCAGAGCCTCTTTCGCTCTCGAATTGCCGTGCCGGAAGCAATAACTTCGATATCCTTGATCCGGCCAACAATCTTGAAATGCATTTGAGGAAATCCCACCCTTTTTCGCAAAGAACGCGAAAAAGGATGGGGCACCCGGGATCAACGAAAATCAAATCAACCGCAGATTCCTCGTCGCGCAAACTACGCGCTCGCTCGGAATGACAACCCATCCTCTTCGACTTCGTTCGGCCTTCGCCTCACTCCGCTCAGGATGACAAGGAGAGGAGTTCGTTGCCATTGGCTAAAGCCACGCCCCGATACGAACCAACTGCGGAGCTTTCGCTCCGCTGGACAGCCGAGGGCGGATGTCCCTCGCAGCTTAGCTGCACCCACTCGTGCTGCCGCAGCTCATGCAGCGGTAGCAACTGCCATTGCGCGTCATGATCGAGCCGCAGAAGCTGCACGTGGGCGCGTCGCCCAGGTCAATCATTCCGGCCAGGGCATCGGCGGCGTGAACGGAGCCGGTGGCTAGTGATTTGTGGCTGGTGGCCAGCGAATCAGCGGAGCCGTTCAGGTCAGCGACGCCTTCCGGATGCAATGCAACCCCATTGAGCCGCGGCCGCAGGTTTTCGAACAGCATCTGCTGCTGGCCGGTCAGGAAGCGCAACTGCAGCCAGCGGAAGATGTAGTCCATGATGGATTTGGCAAAGCCGATGTCGGGCGTCTTGCTCCAGCCGCTGGGCTCGAAGCGCGTGTGCGCGAATTTTTCGCACAGCAGCGTGAGCGGCACACCGTGTTGCAGAGCGATGGAGACGGCACAGGCAAAGCTGTCCATCAGGCCGCTAACCGTCGAGCCTTCCTTGGCCATGGTGATGAAAATTTCGCCCGGCTGTCCATTGGGATAGAGCCCGACGATGATGTAGCCCTCATGCCCGCCCACGTCGAACTTGTGGGTGACCGACATGCGCTCATCCTGCAGACGGTGGCGCACGGCTCGCGGCGGCGCGTTCATGTCCTCTTCCAGTGGAGCGGGCGCCCCCGCCCGCGAAAGCGCGTCTTCTTTGGAGGACGTGGCAGTCTTGCTGCCCGCGGCCGAGAGTGGCTGCGACTGCTTGCAGCCATCGCGATAGACGGCGACGGCTTTCAGTCCCAGCTTCCACGCCTGGAGGTAGGCCTCCATGATGTCTTCCACGGAAGCGTTGTTGGGTAGATTGACGGTCTTCGATATAGCCCCGGAGATGAAAGGCTGCGTCGCGGCCATCATCTTCAGGTGTCCCATGTAATGAATGGAGCGCGTGCCCTTGGCCGGCTTGAAGGAGCAATCAAACACCGGCAGATGCTCGTCCTGTACGGCAGGCGCGCCTTCGATGGTGCCGGTCGCGTCGATGTAGCTGACGATAGCGTCGGTCTGCTCGTGATCGTAGCCCAGCTTGAACAGCGCGGTGGGCACGGTCTGATTGACGATCTTAATCATCCCTCCGCCGACCAGCTTTTTGTACTTCACCAGAGCGAGGTCGGGCTCGATGCCGGTGGTATCGCAATCCATGAAGAAGCCGATGGTGCCCGTAGGAGCGAGGACGGTGACCTGGGAGTTGCGGTAGCCGAATTTCTCGCCGTGAGAGAGCGCTTCATCCCAGCAGGCTTTGCTGGCTTCGTAGAGCGGCGCGGGAATGTTGGTCTTATTGATGTTGTTGACCGAAGCCCGGTGCATACGGATGACGTCGAGGAAGGGCTCGCGGTTGATGTACCAGCCGGGGCAGGCGGCTCCGGGCATCACATTCGAACCAAGATTGGTATCGCTTAGGCCTCTTTTTGTCGGCTCGGTCGCGGGCGAGAGCGGCTGGCACGATTCGGCGATGCGCGAGGACTGCAAATACGCCTCGCCGCACATGATGGCGGTGACGCAGGCGGCGTAGTCGCGTCCGGCGTCGGAGTCGTAGGGCAGGCCGGCGGCCATCAACAGCGCGCCCAGATTGGCGTAGCCGAGACCGAGCGGACGATAGTCATGCGAATTGCGCATGATCATTTCGGTCGGGTAACCGGCGTTGTCCACAATGATTTCCTGCGCGGTGATGAGGACATCTACGGCGTGACGGTACGCGGTCACGTCAAAGGTGCCGTTGGGCGCAAACTTCAGCAGATTCAAGCTGGCCAGGTTGCAAGCGGAGTCATCGAGGAACATGTACTCGCTGCACGGGTTGCTGGCGTTGATGCGCGCCGTATTCTTCGACGTGTGCCAGCGATTGACGGTCGTATCGTATTGCATGCCGGGGTCGCCGCAATGCCAGGTGGCGTCGGAGATCAGGCGCAGCAGCTCTTTGGCTTTGTAGGTCTTCATGGGGCGGCCGTCACGGACAGCGCGAGTGGAGAAATCGGTGTCGCGCATGACGGCGTACATGAAGTCATCGGTCACGCGGACCGAGTTGTTGGCATTCTGGAAGAAGATGGAGGAGTAGGCCTCGGAGTCGGGCGAAGAGCCGTCGTATCCCATGCTGACCAGCGCGTGAGCTTTGGCTTCTTCTTTCTGTTTGCAGAGAATGAACTCTTCGATATCGGGATGCTCCACGTTGAGAATGACCATCTTGGCGGCGCGGCGCGTCTTGCCGCCAGATTTAATGACTCCGGCGAAGGCGTCAAAGCCTTTCATGAAGCTGAGCGGGCCGCTGGCCGTACCGCCGCCGCTCAGGCCTTCGGTAGACGACCGCAGCGCGGAGAGATTCGTTCCGGTGCCCGATCCCCACTTGAACAACATGCCTTCGGTCTTGGCGAGAGTGAGAATCGAGTCCAGCGAATCGTGCACGGAGTTGATGAAGCAGGCCGAGCATTGCGGCGTGGTGTATCCGGTCACGCCGAACTCGACGTTCTGCGTCTTGCGGATTCCAGTGCCAGTTGCGCGCGTCAGAGTTGGGCTCAATGCGGTCGCAGCCTACATTGAACCAGACCGGCGAATTGAAGGCGGCATATTGGCGAACCAGAATGTGCACCAACTCGTCGTGGAATGTCGCGCCGTCTTCCGGCGTCTTGAAGTAGCCCTGCGCCATGCCCCAGTCGCGGATCGTCTCGGCGACGCGGCTCACCAGCTGGCGGACACCGGTTTCGCGCTCCGCAGTTCCCAGTGTGCCGTGCAGATATTTCGAGGCCACGATGTTGGTGGCCGTCATCGACCAATCCTTGGGAACCTCGACATCCTTCTGCTCGAAGATGATGTTGCCCTGCGCGTCGGTAATCGAGGCGGTGCGCAGTTCCCATTCGACCTCGTCGTAGGGAGAGACTCCTGGCTTGGTGAAGAAGCGGCGGAAGCTGAGGCCGGTGGCCCTTTTGTTGGGAGTGGCTGCGGGAACGGCGACCGCGGGGACCTGGGAGGCAACGGCGGTGCTGGGGGTGATGGGGGCTCCTTTTGTTTGTACTTCTGGCATTCTCTTTCTCTCCCTGCGGGCTCGGTGGCCCGCCGCTTATATATATTCGATTCCTATCGCCTAGTCGGTGACGCTTGAACCACGGAGTTAAATCCAACAGTTCTGGCGCCGAATTTCTTGTCTTCAGCTCGCCTTGGAGAACAATCTCCCGTCCCCGCCTGGCGAGGCGTTTTCCACAACTCTGGGTTGTCAACTGTTGTCGCTTCCCGAAGAGGCTCGGCCTGCCGAACCGGGAAACGGCCACCGCACAAGCACTTAAAGCTACATCTCAGGAGGATGCCCAGTCACCTCTGGCCAGGCGCTCCACTCATTTGCAAATTGCTCTTGCCAACCGCGTTTCGGAGGCAAGAAATAACGTCGAGGAGGGAAACAGTACTCCCGTATGTTGGGCCTGTCAAGAGGGTATCCCTATATATTGTATCTCAAGCAATTAACGGCTGGGGTGCCAGGCTGGACCAGGTTTTTTCCACAAAGCGATGCCACGATCTCCCGCCGCGCCCTCTTCTTAGGCGGCGCTGAACTCGGGCTTGGTCCCTCCGCCTGGCCGGCAGGAATTAACGAGCTGTGGAAGAGCGCATGCGCATCCTCAAAAAGTTTGCGCGGCCAAATCCGCAGAGAACCATTCTCCGACTCCACCAGGTAGTCGCCTTTCTTACCGCGGTGCTCCCGCCCCAGCGCGTCGACAAACGAAAGAGGCCCGCTGAGTTGCTTTGCCTTGATGAGAAATTTGCTGCGATAGGTTTGCCATTCACTCTCTGCTTTGTTCACGTGTATTCACCCTGGGAGGGATTTTTAATTCTTGTGATCGCGAAGCACTTTATTGACCGGCGACATTTTCAGCTTCAAACAGAAGTGGCGGCTGCAACACGTGGCGTTTGGTGAAAATCATTTTCAAAGTGAGGCGAATTTACTCGCGCCGTGGGTGCGAGGTCAATTCCATAAGTTTGGTGCAACTCGCCGATTCCGAGTCGCGAATTTCCGCCCGGCGGCGGATGAAATAAAATTCAAGAGATAGGATGCAAATGCGCACTGCATGGGACTTCCCGCGTTGCCGCGGACTTGACACGAGAGCCCATCGCAAGATTTCCACACAGCGCGCACAGGAAATGCAGAAATCCGCCAGCGCCGCCAACCCAGCCCAAGCGGAAGCCATCTCTATAGCCGCCAGCGACGCCGTTGGCTAAACGGCGGAAGGAGGAACCATGGCAGTTGATCCAGTGTGCGGCATGAAGGTGGACGAGGACAACACGGAATTCCAGACGACTTACGGCGGCAAGGATTTTTATTTTTGCTCCGAAGAGTGCGAAACCAAATTTGAAGAGAGCCCTTCACAATATGCCGCGGGTGCGGCCTAGTGACTGAGCTTGCGCGGAGGGGCGGGGATCACCGCTTCTCCGCGACTTTTTAAAACTCTCGCAGGATTTTCCTGCGGCGCAAATAAAAAGCCTCCGCCCGCCAGGGGTCGGAGGCTTCCTCGAAAAGCAGCCTATCTTAGTGTTTGTGCGACTTCGCGGCTTCGAAGCGTTTGTTGACTTCGTCCCAGTTCACCACACCCCACCATGCCGTTAGGTATTCCGGGCGGCGGTTGTTGTACTTCAGGTAGTAGGCATGCTCCCAAACGTCATTGCCCATGATCGGATAGAGTCCCTGCGACATGGGATTATCCTGGTTGGCGGTGCTCATAACTTTCAAGCCCCCGTTCGCTTCGCCCACCAGCCAGGCCCACCCGCTGCCGAACTGCTTGGTGCCCGCGTCGTTGAACTTGGCCTGAAAATCTTTGAAGCTGCCGAAAGCCTTGTTAATAGCCTCCGCGATCGCTCCCGTGGGATCGCCACCGCCTTTGGGCTTCATGATCTTCCAGAACATGGAATGGTTCACGTGTCCGCCGCCATTGTTGCGCACGGCGGTGCGAATATCTTCCGGGACGGCATTCAGATCTTTGATCAACTCCTCGGCACTCTTCGATTGCAGATTGGGATGCTTCTCCAGAGCTGCGTTCAAGTTCTTTACATACGCACCGTGGTGCATGTCGTGATGCAACTTCATGGTCTGAGTATCAATGATCGGTTCGAGAGCAGCATAGTCATACGGCAAAGGGGGGACTTCGTGCGCCATGATTTTTCCTCCACTAGGGTGAGATGACTGGGTACGGATTGGGGATTCAGTTGTATCGCAGAGAGATATTATAAACGCGCGGCTCAGGTTGTGGGTCGGAGCCTGAATTGGAGGGCAACCGTCAGCCGGAGAATTATGCCGGAATCTTCGCCGGCATCGCGTAGCGTTGTACCATGCACTCTATACGGAGCGGTTCAGAGCCCCGTCGTGCGGGATGCGGCGCCGCACTTCCTCCTGAGGAATTTTGGAGCGTGCCCTGGGCTGCTATGTCATTCATTTCTGCGGATTGTGCTTGGGCAACATCCGATCGCCAGGGCAGCTCGTATACTTAAATGGAGAGACCAACCATGCTGATTAAGAAGCCCGGGGACATTCCTTCTTCCGAGATCACACCCAAAGAGTTGTTTCTGAACCGGAGGAAGTTCCTCGCGGGAACGGCTCTGGCGGGCGCCGCTGCCGTAGCAGGCATCGGGCTGAAAGAAATAAGCGCGCCTTCCACCGTGGTGCATGCGGATACTCCCGGCGCGAAAATTGACGGCATTCAGAAAAGCCAGTTTTCCACGACGGAGAAGATTACTCCTTTTCAAGACGTCACCCACTACAACAACTACTACGAGTTTTCGACGGACAAAGAGGGTCCAGCCGACCTGGCGAAGAACTTCAAGACGCGTCCCTGGACGGTGACCATTGATGGGCTGGTGCCCAAAAAGCAAGTGCTCGATGTGGACTCGATCATCAAGATGGCGGCCCCGGAAGAGCGAATCTACCGCCACCGCTGCGTGGAAGGATGGTCCATAGTGGTCCCGTGGGTGGGTTTCTCGCTCAGCGAATTGATCAAGCGGGCGCAACCGCTGGGCAAGGCAAAGTTTGTGGAGTTCACGACACTTTATGACCTAAGGCAGATGCCCGGGGAGCGTAGCAGCGTATTGCAGTGGCCTTATGTAGAAGGCTTGCGCATGGATGAGGCCATGCATCCGTTGGCGCTTTTGTGTTTTGGCATGTACGGGCAAGTGCTGCCCAATCAGGACGGAGCTCCGCTGCGCATTGTGGTGCCATGGAAGTATGGATTCAAAAGCGCCAAGGCAATCGTGCGCGTCAAGTTTGTGGAGAAGCAGCCCGTTAATACCTGGAATGAAGCGGCGCCGAACGAGTATGGATTTTATTCCAATGTGAATCCGAACGTGGATCACCCCCGCTGGAGCCAGGCCAAGGAGCGTCGATTGGGAGAGTTTTTCAAGCGTCCCACACTGATGTTCAACGGCTACGATCAGGTGGCAAGTTTGTATTCGGGAATGGATCTAAAAAAGAACTTCTGAAATGTCATTATGTGAGATTGTCATTCCGAAGCGCGGCCTTATCGCGCGAGGAATCTGTTTTTCCCAATCATGATCCGCTGGTTCAAAATCGCCGTCTTCCTGGCCTGCCTGGGTCCCCTGGCGCGGTTGCTGTGGAGGTTCTTTGGCGCGCATCCCACCGACATCTCCTCCTGGGGAGCGGGACTCGGAGCGAATCCGGTTGAGTTCATCACCCACTCTACCGGCGATTGGACGCTGATCTTTCTACTGATCACGCTGTCGATTACACCGCTGCGCAAACTCGGCGGATTGACCTGGCTGATCCGTTATCGCCGCATGCTGGGATTGTTTGCTTTCTTCTACGGCACGCTGCACCTAACCACCTACGTCTGGCTGGACAAATTTTTCGACGTGCACGCCATGCTCGCCGACGTACTCAAGCGGAGATTCATTACGGCGGGGCTCACGGGATTTATCCTGATGCTTCCGCTGGCGCTGACTTCGACTAGTTGGTCCATTCGCAAGCTGGGAGGCAAGCGCTGGCAGGCGCTGCACCGGCTGATCTATTTCAGCGCCATGGCGGGAGTCATTCACTACATTTGGCTGGTGAAAGCAGACCTTCACAAGCCGCTGGAGTATGCCTTTGTGCTGAGCCTGCTGCTGGGTTACCGGATGGTCGTGTGGCTCAAGCCCGGGTTGCAGCCAAAGAAGCCCGTCCGGAGCGCGGTGCCAGACGTCGAAACCTCGAACGGATAAAAGTTTCTAGGCCTGCAACACCCATTCGCCGGTTGTTTCTTCCAGATGGAAGCCGTAGCGCTGCCAGCTCATGTCGGATGATTCCTTGCGCATCACGCGGGCCAGGCCAACATAGCGTTCTCTTCCGCTAACCAGAAAGACTTCCACCGTGGCGCCGGTGGCGAGCGTAGCGGCGCAATTGCACAGAAATCCTCCGGCGCTCACGTTCTCCGTGACCGTAACTTCTTCGAATGGCTTTCCAGCCATGTCGCTTCCACGCAACTTCAGACTGACGCGCATGCGCACCCGTGTCTCGCCGCGGCGCTCGGGACGCTGACCTTCGAGTTCCTCGGCCAGCCGGCGCTTAAGCAGGGTGAAATCCACCGGCTTCTGGAAAAAACCGGTCGCTCCCAGGTTCTGGCAGTACTCACGCGCCTCATCCCCGCCTTTTCCCGTAATCACAAACACCCGGATGCGCGAGGTGTAGCTCAGGGAGCGCAAACTCTGGCACAGATCGAAGCCGGAAAATTTCGGCATGATCAAATCGAGCAGCACCGCGTCTGGCTTGTGTTCCAGCGCCAAACCCAAAGCCTGATCGGGATCTCCCGTATCCAGCACCTCGTACGTATTCTCCAGGCGCGCCCGCAACAGTCCACGCATGGCATCGTCGTCATCCACGATCAAAATCTTCGACATCCCCGCCCCCTAACCCCCAAAAGGAATCACCGCACATTCATTTCGCGCTGGCTCCCGTTGCCGACGCAGACTTTGGCCCCCATCCAGCGCCTCGCGAAGTTTTCGTGCCAGCGCGTCCCGCGTAAATGGCTTTTGCAAAAACAGGCTGCCCGGATCGAGAATTCCATGCGCTCCCACTGTCTGGCCGGTGTAGCCGGACATATACACCACTCGGATTTGCGGCCGCAGTTGCACCAACTGGTCAGCCAGGACCCGGCCGCTAATGCCAGGCATCACCACGTCGGTCAACAGCAGATCGATCCCCCCTTCATGGTGCTGGCTGATATCCAGCGCCTCGCCGCCGTGCTTCGCCTCCAGCACTTTGTAACCGCATGCTTCGAGCACGCTGGCGGTCAGGCTGCGCAGCGCCGCTTCATCTTCCACCAGCAAAATTGTCTCGCTCCCGCGCAAGGTTTTGGAGAGCGCCGTCTCCGTCTTGGCCGGCGCAACCGCCTCATCCACCCGCGGCAGATAGATCTTGAACGTGGTTCCTAATCCAGGTTCACTGTAAACGTCAATGTAGCCGCCGCTCTGCTTCACCACCCCATACACCATCGAGAGTCCGAGACCCGTGCCTTGGCCCTTCGCCTTGGTGGTAAAGAATGGTTCAAAGATTCGCGCGCGCGTTGCCGGATCCATGCCCGTGCCCGTATCTGAAACGGTTAACCGCGTGTACATGCCGGGCTGAACCGGATACGGATAGCGCCGGATAAAGACTTCATCCATCTCCGTGTTGCTGGTTTCAATGATGAGTTTGCCGCCCTCCGGCATGGCGTCGCGTGCGTTCACCGCCAGATTCATGATGACCTGCTCCAACTGCCCGGGATCGGCCTTGATCGTGCCCAGCTCGGGATCGAGTTTGCTGGTCAAATCCACATCTTCTCCAATTAGGCGGCGCAACATGTTTTCCATTTCACGCACCACGTGATTGAGGTCGAGAACCCGCGGCTCCAGGACCTGCTGCCGGCTGAAAGCCAGCAACTGCCGGGTCAGGCCGGCAGCGCGCCGGCCCGCGGACAGAATCTCATCCGCGCTGCGCCGCATGGGATGCCCCGCCGGCAAGCCTTCCTGCAGAATCTCGCCGTAGCCGATGATGACTCCCAGAAGATTATTGAAGTCGTGCGCCACGCCCCCGGAAAGGCGCCCCACCGCTTCCATCTTCTGCGCCTGGCGGAACTGCTCCTCCAGCTTCTTGCGGTCCGTGATGTCGCGGTTAACCACCACCAACTTCTCCACCTGGCCGTCCGCATCGCGCACCGGGCTCGCGGTGGATTCCAGCGTCCGCCAGGTTCCATCCTTGTGCCGCATACGGTATTCGATCCTGCGGCCGGTACCGCCGCGAAACGCCTCGCGCGCCGCTTCTTCGATCAACGGACGGTCCTCGGGATGAACCTGCTCCAGCGGGGCTGAATCTTTCATTTCCGCTGGCGTTCGCCCTAGCACCCTTAAGTAGGATGGACTGTTGTACAGCCGCTGCCCTTTGGCATCCACCAGGGCAATCATGTCGGCGGCGTTTTCGCTGATCAGCCGGAACAGTTCTTCCCTCTCCGCCAATTGCCGCCGGATACGGTAGATCTGCAGCTGCTGATAAATCGTGTAGATGTCAAACAGCAGCACCATGGCCACCAGGCCACGGACCGCCGTGGTGAGTTCGCTGGGATCAATCTTGATAACACTGAAAGGGAGGGAGGGGAGGGCAAAAGAAAGAATTCCAGCGGTCAAAAGCAACGTAATAACGATGGCCGTAACCCACAGCCACCATTCACGCCGCTCAATCTTACGAATCCCAAGACTAATCTTGCGGCTAGAGACTGCGTTCTCGTTAGGGTCGTCCAAATGGGTTCGGTTCATGGGAGGCATGGCGGGAACGCTCGCCGTCCTCTGCATTCACTGCCGCTTTTTAGTCATCTTGGAGGTTGGATATCAGATGCACTTATGGCTAGGCCAAGTTTGCCTGACATTCCCCCCTCCCTAAATGCCAGTAACTATGATTTTTAGTAGCTACTCTTGTGACGAGAATATGCCCTTGTGAATCATTGGCTTGAGGAAAAGCCAGGCTGTTACGAATTCCGAACAGAGATCAGCCCTATTAGCCGCGTCCCACAAAAGGCATCTTGGTAGCCATCACCGTCATGAACAGAACATTGGCCTCCAGCGGCAGGCTTGCCATATAAACCACGGCGCGGGCCACTTGGCCTGCATCCATGGTCGGCTCCGCTTCCACCGAGCCATTCGCCTGCGGGACTCCGCTATGCATCTTTTCCGCCATCGGAGTCGCCGCATTCCCAATGTCAATCTGTCCGCACGCGATGTTGTATTTCCGGCCATCCAGCGCGCTGGATTTCGTCAGCCCGGTGATGGCGTGCTTGGTTGCAGTGTAAGGTGCGGAATTCGGCCTGGGGGTATGAGCGGAAATCGAGCCATTGTTGATAATGCGCCCGCCCTGCGGCGTCTGGCTCTTCATCAGTTTGAATGCCTCCTGCGTGCACAGGAATGCACCCGTCAGGTTGGTCGCGACAACGTCATTCCATTCCTCATACGTCAGATCTTCCAGCAGCTTAGATGGAGCAGCCACCCCCGCATTATTGAAAAGCAGGTCGAGCCGCCCAAAAACTTCCTTCGTACGGGCAAACAAGTGCGCTACCGGCGAAGGCTGGCGGATGTCCGTTGGCACAACCAGCGTCCGCGAACTTGGTGCCTTTGCCTCACCAACCACCGATTCCAAAACATCCGCGCGTCGCCCTGCGAGGACAACCGAATATCCCTCCCGCAAGAGAGCGGCCACAACCTGCTTCCCAATCCCACTCCCTGCCCCCGTAACCAAAGCGACTTTGCTGGATGAGTTCATGTCCGGCTACCTGTCCGCAAACCATAAAGGCTAACTCAAACCTGTCACTCTGAGGAAGTGGAGTCCTGCGCAAAGCGCAGGACTCCCAACCAAGGACCTGTGCATTTCGCGCCTCCAACCTACCGCAACCCGGCCGCAGCCTCTGTCATCTCTTCCGCGCACCCCCGCAGGTCAATCCCCCGCAGTTCTTCGCGCAGCAGATGCCAGGCCTCTTTGTATTGGCCGTATTTGGAATTTTCCAACTGCGGATACAGCGCAATGCTGCCCTGCCCCTGAAACCTCGCCGCCGGGATGATGTACCACACATCCTCCGGAATCAAATACGCCGCCACAAAATCAAATGGATCGCCCGTGTACGGCCCGCGGCAACCCCGCACCGTGCACGAATACCCTCCCCGATCCTTGAACATCGTGGACTTCACCTGCACCCGCACAAAATGGCCTTCGTGTTCCACCGCGAAGTCATAGCGCGCCGTCTCTCCCCACGGTTTGCTCACCTGCAAGCCATACTCCGCCGCCCGAGTCATAAAACGCAGCTCCGCCCATTCACCCCGCAACTTCGGGTGCTTGATCTTCATCCCGTTATTTTTCATGACGTTTCTCGATTGACCGATTCCCTTCTATAAGAATCCTCCCCGCCAAATAAAAACGCGGCCTGCCAAAGGCCGCGCACATTTCTTCCAATGTATTCAACTATGGCACATCGCCTGCGACGAAGGGAATATGCTAGATCAGAAAAATATCTTTCGATTCCCAAATCGGGAATGTTCATCCATCACAACCTCTACCCCCAAACGCTGTCATCCTGAGGAAGCGCAGTCCCGCGCGCCCAGCGCGCGACTACCAACGAAGGACCTATGCAATCCCTGCGTCACACCTACTTCGTCTACATCATGACCAACCGCTCGAAAACCTCTACACAGGCGTGACCAGCAAACTCGAGCAACGCGTTTTCGAACACAAACAAGGCATTAAGGGCGAGTTTGCCGCCCGCTACAAAATCGATCGTCTGGTGTACTTCGAGAGCTTCGAGAGCATCCACACCGCCATAGCCCGCGAAAAGCAAATCAAAGGTCTGCTGCGCATCAAGAAGATCGCTCTGATCGTGTCCATGAATCCAGAGTGGAGAGACCTAAGCATCGATTGGTCCACCCGCCATCCATACCAACCCGACACCCAGCTGTCATCCTGAGGAAGCGTAGTGCCGCGCCCAGCGCGGGACTTCCGACGAAGGACCTATGCATTTGCCGGCGCCGATTAACCCGCTAATGGTTGCGCACACTTCAACTCGCACTAAAACAAAACGGGGGCGGCAAGAGCCGCCCCGTCACAAACCAACTATAAACCTACGTTCCCTCGTTCCACCCCGCCAAATACTCTTCCTGCTCCGGGGTCAGCCGGTCAATCTTAATCCCCACCGACTCCAGCTTCAGTTTGGCGACGCGCTTGTCGAGATCCTCGGGAACTTTATAGACCTTCTTCTCCAGCGTCTTGAAATTCTTCACCATGTACTCGACCGAGAGCGCCTGGTCGGCGAAGCTCATGTCCATCACCGACGGCGGATGCCCTTCGGCCGCGGCCAAGATTGATCAGCCGGCCTTCGCCCAGCAGATTGATCTTGCGGCCGTCGCGCAGCGAATACTCTTCGACGAAATTTCGCGTGGTGCGCTTCGAAGATGACATCTTCTCCAGCGCCGGAATATCGATCTCCACGTTGAAGTGGCCGGAGTTGGAGACGATGGCGCCATCCTTCATCAGCTCGAAATGCTCCTTGGTCAGCACGCTCTTGTTGCCGGTGACGGTGCAGAAAACGTCGCCCAGCTTCGCCGCTTCGGTCATGGACATCACGCGGAAACCATCCATCACCGCTTCCAGCGCCTTCGTCGGATCCACTTCGGTGACGATGACTTCAGCGCCCGCGCCGCGCGCGCGGCTGGCCAGTCCGCGCCCGCACCAGCCGTAGCCGGCGACCACAAACTTCGAACCTGCCAGCAGATAGTTGGTGGCGCGAATAATGCCGTCAATCGTGGATTGCCCAGTGCCGTAACGGTTGTCGAACAAATGTTTGGTGTCGGCATCGTTCACCGCCACGATGGGGAAATTCAAAATGCCTTCCTTCGCCATGGCGCGCAGGCGGATCACGCCGGTGGTGGTCTCCTCCGTGCCGCCAATCACGCCCTCCAGCGCGTCTTTGCGCTTGGTGTGCAGGAGCGTGACCAGATCGGCGCCGTCATCCATGGTGATGTGCGGCTTATGATCGATGGCCGCCAGAATATGGCTGTAGTAAGTGTCGTTGTCCTCGCCCTTGATGGCGAACACCGGAATGTTGTGGTCGCGCACCAGGCTGGCCGCGACGTCATCCTGCGTGGAAAGCGGGTTGGAGGCGCACAGCACCACATCCGCGCCGCCATCGCGCAGGCAAATGGCCAGGTTCGCGGTCTCGGCGGTCACGTGCAGGCAGGCGGAAACGCGCATGCCCCGCAGCGGCTGGTTCTTGATGAATTCCTTGCGAATGATCTGCAGAACCTTCATGGACTGGTTGGCCCAGTCAATGCGCTTCTTGCCCAGATCGGCCATCTCGATGGCTTTAATATCGCTGTGTACTTGCGTCGGGGTGGTTGACATACTTCTCCTCTGGCGCTGAAGAATTGTTTGAACTCTATCCTAACCTGCTGGACGAAGATTTCAACACTGATTGTGTCTCCGAACCCGCCGCGCGGGTCCGGAATGACACTAAGATGTAACTATTCGGGCCTCAGTTCATTTGCGGCCCGCATGGGCGGGTTCCCGCAGCCCGGCGTCGGCAGCCAATTTCGCCGCTTTCGCCGTGGATTCCCAGGTAAAGTCGGGGTCGTTGCGGCCAAAGTGGCCGTAGGCCGCCGTCTTGCAGTAAATCGGCCGGCGCAAGTTGAGCGATTCGATAATGCCCTTGGGCGTGAGCTTGAAATGCGCGCGCACCAGATCCGGAATGGAATGCGGATCCACTTTGCAGGTGCCGAAAGTTTCCACCAGCACGCTGACCGGCTCGGCCACGCCGATGGCGTAAGCCAGTTGCACTTCGCAGCGCTCGGCCAGTCCCGCAGCCACAATATTCTTTGCGATATGGCGCGCCATGTAAGCCGCCGAGCGGTCCACCTTGGTCGGATCCTTGCCGCTGAAAGCGCCGCCGCCATGACGGCCCATGCCGCCGTAGGTATCCACGATGATCTTGCGCCCGGTCAGCCCGGTATCGCCCATCGGCCCGCCAATCACAAAGCGTCCCGGTGGGATTGATGTGGTACTTGGTGTCTTCATCGAGCAGGTGGGCGGGAATCGTGGCCTGAATCACGTGCTTCAGAATGTCGCGCGCAGCTCGTCGTTGCCCACGGTCTCGGCATGCTGGGTGGAGATGACCACCGCATCCACCCGCACCGGCTTATGGTGCGCGTCGTACTCGACCGTGACTTGCGACTTGCCATCCGGCCGCAAATAAGGCAGCTTGCCGTGCTTGCGCACCTCCGACAGCCGCATGGTCAGCTTGTGCGCCAGCGAAATCGGCGTCGGCATCAGCTCCGCATTTTCATTGCAAGCATACCCAAACATCATTCCCTGGTCGCCGGCGCCGCCGGTGTCCACGCCCATGGCGATGTCGCCGGACTGCTTGTTGATGCTGGAGATGACGGCGCAGGTATTGGAGTCGAAGCCGTAGAGGGCGTTGTTGTAGCCGATGGAGGAAATCGTGCCGCGCACCAGGGCTCTGGAAGTCGACGTAGGCCTTGGTGGTGATTTCGCCGGCGATGACCACCAAGCCGGTGGCGGTCAGGGTTTCGCAGGCTACGCGGCTCATGGGATCTTCGGCCAGACAGGCGTCGAGGACGGCGTCCGAAATCTGGTCGGCGATCTTGTCGGGATGGCCTTCGGTGACGGATTCAGACGTAAAAAGGGTACGATTTTTAGCGGACAATGAGCTTCTCCTTCGAGCGACTCTGCGTGTCACTTCTGGCGGGGAAAATACGCGGCACCAGGAACCTGAAACGAAACGCAAATGACTTCTAAAAGGCTAACAGAGAAGGATATCCCCAAGCAATGGGATTGGGGCTGGATGGCACGCCTGAGCCATTGACGGGGAGGCTTCGAACACTCAACGGCGCCAGATCCGGGTTGGATGGGATGTGCCGCATTCTGACCGGGGTGGTAGCTGGACAGCGCAATGGTCAGCGATATTAAGCGGGATTTGGTTGGGGATGGGCGGCGGCCGGGGCGTGCAAGCCGGAGGAGTCGAATTTCAAGGTTTTGACTTCATCGATCGGCCCCTGTGACGGGAGCCTTTTGCCATTGAAGGTGAAATCCAGGCCGCCGACATTCCCGGTTTTGACCACGATCTCGTGCTGCGCCTTCACAGATTTCTGTTCCCCCGCCAGCAGCAGGGCATGCAAAACAACCTTGCCGTCGGCGGTCACGTCAATCCAGGAATCGTCGCGGGCACGAATGAGGACGAGGAAGGATCCCGACGGAACCTCAGGCGTGGGTGCAGGCTGAGGCGGCGGCTGGGGAGGGGGCTGAGGCGGCGCGACGGCCTCGCTGCCGCTAGACGGGGCTGGCTGTACGGCCGGAGCCGAGACCGCCGCAACAGGGCCGGGAGCCGGGGCGGGAGCGACGGCCGGTGGATTGGATCGCAGGCTAGCGGCGGCATGATTCTGCTTGCGGCTGCGCCATCCCCAAAGAGCGAAGCCGAACGCTACCAGCAACAGGACAGCGGCCAGTTTGTCCCAGGGAAGCTCTGCGTGATCAGGCCTCTCGACCGCGCGAGACTTTTCCGCACGAACCGCCAAAGCCGAGAGAACCTCCTCCTCCGGCTGCTGGATGGGTTGCGCGGGACTGGTCGCAGCCAGGTAGTCGGCGACGGCCTGATCTTCATCCAGCCCCAACTGGCGAGCGTAGGCCCGGACGAAGCCTTTGTTAAAAATGCCGCCCGGAAGCTGGTCGAATTGGTCGTTTTCAAGCGCCGCTAACATGCGGGTCCCGATTTTGGTGGCGGTCGCCACCTCGTCGAGCGTCATCTTCTTCTTCTCGCGTTCCCGCTTCAACCGCGCGCCCAAGGATTCCACTACGCAGGCCCCTTCGTGGTTTGGAACCGGCCATGACGGCCGCAAACATCATAAAAGAAGGGTGCGCGCTAGGGCACGAAATTCGTGCCGACGGAGCGGGGATGTTAACAGGCCGGGCGAGGACCGGGCGCTCCATCACCGGCAGGACGAAAGCCTAAGCGGACTTGCGCAACAGCTTGCGCGCGAAGGCTCGCGCCATCGTAAGGGGATGGGCCGCCAAAGTGGCGATTTGTCCCAACACGCTGGTTGGCTCATGAAACACGCCGAGCTGCCGCAACACGGTTCCGCGGTCGTAGTAAATTTTTTCTCCCGCTAAACGATCGTCAGAGGTAAAGGTGTACACGCCACAAAGCGGAAACTCGACGCGCCGCCCGGTGGCCGGAAGTCCGCGCCACGCTCCGAGGTGTGTACCACGGATCATGACTTCGAGCAGAATGGCATCGTCCGCCACGTGCTGCCTCTGTATCTCGATTTCCAGGTCAGGGAGCGCATGCATGAGTTGCCCGTAAAACAGGCGGACCCCGTCCGGACCTTTGTAGTGCTCACCCCAGGCCTCATCATCGTAGCGCGCGGTCTCGCCAAAGGTGCGGAGAACGCCTTCCAGGTCATGCTCGTTTTCCAGCCGAACGTGCTGTTCGACGATTGCGATACGAGCTGAACATGCGTGGTCTGGGAGGGATGGCGGTATGCGGGACGACGCTTGGTCCACAGCTAGCCTCTTGTGCCAAAGGTAAATAGTGTAATTCAGGAAGCGGCAGCCTGCCGCATCTTTGGCTCTTCGGCGCCCCGCCGTTCGCAAGTTTCGAAGGGGGGGGCCGATGCTCGAAGCCACGGGATATTCGACGGGCGCGCACTCACCTCGTGCATCCCTGCTTCCCACCCTTGCGCAAAAAACGATCGGCCAGTTCCGTCCCTTCACGGTCAGCTTCCCCTGACAGTCCAGTTTGCGCACCTTCGCCCCGGCCGCGTATTCCCAGCGCGGCGGTTGCGGCTGATAATCGCGCTCGCTTTTGCGCCACACGCTGGCCGGCGTCCGCATGCCTAGCGCTTCGTGCGGCCGCACCTGGTTGTACTCCCAGCGAGAACCCACCCAGCCACCCCGTGGTTGCTGCGCGGCGCTCCCCGCGCCTGCAGCGCCCGCTCCAGGCTGCCGTGAAACCGCTCCACCTTCCCCTGCGTTTGCGGATGCCGGTATCCGCTCCAGTGCAGCTGGATCCCTTGTTTCATTAGCCACAACGTCAGAGCCGTGGCTCCCGTCGGAGCGGTCGCGCTCCACCACGGCACTCCGTGATCCATCAGCATGGCGTTGGCACCCCGCAACCACCAAACGCCGTCTCCAACTGCTCGCGCACATGCGCTCCGTGATTGCTCCACACCGCCTGCAACACCAGCAGATAGCGGCTGTGATCGTCCAGCACCGACAAAGGACCCACCGCCGCGTTCCATCCCTTTGGACTCTTGTAGTCCATCTGCCACAACTGATTCGGTTCTCCCCGCTCGAAGCGCTGCAGCGCCTGCCGATGCCGGTCGCTGTCCCGCACCAAATCCCGTCGCAGCAGAATGCGGTGCACCGTGCTGCGCGTCAACTCCACTCCCTCGCGCGCCAGCAGCACTTGCAGCTTGCGCGCTCCCCAGTCGGGATAACGCCGCCGCATCTCCACCACCCGTTGCTCCAACTCCGCCGGCGTCTGCGTAGGACTCTGCTGCGGCCTCCGGCTGCGCTCGGCGATCCCCGCCAGCCCGGTTTGCTCATAGCGCTCGCGCCACCGCATCCCCGTCGGCCGCGAGATGCCAAACTCCTGGCACAGCGCGCTGAACGTCTTCTCTTTCCTTTTCGCCGCCACCACAAACTGCACGCGTTGTTCTTGTACATCCATGGTCTTCCACGGCATCCTGGTCTACGCTCCGGCGCTCGCTGCGCCCGCGCCGGAGTGTAAAGGATGTCCCGGGACACTTTGTAAAAAATGTCAAACACGCAAGGATGGGGCACCCTGGGTATAGCGCCGCAGGGAAAGAATCTTATTTCCAAACTCGGTCCTAACGTTGCACGGTGAACTTATACTCGCCGGCTCCGGCTGCATAGACCGAGTTGCCATTTTCCTGCTTAAGCAACGAAACCCCGCGACTCTGCCCGATGTCCTTCCCGATCCTCGAGAATCTTGATGGCCGTGCTGGCCGGGAGAAAGATCTCCGCCGTCGTGTTGGCCGGAATGACGACCTTCCAATTGCGTTGTGTTCCCCGTCATCTTCCAGTCCGAGGTGATCGCTCCGTAAGGCGAATCGTAGGTTGCGGAAGCCTCCCCCAGGCTGGCATCGAATTGCGGATGCAAAACGATGCGGTGGAATCCCGGCTCCTCCGCGTCTTCATCAATGCCCGCCACATAGCGATACAGCCACTCCGCCACGGCTCCGTAAGCGTAGTGATTGTAGGAATTCATGGAAGGATCGCCCATCATCTGGTCGCCGTTCCAGCGCTCCCACATGGTCGTCGCGCCGCGCGCAATCATGTATCCCCACGAAGGATAAGTAGTCTGCAAGCAACAAGCGATAGGCGACGTCACTGTGCCCGCCTTGCTCAATTCCAACAACAGATAAGGAGTTCCGAGGAATCCCGTGGTCAGGTGCCAATCATGCGCCTTGATATCCTCGACCAGTTTGTCCACAACCGCAGCCCGCTGGCCTCCGGCAAGAAGGTTCATGTGCAGGGCCAGGACATCACTGGTCTGACTGCCGGTGCCGACGGTCCCGTCTGGCTTCACGTAGGCATCGTTCGAAAGGCAACGCGGATCTGATCGAAGAGATCTTGGTATATTCCGTTCATCTTCGGGCCGGTTGAGAACCTGCGCCATGCGCGCCATGAGCGTGGCGTCGTAGGCCCAATAAGCCGTGGCAATCAGATCCTTGGAAGTTTTACTGCCAATGGCCAGCCAATCGCCGTAATCGTTGCCACGCTCTTTCAGCCACAGATGGTTGGGATTGGAGCTCTCGCAGATGGTCCATCCATTTTCCATCGCAGCCCAGTTTTCCTGCGAGGACGCTGCTTATCGCCATACTGCAAGTAGGCCGTCCAGGGAATGATCACGCCCGCATCCGCCCATCCGGCCACGCTATTGGAAACATCGCCCAGCATGGCGACACATCGGTAAATGCGCCCGCCAGCCTCTTGCGCGTCGCGGATGTCGGCGGTGAATTTGTGGGAAAAGGCCGCAAGATTCGCGTTGTAGGAGGCAGTCCGCCAGAAGACCTCGGCATCCCCCATCCATCCCATTCGTCTCGTCGCGCTGCGGGCAATCGGTCGGAACGCTGAGGAAATTGCCGCGTTGTCCCCAAAGAATATTGCTCCACAGCTGATTGACCATGGCGGTTTCCGGAGTGAAACTGCATGGTGAAGGGCGCAGCGGTATGGAAGACGACGCCTTCGACCGCATCGCTAGGAGGAGTTCCAGGATATCCAGTCACTTCAATGTAGCGGAATCCGTGGAAGGTGAAATGTGGCTCAAAAACTTCCGGAGCACCGCCGCGCAAGATGTAAGTATCGGTTGCATCGCGCGCTGCGAAATTGTCGGTGTAGAGTTCTCCGTTGGGTTTAAGCACTTCGCCAAAGCGCAACCGTACCTTGCTTCCGGCGGGACCGGAGACGCGCAACCGCTCCCAACCCACCATATTCTGCCCAAGATCGAAGATGTAAACTCCTGGCGCCGGATTGTTCATCGTCTTCGGCCTCAGCGTCTCTTCCACTTGAATCGGCTGATAATCCTGGGCGACGAGCGGAGCGGCCGGCGCTGGCGCGGCGACCGCAGGCTTCCAGTCTAAATCGGAATCCGATTCCGAGAAAGACGGCTGGTTCCATTTGTTTTCTTCCAAGCCGGGCATCGTAACTTTCGCCGTTATAAATCTCCGAGCTAAGAATTGGGCGATTGCGCTGCTTTCCACGATTCGTCCGAAACTACAGTGTCATGACTGCCGTCCGCATATTCGATTTCAAGTTGCGCCAGCATTCGCACCGGCGGAGGGCCGAAGTTGTAGCGGCTCTGATTCCACGTCAGCCCGCTGGCATACCATCCATCACCGAGAATGGCTCCGATTGCATTGCCGCCCTGCTGCACTGCGAAGTTACGTCATAAACCTGATAGACGATGCGCTTGCGATAGTCCGTCCATCCCGGCGCGAAGACATCGTCGTCCCGGCCCGCTGACCATTCACGTAGAGTTGGTAGCTGCCCAAAGCAGTCGAGTAGATTCGCGCAGAACGAACCGGCTTGGCGACGGCGAATTCGTGCCGCAACAGGCTGGCAGGAAGAGCAGTCCAAGGCGCTGCCTGCGGCGGTTTCCCGACCTCTCCCACCACGGCCGCACCCGGCCATGTGGAGTCGTCAAAATTCGTGCGCAAACCAATCGCCCGTTTGTTCCGCCGCCGTTTTCCAGTCGGGACCGGACACAAATCGCAGAATCTTCCCGTCCGGCATTTGCACACGCAGCAAGAGCGATCAGGCCTGCCGGGTTTGGCGCGCCGGCGATCCCCCTTGTCAACCAGAGCCTCAGCTGCCATGACATTGGCCCCTGACTCAGCAGTGGCTGACTTCTATTTCACGAAAATATCCCCACGCGTGGCTGGGCCCGTAAGCAAATACCGGGGAAGCCTCGAGGACCTGCTTTCCGTTGACCCATGCGGCGACATTGTCCTTAGCGGTGATGAACAATGTGGCGTCTTTGGGCGAGTCCGGCAGAGTCACATCCAGCGAAATTCATGTCTCCCGGGGAGGCATTGGTTTGCCCGTGGTCGTTCGCGGCCCAGATCCACTTGGACGCCGCGATCGTAATCTCCACGTTCCACGGGCATGTCGCGGGTGATCCACTGGCTTTCCAATCGCTAGGCGAAAGAAGTCCCATTTCCCACCAGGAGGGCAGGCTGTAAGGCGAAGCATGTCCCCAGTTGATCCCAAACTCGCACCTGCCAGTAATATCGCCGGCGCGATTGCAGTTCCGGCCCGGCATAGGCCACGTTGATGGATTGGCTGGACTCAATCTTTGCCGCTGTCCCAAATATCAACCTCGTGCTTCGAGTTCGCTAGAATTTCTGGCGAGGAAGCGACTCGAATCTGATATGCCGTCTGCTTTGCGCCCCGCCGCGAGTCTTGCAATTGCCAGGAAAGCTGCGGATGAGTTATGTCGATGCCGAAAGGCTCCTGCATCGCTTCGCATGCAGCCTCGCTGGCGCACTATCTCCTGGCCCTTGGCGGATGCGGTTGACGCGTGAGCGACAACCATCGCAGAGTACGCTCATTAGCGGTGCCAACAGCGATGCCAGCAGTTCTTGCGAAGGGAAACGCAATTCCTCTAACCTTGCGGCGCGGCTTATTCCACATGGCAGGCGAACTCCTTCTCGGAGAAAGTTTGCCTATTGTAGATGTTTTCCCATTGAAATTCACCGGATTTTAGCTGTGCCAGCTGTGCGGGTGTTGCGGCGTCATTCGCTGGATCTTTACGCTGTGTCGGGATTTGGAAGAAGCAAGTCGCGCACCACTGCGTCCAATTCGTGGCACGCCACAATGAATTGGCGAAGGGTGCGGATCGGGTGGGGCCGAAAGGATCAAATTCGTCCGGCGACAAGCCGTCTTCATGGGTAGGCGCGGCGGAAATCCGCAAATTTTCTGGAAAGCTCTTTCACGATTTGCGGATCAACCGGATTATCGATTCGCGGACGCACTTCAACGTCGCTGGCATTGAAACGGACCTGCCAGGAATAGGGGGGAGAGATGACCACATCGCCGCCAATGAATTCGCTCCAGTGCATGTGGTTGCGAAAAGCCGCCGATAGCAGGCGAATGCGGTAACCGCGCTCGCGGAAGATTTGATAGGTCTTCTTGAATACGGCCACTCCGGCCCATTCCAGATAGCCAGGATCGATGGCAATATTTTCTTTTTCCATGCAGAACTTTCAGCCAGTCATCGAGGCGCCCCACCATGATGGTGCAGACCGGTCCCATGGCCGCAATGTTTTTGCCCTCACGCTCGCGCCGTTTCAGACCGCGCTCCACTGCCTCCGCTACGGCGATGCACTGCGGCAAAGTGAAGCAAACGGTCGCATTGATGCTGATGCCGCGATAGGTGGCTTCCTCAATGGCGGGAATCCCGGCTTGCGTCACCGGAATTTTCACGATCATGTTGGGCGCGAGACCGTCGAATTCGCTGGCTTGCTCCACAATCGCCTGCGCGTCGCGAAACAGCCGCGGATCGGTTTGAATCGAGAGCCGGCCATTTTTGCCTGCCTGCGCGTCAAAAATCGGCTTCAGCAGCGCGGCGCCCTTGATCGAGATTTCACGCACCAGTTGCCAGGCGATCTCGTCTTCAGTCGCGGTCGGCAGCTCTTTGATCAATCCCTGAATGCGGTCCTTCCAGAGATGCATCTCTTTCTTCAGCACCCCGAGCACGATCACCGGATTGCAAGTCGCGCCCACGGCTCCATGATCGATGGAATAGGTAAGCTCCTGAATCGACGCGGAATCATTCCATAGACAGGTAGAAGTGGTCTGCGTCATCTCGTGCAGCGGGCTTTTGTAGGTGATGGACTGTCGAGCGACTCATATCCCTCCGAATCGGCAGCGTGACTGGACAGGGCTTGGATTGCTTGTGAGAATTCTCTGCGGCCACTGCGATTTCCAGCGCCCTCAGGCCATCTTCGCCGGTTACCCGCGGCGCCTGACCGGTTGCCATACGTTGGACGAAATCCCGCATCTCGGCAAGATAGGCGTCGGAAAACGGCTGAGGAAATGGTCAGCCATGGTCGCCGTGCCACCGTCGCTGGTCAACAGAGTGGCGGAATGTTGCTCCAGGCTGCCCACCAGGATCGAGCCCTTGGAGCCGACAATCTCGGTGCGAATGTCGTAGCCGTAGACGCACTGCACATAAGATTCGACATTGCCGATGGCGCCGCGCCGGTATTTTAGGTTCACCACGCCGGCCACAATGTCGTCCGTATTGGGCGACCTCCGGGCGGATGGCGCAAGTGAGTAAAGCCTGCACCTCGCTGACTTCGTCACGCACCAGCCAGCGGGCCAGATCGAAATCGTGGATTGTGCTGTTGTAAAAAAGCATGCCATTCAGCTGCGACTGGTAAGCGGCGAGAGGCGGAGCATTTTGGTCCCGGCCAATGGACTTGAAGACTACGGGATCGCCGATTTCGCCGGCTTCAATCCGCTTCATGGCCGCTGCGTAGGCCGGATCATAGCGCCGCATGAAGCCGATTTGCAGGCGAACGCCCGCCTTGGCCACGGCTTGCAGCGCGGCATGCGCGTCCTCGAGGTTCAAGGCCATCGGCTTTTCACAGAGAATATCCACTCCCGCCGGCGGCGGCGGTCTGGATTGCCGGGCATGGAATTTGTCGGGCGATGCAATCACCACGCAGTCAATGTCTTTATGCTCCAGCAGCTCTTCCATGCTGCCGTAGGACGCTTCAATTTCCAGTTCAGCCGCCACCCGTTTCGCCCGCGCCGCGTCGGGATCGGCCACTCGCCACCAGCCGAGCCTGCGAAACCAGGCTGCGAACATTCTCGGCATGGCGCCTGCCCATGTCTCCCACCCCGACCACACCCACTCCCAACTTGCTCATCGCACCTCCCGAGCTGATATTCGGTGATCTGTCGCTAATCGCTTAGAAATATTCCCTCTGTCTAGAACTTCCGCGAGTGATCTTTGGCCCAGCGCTCCACGACTACTTTCTTCTCGGTGTAGAACTCCACCCCGTCCCGTCCCTGGCCATGCAAGTCGCCGAAGAAACTATTCTTCCATCCGCTGAAGGGAAAGTACGCCATGGGAGCGGCCACGCCAATATTGATGCCGATATTGCCCGCGGGCGCTTCATAGCGAAAGCGCCGCGCCGCCGAACCGCTCGATGTGAACAAGCGACGCCTGGTTGCCGAAAGCGCTGCGCCCCAGAAATTCCATCGCTTCGTCCAGATCTGTTGGCGTGCACCAGGCTCAAAACCGGGCCGAAAATCTCGGTATCGGTGAGCTGACTGGTGGAGGGAATCGCGTCGAGAATGGTTGGCTTCACGAAATTTCCCGACTCGTATTTCGCGATCCTGGCGCGCCGGCCGTCCAGCAAGACTTTTGCCCCCTGATTCTCGCCCACGCTCAATCAATTCCTCGACCCGTGATTTGCTTTGCGGCGTAATCACCGGCCCCATCTGCACGCCTTCATCGAGGCCGTTTCCCACTCTGAGGTTCGCGGCGGCCGCGGTAATCGAATCGCGAAATGTGCTTTGTGCCTCTCCTACCGTGACCGCCACGGAAACTGCCAGGCATCGCTGTCCGGCGCAGCCGAAAGCGCTGTCGGAAATAATTTGCGTAGCCATCGTCATGTCCGCGTCGGGCAGCACGATCACATGGTTTTTCGCTCCGCCCTGGCACTGCGCGCGCTTGCCGTTGGCTCCGGCGCGCGCATAAACGTATTTCGCCATCGGAGTCGAGCCCACAAAACTGATGGCGCGAATCTTGGGATGGTCGAGCAGCGCATCGACCACGGTCTTGCCGCCGTTCACCAGATTGACCACTCCCTTGGGCAAGCCCGGTTTTCTCCAGCAACTCGAAAGCAAAACGCATGGTTAGCGGAACGCGCTCGGAAGGCTTGAGCACCAGGGTATTGCCGCAAGCGATGGCGTAAGGAAGAAACCAGAACGGAATCATCCCGGGAAAATTGAACGGAGTGATGGCCGCCACCACCCCGAGGGGCTGGCGAATCATGATTTCATCGATGCCGCGGGCCACGTCTTCCAGGTTGTATCCCTGCATCATGCTCGGAATGCCGCATGCCACTTCGACGTTTTCGATGGCGCGGCGCATCTCGCCTTTGGCCTCGGCAAAAGTTTTACCGTTCTCCCGGGTGATCAGCGCGGCCGAAATCGTCGAGATGCTCCTCCATGAGTTGCTTGAGCTTAAATAGCGGCTGAATGCGGTCCTCCGGAGGGGTGCGGCGCCACTCCGGATAGGCTGCGGCCGCCGACTCAACTGCCTCGGCGGCCACGCTGTTCTCGATAGCGGCACTTCCGCCACCACTTCACTGGTCGCCGGATTCACTACTTCGCTGATATTCGCATCCGGAAGCTCTTTGCCATTGTCCGTGCACGAAATTGGCGATCTGTTCTGCTGGCATGTCTATCCCTCACTTGCGAGTTGCCACCGGCCGTGATTCTTACCGCGAACTGTCCGCTTGTATCCTGTTTTTTCCGGAAGCCTGCGGCGCCGCGCAACATGTAAAGTTGATTGACATGAGCACTTGCATTTGCCATATTATCAAAGCGGTTAGACATTTTCTCCTAAATCCTGCCGCCAGCTGCAAAAAAGGTTCTCAACTTCATGGCCCACCCTCTGCAACGGAAGTGATGCGATCGTTGCACTTCCGAAAATCTGCCGCGCGGGAAAGTCCGGCGAACTCCTGCGGCTCAGCCGCCAGGATGCCAACTGGGAGTGGATGAGTTTTTTCGTCCGGCGCTTGCAGCCCGGCGAGACCTACCAGGCCATCAACCGACAACGAAGAAGCCGCTTTTGTTCTGCTCGGCGGCACTTGCCACGCCGATTGGGGGCAGGGAACGCAACGCATTGGAAAGCGCGCCAACGTTTTTGATGGATTTCCCTATTCCCTCTATCTGCCGACCGGGCAACAGCGTGACCTTCACCGCGGAAACCGCCTGCGAAATCGCCGAGTGCCGCGTACCCTCGACCGCCCGCCTCGAGCCCAAACTAATCACGCCCGCGGATGTCGCCACCAGCCTGCGCGGAGGCGGCAACGTTTCGCGCCAGATCGTCGATATTATGACGCCGGCCTTTCCGGCCGACAAACTGATTGTGATCGAGGTCTACACGCCCGGCGGAAACTGGTCGAGTTTTCCTCCGCACAAGCACGATGTGCACAATCCGCCGGCGGAAGTCGATCTCGACGAAATTTACTATTACCGCATGAAAGAGCCGGGGGCTTTCGCCTTGCAGCATCTTTACTCCGGCGGAATGCCGGCGGGCAGACCCTGCAAACCCACGATGGCGATGCGGTCTGGTCCGAAACGGATTATCATCCGGTAGTGGCCGGTCCGGGGTACGACGTGTACTATCTGAATTTTCTTGCCGGGTCGTCGCGCACCATGGCAGTGACCGAGGATCCGCAGCATGTCTGGATTCGTTCCACCTGGAAAGACGATGGATCCCCGCTTGCCGCTGGTAAAAGCGTGAGCTGGCTGGCAAGCGCAAAATCTGTATCCGGACTATCTAGCCGCTGTAGCTCGCGCTGTCCCGGCAGGAGGTCCGATGAGCAAACGTCTGACCATGGCGCAAGCCATGATCTCATTTCTGAAGAATCAATACACCGAGCGCGACGGCCGCGAGCACCGCTTGTTCGAAGGCTGCCTGGGAATTTTCGGCCACGGCAATGTTGCCGGAATCGGACAGGCGCTCGAACAGGATCCTGGCCTGCCCTACTATCTTTTCCGCAACGAGCAGGCCATGGTGCACACGGCGGCGGCGTTCGCCAGAGCCAGCAACCGCCTTCGCACCCTGGCCTGCACCACTTCCATTGGTCCGGGCGCAACCAACATGGTGACTGGCGCGGCTCTTGCGACCATCAACCGTCTGCCCGTGCTGCTTCTTCCCGGAGATATTTTCGCGCAGCGCCACGTGGCGCCTGTTCTGCAGCAATTGGAGTCTTCGGCAAGCCAGGATATTTCGGTCAACGATTGTTTTAAGCCGGTCTCGCGATATTGGGATCGCATCGAACGTCCCGAGCAGATTCTTACCGCCTTGCCCGCGGCGCTGCGAGTGCTGACTTCGCCATCCGAAACCGGAGCCGTCGTGCTCGCGCTTCCGCAGGACGTGCAGGCCGAGGCTTTCGATTATCCCGGAGAATTTCTTCGAGAAGCGCGTCTGGTCGATTCCTCGCGCCCGTTGCGACAGCAAACTCCTGGCCAAGGCGGCGCAATGGATCCGCTCCTCGCGAAGCCCGCTGATCATCGCCGGTGGCGGAGTCATTTACTCCGAGGCCAGCCAGGCGCTTGCGGAGTTCGCCGCTCAGACCGGTATTCCGGTGGTCGAAACGCAAGCGGGCAAAGGTTCGCTGTCCTTCGACCATCCGCAGGAACTCGGCGCCCTCGGCGTGACGGGCACGCCCGGAGCGCAATATCCTGGCCCGCGAAGCCGATCTCATCATTGGCATCGGCACCCGCTACAGCGACTTCACCACGGCATCGCAGACCGCGTTTCAGAATCCCGCCGTGCGCTTCATCAATATCAATGTCAGCGAATTCGATGCCGGCAAGCAGTCCGCGCTGCCCCTTGTAGGCGACGCTCAAGTGACGCTTCAGGAACTGCAAAGTCTCTCGCCGGATTCCAGGTGGATGACTCCTATCGCGCTCGCGCTGAAATCATTCCGCGAAGCCTGGGAAAAGGAAGTCGATCGCATTCATAATCTGAGTTCCGCTCCGCCCATCAGCCAGGGAGAAGTAATTGGCATCGTGAACGAAGTCAGCCAGGCCGCGCGACGTGTGTGGTTTGCGCAGCCGGCAGCCTGCCCGGCGACCTGCACAAACTTTGGCGGACCCGCGATCCCAAGGGCTATCACGTCGAGTATGGATATTCCTGCATGGGATATGAAATCGCCGGCGGACTGGGCGTAAAAATGGCCGCTCCCGACCGCGAAGTCTACGTCATGGTGGGCGACGGTTCCTACCTGATGATGGCGCAGGAAATCGTCACCGCCGTACAGGAAGGCCAGAAGCTGAACATCATTCTGCTCGACAATCACGGCTTCTCCAGCATCGGCGGCCTGAGCCGGGCGGTGTGGCAATCGCGGCATGGGCACGCAATACCGCTATCGCAAAAACGGCAAGCTCGAAGGCGATCCGGTCATCGTCGATTTTGTCGCCAACGCGCAAAGTCTGGGCGCATGCGCCGTTCGCGCCAACACACGCGAAGAACTCCGCACCGCTTTAGACGAAGCCCGCCAGCGTCCGCAAACCACGGTGATCGTCGATCGAGACATCCTACGATCAGCGGGTGCCCGGCTACGAATCCTGGTGGGACGTTCCAATCGCCGAAGTCTCCGAGGTCGAGACCGTCAGCGCGGCGCGCGCCAATTACGTGAAGGCAAGGGAGAAACAACGCATCTTCTAAATAGCTTTTCGAAATTAAGGTAACTTTTACGGACTCGGCGCAATGACAGTTGCGCCGGCCGCAAGATCGAAGATCGGCGGAGAGAATCTGCTGGAACCGACTACGGCAAATCCCGAGCTCCGCCACGCTTGAAACGAGTCCTCGGCCTGTGGGACCTGATCTACTACGGCGTCATTCTCACCTCGCCGATCGCTGTGGTTCCGATTTTTGGCGAGGCGCAGGTCCTTTCGCAAGGTCACGCCATCATTACCCTGCTGGCCGCCATGGTCGCAATGACCGCCACCGCGGTGAGCTTCGGACGCATGGCCACCGTCTATCCTTCGGCCGGTTCGGTGTACACCTACGTCAGCCGCGGATTCAATTCGCAAATCGGATTTATTGTGGGTTGGGCGATGTTCCTGGAGTATCTGATCCAACCCTTACAAAATAGTCTGTACACCGCCCTGACCCTGCAGCGGCTGGTTCCGGCCATTCCGTTTCCGCTGCTCTCCGCCATCGCGGTGGGTTTCATGACGCTGCTGTGCTGGTTTGGCATTCGCACCACCGCGCGCACCAATCAGATCATGCTGGCGTTCATCGCTTTTATCATGGCAGCATTTATTGGGCAGGCCGATCTGGTACATCTTTGCGCATCAGCATTGGCAGGGATTGATTTCCAGCCAGCCTTTGTACGATCCGAAAACTTTCAGCGTGCGCGCCATTGGGCTGGGGACAGCCTTTGCCGCGAACACTTATATCGGATTCGATGGGGTAAGTATTTTGGCGGAAGAAGTCGAGAATCCCAAGCGCAATGTGCTGCTCGCGACCGTTCTGGTATGTGTCTTCACCGGACTGTTCGCGGCTTTCCAGGTGTATCTGGCGCAGCGGGTTTGGCCCGACTACCGCACCCTGGTCAACCCTGAGACCGCTTTCATGGATGTCGCCCGCGTAGTCGGCGGTTCCCGCCTTGTTCAACGGCTTCGGCATGATCAATATTGTCTCCAGTTTGGCCTGCGGATTGGCCGGACTGCTGGGAGCGGTGCGCTTGCTGTATGGAATGGGCCGCGACAACGTCCTGCCCAAAAAAGTATTTGGCCACCTGAATCCCAAGCGCGGCAATCCGTCCTACAACGTCTTGATTGTCGGAGCGCTCGCCTACATCGGAAGCCTGACCGTGAACTGGGAGAGAGCCGTCGAAGTTCTCAATTTTGGAGCGCTGATCGCATTCATGGCCGTCAATGTGGCGGCGCTTTGGCACTTCGGTTTCTCCGCGAATTCGCGGGAAAACGAAATCTCTTGCTCGACCTGATCGCCCCGGCTCTGGGTTTCCTCTTCTGCCTGGTCATCATTTTCAATTTGCAAGGATCGACGCTGATCGTTGGAGGGATCTGGCTGGCCGCGGGCGCTCTCTATCTGCTTTTGAAGACGAAAGGTCTCGGTCAACCGGTGGAAATCGACTTCAGCGAGTCGTGAAAAACTGTTACACAATGAATGATGGGTGCCCCATCCTAACCCGGTTTGTGCGCTGGGCGGGATTTCACGAACCTGCGCTAACGCCTTATCGTAGATTCATCGCCTCACAAAAGGTTCTCAGATTAGGCCGTGGGCCTCATTCGCCCCGCGCGCCACGTGCAACGCAAAACCGCACGACTCGCGAATTCGCAACTCAGGCTGCAGTTTCCTGCACCCCGGCTTTTTCCCGATTTCCTTCGATCCGCGAAATCAGCAACTCCGCGGCTTCCGTGCCCAGCTGATGCTTGGGCAATTCCACGGTGGTCAATTTGGGACGGAAGATTCCCAGCCAGGGATAATCGTCGAAGCTCACCAAGCCGAAATCCTCCGGACAGCGCAACCCGATCTCCTCCGCCGCTTTGAGCAGGCCGACAGTCATCAGATAGTTCGCCACGTAAATTCCATCCGGCCGATGAGAAAGCAGGGCATGGCCGGCGCGCAAACCAGATTCCATCCGGTAATCTCCCTGAACCACCAACTCCGGATCGTAGGGCAAGCCCTTGGCCTTCAACGCATCGCGGAAATCCCTCAAAGCGCGCCACCGCATTGCTCACCTTGAGCGGACCGCCGATCAACCCAATGCGCCGCCGGCCGGCGCGCGCCAGATGACAAACCGCTTCATAAGCTCCCTGATAGTCGTCGGTGATCACCGCGTCTTTCGTGAGTTTCGGGTAGGTGCGCATCACCAGAACGAATGGAACATTCACTTCTTTGATCATCTGCCGCAGCGCCGGCCGGAAATCTTCGGCTGCCTTGGTCAGCAGAATTCCGTCCACCCGTTTCGAGAGCAGCAGTTCGATGGTGCTTTCCTCTTTTTCCAGAACGTCGTCGCTGTTGCAGATCAGCAGATTGTAGCCATGCCGCGCGCCGCATCTTCCGCTCCGCGCACCACCATGGGGAAAGAACGGATTGACGATGTCCGGAACGATCATGCCGATGGTGTGCGTCTGCTGCTTTGCCAGGCTGCGCGCAATCAGATTAGGACGGTATTTCAGTTTCTGGATGGCGGCTTCCACTCGCTCCCGCAGTTTTTTGCCGACGTGGGTCTTATTGTTGACCACCGCCGAAACCGTGAACACCGAAACGCCGGATTCACGAGCCACGTCATAAATGCTGGCCGCCTTGGAGGGTTTCCGGCGTTCGTTTCTGGGCGAAGGAGTCATTAGGCAATATAGGCCCCGTTAGGATACATGAGCGCTCCCTGCGAATGTTTCCGAATTTCCCTGCCACTTCCCGCTACAATCCGTTGGCACGCAAAAGTTGGCGCGCAGCCACGGCGTTCGCCAGCGGTGCATCGGCTCCCACTCCTCCTGGTAACACGTCAGCTTCCACCACCAGCCACCCGTCAAAATTCCCTTTTTTCAGGAGAGCAAGAACCCGCGAAAAATCAATGCTTCCCTTTCCCAGAGGCGCAAAAACGCCATGGCGCACGGCATCGTGAAAATTGAGTTTCTGTTGCCGCGCCTCAGCCAGTTTTTCCGCATAAACATCCTTGAGATGCACGCACCACACTCGCGAAACATGCTTTTCCAGGTACGCCACCACATCGCCGCCGCCATACACATAGTGTCCCGTATCCAGGCATAAACCCAGGTCGGAAGCGGGAAAAAGAGAAAACAGCCGGTCCACTTCCTGCGGGGTTTCCACATGCGTTCCCACATGATGATGAAAAGACACGCGCAATCCCAGCGCCCGGCACTCTTCAATCACCTTGCCCACCGCCAGCTTCACGTTCTGCCACTCTGGTTCGTTCCAGGAAAGCGTGTTTCCGACTTCTGGCCGTCCGGCTGCCGCATTGCGGGCTGGGGTGATCTCATCGGAAAGAACCAGCAGCTTGGCGCCGGCCTGGCCGATTAATTTCGCCGAGGTCAGAACCGTCGCGATTCCGGCCTCCAGCTTTGCCGCGTTTCCCAAATCCATCTCGATGAATGCGGAACAGAGCGTAAGCTTTCGCTTCGCCAACGCAGCACGGAGCTCATCGGGGTTAGTAGGCAAAAAACCGTAAGGGCCGAATTCGGTGCCCGAGTAACCGGCCTCCGCGATTTCATCAAGAACACGATCGGGCGAGTAATCGTCCGGCAGAGCGATATTCTCCATCACGCCCCAACTCACCGGCGCGCTCGCTACTCGCATGCTCATTCCACTCTCCTTAAATGTTTCTCGCTACCCAAACTCATTCCCGAGGCTTCGTCATTCCACCAACCCAAAACTCTTTTCATTCCGACCGAAGGGAGGAATCTGCTTTCCTCGACCCCCTTCGATTACCCTAATACCGGATCGCCACCGCCCGATTCGTCTGAGCCGCCTCGTAGATCGCCCGGAAAATCATCATATCCCGATGGCCCTGCACCCCATCGGGCTCCGGCGCCCGCCCACTCTGAATGGCCGAGGTAAACGCATCCAGCTCCAACGCAAACTCATCCAGCGGCGCGAACGATTTCTCGATCCATTGTCCTTCAATCTTGCCCGTCAGCCGCCGCTCTTCTTCAAACGGAAACGCCGGCGTCAGCGACAGCCAGCCCTTGCTGCCCTGTATGTACAGAAATGATGACAGCGCCGCGCTGTAGGTCGAACTCCCCAGTACCAAAAGGCCGCTCGGAAAGCGCAGCCGGAATGTAATCCCTTCTTCCACCTCGCGGAAGATTTCCTTGCTACTCCAGGCCGACGCCATCGCTTCGACCGGATCTTCCCCGGCAATCCACCGGCTGGTGTTCACACAATAGACGCCCAGGTCCATCAACGGCCCGCCCCCAGCCAGCTTCGCGTCCATCATCCAACCCGGAGAAGTTCCCGGCACATAATTTTCGCTGAATGAAGTGTGAATCATATCGAGCTTGCCGAGTGCGCCCTGACCAATCAGCTGCTTCAGATAAACGCAACTGGGCTCATAGTACTTTCGATAGGCCGTCATAAGCAAGCACGCCGTTGCTGCGGCACACTTCGACCATTTGCGCCGGATTGAGCCGCTGTCGCGGCCAGGGGCTTCTCGCAGAGAACGTGTTTTTTCGCCTGGGCCGCCTGAGCTGTGAGTTCCAGATGCTCTCCCGGAGGTGTCGCGATATAGACCGCGTTCACCGCGGGATTCGCCAGGCACGCGGCGAAGTCTTCATTGCTATAGCTGGCATCCGCGCCGAACTGCTGCGCCAGGCGCGCCGCTTTTTCCTTGTCCCGGCTCACCGTTGCCACCAGTTTCGCTCGCTGGCTGTTGGCGAAAGCCGGCAACACCGCCGTCCTGGAGATGGTTCCCAGACCGATTACGGCAAAACCAACCTTGGCAGCAGGCGCGGTCTCAGTCAGACAGATCACTCTTCCTTTCTCGACCCGGCGAAAATATCTCGCTCGCAAACCCTAATTCTGAATGTGCGGCACGATGAAAGCGCGCACTCAAAGCGCTTATGTCCATGTGCTTGATATCACGCCGTTCCGCGCCCCGTCAAACCATGCGCGCGTCCCGCACCCGGCGCTAAGCGCTTTGACAAAACGCAAAAATCTTCTATTCCGCGCTCCGCTTGCGGTATCATTCACAATTCTACCGCTTCTGTGCCCAATCTGACTGGAGGCTTCTGCCGCGTGGGAAAACTGGCGATCACCGGTGGTGAACCACTCCGTAAAACTCCTTTTACTTCGCTGGCCGCTTGGCGGACCAGGCCGAAGTCGCAAGCTTTGCAAGATGTGCTCAGCGGCACAGGATGGGGCGGCCAGCCTTTTCCCGGAAAGCACTCTGCGGCTTTCGCAAAAAAATTTGCCGAAACCCACACCGCCAAGTACGCCCAATGCGTAAGCACCGGCACGGTGGCGATTCAGGCCGCTCTCAAAGCCATTGGCATTCGCCCCGGAGACGAAGTCATTGCCCCGGCCTACACCTGGGAAGGAACCGTTGGACCGGTTCTCCTGCTCAACGCCGTTCCCGTCTTCGTGGACGTTGATCCCGACACCTACTGTCTTGACTGGCGGCTGATTGAACAGGCCATTACGCCTAAGACCAAAGCCATTCTTCCCGTCCATTTAGGCATGCGTTTTGCCGACATGGACGAAATTCCTGCGCATTGCTAAGAAGCACAACCTCAAAGTCATCGAAGACTGCGCTCACGCCCACGGCGGAATGTGGAAGGGCAAAGGCGCCGGCTCCATGGGAGATCTGGGCGCGTTCAGCTTTCAGTCCAGCAAGCTCATCACTTCCGGCGAAGGCGGATGCGTCATCACCAACAATCTCGAATACCTGGAGCTGGTGCAAAGCTACATCAACGCGGGCCGCGCCAGCCTGACCGACCAATTCCATCACCGCATTGTCGGCTTCAACTATCGGCTGGGAGAATTCCAGGCCGCAGTTCTCGGGCCGCAGCTCGACCGCTTGCCACAGCAAGCGCAGACCCGCGAGCAGAACATGAAGCACTTCGAATCGCGTCTGCAGAAAATGCCGGGCATCGGCCTGCTCAAGCCGGAGCCGCGCATCACGCGCCTCGCCCCCTACGGATACGTGACGAAATACTTCTCCGAGCAGGTGAAAGATATCCCGCGCGCGAATTTTGTCGCGGCCCTGCAGCTGGAAGGTATTCCCTGCGATGGCCTGTTCTACGAGCCGGTTTATAAGAGCTCCTTGTTCCCTCTCAAGCCGGAAGACTTTCCGGCGCTCAGTTGGGGCGAGAAGAAGCTCGATCTGCGAAGCATGTATTCCTGCCCCGAGTCCGAGCGCGCCGCCTACAAGGAAGCTATGTGGTTCCCGCATCAGCTGTTCCTGGGCAGCACGGCCGACGTGGATGCCATCGCCGATGCCATCCAGAAAGTGCTGGCCAACATCGAGGAAGTGCGCGGGCTGGAGCACAGAGCGATTCGCAACCAGAACCTGAGCCGCGCGGACCGCGAGAGCTAGCCACAGGTGAAATTGCTGTCGTTGGGCGCGGCTGGAGCCGCGGTTTGAAAAACCCGCAGTGTAGAATAGCAATACCCCTATTGAATTAATTAACCTATTGCAAACTTATCGAGGAACCGCCGTGAAAGTTCAAGAACAGCTCCGCTACTTGGAAGACCGCTGGGACGACAAACTGGCGCGCAGCCTGGATGGCGCCGAACTGCTCCGCTATCGCTCGAATCTCCTGGGTTCCGATCTCCGCATTACAAATTTCGGCGGCGGCAACACCAGTTCGAAAGTCACCGAAAAGGATCCGCTCGACGGTTCTGAAAAGGCTGTTCTATGGGTAAAGGGGAGCGGCGGCGACCTTGGCAGCATGCAGAAAAGCGGATTCGCGGCTCTCTATCTGGATAAACTCCACGCGCTCGAGCATCGCTACCGCGGCGCGCAGTTCGAAGATGAGATGGTTGGCTTGTACCCGCTGTGCACGTTCAACAACAACAGCGTCGCATCTTCCATCGACACCCCCCTGCACGGATTTTTGCCCTTTGCGCACGTGGACCACCTGCATCCCGATTGGGGCATCGCGCTGGCCGGTTCGGCCAACGGCAAAGAAAAAATGGAGGAGTTCAACCGGCGCTTCGATCACAAGCTCATTTGGCTGCCCTGGCAGCGTCCCGGCTTCGAACTGGGAATGATGCTGCGCCAAGCCGTGAGCGAGAATCCCGCTTGTGACGGCATTGTGCTCGGCGGTCATGGACTGTTCACCTGGGGAGACTCGCAGCGGGATTGCTATCTCAATACCCTTTCGATCATTGACCAGCTCGGCCAATTCGTCCTGGAGCACGTCGAGAAGAAAGGCGATGCGATTTTCGGTGGCGCAAAGTTCGGGATGCTGCCCGATCATCGCGAGCGCGCCCTCGACATTTTTCCATTCATCCGCGGCCGCGTTTCTTCCCGCCAGCGTATGATCGGCAGCTTCAGCGACCTCCCCGAAGTACAGCGCTTCGTCAACGCGAAGGATGCTACGCCGTTGGCCCACCTGGGCACCAGCTGTCCGGATCATTTTGTACGTACCAAAATCCGCCCGCTTTATGTTCCCTGGGCGCCAAAATCCGGCCTCTCCGGCTTGCGCGAGGCCATCGAATCCTCGCTGCAGATTTACCGCGAAGAGTACAAGCAGTACTACGATTCTTTTGCCCAGCCTGACTCCCCCGCCATGCGTGACATCAATCCAACCGTCGTGCTGATTCCGGGCATTGGCATGTTCAGCTTTGGCAAAAGCAAAACAGAATCCCGTCTCACCGGCGAGTTCTACGTCAATGCCATTCATGTAATGGAAGGGGCCACTGCGCTGGGTTCCGGGGAGACGGCGCCGGGCAAACCGCCCGCGGTCCTGCCGCAAGCTGGGGCTGCCGCCAAGACCGAGGCATTCGCTACCCATGCGAACTACGTCGCCCTGCCGCCCTCCGAGGCATTCCGCATCGAATACTGGCTGCTCGAAGAGGCGAAAATTCGCCGCCAGCCCGCGGAAAAGGAATTAAGCCGCAAGGTTGCCGTGGTAGTCGGCGGAGGCAACGGAATCGGGCGCGCCGCCGTATTGCTGGCCGCACAACGCGGCGCCAACGTGATCGCCGCCGACCGGGACAGCAAGGAAGCCGCCAACACGGCCGAGTCAGCCAAAAAGCTCGCCAGCCCAGAAGCTGCCATGCCCCTCGCCATCGACATTCGCGACCGCAAAGCCATTCAGCAGGCGCTCCGTCAGGTGATTGCGAACTACGGCGGCTTCGACATCCTGATCAACACCGCCGCGATCTTTCCCGCCGCGGCTGACGGGTCGGTATCTGACGAGCAGTGGGCTTCGACGCTCGATGTCAACGTGACCGCCAATCACCGTCTCTGTGAGGAAGCCGCTAAGATTCTGCGCGAGCAGGATCTCGAAGCCAGCATTGTCCTGATCAGCTCTGCCAATGCAGTGGTGGCAAAAAAGGGGAGTGAAGCTTACGACGTCAGTAAAGCCGCGCTGAGCCATCTCATCCGCGAGCAGGCCATCGCGCTCGCGCCGCGGGTCCGGGTCAATGGAATCAGTCCAGCCACCGTGGTCAAAGGTTCGACCATGTTCCCGCGCGATCGCGTCATCACATCCTTAAAGAAGTACAACCTCGCCTTCGACCCGCAAGCTACCGGCGACCAACTGCGCGCTCGGTTGGCAGATTTCTACGCCCAGCGCACGCTGACTCATCAAGCCATCGATCCCGACGATTGCGCGCATGCGATTTTGTTTCTGGCCAGCCCGCAGGCGCGTTGCACGACGGGTCATCTGATTCCAGTGGATGGCGGCTTGGTGGACGCTTTCCTGCGTTGACCAGCGTGGCGAACGCTAAATGCGCTGCCTCGCCCGCGGCGCGTCGTTTGCGACAGGGCGGGTTTTCGCCCTACTTATACACTTCCGGCACAAAGTGCTGGGTGTGCATCGGCGGGCGCACGTACTTGGCCTTTTCCAGCGGCGGAAGCTTCAGCGGTTGCGGCGTCAGATCCTGATAAGGAATCAGCGACAGCAAATGCCGGATCACGTTGAGCCGCGCTTTTTTCTTGTTGTCCGCATTCACCACGTACCATGGGGCCTGCGCGATGTCGGTGTGAGCGAACATCTCGTCCTTGGCGCGTGAATACTCCACCCATCGCCGCCTCGATTCCAGGTCCATGGGACTGAGTTTCCACCGTTTGGTGGCATCCCGCATGCGTTCCTGAAAACGGCGTTCCTGTTCTTCGTCGCTCACCGAGAACCAGTACTTCACCAGGATGATCCCCGACCGCGCCAGCATCTGCTCGAACTCGGGGCAGCTATGCAGGAACTCAAGATATTCGCTGTCTGTACAAAAACCCATGACATGTTCGACGCCGGCGCGGTTATACCAGCTGCGGTCAAACAGAACCATTTCTCCGCCTGCCGGCAGGTGGTTCACATAGCGCTGGAAATACCACTGCGTCTTTTCTTTCTCGGTGGGAGTGCCCAGAGCGACCACCCGGCAAATGCGAGGGTTCAGGCACTCCGTGATCCGCTTGATCGCGCCGCCCTTGCCCGCCGCATCGCGCCCTTCGAAGATGACCGCCACTTTCATTCCCTTGTGGCGAATCCATTCCTGCAGCTTGACCAGTTCGGTCTGTAATTCGCGCAACGCGTCGTTGTATTCGCAGTCCAGACCCAGGCGCAGACACTGCGGCGCGCCTCCGGTTCGGCTCGAAGCCGGAAGGCCGTTCTGGGTAGCGCCGCGTTTGCGGTCTTTTGCCATGAATCGTGGCTCGTCGCTGGCTGCGTGAACCCGCAAATGCCGGCTCGCCGGGTTCTGCAATTCCAATATCGGCCGGAGAATCGGAGAGGATTAACCGTGAGCCCTGCGTCGCGGAAATCGCCCGCGCAGCGCGTCATGCAGCATCTTGATAAACTCCTCCCGCGACGCTTCCTCGACCACGCTGATTTTCGCGCCCTTCGGCTCGCGGCTCAGTTCATCAAACATCACCATGCCGCGGGTCGGCCCGTCCCCGGTAACGATGGTTGCCGCCGAAGTTCTCCGCCGCGTCCCAATCTCAGGCCGCAGCGCCACGGCCATCGCGATCGGATCCCTGGCATGCGGCTCGCGCACGAGCGAATCAGGGAGTTCGCACGCGAGCTTTGTCATTCACGCCTGCAGGGATACTAGCAACTCCGCGCACCTGTCAGTGTTGCGTTGCGTATATTCTGCTTCCTCGCTACGGCTCTCTCCCAATCAGCATCTCATCCAGCCCCATCGCGGCCATGGACGCCGTCTTCAGCGGCGCAGCGGCTTGCGGCACTAACTTGGCCAATCCCGGAGCGTAGCTCTTTTCCATGCTGTGCGCCGTGAGTTCGTCCAGGGTAAACCCGCCGTTCACCCGGACGGCCGCGCCCACGTGTTCAAACAACGCCAGCGGCGGAGGCAGTTGTGGAACGATGTCCCACGCGTTCACCACGCGGAAGCAGGTGTCAATCTGCACGTCGAAGATGCTGGCAAAATCGTGATGGCCGGTGCGCGGTCCGGCGAAGTTCTGCACCTCAGGCAGCACCGCCAGGTTCCCGTTGTGCAGCAGATCGGGAGCGGCCAGCTCGCTGAGCGCAGCCCCCAGGCTGTGGCCAGTGACGATCAAACGCGTGAATCTTTGGTCAGCATTGCGAATTTGTGCGAAAACGCTTTCGCGCACCACCTCATACACGGCCTGGAAACCCTGATGCACGGTCCCATAGTTGGGCACCGGCTCGTAGGCCTCCGCCAGACAGTCGAAATCGTGCAGCCAGTCTGCCAGCGAGACCGTGCCGCGAAAACTCACCGCCAGAATTTGTTCCGCGGTGTTCTGCACCACCCATCCGAAGCCGTCACCATCCTGGCGCATACGCTGCACCATTGCGAGATGCGGCGCGGGCGCGGCGGAAGCAGCCGCTTGCGCCGTCAGGGCGGCAGCTCGAACCTGGTTCACCGTGATTGCTCCGACTGCTTCGTAGCCGGGAGGCAAGGAGTCAGGCTGAAGAACTGGAAGATACGCCGCTTCCGCAATGGGAATCAGGACATCGAGAGCGAATTCAGGATCGAATCGGGCCACACCTCACCTCCGCAAAGCCAGAAGTGTAGTCCAGAATGCAAGCGGAAGGCTGTGATGAATGACCCTGTTTGTCGTGGCGCCGCCGTCCCGGCGGGCCGTGGATGTGGGCGTCTCGCCCACGAATGGGTGCGGTAGAGACGTAGCTCAGCTACGTCTCTACGATGCAGCAGGAACCGGAGGGCCTAGGCGTGCTTCTGATTCCGTTCGTCGCGCTCGATCACGCCGTCCTTGATGTAAATGACGCGGTGGGCATATTCGGCAATGTCGTGCTCGTGGGTAACCAGCACAATCGTGTTTCCCTGAGCTCGCAGACGGTCGAGCAGTGCCATGATGTCATTGCCAGTCTGTGAATCCAGGTTTCCGGTAGGCTCGTCGGCCAGAATGATGGAAGGCCGGTTGACCAGCGCCCGCGCGATGGCGACTCTCTGCCGCTGTCCGCCGGAAAGCTCGTTCGGCTTGTGCATCATGCGCGATTCCATGCCCACCGAAGCCAGCGCCTCTTTCGCCCGCGCCGCCCGCTCTTCGGAAGGAACCCCGGCATAGATCAGCGGCAGCTCAACGTTGTGCAGGGCTGTCGCCCGTGCCAGCAAGTTGAAAGTCTGAAAAACGAATCCGATTTCTTTATTGCGGATGTGCGCCAATTCGTCATCGTCCAGGTCGCTGACCAGTTGACTGTTCAGCCAATACTGCCCCTTGGACGGCGAATCCAGGCAGCCGATCAGATTCATCAGCGTCGACTTGCCGGAGCCCGACGGTCCCATGATGGCCACGTATTCATTGCGTTCAATACGCAGATTGATGCCGCGCAGCGCCTGTACCTGCTGCTCGAGGCCCATGTCGTAGGTCTTCCACAGGTCGCGCGTCGCAATCATCGAGGATTCAGGAGCGTCCGATGCCGTGGTGGTTGAGGCGCCGATGACTTCAGCCATAGCCATTGTTCTCTCCTAGTCCTCGTCTAGTCGTCAGCTTTCGGTCGCCGGTCCTCTGGTCTCAATCTTGGACGCATTGTCCGGCCGAACGTTATCGGTTGCAATCTGGCGCCCATATGCCTGAGGACTGACGACCGCTTACGACGTTTCCTCTTCCTTCTTAGGCGCCGAGTTATCTACCTTTACGCTAGCACCCGGCCGCAAAGTTCGCAGCACTTTATAGCTGCCGGTGATGATTTCATCACCTTCCTTCGGGCCGTTCAACACTTCAATGTCGGTTGCTCCGGCAATCCCGGTTTCCACCGGCACAAATTCCGCCTTGCGATTGCGCAGAACAAACACGCCTTGAATCTCCTCTTTGTCTTCCTTGGATGCATCGCTCTGCGGCGCGGAAGCCTGCACCGACTCGCTGTCCCTGGTTTGGGGCTGCAAATCCGAGTGCTTGCGGAGCGTCACGGCCTGAATGGGAACGGCCAATGCATGGGCCCGCTTCGCGGTCACGATCTTGGCGGTCGCCGAAAGGCCTGGCCGGATGTTCGGCGGCGGATCCTGCAACGTGACTACTACTTTGAAATCCTTGGCCTCCTGGCTGGCCGTGGTCTGCTGCGAGGTGGAGACACCCGTCGAGCGCACGATGGCATTGTCGCCGATTTCGGTCACGATGGCTTGGAACGTCTGCTTGGGGATAGCGTCTATGCTGACCTCAGCTGGCTGGCCCATCTGCACGCTGACGATGTCGGTTTCATCCACTTGAACTTCCGCCGTGATGACGGACAAGTTGGCGATGGTCATGAGCACGCTGCCGGGTGAATTCTGAATGCCCATCACCACCGTCTCACCCTCTCGCACCGGGACGTTGGTAATGATGCCGTCGTAAGGCGCTTTGTAGGTTGTCTTCTGCAGAACATCGGAAGCGTGAGTCAGGGTAGCGCGATTTTGATTGATGTGACGGTCAGCGGACTCTTTCTGCGCCCGGGCTTGCGCGACTTTGGCCTGAGCCTGAACCAACCCGGCCTCGGCCGCCTGCCAGGTGGCCTTTTGCGAGTCGTAATCGGATTTTGCGATCAAAGCGTCTTTGTAGAGGCTCTGCGAGCGGGTCCAATCGAGCCGGGCCTTTTCCACGTCGGATTTTGCGCGGTCCAGGTCGGCCAAAGAGGTGTTCAAGCCGGCCTCCGCCGCTTGCGAATCGGTTTCAGCAGCCTCCAACCCGGCCCGCGCGCCGGCCAGATCGGCGGAGGATTGCACATTTTCCAACTGCGCCAGCACTTGCCCCCGCTTTACCCTATCGCCTTCCTTCACATAGAGTTTTATGATCTTGCCGAAGGCGTTGGCGCCGATATTGGCATAGACCTTAGGCTTGATTTCCCCCGAAGCGCTCACGATGGAGGACAGGTCTTCGCGTTGCACCTTGCCGGTCTGCACCGTGACCACGTTCTTGTGGCTTTGGTACACGGTGAGCGCGATCAGCCCTGCTAACAGAACGATGACTCCCGCGCCGATTGCCGCCTTTTTTCCTGTGCTCATTCCTGGATGTATCCCTCAGCCCAAAGATAGAGAACCTGGTTCGGAACCGAATTACGCGGGGCCCGGTTTGCTGCAACTTCGGGATGGCGACGGCACTGCTCCGGCCGCCAAGCAATCGGATGACGGGATGCACTCCGTCAGGTACGGAGAGAGACTTTCAAAAGTTCCTGAGCCGGCAAGCGATCCTTCCGAGAGTTGCAGGGAGAAGAAACCCACGGATGATTATAGCGTGCCGCGAGTAAGCCGCTAAAGCCGTGGAGAACGCTGCGTTTCGTTCTGCCGCGGGAACCTTGCAGCCGCGGAGTTATTTTTCAACAGCTTTTGGGAGCCTCAACCGTGTCTCGCCCGCGGAAAGCGCGAGGTCCAGTCCGGGTGGGATTGGAGCACGGTTTGTGGCGATGGGGCACGGGCGGGCTGTTTCCCGCCTCAGCGTCGTGCCAGGCGAAGATGAAGACGTTTAGATGGTATGACTTAGCGGCCGCGCAGCGGCGGTTCGGGCCATCCAACTTCACCTTGCCTTCATGCCATCAAACACTTAGAATAACCTTCAACGAGCGGGTTCTATAGGAGTACCCCATGTTCCGCGTAGAGTTGCGTCTGCGTTTTTTCGCGCTGTTTGTAGCGTTCTCTTTTCTTGGCATCTCGAGCGCAGTTCTGGCACAGGATAGCAAGGCCGCTCCTGCGGATGCGGGTGCGTCCGCACAGGACACGCAGGGGCAAGATCAAAGTCAGGGCGCAGACCCGCTCCAGCGTCCGCTCACCGAAAAGCAAAAAAAAGCCAACGCCAAATCGCTCAAGCAGGAATTGAGCAAGACTTACAAGAAGTGGCTGGACGAAGATGTGGTGTACATCATCTCGCCGGAAGAGAAAGCAGCCTTCAAGCAGCTTTCCAACGACGACGGAACGCGACAATTTCATTGAAGCCTTCTGGCAGCGCCGCGATCCCACGCCGGATACTCCGGAGAACGAATTCAAGGAAGAGCATTACCGCCGCATCGAGTACGCGAATGAGCATTTCGCGGCCGGCATTCCCGGATGGAAGACAGATCGTGGCCGCATGTACATCATGTGGGGACCTCCGGATGAGATTGAAGCGCATCCTTCCGGCGGCATGTACGAGCGCCCCATGGATGAAGGCGGCGGCCAGACCACCACCTATCCCTTTGAAGACTGGCGCTACCGCTACCTCGAAGGCGTAGGGCAGGAAGTCATCATGGAGTTCGTGGACGCCTGCATGTGCGGCGAGTACCGCTATGAGATGGACCCCGGCGCGAAAGATGCCATGGCGCACGTGCCCGGCGCGGGCGAAAGCGACCTGGAAGCCATGGGTATAACGAAATCGTACGGACCGCGGTACGGCCAGCGGCCTTTTTACCAGCCCTACTGGAATGGACCCCGCTGAAACCCAGAACAAAGAATTCGACGTGCTGGAGCAATACGCCAAGCTGAACGCTCCGCCGCCGGTGAAGTTCAAGGATCTGGAAGAAGAAGCGGTCAGCCACAAGATCATTTTGAACCTGATGCCGTTCGATGTTCGGGTTGACTACGTGAAGGTGACCAGCGACACCGTGCTGGTGCCCATCACCGTGCAGGTGAAGGACCGCGACATCACCTTCGTGAACAAGGATGGGGTGCAGCGGGGAACGGTCAACATGTTCATCCGCGCGACCACTTTAAGCGGCAGAGTGGCGCAAACCGATGAGACTCCGGTGCAGGCGGATATTCCGGCGGAACTGCTGCCTAAGATGGCGGAGAATTCCCAGATCTATTCCAAGGCATTTCCCTTACGGCCCGGACGTTATCGCATCGATGTGGTGGTGAAAGATGTGAACGGAGACCGGGTGGGGCGATGGAGCAAGGGAATCGTCGTGCCTGATTTTGCCGACGACAAGCTGGATGCGTCGTCCTTAATACTGGCGAGCAAGATGGAAGCCGTGCCCACGCAGAACATCGGTACGGGCATGTTTGTGATTGGCACGACGAAGGTTGTGCCGCGAGTGGCGCCTGCCGACGGCAAGCCTCCCGTGTTCAAGCGCGATCAGAAAGTGAATTTCTGGATGCAGGTGTACAACCTGGGCACGGACGAGAAGACGCACAAAGCTTCCGCGACGTTTGAATACGATGTGGTGGACGTCGGCTACGAACAAGCAGGTCATTCATACCGTGGATTCCACGGACAAGATGGCCAACGTTGGCGACCAGGTGACGCTGCAGAAGACGCTGTCGGCCGCCAATCTTAATCCCGGGGTTTATCGTATCCAGATTAAGGTCAATGACAACATTTCCAAGCAAACCGTGGACCCGTCGGCAACTTTTGCCGTCGAGTAGTCGCGCGCTTGGTCTCCCACAAGGGTGGTGGTTCATGCTCCGAAAGCTCGGCTGCCTTATCGTAACTTTAGGCCTGGCGCTTCCGGTGTGGGCTGGGGAACGGGCAGGTTCGATTTCCGGATACGTGCGCAGCACCAGCGGCGTGCCGCAAATGGGCGCCATGGTGGAGATTCTCGGTTCTGCCGTGCCTACGCTGCGCGCTTTCACCGATGCCAGCGGCTTCTACGCCGTCCGCGACCTGGTTCCCGGAATCTATAACCTCAAAGTATCGGCTCCGTTTTTCCTGCCTGCGACCCGTTCCAAGGTCGGTTTGCGCAACGGCAGCGCGCTGGTGGTGAATGTCACCCTGGGCACCCTGGTGGACGCGGTACAGTTCGGCCCCCTCAAGGGAAATGCGGACGAAGACGATTGGAAGTGGGTGCTGCGTTCGGCCGCCAATCGGCCCATTCTTCGCATGACCAACAATCCTGCCCCGGCAGGCCAGGCGAAGGAGCCCGACCTGAAAGGCACTCTGTCCTTCGTCGCGGGATCGGCGTCGGAGGGTTTTGGAAGCATGTCGGATATGAGCACCGGGTTCGCGGTGGAGAAATCTTTGTTTTCCACGGGAACGCTGGCGGTTCGCGGCAACGTCGGCTATGGCGACGGCTTGCCCGGGGGCGTAGTGCGCGCTTCCTACACCCACAAACTAGCCAATGGGTCGGAGCCGCAGGTGTCGCTGACCATGCGCAGTTTGCCTTCCCCGGCCGCTGCGTTGCAGAACTCTTCGTTGCAGGCTCTGGCGCTGACGGCTTCCGACGATTTCGTGCTGGGAGATGTTTTGGAACTGAAGTTCGGCAGCGAATTGCAGACCATCCAGTTCATGGGCAGAGTGACGGCGTTTCGTCCCTTTGGGTCGATGCGCGCGCATCTCTCGCCGAACACCATGGTCGAGTACAGCTACGCGAGTTCGGAGCCGGACCGGCTGGATGCGGACTTTGATACGGCGCCTGCCGATCTCAGCGAATCGCAGCCGCGCATGAGCATCGCGGGGTTTTCCCCGGCCTTAGAGCGGGCGCATCATCACGAAGTCTCGGTTTCGCAACGCTCAGGGAAAGACGATGTGCAGGTGGCGTTCTACGCCGACCGGGTGGCCAACCCAGCGCTGACCGGGGTGGGCGAGATTTCGACCGAGAGTGGCGAAGTACTTCCCGATCCATATTCCGGAACCTTCACTTATCAGGGTCTGGACCTGAGCACGCATGGGGTACGCGTAGTTTGGCAACACCAGTTTAATGGCCACCTTGCGACCACCGTGGATTACGGCTACGGAGGAGTGCTCGACCTGGGAACCGAGGAAGTGAAGTTGCAGGATGCCAGACAGGCGATGCGGGCCAGAGACCGCCAGACGGTGGCAGCTAAGCTGAGCGGAACGAGCAGCAGTAAAACCCGCTGGGTAGCCTCCTACCGCTGGACGGGCGGAAACGCGCTCACCCCGGTGGATATTTTTGACGCCTCGCCCGGGCAAACTGGCCCCTACCTGAGCCTGTTCCTGCGCCAGCCGATTCCGGGATTTCTGCCCGGCCATGTGGATGCCGTGATTGATATTCGAAACCTGCTGGCCGAGGGATATGTTCCGGTCGTCGGGAACGACGGCCACACGGTGTATCTGGTACAGGCGGCACGCACGGTCCGCGGCGGCCTGGCCTTCACCTTTTAGGCGCGCCGAGCCGTTTTCCCATTTGGGCAAGATTGTCCTCGAATGGAAGCCATCCGGCTCCATTTTGCCGTGCGGGTTTGGCCACTGCGAATCCGGTTATCCGTAAAACTTCAAAGCTTTCATTTCCTGCCTTCCCAATGTGGTACTCTCGCCTCTTCCATGAGGGAACCCAAAGCCGAGAGGCGGTCGCGCTCGCGAATTGCAGCCCGTGTGCCGGTTGCGGTCCGGTCCGAGAAGGCGAACCTCGAATCGTCAGGCTATACGCGCGATTTGAGCATGAACGGCATCTTCCTATACACGGACTCGCAGATCCATGAGGGAAGCGAACTGGAAATGGTGTTGATGCTGCCTGCCGAACTGGTTGAGGGCAACAAACGCTGGGTGTGCTGCCAGGCGGCGGTAGTGCGAGTGGAGCAAACCGGCGGGAAGAATGGTATCGGGGTGGCCGCCAGCATCAAGAACATGCAAGTCCTGCCTGAAATCCTGCCCTAGGCGTCCGGCAACGCCTTTGCCGCGAAGCCGAGAATTGCCTTCCTACAACGGGCCTCGAGGGCGCTGGTCTCCAATCCGGAAGCCCGAAAAAGCATTTCACTCCAGAAAGTAAAAAAAGTTGCACACATGCATCACAAATAGTGCATAATGCTGGCCCTTGGATTGCTGTGGGTTAAGCCAAGGGGCAACTTTCCGCGAGACTGGGTGTGGAACCATGTGGATCGAAAAGATTTTTCGAGGTGTGTTGCGCGTGCTGACTCCGATGGGCCCCCGTTATATCCGGCCTCCGGTGTCGCAGCGGCTGTACTTGCTGTGGATATTTCGCAACTTTCAGGTCTTGCCTCTGCAGGTGCTGAGCTTACGGCAGCAGAAATTCATTGACTTGCTATGCTCCGAGCACCGCTTCGTCTCGCCCGCGCACTCTGCTGGACTGGACGACGCGCCTGTTTTGGGCACGGTGGAGTGGCGCCCGAAGACTGAGGCGACCGGTCTGCCGCCGGCGCGGCCAAGTGCCAGTGTGTCCGCCGGAGTCACAGGACTCACGAACGGGGCGCGCCAACGCTTGTAAGGAAAGTTGCTCTATTAGATTTGTTTGCGTTCCCGCGAATCGCGTTGAATGTTCCTGCGCCCCGATTTAGTTGACGCGTCCGAAGCCTATCTCCGAAAAAACCATCTTCCTGCCGATGCGAGAAAATCGCTCCGAGATTTTCTGTGCTTTCGTTCTTTCCGGCCCGGCTAGGGCGCTGAAGAATTCCTATGTTAGACTCAAACAGTTCGGTGATTGCCCGACGCTGAGGCTTGGCAAGCAGCTACCTGGCTGCGCTAGAGAACGAAATTTCAAGTCCTGCTCTATGCTCCCGGCGTGACCAACGGGTGAAAACGAAGCATCTCACCGGGGCGCGTAGCTCAATTGGCAGAGCAACTGACTCTTAATCAGTAGGTTGTAGGTTCGATTCCTACCGCGCTCACCACTCTTTTCAATGGTTTACCTCAACCAAGCCCGCACGGAAGCACTTTTGACGCGGTATTGAAAAGGCGCACTTTAGCGCGCACAGTTCCGAAGCGCACGGCACACTTACGGCACACCTACCACCCGCGCAGTTCGTGTTTGCGGTCCAGCACGGATACCGGTTTCTCGGACACGAACGGATCAACCCGGTCAGCCTGCTGGTTCGCCCACGCGATCCATTCCTTGTAGTGCGACTGCTTTTCCGCAGCCCATTTCGAAGTCTTCTGCGCGTATGCCGCGATAAATCGACGGAGCCGTTCGGCTTTTTCCCAGCTTTCAATCCACTGATTGAACTGCTCCATCTTTTTCTCTTCCGCCTCAATCTGCTCACGCAGTTTGATCATCTCCTGCGCTCGCTTCTGCCGCTCCAACTCGCGCTCTTTGAGCTCTTGCTCGCGGAGACGCAGTGCAACCGCAGTGCGCATCACGCCGGCAACGAAATCGGGAATCAGATCTTCGAGCCGCTGGATCTTGGCGTCGGCCCATCTCTTCCGCAGCGATGGCGAGCGCCAAGTCTCCGAGTGGATTACGAGCGCCAATGAAGCCCGACGCTCGTAGCTTACGAAGCGGTCATAGTCCCAACGATTCTTAGGCTCTGGCACTCGTGGTTTCCGAGTCACGATTTGCCGAACTACCTCCTCAATTCCGAAGAAGACACGCTGGCCGTTCACGCTCGCAACCGTACCGCCCTTCTCCGTGACCTCAATTGTGAAGCCTTGCCTCTCTAGTACGGCTAGGAGCTGAGACATAATCACCAATGCCCGCTCCAGCCTGTCCGCCGTTACCCTGACGTCAAGGCCGCCAGGTTTATTGGGCAGCAGAATGCCTCTTTCGTTCTTGCGTCTTCGACTCCGAAGCCGACTCGCTGTGCGTCGAACCAAGACGTGCCAGCCAGTTGATGCGTCAACTGCTGGAGGCTTGAGCGCACCAAACGACAATAGCTCGTCGATAGCGGCGAACTCAGGATCGGTTTGAGCGGGCGCAGTCGGTTCCCTCTGCCGGACGCGCGATGACCTAAACACGACCGGAACCTTGTCCACTCTTGGCAGCGGCATCTTGCGAACGCCGGTATGGCCATGGGCCAGCTTCGCCCAGTGGCCACGACCTGGAACAGGTACCAAGAGCTTGCTACACGCCTTCCCCAAGGCGACTGCGGAGACGCCGTATTCCTGAGCGACCTTAATCAGCGGTCTCTCCCAGACTTTCCGGTACAATTCATTGCGATCATATTGCAGTGGCACGTCGACCTCCTCAAAAGCCTCACAGTAGAGTTCTCACGCAGGGGAATCTGGTACGATTCGAACACGTTTTCTCGTGGCGGCAATGGCCAATTCTCGTTGGGGGTTCAGAAGTCCCTAGTCCCTCGTTAGTCCCTCGTTTTTTCAGATCGGCACTCAGCCAATCAATTCGCCGAAGGTTGTGGGCGAACGGGGCCCGTATTCTTCATCCCACTGCCCTTTGTCGGAAGTGCCGAAGCACCGAATCGTCGCCGATCCGGTGCTCGGGACTTTTCTGTGGGCTAGTTTAGGCCGCGACGAGACTTGGCGTCGCTAGTCTCTTCACGCGCTTCTTGTAGGGCCTCCTCTGCTTCGGGATGTGGTCGTCCCCCGTCATGAAGCACTTACCCAGCTGCCGTATACGAGTCCGCAGTCGGGAGAATCGGGCGTCCGTAATCCCAAGAAACTCAGCTGCATCGTCCGGCGTGCCAGTCGCTAGGATGGACGCTATCGCCGGCAGAACGCTCGGGTCCCTCCGCCTGACGAAATCAACGAACTCCTTGATGAAGGTTCCATCCCGTGCTCGCTTCTCGGAAATATCCGCAGCACGGCGTAGGTATTCCGAGTGCTCGTGGCAATACTCGTCGTCCGCCTCGCCACAGGTGTAGGTGTCTACGTGCCCGGTCAGCGACAAGTTACCCGTGTGGAACAGAGCGTCCTTTCTACGTTTGGAGCGCATGGTCCTGAACTTGTTCGCGAGGCAAAGGTTGATGTAGTTCAGAAACCGAGGCTGGTTCGCACCGTGGTGCTTGGCAGGATCGAACGTTTGCACGATGTCCTCCTTGCCAGCTTCCCGGTGCTTGGACGTAGGAGGCAAATATTTCATGTGGATTACTAGGTCTTGCGTCCAGTCCTCCAAATCCTCCTTCAGGGCAAGCCTGTCGGCGTGCCGCTTCACCCAGCTCGGGATGTGATGTGGAAACCGTTGGCGGAACTCGTCGAAATCCTTCGGGACGACAAACCCGTCGTGCCCGACGTAGCGGCCATCGATCAACGTGAATCGGTCAGTTTTGTGCTGCTTCTCTTCTACAGACAAATTCAAGGGGAAAATTGGTTGATTGGTGGCAATCGCAGTATTCAGCATGTGAGACACCTCTTTCGAAAGGAGTTGAACTTCATGCGAGAAAGCTTACGAAGGGGCCGGGACGAGGTGGCTGGGAGGGTTCAGCAGGCTTTGAATTTGTCCACCAAGAAAGAAGCGGAGCACATTGTCAACACCGTGATCTCGTGCATCGAGCACACGCTGCTTAACAATTTGGGGACGAACGGGTTCACCATGAAGCTGAACAGCCTTGGCAAGTTCTCAGTGCGGCACAGGCCGGGGACACTCAGGAAAATTCCGTTCACGGGTGAGACGACGCTTACGAAAACGAAGAGGAAGATCAGGTTCATCAGCTTGGGGATGCTTCGCCAGTTGGAGCCAGTGGACTAAACAGAATCGGTCCACACAGTTTCAGCCCATTGCTGAGAATGCGCAGGAGCTCATGTCATTTCGCTTTTGACCCTGATGGTTTGTTATCTTTGCGTGCGTCTATCATTACCACGTCCCTATTACCTGTCAGTTTCAATCTCTTCAGAATCCCTTCGACACGTTTTTTCTCTGCGGCTCTGAAGTAGACGATGACCTTGATCGCGCGCTCGGCATCGCTGGCTTTCGCATAGATCGCCGTCTGATTCTTTAGATTACGTTCCAAGTGGGAGTTTCTGGCGAGCTTGAACTCGACCAGTGTCTTATCAGCGTTGCCACGCGATACCTTAAAGTCAACCGGGCCGCGGCCATCATTGGCTTCGCGGGTGACGTCGGAAATGGTCGCAAACCAGGTCATCCGGTAGAGGATGTGTAAGTCCTCCTCGCGTTCCAACGGGGATCCGCTGACATAGAAGAGACGGTGGCCGCCTTTGTTTTCGATTACGTCCTTGAAAAACAGCACCCGCTTGTAGGCGTCATCGTAACTGTTGCCGGAAATGGCATAAAAGTCTGTTTTGCGCCGCAGCAACTCTGCGAGTTCGCGGAACTGTTCCAAGTAGAGTTGTTGCGAGAATGCGACTCGCCGGCTGGCGATATTTTCCGCCCGGTCCCCCGTGTCCTCCTTGTGTTTGATGTAGAAGTCGATCAGCTCCGGAAAATGCTGAATCGTCAGAAATGCCGCGTCGCGTTCGTCCTTCCGCTTCGGCGAGCGCGGAAGCATCTTGCGGAAATAGTTGCTGATCTGACTTCGCAACTGTTTGTTCGGGATCGCGTCGGGGATGCTCTCGAAATTGTCAATGAGGTCAGTTTTGTTGATCCAAGTATCGTCCTTGGTCAGGATGTTCTTCGGGGTGAGCAGAACGTGATCCTTGAGGTACCAAGGCAGGTCGAACGTGCCACTCTCCCAAGTCTCCGTGTGATAGTTGAAGCGGACCTTGCGGACCGTGACCTTGCGGCGTAGCGAGGGGTCAATGTGGCGCACCGCAAAGGCCTGGGTGTAATCGAGCAGGAATTCGCGTATGAGGTTGTTCGTAAAATCACTGATATTGTCCCGCCCCACGCCGTCGCGAATAAGGCACAGCTTCTCCAGATGGCTGCCACGAGTCACATTCTCTTTGCCGAAGGAACCGAAGATTTTCCCCAGATTTGTGTGAAGCGCTTCGGCGAAGGTTCTACCCAAGCCATGTCCGTGATTGCCCGTCGCTGAAAAGCCGAGCCAATTCTGCTCGACCTCGGGAAACATATACCAAGCTGTGAGCAACCCCGAGTCAAGGCTCTGGTCCGCCGCGGACTTTTCCTTCAAGAAGCGCAGGTACTCGATCATGCGGTCGTGGAGGGCACGGTACTTCGGCTTCTTACTGTTAAAAAGCAAGAACGGATCGACGAAGAGCGGCAGGTCGGCGAGAAGAGAGATGTCGAAAGCGCCGTACTTGTTCAGCGCCGATTTGCGCACGCCGAAGAAGTCCGAAAAATACATTCTCATTCTTAGCTGGGTCGCTTTGCCCTTTCGCATAGGACACTCATGTAACCCTGGCAAGCGAGTAGCTTGTGCTGCGCCCACCTTCTGGATTTCGCACTAGGATACCGCGTTCAACAAGTGTGGCGATGTCACGCAATGCCGTGTCGTGTGAACATTTCGCGAGCTTCCCATATTTCATTGTAGTGAGCTTTCCCTCGAAACCATCGAGCAAGCGGTTAACAACAAGACGCTGCCGTTCATTCAGCAGAGAGTCCCCAAAGGTCTCCCAAAAGCGCGCTTTGGAGAGCACGGTTCCGAGGGTAGCTTCTGCTCCGTCGATGGCACGTCCCAGACATTGCAAGAACCAATCCATCCACGGCGTTATGTCCATCGCCGCCTTCTGCGTCCGCTCCAGAACGTCGTAGTAGTCCGCACGCTCTTGCCGGATCTGGGCCGACATGCTGTAGAACCGTTGAGAACTTTGTTCAGATCGGGCGAGTGCCAAATCGGCGATGGCTCGCGCGATACGACCGTTGCCGTCCTCGAAGGGATGGATCGTGACGAACCATAGATGCGCGAGCCCTGCCTTTACCACCCAATCACCCTCAGTGTTTCCATTGAACCAATCGAGGAAAGTCCCCATCTCGGGGTCCAGTCGTTTCGCGGCTGGTGCCTCGTAGTGAACACGTTCTTTGCCCATCGGCCCAGAGACTACCTGCATTGGATCTCCACTGTCATCTCGCCAGGCACCGACCTTAATCCGCCTCATGCCACTGCGTCCGGTCGGGAACAAGGATGCATGCCACGCGAACAACCGTTCTGAAGTGAGCGGCTGATCATAGTGACGGGTGGCGTCCAGCATCATTTCAACAACTCCCTCCAGGTTCCGATCCACCGCCTTAAGGCCCCCGATGTCCATGCCGAGACGGCGCGCGATCGAGGAACGGACTTGCTCCGGGTCCAGCTTTTCTCCCTCAATTTCGCTGCTGTTGAGCACGTCCTCCGTAAGGGTGCGTAGCACAGCTTCCTGACGTAGCCTGAAACCCAGGGCTTCCATCGCCCTAGCAAGCGGCCTTGCTCATGCAGGCGCTTGCCCGTCGCCCGGACCAGCTTCCCGTGCCAGCTAATGGCGTAAGTTTTCGTGAGTATGGATATGCCCGGCCATTCTACGCATATTTTAGATTATACCAGATATAGACACAAGGCAAATCTCCAACGC